>NZ_JACGYX010000009.1 GCF_014119005.1 Psychrobacter sp. GP33 | reverse complement strand
TGGAGACAGTACCTAATAATAAATAGGCTAATACTGTCTACATTTAGATAGTTGTGAAAAAATTGCACATGCAGTGTGCAGATATTATAAGAAAATAACTAACAATAACAAGTCTTTTAACAATTATTGCAGTATTTTTCAGATGACAATAGAAAGATGTACTCTATATTGTCATAATTAATCAGCTATTCTTTATTCGTCGCCATCTTTAGAGTTGAACTTAGCGATGATGTCAGCGGCAACTGATTTTGGAATTTCAGCGTACTTTTGGAATTCCATTGAATAGGTTGCACGACCCTGCGACATTGAACGCATTTGTGTGGCATAGCCAAACATTTCCGCTAATGGTACTTCGGCACGGATTTGCTTAGTACCACCAGGTAAGTCTTCCATACCTTGAACCAAACCACGACGACGGTTAAGATCGCCCATGATATCGCCCATGTAGTCTTCAGGTGTTTCAACTTCTACTTTCATTACTGGCTCAAGTAGCGTTGGGTTAGCAGCCATGAAGCCTTTACGGAAAGCAATAGAACCTGCCATTTTAAATGATAACTCATCCGAGTCAACATCATGGTAAGAGCCGTCATACAAGGTCGCTTTAACACCAACGATTGGATAACCAGCAAGTACGCCATTTTTCATGCGCTCTTGAATACCTTTATCAACGGCACCGTGGAATTCTTTTGGTACGGTACCACCAACAACTTCTTCTTTAAACTCGTACAGAACTTCGCCTGCTGGATCCATAGGCTCAAGACGTAACCAAACGTGACCAAATTTACCACGACCACCGGTTTGACGTACGAATTTGCCTTCTTGTTCAACAGTGTCACGAATCGTTTCACGATAAGCAACCTGCGGCGCACCAATGTTGGCTTCAACGTTGAATTCGCGCTTCATACGGTCAACAAGAATTTCTAAATGTAGCTCACCCATACCACTGATGATAGTCTGACCAGATTCTTCGTCAGTGTGTACACGGAACGATGGATCTTCTTTCGCCAAACGACCTAGAGCAATTGACATTCTTTCTTGGTCAGCTTTGGTCTTAGGTTCAACTGCTAGGCTGATAACTGGATCTGGGAACTCCATACGCTCAAGGGTGATAACGTTATTTTCATCACATAGCGTATCACCAGTGGTCACATCTTTCATGCCAACTAAAGCAGCGATGTCACCTGAACGAATTTCAGACAATTCTTCTTGAGCATTCGCCATCATCTGTACGATACGGCCAACACGCTCACGTTTCATTTTAACTGGATTATAAACGCTGCCGCCTTGCTTCATTACACCTGAATATACACGGACGAAGGTTAAGTTACCTACGAACTTGTCATTCATGATTTTGAATGCTAGAGCTGCAAAAGGTGCGTCATCTGATGCTTCACGGAAGCCTTCAGTTTCGTCTTTGTCGTCAAGAACACCTTTAATAGCAGGTACGTCCATTGGTGCTGGAAGGTACTGAATAACCGCATCCAACATTTTTTGAACGCCTTTGTTTTTAAAGGCTGTACCACAAAGTAATGGAATGATTTCGTTATTGATGGTCAATTGACGAATAGCACTATGAATCTGGTCTACAGTCAATTCACCGTTTTCTAAGTATTCTTCCATCAACTCTTCAGTTGCTTCAGCAGCGTTTTCTACAAGATATTCGCGATACTCTTCCGCTTGTTCTTGTAATTCAGCTGGGATTTCACGTTCTTCATATTCCATGCCTTGAGACGCTTCATCCCAATAAATGGCTTTCATAGTAACAAGATCAACAACGCCTTCAAAGTTGTCTTCTTTACCAATTGGAATTACTAAAGGTACTGGCTTACCACCTAGACGTGTCTTGATTTGTTCAACAACACGGAAAAAGTCGGCACCAACGCGGTCCATTTTGTTAATGAAAGCAAGACGTGGTACTTTATATTTGTTTGCCTGACGCCATACGGTTTCAGACTGTGGCTGTACGCCGCCTACTGCACAGTAAACCATGCATGCGCCATCAAGAACACGCATGGAACGTTCAACTTCAATCGTGAAGTCAACGTGACCTGGGGTGTCAATGATATTAATACGATGTTCAGGGAACTGCTTAGCCATACCTGACCAAAAACAAGTCGTCGCCGCTGAAGTGATAGTAATACCGCGCTCTTGTTCTTGCTCCATCCAGTCCATGGTAGCCGCACCATCATGCGTTTCACCAAGTTTGTGACTGACACCGGTATAGAACAAAACACGTTCAGTAGTGGTCGTCTTACCAGCATCAATGTGCGCTGAGATACCAATATTGCGATAGCGCTTTAGGGGAGTTGTACGAGCCATAGTGTTTTCCTAAGGGAAGTCATGTATGTATAAATGTATGGTGTGTCTCCACCTTAACCTTACATTCTTTATAAAAGCTTACGCTTTTGTGGTGGCCTTATTAATAAACCTAATACGGTTTAAAAAAAGTGGCTGTCAAGAATATAGTAGCAATAAATCGGGGACACTTTTTTTCAGAACAATTTTATGATAGATATCCGCCAGCGTCGCTATTTAAAATGTAGTACATAGTACATAAGTTTTATAACAGCTAGATAAGTGGTGGCGGTTATCAGTAGAAAAAAATAGTGGTATATATTAACGATTTGCGCTGATAAACCAGTACCGCAAATTATTGCGTCTGATTTATCAGCACATAAAGCGTTAAGCAAGCTTAGAAGCGGTAATGAGAGAATGCTTTATTTGCATCTGCCATACGGTGAACTTCGTCACGCTTCTTCATAGCATTGCCTTTACCTTCTGAGGCATCAGACAATTCGCCAGCAAGACGTAGAGCCATAGATTTTTCAGAACGCTTAGCAGCAGCTTCAGCCAACCAACGCATAGCCAATGCGGTACGACGGGAGGGGCGTACTTCCATTGGTACTTGGTAGGTTGCACCACCAACACGGCGAGCTTTTACTTCAACCATTGGGCGAACGTTTTCTAATACGTCTTCAAAGAAAGATACTGGATCTTCGATGTTACGCTTTTGAGCAACTGTTTCCAGTGCACCATAAACGATACGCTCAGCAGTAGATTTTTTACCATGGCTCATCACGTGATTGATGAATTTAGCGATGGTTTGGCTACCAAACTTAGGATCCGGTAAGATCTCACGGGTAGCAACAATGCGACGTCTTGGCATAATAATAATCCTTATCTTCAGGAGTGTCTGACATTCACAATCTCACACCAGCCAATACAGATATATAAATACCGTGATATTGTGGGCGTAGGAGCAAGTTGTCAGTCAGCCTTACTGCATGGTGGTATGTTATAGCGGCACACTTATGAATAAGAGTGTCAAAGCTTTAACATCGAACCCATGCACAGTTAATGGGGCGTACGAATCAATACTAAATTAATATTATTGCTAATATTATGCTTTAGGTTTCTTCGCACCATATTTAGAACGACCTTGCTTACGGTCTTTTACGCCTGCACAGTCAAGTGCGCCACGAACGGTGTGATAACGTACACCTGGTAGATCTTTTACACGACCACCACGGATTAGAACAACACTGTGCTCTTGTAGGTTATGACCTTCGCCGCCAATGTAGCTTGATACTTCATAGCCTGAAGTCAAACGTACACGACATACTTTACGCATGGCTGAGTTAGGTTTTTTAGGGGTAGTAGTATATACACGAGTACATACACCGCGACGTTGTGGGCACGCTTGCAACGCAGGAACTTTTGACTTTTCCTTGATGGTTTTGCGACCCTTACGAATCAATTGGTTAGTTGTTGCCATAAGGCATCCTTCTCCCGTTTGGTATAAAACAAAAAAATGGGTCAATCCACCAATGATCTGACGTTATCCGTCAGGTTTTGAGGAACCCATTTTTAGGACAATGTATTATAAAGATATGTTGCTGCTATTTCAACCACTTATAACGTTACCTACTTTACAAATATTCTCAAATGTGCTTTGATATAGTAAGTTGACGGCTATTAGATAGTGTTATTCGCTTATGTATCAAGGCCATATTGTACCTTGCAACAGACTTTAATAAATAAATGAGGATAAAGGGGCTGATAACAACACAGCCTCTTTATCGCCCTAGCCTATTTCTTAACTTCAGTTTTCTGTTCAGACTCTGACTTATCACTTGTTTTTTTAGAATCATTATCTTTAGTAGTATGATTATCTTTAGAGTCAGTAGCGCTAGCTTTTTTTTTGTTCTTAGCGTCAGTAATTTCAGCATCATCAGACTTTACCGCCTCATCAGCAGGTTTCTTATCAGCAGATACTTTATTGCCTTTCTTCGCTGATTGCTTTTCGGCAGTAGAATCCTTAGCGTTACTGGTATCGGTCTTATCTTTTTTGCTCTTCTCTGTATTGTTGTCTTCAGTTTTCTCTACAATTTTTTGTACCGCTACTTCGCTTCCCGTATCATCAGTAATGGCACGATTCGCCATTTTTGGCTGAGGGGCAAACGTTGCTTGAGCCACACCAATCACTTCATCAATTAGCTGACTGTTATAGCGCATACCAACGATAACCGCTGATACCGGTAATAATCGACGTATCCATGACAAGTTAATTTGGTCAAGATCAATCCCCACTTGACTGGCGATGTTATCAACTTGTTCTGCGTAATAATTTACATTATTGTTTTTAAGGCCTAAATTTTTAAGCTCATTATGCAGACCACGGCTTTGGGCGCTATCTAATAAGCCTTTACCAACGCCAATACCGGCAAGTAAAGCTTGCTTCTCCTGCATCTTACTCAAATCTGCATTAGCAAGTAGCTCATATGCCATCTTAACCCCGTCTTTACCGGCCAATGGCTGATCGTACACGGCAGCTAACTGATAAACGGTACGCAAAGATACCAATAATAACCATAGCGTATCAGCAAGCATACCTGGTAATCCAGCAAGCCCTGTGATACCGCCTAAGGTTGCTAGTGCTCGATTTTGATTGGAAATGTCAGTGGCAAGCGCATAACGCTGCTCGTCATCTAAGTTACTAATATCAGCAAAACGATGCTCAGCAGGTAAGTCTAACTGACTCCAACTACCTGCAAGCTGGGCGACTTTCACAAATGCGCCGTCTAGTACAGACTGAAACATACTGTTGGGTACGATTTTTTTAGCATATTTACCGTAAGTAGAAAACCGCGTACCCAGTAATTGCTGAGTCGCTTTAACAGTCTGTTCACGGAATAAGTCCTGCTGATAGTCGTCATCCCCTAAATCGACCGCTTGGTACTGACGTGGTTTGCTGGTCTTGGCATTGACTGAATCAATGAGCGAACCTACACGTTCTAAATTGTTGCGTGTGAGATGTCCAATGGTGCTAATACTTTGGGTTAAGAGGTTCCGTTTTGTCATTATTATTTCCTTAATGTAATAGATGTATGGCCATTAGTGAGTATTATGTTAGATAGAATAAACATCTTTGCTAAAACAGCCCTCAATTAAAATAAGATTATTGTTCAGCTAAAGCAGAGAAGATACGGAACAATACTAATTAATTCACAATATCAACTGTCTTATTTATAATTAATTTTAAAGAATGTGACTATCATGAGTTGAGCTATGTTTGACTTCAATCTACCAATTCCTAAAACAAGAGTTGGCTTACAAATAAATAGTGTGCATTTCTAGACCGTCATGAGTGTAGCCAACCATGCTTATAGATGTCAGTGGCGACAATGTTATAGGTCACACAAATTTTGTATCTAAAAGTATCTTTAATTATTTATAACGATAATTTCGGTGACAAAAAACTTGTTGAATGTAAGTGTCATATTCGAATTTTAGACCAGAATTGATTCTTTATCTTGACTCTATTTCAAAAATCCCTTCCTTTCTTATTACATGGTGTCATTATTGTATAAATAGTCACAAATTTAGAGTAATGGCAAAGATTTTATATGACTGATACGTTATCATATAGTGAATTAAGATAGATTTGAGAATATGCTCGAATATTTTTAGACGAGTATTTGAATTCCTGTGCGTAGCATGCTGTTCTCAATAGGAATTCTAAAAAGCCATTTATACGTTGGTTTGCAACTAGCAGCCATCATTGTGACTAGTTAGTAGTCAGTCACTATTAATTAGCCATTATTGAACAGTCATTATAAGGAATCACATATGCGTCGAGTCGTCATCACTGGAGCAGGAATAGTCTCTTGTATCGGAAATGATTTAGCCACGGTTACCACTGCGCTTAAAGAAGGGCAATCTGGAATTACCTTTAACGAGTCTTACGCTGAGCATGGTTTTAAATCGCAAGTTAGCGGTAGCATCGATAACGCTGCGCTCAATACTTCTGGTATTGATCGTAAACTTAAACGGTTTTTTAGTGATGCCAGCCTGTATGCGTATGTTAGCGCTTTAGCAGCAATCGAGCAGGCAGGATTGTCGCTTGATGTGATTAACCATAATCCGCGCGTTGGTGTAGTAGCCGGTTCAGGTGGCGCATCAACAGAAGGCGTGGTCGCAGGAGTAGATGCGATGCGCGAAAAAGGTCTACGCGGTGTGGGCGCAATGGCAGTACCAAAAACCATGAGCAGCTCGGTGTCAGCAGCACTAGCAACCGGTTTTAAAATTCATGGCGTCTCCTACTCCATTTCTTCAGCTTGCGCTACGTCAACCCACTGTATTGGTCATGCCGCTGAATTAATCCAGTTGGGCAAAGCAGATGTGATATTAGCCGGTGGTAGTGAAGCTGAACATTGGACACAGTCTTGTATGTTCGATGCCATGGGCGCGATGAGCACTCAATATAATGACACGCCTAAGCAGTCATCACGTGCTTATGATAAAGATCGGGACGGCTTTGTGATTGCAGGTGGCGGTGCAATGGTGGTTCTTGAAAGCTTAGAACATGCCCAAGCGCGCGGTGCTACTATCCTGGCAGAGCTTGTCGGCTATGGTGCCAGCTCTGATGGTGCAGAAATGGTTGCCCCAAGCGGTGAAGGCGCGGTTCGTTGTATGCAACAAGCCTTAGATCAAGCTGGTTTAACTACGGTTGATTACATTAATAGTCACGGCACGAGCACGCCATTGGGTGATATCACTGAACTAAAAGCTATTGCAAAATTGTTTGGCGACGATGTCAGTAAAGTACCTGCGATTAGCTCAACCAAGTCTATGACTGGTCATAGCTTAGGCGCAGTTGGCGCGCAAGAGCTGATTTATTGCTTACTGATGTTACAAGAAGGCTTTATTGCGCCAAGTATTAATATTGAGCAATTAGATGCCGCTGCCGAAGGTTTTGATATTGTCACTAAAAAGCGCGATGTAAATCTTGATACCTTGATGAGCAATAGCTTTGGCTTTGGCGGTACTAATGCCACATTAATTATTAAAAAGTTTGTTGCCTAACGAATGACAGACTTTACTCAAAAAAATCCTTCTCTATCCACGCCATCTGCCATCCGTAGATGGCGTTTTGGTCAACTGTCGGCAGCAGAATTATTACCTCACTTGCAACGACATTTATTAACCAATAATCAACAGGCAAACTGGCAGCTGGCATGGCTAAATAATAATGGGCGTGCAGTTATTGGCTTATTACCAAAAATCAGCTGGGCAGCTTATCCGAGTACAACTGAATCTGCTGGCTTTAATGATAATCCGTATTATCAAGTGATAAAAACGTGCCGCGATACGCAAACATCCAACAGCCATGACATGAGTTATGCTGATTGGCAAGCGGAGCTTATTGCTTATAGTGAGCATCATCACTCTTTAGATAATAATCATATAGATCAAGACCAGCACAATAAACCAAACTATCAGCATGGTTTGATCGGCTTTATTGGTTATGATATTGCCAGTAAAGCGCTCAGCCCACATGCTGACATTGACTGTGCTGCTCAACCTACTGCTATACTTGGACATTATGATATTTATCTTACAGCAATGAGCAATGAGCAATGCTGGGAATTGCATGTTGTATCTGATACAGATACCAGCATTGAGCTGAACAGTCTTCAAAGTTTAGCTATTACAGCTGTAGTTGAATGTTTAAATACGTTAGACAATGAGTTATCAGTTACGAATAACTTTCAAGAATTTGGAAATTCTTTGGCACCTCTTGTATTAACACCCAAATGGCAAAAAAGCGATTACCAACGTGCATTTGCTAAAACGCAGCGCTACTTGGTGCAAGGTGACTGTTACCAGATTAATTTAACCCAAGTATGGCAAGGTAGCTTGAACAGCTTTAAACATAACGGTAATGCAGTAACTAATTTGATTGATTATTTACCTGCCCTACATCGCAATACTCAAGCGCCATTTGCAGGCTATATTGGTTTGACGCAGGCAGAACATGCGAACGTAAACCAATATTCAAATTCTCATATAAATCCTACTCATGCAAACACTGTAAATTTTGAATTATTAAGCTGCTCACCTGAACTGTTTTTCACCTTTATCAAAGACAATCAAACTGGCACACATCATATCCGCACGAAGCCTATCAAAGGCACTAGACCACGCAGTACCGATTCGAAACAAGATTTATTTCTCAAGCAACAACTGATAGACAGTGCTAAAGACCGTGCTGAAAATGTCATGATTGTCGATTTATTGCGCAATGATTTGGGCAAATATGCCAAAACTGGCAGCGTTAAAGTACCGCAATTATTTGCGATTGAAAGCTTTAGCAACGTCCATCATATGGTCAGTACTATCACCGCTGAGCTCAAACCAAATACCCATCCATTAGCGGTATTATTTGGCAGTCTGCCAGCAGGTTCTATAACCGGTACACCAAAAAAACGAGCGGTTGAGATTATCTCGGAATTAGAAAGCACACCGAGAGGCGCATATTGCGGCACCATGGGCTATATGAATTTTGATGGTAGCGGTCAATGGAATGTGTTAATCCGTACTTTACAAGCCAATAGATTAAAAAGTGGTGAAACACAAGTCAGCTTATGGGCAGGCGGCGGTATCACTATTGCATCAGACTGCAATGAGGAATATCAGGAATGTCTTGATAAGGTCGGTAATTTGCTGAATGTCCTTGCGCAGTCAAATGACTAACGGCGCAAGGATAAGTTAGAAAATTTTCATCTATTAACTTAAAGCGCTTTTAAAGCATCTGTCAATCTTTTGTTTTGGTCGCTTGTACCCACAGTAATGCGTAAATATTCTTGGATACGCGGCTGCTTAAAGTGGCGAACGATAATCCCTTGTTCACGTAGAGTACTGGCAACAGTGCTAGCATTGCCATCCTTTGGACGCGCAAAGATGAAATTCGTATGCGATGGTAGCACTTGATAGCCAAGCGCAGTTAATTCACTCGTTAATACCTGACGCAAATCTATCACTTGCTGGCAAATATGCTCAAAATACGGCCGGTCTAATACACTTGCCGTTGCCCCCACTTGAGCCAACTTATCCAACGGATAGCTGTTAAAGCTATTTTTCATCCGCGTTAATGCTTCAATTAACGAGGCATTAGCAAACGCCATGCCAACGCGCAGCCCCGCTAGTGAGCGCGATTTTGAAAAGGTTTGGGTGACTAATATATTATCAAATTCATTAATTAAACTGACCGCCGAAACTTCTTTGTCTATGCTCGCCTCATCGGCACGGGCAAAATCTATATACGCTTCATCAATCACGACGACCGCATCAGGATGCGCCTGTGCTAACTGACGAATATCAGTAAGCGACAATAGCAATCCTGTGGGTGCATTTGGGTTGGCAATAATAATTCCGCCACATTGCTGCTGATAGTCAGCAGGGTCAATACTAAAATCTTCTTTAAGCGCTACTGGAAGCAAGTTCACGCCAAACGTCTGCGCATATACTGGATAAAAGCTATAGCTGATATCCGGTGCCAATAGCGGTAGCGGCTTCATGAAGAAACTGGCGAATACCAACGCCAATACTTCATCTGAGCCATTACCAACAAACACCTGATTGCACTCTAACTGATGCAAATCTGCCAACGCTTGCCGTAAATCATCAGACTCAGGCGCAGGATAAAGGCGCAACTCATCCGCTTGATGGGCTAACGCCGCATGAATCGCCTCGCTTACTTTTGGCGACGGTGGGAATGGATTTTCATTGGTGTTCAACTTACATAAATTATCGTGCTGCGGCTGCTCACCCGGCACATACGGTGACAGGTTACAGGCTTTGGCTGACCACAATCGGGTATCAATACTCTGCTCGCTCATACCTTATCCTACTTATATTATTTTGCTCAGCTTAATTGACTAAGTCATATGAATGATTAACGACATAAGAAAAATTTGAAACACTTAACCGTTATCATTGATAACGATAGCGTGCTGAGCGCGCGTGCGCATCTAAGTCTTCATTTTGCGCTAAGATATCTGCGGTTCTTGCTAATGGCTGACAGCCACTTTTGCTGCAATAAATAAGCGAGGTTTTCTTTTGAAAGTCATACACGCCAAGTGGCGATGAGAATCGTGCGGTACCTGATGTTGGCAAAACGTGATTGGGTCCAGCACAATAATCGCCAATGGCTTCAGGCGTATGACGTCCCATAAAAATAGCTCCAGCGTGGCGAATGTCGGCAAGCAGCGCATCAGGGTCATCAACTGACAATTCTAAATGTTCAGGGGCAACGCGATTGATCACACTCATACCCTCAGCGCGGTCTTTCACCAAAATTAATGCGCCACGATTTTGCAATGAATCACGGGCAATATCTGCTTTTGGTAATTCGGCTAAGGCTTTTTCAATCTCTACTGCGACTTCTGCTAATTGCTCACTACTGGTTGTCACAAAAATAGCTTGCGCAATCCGGTCGTGCTCAGCTTGGGACAATAAATCCATTGCCAGCCAATCAGCACGATCCTCGAACTGCCCTTCCGCATAAACCAGCACCTCAGACGGTCCGGCAATCATATCAATGCCCACTTGTCCGAACACAGCGCGTTTAGCGGCAGCAACATATTTATTGCCGGGACCCGTGATTTTATCCACTTGCGGAATACTATCTGTACCATACGCCAATGCCGCTACTGCTTGTGCGCCGCCAATCGTAAAGACGCGATCCACTTTTGCCAAATGCGCCGCTGCCAAGACCAAAGGGTTAAGCACGCCTTTTGGTGCAGGCACGACCATAATAACCTCAGACACGCCAGCCACTTTAGCAGGAATCGCATTCATTAGTACCGATGATGGATAAGATGCTAACCCACCCGGTACATAAATACCCACTCGGTCAAGCGGCGTAACCTTTTGACCCAAGCGATTACCAAGCTCATCTTCATATTGCCAGGTTTCTTGTACTTGGCGCTCATGGAAGGTCTGCACACGCGTGGCAGCAGTGGTTAATGCTTCTCTTACTTCATCATCAAGATTAGCAAAGGCATCAGCAAGTGCTTCTTGGGTCAGCTCTAACTCGTCCATCGAAGTGGCTGGATGCTGATCAAATTGCTGTGTCAATGCCAGTACCACGCTGTCTCCGCCGTGGCGCACTTGTGCGATGATATCATCGACCGTGGTTAATAATTGGGCATCATTAACCGTTTCAAAGGCTAATAAATCGCTTAATTGCTGTTCAAAATCGGCATCTTGACTACTTAACTGGCGCATGACTTCATCCTATGAGTGAGCGAGAGATACGGCTCCAAAAACAAATGATTGATAAGTAATGAATAGACCACTACTTCAATAAAGCGTCCTGCTTTATCTAAATAAATAACGATGATAGTGATGCTAATGGTTCATGATAAAAATAGTTAATAATGATATCGCAAAAAAACCAGGCTAACTTCTAAAAAAGAACTAGCATATAAATAAAAATAATAGGCATAAATGAATAAGCAGACGTAATAAAACCAGTTTAGCATGCCCTATTTCTATTGCCGCTCTAAACTGGTTTTATATTATATAACATACTTTTTATATCACGGATAGCACTATCAGTTAGCTATTAAGCAGTAGCAGCAATGCTGTTCTTAAAACTGTCTAAAATAGGCTCAAGCAACGCAAACTTACGCTTATAACTGACCTGATTGACAATCAAACGCGACGACACATCACAGATATGCTCAAGCGGCTCTAGACCATTGGCAATCAGCGT
Organism: Psychrobacter sp. GP33; assembly: GCF_014119005.1. Classification (GTDB taxonomy): domain Bacteria; phylum Pseudomonadota; class Gammaproteobacteria; order Pseudomonadales; family Moraxellaceae; genus Psychrobacter. The sequence goes on along the minus strand of NZ_JACGYX010000009.1, from coordinate 59,907 downwards.
ATTACCGGTATCAACCACGTCGACAATGAGGTCGCCTAAGCCAACTAAAGGCGCAAGCTCCATCGAACCATAAAGCTTAATAACATCAACTTGCTGACCTTGACTGGCAAAATAAGCACGCGCCACATTGACGTATTTGGTGGCAATGCGCAGACGGCGATTGGGTAAAGGTGCGCCCTTAACGCCAGCGGTCATTAGCTTACAGCGAGCAATTTGCAAATCTAATAATTCATAAACGTGATTAGCACCATGCTCAAGCAATACATCTTTGCCAGCTACTCCAAAGTCAGCGGCACCGTGCTCGACATAGGTAGGTACATCGCTGGCACGCAAAATCAATACCCGTACATTAGGGTTTGACGTTGGAAAGATAAGCTTACGCGACGCTTCCGGATCCTCTAACAACTCAATCCCTGCGGCACGTAATAATGGCATGGTCTCTTCTAAAATCCGCCCTTTTGACAAGGCTAACGTTAAGCCAGTAAACGCATCATTTACTTCATTTAATAATGTATTGGCTGGCAAGGATTCGAGCTGCGCAGTCTTCTTATTGTCTTCAGTCATAGGGGCATCTTGTCCGGTTGCGATTCTGTGATGTCTGTTGCTATTTACTAGTGCTGATATGGTTTTTAATGGACGGCTTTAATAACTAGTCATTGGTATTAATGCGTTTAATATTTACACCAAGTGCGCGCAGTTTGTCTTCAACATGTTCATAACCACGGTCAATATGGTAGATGCGATCAATTAAGCTCTCGCCTTCTGCTGCTGCCGCTGCCATCACCAATGACATTGAAGCACGCAAATCTGTTGCCATTACAGGAGCCGCAGTAAAGCACTCAATGCCTTTTACCACAGCAGTATGTCCATCAACTTGGATAGAGGCACCCAAGCGATTCAGCTCTGGCACGTGCATATAGCGATTTTCAAAAATATTTTCAATAATAGTGCTGGTACCATCGGCAAGACAACAAACCGCCATTAGCTGCGCTTGCATATCCGTAGGAAAACCAGGATGCGGCTGAGTACGAATATCAACAGGCAGCGGACGACCATTCATTTGCGCGCGAATCCAATCGTCACCTGTGGTGATGATAGCGCCCATCGCTTCGAACTTCTCAAGCACAGGAGACAATAGTAAAGCGTTGGTGTTCTTGGTTAATACATCACCGCGTGTCATCAATGCGCCCGCTAAATATGAGCCAGTTTCGATACGGTCAGGTACGACAGAATACTCACAGCCATGCAAACGCTCAACGCCTTCAATGGTCATGGTAGCCGTACCGATACCGCTGATTTTTGCACCCATAGCGACCAACATATTTGCCAAGTCAACCACTTCTGGCTCAAGCGCACAGTTGCCTAATACGGTCGTACCTTTAGCAAGAGTCGCTGCCATAATGACGTTTTCAGTACCGCCAACAGTAATCATGTCAAAAGAGAAATGACAGCCAAGCAGTTTGCCACCTTTTGGCGCTTGGGCTTTAACATAACCATTTTCAACAACAATGGTTGCGCCCATCGCTTCAAATGCTTTTAAATGTTGATCGACAGGACGTGAGCCAATTGCACAACCGCCCGGTAATGACACTTCTGCCTCACCAAAACGCGCCAGCAATGGACCCAATACCAAAATTGAGGCACGCATGGTTTTGACCAAATCATACGGCGCATAAAAATTGTCGATGTTTTTGGTATCGCAGGTTACCGTATCATCTTGCTTTTGAATTGCTATGCCCATGCCACCGATCAATTCAATCAAGGTGCGCACATCTTGCAGTGACGGTACATTATGCAAAGTCATCGGCGTCTCTGCCAATATCATCGCCGCCAATAACGGCAACGCGGCATTTTTAGCGCCTGAAATATTAACTTCCCCTGCAATACGACTGCTACCAGTGATTAAAAATTGATCCATAAAAGTGACAACCTGACAATAAGTGTGAAAAATAATAAGTATAAAAAATGAAAGTGGAACTGGCTAAACGTAATTCTTAAATAACTATTAAGTAACCGCATAAAACAGTTTAGCCTTAAAAGCCTTTAAATTAAGACTTACTTAGCCTTTTGATTGAACATCCCATTCAGCTGGGGTTAATGCTTGAATATTAAGCGCATGAATATCACCGCTGGCAATTTTATCATTAACAAGCGCATAAATAGCCTGTTGGCGTTGAACAGAACGCTTGCCCTCAAAGCTTGCATCAACCACGCGCACATCAAATTTATTGCCTTGATTGGCAGCTTGAATGAAAGCCTCTGGAAAATGTGGCTGTAAAAATGCAATCAAATCGTCAGCGTTCATGCTCATAGGAATACCTGTTTTATTAGTAAAAAGTGGTCTTTACCATAGAATGGGGGTGAATAGGACGCCATTATAACAAGAGTTAGCAACTCTAGCAGTACTGTCATACGGTTATTTACTACCCTATTTAGCACGGGATTTACTACTCGAGCTTATTAACTGCACTTATTGTAGTTCTGTTGCCAAATACTGTAGCACTTGCGCTCGCACATCATTGACCCAGCGCAGTGGAGACGCCATCGCACCAATGCTGGTAGTATGACTGGCACCCTTAATCACGCCATTGCCTACTGTCGCGCCATGCGCTCTTAACGCTTGGGTCATATTAATCGTATTTTGCGCCGCAACGACCTGATCTTTTTCAGCAGTTAGTAATAAATAAGGCGGCTGTGTGCCTTTAATCTGCCTATCTGGCATCACCTCATCTGGAGTGGCAGTTGCAGGAAATGCGCTTGCACTGCTAAAGTTACGAAAGTCATAACTATAAGGACCGGCAATACCGACCACCGCGCGAATATCATTCGGTTTTAATCCATAGGGCACTAGAAAATCTTCATTGGCAACTGCAGCAACGACATTAAAAGCGCCTGCCGAGTGACCGACAACTGCCAAACGCTGCGGATTGGCATAAAAACTTTCCGCATTATGATAACTCCACGCAATCGCACGCGCCGTGTCCTTAACATAATCAGGATAAAGGTGCTCGGGCGCTTTGCGGTAATTAATCACAGCAGTGACATAACCTGCTTGTGCAAAACTTTTACCCACGAACGCGTAATCTTCTTTAGTACCGCTTTCCCACGAACCGCCATGCACAAACACTACCATGGGGTAGCTGGCAGCAATAGTCTGTTGACGCTGCATGGCTTGCGCTAACGGCTTAGGGTAATAGATATCCAAATCTTGCAGCGGCGCTTCACCATATAGGATATCTTTACTGACGCCAACACCGCCGGTCACGGTCACACTATTTAATACGCTCAAGACAGAAGATGCTTGTGCTTGCTGGGTTGCCATTAAAACAGCACCTACCACTAATACACCAGTCATACTATAACGGATAAGTACACGCGATTTTGCAGTACTATTATCGTCGTTGCTACTATCGAAACTTTTACCCAAAGGAGCCGCGCTACTATGCTGCCTGATATAGTGACTGGTCATATTAAATATCCTTATTACCTATGCGTTTAGCCATTTCCGTTATGATGCCACTATGACGCAGGTGCGCCGGTTTCAGACATGATATCTTCTTCAGTGATGGGCGTGCCCTGTTCGTTCATTAAAGTGGTCAACAGTACCAATTCGGTAATACCAACCGTATTATTTGCCATATCAATGAGTAAACTTTGCTGTGAAGGTGTCATTCGCCCCATTACATAGACGACTCCATCATTAGTAATAATTTTAATCTGTGACGATTTGATACCATTATTAGCGGTGACTCTTGCCAGCAGTTTTGAGGTGATATAGCCGTCATGAACCGTTGCACTATAGCCTTTCGAGACACTAACTTTCATCTCATTATAAACGCGGCTTACGTCAGGCATTGAGCCGACCACCTTTTCAATTTGCGTTTTGATGTCTTCAGACGGTACTTCACCCAGTAAAAGCACTTCACTATAAAAGCTATTAATACTGATGCGACTGTTTTGTTGCAAATCTTCTTGCAGACCGTAAATATTAACTTTTGCAGTATGCTCAATACTCCGGTCAAGCAGGCGCTGTGGAATGGTACGCTCGGTGGCAGGCACACCATAGGTGCCCTCAGTACTATTGGTCAAATAGTTGGTGGCACAACCGGTACTCATGAGGCAAGCGGTGATAATGGCACCTATCATAGCGCGGCGCGGGGTGAAAAAAGAAGGGAATGAATGCATCCTTGTCATTATTTACCTCATAAGACAGTGTTAAATAGGTCGGGGCAATGATTGCGGTTACTTTACTCAAATTTTATGTTGTGCGGTTAGGTATTTGGTAACGGCATATTGTTGAAGTGATGCAGCTTCTCGTTAAAATGACTACAAACATGTTGTTTTTAGCATTTACCATGCAGAAGTAATAAACGCGCCTTGCAACCATTCGGGTTGATACTCTACTTTTGCGTTATCTGGCCGTTTAGTATTATAGGCTATTACGTCAAATCGACAGTCATAATTTGCGTAGTGCGGGTGCTGCTGTAAAAAGTATTGCGCTGTTTTAATGATTTTGCGTTGTTTGGCAGGCGTGACCGTTAAAGCAGCATCGCCAAACCCTGAGCGCACGCGCTGGCGTACTTCGATAAACACCAGCGTCGACCACGCTTGCCCAACCTCTAGCATGACTAAATCGAGCTCGCCAATGTTTGGCTGCTGCCAATTACGAGAGATAAGCGTCAGCCCGTGTTGCTGCAGAAACTGACAGGCATACTGTTCAAATTGACTGCCTTGTTGCTGTTTTGGCGCATTTAACACCATCATTGCTGCCATTGGATACTGACTCTTGTGCTAATGTGGTTAAGGTTTGTTGATTAAATTATATGGACAATGAGTTATGACAACGGTTTATGTATATTAGCACTGTAACTGATTGTACCTACAGGGGTGTTAAGGGTTTGTTATGGCAGTTCCGTCTGTGTTTATTGTCAATAAAAATGATGCCTGATGCAACTGGCATTTCAGATTTATCATAGCACAACATGCTAAACTAATACCCTTTGCGCGTTTATTGGCTTCGCAACCAGCGCTCTTATAACTATTATTCCTAAGAGGTTTTAATGTCTACCCCCACTACGATGCCAGCTTGTCTATATATCGTTGCCACACCTATTGGTAATATGCAAGATATGACGCCGCGCGCGATTGATACGCTAAAACAGGTGGCTATTATCGCTTGTGAAGACACACGCACCTCGGGCAAATTACTGTCTTATTTTGGCATTGATACCAAAGCCGCTAAAGATAATAATACTGATAATTCTTCTAGTAATAATAACAACATTGCCAATAAAAATACTGATGGCGGTACGACTGAAGGTACGGATAATAAAAAAGGTCACAATAAGCTGTGGGCATATCATGAGCACAATAGCGCCATTCAAACCCCAAAAATTATTGAGATGATTCAGCAAGGGCATTCGGTTGCATTGATTAGCGATGCTGGAACACCATTAGTGAGTGATCCAGGGTATCAATTGGTACAAGCTGCGCATGCCGCTGGCGTCACCGTATCACCGATTGCTGGTGTCTCTGCTGCGATTGCCGCGTTATCGGTTGCTGGCTTACCCTCTGACCGATTTAGCTTTATCGGCTTTTTACCGGCAAAAAGCCATGGTCGCCAAAAGCAACTGACGGCATTGCAGGCACGCACAGAAACGCTGATATTTTATGAAGCACCGCATCGCATTATTGCCAGTTTAGAAGATATGGCAGCGATATTTGGCGCGGAGCGCAGCGTGACGTTTTGCCGTGAGTTGACCAAGACCTTTGAGACGGTACAGAAATTAACCCTTGGTGAATTGATTGAATTTGTGAAAGCCGATGACAATCAGCAGCGTGGTGAGATGGTAGTGGTAGTTGCTGGCAATCATACCGCACAAGATGATGACGATATCAGCGTACACGATGCATTATTACAGCGTTTATTGTTGGATTTATCCGTCAAAAAAGCAGCCGCTTTAGCCGCTGATATGACTGGTGTGAAAAAAAATGCGTTATATCAGCGCTTACTTGAGCTACAAGCAACTCATTAATAAGTAGCGCTGATAGTTTTTACTATGATTAACTGTGTTCTTAATTTTTTTTCTTAATATTAAGCTGAGGGAAATAAGCAATGTACGATGTAATGGCAATAGGTAATGCGTTGGTTGACCACGAATATGTGTTGAGCGATGCGGCATTAGATGAGACCGAACTGACCAAGGGAAATATGACGCTGGCAGCGATTGAAGAGCAGCAGCAACTACTTGCTTATTTTCAATTGGCAAATATCAAACCAACCAAACAAGCGGGCGGTGGCTCAGCGGCCAATACCATGTTTACCTTTGCAAGCTTGGGCGGTAAGCCGTTTTATGCGTGCCGTGTAGGCGATGATAAACAAGGCACCTTTTATCTGCAAGATCTACATAATGCTGGCGTTGCGACTTCAGAAAAATCAATCCATACAGGTGGTGTGACTGGCTCTTGCGTAGTGGCAGTAACGGAAGACGGCGAGCGTACCATGCAAACCTATCTGGGCACATCGAGCGATATCACCGCTGAGAATGTAAATTTCGATGCTTTAGTGAGTGCTGAGTGGTTGTATTTAGAAGGCTACTTGGCAATGTCTGAGAGCATCCAACCTGCAATGACCCAGCTGCGCCAACAAGCTGGCATTCATGGTACCAAAATCGCGGTGAGCTTTGCTGATCCAGCGGTAGTAAAATTTGCTAAAGACGGCTTACTTAATATGCTTGGCAATAAAGTCGCCGTGATTTTTTGCAATAGTGAAGAAGCACGCCTGTTCACGGATAAAAAACAATTAAAAGCATCAGCACGTGCCCTGCTTGAGCATTGCCAAATTGCGGTGGTAACCGATGGCGCAAATGGTGCTGTTATCGCCCAAAAGCCAGTACAAGAAGATGACGATATTATTATTCATGAGGTTGCTACGCCCGCCGTTAGCGATGTGATTGATACCAATGGTGCAGGCGACAACTATGCCGGCGCGTTCTTATACGCCCTATCGCAGCACTATAGCTTGCCAGAATGTGGTCGACTTGCCAGCGAAGTATCCGCGCAAGTGATTCAACAGTTCGGTCCACGTTTGGCACCACAAGACTATCAAGACATTTCGCGCCGAGTCTTAACCGCTTAAGTAATTCAGATATCGAGCAATGAAAAAGCTAGTATAAATAAAAAACCCATATCGGTCTGATATGGGTTTTTTCATGACTGACTTTTAAATATTGAATAAAATTAAGCAGCGGCTAATGCTTGCGCCAAATCCGCCTTAATATCATCAATATGTTCAATACCAATCGACAAACGTACCATATCTTCGCTAACCCCAGCTTGTGCCAATTCTTGCTCGTTTAGCTGACGATGGGTGGTGGTTGCTGGATGGCAAGCCAGTGATTTTGCATCACCGATATTGACCAATCGCGTGAATAACTGCAACGCATCAATAAAGTGCGCCCCTGCCTCGCGACCGCCTTTTACACCAAAGGTCAAAATCGCCGATGGCGTTCCTTTCATATAACGCTGCGCCAGCTCATAATCAGGGTGGTCAGGCAAACCAGCATATTTTACCCAAGCGACTTTGTCATGGTCACGTAGATATTCAGCAACGGCTTGCGCATTTTGCACATGACGCTCCATACGTAGGCTGAGTGTCTCCATCCCTTGCATAATACTAAAGGCATTCAACGGACTGAGAGCTGCGCCCGTATTACGTAATGGTGCTACCCGAGCACGAGCGATAAATGCCGCAGCGCCAATATCTTGTACAAAGTTCACCCCATGATAGCTGACATCAGGGGTATTTAGCAGTGGAAAACGCTCAGGATAATCACCCCAAGGAAAACGACCGCTGTCAATAATTGCACCACCAATAGAAGTACCCGTACCACTCATATATTTGGTCAACGCATGCACCACGATATCCGCACCAAAATCAAACGGACGGCAGATGGCAGGTGTCGCAACGGTATTATCAATGACTAATGGCACACCATATTCATGAGCAATATCACTGAGCGCTTGGATATCAACGATATTACCGAGCGGATTACCGATACTTTCGGCAAAAATCATCTTGGTCTTATCATCGATTAAATCGCGAATCGCTTCAGGATTAGTATGGTCAAAGAAGCGCACCTCAATACCTTGGCGCGGTAAAGTATGAGCGAATAAATTATACGTGCCACCATAGAGCGTCGACACGGTGACGATATTATCGCCCATCTCACAAATGGTCTGCACCGTATAAGTAATCGCCGCCATACCTGAAGCGACGGCAAGCCCGCCCACGCCACCTTCCATCGCAGCCACACGCTCCTCAAGTACCGCATTGGTCGGATTCATAATGCGCGTATAAATATTACCCGCGACTTTCAAATCAAACAAATCTGCCGCATGCTGCGTATCGTCAAATGCATATGAACTGGTGTGATAAATGGGCACTGCCACCGCTTTGGTGGTCGGCTCTACTGTGTATCCGGCATGAATGGCTAACGTCTCTATATGCTTTGTGGTTGTCTTAGGGTTGACTGGTTGTCCATCACTCATAATATATTCCTTCTATGTTTCTAGTTATATTTCTTAGTTTCGAATGTTTGGTATTAAATATTGACTATAAATCATCTTGAAAAAAGCGATTTCCCAAACAATAGTCATAAAAAAAAGCTGAGTTAATCATAACCCAGCTCTCTTATGAAAAGAATAGCGAAAACCTAATCTGTTAATGAATAATATTCATAAGTAGTAAGAAACATAATATTTCTCAGGACACCCTTAATCTTTATTTATAGTAGGCATTTTCAGTACGCGTATGATCCGTCTCATCAATGACTTGCGTAAGCTCCGGTATTTGTTGTTTAAGCTGAACCTCAACCCCTTGACGCAAAGTCATGTCGACCGCTGAACAACCCTGACAACCGCCGCCGAACTTTAATACCGCCGTTAAGCCAATACCTTCTTCATTAATCAGTTCAAGCAACTGCACATCACCACCATGCGCGGCTAATCCTGGATTAATTTCGGATTGCAAAACATAGTTAATACGCTCTTCAACACTGGCATCAGCACCCACTTTTGGCACTTTTGAGTTAGGTGCACGAAAGGTCAGCTGACCACCAAAACGGTCTTTATTATAATCAATCACGGCATCTTCTAAATACGGCACAGAGGCGGCATCAATAAAGGCAGAAAAATGCTCATAGCTGAATTGCAAATCTGCGCTGTCCTCTTCGCCCGGCTGATTATAAGCCATACAGCATTCGGCACGCGGCGTACCCGGATGCTCAACGAAAATACGCACGCCGATACCATCGGTATCTTGCTTGGAGAGCAGATCAGCCAAATAACCTTGAGCTGATTCGGTAATAGTAATGCTGCTTTTAATATCGGTTTGCTCAACATCTAGTGCAGATTCATAATCGGTAGGCGCAGTGGCGGTTGGATTATTTTCACTCATATTGTGCTCACTCATAAGAGTTCCTTATTTATTTGGAGTAGACGTGATGACAGTCCATTTATGCTCGCTATTATAACGCACTCAGCGCTCAATTCCGACTGCGCTACTGTGAATTAAAGTTATCTTCTATCTATAAACAGATTTGATTTTTCTGATGATAAGATAAAATGTATAACCTCTATCTTAAGGCAGACAAAGAGATTATCAAGCAGAGGGTAAACCGCTATTAAGCAAGGTCTATACCGCAGCCTCGCCATGTCTTTGTGTTTAACAGTCGTTACGTTTAACAATTGACAATACCCCTCACACTCCGCCACTATCTACCAATATTTTTTAAAGCTCATATTTAATTAATACCACTTATTCTCACCCTCATAAATAATAACGAATACGATAATAACGACAAAGGAGATTGCGTGAGTACTTCAATAAGTCCCAATTCAAAAACCATCTTTAACCCAGAATCAGCCGCAATGACAGAAGATACGGAACAAGATATCAAGCATTATCAGTATTTAGTCTTTATCGGGCGTTTCCAACCGTTTCATCGTGGACATAAAGCAGTGATTGATGAGGCACTAAAGCGCGCTGATAACGTCATTATGCTGATTGGTTCGGCAAACCTGCCACGCAGTCTGCGCAATCCTTTTACTGTATCAGAACGCGCCAAGATGATTAAAGGTGCTTATTCAGAAGATGACGCGGCACGGATACACTGCGTGGGTCTTGATGATGCGCTCTATAATGACACGCGCTGGCTACAATATGTGCAAGCGGCAATTAAATCAGTGACTGGCGACTTGAGCGCAGATATTGGTCTTATTGGACATTCTAAAGACAGCTCGTCTTATTATTTATCATTATTTCCAAACTGGGCATCGGTTTCTGTACCCAATTATCATAACCTGTCCGCCACACCGATTCGTGATGGCTACTTGATGGGCGCATCGCCAATCCCTGAGCGCACCCCTGAATCGACCCGTCACGTACTTAAAGCATTCAAAAAAACAGCCACCTATGACACGCTGCATGAAGAAGCAGGTTATATCGATACCTATAAAAAGAAGTGGAATTCCGCGCCCTATCCACCAATATTTATGACCGTTGATGCGTTGGTAATACAATCAGGGCATATCTTATTGGTTGAGCGCGGCGGTATGCCAGGACGTGGACTATGGGCATTGCCGGGCGGTTTTTTGGATGCCAAAGAGACTTTATTTGACGCCTGTATTCGTGAGCTGCGTGAAGAGACGTGCCTCAACATTCCTGAGCCTATCCTACGTGGCTCTTGTCACAGTCAGCATACTTTTGACGACCCATACCGCTCGGCTCGCGGGCGCACCATTACCCAAGCCTTTTATTTTCAGCTAAAAAATGATGCCAATGGTCTACCTAAAGTAAAAGGTGGTGACGATGCGGCAAAAGCATTTTGGCTGCCACTCGCCGAGCTTGATGCCACCATGATGTTTGAAGACCACTACGCCATTATTACCAAAATGGTCGGGTTATAAGAAGGGCTATAAATTATAATTTATTCACTTTGGCAATATCAATCAGTGCGGCAAATCAGCGGTAGCAATAAGCATCATTAATAAGTTAATAATTAGCCGTTAATAAAATTACTATGAATAAATAATAAGCCGCACCTTTGTCACAATAAGCCATAAATAAATGGAGGAGTTTTTGGATGTATACCAGCAATCTTAATAATTTAATCCTCAATAGCGACAGCTATAAAACCTCGCATTGGGTGCAATATCCAGCGGGCAGTGAGTATCTGTCGAGCTATATTGAAGCGCGTGGCGGTGACTATGATGTGGTATTTTTTGGGCTACAAGCCTTTATTAAAGAATATCTCAGCACACCTATTACCCATCAAGATATCAATGAAGCCGAGACCATTATTCAGGCGCATGGCTTAACGTTTAACCGCGCTGGTTGGGAGCGTTTGGTTGATAAGCATAATGGTTTTTTACCATTACGCATTGAAGCAATCGCTGAGGGTGGCATCGTTCCCGTGTCCAATGTGGTCTGCCAAGTGGTTAATACGGATCCAGAGTTTTATTGGCTGCCAAGCTATATTGAGACTGCTCTACTGCGTGCGATTTGGTATCCATCCACCGTTGCCAGCGTGTCGCATTATTGCAAAGGCATTATTCGAGATGCACTAGAGAAATCGGCTGATAATGCCGACTCGTTAATATTTCGCTTGCATGATTTTGGTTCACGTGGCGCGTCCAGCCATGAATCGGTAGCGCTAGGTAGCTTGGCGCACTTGGTCAATTTCGCTGGTACGGACTCAATGGCAGCCTTAGTGGCGGCCAGTCGTTGGTATCAAATGACGAATGACATGCCTGCATTTTCGATTCCAGCGGCTGAGCACAGTACCATGACGGCATGGGGACGCGAGGGTGAAACCGCTGCATTCGCCAATATGATTAAGCAATTTGGCGGCGCGGGTAAAGCCTTCTCCGTAGTATCTGACAGCTATGATTTATGGAATGCCATTGATAATATTTGGGGCGATAGCTTAAAAGAAGACGTTAAAAATATGGGTGGTACGCTCGTCATTCGACCTGATAGCGGCGAGCCAACTAAAGTGGTGCGTGAAGCACTGGAGCGCTTAGCCGTAAAATTTGGCACGACTGTCAATAGTAAAGGCTATAAAGTATTGCCCAATTACGTGCGTATCATTCAAGGTGATGGCATCAGCCCGCAAAGCCTTGGCAAAATTATTGATGTAGTATTAGACGCTGGTTTTAGCGCGGAAAATATTACCTTTGGTATGGGTGGCGGCTTATTACAACAAGTCAATCGCGACACCATGAGCTGGGCGATGAAAGCCAGCGCCATCTCTATTAATGGTACGTGGAAAGATATTTATAAAGACCCCATTACCAGCCATTCTAAGCGTTCTAAAAAAGGTCGATTAGCATTGGTGAAAGATGATAACGGTAAGGTAACTACTGTTAAAGCAGATGACTTAAATAGTAAACAAGACAACTTATTACGCGATGTCTATGTTGATGGCAAATTATTAATTGACGACAATCTCACTATTATTCGGGAGCGTGCCGGATGGTAGTTACCAATAAACTCACTACTGCTAAAATCATCCCTACTAAAGCCAAAGCTGCAAAGCTAACAGCTACCGCAAAAGATATGCTACTCGCTCCTGTTTATTTATATCAAGGTCGCAAAGTCAAACGAGATACTGTGCGTCTACCTGAACCAATCGGCGATAGATTTGGTCATATTAATCTAAATTCTGGCAAAGATACTAAGGTTACAAGTCAAAACCTGCCAACACTACGCCTTATGATTGTTGGCGACTCAGCTGCTGCCGGAGTTGGCAGTGAGACTCAGCAGCACGCATTATCAGGTCGTCTGATACCTGCTCTACAACAACACCATGCTATTTATAGCCAATTTCAGGCACTAAACTGGTGCCTACAAGCCACCACTGGGCATACCAGCTTTGATATTTTGCGGCGGCTGTATGTACTTGCCCAACCGAGCCAGCCTATTGATGTGATGGTCGTAAGCGTTGGTGTGAATGACACCACGACGAATGTTTCAACAGCTAAATGGCAGCAGCAATTAGCCGATATTATTACCATTGCTCAGCGTAAATTTGGGGTGCGTCAGCTGATTTTTTGTAGCTTACCACCGATGACGAACATGCCTGCCTTACCCGCCCCGCTTAGTCATTTTATAGGTGCAAAAGCCGCCAAACTTGATCAAGTGTTGCAGCATGTTTGTACTCAGTACATTTGTCACCAGGATAAGGGCGTACACTACATGGCAGCAGATTTTACCCAAATGGCAGTAGACCATGCCAATGCTATTAATGCGCATCCTGGCGCGCCACTTGATAAGGCAACACTGTTTGCTAGTGACGGCTTTCACCCCAGTAGCATTACCTATCGCTATTGGGCAGAGCAGCTTGCCGAGCTGATTGGTACATTACTTAACGACTCATCTCATATCACTGAAACGACATAATATAAAAAATGCCATTTAAAACGCAAAAAAAACCGCTGATCACTCAGCGGTTTTTTTTCATTCAGCAAAATGCATTCATACAATAGGTATAAATTATTCAGCAGAATCAGTATCAGCTTTCTTGTTACGACCACCAAACGCGCCAAAGCGTTTGTTAAAGCTAGCAACACGACCTTCAGTAGAAGTTTTGCGTTGTTCGCCAGTATAGAATGGATGCGACGCACTTGAAATATCAAGTGGGTAGTATGGGTATTCTGTACCTTCGTATTCACGAGTGGTTTTGGTTTTAACGGTTGAACGGGTTAAGAAAAACACGTCAGCGTTAGTGTCATGGAACAAAACGTCATGGTAATCAGGATGGATATCTTTACGCATAATAAACTCTCTATGTCCGATGTATATACAGTACTTTTGATGACCAACTGGCTATCAGACTGCACATACGTAACTGAGGCACCAAGGACATCTACTAGTCTGGCAGCTGTGTCACTGGCTTATTCCAGCACCCAACACCACACCTCTGCTCACTTAGCCTTTCCCCAGCGGGAAAATCAAACGCCGATTTTAACGGTTTTTACGCACTGATGCAAGCGCTGTCAGCGTTACCTAAGCGCCAATCTCTCATCAGCCATGATTAAAAAAAGCCAATGTAGCAACCATTAATTTTTTATTTATCAACCCTACTCTTATGATAAAGCTACTGACTTATGGTGATAAATACGTTATAAAAGATAAGCATGATTTGTCTGATTTACTTAATAATATAAGAGCAATGTGCAGTTTTTATAACTGACTGTATAACTTAAGCCTCTGCGTACACTACTTATTATTTCTTTCATCAGCTATTTATTTTCTTATTAATGGTGCCCTTTTATGACTAATTCTTACACAACATATCTGCCAAAAGCCTTATTACTCAGCTCGGCTCTAATTATTTCAAGTATGGCAAGCGCTGTTATGCCCACTCAATGGCAACTTGATAATTCCCACACGCGCGTCGGTTTTTCTGTTGAGCATTTAGGCTTTTCTACCACTATGGGGCATTTTGATAAAGTAGATGGCGCGCTCACTTATAATATAAAAGCGCCCAATAAGACTCAAATGAACTTTGTGATTGATACTAACAGTATTAATACCGCATGGGCGGCACGTGATGAACATTTAAGAAAGGATGAGTTCTTTAACGTGGCGAAATATCCGACCATGACCTTTAAATCTACTAAAGTGGATTTTTATAATCCGCAGCAAGCCAAGGTTACTGGTGATTTTACCTTACTCGGTAAAACCATGCCGCTTACCTTAAATGTGACGCTTAAAAAGATTGGTAAAAGTCCAATGACGAAAGAGCCTGTTATCGGCTTTCGTGCCACCGGCAATATTGACCGTGCTGCTTACGGTATGACTGCTTTTTCTCAAGGCATTTCCACCAATGTACCTATCCAAATAGATGGTGAATTGGTAGAGAAAAAAGCAAAATAAAACCTAATGAAACTAAAGAATCATATGTTCTGATTATTAAAAGTATTAAAAAAGCAGCTCATATATGGCTGCTTTTTTAATCAATAATATATAAAAGAACGCTCAAGTAATTGGCTTTTTTTAGCCATTATCTGGCAGGAACAACATGCCAAACATCAAGTTTACCATCACCACTTCTATCACCAGCTTTCTTATCGTTAGCATAGAAATATAACGGTTTACCATTCATTGCCCATTGATATTTGCCATCTTCACGTTTAAAAGGTGCAATTTGACCAGAGGCTTTGGCATTACTCGGTGCCATAAATGCTGGCCACGCCACCAAACAGACTGACCCACATTCAGACTTATTCATGGAGTCTTTATCAAAAGTATATAAAGTCATGTGATTGACGGAATCTACCAAAACGCCATTTTTACTGGTGACGGGTGCGGCACTGTCGGCGCTACCATGAACTTCGTGCATACCTGATGTGTCGTTGCCTACCACGTTTTTTAGCGTCGAGCAGCCTGTTAATGCTAAAACACCTGTTAATGCCGATAACATAATAATATGTTTCATAATAATGTCCTTATCATTAATAATAATATTGAGTTCGCTTAGACTATTTAGACTTAGTTTGCCATACGAACTCACCTTTAATCGAATCACTCAATTATCTTTTATTTATTGATTAATTTCTTAGTAACACATGCTGTTTTTAAGCATTTTGAATATAACATAGTGATGATATCATTCTATTTTGTTGTTAGAAGAACTTACAAAAGCCTGTAAAAATTACAAACTATATAAGAAATCTGGATATCTTTATAATATAAAAAAGGGTACGTAACACTTATCATCTAATCTTAGAAACTGATTTTAGTAACTGAGCTCTAACATAAATTTTCTCTTTTTCCATCACTACTTAATGATTAAATATCTTTATGATGAAGTCATTCTTCTATCAGTGCCTTACATTACAGCTTATCATTGTAATTCATTGACAAAACTACCGTATCTTCTTACGTATTTACTCGAATATTTGGAATTATTTTTTGTAAAATAGCTTTAGCAAACCTCTATATAGATAAGAAAAACTACATAATAATTTATAATTGAAATAGGAAGCTTCAATCGTAAATCAAAGTCACACAAACGGTTTATATGTGCTATTGAACTCTGTAATCATCGCACGCATATTAATGCAAAGATAATAAGAATAAATAACTGTGCTAAACAAGCCGTTATAAATATTACATAAAATGTTTAATCATAGCAGTCATAAAAACTCTGAGTATGTGCTGACGAAGATATCAAGGATATAACCACGACCATGACCCATTCTCCTATGAACGTTCAAAATCAAGATATAAAACGTGATGTGGTAACTCATGCTAAAGCCAATAATAACGCGCATGATGCTCCTGTCAAACGTGTTGGTATTCTTGGTGGTGGCACAGCTGGTGCAACGATTGCCATTCGCCTCGCTGCATTGGGTGTTGAGACTTATATATTTGAGAGGCAAAGTTCACTCGTTGATGGTCCGCCAATGTGTCATTTACATGCTGGTGGCAACCTGTATCGCGAAATCCCTGATGAAGATTGTGTGGCACTGCTCGAGCAATGTATCGATATTTTACGTTTATACCCACATACCATTGACGTGCGTCCCACGGTATTTGCGGTACCAACGCGCGATGCTGGTCTACCCAAGGATTTATTACCACGCCTTGATATTTTGACTGATGCTTATCGTGCACTTATCGAGCAGGATGTGAATAATAAAGTATTGGGCGAGCCTGAAGATTACTACCAGTTATACAATCATGAACAAATGCTTGAGCTGTCTACACGTGAGCAAGTCGCCAAGCCAAGTTGCGTTGATGAGTGGATGATTCCAGTTGCCAAATACTTAGATTTAAATAAGGTTAAATTTCCCTTAATTGTGGTACAAGAATATGGCTGGAATATCTTTCGCTTAGCCGCCTCAGCGCAATTAGCATTGGCTGAATATGACCATGCCCATGTATTAACAAATACAGAAGTTAAGCAAGTGGTTGCCGTTGATTGTACGGACTGTACCAATGCGAATCATCATGTCAGTAAATGGCGTATTGATTATCAGCGCAATATATCTCAAGATGAAGACGCCACAACCATTATCAATACCACTCCTGAGTCTATTGATGTGGATTATCTTATTAATGCTTGCGGTTTTCGCACCGGTATTATTGACGATATGGTGGGTGTAGATGTCACGCGGATGGTTGAATTTAAGTCCTCTTATATCACTCATTGGGGCGAGAGTGGCGGACAAATACCGGAGATTATCATTTACGGTCAGCGCGGTACTCCTGAAGGAATGGCGCAGCTGACCCCGTATCCGGATGGCTACTTTCAAATTCATGGCATGAGTAAATTTATTACGTTATTTAATGACGGTTTGGTAGCTTCAACCAAAGACAGCGCACAACCTAAGTTGCCAGCTCAATACGTACATTATATTGACGACGGTTGGGATGAAGCGCCACTACAAGCCCGTAGCCAGCAGTCGATTGATTATGTGGCTGAGTTTGTACCGACATTTCATAGCGCTCGTACCGTCGGCAATGCCCTATATGGTGGTCAGCAAATCCCTGGTGAAGACGATACCTTACGAGTAGCAGATGTCAGTTTATATTCGCACTTGCATTACGCACGCGCTGAGAATGTCAAAGCGTCTTCCACCTTAATTGCGGCAGATGAAATTGTGCACGAATTAACGGAGATTGGCATTATCGATGCTGAACTCTATACCAATAATGATCGCTATACTCACCAGTGGGCATATTTGCTGAATAATAATCGTAAAACGGTTGATAAAGTTGCTCAGAATTTAGCAAAATCGCGCGGTTTCCCGACATCTATGGCAAAGGTTAACAATAGTATTTGCGACTCTTTTATTAAACAATCGCCATTAAATGATGTTAAAAAAGCCGAAGGATAATATGAAGTTATTGTAATGATTAAATATTTTAAATACTTATTCTTGATAAAAAATGCTAACCCTTAAAACTAAAAACCGGCGTAAAGGTAATTTATTTGCCTTTACGCCGGTTTTTTTAATCACACTTTTTTTAAAAAATGATTTTTTTAAATGATAAAATCAGAGTAATACTATTAAGAATTACCCGCCATTTTTACCGTATCAACCGCATCATCAATCTCAACAATTACTTGTAATAATTCAATCGCTTCCGCAATCGTATTGCAAACCACCAAGCGATCAAGATCTTGCTGCTTCATAAATCCTTGCTCAGCGGTATATTGTAAATGGTCAATCAAGCGGTCATAAAAGCCATTGATATTCAATATAATCATAGGCTTTTCATGCTGATATAGCTGTCGCCAAGTGGCGATTTCCATGATTTCTTCTAACGTGCCAAGTCCACCCGGCAATGTAATAAAGGCATCGGCATACTCTGCCATCACCGTCTTACGTGTATGCATGGTGTCAGTCAAATGCAGGCGCGTTAATTCTTGGTGGGCAATTTCATGCTTGAGCATAAAGGTAGGAATCACGCCCACTGTCTGTGCGCCTCCTTTAATCACGCCATCTGCCACAGCGCCCATCAGACCAATACTTGCACCGCCATACACGAGACCCATACCATTTTCAGCTAATGCATATCCTAAATCACGAGCGGCTTGTTCATAAATTTCACTAGCGCCCAAGCGCGAACCACAATAAACAGCGACCAATGGCATATCAAGGCTTGCTTTATCCACGGCTCTTTCAATATGGCTAATATCTTGGCTGGTAATAACGTCATAATGGTGATTATTAATTTTCATTTGCATATATTGACCTTAATGTATGATGAATTTGCGATAATTATCATTCTATATAATGGTAATTTTTAAATACTAATCTGCTTTATATTTACAATTGCTATTATTATAAGTACTGTATTTATCATTTTTTTCCTTTTACTCTGTTTCTACGCACTAAATAAAACTTACTGCACAAACTAATAGTTGGTAGGCTTTGACACTTATTTTAGCTACTCTTTAAGCGTTTTCTTAAAGCATTAGATTGTGATTATCTTCGATATTTATCTTACCACAAGCCTTATCTTCTCATGTGACCAGCAATTTATCTCTACGCAATTACTACATTTTTTACTCGATGGTTGTTAATAGTAATGCTAATTTATATGGTGATTTAATATGGTTTCTTAAAGGGTTTATGATGCAGTCATCCACACCACCGCCACCACTAGCAGAACGTTTGTTAAGCCATTTATTTAAAGCCATTATTATCATCGCAGGTTTATTAGCCATATCTTTATTTATTATGCCTCTGCTTAATAAAGCACCGTCTATTGTGGTTGCCACGTGGCAAAAAATGACGTTATTACAAGAAGAATTGCCAGCTGTGCGTAGCTTACCAAGTCCGCTACCTGAGCGACATTTGGTAGATACGTGGGGCGGCGCACGCAGCGAAGGACGCTCACATGAAGGTATCGATATTTTTGCACCACGCGGTACGCCGATTCAGGCAACGACAAAAGGCGTGGTTAGTAAAGTTGGTGACGATCGATTAGGGGGTCGGGTCGTTTTTCTTATTGGTCCTGGTGGCGCAGCCCATTATTACGCGCATTTAGAGTCTTATGCTGATATCAAACCTAATGACTGGGTAAATGCTGGTGACGTTATCGGCTATGTGGGCAACAGTGGTAATGCAAAAGGCACGCCTCCACATGTGCATTACGGCGTTTATATTAACGGGAGCGCGGTAAACCCTTACCCTTTGCTAATCAAATGAATAAATAAATCAATGTATATATAATTAAATTATCTACTATTCTTTCACTTCTAATAAAAAATTAAGCGGTCCATCATTGATACTCTCGACTTGCATATCTGCACCAAATTCTCCGCTTGCCACATTGGGATGCTGATTTTTTGCATAAGTAATAAGCTCAGCAAACAAGGCTTGCGCCGCATTAGGATGCATCGCCCCACTAAAGTCAGGGCGGCGACCATTATTGGTATTTGCCATTAAAGTAAATTGGGAAACCAGTAATAATCCGCCACCGATTTGCTGTACATTTTGGTCAAGCTTGCCTACTTTAGCAGGGTCGCTGTTATTTTCAAAAATGCGATAGGTAAGGATTTTATCAACCATACGCTGAGCACTTTGCAAGTTATCCTCATGTCCAAGCCCGATATATGCCAATATACCGTGCTCAATGGCACCAATACAGTACTCATCCACTTTGACACTGGCACTGCTTACCCTTTGAATAAGCGCTTTCACTGATTGTCTCCTTCATAGATTATGATCATACAGACATTGGCTGACCATGATAAAATATAAGTATTAATGACTCTTTTTAATCATACTTTCTTATTCTAAGAATTATTTTGGTAGCCTTAATATGAATTTATTTACCACTATCCAACAGTTTGTACCGCAACAACAGCTGAGTATAGTCGCTGGACGCTTGGCAGCAAGTCGACATCCTTTAGTCAAACGGGCATTCATTCGCACTTTTGCCAAAGCATATGATGTTAAATTAGACGAATATGAACGTCAAAGCCTAAATGCTTATGAGAGCTTTAATGACTTTTTTACCCGTGAGCTAAAAGAAGATGCTCGTGCAATTGATAGCACCACGCATGGTATTGTCAGTCCTGCCGATGGGGTCATATCACAACTTGGTCAACTGCGTCATCATAAATTGCTGCAAGCCAAAGGTCGCGATTATGATATCGGGCAACTGCTCGCCGATAAGGACGATGGCAGCTATTTTGCGGATGGGAGCTTTGCTACCGTTTATTTAGCACCGAGCAATTACCACCGCGTGCATATGCCATTTGCGGGAACATTGACCAAAACCCGCTACGTTCCCGGCACGTTATTTTCGGTAAATAATACCACCGCTGCCAATGTACCAGACTTATTTGCCCGTAATGAGCGTTTGGTCTGTCTGTTCGATACAGAATACGGTAAGGCAGCCGTCGTTATGGTTGGCGCTATGATTGTCGCTGGGATTGAGACAGCAGCGACTGGTAAAATTACCCGCACTGATGAGATTCAAGAAGCTGAGCATGATATGGAATTTGCACAAGGCGCTGAGCTTGGACGTTTTTACTTAGGCTCAACCGCGATTGTCGTATTACCAAAAGCTGCAAGAACGGCTTGGCAAGATAGCATGACTGCCAATACTACGGTACAAATGGGTCAATTATTAGGCGTGGCAAACGCTGAATAAAACGCTCATTATGAATAAAAAACACTAAAAATACAGCCGCTAATATTAAGCTACTAACGGCTGTATTTATGATACCAGCATTTACGATATCGGCATTTACGACGTTAACAGTTTTACTGCTATTTAATCAAATTACTAATGGTTTTAAACGCAGGGTCTGCGCTACTACGGCATAGCTCGAACAAGATAGTTTCAACCGTCGTAATCACGCCACCGGCACGGCGAATACGGCGCAGAGCAAGCTTTTTATCATACGGAAAACGTGAACCAACCGCATCGCCAATAATGACCGGCTGCATACCATTATCTAATAAATCAAGCGCGGTTTGCAGCACACAAACATGGGTCTCAACACCAAAAAGCAAAACAATACCACGATTCTGCTGCGCAAGATAATGCCATGAGGTATCGGTATCACATGCGCTAAAGGTGACTTTCTCAAAGCTTTTGGCGTTATCACCCTCTAGTACTTCGCGAAGTTCCGGTAATGTGTCACCTAAGCCTTGTTTATATTGCTCATTAAGCATAATCGGCACATCAAGCGCTTGTAGACCCTTTACTAAAGTTATTATTTTTTTGACAATATTTTCATGATCATATATGTGCGGAGTCAGACGTTCTTGAACGTCGATAATCATCGCTTGGGTGTTCTCGCGGGCAATACGGTAGGTTTTATCAGAAATCATGGTCGACATAGCACACTCCTTGTACGGCTGCCAAATTGGCAATCCAAAACTGTCTTTTATTAGACGTTATATGTTAGCAAAACGCTTTTTTATCATTAATATTCTAATAGATTGCGCCATCTTATTTAGTCATATTTTGTTCAGGGCGTCAATCAGGATAATTTTTGGTAACAACTTACAAACACTCATTAGCATGTATCTTTAATCACGCCGTAAAAAAGCCCTCAATCATGATGACTGAGAGCTTTTTTAATGAATAATTTTATGACTGTATTATGGAATCTTTAAACACGCTCAATAATAGTAGCGATACCTTGACCCAAACCAATACACATAGTGGCAAGACCAATTTCAGTATCCATCTGTTCCATTGCATTAAGCAAAGTGACGGTAATACGTGCGCCAGAACAGCCTAGCGGATGACCGAGCGCAATCGCGCCGCCATTGATATTAATGATGTCTTGCTTATCGCTTAGCCCTAAAGTTTTGATAACTGCTAAGCTCTGTGCAGCAAAGGCTTCGTTTAGCTCGATGGTTTGCATGTCATCGATGCTCATGCCTGCACGTTTCAGTGCTTTTTGCGTGGCAGGTACAGGACCGTAACCCATGATAGCCGCATCACAACCCGCAATTGCCATGCTGCGAATACGGGCACGTGGTTTTAGACCCAATTCTTTGGCTTTTTGCGCGCTCATGATGAGCATTGCTGACGCGCCGTCAGATAGCGCTGATGAAGTAGCTGCCGTTACTGTGCCATTAACTGGATCAAACGCCGGACGCAATTTCTGCATTTGTTCCATTGTCGCATCGGGACGAATCACTTCATCGACAGTACACAGTTGCAAGCGACCAAGGGCATCATGACCTTCAATACCGATGATTTCATTGTCAAAACGACCCTCTAGCGTGGCTGCCCATGCGCGGCGATGCGATTCAAGACCAAACGCATCTTGCTCTTCGCGGCTGATATTGTTCATACGACCCAGCATTTCAGCGGTTAAACCCATCATATTTGAAGCTTTGGCATAGTGTTTAGACGCTTCAGGGTTAAGGTCGACGCCATGCATCATGCCCACGTGACCCATGTGCTCAACACCGCCAATAATAAAGGTGTCGCCTTGATTGGTCATAATTTGCGCAGCTGCCGTGTGTAGCGCCTGCATAGAAGAGCCACATAGGCGGTTAACGGTTTGACCCCCTGTCGTCTTTGGAATATCTGCAAGCAGACCAATATTGCGACCGATGTTCAACCCTTGCTCGAGAGTTTGATTCACACAACCCCAAATGATATCTTCAACATCACGTGGGTCAAAGTCATTACGAGCAACTAAAGCGCGAACCAAGTCAGCCGACATACTATCCGCACGCACATGGCGGAACATACCGTTTTTAGATTTACCCATTGCTGAGCGCACGCCATCGACGATGACCACATCTTTTGGACTTAAAATTGTCATATTACATTCCTTTCAATTTTTTATTGTCAGTGGCAGTACAGCAATATTTATTAGGGTTTATTAATCATTAAATAACTAAGTAATTAAATAATCAGCAACCGTTAATAAATAGGCGTACTGCGCTTCATCCTATTAATGACAGCTCGTTACGCGGTTGGGTAAAAAGTCTCGCCTGCCGCAGCCATATCGCGAATCTTTTGCGGCGCTTCATAAGCTTTGCCAAGGTCTGCGTATTTTTCACATAGCGCCAAGTAGTTATCTAGACCCATTTGGTCGATATAACGACACGGTCCGCCACGGAATGGTGGGAAACCAACGCCCATAATCATTGCCATATCCGCCTCAGATGGTGTGGAAACGATGTTATCTTCTAGGCAACGTACGGTCTCGTTACAGAATGCGAGCATCATACGGTCAATAATCGCTTGGTCATCAAAGGTCTGCGCGTCGCTATCAGTAGTGTCTTTTAAAAGCGCATAAGTGGTGTCATCAGCGACTTTTTGTGGCTTACCACGTTTGTCCATTTCATACTTATAAAAGCCAACGCCATTTTTCTGACCTAAGCGTTTCTTTTCATATAGATGTTCAATCGCGCCTTTATAATCAGGCTTCATGCGATCAGGATAGCCTTCTGCCATCACTTCTGCGCCATGCACACCGGTATCTAAACCAACCACATCGATGAGATAAGCTGGACCCATTGGCCAGCCGAATTTTTCCATGACTTTATCGATATGGACGAAATCCGCGCCTTGTTTCAATAATAAATCAAACGCGCCAAAGTATGGAAATAAGACACGGTTGACTAAGAAACCAGGGCAGTCATTAACGACGACAGGCACTTTGCCCATTTTAGACGCTAGGGCAACGGTAGTCGCAATGGCTTGTTCGGAAGACTTTGCCCCGCGAATGACTTCAACCAATGGCATTTTATGCACAGGGTTAAAGAAATGCATACCCACGAAGTTTTCTGGACGTGCCAGCGCTTCGGCTAAATAAGTAATCGAAATCGTCGAGGTATTTGAGGCCAAGATACAATCGTCTTTAACCAAGCCTTCCACCTCGGCAAGCACAGCTCGTTTCACGTTTGGATTTTCTACCACCGCTTCGATGACAATATCAGTTTCACCAAAGTCACCATAGTTCAAGGTTGGACGAATACGGCTTAAGGTTTCTCCCATTTGAGTTGGAGTCATTTTGCCGCGATCAACCATTTTGCCAAGTAACTTGCTTGCCTCGCCCATGCCCAAATCTAATTGTTCAGACTTGATATCTTTCATGATAATAGGCAAGCCTTTACTGGCTGCCTGATAGGCGATACCGCCGCCCATGATGCCTGCGCCAAGTACCGCCGCCTCATCAATATCATGTGCTAATTTACTGTGTTGTTTGGCGAGTTTTTTAACCAATTGGTCATTTAAGAATAGACCAACCAAGCTTTCGGCTTGTGGCGTTTTAGCCGCTTTAGCAAAACCGGCAGCTTCGACTTCAATGGCTTTATCACGTGGCAAATTAACGTGTTTTTCCATCGCCGCAATCGCAAGTGCTGGCGCAGGATATTGCTTAGGATTGGCTTTAGCGAAAATCATCGCCTTAGCACTACTAAATGCCATGGTTTGCTCAAGTGGATTTAGCTTCACCGGATTGAGTTTTTCTTGACGCTTGGCTTGCCAATCAAGCTCACCTGAGATACATTTTTTGACCAAATCAATGGCGGCATCTTGCAATTCTTCAGCCGCAACCGTCGCGTCAACCAAGCCTAGTTTTAAGGCATCAGGTGCTTTTTTAGGCGTACCAGTGGCAATCAGCTCAAGCGCATTATCAATACCAATCACACGCGTGGTGCGTACCGTACCGCCAAACCCAGGGAAAATACCCAGTTGGGTTTCAGGCAGACCGATGATTGCGTTATCGCTCATGACGCGGTATTCACACACCAAGGTCATCTCACAACCACCGCCGAGCGCTGCGCCATTAATGGCAGCAACTTTAGGAAACGGCAAATCTTCAAAACGGTTAAAGACGTCGTTGATACCAATCAGCCACTCTTTAATCTCATCTTCTGGTTGCTTAAAAGAAGCAACAAATTCAGTGATATCCGCGCCAGCGATAAATACACCTTTGCTAGAAGTGACAATCAAGCCTTTCACATCATTGGCTTTTTCAAGCGCATTAACGGCTTCATCGAACTGTTTGTTGGTCTCACTATCAAACTTATTCACGCTCTCGTTTTCGGCGTTGTATTGCATATTGGCGATGCCGTCTTCTAGCATACTGACCGTAATGCGATTTCCTTGGTATATCATGTAAGACTCCTTGTTATTAAATAATTATTAACCAGATATTAAGTACTTATAAAATAGTAGTAAGATAAAAAATCATGCGATAAAAAGTTATTGAATAAAAACGCCAAAGTAAAACCTTGTATTTTTTTAACGTCAGTCAATGCAGGAGTTAGTGTAGGCGGTTATGCCCCCGACTGTCACAAGCTAAAGCCAGACTCGTAAGTCACTATTAATCTGACGGCAGGCATTTACCTTACTGCCATTGTGCGTTACGAAACGGTTATCTTTTCTAATCACATCATTTCAGTATTTCTGTTTTAAGTTTTTATAAAAATCGACACCCATTCATCAAACCACATTCAGATGACAAGTTAAATCACCAATACGTAACCAAAACAAATGGCGCGTCAAGTGTGTCTATAAGCCCTCTGCGCTATCATGTTACACTAGCGATGTTTTTCTTATTCATCTGATAACTGGTTGGGTTATGACTGTTTCTTCTGTACCGCAATTCGTTCCTTTTACTAAGTTTGAGCATTTTCATAACACGTTGCGTGCGCAATTGGCGCAAGATATTGAGACCCTATTTGCTTATGCTGAGTTGCCAAGTCCGTTGATTGACGCATGCCGTTATGTGATGACTGGACAAGGAAAAGCGGTGCGTCCATTATTGGTTGCCAGTAGTTTTATCAGTGTCAGCGCCAGTAATGAATGGATTACCGATATAGATTTGGAAGCAGAAACTGGCACCGAAAACATGCCAGATAAGTTGGCTAAATTAGATAAGCTGGATAAATTACTAGATGCTGATATCCACTACGATATGTGTCGACGAGCGGCATTGGCAGTGGAGCTATTGCATACTTATTCATTGGTGCATGACGACTTGCCATGCATGGACGATGATGAGCTAAGACGCGGACAGCCAACCGCGCACATCGTATTCGATGAAGCGACGGCATTATTGGCAGGTGACGTGTTGCAGACGTTAGCCTTTGAAATATTAACCGCAGAAATTCCGACCTTTGCCTCCTATGATGAGCAGACAGCCAGTCAATTGTTAGCGGTATTTGCCCCGCGCGCACGGCGGATGGTGGCAGGGCAAATGCTCGATATCAATGCTGAAGCCACGAGTAACATTACTCAAGACGAGTTAGAAGCCATCCACCGTGATAAAACAGGCGCGTTAATTGAAGCGGCGGTATTAATGGGCGGCATTTGTGCTGGAGCAACTGCGCCACAACGCATTGCATTACAAGACTGTGCGCAACATATTGGGCTTGCGTTCCAAGTTCAAGATGACATTTTAGATGTCACTGCCAGCACTGATGACTTGGGCAAGCCTGCCGGTAGCGATGAAAAACTAGATAAATCGACTTACGTTAAATTAATGGGTGTGAATGCGGCAAGCGATTATGCGCAGTCGCTATTTAATCAAGGGCGCGCAGCGGTAATTCGTGAGCTAATTAATAATAGTGACGAAGTAGATAGCGACATAAATGACACAAATAATGGTGCAAAAAGTAACGCACTGCTTGAGCTGATTGACTGGCTATGGTCACGTAAAAAATAAACCCTTAAACAGAACTTTTACTGAATGATGGTAGTGATATAAAAAGATAAATTCTTAAAAATAGCCGTATAAAGGAATAAAGACAGACCAAAAAAAGGACTTCTGCAAGGAGGCAGCGATGACTCAAATTCAGACACCGACACAGGCACAGGCACAGACCAATACTCAACAGATTTATCTGGGCACAGGTGGCTATAGCGATACCGATTTATTAGGCACGTTATACCCAACCGGCACCAAAAAAACCGACTTCCTACGTGAATACGCCAAACAATACGGTGCGGTAGAGATTAATAGTACTTTTTATGCGCCTATTGGACAAAAAGCATTTGCGGGAATGGCCGATAAAGCCCACGTGCAAGCGGAAAGCAAGTTAAAGTTTACGGTAAAACTGCATCAAGATTTCACTCATGCGCGTAAAGGTAGCGCAGAACACGCCCAGTCTTTTCTCACTGCCCTAACCCCACTTATCGAAGCCAATGCTCTCGCACCACTATTATTACAGTTCCCGCATGGCTTTGATCGGACACGCGATAATCGGCTGTATTTAGCCAAATTAGTAAGCTGGTTTCAAGACTATCCTTTAGCCGTAGAATTCCGTCACGCCAGCTGGCACACGCTGCAAGTGGTCGATAGCTTCCGCGAGCAAGGTTTGATTTGGTGCAGCGTTGATTATCCAAAAGTGGATGGTCTACCGCCATCACGCTTGCTATTTACTCAGCGCATTGGTTATCTGCGGATGCATGGCAATAATCTAAATTGGTGGGATGCGATGAGTGCTGCCGACCGACATGATTATCGCTATAGTGAAGCGGAGATGCAGGAATGGGCGCAAGCGATTGCCAATCAGCGTCAGCATTTTGATACGCTCTATATCTTCTTTCAAAATACGGTGAATGCGCATGCTTATTATAATATCGCGATGTTGCGTGAGGCGTTGGGTAGGTTTGGGTTTGAGGTGTTATAGACTCTGAAGTTTGTTATTAGCAAATAATTATTCTATTCTCCGAGCCTATTACGTTAAAAACAGATATATAAATTTTCACGGACTTCTACTATTGTTATTATCAACTCTAATTATTAAAAGAACTGGAAGAAAGTATGTCGAATATAGAGCTTTTATCTTTGATCGCTTCAATAGCATCTTTGATACTCGCTGTTGGAGCGATTTGGTTATCTTTAGTATTTTTTAAAATGTCAGAGGCATCTTCCAAAGTTACAACTAAAGCTGCATCTGATATTGACGCTAGTGTACAGAAGCTAGAGAAGCTTTTCGATAAACTTTATTCAGATACATTTTCTATGGTGAAAGATACAGTATCAGATATGAGAAATCATATTTGGAATGGAGAAGACAATATTAGCTCCAATAAAAGTAATCTTCTCAAAGAAACTGAACTAAAGACAGAAGGTAAAATCCAAAAAATAAAATTACAGTTTGATGATAAATTGAATGAAATATTACAAAGGCAAGAAAATTCAGATAGTAAGTTGCTTGGTTTAGGAAACGAATTAGAAAGCTTATTAGAGAATGCTATCCAAGTTTCTAGTGTAGTAGAAAGTGAAACTCTCGAAGAGATGATACAAAAGAAGGTTCTAGAGGAAATAAGACTATTAGAAAAAGAGAACAAAATAGTTGTAGCTGATGATATTGTTCAACGATTAGACAACTTCATTTCTATAAGAGATATTGTCCAAGAATTAAGAAAAATGAATACAGCTGGTATATTAGAATATGAAGGTAGTCTTCAACCTGATACAGTAATTAAAATTAGATAGAAGCTCTATTTCAAACCAAAAAAAGGACGCCTCTCAGCGTCCTTTTTTTAAATCAAATACTAGGTTTTAAAGATTACTCTTCAACGCCAGCATCTTGACCTTGATATTTTGCGTTTGCGTAGTCCCAGTTCACTAGTTTGTCTAGGAACGTATCAACATACTCAGGACGACGGTTACGATAGTCGATATAGTACGCATGTTCCCACACATCACAAGTCAATACAGCTACTTGACCATGTGCTAATGGCGTATCAGCATTAGCAGTTTTAGCGATTGATAATGTACCGCCAACTTTATCAGCAACTAACCAAGCCCAACCTGAACCAAACTGAGTCATTGCTGCGTTTTTGAACTCTTCACGGAATTTATCATAGCTACCAAAGGCTTCTTCGATTTTGCCTTTTAGATCGCCAGTAGGTTCGCCGCCGCCATTAGTAGGCGTCATGCAGTTCCAATAGAACGTGTGGTTCCATACTTGCGCTGCTTGGTTGAACATACCTTGTTTGCTGTCATCTTTCGCAGTCGCTACGATGATTTCTGACAACGTTTTGTCTTCTAGACCAGAACCTGGTAGCAATTCATTCAATTTGTTTACATACGCAGCATGATGCTTATCATGGTGAAATTCTAACGTTTCAGCACTGATGTACGGCTCAAGTGCGTTTTTTGCATACGGTAATTCTGGTAGAGTAATCTGTGACATATTATTTTATCCTTGCTAGGTTAGCCGTTGATATTCTTTTTGAGTCGCGCAGCAGTCGTTTATTTCTTAACTGCAAAACTTACAGACAACGCAAATGTGAACGCGATACCTCTAAGTATTATTGACACTTATGACCGCAAGTTATTCGGCTAAATTGGCTGAGTTTATTGTTAATGAAGGTTATTGCTTGATGCGCTGTTGCACAGTGTCATGCATCTATAAAGTAATCGAATAACTGTTTTTAAGTTATTGTTAATTTTAAATACACAACTTATAAGCTATAATTCACTGTAGCTTGCCACACATTATAGCAAAAATTACGAGCAAAATCCGTTACTGAATGTTATAAGGCGGATTAGTTTGCAATTAACAGTGTAGGTATCAGCATAAGCGTTAATGATAAATTGCTAAAGTATTATTGATACTACGCAAACAAACACTCTATGGTAGCGACATTTTACTGCTTATTTCTTTATCACTATATACAATATTCTATTCGAAACATGGACTTACTTTATGAGCGACTCGCAACCTGCAAACATTTCTGACACTATGCAAAACCATGTGCGCCATAATGAATGGGTACTTGCCAGTAATAATAAAGGGAAATTGGCAGAGTTTACAAGGCTGTTTGCCGAAGCTAACTTGGATGTGAACATCATTCCACAAGGTCAGCTGAACATTGAAGATGCAGTTGAAGACGGTCTAAGCTTTGTTGAAAATGCCATTATCAAAGCCCGTCATGCCAGTCGACTCAGTGGCAAGCCTGCTATTGCTGACGATTCGGGACTTTGTGTGCCAGTATTGGGCAATGCACCGGGCATTTACTCGGCGCGCTATGCCGGTGAACATGGCAATGATACGCTGAACAATGACAAGCTTATTGCTGACTTGCAGCCCATTCGTGCTCAGCAATCTGATGTGCCTATCGAAGGGTTATTTGTCTGCGTGCTAGCGATGGTGCGTCATGCCGATGATCCGTTACCGATAATCGCACAGGGTTTATGGCACGGTGAAATTTTGGAGCAGTCGCATGGCGATGGTGGCTTTGGTTATGATCCGCTATTTTGGTTGCCAGATTTGCAAGCCAGTGCCGCAAGCTTAAGCGCCGCTGATAAAAATCGCGTCAGTCATCGCGGACAAGCCATTCAATCGTTACTGGTACAGTTATAATAGCTATTTTATAATAATTAATGACACAATTATCATTATAAAACCCCAAATAAGCGCATTTTGCGCCTATTTATATAATATTTGAATGTTATTTAGCTGCCTTTTAGCCAAAACAGATAATTTTTACTTTAATTAAGAGATAGATTATACTGGCATACTTTTAAAATTTTATTAAAATACCCTATTCATTCCATGGCAATCGGCTGACCGCCCACGTTTGCGCGCTTGATTGCCAGCCATTTCAATCCTAAAGGTGTAATCAACATGGCTACAGATTTACAGATCACAACCAACAAGCTGTCTAATAAAGAGACTCAGTTGACGGTTAAAGTTCCAGTCGAAAAGATTCAAAACAAAGTTGAAGGTCGTATCCGCCAAGTGGCAAAAACGGCTAAAATTGATGGTTTCCGTAAAGGTAACGTACCAATGTCGCATATCCGCTCTCAGTACGGTGCTGGCATTCAACAAGAAGTTATCAACGATGTGATTCGTGATACTGTTTTTGAAGCGATTAAAGCTGAAGACATCCGCGCTGTTGGTATGCCAAACATCGATGACGTGAAACTTGAAGACGACTTCTTAGTGTATCAAGCGACTGTTGAAATCTTTCCAGAAATCGACGTACAAGGTATCGATGAGATTGAAGTTGAGCGTCACACCGCGCAAGTGAGCGAAGAAGACGTTGACACCATGATTGAGAACCTACAAAAGCAACGTGAAGAATTCGTTGAGAAAAAAGGTAAAGCTGATAAAGGCAATCAGGTTATTTTTGACTTTGAAGGCTCAATCGACGGCGAAAAATTTGAAGGCGGCTCAAGCGAGGACTTCAAATTGGTTATCGGTAGCAACCAGATGATTCCTGGTTTTGAAGATGGCATCAAAGGTATGAAAGCGGGCGAAGAAAAAGTCATCGAAGTGACCTTCCCTGCAGAGTATCAAGCTGAAGAGTTGGCTGGTAAAGCGGCACAATTCAAAATCAATGTGAAGAAAGTTGAAAAGTCACAATTGCCTGAAATCAACGAAGAATTTTTAGAATTGTTTGGCGTAAAAGAAGGCGGCGTTGAGAAGTTAAAAGACGACGTGCGTAAAAACATGGAACGCGAAATCAAAAATGCTGCGCGTAGCCAAGTAAAACAAGCCACCTTTGATGCGTTGTTAGAAAAGAACGAATTTGAAGTACCAAACGCGATGCTTGAGCAAGAAATTGACCGTCAGCGCAGCATGATGATGCAACGTTTTTCACAGCAGTTCGGTTCAAGTGCCGAAAGCTTTGATAAAGGTATGCTACCTAATGAGCTGTTTGAAGAACAAGCACTTCGTGCGGCACGTCTTGGCATCATCGTTGCTCGCGTTATCGACACTAAAGGTCTAGAAGTGGATCAAGCACGTGTTGAAAGCTTTATCAAAGAAGCGTCAGAAAACTACGAAGATCCAAGTGAAGTGATTGAATACTACACCAATGATAAGCAACAACGCGCGAACATTGAGTCTGTTGTATTAGAAGACCAAGTGGTTGATTATCTGATTGAGCAAGGTAAAGTAACTGATAAAGAAGTCAGCTACCAAGACCTATTGGCAGCTCAGCAACAACAACAGCAAGCCATGTAATAGCGCGTTTTAGTACTTTTTTACTGAAATAGCGGTTCTGTTTCCCTGCTACATAATGCCTCAACAACTATTGTTGGGGCATTTTTATTGGCGAATTACTAGACTATTCAAGGCTTAGACCTTGATAAATGAGCGTAGACGCCTTATTAATAGGGAAACATTTATCATTTGTCACATTAAAACCTTACTATTATCACAGTAAAAAAGTTACTATTACTGCAATTATTTTCCGCAACATTTTCTTAATATTATTGAAAGCCATTACTGTTGAGCTGTTATTAATATAAAGCGTCGTACAACAGACTGATTTTCATCATTTAATTTACGTTTTTATGGATAGGATATTGCTATGACCGATTATGATCGCATCACCTCTAACCCACACTTTGATACCTTATTGGGCGCGCAAAATGCCCGAAACGCATTGGTGCCAATGGTTGTTGAACAGTCATCACGTGGCGAGCGCTCATTCGATATTTTCTCGCGCCTGTTGCGTGAACGTGTCATCTTTTTGACCGGTGAAGTCGAAGACAATATGGCAAATCTTATTGTTGCTCAGTTGCTATTCTTAGAAGCTGAAAACCCAGATAAAGACATTCACTTATATATCAACTCGCCAGGTGGCGTAGTAACTGCCGGTATGGCGATTTATGACACCATGAACTTTATCAAGCCTGACGTATCGACTATTTGCTTAGGTCAAGCCGCATCAATGGGTTCATTTTTATTATCTGCTGGCGCGAAAGGCAAACGCTACGCTCTTGCTAACTCACGCGTGATGATTCACCAGCCGTTAGGCGGTTTCCGTGGTCAGGCATCTGATATTGAAATTCATGCCCGTGAAATCATTGAACTAAAAGCCAAGCTAAACCGCTTGCTTGCTGAACATACGGGTCAGCCTATTGAACGCCTAGACAAAGATACCGACCGTGATAACTTTATGAGTGCCCAAGCGGCGAAAGATTATGGTTTGGTTGATGCTGTATTAGAACGTCGCCCAACGTCTTTATAAACCTTAGTTTTTGTAAGAATTATTAAGTAAAGCGGCACAGTGTTCCACCTAACTGTAACTACCAGATTATTTGTAGTCGATTTTCGGCAATAACTATTTAAGGCAACTTTATCAGGCAACTCTGCGCTATTCATAGTGCAGTAACGCTGGCGAAGTTGCTGTCTTTATAGATTTTATCGTAGGCAGACTATAGAAGCTTTAATTTTTAGGAGTGCCTTTATATGGCAGAAGATAAAACCCCGCATTGCTCGTTTTGCGGTAAAGCCAAAAGCGAAGTCAAACAACTGATTGCCGCTGATGATGCCAATATTTGTAATGAATGTATTGAACTGTGTACCGATCTGATTGCAGATAGTGCGGACAGTGAGGATACAGATAGCGACAGTGATAGCGCTTGGATCGATAAAAAACTGCCAACGCCAAAGCAATTGCGTGCAAAACTCGATGAATATGTCATTGGGCAAGATGCCGCGAAAAAAGCGTTGGCAGTGGCGGTTTATAACCATTATAAACGCCTAAAAGTCAGTCAGACCTTTGCCAATGACCGCAAAAAAGCCAAAATTGGGGCTGACGATGCGATGGTTGAGCTATCAAAAAGTAATATTTTGCTGATTGGTCCGACCGGTTCTGGTAAAACATTGCTGGCGCAAACCTTAGCGCGCTTGCTTGATGTGCCTTTTGCTATGGCAGATGCCACCACACTAACTGAAGCCGGTTATGTGGGTGAAGACGTTGAAAACATCGTCCAAAAGCTATTACAAGCATCAGATTACGATGTGAGCAAAGCGGAACAAGGCATCATCTATATCGATGAGATTGATAAAATCAGTAAAAAAGGCGATAACCCGTCTATCACGCGTGATGTGTCAGGCGAAGGCGTTCAGCAAGCCTTGCTTAAACTTATCGAAGGTACGGTTGCCGCTATCCCACCGCATGGTGGTCGCAAGCATCCGCAGCAAGAGCTGATTCAAGTCGATACCAGTAATATTCTAATTATTGTTGGTGGCGCATTTGCTGGTCTTGATAAAGTGATTCAACAGCGTACTGAAAAAACCGGTATTGGCTTTAATGCTGATGTCAGCTCAAAAGACGACAGTAAACGTAGCTCAGATCTACTACAGCAAGTAGAACCTGAAGACTTAATTAAGTTTGGTCTGATTCCAGAATTGATTGGTCGTTTGCCGGTACTTGCTGCGCTAGAAGAGCTGGATGAAGCGGCACTGGTACAGATATTGACTGAGCCAAAAAACGCCTTGGTAAAACAGTATCAGTATCTGTTCGATATGGAAGGCGCTGAAATCGTCTTCACTAAAGAGGCTCTTGACGCAATTGCTAAAAAAGCCATGGCACGCAAAACGGGTGCGCGTGGTTTGCGTTCTATCGTTGAGAATGTACTGCTTGAAACCATGTATGAGTTGCCGTCAATGGAAAACGCTACCATGGTGACAGTAGATAAAGAAGTTATTAATGACGGTAAAGCACCGCACATCACCTTGTCTACTGATGATGTAGATCAGGTAGCAGTAGAGTTATAATGTTATTTAGCGGATAAATGAAACATCCGCGATAGCTGTGATTTGCAGTGGCTGTAATTCTTAATGACTGTAAGTAAAAATAGCGCCGTAGCTTTATACAGCTACGGCGCTATTTTTTTTATTTTAAAAACTATTGGCAATCCATGCTTTGTATTGAATAACAGCCAATTTAACAAACAATCGTCCACGTAAACTTAGCGTTATGTTGCGTTTCACAACATCTTAAACCTAAGTTTTTGCTATAATAATGTTACAGACACCTTACTTGCTATTCATATTAAGGCAATCATGCATGTCATGATACTTACTAACGCGTTTATTTAGTTATGTTATAGGTAGGATACGGGCAGCATGGTGCATAACATAGCAGATAAAGACCATTTTACATATTATTTTTTATACTAAGGATATGCCAATGAAAAGTCTTTCATCAGCCAAACCTACAGTCCTTATGGCGGCTATCTTTGCAATCAGTGCGGCAGTGATTAGCGGCTGTAGCAGTGGTAACGATACCAAAGCGACAGATCGTGTGGACGAAGCGGCAGCAATAGCGCGCGTGCAAGCGCTAGAAGCTCGCGCTACTGAATTAAAAGGCAATATGCCAGCGGCAACTGATGGCAATGCAGTGGCTACCGATACGGCGGCAACCAGTGGAAAACCAGTGATTAAAATGCCGGATATTACTACTATTCCGGATGATGAGTATGGCGCAGCGGTACGTCGCGGCTTACAAATTGCCAATCATACTGGTCAAGAATTACCCAATAATGTGGGCAATAAACTCAACTGTACCAGCTGTCACTTGGGTAACGGCTCAGAAGCGTATGCGGCACCTTGGAACAATATGACCAGCATTTATCCTATTTATCGCTCGCGAGCTGGACGGGTTAACGTTATTCAAGAGCGTATTAATGGCTGTTTTGAGCGCTCAATGAACGGTAAAGCGCTCGAGCTTGGCTCTGACGATATGAATGCGATGGTGTCTTATATGAGCTGGTTGTCGCAGGATATGCCGTTTGGCGTGTCGCCTGAAGGACGCGGATTTGTCAAAATTGATAAGAGCTTAACTCCAAATACAGACAATGGCAAAAAGCTATTTGCAGAAAAATGTAGTGTTTGTCATGGTGCTAAAGGCGAAGGTCAATATAAAGACGATGGCAGCTATATCTACCCTGCCGTCGCAGGTGACGATTCATTTAATGATGGCGCAGGTATGGCGCGCACCTATACCGCGGCGGCATTTATCAAAGGTAAAATGCCGTTCGGTCAAGGCAACTCGCTAAGTGACCAAGAAGCAGTCGATATTGCCGGTTACTTTACCCATCTACCGCGTCCAGTAAAAATCAATAAAGATAAAGACTGGCCAAAAGGCGATGCGCCAAAAGACGTACGTCGCTAAGCCCTGAACTGATGCCCTGAGCTAATAAACAGTGTTAAGAATTAATGACTAATTTCTTATCATAAAAAAAGCCCCATTATTTTACTAATGGGGCTTTTTATGACGAATTATTAGTATAAATTTTTATCATAACTATAAGAATAAACTTATTAATATTGCTATTAAGGCAATTTCATATCGCCATCAACTAGCCAGCCCACTCGGCGCATCATATGAGCCACGACCCAAGCAATAATCGCGGGCAATACGAACATCAATAAGATAATTGCCGTCCATAATTGGGTACTACTCATCAGCCCTTGTGAGGCTTCAATCACGCCAAATACGCCCACCAACCCTGCCGTTCCCATACCCGCACCCGTTGCCGTACATGCCAGCCCAAAGCCAACTGTGGCAATGGGACCAACAATGGCGCTTGCAACCACTGCCGGTAATAAAATCAGTGGTTTTTTAAGCACATTCGGAATCTGTAGCATGCTGGTACCCAATCCTTGCGAGATAACGCCGCTCACCCCGTTATCTTTATAACTGGCTACCGCAAAGCCAATCATATGCGCCGCGCAGCCTACTACCGCTGCTCCGCCTGCAATACCGCCTAGTCCAATCGCGATACAAATGGCAGCGCTCGATGTCGGCATGGTCAATAATATACCGACTACTACAGCAATGACGATTCCCATTAATAACGGCTGCAAAGTGGTCGCCGCATGTATCCCTTGCCCAATTGCATCTACAGCTGCCACGACAGGAGGATTAAGAAGCGCACAAACTGCCAATGCCACCGCGCATACCAGCAGCGGAACCAGTAAAATATCCAGCTTGGTCTTACCAGCCACCCAAACTCCTGCGCGATAGGCAAACACAGAGGATAAATACGCGCCAATCGGATTGCCGGGTAGCGCCACAAAGGTTGCAGGACCTGCCTCTTGTGGAATAAATAAAGTGCCTGCTAATAATGCTTCAGAATGAGCGCCGAGCATTCCTGCCACCAAACAGCTGAGCATCACCAAGGTTGGCGCTTTAAGATAGTAGGCAATACCAACGCCAATGCCTGCGCCCATCAACACTGAGGCAAGTTTGCCAACCGCCACCAAAGCTGGAAAATGTAACCAGCCACCAATTTGCGAGATAATCAATCCGGCAATTAAGGTCACAAATAAGCCAAGCGCCATACCGGTAAAGGCATCGATAAAGTACTTTTGAAAAAATGCTTTAATAGAATGAGCGTTGGACACAGCAGCAGGAGATACAGTCATAGTGATGCTCTTGAGTAAGTTGTAAACAAGACAGCTGAATATAAAAGGACTAACAAAAAGGCAAAAAATATTTATAAAAAAAGCGTCTTAATCTGACGCTTTTTTTAATTAATTATTGATGATAAAAGTGGACCTTAACGACGCTGTTCAACAATAATGGAGTCAATGCCATTGTTTTGTAGGCGCTGCTGAGCCGTGGTAACCGCTTGACGATTATTCATCGGACGCGAGATGACTTGATAAATGGGTGCGCCATTACTGGTGGTATTTTTGACCACTTTAGCATCAACACCTGCCATCAACACTTGGGCGCGGCGGCGATCAGCTTCATCGGCATTGCCAAAGCTATTGATTTGTAAAATATACGTCGCTGATGGCTGAGCTTTTTGGACGCTCGCCGTACCAGCGCCTGTTGTATTCGACTTTGATTGCCCGCTATTGTTGCTGGTTGTATTACCAGAATTATTGGCAGGCGTTGACCCATCATAGGTATTATTCTCTTCAACAATAACGATATCTGCATCATTGTTGCTATTAGCTGCGTTATTACGACTTGGCTCAGTGTTGCTATTGTCAGTGCTGCCATCCGTATTACCGGTACTGCTCTCAGGCTGAGTCAATACTACATCTGGTTCAAAAGCGCTGTTGTTACCCAATTCATTACTGCCCGCCTCGCCTAACGCTTCATCAGGGATGGTCGCCATTTCTTGACTGGGCAAGATATCATAAAACTCATAATCAACATTATCAGTATCGGTATTTACGCGTGGCTGAACTTGCTTATTGGGGTCAGCAACATTTTTATCAGCAGGGCTAAAATCGAATAATGGTGATAGATATAGAAACACCCCAATCATTAGCGTCAATATGGCACCAACGAACATCCATAATAAGCCTGATACGCTACTGGTTTTGCGCTTTTCAGTGGCACCTTTGGGTTTTTTGGCTAACATGGATTGCACTCTCCCTACTGAGTCTGTCAATATTTCTGTCAATAATAATGCGCTGCTTTTATAAACAAATTATAATCGCAGCGTTTGCGTTTTAGATACGCCTAAATAGGACGGATAGCCATATCTAGGCGGTACTAACAGGCTACATGCTAGACGGTGCCGATAAGCCGAGTAAACCCAAGCCGTTTGCCAATACTTGACGCACCGCTTTTGATAAGCGCAAGCGCGCCTGCATCATATCCAGCTCCGCTTGCGTCGGCGTCTCCCCTGAGGTTAAGCTCAATGGCAAAATACGATTGCTGTCGTACCAGCCATGAAACAGCGCCGCCAATTCTTTTAAGTAATTAGTCAACACATGCGGCTCATAGCCTGTTGCTGCCCGTAATAAAGTTGCAGGATAAGCGGCAAGCAATTTAATCACTTCTTCTTCAGCAGGAGCCGTTAGCAAATGTTGCTGCTGCGCGCCAACCGCATCATCGACGATAAGACCACTAGCAGCCAGCTTATCTAAGACGCGGCATACACGCGCATGAGCATACTGAATATAATAAACCAAGTTATCTTTACTTTGTGATTTGGCAAGTTCTAAATCAAAGTCAACATGCACTTCAGGTTTACGCGCCACATAATAAAAACGCGCAGCATCATTACCGACCTCAGAGCGCAATTCACGTAAGGTGACAAATTTGCCTGAACGTGACGACATTTGTACTTTTTCATCGCCGCGCCATAACGCTACAAACTGTACCAAAACCACATCAAGGCGCTCGGCATCAATACCCAACGCTAATAATGCCGCTTTAACACGTGGCACATAACCATGATGGTCGGCGCCCCAAACGTTAACCACTTTATCAAAGCCACGATCGAACTTGTTTTTATGATAAGCAATGTCAGAGGCAAAATAAGTACTTTGACCATTAGCACGGCGCACGACGCGGTCTTTTTCATCACCAAAGTCGGTTGATTTAAACCAAATATTACCGTCTTTTTCGTAGAGATAGCCTTTTTCATCGAGCACTTGCAAGACTGGCTCAATCTCAGCATCAATGGATCTTTCGCTAAACCAGCACTCGTAATTGACCCCAAAGTCACTGAGGTCATCTTTAATATCCGCCAAAATACTCGTCAATGCGGCATTTAAAAATAGCGCGTAGCCATCGCCTAATAAGGCTTTACTATTGGCAATCAGTCCATCAATGTGCGCTTCTTTATCACCGGATAATAGAACCTTTTCGCCATCTGCATTAATTTCAAACACCGCATCAGCGGGCGCATCTTGAGCAATTTGTGCAAAGGGATGTACGTAGCTGTTGCCATGCTGTGCATTTACCGTATTAGCGATATCGCGCACATAGTCGCCCTGATAGCCGTTTACCGGGAATACAATCGCTTCGCCATTGGCTTCCAGATAGCGTAAATAAGTACTGGTGGCTAAAATGTCCATCTGACGACCAGCATCATTGACATAATATTCACGGGTGACGTCATAACCGATTGCTTGTAGCAAGTTTGCCACACTCATGCCAAATGCAGCGCCGCGTCCATGTCCAACATGTAAGCTTGAAGTCGGATTGGCCGATACAAACTCAACTTGGACTTTTTGTCCATCGAATTGGTTACTTAAACCGAAACGCTCCTGCAATGCAAAAATATCGTCTAATACCGCAAATTTCGCTTCGGCATTTAAAAAGACGTTAATAAAACCAGGACCTGCGATATCGACTTGGCGAATATCTTTATTAGTAGGTAACGCATGCACGATTTTTTCTGCCAACGCGCGTGGATTCGTCTTTGCTGCTTTGGCGGCAGTCATCGCAATGTTACTCGCAAAATCACCATGGCTGGCGTCTTTGGTGCGAGTAATCTGACTATTATTCTGCCAGTCGGCGGGTAGCGCCCCTTCTTTTTTTAAAACGTTAATAGCATCGTCGAATAGTGAGGCTAACGTATCAATTTGGGCTTGTGACATAAGATTATAAACTCAGATAAATAACACGAAAAGATAAGTAACCTGTAAATATAACAAGCTTTACGCTGTATTGCACCATTTGCACCAAAAATAGGCTTAAATTCTTATCTTTCTGACTACTGGTGGCTTAGTTTTACTCTTAACAAAAAATAAAAGCATTATGCTAAAGAAAAGATTGTAGCATTCCTGTTGCCTGATAACTGGCAAGCGTTTATAGCGCTTATATTCCGCGCTATAATTAAGTTTTATATTTTGGAAATACTGCTATGTTTGCAATTGCTGAAAGTACAGTCACCAGCTGGGGACTATACGTTTTATTACCAATATTTATTGCCTTCTTATTTTTTATTATTTGGGATCTCTCCAAAAAATCTGGCGCAGGTCGTGCTGGTACCTTTTGGATGTTTTTAGCCCTTGGTGCAGGCTTTATAGGATTTATACTGAAGGTTTTAATAGAAATTGCCTTTAAGAAGTGGTTTATTTAAACGACTTTGCTTAAAGCTATTTTGTTGCAATCAACGTCGCGCGCTTAGGCGCTGAATACCCTTCAATAGTTTTGCTAGAATCCGTAGGATCAAGAAAATCATTCAATGATTGATAGGTCATCCATTCTGTTTTGCGCTGCTCCTCGATTGAAGTCACTGCCACATCCACGCAGCGCACATTGGTAAATCCAACCTTTTCAAGCCAGCCAATTAATGCAGCAACTGATGGTAAAAAGTACACATTATTCATCTGCGCGTAACGGTCTTGCGGTACCAGTACGCTATTGGCATCGCCATCAATCACCAATGTTTCTAGTACCAGCTCACCGCCTTTGACCAGCTGACCGCGCAGCTGCTGCAAATGCTCAAACGGCGATTGACGGTGATATAACACTCCCATGCTAAAAACCGTATCAAAAAGCTGACTGTGCGCTGGCAACGTCTCTAACGGTACAGGAATATAATGAGTTCGATAACCGTCCATATTCTCATCTTTACTATTATCACATTCAGTGTCAGCCGCATCAGCCGCGCCCACAAAGTGTCGAATTGCCATAAATTGATGATAAAACAAACAGGATGGGTCAACGATAATCACTGTATCTGCGCCCGCACCTGCCATACGCCAACCGTGATAACCAGAACCGCCGCCCACATCCAATACTCGACGACCTTTTAGATTACTCAAGTGTGATGCGACCCGTCGCCATTTCCAATCACTGTGCCATTCCGTATCAATAAAGATAGGCTGCTTGTCGTTGTCATCAATTGCACTGCTACCAATCTGAAAAGGACCTTTACGCCACGGCATGAGCTGCTTTAATAAAGCAAGCGTTTGCTTGCGCTCAGCATCCGCCAAGCTCACATTTATGGTCAATACATCGGCATCTAGCGCCACGCTATCCGCAGTCACGACAGGCAACCGTGCCACCGCTGCTTGATACGCAGGCGCATGGGCATAGTTACTTCTATCCTTAATGTGAAGCAACCATTCTGGCAATAAAGTGAGCCATTCATAAGCACTTGGATGCGTTTGTGCCAGCGTTAATAAGGTTAAATACAACTCACGCTCAGCGCGGACAATAGTGTCATTCATCATAAAACGGTTACCAAGATTGCTAGAAATTAAAATCAGATAGGTTAAGCAAAAAACGTCATTTAAACGCCACTATAGACACAAAATTTAAAAACTGAAACCACGTTAAATGACGAGCAAAGCCCACGTTATCCAAGCGCTCATGATGCTCATCTAAAGTATCAGTAATTAGTACGTTTTCTAGTGCATTACGCTTACCACTGATTTCCATCTCGCTATATCCATTTGCCCGCTTAAAGTCATAATAGCGCTCCACTAACCACGCGTCAGCTTGCTCATCGAAGGCATGGGTTTTTTCTGTTAATACTAAGATACCGCCCGGACTTAAAGCTTTATAAATTTTTTCAAGAACCGCCACCCTGTCAGCGGCAGGCAAAAACTGTAACGTTAAGTTTAAAATCACCATATCGCAGGTTTCAAGTTCAAACTCTCTAATATCCGCGGTCACTACTTCAATATCATGCTCAGGATAATTATCTCTCAATAGTTTGCGCGCTTCGCTGGTCATTGCTGGTGAAATATCGACTGCTTTAATCTGTAAATCATGTGGCGCAAAATCCCCTGCCAGCGCCATACTTGCGCCGCCAAGCGAACAGCCCAAGTCATAAATACGGCTCACGCGCTGACCATTACTGGTTTGTTGGCGGTACTTACAATGGCGCTTGGCAAATATCGGTAGCATCGCTAATACTTGACCATAGCCTGGCACGCTTCGACGAATCATATCTGGAAAGCAGGCAACCACTTGCTCGTCAAAAGAAAACCTTGCCGCTTTATCGAGGGGCGTGGTAAATAACGTATCGTGTTGGACAGCCTCGCTTTTAACAATATCGAGTTGCACAGTAGCGTCAGGTAGAGGGTTCGATAGACTCATGGAAGGGCTCATTTTTATACGTAGCAAAAGCGCATTATAACATTACTGTTTGTTACTAATAACCAGCTTCTCGACTGCTAAGCTAAATACATCGTGTAAGAAATATATTTTTTAATCATTTCTATCTATAACAATAGGATAATTTTATGCAGAATATTATATTAGGTGGTGGCTGCTTCTGGTGCACCGAATCAGTTTTTCTATCATTAAAAGGCGTACAGTCGGTAGTATCCGGCTATATGGGTGGTGAGGCGGCAACTGCTAATTATCAAGCGGTATGTGGCGGTAATACTGGGCATGTCGAAGTGATTAACATTACCTTTGATGAGTCTGTTCTACCATTAGAAGTACTGCTTGATGTCTTTTTTGGCACTCATGATCCTACCACTAAAGACCGTCAAGGTAATGATGTCGGTAGCCAATACCGCAGCGTCGTGTACTACACCGATGAGGAGCAAAAGCCAACCATCGACCGCACTATCAATAAACTACGCGATATGGGTGTTAATATCGTCACTGAAGTCCACCCTGCCGTTGAATTCTATATTGCAGAAGAGGCGCATCAGGACTTTTTTAATAGAAATCCAGGACAAGCCTATTGCAACTTTGCCATTCCACCAAAACTTGCCAAGCTACGTAAAGAATTTAGCCAATATATGACCAGCTAAATTAGCTTTTCGTCAAGACAGTGTTTTATTGAAAAGGAATCCTCCATAACAGGCGAACAGTTAACTAATAATAGAGAAGTATAATGAAAATTTTAGTTAGTCTTGTCAGTTTAATCGCTTTGCTATTGGTGGTACTACCAGGTCCTCTACATAAATTTGGAATTATTGATTTAGGCACTGCTTTTACAGGATTTAAATACGGTGTCTATGCCGGTGTTGCCGCCCTTGTTTTGCTCATATTGCAGTTTTTATTCATGCGCAAAACGGTAACCATAGGCAGCGCACTTATGGCAATTGTGTTCTCTGCAATCGCTATTGCGCTACCACT
This sequence comes from Psychrobacter sp. GP33, assembly GCF_014119005.1. GTDB lineage: Bacteria > Pseudomonadota > Gammaproteobacteria > Pseudomonadales > Moraxellaceae > Psychrobacter. The sequence goes on along the minus strand of NZ_JACGYX010000009.1, from coordinate 15,881 downwards.
CAGTATGATGAATAAAGGCAAAAGCGTACCGCCCATTCATGATATTTCAACCGACTTAGTTAACCCACCTGAATTTGTAGCGATTGCACCACTACGCGCTGATTCTCCAAATCAAGCAGAATATGATGGAGTCGAGACCGCAGAGCAACAACGTGCAGCATACCCTGAACTGAAAACACTCAACTACTCCCAGCCAAAAACTGAGTTAATGACTGCGGCTGAACAGGCGGCTAAGAATTTAGGCTGGGAAATAGTAAATATTGATGCTAGCAAAGGTATTATTGAAGCAACAGATACAACCACTTGGTTTGGTTTTAAAGACGATGTAATCGTACGTGTTAATGATAAAGGCGACGAGCGTTTAATCGATATTCGCAGTAAATCTCGTGTTGGCGCTAGTGATTTAGGTAAAAATGCGGAGCGTATTCATACTTTTATTAAAGAACTAAACGCTGTGCTGTACTAGAAAAACAACAGTCTATACAGAAGTTAAAGTTGTAAATGCGATCAATAAGAAACTAAGCTTTTAAATATAATTTTCTATAGCCAATAAAGAGCCAAGTGTCGATATACTTGGCTCTTTATTGGCTATTATAATGTTAGTATTAACTGCTCTTTTTATGACTTTCATTTTTTGATATATAGATAATTTCGTATAAAGCCCATCTATAATAAAAACTATCATTAGTAAAGGCAATCATATGAATCCTAAATTTTGGCAAGACCGCTGGCAAAATAAGCGCATTGGTTTTAACCAGTCAGATGTGAATCCGCTATTAATAAAATATTTCAAAATTTTAGGTTTACCAGTCGGTAGCCGTGTCTTTGTGCCATTATGTGGTAAATCAATCGATATGGTTTGGCTTGCCACGCAAGGCTATGATGTGGTGGGCATCGAATTGGTTGAATCGGCGATTCAAGAATTTTTTATTGAACAATCTATTTCTCATACCGTCATCGAAGATACTGAAAATCCACATAATAAATGCTATCAAGGTCAACTCGCAGGTCAAACGATAGAATTATGGGTGGCTGATATCTTCAACCTAACCGCTGCTACTATTGGTCAAGTTGATGCGGTATATGATAGAGCGGCATTGATTGCCATGCCACCTGATATGCGTCCAAAATATAGCGAACAGATTTGCAACCTCAGTCGAAATGCCGCTCAGCTGTTATTAACACTTAATTACGACCAAAATGAATGGTCTGGACCACCATTTTCGATAAGTAGTGAACAAGTTCAGCAATATTATGGCACTCAGTATCAAATTACTGTAATTGAGGGTGAGCCAGCAACCTTGAATGCAGCACCAGAGATGGCAGTGAGAGAATATGTATGGTTATTAAGTGAGTAAAAAATAGCACTCAAGTTGGTTCTTTTTAATTTATACTCAGTCTAATAATAAAAATGTGATACTTTATTTTTATCATAGTTCCACTACCCTTTTGTGTGCTTATACAGTATGGTCATAATTATCCGCTAACCATGCCAATGCATTTCTTATTTGTACCGCTTCTTTCTTTTATTACTGACCTTTATAGGATATATTCATGCGTTTGACTTCTTTGTCTACTTTATCATTACTCAGTGCTGCTATTGGTTTTAGTGTCATGAGTACGGCACAAGCAGCGGCTCCACCGGCACCTAATCTATCCAATGCTGAGCTTCAGCAGTGCCTAAATATGCTGAAAAACAGCAGTCAATTTAGCGGCGTATCTGCCTCTACTTTTGAGCGCTACCGTCCAAGTCAGCCAGACCCTAGCGTGATTCAATCACTCAATTATCAGCCTGAATTCCGTAAAGATATTTGGGATTATTTGTCGGTATTGGTAGACAAAGAGCGTGTTGACGATGGTATTCGAGCCAAACGCCAGTGGGCAGATACGCTGCGCCAGATTGAATCGCGCTACGGGGTAAAAGCCGAACACGTGTTAGGTGTTTGGGGCGTTGAGTCGAACTTTGGGCAAACCTTAGGTAAGAAACCTTTGTTTGAATCGTTAGCGACGTTATCGTGTTTTGATCGCCGCCAAAGCTACTTCCGCGGTGAATATGCCAATGCACTTAAAATTGTTCAAAACGGTGATATTAATGCCAACGATATGACCGGATCTTGGGCAGGGGCGTTCGGACAGACGCAGTTTATGCCTAGTACCTTTTTAGAGTTGGCAGTTGATTTTGATGGCGATGGTCGTCGTGATTTGGTGAATAGTGTCCCTGATGCGCTTGCCTCCACTGCTAACTTCTTAGCGAAACGCGGCTACCGTTCAGGCGAAGCATGGGGTTATGAAGTCAAACTGCCCAGCGGCTACTCAGCAGCATCCAACCGTAAAGACAAAAAATCTATGAGCCACTGGCGCACTCAAGGCTTAACGCTTGCTAATGGGGGCACGCTACCTTCTGATTTAAGCAGTGCCGGATTGTTATTGCCTGCAGGTAAGGATGGTCCAGCATTTTTAGTTGGCAAAAACTTCGATACCTTTTATTCTTACAATGCTTCAGAAAGCTATGCGTTAGCCATTGCTCATCTCTCAGATCTTATCACTAAAGAAAATAGCAGTAAGACTGATTTCATAACTGCATGGCCAACGGATGACGCTGGTATCAGTCGCCAACAAGCAAAAGATATTCAGCAGGCATTATTGAATGCAGGCTATGACATAGGCGGTGTAGACGGGATTATTGGTGATAATACTCGTACTGCGATTCAGCAGTATCAAACCAGCAATAACATCTTCCCAGCGGATGGGCGCGCTGGTCAAAGATTCCACACTATCATTGCCGGTAACAACGTTGCTAGTAAACCAGCGGCATCAGATAGTATAGGACAGCTGATTCAGCAACAGAACATTACTCCTACTCCCAGTGTGTCCACATTTCCAACAGCGATTCAAACACCAAAAACGAGCAATATTCGTTATCGCCGTGTTGCTGGTACTGATGGCGTTATTCGCCTGGTACGGGTTGATGAAGGTTCTTAAAAGGATATTCTAACTTGAACGAGCGTAGGCTGATTAGTAAGAAGATAAATAAGTCAGTCGTTAGCTCAATAAAAAACCACGCTTAGCTAGCGTGGTTTTTTTTATTTAGAGATACCGATCAATTCTGTAAAATATTAGTCGTTAAACAATGGGCGGTGGATTCGGTTTGCCATTCTCGCCATCCCAATTTTCGCGGGCATTTTCATCAAGATCCGCAGGCGTTTTATGTTCCCACTTGCCATTTTCTTTCCATGTGGTATCACCCCAATCCTCTTGTTCTTTTTCATCCCAATCATCGTAGGTTTTAGTTGGGTCTATACCGCGGCGCTTCATATCAGCCACTTGTTCTTCTAATGTGTGAAACTGCTCCGTGTCGTGCATCGTTTTCTCTAGTCCTTCTAGCTCTTTTTTTAATTCATCTCTTTTTGAATCATTCATTGTTAACTCCTTATTATTAGACCTGAAGTGTCATTTTATGAAATTATTGTGAACACTTCTTGTGTATATAGAAATGACTTATCAAATTTCTCGATAACGTCAACCAACAGTAATACCTTATTATTAACGGTACACCGTCTCTACACAACCATGGACACGTAGGTTTTATATTACAAAACGTAGCGACCACTATAATATGGTCACAATCTTAAATTATTTTAGAAGGAATATAAGAGATATAAATAGATGAGAGATAGGAAAACATATTACTTATAGATTATCTAAATAAAGCATATCGAACGAGGAAGGTAAAGTTATAAAGGCGGATTTGGTGTAGATTGACTGTCTTGGTATATTTTTTTGGCATAAAAAGTCAGTTTCCATAGTTCTTGTGAGGAACGTGATCCAACAGCAGTTAATTGAATCCAGTTGGCTGCTACCAACGATCGTTGTAACTTTAGTAAGTCGTCTTTGCTTATCTGACAGCGCGCAACAGCATGGACATTTGGCATCTGTTGTTTGATATCTTGTTCAGCTTTAACGGTGATAAGGCGATTAATACTGCTTTGCAAGCCATAGCTTGTAAAAGCTAAAGATATTTGAATCAACGCTTGTAATATTTCTTGCCATGTACAGCTTAATAAACTACTTACATCCGTTAAATTGCCACCCTCATAAGCTTGGGCACTATAGCTGAACTCAAACGTCTCTGTTAGCTTTAACGATTTGGTTAAGCTATCGACACCTTCAAGCTTACTAGCTTCATGATCGATGTTCGTAGTTACAGATGAAAGTGGACTAGATAAAAAATTATTAGAGCGCGATATATCAATATCTACCGCATGCTCTCTGATCCAGCCTAGAGCAGGATAGCGTACAATCATATCTTCATAAGCAAGACTAAGCAGTCGATCGATATCTTGATTACTTACATAATAATGGATGCCAATATTTTGGCGTTCAACCAGGCGTATAAAGTCTTTTAACTGCGGGCTAAGTTCGGCATTTTCGTGATGACTTTTAATAAAGATAAGCATCGGTTTGAGCTTTGCCTTAGCACTCAAGTAACTCAAATGCATTTGGCTAACGCCTGTATTTTGCGTTGCGCCGTAGCTGTCGCCAATGACGAGTAACGTATAATCGCAGTCATCAATACACTGACGACCATAAAGTGCAGCTCGCGGCAATTCACCCGAAACATCATAAGTTAAAAAAGCACGGGCTTGGAAAAATATCGCCACATTATCGAGTACTAACGACTGATCGCTAGCCGCACATATAACATGAAGATGGTGGCGATGATTGGACAAAAAAAAGACCTCTACAGCTTAGCTATCAAAATAGACTAGGATACCAAAAAAATTACTAACACAAGCCTAGCATAGTCTCATGATAGCTGTAACAATTTATCATAATAAGGACACATTATAGCCTTGTTAATAGAATGGATATAATCTTTTATCTCTCATGAGCATTGAAAACAATTCAATTTAGCGTAAATAGTGCACTTGTCTTTCTGCACCTAATAATTGTTGCACCAACTCAGTCAAAAACTCATCATATTTACTGGCAAAAAAGGTTAAAGGTTGGTTGTTAGAATATGTATTAGTTTCAGCCAGCAGGTCACTCTCAATTAACAATGATTGCACACGTGTAGCGACCGCATGACCTGAATCCACTATTTGCATCGCTAGCTGCTGTTTTTCGATTTCAATCTGTAAGAACGCTTTAAAAAAAGGATAGTGCGTACAACCTAATACTAAATAGTCCACATGGTTATCAGCAAATATTCTTACCTGCTCACGTAATCTTTGCGCCGTCTCACTATTTTCTGGCATACCTGCCTCCACCCAAGGTACCAGCATAGGGTCAAAATATTTGATCACGGTTGTATGAGAAGGAACAGCTACATCATTAATAACTTTATTTAATAACATACCATTTAACGTAGCTTTAGTCGCCAGTACCACGACATGACCGCTTTGACTGGCTAATACTGCTGGTTTTAGCGCCGGAACTAACCCTACTATAGGCAACTGCGGATAATAGCGACGTGCTGTGTCTAATGCATGAGCAGAAGCACTATTACAAGCGATAATAATCAGCTTACAGCCTTGCTCATATAACCAAGTCACTGCATTTAAGGTAAGAGCCTCGATATCGCTACTGTCACGATTACCATAAGGAACATGCAAGGTGTCGGCATAATACACATAACGTTCAGCTGGTAGCTGTTGCGCCAGATGCTTATAAATGGACAAACCTCCCACCCCCGAGTCGAATAATCCAATCGGGGCGTTGCGCTTGGGGTCAGTCATACGACTATTAGAATGAACAGGTAACACTTGCGGACTCATCTGCGGCTCGACCCAACAAAAAGATAATATAAATGAGCTTATTTTAGCACCATTTCCTCACCACATAATGCCCCGTTTACCCGCCTGTTCTGAAGACTGAATCAAGAAAACTAAATCATCAAAATTAACTAAAAAGTCCAAAATCAAGAACCTCAGTCAATAGGCATAGCAACCGTATAAGCTTGACCGCCACTATATAAGGTTAAAATCGTCGCCCCATTTCTCTCACTGAGCTCACCGATTTCAGTTAAATGATAAAATGCATTGCGACCGATAAGTGCCATCAACCCCTTCCGGACTGGCATGTAAGGGCGAACCTCCGATTCAGTGCGTTTTATTTGTGCGTCGCTATGCTCTCTATGTGGATGATAGGCAAGTAAAGTAATTTGATGCGCCTCATCCAATCGCACCACATCGCCCGTGGTAGTGGTGAATTCTAGCCAGCTTATATCGTTCTCCAGAACAATACCCACATCATTAATCAGTAGTGGTACATCTTCAACCTGAATACGTAGTAATTGTACCGGCGTTTTTAAAAAATACTCAGTAATGCCATCTTTTTCTTCTTGCCATAAAATCGTGGCAAACAGACTGACCAATGACTCACGGGTCATTTTACTGCCCTCATGCCACCATTCGCCATTGGCTTTAATAACCAAGTCCATATCTGCAACCTGAGTAGGATGCCAATCGGCAAGTGGCGGTATGGAGCGCCCCTGACGGGAACCGGCAGTAGATTTGAGATAGTGCTGTAGCCCATCAATACTATTTAGATCAGTTTGACCTGCCGTCACATCCTGTATAGGCTGGTTACTCATTGATTTATCAGTCATTACCCAATCCCTTATTATTAGTCAAAGTTTGGTATACCTATCATTACTATTCATTTTAGTTTCGGGTATGATAAAGTAGAACTTATTTCGTTGAACTCATTCACCTATTGAAACCTAATTATCAAAACTTAACTATTAGGACTTAGCTATTAAAACTTAGCCATCAGCTTAGCATTAGTAGCCATAAATGCCTGTCGTGTTTATAGGACTTTTCTTTTATAATGAGTAACGCTCTTTGAACCGAATAGCAGTGCCGTTGCTGTTTTTATGAGCTTGTAGCGTTATCTACTGACTATTTGTCACTCTTTTTTATTCTTATTATTATTTTCTGATGGCCATGATTTTTTGATAATTCTGTTATTAATAATATAGTTATTAACATCCCCTTTATTGACCACGCTGATACAACCATTTTGTACATGCTGCGCGCTATCTAGAAATAATGAGTGATACCCGTTATATTATTCAATGGAATCGCTGGTAATATCCGCAGATTAGCCACTAAACGTTTAGGAGTAGGTATGCAAGAGCAAGACAATCAACCCTCAGCCCTTGATGTTGATACTATCAATACTGAAGACACAACCCTGCAACAAGCCGCACCTGAAGCTTTACCTACTGAACAGGTAGCTGTTGACGAGGCAGCGCACTCTATTAGCGCTGAGCCAGAAATTGAGCGTGAATCGATGGAATTCGATGTGCTGATTGTTGGTGGTGGTCCTGCCGGTTTATCAGCCGCTATTCGTCTGCGCCAACTGGCAATTGAAGCCGGCAATGATGATTTTACGGTGTGCTTGGTAGAAAAAGGCTCGGAGTTTGGGGCGCATACCCTATCAGGTGCAGTTATGGAAACACGCGCACTTGATGAGCTTATTCCTGATTGGAAAGAAAAAGGCGCACCATTAAACGTACCAGCTATTGAAGATCGCGTCTATGTGCTCGGGTCAGCGACCAAAGCCACCAAGCTTATGGACTCTGTAGTGCCAGAGAGCATGCACAATAAAGGCAACTATATCGTTTCTTTAGGCAATGTCGTGCGCTGGTTGGCGCAACAAGCTGAAGAACTTGAAGTCATGATGTTCCCAGGCTTTTCTGCCGCGGATATTTTGTATAACGTCGATGGCTCAGTAAAAGGTATTTTAACAGGCGATATGGGCGTGGCAGCTAATGGCGATGCTAAACCCAGCTTTGAGCCAGGTTATGAGTTATTAGCAAAATACACCATCTTTGCTGAGGGCAGCCGTGGGCATTTGGGCAAACGTCTGATCAGTCGCTTTAGCTTAGACAAATACTCTGACCCACAGCATTATGGTATTGGTCTTAAAGAGCTATGGGAAGTACCGCCTGAACAACATGAACAAGGCGTAGTCATGCACGGTTCAGGTTGGCCGCTGAGTGATACCGGTTCGACCGGTGGTTGGTGGTTATATTTTGATGAAAATAACCAAGTTAGCTTTGGTCTGATTGTCGATTTATCTTACTCCAATCCTTACCTATCACCTTTTGACGAGTTGCAACGACTTAAGCTGCATCCGCTAATTCGTAACATCTTAGAAGGCGGTAAGCGTCTGTCTTATGGCGCACGTGCTTTAACCAAAGGTGGTTTTAACTCTCTGCCAAGACTAACCTTTCCAGGTGGCGTCTTAGTCGGTGATGAAGCGGGTTTCTTAAATCCTGCCAAAATTAAGGGTACACACACGTCCATGAAGTCAGGAATGCTTGCTGCCGAGGCTATTTATGAGGCGGTAGTCGCTGAGCGTCAGCATGATGAAGTGCTTGATTATACCTTGAAGTATAAGCATTCTTGGCTATATGAAGACAACCGTTTAGCGCGTAACTTTGCCCCAGCTATGCATCGAATGGGCACTTGGATGGGCGGTGCGTTTAACTTCATTGAGCAGAATGTGCTGGCTGGCAACATGCCTTTGACCATTCATGACAACTTGCGCGACTATGACCAGCTTGAGCGTGCTGCACACGCTTATCAGCCCGATTATCCGAAGCCAGATGGCAAATTGGTCTTTGATAAACTGTCATCGGTATTTATCTCAAATACCAATCATGCTGAAGATCAGCCATCGCATCTAAAATTGACTGACCCAACCGTGCCTATTACCATTAACTTACCTTTATATGCTGAGCCAGCACGCTTATACTGCCCAGCTGGCGTTTATGAAGTGGTAAAAGATGCAGAAGGTGCTAAGTTTGTTATCAATGCGCAAAACTGTGTGCATTGTAAGACCTGTGATATTAAAGACCCCTCGCAAAACATCACTTGGGTTGCGCCAGAAGGTGGCGGTGGTCCAAACTATCCTAATATGTAATGCAAGCAGTTATATTTCTTTAAGCGTTATAAAGTGAAGCACAATAAAATCGCCCTTATTCAATAAATGGATAAGGGCGATTTTTTATGATTAAAATCATTAGATAACATGCGATCAAAAACCCAGCTTAATCTTTCCATGCCTCACGATTGGCTTCTTTTTTCAGCTTAATAAAATTATCCGGATTAAATTTAATTTGATCAGCTGTTTTACCTTCTTTGATTTGACGCTCATAATCACGCAAAATTCTAAGGGCAACTGGCGACAAAATCACAATTGCGACTAAGTTGGTCAGCGCCATCAACCCCATCGATAAATCGGCAAAATTCCAAATCGCTGGTAAGCTGGCAACGGAGCCAACAAATACCATACCCAACACTAAAAAGCGAAACACCATAATCATCATTTTGGCATTTCTTTCACCAGAGATAAATTCAAGATTGGACTCACCATAACTGTAATTAGCAATGATAGAGGTAAACGAGAAAAAGAAAATCGCAATGGCAACAAAGATAATGCCCATGTCACCCACATATTGTGACAATGCCAGCTGTGTAAGCTGAATGCCTTCTTGCTCAACACTTGGATTGACCACGCCCGACAAAATAATAATCGACGCCGTTGCCGTACAAATGACCAGCGTATCGATAAACACGCCCAGCATTTGCATGAACCCTTGTACCGCTGGATGATCTGGATAGCTTTGCGCGGTTGCCGCCGCATTGGGCGCTGAACCCATACCAGCTTCATTAGAAAACAGACCACGTTTAATACCGTTAATCATGGCTTGAGCAATACCATAACCAATTACCCCACCTGCTGCCTGCTCAAAACCAAAGGCAGATTTCACAATTAATGCAATAGCCGCTGGGAATTGACTAAAATTGGTCACAATAATAAACAGCGCCAATAAGATGTACAAGATCGCCATCACCGGTACAACTTTACCCGCAATGCGCGCCACTGAACGCAATCCACCAAATACGACAGGCGCAACCAAAACGACCAATACCAAACCAGTCATCCAAGTTGGTACACCAAACGCTTCATTGGTCGCTTGCGCAATAGTATTTGACTGCACGCCATTGAAAGCCAAGCCGAAAGCTATCAATAAACAAATGGAGAAAAACACTGCCATCCAGCGCTGACCCAAGCCTTTTTCAATGTAATACGCTGGTCCACCGCGGAAAACATTGTCCTTGTGTGGCACTTTGTACGCTTGCGCCAATGTCGATTCGATAAAGCTAGTCGACATACCTACTATAGCAGTCATCCACATCCAGAACACCGCACCCGGACCGCCCAAATAAATCGCAATCGCTACCCCAGCTAAATTACCGGTGCCCACACGCGCCGCAAGCGAAGTCATCAGCGCCTCAAATGAGCTGATGCCGCCATCTTTACGACCTTGATTGGACGTCCGTAATAAATGCCACATATGCCCAAAATGTCGAAACTGCATAAAACGAGTAGCAATCGTAAAATAAACCCCCGCACCAATCAGTACAAACATGAGCAATCCATACCATGGATTGCTGGCAATCAACCAATCATTATTACCCCATATGATACTGACGCCATAATTCACCGCACTATTAAACCAACCTGCTAGCCCTTCGCCCATAATACTACCTTTAATATCTTTGAAAATAAACCTACTCACTACCAACCTAGCTGCCCTAATCATTGGCTGTGAAAACAGGCAACTTTATCTCGTACCATTTGGCAGATTTCATGATCTATGTTTCACGAAATCTACCAAAGTGAGTCAAGCTAACTGTTTTCTGTTTTTTGCTAAGATTAAGACACTCGCCCTAGTAATGATGAGCAGTATGTTGCTACATTTTAACTGACTCTGATACATTTAACTGTTTCAGTGTTTTACATTGAACTTTTTTACAGAACCTTTGATAACTGGACAAGCTATAAAAAGCAATATTTATAGATTTTAGTTTACCATTGGCAGTGATTATCTAGCTGTTGGTCGGTTTGTTAAGCTAGCTGTTTTATATGAAAGAGAGAGGCTCTAAGATGGCTGTAGCCATTGATGCTCAGACATTCTTAGACATGGGAAATATTAACCCGTAAAAAGCAGGCTCGTCTTAACAAAAGTATCGAGAAAGACAACCTTTCCATCATATAAATAATTAGTTACAAAAAGTAAATTAAACTTACTTATTGTTAATTACCCAAATTTTGTATATATTCATAATCAAGACAATAATTATCGTTTTAATCGATATTGACACAAAAACTATCAAATTATTAGGTAACACGGTTAGGAAGACAAGAGATAAGATGACAATGGATTGTCAGCACAACCGACCCTCCTGTAGCGCAAGCCAAAACACAGACTATAAAAGTCTGCCAGTAATGGACTTCTCTCTTTATATTTTGCCAATTTACACTGTAATTTTGCATTGCTTTTTTATCTTTATCTCAAACATTTGATAATTTAAACAATGAAAAATCCCATTTGGAATAGCCGTCCATAGTTGGACAAAACAATAAGGAGTTGGTTATGGATGATTCACAGGTACAACGAATTCTCAATAATCCAAAGTTTCAAGAAATGGTTAGTAAAAAGCGCCGATTGAGTTGGACATTAACGGTCATTATGCTGGTCGTATACGTCGGTTTTATGCTCTTGGTTGGCTACAATAAACCATTTTTAGCAAGCTCGTTTAGTGGTGGCGTTACCACTTGGGGAATTCCCTTGGGTCTAGGTATCATCGTGCTGTCATTCTTGCTATGTGGCGTATATTCTTATATTGCCAATCACACGCTTGATCCACTCAATGAAGAAACCCTTAAAGAAATTGAGGCCATTGCACATGAAAAAGGAACACATTGAGATGAAATTGACATCACCTAAAGCGATACTGATCGCAATAGCAAGTTTGTGTTGCTCTACCATGGCATTTGCTGGTCCTGATTTGGGTGTCGCAGAGCAGCAAGCAACCAATTGGCCTGCAATTATCATGTTTATGATTTTTGTCGGTTTTACGCTCCTTATTACTAAATGGGCCGCTGGACAAACCCAGTCAACCGCAGATTTTTACACTGCAGGCGGTGGTATCAGTGGTTTTCAAAACGGTTTAGCGATTGCAGGTGACTATATGTCAGCCGCATCCTTCCTCGGTATATCAGCTTTAGTATTTAGTTCGGGCTTTGATGGCTTGCTATACTCACTCGGCTTTATGGTCGGTTGGCCTATCGTACTATTTCTTATTGCAGAGCGCTTACGAAATCTGGGTAAATTCAACTTATCCGATGTGGTTTCATTTCGCTTAGAAGAAAAGCCTGTGCGCACGCTGGCAGCATTTAGCTCTTTAGTCGTCGTGGCTTTTTATCTGATTGCACAGATGGTAGGTGCAGGTCAGTTAATCAAATTACTATTTGGCTTGAACTATAATATTGCAGTAGTCGTAGTAGGCTTATTGATGACAGCCTATGTTCTCTTCGGTGGCATGTTGGCAACGACTTGGGTACAAATTATTAAAGCCGTGATGTTGCTAAGTGGTGCAACCTTTATGGCGTTTATGGTCATGAAGTCAGTTGATTTTAGCTTTAGTAATATGTTCGATCAGGCGATCGTTGCCTATGGTCAGGCACATGGCACCAGCGTAACTGATGCCGTTAAGATTATGGGACCTGGCAAACTAACTGAAAATCCAATTGATGCGCTATCTCTTGGTCTTGCGCTCATGTTCGGTACCGCAGGCTTGCCTCATATCTTAATGCGCTTTTTCACGGTAAAAGATGCTAAAGAAGCGCGTAAATCTGTTGTGGTTGCAACAGGATTTATTGGTTATTTTTATCTCCTAACCTTTATTATTGGTTTTGGTGCCATCTTGTTCATTGCCAATAACCCACAGTTTCTTGATGTTGCAAAATCAGCACTTACTGGTCAGTTAGAGTTGACTGGTGGTAATAATATGGCTGCCATTCACTTAAGTGAAGCGCTAGGTGGCGATTTATTTATGGGCTTTATCTCAGCTGTTGCCTTTGCAACCATTCTTGCGGTAGTAGCAGGTTTGACACTTTCAGGGGTATCGGCTATTTCGCATGACTTATATGCTAACGTGTTTAAAAAAGGTCAAACTACCCCTGAGTCCGAAATGAAAGTGTCAAGATATGCCACTTTAGGTTTGGCAGTCTTTGCTATGATTCTAGGGATTTTGTTTGAAAAACAAAACGTTGCTTTCATGGTTGGTTTAGCGTTCTCGGTAGCCGCTTGTGCTAACTTCCCTGTATTGGTTCTGTCCATGTTCTGGAAGGGTCTAACCACTCGCGGTGCTGTGATCGGCGGTATTGTCGGTCTAGTAGGCGCTGTTGGTTTGATTATTCTATCCAAAGCAGTTTGGGTCGATACACTTGGAATTTCTGAGACCGCACCAAACCCATTTAATGGTCCAGCATTATTTGCAATGCCACTATCATTCCTATGCTGCTGGTTCTTCTCAGTAACTGATAAATCAGCCCGTGCAGAAAAAGAACGTAAAGCATTCGATGCTCAGTTCGTTCGCTCACAAACAGGCATTGGTATCTCTGGTGCGTCTGACCACTAACTAGCTATAAATTTTGAATAAGTCGTTATTTAAAAAAAGCCCTCAATAACTGAGGGCTTTTTTATTAATATCTAGATAAACACTCATTATGTTTCGGAAATCTTAATTTTATTATCCCTATCATTATTCATAACACATCAATCAATATTATATTTATTCGATTAACTTATACTGATTGAAACAGCGTATGAGTGAGCACCGGATGTCGCAAGTGACTGATTGTGAAGAGCCTGAGCAGCTAGATTGTATATTGTTTGAAAAAATACGACTCGATCAATTAAAAAACATATTAATTAAACAATCGAATTACACCCGTTTATGCCTGCTGATACTTTATTTATCAATATTTGCGCCCATAGCGGTTAGCGATATCGGTGTAATGATGCTTTGAGCTTGCTCCTAAAAATAATCCGGCGCTTAAACCACCAAAGTGCGCTGCAAAAGAAATATCCTGCTGCGGCATCAACCCTTGTTTAATGGTTAGCCAGTATCCTGCACCCATCACCAAACACGCCAACAAATAGCCCCAACGCCGTGCAAACACCGCTCCCCCAATCATAAATCCCAGCATCGCAAAGCACAGCCCTGACGCACCAATATGAATCGTCAATGGTGAGCCAAGTAACCACGTCATTATACCAGAGCCGACAATTAGCTTAAAAATAATACGATAAACATTATTTTCAAACAGCCCAAATAAAAATAATATTTGCAATAAAACCACAGTATTACTTAATAAATGTGGCACATTATCATGCATCGTCCATGACGCAAATATCCCAATCATGCTACCGACATCCAGCGTACGCGGCACAATACCAAAGATATTCCACAGTCCAAACAGCACAATTTTATTAAGGATGAACATAACCCACATAGGTATAAGTACGATAGCGTACGCGCCAACAACCTGCTTTAGACGTTCTATAACGAGTGACAATAGCGCTTGTCCGTTCATAGCTTATAGCCTTACTCATTTATGAGACATGTCTACTCTGAATTTTTTAGCAATATATTTTATTTTTTGGAGTCTGCCACTCGACTCCATGAAGTAGGAATCGCTAGTAATCGCGGATCAGATAGCTAAATTAGTATCCTTTATCCTTTTAATACAATGACATTATTACAATGCGCAAAAGCTTATTATGATATTACTCAATTAGCGAGCAGAGGCTAAAACCGTGTGTTTGGTCGGACTAAAGGTAAGAGATGACACTGCCTCATCAGTTGTTAGTAAACTATTGGTGTGTAGTAGAGAGGTTGAATGATAAGGAACCAACGCTGTCGGTATAAAGTCACGAGCAGCATTAATATGTTGAATCGAATCATCAAAAAAGATATGTGGAGCAAAAGTTTTAAGCACAGCTGTTTTCTCAAGTCCACCTAAGAAAAAGGCCATATCCACATCAACACCCCACTGTCGCAACGTCTTAATTGCCCGTAAATCCGCTGGCGAATTACGCGCTGTCACTAGCGCAATCTTTATTGGACAGTGATCCACACGAGCGGGCAAGCGTTCCTGCAAGTCAGAGAGTTTTATTAATAGCTCAGCATAAGGGCCTTTTTCTATCGGCAAGTCACTCATACGCGCTTCACGCTCATGAAAAGCACTCAGCCCCTTTTGCTTATACAATAACTCGCCTGAATCATCAAAAAGTACTGCATCTCCATCAAAGGCAATACGCAGCTGTTCTGTATCAAGCGTATAAGTATTAACAGGCGTAGCATCGAGTATGGCACAAGCACAAATATTACTATCAGCTACTTGTTGCGCATCTTCACGATTGGTCGTCAAAAATAAATCGACATTAAAATCAGCAATATAAGGTGCAATAGGGCTACCTGAAATAAAAGCAGAGCGAGAAATATTCAGACTATGTTCGCGAATCGCATTAAGCACTTGTATGCCAGTATCAGGGCTGCTTTTAGAAATAATCACTACCTCTACCAATGGAGTATTAATATTCGAATCTGCAAGTTCAGGGTAGTAACTATTCAAATTTAAAAGTGCTTTGATGAGTGGGTAACCTGCACCGATCTTTAAAGGCTCGTCTTCACGTTCTGCCATATAATCTCGAAATTCTTTCACGGCGCTAATCGGACGCTGGTTGAGCAGCTGTAAAAGATGGTCTTCAGATTCGGATAAATCAAACAAAGCAGTTGCCGATATGGCGACTATCAAAGTATTAGTGAGGTCAATAGCCATAAATTATTATTCTCTATATTTTATATTAAATCAAAAACGTTCTTCAGTGTAGCAACTAGTCATTAGAGAGTAAGTATGTTTTTATTAACCTTAAATAATAAGTAATAATCATTACTTAAAACACGCGCAAAGAAAACCCCCCTCTGCTTTCGCAGAGGGGGGTTTTCTTT
>NZ_JACGYX010000008.1 GCF_014119005.1 Psychrobacter sp. GP33 | reverse complement strand
ACCGTATAAAGATACGGGGGCATCAGCAATGTTAAATTCGCCTGGCTGTTTGACTTCGCCGTCGATAAAGAACTTATTGCCTCGATAGTCGATAATTTTGACTTGAGGGTCTGAGAATTTTAGATAACGTTGAAGTTGTTTTTGTAGATTTGCGGTGAATTGGGGTACGCTGAGTCCACTGGCTTTAATGCGCCCGATAAGGGGAAACTGGACATAGCCTTGTTGATCAACTGGGAATCCTGAGGCGTAAGGGGTGCCACCATTGGCTGGAATAGGGGCAATATCAGGGTATCCGGATAGGATAATGCTTAGGATGTCCCCTTGAGAGATGCGATAGTCGGTACGCCCTGAGGTTCTCAGCAGTCGAGATAGGTCGCTATTTGGAACGGCGGCTAACTTTGGCGGTAGGGTGGCTAAGGTCAGCGGTTGAATGTTGAATTCGATGCCATTTTCAGCGACGAAGGCGCCATTAGGAGGAAGTTCACCTGATTTTAACCCTGCGCTTATGGTATGGGTCGTGGTGCAGCCAACTAATAAGCTACTAAATAACAAACATGATACACCTACCAGTTTGACAGAGTGTTGCATAGAAAACCTCATTAGCCTTAGCAATTATAAGAAAATATTAAACTATTATTAATGTTACAAAAAATAACTAAATACTCAAGAAGATACCTAAAGCAACATAAAACAAACATTATTTTACTATTTCGCATCAATGTTATTGAAATGTATTCTAACACCAATTACTCGTATTTAGTCAACTTTTATCAACAATTATTATATTTATATCAAAAATATCTTCTAATAATCCTGTATCTAAGTTAACAATAACTGTAAAACCTATCCTTAATATTTATAGAAAAGTAGTATAAAGTGCCAGAACTTATGTCTTATATTTCATAAACTTAAACTGGTGAATATATTTGATACCTAAAAGAATAAAGATTATATTCATAGAAATCTTTATTCTTTAAATAACTTAAAGTCTTATTAGTTATCTATTTAAAGATGTAATTTTCTAGCAAGTTCTTGTACTTAAAACACTGTCACATTCTGTAACAAAAAATTTATTGCAATCATTTTTTATTATTATTCAACTTTTGTAAGAAAAAATATAAATATTCATATAAAGACCAATATACACTATGACGGTAATAATATCGCTACTCAACGGTTCTTTAACCATCATGAATGGCTTAACTTAAGTATAGAATATTATAATAATATAAACTAAGGTTCAGTAAAATACCTACTCAACGGCAATTTAGCAGTCATGAGTGGCATAAATTAAATATAAAATAACTTTTATAAGGCTCATCAAGCTTTGGGTTCTTTACAATAATTATAGTTATCTATTATTTGGTTCACTTATTATTAATATTATTAGAATAGAAATTTCCTAATATTTTCCCTCTAATTAGCAAAATAGCGTAGAATACGCCATTCTATTCAGTGCAATTTATACATTGAGAAATGTATCTCTAACCGATTCAAGGATATAACTATGAAAGACGAAAAACTGCAAAAAGCACTTGCCCGCATGGGTCTTGGTTCGCGCCGCCAGATGGAAGAAGTCATCAAAGCGGGTCGCGTCACCGTTAATAACGGTCCTGCTACTATTGGTGACCGAGTGGAGCAAGGCGATGAGATTCGCGTTGATGGTCGTCAAATTAAATATACGTCTGAGAATGACAAGCGTCGTCGCGTGTTGGCGTACTATAAGCCTGAAGGCGAAGTGTGCTCGGCTAATGATCCAGAAGGTCGCCCAACTGTATTTGAGCGACTGCCAAAACTTACTCACGACCGCTGGGTAATGGTTGGACGTTTGGACATCAATTCGACAGGTCTGTTGTTATTCACTAATGATGGCGAGATGGCACACCGTTTGATGCACCCATCAAGTGAAGTGACGCGTGAATATGCGGTTCGTGTATTGGGTGAAGTAACCCCAACTATGGCACGAGCGATGACTACAGGCGTTATGTTAGAAGATGGTTTAGCTAAGTTTGATGACATCAAAGAAGGTGGTGGCGAAGGCGTTAACAAATGGCATCATGTTAAACTTAAAGAAGGTCGTAACCGCGAAGTACGCCGTTTATTTGAGTCACAAGGTCTTAAAGTCAGCCGTTTATTACGCACCAGCTATGGTGATATCGCGCTACCAAAAGAGCTGCGTACGGGTCGTTTTTTAGAATTAGATAGAAAAGACATCAATATTTTGACCGATTTAGTAAGTTTACGTCCACGTTATGGCACAGGTTTACATGGCGCTGCGAAACGTAAGCAAGAACGTATTAAAGAGAAACCTTTAAAAGCGCGCCGTAGTGAAAATACGCGTAGCAGCACAGCTAAACCTAAAAGTAGTGCAAGTCCTGCCAGTCGCGGCTCACGTAATACCCGTGATCGTAACACTCAACGTTAAGTATGTGATATAAGCTAAAAATTTAGACGTTCAATAATTATATGAAAGTAAAAAAGCGGCTCACTTAAATGGTGAGCCGCTTTTTTATAGCTAAATTTTATTTTATTACTAATTCTTATTGTTGTGCTCGTCCATATAACGATTCATCACTCGAAGCTCTTGTAAATGACGAGCCTCTATTTGCTCAAGCATATTATCTAAACGCTGTTCAATATTATCTAAGCCTTCTTGTAAAAGTTGGCGGGCTGTCAAACGATTAGTATTATCTGTATTTATAAGACGCTCTTTTGTACCCTGATTCCGTATGCAAGGTTGCAGATAATGATGACTGGCGAGCATTTGCGGCAACCTAATTTCTAGCCATTTTTGCAAGACAAAATGCGCTTCAGTTAGCGCAGGTATTGTATTTTGCGCGTTTAGCTCTTGTTGATACTCCTGATAAGTAGAAATTTTATCATCAAGACGCTGTAATTGATGCAACTGCGCATCAGAGAGCGTACTTAAATGCTCCTGATTTAATACCAACTGCTGCCATGTCATATCAGGCAAGTATAATGGTGCATTGGGACGGTGATAAATCAGCACACCGGGGCTAATACCGACAGCTCTATGTAGCGCATGCCAGCCTTTTTTACCTAAATAAAGAGTGGTTATTGCAGAAAACACACCGATACTGAGCCATACAATCATACTTTTTATCTCATATTTACAGCTTCGTTGCGACCTGGGTGTTTTCTGTGCTCGACGTATCAAAACGCTGCTGCAAATAACGATTGGTGACCAAAAGCTTTTGTCCATCTTGATGATAAGAGGCATCAAGCAGGTCATCAAACTGAGTGTCAACGGTTTCGAGCACTTCTAACAAGGCTTCTTTACCAGTGACATCGGAGTTTTTAATCTTAGTGGTATCTACCCTCTCTCCTTCTAAATCATAGAGACGGCGATAATCAGCTACGGCTTGCGGAATATGCTTATCCATAAGATTTTGAATCATGACATAAGTTTCCGTAACCGTATCTTTGTCATTGATTTGACCATCATTATTAGTATCGCCATAAAGCAAACGCAACTTTTCACCCTTTTGGTTGATATCAGCAAGGATGTTTTTTACGGTTTCTGGTAAGCTTTTTTCAGGAATATAGCCCAATTGCGGCATGGCTTTATATTCGAGCATTTTTGGTGCGGTCACTTTTTTGATACCACGATAACCTAAATAGATGCCCGCAGCTGGCAGTACGCCGTATAAAACAAACATCACGAGCATGGCGGTTATTTGGGTCATTTGGCTATCCTTATTACTGAGTCGTCTTTATTATCATTGTTAAATTGTATTTATCGCACGCTATGCGCTTATTAAACAAAGAAATCGAGGTAAGTTAAACCCTTATATTGTTATCCATTGCATCGCTTATGTTAAGCCATCACTATCGAAAAATATTTCTCTTATGCTCTACTACTTACCCATCAGATGAACTTTTATGCCTATCATTGATTATTTTTCCGGATTTTTTCTTGGGCTGTCGCTGATTCTTGCAATCGGCTCTCAAAATGCTTTTGTTTTAAAACAAGGGTTGAGGCGCGAACATGTCTTTTTAATTTGCTTATTTTGTGCTGTGAGTGATGCCTTATTAATATCGGCAGGTGTGGCCGGATTTGGCTCGGTCACTGAACGCTACCCACATATTGTTGATATCGCAAAAATCGCCGGTAGCTTATTTTTATTAGTCTATGGGCTGTTAAGCTTATATACCAGTATCAAAGTATCGCATGCGCTAAGCACGGATGGAGAAGTTGTGACCAGTTTAACAAAGGCGCTGCTGCTATGCTTTGGTTTTACGTGGCTCAATCCGCATGTATATTTGGATACTTTGGTATTGGTTGGGATGGTTTCAACGGGGGCAAGCAGTAAATTACTGTTTGGCAGTGGTGCAGTCAGCGCGTCATTTGTGTTCTTTTTTGCCTTAGGATATGGCTCACGATTATTAAAGCCCTTATTTGCTAATCCAAAAGCGTGGAATATCTTAGATGCGTTGGTCGGTATATTAATGCTGTACTTGGCGTGGCATTTATATCAGAGTTGATATAATTTGAAAGTTATATAGAGTTATATACTGTGACTGCCTCACCAAAGTTAAAAACCAAACTCGATGCGTCAGGTTTGGTTCAAAATAGGGATAAATAGCTTATAGCAAATCAGGAAATAACGTACGTAAGCCACTTACAATAATTTCAATCGCCACGGCAGCAAGAAGCATACCCATAATCCGGCTCATGATATTCAGACCCGTATCTCCCAGCACACGGCTGATACGCCCTGCTGCCATCAAGGCTAAATAACAAAATATACTAATTAACAAGCCAGCAATAAGTACCGCAGACACGCGTAACAGACCAGATATTTGCGAAGAATAGATAATCACGGTTGAGATACCGCCCGGACCAATCATCATTGGAATGGCAAGAGGTACGACAGCCGATGCCATGCTCGGGGGCTGGTCGTGAATGTTGCTAACATCGAAATCTTCTTGATCGGGTTTAACCGGATTCCCTTCGCCATTCATCATATTAATGGCAATAAGAAAGACTAAAATACCACCAGCCATTTGAAACGAACCAATCGAGATACCCAATACTTTGAGCAATGACTCGCCAGCTAAGGTAAAAAAGCTAATGGTAATAAAGATGCTTAAACAGGCAATACGCGCCACTTTGCGTCGATTGGTCATCGAGTAGCCGCGGGTCAAATCTAAGAACAACGTCAGGGCGCTAAACGGATTAATCAACACCATAAAGGCTAAGATGATTTTGATAATTTCAGTATCCATTTGACGCTCACTTATCTATCGGCAAAAAGATAAGGTCATCGTGCGTGTGCAGCGATGACCTCATTGTCGGTTAACAGGGGCATTGTATCATAGGCGGATAAGCGAATTAAATCATTAACTTCACATGATTTTGCACAGTTTTTCGATAGAAGTAACTTTAAGACTACGCACTAAAATCAAGCCCAATATCAAGCGCAGTTGTGCTATGGGTCAGATAACCCATCGCAATAAAATCCACGCCCGTTTCGGCAACTGCTCGAACGCTATCAGGCGTGATACCGCCTGATGCTTCGGTCTTCGCCCTTCCTTGACACATGATGACTGCTTGGCGCAGTAACTTGGGTGGCATATTATCTAACAACACCAAGCTGACCCCAGTATTTAATGCCAATTCTAATTGCTCCAAAGTATCAACTTCAACCTCAATCGGTATCAAGTGTCCCGCAAATTTTTGCGCTTGCAAAATAGCGGTACTGATATCACCAGCAATGGCGATATGATTGTCTTTAATTAAAATGGCATCATCTAAACCTAAACGGTGATTGCGTCCGCCACCACAGCGTACCGCATATTTTTGCACGGTGCGCAATCCCGGAATGGTCTTACGGGTACAGGTAATTTGTGCCGGATAATCTGCCACACTATCCACAATTTGCCGTGTTGCCGTCGCGATACCACTCAGATGAGTCATGAAGTTCAATGCGGTACGCTCGGCAGTCAATAGATGACGTGCATTACCACGGACAATTGCTAATACTGTGTCTGCCGCGACTGTTTCGCCATCGCTAACCGCAGCTAAAAACTCAATCTCCGCATCAACTAAGGCAAATGACAAACGTGCTAAGTCCATACCGCAAATCACACCTGCTTGACGCGCCTTAATCTGTAATTGTGCTTGCATCTCTACTGGAATTGTCGCCTGCGAGGTCACATCACCACGCCGACCTAAGTCTTCAAGTAATGCCGCTTCTACTAACGGCTTAAGTAATACCTTATCCAATGCTGGCTGTACTTTATCTGTTGGTGGTTGTATTTTATCTGTCATATTTGACCCTTTCCCGACTCTTTATTAATATTGATTAATTAAACTCAAAATGAGCATAAATATAACGTAAAGTGTAATGGCTCGCAAGATAAGATAGCCATTTATTTATATCTTCTCACTGCCAGGACATCAGCATAAAAAATAACATCCTGCTCAGCAGGACGAACATAATTCTATTTACGTTTGGGCAATTTGCTATCCATCAGTAAGCTTTGTAATTCAATATCATGGCGAAAACGATATAACTTCGCTGGGCGACCACGTTGAGCGTTACTACTACCACCTGTTGGTATTACTAAATTTTGGGAATCCAGCAGCCGGCGAAAATTTTGCTTATGCAAAGGCACGCCTGACAGTGCTTCAACACTTTGCTGTAACTGCGACAACGTAAAGATATCAGGCATCAAGCCAAAAATAAGCGGTTGATACTCTATTTTTGCCCGCAACCTTGATATCGCAGTAGCAATCACCCGCCGATGATCGTAATACATCGGCACCCCTATCATCTGTGACCAATCCATAGGTAATTTATTAGGCTGATACGTTGGCGCTTCAGGAATCAAGCCTGCTTCATAGAGCATCTCATAACGAAGAAGCACATGCTCTGCCACCCATTCTGTGGCTTCACTGTTATAACGGTTATCATGCATTATCTGATGCTTACTCTGGTCAGCGTCATCTTCTTGTCGTGTATCTATCGGCTCCGAACTCATCCCCCAACATAAGCAAATACGTTGCCTGCGACGGTACTGAGCCGCATCGTCATTAGCGCTCTCTGCCCATGCTAATAACGCCGGTACAATCAAACAGGTGATAATATTGGGCGTGCCAGTTAAATGATTTTCCCACGGAAAATAGTCATACCAATCGCGCCATAGTGCTTGGCTTTGTAGCTTAGTCGTTTGTGTTTCTTGCACGAGACCTAAATAGCTCACGTATACCAACGCATGACCATCAATATTGCGCCGACTGGTATCAACAAAGGTATATAACTGCTCTAAATAACCCAAAGGCTGCTGCGTCTGTTCTTCAACCCACTGGCGCACACCCGCCTGTAACGAGCGATGCAATGGCATCAAAGGCCCATTGGGTAAAAGCTTACCTTGATCAACCGTTAAAACACGCGCTGTATGGTCGGTAATAGCAATAAGCACCGCGACCACTTCTGTAGTGCCACTGCCCTGCTGGTGCGCATGCGAATAAGACAAAGTCATAGTATTCCGTAATTACCCTTTATATCTAATAAGTGATTCATCCTGTCATAAAACAGCATGCTCATAATAAAAATCAGTATAGCGTGAAAGCTGTTTTGAATGCGGCTCTATCATCGTCATCACCAGCTATTAGTATGACAAAAATTCGTATTAAGTCATAAATAATATAAAAATCACTTGTAGTTATGCTCAAAATGAGCATAATGAAATTACCTTACCTCCATTTACTCTTTCACTCTGCTTTAGCTGACTTATTTTTTAGCTGCTCATTTTTCATTGCTACTACACTAAAGGCTTACACCTATGAAAACTTATCCTTATGACGCGCCGATTTTAAGTACTGATAACCGTATTGCTACTCATTTTAATATTGAATACGCCAAAGCAAAGATGCCAGCAGACTTACCACGCTCCGAGCGACTGAAAGTTGAAGCTAATATTAAGCAGATGCTCATAGATAATAATGCGGTACTGGTCGCCCACTATTATGTTGACCCTTTTATTCAAGATTTAGCACTGGCAACGGGCGGCTGCGTCGGCGATTCACTGGAAATGGCACGCTTTGGTCAGGCACATAGCGCGCAAACCTTGGTGGTCGCAGGTGTTCGCTTTATGGGTGAGTCGGCTAAGATTTTAAGCATGGAAAAAACCATCTTAATGCCAGATTTAGAAGCCGAATGCTCACTTGATTTGGGCTGCCTTATCGAAGAGTTTTCTGCTTTTTGTGACGCGCATCCTGAGCGGACGGTGGTCGTTTATGCCAATACCAGTGCGGCAGTTAAGGCGCGTGCGGATTGGGTAGTGACCTCGTCGGTGGGTATTGATATCGTCCGCCATTTACATGAACAAGGTGAAACCATTATTTGGGGACCAGATCGACATTTAGGCAAATATATTGCGCGCGAAACGGGCGCAGATATGCTGTTATGGCAAGGTTCATGCATGGTGCATAATGAATTTAAAGCCACAGAACTGCTGCAATTAAAAGCAGAATATCCAGATGCTAAAGTATTGGTACATCCTGAATCGCCTGATAGTGTAGTGGCACTTGCCGATGTGGTCGGCTCAACCAGTAAATTGCTCCAGTCAACCTATGAAATGGACGCGGATACCTTTATTGTAGCGACTGACTTGGGCATCTTGCACGAAATGCAAAAACGCTCACCGAATAAATGCTTTTTAGCCGCGCCTACCGCAGGCGAAAGTGCCAGTTGCAAAAGCTGCGCCTTTTGTCCATGGATGGCAATGAATGGTCTACGAGGTATTGAGCAGTGTTTGATTAACAATAGTGGTGAGGTATTACTGACGTCTGAGCTGGCTGATGCCGCTAGAAAACCATTACAGCGTATGCTTGATTTTGCCAAAGACAAACAGCAACGGGTTGCGGCAAGCGGCGATTTGATTGCCGATCGCTCTTTATTTGCCAATGTAGGAGCCGCCTAATATGCAGGCGCTATTGGCAGATAATAGCAGCGCATCCATACATACCGACGTGCTGATTATTGGTGCAGGATTGGCAGGATTAAGTACGGCACTGGCATTACCACAGTCGCTGAATATTATGATTTTAAGTAAAGCTGCGCTGGAAACTTGTTCAAGTCATTATGCTCAAGGCGGTATCGCAGCAAGTTTGAACGAAAATGATACGGTTACTGCCCATGTCGCCGACACCTTAACTGCCGGTGCAGGGCTATGTACTATTGATAATACCGCGCAAATTTTAAGTGCTGGGCAAGAGGCGATACAATGGCTATGCGAACAAGGCGTGCCATTTACCCAAATTCCTAAAAGTGATTCTAATCAAAATTTTAGCACTATCAATCCATTAGCTCCTTTAAAAACTGCTGATTTGCATTTAACCCAAGAAGGCGGTCATGGCTGCCGACGCGTTGCACATGCAGACGATGCAACTGGTCGTCATATCATGCAAACGCTTTCGGCACGAGTGCAAACGTCTACTAATATCACCATATTGCCTTATCATGAGGCGCTAAGTTTGCTGACCGAACCAAACTCTAAAACGCAAATAACAAGTGACTTAAAAGATAAGCACTGCCAAGGTGCAATTGTTTTTGACTATCATAATCAACGTCAATTAACTTTTAATAGCGGCGCAGTCGTATTGGCAAGTGGCGGCTTAGGACAATTATTTCAACGTGCCAGCGCACCCAATGTCTGTGTGGGCGATGGCATCATGATGGCATGGCAAGCAGGATGTCGTTTAGCTAATCTAGAGTTTGTCCAGTTTCATCCGACAGGCTTGGCATTAAAAGACAGCAGCTTTTTAATATCAGAAGCGTTGCGTGGTGAAGGTGGTCACCTATATTGTCCGCAAACAGGCGTGCGCTTTATGCTAAACATTGACAGTCGCGCAGAACTAGCCCCACGAGATATTGTGGCGCGTGCAATTGCTGAGCAAATTCATAATAACGGTTTAGGCTATGTACATCTTGATGTCAGTCACCTGCCAGCGAAATTTTTGCGTAAGCATTTCCCACAAATTCATCAGACGTTATTAGCGCTTGGCATTGATATCACTATTGACCCTATTCCAGTTGCCCCTACAGCACATTATAGTTGCGGTGGCGTAGTAACTTGTACCAATGGCTTAACCGATGTGCAAGGATTATACGCAGCGGGCGAAGTCGCTTATACCGGTCTACATGGCGCGAATCGCTTAGCGAGCAACTCTTTATTAGAATGCGTGGTTATCGGTCGTAATATCGCTGCGCACTTGCCAACATATCTGCGCTCTGCTGATTGGGACTCTGTAGAACTTACCAATATTCAACCAATTATCCTGCCCTTATTCGGTGTAATAACTGAGTATAATGATAACCGTAAAGCTCACTCTGCCATCAATACTATTAACGATTTTCATAAAATTACCGCTAAGCTTAAAGCCTTGATGAGTAGTCATATGGGTATCACTCGCAGCGCTGAGCTATTAGAACAAGCGCTTGAACAAATACAAGGTTGGCAAGGTGCAATTAAACATTTCAATTTAGAGCGCTCAAACAGCTTAGACCGCTTAAATGATTTAGACAATTTAAGTAATATGGTTATGTCTAATGAGCTGATTTATTTTCGGTTAGAGCGCCAACTACGATTAGCCACGCTCATTGTTCAATCAGCGTATCAGCGCTGTGAAAGTCGTGGTGGTCATTATCGAAAGGATTATCCTGATTTAGCCAAAAATCCTTTGATAAGTGTCATTGAGCCGTTAATAAACAAAGCAGATACTATGAATGATCCACTGGAATGGTTGTCTTCACCTATTTTAACGGTGAATTCTGCTTAGCGACTCCAGTTTTTAACCTTTGTTATGTTACAATCGCCGGTTTAGTAAAAAAGTTACGAGCCTGCCCCATGCAAAGCCTAGTCACCTTAGTTCTTGTCTTAATGCCGCTATTTATTGGCTTTGTCATCCCCTCTCACCCACGCCTTAGCAAGTTTGCCGATAAGGGTCTGTCTTATCTGGTTTTTATTATTTTGACTCTAATTGGTATCGAGCTGTCACAAGTAGATGGGCTTGGCAATCAGTTGGGCGAAATTGTTCTTTACGTCACCGTATTATCTGTATTGACCATCGGAGCAGGATTAGCCGGATTAATGGTTTTTGATTACCTGCGACCTTGGCATGCCAAAAAGCCAACTGTTAAAACATCACAACATAGTGTCAGTATTCGAGGTAGTTTGGTTCAAGTTATTTGCGTCGTTATAGGGTTTATTATTGGGCATTTTTTACCTGCCGCTTATATGCCACCTGATATCACCATGACGGTGCTACTCATGGTATTGATACTGTTAGTCGGTATCGGATTAAAAGGCTCGGGCATTACTTTAAAAGAAGTGATGCTCAATAAACGGGGTGTTGAGATGAGTATTATCTTCACTCTAGCGGTATTGGTCGGTGGTCTGGTCTTTGCGATGTTATTTACTGATGTATCATGGACAAAGGGGTTGGCGCTCGCCTCAGGTTTTGGTTGGTATTCGCTATCAGCAATTGTGATGACCGATGCTTATGGCGCGATTTGGGGCAGCGTGGCATTATTCAATGATTTGATTCGCGAATTTTTTGCGCTGATATTTATTCCAGTATTTATGCGTCACTACCCCTCTGCTGCCGTTGGCGCTGGCGGTGCGACCAGCTTGGACTTTACTTTGCCAATTATTCAGCAGTCCGGTGGTTTAATCGTTGTGCCACTTGCTATTAGCTTTGGTTTTATTATTAATATTGTCTCACCGGTACTGATGGTGGTGTTTTCAGCGTTGGGGTAAGGATAACCTAATATTTAACTTATTATTCAAACGGCTCACAGTGCTTAGCGTACTCACCATATTTTCTTGTATAAGACACATACTTAAGATTGCTTAAGTCATGCACTTCACTACTTGCCATCAAA
Organism: Psychrobacter sp. GP33; assembly: GCF_014119005.1. Taxonomy (GTDB): domain Bacteria; phylum Pseudomonadota; class Gammaproteobacteria; order Pseudomonadales; family Moraxellaceae; genus Psychrobacter. The sequence continues at coordinate 63,526 of NZ_JACGYX010000008.1, read as the reverse complement.
GTTGCTCGGCTTTGCTTTGATTCAATATTTTTAAGATTAAGCTTTTCAAAGCTCGGGTCTATAAACGCTGTATCTGTAACTAGAATTTTATTTAAGCAATCATAAGTACGGATACGCTCAGCAGGGATATGATGTTTTAGTATTAGCCTATTTTTGATGATAAGTGCCCGATTGCGTGATAAAGAATCAAAGCCAAATGTTGTTAAAGTACCTTCATCAATTTCATTTGTGGCTGCATGACCAAAAATAAAAACACTGGCTTTTGGATACTCATTAATTTTTTCTGCTATTTTTACAAAATATGCATCATAAATAGCAGGTAATTGACTACTCATTGACGGAAAGAATCCACTGAACTCCATTTCAAGTGCGTCGCCTCCCTCAATTATTATTTTACAACCTTTAGCATCTACTACCGTATGAAGTGGCGTTTCAGGGCATTCGTCAATAGCATCAAGCACACCGTCGCCATCTAAATCGCTATCTGCTTTTAACGTGATAATATTTTCGTATTGGGGTGCAGTTTGGCACGCCGATAACGCTAAAGCACTGCAAACAACGCTACTGGCTAGATATAAATTTAGTTTTATATCGAATCGAAGTCCTTATTCAATTAGATTTAATGAGTTACCTTAGATCATTGAATCTAACTGAACAATAGAGTTATTTTTTATTCTTCAGGTTCAGACGCAATCGCATAAACGCGCCGGTTTAACATGTTCCCTTCTTCACTATCAGACGACGCAATCGGTCTTCTTGCGCCATACTCAGTTGCCGTGATGCGCTCAGGGGCAATTTTATATTTCGATATTAAATAATCTTTAACCTTATTCGCTCTGTCTTGCGCTAAAGCGTTAGCATTGTCTATAGAGGCGCTATCGACTTCAGTTCTTGAATTATGACCTTCAATCCGTATGGTGGCGGTTTTATACTCTTGCATTTTTACGCCGACGTTATCCAGCTCGGCTTGATACTTCGGCAATAGCTCACTGCTGTCTTTATCAAAAAAGGCGCGATACTCCATTTTTAGACCTACCCCAGGCATCGTAAAAGGACAGCCTCTGTCATCTACAACTACGTTATATGGAGTAGCTGGGCACTGGTCTAACTCATTAGATACGCCATCACCGTCGCTATCAATAGCGATAAGTAAGGTCGACGCATCAACAGTAATATCATTGTTTATTAAAGGGGTTTGGGCGGTAGTCTGACACGCTGATAACGCTAAAGCATTGCAAAAGATAGGAATTGCTAAATATGATGTCGTTTTCATTATGGTTTCCTTATTACGTTAAACCCCACTCGCTTTTTTAGTAAATAGCCGCATTAATGGTTTAATCTTACTCACCCGATACATACCTTCATTACGGATTTGTTGGATAGGACGCAGTTGTGCCAGCTCGCCAGCGAACAACCAGTTCAACGCTGAAAAGCTATGCATCATCAGGCTATTATGCGGGCGACGTAGACGCTCATACAGTCGTAAGGTTTGATTGGCACCCCAAAGCGTACCGCCACTACGGGCAAAATCATGCAACAGCTGCTCGCTCAATACTTGCACATCGAGCATACCCAAATTTAGCCCCTGACCCGCTAATGGATGCACGCCATGAGCCGCGTCACCAATCAAAACCAGATTATCCGAAATATAGCTGTTGGCTTGCTGCGCGGTTAATGGAAAGCTAGCAATCGATTCTATCTGGCGGATAGCGCCCAATTCATAACTGCTGGCAGCCGCCAATTTATCAGCAATCATGCGCGGTGATTCAGTTAAATAATTCAAAGCTTGATTGCGTGGCAACGTCCAAACGATAGATTGCCAGTGCTGCGGATTGAATTTATCCTCATCGGTAATATCGGCAAGCGGTAATAATGCGAGCGTGCCTGTTGGCAACATAGCTTGGCGGGCAGTTGCCTTGTGCGGCTTTTCAGTTTGAATGGCGCAGCAAATGGCTGTTTGCTTATAATCTAAGGTATCTAGCTCAATGCCTGCTTGCCTACGTACAAATGAGCCACGTCCATCCGCACCGACGAGTAGTTTTGCTGTAATAAATGTGTTGTCATCCAACGTGACATGGTAGCCTTGTTGCGACCCTTGCCAATCCATTTGTACCACTTTTTTCCCAGCGATAACGGTCAGATAGTCAGTGATGGATGGGTTGTGCAAACATTGCCACAATGCGTATTCAATGACGGCTGGCTCCACCATACTACCGAGTAATTCAGGTGCGGTACTGTCATTACATTTATCATCATGCTCACCAAACAATAGCTCACCTATACCATCACGCTGCCATACTTGCATTTGCGTATAGTCGGCTTTGCGCCCTGACTCGGTAATTTTTTGCCATACACCGATACTTTCAAGTAGCTTAATGCTAGCTAAACTTAACGCGTAAACTCGTGCATCACGCTGCTGCAATTTATCTGCCCAATCCACTGCCGTACGTTCGGGACTGGCATCAACTAAGGTTACAGGCTGCTTGGCTTGTGCCAGTTTTAATGCCAAACTTGCACCAACAATACCGCCACCAATAATCAGCGTGTGGTTATTTTTCATAAAACATCCTTTATTAATCAAATCTTATAGAGAGCACAGTAAGAGTTTATTAAATCCACTAATCTTAAACTTTCATCATTTTTTACAATATTAATGCTTATCAAAGCTCTAAGATTTTAAGCCCATCGCATAGGTAGCAACTAATGGCTTAATGTTGGGTAATTTATCAAAAGCCAATAGTGCCATATTACGTGCTAGCTTGATGGCAGGATTTGGATGAGTAAAGCCATGCACGACGGCATCACAAAAGCGAATCACACGTTTTTGATCGGTTTGTCGTGATTTCTCGTAGCGTTTTAGTAGTGTTGGGTAGCCAATATCAGCGCCTTTTAGCACCTGCGTACTTATCATTTGCGCAAGTACATGGGCATCACGCATACAAAGGTTAAAGCCTTGACCCGCGACCGGATGCAAAGTGTGCGCTGCATTGCCCATAATGACGCAACGCCCTTGCACTTGTTTGTTTGCCAATACACGCGTTAACGGATAAGCGCCACGACGACCCGCTTTAATAAACGTGCCTGCACGCTGCCCAAATGCCTGCTGTAAGGTCTGTAAGAAATGTTCATCATTTTCTAAATATTGTGTTTCTTCACCTGTCGGACACACCCAAACTACTGAGCGTCTGTAACCTTGCTGATAGTCATCATTGCCATCACCGTCTGGATCAGTCAATGGCAATACCGCCAAAGGTCCTGCAGGACTAAAACGCTCAATCGCGGTGTGGTTATGCGGCTTATCTGTCTCTACCACACCAACGATAGCCGTTTGCTGATAATCATACGTCGTCGTATCGATACCCAATAACTGACGTACCGTAGAGTCACGACCATCACAGGCGACTAAGAGACTTCCTTGCAATTCTTGCTCGTGCTCTTCTTCATTATAATAATTAAAGCGCAGTTTGACCCCAGTCGCTTGTTGCTCAACTGCAGTAACATTGGCATGATCGATAATCGTAATCAGTGCCTCATTTTGCGCGGCTAATAATAGCTTGCGACCCAGCCATGCATTTTCCATTACTTGCCCAAACGATTCTACTTGCTCATCTATTTTATTGAGCTGCGCGCGCCCAAAACTGCCCTGCTCACTAATTTGTACCGCATCAATGCGGCAAGCATGGCTTTGTAATTCTGACCACAAGCCAATCTCTTGATAAATCTGCACCGTTCGCCGTGATAACGCCGTATTACGACTGTCTAGATAGTGGCTGCGTGTCTCATCATCATGTGGACTGATAGTCGGATAGCTATTCTTTTCTAATAAAGTACTGGCAATGCCATGATGTGCCAGTAATAACGCGAAGGACAATCCAACATGACCACCACCGACGATAAGGACTTGCTGATCCGTCAATGCTGCTGAATGTGTATACAGATGACTGACAGGGGCTTGCTCGATATTTGAAGCATTCGACTCTATACTTGGCATACTATTATTCCTATTACGTTCTGCTCAATTTAATGCGCCTACGCTCAACGGCTAATGACGGTTCACAATGGTAAGCTATCTCACATTATTTATCAGTATTTGCATTGCTACCTTGCATACTCACACTGTAAATAATCAATAAATAGATTACCACAAATCACCCATTCTGCTTTGAGCTGGCTTGCGTTTACTGCACTTAACCTTAAAAGCCGATTACTTTTAAATATTTATCATCCGTAAAGTAGCATTGATACATTATTAAGATAGTAGCAAGTTACTCAGTGGTTGCAATCAACATACAAAAACGATTGCGCCCACGGTTAGGTATGGCTTGAAATTTAAAAACTATCAACCATAATGAATAAGGTGTATTCATTTATTTTTCTTTTTTACTATTCACCATTAATCATCATTTTTGAAAACAACCTTTAAATATCTCTATAAACCTATTAGCCTTTTAAACTTAATACCATACTGCCAAATACTTTACTTATTAAGCCCATTAATAATGTCGTGTGTCGAATAAGATTTCATATCGATGATATATGACATTCAATAAAAGGATAATCGCTTGACTGATTCCATGAGCCGCCATGTAAAAATTGAATTCTTAACGCCAGCCCAGCTAAAAACAGTGCTTGGCGAATATAATAATAACTTAAAATACCTCCAAGAGCGTCTCCACATTAAAATCAGCCAACGCCAAGGTGATTTCACCCTTAGCGGTGATTTAACAGGGGTTGAGCGCGGCGAACGTATCTTATATAAACTGGTTGATGAAGCCCAAAACTCAAAAGATATTACTCCTGAAGAGCTGCACCTTATCATTCAATCAAGTATAGCGCGCGATCAGGATGTAGAGGAGGATTTGGCTGCTACTCATAACAATCAAGATGACAGTGAGGATAATCTGGACGCGCCCAATGACTTTACGCCTATTAGTTTGCGTACCCGTCATGGCAAGATCGTACCACGCGGTGGCAATCAGCAGCGCTATGTTAAGGATATTCTATCTTGCGATGTGTCATTTGGCATTGGTCCTGCCGGTACGGGGAAAACGTATCTAGCGGTCGCTTGCGCGGTTGATATGATAGAGCGTAATGAGATTGAGCGTATTTTACTTGTACGTCCAGCCGTTGAAGCAGGCGAAAAGCTAGGATTTTTACCCGGTGATTTGACACAAAAAATCGACCCTTATTTGCGCCCATTATATGACGCGCTGTATGAAATGATAGGCTTTGACAAAGTCGGTAAAATGATTGAACGTCAAGAGATTGAGATTGCGCCATTGGCTTATATGCGTGGGCGTACGCTGAATAATTCCTTTGTCATCTTAGATGAAGCGCAAAACACCACACCTGAACAAATGAAAATGTTCTTAACGCGGTTAGGCTTTGGCTCACGTGCTGTGATTACGGGTGATATTTCTCAGGTCGATTTGCCGCGCGGTACGAAGTCAGGATTGGCACAAGCGATGGAAATTTTGAGCGATATTGAAGAAATTCATATCACTAAGTTTGACTCAAAAGACGTGGTGCGCCATCAGTTGGTACAAAAAATTGTCGAAGCTTACGATGCGTTTGACGAAAGAGAAGAAATTCTCAACGAAAAACGTAAACAAGAACGCTTCGTTGCTGAACAAGAACGGAAGAAAGCGATAGCAGATGCCGCCTCTAAGTTATAGCGCGTACTGTTAACTTCACTACCTTAAATATCTAACGTTAACCCATAAAAAACCGGACATCATATCCGGTTTTTTATGGGTTCATTTTAATGAAATAAAGGTAATAACTAAAAAGATAATAACTAAAGGGTAGTATAATGAGCAAACCTAATCATGAAGATACTCGTGTGAATAATCTAGATACCAGCAGCAGCGACTATACTGAGATAACCATTAGCGCCGCCGATAGTCTAAAAGACGAGCTTATCAGTACTTTTTATACAGAAGAAGCATTAAAGCCCGTATTAACAGCCACCTTAGACTATATTAATGAACGCATGAATGGTGGTCTTAGCCTGCCCTATTTTGCCGATATTGATGAGTCATTATGGCAGCAGAAACCTAAAGCGCTGGATATTTATATTACCGACAGTATTGAAGGGCGCGAGCTAAATGCCGAGGCGCGTGGTAAGGATTACCCCACTAATATTTTATCCTATCCAAGCGAGATGCCAGTCAGCATTATTGAGCTCATGCCGACATTACCGCTAGGCGAGCTGATTATCTGTCATGAGGTGGTTGTACGCGAAGCCACTGAGCAGGAAAAAACGGTTGAGCAGCATATTAGCCATTTATTAGTGCATGGTATTTTGCATTTACTTGGCTTTGATCACGAGCTTGGGCAAGATGAGCAGGATGAAATGGAAAGTTTCGAGATTGATATTTTAGCTCATTTAAACTTACCTAACCCTTACCTTTAATCCTACTCATTCTTATGACTTGTGCTTATAACTTATATTAGTTACTTATCTTTATGTATAGTGTTAATGGGCGGTTTGGGAGATTGCTCCTTATTCACCAACTGCTCTAAACCTTTAACATGGACACTACGCTGCGGAAAGGGCATATCGATTTTATTATCGTCCAGCGCATATTTAAACTGCTCGAGCAAATCACATTGCATGCTCCACCAGTCATCATTGGTCGTCCACACATTTAGGGTCAAATCAACGGAGTTATCGCCCAAGTTGGTTACCCGAACGATGGGCGCAGGTTCACTAAGTGCAGCAGCGTTGTTTGTGGCTAACTCAAGCAAAATATCCTTTGCCGTTTTTATATCGGCATCATAGCCAATCCCAATGGTAATATCGACACGGCGATTGGGCAGCGTAGTATAGTTGGTAACCGCTGAGGTAGTGATACTGCTATTCGGAATGATAATGTCATGATTATTAACCGTCGTCATATGAGTATTGACTAGCGTAATCTCGTTAATGGTGCCCGTAAACTCCTTGATTTGCACATAGTCGCCCCGTACAAACGGACGAAAAGTCACAATCATAATACCTGCTGCAAAATTTGACAGCTGATCCTTTAAAGACAGACCGATGGCAACGGCAGCCCCGCCCAAAATCGCAACCACTGAGGTCGTATGCACGCCAACCTTATTAAGCGCGGCAAGCACAACGATGACCAGCAATATACCGTATAGCAATCGACTTAAAAAATTCGCCGCTGTATGTTCTATACGGCTACGCACCATAAGTCGGTTGGCAAAATTGACCACTTTGTGAGCCAGCCAGCGCCCAAACACAAAAATAAGCAACGCAATAACGACTTTAAATAATAAGCGCAAGCCATTATCTGTGAGTGTTGCCAAATCAAGGGTAAATCCTAAAAATTCCATAACAACTCGTTGTACTGTCTTTTTATAAATGGGTTGTAAACACGATGTGTTTGATAAATCTATTACTGTTAGCCAAAATTTATCGGCATATCAGCACGTTGTTTAGGTTATTTGCTACAATGCGCACCCATCAGTTTTGCCCCATACTTTTTTGCTATATACTCTTTTCATTGCCCATCTTGCACTGCCGCTCATAGAAACAACTCACCGGTTTACGGTTTATATCAGCGCAGCTTTTTCTATTATAACAACTTATAAGGATAATAATTTTGAGTAATTTTGAGAGTTTTGATAAATCTGCTAGCTCTAACAACTTCGACAGCTTCGACAGTTTCACAGACAATCTAGATCAGCGTTTTAATGAATCTTTTATCGACGGCTGGGATACACTGACTCAAGCCATAAAAAAACTTTATAATAAAACCACGGATAAGCTTGATGATGAAATCCGGCTACCTGTCGCACAAAAATACGTCAATGATGCGCTACAAAAATTTGTTACTGACAATGTAAAAGCCATTTTAGAGCTACGTGTAGAATTGCATGAGCAATGGTTTCGGCTGTATTGTACGATTAACGTCGCTGGCATCTACGTCGAAGTTGCCAGTAACTTTAAACTGGTACATGTTCAACTTGATCGCAATGTTCAGCGTTTTGTCTTTGGGCAATTAACCTACACCGATGTGCTCAATTTACGCTGCGAATCCTTTGCCAAAAGACAAGGTATCAAACTGGCGATTTGGTTCTATCATAGTGTTCTTAAAAAGGACCCGTTGGGCGTTATTCTGACCTACATTAATATTGCTCGTGCTAAAGAAGATATCATTTATCTAGACATTCATCGCTGGCTGAAAAAGAACCAAAAAATTATGAGTACGCTGCATAAAGTTCAAGTTAATTATGGTGAGGTTGAAGAAGAACAACTTATTCTTAAAACCCAGATTAATTATCGCGATTTATTGGGCACAAGCGGCGGTGAAAACATCATTAACGATGACGACAGCAACGAGCCAGAATTAATGAAAGGTCCTATCAACCCTATCGGCGATGCTACCGAACCCAGTCAGGAATAAATAGCCAAGAATGACCAATCAAGACTAGACGAATTCCAATCTAATCTCTTTATAAAATATATAGCCGCTACTTTACTTTTTTGATAAGATTGCGACTATAAAGCCTATTTACCAATAATTTTCTACAGCAATATTGCCCTCACCGCGACGGTTCATTACCAAGCCGAGGGTTTTTAACGCCTCCTTGGTATCATCAACCATTTCTGGATTACCGCACACCATCACATGGGCACTATCAATCTCTAGCGCAATGCCAGCTTGTTGTTGCAGAGCTTCTTCTAATAACAACTTGGGCAAACGCTCGCCCAGCGTACCGTCAACCGACTCTCGCGTGACAATGGGTACAAAAATTAAGCGGGCAGGATTGTCCACCAGTGAGCCAAAATCGTCCTGTAGCTGCTTAATTTTACCTACATATGCCAGCTCATCAGCCGTTCGCGCGCTGTATGCCAACACGATATGCTTATAGTCTTGCCACGTTTGCAAATCTTGTAACATCGATAAAAAGGGTGCTAATCCCGTACCCGTTGCCAGTAACCATAAATCTTTAGGTAACGGCTTCTGATAGCGAGCAAGCGTCAAAAATCCAAATGGCATTGTATTAAGTAAGAGCTCATCACCTACTTGCAGATGCTGCAATTGCGATGTAAAAGCACCATCTGCAATGACAATGGAGAAGAATTCTAACACCTCGTCAAAAGGTGATGACACAATAGAGTACGCCCGAAAAATGGCTTCATCTGATACAGAATCTAAAGTGAGATTGTTTTGCTGATGATAGTGCAGCTGACTGGGATTGACACCCAAGCGTACAAACTGCCCTGCTGTAAATTTAAAACTTGTTGGACGTGTAACGGTAAAACTAAAAAGATTGGGCGTCCAAGCGGTCTTACTAAGTACCGTCACTGCTTGAATATTATCACTCATAGTACTAAATCGCTTATCGGTTATTGATGTTTTTTATTCATTATTAGATGTTAAGAATTTAGCAAGTCATACAAAAAAGATGCGCCAAGTTTATCATAAACATGGCGCATCTTGGTTTTCTATCAGTAACCGCTCAATGAGAGCGCTTATTTAGAGTTAGTTATTGATAAGTTGCTATTGCCAAATACGAGCCATACTTGACCAAACAATCAGACTATTCGGCAAAATACCAAGGATAAGAACTACAGCGGTGACCCCAATAACCATCAATCCGCCCATACGCACGCCCCACTGTCCAGAAACATCAAACTCGATGAATTCTTTTGGACGTTTAAATAGTGTCAACAACACGCGTAGATAGTAGAACAAGCCAATACCACTACCCAAAATAATCATCGCCGCCAAGAACCAGTTTGTGCCTTGCACTGCTGCTAATATCGCAAACAACTTGGTAATAAATCCTGCGGTCAACGGAATACCAGCTAATGACAGCAACATAATGGTGAGTACTGCAGTTAATACCGGACGACGCCAAAATAATCCTTGATAATGAACCAGCTCTTCGGCTTCACCACTCAAACGATAAGGGCTCGACATCAAAGTGACCACACCAAACGCACCAATGGAAGTAAAGGCATAAATTGCCATATACATGCTTGAGATGCTATCGGCTGCGCTGCCAATACTAACTATGACCACCATGACATAACCCATATGGGCTATGGAAGAATAACCAAGTAAACGTTTTAGGTTGGTCTGGCGTAACGCTAATATATTACCAACAAGAATAGATAACGTCGCCATAACCATAATCAACATCTGTACTGATGGTAAAGCTAATAGCGCTGTATCAATAAGAAAGCGGATTGCTAATGCCATCATAGCCACTTTGCTCACTGACGCTAAGTAAGTGGCAATAGGTGCGGGTGCGCCTTCATAGACATCAGGTGTCCATGCATGAAAAGGTGCTGCCGATAATTTAAAGGCAATACCAAACATCATCATTGCTGCGCCCACGATTAATAGTGGTGAATCGAACATATCCGCCATCTGCAAGCTGATCTGCTTAAAGCTTAATGAGCCCACTTGCGCATAAATAAACGCCATACCCATAAGCAAGGTTGCTGATGCGGTAGCCGACAATACCAGATATTTTAGCCCCGACTCAAGCGACTTATTGCGTAAAAAGGTATAAGACAATAAACCATATAATGGAACAGACAATAGCTCTAAACTCATAAAGAATGATGCCATATGCTGCGAGCAAACCATCAGTAAGGCACCGACAGTAGATAGCAGCATAAGCAGATACAGCTCATCTTTATTGTCTTTTAAATTTAATAAGTAAGCGTACGACAACGTACAACACGCCAGCGCACAGATAAAGATGATCACCATATTAAACTGGGCAAAGTTATCTATAACAAAGAGGTGCTCCGCTTGCGGCAACGCTGAGCCTGTAGTAATAATTCCGCCAATTTGCGCTAATAAAGTAAACAAACCCACGTTAAGGCCAACCACGGTAATCGTACCCGTAACCACATGCGAGCGTTTAATGGTAATGGCGATCATCACAATCAGAGAGGTAATTACTACCGCAATGATTGGGGCATAAGGTATCAGCCCCATCAAATCATTCATCGTAAATTCATTCATGACTTAACGTGCCTCCATTGCATCAAGTAACTGCGACGCATCGACTTGGGTGACTTGACTATAAACATATGCATTATTGATCCACTGCATCGCATGACTTGAGGTATCAAGGAACGGCTGCGGATAAAGTCCAAGCCATACCAAACCCATCGCTAGTAAAATAAGCAATGACAACTCACGCTTACCCAAATCCTTTAAATTACGCTCAGGTAAACCGTGTGACTTAGTTTCATGTAACGCTACTTCTTTAATATTATTCGCCCCAAATAGCGCGCGGTGAATCAAAATCAGTGAATACAATCCTGCTAAGACCAAGCTGAATGTTGCCAATACCACAAACACCGGATACTGAGCAAAAGAGCCAAGCAGAATCATAAATTCACCGATAAAGTTCCCCGTACCCGGTATACCTAGCAATGCCGCACAGAAGAACATCAATATTGGCGCGTAATAGCGAAACTGACCCCACATACCACCCATTAGAGTTAAATCGCGGGTATGCAGACGCTCATAAAGCTGACCCGCCATAATAAACAGTGCGGCTGAACTTAACCCATGTGCCAGCATCTGAATCATTAAGCCTTGCAAGCTGAGTAATGTACCAGCGTAAATCGCCAACACTACAAAACCCATATGCGAGATACTGGTATATGCCAATAATCGCTTCATATCGGTTTGCATAAATGCCAGCCATGCGCCGTAGAAGATACCAATGGTACCTAAGGTCATAGCAATCGGTGCAAACTCTTGTGATGCTGCTGGGAATAATGGCAATACAAAACGAATCAAACCATATGCAGCGGTCTTAATCAATACCCCTGCCAAATCCACTGAACCTGCTGTTGGGGCTTGCGCATGCGCATCTGGCAACCAACCATGAAATGGAATAATCGGCAACTTGACGGCAAAGCCAATAAAGAAGCACAGCATAATCGGATATTCCCAGCCGCCCAAAGGCGTACCGAGCAAGTCATTATAATTAAAGCTTACCGTACCACGGTAGGCATAATTAATAATTACCAAAATTAAAATACCGATGAGCATGATAAGCCCAGACGCTTGGGTATAAAGGAAGAACTTAGTCGCCGCATACTCTTTGGTTTTGCCCGGTACATCATGACCCCAAAGGGCAATCAAGAAGTAAATCGGAACCAGCATCATCTCCCAAAAGAAGAAGAATAAGAACATATCAATAGCTAAGAATACGCCAATAACACCGCCCAAACTCCACAATAGATTGAGATGGAAAAACCCAACACGGCGTTGAATCTCGTTCCACGAACAGGCAACGGCAGCCACACCCAGCAATCCAGTTAGACCTACCATCAATAATGATAAACCATCCATTGCTAAGTGAAAACTGATACCAAAGCTAGGTATCCAAGGCACACTAAATTCTGCAACCCAAGGTACCGACGCATCTGGCGCGATAACCTGAGTACTCATTCCAGAAAAATCGCCTTGCTGCCATAACACTACTGACAGACCAAAGGTAATGATCATACCAATTAACGCAATCCAGCGTGGCAAGCGTTTATTAACCCGCTCAACCAACCAGCACAGCAGACCGGCTATAAACGGCACTGCGATTAATGCTGGTAGCATCCACGTTTGTTGTAACTCTATCATCTTATACCACCGTCATCATTACCAGCACCAACAATACAGCGACGCCCAAGCCAAAGCTTGTGGCATAGCCTCGAAGTGACCCTGTTTGCGTTGCAGACAAGGCTTTATTACCTGCTGATGCCAGCATTGGCAATATATTCCACGACTTATCAATAGGATCGGCTTTGAATAAGCGGCCAATGAATAAAAAGGGTTTTACAAACACAATATCGTATAGCGCATCGAAGCCCATACCATGATAGCACCAGTGATATAGCGCAGCGCCAATACGTGTATGCTTAAATCTGGTCAATATACGACCTTTATCTACCGCATATAATAAGGCGGCAATAATTAAGCCCGCAAGCATTGCTCCCATTGCGATAAATTCAGCCGTATGTTTGTCATGTGCCTGATTCGCCAATTCTAATAAATGCCCAGCGCTCTCTGGCAACACGCCTTGTAGCGGTGGCGTAATAAATGCCCCAACAGCTGTTGATAACACTAGTAATACGCTAAGTGGTAACCAGTAAGAGATACCTGATAGCTTGTGCGCATGGGTTTTTTCTTCACCAAAAAAGATAATCCAAATCATACGGAAAGTATATAACGCAGTTAAGAAGGCACCAAACACACCCATATAAAATAAGAACTGATGACCCGTGGCATAGGCTTCCCAAAGAATCGCTTCTTTTGAATAAAAGCCAACGGTGACAAAGGGTATTGCTGCCAGCGCGCCACCACCAACGATATAACACCAGAATACCAATGGAATCTTTTTACGTAAGCCGCCCATCTTAAAGATATCTTGTTCATGATGTACGGCTAGTATCACCGCACCTGACGCTAAGAATAATAAGGCTTTAAAGAAAGCATGGCTCATTAAGTGGAAGATTGCCCCTTGCCAAGCGCCAACACCCAGTGCCAAGAACATATAGCCAATTTGACTCATCGTTGAATAGGCAAGAATACGCTTGATATCAGTTTGTACCAGTGCACAGAATCCAGCAACAACTAAGGTTAAAGCACCTACAGCGCCAACCCAATACAGCAGTACACCCGGAGTCAATAAGAATAGCGGATGCATACGGGCAATTAAATACACCCCAGCGGTTACCATGGTTGCCGCGTGAATCAATGCGGAGACTGGAGTTGGACCTGCCATTGCATCGGCAAGCCATGTATGTAGCGGCAACTGAGCCGACTTACCCATCGCCCCACCAACCAGCATCATTGTGGTTAAAATCATCACTGGATTATTAACATCGAACACCTCAGGCGCACGGGTAATAATCTCTTGAATGTTTAAGGTACCAAATTCGCGGAATAATAAGAACAGTCCGAACGCTAAAAATACATCACCGACGCGCGTTACGGTAAAGGCTTTCATTGCCGCACGACCGTTGGCGCGGTCTTGGAAATAAAAACCAATCAGCAAGTAAGAACAAATACCTACACCTTCCCAGCCAAGATATAGTAATAATAAATTATCGCCCAATACCAATAACAACATACTGGCAACGAATAAATTCATATAACTGAAAAAGCGCCCAAAGCCCTCTTCACCGTCCATATACCAGGCGGCAAACAGGTGAATCAAAAAGCCAATACCAGTAATCACACCAGTCATAGTCAACGCTAAGCCATCAAAACTGAGACCGAAACTGGGTGCAAAATCACCGACTTGTAGCCAAGTCCATAACGGCATCTCGACCACTGCTCCGGCAGGATAGCTGGTTAAAAATGTAAAACTGACCACCAGTGCGCACAATGCTGACAATAGCATGCTGCCGACACCGACCACGGCGGCTACCTTTTGGGACAATCGATCTCGCATAAAGGCTAGAATCAAAAAGCCAATGAGCGGGAAGATAAAGGTTAATGGTAATAAATTCATGACATCATCCTTTCATCTCATTGGCGCTATCGACATCAAGATGCCCACGCTTATGATAAAACTGTAATAATATTGCCAAACCAATAGATGCTTCAGCGGCGGCTAGGGTCAAGATAAAGATGAACATAATTTGTCCATCAGGATCTACCCAACGACTGCCTGCTATCACAAATGCCAACGCTGCCGCATTCATCATGATCTCAAGGCTCATTAGCATAAATAAGAAGTTACGCCGTACCATCACACCACACAGACCAATGGCAAATAAAATACCTGCCAAAATTAATCCATGGCTCATGGGTATCGTGCCAAGCATATTTTGTGCCGCAACCGCTGGCTGTACTAAGCCTGCCACTTCATGGGCAAACGGTACATTTGACACCTCTTGTGCCACACTCACAGCTAATACCATCAGTCTGACTCCTTACGTCTGCTTGCCTGAGTATTTATCTGCGTATTGACAGCACTAACATAGTCATGAGGGTCAACATCTTTATATTCGTAAGATTCAGGCATTACATCTGCTGTATCGGCAACATGATTGGCATTGATATCCATCGTGGTGTTGTGAAGATAGTTTTTAACATTACCGCCACGTCTATCAATATCCAGCTCATTATCAGCAATGATCTCATCATTAAGAGATTCTTTACCTAAGTGATACGCTGCGACCAATGCTGCTAATAATAACAATGCCGCTACTTCAACCAACATCATATATTTACTAAATAATGCCGTACCGACCACTTTAGCAGAGACGGTCACACCGCCAATGACTGCTGCCTCATCATGATTGATACCAATCAGCGCATAAAGTACTACAGCAATAACAATCGTTAACCCTGTTGGTACTGCCCAAGTTCTAGCATCTAACCAGCGCTCTTCTCGCGACTCGTTCGCCATTCCTAAGTTGAGCATCATAATCACAAACACGAACAATACTAAAATAGCACCTGCATACACTACAATCTCAAGCGCACCTGCAAAAGGCGCACCTAATATAAACAAAATACCCGCAACGGCTAATAACGACACAATCATCGATAAAATAGCATGAACAGGATTGGCATGGATGACGACGCGCAGACTGGCAAAAATAGCCACCGCTCCAAGCGCATAAAACCCCACCAAATCAGGATTATTTAAAATAGTCATTATGGCAGTAAGCTCCTTAGATCAATAGGTGCCGACTCATTTTGCGCCGCGCCTTTAGGTTTATCTGCCACCGCCATTCCGGATACACGATAATAGTTATAATCAGGATATTTACCCGGTCCTGAAATAAGCAAATGTTCTTTTTCGTAGACCAAGTCCTGACGCACATATTCGCCCATCTCAAAATCGGGGGTCATCTGAATCGCGGTCGTAGGACACGCTTCCTCACACATACCACAAAAGATACAACGCGAGAAGTTAATGCGGAAAAACTCAGGGTACCAACGCCCATCTTCACGTTCTGCTTTTTGCAATGAAATACATCCTACCGGGCAAGCGACGGCGCACAGATTACAGGCGACGCAGCGCTCATCTCCATCCGGGTCACGAGACAAAATGATACGCCCCCGAAACCGTGGCGGAACTGGAACTGGCACTTCAGGATATAGGATGGTATCGCGCGGACGCAGCGCGTGACTGTTGACCATCCACATGCTGCGGACAATGGTAAATATACCAATGACAGTCTTTTTTATGGTCGTAAACATGGGATTATTATCCTTATCAGCATTACTCTAGATCATCCGCGAGCTTACAGCGTTGGAGAGAAAATCAAAATGACTGCGGCAGTAACCAATAAATTAATCAAGGTTACTGGTAAACATACTTTCCAGCCAAAGTTCATCACCTGATCATAGCGTGGACGCATGAGCGAACCACGAGCCAAAATAAACATGGTCATAAAAAATAGCGTTTTAATCATGAACCAAAAAGCTGGCGGTACAAAGGGAATATTTAAATTAAAAGGCGCAAGCCAGCCACCAAAGAACAGACAAGTCATTAACGCTGAAATCAATACCACGTTGACATATTCGCCGATAAAGAACATACCAAACTTCATACCTGAATATTCGACATGATAACCTTCGGCAAGCTCTTGTTCAGCTTCTGGTTGGTCAAACGGATGTCTATGGGTAACGGCAACACCAGCCACGACAAAGGTCAAAAACCCAAAGAACTGTGGAATGATATACCAACCATCAGCCTGTGCTTCAACAATCGCACGTAGGTTAAAAGAACCCGTCAATGCAACCACACCCATTAACGATAAGCCTAAAAAGACCTCATAACTGATGGTTTGTGCGGCAGAACGTAGACCACCTAATAGCGAAAACTTATTTGCTGACGCCCAACCGCCAAACATCACCGCGTAAACCGCGATACCTGCCATGGCAAAGAAGAACAATATACCGATATCCCAATCTGCAACACCAAGCGTTGGTGAAATCGGAATAATCGCAAAAGATGCCAAGGCGGTAAACATAGCAACCGCAGGTGCCAGCACAAAGATAAACTTATCGGTAAAGTTTGGCGTCCAATCTTCTTTAAAGAAGATTTTGAGCATATCAGCAACCAGCTGCAACGACCCAAAAGGACCTACACGGTTAGGACCATAACGATCTTGCCATAGCGCCAGCATACGGCGCTCATAGACAATCATCAATGCAGCAACTATTACCACTACTAAAAAGATGACTAATGATTGTACAACCATAAATAGAATAGACCACGTTTCAGCAGTCATCATACCAGCTAAAAAGCTTGGCGCTTCAGGGATAATACGGGTAAATGACATATTAAACCTCTTGTATGGTTGTCGGTATTGGTATTACAGGCTCTGCTTTATCAGTCGTTAATAAGGCGCTATCATTTGCCATAGCGCCAGATAACGATACGGCAGCGAGTGGTGCAGAAACTTTAAGTACTGACGCAAACATAGAGGGATGAATAATAGTCACCTGCCCGACCGGATAGCCAATACACCCTTCTGCTAGATAGTGCACCAATTGCACAGGTAAGGTAATGTGCTGTTTATCAATTTCAATAGCTAAGTAATCGCCTTGAGCAACATCCCAAGCACTGGCATCATCACGACCGATTTGCCATGTAGCAACGGGTAATTGCTCTGCGACGACTGGACTACGTGATGCCATCATTGAGCTGGCATAAATATTATATACTGGCACAAGCTTGGCTTGACCCAGCTGTATGTCAGTGGTGATTGACGCCATATCAGGTGCCACATATTGACGTGCTGCTAATCGCTCTAGCTGATCAAATAAGCGAACGCCCGGATCACCATTTTTCAAGCTACCGCCGACTTTATCTTGATATTTATTCCACGCTTGTGGCGAATTCCAACCAGCTGATTGGGCGAAAGGAATCATTGAACTTGGCGTTTGCGTACCGCTATAACCTTCCATTGAGAAGGTTAAGCCTGTATCCAAATCTTTTGGCTGCATCGGCTCATGTACAGAAATTGGTGCGCGCATTGCCGTACGACCTGAATAACGGCGTGGCTCACGCGCAATTTTTAAACCACTAATACGGTAATCAGCATCAGGTGCTGCCTTTTTAATACCAGCAAGCTTTGGATGCGTGACTATTAAGGCATTAATAACGTCATCAAGTTGTGTCCAGTCGACCGCTTTACCGAGTAAGCTGCTATGCAAAGCATGTAACCAGCGCCAGCCTTCTTTAATATTACTTAGCGGATGATAATAGGTATTGTCATAAACTTGAAAAAAGCGCTGAGCACGACCTTCAGCCGATACTAACGTACCGTCTGCTTCAGCAAAGCTTGCAGCTGGCAATACAATATCGGCATTTTTATGCCAATCTAATAGCTGATGATCCAAGGCAATCACTGTCTTATCAGCTAATAGCTGAGTAAGCTTTTCAGCATCAAGTACGTCAGTGAGTTGATTTTCAGCCACAATAACCACATCAAAATCTGAGGCCAATATCTCCTCTACTGACTGTCCACCCAGTAAACACACACCAATACTATTGGCATCGGCTACCGCTAAGTAAATACCTGCTTGTGCATGGTAATTAGTATTTTCATACTTTAGTTCTAACGGCGTTGCTGGCGTACGCTCAACGTTATCTTGTGTTTCAGTATTACTGCTCATTTCAGGTTTATCTGGCTTAGCGGCTAACTCTTGATCATCAACTGGCTGAGTTTTCTCTTGGGCTTGTGCAGCACGAACTTTTGCATTATGTGCTTCAATATACGTATGTTCAGTGGCTTTAATCGCGCTACGTTTTTGCGTTAACGCTTGTGTAATTTGCGCTGCAGCTTCTATTAACGCAACCGAAGACAAACTGCTGCCTGATACAACCAACGGCTTATCGGCTTTAATCAAGTCGTAAGCAATTTGCTGTGCAAGCACTTGCATCGGATCAGCATCTGCACTTTGTTCTGTATTAGGCGCGTCAATTTTTGCCAAATTATCTGCTAAATTGGTAATCTCACTAGCGACTTTAAAGCCAAGCTTAGTAATATCTTCAGGCGTTGCCACCACGCTAACTTTACTAATATCATCAAGTTTGGTTTGTGTCACATCAATGACATATACTGGGCTGAGAGCACCTTGCGCAATACGTTGTACAGGCTCTGCTAACCAAGGCTGCGTTTGTACGGCCGCTGCCATTTTAAACGCTTCATTTTTTGCTGCCTGACGTACTGACAATGCTACTCGTGATGATGTTTGGGTAATATCTTCACCCAAAATCAATACCGCATCATGACTTTCAATATCCGTCATGCCTGGGTTATAAATACCTTCTGTACTTAATACTTCAATACATTTATTAACCAATGCTTGTTGCTGATGGCTCATACCGGTTGAGAAGTTATCAAAACCAACCAGATTTTTAAGCGCAAAATTAGTCTCTAAACTAGCGCGTGCCGAGCCAATACCAATAATTTTTTTATCTTGTAAGCGTTTAACTGTCTCATCAAGGGCATGATCCACGCTAACTTCAAGCAGCGTATTATTAGTACGCTCAAGCGCTTGAGTTGGACGATCTTCACGGTTGACGTAGCCATAACCAAAGCGACCACGGTCACATAAGAAGTAACGATTAACCTCACCGTTATAGCGGTTTTCGATACGGCGCAGTTCGCCATAACGCTCACCAGCTGATATATTACAGCCCGCAGAGCAACCATGACAGATACTTGGCGCATACTGCATGTCCCATTTACGGTTATAACGATCCGAATGCGTTTTATCCGTAAATACGCCGGTTGGGCACACTTCCGTTAAGTTGCCAGAAAACTCACTTTCAAACTGACCATCTTTATCACGACCAAAATACACGCGATTGTTAGAGCCATAGACGCCTAAATCTTCACCGCCTGCATAGTCTTTATAGAAACGGACACAACGATAACAAGCAATACAGCGGTTCATCTCATGCGCGATAAACGGACCAAGCTCTTGGTTATGATGCGTACGCTTGGTAAAGCGATAGCGGCGCCGACTGTGACCTGACATATACGTCATATCCTGCAAATGACAATGCCCACCCTCTTCACAGGTTGGACAGTCATGCGGGTGGTTGGTCATGAGTAGCTCAACCATTGACTTACGGAACGCTTTGGCTTCATCATCGGTGACCGAGATATACATATCATTGCTTGGCGCCACCATGCATGACATGACCAAGCGTCCGCGACCTGCTTCCATATCTTCTTTAGTCAGATACTGCTTTACCGCGCACTGACGGCACGAGCCTACCGAGCCTAAAGCAGGATGATAACAAAAATAGGGGACATCAATGCCGAGCGACAAGCATGCCTGTAGCAAGTTGTCCGCGCTATCTACTTCGACAGTGGTTCCATCAATATGTATGACTGCCATGCCGCTCTCCTTATTTCGCGTCTAGCTGTTGATTCGCTGCAGCAGCAATAACATCTTCACCAACTGCCTGTGCAATTTTTTGATCAAACTCAGGACGGAAATATTTAATTGCACTCATAAGCGGTTCCATAGCACCGGGCGCATGGGCGCAGAATGTTTTACCGATCCATAAGTCACGGGTTAGACCCTCAAGCTTCTCAACATCACCCACTTGACCTTCGCCATCGTTAATCGCAGTGAGTAACTTCACACCCCACGGTAAACCGTCACGGCATGGCGTACAAAAGCCACATGATTCACGTTGGAAGAAAATCTCAAGATTACGTAGCAATGGCACCATATCTTGTTCTTCATCAACAACCATAATCAGCCCGGTACCCATCCGACTACCAGCTTTTTGAATGGTATCAAAATCAACCACGGTATCTAAATGATCAGCAGTCAAAAAGTCAGTAGATGCACCGCCCGGTAACCATGCTTTTAGCTTTTTACCTTCTTGCATTCCGCCAGCAAAATCTTCAATAATTTCACGTGCCGTATAACCAAAGGGCAATTCCCAAAGACCAGGATCATTCACCAAACCTGAACAGCCAAACAGTTTCGTGCCTGGCGTTTCAACCACGCCTTTGGCTTTTGGTAAGTCTTGATACCACTTGCTGCCATGCAAAATAATAGCTGAAACGTTATGTAAGGTTTCGACATTATTCACAACAGTCGGTCGACCCCATGCGCCTGCCACTTGTGGAAATGGCGGCTTAGTACGTGGATTAGCACGGCGCCCTTCGAGACAATTAATTAATGCAGTTTCTTCACCACAAATATAACGACCGGCACCAGTATGCACATGCAAATCAAAACTAAAATCTGTGCCTAAAATATTATCACCAACCAGATTGTTAGCACGTAACTCTTCAATCGCTGTATTCAAACGTTCTGCTGCTAGAATATACTCGCCACGAATAAAGATATAACCTGCATTTGCGCCAATAGCATAGGCAGATATCAGCATTCCTTCGATAAGCTGAAGCGGTAAACGCTCCATAAGCAGACGGTCTTTAAAAGTACCCGGCTCCATCTCATCCGCATTACACACTAAATAACGTGGTCCACCATCTGGCGGTGCCATCAACGACCATTTAATACCCGCTGGGAAACCTGCGCCACCACGACCTTTAACGACCGCTTCTTTAATAGTGGCTAAAGTGGCTTCTGGTGGTTGATTTAAAGCCATTTTAAGCGCTTCAAAACCACGTAAAGACTCATAAGTGGCTAAATCCAATACGGCATCATGATGTGCTAAGCGCCACGTCAAAGGCTTGGTTTCACTGGTTGCCGTTGCCTTATCACCGTAAATTGCAATACGCTGATTATTTAACTGGCTTGGCGCCTTACCTTGGTTGCGAAGAGCAATCTGCTCTGAAATGGTTAATCTCATGCGTATAACTCCAACAATTGAGTAACTTCATCAGGCTGAACAGGACCATAGGTATCTTCATCAATAAGCACTGCAGGCCCTTTATCGCAGTTACCCAAACAACAAATTGGTAGCAAAGTAAAACGACCATCAGCTGTGGTTTGACCATAATCAATACCCAACTCGGTACGCAAAGCGGTTGATAAAGCTTCATAACCTGTTAAGTAGCACGCCACTGAATCACAAATCAAAATCACATGACGACCCACTGGCTGACGATAAATGCGATTAAAGAAAGTCGCGACACCATCCATATCGGTTACTGGAACGTCCAATATATTTGCAATAGCATTGACTTGGGCATCATTTACCCAACCGTTGCGCTTTTGCACAATTTTTAGTGAATCGAGAGAAGCGGCGCGCGCATGAGGATAATGATGCATAAACTCATGAATCGCTGCAATCTCATCAGCCGTTAGGATGCTGGCCACATCTACTCTTGGCGCTTTATCGGTAACAATTTTCATAATCTTTTATCTTTCCTCACTCATCACGCCGCTTGTGCTGTGGTTGTTGCACAGCCGCTGCGATTTGGTGTGCCAGTTGGCGCTAATCTATGAAATAATTTAATTTTATTAACAATAAATAAAATCTAACGATCACAATCTGCCATCACAATGTCAATAGAAGCTAGATACATAATGGCATCTGATACCAATGAGCCATTAATAACCGACGGCATTTGCTGAATATGAGCAAATGTCGGTGTGCGAATACGAGTACGATAGCTCATGGTCGAGCGGTCTGAAGTAATATAGTAGCTATTAAGCCCTTTGGTCGCTTCGACTATCGTAGTACACTCACCAGCTGGCATCACAGGACCCCAAGAAACCGAGAGGAAATGATTAATCAGCGTTTCAATATCATTTAAAGTCCGATCTTTTGGCGGTGGTACGGCAAGTGGATGATCTGCTTTATAAGGACCTTGCGGCATATTGTCCATACATTGACGGATAATACGTAGCGACTGACGCATTTCTTCCACTTTAACCATACAACGGTCATAAGCATCACCATTATAGCCAACCGGGATTTCAAAATCGTAATTCTCATAGCCCATATATGGACGTGCTTTACGTAAATCAAAATCAACGCCAGTGGCACGCAAACCTGCGCCGGTCACGCCCCAAGCCAGCGCTTGCTTAGCATTATATTGCGCCACGCCTTGAGTACGACCTTTTAGCACACTGTTTTGTAGCGCTGCTTTGACATACTCATCCAAACGCTTCGGCATCCAATCCAAAAACTCGCGAACTAAACGTTGCCAGCCACGCGGCAAATCATGCGCCGTACCACCGATACGGAACCAAGCTGGATGCATACGGTAACCTGTTACCGCTTCAATAACGTCATAAGCTTTTTGACGATCCGTAAACATATAGAAGACGGGCGTCATACCACCAGCATCTTGAATAAACGTACCGACGAACAGTAAGTTATTAGTAATGCGGAAAAACTCACTCATCATGACCCGAATAGTTTCGGCACGAGGTGGAATAGTAATACCAGCAAGCTTTTCAACTGACATGATATACGGCAGCTCATTCATAACCCCGCCGAGATAATCAATTCGATCGGTATAAGGGATGTAGGAATGCCACGTTTGGCGCTCTGCCATTTTCTCCGCACCGCGGTGGTGATAACCGATGTCAGGAATACAATCGACCACTTCCTCACCATCTAACTGCAATACCAATCTAAAAGCACCATGCGCAGAGGGATGGTTTGGACCGATATTCAAGAACATGAAGTCCTCATCACGTCCTGAGCGTTTCATGCCCCATTCTTCAGGGACAAAACGTAAGTTTTCCTGCTCATACTGCTGCTTGGCAGTATTCAAGAAGTAAGGAGTAAATTCGGTCGCGCGCGCATGATACTCTTTACGCAGCGGATGCCCTTCCCAGTATTTAGGTAGCAAAATGCGGGTTAAATGCGGATGTCCGCTAAAGACAATACCAAACATATCCCATACTTCGCGCTCGTACCAATTGGCATTAGGCCAAATTTTGGTCGCACTGGGTATATTTAAGTCATCTTCACTGAGTGCCACTTTAATGCGTACATCACTGTTACGCTCAAGCGACATCAGATGGTAAAACACCGTAAAGTCACTGGCAGGCATACCCGCGCGGTGCTGACGCAAGCGCTCATCCATTGCTGATAAGTCAAATAGCATGACATAAGGCTTTGGCAAAGTACGCAAGTACATTAGTACGTCTAACACATCAGCACGTGCCACCCAAACAGTCGGAATCTCATCGACAGTCTGCTGGATGACAAATTTGCCGGCATACTTAGCTTCCAGCTCTTGAATAACCGCTGGTACGGGCTTGATCTTAGGATCTGTGTTTTCAACTACCGTGACCATGAATGATGTCTTCCTTCATTAATCATAACTGATTTGTCATAACGAGACTGTAATGGGCGCATAAAACTATGAAAGCATGAATCTAAAGCATTAACCATAAAACTATTAAATACTGTCTGGACTACGCAGGTTTTTCACTGCAATGCGATCGGCTTGCTTACGATCTCGCTCAGGCATCATTTGTGGCTGATAGATACCCTGATCGTTCACATGAATACCAAGCGGACGACGCTCTTTAGTTATTGACTCTTGTAACAGCATTAATCCTTGAATCAATGCTTCAGGACGAGGCGGACAACCAGGAACATAAACGTCTACCGGAATAATCTTATCAACGCCTTGTACTACAGAATAGATGTCATACATCCCGCCTGAATTGGCACAAGCACCCATCGAAATGACCCATTTTGGCTCTAACATTTGCTCATAAAGACGCTGAATAACAGGTGCCATTTTAACAAAACAAGTCCCTGCTACAATCATCACATCTGCCTGACGAGGTGATGCACGAATCACTTCCGCCCCAAAGCGGGATAAATCGTGAACCGCTGTTAGGGTCGTCGCGTATTCCACATAGCAACAAGACGTACCAAAGTTAAATGGCCACAGAGAATGCTTGCGTCCCCAGTTTGCTGTTGAATGCACAAGGTCTTCTAAACGTCCCATAAAGACATTTTTATTGACTTCATCTTCAAGAGGATCACTAACCGTTTGGCGAGTCTGAGCAGGATAAATATCTGCATCAGGGTTGGCTTTTGTTAATGTATATTTCATAACATTCAACCTTTCAATTAACCGCAGCGCAGTAACCATAGGGTTAGCGCTATTATTCGCATACTGTTACAACGTCGACTATTAAAAGCTCATAAACGTCATCATTTATAAGCTTTTCTAGCGATTACGTTCAATACTCTGATTAGGTGCAGATACCGCAAAATCTACCGAGGTAATATTACCTGTGGTATTAATACGGTCGATGCTTTCTAAATGACGACGATTGGCTTCAATATTATTGGACACATTGATTCGACCAGAGGACTGCGCTGGTATCTTACCCGTTGGGTCAACCATCAGCTCATCAACGCCATCAAATTTAGTAATGTCGGCTAGATTAAAGCCAGCAGGAGCGGCATATAAACGCACCTTTTTACGCAACTTATCTGCCGGCGCCCAATTAAGTGCGCCTAGACTCAAGGCATAAACCAGACCAATCAATAAGTCGATAATAAATGTCGCAGCTGCAATAAAGCCTGCCCATCCTGTTTCACGTACTGAAACAGCGTAAGCATATAAATAAAGAGCTTCTAAATCAAAAATGACAAAGAAAATCGCCACCAAATAGAATTTGGCAGATAGACGGATACGAGCGTTACCAGCCCCGACAACACCTGCCTCAAAGATTTCTTCTTTTTGTAAGCCCTTAGAGCGTCCGCCGAGTAAACGCGGAACGGTCAACATAAATACAACCAGACCGATTGCAGCTAGAATAAAGGCAATTGCTGACCAATTAAAGGCAGACATGATAATACGTGCTCCTCACCCAATCGAGTGTCTTAAGCGGCATCTGCTATTATCAATACTAAAATAACAACACAATGGCTTTGACTCAAACGAAAACACAAAAATTCGTGCTGGTAATAGCCAATCATCAAGAGTATTGACACAAGAATCAGACGATAAAACCCATAAATCATCTAAACACTGAGCGAAACTGATACTGTCTGCCATCTCGATAAGAAAATCTAGAGTCGACACACAGCGCATCTCAAAAGATGACATCAGGTAAGATAAAGTGGCTTAGATAAAGGCTGGTCGCCGAACCCATTTTTACAACGGAAAATAAATTTA
The DNA here is from genome assembly GCF_014119005.1 of Psychrobacter sp. GP33. Classification (GTDB taxonomy): domain Bacteria; phylum Pseudomonadota; class Gammaproteobacteria; order Pseudomonadales; family Moraxellaceae; genus Psychrobacter. Next base: position 37,467 of record NZ_JACGYX010000008.1, on the reverse strand, counting down.
TTAAATCAATATCATCACAAACTATTTAATTGATTTAATAACTCATCACACGTGGTAAGCAATGTCATGACAACTGGCATAAACCGGTTACTTACTATACGCCTATCAAAGATTAAAAGCCAGTTATTGACAGCATTGCGACGTCACTTTGCAAAATACGAGACATCCCAATGGCAATAAGCACAATGACATTCAGCGATAATTATTACTGATACACGCAGTAAATTAGCGCATATTGTAAACCAAATATTACCAATTGCAACCTATGACCGTGCCTACTTGCAACAAATTATCTCAGCGTAGGTTAAGGTTAAAATTTTACGCATAAAAAAAGCAAACCGATATCTCGATTTGCTCTTTTCATATTAAGCATTATATCTACTACACTCATCGTCATATTAATAGTTGTTTCTAAAATAGCTATATCACTATAAAAATCTGCAAGCTGCTTTATTACTTTTAGCTTTCTTTTCTTAATTTCTTGATTATTTATTTCTTAGTTATTGATTAATGACATCTACGCCTTTAGGCGGAGTAAACTTAAATAAACTGCTATTGATAGTAGGATTCAGCTTAATGTTACTAAAATTAATCGACGTCGTTTGACCTAAGGTATCATTTAATACCATCATTACCGGTTTACCACCACTAAAGCTCACGGATAAGTTCTTAAAACTGGCGCTATTTGATTTAGGATACAGTACATAGTAGTTCTTAGTACTATAAGGTTGGGTAATTTTAAAGTTCTTATCGATTTTGCTTGGGTCACCCGATAATAGTAGCGCTGGCGTATTGCCTACTTGGTTATCAACGCTCTGCTTAGTTGCTTGCTCCAAATCCTTATCAAAAATCCATAGTGAGCTACCATTAGCCACGATCAATTGCTCTGAAGGTGAAGTGGTTTCCCAGCGAAAGTTATTAGGACGTTGAACGCTCATTGAACCCTTGAACGTGCCGTTGGACGCGCCTTTGGTAGTTTGAGTAAAGTTAGCAGTCATACTCTTAGTATTGCTCAGTAATTTATTTAAACGCTGAGCCGCTACTAAATTAGTTGCTGGCGCTGCTTGAGCGGTTTGGGTAAGTGCTACCATAGGTGCGGCAACCCCTAGCGTCGTCATTAAAACGCCAGTTAAAGCACTGGTCATAATCTTTTGTTTTACAGTCGTGGTTTGTTTTACTTGTGTTAATAAAGTCATTGTACATCCTCTCAAAATAAAAATTGAATACCAATTAAACGGTTGATAGTTGGTCTATTAACGTAGCGCGCTATTTATATGAGCAAATATTCATTTTGCCTGTTATACACTTATTGCAGTTATCCATAGTAATAGTGATAAGCAAGGTGCTTCGTTAGTTGTGACAGCGCTACTAACCAATGTGCACAGTGTGCCAGCTTTTTTATTACGCGCCTAGTCATGAATTGCAATCAATACTACGCCTGCCATACACGCTTGTAACGAGTGCTGTTACATCTCTCCGAGCTTTCTACGAGGTACCTTGTTTCTAAGCGCTGCCTTAGAGTATCGTTCTGTTAGTACATTTAATATCGCTTTGAATCAGTAAATTCGATTATCTAATTAAATATCTAAGTGCCTTTTTTAATATTTTTTATTACACCTTATACATTAGGCACGATATTTTTCTATCCTTTACGCTACTTATCTTAATTATTCTATCAATGTAAAAAATCCCCATCACTGTAAAGTCATGGGGATTTGGATACTGGTGAATCTGTTAGCTAGATAATAAGAATATTACCTAAAACCATCAGAAAATCAGTGTCATTTATGCTTCTTCAACCATCACATAACGACGGTTAAATTTACCTTTGGTCGCAAACTTCACTACACCGTCATTCAGTGCAAATAAAGTGTGGTCACGACCCATGCCAACACCAGCGCCGGCGTGGAATTCTGTACCACGTTGACGAACGATAATGTTACCAGCAACAATGGCTTGACCGCCAAAGATTTTTACGCCGAGCATTTTTGGGTTTGAATCACGACCATTACGGCTTGAACCGGCAGCTTTTTTATGTGCCATGAGAAAATCTCCTTGTTAATGTGACTTATCGCTAATGCGACAACTCTTAAGCTTTTAGTGCGTTATTAATTACCAATAAACTGATAATCGTTAATTAAGCATTAATCGCTTTGATTTTTAACAAGGTGTACCATTGGCGGTGACCTTGCTCTTTGTGGTAATGCTTACGACGGTTGTGCTTGACGATACGGATTTTTTCGCCGCGACCATGTTCAATCACTTCCACTTCTACGCTTGCGCCGTCAACAACAGGCTGACCGATTTTAACGGTTTCGCCGTCAACAACCATCAATACGTCGTTAAATGTGATTGTTTCGCCTTGTTCTGCTTTAAGTAATTCGACTTTAAGCAATTCATCGACGACTACACGGTGCTGTTTACCACCAGTTTTGATTACTGCGTACATTGTGTGACTCCGCTTAACCCGTGTGCCGTGGCTGGTATGATACCAACGCTTCGTCAACGAACACGACAGGGAAAAATTAAAGGCAAGATTTTACGGCTTTTTGCTAAAAAAAGCAAGCTGCTTATCTTGGTTTTATAGGCTGGTAACGTGATTAATATGAGCATTAACCGTCGTCATTATAGCTTATACAATCAGTAGCTTACAATAATTTATCTTATAAATTAGTATATTCCTCTAGCTTATATGCATTTATAAAGAAATTTTCGTCATTAGGCATGTTCACGCTATTGTCGTCCTCAGTGGTTTATTCTATTCGTTGTCGTTTGTAACTTGCACGGCTTACTTACCGTCTGCATGGATAGCTATGGTATTATAGGTCACCTGATAGCACGGGCTGGCAGCACTCTCTTGCTGAACTACTCTGCTGATTTTTAATTCTTATTACTGTGACGATTGATTATGACGCCTACTTCTTTGTCTGATATTGCACCCACATTGTTATCCATTCCAAGCTATGCTGATATTCAGAGCATCGTTGCTGATGATTTTGATATTATGGATAAGCAGGTTTTTGGTAGTCTCAATTCAAAAGTCCAACTGGTGATGAATGTCTCGCAGCATGTGATTAATGCTGGTGGCAAGCGTATGCGTCCACTGATTACTCTGTTGTGCGCACGAATGTTCGACGATGCACCATCAACGCAGGCGATGCATTTGGCGGCCATCACTGAGATGCTGCACACCGCAACTTTAGTTCATGATGATGTGATTGATGAATCAAACCAGCGCCGTGGCAAACCCACTGCAAATGCGACATGGGATAATGCGACTGCAGTATTGGTAGGCGATTATTTGATTGCACGTGCCTTTAACTTATTAGTTAGCTTTCAAAGTTTGCCTTTATTACAATTATTCTCTGATGGTACGTGTGATATTGCCGAAGGTGAAGTCTTGCAGCTACAGCATCAACACAATCCTGCGGCAACTGAACAAGACTATCTTAATATTATCGATGGTAAAACGTCGCGCTTGTTTATGATGGCAACCCAAGGTGCAGCGATTTTGCAGGAGCAAACGCAACATTTACAAGCATTAGCAGATTTTGGGCAGCATTTTGGTAATGCCTTTCAAATTATCGATGATGTGCTCGATTATAGTGGTGACAGTGCGCTGATGGGCAAAAACTTAGGTGATGACTTAGCCGAAGGCAAACCTACTCTTCCTACTATTAAAGCACTTGAATTGCTAAAAGATACCGATAAAGAGGGTTATGACAAGCTACGTATTGCCATACAAACAGGTAAGACGCCAGATACTGAGCAGTTAATTGAAATGGTACGCGCTTCTGGCTCTCTTGATTATTGCAAGCAGCGTGCGTTACAAGAAACTAAACTTGCTCAGCAAGCATTAAGCAGCTTACCAGACAATCGCTATCGCCAAGGATTGTATCAGCTGACAGAACTTGCCAGCGCCCGTTTAATTTAATTCAAATTCAAGCATTTTTCCTTGCTGGCTTAAAAGTAGTTAATCCTAATATTGAGAAAATTGATGATATTAGGGTTTACTGTAATGCAGGATTAAAATCGCGCTCTGATTTTTTAAAAAAACCATACAACTGCTTGAAGTAATAATGGCTAATTTGCAATCATATTAGTCTGTTCATATTTAAGTATTGCTAAACGTTTCATTTTCTGAACACACCATTTTTATTGATAAATATCCGTTACGTCTTGTCTCATTCATGTATACATTCATTCATACAACAAAATATAACAATACTTTACTTATTGAATTATTGTAAGGTTTCTTGTGCGTTGCTTCATGTAACGCTTATGTTTCCAGCATCATTATCCTTTTTTTCCATAACATTGTGAGTAAGATGTGTGATGACTATGCCAAATAGAACTCACTTGCTACTTGACTGTGGGGTAGACCCTATAGTTTATAATGTTCGATTGCCTTTATTTAACGTTGCTTTTCTTGCATTGTTTTTGTTATGACCATTACGATTCACTAAAGGCAGTCGTTTAAACCTATATTTTTTAGTTGTTATTTTCCATCTCTTATTTGCTAGCGGTTATTTTTCAGCGATTAGGTTAAAAAATAGCCCTACACATTTTTTATATTGTATTAATACTATATTACTACCGAGGACATTGATGAAGCACTCTTATCTTGCGCTTGTAATAGCATCTGTACTATCTGGAGCTGTACTGGTTGGCTGTGACAAAAAAGAGGACGCCGCTGGTGAGCAAGCCGCACAGCAGCAGATGCCGCCTGCCGTCGTCAACTTCCAAACGGTGACTCTTGAGACCGTACCCCAAGAGCAGACATTCTCTGGACGTACAACGGCTTATCAAACTGCAGACGTTCGCCCACAAGTAAATGGTATTATTGACGAAGTATTGTTCCGTGAGGGCAGCAATGTCAAAAAAGGTCAACCTTTATACCGTATTAATACCGATAATTACGCTACGTCTCTTACAAGTGGTCAAGCAGCGATTCAGCAAGCCGAAGCCAATTATCAAACAGCGATTGCTAATAATGCCAATGCTAAAGCAGATTTGGTCAGTCGCCAAGCGTCACTAGCGCAAGCACAAAATGACTTACGCCGTTTAAGTGGTTTGGTTGAAATTGATGCCATCTCAAAACAACAGTATGATCAAGCCCAAACTGCGGTACGTACTGCTCAAGCCGCAGTCGCCAGTGCAAATGCTGCTATCGGTCAGTCACAAGCAGGTATAGAAAGTGCAAAGGCTGGTATTCAAACTGCAAAAGCAGGATTAAAAGCCAGTACCTTAGATTTCAATCGTACGATTGTGCGCGCACCAATCTCTGGTCGTAGTGACCGCTCAAGCGTCACCGCTGGTACTTTGGTCAGTTCTGGTCAACCAACTCCTTTAGTGACCATTTCGCGCTTAGACCCTATCTACGTCGATATCAGTCAATCATCGTCTGAGCTACTTAAGCTGCGCCAACAGATTACTGAAGGTAAAGCACAAGCTGGCATGAATAGTGTTGAGTTGGTATTAGAAGATGGTTCTGTGTATCCGGTACGCGGACAGCTCGCATTAGCAGAAGCTAAGGTTGACGAGTCCACAGGCGCGGTCACACTGCGCGCAGTATTCCCAAATAATAGCAATATATTACTACCGGGTATGTATGTCACTGCACGTTTGACCCAAAGCGTCATTACCAATGCTGCCTTGGTCCCACAGAGTGCCGTTACACGTACGCCCAAAGCTGAAACCCAAGTTTATATTGTAGATGCCAACAATAAAATTCAGGTTCGTCCAGTTACGATTAATGGTACATATAATGGAAACTGGGTGGTCACTGATGGTCTGCAAAATGGCGACAAAGTAGTGGTTATCGGTGGTGCAAAAGTGAAGCCTGAACAAGAGGTTGTTGCGAAGCCATTAGAAAATCCAAACCCTGCGCCTTCTGAAAAAGGGGCTGCTGCCAAAACACCGCAGCAAGCTGCTAAAAATATGGATAAGTCTACCGATGGTACAACTGCCAACAAATCGGCACAATCAGCCGCCAACTAATTCCATTCAAAGCTAGGAAGACTTAGGGATTTACTATGTCACGTTTTTTTATTGATCGCCCTATTTTTGCATGGGTGATGGCTATTTTGGTCATGCTCATCGGGATAATCTCGGTTATAAACCTACCGATTGAACAGTATCCAGCGATTGCACCACCGACCGTTACAGTCAGTGCAACCTACCCTGGTGCCAATGCACAAACTGTTGAAGACTCTGTCGTTCAGATTATTGAACAGCGTATGAAAGGACTTGATGGCTTGATGTACATGAAGTCTTCGAGTGCCTCAAATGGTAGTGCCTCTGTACAGCTGTTCTTTGAGAACGGTACCGACTCCGATACCGCACAGGTTCAAGTACAGAACAAATTACAGGCCGCCATGAGTTCGTTACCTGAGCAGGTACAGCGTCAAGGCGTTAACGTTAATAAAGCCTCTGAAGGCTTTTTAGTCGTTATAGGATTTGTCTCCGAAGATGGCAGTATGGATCGCGCTGATATCGGCGACTATATTAACTCTAATGTCGTCGATCAGCTCAGCCGTGTTGAAGGTGTCGGTCAAGTGCAGGCATTCGGTGCTGCTTACGCGATGCGTATTTGGCTCGACCCTGAGCGCTTACGTGCTTATAACATGGTGCCATCAGATGTGGTTAATGCGGTACGCGCGCAAAACGCACAAGTATCTGCAGGTCAATTAGGTCAAGCACCCGCTGCTGTCGACGAACAAGTTATTAATGCGACCGTTACTGTACAAAGTTATTTACAAACGCCTGACGAGTTTAAAAACATTCTACTAAAAACCGACAGCTCAGGGGCACAAGTGCGCTTAGGAGATGTTGCAAAGGTTGAAATTGGTAGTGAAAACTATAGTACGCTTTCATTGTTTAATGGTAAGGAAGCCGCTGGTCTTGCCGTTTCACTAGCAAGTGGTGCTAATGCGCTTGAAACTCGTGAATTGGTCGCTGATCGAATCGCTGAGCTAGAAGCAAGCTTCCCAGCTGGTATGAAAACAGTCATTCCTTACGACACGACTCCATTTGTACGCTTGTCTATCGAGCAAGTGGTTAAAACACTGATTGAAGCAATTATATTAGTATTTATCGTCATGTTCGTCTTTCTACAGAACTGGCGCGCGACTATTATTCCAACGCTTGCCGTGCCTGTGGTACTTCTCGGTACTTTTGCAGTTCTATATGCTGCAGGGTTTACTATTAACGTATTGACCATGTTTGCGATGGTACTGTCCATTGGTCTACTGGTCGATGATGCTATTGTAGTGGTAGAGAACGTTGAGCGGATTTTGGAAGAAGACCCTCACATTTCTATTAAAGATGCCACGATCCAATCAATGGGCGAGATTAGTAAAATCGTCGTGGGTATCGCCCTTATCTTATCAGCGGTATTCGTACCAATGGCATTCTTCGGCGGCTCAACTGGGGTAATTTATCGTCAGTTCGCCATTACTTTGATTACCAGTATGGTGCTGTCGGCGCTGGTCGCTCTTATTTTCACCCCTGCCCTATGTGTAACTTTACTAAAACGTAGTAAAAGTCATGAAAAAGGCAATACCGAAAACCAAAAAGGATTCTTTGGTTGGTTCAACCGCTCTTTTACCAAAACCAGCCGTTCTTATGAAAATTTTGTTGGTAAAAGCTTTCGCTTAAAATGGGTTTATTTCGCCATTTATGCCGCTATCATCGCTATTATGGCAGTGGTATTCTTACGTATTCCTGGCTCATTTTTACCAGAAGAAGATCAGGGCATTATGTTTACTGCAGTACAGCTGCCTGCTGGTTCGACACTGAACGAGACGCAAGCTGTGCTAGATAAAGTTAACGATTATTATAGTAGTCAAGAACCGGATAATGTGGCTTCAGCCTTTACTATTGCAGGCTTTAGTTTCGTCGGTCAAGGACAAAACGTCGGTATCGCCTTCGTAAAATTAAGTGACTGGGCAGATCGTAAAGGTGAAGAAAATACAGCAAGGGCAGTATCTGATCGTGCCCAAGGTTACTTCTTTACCCAAATTAACGAAGCAACTGTTTTTAACATTATTCCACCAGCGATTAGCGGTCTTGGTAACTCTAGTGGCTTTGACTTGATGCTCCAAGATACTGGTAGCGTTGGTCATGATGGTCTACTTGAAGCACGTAATATGTTACTTGGCATGGCCGCTCAAAGCGATCAAGTAGCTGGTGTACGTCCAAATGGACAAGAAGATGCGCCACAGCTTAAAATTGATATCAATCAAGAACAAGCAGCAGCTTATGGTCTGTCGCTGGCGAATATTAACAGTGTTATCTCAACTGCATGGGGTTCTAGCTACATCAATGACTTCGTTGACCGTGGTCGTATTAAACGCGTCTTTGTACAAGGTGAGCCAAGCAGCCGTACTAATCCTAGTGATATCGGTAAATGGTATGTGCGTAGCGATAACAACGAGATGATTCCGTTTGATGCTTTTTCTAGCAGTAAATGGGAAACCGGTTCACCAGGTCTTACGCGTTATAACAGTTTGGCGTCAATGAATATTCAAGGTAGCGCTGCCCCCGGTCTTAGTACGGGTGAAGCAATGGATGCCATGGAAGCAATGGTCGAAAAACTCCCTGAAGGCGTCGGTTATGAATGGACAGGTCTGTCATTAGAGGAGCAAAAGTCAGGTGCTCAAGCGCCAATGCTATATGCTATCTCAATCTTAGTGGTATTCTTATGTCTTGCTGCTTTGTATGAAAGCTGGTCAATTCCATTCTCAGTACTCTTGGTTATTCCACTTGGGGTATTAGGGGCGGTTCTATTCACATGGTTCCGTGGCTTATCTAATGATGTTTATTTGCAAGTTGGTCTACTCACGGTGGTTGGGCTCTCCGCCAAAAACGCCATCTTAATTATTGAGTTTGCAAGGGATCACCAAGACGAGGGTTATACCTTAAAAGAAGCCGTCATGACAGCAGCACGGCAACGTTTGCGTCCTATTATTATGACCTCACTTGCCTTTGGTCTAGGTGTTGTGCCATTATTTATCGCAACGGGTGCCGGTTCTGGTAGCCAAAATGCGATTGGTACCAGCGTTGTTGGTGGGGTTGTCACTGCAACCGTCTTAGGTATATTCTTTATCCCGATGTTTTATATTTGGGTGCGTAGTATTTTTCCTTATAAATATGACACGCCACCGAATGGTCCAAATGGTGGCATGACTGCTAGTAACTATCCTAATGACGATAGTCCTAATGATGGTCCTAATGATGGTCCTAATAGTGATAATGACGGCAATGGCTATCATGATGCAAGCGACTATAATGCAGGCAATCATGATGAGAGTATCAATCGTGGCAGCATTGATGTAGCGCCTGCTTATATAGATACTGTTGGTTCAGGCAATGGTGGCACGACGTCACCACGCCTGACTAAAGAACCTATTGTGACGCCTATCGATGAAGAACCCCAGTCAGTGTCAGCTATCCCCTATCCGCCTGTAAGCCTTGGAGACAATAAACAATGAGTTATCAATCTCAATTAATCCTTAACTCAGCTCGCCATCATGGCGGGCGCTTACTGGGTTTAACAGTGCTGGCTTTAAGCATGGCCGCTTGTAATACCATTCCAAAAGCAGATATGCGCCCTGTACTTGCTGAGCCTAATTTACCGATTCAGCAAACTTACGGTGCTTTTGACAAGGAAACGATCAGTAGCGCCGAGCGACAAAGCCTTGCCAATCAGCGATGGCAGAATTTTTATAGTGACGAGCGCCTAAAAGGCTTAATTGCTCTAGGACTTGATAACAATAAAGATTTTGAAAGTGCACGTTTGGCAATCGAGAAAGCTCGCGCGCAATATCAAATTACTGATATCCGCGACCTGCCAACGATTGATGGTAGTGCTGGTTATTCTCGCCGGCGTCAAGGCAGTCCTCAAGGTGGTAGTATAACTGGCGATAGTTATAATGTTAATTTGGGTCTAGCCAATTATGAACTAGACTTTTGGGGCAAAATTTCCAGCCTAAAAGATCAGGCGCTGCAAAACTTTTTGTCAACAACAGCAGCAAAAAGTTCGACCCAAATCAGCTTGATTAGTAATATTGCCCAAAGCTATGCCAACTTAAGCTATAGCTTGGCACAGCTCAGATTAGCTGAGGCCACGGTTGAAAGTCGCAATAAATCTCTATTTATTGCTAGCAAGCGTTTTGAGGCAGGGATTGATCCAAAACTGCCCTCGCTACAAGCCAGCGCGTCCCTTGAAAATGCTAAGCTTGCAGTATTACGTGCCCAAAGCAGTATTTTAAAATCGCGTAATGCACTGCAATTTTTGGTTGGTGCGCCCATTCCAAATAATTTAGTGCCCACGCCAGCAGTCAGCAATATTACTACCCATCAAATATTTAGTGCTGGTTTGCCAAGTGAGCTATTACGCTACCGCCCTGATGTACTGCAAGCAGAGTACAATCTGAAAGCAGCAGGCGCTAATATCGAAGTCGCACGTGCCGCTTACTATCCTTCTATTAGCCTTGCGAGTAGCATTGGTCTGGGTAGTAGCAGCTTGAGTGATTTGTTTAAAAGTGGTTCAGTTGGGTGGTCGTTTGGTCCAAATATCAGTGTACCAATCTTTGATGGCGGACGCTTGAATGCCAATTATGACGTGGCGAAGATTGAACGCCAACAAACACTGGCAGCCTACGAGAAATCCATTCAAACGGCATTCCGCGAAGTGTCTGACGTATTAGCCACACGCGCAACCCTTGGTGAACAGCTGAGCGCCCAGTATCGTCTGCAAGATAACTTTGAACAAACGTTCCAAATTGCCGATGCCCGTTTTAAAGCTGGTGTGTCTAACTATCTAGACGTACTTGATGCTCAGCGCTCATTGTTCTCAACCCAACAAGGCATTTTGGATTTAGAACTACAAAAACTTATCAGCCAAATTGAGTTATATCAGGCATTGGGTGGCGGAGCTAATTTAGACGTACCAACAGTGATTCCTGTACCGCAATATAAAAACGTGGCGCAATTAGGTAAAAGACCAAGTGGTAGCGCTGAGTCTAAAGCAGCTTATGCACTTGATGCTGCCAGCTCAGCACGGGTTACAACTGTGCAAGAAGCCGTTAGCATTAAGCAATCAAAAGCCCCTGCTAGCGCGACCTTTAAACCAAAAGCCGTGGTAGATGTAAATAATGATGGTAAAGCCGATGCTACGGTTGGCGTGGTAACTGAAATAACACCTATTGAGCAAGCACCAGCTATACAGACTATTACGCCTTAAACCGTGATTTGATAAGCAGCCATTTGATATTTAATACTTAATGAATGGCTTCTTTCACTATTACTTTTTCAAGCGTATTGGCGCAATAGCTGTTAAAAACATCGTACAATTAGCCCTGCCGCCTTGGTGGGGCTTTTTGCTTTTGTCTGCCACTTTTCGTTATAGTAGTTACTGTAAAATAAGAACTGTAGAACAGGCGCATTATAATAGACGTATCATCATCGTCATATTAAACATCACAATGCTATCATTACGTAGCTAGCATAATCTCAATCATTATTCATTATTAAAGTACCACTTTATAAACCGCTTATAAGGATCTGTCATGAGCTATACTTTTAATCGTCAATTTCCTGCTACTCGCCTGCGTCGCCTGCGTTATAACGATAATGTGCGCGCTATGATTCGAGAAGTCGAGCTGCACCCTAAGCATTTGATCGCCCCCGTATTTGTACTAGAAGGCAGCAATCAGCGTGAAGCGGTCAGCAGTATGCCGGGCGTTGAACGTCTTTCGATAGATTTATTGATTCAACATGCTAAAGCGTTATTAGCAGAAGGCGTAACCACGATTGATATTTTTCCAGTCATTGATAACGCTTTAAAAACTGCGGATGGTAGCGCGGCTTATGACGAAAACGGATTAAGTGCGCGTGCGGTTAAAGCGGTTAAAGACGCCGTTCCAGAAATGGTCGTAATGACGGATGTTGCCTTAGACCCTTATACCTCTCATGGTCAAGATGGTTTGCTTGATGACACAGGTTACGTGGTTAATGATGAAACCGTTGAAGTGTTGGTCAAGCAAGCCCTCGTTCATGCACGTGCAGGCGCGGATATTATCTCGCCAAGCGATATGATGGACGGACGTATTAAAGCCATGCGTGACGCCTTTGAAGCTGAAGGTTTTGTGAATACGGCAATCATGGCGTACTCTGCTAAATATGCATCTGCCTATTATGGTCCCTTCCGTGACGCAGTTGGTAGTGCCGGCAACTTGAAAGGTGGTCATAAAAAACAGTATCAGATGGACTTTGGTAATCGAGCTGAGGCACTCCATGAAGTAGCAATGGATATTGCTGAGGGTGCAGATATGGTGATGATTAAACCAGGTCAACCTTATTTAGATTTGATTCGGGAAGTTAAAGATACATTCGGCGTGCCAACGTTTGCGTATCAAGTGTCTGGTGAATATGCGATGCATATGGCCGCCATTCAAAACGGCTGGCTGACTGATGCGGTAATTTTGGAGTCTTTGATTGGTTTTCGCCGTGCGGGTGCCGATGGTATTTTGACGTATTTTGCGTTAGAAGCTGCCCGTCAATTAAATAATGCTTAAACTGACTAGAATGAAAGCTTAGTTGGCTGAACCTTAAAAACATTAAACGGCTGATTTACTGCTATATTGCTATCAGTTAAAACAGCCGTTTTTTAGCAGTTAATTACGTCTATCTATGTCTCTTTCACGACAGCTTAATGAATAATAGTTTCCTGTCTGTGCTTGCGGTTTTTTAATACCAAGCTCTCTTAGATGAGTATTGAAATCGACTGGCTCAATTGAACATCTATTTTTTCGTGCAAAAGCTTTTACATTACTTAGACTGCCTTTTTGCTTAATAATAACACCTACGCCCGGACTCACACAGCAACCAATATATGCAGACATATATTCTTCTTCAATCACTTTCAAATCATGCCCCAAGAAGGTTGCAGGTTTAAGTAGTAAATAATTATCAATATAATCATAGCGCAGATCAGGTGAAGCTTTTATATATTTGTTTCTCTTGTAGTTTCTAAGCGCTATTCCCGAACTATCATCTCGTTCTATATCGCCTTCATGATTAACCTTGATTGACATTGATTTCAATAATCCAGCTTCAAGAGTAGATGGCTGAGCCATTGCTACAGCTGGCAATACCATTGTTAGTATTAAACTCATCATTAAGTGAACTCTCATATATTTTTATCCCTGATACGCTTATGATGTTTTATTGTTTTACTAGTTAGAATTATAGCAAGGAAGCGACCACTTAAATGTCATAAGTTAATTTGCAGTTTAACCTACCATCATCTCCTGCCCAAAAAATCTCATTTTGCTTTATAATAGCTCTCCTAATTTTTAGCTCTATTAGTTGCTATCCCCTACATTTTATTGCCTTTATTAGGGCGCGTGCCGGTGGCGTTTCTTAGCGCCTACCCTCTTTTTTGCTTTTGCCTGACAGGTCATCTTATGAGTCAATTAAACCCAAAACAACAAGAAGCCATGCTGTATGTTTCAGGTCCGCTACTGGTGTTAGCGGGTGCGGGCTCCGGCAAGACGTCGGTGATTACCCGCAAAATTGCTTATCTTATTGAAGAATGTAACATGCCAGCCGAGCGCATTACGGCAGTGACTTTTACCAATAAAGCGGCGCGTGAAATGAAAGCACGGGTTAGCAAATTATTACCCAGTGATAAAACACGCGGTTTAACGGTGTCGACGTTTCACCAATTTGGCTTACAGTTTTTGCGTTATGAGCTGATACATACGCCGCTAAAAGGCAATTTTTCCATCATGGATAGCGATGATAGTAAGCGGTTGCTGATGGAGCTGATGATGCGTGATAACTTATCAGGAGCAGAGAGTCGCGAGCTAGTCGGCAAAGCCATTAAGATGATTTCTGACTGGAAAAATGATTTGATTAATCCGGCACAAGCAATGGATATTTTGAACGATCCCGAAGACATGATTTTTGCGACGCTTTATGCACTATATGAGCGGAATCTGCGCGCGTATAATGCCGTTGATTTTGATGACTTGATTGTGTTACCCACTAAAATATTACGTGAAAATGCCGAGCTGCGTGATAAATGGCAAAACCGTATTCGTTACTTATTGGTCGATGAATATCAAGATACCAATACCGCACAGTATGAAATGATTAAATATTTGGTTGGACCACAAGGGCGCTTTACCGTAGTGGGTGATGATGACCAATCTATCTATGCATGGCGTGGCGCGAAGCCTGAGAATATGGGACTGTTAAAAGAAGATTTCCCTAAACTTAAAATCGTCATGCTGGAGCAAAATTACCGCTCAACCAGTCGGATTTTGACTTCAGCAAATGCCGTAATTACTAATAATGAGCATTTATTTGAGAAAAAACTCTGGTCTGATAAAGGTCAAGGCGAGAAAATCCGCATTATTAATTGCCGTAATGACGATGATGAAGCCGAACGCGTGGCAAAAGAAATTGTTACTCACAAATTGCGTTTTGGTAATGAATGGGAAGATTATGCGGTGCTGTATCGTAGTAACTTTCAAGCGCGGATGTTAGAAGCGCAGCTACGCCAATTGCAAGTGCCATATAAGTTATCTGGCGGTCAGTCATTTTTTGCACGTAGTGAAATCAAAGATATCATGGGCTATTTGCGCCTGATTTTAAATCCAGAAGATGACAGCGCCTTTTTACGTATTATTAATACGCCTAAGCGTGGTATGGGTCCAGCAACTTTAGAGAAGCTGGGACTGTTTGCGCAAGAGCATAGCATCTCGCTGCTTGCTTCTTGTACCCATGCCGGTCTTGCTCATGTTTTACCGAGTAAAGCTTATAGCACCATCAAAGCATTTGGCGACTTTATCGAGCATTACACACGCGAGTTGGATCAGCATCCTGACCCTGTGCCGATTGTTCGCCAGATGATTGATGAGACTGGCTATATTGATTTTGTCCGCGATGATGCTAAAACACCGCAGCAAGAAAAAAATCGCATTGATAATATTGATATGCTTTATACCAGTATTCAGTCGCTTATCAACCGCGCTGAAGAAGATGAAGACCGCACCATTGATACCATTATTCGCAAATTAGTGTTACTTGACATGCTTGAGCAGCAGCAAGAGGAAGAAAATACTAATAAGGTCAATTTAATGACCTTACACGCGGCAAAAGGCTTGGAATTTAATTACGTCTACATCATGGGGCTTGAGGAAGAAATGCTGCCCCATCGCAACTCAATCCTCAGTGAAACAGTCGAGGAAGAACGTCGCCTGATGTATGTAGGTATTACCCGCGCGCGTCGCGAACTGACATTAACATTAGCGACCCAGCGCCGCGCCGGTGGTCAGATGCGTGTGACCTCCGAATCGCGGTTTTTAGAGGAATTACCCGAAGATCATATTGACTGGCCGGCAAAGGCGAAGAAGAAGAAAGCCACCAAAGATCCGCAGGCAGTGGCGGATGAATATTTAAGCAATATCCGCGCGTTATTAGGTAAGCGTTAACGCACCAACGCATGATGGTTGCTAAATAATACGGTCAATTAAACGTTGTGACCCAAATACTGTGAGCCAAATGCTGTAAACCAGTAGTCGTTCCTCCTTGCCCTTTCTTATAATTTTATTTAACACTTTGGAATGCCTATGCCCGTCTCAACGCCTAATTCTGAACGCTCGTTTAAGCTTGGAGACTATAACCCACAAGAATATACGGCTGAGTATAAGCTTCTATATTTGCAGGGTTTGGTGGCAGATGGGTCATACAATGCCATTACCGAATTTTTAGCCAAGCAATCTGAATATGAGATTGCTAATTTGCTTGAGTCATTTCCAACTCAAGACAGGTTATTGATTTGGGCGCACGTTGCCGAACCAATTAAAGGTCGCGTCCTAGCAGAATTAGAAGTCGATACCCGCCAGCCATTGATGGAGAATATCTCCTCAACAGAGATATCAGTACTGACCCAAGACCTTGATGCGCAGGATGTTTTCGAGATTTTAGATACCGTTACTGAAACGGTGCGTACGTCAGTGATGGCAACGCTCGATGAAGACATTCGGCTACAGGTTAATAAGCTTGATACCTATATGGACTGGGAAGTGGGCAGCTATATGGACCCTGATATTATCCAAGTCCATGATGATATCACTCTAGGACAAGTACAAACGTGGCTACGCGGTAATATTGACTTGCTTGATGACCAAAGCCAAGAGCTGCTCGTGGTAGATAAAAGTCAACATCTGCTCGGTTTATTAAGTTTAGTAGATTTAATTAAACATGAGC
Organism: Psychrobacter sp. GP33; assembly: GCF_014119005.1. Classification (GTDB taxonomy): domain Bacteria; phylum Pseudomonadota; class Gammaproteobacteria; order Pseudomonadales; family Moraxellaceae; genus Psychrobacter. The sequence continues at coordinate 21,183 of NZ_JACGYX010000008.1, read as the reverse complement.
AAAACGCACTGGTATCGAGCTATATTGATAATGCAATTACGATTAACGATCGCCTAGATATTCAAGATGCTGCCGCAATTTTTCGCTCAGAAGATATTCGTTTTGCCCCTGTTATTAACAGTCACGGCGAGCTGGTTGGTCAATTAAATGGCGAAGATATCATGGAGATTATCCAAGATGATGTCGATAGTACGATGAGAAATCTAGCGGGTGTTAGTCAAGATGAGGAGCTGTTTGCACCCATTTTAACCAGCGCAAAGAGCCGTAGTATTTGGCTTGGCATTAATTTGTGTACCGCGCTGCTTGCAGCTATCGTTATCGGTCAGTTTGAAGCAGTGCTGGCAAAAGTTGTAGCGCTAGCAATATTAATGCCGGTGGTTGCCAGTATGGGAGGTATTGCAGGGTCACAGACACTTACTGTGGTTATCCGTGGTATGGCAATGGGTCAAATTGGCGGCTCTAATCGCTGGTGGTTGTTTAACAAAGAGTTATGGGTTGGTGCTATAAACGGAATTATTTGGGCGATTATTATGGCAATTATTGCACAAATGTGGTTTCATGATAGTAAGATTAGTGCGGTTATCGGCTGCGCCATTGCTATTAATATGACCGCAGCCAATGTGTCCGGTATCAGTATACCGTTGATGCTAAAACGTATGAATATTGATCCCGCGCTATCCGCCTCAGTGATTTTAACTACAGTGACTGATATTGTTGGTTTTATGTCATTTTTGGGCTTAGCAAGCATTTTATTACTTTAAAATTGCTGCTTTAGAAATGACTGTCATAGTTTTAATTTTTAAATATTGTAAGGTTGTAATTTAATAAAACCTTTAGATGAAATATTATTAACATTGAAGTAAAGGACGACCGCTATTAAGCGTTGTGGTCATGGTAAATTATTTGAATTTATAAATGGCTGATGACTAAGTCAGCCTCGTTATCAAGTGAGTGTGTTATGCAAGTGGTACAAGTTAAAGTATTAAATCCTAAAATTACTCAAGATGCAGCGTTTTCGTTACCTACCCGTGCCACGGACGGTTCGGCTGGTATCGATTTGCGTGCTTGTATTGACGAGCCTTTGCTTATTAAGGCCGGTACAACCCATTTAATAAAGACCGGATTAGCCGTCTATATCTCTGACCCTGATTATGCCGGTATGATTCTGCCGCGCTCGGGTCTAGGGCATAAGCATGGCATTGTACTGGGTAATTTGGTCGGGCTCATTGATGCTGATTACCAAGGTGAGCTAATGGTCAGTATTTGGAACCGTAGTAATGAGGATTTTATACTCAATCCTGCCGAACGTATGGCACAGTATATTGTGGTACCGATCGCCCGTCCTGAATTTGAAGTCGTGAGCGAGTTCAGTGATAAAAGCGCACGCGGTGCAGGTGGCTTTGGGCATTCAGGTCGTCAGTAGCATGTCTGCGGCGTTGGGTACGCTCCCGTTCGTTGACACCTTAATTACGGATGACGCTATTAACAGTAACGATAGCAAGGAAGCTGCTTTGATGAGCGCGTTTACCGACCAGCATGTGCTATTTCGTGCCTATGATATTCGTGGCGCGCGCCAGCTCTTTACCTCAGATTTTATACGAGCATTAGGGAATGCTTTCGCGCAGCTATATCTTGCGGCACCCTGCCAAAAGTCATGCTCTACTAAACATATTACTAAGAATCATGTTGCTCAAACCCAAATGGTTAACAATCGAGCGGGGAATCATTTAGCTCAGCCTAATACAGTCGTAATTGGTTATGATGCACGTTATGACAGCGATAACATTGCTCATACTTTAGCTGATATCTTGCATCATCATGGACTAACAGTGGTTTATTTAGGGTTAGTGACGACCCCCATGATGGCATTTTGGGCAGAGCGCTATGATGGTCATGGCATTATGGTGACTGCCAGCCATTCACAGAAAGACACTTTAGGGGTTAAATGGTTGGTGAACACTACCTCGCCTAGCCATAAAGATATTAAAGCTCTGTATCAAAACTTGTCATTAAACTCCCATAAAAAAACAGCTAGCCATGTTACTAATCGACTCATTTACCTACCTATTGAGACCGTTGCTAATATATACATAGAGGCAATAAGCAAAGTATTGACACATATTCACCAGCCTAACAATAATCAGCATTTGGTTAAGTTAGATATTACTCTGGTGATTGACTGTATGCATGGTGCAACCAGTAATGTTGCTCAAGCGTTATTTGAACGTTTTTGCCACAGGGTTATTTTGCTCAATGATAGCCCTGACGGCAATTTCCCAACCGGCAATCCTGACCCAACTGAGCCTAATCGCTTAGCTGAGCTACAGCAAACCGTTATGGTGCATGAAGCAGATATGGGCTTAGCATTTGATGGTGATGGCGATCGGCTCATGATTGTTGATAATCGGGGTAAAGTGGTTGCGCCCGATCATCTGCTTTATTTGTTAGCACAAGTGGCAATCACAGAACGGGAAAAGGCGACTACAACCAATGTAAACGATAAATCTAGCAAAGAATCCTACATTGAAAATATGGAACCGCAGGTTTTATTTGACGTTAAGTGTTCTCATCATCTGCCAAAGCTATTGACCGCACTTGGCGCTGTGCCAGTGATGACTAGAACCGGAAGTAGTTTGTTGCGGCGGCAACTTGCAGGCGAGCGTCAGGCAATATTTGCAGGCGAGTTATCGGGGCATTTTATCTTTAATGATGGCTATTTTATGGCCTATGATGATGCCATGTATAGTGGCTTACGGTTGTTACATTGGCTGACCTATACTGCAACTATTAACCAAATACAAATGACGAACCAACCTGTATTTGATGCAAACATTAGTACTGACTATGAAGTAGGTGATAATACAGTAGCTAATAATGTAATTCATACGCAGAGTAGACAACATCTGCCAATGACTTCAGGCGTTTGGGGAGAGCCGAAATCTTTAACCGCTCCGTTTCAGCTGACTGATATTACCCAACACTTACCATTAATGGTCAGTACTGCCGATCATTATTTACCTCTTTCTCAACCAGTAGAAAGTCGCTGTTCTATCATTGAGCACCTGATAGATTTCTGTCATCATTTGCAGCAGTTGGTACAAACAGATAGTCTTTCAAAAATACCAACGCCCATTATATCGTCAAATAAAGTGATCACTGCAGATCTACAGCCAACATCGTGTCGTTGTGTGCATAGCGTAGGACATACAACGCTTGCACAGGCACATGAGTTGTTACCAATAGGCACACGACTATCTTGTATCGATGGGCTGCGGCTCGACTTTGAACATGGCTTTGGGGTATTGCGCAAATCCAATACCAGCCATAGTTTAACAGTGCGTTTTGCAGGAGACAGTCGCGCTGATTTAAAAGAAATACAGGCACGATTTGTAGCATTATGTCGCCCATTTTACAATACACTAGCGGAACAAATCGCCACGATTTATCCCGAATAAGCCTTGTTAACTGTGACAGTGATTACAAATAATCTGTGGCTTTCATACCGTATTGATAAATCAAATCACGCTATCGTAGTCATTAATCACTGTCTTTAATTTTTAAACATTTAAACTATTTTAGGAACCTATCATGTCGCTTAATTTGGGTGATGCTAAAATCACCGCTGAAGTCTTAACCACGGCACTACCTTATATTCAGCGCTTTTCAGGCAAACTGATTGTGGTTAAATATGGTGGCAATGCCATGACCGATCCTGAGCTTGAAAGCTCCTTTGCTCGTGATATCGTCTTGCTAAAAACAGTAGGTTTGCATCCTGTCGTGGTGCATGGCGGCGGTCCACAAGTCGATGGTTTGTTAAAAGAGTTGGGTCGCCAATCTCAACGTATCGATGGTATGCGCGTGACAGATAAGAGCACCATGGATGTGGTCGAGATGGTACTTGGCGGCAGCGTCAATAAATCTATCGTCAGCCTTATTAACAAACATGGCGGGCGCGCCATCGGTCTTACGGGTAAAGATGCCAATCTTATCCTTGCCAAAAAGTTACTGATGGAACGAATCGGTGACGATGGAATTGCGGTTCCTGTTGATTTAGGCTTTGTTGGCGATGTGGTAAGTGTAAATAAAGATGTCATTACCATGCTTATCGCCGCCGATTTTATTCCAGTGATTGCACCCCTTGGCGTGGATAGCGAAGGTAATACTTATAATATTAATGCTGATTTGGTAGCCGGTAAAGTTGCCGAATTTTTGCAAGCAGAAAAGCTGATGCTATTGACTAATATCAAAGGTGTCTTGGGTCGTGATGGCAACGTTGTCACCGGTCTAACGCCTAAAACAGTAGATGGCTTAATTGCCGATGGAACCATCTCAGGCGGCATGATTCCAAAGATTCAATGTGCTCTGGATGCCGTTCGTAGTGGCGTGAAAAGTGCGGTCATCGTTGATGGTCGCGTGCCACATGCCACTCTGTTAGAGATTTTCACCAATGAAGGCGTAGGCACATTAATTAGCCGTGATTTGGATGCGGCACTCAGCTAGAGGTTTAAGCGGATAAGCACTGTGAAACCTGAGTTAAAAGGCGACTTAATATAATTTTTAACTATCATTGTCGTTTTTAACGAGGGTTCGATTTTTAGAGTTCAATGTTTTAGAGCTGAACGTTCACCAGTTACGCGAACATTTCGGTATATTTCGCTTTATCAAAACCGCATAATAATACCGCTTTACTCTTATAACTACCCTCTACTATCGGGCGTTTAATCATACTATTATTGGCGACCAGCAAACCAATCGCGCTATCGATATTTGCATCAGCCGCTTGCTTTTGCTCCTCTGTCAGCTTGCGCCAAGTGGTGCCGCGTTTATTGAGCACTTTCTCAATACCAAGCTCATCTACCCAGAGCTGAACACTGTCTTTATCAATACCTTGTTTTTTATAATCGTGAAACTTATAAGGAACGTCCAGCGTATCAAGTAAGGTTATGGCTTTTTTCATAGTGTCACAAGATTTAATGCCGTAAATGGTAATGGTCATTTTTGCTCCAATTGGTATGCGATTAACGTGTTTAGCGTTTGCATATCATGTATCAATTATTTAGACCCAGTCTACCATTTTAGTCATTAAAAATACCGCAAACCCTTTATACAATTGACCTATCATATCGTCGCAATTTTTGCCAAATTACGCTATGCTATGGCATTGTAAAAATTCACCCCTTTTTATTTGTGTTAACTAATTCGAGCCGACAATGAGCAACTTGCAAACCGACCAAACCAATAATCAAGCAAGCGGTCCTACTGAAACACCTATTAATACCTATCAGCCACAACTAATCGAAGCGCAGCAGCAGCAAAAATGGGCGACTGATAAGCGCTATGAAGTCAGTAATGAGCCAAGTGATAAGCCAAGCCGCTATATGCTATCTATGTTTCCGTACCCAAGTGGCAAGCTGCATATGGGGCACGTGCGCAACTATACGATATCTGACGTGCTCAGCCGCTATTATCGTTTAAAAGGCTTTGAAGTCATGCAGCCAATGGGCTGGGATGCATTTGGCTTGCCAGCAGAAAATGCAGCAATCGCCAATCAAACACCGCCTGCCAAGTGGACGTTTGATAATATTGATAACATGCGCGCGCAGCTTAAACTGCTGGGCTTGTCTGTAGATTGGTCACGTGAATTTGCCACCTGTAGCCCTGAGTATTATAAGTGGGAACAGTGGTTATTCTTGCAGTTGTACAAAAAAGGCATGGTGTATAAAAAGCTGTCTACCGTCAACTGGGATCCTGTTGACAATACCGTACTCGCAAATGAGCAAGTTATTGACGGTAAAGGCTGGCGTAGTGGCGCAGCAGTTGAAAAACGTGACATCCCTATGTATTACTTTAAAATCACCGATTATGCCGATGAGCTACTCGATGATTTGGATCAACTAGAAGGTCATTGGCCATCTGAAGTGCTCACCATGCAGCGCAATTGGATTGGGCGCAGTTCTGGTATGGAAGTACATTTTCCCTATACGTTAGAGGGTCAAGACAATACCTTAGATGTGTTCACTACCCGTCCGGACACCTTAATGGGTGTTACTTATGTGGCGGTTGCTGCTGAGCATCCATTGGCGCAATACGCCTCTGAACACAATGAAAAAATTGCGGCTTTCTGCGCTTTATGTAAAAAAGGCTCGGTGGCTGAAGCAGATTTGGCAAAAGCCGATAAAATTGGTATGGATACGGGGCTTACCGTCACCCACCCATTAACCGGCAAGCAAGTGCCAGTTTGGGTCGCTAACTATGTGTTAATGAGCTACGGTTCGGGTGCAGTCATGGCAGTTCCAGCACATGATGAACGCGATTATGAATTTGCTACCAAATACAAATTGCCAATCAAACAAGTTATCAATATCCCTGAAGGCTACTTTGATGAGCTAGATGCGGATGCCGCTGCTGATAATATTGAAAGTAATCGTGCTTATACCGAGCGTAATACTTTGGTAAATTCAGGCGAATTTGATGGTATGGATTTTGATCAAGCGTTTGAGGCGATGCTAGCCAAGCTTGCCCCGACAGAACTTGCCAATAAAAAGATTCAATATCGTCTGCGCGATTGGGGCGTGTCGCGCCAGCGTTATTGGGGTTGCCCTATTCCTATGGTGAACTGTGAGCACTGCGGCACCGTTCCAGTCGAAGAGCAAGATTTGCCGGTTATTTTGCCCACTGACGTCGTTCCTGATGGTCGCGGCAATCCGCTTAAAAATATCCCAGAATTCGTAAATACCACTTGTCCAAAATGTGGTAATCCTGCTGAGCGTGAAACTGATACCTTCGATACCTTTGTTGAGTCAAGCTGGTATTACGCACGTTTTGCTAGTCCGCATGATGATACCAATATGGTTAATAAGCCTGCGGCAAATAAATGGCTGCCGGTTGACCAATATATCGGCGGCGTAGAACATGCGGTGATGCATCTGCTTTATGCCCGCTTCTTCCACAAGCTGATGCGTGATGAAAACCTTGTTTCTGGCGATGAGCCCTTTGCCAATTTGATGACTCAAGGCATGGTACTTGCCGGTACTTTTTACCGTGTGAACAGCGATGGCAGCACTACTTATTATTTCACTCAAGATGTGGATATTGATTTTAATGAGCGTGGTCAGCCGATTAAAGCGATATTAAAAGCCGATGGTCTACCAGTCACTATTGGCAAAATCGAAAAAATGTCGAAGTCAAAAAATAATGGTATTGACCCACAAACTACCATCGATCAATATGGTGCCGACACCGTGCGTCTGTATACGTTATTTACTGCCCCTGCTGACCAAACGCTTGAATGGTCAGACGATGCGCTAAAAGGTCCTTATAACTTTGTTAAAAAAGTATGGCGCATTGCTACTGTGCATCTTCAAGCATTGAGCGATGCTGACTTAAATCTTGAGACGCTTAATAATACCCCTTTAAACACTGAAGGTTTAACCAAAGCCGCCAAAGCGTTGCGCCGTAAAACACATGAAACCATTGCGAAATTTGATAATGACCTTGGTGAGCGATTGGCATTAAATACGCCGGTTTCAAGCTTGATGGAATTGTCCAATGAGCTTGCCAGCTTTAATGCCAGCAGCGCGCAGGACTTACAAGTTCAGCATGAAGCATTAATTGATTTACTAATTATGCTGTCAGTATATGCCCCGCACGTGGGTGAGCATTTACTTGAGCAGTTGGGTCTGGATACGCAAACACTGACCTACCCTGCGGTCGATACTAGCGCTTTGGTACAAGATATGGTCACCATGGTGATTCAGGTTAATGGTAAAGTACGCGGTAAGATGGATGTTGCCCCTAATAGCGATCCCGAGCAATTAAAGGCGCAAGCACGTACTATTGATAGTGTCGCGAAACATATTACTGGCGAGATCAAAAAAGAAATCGTCGTGCCTAATAAATTGGTTAATATCGTAGTAGCCAATTAAACGCATTTAGCCTTTTTACTTAAGATAAGGATAGCGATTATGTCGTGCCCACATCAATCAGCTTTAAAGCATAGGCACTTTAAAAGAATGCGTGCTAATACCGTCGCTCGTCTGTTGTTAGCGACCTTGCCATTGCTGACGGTGATGGGTACGACAAGTTTGCTAGCAGGCTGTGGCTTTCATCTGCGTGGTTATGATGCACCGCTGCGTTTTGAGATGGCAAAAACTGCCATTATCATTGATGATAATCGTACCTCATTTCCTTTAAAGCTTCCTCTAACTCAACGCTTGAAATCTTTAGGTGTGGATGTAGTTGATAGTAGCGCTATTAGAGGCTCAGCTACTAGCGCTGAGCAAATAGCGATTATCAATGTGGATAACATACGCTTTAAACGTTATGAGCTGGTCGGCGTCTTGACTGAAATCAGGTTGGTAATATCTGCGGATGTCACTTATAAAACCCTGCAAGACGGTAAACCTGTTACCTTGACCAATCCTATCCAGGTCGAGCGCAGTTACCAATACAATGAAGCGTCAGTCAGTACTGATGATCAGCAGGGCACGCAAATCCGTGATTGGTTGTACGAAAGTTTAGCACGGCGGATTGCTGATCAATATGTAGCGATTAACTTACCTAAAAAGACAGCGGCTACCGCTAAAAGCACAGCACCACTTCTGAAAAATGGAGTGACAACAAGAGATGAAGCGGCTGTTATCGTGCCTAGCCATTAGTGTAGTGTTAACATAGTTTTTAAACACTGTTTTTGTTGCTGGTCTTTTTATAGTAGCATTCTTCTATTGTACCTTTTGATAGACCCTCTGTTATGCAACAAACCTTTATACAAGCGTACCCCAAACTGCTGCAACCCTCGGTTGCAGTCGCTGGACTGTGGATCGCGCATGGAGATGAGCCATTGCTGAGTCAATGGCTGATTGATGCCTTGCGACCGCATTGGCACACGCAAAATTATGCAATCAAGCGTATTGAGCTGGTATCAGTTAAGAGCTGGCAAGAAGTGCTTGCCGAGCTTGGCAGCTTATCGCTGTTTGATGATGCCAGTGCGCTGATTGTTACCGGCAACCATAAACCTGATAAAGCCGTTACTTCTGAATTAGAGCGATTCGCGATTGAGGCACAAGCCGGCACTCACAGTAATAGCTTGTTGTGGCTAACCTCAAAGCTGGATCGCCGCGCCCAAACGGGCAAATGGTTTACTCCGTTTGCACAATACGGTCATGTGATTGATTGCAATTTATATGATGAACGTCAGCGCCAACAGTTGTTACAAGTACAGGCACAACAGTTTGGCTTAACCTTATCACAAGACGCATGGCAGCTTTTGATGTCGCATACGGAGCATCACCTGCTTAGCGCCTATCAAACTTTGTGGCGACTGTCCTACTTATTTGCACCAGAGTTAGCAGAAAATTCAAGACGCCTTGATGCCAAACCAAGCAAAATACCTTCAAACGTGGCATTAGATCTTACCGATTTACAAGCGGCATTGGTTAGCGATGCTCAATTTAGTGTATTTGACTTGTCCGATGCCATGCTTGCTGGTCATAGTACACAGGTGGCAAAAATCATTTTGCAATTACAAGCCAGTGATGAACCCACAACTTTAGTACTGTGGGCGATTAGCAAAGACATGCGTCATATTTTGGCACTACTTGATGGTCAAGATCCACAAACACTTGGCATTTGGCGCAGCAAACAAGGATCATACCAACAAGCATGTCGACGCCTATCTCCTGCCCAAACTGTAGTCTGGGCGGATCTCATTTACCGCTGTGATCAGGCGATTAAAGGTATTGTTCGTCAGCCCGCTTGGGAGTTATTATTACAAGCTGCCCTAGAAGTGTCGGGAAAACGATTATTTACACTTTAATTTGCTATATCTTGTCCTTCCCATCACTCCTCTGATTTTCCTATTTCATGGACTCTCTCAGCTTTATTTGTAGATAGTCTGATACCTGAGTCTCTCTTGTCTTAACCTTTCGCAAACTAACCCTCATTCCCTTTTCGCCTTGAAGCCTTTACTATAGCCATACTTGTTTGAATTGGTATGGGATAGTGGTTATGCGCAAGATTAGCAAGAAAAAGGCGGTAAGGTGGGCGGTCATTGCGCTCATTGCTATTATATTTATTGCTCTAGCTTATAAATTTTTAAAACCAAAAGCAGAGTCGCCGAATTATATTACCGCGACCGCTGAGATTGGTGATATTGAAAATAACGTCATGGCATCCGGTAAAGTTAAAGCCTTAAATACCGTTGATGTTGGCGCGCAAGTATCAGGCGAGGTTAAGAAACTATTTGTGGAAGTTGGTGACGAGGTACAAAAAGGCGATCTGATTGCTCAGATTGATCAAGTTACCCAAAAAAATAACTTAACCAACCAACAAGCCAGCCTTGATCAAAGCATAGCCGCTATTCAAAGTGCAGAGGCAGAAGCATTAAGCCGGGAGGCTAGCTTAAAAAGTGCTTATACAGACCTTGCCAGCCGTCAGTCTGAGCTAAAACAAACGCAAAATGACTTCAGTCGTCTGCAATCTTTAGTTGCTATTGATGCCATCTCTCAACAAGAGTATGACACTCAAGCAACCCGAGTAGATACTGCTAAAGCTGCAGTTGCCAATGCACGCGCTGCTATTGATACCGCCAAAGCGACTATTACCACTGCCAAAGCCAACATTAACAGTCAGCAAGCAGCGTTACGCAAATCACAAACCAACGTCAGTACCGCGCAAGAAGACCTCAGTTATACCACTATTCGTGCGCCCATAGCTGGTACTGTCGTGTCTATCACTGCCGAACAAGGCACCACGGTTAATGCCAATCAAACCGCACCAACCATTGTTACTTTAGCCGACTTGTCCACGGTGCGCATTAATGCGCAAATCTCTGAAGCGGACGTCATTAACGTACAGCCCAATCTGCCAGTATATTTTAATATTATTGGCAATCCTGATAAAAAATACGATGCCGTGCTCAAGGCAATTGAGCCTGCGCCAGAGCGTATCAGTGAGACAAGCTCCACCGATGCTGCCATTTATTATGTCGGCTATATCGAAGTCCCTAACTCTGAGCGCCGCTTTCGTATTGATATGACTGCGCAAGTTTATATTATTGTCAATCAAGCTAAAAACGCTCTGTTAATCCCTTCTGCTGCCCTACAACCTGCCAGCAAGTCTAAAAAAAGTAGAAATAACAAAGCACCTGCAAGTAATGCAAAAAATAATGTAGAAAGCGATACTAACATTACTACTGCTACCGTTCGCGTTTTAAAAGCTGAGGGTAACGTTGTTGAACAAACCGTTAAAGTGGGTATTAATAATCGAGTAAATGCCCAAATATTAAGTGGCTTAACCGTTGGTGATGAAGTTATTTTAAGCGAAGAAGGACCTGCAAACGCTAAAAAAGGTGGCAGAGGTGGTAGACCCTTTTAACTAGCACTCTTAAAAGAACAAGCTTAAAAGAATAGCTGAGCATAGAAGACCATTCGTTACATATCCCGTAGCAAAAGATAAGCATTGATATAGACTGAAATCGATTGATACAGGCAGCATGACCCATGAGTAATCAAGAATCCAATTCAAATGCCATGAGCGATGTTCCCTTAATGCAAGTTAAGGGTTTAATTAAAGAATTTAAAGCCGGTGAGCAAATTATACGGGTGCTGCATGATATTAATTTAACCATTAATCAAGGCGAAATGGTTGCTATTATTGGTCAATCAGGCTCGGGCAAATCTACGTTAATGAATATATTAGGCTGCTTGGATCAAGCAACAGCTGGCAGTTACACTATCTTTGGACAATCTGCGAGCCAATTAGAAGCTGATGAGTTAGCAAAACTGCGCCGTGAGCATTTTGGCTTTATTTTCCAGCGTTATCATCTACTGGGCGATATCAGTGCCCGTGATAACGTTGCGGTTCCAGCGGTATATGCTGGTATGGATAGCTCGGCGCGCAGCGAACGTGCTGAACAACTACTGACTGATTTAGGTCTCGCAGACAAGATAAACAATCGACCAAACCAACTGTCAGGTGGGCAACAGCAGCGTGTTTCTATCGCTCGTGCACTAATGAACGGTGGCGACATTATCTTAGCGGATGAGCCAACCGGCGCTCTTGACAGTAAGTCTGGTGAAGATGTGATGCAAATACTGCGGAACTTAAATGCCCAAGGTCACACAATTATCATGGTCACCCATGACCCCAAAATTGCTGAACAAGCTGAGCGTGTCATTGAAATTAAAGACGGCTATATTATTGCTGACTATAAAAACGAACATTACCAACACTCGCACCTTAAGCCTGAGTCTATCTTAGAACAGCACCGTAAAAGTGCCTTTAGCAGCTTTATTGACCGATTATTCGAAGCCTTTAAAATGTCGCTGCTTGCCATGCGCGCTCATAAAATGCGCACTTTACTGACCATGCTGGGTATTATCATTGGTATTGCCTCTGTGGTCTCGGTTGTTGGCATTGGTAAAGGCTCTCAAGCGCAAATCTTGACTAATATCAGCTCGCTGGGCACCAACACCATCACCGTCTCTGATGGCTACCCCTACGGCGACCCCAGACGCCAATATAACGATGACAATCTTACCCCACAAGATGCACAAGCGGTTGCAGACCAACCCTACGTGATCAGCGTCAGTCCACAAATCAATAGCAATACTAATGTGCGCTACCGCAACATTCAAGAAGCCGCGAGCATTAGTGGCGTGGGTAAAGACTATTTGGACGTCACCGGAGAAACTCTGATACAAGGTCAAGGCTTTGATGAACAAAGTATCTTAAAGCGCACCCAAGACATCATTATTGATGACAATGCTAAACGGACGTTTTTTGCCGACAAACCAAACCCTATCGGCGAAGTGATTTTAATCGGTAGTGTACCGGGACGCGTCATTGGTGTATTGGCAGCCAATGATGGTGGTTTTGGTCGTGGCAGTGCAGATTCTCCAACCTTATACATGCCTTACACCACCATGATGTCACGTATCAAAGGTACTGCCTATATTGGCAGCTTTGTGGCACTTATCGATAACAACATTTCATCCGCAGCGGCTGAATCTGCCATTTCAGATTTAATTAAAAGTCGTCATGGAGCCGATGATTTTCGCATACGCAACTCAGACTCTATCCGTCAAACCATTGAAGCTACTACCGCAACACTCACTCTACTTATCTCATCGATTGCTATTATCTCTTTAATTGTTGGCGGCATTGGGGTTATGAATATTATGTTGGTCTCCGTTACCGAGCGGACCAATGAGATTGGTGTACGTATGGCAGTCGGAGCGCGGCAGAGTGATATTATGCAGCAGTTTTTGATAGAAGCAGTACTGGTATGTATTTTAGGTGGTCTTTTAGGCATTAGTCTTGCTTTTGGCATTGGTGAGCTGATTAATCGCGTGGGTGGAGAGAGTTTTAAAGTGATTTATTCCTCTACCTCTATCATTGCCGCTTTCCTCTGCTCAACGCTTATAGGCGTCGTTTTTGGTTTCCTGCCTGCACGCAACGCTGCTAAACTTGATCCGGTCGATGCCTTATCTAGAGATTAACTTACCGTTATCCATTTTTATAAATAATTAACACTCCTTAAAAAAGATTAACCACGTTTAGAAAGCTGATATTTTAGAGAAATACTATAAAAAACCACTTTTTTTCTTAAAACCTGCTTTTTTTCTTAAAAATAGAGTTTTTTTAGAATTATAGGGTTGCAATTGCCATGATTATATATATAATGTGCTCTCACGTTTAGAGATAGAAATAACTAAACGCGAAGGAAGTCTAGTATTAAGGATTTCAACTTGTAGAGTTAAAAAGCATTGCTTTTTTATAGTCTCTTCAGGGCCGTTAGCTCAGTCGGTAGAGCAGTTGACTTTTAATCAATTGGTCCCGCGTTCGAATCGCGGACGGCCCACCATCTTTAGTATCGCTTCTTATATTCGTTATTATCTTTTTAGGTAATCGCATGATAAGATAGTTTAGTTAGACCCATCCCTTAGGATGGTAGCTTATAGAGTTAAAAAACCTCGGTTTTTATTATCTCTTTAGGGCCGATAGCTCAGTTGGTAGAGCAGTTGACTTTTAATCAATTGGTCCCGCGTTCGAGTCGCGGTCGGCCCACCATATTCGAAAAGCTCAGTCATTCACTTGACTGAGCTTTTTTTTTGCTTAGCATTTACGTTATTTAAAATTATGTTGAAAGCTATTTTATTAGCCAGTATCGTATGACTGTTTGCTTGAATTACTTTACTATCCTATTTGGCTTCCATAACAGTTTATGACGAATAGTATCTTTTACTGTACGTTGATGCGTTGGCGCTTGCTTGATTAATGTATCAAACGTCGCTTCATCAATTATGAGTTCTCCCCCATGTGCCATCATGACATTAGAAGGCTGTAAATTTTTCACTTTTTGCAAAGAGTGAATATAAGCTTTTGGATCATAAATCGGAAATGGCGCCACGAATTTATGGCGTAGCTTAATAATCAAATCTGCGGTATAAATTTGTCGACTGGGCAAATGCAATAATGACAAGTCTCTATCGGTATGTCCTGGCGTCTCCAACACTTGCCAGTCCTCAAAGTTAGGAATAGCATCGCTCTCTTGCACTGTCTTATCTGCTTGAAGGTGAGCTGGATACCATAGTCGTCTAAACGGACGACCTTGACGCTTAGCAACATAATGCGCAAGCCCGGTATCCACTAGATGCATAAGCTGACCACCTATACCGTGATACCATTGTATGGGTTTATCAGCCGATACAATCTGACAACCAGTGGCGCGTCTTAATTGATGGGCACCACCAGCATGATCAGGATGCATATGAGTCACCATTACCACTTTTAAGTCGCTAGTAGGGCGCTGTAGCGTGGTCTGTATGTAGTTCAGTATCATAAGCACATCAGGGCGACAGCAGCCATCAAGGAGCAATAATTTATCGGGATACACAGCCAAATAAATACTCTGGATATAACCTTCTAAACGTACTATTTCACATAAACTCATAATCCATCCTTATCTCGTATTCTGCCCTGTTCTCATCGGTCATCTGTGAATATCAGTGACTCTGATTTCATTGACTTAGTATAACCTCGCTACTATTAGCCAAATACATTTTGCATGAACGCTGGCGTTTATTGACCAGTAAAAATTAACCATGACAGTTAAGAATATAAGTTAACCATATCCGCTTATAATACAAAAACTCAGCACGATGGCTGAGTTTAAGGAATATTGTTAATAGAACCATTTATTTAAAAGCGGTTAAGCCAGATCACGCACCTTCGGCTCACGCTCCCACAGACGCGACTTCGCATTATCAATAAAGGCATCTAAATCAGCCAGTGGCGTGACAAAGCTGTCTTTTTCAATCGGCAATTTGCTTAGGATAAACTCATCGGTCGCACCGCAATAGGCAATCGCTTTGCAGTGTACATAAGCATCAGTGAACCAATCTAGTGTGGCGCTGTCTTTAGCAAGCTTCTTTGCTTGCTCTGGCATAATGATACTAACGACCGCATCAAACATTACTGACGGACCGCCTGCTACGCGCTCATCAGCTTGTATAACGGTATCATCATCCAACTTAACCTCTTTGTTTGGTGCAATGATTTTAACGCTCGCGCCTTCTCCTTTTGCTGCCTCTTCAAATTTCTTAATTTCGCTATGTTTTGAGCCTTCTGCAACCAATATCCCAACCATGCGACCTTTTAATGTCTTAGGCGTACGCCCAATCGTTTGTAGTACCTCAGATGTCGCCAAGTCTTGTATCGGTGCAGCAGTCTCTGCCGCTTCTGGTAATTGCATACCCAGCGCTGTTGCCACCCGATTCGCCAAATCTTCATCAATATTAATCAGATGACCAAGCATACGCGTACGCACATGCGCCGTATCTACTTTACCCAGCTCAAATGCGTATGCAGAGGCAATGTGTGCTTGCTCAATTGGTGTTTGGCTACGATAGAACATACGTGGCTGGCTATAATGATCCGCAAAACTTTCAGCGCGCACGCGACCTTTAACGCCATCATCTAGCGTCTCGGCGAAAGACGCAAAGCCTTTTTTCGCACTCTCACGTGGACGCGTTGGATCAAGACTTTGTGGTTCATACAACACACGAGTTTTTGGCACGTGCATCTGCATATGACCATCTTGCTGATTATTAGCAAACGGGCATTTTGGCGCGTTGATTGGTATTTGAGCAAAATTCGGTGAGCCCAAACGCGATAGCTGAGTATCTAGATAACTAAAAAGACGACCTTGTAATAACGGGTCATTACTAAAATCGATACCAGGGGGCAGATGCGATGGACAAAATGCTACTTGCTCTGTTTCAGCAAAGAAATTATCCGGATAGCGATTGAGTACCATTTTACCGATGATTTTTACTGGTACCAATTCTTCTGGAATCAGTTTGGTGGCATCTAGATGATCAAATGGAAATTCATTGGCTTCGTCTTCGGTAAATAACTGAACGCCAAATTCCCACTCTGGATAATCGCCATTATTAATCGACTCGAATAAATCACGGCGATGATAATCAGGATCAGCACCCGATATTTTTACTGCTTCATCCCATGTGGTGGACTGTACGCCCAATACTGGCTTCCAATGGAAACGCACAAAGGTACTTTTGCCATCTTTATTGATCAGGCGATAACTGTGAATACCAAAGCCTTCCATCATGCGTAGGCTACGTGGTAATCCGCGATCACTCATGACCCAAATCAAATTGTGCATGGTTTCAGGGCTGAGTGAGACAAAATCCCAAAAGGTATCATGAGCAGATGCAGCTTGCGGAAATCCGCGATCCGGTTCAGGTTTGACCGCATGTACAAGGTCTGGGAACTTCATGGCATCTTGGATAAAGAAAATCGGCATATTGTTACCAACGATATCCCAATTGCCCTCTTCCGTATAAATTTTTACCGCAAAACCACGCACATCGCGCGGGGTGTCTTTTGAACCTTTACTACCGGCAACCGTAGAAAAACGAGTAAATAATGGCGTTTTTTTACCGGTTTCGCTTAAAATTTTCGCCGTTGTAAATTCTTCTAAAGATTCTGTCAGTTCAAAATAACCGTGCGCTGCACTGCCTCGCGCATGGACAATACGCTCTGGAATACGCTCATGATCAAAATGATTGATTTTTTCACGTAAGACAAAATCTTCTAACAACGTTGGTCCACGTGCGCCAATCTTTAGCGAGTTTTGATTGTCGGATATTACCACCCCTTGCTGGGTAGTGAGCAGATTACTGTCATCATCGGCACGCTGATGGGTCTCACCCCCATGTCCACGTGTCGGATTCATCGTTTTGGCGGGGTCGGTATGATCAATATTTGTTTTCATTATCCATCCTGGCTATTATTGTAGTTGATTATAGATAAAAGATGCTTGTTACCATGCTTACAGACGTGCTTATATACAAAGCAGATGCTGTCTTTTTCACGCATAACGATTTATCTTAAGCAAAAAATAAGTTAACGTTGTTGATGTTTAGTTAAAAATTACATAGTTTAACAACGAGTTAGCGGAACAGATAATACAGAGAATATCTAAAGTAAGATAAAGAAAAATAGAAAGACTAACACTAAAAATTTATCAGGCATAAGGAAAATATTAATATTAGTAGGTAAGAATATGAGAATAAATCATTAAGCAAAAAGCGCATTTAAATAGTATTTTTTAACACGGTAGACTTAAAAATAATCCATGAGTAAAAGACATCACACTGTCTTTTCAAACCCCAATTTTTCAAACACCAATAATTGATTATTAGCAGGCATATCATGGTTAAACTTTAATGTTAATTGATGCGTTTCTGCCAGCTCAATAATGGCTTCTATATCACGTATCCCACTACCAGAATCACGCTGGCGTAACATAGCATCAAACCGGCGATTACCAGCGCTGGTATATTTACCCTGTACATTAAATGGCCCATATATAATCAACTTTCCGTGTGCGGGTAACGCCTGTGCCGTTAAAGCAAATAGGTTTTTAACCAACGACCAATCAATGATATGCAGTGTATTCGCGGTGAATACGGCATCATAAGGCTGATGGATATCAGGGTTAAACGGTAATACATTTTGTGCTAAATCGAATATTAAGGGCGAATATAAATTAGGCGCAGGATAAGCCTCGTGCCATGCCTTAATAATGTCATGATTTGCGCTAACGTCACTGGTTTGCCATTTTAAATGTGCAAGTTGCGGGGCAAAATAGACACTATGTTGACCTGTGCCTGAACCAATCTCTAATACATGACGCGCAGCCTGTAGCTCTTGCTGTAAAATCGCTAAGATAGGACGCTTGTTATTCTCGCATGCTTGAGAAAACGGTAACGCCGCGCTCGCATTTACATCTGCATTACCTAAATTGTCATTACTCATAGTTATCTCTATAAAAACTAATAGATACCTGCCTCGACCCCAGCTGCCAGCGTCATCGCTAGCTCTTCGACTTGTTCAGTAAAACTTTCTTGCCAATCACCTTGCAGAATAAGTGCTTCTTGAATCCATTCCCAACGTAGCCCCGTCGTAATCGTCTTGATAGCAAGCTTAGTACCCGTACCATCATGACCTGCTCGAATATATAAGGCAAACGGCATGCCCTGCTTTTTCTCTAACACCGGATAATAACAGCGATCAAAGAAGTCTTTGGTCAGCCCTGCCATATAAGCTAAGTTTTCAGTCGTACCTAATAACAAAACATCTGCGGCTAGCACATCTTCAGGCTGGGTATCTTGTGGTAACTTTAATATGACATTGATATCTAAATCAGGATGACTAGCACCAGCATAAGCCGCGTGAGCCAATTTTTTGGTATTCGTCGATGGTGCATGAGCGACAATAAGCAAGGTTTTGGTAGCCATATTAATCACCATGATAGAGGTTACTAGTTTTTGGAATTAGTAATTCTTAGAATCAATAGCTCTTAGAATCAATAGTCACTTTTTGAATAATATCAGGATGGATGCTCTTAGCTACTGGGCACGTGAGCGCGGTGTTATAGAATATCTTTTGCGTTTTCTCATCTAACGCTTGATTAAAAGTAATCGCAACATGTATTTCACTAACCCGTCTTGGGTCAGCTGCCATCACTTTAGTTACTTCAGCTGTAGTACCTGCAATATGAATATCCATATCGCGAGCTTTAATACCGATAATGGTCAACATACAACTGGCTAAGCTAGTCGCCAATAAATCAGTCGGTGAAAATGCTTCGCCTTTACCTTGGTTATCAACTGGTGCGTCAGTAATGATTTCATTATTTGATTGCAAGTGAATAGCGCTAGTACGCAAGTCGCCTTGATAAGTTACTTTTGAGGTTGTCATAGGGTTCTCTTCCATAGTTGTTTTTAGATTATCGTTTTATAAAAACTCTAAATAGATTGCTGACACGCAAGAAATATTTTGGACCTTTTATAAAAAGAGTCGATATAAAATACTATTTTAACTCTATATATCTAATGCAATTTTATTGTAAAGCGAAGAACATATTGCGAAGTAAAAAGTAACAAACTACATCACTTTGACAACTTTAATAAAATTCTAATTTTTATAAGTTGTGTTGCAATATGGATGAGAAAGCTGTGCATTGCTCAGCAAACCAGTTCCCCCATCTTCTTTACGAACTTTATGATCGATTGAAATAGATTTTTGATGAAGAATCCCTCCGCATATTTTACATTTCGGAGAAGCTTTAATTGCCTCAGAAATATATGCTGCGCTTTTCGTCGACCTTGAAAATGATAGGGAAACAGTTTCTTCTTGATGTATTTCGTCCAAATTTAGATATGCAAACTCTGCTGATTTACTTAGTTCAACTAATACTTTATCGGATGAGGTCGCATTACTAAGATTATCAAGGATAGCATGGAAAAACTTAACCAAAGGTGCTACAGCTTTATTAGCTTGTCGCGCCTTTCGAACTATTTGTTGAATTAATATATCAGATTTAATAATGATACTTTCAAATTCAGCTCTATTTTGAGTGAAAATATTTAATTTCTTACTATTTGAAAGCTCCTCAATGAAGACAATTGTTGCATGAAAGCAACTGACTCTGAAATTTCCTGATCGACTATAAATATATACGGCTGGATGCAGACCTAAAGAAGATGGATGAATATCGTTTATTCGTTGCATAGATTTTTTAATTTTAACTAGAGCTTTAAGAGTCTCTTCTCCAGTAGTGTCCTCTTCAGTATTATTAATACCTAACAACTTCACAAGCTCGAATACCATTGATAGTGAGTTACTAGCATGGTTTTTTCCACCTAGTGGTAGGTCTAAGGTTTTAATCGGTGTTAAAAGCTCTGGTTTGAAAATTAATGAATTGATTATTTCAGCTTCTTTTTGAATTTTATGAGCTAAACTTGCTTCGAATACGCTCCAGTATTTATATCCTTGACCACCACGCAAAATAGCTCTAGAACACAATCCAGCTGGCTTTCTTCTAGCTTCTAATATTGCGATCTCAGTATCACTAATTGGTGTAGATGATTGATTTATTTTAAAAAAACTACTTTCGGCTTTTTTAGAATCACCATCTACCCACTGTAATTGCAGTGCTCTTGTACCAAAACTCTTTAATCTTTTTTTGACATGTTCAGCTGCAATATCTGGTTCATATAGAGCATCTTTAAAGTCTTTATATGCACCAATATCTCGATTTATAATTTCGCGGGCTTTCTTTGCAATTTCTAATTGTTGCTCCGGTATAGCATTATCAAAGAACTTTCTAGAAATTCTTCCATCACCATAATCATCATTAACCCATGCAGAAATCGCGCTAATTCTATGAGCTCCATCAATTACAAATGTATAACTATCAGCATACTTCCAAAGAATGATAGCAGGAACCAAATCTCCATCTAAAAAGCTTTTAACAAGATCTTTAACCTTTTCAGCATCCCACTCGTTAGTTTCACGCTGGAAATCCGGTTTGCGTAGTGAAGAAAAGAAAAATCCTGGTATTTCAAAGTCAGCATAACTTAATGTAGTTTTGTGAGGTCCCTGTGAACTATGGGATTGATCCTCAACTTCAAAGTCATCACGCCCAATAAGTGCGTCTAAAAACAATTTCTGTGCCATACCATATCCTTGATTGTATTTTAATTATAATAATTCTTCGCCTTACGAATCTAACACTAATGTTTAATTTTTAGTAAACTTACATTTATCAGTTTATAACAATTGAGTCTAAGATATCATTTTAGCCAACCT
>NZ_JACGYX010000007.1 GCF_014119005.1 Psychrobacter sp. GP33 | reverse complement strand
AAAGCAGTCGGCCGAGAAAGATAGTGAAGATATTGATCTACTGGCTTTAGCGCTTGTGCTCCTACGCGGCTGGAAAATAGTCATTTTCTTTGCGCTATTAGGTTTGGCAATTGGGGTGCTATATAGCCGATATGTGAATCCTACTTTTAAGTCTGCTGCTCTCATACAAATTGATGAGAAATCACAAGGTATCTCAGCACTCGGTGCTAATATCTCCGATCTGGTTGGTGGCTCAGAAGTCAGTAAAGCGGATGCAGAAAGAGAGCTGATAAAATCAAATATGATATTAAAGCCTGTCGTTGATTTACTACATTTAAGTATTCGACTGAGCGATCCTGAAGTCAGTGCATTAGATAGAATAAAAAGTGATCGCACACATACTCAGGTTAATGTTCCAGAAGGCGTATCGCTCAAGACAGATAATGGTCAAGTCCAGGTTAGCCAATTTAATGTTTCTCAGGCCTACTTAAATCAACCTTTTACCTTAGTAAAATCTAAAACCGGCTTTGTACTCAGCAATGGTTTTGATGATTTTAAAGGTCAATTAAATCAATCCCACCGCTTTCAAGGGACAGATGGTGCCATCCAAATTACTGTAAATGACTTACCTAATCCGAACCACCCCATCACTATCATCAAGCAATCGCTTCCAAATACTACAGATGCGATAAACGGTGCCTTATCAATCGTAGAAAAAGGTAAGCAAACGGGTATCATTCAGCTCTCGCTAACGGGCGGTAATCAGCAACAAGTCAGCTTAATACTAAAAGAGATTATTTTATCTTATATTGCTCAAAACGAGTCAAGAGGCTCTGAAGAAACTACTAAAACTATAAGTTTTATGGAAACGCAAATACCCATACTTCAGCAAAAGCTTGAGGATTCTGAAACCATATTTAATGATTTCCGTGAGAAGTTTGGCACGATTGATATTAGCCAAGAAGCAGGTCTTCTAGTAACAGAAAATGGACAGATTGATGCTCAGCTCAATGAATTAGAGCTAAAGAAAGCAGATTTGTTAACTTATTATACAGAAGAACACCCTTTAGTCATTAAGATCAACGAACAACTAAAAGTACTTAATGATAGAAAACAAGAAATTAACAGCAATATTGGTAAGCTTCCTGGTGTACAAAGAGAATTTTTAAAATTATCTGCAGATACCGAGATTAATAGAGAGATTTATCTCACGATGCTCAAAAACTATGAGCAATTAAAAATTGTCAAAGCGGGACAAATTGGCTACGCACGAATTATCGATCTACCAGTCAATACTTTTAGAGCGATTGCACCGAAAAAGCTACAAATCATGATACTTGGCTTGCTATTAGGTGCAATTTTAGGAACTGCATTAGTCCTACTTAAAAATATGATTAGGAATGTTGTTAAAGATCCTGAGCGCTTAGAGTCTAGAACTGGCATACCTGTGATTGCAACTATTCCACGTTCAACAGCAATGACACGACTCGGTAAGAATAAAAAATCACCAAATCGCCTACTCGCTTATATTGATTCTAATAGTGTGAGCTATGAAGCCATAAAAAGCTTAAGAACGCATCTTATGTTTGGCATGCCAAAGCAAGGTAAGGCGGGTCAGCGTGCTAGAGTTATCCTCATTTCAGGAGAAAGTCCAGGCGTTGGTAAATCATTTATCTCATCTAACCTATCAGAAGTATTTGCCCAGCTTAACAAAAAGGTTCTAATCATAGATGCGGATATGCGTTTAGGTGAGCTACATAAGATATTTAATGTAGAGCAAAAATCTGGTCTTGCAGATTATCTTTCACAGAATGACCTATCAGATAATGATGACTCGCAAGCAACTAGTATGATATCTGACTTTGTGCATCCGACTACTATGGATCATATTGATTTTATGCCCAGAGGTCAGCAGCCTCATAATCCGACAACACTGTTAGCTAGCGATAAATTTGGCGAGCTCATGTCTGAGCTAAGTGCCTATTATGATTACATCATCATTGACTCTCCACCTATCTTAGCCGCCTCAGATGCATTAATACTGTCAGAATATGCAGATAAACTCCTAATGGTAACCAGATATGATAGTTCGATAGAAGGACAGTTAGTCTACGCTATCAATCAATTGGCTAAAGATGGTGTACAAGTGGATGGTATTATCCTTAATGACATGCAAAAGGGCATTATGAATAAATACAGTTATCACTATAGTTATGCTTACGGTAATAATAAATAGCTACTAATTCAATAAACACTATTATTAAATAAACCACCATTTAAAACAGAAAAAATTAAAAGGACTCATCAAAGGAATACTATGATAAATATTAATGATATTAAAATAGCGGTAATTGGTCTAGGTTACGTTGGTCTGCCGCTCGCCGTTGAGTTCGGCAAAAAGGTTCCAGTCATGGGCTTTGATATTAATACAAACCGTGTGGCTGAACTGATATCAGGTACTGATCATACCTTAGAGGTGAGTAATGAGGAGCTGTTACAAGCTACTCATCTGCGCTATAGCTCAGATATGGCAGAACTTAAAGACTGTAATTTCTTTATTGTGACCGTACCGACGCCTATTGATGAATATAAGCAGCCCGACCTCACCCCATTAATAAAAGCATCTACGGCTATTGGTAGTTTGCTTAAGAAAGATGACATTGTAGTCTATGAGTCTACTGTATATCCCGGTGCGACTGAAGAAGTTTGTATTCCAGTATTAGAGAAAATATCAGGATTAGTATTTAATCAAGATTTTTATGCTGGTTATAGCCCTGAGCGTATTAACCCAGGTGACAAGGAACATCGTGTTACTAATATCCTAAAAGTAACTGCTGGCTCTACTCCTGAAGTGGCAGACTTGGTCGATGATGTATATAACTTAATCATTACTGCTGGCACACACAAAGCTTCAAGTATTAAAGTCGCAGAGGCTGCAAAGGTCATCGAAAATACTCAGCGAGATGTCAATATTGCGCTCATCAACGAGCTAGCAGTCATTTTTAATAAAATGGGTATCGATACCGAGGCAGTATTAACTGCTGCTGGTACGAAGTGGAACTTTTTACCGTTCCGTCCGGGTTTAGTCGGTGGTCACTGCATCGGTGTTGACCCTTACTACTTGACCCATAAAGCCCAAGCCATTGGCTACAATCCTGAAATTATCTTAGCAGGCCGTCGCCTAAACGATAGCATGGGTAAGTATGTAGTCACACAGTTAATTAAAACCATGATTAAAAAACGCATTCAAGTCGAAGGTGCAAAGGTACTCATTCTAGGTCTCAGCTTTAAAGAAAATTGCCCAGATGTACGTAATACTAAAATCATCGATATCGTCCATGAGCTCCAAGAGTACAATATTGACGTTGATATCTATGATCCTTGGGTCGAGTCTGCTGCTGCTCAGCGTGAATATGATGTTACTCCTATTGATGTACCAGTTGCTGGTCAATATGATGGCATCATTCTAGCAGTTGCCCATCATCAGTTCATCGAAATGGGTATAGATAGTATTCGCGCTCTCGGCAAAGACGATCATGTCCTCTATGATCTCAAATACGTGTTCGCAAAAGATGACTCAGATATTCGCTTATAATATATAACTTGGAACATATAAAACAATAAGAGATACAGCAATGATGCAATATGAAAAAGTTAAGCAAATGATCGTAAGCGAACCAAAGACTTGGCTTGTCACTGGTGTAGCAGGATTTATCGGGTCTAATTTACTTGAGACCTTGTTATTACTTAATCAAAAAGTAATAGGTTTAGATAACTTTGCAACTGGGTTTCAGCATAATTTAGACGAAGTACAAAGTCTAGTGAGCACTGAACAATGGAAAGGCTTTACCTTTATAGAAGGTGATATCCGCAACCTAGAAGATTGTCAAACGGCATGTGCTAATGTGGATTATGTATTGCATCAAGCAGCACTAGGTTCAGTACCACGCTCTATTGCAGATCCTATCGCTACTAATGATACCAATATTTCAGGTTTCTTAAACATGTTAGTGGCAGCACGTGATGCACAAGTAGCAAGCTTCACTTATGCAGCTAGTAGTTCAACTTATGGTGACCATCCTGC
This sequence comes from Psychrobacter sp. GP33, assembly GCF_014119005.1. Lineage (GTDB taxonomy): Bacteria > Pseudomonadota > Gammaproteobacteria > Pseudomonadales > Moraxellaceae > Psychrobacter. The sequence goes on along the minus strand of NZ_JACGYX010000007.1, from coordinate 102,019 downwards.
TCTACCTAAAGTAGAAGATACTATTGGCAACCCATTATCGCCATATGCCGTCACCAAGTACGTCAATGAGCTATATGCAGATGTCTTTTCGCGTACCTATGGATTTAATACGATTGGTCTACGCTATTTTAACATCTTTGGCAAACGCCAGACTCCAGATGGTGCGTATGCGGCAGTGATTCCTAAATGGACGGCTGCTATGATTCAAGGCGATGACGTACTTATCAATGGTGATGGTGATACCAGTCGTGACTTCAATTTCATTGAAAATGCGGTACAGGCTAACATTTTAGCGGCGACTGCAAATAGTGACGCTAAGAATCAAGTATACAACGTGGCAGTCGGTGGTCGTACTACGTTAAATACTTTATTTACGGCATTACAAGAAAGTTTAAGTAAAAACGGTGTAAGTTATAGTCAAGATCCTGTATACCGAGATTTCCGTGTTGGAGATGTGCGTCATAGTCAAGCAGATATCAGTAAGATTCAGACACGATTAGGCTATGAGCCACAGTTTAATATTATTCAAGGTATTGAGAAAGCAATGCCTTGGTATGTACAGTTTTTAGCATAAAATGATAAATAAAGTCAAAGCACTTATCAGCCGTGTTAATAAAAGTAAAGACGGGAAAGTATTAGCGAGTAATTTTGGCTATCTAATGCTTTTACAAATTGCAGGCTATGTTTTCCCCCTAATTACTATCCCCTATCTTGCTCGTGTTATTGGGGTTGAAGGTTTTGGGAAAATAGCATTTGCTGCTGCCGTAGTAGTATGGTTTCAGACAGTGTCTGATTGGGGATTTAATTATACTGCTACGCGTGATATAGCCCGAAACAGAGATAATCCTGAGAAGGTATCAGAGATATTTTCAAATGTACTTTGGGCTAGGATATTACTAATGTTGCTATCATTTGTGATACTTATGGTAGCAGTAAATACCATACCTTATTTTAAAGAAAACCAGACCATACTATTAGTTACCTTTCTTTTAGTTCCAGGACATATACTATTCCCAGAATGGTTTTTCCAGGCTATGGAAAGAATGAAGTTTATTACTCTTTTTAGCTTAATATCCAAAGCAATATTTACGATATTAGTATTTGTTTTTATTAAAGAGAAATCTGACTTCATTTTACAACCTCTATTTATAAGCTTAGGCTATATCCTAAGTGGTATTTTTTCAATATATTTAATAGTAGTAAAATGGAAAGTAAAAATCTTTAAACCACATTGGCAGAGTATCTATAAGACTATAAAAAATAGTTCAAATGTATTTATAACTAACATCACACCAAATCTTTATAATAGCCTTGCAATTGTATTACTAGGATTTTGGGGAGGAAGTGTAGCAAATGGTATTTACGATGCAGGTCGTAAATTCATAACATTAGCTCATTCATTTATGGCAATAATAATTAGAGTAGTGTTTCCTTTTTTATCGAGAAGTTTAGATAAACATAAACTATTTACCAAAATTTACCTATTATTATCTGTTATTGGAACAGTAGTTTTATTCTTCATATCACCGATAATAATAAAGCTATTTTTTACCAAAGAGTTTTATGACGCAGAAACAGTATTAAAAATTCTTTCTTTTTCAATTTTCTTTGTTTCCTTGAATAGAGTATATGGAACTAACTATTTAATTATTAAAGGTTTTGAAAAAGAGCTACGTAATATAACCTTTGCATGCTCAATATTAGGTTTTATTATATCTATACCATTAGTATATTATTATAGCTATATAGGTGCAGCTTTAACGTTAGTAGCCACTCAGGCTATTTTAGGCTTTACTACTATGTTTAAAGCTTTATCCGTAGAAAGAAAAGATAAATTATTACATAGTTAGGAAATCAAAAATGCTTATAGTTAACAGTTCATTTTTAAAAAAAGTAAAAGTTAAATTATTTAATAAATATAAACTCCGTTCAAGAACTATTGCTTTTAAAAATCGCTACAAAAACATAGATCAAAGACTATTTATAAACCGCTTAAATAAAGAAGTTGTTTATAAATATAAGGCTAAATGGGAGGTATTCAATGTGGATGTTGAGACTGACACTTTTATACTTTGTTATAATCTTTCTGGGAAAATTGATTACAATATCGTTCCTGAAAATATTTTTGCTGCTATTATAGAGCCACGTCTTAATAAAAACAAAGAACTTTCGTTTTTTTCTGTCAAAAATATTTATGAGAAATGGTTTAATAAGGGTAGTATATTTCCCAAAAGTTATTTTCATAAAATAGACGGTATTTATTATGACAATGAATTTAATATAATACAAGATATATACTCGTTCATAAAAGATCAATATTTTTCTTATCCTATGATTTGCAAACCTAGTATGGGGACTTCTGGCGGAGTAGGTGTAAGAACAATAATAAGTTTTGAAGAATTGAAAAAAAGCTTGAATAGTTATGAGAATCTAGTATATCAGGAAAAAATTATACAAAATGGTTTGATTGAGATAATAAACCCTGGTATGAGTTCTATTAGAACATGCTTATATAGGGACAAAAGCGGTAAATTTAAAGTATTAAATAGTAGTATTCGTTTCGGTGTAAACGGAAGTTTAGATAATGAGACGGCAGGTGGTATTGTATGTAATATTAATAAAGATGGAAAATTAAATGACTACGCCGTAACGAAGTACTGTGAAAAACATATAGAGCACCCAAATAGTAAAATAGTCTTTTCTGAAATATTTATTCCTTTTTATAAGGAGTTAGCTGAAGTAGCAGAGTCTATCGCTAACGAAATACCACTGTGCAATCTAGTAAGTTTAGATATGTGCTTAGATAGTAACAATGAATGGCGCTGTATTGAAATTAACATAACAGGACAAACAATACGTTTCGCACAATATGCAGGAAAAAGTTTTTTTGGAAAATACACTGATGAAATGATAAATAAGGTTAAAAACACAGTATGAAAATAGCTATCCATCATCGAATAAATAGTTTTTCTGACCACTGGATTGATTATTGTGAGAAAAATAATATTGATTATAAAGTTGTAAATGCTTTTGATAGCGATATCATTACTCAATTAAAAGATTGTGATGCATTTATCTGGCATCATCATCACGGACATTTCAAAGATGTCTTAGTTGCTAAAAAAGTTCTCTTTGCACTAGAGCATGCTGGTATTAAAGTTTTTCCTAACTTTAATACCGCTTGGCATTTTGATGATAAAGTTGCACAAAAATACCTACTTGAAGCTATTGATGCATCTCTTGTTCCAAGCTATGTGTTCTACGACAAAAAAGACGCTATAAGATGGGCTAAGAAAACTACATACCCCAAAGTTTTCAAACTTAAAGGAGGTGCTGGAGCTACAAATGTTAAGCTTATAAAAACTCAGAAAGAAGCATTAAAGTTGATTGACAAGGCTTTCAACAAAGGTTTTGCACAGTTCGACCGCTTGAATCATTTGAAAGAACGCTATAACAAATATAAGATAGGTCAAGATACCTTGTTAGGTGTAGCCAAAGGTGCTGGACGTTTAGCAATACCAACAAATTTTGCTAAGCAACAACCCCCAGAAAAAGGATACATCTATTTTCAAGATTTTATACCAAATGATGGGTTCGATATCCGTGTCGTAGTAATTAATGGAAAAAAAGCAGCAGCCGAGAAAAGATTTATAAGAGAAAACGATTTCCGTGCCTCTGGTAGCGGCAAATTCAGTTATGAAAATATTGATACCGAAGTAATAAAAGAAAGTTTTAAAATAGCAAATCAACTTGATCTTCAATCAGTGGCTTTTGATTTCGTTATAGATAAGAATAATAAGCCTTTGATTATCGAATTGAGCTACGGTTTTGGGACACAAGGTATTAGTAATGTTTCAGGTTATTGGGATAATAAATTAAAATGGTATAAATGTAAATTCAATCCTCAAGAATGGATAATTGAAGATATAATTATAGAAATTACAAATTAAAAAACAGCTAAAACTATTCTAGAGTAGAAAGTTATGATAGATAAATTCTTATATATATTATTTTTTATTATTCTAGTAGCTTTAAAGCCTAACAGATTAGAAGATTTTAGCCAATCTTTAAACTTTACCTACTCTATAATATATTTAATTCTTTTAATCGTATTTCTACTACATCATCGAAAAATAGATAAAAACTGGATGCGGTTTGACGTAATATTTCTAGTAGGATATTCAATAGTTCATTTGCAAATACCATTTTTGGCATCTATTGGTACTGAGCCATTCAGGCCTTATTTTATCTGGATTAATAAAGATGTAGTAAATTATGCTACATGGATGAGTGTTGTAGCAATAGATTTATGGATGCTTGGTTATTCTCTAGCATTGAATAACAGTTTAAAAAAAACAACTGTTATAAAAAAATCTAAGAAAAATATACCTTTAATTGATACATTGCTATTGATAATGTTTTTAGGGTTTCTAGCTACTGTAGGAGCTGTATTTTTAAGGGGAGTATATGATGTAGAGTCTTGGGGACAAAGTGCAGTTTATTTCTTATTATTATTAGAAACCTTAATTTATATAAGAATAGTATATTTTTTTGAAGATATGCCTCAAAGCGTTACTGTTAAGAGAATAGTTAAGAAACTAATAAATAATAAAATTTTCGCTACTGTCCTTATCTTATACTTTATTTTATTTTTTCTTTCAGGATCAAGAGGAGAAATATTACGTATTATTTTGCTAACTACTTTCTGTTATTCACTTTATATCAAAAAATTATCTCTTAAATATATTGTCTTAGGCATTTTAATTGGATCGTTAGTCTTTACATTAATAGGAATGGGAAGAGTAAACGACATTAGTAAGCAAGATAATGAAGGGATTTTCACAAGAGGTTATTCAGCTTTAGTTGAAAAAGATGATGAAGAACAAGCTAACTTTACTAATGAGCTTGCTAGTTCTGTACGAATTCAATATCGTGCGCTTGATACTATGCCAGAGAAGCAAGACTATTTGTACGGAAAGACTTACGTGATAGGATTGTTCGCAGTGATTCCTTTCGCTAGTGGTTTGGTCTCAAAAACTTTTGATGTAGATAAACAATATATAGGGTCATCGAATTACTTCACTTATTTAGGACAAGGTATTAATCCTAGCTATGGTGAAGGTTCAGAAATCCTAGGTGATATTTATATTAACTTTAGTATATACGGTGTATTTATTATTATGTTTGGCTTCGGTATGGTTTCAAGTAAATTTTATTCAAGAGCTAAAATTTTAGATACCAAATATGTATTATTATACTCGATATTACTAATATCAGCGTTAGGATTGAATCGAGCGAGTTTATTTGTTTTATATAAAAACATGTTTTATATACTACTATTTCATTTTATTTTTAGTATGAGAAAGCGATGAATCCTTTAAATATAGTTTTTTTTGTAAATAACTTAGATAGCGGTGGTATTGAGAACTATTTATTACGTTTCCTTAAAGAAAAACACAAATTCTTTGGGAGTATATATATATATTGCAAAAGTGGAAAAGGTGGGCAGCTTGAAGAGGAATATCTGAAGTTTAGTAATATAACTATAATAAAGAAAAAGCTTGGCTATTTTGATTTTAACGGTTATAGAGAATTAAAAGAATTCCTTATATTAAATAATATATCAGTCATTTGTGACTTCATGGGTAACTTTTCTGGTCTTTCTTTAAGAACTGCTTATAAAGCTAAAGTAAATAAGAGAGTTGCGTTCTACAGAGGATCAACTGATCGTTTTAAAAAAGGAATTTTACGTAATTCTTATAATAATTTATCGAAATACTTAGTAAAAAGATATTCGACAGATATCTTATCCAACTCCAAAGCTGCTTTAAATTATTTTTTTCCTAAATACTGGGAAGATAACATTAAATTTGATGTTGTTAGCAATGGAATTAATGCAGCGACATTTCTATCGGAAAATAAGAACTTAAGAAAAGAGTTTGGTATTCCTGACTCAGCGTTTGTCGTAGGTCATACTGGACGTTATAATGAAGCTAAAAACCATACAGTTATTATTTCTGTCGCAGAAAAACTAGTCAGTGATTATGATGATATTTATTTCATTTTATGCGGTAATGGAGTAAAAGATAATTTATCGTATGAATTAGACATTAAAGGTTTAACTGACAAGATTCTGCTATTTGAAAACCGTACAGATATCTCGGAGTTTTTAAATACTATGGACTGTTACTTTTTTCCCTCATTAACAGAAGGACAGCCTAACGCTCTGATAGAAGCAATGATTGTAGGACTGCCCTATGTTGCCTCAAATATCGATCCTATTAAAGAAACAGTGTTCGACTTAGAAAATCTGCACGATCCAAACGATATAGATTCCTTTTATGAATCTTTGAAAGCTATGTATCATAAAAAACCTCAGAAGCAATTAGAGATCCAAAGAAAAGCTATTGAGAAATTTGATTTTAATAAGTGTTTTAATCATTTTTATACAAGGTTATCTGAATGAAATTACTTTTTGTGCATGATCATCCTTTTTATCAGGATTCAGATGGTAATGTCTATACAGGGGGCAGCTTCCCACAAAATATATGGAATAACTATCTTTTAAACTTTACAAATGTAACTGTTTTTGGTAGAAAATCTACTTCTGAAAAATCTAAAAATAGTATGACATCTGGTCTTTCTAATGTTTCTTTTTCCTTAACTAAAAACTACGATTCCATTATTAGTTTATTTAGAAATAATGTTAAGTTAAGAGCTGAATTGAAAGCATTAATCAATGATTCAGATATTGTATTAGCTAGATTGCCTAGTATTTTAGGTTTCATTGCAATATCTGAAGCTACCAAACTTAATAAGCCTATATGGGTAGAGCAAGTAGGCAATTCAAAAGAAACATTTAATACTCATGGTTCATTGTCAGGTAGGATAAGTGCTGAGTTATTTGAGTCTATTAATAAATATTTGATAAGAAAAGCTAGTTTTGTCAGTTATGTAACTGATAATAAACTACAGCAAGACTATCCGATAGAAAAAAATGTAATTTCTGTTTCTTTATCTAACGTAATAATAAATAATATTTTAACTGATAATGAATTAGATAATAAACGCTTTTATGGCGACATAATTAGTATTTGTTTGATTGGTGGTTTTGATGTTCGTTATAAAGGACAAGATGTTTTATTAAAAGCCATAGCAGGTTTACCAAAAGATATTACAAGTAAAATTGAGCTAAACTTTATAGGTAAAGGCGATTTTAATTGGGTTCTGAATAAAGCAAAGAAACTCGGAATTAGAGATAATATTAAATTCATAGGGCCCGTTAAAGCTGGTGATGAAATTAATAATTTTCTTTCAAATATGTCGCTTTATGTTCAGCCTTCCCTGACTGAAGGTATGCCACGCGCTACAATAGAAGCTATGTCTATGGGCTGTCCTGTTATCGGTAGTAAAGCAGGCGGTATACCAGATATAGTTAATTCAGACTTATTACACGAAAAAGGTGATTTTAAAAAGTTGAGAAAAGATATTTTATACTTATTAAGAGACAGGGACTTTTTACATAAAGAGGCAACCAATAGTTTATTTAAGGCAGAAAATTATCATATTTCTGTTCTTACTGAAAGGCGTACTACCTTTTACAAAAAAATGAATGAGTTTATTATAGAATTGAATTGAGATACTTTATTAAGTTATATTCTTTTTATTTAGACAGTAATACCAACATCCATATGAAATGTTGTTATATTGATCTATAAAAATCTTATATTTACAGTAAATTTGATCCATTAAATATTATAAAATAACTATCTGATTTTCGCACAGAAAACCAATAGTATTTTAATAAATTCTTACTTTGAGGTTATAAGATTTTAATGAAAAAAGATAAAATCTGTGTTATTTTTTCAACATCTCTTTCCATAAAAACATTATATGTCGGGCAAGTTGATTATTTAGTTAGTCATGGTTTCGATGTGTCGGTAATAGCTAGCCCTGGAAATGAGCACGAAATTATTCTTCAGGAAGGAGGACGTTCCGTACCTATACCTATAGAACGTAACCCTGATGTAGTAAAAGACTTTTTTTCTTTAATTAAAGTTTGGTTGCATTTTTTATCTAATAGATATGATTTAATTATTATCTCAACCCCCAAGGCATCTTTAATTGGAGGTTTAGCTGCATACTTTTCATTACATAAAAATGTTTTATTCGTTGTTCGTGGTAGAGCATACGAGAACTTCACAGGAAAAAAGTATACTGCTTATAAATTTCTGGATAAAGTAATATGTTCTATTGCATCTAATGTTCAATTCATTTCAAATGAAATGATGGAAAGTTATATTTCTGAAAAAGTATGCATTAATGATAAAGCGATTGTTTTAGGTAGCGGTAGCAGTAAGGGTGTAGATACCAGTTTTTTTTCAAAATCTAATTTTTCACAAAAAGAAAATAATGATTTAAAAAATTTATTAGAGATAGAACCAGATGATTTCGTTTGGTTATATTGCGGAAGAGTCCGGAAGGATAAAGGAATTAACGAACTTGTCAAAGCTTTCCTAGAACTGCGTGAAAAAAATACGAAACATAAATTAATTCTAGTTGGTCCTTATGAAGATTGGGACCCTATAGAAAACGAAGTTTTGAAGGAAATTTTCAACAATCCAGCAATAAAGTATATAGAGTGGAGCGACTCTATACCAAGTTATATGGCAATATCAAATGTCTTTGTTTTTCCTAGTTATAGGGAAGGTTTTGGTAACGTAGCAATTGAAGCCTCATCTATGGAATTGCCGGTAATTGCTTTTAATGTTATCGGATGTAGGGAGTCTGTCAAACATGGAGTTTCTGGTATTTTATTAGATAGTCTGGATTATAAATCATTGTCTAATGCTATGTTTGACCTATCAAATGATAAAGAACTATTAGATAGGATCTCATATCAAGGTAGGCAATGGGTGTTAACTAACTTTGACAGAGAGATAGTCTTGGGAAGAAATGTGGATCTATACAAAGATATCATTAACTGATCTTTATTATCTAATATTGGCTTTATCCAGTAAGGGTTCATTACAATAGGTTAAATTATGTTTTCTCATTAATATCGACTTATTGTTTTTGAAGTAACGTATTTAAAAGGCTAGAGTTTTATATATGATTATGAAAAAAGAAAACATTTTGCTCACTGGCGCTACTGGCTTTATTGGTAGTGCTTTACAGCAACGCATACTTGCAGATGGCAACTATGATTTGACTATTGCAACGCGAAGTATTGTTGATACGCCTAGTACAGCAAGGGTTGTACAAGTCGAAGACTTGACAGCTACAACCGATTGGACTGATGCGCTACAGAACGTTGATGTCGTTATTCATTGTGCTGCCCGTGTACATGTAATGAAAGATAAATCTACTGATCCTTTAACCGAGTATCGAAAAGTTAATGTAGAGGGCACGCTAAATTTAGCCCGTCAGGCAGTAGCAGCAGGTGCAAAACGTTTTATATTTATTAGCTCGATTAAGGTGAATGGCGAGAGCACAGAGCCTGGTAGACCTTTTACGGCTGACGATCAGCCAAATCCCACTGATCCTTATGGCATCTCTAAATACGAAGCAGAACAAGAACTATTAGAGCTTGCTAAAACGACACCACTAGAAGTAGTGATTATCCGCCCTACTCTCGTGTATGGTGAAAACGTTAAAGGTAATTTCCATTCTTTAATGAAGTGGACTTATAAAGGTATTCCTTTACCTCTAGGCGGTATCAAACAAAACTTGCGCAGCTTAGTGTCTATAGATAATTTAACGGACTTCATTATTACTTGTATCGACCATAAAAATGCTAAAAATCAGATATTCTTAGTGTCTGATGATAACGATATCTCGAGCGCAAGCATGTTGCAAGAGATCGCCAATGGTTTAGGAGTTAATAATAAAGCTGTCCATATACCGCCTATTTCGATTAAAGCAGTAACGGCTTTATTAGGTAAACCTGGCATTGCTCAAAGGCTTTGTGGCTCGCTGCAAGTAGATATTAGTAAGGCAAAGACCTTATTGGATTGGCAACCTAAATTTTCTACAAGTGACTCTATTCAAAAGACAGCCCAGAGCTATATCCAAAACCTAGAGCATTCTAATATGAGCTTAAGAGGTATGCAGAGACTTTTGGATATCGTATTCTCGTTTATAGGGTTGGTGCTTACTTTTCCGCTGTTAGTTATTATTTCAGGTATGGGTTATTTTGATACCGGCTCTCCGTTGCTGATTCAAGAGCGAATAGGCAAAAATCAAAAGCCCTTTAAGCTTGTAAAATTCCGTACAATGAAAGTGAATACAGTTTCAGTAGCGAGTCACTTGGTTGACAGTACCTCGATAACTAAACTGGGTGCATTTTTACGTAAAACTAAAATTGATGAATTACCACAACTATTGAATGTATTAAAAGGTGAAATGAGCATTACGGGTCCTAGACCTAATTTGCCTAACCAGCAAGAACTTATTAATGAGAGAGAGTCTTTAGGCGTATACGACGTCTTACCTGGGATAACCGGATTGGCTCAAATCAATAATATAGATATGTCTACACCTAAGCTACTGGCTCGAACTGATAAAGAAATGATTGACACTATGAGCCTGAAAAATTACTTTTCTTATATCATAAAGACAGCATTAGGCAGTGGCGGCGGCGATGCAGTTAAAGCTAAAACCATTTAAATAATGGTTATGATAATTCATAAGCTGAGAGGTCGTTTATAATAAAGTATTTCTCAGCTTATTCTAAACGACCTCTCAACTTAGACCTTCTTCTCCCCTACTAGCTAAGCTAATCAATTCATATCAATCATAGCACCGTATAAAACAACAGCTTATTTGGTAAACCTTCTTGTACAATATTAAGTCAGACCATTTTATATGTAATGTATGAACAGGCGGAAACCGTGGCTCTGTTCTTAATCTGCGTTTTTTCATCTCGGGACGGGCCGATACTTCATAACTATTGCGCGTTACTGTGCTTTGGAGTTTTGGTTGATTACTTTATCTCCGCTTAAACGTCGTTTAGTATACGTCACTATTTTTGAAATTATTGCTATCATATCTTCCACCTTCATCCTTATGCTACTTAGTGGGGGCAATGCGGCGGAATCCTTACCAGTCGCTATTATGGTATCTGTTGCTGCGGTTATCTGGAACTTTATTTATAATACTGGGTTTGAAGCGTGGGAGCGTCGTCGCCATGTGGCGCAGCGTACTTTTGTAATACGTATTGTACATGCAGTTGGTTTTGAGGGCGGATTACTTCTTATCTGTCTGCCACTATATATGTTGTGGTACGGTGTAAGCTTAACCAAAGCCTTTACAATGGAGGCTACTTTATTACTGTTCTTTTTAATATATACCTTCGTCTTTACACTAATTTTCGATAATGTCTTTACCCTACCTGATCATAATAAAACTGTAGTGACATCTTTATAAATAAATATAACTCTAATCTTAATACTTATAGTAAATAACCATAAAAAGGACTGCCAATAGGTAGTCTTTTTTATGGGCGATAAGCAAGATATGATTAATCTACTCAGTAAATTATGTTAAACACGAATATTTTTAACTTGTTCGTTAACTTTTAAAATCGTTGCTACTTTATGCAGTAGACTTCTTTCATATAATCAAGAGAAGCGCCAAACGCTTAAAATATATTTTCTAAATTTAAAGTAACGTCTGTTAATGCCTCAAGTGCTAGAAGCATCGCTTTGTTGAGAATAGATTTGTAGATAATATTACCTTCACTATCTGCTGGTGGAATATTAATATCGTAGCTTTTTCCTAATTTTTTCCACTATCCACAGCATACACTAGTTTCGATATCTTTCTCAAAGAAGCTATAGTACTAATAAATCGACATAGAAAACGGATGGATAATTCTAGAATATTTCCTCCAAGCCATTGCTATTATGTACATCAAGCATCCCAATCAAGCATGACAACACACTAAAACACACTAAAACACACTAAAACACACTTACTACTACAGGGTTTTTCGATGCTAATGCCACTTATAAATTTTATCTTCTGACAAGCCGAATTGTTTTCTTTGTTCTTGGCACATCTATTTATTACAATAATTCATTCCGTTGAAGACCCGATAAGATTGCTTATAACCAATAACAGAATTCATTAAAGCTATTAGTAGATTGTTTTACTCAAACTCTTTGTTTAATGCAAAGAACAACACTTACTTCATACAAAATATAGCAAATCACATTACACTTTTTTATCGAATAATTTTCCTGCTATTCAGATACCCTTTTTAATCGTACCGTATCTCACTATTCAGTCTCTATAAACTATAAATCCTATATTTGAAGTCGTTTTTCTTTATGTTTATATGTATTACAAATGATTACTATTTCTATCCTTATCAATTCAGAATCATTCCTTTTTGTAACAAAAATAGTATAACCTGACCATTTAGTCAGGATAATAAGCAATATCATATACTTAGCTTCACTTTCTGGCTTGAATCTATGAAAATTGCATTATTAGAAGAAAAATTAGTGTTGTCAGATGTTACAAAATATGATTAACTGTTCGAAATATTAAACAAACGTTCTAAAACATTGCTTTAGATTGTTTATTGTAAGTAATATTACTACTGTTATATTTCGTTAGGTGTTGTACATAAATATAATTGTTATTTAATATTCATTCTATCTTAATCATTTTTATCTCTCCTCAGGTAGTGCTGGTGCGCTTTAACAGGATGTTAAGACCAGTTTCGGTATCAACAACCTACCCCTGCCTATGAGGACATCTCGACTGTACATTAGGGAGTAATACTGTGCGTTTTGATTCAACTACCAAATTATCGCAATCAACTTTTATCAAGCCTTTGGCTGCAGCCGCTATTGCTATTATCGCGTTAGGAGCTACAACTGGCGCTAACGCTAAAATGCTATTTACTGATACCAGTATTACCGGTCTATATGGTAGCGACTATGAACTCGTACCTGACGGCAAGCTCAAAACTATGACCCTAGAGCACGCCTCTACTCATGATTGGGGCGGCATATTCTTCTTCGTTGACCGTCATCAAGGTAGAGAAAATGATAGCGGTAAGAAATTTAAAGAAACTTATGGTGAGCTTGCACCTAAGTTGAAACTTGCAACTTTTGATAACAGTATTATCAAACAAGTAAACTTAGCTGGGCAGTATGAATTCGGCTCAAACAGTAGTGGCTTTAGCCAAGACAATTACTTGGTCGGTCTTGGTGCAGATTTGAACTTGCCGATTCCAGGTATGAAATATGCATCTGCATCTTTGTACCATGCTTTCAATGATAAAGATAATGCGGATGATCAACAAATTACCTTAACCTATGGTTGGGAAAAGAATAACTTCGTTATTGATGGTTATATTGACTATGCTTTTAATAGTGAAGATGAGAATGTTAAAGACAACATTCATGTCAATCCACAAATTAAATATAATCTACAAAAAGTACTCGGTCTTGATACTCGTTTAGAAGTAGGTATGGAATATAGCTATTGGAAGAATAAGTATGGTGTTGATGGTGTAGACCAGCATGCTCCAAGCGCGCTCATTAAATACCACTTCTAAACCTTAATATTATCTATACGCGCATAATAAGCCCCCGCTCCTATTTGATAGAAACGGGGGTTTTTACTTTATATCAAATCAAGTAGCATAAATATTTCTCATTTTAAAGATGTTTACGACATTAGATAAAATAGCCAAAATATTCTGCTTTTTATTAAAAAAAGTTGACATTGAAATAAATTAACGTATAATGCATCGTCATCAACTAGACGATATATTATTTATCTTCTTATGATTTAAGCGGGAATAGCTCAGTGGTAGAGCATAACCTTGCCAAGGTTGGGGTCGAGAGTTCGAATCTCTTTTCCCGCTCCAAATACTTAAAAATCCTCACTTAACAGTGAGGATTTTTTTTGTCCAATTTTCAAAGGTTGTAGCGATTTTCAGTACTAGCTAGTCTACCCAACTATTAACTTTATCTAATATATTAAAAGACCAAAAAACAGCACCGTGACCAAAACGTGACCATTTCGTGCCCACGCTATAAATACTAATTCTATAATTGACCCCAACTTATTATTCTTATCTTTATAAAAAAGCATGCTAAGAGATATTTTCTTAGCATGCTTTTTACTTTTCCACTGCTTTTGTAAATTAAGCTCATAGCGTGACTAAAACGTGACCAAACCATGAAAAATCAATTATTAATAATAACCCCAACCTTAATTTTATACTTTGAAACGCCTTGTTTATAGGGCTCTGCCACTTATTTCTCTGCGCATATTTTTCAGTTTTATAGATTTTCAAGATTCTTCATCATCCTTAGTGTTTGGCTTATAAATAAATAAGTCACCTACCTGCACATCCAAAAACTCACATAACTGATCGATAGTATTGAAGTCTATTCTTGATGACTCTTCATTGTATAGCTTATGAAGTGTTGATTTACTCATGCCTGTTGCTCTTACGACATCTGCTACACGCAACTTTTTCTCTGCCAGAATCACAGAAAGTTTAGACACAATCATAATTAATACCTCTTTTCGGGTAAAAATGCTTTACATTGAGGTAAAAAGATAATATAGTACACAAATCGGTTATTAATTACCTTTAAGCGGGTAAATATTAACTGGTTTCTTCAAAATGCATTTTTACAGGTTGATAAAATAATTTTTATTCTATCACTTAATACGATGACTTAATAACTGAAAAGAGGTAAATATTATGAGCAATACTTATTTAACGACTGATGAACTGGCCGAACGTATTAAATACGATCCACGTACTATCCGCAATCAAATGAAAGACACTGTTTTGATTGAGAATATTCATTACATCCGTCCTTTCGGCGGTCGCAAGATTTTATATGTCTGGGAGCGTATTGAAGAAGATATGTGTAAGCCGGCGATGAGTGCTATTAACGGTATGGCACTTCAATAATAGAAGGAGGTTTATCATGGCTACTATACAAGGACGGTTTGGCAAACTAATCGCCGACTTCTACTACCTAGGTATACGTTGTCGAGAAAAGACTAGCTTGGAAGATAACCCAGCTAACAGAAAAAAATTAGCGACTGTTTTGAAAAAAATGGAAGCAGAAATAACCCTAGGCATCTTTGACTATGGCGCTTACTTTCCGAAGAGTACACGTTTAAAAGAGATGACGGCACTGGCTGATAGAGCGGAAGCTTGTATCAGTCGTAACCCAACCTTTAGGCAGTTTGTCGATATTTGGTATGAGGAGAAGAAGATTGAATGGCGGCCGAGCTATCGGCAAAAGACGCAGATTATTTTAAATAAGTACTTGTTACCTGAGTTTGGTGGTAAAGCAGTACATGCGATAAAAAAACCAGACTTGCTGACCTTCCGTAGCTCTCTCGCCAAAGTTCGTTACGGTAAAGAGGGTCAGTCAAGTCTGTCAGTAGCACGAATCAATCAGATCATGATACTTCTTCGTATGATACTAGAAGAAGCCTCAGATCGCCATGAGTTTGAGATGCCTTATAAAAATATTAAGAATCTCAAACAAGCTCGTCCGGATGTAAACCCGTTTACATTGAGTGAGGTATGGCTGATTTTAAAGCATGTCCGTGCTGATTATAGGCCCTACTACACCATTCGCTTCTTTACCGGTATGCGTACCAGTGAGATCGATGGGCTTAAATGGGACTGTATTAACTTTGATCGGCGTGAGATCAGTATCAGAGGGGCATTAGTCAATGGCGAGATGGGTCCAACGAAGACCTTGGGC
The DNA here is from genome assembly GCF_014119005.1 of Psychrobacter sp. GP33. GTDB lineage: Bacteria > Pseudomonadota > Gammaproteobacteria > Pseudomonadales > Moraxellaceae > Psychrobacter. The sequence goes on along the minus strand of NZ_JACGYX010000007.1, from coordinate 86,255 downwards.
TCACAGCGTGATATTGCGATGTCGCAGTTAGTGTATGACGCCTTATTAGAACAGAAGACGCGCACCTTTGGTAAGTCAGAGTTTGTATTCTGCAACTCACAAGGCAATCCGATGGAGTATCGCAATGTGAACAGACGGGTGTGGAAACCCACGCTTGCCCTACTCGGTCTGAAACATAGGCGTGCTTATCAGACTCGACACACGGCAGCGACGCTTTGGCTGGCTGCTGGTGAAAATCCTGAGTGGATAGCACGGCAGATGGGTCACAGTAGCACGGAGATGCTGTTTCGGGTGTATAGCCGTTATGTGCCTGATATCACCCGTCAGGATGGCTCTGCAATGGATAATTTGCTACTCGCGAGCAAGGAGAAGTTAACCAGCGCATTGAATAGCTCTAATGCACAAACTGACAAGGAGACGTCACTATGACAATTATCAATTATGAAGAGCTGTTTGCTGAACTTAAACCTGACGGTGCAATCAGTGCAGATGCGAATGAGATTGCTAATGCATTAATGCGTGAGTTGTATATTTCATCGGGTCATAACCTCGCTCGCTTCTTGGGAGTGAAGCGCTGTTTTAATAACGATATGGCGATGCGTATATGGGTACAGAAGCGTTTGGATGCCAGTCTTGGCTATGTGATAGAGGATATGCGTTGTCAGCTTCAGAGCGAGCTTTATGAGCTATTACCGCACTCTGACTATGTCGGCTACTAAGGAGAACATGATGAGTGTAAAACTTCAGCCGAATATGACGCAGAACGCACGAGATTTAAGAATCTGTGAGGATTATTGGGCATATGATAATGAAAGTGATTATATCGCACATGTAGAAACCCTCTGTGAGAAGTATGAGATTAGCGCACAAGTTCTGTTCGAGACAATCGGTGAGTGTTTTGCTTATTTAGATGATGTGCGGTGCGAGTATTGTGGTTATGTGTGTCCTCTGCAGATACCAGCAGACATTCCGTATATGCGGGCAAAAGAGAGTTGGTGCTGTGAGGTATGTGAGCATGCTGTATGGCGGGAACATAATCATAGATAAGTCGTTCAAGATTTCAAAGCCAGACAGCTTAGGTTGTCTGGCTTTTTTCGTGCGCAGCATACACTTTCTTAAATACAGTCCAAATTTAGTGTGCTACTACAATGTTGAAGTGGTTGATTTTTTCCGTCAAGATAGCCCAAGCTAAGGCATCTAAAAAAGATAGGGAGTAGTATGAGCCAAGTTTAGGCTAAAAACTTGGCTTTAAAAGGTAAATACAGAAAAAATTTGGTTTAAAATTCACTGTAGTCCACTGTAACGAGTTTAGATTGCTGAACCTTTTTTAGCTTGAATGTTTTGGTCTTTTCATCCCAAATATTGACATAATAAGTGATAAGTTGTTTACCAGTGGTTTCGTTGACTTTCTCGCCTTCACAATTGCGGCTGATAAATAAGCGGCTATTGGAATAGAAAGCCAAACGCTCGTCATCATCGAGTTCTGCTCCGTCTGCGAAGCATTCTGCGCCACTTTCATAAGGGGTGATACTATCCTCAGTTTCACCCAGTGGAATATCGTATACTTTGCCAGTACGTTTATCAATCATAGCCCCTGAAACACAGCTTGTACCACAGCCCCAGGTTGTTACGATATAGTTACCGGCGAAGTTAATGTCACCATCTTTATGAGCTTCTATCAGACGAGTGCGAAAAGATCTCCAGTCACCTAATTTTAAGGGCGCTTGTTTACCGTTATAAATCTTAGCAGGGTATTTTTCAAAGCTGTAACCAGCGATGGTTTGGGCATGAGAGGTAGATATACAAGCCAAGGCAAGACCAAGACAAGCCGCAAGCTTTTTCATAAGCATTCCTTTTTTAATAGGGGTCAGTACAGAAAACGGAAATTATATACGGTAAGTACATTTGTTTAATTCTACATCAATTATATTAAATAAGTTTTTCTAAAATTACTTATTAAAATAACAACCTGATAAGGTTTATTGCAACGCTGCTTGATTAAAATCTCCCAAGTTTGGTTTTAGGGATTTAACAGCATGCCCCACGCTGATCCCTGCTATCAAATCTGTAGATACTAACTGAGGAGCTTTTAGTTACACAGCTTGACGGTAATAAAAAAACTTCATATATCTTAGCGATTTATAGCCCAAATACTTCTGAATCCTACTTTTATCGCTCTAAAACTATTTACCATAATCACCGTTATGGGAACAAGTTCGGTACCCTAGTGAGGATTTTTAATAAAGTATTATAGTTAAATATCTTTAAACAACGGATTTTCTCTAAAAAAATTTATTGATTCTTCATGATTGTAGCTACCAGCTTGCCATAAAACTCGCATGAGGTGATTAAACCTATCAATACAATAATCAATGTCATCTTCGCTATATCTATATGTATCAAATGTCCATGCACGTGTAGAGCTCCTATGAGCACAGACTAGCTTATTTATACTATTTCCTAAGTAATAGATATTTCTTGCAAGATTTTTTTCTACCATATTCTTGTCATTAAGGTGCTTACTTAACTTTATTAGTGAATATTCAAGATCCCAATATTTATCAACATCCCATGTGTCTTCATTCTCTAAATAATAATGAAAAGAGTCACTATTCCAAAACTTTTCTTCGCATTCATTTATTTCCATAAGCATAATTTCCTGTTTTCCGTATCGAGCGTACCATTACCAGCGCACCAATAGAATCTGTTATAGGAGAAGCTGTTTGTTAGATTATTGCTAGTATACATATGGCGGAATAATCAGGTTCTTTCAATGGTTCAGTACCCTAGTGAGGACTCGAAACTTAGGCTGTGGGCTAATGGTATCAACGTTTTAACTAGCTGAAATAGTTACAGTGTACTTCATGGTGTACAGAACGTTAGTTTTTCGAGCTAATAACGCTATCTTGATCAAATTTACGAGATATCTTAGGTATGCAACATATCAATAAAATCTTCGAATGAGTCAGCTACATGATTAATAACCATAGAGCTTGTACCGTCATCATGATCTACAAATTCATCATGACAGACTAAAACGATTTTAGGCTTCTTAGTCATAGCATCATGTCGATAATCAAAACAGATGTAGTCCCCGTTCGCACAAATTGCAAATAAAACTATATTTTTATAACCGAAATTACTGATATCTGATACATTTTCTTGATTACTGATAATATCACCATCGATATGATCAGTTTTAAAGCTTAAAAAATTAACATCTCTTTCATCCTTTTCTCCATAAACATTCGTAAAATCAAAAATATTGTTTTCCAATCTCAGAGCATCATATTTAGTTACTAGGTCAGTATAATTACTTGGGAAAACATGACTAATAATTTCTTCTGCTTTGAATATTATATCAATATCTACTTTTCCATTATCTCTATAAATATTTATAATATACCTCCTATCCTACGGTAGATTGCGGTGTTCAAGCTTAGCAAGATCAATTAGCACAAATAATATAATATTAATGGAAAAAAATGGAATGATGCTTTGAAAAAAGTATTTATTATTGTGTTCTAATACCTGTTCGGTGCGCTATACAGGCATTGAGTTTCTAGTATTAGATGCAATTTTAATAATTATGAAATAATCAGCGCCAGTCTTAATAATAAATGATTTATCAATTGCTAAGGCATTAAAAAAATACTGATATAGGAAAATGGCATGAAAACAGATGATCAGATTATCTATCAAAAACTAGGGGAGTTGTTATGGTCAGTAATGCCAGATGAAGCTAAAGAGATAAAATATGTTGGTATGTTTTATCAGAACAGTAGTCAAGCTGGCTCAAGTTGGGTTGATAAGTTAGATACTACACATAGTTTCTATGAAGGGTTCAGTAATCCTGTACAAGAAATTGAGCAAGAAATACTTAATCTAGCAGTAGATTTACAAAAATGCTCAATATTTTCCGAAAACCCATGGACGCATTTGTTAATAACCTTAACAGAAGATGGTAATTTTAAAATTGATTTCGCTTATATTTCTGAAGAAGATAGTTGGCCTAGTTTATATATGAGGTCAGTTAGCGACTTAGATCAGACTGAGCTTGATGAATACTATATCCCCATGAAGGAATGGAAAAGATGTGTAAGTTCTAAAAAGTAAAAAGGCAGCTCAAACTCTTTATAACTAAAGCATAGTTCCTTAGAGTATAGACTAGGCCTACCAAGACTCCACTGACGAATAGGGTATAAATAATTGGAGAACAGCAATTTCAGATCCTTTGTATTTTTCTGCTCCCACTTATTCACAATAGATTCTTTTGAACTATCCTCTGAAGTAGCAAACTCGCGTAAATGAAATGCTTTTAGCAAATCATGAGGACTTAAATCAAGACCACGTGAATTTTGTGAATCAAAAAACTGGAAAGCTTCAGATAGCTCATGCAAGGTTACTTGAACCACTTCGCAATGATGCAGTAAAAAATTTAATACATCTGGCGTAAATTCTGGGCTACTGACATGACGTTCTATAAATGCAAGGTTCTTACTTAGGTTTTTTTGAGTTTCACTACAATCAGGGAGGTTTATTTCTACTGGAGTAAAACCATTAAATTGCTCTTTAAATCTTTTAGAATCTGCAGCAGCCTTCATAAGCAGCAACAGTGTCAAAGTACGCTGCTGGCCATCAACTAAATCAACCTGCGTCTCACCTTTTTTAGTATGTTGATGTAAAACCACAGTACCTAAGCGATACGCATTATCTGGGTTATAAACATCACCTAAGTTATGACCAAGCCTTTTGCACTGATAGTACAAGTCTGTTAGCAAGTCGATAATATTTTTTTCTGTTCACCGGTAAGGTCGCTGATAGTTAGGTATAACGAGTTTTTTATTTGAATACTCTTTTGTAGATAGAAAACTTGAAATCTTTATAACATTGTAACCTTCATTAATACTGTTTTCTTCTGCCATGAATTTATACCTATGTGATTTTAGTTGTTATTAGCCATTAAATGAAATATAACTAAAGCTCTTATCGTTTGTTGAAAAATCTCAAAATTTAATGCGGCTGTTTTAAACTTATACCTACCCCTCAACATATATCGCTTATAAATGAAAAGTATTGATCTCATCAGTCATACTTGAATAGTAATAAATAGAAGCATCATCATTAGACAATAATACTTCAACAGCATCTGATATATAAGCAAATACTTCTAGTGGTAAACTTTGAAAGCTCTCCATTCCAATCAACAACCGTCTAGTATCACGGGATTTTGCAAGTAGACTAACAAGCTTATGTGTCGTCACTTTTATTAAATCTGATTCAAATTCGTCTACGGTGCTTTCTTGGATGAATTGAAATAAACTGCCACACTCGAACAGACTTTTGATATCTACCACATCTATACCGATAAGAGTACTTGCAGATTTTACATCAAGCATTCTAATGACATTATTTACTTCATTTGGCTGACATCTAACAATGCCGTCTATAATATCTAAGCGTTCAAATTCACTACCATCTGTTTGCAAGCCTACTAAGAACCAAGACTCCGACTTCTTTTTTAGATCTAGTAGCGCCTGCTCACTCCAATCATCACTGATGATAAAACAACCAATAGCAGACTTAGGGTAATGATCCATGGTTTGTCGATATAGAACAGCACTAGGTATATCATCTATATACGAGTCATCAATCTGATATTTCATGGTCATGCTCACTGATCATTAAGGGGTTTTAATGTAGTCAAAAGTATCAAACTTTGACGACATTTTACGACCGTAGAGCGCTTGCACAGTCTCTAAGACATTTATCATCTGGCATAAATTCGTTTATTGAAGTTTAATCTTCACTAAGGATTACATCCCCTTTTAGACTCTCGTTCGGTTTTATTCACTTAGATTGCTGATCATTGATTTGCTTTAACATTCTGATAGAGTTTATATCGTAACTGCCTTCAAAATACTGATCTAAAAGCTCGTTAAAAACACATTTTTTATTAGAGGATGCTAAAGTAAACAGTGTAAGCGAAGAGTGTAGTTTCAGCGTATCGATTGATCCGAAAATTTCTAAAGCACTTTTATCAGGATGCAACAATAGTAATTCAGCACACTCTCTCAACCGTGCTCCAAGTACGTCGTGCTGCAAATACTCTTTTGCTTGCTCTAGACTTCCTATTGCAAAGCGCCGAGCCATTGTGCTGTGTCCCAACCCTTTCACCTGTGGAAAAATAAACCACATCCAATGCGTACGCTTCTGCCCTTCAGTTAACTCGTTAATAACCGATGGATAAACAGTATTTTGAGCTTGGATAAAATCATTCAACAAAGCTGTACTCATATCTCTCACCTTCTATATTCTTTGCTTCTTAAGCGATAATCGTTTGCCAACGATGCCTACAATTTTATTTCAGCTATATTTATACTTAATATAACTACGAAACCATATATATCATACCCATCCAACAGTACTTAGGCTTATCGACAACTTCTGTACTATAGAAAATATGTTCATCCTCTACACCCATATTATCAATAGTATCTGATATAACTTCGAACTCATCAAACGTAAAATGGCGGTTACTTTCAGTTTTAAACATCATATCTTTTATAGTAATATCTTTAGGAATCTGATCAATAATCTGACTGAGCACTTGGTCTGATTTAGACATTTCTAATGCACTAGCTTGTATAAACTTAGCAGGTTTCGCAAAACTTAGCGCCTTTTCAATATCTGTAGGGTCGTTACCCTTAAATTCATTGAAAGTAGTTTCAAACATATTCATAACTTTTTGCACTTCATCAGGCTGGCAAATAATAATGCCATCCACCACATCAAATTGCTTAATAGTTTTTTTAGTCGTCTGCAAACCGAGTAAGAACTCTGGCGCTGTTTTGAACCTCAGATCAATTAGTGATTTTTCATCCCAATTATCACTAATAAGAAAAAACCCATAACGGGATAAGTCATATTCGCTCATTTGTGGCGTGTACAACTTTGTAAAAGCAATATTTTTAATCCACAACTCATTATTGCGATACCTTTCAATAATGCCTATCGGTAACTGATCAACTAAATGAGCAGGGATATCTAACCCGCGTAGCCGAGTTAGATTAGCTAAGCTATCAGGAAGCTGTCCTATTTTTTCACTAATGACAATGAGCTCCTCTAACTGGCTGAACTGCCCTACTGACTCTGGTAAATGCTCAAGCACTTCGCAGTGTAGCGTCAGGTGAGTTAAATAGGTTAGAGCACCAATGGTTTGCGGGATTTGTTTTAAGGAACCACTGGTAATATTCAATACTCTTAGGTTTGTAAGTTGGCTAATATTATCGGGTAATATCGTTAAATGTTCATCGTTAGTTGACAGTTCGGTTAAGCAGCGGATATCTGCTAAATCATCTAACAAGTTAACTGGTAATTTGTCTTGATTACCATGCAGGTGCAACTTGATATTACAGCTCATATCTGCCAGTACTTTAGGAATGGTAGTCACATCATGAAAAGTAATTTCTAAAGTCTTTAGATTTTTTAGTTCATGCAAATTAGTCGGAAGAAAGGATAAGCCATTACATACTAATCTTAGCGTTTCAAGATTGATTAGATTGGCAATAGTATTTGGTAGAATATCATCAGCTTGACAGGCATCACTACCCGATGACATGCAACTATTAAAGATTAAGATTCTTAATTGAGTCAAACAACCAATAGCTTTTGGTATAGGCTGCGTATACGAATCAATTGATAAAGAAGTCTGTTTAACCAGCTCATCAGTATCTCTTGAAATAGTATGGCTAGGTAGATCGCACAATTCTGCCCATTTGATTACTTCCTGTAGGGCTTCTCGATCGATACTTTCAAGGGGTATGTGGTCAGTATCTTCATCTACTACAGTATTCCGATTAAGACGCTGCTTTCTTAGTAGATACTCCTGAATACTAGTGCTACGAATGGGCTTAATAGTATCGCTCCATCCTTTGCAACCGTGACCTAACCCCCGTAAAAAACCAGTAACCTCTGCAGACAAATCAACTAGCTTATTAGTAGCACCATCTTCAGCAATAGTAATAAACTCCAGCTCCTTAAGCTGAACAATACTCTCTGGTAGCGTAGTGAGCGGATTGTCACTAATATCTAGACACTCTAAATTAATAAGTTGACCGATGCTGTCTGGCAATCTATCTAGTTGATTCTTACTAACGATTAATCGTCTTAGTCTAGTTAATTTACCGATACTTTCAGGCAGTTCAGTAAGTTGATTGGAACGAATATCTAAATCTATTATGTTCAACAAACCTTCTCTATTGCGTGGTAAATCCTCTTCAGATATCTCAAACTTATCAGCCCAAGCCCACAGCTCTGTAATCCATGGCTCTATAGTAATCGTATTTTTTGTTATCATTTTAAACTTCCTTTTAAAGCTAAAAAGCAACCTTTTCGTTAAATAATTTAAGATCACATCATTAACAACTAAATCTTAATCTCCATACAACTCTAATGCACTATGCAAACGCTCCAGAATAACTGCTTTCAGTGCTAGTGGCTCTACTACCACGGCCAGCTGCGACATACTCACCAGCCAATCTTGCAGACGCTTAGTATTAGCCACAGTAGCGCTGACTTGATTCCAAGTATCATCGACAACCTCAATCTGCTGATCTTGTGATAATGGACGCTCATAAAGATGCTGACAAGCATATTTTTGCACCCTTAAAATCAGTTTGATCTGAACATTATCAGTAGGTTCTAACTTACCTAATTTATTCAAATTATCTAATGAAAAAATATCTCGCCCTACCCAGTCAGGTACTTGCTTATCTATGACTACTGCCTCAGTGATACGATTGACGGCAAAATTACGATGCGCTTTTAACAGTACCTCATCATCGATATGATCATCAGTAGGATTAAACCCTGTGAGATAGATCATATTGTCAATAAAGATAAGTCCTTTGGGATAGATGACTCTCTCAGCAGAACTGCCATGCCATTTATTTTGATAACTAATTTTAAGTTGCAGTCTATTTAGCAAAGCTTGGTGAATACTTGCCATAACATCATTATTAAGCGTCGGTGCTTGTACTATGCTCGGTAAGGTAATGAGATGATCTTGCCATTGCCCTAGCTTAGTTTGATGGAAACTATCCTTATTGTGCCGACCTAATTGGGTGAGCTTATCTGTAATACTTTGCTTAAAAGATACTGGCAAATAGTTTGTAGTGTATTTATCAAGCATCTCCCAAAAGAACACCGTTTGCTCATTGATGATATCGATATTGAAGCTCGGCTCAATAAAAAATCGTGCTGTTTGTCCACTGATGTTTTGCCCCCACGCTGGTATTCTAACCAAGGCGTCACTATAAAAAAATATCGTTAAATATTTGATTTAAGCCAATCAGATCGTTCTCTAAGTTTTTACGTTCATTAGCGAAATTATTTGAATCATCACCATAACCAACCATAAGCTCTGTTAATGACATAGCATCAGCTTCACTCCGAGGCAAACATTGATATAAAATGAATAGACGTGTCGACTTTGTATAGCTTGCGATTGGGTGCGTGGGCATATGGTTTTCTCACTTAAATCGTTCAATGTTAAGTTTATAGCTTCATTACTAAAACAATGGTTCAATCAAAACTAAGCAAAATGGTTTTGCCATTATCATATGCACTGCCATCTTAATCATAGACCTGATTTTTAAGAGTGATTAGCCATTCCTTTAAATCTGCCTCCGCACTGACAGATTGCCAATTATGACTTGGCAATAAGTCATGAATACCATCCGTACAAACCATAATACAGTCGCCGCTATTAACTGCGATAGTGCAAGAGTTGCTCTCTGGCGCTTCATCGCTTAAGTAACTGTCATTAGCCGTCAATACAAAGCATTCGGTAATGCTATATAGACTCCCTGCCACTCCCTCTCGGTTATAGTCTGCAAACTCTGCTTGGCGGCCTTGCTGTTGTGCTTGCTGATCAATAAGCTTATTTAATAGATTATGGTCGCGAGTCAGGCACTGCCATTGTGACGCGCCTTTGGGCAGCCAATAAATACGACTATTTTTTGCACGTTATTCTTGACATTACATTGAAAGGCAATGATAAAGGCTTGTGCTTTAAAAATATCATCTCCTAAAGGATGCTTATTCAGTAAGACAGTGATAATGATACGCACATACGTTTATTATAAAAACCAGTATAGCTGGCAACCTATAAACGTATTTTCTAGGTAAAATGTTCTTAAGGTTTTGCTAAAAAGGCATTGGCTAATTCATAGTGATTTTTCTCGGATTAGGTATTTCGAGGCTATTACCTGTGAATGTGAACGGCCTTGGCTTGCTACTCTCTTTTTAGAATAGTCCACTCAGAAAATACTGATTGTTATATGAAGTCGTCGTAATTGAAACAAGTTACTGCTAATATCAATATCTGACCACTTTATGAGAATTAATAATGAACAAAATAATTATTGCGTTGGCATTAACAATTGTCAGTGTTTCTAGCTTTGCTGGTTTACCCGAAATGACTAAGATATATAAGAATCCTAAACTAGCTCCTAAAGTTGCAGCTTGTAATGGTGATATCTATTGCCATGGTTTTATATCCTTATCTAAAAAATGGAAAGATATTCCTAATTCTTATCGTTATAAAGGTGAGTATGATATTAAAACTTATGCTAAAAACGGAGTTAGTTATGATGAACAAGGTCGTAGTATAGGATTGGAAAATTTTACTCTCTACAACGAACAGTCGAGAAAATTATCAGGTAGTCTTGATAAATACATTGAAACCAAGGGTCATGTACCTTTCCCTGATAAAGCTGGTAATGGAGGGTATGAAGGTGGCTTAGCTGTTATTCTATACATCGAAGATAAAAACGGTTTGGCAAAATAATATGGAAGTAAACAGATGCGTATAGCCATGGTAACAGTAAAGTTATTTACCTTCTCTTGAAATATACCGAAAATTTACGAGATTACTACCTACTATTTGCGAGTCGGGCTCATTTTTCATGGAGCTTTTAATCAATGGATAGACCGATATAATAGAAACACCTATAGCAGACTACTAAGCTCCTCATATTTATCAAGGCTTATTATGACCACATACATACTCGATACCGAAACCACAGGGCTTATTGAACCGCACATGACTGAGGCCGCCTACTCTATTGTTGATATCATTAACGGCAAGGTGACTGTGTTGCAGGCGCCGAGAGCTAAGCGTTTTAACCCGCTTAAAGAAATCAGTTTAGGGTCAATGGCGATATCACATATCTGTGATGAAGATGTGGCAGATGAGCCGCCTCACACAGATTTTAGACTGCCTAGCAGTGTTGAGTACTTGATTGGTCACAATATTGATTTTGATATATCAGTTCTTAAAAATGCTGGCGTGACCTATACGCCTAATTTAATATGTACCAATGCCATGGCAAACTTCCTTCTTCCTACACTGGAAAGCCATAAACTAGTGTCCCTCCTCTATCATTTCCACCGAGATGTGGCACGTGCTCAAGCAAGAGATGCACATGCTGCTATTGCTGATATTTACTTCACTGAGCTGGTGCTTGGTAGTCTGATTGATTTGGCGAATAGTCAAGGTCATGAAATCAGTGATGTGAAGAGCTTATATGAGTTTAGCGAAATGGCGCGTATACCTACGCACTTAAGTTTTGGCAAACATAAAGGAGAGAATATTGCAGATTTAGCGACCAATTCTGATGGGGCTGGATATCTTAAGTGGCTACTAAAACAAGATACGGTAGATCCTTATTTGGCTGAAGCTTGTAAGAATGCTTTAGAGCATTCCGCTTAAATATGCGTACCATCAAGCTAGCGCTTTTATTATTCGCCCATTTCACCGGCTTATAAGCTCAGTATAATAAAAGCGAAAACCATTGTATTATTTTACCTGTTGTATCCCCTCATACAATTTACGCCGACGCTCTTGCGCCGCTTGGTAGCGATGAGCTTTAGCCAGCTCAATATCTTCATGAGTTTGGAACAGATCAGATGGCATAATAAGCGCTTCATCCATATTGATCGTATCGACATATATAGCATTCCCTGTGAGAATTGAGCGCAATACTTTATTGGCATTACTTTCATGAAGACTTTCAATCACAGCTACACACTTATCAACGTCTGCCAACTGTAGCTTAATCATCATTTGGGCATCGTAATAAGATTTAGAATTACCATTACTCACCGCCAGACACCATAACGCCACTAATATTTCAGGGCTAGCGACAGGTACATCAGCCACACCAAATATCTCTTTAGATATCGAGTGGTTAAATGCAAGACCTTTAGGGGCGCTTTGGAATGAAAGTGCGAGAGGATATTTTTTAGTCTCATCACTATCATCTTTGACAGCAATGATGAGCTGTTGGTAGGCATTCCATATAAAGTCAACCCCATGTTCTTTAAGAACGCTTTCAAGTTTATAGCAGTCACTTTCAGAGATCATGAAATTAATATTGGTGGTCGCACGAGGAGTTGCATACTCTGAGTATGCAACTGTGCCAACAATGACATACTCAATGTTTTCTTCTGACAAAACATAAATGAGCTGTTTAAATAAGTTTTGGAATTTACTCATTCGGCTATCTAATTCAAACAACCTTAAAAGCTCCATTGACTCACTCATATCTACCTACCAAGTTTTATATCAGTTATTGTCAGTTGTTACTCATCGTCTTGTAGAACTTATAATATGATTATTCTTTCGTTTGATTATCACATTAAACCACGCATCTTTACAGTTGGCTCTTTTATCGGCCGACAACCAGACATCGTATTCAATCACTTGCGTTATTTTAGTAACAATGGTTTTCCAGCGTGCTTCATCCATATCACAAAAGAAGCGCTCATTATCTACTCGCTCCCCTTCACCATATTTAAATGATAAGTACATTACGCCTTCATCAGTCAAGGTTATTAATAATGATACTATAATGCAAGGTAGCTCGAGAAAAGGTACGTGTAGCAATGAGGCGCAAGCCCAAACACCAGTAAACTTAATATCCCAACCCTGCTTGTCAATACTGCTAAAATCTAAGTGGTACCAATTAATTCTGCTCGACATATGATGTTGCTGAGCCCACTGAATTAACTCGGCGCTGGCATCCATCGCTGTTACGTCATAACCTCGTTTAGAAAAGTAATTTGCATCTCTGCCTGAGCCACAGCCCACATCTAAAATAGACTGCGTGTTTCTTTGAGGTAATTGATTAAGAAATAGCTCGTATAAATCATGCATATCTATGCTTACCGTTTGACAAGCAAATTCAACGGCATTTTTATCATAATAATGAAAGGTGCTTTTGGAGATTTGATTGGTCATAAGGTAACATATCTATTTATCAGGCTCGAAGCTTTGGGAGTAAACCAGGATTAATTGGCCGCAACTTTATACTTAGTTTTGGCGACCAGACCAAATCCTCATGTTCCACCGCTATTTGATAAGCCCACTGGCTAATCGTCTCTGAGCGTTGCTGGTTGGTTATAAAGCCTATGGTTTTTGCTTCTTGCTCAATAGTATGTCCGTATTGTTGGTTACGTTTTAACCATTTTTCATAAAACAATTCTTCAGCAAGATAGTCACGCTTGCTGTTATTACACTTATGGTCAGTGAGTATAAAGTTATGAGTAGTATCAACGGGATATTTTGACCAAGGAATAAAATGGTCCACTTCAATATTATTTTTTAAAACTTTATGACAATAGAAGCACTGCCCTTGTTGAGCGTCAATTAATATGGACTCCAAGACCTTTAAACTTTGTCTTGATTGATGAAATAAAAATTGTTGCAGGTCAACATCATCACTAAAGTATATTTGGTTATGACGGTTTTTACGCACGAACTCTGTCCAATATTGTTGGCAGAGCTTGTTAATTATCTTACTAAAACGTGTAAAACAGTATGCAATGCCAGGCTTTAAAGTTATCACTTTCTCTTTGGCGTTATAAGTATATAAGAACTCACGGCAAACTTTGTCTTCTGCACTTTGTAGATATCTTGCAGGATACCTTTTGATGGTTGAAGCAATATCTTTGATAGTTGATTGCCAGAGTTTAGCATTTTGTGTACGAGCTATGCTTAGATTGTTGGTCTTAGCTTTATGCTGCAAATTTAGAATGCTATTAATAACACTAGCCTGACCTGTTGTACTGCTTTGTCTGAGTACAGAGTCACTACTTTGATCCGAGAATGGTAACGCTTGTATCCAATAAAGCTGTATAAACTGCTCTGCTAACTGCTGATAAGAAATACTGCATTCTCTGTCGTCATTAACTCCAGACTCTATAGCCAGGTTGGCCGTTGCCATTAATAAGGCAAATTTATAGGTAGAGGTGTAAGAGCTAGACTCAAGAAGCCATTGAATGCGTTTTAGAAAGTTAAGCTGAAAATCTGCTGTTGGCACTATGAGAATCCTTTAAAATATATCAGCATAATCTAATTCTTTAAAGCCTTTATAGGCATGGTGACTGGCACTTTATAGAATCTTGTAAAGCTATTCATCTTACTCAAAATTAAATTGAACGGTAACCATCCCAAGTATATCGGAAACATATTTACTTGAGTTAGGTAGCTTAATTCTATTTAATAAGTGTCTTATGGGATGATTACCGCTGGTCGGCTATGCTATTAATAAGCGCATGACAGCAGATTTAGTATGCCGTGCACTCAATATGGCAATCAAAAATAAAGGGCCAAGCCAAGGGCTAATTGTGCATTCTGATAGAAGCAGTCACTACTGTAGAGACGCATATCACAAAATCATCAAGCAGCATCAGTTTAAAGGCTCAATGAATGCTAAAGGTAAAGGTAGCTGCTTTGACAACGCACCCATAGAAAGCTTCTGAGGCATATTAAAGAACGAGCTAGTGTATCATCAAGACTATAAAACAAGATTTACAGCCATAAGCGATATCATTGGATATATTGAGTTGCATTATAATCAGAATAAGATTCAAAAGAGCTTGGGCTATAAATCGCCAAGACAGGTGTGGTTTGACTTTTATCGTCAAGCTGCGTAACTAAAATCTCCCAAGTTTAGTTGTAAGGATTTGACAGCATAGCTCTTAACTATGCAGACAATAAAACACTTCTTTAAAAGAAACCATTTCATATATTACCTTGCATTCCAAAAATCTAAGTTTTCAGGTAGCTTAATATTAGGCATCCAAAAGTCTGTGCCGCTCCAACCTTTGTCCCTATTTCCTTTAATAAGATATAAAGTCACTACTATATCATTGCTATATCTTTTACCTAGCTTCCTGTCATCTGGTGAAAGCATTGTACCTGTGCCCTTTGATAGATTTCGATCATGCCTTAATATTAGAATATTATTCATTGTAGGTCTTTTAGTGGACAGCACTCTTATACTTTGGATAAAGGTGCTTAAGTCCCAATCGATAACATCAAAACTTCCTAATGACTCCAATACATTTATCAAATCGTCTGTGGACAGCTCTAAAATCCCTTCATTTGTTGTATTGTAAAGCTCATTAATCTGCGACAGAACATCGTTAGTGGTTACTAAGTTATTTTCATTTGGGTATAAAGGAAAGTAATTTTTCCCACCCTTAACGACATAAAAATCTTTATTTAAAACATTTTTTCTAGTTGGAGATATATTGTCTGGATAGAAAAACTGATAGTTATTATTATCTCTATCTAACGCTTGCTCGATCAGAGCATTATTTGCATCATTCAAATGAGTAAAAAACTTGTATACATATTGAGGCATGAAAAGTCGGATTAAGGATTTGTCTCGATCATAACCAAAAATACGTGAATGTTGCCAAAAATTATCCGCATTAGGTTTTTTAGAGCTTCTACAGTAGTAGACCGTCTGTAATTTAGGGATAGTTAACCCTCTACTTATGACGTTGCCACCTACTAAGATATTGAAGCCCGAATCTAATTTCAGCTCATCATCCGACTTTGAGTTAATGGTTAATACTTTAACTTCTTCTCTTTGTACTATCTCTATAAACTTTGAGTACAAGTCGTCTATATGGTTTATATCTGGTTTTGTCGCTTTTAAATCTAGCCACACTTCTTTGACTAGGTCTTTCAAAGACTGATCTTCAGGGTAATTGATGCTATGTATAATTTGGTTCAAGGCTTCTCTGATTTTGCTTTCGAAAAGAGAGTGAATCTCTGTTTTATGACTGGGGTGAATCATAAAATTACAGTTGCCCTTCCCATTCATCTCAAATTCCGCACAAGTAATAAGGAATGTTAGAAGTGCATTAGTTAAATCATTATCTACTGCAGCAGTTTCATCATAAATTTCGGAAATATCGAAGTCTATAAATTTTACAACATTGCTAGGAGGGTCTGTATAGATAAAGTTTCCACCTATATATTTTTCTCCTGGCTTAAAATACTGTACTTCATCTGGCTTCCAGCTTGAAGAATTATACTGCAATAAAATTGACTGTGGTGTGGCTGTTAGCTGTATAAAGAAACACTGAATAGTCGAGCTTTTTATGTCACTTAAAAGCTCATTAATCTTACTTTTTTTAGCGGTTTTCTTTGATTGATTTGTGTCTAAACTAGCTGCATCGGCTTCATCGTCGATGATATAGCTTTGATAGCTTTTCAGGTAATCTTTATTAAGTAAGCTATCTCGCCATTTTTTTAAGACCCTACTATTTTTCTTTAAAACGATTATTAGAGGCTTATTCCCTCTCATAGAAGTATCAAACAAATGGTGATCGTTCTCGTCTAAAACCATAAAGCTTAATAGGTTTTCTTCTATCCTAGATTTTGTCTGAGTCTGTAGATCCACACTATCTGTTGTTAGATAGAAGAATAGCTTGATATCTTGGTCTGCAAGCTCAGATATAATCCCTAAAACATGCGCCGTTTTTCCGCTTTGGACGTTACCTAAAAGCAAATAATTAATGTAATCTTTGTGAATGTTATTAGATTTTTCTAGGAAGTCATCCCTAGTTTTTAAGATTGAATCTTGAAAATCTTTATCTTGTTCAAACTGAAGCATATATTTATTAAAGTAATTCATTAAAATTCCATTATCCATAGATCAGGCTGACTGGTTGATCTTAGCGTCAAGTGATTCCTACCGTAATCGCTCAAAACCTGATCTGTAACCATTTCGCCAGTCTTAAGACACCCACTCATTTCTAGATGCCCCTTGAGCCATTTACCCAATATAGAAAGGCTTACAGTTGACCTTAGATTTTTAGAGTAGTCTCCCTGTGTTTTACACTCAAAAACCCATCCGTCCATAGTAACTACTTTAAAAGTCTTATCTTTTGGATAACCTGCAAGAGTAGTCACTCTATTTGAAACTACAACTTCTACCTCATACCATGGTCTTGGAACCTCAAAACCTCTTGTATTCACTCTACCTTTCCCAAAAAAAGCATTCAAATTGCTTTTTTCTTCTGTCTTTACCTCAACTTCAAAACAGTAATCTGAATCTTGGCTTAAGATTTCCGACATCTCTATTTGGTCGATCTTACTTACATTATCGAAGCTTGACAGGTCTATCCTCGATTTTATAAAGTCTTCTTCTTGGATAGTTTTAGCTATATCAATTCTAATGCCCAATTTTTCGAATATTTTTAGATTTTTGTCGTATATATCCTTTGCTATCTCGTCATCTTTTGCTATAAGCATCGTTTCATAAGTACGCTCTAAGTTTTTAATGAAAGAACTTAGATTGGCCGAGCCTATTAGGCTTGTATGAATTCCTTCTTTAGAAACAAAGCTGTATATTTTCCCATGAAACTTCATAGTTGGTGAAACGTATATCCCACCAATCTCCTTGCTTACAAGCAATTCATTGAGCTTAACGCAAGAATAATACTGCTGCTTAGTGAATCCTTCTATATAGTGCATACCAATAAATATCGATAGCTCTTTAATTCTATCAATATCAGTCTCTACGATCCTATTGATCTCAACCATAGCATCATTAGATATATATCCAGACGCTATGATAATTCTCGATGAGTACTCTATGAGATCTAGTAATACCTTATTGATATTACTTTCAGTAATCTTAGCTGGATAGAAATTGGAGAAAACTAAACTACTCATAGAGACCTCTAGTTTATAAAACTCTCATTCAAAAATTTTCTTTAGTGTTTTAGCCAGCTCACGTACACCTTGTGGGGGAACGGCATTTCCAATCTGCTTTCGTACCTGAGTCATAGTACCAACAAATTCAAAGTCATCTGGGAAAGACTGAAGTCTTGCACGTTCCCTATTGTTAAGTGACCTAGGCTCAGGGTAATGGTAACCCCAAGTTCCACCACCACCAGCCGCTATAATTGTTTTTGAAGGCTGATCCGGATGTATTCTTCTATACACATGGCTAATCATACCTTTTACATATAAAGGATGATCTTTTGGTATATCAGTAAAATTACCACCAGCTGATATCAGCTTTAGTTTCTCGACTGTTTTGGGACTTAAGTTTTGCTGTTCTATATTTTTAGCATCGTTAGGAATGTTCGCTAATGCCTCACCGGCAGTGACATGAGGTAATAACTCACTATCTTTTGCGGAGTGAGTAGGAGCAGGATGTTCAAAATCAAAGTCAATATCAGAGCGTATGCCAACTATTAAAATACGCTCTCTTAGCTGCGGAACCCCATAATCTGCAAAGTTATATAATTTGACTTTAACCTTATAGCCTGGAGCTATATTCTCAAAATCACTAACAATTTGTTGAATAGCTTTTTTATTGTTAGCTGTTAAGAGACCTTTAACATTTTCAGCCACAAACACCTTTGGTTTCTTTGCATCTACTACGCGCAGAAAGCTCTTATATAAGTTCCCTCTCTCACCATCTAATCCTGGTCGTTTCCATATCATGGAAAAATCTTGACAAGGGAAGCCTCCAAGTACAATGTCACAATCTGGAATAGAGTTATTATCATAAGGATCTATCTGCTCTATATCGCCCTCAACGATTACATCCCCTATGTTTTTCTTAAATGTCTCACAAGCCCAATGATCGAAGTCATTAGCCCAGACAGTTTCATACCCTTCTTGATGAAAGCCTAAATCGAGTCCACCGCAACCAGAAAACAAAGAAATAATTTTAGGACTGTTATCGAGCTTATTCATTTAGACACCACTTGTAAACGTACATGATAAAAGCTGTCATTATACTATTAACACCAGCTACATTGCACTGTCTATCCCTTTTTGGGCGACACTAACTGACGCTTTAATATTTTTTATCGGCTCTCATAATTAAGTAAAATAATCTAGCATAGGTTTATGAAAAAGATTAAATTACGTTGGTAAAAAAGATTATTTAATTATTTGTTGTCAGTTTTACAGCAAGAACAGTAGCAAAATTAATGGGTGTTAATAAAATGACAGTTAGCTATTACCGTCACTGGCTTATACTTCTGACTTATGATCTTGGACTGTTTGAATGAAGAATAGAAGTGGATGAGAGCTATTTTGGAGGCAGATGCAAAGGTAAACGTGTTTGGTTTGCTGATAATAAATTTCGTGTTTCTGAACGACTCAAGCATAGTGGTAAAACATATGCTTGTATTATGCCCGACATCAGAGACCGTAATTTAATTTCTATCATAATAGAGAAATTAAAGCCTTATAATATTATTTAGACTGACTCAGTCAGATTTTATAACAGGCTTGATGTGAGACAGTTTATTTATTACCGTATCAACCATTTAGAAGAGTTTATAGAAGACAGAAATTACATTAAGAGCATTTCCATCTATTTTTAAAATAATATGAATAGCATTTTAATAAAAGCGATTAAAAACGCCATTTAAATCAAATATAATAATGCGGTAAGTAAGAGTTGGACTAGTTTTCTACGATAGTCTTAAAAAATAAGTTATTAAATTGAAAGTTAGAAATCTTGTGCAATAACTTAAACCCTAAGGAATACCTATATAATAAATCCCTCATCCATTGCTTTATTATATATTTTATATAATATTTTACTTTGTTTTTCAGATGGCAAGCCTAACTCGCTATTTGCTTGTTTTTCTAAAATAGAAATCTCTGTAAGTCTTAACCCATCAAATTCATCTTCAGATAAGTAGTTATATATATTTTTCCATGAAGCTATAGGAGTTTTAATTACAAATGATTGTATTTCTATACCCTGAGTTAAAACCCGATCCTTTTCTTCATCGATAGATCTAATTTTATTCTCAGCTTTACTTATCAGAACACCTTTTAAATCCAAACTTAAGTTTAATTTTTGCACATCATGCCAACATGCTTCTTTTTTACACCACTGGGCTATGTTTGCAGACCCATGAGGCGGTGATGTGATACGACTATATACTACTTCAGATATTATACTAATAGCTTTTTCAAGGGTTTCTGGTAGCTTCTGTTGTTTCCAAATAAGATTGAAATCTAAGTACTTATCTTTAACATTCTCAACATAAAAAGCTAAGTAAGCGATAGTATAAGTAACCGTTTGAGCTCTATAGCCACCACCGTACCAATCAGAGCTTGATATCATTTTTTCTATCGCCTTGAAAAGTATGATTCTAGCAATAGCTCGCTTAAAATATTCATCCGAAACAACACCTTCATTTTCTTCCATTTTTTTAGTCATGTGTTCAGCAAATTCAACAAAGCTATACTGAGCACCTTTAGCTACAATATAAGGCTTCATAAACCAACTATTTTCAGATTTTGATAAGAAAGTTTTGTCTATAGATTGTTTTGGAGGATTATCAATTTTAAACTGCTTTTTTTCAGAAATGCTCTTATAAGCCTGCTCATTTAAATATTCACCTCTTACACGTTCATAAAACCAAAGAGTCCTTTTTTGAGCACCATCTATTGCTGGAGCATAAATTCTTAAAGAGCGTTTCTTAAACTCTTGGTGAAAATGACTATTCGAAAAGAAATCAGACTTATTAACCTTATTTTGGGTATTGGCATATTCAGAAACGTTTTTAACAAATTCATTTTGAAACTCAGTATCTCTAACTACAGATAGTTTCATTTGCACACTGATATTGGATAGTTCTATATGTTCATTTTTATTTGCATTTTTATAAGCTGCATATATAGCAGAGGTCGTTTGTGCACCATTGACAATTTGTAGATTTTCTATCTCAACTATCTTGTCATTTGAGATAACTACGTTGCTAGCTGTTGCTGTTAAACCATTATTATAAGCAAAAAACATTTCTGGGCTTTGCTTAATAGTATTTCTTAATCCTTTGTTGACATTTCCTCTGAACTGTAGAAAAGTTCTAACATTTTTTTCAAACAGCTTTTTTCCGTGTTTTTCGTATATATCGACTATTTGTTCACCATTTAAAGCAGTTAAATATGATTCATATGATTCAGTTGCACCTTTAATTTTAAGAAATGGTAATGACGTTTCAATATTAAATCCACTTGACTCATCTTCTGAAAGATATACCTTATAGAGATATTCAATATCAATTACCCTATATTCTATATTAATACCGTCTACATCTTCAGATTCAAGATTTATTAAGCTTCTTGTAGCTTTACCATCAGAAAGAACCAACATAATTATTTTGTCAATTGCTCTATTTTCATACCAATTATAAATCTCATATGCCATCGCATAGCTTTCGTAAGCTGGCTCCATATCCTTATATATACCGTTAACAGATTTCTCTAAAAAACTTTTTAGCCTTTTAAACTTGGTTTGAATATCATCTTTTGTGAGAGTTCTAATTTCTTCGTTTTGAAAAAACTGGTTAACAATTAAGTAAAGACATTTCCGTTCGCTATCATAATCATAACCATGAACTTCCATACCAACTTTTTGATACTCTGCAACAGCATAATTACTACCTACATCTCCTGTAGCCTCAAGAATCTCACATACCTTTTCAAGAAATACAGCTGATCGCATCATGTCACGGCTTTCAGCTTCTGAATATATTTCTTGTAAAAACTCGCTATGAAAACTTTCTAGACTATGCTGCTGGATCATCACGTATTCCTTAGTTAAAAAGTTTTTCAAATGAACGCTTATATTTCTCGCATTGAGATAAATCAATTGAATAACGAACATCTCTTATTTGAGAATCTAAAGAATGAGGATTAATTTTAGGAAAGGTATTATCAACAATATATACTTGCTTTTTATCTATTATAAATTTAAGTAAGTTTTCACCTTCGATTTCATGAATATAGCCATAATCCATAAGCTTCTTCTCGAAATTTGTACTTGATTGTACATTAACTTCTTCAATAGATAGTTTTATTTTTTCCACCATATCCTGAATCGACTCACCATTTTCAGTACTAGTTAAGCTATAAACTAATAGATAGAGGGGGTCTTTATCGCAGTGAAGTTGGTCTAAAGAAGATATATATACCTTATTACCAGACGAGCTTTTTTTAGATTTAACTTCAACAGCAAGGTTATCAAACAGAAAATCTTGTTTACCTGACTGGCAACCTACCCAAGCGATAACTGAATCCCTTAAATTCCTTTTCTTAGAAAAATCATATAAGCAACTCAGTTCACCAAATAGTCCCATTTGCTGCTCTATAGACATTTTTTTTATATTATCTTTTTGTAAGATTTGCTGCCAACGCAATAACCTATTGCTGAGTAAGGGAATGAGCTTACGTTCCTTATCATAATCATCTGAAATAGATTTGGCTGTATTAATTAGATCTAAGCATAAGCTATGAAAAATTTGCCATTCAGATTTATCTGTTAAAACTAAATATAACTTAGATGTACCTGCTATACTTTCAAGATAGATATCAAAACCTTTAAGTTGAATATTTTGAGTTTGACTTTGGCCTAAATGTGAAGACTCAATCGAAATACCAAAATTACAATTAATATCTGTTATCCAGAAAATATTATAGTTGAGTTTTGAATCCACTCTTCTTTGCTGCAAACTACTCATTTCTTTCCATGGATGATCAATATACTTAATGCTCATTGCTCTAGATCCTCGTAGTCATCATTAAGACCTTGATAGTAATTCCTTAACCATACTGTATTAACTTTAATAGACATAGTCCCTGTTCCGCTAGAAGGCTCTCCATGAAAACTAATTCCAAAAGCTGCTAGCGGTGTAAATTTTAGAGAGACTACTGATTTTTCTCTACTTTCAAAATTTGGTTCTATTAAATGCAACATTAATAAGGGCTTTTTCCTTAAAAGTCTGGCTTCTTTCCTTTTATAAATACTTTTTTGTAAGCTTAAGTTATACAAAGGAAGTGATTCGGCGTTACCACTTGATACTTGCCTACTTCTTACTTCAAAATAATTCTCATAAAGGTCAAACTTACGTTCCTGAAGCTTTATTTTATAATCATTTAAAATAAACTCTTCACCGTTACCACTGTAGAGTGCTATATCCCAAAGAGTATCTTTTTCTTCAGCATATTTTTTAACAAACCAAGTTGGCATTTTTGAAATTATGCTTAGAGGATTATCATCTTCAGAGCTTCCTGCATTAAAAATCTCAAATTTGTTTAAAAATTTCTGTATTTTTGATCTGCTTACATCTCTCCATAGATACTGTTTTCCTACGTTTTCAGGAATACCAATACTTTTTATTAGTTCTTGAAATGTAATAATATTATTGTTGTTAGAATCTATACTGTTTTTAATCCAGCTCGTCTCAACTATTCTGCCATCTAAATTTAGGTCAAGGATAACGGAATCGGCATTCTTCTGTTTATTTTTAGCTGTTATTTGAAGAGCGCTGCCTGGCGACTCTTTTACACATAACCCAAACTCTTTAGGAGTCTTATTTAAATTTGACATGCGCCCAAAGTCTATGAATAATTCATTAGTTGCAGAGATAATCTCTGAAAAATTATTAATAATTTTTGGAGTCGTGTAAATTCTACATAAGTCCTCATATCCTACTCGATAACCAAACCAGCGCCCCATTTGCATTAGAGTGTCGTAGAATTTTGTATTTCTCAAAAAGTAGCTTACTGTCAAACCTTCCAATGTGAAACCACGAGATAAACTTTGACCTCCAACTACAATCGCATATGTAGGTTTAGATTTGATGTACTCTAGCTTGTTTTCTTTAACTTCTCCATGAACTTCACGAACAACAACTCTTTTTATAAAGCCTGATAATTCATTAAGTAAACTTATCCATGATGGTTTATCGTTTACATTGTGACTACTATATGTCAAAAATATATCTGCAATTAAACTGCTTTTTTCTAAAGCATTTTCAACTCTACCGTACGAATACAAGTCATTTTGTATTAGCTCTAAATACTCATCTACCAAAATTGATATCTGTTTATGAATGTTTGTAAACCTTGAAATATGTATGAGCATACTATTATGATTGGAAACCTGTCCTCTTAAATGCCTTATAGCAATGTTTATTAAATATGTATGGATTGCCTCTTTTAGACTTTTAGAAAGACCGATTACTATAGAATGCTTGTTGTGTTTAGATGGTAATAAGTCCTTATAGTCATTAACGCTAATTAAATATCGATCTTCTCCTAAGAAAATTTTTTCTGCACCAAAATAATTACTTGGAACATCTAATGCGTAAATAAAATCTTCAGGAAAAAGATCCTTTTCTTCTTCATGTTTAGCTTCGTCATCAATAAAAACATTGGCATAAGGTGTAGCTGTGTATGCAATGTAACTCTTGCGCGTGAATATACTTAAGAGTTTTCTTAGTTTTCGATTAATTGTGCTTGGGTCGTCCTCTTCTTTAGATGTATCTATAGAGGCATAGTCTGATTCATCGTCTATCATCAGTATTGCATGCTCCGTAATCTCACCTCTATATTGACTTGCAAGCCAATTAATTACATTAGTTAGTGTTGTTGTATTTTTTTTAATAACTAGAACTACTGGGGTTGAGATAGTATCAAAACTTAAGCCTTGAGATGCTTTTATTGCATCTGCTTTATTAAAATCAGCATCAAGGGTAGTTAGGCTTACTGGTTTTCGAGTATTCTCATAACCTGCTAATAGTCCAACCCCAACTTTTGAACCTCCAGAAAATCCAATGAAGTCATTATTTATACGTTCTTGTGTTTGACTTCTTAGAATATTAGTGCCACCGGCAACTACAACAATAAATTTATAACCAGCATCTGCCGCTTTACAAATTAAGTTTGAGTAGTTGCCTGTTTTACCTGATTGTACATGACCAACAACCATTCCATGAATGTCGAAAGATTCAGTTTTAGGATTTTCAATATTATCTAAAATATTATCTGTATCTATATTTATAGTTTGAATTACTGGTATAGACAAACTTCCTTGTTCTTTCAAATATTTTAAGTTACGTCCAGAATAGTAATTATCTCCTTCTTGCTTAACTCTATTTGTCCACCAAGAAGTATCTCTTTTTTGAGAGTTTTCGCCTTGTATCAATACACCTTTTTCAAGTCTAACGTTAAACTGCTCTTCAAACTCTCTTTTCATTTTTTCAAAGTAATCATCAAGAGGAAAATCAACAAAGTCTTTTTCAGAGCTGCCTACTATCCTATAAAAAAGCTCATGATCTAACTTTTCCCAAAGATCTTTAACATTAGAAATCTCGTTTTCAATATCACTAGATACTAAACCTTGTTCATTATTTTTTTTCTTACTTATAAGCATTGCTAAGATATAGTTTTTAATAACTTCGTACTCTTTCATTTTATTATCCTTATTTCAAAAGCTCAGTACGTTCAAGACGTTCAATCCACTCTTCATCAAACCCTTTCTTTCTTAACAACTCAATAATATTTTTAACTTCATCTGAATTTAATGTATTCTGGTTTATTAAATGTGGTTTAGACTGCATTTGAGCTTGAATTGATTGAAGTGGTAAATAGGTTTCTAATCCCTTATAAAATAAATTAAATAACTGCAACTGTTCTTCGTTAAGAATATTAAGTAGCTGCTTCATGACCGGATGCGTCTGATTTGTCCTAAAGCTAGCCTGTTCTCCATCCATATAAAGTTCCCAAAAAGGCTCGACACCTCTTTTATTAATTCTTCTTCCACGTTCCTTGAACGGTTTAAATGAAGTTTTTGTTACATTGGATACAATGCGTCTTAACTCTCTTTTAATAGCAGGTACTGGGTCTGCTCTAGATTTTTTTACATCTATTCCCCAGTATTGATCCTGATCGTTTGTTATATCTATTTTTATTCTAGCAAGTTTATGAGCATCTTTTGCTTTATGAAGTCCCCACCATGTTCCATATGTTAATAATCGTTTCTCTCTATATAAATAAAAACCTTGGGACTTAATGTAACCTTCTTTAGTCTCATATTTTTGCCATTCTTCACTTGAAACCTTAGTATGATGTGGAAGGATAAATGGTGTAACTAAATAGGCCTTACCGTATATACTTAATTTATCTGACGGCATCTTTAATGTTGCTGGGTGATTAATATTAAAAGGATTGTGAGGTTCTATTTTTTGATTATTTAAGATAATTCTTACTTTTTGGTTTCTGAGTTCACCTTCTAAAAATCGGTGAAAAACCAAAGATAGGTGGTTTGACAAGTCATTTATCTTTGTTGAGATTTCTTCAGCTTGATATCTATCTATATTTTCCCAAATAACAAGCGTGCCAGACTCATTTTCTGATAATTTATTGAATAAAGGAATGTCTTTAATATCTTTAACTTCTAAAACTTGTAAATCCCAACTATTGCGTTTAGCAATAAAATCTAAGTCCCAGCATCTTACGGAAATAGAATCATTTTTTTTTGAAGCAACAGTTAGCTTTTTACACTGAGAGAATGAGGCTGTTTTTAACCCTAGCCCGAATCGTCCCAAATCATTTTTAATGCGTTCTTCGTTTGGATTTTTGGTAGCTAATCGCATTGCTTCTTTAAGCTCAGCATCATCCATACCGTATCCATCATCATATAAAGTCAGTATTAAGCCGTCATCTGTAGGTACTGAATAAATTTCTATATGTATGGCACCCGCGCTCAGACTGTTATCAATAACGTCAGCAACAGCAATTTCAAATGTATAGCCTACATCACGTATAGAAGCTACAAAGTTTGCAATATTAGGATTTACTATTTGAACTTTCATTCCAGAACTCTCGCTATTTTCTTTGCACTTTAATGTCTTTCTAATCTCAACAACAACATTATTTTGCTGTTGATATATTTTATTATTGATGTAACTAAGTAACACAAAATAGATGGCTATTAAACCCTTCAATCTTTACAGTAGCGTAATTTCTGGCTTTTAATCTGTATATATCAGCACACAATCAATTAACCTATGGCTAAACTTATAAACATTAAATACGATATAAATATTTATTATTTATAAAAAATTTTGGAAATATACTGAACCGCCCCGACTATATCGGAGAGTATTTTACTTGAGTCAGGCAGCGATGCCTGACAGGATTAAATTATCATAATACCGCTTTTCAAACTCAAAGGGTGACACATATCCAATCGTGCTGTGCAAACGGGTTTTATTAAACCAGTCCACCCACTCAAGCGTGGCTAATTCAATATACTTAACGCCAGTCCAGCTCTCTTTTAAATAATGAATCACCTCAGACTTGTAAAGCCCATTGACCGTTTCAGCCAGTGCATTGTCATAAGAGTCACCCGTAGTGCCAACAGACGCAATCACACCACAGTCAGCCATCTTATCCGTGTAGCTAATGGATAAGTACTGAACCCCTCGATCACTGTGATGAATGACATCTTTGGGATGGTTTCTATCTACTATCGCCTGATTTAGCGCAGCCATCACCATATCGGTATTCATCCGATTCGATACTTTCCAGCCCACAATAGCGCGAGCAAACACATCAATGATAAAGGAGGTATAGACCCAGCCGCTTGTCGTCTTGATATAGGTGAAATCCGCCACCCAAAGCTGATTAGGACGATGGGCATTAAAGTTGCGTTCGACTAGGTCATCAGCGCGTTTTTGATCATCACGGCTGTTGGTGGTAATCTTGCTTTTGCCACGCCAGACGCCTTGTAGACCATACTGCTTCATTAAACACTCTATGGTGCAACGAGAAGCCTTTAACCCATCAGCTTTCATCTGTTGCCAGACTTTACGAACACCTTAACGGCACTTACTGACCTGCCAAATACGTTTAATCTCACCGATGTAAAAGTCGTCATGTTGCTGCCGCTGTGAGCTCTTTTCAGGATTATTAGCTAAATATTTTTCACGATGATAGGTTGATGCGGCAATCCGGAGGACTCTACAAATCAGCTCGACCCCATAACTACCTCTATAGTCATCAATAGACTGAACCATTATCTGAGTGGACGGTCGAGCTCCGTCTAGGCGAAAAAAGCAGCAGCCTTGCGTATTATCTCGTTGGCTTGCTTGAGCTCTCTGTTTTCGCGTTCAAGCTCTTTAATACGTTGCTCTTGGCTTTGAGCTTGTACTGAGGCAGGAATGGTTTGTTGTATGTGCTTCTTATGCCATGATCGCAGGGTTTCAGGCGTGCAGCCAATCTTAGGTGCAATGGCTTGGATAGCTGACCATGTGGAGGGATAGTCGCTCGACGCTACTATCAGCATGCGAACGGCGCGTTCTTTAATTTCGGGAGTGTAGGTTTGTCTTTTCATTGTCATATTCTCTCAGAATGTTAAGTCTCCGACAATCCCGGGGCGGTTCATACTTTTATGAAGTATTCATGTCTATGGTTTCGCTTTTTGATATCGTACTGGCTTAAATAGCTTTACTACTTTCTGATCTTCAACGGCTTGCTTTAACCATATATTGAGTTGAGTCGTATTTATATCTAAAACTTCTGCTAACTGACTCGATGTCAAAGGGCTATCTAACTCATTTAAGATTACTGGCATAACTAATTCATATATAGAAACAGATTCATGCTGTCTATCAAATTTCTTATCAGCAACTAATGTTTCAACTTCTATAGATTCGTTCGCTAAAAAAGACATTTCTACATTAGTAATACCTTCACTAACATTACTCTCAAAAAGACTTAGGTTTTGCTGCAAAGGTTTCTCTCCACACTCACTTATTGAGTCATGAAGCTTTTGTTTAAAATTACTGCTTTCAATATGGGATGGCCAAATTATTGCACCCATTTCTATCAGCTTAGTATTCCCAAGTGGCACATTGCCTCCTATTCTTACAAAAACAGGTAATGCATTTTCTCGCTTAAGCTCTTCCTCAGCTCCAGCCCAAGTCCCACCCTTTTTATGATCAGCACTCACTACAAGGCAATAATCAGACAAGGCATAAATCAACTTATTCCTGCCCATAGCATTCCCCACGTTAAAACCAGCACTAGGGTTATAAGGCGAAATCAGCAAAAGCCGTTCGTCAGAAATTGCATGCCGAGTACTACGTTCTAAACTTTTTTTCAGTAGACTATCTGCAAGAACGCCCACAGACTTACCACCAGCCTCAAGCACCGCATCCATAGAAGTTTGATCTACCCCTCGAGCTCCTCCTGATATAACTGGTAATCGATTGTCAGCACATATCTGCGCAACATGCCTCGTAAATGACTCACCTACTTTATCTACGTTTCGAGAGCCCACAATACTAAGTCCACCTTCATTTAATAGGGATCGATTTCCTATACCAAATAGCAGTGGAGGCGACTTATCTTTGAGATGTTTTTTGTAACGCGTAGGATAATCTGAATCACTTCTACTAATAATCCAAATTCCAGCTTGTTGCCATTCTTCGACAGCAAACCCAAGCTGTACACCTCTTCCTAATAATGAAACTAAACGCTGGTGATCAATATTTGCACCTATAGAAGCTTCACTAACATTGTCTTTATATAATAAATCTTTAGGTCGTAGGTCGACTTTCACCAGCCAACGAACCAGAGAAGTATACTCCCTCAAAGATAATGGCTTTTCTGAACGTGCTTTACCGAATACTCCAAATAATAGAATAGTCGCTTTTGTATCTTCTGTTAAACTATTACTCATTACTAGTCTGCTCTTGGAGAATTTAAGGCTAATGCCATTGGATATACAGCAGTACAACCTGCTTGTCTAAGTAAAGCTGAAGCCACAGTAAAAGTCCATCTAGAATCAACCATATCGTCAATTAACAAACATTCTCCAGTTAAACACGCGTCATTAATAGTAAAAGCACCATCAAGATTCTTAGCTTGCTGATAGCTATTTTGCATCTGTTTTTGCTGAATATTAGAAGATGACTTTTCTATACATGGTACAAATGGTAAATCAAGAGCATCTGCTAATCTAGATGAGAAGTCTGCTAAAAGCGTAGGTTGATTGAATGATGGAATACAGGTTATCCATTTGGGAGCTGGGTTTGGAGCCCATTTTTTAAGCATCTCTACACAGGCTATCACCAGCTCATCTTCAAACCTATGAGTCTGATACTTTCCATTTGCAACAAGCTGTCCCCAGCCAGAATCACGCCACAAACTTAATGCACGTCCCTCTTCAGCAAGTTGATTAGCATGGATATTAGAGCCAGCTAATGGGGATATAGTGAACAGATTAGACGCTGGCCATTTTTTCCTTGGCAAGATAGGTTGATAGTTTTGCTTTAAAAATATACCTGCTCGGTTAGCTATATCTTCATTAT
The DNA here is from genome assembly GCF_014119005.1 of Psychrobacter sp. GP33. Taxonomy (GTDB): domain Bacteria; phylum Pseudomonadota; class Gammaproteobacteria; order Pseudomonadales; family Moraxellaceae; genus Psychrobacter. The sequence goes on along the minus strand of NZ_JACGYX010000007.1, from coordinate 55,745 downwards.
AGCTTTCTTTCAATAGCAATTCTGGTGCACAATTTCTACACTGCCCACAGTTTGTTGATAATGGATCGTCTAAAGCACTTTGTAAAAATGCCATCAGGCAGTCTGGGCTATGCATATATGTACGCATTTGTTGTTGTTCAGCTTTTCGTATATCCTTGATTCCATCTATGTTTGCCTGGTCTATCTGGTAATTCACTGCAGCCGCAGTCGCTAACCACTTACTTTTCATTTTTTGAATAGGTGATGGTGATTCGATAGTTAGAAACTTTATTGTTTTTTCGATTTGACTTTTCTTTAAATTTAAAACACGCTGTAGTTCAGGAACACTTAATCCAGAATCGGACTTATCTAAAGCTTCAAGAATATCCAGAATATGTTGTTGAGGAGGGAAGGCATTGTTTATAAAAAAATTAGCGATCATATCATCTTCTTCGCCACAAAGCAGAACACCATAAGCCTCATCCACAGCCCGCCCCGCCCTACCAACTTGTTGATAGTAATGTACAACAGATGATGGACGTTGAAAATGTATAACGAATCCAAGATCAGGCTTATCGAAGCCCATTCCTAACGCTACTGTAGCCACCAATACCTTAATCTTATTCCCTAAGAGTTTCTGCTCTAGTCTTTCTCTATCTATTACATCTGAGTGATATGCCTCAGCTGTAATATCATTAATTTGAAGCCATTCAGAAACACGGTCAGCATCACGCTGGGTAAGGGTATAAACAATTCCACTACCACTTAACGTCGGAATAACTTCTGCTAACCAAGCCATTCTAGCGGCTTGACTAGGTATGACGATATTCTGAAGTTTTAAACTCTTACGAACCAATGACCCTCTTAGTAAGACAAGGTCATGACCTAGCTGAGTTTCTATATCCTCCACTACACGATCATTAGCTGTTGCTGTCGTTGCTAAAACTGGAACATTGGAAGGCATAAGTTGAAGTACACGTACAATACGACGATAGTCTGGTCTAAAGTCATGCCCCCAATCTGAAATACAATGAGCCTCATCAATAACAAACAGTCCAATATTATTGGTTAGACTGGCTAAAACATTTTGGCGAAACCGATCATTTGCTAATCGTTCTGGTGAAATAAGTAAAATATCAACTTGATCTTTTTTTAGCTCAGTTTCAATATGCTCCCAGTATTCTGTATTTGTGCCATTAATAGTTCGAGCGGTTAGACCAATTCTTTCAGCAGCTTCAAGTTGGTTTCGCATCAGTGACAATAAAGGAGAGATCAGCAGTGTCGGGCCAGAACCTTTCTCACGCAATAGCTTCGTTGTGAGAAAGTAAACCATACTTTTTCCCCAACCCGTACGCTGAATAACGAGAGCTCTATTTCCATCTAATAGCTCTGATATACTTTCCCACTGTCCATCATGGAAAAAAGCACTAGGGTCATCTAATGCTAGCTTCAAATAACTTTCTGCTTGTTGCTTAATGCTCATACCTTGATTCCAATTTTATTTATCACTTAAAATGATTATTAAGTAAAAAACATGGCAAGTTAGGCGAATCTGATTTACTTTTATAAACTTACCGCATTTTTCAATACAAAAAAAATAAGCTCTAAGTCTTACTTTATTTCTGGTGAATAAAAATCTAATCTACAAAAACAGCTTTTTGCATTAACCATTAACTCTTCTGATAAAACTGAATGTTGGTGTTACATAATATTGTAACAGGTATAGCTGTTAACTCTAATAAACTATCTGTTGGAACAAGATCAGACCTCGCCCTTACCTCTTCTATTGTAATCTGTAGATATTTATATCCTAACTCTAAACAATTAGATCCAAAAGTCATGCCTTACTATGACCGTACAACTCCTACAGAAACTGTTTATCTAGCTTGATTTATAATACCTACAATTAATAGATATCTTTTTTTAATTTATTTTATTAAGTCCAAGTCAATATTTTATCTATATTTGTTGACTAAAATTATAATATTAGAGAGGATGAAGTGTAGGCTTATCAACGCTACACAATAATAGCTAAAACATGACTAGGCGTATGATTTTATGAACCAAAAAGAACTGGAAGAATCCTTCTCAATAGAAAACTCATACCAAATTCGTCAACAGCGTTTTGCCTACCCATCATCTCATGCTGCTAAACGCATCGCTCAACGTACATCTATGAATATTTTAGAGCTAATGATTTTGCTTGATAATGGGGTGGGGCATGTGTGAATATTGGTCAATATGCAGGTTCTTATCGCCGTCATTTATTATTTTTTAGTCCTAAAGATAAGTTTTGCTATGTAGCTATCCAAGATGAACGCTATGGCAAAATCATTACTGTATTACCTCCAGCATATCATAGGAATTTAGCTTGGCGAATCAATGCTGAACAATGCCAATTAGCTAAAAAACGTCACGAATCATATACTAAAGCCGTTACAGCAGCCACACAATCTACAAAAAATATAATTAAACAATTTCAGAAAAGTCATAAGTTAGTAGACCTCTTGCAAAAGTAGCAGAGTATTTTACAATAACTCATACATTTACAACTGGCTAGGAACCATGCCAAATATACATAAGCTTCTCGCACAAGATAATGCTGGCTTTAAACGCTATACGGGCATTCATAAAGCGACCTTCCATGAAATGCTGGATGCTATGCAGCAGCATGAAGCACAAAAGACTAAATCAGGACGACCAAGCGCGCTTAGTCTTGAGGAACAGATATTACTGGCTCTTACTTATTGGCGTGAATACCGGACGCTGTACCACATCAGTATGGACTTTGGTATTCATGAGTCTTCTGCCAGCCGTATCATTCGTAAAGTAGAAGATATATTGATTCGGGTAGCTTTGAATTGCCTAAAAAGCTTCCTAGTAGAGTTGATGACGATATTAATTGGTCAGTCGTCATTGTCGATGCGACTGAAACCCCAATTGAGCGTCCAAAAAAAACCAAAGAGACTACTACAGCGGTAAGAAAAAACAGCACACCTTAAAAGCTCAGATTATCGTTCATTGGCAAACCGGTTTGATACTTGACGTTCAAACTTGTGAAGGGTCTATCCACGATTTTAAGCTTTACAAGGAAACTTGTCCTGATTGGCTTCCCAATGACGCTAAGTTATTAGCAGATAGTGGCTATCAGGGCATTGCAAAGTTACATAAACAAAGCTTCATTCCCTTTAAAAGCCTCGTGGCGGTCAGTTGTTAGACCTTTGCAAACAAGCCAATCACTATTTGGCTAAGTTTCGCATCATGGTTGAACATAAGATAGGCTTAATTAAATTGTTCAAAATCGTCGCCCATAAATATCGCAACCGTCGACAGCGCTATGATCTTAGGGTGAAGCTATTCGCCAGTGTCGTTAATTTCGAGCTTGGTCTATGACTTTTGCAAGAGGTCTAGTTAAGTATCGCACAATTAGTGCAACTCCACGCACATACAAAATATGGGTTCAAGCATTATATATTAGCGAATTTTTGATGGCTAAACGTGCGACGCTTTTTAAAATGTCAGTAGATTATTACATAGATGATTTTGAAAAAAGCATAAAAGAGCTGCTTAAAGACCCTATGCTATATGAGAAAATCGATAACAGCATACAAAAAAACGTCTTTTCCAAGATGGTATATATTCTTTATGCTTCAGACAGAAAAAAGATGGATCAGTTTTTATATTTTAACAATACGCAGTCAATATGAAGCCGAAAGTCACGCAAAAAAGCGTCAAAAAGTGCGACAGTATATGGAACAGCTCCTATTTCCTTATATTAGCTCTTATATAGCTTTACCAGCAGTGGCCTCTATGCGATTACTACGTTTACACTGGAATATTATCTAGATAGCTATCAACTGAAAATAATAAAACTAGAGATATAGTTAGGTCTAAATAAAAAAGAGTCATGTATATTAACTTACTAATGGTATAGATTTTTCTTGATGCAGAATGCATGACAAAGGCTGCGAAAAATTCATAATATTAGTACCTTATCGTTTTTACATTCAATCGACGATACCTATATATTTGATGAAATAGTCTATATATGTCAGGATAGCAGACGTCGCTGTCGCGCACTCAAAGACTGTCAGCAATTTAACGGGGGTTTTTAAGCATAGAATTAAGCAAACTAAAATACAATCACTCTATTAACTTCCACAAACCTAATTCTACGGGATTTTAAAGGCTAACAATAATGAATAGACGATATACCGACGGTGATATCAAACGTGATTGGGGCTACATACGTGATATGGCCAGTCAGAACGGTTTGACACTCAGGTATCATAATAAGAAGGGTGAATACCCACGTACCTTCGAGTTAGTAATTGCTAGTACTCCAGTGGGTACGGATTGTACACTTAAAAACTTATCTGTTCCTGATATTGAAAATGAAGATATCCTCAGTAATGGTCTGACTATGGAACAAACTATCATAGCTAAAGCCATACGATCTAAGAAGTAACAATAGTAGATATCTCTTCACAAGATATCTACTATTGTTGTTCTCTTTGCTCTACTACAGGTCTTTATTAATATATCTAGGTCAAATGGCAAGTCTGATAAAACGACCTAAAAATACTTCTTCATTGGTTTTGCTACAGGAGAGAGTTCTAAGTTGTCATTATAGTTTCTATATGTGAAGTCGTTGTTTTTAAGGAAGAGAAATGCTAGAAATTCGTAGGGGTTTGTCAGTCAGGAGTTATGAGAACACCTTTTTTAGAGAGTTCGCGCAGAACCTATCTATGTTATTTGATAGATACGGCTTAGAGGGCATACTTATTGGTAACTCTATATGCGTTCAGTCTGAGAACCTACAGATTGATGGCTTGCTCGTTGCAAATAACACGGTATGTATAATCGACTTCAAGAATTTTGGTGGTGCAATCACCCTACCTAACCATAAAGACTTTGCAGATTCAGTGTGGACGAATGAAAGTGGTGATTTAATCAAGGGTGGCAGCCATATAAACCCCTACAAGCAGCTCACTCAGCAAAAGAGAGCAATGATATGGGTTCATCATAACAGCCCACTCAAAGAAGCCATACAAGCTCATGGCGACCTACTCAACCCCTCTCACGCCAAGCGAATAGTCTGCTTCCAACACCCTATTGAGTTAATTGGCTCAATCCCTCGAAAAGACGAACTAGATTTTTTCATAACAGATAAAAATGGCTACTTAGAGGTCATTAAGGACATCCTTGATGTAACCGACGATGAAGTCAATCTTAGTGGTAAATCATTTGAGATATTTAAAGATGTGTTTAAGGCTGATAGCTTTCAGTTAAATGAAGCATATAGTGAAGATGTTGTGGTGGTTGATACAACGCCTGATGTTGTGAATGAACCTAAGATTACTACCAGGCCTAAATTTGATATTGATTTTGGCGTGGCTGAGAGAATTGGTAGTAATAGCCTTTATGCCGACCAAGAAGCAGCTTTGCAGTACATCAAGCAGTTCCTAGAAGACGATGATGAAAAGGTGTTTATACTTCAAGCTGCATCACAAAGCGGCAAGTCCTATTTAATACCTCATATTAAAGATATGGCTTTCAGACATGGGTTTCTTCAAGTTGAGTTATTAGCGACCTCATACAAAGTGATAAAGAACCTTTTACATGATAATAGCGATTTTAGTAGTATGTACGGCTATATTTATGGCGGTAGCAGTCAATTTGTTGAGGAATACGACGGCAAAAAAGGCGATAAGTCCGATGTGATTGATGTGGTAGAAGATGACTCAGGTTTGGATGGGTTTATAGAGATTATCCCTATAAAGAGTTGCGACGATGAAGATAAAACCCTTTACATCGTCGATGAAGCACATCTGCTTTCCAATTCATTTGTTCAGCCACTCATAAAGCAGTTCGGTACAGGCAGAGTGCTTGCCGACTTCCTGACATTCATGAATTTGGGCGAAAGTAAACGTAAGGTCATATTTATTGGCGATCAATACCACATGATTATGGGTAAAAAAGATGAAAATGCGCTTAATACATTGTTCTATACCTCACACCTTAAACTAAAGAATGAATCCAAGGTTTTCTCACTAACCCCTAAACAGGGTAATGACATAACCGCGCAGGCTCGTTATTTAGTTGATGATATCGACAAAAAACGCTTCAACAATCTTAGTTTTGACTATGGCGATAACTTCACACTGCTAGATAGAAGCGATACACCCAAACTGATTGCAGACAATCTAAAAAACGATTTCAAAATTCTAAACTACACCAATAAATCCTGTAGTGCGGTCAATCTGTGGATTAAGAAAACGCTGCTCAAGAATGGCATTATCCTTACGACAGACGATCTCGTCCTAATCAATAATAATGTAAATGCGCTCTCAGTGGATGACACCATCAATCCTGCCAAGCGAATATTTAATGGCGACTTTGCATGGGTTGTTGATACTGGCGAATCAACAACCCATGTTGTCGAAAGAAAAAACAAAGAGCCTATTACGTTATTCTTCAAAGACCTGACTCTTAAATTGTGCGACTCAGGAGAAACAGTAGAAACCTGCTACTTAGAAAACTATCTTGCCGAAGACTTATCGGAAGATGAAAAACTAGCCATTAAGATTCTAATCAATCAGAAGCTAAACATACTGCTTAAGTCCTACCCTTTTGAGGGTTCGCAAGCTGAAATGGAGGTCATGGCATCAAAAGCATACCAAGATCAACTAGGTATTATCGAAACTCTCAAGGTTAGATTAGAGAATGGCGAAAAAGTCATTACTAAACTTAAGCAAGAAGAAGCGACGTTGAAGCGCATTGTTAAAAAGGCAGCTAAGTACCATAAACGCGACTCTATGCGAATGGTAAGACACGACACATCAAGTGATTACTTCAAACTATCCAATAGCCTTCATTTGCGTTATGGGTGGTGCATCACTGTCAATAAAGCCATGTCGTACAGATGGGATAGTATCTTGCTTGATGCGAAGCCAGCCAACAGAGGTACGATGAATGACGCTTACTTTCGTTGGTTGTACTCAGGCATCACTAGAGCCAACCGTAAGGTCAACATCGTAAACATTGAAAATATCTCACCATTTGACAAAATTGTTATTGAGGACAAGCCTAATAATAAAATCCCATCTTATCTGGTGCTAGATAGCACTATAGACAAAGGGCTACCTAGCCAGCATGGTTTTGAGCAAAACGAATTTACCTCAATCACCGTTCAAATTTTTGACCATGTGAATACATTGATTGGCACTCACGGCTTGACGGTTAAATCCATACGCCATAACAACTACCAAGAGGCATACGAGCTAACCGATGGCGCAAGTAGCACACTCGTCAATTTTTCATACAAGAAGAATGGTAATGTGCAAGTCAAGCCAGCGTCAGGCAGTAACAATGATCTCAATAGTAAGGTGGTTGGCATGTTTGCCAGTGCCAAGGGTCTTGAGAATTTTGAGTTCGTCACGCCTGAATGGAAAGCAGGTTGCTACGAGAGTATTAATGACGCATTAAATGGCAAGGGCTACTCTATTCAGTGGATAAACGAAGACAAATACAAGGACACAATGAAAATATCAGGGGCTGGCTCGTACTTGTTGGTTGAGCTGAATTATAACAATATCGGCACATTCTCTAAAGTCGTTATGACAGCATACTCAGACGAGGCTATCAAAAGCACTTTCGTTGACGTATTAGAATCATTCATGCCTAAAGGGAGCGACGATAATGGCTAGATTAATCAGTAACAACACTTCCTATCAGAATAAATACGCTGATAGTGGCACTAATCAAGTCACAGCACTTCGTAAGCAAGGTAACTTACAACAAGCCCATCAGTTAGCTATGACGCTTTATAACGCGGATAGGAATGACGAGTGGGTACAAAGAGCATTGGCGTGGGTATTACACGACATAGTTAAGGCTGAGTTAAAGAACAACCCTAGTAACGCTAACAATTGGTTCAATCAGCTGGTAAACATGCGCCTGAACGACCAATACATCAATGAGGGCATTGAGCGACTTAGAGTGCAAATGAGTCCGACAAATCACGCTGTTGAAAACGCCAACAGGTTAAGTAAGGCACACCAGCATCAACAGGCATTGAATGAATTTAGAGCTATAAGCAGTCAGTATGGCAACCTACCTGTTTCGCAGGCTGAAAAGTATGGCTGGGCAATTTACAGATGCCTTAAAGCCGAGGCTGAGCAGATGCCTGTGCTTGCGGTAAAAAGAATGCTAGTTGAATACAACAACCTGAACGTTGAGAAGCCGAGCATGTTGCATTCTCAGATACTAGCGTTTGTGATGTACTACAGTCGCTCAAATCAAGGTATTGATATTTACAAATATTTCTTAAGTTGGAATCCTGCTTATCTTAGTCCAGAGGATGTAAGACCAAGTGAGTACCAAGGAAAAGTGACGGCAGCTCTCTTAGAGCGGCTTGGTAAGGAATTGGTCAACTCACCCTCTGTTATTGACTTCAACGATCTTGATAAGCGAATAAAGATACCGCACAACATATCGCTGATAGACAGTTACTGTGAAAGTATTTTTTGGTTGGCGATGAATGCTAATAAAGAAAATCGGTTGCATGACCTGTGGAATATCTTAGATAGGTATGTAAATAACTATTCAGGCTATGGCGCAGGTAAATGGCATTCGGAAATACTTGTGGTAGCAGAGAGAACGATGATTGAGACTCAAACATGGCGATTCCCTAGCTTCCTACAGCGTTGGGGCGTACAAAACTTCCAGAGAGAAGATTGGGTTAGAGGTGTCTATAACGACAAGCCTACTAAGTCATTAGTTGAAAAAGCACTCAGTAAGTTAATCGACTCTATTAAAGACAATCAAAATCAAAATCCAGATGAAGTACGGTGGATGCAACCGCTCTTTGAAAAAGCAGCCACCCATTATAATAAGGATGTTTGGGCACTCAGGAACTATGCACGGGTCTTAATCAAGGTTGGTGAGCCTGATAAAGCAATTACCTTATATAAAGATGTACTGCTAAGTCTTAACGATCAAGCTTATGCTTGGCATGAACTCGCTAAATTATTACAGGCAAGTGAACCAAAAATTGCCATATCTATGCTTTGCATGGCGATCAGCAAACAGCCTGCAGAAGATTTTTTAGGTGATATTAGACTCAACTTGGCGACGCTGTTAATTAATCAGCAGAGTTTACGGGAAGCAAAAAGAGAGCTGGAAACTTATGAGAGTCATCGAAAATTCAAAGAATGGAAAATATCGCAAGAATTTAATAAATTGATGGCTGGCTTGTCCGAAGTAACCGCTTTGGATTACGACAGAAATTACTATAGAAAAAATACTGAGCTTGCTGAGAGTTATATCTACAAAGATATTGCGTGGCAAGACTTCCTAGTGTTTCAGGCTTGGACAAGTACCAAGAACGACAAGAGCGATGAAATGATTGCGGTGAGTAACTTACAAGATATTGAGATAGTCACTAAAAGTCGTCGATTTAAAGCACTAAGAAACACCAAGATTAACGATGTAATCAAATGCAAGGTTTACTACGATAAAGCCAAAGAACGTCATACTGCAGTCTTGGTTGAAAAGTCAGATACTACCTATAAAGACATTATTGGTAATGCGATGGAAGCTATCGCAGTCATTGACGGTGTTAATCAGAATAGAGAGCTATTCCACTATCATCACAGTGAGGCTATAAACGGTAATATCCTATTTGCTAATTCCAAAATTGAGCCGAAAGTTGGTAAGTGTATCGCCATTAAGTATTTCATGCACTACAACACTAAGTTCAAGAAAAAGATGGCAAAAGTACTTGATGCGACTGATACAGATAAAACCAACAACGCTATCGTTAAGAGTGTTTACGGTGAGGTTAGGCTTAAGTATAAAAAAGATGGCAGGACACTAAGCTACGATCAAGCCCAAGGAACAGATGTGGATATCACTAATCCAAACTTTGCTTTTTTAGAAGATTATCATATCCCAAGCAGGGTAATCAAAGAAGCAGGTATTACGCACGACCAAGACGTTAAAATTCTAGTGCTGCTAAAAGAAGGTAAATGGAACACCATTGAGATAGAGAAAGTTTAGACAAATCAGTAGAGCGTGTTGAACATTGAGAATAAAATGATGACAAAAAATAGCGAACGTCTAATCTTTAGGTTCTCACACCAAAAGATTAGACGTTCGCTATGCCCCGGACCATACTCAAAGATGAATACTGGACTAGGCTAAAAGCCATCTTACTAGAACTGAATAGTCATATTTCACTAACTATTTTTCGCGAAGTACACTGTGGCCTTTTTTAGCATCTCTCGTTCCTCTTCAGCTATTTTTAATTGCCGTTTGAGTTACTTAATTTTTTCAAGAACTGTCATAAGCTCAGGAGCATATTTATCTGTATCGACAAGCTTGCTTTGATTGCTTTTGTTATGCCAATTGGATAACGTTTACATCGCTATTCCTAACTGCCGAACAGTTGCACTCAGATTAATGTTGTTGTCTACTATTTTTTTGACCGCTTCTACTTTGAACCCCTTACTATAGCTCTGCTATTTCTTAGTTATAATAAACTCCTCATCGAGTCGTTAGTTTACCAAGTTTATTTCTATGGTTTCTTTAACATAACTCCATTGCCATGGAGCACCTAAACTCAGATATTCCCTTTTTGAGGAATTACATGATCAACTAGCTGATAAAAGCCGTACAAACATTTTGATAGTTATTTCAAAAACTTTAAAACTGACCGTCAAAGTGGGGAGCGAAGGGAATATCGTCATCTGCTGGGCCAGGTGGAAGACCATGACTAACATTGTTTTGACTTATTTTATTGTTGGGTGCTTGCTGGTCGTTCCGAGGCTCTTGACGATCAAGATGACTGATTGGTTTGTTATTATCCTCATTGCCTTACCATGCCACTTTCATCTAGAATATTGAGGTTTTTTAAATATCCTTGCAGCATACTCAAGGAAGCTTTGCTTCTATTATCTTCTAATAGATCGCTTCCTAAAGCTGCTACATAAAGTTTCAGACAGTTTTTCGAAGGTATTTTTGGTAAGTAACGCTCAAAAGCTAAAATATTATTCTCAGAGAGAACCAATCTTAATGTTCTAAGGACAGGTGTAAAGTCAGGATGTGATAAAAACTTGATCACCTCATCATCTAAAATCTCCTTTACTAAACTCATATTCAACTTTTCTTCAGCTGACGCATCCCTAATAGCTTTAATAGGATCTATAGCTATTGGATAAATTGATTGAAAAGATTTAGCTCCGTTGCGCATAGACTCAAAAAATACTTTATCTGCAGTAGCTCCTGTAACTAAAACATCATCACCAAAAATAACGTGCGTACTTGACCATTTATAGAAATTTTCTGCAGGAATAACATGATCTTGTTTTACGTTAACAATTTCTCTTTCCTCACTGCTTAAGCTTGCATAGTTCTCACAAGCAGGAGCAAGTCGAGGCAATTTGATATTAATTATTGTAGGCAATCCCAGATTAGCTAGCTTTAGATTAATATTTTCAACTACTATTTCATAAATGATATTTGCTGTAGAAGGAACATTACGCCACCCTGTTGTCATCATCACTACATTTCCACCATCTAACCTCGCCTCTTCGAACATTTTTCGCCAATGGCTATTGGGATAATTAAGTGCTTGACTAAGATTTGAAATTACAATTCCCGCCAGTAGTCTAATGTCTTCTATACTTCCATATTTAGCTTTACTGTAAGTTTCTAACAACTTACCTATTGGAGTATTTAATTTTAAATCGTAAAAATTACCGTCATTGTCTAAAGAGATGTAATTAACTGCATGGCCTCCAAAAAGAGAGACATATTCATCCATGCTTATCAGTTTTTTCCCTAATAAATATGAAGCGAAGGCACGTACACCTCTTTTTGCGTCATTATAATCAGAGCGAGCTACAACTGTTTTAAAGTATTTAAGTTTTTCTCTATCAGTTGTCTTGGATAGTATTTCTCCATTTAATGTAGAGAAATTTTTATTTTCTAAGAAATCCACTGTTTAAGCCTCTTAATATTCAAATTAAACTATTAACTACTTAAGCGACCTCAACATCTATGCGTTGTCTAGACTTGAAATAACTAATATTTTTTAGACCAATAGGTATAAGCTCACTTATTATTTCTTGTAAACCTTTTCCTACATCAACAGGATCATGGGCATCAGAGCCAATTGTAAATGTAGTACTGAGTTTAATGAGCTCAGCTACAACTAATTTTGAAGGGTAAGACCACTTATCATAAGTTTTTTGACCTAACTCTATATCAAAAGAAGATTTTCTAAGCCCTGATGTATTTAACTCATACCCTATGTTATTTTTCTTAAAAAGTGGTAACAGAGGTTCTATGTATCTCCAATAAACATCTTCTGAAACACTCCTCAGAATAGTATCTGGATGGCCAACTACATCAAATAATTTACTTTCAATAAGCTGTCTTAATGCTGAGAAATAACTGTTCAAAACCTTAGTTTCGTTTAAATGAGGAAGATCCCAAACTCTTACTGTTTCATTTTTTATAGGAATATAGTGGATAGAACCTATTATAAAATCTAATTCAAGCTGAGAAAGCATTTTCTCTAAATAAGAATAAGATTCAGGCATGAAGTCTAATTCAAGTCCAGTCAAAATCATTATGTCATCATCATATATCTCTTTAGCTCTATTTATATCTTCAAAATATTGATTAAGCTCAGTTTCAAGTAAGCGATTTTTTGAGTCAACATAAAATGGTGCGTGATCCGTAATAGTTAATATTTTCACTCCCTTAACTATTGCTGCTTCCACTAATTCATTGACACTCCCAACCGCATGTTTAGAATAATGTGTATGTGCGTGTGAGTCTATCAAGATGCAATCATCCGTTCTATAAAGTCATCATGCTGTGCAATCTCTTTGACAACCCAGTAAGGATTATTAGCTTGCTCAATTAGCTTCATTGCAAAGTCATTATCTTTAATTTTTTCGATCAAGTCTAAAAATGGCATAGTATACAAAGTTTTTATTAACGGCGTATCATCAGCAAATTTTTGTAAGTGCTTCCATGAGATTATATCGTGATTAATATTTCCTATCTCAATATTTTCTATTCCATAAAAATGCACATCGCCACTCGGCTTTACTGTAATATCCATTCCATTATTAAGAGGATACTTATTTATGCTTCCAAGTGTAAATTTCTTACCTGTCTTTTCCTCAATAGCATCAATATAACCATAAATATTTAAATATTCAGATGTTGCCACGTGGGTTGGCTTTACCAGATTTTTATAATCAATTCCAAAATATTTATTATCAATAATTAACTGATCTTCTAATATCCCTTGTTCCTTTATCTCACTTTTAATCGATAGGTTCTTCAATCCATCTAACAAATATCCTCTAGTAAAACCTCGATCTATATCAATTGACCTAAATGATAGTGTCAAATTGCTAGGGTTGTTTTTTAACCAGTACTCAAGACTAAATGCATGCGGCTTATGTACAATTTTTTCTATATGATAATAATCTGAACTCAGACGGATATTACATGTATCTCCATTATTCTTCACAATATCGTTTGTTTTAATATAAAATTCCTCAAGTAATTTATGAGGAAAAAATCCACTTGTAATAAATTCAAATGATTTACCACCTTCTGATAGCTTGAGAATCTCATGAAATACACTTACGTTATTCAATGGCTCTCCTTCACCACTTATTGAGATTCGCTTGACATCTGGTGAGTTAATTAAAACTCGTAAATTATTTTTCGCATTATCGGTTAGCTCCATATTTTTACCGTTTTTATGCTTATCTGCATACATGCAAAATGCGCATCCTATTCCACATATCTGTGTAATATCAAGGTAGAGTAGATGCCCAGTAAGTTTCATATATTAACCTTCCTTATCAATTATAAAAATTTTTACTAAAATTTAACTATATTTAATGTAATACTCTAAAGAAATATGCTTTGCTAATCATTAAATAACTTAGCTACGGCATTCAAGTATTTATCTCATAAATCATTACTTAAATCATCTAGTAGCAATTTAGTATCTTCACTTTATATAAACTATGCTAAAAAGACCGTAGTGATAAACTCAGTAACTTAGCGACTACATAAGGAAGATATCATGACTAATAAATAGTCAGCTGATTATATATTATAGTCCAAATGATTACTTCAGATACACATAGTAACGTCAGTTAGCTGATGCCTATTTATCGACAGCTGAAAAAGAGAAACGAGGCTTTAACAAAACTGAGCTATGCTTAAGAAACCGTAGTGTAGTGGTCAACTAATTTAGGACAATTAGTAAGAGGTTTTTATTAAAGTAACGTCTCTCTTTTTCAGCTGGTGTTAAATAATTGTTGAAAGTATGCGGTCTCACGGTTTGATAATAGCCCCAGATATAATCAATAATGGCGCTTTTAGCCTCAGTGATATCCTCATAACCGCCCTTTGGCATCCATTCTGTTTTAAAGCTTCTAAAGAATCGTTCGGTTGGAGCATTATCCCAACAGTTTCCGCGACGGCTCATACTTTGTATCATGCCATTACAACTTGCTAAGGATTCAGTGAATGTCTTACTGGTGTAATGGGTTCCTTGAGCGGAGTGAAACAGCACTCCAATTGGCTGTAAGCGCGTCTGATATGCCATCTGCAGCGCTTTGGTTGTCAGCATACTGTCAGGCGAATCTGACACGGCAAAGCCCACTATACGCCGAGCATACAAATCTAACACCACCGCTAAATAGCACCAACCGCCTTTAATACGAATATAGGTGACATCGCCCGTCCAGACTTGGTTGGGCGATGGGCGGCTAAAGTTACGGTTCAGTATGTTGTTATGAGCTTTGTGTTCTTCATCAGCGTGCTTGTATTTATGCGTCTTCAATTGACAGCTTTTAAGCCCCATGCTGCTCATAAGCTTACCTACCATATAGCGTGTCAGCTTGATGCCATGCTCATTCATTAATATAGCGGCAATGCTACGAGCCCCTGCTGAGCGCTTCGAGTCGTTAAATATTTGGCGGATTAAGGCTTTGGTTTTGACAGTGTCAAGGCTAATTGACTCGGGCTTTAGTCCATAGTAGTAACTGCTTTTCATCACGCCAAATAGCTTGCACAGCTTACTTTTACTGACACGCTTGTCTTGCTCTGCAAGCTGGCTGATCAACGATAGCCGTTCAGACTGTCCAAGGCCAGCAGAGCAGAAGCCTTTTTTAAGATGTCGCGCTCCATAGCCAGCCGCTTAACCTGTTTACGCAGCTCTTGAAGCTCGCGCTGTTCATCGGTTAAGGCATTGCCAGTTTTAGGTGCTTAACCCTCTATTTCTTGTCGATACTGACTCAGCCATTTCTGCAGGGTAGATTTGCCAATACCTAATGAGCTTGCCACATCAGGTATTTTACGTTTGTGATCAACGACTAAACTGATGGCTTCTAATTTGAACTCTCGGGTATATTGATTGCGTTTGTTGGTCATACTATTTTCCTTCTTTGGGTTAGTATAACCTTATAAGCTGTCCAATTTAATTATGCCACTACAGTATGCTTATCTTACAGGTCAAGGTTATGCCATCAGTAAATATATGGTTAGACGTATCAAAGAAGAGTATGGCATCAAATGCCGTCGTCATAAGCGCTTTAAAGTCACCATCAACTCCAAACATAATAAGCTGATTTATTCGAACTTGCTCTATCAGAAATTTGATGCCAATCGTCCTAACGAAGCTTGGGTCAGTGATATTAGTTATATATGGACAAACGAGGGTTGGCTATACTTGGCAGATGTTAAAGACATCTACACTAAAGAGCCGGTCGGCTACGCCACAGGCAAGCGTATGACCGCAGATTTATTTTGCTGTGCACTCAATATGGCCATCAAGAATAAACGACCTAGCCAAGGGTTGATTTTACATTCTGACAGAGGTAGTCAGTACTGTAGTTATGAGTATCGAAAAATCATTAAGAAGCATAAATTGAAAGGTTCAATGTCTAAGCATGGCAACTGCTTTGATAACGCTCCCATAGAGAGCTTCTGGGGCGTCTTAAAGAATGAGCTAGTGTATCACCAAGACTATAAAACAAGATTCAAAGCTATTAGCGATATCACTAAATATATTGAACTAAATTACAACCAGACTAGGATTCGAAAGGGTTTAGGCCATAGAACGCCAAGACAGATGTGGTTTGACTTTTATCGTCAGACTGCATAACTAAAACCTCCCAAGTTAATGTCTACAGATTTGACAGCATAGGTCAGCGCCTGTCAGGATTAGTTTTATTGATAAATGGGTAGGAGAGGATATGAGAGTGTATTTGGTGAGTCGTCATCAAGGTGCGGTTGAGTGGATGCAACATATGGGACATCACTACGATCAGCATCTAACGCATTTAGAGAATTACAATGATCTGTCGGCAGGCGATGTCGTTGTGGGGTCATTACCGATCAATATAGTAGCGGACTTGGCTCAGTATGGCGTAAGCTATCTGCATCTGAGCCTATATATTCCAGAACATCTACGAGGGATTGAGCTGACAGCGGAGCAGCTGTCTAGTCTTGATGCGAGGCTTGAAGAATATGAAATAAGGCGAGTGGTCAAGACCAGCTTATAAACTTTACTTTGCTGATTATTACTATCCTAGTTATTTAGCACTAAGCACATTTTAATTTAGAACCTACCTCGAGCACTATTAATAACGAATAGATAATGCGTATGCCTGCTCTATCTTGAGCATAATAGGCAGCTGATCCCATATGACATTATCATCCCAACGGTTAATACGTATGCGTAAGGCGAAGTCGGTCAACTGCTGCACCATTGCTTGCTGCCATTCGCGAGAGGTGTCATATACCTGCTTATCATCTACCCAAACCCCTTCTCTATTGGCGCAGATTTGCTGATTGCCACACTTCAGTACTATACGTTCAGACTTTTGATAGCCGCCCTGATTATCTAACTCACCTTTTACCCAAATATCTACACCTATCCACGTATGCTGTGAGCGTGCCATCAGCCAGCTACGATCTTCATTTTCTATCCCATCATCGACTCTATCATCATGCCACATAGTAGCAGCGACCACATCAAAGTCGCCAATCAGATACATCAGCAAGTCAATCATATGGTAGCCAGCATCTAGCAATGCGCCACCACCTGATATAATACGGTCACCACGCCAACCTAAATTGAAAGACTCTGCATGATCGACCCGCCCTTTGCCCAAATGCAGATGGGTATGAACTTCATCAGGAATTAGCTTATGATCGTTTAGATATTGGGCAAGATGCACATAGCTTGGATGCGTACGACGCTGTATGGCAGTCATCAGTCCGCATTTTACTGTGCTTGCCTGCTGCATAAAAGCTCTCGCCTCTTGATAATTACGACCAAGTGGCTTTTCTTTTAAAATAGGCTTATTACAGCGCAATATATCTGTCCAGATAAACTCATAAGCATGATGCGGTAACGCCAAAATAAAAGCATCGAACGCTATATCAGACGCAAGCAAATTAGGTAAGGTTTCAAATAATTGTAGTTGTGCTGTCGGATAATCTGCCTGAATTTTGTACCACTGTTCAATATCAGAATCAATGCCAGCGATGATTTCAATATCTGGATGATCTAGAGAGGCATCAAGATGTTCATGAGCTTGATTGCCAAGTCCAAATAGTACACAGCGTATCTTTAGAGTAGTAGAACTGATAGCAGTCTGCGTCATAATTAATGTCCCCACATGCTGCCACAAGTCATGTCTAAGATACTTCCAGTCATGTAGCGACTATGTTCACTGAGTAAAAACGCAATACCCTCTGCTATCTCTTGAGGCGTACATAAGCGCTTAAGCAAGCTCTGATCGGCAATAGACTGTTGACGCTCGGCGCTCCAGTCAGAAGTCATTTCTGTGATGGTAGTACCGGGTAGTAGTAGATTGACTCGAATATTGTATTGACCTAAATTTCTTGCGCAGCTGGTAGTTAAGCCATGCATTGCTGCTTTGCTCGCCGAATAACTTGGTTTTCTCGCGCCAATATAACCAACTGGAGACGAGACGTTGATTATGCTACCGCCTTGCGAGTCTTGATGCATCCGATTATAGACGCCTTGGATCAGTCGAAACGGT
Source organism: Psychrobacter sp. GP33 (assembly GCF_014119005.1). Classification (GTDB taxonomy): domain Bacteria; phylum Pseudomonadota; class Gammaproteobacteria; order Pseudomonadales; family Moraxellaceae; genus Psychrobacter. The sequence continues at coordinate 37,647 of NZ_JACGYX010000007.1, read as the reverse complement.
GCGGTGACATTGACATCAAAGGACATCTGCCAGTCTGCTTCACTTAAATTCTCGATACTGTCGCCTTTAGAGATACCTGCCAAATTGACAAGACCCCACAATGGGGGCATACCATCTAATATCTCATTTACAGCAGCAACTAGTTTGATATCCTCTAATTCTATGCACAATACTTTGATATCTGTAAAAATAGATAAGCTCTCGAGTCGCTGTTTGTTATGATCAACTGCCAATACATGCCAGCCAAGCTGACAAAAGTAACGACAGCACTCTCGACCCATGCCGCCTGCGGCACCAGTAACAATCACTGTGCGTGCTTCATCATTCGATTTAATCATTTGCATAATGCCACTCATCTTATTATTAGTTAGTTATTATTTAGCTTACTTGTTACTTAAACCACTTATTATTTAGATTATTTTTATCTCAATTTTTTGATTGATTTTAACATTTGTTAGTACGTTTTATATAAAAAACAGCTTCCACATTTGGGTTAGTGCTTCAAGTGACTCTTGAGAGGTTTCTAGTGGTTGATACCCTACATTGCTCAAGGCAATATTCGCCCACATTTTATCGACCACAATATCTATAACAGGTGCGTTTAGCGGTTGAATATCTAGTAGTACTTGACAATTTAAATGACGTGTAAAATCTGAGCTTATACAACCTGCTAAGCCATCGATGAGTCGTGAGACCCACTGATACTCCATAGCAGATGAATGGCTAAATACTGATAGTGACGATGACAAGTAATCTGCTGCGCTATCATCTTGTCCGGCTTTTATCGCTTGAATAGCAAGCGCCGATAGTATAAATCCAACGGGCACACAAAGCGCAGGATGTGACAGCTCGTTCAATAATACTTTAGCTGTCTCTGGTAGCTGCAAGTCCTGCTCGCGCTCAAGATATAAGTAGCTGAGTCGTGACCAGCTGTGTAGATAGCTGATTTTGGCAGATAGATCTTCAGGATTAATACCCAGCTTATCTGTCGACATCTTGATGCTATTACGCAGTAACGTTTCAGCACGCATTCCCTCACCATTACGCATAAGTGCTGATGCGATGAAATTATATTGCTTGTCTAGCTGACCTTGACCTAGTGGCATAAGCTGATTGGATAATTGAAAGCAAGCCAGTGCTGCCTGCGGCTGATTACCACGCAAGTAGATTTCTGCTAAAGCGCCATAGCCTTTGGTCAATCCAAAGTCATCACGTAATGCGCGTGCTACTGAAAGATAATATAGCGCCCACTGCTGAGCTGCTTGCCAATGTCCACTACGAGTGTAGACTTTTACTATTCCTAGTGCGGCATCGTAAGCATAGTGCTGCCAGTCTAAGGTGTTAATACTGTTTTGAAAATGCGTGTGCGCCTCTACATACTTTCCTTGAAAATAGGCAAGCCACCCTTCAGAGCGCTTATACACACTAGCAGGTAGGCTATCCTCATCGTAGTCCGCCGACCTCAGTAACAGTTGACTAAGCCAAGGCTTGATGTCATCAATGCCTTTATCTAATAGCTTATCAACATATACTCGCAGTTCGTCATTCAGTCCTGCTTGATGTAGTCTGGTGGCGTGAGCGATTGCATCAAAGGAGTGATAGTGATTCATGGGGCGAATAGCGTTCAATTTGAGTTGTCCTAAGTAGTCGGAAAGATGTTAGACAAAGTACGTTTAGGTTGTAGGTGTCCTAAATTAGTTGACCACTACAGGGTTATACAGAACTATTTATATTATTGTTTTACTCAATCAACCATTAAGAAAGAAGCTTATCAAGCGTTTCTTTGCTAAGCAAGTCACTTAGATTATCATCAATCAAATCATAAATCTTCCGCTGCAACTCAGAAGTTAACTCTCCTTTTTGAAAACCATCAAGGTCAGGATTTAGTTGCGCGCGTTCAAATATATCAAGCATTGGCTTAAAGTGTCGTGGCTCAATACTAAGATCAGCGCCTGCCAGCCAGAATGACTCTGGAATATCTATTTCATACTTTTCTTTAATGGTTGCGATAGTCATAGCACTACCGATACTTGCATACTTCAGCTTATCAATATCTGAAAGATTATCCAGTTTTTCAATAGTTTCTTTGCTGAGTGTTATTTTCTCACGTAAGTGATCTATATACGCCTGATTGCTATCAAATTGCTCCGACGTTATACCTTCTTCAACTGCGTGCTCAGTGCGCATACCTAGCTCATACATATCACACTCATTTTGGTCTGGAGCAAATAAACCAAGCGCCTTGCCAACTGTAAAAGCAATATCACAAACTTTTAAAGCCATTGGAAAACCACGGCTTATAGCATCGATCATAATTCGGCCAGTAGGTATAACAGCCCCACCTACTGCAGCACAAATAGAACCTACAGCTGCCCCTATAGCTCCTAATCCGCCAGATAAAGCTGAAATACCAGCACCTATAAATCCCAACATTAATATTTTCTCCTTGTAATGGTATGAAGGTTTTCTTTACAGACAATTTTAGCATGATCCTTTTCATATAATGACTGATAGCAAGCTTGTAACTTCTCCCGCCACAGAGTTAGCGGCTCATCTTGAGAAGGCAAATATAAGTGATGAACAAGATGTTCAATTACTATTGACGTAGCGCCTACACGATCAACAGCTTTCTTTAATAATGATATCAAATCACGTTGGTTGGCATCACTTCGCTCATCCATATATTTGGAGTAAGCACTCAAAAGCCTAGTATCTGAACTAAAAGACAGTCTTTCTTGCCACTGCTCTATCGATGTTGTTAATTGTTGAGCCTGTAATGGTAGCAAGTGAAGATTACTTGGTAATTGATAAAACTGCCATGCACGTTCGCGAATTTTGGGTTCAATAATATCTAGTGGGATATCGGACTGTGTTTGGCGGTTAGTCTCCACCTTAATAAGCAACGATTTTTTCCAGCCTTGACTAAAGACTACGGCCTGTCCTGTTGCTAATCTGGATAAATGCTGCTGCTGCACTGATTCCAACGCCATAGTATTACCTATGGCTACCTTATCGTCTTCAGCGAACAACTTATGAACGATTTTAGTATTTGTATTCTTAAGTACTTCAGGAGTCAACTTATTAGGTATTTGATCTACAATGATTAAACCTTCACCATACTTTCGTACTTCTGCCAGCATATCGCTAAACATTTCAATCGCTTGCCTACGATTATTACTTGTTGACGGATCGGCTTTAGTGAGTAGGTGGTGAGCTTCCTCGATAAGTGTTAGGTGACGGAAACCAGGGTTTTTACGGTGCTCATTCTTTAGTGCTTGTATAACGTTGGTCATAATGAAAGCGATCAACAATGATTTTTCCGCACCATTACGAATCTCTTCAAGCTCAATCACCACTGGCCGCTTTATCAATTCTCTAAAATCGATAGAACGTAATGTATTAAATATTTGCCCTTTGGCACCCACTAACAATCCCTGTAAACGAGCTTTAATGGATCCGATGTAATCCTGACGCAAACGCTCATCAAACCCTTGTTCTTTTACAACAAGTTCTGTGGCTTCAAGCAAATCTCGTAGGATTGGAAATGGATAGCAGCCAGGAGCGAACGGATTATCATACAATGGATGCGTTGAAGTATTAATATCCCAACCCATTTTCTCATAGCAACGATAAACGGCAGCTTCCAACACTTGTGGAATAGCTGCCTCCATATCAAATGATGCTAAGAAGCTCGCCTTGATTATATCTACACGACTTGAAATACTCTCACCTGGCATCATTTCTAACGGGTTTAATTTTAGTGGTGCTAAATCGTCACGACCTGGTGTTAATATCAATAAATCATCATATTTATCGAGCAGCATACGATATTCAGTCTTTGCTGGCTCAATAACCAGAAAAGGCAGCATACTTTCATGTAGCAGATGATGACAGGTTGTCGTTTTACCACTACCTGTAACACCAGTAACAAATACATGCATGTTTAGATCACGACGATTAAGATTAACCTTTTTGTGCTTTAGCACCCGACCATCCTGAACTAGACTACCTAATGGTAAGCTATCAACTACAGATACTTTTGGTGGGTTTAAGCCAAAGGTCAACTGCTCATTAAGCTCTATGCCAACCACCTCTTCCTGAGGTAGTCCTGCTACTAAGCTTAACTCCTTAGGAGTGACATAAGCGCCCATCAGCACTTTTCCGTTTAGATTAACCCGTGACTTCAGGCTATCAAAGATATTCAAAACTTGCTCATTATTAGACTGTCGTGTAATAACTGGGATCTGTAGATTTTTAACACTTCGAACCCATTCTGGTAATGACGATATATTTAGCATCTGCAACGGATATTGATTACCTACATTGCCGCTAAATATTGAGCGGGTCACATCACCAAGCCTTAGTAGCGTATGCTGGCTATTTGCCAATAACGTAATAGTACATATAAAGCCACCACGGCTGCGACCGTAATCAACTCTGGGTAGCAACACCTCGTCTAAGTAGCTCAACCATTGTTGTGCTTGCCGATTATGATGTTCTGCAGAAATATTCAGAGTTTCGCCCTGATTTAGTGAAGCACCATAGTTAGTCCCATAGCTAGTCGACTCACTTTCGCCGTCTGATCTGCCTTTAGATGTTGAGGTTGAAGTGCCTTCGGTTCCAGTATCTGAGCTGTCTCGTTTACTGGTTGATCTTGTTGTACCTACATTTTTACCATTGGAAGAACCTGTATTCTCAGAAACGCTTGTTCCTCTACTTTGCCCTTTATTACTACCCCATGATTGAGCGCTTCCAGTAGTTTTCCCATGCTGAAGTGAAATACGAGCAAGGGGAGCAAGCAATTCATAGCCGCGATGCAGCCATTGCTCCAGCGTCATTATATCTTGCGATGCAACACAGGCAGCCGTAATCACAAGACAAAATTCACCGCCAGTCATTACATTGACCAGCCGATCAACCCCCTGAAAAAAAGCATTTTCTCCTTGAACTTGATCACCTACAGTTCCCTGTAATACACCTACATGTCGGTAGCCCTGTAGCTGATTAATTAGCTCACCACCATTGACTGCAGGCTGACTTACATCACTCCCTCGAAAGTTACCTTCAAAGCTAGGTTTTAGTATATTTTTTGAAATATCTGATATAGTAATATCAGGCTTAGGATATAAATAGTTACGCGCCACCCCTAAATAAAGCTCAACACCATTTATATCTCCTTTAAGCATATAAACCACGCTTGCTCCAGGATAACGGATACAACTGTAGACATTTTCCAAGACTTCACGGCTAGACTCGTCCGTAATATGACTTAAGCTATTGATCTGAAAAAAATGATAATCGTTGGCCTGTAAAGCATCACCTGACTGCAATCGTTTTGCTATAGCCATTTGGTCGGCGGGGCTATCAAGTGCTGCCAGTAACTTATCTAGCTGCTTGCTTTCTACAATGGTGCTCATAGCAATCCCTTAAAATTATGATTAACAAGCATTAAGCATTATTAACCAACTCGGTAATAGTGATTTGATCTGCCCCATCGTCCCCAGAAAGGTATAATTTCAATGCATAAAGCAAATCAGGAGTTCGGTAGTAACTGTCTGGCTTATTTACAGCTAACTTAACCCGGGCTACTACTCTTGATTGTTGGAGCTGATGAGCAAGTGCTTTACCTTGTTCGTCTGTGATTTTCTCTACCGTACCTAATAACTGTTTGGTTAAACTGCTATCAAGAGCAAAAAGTGAACTGATTGCTGGGTCTAAACTTTCACGTGTACGTAATAGCGCAAGCAGTAGTTCTAAGCGTAAGATAAACGAGTTCCATTTAAAGAACTTATCTTCTTTTTTGAGCCCTTTAATCTCATCTAACAAATGCTCATTGAGGCGTTTAGTAAGAGCTGTTACTTGATCTACTGTTAGTTGATGAATAACTAACTGATCACGCCACATAGCTACTGAGAGAATCTCGAGAGTAACAGCTCGTGTACCACCAGAGTCATCAATAGGCTCTAATATCTGTAGAAGTAATTGTTGCTGCCATGGCTGACTTACATCACCCAAAGCGTACTTAAATCTTGTATCCTCATAACGAAGCAACTGTTTATCAGTTGACGCTTGCAATAGATTATCTGCTGCAGGTTTGGGCATTAGCTTATGGCAATAATTTAAAAATAGCTTAAGCTCTCTTTCAAGCGTTTTATTGATACCTTGAAGTGTTAGTAACTCTTGTGCCTGCTTTATGGCTTGTTTACCTTTTTTCGCGAAGTATGTTGGTATATCCTCATCAATAAAGCACCGGCCTTGATCACTAAAAGTAAGCATTGGGAAACGCCAGCTCTTAGTCACACTTTTAAGCTCGAGCTCTGTAAGTTCTCCCTGAACGCCAATATTTGTTAAAACGAACTCATCATTCTTATTTTTACGAAGATTGCCTGAAAAATAATTTTCATTTACAATATCAAATCCATTAAAATCACTAAGATATACCTTGATGCTCTCATAGCTAGGATGCGAAGAATAATAACCAAAATTTCTATTATTAGCCCACTCGATATCTTCATAAGTAAAATTAAAGCGTTTATCACTACGACCGAACATTATAAAATGATAAATGTCATCGAGCTGATCTAAATTACGCTCAACCCATTCAATAATATTGGTTGGGCCTTTAACCCCCGGATATTCACGTAACTTTTCGAATACTAAACGCTCAGGAAATGCAGGAATTGCAACGATTCGATTAGCAATATCATCCTGTTTTTTACCCCATTGCGCATAAAGATAATTGAAAGGTTGATTGTCTATATCAGCAGGTTCAAAGCGCAACTTATAAGGTTGTTCATCACCGTAGGTATAGGTCAACGTCAGTTTGCAAGTACAGTCAGTTTTAAGCGGTTTCCTTAGCGACAACAACAGTGAGAATACTTGTTGATGACTATCTTTACCTTGGTAAATAGTAAAGCGTATTTCCTCTTGCTCACTTGGCAAGGTAAAACGTGTACTAATAGGTATATCTACTGGAATTCCACGTTCAGGCTTTACTGAAGTTTGTCTATTAACAAAATATAAAGCCTTTTCAATACCTTGAATCGGTAAACGAGTCATCAACTGTGGTAAATGATCCTTCCAAAAAACCTTATGTGGTTGCTTATACTGCTTCTCTAATAAACTTTGTGACCCTGAAAGCGGGTCACTAGCCAGCCACTGTGTAGGCTTAACACCCTTTTGTTGTTTGACTGCTGCTGAAACCGAAAGGAAATAAGTTTTTTCCTCTTTATTCTGTAATGCGTAGGTTTCTTTAAACAATGCATCACTAATATCAACATTCGCAACTTTGAGTCCAGTAGGTACACGATACCAGTGCTCACCATCATGTAGCACTAACTGCGCCTTACTTGATACTATTTCACTATAGCTGTAGAGCTCAATAAATCGCTTCGCTATATCATCGGGTAACCCTGAATTAACTAGGGCTTGCTGTAATAATTGCTCCTCTCCTTGATCAGAAAGCTTGATTGACGGATGCCTTTCAAGATACTCTTCACCTGGATTTTCACCCCAACAGTAATAAACAGGTGTTGAATAAATACCGTCAAGATCTGAGCTAACAACCATAATAAGATCATTACGCTTAAACTGTTTTTTCTCCAGTGTGGCATAGACTGCTGCAATACTTTTCGGTAGCGGCACGGCATTATTAAAGCTGCGGTTCATTTCTCGACGTAAATCACTGGTTTCAAAATCACTATGGTGATCACTCACCAAATAGTGCATTCCCTGAGCTGCTCGCACATGACTCGCTAATAACTCTACAAAGCCACCTAAGCGCCGAGTGTGGCTATCGCCCGTTACCTGAGCAAGCTCTCTAATACTAAATATTCTTTCATCAGTTGACAAAGAGTGGCTCTGACTAAAATCTAACCCTGATGCATCAAGAAACTTAGGCTCTATCCAGCACGCAGCTGCTTCATTCGTTTGTAACTTACAACTAGCTCCCTCAAATATTAGTGATACAAAGTCATCAGACGTCTTAACCAGCGGTTCTGCCGGTCGTCTTAGTCTATTATTACCGGGTAGCAATTCGCTAACAAGCCATTCGGCTAAGTCGGAAAAACCTTCTGGCATCGCTCGATACCAATTTTCATCTTGATCACAACTCTTAGAGCTAGAGCCTAGTTTTACCTCAATAAGACCATCTGTCTGCTGAAAATCAAGCTGCCAGTCTTGTATTTGTCCTGACGATACTTGCCGTTGGATTCTAATATTGCCTTCGGCCGATAGTGATAATAGCAATTTAGCCTGTGGGGTTATTTGTGCTTTACCACTTTTTTCGCCATTACCAAGATCAATAGCTATGACTTCAACTGGAACGAGCTCCTCAGTATTTTCAATAGCAGAGCTCACTGACAAATAATCGAGCTTGAATTGCCAAGCTTGGTCTAACAGTAAACAGCGCTCTGTGGCTGCTAGCTGTTTAAGAATCTCACCAAAGATAGCAAACCCAGAAGCAACGCCGTTTTTTTGTTGATGCTCACAATCATCTTCCAAGCGATTTAGTAGCTGCCATGCCCGCCAAACTTTGCGATATTGTTTATCTTGCAATAACACATTATTGGGTGGCATGTGCTGCCATGGCTTAATTGCAACAAACTCTTCTTGTCGTAAAGTTTTTTGTATTGAGTCAATGAGACCTTCTTGCCGCTCAGTTAATTTTATACTAGCTTCTTGGCGATCTAAAAGAAGGCCTTGAACGCGGATTAAGAAAGCCTTTAATAAGCGATTTTCAAGAGTATCGAAGCTCATCTTGCGCGTAGCAGCCAAAATATGCGGATTAGCCGCCAATTTTTCTCGCAGATTATTACCTGGTTTGCGACTAAGCCACTGTACCGAGCGACTATCCAAACGCTGGGCTAGGTAAACCGGGGTCATCTCATGAACCCGAATGATAGTTTGCCGAGGCATTATCAAAATACTACTAATAGCATTAGCACAGTGATCAATAAGATAGGTAAAACGGTCTTGTAAGTTATCTTTTTCAGACTCTCTAATATCTTGACCTAACCAATGGCTCATTCGTTGTGGTAGTGCCTCACCTGTGAGCGGATCAAAGTCTAGATTAATTAGGTAGCAGTGCTGCAATTGCAATAGCTGCTGCGCTATGGGTTCTGCATCCTGATAGCGGCGATAAAGCTGTCCAAAATAGTTCAACTGCTCATTTGCAACATCAATCATTTTGATTCCCTACCTACGCGTTCCGAACATCGAAATCAGGCCTTCTAATCTGGACGATGTCACATTGGACTGAGTAGGCTGCGATACAGCCTCAGGTTTCTCCAGTAAATTCTCTTCTGAAGCAGCTGCTTGGTTTAACACTGCTGATGACTCAGGATTTATAATCGACTGCGATACAGCCTCAGGTTTCGCCAGTAAATTTTCTTCTGAAGCAGCTGCTTGGTCTAACACTGTTGATGACTCAGGATTTATGTCGGATTTTTTAACCGAGGCTAGCTTAAATAAATTCTCATAGCGCTCATTACTTTGTTTATTATTCAAGTAATCAGCACTTACCCAACTAAACTGACCATGACCAATACGCATTGCTTTATCAAAATCATCAAGGATATCTAGCTTCTCTTTAGTTAAAAGCGCACGAATAGGGTCCAAGCAATGCTCTTTGGCATACCCGCGTGTCTCGATTCCACGCAGCTTAGGCATTACTTTCTGTACTAGCTGATCTTCAAAGGCAAACTTAAGCGCCTCTTTATACTCATCAGGAGAATTATCTGCATCTAGACCCATCACTAACGGATGATTAACCATATAGTATTCAATGGACTGCCAAACACGGTGTCCTAGCGCTTTACCATCAGCACCTAAACATTCATTAATATCTTCAATTAATTGCTTATAAGGTTTTATAATATCAACTGATAAACTACTTTGCGTATTAACCCATTGCCACCAAGTAGTCATTTTTAACAAATGTGCCTGCTGTGGTAATGCTTTAAGTTTTTCTCGACGATGCAAAGATTCTGGGCGCGGGAAGAATATTGATGTGCCACGATCAATTACCTTGTCTGACAAGGACTTAGTCGTTTCATCTTGGTTCATAGTGCCAGCAAACAGTAAGTTACGCCCTAGTGATAATTTATAAGGGTCAATATCAGAACCCAAGTTAATATCTATGTGAGGTAGCTCACTATTTTTAGCACCACGACGCTGCTCTAGCTTACTCAAGAAGTCTGCAAAGTAAAGCTCTACATGAGCAAGGTTCATTTCATCAAGCAATACTAAGCTCACGGTATCATCCAGACCGTTATAATTATCTTTAGGATTCTCACTATCCGTTACTAGTTTCTCACGACTCTGCACAAGAAAATTAAGCATTGGTTGCGCTTCATAACTATTACTGATTGAGTTAAAGTAACCCAGCATGGAGTCTTGAGAGTCCCAGTTTGGCTGTACGGGTACGTTGATGAAGTTAATACCACCAAAACGGCTATAAAGTTTGGGTAGCTCAGATTTCCCTGTGCCACTCACACCTGCTAATACGGTTAAAGGAGACCATTCAGCAATTTTTAATGCCGTATGGAAAGCACACAAAATACGATGAGAGAATTGCAGGCCATGGTTGTCAATACCTGAACGTATAGCTTCAAGCCAATCTAGCTCATTTATAGTTACTTCCTGTCGGCGTGGCACAAACTCTTGAATGTAAGGACGTTTAATATTTTTAATACGTTTTTCAAGACTTTCAGGGGTGTTATAAGCTGGTCTTAACCGCTCTAGGGTTTCTTGTAGTTTATTATTATCAGCTAAAACTGCCTTATAATTAACATCAAGACTATTAAGCTTACTTTGCAGACGCTCTTGGTCATACTCCAGTTGCTCTTGAGTATCCAACTTACTTTGAAGCTCACGTTTTTCACCTTGTAATTGCTGATTATCTTGCTCTAGTTTTGTGATTTCAGCACGGTGATTATCGTAATACTCTTCTAACTCTTGACTTGGGCGCTTAAGTTCTTCACGCAATACTATAAGCTCTTCGTTCTTAGCCGTAAGATCGCGTAATACTTCTTCTGGCAAACGGTTACCCAGCATTTTTTCAAGTTCATCGTATGAGCTGTTCAACTTATCCTGATGCTTGATACGATCTAAAAGACGTTGTTTATCCTCTTTAAACTGTTGATGAGTCTGTTCGAACTCTTCTTCTTTTGTTTTAATGCGTTCAGCTATTATCTGTTCTAGTGAAGCCTGCAATTGTTTGTTCTCACTCTGCTGAAACATAACATTATTCTGATCGCTTGTTAATGTAACCTTCTCCTGCTTTAACTCCTGCTCACGTTTTTTAAGATCATCTCGGTGCTGCCGTACTTCTGCTTCAAGCTCTTCGAAGTATTTTTCGCGCTGTTGTTGAATTTCTTGGTTTAACTTATTGTTAGCTTCTGAACGTCTCTGCTGTAGCTCTCGCTGTAAATCAGCTCGCTGCTCTACAAAATCACCATCAGCAGTTTCTTGTACTTGATAAAGCAGTTCACGCTCAACTTGCAGTTTATGCTCTTGATTAACGAGTTCAGCACGCTGTGCTTTAAGCTTTTGGCGGTCTTCTACAAGAAGCTGTTCACGCTCTGCAAACATCTCATCTCGCAAAGCTGGTAAGCCTTGTTCTATTTCTAGCTGCCGACGCTCTTGCTTCTGTTGGCGAGTTTCAAGTTCAAGGCTATAGGCATTAAGAGACTCTCTATCTTTAGCCAAACTCTGTTCACGCTGCTGCAAAAACTGCTGTTGGTTATTTAGTTGCTGCTGTTTTTCTTTTAACTCAAACTCTTCTTTTTTCAACGCATTCGCTTGCTTTAGAAGGCTCTGCTCCCGAAATTGGAGTTCAGTATTTTCCATTTTAAATTCTTCATCTTGTTGCTTATTATCCACAATATTGCTCCATCAAACGCTTAATTAGTTTAAATACCGTTTTCTCGATTTCGTTCAAGCTTTCATGCTGATCTAGTATTGGTCCAGAATGGCCTCTTATCTTATCTAGCCTATCAACTGCTTTAACAAATTCTTCAGCAGGCCAAAACTCTTTTTGCTGTTGATCAGTAATTTGCACCCAAAAAGCAATGAAGTTTGCTCCAAGGCTCGCATTTATGCCATTAATCGCTTGCTGAACTTTGTGCAAGTTACTCTTGATAATCTGTTCTGCGCCTAAGCTCGCTAACTGGCGTTTTGCATGCTCAATGTCTTTTGCTTCATATGCATCAAGTGACTGACAGGCCTGATAAAGTGCATGTTGCAATGCACCGGCAAGCGCATTGGTTCTGTCTCTAGCATCGTCTAAACTGGCAAATAGTAATGCATTAAACAATCCCTGATAGACATGCTCGCTCATTCGACTGCGCATTAACCCAAAATAGCTATCTAGCTTATGGCTAGCTTCTCTACGGATATCATCTTTATACCAGTTGGGAACATTTTTCTCTGGTATCCGATTTTTATTATGCTTTAACCAAACAGACAAAATTTCACGCACTCGCTCTACTAATAGATTGATAAATTCAACTTGTTTAAAGCCGATCTCATTGCTAATACTAGCAACATCGCCATGATCGATAGGGTTTCGCCAACGACGCAATTTAGCAATATCACTTAGCAGTTCAGGGTATTCCATAGCTAACTTAGCCATCGGCTGCTGGTCATCACTTCGTGCGGCAACTAAATGACAAAGTAACAATGGCGACATGACAGGCTGCTCTGCCTTAAGGTGAACAATACTACCCTTATTTACCTTAAGTAGGTTATTAACAAGCTTGCCACCTTCAACCTCAAATCCTAATTTTGATGCTATTTTTAATGCCAAGTCAGCATTACGCTGCTGATCAGCGGCTAGCTCATCAATACAACTATTAAGTTTAGAAAATGCATAACATTCAGCCAATATCTGTTCGATTTCGTGATAACTTTTGCTAATAAAGGATGAAAGATTGTTCTCGTATTCAGATTGCTCGATAGCATTTTTTACTTTTTTCTCTGTCAATGCTCGGTAAAGGCTACTCAATGATTTTGATTCTTGCATACCTTGAAGCTGATGATTTCTTCGGCCTTTTCGATCCAAGCTTTCATATGCTGCCTTTACTGATGAATTACTATCACGGTTTCTCCGATTATTAAACCCTCTGGTAAATCGCTCTTGGGTGGTTGAGTAGAAACCATCACTTACATAAAATTTATCTACACCTGCAACCATAAACGCATAGCAATGTAGATAGACTAATTCAGCATCTGGATTAATTGAAATAGTCCCGCTGCTGGTTACAAGACCATCGTTACTGCTACTATCTGAATAGGTTTTTAGCTTTTTATTTTGCTGTCGGGAACGCTTAATAATATTAATGACATCACGTTCATCTGGTACCTTTTTAGAATCTCTTTCACTCAACAATGGTAATGCTTTTATCTGTTTAGCATTACCGACACTTCCTTGAAAAAACTCAATAAATCCATCAGGTGTTTGTTCAGCATTAATTGGCTTTAGCTCGCCACGGCTAATCACTGGTAACCAGCAATCATTGATTAAATCAAAGTACACGGTGGCGCCTATTACCTGCGTTTGAGTGCTATTTATTTTATCAAGCACTTGCTCACCTTCATGGGTTAATCTGAGTCTATCAGTGATCAAATCTAGTTGCTGTAATTTAAGAATCAAGAACTCTGCAAGGCTGGAACGTTCGCCTTCCTCATTTGTAAGTCCCATCTGCTTGCTTAGTTGCTCAAGATTACTTCCTCCCTCACCTAATAAGCGCAACAGTGTGTTCTCAAAAATATTTAAGTCTTGGTCTGCTTTAGCCTGTAAAGAGATCGCAAAGCGTAAACACGGCCATAAGATATCTTGGGTTACTTTAGGATGATATCGAACAATAGAATGTGGTTGGTGCAGCACTTTAAATACTTTAGATTGACGTAAGCTCATGTAATTAATATCCCCTGAGAATCCCCTTTGCACAGTTCATAAAACGCTTGTAATTCAGGCACCGCCTGTTTTGCAATAGAAGCTTGAATAAGCTGACTATCGCCTACAAGAACCAACACCTTTTTTTGGCGCGTCACAGATACACATAGGCGATTCTTGGACATGAGGTGACCAAATACTTGCTGCTGTTCCTTAGCTAAGAAATTACGCTCTTGGAAAAATCTTGAACTTTGTGGTTGAGAACGCACCATCGATAAAAACACCACATCGAATTCCATACCTTGAAATGAATCAACGGTACCAATACGAATGCGCTCCTCTACAGCCTTCCCTTTACTGTCAAAGAGCATTTGATAACTCCTTGCAATAACATAGTTTCCTTGCTCGTCTTGTTCAGTAATTTGGTATTTAGCAAGTGCTTCCATAACCTTGTTAACCTGTTCTTTATAAAAAGAAATTATACCAAAACTGAGATTCGCTCCTTGTTCACTATCTATCCATTGCTTCAACTGTTTTGCAATTAGCTCCGCCTCTGCTTTTCTAAATCGGCTTTTTGTATCGCTACGAGCTTCATCTCCAAGCATTGATGGTACATCTATCCACACAGCTGCTTTATCTTCAATTCCTTCAAGCTTTTGTGAGAAATGACTTGCCGGCAAAGGCGATTTATACCCTTCTCCATAAGGCTCGTAAAATTGATCGCTGGCAAACTGTCCTAATAAAGGGTGGCTACGATATTGTGCATCTAACGTGATAGTTCTAGGCTTGCCATCTTGTTGCTCCAACTGTTTAGCACGATTGAACAAATATTGGAACATGCTTTCTTTAATATGCTGATCAAACTGCTCTCTCCCACCTTGCCATTCTACATCCTCAAAATCTTGTTCCATTTGCTCTAACAATGATTCGTCAACAATATGAGGCAGTTGACGGTGGTCGCCAACTAAGATGATACGATCTTTTGCTTGTACCATAGGAATCATTAAATCTCGTGGGCTAGCTCGAGCAGCTTCATCAACAATCACGGTGCTATACTGCAAATAGCCTTTACCATCACCACTTCTTGATTTGAAACGGCGAATTATTTTACCTTCAGATTGCCCTGTTGTAGCACCATATACTAAATTGTATTCTGCTAAAGCTTCTTGCACTAAGTGCGAGTTACCTTCTAAATCACCAAGATACTCAATTAGCACTCTATCTTTAGTAGCATGGCGACTACTATCTTGCAATAAAGTGATTGATTTTTGTATTGCTAGCTTGATGTCCTCTCTCGCTAAGGCTCGTTTGAGCTGAGGACGTGGCGTGAACTGCTTTAATAGTTGCTGTTTTACTTGTTTTAACTGTGATAAGAAATCTAACTCCTTTCCTAAGCGCCAAGTCATCGCTTGTTGTAATGTCTTTGAATACACATCTTCTATAAATATATCTTGCGCTTCAAGCCAAGCCATCAACGCTGCAGCTCTATTGACACCATCATCCATAAATGCAGCTTTTGATAGGCGTAATGAGCGCAAAAGAAGTATACCGTCGTGCTCACCCAATTGCTGATTACCTAAATCACTCCTCAGAACCTGTAGCAAGACTATTATCTCATCGCTACTTGGTATACCTGTTAACAGCGCTTTTGCTTTGTTAACTAGACGTAAGGCTCCACTATCGCTTGGCATTGCTGCATATGCTATGGCATCACGTTCGAGCTGTAAATAAGCAATACTCTCTTTTAAGTCTGGTGCATGCTGGTAAACTTTTTTTACTGTTTCCTGGCGCCATTCATCTAGTTTGATGTCAGTTGAGCTACTTTGATCTTCTTCACCTGAGCGCCGCCCAAACTTTATCGCTGGTAAATCATTAACGGATAAGCGGTCTATCAAGTTTTGTACCGCATCATGTTGATAACCAGAAACTAAAATATCACCCTGCACTGATTTACTCTTATCCTGCTCCTGATTAAGGCGCTCAATAATGGCGGTGATCACGGTCGTTTTCCCCGTTCCTGGAGGTCCTTGAATGATAGTGATATCAGGAGTATTTAAGGCAATCTTAATCGCTTTTTTTTGAATGTCGGTTGGCGGATTTTCAGGGAATATTTTTGCTTCAACAAAGCTTGATAATGGCTTTATATCGGGACGCTGAGTACGCCCACTAGGTAATACAGCACTCTCCTCTATCAGCAACCCAAGATGAGGCATCGCACTTTTACCTTCAATAATCGCATTGCGGGCAGCCATTCGTCGCTCAATTTGTACTTGATCCCCCATAATAGACTGTACAATTACCATATTATCCGAAGGTAAATCAGCTCCCTCAACTAAAATTCGATGCTGCTCGACCTTAATTATTTTTAAAATCTGAGTAAGATCATTACCTACTGGTGCTGATTTTTCTTGAAGATTAGCGTCTTCATTCTCTAAGCTAGGCTGTTGCTCCCAACTTGAAAGACCGCTATCAAAGCCCTTTTTTGTCTTATAATCTTCCAGCATCTGAGTGCTAAACGCCTGCCAATCCATCTCATTATCTTCAAGGTGGGGA
The DNA here is from genome assembly GCF_014119005.1 of Psychrobacter sp. GP33. Lineage (GTDB taxonomy): Bacteria > Pseudomonadota > Gammaproteobacteria > Pseudomonadales > Moraxellaceae > Psychrobacter. The sequence continues at coordinate 21,197 of NZ_JACGYX010000007.1, read as the reverse complement.
ATTAGCATTTCAGGGCTAACCATTAATAATGAATCTTGTGTTGTTAGTAACTCGCGTAAATCCTTTTTAACGTAGATAGCCAGCTGACTACCAGACTCACCGTAAATCTCACACTCTTCAGGAGCTACCTCAATACGACCAATTGCTCTGGCACGCTTTAGCAGTTGCTCACCTTCTGATTGACCATAACGATCCCATGTAGATAAATAACCTTTTTGATCTGCAATAATATTTTTCAGCTGCTGAGAAGCTAAGGAAGCTATTTTTTGTTGCTGTTCGCTAAAACTTAGCTGCAATTTAACTAAACGAAGCGTACGAGTGGGCGCAGTATGAGAGCGAGTTACTAGCTTACGTATCCCTAGGTAATCAAACTCAACTGCAGAATATTGCTGTATGGCTAATTGCAAGTTATCACCCAGCAAAACCAAGCCATTTTTAATCTTTCGCTGCATAGCTTCATTAACTGAAGTGGTATCACTTTCATTTTGCTCTATACGTTTAAGCTGATCTAGCGCTCCTTCTCCCAATATGGCAATTGCATACTGTTGATCTGGCTCGTCAGACAAACTTAAACTACAACTATGCTCAAGTGCCACTTTGATGGCATCGAAGTTCTTACCTAGATTTGCAGCTTGTGCCTGCTCCAATGTTCTCGGATCTAGAGCAATATCAATTGGACCTAGTTCAATTTCAGGACCATTAAACGAGGCAAGCGCCAACTCAAGCTGTATATTATCTTGCGGCCAATCCCTTTGCTCATGCACACGGGTTATTTCAACAAGGTTTGCATTAGCGCGGTCAAACCCAAGTGCTATATCATTAAATATTGCAGGCTCACGCAAGGTAATAGTAAACAGCTTGCCATTAATAATTAGCTGTAATTTACCCGTACGTGAACTCAAACGTAGCTGACCTAAGTTCCCCTGTTTAAAAATCAGTCCTTTACTATCGAGTGGCTCTATCCAGAAAGTATGGCTTATTTCAATATTCAGTTGTTTAAATCGCATTGTTTTTATAAACCTTAATCTCGATAACTATGGAGTAAGGAGCATGCAAGTATAACTGCACACCTTCCTCAAGCTGTTGCCTCTCAAGTAACCACTGACTGATTAAGGGACGAAAATGCCCACTATTATCTGTCACATCTACTCGTATATCTTCTGCTGATACATACATAAACCAATCTTGCTCAACCTGATTAATTTCAAGCATTGGAGCATTATGATTATCAATATCAAAACAGCCTGATAATCGTCTTGGTAGTCGTAGGTCTTGACCATCAATAAAAGGTGAAACCCAAGTCCATGCCATTTCGCTTGCACCCTCAGATGTGCAAAAATAACTATTGACCACTAAAAGCTTTTGGTATTGATGATTACAATAAGGGCAGGACTGTTCAGGGTTTGAATGCTGGTAATAATAGCTCATCCCGCAGCGACACTGGATAGAACTATCAGCTGCACTGGCTAACAAACGTGGCAGTGAATGAAGACTAGGACGCTGCCAAGGCGCGGTGCGTCCTTCACCAAACATTTTTTGAAAGAAACCTAGTAGTGAAGGTGTTAAAACCAAATGAGAGGGAAGCCCGTTAGCAGCTTTGCGATTACTATCATCTTCAGCATCAAATATAAACGGAAGCCTACCTTGCTCTGCTTGAACCTCTAGACTTGCATCTTCATTTTCAGAATCATCCGCTGCCCAGTCGTCTTCATCATCTTGGGCATCAACAAAGCGCTGCCCATCAAAAGCACCTGACATAGTTAACATTTTAAATGCTAAAAGCGACAACGAATAAGCATCACTCACAACCCTAGCGCCATCTTCACCTTTAACGACTTCTGGTGCACCATATTGTGGTGTTATGACACCTGACTTAGCATTTACCACCTCAAAGCGCAGATTATCGGCATCAATCATCCACACTTCACTGTGTTCTGGTGCCATTGAGCAGTAAATATTATCTGGAGACACATCCATAAATACCACCCCGACACTGTGCAACCTTAATAACTCGATAGTCGCCTGAGCCAGTAGTTCCAGCCTTCGCTTAGTACCGCCATTTTTGGCATACATAGCTAGCGGATAGGCCGTTTCTAAAGCAACATCTTTATTAAGCCAAACTGGTGGCTTATACTTGCTTTGTTCCTTTTTAGCTAGATTGCTAATTTTTTGTGGCAACCAGTCACCTATTGGCTGCATATCTTGCATCATCTGCATCACATAGCCAGCTCGCTCTTCAAGCAGATAAAGAGGCCTGGTAATGTGCATATCATTATTTAGTGGCAACAAGTATAGGCTCTCAATTTGCTCTTGAAACTGTTTCACCTCTGCTTTATCTGTAATTTCCTTGTGGTTTTTAAGCGGCATCTTAACCAATATTTCAGGATCTGAAGTTCGATATACGACTCCTTGCCCGCCTTTCCCTAACTCTTTAGTGAGCTCATGCCATTGGGATAACTGATCTTTAACCAATCTTGATTCGGATTTTTTCTGTTGTGTCATATAAAAACTCCTATACTGCCCATGAGAGTTAGCGTAATCCAGAAGGTGAACTTTGCTATGGATATTGGCGAAATAGAGCAACAATGGTCTTATCGTCACTATGACCGGCAACCGGCCACTGGCTAATCCAGCGCCGTACGTCAGACATAACTTGCTCGTCTGCTAATATCTGATATTGACTCAACAACTCAAGGTAAAAGCTAGTCTTATGCTCTAATGCTAGGTCATCAGCAATACCGTCTGTTACCAAGAAGCAAGCATCAAGCTCTACAGTTGGCTGCAAACAAAACTGCCACTGGCTGGCTTGTAACTCTTGACCTAAAGAATATGTTTGATTTGCAAATAGGTCGTCATTTTTCTCCGTTAAAAACCGAACCTTTTTCTCATTGCCATCCTGATTTGAAGTAACAATACAACAATCACCGTCCCCAAGCTGGGCGATTAAAGTCTGCTCCTGCCATACAATTGCAAAGAGTGCCGTGCAGCGACATTGCTCAATATCTACGCCATTAAGTTCTTCTAGCCAGAAGTTATAGAATAACTCAATCAACGACAGTGGCTGAACTACTGATCCGTTTACAGAGTGCTGAGCTAATCTTTGCACAGCCCGAGTTACGGCTTGAGCACCTAAGTGTGATAGAGACTTGCTTCCTAAGCCATCAGACAAAGTAATTAATATTGGATTGCTTTCAAGCTCTAGATAGTAGGCATCCTGATTAGGTAAACCAAGACGTTGATGAAGTGGACCTATTTCACTGTCACCGAAGCCTCGCCATGCTAGCGTGTTACCACTCATCATCATTCTCTGATTCGTTTTCAATAATAATTTTAGTTAAATCAAATCGGTGTGATGGGGCAACCCCAACAGCTTTTGGTCGGTAGATTGTATGCAGAGCACGATCTAACCCATCAGCACGAAAGCTATGATTCGATAGTGTATTTAGCTGTACTAAATCAGCATCACCGCCAACACCAACCAGATATAGATTGTCAAACTGGCTAAGCTGGTGCCGTTGCTGTACGTTTAGTTTAAAGTAGCCATCTGTTAGCACTAAAAGTGTTACCTCAGGATTTGCTTCACCCCAATCGCAAAGCCTAGCAATATCACTACCACCTTTAGTGACTGGCAGCTCTATATCTGCTTCAGTTAGCCAGTCGATTTCTGCAATATCCTCTCGCCAACTGAAGTAATGTGTGTTCTTAATATCTTGTGCAGTAAATTGACGGATATAACGCAGCAGGTTAATCAACAACATTGGTTTGCCATATTCCGTCATACTTCCGGAGCAGTCTATTATGCAGTGCAGCTTATGAGAAAGGATCATCATTATCCTCAAATTCTTCTGATTGCTGGCTCAGTTCTTCCTCGATTAACTTATCAATCTCTTCTGATTTGGGTATAATATTTGCATTTTGGCTATTAGTACGAGTAGTCACTGACATGGTTACGAATTTAAAGCACTCTTGAATTTGTGAAGCATCTTGAGCGGTAATTACTTTATTTTCTGTACCCGAAATAAACTCATTTAGCACAGTATTAGAGGCTTCACCACCTATAGCCATTGCCATACGATCACATTTTTGTGAGCGTCCTTCATTAACTAGAGCGCGTAACGGCTGCTGCCAAGAGTCACTTGGCTCACCATCTGAGACTAAAACAATAGTTGGACGATAAGCACGCGACGGTGTCACTTCCTTATCTTCAATCATTGCTTTTGCCATCGAAAAAGCGGTTCCCATAGGAGTGGCACCGCTGACTTGCATGTCTTGCCATTCAATATCTTTAGCAGAAGTATAGGGGGTGTGCAGCAATACCTCAGCACCAAAAGTGATGATTGAAACTAGAATCTCAGTTTCATTTTTTTCCGCGGCAGCGAAGTCTAAAATCATTTCTTTTACTGCCGCATTAAGTTGATTAATTTTATCACCATTCATGCTAGTACTTACATCAAGCAGCAGTACTACCGGCAAAGGTTTCGCTTTAGCTACAGTAAAATCAGCAGGATTAAATCCAGTCATAATATTGTCCTTTTAGTTTAGTTATCTTAATTATTAAATCAGCAAATAATTTGATACGTTGAGTTACAGTAACACTTTTAAAAAAAATAAGGAGTTTACAAGCTTACTAACTGCAAGGTTCTATACACAAACTTAATGCTAAATAGTAGATACTAGTCCATTCTTATATTCTATATAATAATTATTATTTACCACCTTCAAAAATATGAGCAAACCTTGACCAAAATTCTTTTGATAATAATTTTTGAGCGGTTTGTTGCTGCTGTGCGTTAAGCTCTTGCCCTAATTCGTGTCTTTCTAATTTCTGCTGAGTTATTTTAGCTTGTATTTTTTGCTGTTCTAATTCAGCTTTAGCATATATCATTTGCTTTTCTAATTTGACTATCATTTACTGTAGACCTTCAACCTGCTCTTTTTCCTCTAGTTTAACGAAGTCGTTATTGTCTATTTTTTCTTCTAGAACTTTTGTTTTTTGATTAACTGCCGGTTTTTGGTTAGCAGTTGATCACGTTCTTTTAACAAGTCTGCACTATTATTGCTTTGTACTTGCCCTATATTTTCAGTTATTTAAAATTGTTTATAATTGAGTTTTTTGGCACCTTGTTCATTATATTTGGGTAAGTCGCGCTCATAGCTTTCTTGGGTAAGAAATGCATAAGCCACATAAAAAGTGTCATCTTTTATAAATCCCGCTAGACGCTCAGTAGTAGTATTTTGTTTAATAATGATTAAGTCCTTTTTTTGCCATTTTTTGCTATGCTATTTGCGTCATAGTGGATTCACACTGTTTTTGATTAAGTGCTTCAGAGCTAACGCTGATTGTTCAATATCATCTTAAAGCTATTCTAAAATACTTTGACTAGCAACAGGGGTAGCATTGAGCTTTTCTATTGATAACAGTACTTCGGCAAAAGATGAGATAGTTATCATATTGTCGCCAATAGGCTCTATAAATGAAGTAGGCAAGAGCTTTTCCTGCTCGGTATAATCCATAATAAAGGAGTAGTACTCTTGCTTACTAATAGCTGTTTGCTCATCAATGCTTTTTAGCGCTGGCACAACACGATTGTAAATATCAAAAGTAAATGGTAGCGGTAGTAGACTAATCAATTGCTCAGCGCGTTTAAAAATACATACACTGTGTTTGCCATACAGCATGTCTAACAAAGTTAAAAACTGAATCACTTTCTTGTAGTCTTGAGTTAGGTTTAATACCACACCATGTTGTTAATTTAGGTCATCATTGTTTAAATAGGCCAAAACCTTTTTGACCAACTCGCGGAAGCTCTGTTCTTTTGATGCTTTTTTATTTCGTTAGCACAAGCTTTACTGGCGACATTATCTGTTGACAACAAAACTACTTTACTGGTTTTTTCAAACCTAAGCGTTCAAGCGAGTTAATCTCGGCAGAAACTTTATAAACGTTTTTTAAGTTCTGCTACACACATGCTTATTTGCTGCTCAAAGGCTTTAGTATCTTCTTCCCATTCATGGCCTAACTTAAAGTATTCATGTTGCAATTCACAACCATTACTAATGGAAGCGCCGATATTACAAATCAAACATTTATCTTTTTGCATATGCTTACATTGTCCCTAGATATTAAATTAGAGCTGTGCCAATTTATATAGCTAAAGTTTTGATACAAGATCGATACTATTAGCTTCATGAGTAAATTTATTTACACTTAAATCATGCTCAACGACTAATGTTTCAGGAATAAAGTAACAAACCTCATGTAGCTGTGTGTTGTACTCGTTACTACCAATCTCAACCTCGCTACACACAGCTGCTTCAAGCCATTGCTTAAATTGACTGTTAATCTTAGAGCGAGCTTGCTGAAGCCAATATTTTTCTAATGGTTTTAGGCCTGGCAGCTTTGATAGAGACTCTACCGTATTCTCCTCAACTACTTCTCTATCAACATTGAAAGAAGCAAATACTCGACTATCACCAGCAATCATTGAATAGGTTTTTAAATAAGACGCGCTATGCACTAGATCATCACAAAACTGACGATCCATATCAATTTTTCTACTAGGTAACTGGCTCAACCAAAAATAAAATGCAAGCTCTTTTGGCGGGAGTTTAATCTTAATGCCATTTACTAAAATATATTTCTTCTTAGATATAATTTTAACTTTTACTCTTTTATTTTTATAAGTATTTAATAATGCAATGGTTTTACTAAAGGAGTTACTCTCAATCTGATTTATAAAGCTTTGATCCACCATATTTCGCATACGTACAAATGGAATCTCCAAAAGGTTTACTTTTGCAGCTTTGGTATTCAAAACCTTATCGTTCTTGGCAATATAATTATCGTCCAAGGTTGGGAAAAAAAACTGATCAGAAAATTCAAAATCTTTGCTAACAAAAACATGGCTAAGGACATCTTGCTCACGACCAAAAATTGACATAGCATAACCCATATAAAATGCCATGGTCTTACGACCGCCTGCTATAGATGCATGAATCCGACAGTTTTCATCAGAGGTGAACTTAGCCACAATACGAGTAATAGAGTCTGCAATACTTTGCTGATCCTGCTCTTCACTGCCGTCAAATACTAACTCACCATTATCATGCTCCATAAGCAAGATATGATCTAACTCAAACTTAAAGTCTGGCAGTCTATGGTGAGCTTTTAAATGCTCTATCTGTTCTTTTTCAAACAACCATTCAACTGCTTTTGCCTTGGCATTTTCTGAAGTGATTAAGTAAACCTCGTCAGGAAAAGGCTTACCCTGCTTGTAAATAGCATAGAGAGTTTCAGTTAGTACTTGAGGACTTGTTCCCATAACGGACAGCAGAATAGTTTTCACTTCTTGAACCCACTGAATACTATTAAAGCGACCAAATCTGAATACTGAAACTTGTAGCTTTCTACATCAATAATATTAACGAGCACGTTATTATTACCGCAAGCATGAATACCTAGATCTGACATATTTACTCCTTACTGCCTTTATCAAAATATGCCCAAGCCGTTGCTTAGCATTACTTCCTGTTGGGTAAACCGTCCCGACTATATCACGGAAGCTTATTTGATAGAATAAATAAATAAATCGATCATACCAATCACACTACAAAGAGATGCGATAGTACATAATTTGGGAGCAGATTATCTTAGACAACCCCATAACCTACTCAAAAGACATCTCTGACCCAAGACGTCAGTACAACAACCTAAGCCACCCACTACATTTCTTATTATCACCAAGAATAATGGCTTTCCTTCGACTTACACAAAAATAGCAATCATTCCATCTCCAAGGCGACGACCCAGTGTGACGACTATTCCATGCTGCATAGCAAAGAGGCGTGTAGCCGAACATTCTGAATAAGTAAACGGAGCAATTTTTACAATCCAGTTGGCATTGATGAGCCTAAGAATGCCAATGATGTTTGCATCAGGATTATTATGATAACTTTTGGCAGCTTCAAAAACAGCAAGACAAGCTATTTTTGAGCCGTGATCGGAATGCGATTTACTACCTAAACCATCTGATACGATGATATTACCTAATTTGTATTTTCGTACCATCTATGAATCTTGGTTAGGTATATTTTTTTACATGCAAAGGCCCAGTTACTGAGACTCGCCAGCTGCTCCAGTTTTGATAATGCATCCCAATCTTCCTCTAATTCTATTGGCTCAGCCAGTTCGGACCTAAGAATCTGATCTGTAGATACTGGAACAGCTAGCTGATCATCACTTTCAAAAAAAATACAATCAAACGCTGAGGCAATATCCTCCAAAAGATAAACACTATTATTTGTTGAAACTTTCTTCAACTTCATAAGATAAACATCAGCGCCTGCTGCAACAGTCCAAATAATCAAATCAGAAATTGAACTCGATTGGCTATGAAAACTTAATATGTTCAAATTAGAAAAGTTACCATCAGAGAGAATGAGAACCTTCGATCTCTCAGTACTGTTTAGATTCTGAAATAGAAAATCACATGATATATTCAGGCTCGACGAACATCGAGTGTTTAGGTTAGTTATAGCCCCATCGCTTTGCACAGCGATCTCGGAAATATTTTGAGCCCATTCATAAAATTAATATCTATATTTGCATATTTTCCCTGATCTATAAGCTGCAGTTGAGCAATATAACATCACAAGTTTCGCTGAAGATGAATTTCCCCTAACTAATTCATGCTACTGGAAACATCAAAAAACAGATAAATAGATGTTTTCATCGACTGAGAACTCCAGACTTTATAATCTGATTTAACTCATATATTAAATTTTCACCTGAAGCTTTTTTAATATTTGTTGAATCTTTAATTTTCTTATCAACCACTTTATTAGAAGACAAAAAGCATGAAGCTAGAATACCCTCACCTTCCACTCCTCCATAGAACCTAACAATATTTTGTAGCTGCATTATTTGATCTGTTTTTATATTGCCGGATTTACACTCTACAATATAAAGCCGACGGCCATCAGTAAAAACAATGTCAAGCTCCTGATACTTCTCTCCTTCGGTTTGTTTGCGCACTTGTAGCTTTAACTGCTCAAAGGAAACCGCTTTATTACCTGGCTGTGAGCTACTTTTAAACGCAACTTCTAAGCCCATCCGCATATCCATTATTAAGCTCGAAGCAATCAGTGGCTGTAACTTCATAAAGACGTATTCTTCAAACCATCCTCCTGAGAGATATTTAGCAAAGTCCTCCCATTCTTGAAATTCAAAAAACTTAGCACCAATACTAATTTTGACGCTTCTATCACGTGAAAGTTCGACAAATATATCTTTATGATTTAGTTGAAACGGTTGAAAGCTATCGTTATATTTAACTAGACTCCTATAGAGACCAGTTAATTTAGAGCGTATTTTCCATAATTCATTTGTCAAACGTTCTCTATCTGGGTTCCTTATGTCTGCTATATCATCCCAATAACCAGGTTTTGAAATAAATAACTCATCTCCATTAAGCATGAAAAAGGTTTCTACAGACTCTATTAACTTCGTGTCTTCTCTAGTAAAGTCATTCAAGTTAACAACCTGATGGCTTCGGCTGTCAAAATAAAATGGAGTTGCGTTAATCTTACGACAAGCAGCAAGCGCTCCTGCATACATCAACTTAGTTCCTCCTGTTAAATTGAAACCAACTTTCGAGTTACCTGCCATTTTGCTAGTAATATTTAAAATAGTAGAACGAACCTCTTCAGGATCGTAAGGATCGACTGAAATTTGGTCAAAGTCAGCCTTAGTAATGAACTGTTTCATAATGTCAGCAGGAAACTTCTTTGAATTAAGAAAAATGTGTTTCTTGCTGTGGAATTGATTAATTCCAAGCAAGCTAGGAATGCGTTGATCACCAAATAAATGAAAAATAACATCGTAACGCGATGAGTTTACCTCACAAGCTTTAATTTGTTTACCATGCCATTCCATCCAATTATTCGGTAATACAATTTCTTCTGGTGGTTTACCATATTGAGAAGCTGCTATAAGTCGCTTTTTAAGATTTGGATGTGTCAGCGCAGCAAATGCCCATACGAAAGCCATAACTGGCGTTCCTGGACTTAAATAAAGTGTGACGAGCTTCTCACCTTCTTTATGAGCAACCAAATCTAAAGACTGTGTTGCTGCTTCATAGATTCCTTCAGTATCATTCAGATGTATCAATTTAACAGAGTTAAAACTCACTTTAATATTTTTCCCCATGTCTTTTAGTTGTTTTTTAAGCCAGACTAAAAAGTGAGTATGTGCCTCTTCTGTATTAGAAAATTGATTAATAAACCGTCTTACGACAATCAGGTCAGCATCTTTTATCTCAGATGCTTGGGTGTTAGATAGATTATCTTCATTGGACTTACCAACTTGAGTAAAACCAAGAATTACTACTTCGTCATAATCCTCAGTAAGCAAAGCTCCTAAAACAGGCCCCGTTGACTGTTCTAATTCAAGTGAAGCTTTAAGATCAGTAATTCCATACCAAGTCATTAAATATTTTTTCATAAACCATCTCCATTTACGTATGGGCGGAACCAAGAAACCTGATTTTTCAAGCATTCGGCAAAAATAGCACGATTGCCTGTTTCCAGTCTTTTAATCTTTCCAATTGATCTGCTAATAAATAAGCCTGCATCGTCTTGAGCTATGCTTAAGAAACTGTACAAGTAAACTTGGGAGTTTTTAGTTACACAACCTGACGGTAGAAGCTAGTATGCACTAGCCCTTTTCATTATTGCTACAGTCAATCAGTATTACTAACACCTCTCCCAAAAACTTCAAGACACCGGAAGATTCATAAGTAGCTTGTTTTTCAGATTTGGATTTCATTTTTCTGACAACTCTAGCTTCAAAGCCTACACAGTTTTGGTTAGCTTCTACCCTAATGGTGATATCAAGTTTATGTTTTTTCTTGAACTCCCTAACCTCTTTTACGCTACTAGAAGTCAGTTGCCAATGGTGAGGAGCAATAATTTCACACCCTATCTTCAAAAATTCAGCCAACAGCTCATGTTGAGATTTTTTAATGCCAAATTTTAAGTAAGATCTAGAGGTAATGTGCTTTTGCTTATAAATACTGACGAACTCTCGTAATTGATCAGGTTTCTGTACGGACAGGTTATAAGCGTTATCCAATGCCGTAGTAATAATGGCTTGAGCAGTTTGACCTTTGACTTGAGTGATGAGCTTATCGTTATTATTTAAGCTACTCGCGTTTTTATATAGCTCTCGTGCATTGAGTAAATGAATACCGTGTTTTATCGCTATATTTTCCAACTCTTTTTCGCGCACCTCAGGTCTGATTCTATCTATTTCTCTTATAAAGCTAATAACAGCATCGTACCTTGCATCAATAAAAACAGAGTACTGTATCCCCTCACCTTCATTATTATGCTGGATAAGTTGAGAACTCATATCGGGTGCTGTAAATAAAGGAGTGTGATGTGCTTTTAGCTTTTTTGCAAAATAAGGTCTTAATTTCTTTAACACTACTGTCTTAGTAGATTTATTATAAGCCGTTTTATCGTGATAATTGACGGTTTGGTAATCTATACCAGTTATACTTTTCAGCACAGTAAAAGGTATTTCGATTTTAGCTTTCCTCAGCTGCCATCCTGCTAATAAATGTGCGGTATGGATATAATGCTCAAAGGTAGTGTCACAAGTGAGATGACCTACGAAACTTGCTAATCCAAACCAAGCACCTTGATTTTGATGATAACCTGCCAAGCTATCAGCGATGTTCTGGCATTTATCCAAGGTATAGTCGGTCATCACCTCTGCTAATGCCGAACCGTTAATAGCTAGCGCTAATTGACTGATTGCCGTATGCCTAAGGCTATGAAAAGTATAATTATGATTATCTTGTCCAAGTACTTTATCCCATAGTATTCTCATCAAATTGCTAAAAAAATACGTTGGGAGTGGCTGCCTACTAGCCCCTTGTGAAAATAAATAGGACGCACCCATTCTTTGTTGCTGAGCAATAAACAACGTAACTATTTTTAACTCATCTTCCTTTAAAAACGCCGCCAATAATACTCTTCTTTTAGCACTGCTACTTTTAAGACGTAGATAAGGGTTTGGCGTCAGTACAATGCTAATATCCAAAAGGGCTTTTACATTCTTGAGTTTTATACCTTCAAGCTCATTAATGCGCATGCCAGTACGATACGCTAAAATTAATATCGTCTGGCATAAAAGCGTTTGACTCTTGTTTAATTCAGATGCTTGTAGCGTTTCATACATAGCCTTATACACCCGAGGTGAGACCATGCTCGCTTTGACGACCTGTTTGTTTTCTCCCCATGCAAAAATCACGTCAGGAGCTTCGAAATACTGCATCTGGTATCGGTGAAAAGCGCGTAATCGTCCGTAAGTATAAGACTGGGTGTCTTTAAGCTCATCTAAGCTAGTGGATTGTTGACTCTCATTCTTTGACTCTTTATTTTCGTCTAGCACCTGCGTTAAATCAGATATTGGTTCCTCTAAATCGTCACCTCCACTATTCTTGACATCGTCATCATCAAGCTCAATATCATCTCTATCATCGATCGGGTCTTTCTGCAAAACATCTTTTTTACGAGCATCTTTGACTTTACTTAAGATAATTTGCTCATATATTTCTTCATAATCATTGGTACCCCATTCCTCTAATTCTTCATCCATGGTCAACATAAGCCATTCACGTCCAATACAACCTACATATTTACTGACTGAGTTTAGGTTGGTTTGATTACCTTCTAGTAAAAATAGTACCCAGCCTAGCAGACGTATGGCGTTGGGCTGAGGAAATTCATCTTTTATGTTGTTAATAGTATCTTTGGCAGATAATCGAGTTCCTTTCAATGCCTCTTGAATGAGCTGAATGATATTCTTGCTAAAAGCGGGATAGCTTTTACTGGGCTTAGAGGTATCGTTCGATGATGTGCTTTGAATAAACAGCTGTTGCCAAGTAATAGCTGGTTGGGTACTTTGAATAACTTCTTGGTTATAACTAACTAATTGCTCAGTAGGTAGTGACGTACTTTTAAGTTGTCCTTGCATGACTAGACTGCCAGCGCCATCGATAGCACTACCAAGCCACTGCCGCCAATGAAAATTAGCGTATTTGATAAGATGTGATAAATGGATTTTTTTTGGATCTCGGCAAGTAAGTTCAAACTTATTGTTCAATCCTTTGATAATCGTCTCAAACTCCTGTATTTCCCGCTTATTTATACTAGTATCACCTAAAGCGTATAGAAACATAAGACTTAGGTCATCAGGAACATAAGAAACATAGCGAGTCAATGAATCATCGTTGCCATCAACTCTGCAACCATATTTGTCATCTCTGATCTCTAAAGGGATCACGAGCAAAATTCTATTAGCATTTAACTTCTTATTATCTTCAGCCTGTTTTTTTAGATTCACAAGATATAGTTGTCGATCGCTAAAGACCCACTGATACAACGCCTTTAATGCAGATAAATCATTTAGGCCGCCGAATATAACACTGCTATATAAAAAGTAAGCTACGTAATCATTGGCACTAAACTTACTCTTATTTTGCCAAGATAACTGCATCGTCTCCCAAGCACTCGAAACCTTTGAACCTTCAACAAACCACTCATAGCTAATGGTGAGTTTATCTCGTTCAGCCACAATAGGAACGACTGGCTCATCTAACGAGCAGTTGTTAATTTTATTGTAATTCCTAACTGCTTGTAGAAACCCTTGCCTTGCACAGCGGTATTGATTGAATGTAGTAAACTTTATCGATAACTCATTATCGATAATACGGTAATGTTCTACCATATCGGAATCATTAAAGGGCTTATGTTTGTATAAATAATCAGTAACGATAACTTCAGCTTTCCCGACTAAGAGTAACTTCTGATGCTGTAAATTAGCGGCTCTGCGCTCGTGTGAAAATAACTCTGTTGGCTCAGCCATAACGTCTGACCTCCACTTGCTTAAGATCAAGCTTTTGTACCACACGATCTAACTGGGGCAATAGCTCTTCCCTATATTGATTTATAGATATAGAGGACATCGGATGAAATATCTCTTGATCCGCATGTTAATGACCGAATAAGGCACAGATGTATAACTCGTCGACTTCGTTGGTCAGCATGGAGCGTAGTTGATGTCGCAGCCAATTATCTTGATGAGGAAGCGCATTGCCGACAGCGCTTCTAATACGTCTTGGTGTGATAGGCATAAACTTTTTCGGGTTAAAGCTAAAAATTTGTAAAAGAGAGATTTCTGATTGCAGCATCTTATCAATTTCAAGCCTGTGTTCTGGATACAAAGGATTATGCTCACTAGCAAAATGCTTGATATAGCTAATATAATTTTTCAATGCCGTTTTCAAAAAATGACTGATAGGAATGAGGCGACCATAATCTTTACCTTGGCGTATAGATTTATCTGACATCCAATACATGTCATGGCTAAAGTTGAACTGATTTAAAAATCCAGGTACATCATTAACGGGTCTTATACCGGTCTGGATTTGAATAACATGCCATAGCCATAGGCTATAAGCATTAAATTGCTTGATATATTCATCCTCTCGATCGTTTTTGCCCCGGTTTAATTGTCGACTATCACCTCGTACATTATCGGCAAGCAGAGCGAAAAAATTACCACAAACATTATCAGTCAATGCCATATTACTACCGACAAAGATTTTATTTTCATTACTAGCAACAGATGATACATTGGAAAAATATGTATACTTATGCGTTTGCCACATTTGATGATGTTTTGGGTCTGAATAGATGGAAGACTTTTGAGAATCACCGACTTTAGAGTACAGGTTACTCCTAAAATCTTTAAAGCATCGAGCACTAAGCATATTGATTGCGATTTGGTAAGTATGCAATAAAGAGGAGGTTTTGATGCTGGTATAGTAAAGTGGTGATGAATGCTCCACTTCCACACCTGTAAGAATGTCTGAGTGTAGTGGTTCACCGATTTGATGAGTAATAATAAAGGCTAGCGCTGATTCTATATGTTGACTTGATAATAAAGGTAAAGATAAATCTTCTTTAAGTAGTTTAAGAGTTTGGTTGACTTCGTTTGGCTCTACTGCAAACTTAAACTGTAATATACCTTGCAATGTTTCTGGTAGCGCCAAACTAAAATGATTGCTATCGCTTTTGACCACTTGCTTTATTGCATCACGCTGGTTAACTGTCACGTTAATACGGTTTCGAATAACGGCTATACCGCTCTCCTCTTCCACCAGAAACTGTCTTTGGCTTTTATTGCTTGCTACCTCATGAATTACGGTTTGAGTTGATCTACCGGTTAACATTGATAACAAAAAAATAGTAGCAATCCGCCTATTAAGTTGCGCTTCGTTAGACAACATATCCCAGAGTTTAAAAAAAACTAACTGATAATCTGATAATGTTAATAGCGTAGTGTTACTAGGAAACATAAATCGATTACGCTTACTATGCAAGTAGTTGGTTTTGACCTGATACTGTTGTAATTGTGAGGATTTAGCAGTTGTCTTAGTGGGGTTAAATTGATTATCCAATAACGCTGGCGGATCATCATCCGCTAGGTTTTCTGATTTGACGACGTTATTATCTAAAGACAACTTAGGATAGCGAATTCGACGCGTTCTTTCAGTAACAAAAGGCAAAACCTGCTCATCTCTCGGTGTTTTTAAAACGGCAGCCTGAGCATTAGATTTTCGTTTTCTATCGATATAATCCTTATCTTTAATAATAACTTCATAGGCAAGCCTTATTTTGCCTATTTTCGTAGCTGTGCTTTTGGTTTTAACTATGCCTGTCTGCTCCCTATGATCCATATTTTGCTCATAGGTTTTTATGTCAGCAAAGTTCTCAATAACATTAGCAGATGAGTCATGTATACGTATAAGCTCATCGATAATTTCAGTCTGAGAAGAGTTCTTTGTGAGCGCCATTCTTATACGAACACCAAGCGCATTAATCTTATTGAAATGCTTATCCTCACGCTCTGCTATTAGAAGTATGAGTTGGAGATACTTGCTCATAAAGAGCCAAGTTTTATCAGTAAATGGCTTTTTCCTATAATAGTTAGTAAAGATAGCTAACATAAAAGGAACAGACCAAGCTTTAGTGTTTTTATTAGAGTTGACTGCTTTTATGATGACAATGCATTGCTCATCGGTCAGTTTAGTTAAACTTGAATCTGCACTCTCAACATCCGTATTGATTAAGTAGTTTGGTGACAGCCTTATTAGATCAAATACTAATATATGTATTTGGACTGACAATGGTGAATCGTATGGCACAATTAGCCCGATTAGACGATGCACCTCTTCGACCTCTAAGACCCTAGGGATCCATTCTTTCACACTATCCATCGATCCAATCCGTATTCTGAGCCAAATCAAACGTTTCTTTATTTTGCTTTAAAGATTTCTGCGCGTAAGAATACTGATCCATCTTGATGCCTGCAAAGCTGCAATAGTCCTCGTTGTAAAGACTGTCACAGCCCATCAATTCTTTTAGTGTTGTTGCGGAACAATGCTCTTGTAATTGTTCCCATAAGGAAACGTGGTCGACATTTTTATAAAAACACAGTTTCAATACCTCAGCCCATGCCGCCTTAGTAATCTGCTGATCATTACCTGTAATAATGACGAAGGGTTGGCTTATATTGATTTCATACTGGAACACATTTGACATACGTTCAAAATTATCAAAATAGAAATAATGATTTTTGTTGTGATAAATAATTCTTGTAAGTGGTCTATGATATTTATCGATACCATTGAGGTGTATAGGCGATGTTTTAGGACGATACTTGAGCCAAGTTTTGTAGGCCGATAAAACCTTAGGGTGAACAGTCAAAGTAGTATGACTGGGGGTAAAAGAATGAAGGCGGGCAGATTGTTGCTTTGACATTTATCACCTCTGAGCTTTTTACCAATACTGTGTCATGATGTTGACGATACGGTAGGAGTAGCTTTATAATATATTAATAATATTTAGGTATCAATATATGCAATTATACCGTGACGAAAATATTAAAAATATCTTTTAATTACCCTAAAATCTCCATTATTTTTATTATAACCTTATTATTATATCAATTAATATCATATACTTAAGGTTTATATTCATTTTAGTAAAATAGTTCGACACCATTGCCAAGGTTGGGGTTTCTTGTACTCGCCCATATCTTGCTCCTATTGGCTAGATAGATTAAAAAATCTTTAAAAGATATATTTAAAATGAATGTTTAAAGGTAAAATAATACTTTCCAAAATAAAAATAATTATACCCACTAGTATCAATCTGTTAAGTAAGCTAAATGCTTAAGAAATTCTTAGGTATCGCTGTTGATCATAATATCTATATCAAGTTAATAGATTTAATTTCCTACTAACAATCGAATTAGCGGAATTATTTATTAAGTGTTTACACTTAGCATTAAACTGGAAACATATTAATATTCGTTTAATATAAATGTTAATATTTATTTTTCATATATACACTTGCACTCTCTATCATCCAAATAACCCTGGAATCTACGTTCAGTAAATAAACTCTAGCTTGAACCTCATAATAAATTAGGACTCATCTGATTTATCAAATAACTTTTCAATAGGTTTGGTATGGATTTTTGAGCTATTAAACATCGATTTATTACCAGTGTCACCTTCTGTCCAAAAATTGATATTGAATTGGGCGTCATCACTTAACTCTACACGGTGCCAGTATTGAGGCGGACTGACAGCAAATTGTCCTGCTTCAATGACAATGGTTTTTTCAGGTTCAGTAGCCGCTTCATCAGCAAAACCATAAAAGATAACCGTACCCTGCATGACACAAATTTGCCCGTATACACCCTCTGCCGTATTGTGATGAGTCAATAATGCATTAGGAACTTTATCTTTGGTGAAAAAATGGGTGGAACGTTTTATTTTCCAGTGGCTTGGGATAACCGCGATTTTATCAGTTGAGTTCATATTAGTATTACTCATAACAACTCCTTATTTTATTTAATCAAAATTACCGATACTAGATTTATTTATAACTGTACTTTTTATCTCAACCTGTTATAAAAGAGATAACTCTAAAGATAAAAAGAAAAACCATTAATGATAATAATTATCATCTTTATAACTTAACATTTTTTATAGCGTTTTGCTACTCAGTTGTGTTCCCGACTATGCACGACAATCAACCATATAAGGTAACGCCTTATTCCCTATCAAGTGGTAATTCAAGTGGACTATATATAGTAACGGCAACAACTCGGTTACTACTATCAGCGCCGTACTACTTCTGCAGAAATCACACTTAGCACCAATGCTTTTCTATACTAAGGAGCAACGCGCAGAGTTAACGCAGTCATAGTTAACTAAAAATTGCATACGATAATTCAATCCTAATTCTTTTCAATTATCGAAGGCATTGTTCCTGTTTTTAACCACGGATTTTGAGACATCACATACTTATATAACGTATAAAGTGATAGCAGTCATATCAAGATGATATTCTATAAAAGAAATATCAAAGCACCCTGATTTCTTAATACGTTATTCATTCATTTAACGTTGAGTTAATCCGCAATCTGATTTATGCTTTAGACCCTCGATTTAAATCTCTTATAAAGCAATTAAATAACTGGAAAACAATATGTTTGAACGTATCGAATATTATGCAGGTGATCCAATTTTAGGATTGATGGATGAATTTTTGGCTGACACTAGTCCTACTAAAGTTAATTTAGGTATTGGCATTTATTATAATGCAGCAGGCAAAATGCCGGTACTCGACTGTGTAAAAACGGCTGAACAGCGCCTCGCTGCATCCACTGCGCCTCGTCCTTATTTACCGATGGCAGGATTGCCAGGGCATCGTCAAGCATGTCAGGATTTATTATTTGGTAAAGATGCTAAAGCAGTACAAGAAAATCGTGTTGCAACCATCGCAACAATTGGTGGCTCTGGTGCCTTAAAAGTCGGTGCAGAATTTATCAACAAATGGTTTCCGCAATCTAAGTGCTATGTCAGCGACCCAACTTGGGGCAATCATATTGCCATCTTTGCTGGTAGTGACGTTGAAGTAGGCACCTATCCTTACTATGATAGCGCCACTAATAGTGTAAAGTTTGATGAGATGCTAAGCTTCCTTAGCGATTTGAATAAAAATGACGTGATATTACTCCATCCATGTTGCCATAATCCAACTGGTATGGATTTGACTCAAGACCAATGGAACACCGTGCTAGAAGTTATTCAAAAGCATGAACTTATACCGTTTATGGATATTGCTTACCAAGGTTTTGGTGAAGATATTGATAGCGACGCTTATGCGATTCGTAAAGCGGTTGATATGGGCTTACCCGTGTTTGTCAGTAATTCATTTTCTAAAAACTTGTCTTTATATGGTGAGCGCGTTGGTGGTCTATCAATCGTTTGCCCAACGCCTGATGAAGCCGTACGGGTGTTTGGTCAGTTGAACTTTATCGTACGCTCTATCTACTCAAGCCCACCTTCTCATGGCGGACATGTGGTCGATATTGTTATGAATGATGAAGCCCTACATCAACAATGGGTTGGTGAGGTTTATGGCATGCGTGATCGTATTAAAGCCATGCGTCTAGCGCTTAAATCAGTATTAGAAGCCAAGTTACCTGAGCGCAATTTTGATTATATTACCCGTCAAAATGGTATGTTTAGCTTTACTGGACTGACGCCTGAGCAAGTGGCGCGCTTACAAAGTGAATTTAGTATTTATATGATATCCAATTCGCGCATGTGTGTAGCGGGCTTAAATGCCAGCAATATTGACTATGTTGCTAATGCGATGGTAGAAGTATTAAAGGACTAAGCATTTATTAATTCGCCTAAGAACGCTTGTTTATAATGACGCCTATTATTTTTAATGGGCGTTCTTAATTCGAGACTAAAAAAGCCTTTTACCACAGAGCCTTAAATGAATATCTTAATCGCACCAGACTCGTTCAAAGAAAGCCTAGCCGCTATCGATGTTTGCCAAGCTATCCGATCAGGGTTCAGTCAGGTTTTTCCAAATGCTGACTATACATTGTTGCCAATGGCAGATGGTGGCGAAGGTACGTCTGAAGTATTGTCTTATGCGCTTGGTGGTGACTGGCAAAGCGTAGTGGTAAATGATCCTCTCATGCGCCCAATTACCGCACGCTATTTGCTATTGGATAATGGCACTGCCGTTATCGAAATTGCGGAAGCTTGTGGTCTGCATCTATTAACGATAGAGGAGAGAAATCCGCTAGCGACCAGTAGCTTTGGCGTTGGCGAACTTATCAATGATGCGTTAAATAAAGGGGCAAAACGCATTATCATCGGTCTCGGTGGTAGTGCAACCAATGATGCTGGTGCAGGTATGTTGATGGCTTTAGGAATGCGTTTTTACGATTTCCAAGATAATTGGGTCCCCCAAGGTGGTGGTCAACTTGATAAGTTACAGGAGATAGACAACTCAATATTTAACCCAAATATAGTAACAACGACGTTTGAAGTTGCTTGCGATGTGACCAACCCTTTATGCGGCGTATTGGGTGCCAGCGCTATTTTTGCACCGCAAAAAGGGGCTAATCCTGAACAAGTAACTCAACTAGAGAAAGCATTAAATCACTTTGCGATGATGTGCCAGAGACACGGCTATAGCTATAATCAGCATGTCGCAGGAGCTGGTGCGGCTGGTGGTCTTGGATTTGCATTGATGACCTTTTGCAATGCACAATTGCAATCAGGTTTTGATACGGTGGCAAAGGCGGTGAATTTATCGCAGTATATTGCTAATGCTGACCTCGTGATAACGGGCGAAGGCAAACTTGATGCGCAAACCTCCATGGGCAAAGTCGCTGGCGGTGTCAGCCAACTTGCGCGCGCTCATCATAAACCTGTCATTGCGATTTGCGGTAGCGTCGATGGGCTAAAACCTGCTCAAACTTCTCAATTCGAAGTCGTTATGCCCAGTATCCAAAAGATAGATACCATCGATAATGTGTTGAAGGGTGCTTATGATAATGTTGAAACAACAGCCGTTAATATTGCAGCTGCTATTAAGTTAGGACAAACGATAAAACCACATTCTTAGTCTTAAAGTTATAACCTATCTCAATTATTAAAAAAAACGCCCAACATTAACACTGGGCGTTTTTTTATTTCTTGTTTTAAAGTTTATTAATTATCTAATCCATATCAAAAATCTTC
>NZ_JACGYX010000006.1 GCF_014119005.1 Psychrobacter sp. GP33 | reverse complement strand
AGATTCTAGATACTATTTTTAGTCTTAGCTGAGAACAGAATCAATACTGTTTATTTATCAATACGTTAGGGATAAAAATAGTTTTAAATTATTATCAGCAGCTCTGTATTCACCATTATTTATCTACATTTCTTATTAGTTTTGTTTTATGCACCCATATAGTTATAGTTGAACAGTTTATAACTATCTTAGTTTATAGCTTGCCTATCTTTTTAAAGAAGTCTTTATAAGCGGCAACCTTTTTATCTAACGCTAATGGGTAAGCGCGGGAAGTAGAAGGCAGTCTATATAAGGTCAATTCATTTACCTTACCTGCTTTATTATTAGCAGCATCGTGCCACCTATAAGGATAATCAACATTTTGGTTGGTCTTAGGATGTTTTGATTTAGCAGGTGGCTCAGGTAATAGGTTTAATAATACTTCTGTTGCTTTGCCGCCAGTCGTGAATAATGATTTTACGTTAGGAACTTGCGGCAAGATAGTATCTAAATCAATGGTGGTGACGACGGTTAGATTTTTATCAGAGGCGTTACCGGTTTCGCGAATCGCTTGGACGACGGTCGGGCAAGAGGCAATGCCGCGCTCAAACATAAAGGCGCGGATACGTTCGGGGTCAAAGCGCTTTTCATCCCCTACTCTAAAATAATCAGCATCATTAAAAAATACGCGCCCATAGATACGCCACATGTCATTTTGAAAATTGGGATAGTGAAACCTCATCGCCCATTTGTCTGCTGTGGGCGGAAAACTGCCCATCATCATGACGGTGGCATCTGGCGGTAGCACAGGTCCAAATGGATGGGTTTCGATATGTGGCGAACCTTGTGGCAAATCATGTGGCGAATTGAGTTGTATTGCTTGCTGCCATATGAAGTCGTTAGCAGGTTTTGAGGGCGCTATGTGAGAATTAGCTGAGGTGTTAGTCATGATATTCTTCATCGGAAAAGTGGTTTTTTTGGTATGATAGTTGTTGTAAATATTGCCTATAATGACTTTATAAAGCAATTACCTTATTAGCTAAGCTTATCATTTATGTCCTTACTAATATAAAAGCTCGCTCAATAGAGTCAAGACGCGATTTGTTATAGCTGCCTTTTAATAAAGATATCACGTTGCAAAGTGACTACTGCCTACCCTAAGACCGAAACCAAGAGAGTACTTATGAATGACCTAAAGATTAACGTAATCGACCATCCGTTAGTACGTCATAAACTGAGCCTGATGCGCGAAAAGGACTGTAGTACTTATAAATTTCGTACCTTGACCAAAGAGCTTGCCCGCTTGATGGCTTATGAGGCGAGCCGCGATTTTGAGATTGAAACTTTCTTAATGGAAGGTTGGTGTGGTGAAATCACGGGTGAGCAAATTATCGGTAAAACGGTGACCATCGTGCCTATTTTGCGCGCTGGTATTGGCATGCTCGATGGGGTGCTCGATATGATTCCGACGGCGAAAATCTCGGTGGTTGGTTTGCAGCGTGATGAAGAAACACTGGAACCGGTACCATTTTTTGAAAAATTTGTCAGTCATATGGACAAGCGTCCTGCATTGATTATTGACCCAATGCTAGCGACCGGTGGTTCGATGGTGGCGACCATTGATATGCTTAAAAAGCATGGTTGTAATAATATTAAGGCATTGGTTTTGGTTGCCGCACCTGAAGGTGTGCGTTTGGTGAATGAAGCACATCCTGATGTGACCATTTATACCGCCGCACTTGATAGCCATTTGGATGAGCATGGTTATATCATTCCAGGGCTTGGTGATGCGGGTGATAAAATCTTCGGTAAAAAAGAAGGTCAACATTAGGCGTTGTTTTAAGAAATAGAAGGTCATCAAGGTCGTAGTAGACTCATAAACTCACAATCATTTTATAGCAATTTCTTAAAAAAGGTTGTTATTAACTGTCATTATTCACTTATCAGGGATTATAAGGATAACCAATGAACGTATTGATTACAGGGGCAAGCGCAGGATTCGGTGAGGCATTAGCAAGACGTTTGGTGGCCAAAGGTCATCGAGTGATCGGCTGTGCTAGACGATTGGATAGACTAAATGCGCTGGCACAAGACCTTGGTGAATTATTTTTGCCTGTGGTGATGGACGTGAGTCACCCTGATACCATTCCGAAAATCATTGCTGATTTGCCAGAAGCCTTTAAGCAAATCGATGTATTGGTGAATAATGCGGGATTGGCGCTGGGTACAGAGCCTGCGCATGAAGCCGATCTTAATGACTGGACGCGGATGGTTGATACCAATATCAAAGGGCTAATGTCAGTGACGCATTCGGTATTGCCTGCTATGGTGGCGCGCGACAGTGGTTATATTATTAATGTGGGTTCTATTGCGGGTAGCTGGCCATATTTTGGTGGCAATGTGTATGGGGCGACCAAAGCCTTTGTTAAACAGTTTAGCTTAAATTTGCGCGCGGATTTAGTCGGTACGCAAGTACGGGTAACCAATCTTGAACCGGGTAATGTGGCGGGCACTGAGTTTTCAAACGTACGCTATCATGGCGATGATGACAAGGCAGCCCAAGTTTATTCCGGTTTTAAAAATATGACTGGCGATGATATTGGTGATATTTTATTGTGGTTAATTGAATCGCCTGCGCATATTAACGTCAATCGTTTGGAAGTAATGCCTGTTGCACAAACTTATAATGGGCTGACGATTGCCAAGCAAGATAAATAAATATGTCAATAAGAACTCATTAGCGTAATTCATAAAAGCGAAGCAATATAGTGCTATGTTCTAATAGCGCTATATTGCTCTCCTCTTCTATCTCTTTGTCTTCCACTTCATTTACTATTTGCTCATCTACCAATCGTAAGTCGTTAAAATCTAAAATCAATATCTCGTTACGTATGCGCTCACTCGTGCGCTTATTATGTCGTAATGGAAATCCTAGCACTTGCCTGCCCGTCACGCGTATTTGATTGATAACAATAGGTTGGGAATTTGAATTTTTTGTATTTAAAAAAGCCGATTGCTTAGCTAATTGGGGCAGTTGTTGCATAGCCAATACAGCAGTGGCAGGATTAATAGTGGTAGTAAAAAGCTTTTCACGACGCGTGCTTTCTGGAATGTTACCTGCAACAAATAATATCTGCCCTAATGGTAAGTATTGCCCATAACGATGCAACTCATGCCGGAATAACGCTGGCAACTCAGTGTTAAAACTGTCTTCGGTTTGCTGATAAAATGCGGCAAAACTGCGCTGAATATAACGTCCAAATACAGTGGCGTTCACCCAATCTTGATACACCTCATTATCTTGCAAAATCTGAGTGAAGGCATAAGGGTCAGGTGTGATACTGCCGTTTAGCATTGCCAGTAATAAGGACTCTGCATTACTGAAAGTATGTTGCGACCATACTTGCGGATAAAGGCTGCTATCAATTTCTACCAGCGTTGAATGATTCATCACGCGTTGTCCTTCTTATGTCTTTGAGGGCAGCTTGCTATAGATTAGCACAAATATTTCTTATATTAGGTCAAATTTAGCCTTCCTTAAAAGGAACCTTCAATCCATGTATAAAAGAAAAATATACTAGCAATAACAATGACATAGGAAAATATCGTTTGAAATAAACCTTGGAAAATAGCCTGTAAGAGTTTATGAGAATACTTATAAGAAATTAAAGCGTAGATAAACCAAGTGATAGGCACTATTACTAACCAAAAAAACTTATCTAATGATGAAATAGGTCGGCTTGTATTGAAATAAGCATCCAACCAGCTAATAACTAAGTAAATTTCACCTTGAATTATGATTCCTATAAACTGCACTAGTAAAGGTACTGAATCACCTTTTTTATTGGCTAACCTTTTCATGTCAGTCTCGATTTTACTTATAATTAATCTGCTAAAGGTTCAATCAACTCAAACCTTGGCACTTCTTTATTATCGACCAAAACAGTTCCAGCAAACATCGTTAGAGGGCGTGCTCAAACACTATATTCACCGTAAAGGCAGCGATAAACGACTAGCGATTCTTCAGTTTCTGAATGCTGCGCGGTATGTAAGACTTGATATAAACTGCCTTTATAGTGGCGGTAAATACCTTGAGGGACGGTGTTTTTAGTTGACTGGGT
Source organism: Psychrobacter sp. GP33 (assembly GCF_014119005.1). Lineage (GTDB taxonomy): Bacteria > Pseudomonadota > Gammaproteobacteria > Pseudomonadales > Moraxellaceae > Psychrobacter. The sequence goes on along the minus strand of NZ_JACGYX010000006.1, from coordinate 165,370 downwards.
CATAGCAAACTCCTGACTTTAAAAATTCTGTTAATCCATCTGTAAAAAAGGTCGACAATTAAAAGTCGACCTTTTTTACACTACGCTTTGCAGATTGCTTAAGCAACCGTCACTTTTGCATAAGCTTTCTTGCCAGCTTGGATAACAACGGTTTGCCCAGATGTTAAGCTAAAGCCACCATCAACTACGTCGCCATCTACTTTGACCGCGCCACGTTTAATCATGTCTTTCGCTGACGAGCTGTTTTTGGCAAGTCCAGCTTGGTTTAAGATTTGGGCGATAAATAAGGCGTCTTGACCTTCTAAGTCTAGCGTCACTTCTGGTAAATCGACTGGCAATTCGCCATCGGCTAATACGTTACCTGCTGATTTATGCGCATTCGCAGCAGCGTCGGCATCGTGAAAACGCTCAATCAACTCTTCGGCTAAAATGCGTTTGATTTCTTGTGGGTTGCGACCGTTTTCCATCTCTGCCATTAACGTTTCGACCTCTTCCATTGGCTTAAAGCTTAAAAACTCAAAGTAGCGACGGATTAAGGTGTCTGGCATAGACAATAATTTTTGGTACATGGTGCCCGGTGCATCATAAATGCCAACATAGTTATTCAGCGATTTAGACATTTTATTAACGCCGTCTAAACCTTCCAAAATCGGCACAGTGATACAAACTTGCGGCTCTTGACCGTAGCGACCTTGCAAGGTACGACCCATTAATAAGTTAAAAGTTTGATCCGTACCGCCAAGCTCGATGTCGGCTTTTAGCGCAATAGAATCGTAACCCTGTACTAAAGGATATAAAAACTCGTGAATAGCGATTGGCGTTTGCGCTGCATAGCGTTTAGAGAAATCATCACGCTCAAGCATACGTGAAACAGTCAGCTGACTAGAAAGCTGAATCATATCCGCCGCTGACATATCTTTAAACCATTCAGAGTTAAACACGATGCGGGTTTTTTCTTTATCTAGAATTTTAAAGACTTGCTCAGCGTAAGTCTTCGCATTGGCTTTGATTTGCTCATCGGTCAATGGCGGACGGGTGGCATTTTTACCAGAAGGGTCACCAATTTTGGCAGTATAGTCGCCGATTAGAAAATAAATCTCATGACCCAAGTCTTGAAAATGCTTGAGTTTATTAATAAGCACGGTATGCCCTAAATGCAAATCAGGCGCGGTCGGATCAAAGCCCGCTTTGATACGTAAAGGACGGTTTAGTTTTAATTTTTTTACCAAATCGTCTTCTGATAAAATCTCTTGCGTACCACGTTGGATAAGGGCAAGTTGTTCTTCTAGGGTGTATGAATGCTCGGTCATAGTGGTCTCTTCATTGTCTTATGAATTGTCTTTATGCATTTATTAAACCCGTTAAAAGGTTTAGAACCTTAAAGGCGTACAAAAAATGGTAGAATTTGGCAGATATATTAGCGTTTTTTAAGGTAAATTGCCATGACCAACCCTATACCTAGTGATGATACTCAAAATAATGACGGACTATATTCAGCGGCAGATATCGATAGTGCCTCGGAATATGCCACGCTGACCGATGCGCTTGAGCAGACCGTATTTGAAAGTTTCGATGACGGCTTGTATATCGGGATGATGTCCGGCACGAGTCTAGACGGTATGGATGCAGTGATTTGTCAATTTTCTGCTGGTAATACGGATAACGACACCAACACACCTATGCAGCTATTGGCGACTTATAGCCAAGATTTTCCGCCGCGCTTACGTGAGGTATTATTGGCGTTATGTCAGCCCAATGGGGTGAACCAATTAATCCAGCAAGATGATAAACCGAACAGTGAATTGGATTGGTTCGGATGGGCAAGCAAAGCTTATGGCGAGTTTGCCAGCGAAGTAGTGAATGCTTTATTACAACATGCCAATATCGATGCAGAATCTATATTAGCGATTGGCTGTCATGGGCAAACGGTACGTCATCGTCCGCACATAGGCTTTACTTTACAATTGCTCGATGCCAATATTATTGCTGAGCGTACCGGTATTAGCGTGGTGAGCGACTTTCGTCGCCGTGACATGGCAGTCGGTGGGCAAGGTGCGCCACTCGTACCTGCCTTTCATCAGGCGCTATTTGCAAAAAAGGATACCACGCGCGTGCTGCTTAATTTAGGCGGTATTGCCAATATTGCCGTCTTGCCAGCAACCGTGAACCATAATGACAATCAAGTCGTTGGTTATGATACAGGTCCTGCCAATTTATTATTGGATGCGTGGACAGCTTTACATATCAATCAAAGCTATGATGCAGGTGGCGCTTGGGCGGCATCGGGACAAATTATCAAGCCATTACTCACGCAACTATTGACGCATCGTTTTTTTGACCAACCTTATCCCAAAAGTACGGGACGTGAGGATTTTAATCTGGCGTGGTTACAGTCAGAATTGCAAATATTCGATCATGTAGCGCCTAATATTGATTATTCGTCAGCCGATGTACAAGCGACACTGACTGAACTGACTGCTATCAGTGCCACGGAGCAGATCAAACTATTTATAGGAAATGAATTGATAGGAAATAAAAAGATAACAGAGGCAGTTTATATCTGTGGTGGTGGCGCGTTAAACAGTTATCTGATGACGCGCTTGCAATTCCATTTGCCGTATTGTCTTGTCGAAACTACAGCAAGCTTAGGACTTGCGCCAACTTGGGTAGAATCGGTGGCATTTGCATGGCTAGCACGGCAAACATTGATGGGTGAAACGGGTAATTTGCCAGCAGTCACTGGTGCGCATAAAGAGGTGGTATTAGGACAAGTATGTTTCGCGTAACCTTTTTCTGATTATGTATATAATTTTAAAACATAAGTTCGTCTATTTTATAAAAATATGTTAAAAATAAACCAAATTCAGAACAATGATAGTTAATATAAATGTCTATAATGGTTAATATTAGATATTACTTATAGTTTATCTTTATTATTCTGAATTTTTCATTGCTCGTTTTTTTATCAACAATTGTATCCAATGAACTGGTTAGTTGATTTAAGTTTACAGGCGTACACTTATGTGCTTTATAATGGTCGTCAAAATGTCGATATAACGCTATAAGTAACACAGTGTATTGCACTGCATAATAATCATACGACATCTGTAAGACCTTCTTTAGGACCGCAAAGTATAGGATATATTGCATGAGCCAACACAACGATTCACTGACATCGCAAGCAGATGCTGCTAATGTAGCGTCACAACAAAAGTCGCGTCAAAAGCCGCCTCATTACGAGCGCCCTGATGATATGCGCGTGGTAGTTACTGGAATGGGGGCGATTACCCCGCTAGGTCTAGACGTCGAGAGCACATGGACACGCTTATTAAATGGTGAAAGTGGTATCGCACCGATCACTGATTTTGATACTGAAGGCTTCCGAACTCAGTTTGCAGGCTTAATTAAAGACTTCGATGTTAGTCAGTACATGACTGCCAAAGATGCACGCCGTTATGATGAGTTTATGCATTATGCAGTAGCGTCTACAGCTATGGCATTAAAAGATGCCGGCTTTATTAATAAATTAACTACTGATGAAGCGCCGGTACAGAACGTTGATCAAGAACGCTTTGGTGTCATTTTAGGGTCAGGTATTGGCGGTATTCAGACTATCGAACGTAGCTGCGAAGTGTTACGTGTTAAAGGTCCTACAAAAGTTTCACCATTTATTATTCCAGGTACGATTGCCAATATGGCAGCAGGTTTGGTTGCAATTAAACACAAGCTTAAAGGTCCTAATCTAGCGACAGCCACTGCATGTACGACAGCGACTCATGCGATAGGTTTGGCGGCACGATTGATCGTCTATGGTGATGCGGATGTGATGGTTGCTGGTGGTAGCGAAAAAGGTTCAACGCCAATTGGTATGGCAGGGTTTGGCGCGTTGCAAGCATTATCTACACGTAATGATGAGCCGGAACGAGCATCAAGACCTTTTGACAAAGACCGCGATGGCTTTGTTATGGGAGACGGCGCAGGTATACTGGTATTAGAGAGTCTTGCTCACGCTAAAGCACGTGGCGCGACTATACTGGCTGAGATCGTTGGTTTTGGTATGAGTGAAGATGCCAGTCACATTACCTCACCGCCAAAAGATGGTAGCGGTGCTGCTCGTGCTATGCAAAATGCACTTAACGATGCGGGTATCGAGGCCTCTCAAGTTGGTTATGTTAATGCTCATGGTACCAGTACACCAGTTGGCGACGTGGCGGAATCTATCGCTATCGAAAATGTGTTTGCGTCTGTTAAAGACACTATTCTAGTCAGCTCAACCAAATCAATGACTGGTCATTTGCTAGGTGCTGCTGGTGCGATTGAAGCCATATTTACGGTACTAACACTACAAAATCAGCATGTACCGCCAACGATTAACCTTGAGAATGTCTCAGAAAACTGCAATCTTGATTATGTAGCCAATCACTCTCGCAAAGTTGAGAATCTAAACTACGGAATTTCGAATAGCTTTGCCTTTGGTGGTACTAACGGCTCACTTATTTTTGCCCGCTGGCCCTAAGCTTAAGCAATGTTATTAACATCAGATTGATTTTAATGTTGCTACGTTTGTCCCCTTGCAGCCCCTTATTATACTTGCGTATGATAGGGGGTAATTTTTGGAACCCTATGGAACATATCATGTCAAGCTACTCATTTTCTCATCAATTCTACAAGCATTGGACGCAAGCTCCAAAGCTTGTACGGGCAGCGATTGTGCAAGAATTGACAGACATCAATAAACTATTGCAACCTGATACCGAACTTACCGATTTTAGCTTTAATGAACCTGACCTTGATGCTCATATAAAAGTGCTATATGACGCGCATTATGCTGAGCTGTCCGCCGCTAAAGCTATTGCCGATGCGCAGCAACTTGCTGATGAACAACGTTTAGCGGAAGAGATAGAAAAAGAAGAAAACAGAAAAGCCGAAGAAAAAAAGGCACAAGAGAAAAAAGATGCGGAAGTAAAAGTAGAAGTGCAAGACAACCATACTATCAGTAATGACAAAGATACTGACAGACAGCAACAAGAACAGCAAAGTACTTTAAATGATAGTAGTGGCATTGTTGAAGTGACTGAAAATACAACCAAGACTGGTCCTAGTAAAGGTCATGTGAATAGCAATAAAGACAAGGTTCTCTCGGCTTTACAACTGCATGCCAGCGCAGATACGGCAAAGCACACGCCCATAACAGATACCCTAGTCAAAACACCAATACTGAGTAAGGACAATGAAGCCTTTATTCATGAGCTTGGCATGCATATTGATGATTATTTAAGCGAGCAAATGGCGCAACTGTCTGAAGATTTAAAATCGTGGTTACGCGCTGAGATTAGCCGCCAGCTTAGCGAGCAAGCGACGTTATCCGACAGTAGTAATAATCAATAATATATTTATATATATTATTGATTGTCTAATTATATAACGCGCAAAAAAAGCACCGAATAAATTATTTATCCGGTGCTTTTTATTATTTATAGCTTATAAACTTATATAGCTTGGGTACGTTCAGTAAGCCATTCAAGCGCCGTACCGGTCACGCGATTATTAAGCTCGATATAGACTTGGCTATGATACTCATTGAGCCAGTCTTTTTCAATTTGCGTTAATAATGCCGGTTCAATCAAGCGGGTGTCAATGGGGCAATAAGTTAAGGTTTCAAAGTTTAAGAAATCGCCAAACGCAGTTTCGGCTGGATTTGCAACACGCGTATTGACCATCAAGTTTTCGATACGAATGCCCCATTGTCCTTCACGGTACAGACCAGGCTCATTACTTGAAATCATGCCGGCTTTCATCGCGCGCTCTTTTGGTGTACTGGCACTATAGGCAATCACTTGTGGACCTTCATGAACGTTCAAGAAGTAGCCAACGCCGTGACCGGTGCCATGACCATAATCCATCTGAGCTTGCCAAAGTGGCGCGCGGCAAATCGCATCAATCAATGGTGAGGCAATACCATCAGGAAAATGCGCTTTTGCTAAAGCGATATGCGCTTTTAATACCGTGGTAAAGTCGCGTTTATGCGCGTCATTAACCTGCCCAATACCGACCACGCGCGTGATATCTGTCGTGCCGTTTTGATATTGTGCGCCTGAATCAATGAGTAACAAGCCGCCTTCGCCATCCGCCACATCTAGATGACTAAAGTTTTCTGGCGTGGCACGATAATGCGGCAATGCGCCATTTTCATTAAAACCAGCAATCGTTGGAAAGCTTGGAGAGACGTAATGTGGTTGTTTGCTGCGGACGTCAATTAACATACTATCGACATCAAGCTCGCTGAGACGCTCGCCACTGGCAAGGCGCTGCTCAAACGTAGCAAAAAATTCACACAACGCCGCCCCGTCTTGACGCATCGCTTCACGCACATGGTCAATGTCAGCATCGGCTTTGACTGACTTTAGCAAAGTACTGGGCGCCATTTGCTCAATAAAGCCAACATCGTCGACCATTTTTGATAATGTACCAACTGCCACTTTACTTGGGTCCAACAACAATAAATCCTCAGGGGTAAGTGCCCCTAAGGCATCTTGTATCACCACATAATCTTCAAGGGTAAAGCCATTATCTTGCAAGCGTTGCGCAATCTCTGAGCTGACTTTATTATTGTCAATAAACAAAGTCGCATTTTCCGTATCAATTAATAAATGCGCTAAAAATACCGGATTGTAATCCACATCTGCACCGCGCAGATTGGTCAGCCATGCAATATCATCTAGGCTAGATAACAAATGATGCGTTGCGCCTGCTTTTGCCATACCATCTCGAACCGCAGCAAGTTTTTCAGCCGCTGACTGAGCAACAAATTGAGCGTTATGCTCATACAATTGGGCAACGGGTAATGCTGGACGATCGCTCCAAATATCGGCAAGCACATCACGGTCGGTTATTAATGTAATCTCATTGTCATCAAAAGCGCTTAACAGACGGTCTTGCTCAGCAATTGACAAGACATTACCATCGACTGCCACGCTATCCCCTTCTTGCAAGTGTGCCGCTAACCAATCAATATGATTTGGCTGACCGGGTGCAAGTTTTTCCAAGCTAATGCCTGTGTCTTCTAATTGCGCTGCAGCATGTACCCAATAGCGACTGTCTGTCCATAATCCTGCAAAATCAGCGGTCACCACCAACGTCCCAACTGAACCAGTAAACCCTGATAACCATAGGCGCGCTTGCCAATACTCCGGCAAATATTCAGATAAATGAGGATCGGCTGATGGAACAATGATGGCAGTCAAGTCTTGCTCGACCAACGCTTGACGTAGCTTATTGATGCGATCATGAATGTTTTGCTTATTCATTGGGGTATTCCTTATTGATTGCTTGAAGGTATTACTTGGTTTAGCTTTACGGTATAAAAGCACAACCGCTGTATAAGCACTGTGTTCTATTAAAATTTCTTTCAATCGCACAATCTTCTTTTAATAGAGCACTACTATTACAATTATTCTAAAAACGTATTATACGATGTTTGGGCGAAGTATCAGCTTTCAATAGCGTATTGATACTATTTGCATCGATAAAAGCAAAAACGTGCTACCGATTATGGTAACACGTTTAATTATTTTTTAAGGTCACGTCAGCTACTTATAAGCATTTACTGACTAAGCTGATCGGCTTGCTCACTCTTTTTAAGCATATTATTAATAGGCTTGGATAAAACCAGTAATAATATTGCAGTGGCGACCAAAAATGCCGTCATGGTGGTGAATAAACCGGGCAACCCTTCAATTTTATCCGCGGAGACGTGACCACCAAAGAATGCGGCAACTAAGTTGCCCAGCGCCACAGAAGCAAAAAACAGCCCCATCATCTGACCTTGCATTCCTTTTGGGGCAAGTTTGGTCATTGCCGATAGCCCAACCGGACTAAGTGCTAACTCGCCAAGGGTTAGCAGAAATAAACTGCCGACCAACCATAATGGTGATGCCAAGCCGCCTTCATTGGTCAAAATACTTTTAGAAGCAAATATCATCAATGCAAAACCTGCCGCCGCTAATAGCATGCCCATTGCAAACTTGGTCATGCTATTTGGTTCAAGCCCACGATTGCCAAGCTTAACCCAAATAATACTCGCAATTGGGGCTAATAGTAAAATAAACAGCGGATTTAAAGACTGAAACCAAATACTGGGTATCTCAAAACCAAGGACATTTAAGTCGGTATAATTATCAGCGAATAAGTTAAATGACGTTGGCTGCTGCTCAAAACTTGACCAAAATAGCGTTGAACCAATAATCAGAATCAAGCAGGTCAATAACCGCAGCTTATCCGTTTTATCGAGACGGCGTGATAGGAACATAACCACAAAATACAACAGAACCACGGCAGCAATAATATAAGTCATATACTCTGCCACCATCTCAGGCGCAAATGGCATGGTGCCCGTTGCCACCAACACAACAAGCACAGCTAGCAACGCAATAAAGCCTGCTACCCAGCGACCCACATTGCTAAAATGATTATTCGAATGTTCCCATTCGGGTTTAATGTTCTTGGCTCGAGCATAATGGTTTAAGGTTTTTTTGGCTGAAAAACGGTAAATTAGCAAGGATACCAACATACCCAAACCGCCGACTCCAAAGCCAACATGCCACATGCCTTTTTCTTTGAACACGCCAACAATAAGCGCAGCCAATAACGCGCCGATATTGATACCCATATAGAATAAGGTAAAACCACCATCACGGCGCGAATCGCCTTTGGGATATAAAGCACCCACCATCACTGAAATACAGGTTTTAAATAAACCTGAACCGAGCACAATGAATATTAGACCGACAAAAAACAGCGTCATACCGAAAATAGCTGATAGCGCAATACACAAATGACCAAGTGCAATAATAATACTGCCCCACCATAGGGCACGCTCTTGACCAAGCCAATTGTCCGCCAACCAACCACCGGGAACCGCAGCTAAATAAAGTGAGCCGGCAAAAATACCATAGATAGCTGACGCAGTGGCTTCATCGAACCCAAAGCCGCCGCTACCTACAGTTGCTACCATAAATAGTACTAATAGCGGGCGAATACTATAATAGGAAAACCGCTCCCACATCTCAGTAAAAAACAACGGTCGTAACGGCTTTGGATGCCCCATAAACCCATTTTCCAGCGCCGCTAGTTCGGTAGCACTAACTTCTGTTTGTGATTCCGTGCTCATAATCTATTCCTTTATATAGCGCTCAATAATAACCAAACCCTCGATAACACTCACGGGCAGTCACAAATGCTGGTTATTGTTTCATTTGACCATAAGCATGTAAAGAAGAAAATGGATACCAGCTAGGTAGCTTCGTTCGTCTTCTCTATCAATTGTGCCCACGAAAAAGCCCGCCATCAAAGCATGATGGCGGGCTTTTTATGAATAGGAACACGCTTATAAATGTATAAAAAAATAATAGTAACGGTAATAAACGTATCGTTTAATAAAACATCAGCAATGATAAAAACGGCCTATAGTAGCCGTCTTTTCTTTATATCACTTTATATGCGCTGTTTGCCATTTAGCAAATCGTAAGTACTATTCTATTTCCAATAAATTGAATAGTACTTACCATACAACAAGTGCTGTTACTGAGCTGCTTCGGCTTTATCCGCTTCAGCAGGTTCTACAGTTGCTTCAGCCGTGCTGTCTGCACTAGCAGCAGGCGCTTCTGCTTTATCTGCGGCAGGAGCAGCTTCAGCAGCCTCGGTTGCTGCGACTGGTTCAGCAGCAGCATCAGTACTAGCAGCAGGCGCTGCCGCTGTAGCAACAGGTACTTCTTCTTCAGCAGCAGTTTTCGCTGTAATGTGCTCACCGGCAGGACGTAAGAATCCTGAAACGCCAATCAGTAAAACGATTGCTAAAAATAAGCCAACGCCGCCCAAGGCAAACATAAACTCTCTTTTAGGGTTGTTTTCGACAATATGCTCTGACATACCTGATCCACCTTGCACAAAAATATGTAAAATTTTAACCTATTATATCGCAATTTATGCCGATTTGTTAAAACCCTTAACTATTTAAAGGATTTATTATTAAGCTTCTATCGAAAGATTGCTATTACCTTCATTAGCGCCCTATATTCGCCCGTGCGCTGGCACGTTTACCGAGATAACTGAGTAAAAGTAGCAAGGCGATAAGGATTAAAATGGGATAATGACCCATACTCATAAACGGGGTGTTGCCAACGCGCGCTTGAATATTACCGCGTAGAACAGTGCGTTCAAACTGTGGCAAGCGTTTTACGATATGACCTTGATGATCGATAATAGCAGTGACACCAGTATTGGTCGCGCGCATAAACCAGCGTCCATTTTCAAGAGCACGCATTTGTACCATTTGTAGATGTTGTAAGGGACCAGCAGACGTACCAAACCAAGCATCATTAGATATAGTTAATAAGAAGTCCGTACCAATAGCATTTTTGCGAGTGGTATCGGGATACGCCACCTCATAACACACGGCAGCACCCAAATTATGACCACGTACATGTAGCGGAGATTGGTTGTCCCTACCACGACTATAGCTCATAATATCTTGGCTACCAGCTAGATTGGGCAGGATATCAAACATACCTTCAAAAGGAATATATTCACCAAAGGGCACGAGACGCTGCTTTTTGTACAAGCCATCTGCTTGAGCGCCAAGGGCAATCACACTGTTATAAAACGGTGGATACTTATCAGCTTTAGGATTAAATGCCGCTTCATCTTTATAAGGAATACCCGTTATCCAAGTGGTATTGGTGGCTTTTGCCATTTTTACCATTTCATTAATAAACCCTACCGCTTCATCTTGGAACATCGGAATAGACGATTCAGGCCACAGGACAATATCACGCCCCCACTCACTACGCGTTAAATTTGCATAAATTTTAAGAGTTTCTATTTGATATTCAGTTAGCCATTTTAAATCTTGCGGAATATTCCCTTGAATTAATGACACTGATAAATCTGGTGTGCCTTTTGGCTTCGTCCACTGCGGATTAATCAGCCATAGCGAGATACTGATAACCAGTAATGCGAGCGAGGCAAGCATATAACCACCGCGACGACGGAATAGCTCAACCAAACTTGCGCCGAATAATACTACTACAAATGAGACCGCAAATACGCCAGCTACAGGCGCAAGCGACGACAACCAACGCTGCTCAGTGAAAGCATAACCGACGAACAACCATGGAAAGCCGGTAAACAGCCACGTTTTCATCCATTCTTGCAATATCCACAGCGCAGCAAACGATAGGGGCTGCTTGCCGACCACACGGTTAAATACTAGCGCTAAAAAGCCGTGAAAAAGACCCATCCCAAGACCCATCAGGGCAATCATAATCAGCGCCAGCCAGGCAGGCGTATCGCCATAATCATGAATTGAGGTATACAACCAAAATGCGCCAACGCACCACAGCCCCGTACCGTACGCTTCACCAATAAAAAAGGCTCGCTTGCCACTCATCTCTGGCAATAACAACGCATATAATAGCGCCGGCGACACCACGGCTAATGGCCAAAAGCCATACGGTGCTAACGCCCATAAAAATATTGCCCCCGCAGCAAAAGCCAGCAATAAAGTGATCGCTAAGGGTCTAGAAGTATTTTTATTCGGGTTCAAACGTTTTTGTAAATCAGCCGTAGTCAGGCGCATAGCAGTTATCCAAATAACAATTATCCAAATTTATCAACTTTTAAGGCCCACTTATTACCGTTAAATCACACCTCTTTTCTTACTTTGAGGGTTCGCTTCAAGGATGATTAGTAGTGGTAAATAAGTCTCCCAAAATTAAACCCGACTATCATAACAGCCTGTGCTAAAAAATGGGGAAAATTGCTGGCTAGTGTCACGTGCGTAAGAATAATTGCCTGTAACCGCTTAAATTTCTCAAATAGCGCCCATAAAAAAACACGACCATAGTCGTGTTTTTTTATATAAGTTCTAAATATGAATTTATCTATAGCCAGTTAATGACTGCCGATAAGATGATGCTGATCAGGCACCACTTTGGTCAGCTCTAAATTCTGAATAAAGCGACCCTCAACATCTGTCACCGTAATCTGCCAGTCATTAATAGTGACACTCTCACCTTCTAAGTCACCCATATGACCAAGCGTTTGCATGACCAGCCCGCCCATGGTATCGACATCGGTATCATCAAAATGGCTACCCAGCTCGTCATTACAATCTTCAATCACGGTAGAAGCTTGTACCCGCCAGGTATTGGGCTTTTCTGGATGCACGACGATATTATTAATATCACTGTCTTCATCAAAGTCATCATGCTCATCAACAATATCGCCAACAATTTCTTCGAGCAAATCTTCCATGGTCACGATACCAGCAAAGTTACCAAATTCATCGATGACCACTGCCATATGGACTTGAGTACGCTGCAACGAGCGTAACAAAGTATCAGAGCGCGCGTTTTCACTGATATACAGCGGCTGGCGCACCAAATCTTTTAAGCGCTTACTGGCAATTTTTTCGTCTTCATCACGTACCATATGCACTAAAATTGGAATCAAGTCTTTAGCAAGCAAGATACCGATGACCGCATCATCATCTTGGCTATCAAACACTGGATAACGCGAATGGGTGGTTTCAAGAATGATATCCATCACTTCTGCAAGGCTGGTACTTTCGTGCAAACCTACTACCTGCGGGCGCGGCGTCATGATCTCGCGAACTTGGGTCGCTGGCAAATCAAGTACGCCTTCTAACATATCTACCGTATCAGGCTCTAGGAATTGACGCGATTGCTGCACAAGACTAATCAGCTCATCACGGGTTTCGGGGGCGGTCGATAGCCAGCGTTTTAAGCCGCGCATCGACCAACTACTCGGGCTGGGAGTGTCGTCAGACATGGTGGTGTGAGTTAACCTCTTTAGTTAATGGGGATTAAATAATACACAACATGATATATGGAGATGAAAACCATAAATAAAACAAAGGTATTAATGATAAAAAATAAATAAAGCAGTTTAAATCAGCTTCACTTTATCGCAAGCTTACCCGACATTCAACGATAAATTTATCCAAATTGTATTGTCAGTGTGGGACAAACTTTGCTATGGTCGACAGCATTATTTATAGCTTTATTGATAACATTGAGCCTTATGTCCCCTCGAGCCTTTATTTCACGCCTATTCACAAAACGTATTCAGAATCAATCGCTTGCGTCCACTCGTCAATATGACTCAGAAAAGACACATTCGTGGCCACACTCGTGGAGATATTATCTGCTGCAGTTTTTTATTGTCAAGGCATTGATATTGTCCGCAGTTTGGTTGCTGATGGCGATTTGGTATCAATTTGGTGGAAATTCTACGGTCACCTGGTTTGCAACGACTGTCATTATTGGCTTATTAACAGCATTACTCACTGTACGCTATTTGCCCAAGCGGGTTTTATCGAAACAAGTTCTGAAATCCTTTATTAATAACCAAGCTAAAAACAAAGCCAGTAAATGGCTGACCGGATTGTATGTCGGGGTTTGGCTGACTGGGGCAGGCTGGTTTGTGTCTATCACTCCGCAACAACTGCGCGACTGGAAACCAGAAGTGGGTCAGATATTATCCTATACGCGCGATGCCAATAACTCAGATTTGATAACATTCACCAACGTTCGGAACTTTGATTGGCATACTGGCGATGATGCAACAGAACGCTGGGAGACGCGCACAGTCGATATGAGTAAATTATCCGGCGTTGATGTGATTAACTCGTATTGGATGGGACCACTGATTGCTCATACTTTGGTAAGTTTTCGCTTTGAAGATGATAGACCTCTGTCGTTTTCTCTAGAAATTCGTAAAGAAAACGGTGAGTCGTTTTCAGCATTGGGCGGCTTTTTTAAACGTTATGAGCTGAGCTTAATTGCCTCAGAGGAGCGTGATATCATTTACACGCGCAGTAATGCACGCGGTGAACAAGTCTATTTATTTCCTGTCAGCCATCTGCAACAGCACGAAGTCAAATCATTATTTGAGTCTTACTTAATTGCTGCTGACGAATTAAACGCCAAACCTGAATGGTATAACACCTTAACCAGCAACTGTACCAATATTATTTTTTATATGGCGCGTGTGGTCAGTGGTGAGCGGCTACCGTGGGATTATCGAATTTGGGTATCCGGTTGGCTGCCTAATTATCTTTATGATTTAGGCATGCTTGATGCCAGTCCTCAAAACAACACTCAGTCTGCGACCAACGCTCAATCATGGTCAATGGATACATGGTATGAGCGCGCGCACATCAACCCTAAAGTTAAAGGCTTTAATAACGGTAACAACATTCATGGCAGTGAGTTTTCAATGCAAATTCGCCAAGGTATTCCGATTCCACCGCTGGCTGACCGCCATGCCATACGCGTTAATCCCAACTAAGGAATACGAACTAAGGTTTTACCCAATTAACCACACGCGTCTCCATCTCGTCATCATCCATACCGATTTCAGTCACGCAGCGCCCTGCCACACCGACATTGGCAGCACGCATTTGTTGCTGAGTTGCCACCGCATCTTGGGTCAATAATAAATGCCAGCTTGGTAAGTTTTGCCCTTTATACAAGCGCTTATAAGCACAGTGCGACGGTAGCCACATCATGTTAGGCAGATTATCAATCGTCAGTTGAATACAATCTGGTACGTGCTCTTGGCGTGTCGCATAATGCCTGCAATAGCCCGTCGCGCAGTCCATAAGCTGACAGGTCACATCGGTATACTCGACCAGACTTTCATCCACGTTGCCATCTTCATCTTCGTCGATATATTTAATCAAACAACAACTGCCACAGCCATCACATAAAGCTTCCCACTCATTATTAGTCAACTCATCGAGCGTAAAACGCGTCCAGAATTGCTCGCGCAACTCGGTCTGGTCCGACTGGATACTGGCTTGACTGTTGCCTTCTGCTTGGGACGCAGTCAACGGGCTTGGCTGAGGCGTACGAGTAGATTGTAAAAAATTTAAATTCATATATTTTCTTAACGGTAGGCAGATAAATTTGGGTAACGAGCGTTACAGTATTATAGCTGTTTTTGACTAAGTTGGGCGTTATGGTAGTACGGGTAAGCAAACTAAGCGTTATAAATAAAGCTAAATCAATAATACTCATGCTAGAAAACTTCAAATCTAAAAAGGACAACACTATGTCAATTAAGACCTTTGAGCTCATCAGCACCACAGATGACGGTGTTCAGCTTATCAGCTACGTGGCATTACCAGAAAACGCTGCAGACGACAAACCCGTCGCCGGTATTTTAGTCGCACCAGAATGGTGGGGCGTGGTCGAGCATCCAAAAAATGTGACCGAACGCTTAGCAAAAGCGGGTTATACAGCGGTGGCAATGGATATCTACGGTGAAGGCAAGCTAACATCAGATGCTGCACAAGCAAATATGTGGATGGAGCAAGTATTAGCCGATCAAGACATGCTGATGTCACGCTGCCGTTTAATTCTTAATGATTTCAGTGACCAGCTTGCCGTTGATGGTGACAACTTAGGCGCAATCGGATTTTGTTTTGGTGGCAAAATCGTTCTCGATATGGCGCGCGAAGGTATGCCTTTAAAATCCGTTGCTACTTTCCACGGCAATCCATCACCTAAGCAGCCTGCCGATGAGAAATTCACTGCTAAGGTATTGGTCGCTCATGGGCGTGATGACTCGATGGTATCAATGGATGCGATAGAAGGTCTAAAATCAGAGCTAGATGCTGCCGATGTTGACTACACTATTGATGTTTATGATGGTGCTAAGCACGGTTTTACCAACCCGCAAGCAGATGAGCGCGCAGCCAAAAACGGTGTAGACTTGGGCTATAATCAAGCCGCCGCCAAGCAAAGTTGGGAAAACATGCTTGAGTTTATGAAAGAAAATTTAGGCTAATTACAGGCTATATTTTTAAATCTAAATTCAGTTTTTGGTTAAAAATGACAAGTAGTTATTACCATTAGCCGTTACGAAAAACTGATAGCAGAGTAAGCATGTCTTACTCTGCTTTTTTATGTGTGTATGGAAATTCATTGCTATTATTGAACCGCTACAAAAGCTTACTAGCCGTAGGGAATTGAAACGCTAATATATAATGAGAATAACTGCTTAATCATTATCTAACTTAATGACTTTCTAATTTACCAACTCTCTAACTTGATAATTCTTTAAACGATAATAAGGTAGAAGCTATGAAAACCATTCAAGAATTATATGACTTTACCGATAAGACGATCATTATTAGCGGTGCAGCAGGCGCTATCGGTAGCGAGGCAGCACGCTTTTTAAGCTCACTTGGTGGCAATATTGTTCTTGCTGATTTAAATGAAGAAAAAGTACAGCAAATTGCTTCAGATATTGAAAAAGAAACAGGTAATGCTACTTTAGGTATCAAAACAGATTTCACCGAAGAGACGCAAATCGAAGCTTTAGTAGATGCGACTATTGAAAAATTTGGCAACATATCTGCGGTCGTTAATAACGTTGGTTGGGGCGCAAATACCCCATTATGGGAATCTAACACCGAAAAAATGGTAGATGCCTATAAGCTTAATACCTTAGGTGCTTATAATTTAACCCGTTTATGTATGCCGCATTTAAAGAAAGAAAATAATGCTTCTGTGGTATTTTCAGGCTCTATGGTCGGTAATACGCCATCGCCAGAATTTATTGAATACAGCACTGCCAAAGCGGGTTTGCTAAATATGGTCAGAAGTATGGCGGTAGCATCAGGACCTGAAGTGCGCTTTAACTCGTTAATTATCGGGACGGTAGATAATGGTGCCTCATCTGAAGAGGCAGGCTATACTCAAGAAATGATAGATAATGTGGTCAAAGGTATCGTGCTCAAAAGGCGCGGTCTACCAGAAGACATCGCTTATGCCATGGCATTTTTACTAAGTGATGCAGCGTCGTGGATTACAGGTACTGAGCTGACCGTCAATGGTGGCGGTGTTTATAAAACTAAAATGCCTACTTCATAGTTATTGAAACCCCTAGAAATATTAACCAATGAGCATACGGTAGAATTTATCCTACCGTATGTTTTTTTATATCACTATATTTAAAGAGGCTTATGCGCATACGAGCCTTGAACCTTCTAATGACTCGGTCTGATAAAGTTGTATTTATTGTTAAATAGCGTCATTATCACTCAATGGACGGACAGACTGAGTGGGGATGATGCTATATTTTTTGATGGGTTCTTTAGGCTGGCTGGCAGTTATCACCTTGCTGGTGATTATGATTGTCCTCTATATTAGGTTGCATCAGCAACTGGCACAATTGCAACAGGATATGGCGCAGTTAAAAAACGAGCTGAAGCACCAAACGCCTAAGCAACGAAAGGAAAATATAAGCCTTCTTCAACACTCCTTATCTACTAATTCTGTAGCCGATAGTGCACTCAATAACTCTACTGTGGGTGAAACTTCTGCTATAAATGCTACTACTGTACAAGGTATATTTGACGCCAAAGCACCTATTGCAGATACAGTTTCATCGACAGCAAAATCAATGCCGCCACCGTTACCGCTTGATTCTTCATCACCTAGCTCTCTAGGAGTCCCTGCAACTCAACCGTTCGCCAATAACAGTCAGCCGTTAGCTGATCAAAACAGTACTACACCGATAGAGCCTGACGAACGCTCATTTCCGATTGTTACCTCGCTTTTCCACTCAATTCAAAATTGGTTTTTGGGTGGTAATTTGGTGGTGCGGGTTGGGGTATTGGTTTTACTCGTTGGCGTGGTGTTGTTATTACGCTTACTCAGTGAATATATCGAAATTCCAATTGGTATTAAGTTGTCAGCGATTGGTGTGTCAGGATTGGCACTTGCCGGTTTGGGATTCAAGCTTGTGCCCAAGCGCTTTGCCTATGGCATTACGTTGCAAGGTGCGGGGCTGGCAACGGCATATCTAACGACCTTTTTTGCTTATAGTGTATATCAAGTGATGAGCAGCTTACCAAGTTTCATAACACTTGGCATATTATCAGCAGTGACTGTTGCTTTAGCCGTGCGCCAAAACGCGTTTCCTTTGGCATTAGTAGCATTGTCAGGTGGTTTTTTCGCGCCGATATTAACCAGTCAAGACACTGGTAGCTTAACGGTATTATTTAGCTATTATTTATTATTAAACATTACCATTGCCGTTATCGCCCATTATCGCCCGTGGAAAGTGCTAAATTTATTTGGTGCAGGCGTAACGTTTGGGCTGGCATATTATTGGGGACTGACTGAAAACTTAATGCCCATCATTGATAATCAGCGATGGGCATTGGTCATGCTAGTCGCACTACATGTGCTGCTATATTTATTTGTGGTCATCCGTTACGCCCAGCAAATTATTGCTTATAACGATAATAATGAAGCTAACCCCATTACCGCTGGCAATACTGAGCAAATTATTGATAGCAAAAGTCAGCATGCCAGCTATGTGTTTCCCATTGATATCGGACTCCTATTTTCTGTACCCTTATTAGCATTTGGTTTATTTTCGGCGTTACTGCATGATATTAATCACGCCTTAACCCTTACCAGTGCAATTCTAGCTGCGATATATTTAGGACTTGGCTGGACGTTTATTCAGCGCAGTCAGCGTTATGCGCTGATTACCGAAGGGATGTTGACATTAGGCTTTGGCTTTTTAGCCTTGGTGATTCCGCTTGCATTAAACGCAGAATGGATTGCCTTTGGTTGGTCGGTGCAAGGATTGGCACTGGTTTGGTTTGGGCGGCGCTCATTACGGGCGTGGTCAGTCATATTCGGTATAGTGTTGCAGCTCGTTAGTGTTGCTATGTTATTGAATAACTTCATGGGCATCGACCATTATCCAACACTCGCTTTAACGATTTCTGCCATCAGTGCCGTTGCCAGCGTCTTTATTTTACGTGCCGGCAATTCGCCTATTAATGATATCAATAATTCACTTATTAATAATACTGATAATCAGCTTTCCCGCAATCAAGCACTGCCAGATTATGCCAAAGTATTGGGTATCAGCGAAACGGCAGCTCAGCAATGGCTTGCCAGCATCAATAGCCAAAGTGTAGCGTTTAGAATCATTTGGCAACGTCCCGCTTTAATACGCTTGTTGACGCTAGCCGCGATGGGTTGGCTGCTGTATGTCCTTATCATCGACTTTGACCAATGGTTTGCCAGTTGGCAATTGGCAACGACGGCGCTGATTGCAATGGCAACGTTAACCATTCTTATTATTTATTATGCCGTGAATCAATATCGTCCGTGGCGTGAGGTCAGACAATTTAGCCACAGTTTACTGCTGTTATTTTATGCCGTACTGATATGTCAATTGCCACAAAAATATGAATTCGACTATCAATGGACAAGCTTTTATTGGTCAATATTTATAACCTTAGTCATTGGCTGGCTAGTGATTGGACAACTATGGTTAAAAACGTGGCATGGCTATACCGATAACAATAGCGGTGCAGAATTAAAAGGCTACGATAGCGCCAGTTGGCTTGGTACAGGCATTATCATTATTGCCGAATTGGTACATTATAAATTGCCCGATTCAAAAGGTGTTATTACTATCCTTGTACCCATAGCGCTGATGCTTGCTGGACTGTGGTTAACGTATCGTCAGCAAAATCATAATCAGACGGAAAGTTCTTCTTCAGGGCGCACGCTCTACTGGTTTAGTTGGCAAGAAGCACTACTAAATAGCGCCAAAATATTTGTGCCAATCACTTTAGGTTGGGTTATTTTTACCAACTTCACCTACGATGGCGTGATTTGGGGACTGCCCTATTTTCCCTTATTTAACTTATATGATGTGACGTTATGGTTGGTAGTATTTTACGGACTGGGCGTGCATTTACTACGTCAACGTGGCATGCAATCGCAAAACCTATTCTCCGCCATTCGCAAAAGCGACACGTTACTGATTGTATTGGCGTTAATTAGTTTTTGGATATGCTCTAGTATGTTGGTCAGAACGTTGCATGCGTTTATTGATACACCGTTATGGATTGGTAACGTATACCGCAGAATTGGTTATGGTTATGCGGGTAACGCATGGGACAGCGAGCAAGTGCAAACAGGGCTGACCATTTTATGGACGTTGCTGGCACTGTTCGCCACTATTATTGCCAGTCGCTACAAGCAGCGTGCGCTTTGGTTTATGGGTATTGGCTTATTGGGTATTGTGGTTTTAAAACTGGTCTTGGTTGATTTGTCACAGACAGAAGCAATTTGGCGGGTGATTTCTTTCCTTGGTGCGGGCAGTTTGATTTTACTGATTGGCTATTTAGCCCCTTTGCCACCTGTGCGTGATGAGTCTGTAAAGTAAGTAGAATAATAACTTCTCATTAAGACAAATTGAAATGGCAGCCTGAGCACTTTTTCGCATCCTTACTTTTTAGCATCCGTACGTGGCTTATGTAGTAAACTGAACGTCATTGCTTAAAGCGACGCATTGTTACTTTAAGCACCACATTTTATCAAAAACCACATTTTATGAATAAAAGGTTGTAACAGCAAATGGATACGAGAGCGAATATTCAGTGGTTCCCCGGACACATGAACAAAGCGCGCAATGAAGTCAAAGAAATCATGCCGCAAATGGACGTGATTATCGAAGTGCTCGATGCGCGCATTCCGTATAGCAGCGAAAATCCGATGGTCGCCACCCTGCGCGGTGACAAGCCGGTGATTAAAATTTTAAATAAAGCTGACCTTGCCGATCCTGAGATGACGCAAGCATGGATGGATTATTTTGAGCAGGAAGATGGAGTCAAGGCGCTGGCTTTTGATGATAATAAAGCGGCAGATGTACACCGTATTATTGAGCTTTGCAAAAAACTCATGCCCAATAAAGCTGAATCCGGTAGACAAATTAAAGCCATGATTTTGGGTATTCCAAACGTGGGAAAATCGACTTTGATTAATACTTTAGCCGGTCGCGCCGTTGCCAGAACGGGCAATGAGCCTGCCGTCACCAAATCGCAGCAGCTGATTAAACTTGACGGTGGCATCATGCTCTATGACACGCCCGGTATGCTGTGGCCAAAAGTTGAAAACGCCAATTCAGGCTATCGCTTGGCGGCAACGGGTGGTATCCGCGATACGGCATTTGATTTTGATGATGTCGCCGGTTATACCGCTGAATATTTGTTGCAGGCATATCCTGAACTGTTAAAAGAGCGTTATAAAATTGAAGAATTGCCTAAGACAGATGGGGAGTTCTTTGAAATCGCAGGGCGCAATCGAGGGTTATTAAAGAAAGGTGGCGTAGTGGATATTTACCGCATGTCAGAAATCCTTGTCAATGAGCTGCGCAGTGGCACGATTGGGCGTATTAGTCTGGAAACCCCTGATATGCGTGAAGCGGAAGAAGCTGTCGTTGCGGAACAACGTATTGCGCTTGAGGAAAAGAAACTGGCTAAGGAAGAAGAAAAACGCGTGCGTCGCTTAAAAACGCGGAAGAATCGGAAGTAGGGTTAAATTTTTTTATAAATAGCTTTGAGGGTTAAGATGACAGATTATAATGAAATGAAAGCCTTAACCTTCGATGACAGAGACGAGTTTTCACGTAAGCCAATCGCTGAAAAAATCATTAAATTATTGAACTCAGATATTAATGTCTCACCTCTAATCATTGATGGTAAATGGGGCACAGGTAAAACTGAATTTTGCTTTAAACTTAAAAACCTCATTGAATCAGATAATCCCAATGAATATAAGATTGGCTATGTTAATGCTTTTCAAGCTGACCATGCCAATGAGCCACTTTTAACACTGATTGCAGAAGTGGCTGGCTTCTATGGTGAAGATAATGACAAACGTCAAAATTTTATCGCCAGCGCCATTCCTTATCTGCGTTTAGTGACGGGTTTAGGGGTTAAGGCTGCATTGGGCTTTGCATTTGGTAGATATGCTACTGATATTCCCGACGAACTCGCAGATAGTATTGATGAAATCAGAGAAGGTTCTAAATCTCTTATTGACCAATCTATTGAATCATTAATCAAAGACCAAGTCGAAGCTGAAAAAAATTTAGCTACATTAAGAGACGCATTAACTGATATTGCGTCTAGTAATCCAATCATTTTACTGATTGATGAACTCGACCGTTGCCGTCCTGATTTTGCTGTCATGATGTTAGAGACTATCAAGCATGTATTCGACGTCGAAAATGTACAAATTATATTAATTACTAATGCTGAACAGCTAAAAGCTACTATCAAACATAGCTATGGCAGTGAAACTAATTCACACGATTATTTATACAAGTTCTTTAAATATCAGATTAATCTTCCGACTACTATTAAAGATGTTGAAGGTATATCAATTGAGAATAATGTCACTCACTTCAGAACTACCGTAGAGAAAAGTAAAGTCATCCCACAAGAATTTAAAGATAACAACTTTATCTATGATATTCCTACGTTTATCAATGTCAGTAAGTTATCGCTACGAAATATTGAGCAAATTGTTCGTTGCATAGAGACTTTAATTATATTTGAAGATGAAGCACAAAGTCAGTCACCTGTTGTTGAGCAGATTCTCATGGTGTTTATATCTTTCATTTATATTTTGAATAAAGATTTACTTATTCAAGTATCTGACAAAACAGTTAACAGCGAAATCTTTTTTAAATTCGTTGGTAGCCAACGCTTATATTTACCTAGGGACGTTAGTGTCGTTAGGGAAAACTATGTAAGAAGTTTAATATTAGTATTATTCAATACAGTAAACGAAAACAATAATATTCATATTCCAAGAGATGATTACAGTGATAGTAACCAAGGAAATGAAATTCTAAGAAATATGCTAAGCAAAATTGATCTAGAAAAAGAAGCTGAGCGTTATTCTGGATATATCTCTGAAAGTAGTTATTTACATGCTTATATTGACCACACTGTCAACAATCTCTTACTTTTCGATATTGTTAAGTAGTTATTTTTGTTATGTTATTTAATAAAATTTTGTCATAGCGAAGTCGTAGGAAACACTCATATAAGGTATAATTACTTATCTTAAAAGACTGAATAACACAGCCTATGACCCAATTAACTGCTATTTTTAAATCTTCTGATACTACTTTTAACCACTCTAAAACTTCACTAAACTCCTTCGCCCCGCGCCTTCTCGCTTGGTTCACCAAAAACGGTCGCCACGATTTACCGTGGCAGCAGCACCAGACTGACACGCCCAATCCTTATATTGTTTGGTTGTCAGAGGTCATGCTACAGCAAACGCAAGTAACTACTGTGCTGCCTTATTTCGCGCGCTTCATGACATCATTTCCAACAGTGCAAGATTTAGCCGCAGCAGAATGGGATGCGGTCGCAGAGCATTGGGCAGGACTGGGTTATTATGCGCGCGCGCGGAATTTACATAAAGGCGCAAAGCAATTGGTTGCTGTGATTGAAGAAACAGGCGATTTTCCGCAAACGTTAGAAGGCTGGGAAGCGATTTCGGGCGTTGGGCCTTCGACCGCAGGCGCGATTATGGCGATGGGCTTGCATCATTATGGCGTCATTTGTGATGGTAATGTCAAACGCGTACTCACGCGCTGGGCAGCAATAAATGGCGATATCACCAAGTCTGCAACCACCAAAGAGCTGTGGGCATTGGCGAAGCGTTTAACGCCAATAGAGAATTCCGGATTGTTCGCCCAAGCCATGATGGATATGGGTGCAACCTTATGTACAAGACGCAAACCTGCTTGCCTGTTATGTCCGTTACAAGCGGATTGTTTGGCACATGCGCAAAATCGCGAAGAAGACTATCCAGTAAAAGCCAAGAAACAGCCCAAGCCCAGTAAATTTAGTAATGCGCTGCTGATTCAAAATAAAAATGCCGAAATATTATGGGTACAGCGTCCAGATAATGGCATTTGGGGCGGCTTATGGAGTTTACCGTTAGAGTTTATAGAAAAAATAGAGGGTAATGGCAAGGGTAAAATTGCTGCTAAACAGACAGAGGCTTTTGATAAGAAGTCTTTAAAAGTAGCAAGCAATGAAAAGGTTTACGAAGCAGAATTTACCACTGCTGAACAAATTATCAACAAATGGCTGGATAAAAATAAATTAGTCGCAACAGCCATCAATAAAACCTTATTAGATGATGTACCAATTAAACATTCATTGACCCATTTTCATTGGTATTTAACGCGGCAATTATTAATTTTGAATACCGAGCAATCTCAAGAATTAACCACAGCATTGCAAGCCGCTCAGATTAATATCAATTGGTTAAACGCTGATAATGCACAAGCAACCCTTGGTTTACCACGAGCGATGGTCAAGATTTTAGAATAAGTATTTAAACATAACTGCTTAACCTGATATTAAAAAAAGCGACTCAAAATATATTCTGAGTCGCTTTTTTAGTTATAACTTTATCTATAAAAGGATAAAAATCAGGATTTAGGCACACGCAAACGCATCAAACCTTCTTGTTGTACCGTCGCCACCAATTTACCGTCTTGCCAAAACTGACCATGATTCAGCCCCATCGCATTGGATGTGGTATCACTCCACATGTCATAAAGCAGCCACTCATTCATATCAAAATGACGATGAAAATGCATCGAATGGTCGATACTCGCCGCTTGCAGCCCACTGGTCATAAAGCTGACGCCATGCGACATTAAGCCCGTCCCCACCAGATAAAAATCTGATGAAAATGCCAACAGTGCCTGCTGAATAGCTTGTGGTTGTGTACCCAATTCGCGGATGCGTAGCCAATTGGCTTGTTTGGGTTTCATCGGTTCAGGGTGAATGGGATCACGCGGTTTGACGGGTTTTATCTCCACATGACGACGGCGCATAAAGCGTGCTTTGAGCGCGTCTGGTACCTTACCAACATAGTCTTCTTTTAACTCTTGCTCGGCAAGTAAATCTTCTGGCGGTGGATAAACCGGCATGTCCTCTTGATATTCTAAGCCATTTTCCATCGGCGCAAATGATGCCATCATCGTAAATATCACTTGCTCAACGGGCGGCTGTCCCCGTACTTGCTTATATTGAATGGCGGTCACTTGACGCGCCGATAAGCTGCGCCCATCACGCAAACGACGCACTTGGTAAATAACGGGCTGAGTAATGTCACCACCCCGTAAAAAATAACCATGTAACGAGTGACAAGGCTTATCCTCTGGCAACGTGTGCGCAGCTGCCATCAACGCTTGCGCCAGTACTTGCCCGCCAAAAATACGCGCGCCGACATAATCATGACTTTGCCCCTCAAATACATCAGGGCTCACTTCGATAAGCGTGACAGTAGCAAGTAGCTCATCGATCAGTTGCGAGTAATCAGACATGACAGCATGTTCCCTTATTTTCTATCCCTAATCCCATATCATGCCGACATCAATGCGATACAGTTCAGAATAGCAAGAAATTATTTAGCGTTAATAACGTATATTAACAGTGGAATCATCCATGACTGTGGGGTTAATAAACGATTATCCTTAGACGTTTATTAATAAAAACCAAATATCTTACCCAATATTTATAGGTTTGACCAGTGACCACTGCGATGTTATAAAATCTTATGCTGACTATTGGGGCAAGCATAAATATCAGCTTAAAAAACTATGAATAAAAATTTAAAATAAAAAAAGAGGCGCTACAAGAACACCTCATTTTTATTGTAACAAATAGCCGTTAAGGCTTCACCGCTACTAAAACGCGAATAGAATCCGGCACTAAGGATAAGTTTGCTAAGGCTTGCTCGCCCTGCGCTTTTAGCTGTTCTAGGCGCTCAATCTCTTCAGGACGGACGTTAGGATTGATCGTTTGTAGATGCTTAAGGCGTTTGATTTCCCGCGACCATTGCTGGCTAAAGCGTTCACTTGCCTGCGCACCGATATCTGCCAATTGTTTTTTGGCAATCTCTTCTGCTTCATAATAGCGATTTTCAATCACATCGCCACGTACTTTAATCACTTGGCGCGCGCGGTTTTTATCCAAACGCTCAACATGCGGCATAATCATCTCAGCGCTAACACGTGCGGATAAATCTGTGCCTTGCTCACTGATAAAGACGCGGATGTTTTGAGTTGACAAAGTCGCAGGCAAGTTAAGAAGTTTTGGGGCAATGGCTTCTACGCGGAAGTTCACCTCAATCATCACCATCCCTTGGGGCATGGCGGCACTTTTGAGCGTGGCGACCGTGGTATTACCAAAGGTACTAGTGGTTGCCAGCTCATATATTGCCTGCATCAGTGGATGCTCGTGGGTAATATATTCGATATTTTCACGTTGCAGCGCCAGCTCACGCTCATACGTTAAGGTCATACCATCTTCGTCACCCAGCGGCAACCCATCGATATACTCACTGATTTCTGTACTGTCTACAGGCGCTATCACCCATGAGCCATCGCGCTGCACGCTATACTCAATGTTGGCAGATGCTAAGAAACGCTCAACGAATTTTGGCAGCACATTATGACTATCAAAATCACGCATCGCGTCGGCAATACGACCGGCTACGCGTGGGCGACATGAGTTGTATTCTAACAAACGGTCGCGACCGGCTTGCAGTTGGGCTTCAAGCTCGAGTCGTGTTTCGAGCGCATCAGCAATCACTTCTTGCAAAATCGTCCGATTCTCAGCCGTATCCGCGCCTTCTAATAACGGCTTTAGCTCGGCAATATATTGCTCTTGCACACTTTGCGCGGTTGGCGAGATTTGGTTAAAAATATTCAGCGCACTGTCATACCACTGATATAAACGCTCCTGCGCCGTGCCTTTGACATATGGCACATGCAAAGTGATTTCTTGCGTCTGCCCAATACGATCTAGGCGACCAATACGCTGCTCTAACGTATCAGGATTAGCTGGTAAATCCCATAATATCAGCTGACTGGCAAACTGGAAATTACGCCCCTCAGAGCCAATCTCTGAACATAATAATATCTGCGCGCCTTCATTATCGGCAAAAAATGCGGCGGCTTGGTCACGCTCCAGCAAGGTCATTTGCTCAGTGAAAATCGCGGTTTTAATACCTGCATGCAGACGTAATACCGCCTCCAAGCTCTCAACGGTTGCGCCACTGCGCGCAATCAATAACACCTTTTGATGTTTTAGCTCGCCTTTTAGGATATCAATCAACCAAGGCACACGTGGGTCATCTTCCAACCAGCCGCCATCGGGCTGATTTTCTTCGCCCCATAACTGCTCACGCAATTTACCGCAGGTTTGATAGCTGTCTATCCATGCTTCAGGTAATGGCAAAGGATAAGGCTGACTGCTACGACCATGAAAACCTTTGACACTTTCACGGGTATTACGAAATAGCACGCGACCCGTACCATGACGGTCAAGCAATTCATTTAACGCATGAGTTCGTAATTTCTCATCATCATTAATTGCAGATAATTCATCGAGACTGATATTTAATAAGCCCGATAACGCCGCAATTTGTCCGTCACTTAATGGTTTATCTTCTATTAACACGCCAGCAACTGCAGCCGTTTCGGCAAAGGCGTCTTGACCAGCAATAAATTCATCTAAATCATCAAAACGATTGGCATCTAATAGACGCAAACGCGCAAAATGGCTCTGCGTACCCAATTGTTCAGGCGTTGCGGTTAGTAACATCACACCTGGTGTTTCTTCTGCAAAATCTGCAATCAAGTCATATTTATCATTGCCACCACGCTCTTCATCCCAATGCAGGTGATGCGCCTCATCAACGACCAATAAGTCAAAACCTGCTTCCATTGCTTGATCATACAAGTCTGGATGATCGAGCAATAAATCCATACCGGCAATCATACATTGCTCAGTTAAAAAGACATTTTGCTCAGGATCATGCTCTTTAATCGCCGCCGTACGTACCAAATCAAACAGTGCAAAATTGAGATTAAAACGGCGGCGTAGCTCAATCATCCATTGATATTGCAGGCTATCAGGCACTAAGATCAGCACGCGCTCCGCTTTACCACTGAGTAGTTGCTGATGAATAATCAAACCGGCTTCAATGGTTTTGCCCAGACCCACTTCATCGGCAAGCAAGACACGTGGGGCGATACGTTTGCCCACTTCATGTGCAATATATAGCTGATGCTCAATGATATCGACACGCGCGCCCATCAAACCTTTAAGGGGATGACCAGCAAGTGCCGCTTGCATGCGCAAGATATCTTGGCGCAGCTCATACCAATCGCCGCGCTCAATACGCCCAGCCAGCAAGCGCTCAAGCGGTTTTGCCAAGGTAATATTGGCAGCAAGGCGAGTTTCCATAATGCCTTTATCATAGCCATCGACACTGTATTTGAGCACGCCCATCACTTCATCAACAGCCGTGACCGTATGGGTTAAGCCTTGTTGGTCGCAAATACTATCGCCCACTTTAAATACCACGCGCGATAAGGGCGCGGAGTTTTTTGCATAGACGCGTGTTTCTTCACTTTGCGGAAATAAGATATGCACACAGCGGTCGTCGACATCGACAACCACACCCAAGCCAAGCTCGGACTCCGTATCAGATAAATAGCGTTGACCAACAGCAAATTCAGAATTATGCAATACAGCGGCAGAGATAGTCATAGGGCGATGTCTTTTGTACTCAGATGATAAGAAAAGTGGTAATAACCGTTATTTAATCAATCACGGCATAAGCGTGTCTATTATATAGCGTTAGCAGCTAGATGCATGCGCTAACTTACTTTTTCAAGAGTATATTTATCTAAGCTATTGGATAGGCTCCTAAATTTTGGGGAAAATGCCAATTATCAATTTGCTAAGTGTAAAATATGATTTTTCAGCTGTAGTTATTAAAAGGAAATTAATTAAGGATAGTTGAAACTGCAATCGCTAAAACTTTAAATATCGCCAAGCTAAATGGTGCTTGACCATAATGACATGCTACATTAGTAGGCGCACTTTAAGTATCATCTATAAAATCTAGTATGACCAATAAAATCATAAACCATTATTTATGACCAAATAACCAACCACAAATAATAACTTATTATCAGGAGCCGCTATGCGCGCTGTATTTTTGGATGAAGGATCTTTTTCAGATGATATTAACTTGCCAGCACCGGCAGGGATTAGCGATTATATTACTCATAATGATACGCCACAAGACGACCAAATCATTATTGAGCGTTGCCAAGATGCGCAGATTATTTTTACCAATAAAGTAAAAATTTCTGCTGACGTGATTGCTAAATTACCTAAGTTAAAACTGATTCAAATCACCGCAACTGGTATGAATAATGTCGATCAAGACGCCTGTACCGCTCATGATATTGCCTTATATAACGTCGCCGGTTATGCGGTAAAAAGTGTGCCTGAACACACTTTTATGTTGATGCTAAACGCAATGCGTGCAGGCATTTATTATCACCAAAAAGTGATTGATGGCACGTGGGAGAATGATGGTAATTTTTGCCTACTCGATATCCCGCTCATCGATTTAGAAGATAAAACGCTCGGTATCGTTGGTATTGGCACCATTGGCAAGCGCGTTACTGACATTGCTCGCGCCTTTGGCATGACCGTATTATGGGCAGAGCACCAAGGGCGCACGCCACGTAATGATGACTATACCGCATTCGATGAGGTGCTGGCGCGTGCAGATGTGATTAGCTTGCATTGTCCTCTGAACGAACAAACTGAGCATTTGATTAATAAAGACACACTCGCAAAAATGGTTAAAAAACCTATCCTCGTTAACGTTGCGCGCGGCGGTATAGTCGATAGCCAAGCATTAACTGAGGCGATTAATAATGGACAAGTGAGCGGCTATGGCAGCGACGTCTTTGAGCAAGAGCCTATCATTACTGATGACCCTTTATTAACATTGAAAGACCATCCAAGGGTTATTTTTAGTCCGCACAATGCTTGGGGCAGTAGAAGTGCGCAAGAAACTTTATGGCAAATGCTAAGTAAGCAAGTGACAGAATTTATTGATAAGCAATCCGTATAATAATAAAAAATTAACGCGTGAAATGCAGCCAACTATCGTTAATTTTACGGTATTTAAGCATCATATAATCGCTTATATAATTATTAGTGACATACCACGGATAACAGTTGCCTTGTTTGGGGAGCGTATCTTTGGCACGGCGCACATAGCCTGCTGATAATGCCCCAAGTACGGTATCCGGCTGTGCGTGTTCGCTTAGGTTTTGCGCCTGCGCGCATACTGCTTGATAGCCATTTTTATGCATATAATCGAGCAGTCGAACCACATACTGACACGCCAAATCAATCTTTAGCGTCCATGACGCATTGGTATAGCCAAACATGACTGCCATATTGGGTACACCCTCAAGCAGCACCGCTTTATAAGTCATGCGTGTACCCACATCGACGGGCTGTCCATCCACAACTAACGCCGCACCGCCAAGCATTTGTAATTTAAGTCCCGTCGCAGTAACAATAATATCAGCATCAAGCTGCTTGCCTGATTTTAGCGCAATGCCAGTTGTCGTAAAGTGGCTGATTTCATCCGTCACAATCTCAGCACGTGACCCCTGCAAAGCAGTGAATAAATCACCATCGGGAACAGCGCACAGTCGCTCATCCCACGGATTATAAGAAGGTGTAAAATGGGCAACATCAACGTCACTCCCTTTCAACTCTTTCTTTACGCCATGCTTTAACAGCGCTTTTATTACTTTTGGGGCATGGGTTGCTGCTTGATAGAGTCCTTGCTGAAACAATATATTGCGTGTGCGTAATAAAGAATATGCTTGATGCACTGATAAAGGAGAGAACTTACCCGATAGCCAATCAAGCGCATGATCGTCACCTGATACGCTGGCGACATAGGTTGGTGAACGCTGTAGCATGGTGACATGACGCGCACATTGTTCACTGTTCTCATCAACCAGCGCTGGCACTAAAGTCATCGCTGTCGCGCCACTGCCAATCACGATTACTTTTTTATCATGATAATTTACATTGTGCCACTGCTGCGGATGAACAATGTCACCTTGAAACTGCGCTTCGTCTTTAAATTTCGGTCGATAGCCAGTAGCATAATCATAGTAACCAGATGCCCCAACGACGAAGCTTGCCGTCACTGTAAAGACCTCGCCACTCTCATGATTCTTGACCATTACCGTCCAATGTTGATCGATAGTTGACCATGATAAGTGCTGAACCTCATGCTGATAACGAATATGCTCGATAACATTAAATTCGCGTGCAGTATCGGCAATATAGCTTTTAATATCCGCACCTTTTGCCAGCATCTTATGATTTAGCCATGGACGAAAACTATAGCCAAATGTCAACGCATCAGAATCTGAGCGGATGCCCGGATAATTAAACAGATCCCAAGTACCGCCCAAATCGGCACGTTTTTCTAATACCAAAAAATGCTTGCTAGTATCCACTTTTGCGCGTTTAAACGTATTTTTTATTCTTCTATACCTAGAGGATTTATCACTATTTTGCTGTAGACGGCACGCCATTCCTATTCCAGAGATACCTGCGCCAATTATTAGTACCTCATAATCGGCAGTAGGATTATGTACAAAGTTTTTTGGCTTGGATTTTGAGACTGCAAATCTCTTTTTTTCGATAATGTTTGGTAAATTATTAACAGTAGTAGCAACCATAATATTATCCTTTTTATTTACTGATTACGTGACGGATACCAACACGAACGAAAGTATTTTCTGACGCTCTTTGCGTTAACGGTAACTCACTACAAACCTACTAAAAACTCGCTAAAAAGGGACATGACTTTCCCAATTCATCCACGCACCCAGTACCGGATGCTTGAGGCGTAATTGCTGCGCATGCAGATTAAGTCGCAGCGCAATTTTCAGTGCTTCATTTTCTGCATAAATAGGATCGCCAATTATGACGTGACCGACATGTACCATATGCACACGCAACTGATGACTGCGTCCAGTCACCGGCTTTAGCGCCACACGCGTTACCATCTGCCCAGCACATTCTTCATGCGCTAACACTTGGTATAAGGTCAGCGCATGTTTATGCCATTCCAAATCGACGATATGGCGCGGCTTGGTGGCAGGCTCATAGCGTACGGGCACAGATATTTTGCCTTTTGCACCCACAGTTTCCCACTCACCGAAGACTCTTGCTTGATAAGTCTTTTGTGGCAAACGCTCAATAAATTGCTTACTAATATGGGTTTGCGAGGCGGCGTTTTTTGCAAAAATAAGCAGTCCAGAAGTGTCCATATCTAAGCGATGAATCAGCTTTACCGCTGGGTTTGCTCGTTCAAGTCGGGATAACAAGCTCACCTTTAACGTCTTACCATCGACACTTAATAGCCCAGCTGGCTTATCAACTACCCAAATATCTTCATCTTCATAAACCGTAATTTCTTTTGCAAATGTCTCAAAAAATTCGGGCGAATACTGTGTTTCTTGCTGATTGAGCGCATCGATTGCGGCATCGGAAAACGGCATAAATGACTACTTATTATTAAGTGAATTGAATTAGAATAGAGTGAAATGAAGAAGGAAATATACGCGCAGTATAATGAGTAAATAAGAAGTTAAAGTTTGAAAAAATAGTTTAATGATTAACTTTCTACAACGTAAAATGAAGCAAATAACAGTAATATTTGTAATTACTAAGCGCGTTACTTTATGTTTCGATTCATTGTACTAAACGTAATTGTTGATTAATTTAACCTGTTTTTGACCATTAGCACCCAAAATACATGGTAAGATAATTGCAAATTTTTATCCATACTAACTTCTTTAGAGCCTTTAATCTGTAAGCGTTAATTGCATTTTTTTGTTAAAAAAGAAGACACAACAAGAGAGAAAAATTATGTCAGACCTTATTATAAATACTACCGATGCTGATTTTGACCAAGACGTACTGGCGTCAGACGTGCCTGTATTGGTTGATTTTTGGGCAACATGGTGTGGTCCTTGTAAAGCGATTGCCCCTATTTTAGAAGACTTGGCAACCGAATACCAAGGTAAAGTCAAAATTGTTAAGGTCGACGTTGATCACAATCCACAGTCTGCCAGCCGCTTCGGTATCCGTAACATTCCAACGTTATTTGTGTTTAAAGGTGGCGAAAAAGTAGATTCAGTAATGGGTTTACAGCCAAAAGCTGAACTTGCTAAAGTGCTTGATAAACATTTATAAGTACTTGTTATTAAAAAATCTTACTTACAGCTATGAAAATTAAAAATCGTTTTGTTGCTTTGATTTAGGTAAGAGATAGATAAAAAGCCATTATTGACTGTAGATAATGGCTTTTTTGTTCGTTTTTTGTAGAAAAAGATGATTATCCCAATTTTTTAGCAAAAATAATTGACAAGCCTAACGTGAAAACCGTATAGTCTGCTGACAAGAGAAAATAGTAGTTTTCATAAGCGTCTTGTCGCTGTTCTCCTCGTGTTTATCAATACAAAACACAACTATCATTACCAAGTATAGCTACTAAATGCATTTAATAACCGATACAGAGCTCTGTTTGACTCTTGTATTGCCTTTTTGATTTTCTTTTTTGTCATCTCACCATTATCTTGGTCAGACGACACAAACCTGATCGATAACAATGCAGGCTGTTTAAGACTAAATTCTGTGCCTATCCTATATTGCTACACTTCCGTAATCTTAATCAATGTTGTGGGTTGTCCAGCTACTGGCATGCCTCACCCGATAAATAGCTAATGACTTATCTATGAACTTAACTGAATTAAAGAAAAACTCAATCGCTGAACTGTTGGCGATAGCCAAAGATATGGGTCTTGATAATATGGCACGTAGCCGTAAACAGGACATCATTTTCGCGATTTTAAAAACCCATGCTCGTAACGGTGAGGCCATCTACGGTGATGGCGTACTTGAAGTCCTTCCGGACGGTTTTGGCTTTTTACGCTCTTCTGAAGGCTCTTATTTGGCAGGTCCTGATGATATCTATGTCAGCCCAAGCCAGATTCGTAGATTTAGCTTAAAAACTGGCGATAGCATCGCTGGTACTATTCGTCCTCCAAAAGATTCTGAGCGCTATTTTGCCTTATTAAAGGTGGGGGAAATTAACTTTGATACCCCAGACCGTTCACGTCATAAGCTCATTTTTGAGAACTTAACACCCCTCTTTCCAACTGAGCATCTTAAACTTGAGCTTGGTAACGGGACGACTGAAGATTTGACTGGTCGTATTATTGATTTAATTGCACCGATTGGTAAAGGTCAACGCTCTATCATTGTTGCACCGCCAAAAGCGGGTAAAACGATGTTATTACAACATATCGCTCAATCGATAACCCGTAATAACCCTGAATGTTATTTAATCGTTTTACTTATTGATGAACGTCCAGAAGAAGTAACCGAAATGGTACGTACGGTACGCGGTGAAGTGGTTGCTTCAACCTTTGATGAGCCACCGCAGCGCCATGTTCAAGTAGCAGAAATGGTTATCGAAAAAGCCAAACGTTTGGTTGAACATAAGCAAGATGTGGTTATTTTACTCGACTCTATTACCCGTCTGGCTCGTGCTTATAACACCGTTATCCCATCGTCCGGCAAAGTTCTAACTGGTGGTCTGGATTCCAATGCTCTTGAACGTCCAAAGCGCTTTTTCGGTGCGGCGCGTAACGTTGAAGAAGGCGGCAGTTTAACCATTATTGCCAGTGCCCTGATTGACACCGGTAGTAAAATGGACAGCGTTATTTTTGAAGAATTCAAAGGTACGGGCAACCAAGAAATTACTCTTGAACGTGATTTGGCAGAAAAACGCGTCTTCCCTGCTATCAATATCAAAAAATCTGGTACACGTCGCGAAGAACGTCTACTTGATGAAGATAAGCTACGTAAAGTTTGGATATTACGTAAATTATTGCAGCCGATGGATGGGGTGCAAGCGACTGAATTCTTATTAGATCGCTTAAAAGAAGCGCGAACTAATGATGAATTCTTTGAACAAATGAAGCGTAAATCACAAAACTAGACCAGCCACGCTATTATAGATTGTCTTATTTAAAAAAGACTGCCACTGTGCGGTCTTTTTTTATTTCCTGTAATTATAAATCTTACAAACATACCTAAAAACAGTTAGCGTATTATCGATGATAATACAATAATACTAAGCTAATCTCCTACCAATGATACGTGGACGTAACATCACTTACATAATATTTGTAAAGCTTAGCCTTTTTACTACGACTCCCCCACTGAAAATAGATTATTATTGGAACAATAGATATGTCCTGCTACAATTTAGTAAAAACGGCTTGTTAGAATTGGTTAGGAAGGCATTAATTTAGAAATATTCGTTTGGTTTTAAAGCTCTTAGTTGTCTAAAGAAAGCCTTAATAGATGTATATGATGTATTTTTAAAATATTGCTACTAAAAAATTTTACAGTCACTGTTAATGATACTTAGATAAATAATTGGTATCCTTAAAAAATCTATTTGTAAACTTTTATAAATACATTGATATTGGTTAAATGTTGAAAATATCATATATTTATTGCTACTATGTGCGTAACGCGCATAACATAACTTATATAGGTACTCATATGAAATTTGCAAAAACTATTGCTATGACAGCTATTGCTAGCTCGGCACTTATTATGACTGGTTGTAATTCTGGCTATGGTTATAACAGTGGCTTAAGCAACACTGCTAAAGGTACGGCGGCAGGTGCAGCAGCTGGCGCACTGATCAGAAGTGGCGGCAATAGCAAAGATATCGCTCGTGGTGCAATTGCTGGTGCAGCGGTTGGCGGTGCTGGTGCTTATATTCTTGATAATAACAAAAAGCACTAAGCTTTGATGTTATAGCTCAAACTTAGGTTTATTTATCATACCTAAAATCAAAAAAGCCTATCATTTAAATGGTAGGCTTTTTTAATGCTGTTTACTTTTGAAGTCAATAAGACATCCAAATACCAACAAAAAATCATCATAGTGTGCGATTTTCTATAACGCACCGCTAAAGGTATCACATGATTGTACGTTACCGCTTTCAAGTCCACGGCTAAACCATTGCACACGCTGTTGGCTGGTTCCATGCGTAAAACTATCTGGCGTTACTGCACGTCCACTGGCTTTTGCCAAACGATCATCACCGATTTGACTGGCGGCATTGATTGCCTCATCGATATCACCGGGTTCGATAAAGCCACCTTCCACTAAAGATTGATTGCGATTTGCCCATACCCCAGCGAAGCAGTCTGCCTGCAGCTCTTGGAGTACAGAAAGCTTATTAGCTTGGGCGCGTGTCACTTGACGGCTGGCTTCATTCACTTGCTGGGTAATACCTAATAAGGTCTGAACGTGATGACCTACTTCATGTGAGATAACATAGGCTTGAGCAAAGTCTCCTGCCTTACCTTGATTTTCTGCATCACCTGAACCCTGTTGATCGCCACTAATACCTAAATTTTGACGCATTTCTGCAAAAAAAGACGTATCAAGATAGACGGTCTGATCTCCCGGGCAATAAAAAGGACCCGTGGCTGAGGTGGCGCTGCCACAAGCCGAGCTAACTTGTCCATTGAACAGTACCAATGATGGCTCTTTATAAGTTTGCCCGCCTTCTGTAAATACCTGATTCCATACTCTTTCAGTATCGCCGAGCACCACTTTAACAAATCGGGTATCGCGATCATCATCAGTCGCAGGTTGAGTACTATTGCCGCCCCCAGCAACCACTTGTCCTGTCTGTAGCGCCGTCATTGGATTGACACCAAATACCAGCCACAGGATACCAGCGATAATAATACCGCCAATACCACCGCCTATCATTTTGCCACCGCCTGTGGTGCGCACATTCGAGCTGCCCTGCCGACCTTGCCATTTCATAATTGTTATCCTTAAATAGAATTTTTATTAAGTTATTAAAGGTATTTGGAGTTAGAGGTATCTAACTACGCAAGATACTGAGCACTTTGACTTGTTAATTTTAATTATATAAGTATCATAGTAAGCTACATGTAAGACTACTCTCAAGTCATGCTAAGATGCTGTACTGTAATAGCCTGTAGCGCTAATTATACGGATTGTAGGTCGCTTTATTGTATTAAAATCGACATCAAAATAGACACTTAAAATATTAATTACAAGTTTATTGTTACTTAAGTGTACAACGTCTTTTCTTTTCAAAAGAAAGAGTATAGAATGCGTGGAAGCTGAGTAGCTGTAACTAAGATTAGTTGACTTTCGAGTATGTCGAAAGCTCGACTTTTTTCCGTGCTATAGCTACTGATCATTTCATTTTTCCGGAGAAATCGTATGAAACTTAAATTACTTGCGCTAGCTGGTATCATGGCCGCTTCTATGGGCTTAACTGCTTGTGATAGCAACAAAGAAAACGCTGCTGAAGATTTGTCTGACGCACAAGAAGAAGTGCAAGACGCATCTGCAGAGTTAGATCAAGCAGCTGCTGAAGGCGAACCTACTGCAGAAGCTGACGCTGCTGTTGCTAACGCTGAAGCTAACATCGCTGACGCTCAAGTAGCTACTGCTACTGACGAAATCGATGCTGAAGTACCTGTAGACGGTACTACTACTAGCGTTGACGTAGCTAGCGATACTGCTGCTGCTAATGCTGCTGACGACGTAGTTGTTGTTGAAGAGCCAGCTAAGTAAGTTTTATTGTTTATACAATAAATATTACGGTAGTAAAAAAAGAGAGCGTATGCTCTCTTTTTTGTGTCTGTCATTTAGGATTAGAGATAATAAAAGAATGATAGATAGCTAATATAAATAGAATATTGGCACAACTATTTATATTTTTAATAACCCTTACTACTTTTTCCCTGAAATTTTCTACACTTCAAATAAACGCTCGTCAACTTTTTGACGGAATTTTTGTCCCGTTTTAAAAGTAACGACGCGGCGAGCAGAAACGTCAACCGGCTCCCCCGTTTTTGGATTACGACCTGGGCGGCTACTTTTATCTTTAAGCTCAAAATTACCAAAGCCTGAAAGTTTGACTTCGTTACCAGCAATCAAGCTCTCTGACAATTCATCAAAAAAGTTCTCAACCAAGCAGCGCCCTTCTTGGCGGGTTAGGTTAAGCTGATACATGAGATGCTCAATCATATCAGATTTGGTTAAGGTACTCACAGTACGACTCCTATCTTAAATGGTGCAGTATTGATATATCGTGATGATATTATTGAACAAACGGTATTGCTCTAGAAATTACCTTGATGATTATAAAGGATTTTTGGCACGATTTTTATTTAAATAATACTAAAAATCCTTTATTAACAGTCATCTAGCATTTCTAGTTCATACTATATAACTCTATAAACATCATGAACAAATAATATATCAATGGTCGCGTAGCTGGGCATGATGTTGCTCGGTTAATGCCTGAATGACATTATCAGTAACGGTTTTTACAGTCTCATCAGATAAGGTTTGGTTACTGTCTTGCCAAATCAGGGCAAATGCTAATGAGCGTTGACCAGCTGGAACATTGTCACCTTGATAGACGTCAAACAGCCATAAGTCTGTGAGTAAGTCACCAGCTGCCGCGCGTATGGTAGCTTGTAAGGTTTGCACATTAATTTCACTATCGACCAATATAGCGATATCACGGCGTACTTGTGGGAACTTACTAGGTGTGGCAATGGCGTATTGCTCACGCGCTAGGGTGAGTAGCGGTGCTAAGTCCAGTTGCGCCACCCATGTTGCAGGCAAATCAAGTTGTTTTGCCGTATTAGGGTGCAGTTGTCCAAGCCAGCCGATATACTGATCGTCGATATATAGTTTAGCGCTTTGACCCGGGTGTAAGAAACTAAGCTCACTACGTTCATAACGAATACGAGCAGAATCTATTAATGCCGGCAGTAACTGTTCAATATCATGTTTGAGGTCATAAAAATCTATGGCTCGATTTTGATAGGCTTGCTCATCCCAAATATTACCCACTGCAATCAATGCAATACTTGGTGTTTGTACCAGCTCGCTAATGCTATGACCTATAAAGCTGAGACCAGTCTCAAAAAAGCGTACCCGTGACTGCTGACGGTTTAAGTTATATTGCACACAAGGCAATAAACTTGATAATAAAGTACGGCGCATCACTGCCAAATCACTGGATATCGGATTGGCAAGTGCCAACACTTCACCTAACGCTTTATCATCAAGCAGCGTCTCAAGTTTTGCATCGCTAAAGCTAAAGCTAATCGCCTCCATGTAACCAGCATCAACCATCGCCAGTTTCATCTCATAGGTTAAGTCGGCAGTATCGTCATAATCCATGCTCACTTGCAAATGTGGCAAGATACTCGGAATATTGTCATAACCATAAATACGAGCAATTTCTTCAATCAAATCTTCTTTAATATTCATATCAAAGCGATACGATGGCGGCGTACAAATAAGCGTCGTTCCTGTTTGCTCAACCACAAAGCCTAATTGGGTTAGAATGCGCACCATGGTAGCAGGCTCAATATCAATACCGAGCACATCACGCACTTTTGTAATCGGTAAGGTAATGGGCGCACGTGCTGGTAACTGCTCAAGGGTTTCAGTGACAACCACTTGCCCAGCTTGACCACCGCTGATACTGGTAATCAAATCAGTAGCACGCGCCAGTGCCAACGCTGGTAATTCAAAATCGACACCGCGCTCAAAACGTTGTGACGCATCGGTATGAAGACCAAAACGACGCGCACGCGCAGCAATGGCTAATGGATTAAAAAAGGCACTTTCTAATACAATATTAGTCGTGCTATCAGTTACGCTACCGCGCTGTCCGCCCATAATACCAGCCAATGCCAATATACCTTTGTCATCAGCGATCACTAACTCATCACCTGTGAGACTGATGGTTTGTTCATTAAGCAAAGTAACACTTTCTTTTGGTTGCGCTAAACGGACAACGATATCACCGACAATCGTATCGGCATCAAAAGCATGCAGCGGCTGACCAAGCTCCATCAACACATAGTTGGTCACATCGACTAAAAAGTTATGGGTGCGTAATCCTGAATGCAGCAGCGCATCCAGCATCCATTTTGGCGTTACTTTACTGCGATCAATGTTATTAATAACTTGTAATAAATAGCGTGGACATGCCTCTGTCGCCTTGACCGTCACGGTAGGAGTCGTGTCTAAGTGCGCACCAGCTGCCAAGTCAGTCATTTTAATGGCAGGCGTTTCAATCGGCAAACCGTTAATGACTGATATCTCACGGACAATGCCGCGCACACTGAAGCAATCGCCACGATTGGGCGTGATTGAGATATCAAATATCTGATTATCCAGTCCCAAATACTCGCGAATGTCCATACCAATCGGTGCATCAGCTGGTAGTTCGAGCAGGCCATCTATACTATCGGTTAAATCAATCTCAGACGCTCCGCATAGCATACCGTTAGAGGCTACGCCGCGTAGATTGCCGTTTTTAATTTCAAAACCTTTTGCGTCAGCACTTGGTAATACCGCACCTACAGTTGCTACCGGTGCTTTCATACCAACACAAACGTTGGGCGCGCCGCAAACGATTTGTAACGGTTCGCCTGTACCGATATTTACTTGAGTGACACGTAATTTATCAGCATCAGGGTGCGGAATGACGCTAAGCACTTCGCCCACTACTACGCCACTAAACGCACGCGCGACCGTATAACGATCGTCAATTTCTAGACCCGCCATGGTCAGTTGTTCGGCTAATTGCTCACTGCTATTATTAGGGTTCACCCATTGACGTAGCCACTGTTCGCTAATTTTCATAAATATCTCGAATCAAAATTTTGAAGTAAAGGTAGACGTATTAATAACGAAAATCTAGCCAAATTGCTTTAAAAAGCGTACATCGTTTTGGAAAAACAAACGCAAATCATCAATACCGTAATACAACATGGCAAAACGCTCAATCCCCATCCCAAAAGCAAAACCAGTATATTTGTCGGCATCAATGCCGCAGTTGGTTAATACTTGCGGATGTACCATACCACAACCCATAACTTCCAACCATTTGCCATTATCAGCTAAGATATCCACTTCCGCAGATGGCTCGGTGAAGGGAAAAAATGATGGACGAAAACGAACCGTCAGCTCTTTACCAAAAAATGCCTGCAAAAATTCGCTAATTAAACCTTTTAGCTCAGCAAAGGTACTTGACTCAGTAACCATCAATCCTTCTAGCTGATGAAACATCGGTGAATGGGTTTGGTCAGAGTCGCAGCGATAAACGCGACCCGGACAGATAATACGAATCGGGGGCACACTTTTTTCCATCGTGCGAATCTGTACCGGACTGGTGTGAGTACGCAATAAATAATGGGCATCAAAATAGAACGTGTCATGCATGGCACGCGCTGGGTGATGTGACGGGATATTTAGCGCCTCAAAGTTATAATAATCGCTTTCTACTTCAGGACCGGTTGCCACATTAAATCCTGCTTGCACAAAAAACTGCTGCATACGCTGGGTAATCATCGTCACTGGATGCAAATGACCTTTTTGACCACCGCGCGCTGGTAAAGTAATATCAATACGCTCAGCGTCAAGCTTGGCATTTAACGCCGTAATTTCTAATTGCTGTTGCTGCTCAGTCAACGCATCTTGAATGCGACTACGAACCTGATGTAACCAGCCACCATAAGTTTTTTTGTCATCGCTACTGAGTTTTCCCAGCTGCTTTGACCATCCGGTGAGCAAACTTTTTTTACCCGTTAACTGAACGCGTAAGGCTTGTAATGCACTCACATCCGTTACCTGAGCAATCATCGCTTCTGCCGCACTGGCAAGCTCAGTCAATTGTGCCTCCTGAACCTCACTCAGCTCAGAAGATAAAGTCGGTAGCGCCGACAACTCGTTAGTAACAGCAGGGGTGGTCATAAGACGTTTCATTCCTGATTTAAACAAACGATTAAGGATAAGGAGTTGACTAAATATTCCAAATTATTGGAAGTATATTTATAACGAATATTAATTTTATAATGGTAATATCATTTCCATTTTTATAACATTGTTAGGTGTATAACAATATTATAAAAATTACTAATTATATAAGTTTATTGGTGATAAAAATCAGACCACTGAATAACTTAAATATTTAGACAATATATAATTAAAGCTAGGTATAGCTTAGCAAGATAAAACACATAAAAAAAGCCACCGACCTGCGGTAGCTTTTATTAATATAGCTGCTATTAATGATTAGTAAACTTATTGATTAAATACTTCTTTTTTTAAGCCAATAAAGCATTCAAACAAGCTGACTATTTATGCCAATTCCGCTTTTGCTTTTTCAACCAATGCTGTGAAAGTCGCTGCATCATGCATAGCGATGTCAGCCAATACGCGACGGTCGATAGCGATGTTGGCTTTTTTCATACCATTGATAAAGCGGCTATAGCTTAAGCCGTTCAAGCGTGCACCAGCATTAATACGTGCAATCCAAAGACGACGGAAAGTACGTTTTTTGTTGCGACGGTCACGATATGCATATTGACCAGCTTTGGTTACTGCCTGTACCGCTACACGGTAAACACGTGAACGGGCACCGTAGTAGCCTTTAGCACGTTTTAAGATTTTTTTGTGACGACGATTCGCCTGTACACCACGTTTTACACGGGCCATAAATTACTCCAAGATTTCTTTAATCATTGTTAAACGAGTAACGATGTTGTTAATACTTAAACATCGCTGTCAAATTGCAAAGTCAGATATTTTTAATTAAGTAAACCTTAATTAAACTTAAATGACGATAGACTGTTAGATGTATGGGCACATACGACGAACTGCTGCTTCGTCAGACTTGTCCACCATCTTAAGACCGCGCAACTGGCGAATACGCTTAGCTGATTTCTTGGTCAAAATATGGCTTTTGAATGCTTGCTTACGCTTGAAGCCATTCGCTGTTCTTTTAAAGCGTTTAGCGGCACCGCTTTTAGTCTTCATCTTCACTTTCATGAGTGATTGCCTCTTTATCTGTGTTAGAACCTGGTCGTCAAACAGTCATTACTGCAAGCAAGATATCATAAAATAACTGCTAACTGTCTATTTGCCTTGAGGTGGGAGGCGCTATTTTAACAGAGTCAACCCTATTTTGCCAAGCAAAGTTTTGACGGCTTTAACGCCTTCTCCATAAGCTAGCTTAGTAAGCTTCAATAACATGCTCACATCTAACTTATTACATTATTAAAACGAGTCATTTAATAAAATTAACGTACTTTAAATTAATAATATTACTTTTTATTCTATGTTCATTCATTTTAATATTTTTACTTTTTTATTTTTTAATAGAAAGTTATTTTCTAATGAATAATATAATGTCGTCGAGCAATTTGACCGCTCATTCCTAATTATATTGAATGCGACCTTGTGCTATGTTTAAGTACAGAATGAGCGCATCTATATTCTATAGTGTTCTTCATATGCCACTACTTATAAAGACCAAAGACTATATCAATAGTCAATCATGGTATTGCCAGCCCTTGAGCTGGCTTTATTAGTAGTTATTACTATATCTGAGTCATTATATAAATATAAATTAGGAGATGACGTTGTCAGATCAAGGATTAATTTTCAATAACAAAATATTTGTTTTTGAAACAGTTATGCGCGTGCGCAATATAGAAACTAGTGGTGGACAATACTTAACACTTGAAGCGTTGGCGGTATTATTAGAAGAGGTGCGCGCCCGCTTTTTATATTCTAGAGGTATACAAAATGTTAACGCAGGTTATCAAGGTTTAATGGTGGATAATTTGCAGTTAGAATTTATCAGTAGAGTTCGAGTTCGGGAAGAACTTTTATTTGAAGTGGGTATTGAGCAACTCTCTGAAAAAGGGGGTAATATTGCTATTAAAGTATCACGCATGCATGACGGCTCAGTGGTGGCAAAAGCTCGTAAGCATATTATTAATTATGACTATCGTCTAAATAAAGTCACCACCATAGATAGTAGTATGCAAGAAAGATTGAGTCCGTCATCTCTTGGGATTTAATAATGGTTTATACTAGGTAATATCATATGACACTTAAACATTGATTATTACTTACTATCTCTATTACTATTTTCTTTCATATAAGATGACCGACCAATTATGACCCTACCTGCTTGGCTTACTGCCGTAACTTTTAACGCTGATGGATTGGTTCCTGCAATTGCTCAAGATGAGCAGACAGGACGTATTTTGATGATGGCATGGATGAATGCTGAGGCGCTGCAATTAACAGCGCAAACACAGACCGCTGTGTATTTTTCGCGCTCACGCAAACGTCTTTGGCATAAAGGAGAAACGTCAGGTCATACCCAACACGTCCATGATATTCGCCTCGATTGTGATGCCGATGTAATCGTCTTAACGGTGACCCAAATTGGTGGTATCGCCTGCCATACTGGGCGTGCGTCTTGCTTTTACCAACGATTGGATATATCGGGAGCAGAGCCTGTATGGCAAACAGTCGATGCGGTGCTAAAAGATCCTGCTGAGATTTATAGTGACAAGAAAGCTCATGTTACTGTTATTGATAGTAATAGTGAAACACCAAAAATAT
This sequence comes from Psychrobacter sp. GP33, assembly GCF_014119005.1. Lineage (GTDB taxonomy): Bacteria > Pseudomonadota > Gammaproteobacteria > Pseudomonadales > Moraxellaceae > Psychrobacter. Next base: position 120,978 of record NZ_JACGYX010000006.1, on the reverse strand, counting down.
CTGATGTTAATAATGATTCTTATAATAAAGATACTCATAACATTGATGACAGAAACAATGATAATCATCATATTAACCAGCCAATTTTACAACAGCTGGATAAAGTATTAGCGGAACGTAAACAAGCCGATGCGGACAGCTCTTATGTCGCCAGTCTATATGCAAAAGGTCTCAATAAAATACTAGAAAAAGTCGGTGAGGAAGCGACAGAAAGTATTATTGCCGCTAAAGACTTTGCCAGCTGTGATGAAAATACAGCTAAAGCTCAATATGATGCGGCACGTGATGAGCTGATTTATGAAGTGGCAGACGTCTGGTTCCACACTCTAGTTGGGTTGGCATGGTTTGATATTGAGTCCGATGCAGTGTTAAACGAGCTTGGGCGACGCTTTGGATTATCGGGTATTGATGAAAAAGCAGCGCGTCAACAATAGCTCGCCAGCAATAGAGCAATAGAGCAATAGAGCAATAGAGCAATAGAGCAATAGAGCAATAGAGCAATAGAGCAATAGAGCAATAGAGCAATAATAAACAGATAAACACCAGTCTCTTATGATGACAATTGTTTTCACCTTTTTGTCATCAGTGCGCGTTATAATATAAGTATATTCAACGTATTATCATAAATACTGGTTTTATTAGGTTATAAGGATACCGTTATGGGCAGTTTTTCCATTACGCATTGGCTTATTTTATTGGTCGTTGTGGTTGTCGTGTTCGGCACCTCCAAGCTTAAAAATGCTGGTAAAGATTTGGGTGGCGCGGTTAAAGGCTTTAAAGAAGCGGTAAAAGATGAGCAAGCAGAGCATGCGCACAAGCATCGGGTTCTGGATCACGAATCCAGCTCTCCTGTACAAAATGAGCAGTCAGATACGCGAATCGATGATATCGAAATCAGTCCTGCACCAGTGGACGACCATCATAAAATCTAAAATACCGTTTTCTAAAGTCCAACGTTTTAAAGCCCGATATTTTAAAGTGCAATGCTTTAAAGTCTAGTCGCTATATTAATCACTATATTTGAGCATTATGTTTGATATCGGATTTTCCGAATTACTCTTATTTGGTATCATTGCCCTAATTGTATTAGGTCCAGAAAAACTGCCAAAGGCGGCGCGTACCGCTGGTCAGTGGTATGCAAAAGTTCGCCGTACTGTTTCAACCTTGCAGTCTGAAATAGAAGCTGAACTTGATTTGGCAGAAACGCGCCAGCAAATGCAAGAAGAGATTGCCAAAATTCGCCAAACGGAAGCAGAGATGCGACGTGAGATGGCGGAAATGCGTGGCAGTATGAAAGAGTTTGAATACGCTCAAAATCAAAGCATACACACCAAGGCTCATTCTGAATCAGGCAATGATTCAAAATCAAACCCTCATATACCAACTCATATTGATGCAAACCACTCTAAACAAGATGTGGCAAAATCATCTGTGCCAGCAGCATTCAGTTACGCTTACGAGCAAGACCAAAGTTATCCGCAATCCCAGTCAAATGACTCTATAGAATCATCTCATAGCGCTGATAAGCATAGTGCTGGCAGTTCTAATACTGATAGCAACGCAACAATATCAGGTAAAGACAGCAATATCGTTGTTCAACCTATTGTCACCAAACCTTGGGAGAATATGTGGTTTCGGTTGGGTGCTTATGATAAAGCTCGTCGCCTACCCTCTGCGCCCTATTTACCAAATTATAAAGCCGATACGTTATTAAATGCTGCTATGAATATCAAAGGAGCGGCTGAATGAAGTTATTCAAACGGCGTAAAAGCCGCCTAGAAAAAATAGCCGATTCAGAAACCGAAGTATCAAAAGAACCTGCATCAAAAAGCACTGTGTCAAAAGATAGCCACAGTCAGTCGGATGAGGGGTTAAACACACTGGCTGATATGCCTATTACTGAGCACTTGATTGAATTGCGCACGCACTTGATAAAAATATGCGTCGCCGTTCTCATTATATTTTTGGTATTAGTCGGATTTTCTCGCGAACTGTATACCTTATTGTCAGACCCTTTAGTGGCACAGCTGCCTGTTAATTCAACTATGATTGCGACAGACATCACCTCAAATTTTATGGCACCCATTCGCCTGACCATATTTGTCGCTGCTTTTGCTGCGATGCCTTATATTTTGTATCAAATTTGGTCATTTGTTGCCCCAGGTCTATATAAAAAAGAAAAGAAAATTGCCATTCCAGTGCTATTATCTTCAATATTTTTATTTTATGCCGGTGTCGCATTTGCCTACTTTATTGTTCTAAAAGGGGTGCTAAAGTTCTTTATTATGTTTGCCCCGCAAAACGTCGTTCCCATGACCGATATCGACAGTTATTTAAGCTTTGCGTTAAAATTATTTATGGTCTTTGGGCTGACTTTTGAGATTCCTGTAGTGACCTTGCTCTTGATATTGGTCGGTCTTGTCTCCATTCAGAGTCTCAAGGACAAACGCCGCTATATTATTGTGGGTTGTTTTGGGGTTGCTGCTATAGTGACACCGCCCGATGGCGTGTCGATGTTGATGTTGGCAATTCCGATGTGGTTATTGTTTGAGTTGGGGTTATTATTTGCACAATTATTGATTAAAGAAGAGCCAAAAACTACTTTAGTCTCTGATATTAAAACGTCAGATAATTAATTATTTAGAGATAAATACCAGCACAATGTCTTATGCTTACCATTAATCAATATTCTTTATATTTATAACTATTCTTCGTCTTTCAGCCATTGTCTATGCAGTGGCTTTTTTTACCCCCGAAACTTTATTATCTTGTCTTTGTATTTTAGGTAGCTTTTTATGTCTGCATCTATGCCCGCTTATATGAGCCATCCCACGGATGAGCAGCTCTCGGCACTGAATATGGCGATGGATCGTGAGTCGTTTAAAGTAGTCGCCTATGCCGGTGCGGGTAAAACCACAACCTTAAAGCTTATCGGTGAGCGACTGCGCGGGCGCGGTTTGTATTTGGCATTTAACAAAGCCATTGCCAACGATGCGCGGCAAAAATTCCCCGGTCATGTGGACTGCCGAACCTTCCACTCGTTGGCTTATCGCCACGTCCCGCGTGATATCACGGCAAAATTATCACTACCTCGCTTTTCGCCTAAGCGTCTGGGCGATGATTTAGGTCTACAACCAGTGCAAGTTCGCCGACAAATGGACGGGGTCAATAAATATATTACGCTAACGCCAGCCAGACTAGCGCGCTTTGTCAGTGATGCGGTCAGTCATTTTTGTAGCACGCACGCCAGTTATCCTGCGCCAAGACATATCGAATTTCCAAAATGGCTGGACGCTGCTGATGCCGAACAACTACGCGAGATGCTCTATCCTGCCGTTGAGCAGCGCTGGCTACAATCAATTGATGCGCGTCATCCCGCAGGTATTGGTCATGATATTTATCTTAAACTGTGGGCATTATCGAAACCCAGTATTCCAGCAGATTTTATCCTGTTCGATGAAGCGCAGGACGCCGACCCCTTAATGATGGGCATTTTAACTCAGCAGTCCAAGCAAGTGATTTATGTTGGCGACGCCCATCAGCAGATTTATGAATGGCGAGGCGCTGTCAATGCTATGAAAAAATTGCCGCTGCCGCAAACCTTATTAACTCAGTCCTTTCGTTTTGGCGAACCAATTGCTGAGATTGCCAACACGTTATTGAAGGCGCTACAAGAAGATGTACCATTAATTGGCAATCCTGCTAAGCACTCGTCTACCAATAAAGGATTGGTACATAGTAAAAAAGATGCCATTCTTTGCCGTACTAATGCTGCGGCAATGTCGCAGTTATTAACAGGGCTCAAGCTAGGACATCGCGTTGCCTTGCAAGCGGATACTGAGCGGATGCTTAAATTTTGTCAAGCAGCGGAGAATTTAAAGCATGGTAAATCGGCTTATGGCGTGCCAGAACTGGCGTATTTTTATAATTGGGCAGATGTACAAGAATATGCGGAAACCAATGAAGGTAGCGATTTAAAAACACTGGTTAAATTGGTTGATGACCATGGCACTAATGTGTTGAGCAAAGCGGTAAACAGCTTAACCAGTATTGAAAATGCTGATTATGTTATTTCAACCGCGCACAAAGCAAAAGGTCTTGAATGGGGTCGGGTGCAGTTGGATGATGATTTTTATTATGATGTGACCACCAATGGTATTAAAATCAGCCCTGAAGAGTTGCGCTTGTTATACGTAGCCTGTACACGAGCTCAGGTAAACTTAGATATTGCCAATATTCAACCCTTGATATCAGGATTACAGGCAGGGAAAAAGGTAATTTATGGCAGCTAGTATAATGAATAACCGGCAACCTATCGCCGCAGTACAACAATTTTTTGCCAATCCTGTTCGCCTACTTGCTCCTATGGAAGGCTTAAGCGACCCATTAATGCGTCAAATACTCACACAAATTGCCCATGATTTGGGTCGCCCTTATGATTGGTCGGTAAGTGAGTTTATTCGCGTTACTCAGCACCTGCTACCGGCTCACGTTTTTTATAGATATGTGCCTGAGTTGCACCATGATGCCAAAACAGCCTGCGGCACACCGATTCATATTCAGCTACTCGGCAGCGACGCGAAGCTGATGGCAGAAAATGCCGCGTATGCCTGCGAGCTTGGTGCGCCCGCCATTGATATTAACTTTGGTTGCCCTGCTAAGTCGGTGAACAATCATCGTGGTGGCTCAGTTTTATTAGACGAGCCTGCGGTGCTATACGAGATTATCAGCGCAGTCCGTCAGTCGGTTCCTGCTCATATTCCAGTATCGGCAAAAATTCGTCTGGGTTATACCGATACCTCGAAAATGGATGATATTCGTGCTGCCATTGCCGATAGTGGTGCCGATTGGCTGACCATTCATGCCCGTACTAAAACGCAAGGTTATAAACCGCCCGCTTATTGGGATAAAATCCAAAGCTTTAATACGTTAACTATTCCCGTTATTGCCAATGGTGAGATTTGGACAGCTGAGCAAGCCCAATCTTGTATGCAGCAGTCGGGAACATCACATTTGATGCTTGGTCGCGGTGCGGTAACACGTCCAGATTTGGTTACGCGCATTGACACCAACCATTCTGAAAAGAATAATGATGCTGATAACACGGATAGCGTTTTATCTTGGCAAGCGCTGATACCGCATCAAATTGACTTTTTACATGGCGAAGCGAAAAATGATATCGTCCTCATCGGACGCTATAAACAGTGGCTGGCAATGCTGACTAAAGGCTATAGTGAAGCCCAAGCATTGTGGCAAGATATTAAACGTGAAAAAGATAAAGCGACAATCATTCATGCGCTGAAAAATAGTACGCATTAAACATCCATAGTCGCTTTTATCGTAAGTATAGCATTAGTGTTTTTATGGTAATAACAACTTTAAGCGCTAATGCGAATCGCCAAATAAAACAACATCAAACTACAAGCGATGGATAAGACCCAAAGAATGGAGCGAAACATTGCTAAATTGGTAATATAAGCGACGCAATAGCCCATACGGATAATCACATAAAGCCACGCCAGCTTATTAACAATGGCTTGTGGCACAAAGAATAGCATCGCCACCAATACCGCAACCAGAAATACGGGCAAAGTCTCATAGCTGTTTTTCTGAGCCGCATTGGCACGCGCTGCTGCCCCTATCGTATTCTGCAAAAAATCACGCGGATGGGCATTATCTTTTAAACTAAATCCGCCCAGCATTTTTGCTGCCATTGCCATGGTCAGTGGTAGTAGGCTTGCCACCACCATCGCCCAAATCGCAGCGGCTGCCGTATCCGGTATCATGCCAAATAATGCATTCATCAGTATTTATGCTCCCAGCCTTAGGTTTAGACAGCTTCTTCGATAATTTCATAATCATGAGTCACATTGACGCCACCATTTGCCAGCATACGACTGGCTGAGCAGTATTTTTCTGCCGACAGTTTAATCGCTTTTTCGACTTGGCTGTCTTTAATATCTTGACCGGTTACGATAAAGTGCAGGTGAATATCAGTATAAACAGCTGGCACCGTTTCAGCACGCTGAGCAGTCAGCTCACAACGTACGCCTACCACTGCTTGGCGTGATTTTTGTAAAATCGCCACCACATCATAACTGGCACAGCCACCAAGCCCAAGCAAAATCAGCTCCATAGGGCTTGCACCTTTTTCTTTGTCCGCATCAATCTGTACTTCATGTCCTGATGGGGCAACACCCATAAAGGCGCGGTTTTCTTGCCAAGTAACGCTTGCTTTTGATTCAGCCATAATGCTCTGTCCTTATTTTTATTGGGTTATTAATACATTGTTATCAATTTTAAAGTATCTCACGCCGCTAGTGTAGCACAAGCGAAAACTCGATTTTATAGAGCAAGTGTCACTAATAATAGTGTTGATTATAGCGCTGAATATTGTGCCAAAATACACTAGTCTAACTTGTCTTTTCTGGTATTTATCTTTTCTAAAAAGTTGTGCATATGCACTGACTATTTTTTCTTAAATTGTCTGTTAATTGATAAATCTAAGCCATTGATTATTAAAGATTAAATTCGTGAAACATTTTATAGCAAAATACTGTTACACATTTTGTCATTTTCTTGGTTTAATAATGGCAATGAATCTTATTTTGATAAATTATTGATACTAGTCGCCTAATATCCATCGCTACACAATAACGATGACTTGTATATAAGTACTTTATGAAAAATAAGCGGTTTTAGACAATTTGAAAGGTTTAGTCATGATAGATGCAGACGGCTTTCGTGCCAATGTCGGCATCATTTTGGCAAATACACAAGGACAGGTACTGTGGGCAAAACGTCTTGGTCACAACGCTTGGCAGTTTCCTCAGGGTGGAATCGACCGTGGGGAGACGCCAATGGATGCGATGTATCGCGAGCTCTGGGAGGAGGTTGGGTTATATCCGCGTCATGTGGAGCTATTGGCTGTTACGCAAGATTGGTTGCGTTATCGCCTACCGAAGCGTTATGTGCGTCACGGACAGCATCCCTTATGTATTGGGCAAAAACAGAAATGGTTTTTGCTGCGCTTAGATGAGCCAAACACTCAGCATATCCGCTTTGATTCGGGTAAGCCTGAGTTCGACCACTGGCAATGGGTAAGTTATTGGTACCCACTCGGTCAAGTGATTCACTTTAAACGTGGAGTATATCAGAGGGCGTTACAAGAGTTGGCGCGCGAGCTGCCACTCAAGCAAGACCTGATTATCCCAGAACAGAATAATCATTTAATTCAGTTCTAATTTTATGTTTTATTTTACAATGCAAAAAGCCTGTATTTAAGCGATACAGGCTTTTTTATGGTTAACTTTTACGTCGGTGATATAGTAGCGATCTAGTAATGACTAGGGCTTAATAGCGATTTTTAACACCCCATCGCGCTGATGCATAAATAAATCATATGCCTCGACAATGTCGTCTAAAGCATAGGTATGAGTGACCATTTCTGATAAATCGACACGGCCCGTTTCAATGACATTCATTAAACGGCGCATACGTTCTTTACCACCGGGGCATAGCGCCGTACGAATCGTATGGTCACCAAGACCAGAAGCAAAATATGCCATGGGAATGGTCAAATCTTCAGAATAGACCCCAAGGCTAGACAGCGTTCCACCGGGCTTTAGCACTTTAAGTGCCTGCTCAAAGGTAGTTTTTAGACCCAATGCTTCGATACTGCTATCAACACCGCGACCACCAGTGAGTTTTAACACTTCGTCAACCACATCTACTTCGTTAAAATTAAAAGTAATATCTGCGCCCATTTTTTTTGCCATGGCTAAGCGACTATTATTGCCGTCAATCGCAATAATGGTCGAAGCACCTTTAAGTCTTGCTCCCGCAGTAGCACATAAGCCAATTGGACCTTGCGCGAATACGGCAACGATATCACCGATTTTAATATTGGCATTTTCCGCCCCTTTAAAGCCAGTAGACATAATGTCGGGACACATGAGCACTTGTTCATCGGTTAGACCGTCAGGTACAGGCGCAAGGTTAGCCTGAGCATCGGGTACTAGAACGTATTCTGCTTGCGTGCCATCAATGATGTTACCAAAGCGCCAACCGCCCGTGGCTTTATAGCCATGACACGTGCAACTGCCATCTGGCTGAATGTAGCCGCCATCTTGTGAGGGGAAGCCGTCTTGACAAGCATACGAGCTAAAGCTGGGACAAATTGCACCAGCGATAACGCGTTGTCCTTCTTGATAGCCTTGTACCGCTGAGCCTAGTTTTTCAATAATGCCTACTGGCTCATGACCTATCGTTAATCCTTTGGCAACAGGGTATTCCCCTTTATAAATATGAATATCCGTGCCACAAATAGTGGTAGTCGTGATTTTTAATAGCGCATCATTTGGCCCTACATCGGGAATTCTTTTATCTACAATCTCAATTTTACCCGGCTCAATAAATATCAGTGATTTCATCATGTTCATGTCACAATCCTTGTATGATCAGCATTAACTTAAATCGCATTAGATATTAATCGTAGGTTTTGATGCCCTACTCATTGAGTGTATGACATAAGAATAGCAATTCAAAGTAAAACCACACTTATTTTAGGGATTTTATATTAATCTAATGTATGTTCTGATATTCCCGACTGTCTAATTGCAAATGATAAGTGGCTGGTAAAATACTGGACTTGGAATCATAACTTACAGTCAAAATACTTTGAGTGCGTGTGCCATAAGTTGGCATGGTAGTCTCAATATTCGATAAAGCTATCGGCTCAATAAAGACAGAGGATAACGCCTGTTCAATAGATTTGCCCATACCAGTATTTGGCAAATCACCTTCCGGAGCTTTGGTGATGTCTGACATAACGGTAAGTGCAGTGTCTTGCCAATATTGAGGCACACTGTTTTCGCTTATTAATGGCAGGACTTCTTGACGCAAACGGCTGCGCAGTCGTTCAGTTTTAAACCAGCTATCTTCTGGCTGACCATTAGAAAATACATGCAACCCTGCATAAAGTGGCGTTGGCGCATGACCACGATTATTAATCATTACTGCTTGCTGAGCATCGCCAATAATGAGATTAAATCCGGCATAGTCTTGCAAACTAATTTGGCGGGCAAACTCCATCGGACTTAAATGACTGGTTAAAAAGTCAGTCACTAACTCACCACGTGAACGCTCATTATCACTTGCCTGTGCGCCATCACGAAAGTTAAGCACTGCTGCCCAGCGTCCGTTTTGATGGTGGTGCGGTTGGATTTCTTGATGAATACCGAGCCATGTACCTCCGCTCTGCTCATCTCTTCCCGCAAAAATAGGCTTGTCCGTCCACTGATGCAGAGGTTCAGTCGGACGCTGCAAAAACTCATCGCGGTTAGACAATAGTATTAACGGCAACTCATCAAACAATTGCCAAGCGATGGCGACAATACACATAAAACTCCTTAGATTTTAGACTTTCCAAAATTCCAATCTAAGATTTTAACACTAATTTATCTGTCTTTATTCTAGCGTTATTTTTGATTTCTTATCACTCAGACTTTATATAAGCCACTACTCAAAATTGCTTGTGACACAAAACTGCATCCATAACGAGTGTATGCCTATGGGTTGATTTTTGCTATCATGAGCACCATTCCACAATCACTTTTATGATGCCTTTATGATGATTCATCCCCAGTTTGACCCCGTAGCTTTAGCGCTTGGACCTGTAGAGGTGCATTGGTACGGCTTGATGTATTTATTAGCTTTTGCTGCGGCTTATGGTCTGGCATGGTATCGCAGCACCAAGCGTGATACGTGGTCGACGGATATGGTATCCGATTTGATATTTTACGGGGCGCTTGGGGTTATCTTAGGCGGTCGCATCGGTTATGTGCTGTTTTACCAATTTGGCGAGCTGTTGCAAAATCCAGCTTATCTGCTAAAGGTTTGGGAAGGCGGTATGTCCTTTCACGGCGGATTTATTGGCGTAATGCTGGGCATGTGGCTTTTTGCACGCAAATATAAAAAGTCACCGTTTGAAGTCTTTGATTTTGTGGTGCCCGTGGTGCCAACCGGTCTATTATTTGGTCGTATCGGTAACTATATCAATGGTGAGCTGTGGGGTCGAGTATCAGATGGTGGCTATAACTGGCTGACCTATTTTCCGCAAGCCGCTGCCTTTGATATGCAGCAACTGCAAGCAAATCCTGCGCTGCAAGAGCTGATGCTTGAGGTTAATGGGCAATATTTACTGCCGCGTCATCCTTCCCAGCTTTATGAAGCCTTTGCTGAAGGTTTATTATTGTTTATCTTCTTGTGGTGGTATTCATCAAAGCCGCGTCCGCGTATGGCAGCAACCGCTATTTTCTTATTAGGCTATGGTCTCAGCCGCTTTATCATTGAGTTTTTCCGACAGCCGGATGTTGACCAAGGTTTTATCCTCTTAGGATGGATGACCAAAGGGCAATTGTTATCTGCACCGATGATTATTCTTGGTTTTGTGTTGCTGGTTTATGCTTATAAGCGCGGTATCTACGATTGGGGCAAGCAAGGCACCTATTAAGCAGATAAAGTTTTACTCCGCATGACACTCATACGAAAGAGCAGTTTTATGATTACGAGCAAAAATGAGCAAGCCTATTTGGATTTGCTGCAATACGTTATTAATAACGGCACTGAAAAAGGTGACCGTACTGGTACGGGAACGATTAGCCATTTTGGGGCGCAGTTACGCTTTGATCTCGCCGATGGTTTTCCATTATTAACCACCAAAAAAGTGCATTTTAAATCTATTGTGTACGAATTATTGTGGTTTTTAACTGGCAGCACCCATGTTGAGTATCTACAGCAGCATAACGTGCGTATTTGGAATGAATGGGCAACCGCAGCACAAACGGCTCGCTTTAATCGTGCTGAAGGTGATTTGGGTCCTATTTATGGGCATCAATGGCGTAATTATGGCGCCAGTAAAAACGCTGATGGCAGTTATGCGAGTGATGGCGTTGACCAAATAACGGACGTCATTCATCAAATCAAAACCAATCCCAATTCACGACGTTTAATTGTGTCAGGCTGGAATCCTTGCGAGGCGGAACAAGTTGCTTTACCACCTTGCCATACGCTGTTTCAGTTTTTTGTGGCGGAAAATAAGCTATCTTGCCAGCTGTATCAACGTTCAGCAGACCTATTTTTGGGTGTACCGTTTAACATTGCCAGCTATGCGTTGTTGACGCAAATGGTAGCGCAGGTTTGCAATTTGGAAGTTGGTGAATTTATTTGGACAGGCGGAGATTGCCACATTTACCAAAATCATCGCGAGCAAGTTGATTTGCAATTAACACGCTCACTTTATGCGCTACCAACCTTGACGTTAAATCCTAATATTAAAGATATTTTTGCATTTGAATATGAAGATATCAGCGTGGATGGCTACGAATCGCACCCCGCTATTAAAGCGCCTGTGGCAGTCTAATAACGTGTTTATATTTTAAGAAAAAGGTAACACCATGAGTATCAACAGCATCGAAGTGGCGCAAATTGCCGCTATCAGTCGTAATCGCTGTATCGGCAAAGGCAATGATTTACCATGGCATATCCCAACCGACTTGCAGCATTTTAAGCAACTGACCACCCAAAATAGTGATGATACCATCAAGGGTATTGTGATTATGGGACGCAAGACTTTTGAGTCAATGGGTTCTAAACCACTGCCAAAGCGCATTAGTTTTATTATTACTACCCAGTTGAATTATGCGCAGCAACAAGGGCTGATAGAAAAAAAGAATGCGCACGTGCTGCATGATTTAGACGCTGCCCTACAACAAGCAGCAGATTTGGCAGCAGATTTGCAGTTAAAAACCATTTGGGTGATTGGTGGCGAGCGCGTGTTTAGCGAGGCGCTGAGCGTTACTGACCGCATTGAGCTGACTCATGTTGATACGGACATTAATGAGGGCGATGCTTTTTACCCTGAGCTGCCAGACGAGTTTGCAGTCGCAGAAGAATCTGAGAAAATGCATGATGATAAAAGTAGCTTGGATTTTAAGTTTGTGACTTATAAAAGAAAAGCCTAATTTTTTTAATAAAGTTTTGATAATGTACCGTATGAGAGGAGAAACAGTCTATGGAAAATTAAAAAAGCTCAGTAAAATTAATTACTGAGCTTAAAAAACTTTTAGATAAGACAGCTATGGAGACAAACTCCAGTATTAGCTTACTTATAAAGTTTATTTACCTTGGTAGGGTTTGTATATTTTATAGTAAATGCTATTAATAGCAAATGCTAAATATTTGTCTGCGTCTCCATAGTTATGAAATTTTTATCATAATTACGGAGTAATCAATGGCTATTCAATGCTGTTACCCTAAAGCTGTGCGCGTACGCTTCTATGTGCGATATAGGTTTAATCGTTGGGAGTATGTTCGCCAACACTGTCGTAGCCAACCGAACCAACAGTTAAGTTTTGATTTTTAACGATTAAAAGTGATTAACTTTAGAATGACAATAGTCTTAGGGCTGTTGTCATTTTTTTAAATTAAAAATCGCATTATTCATGCAACACTTTATAAATCGTATTTGCCAACACTTTACCAATCCCCGGCACGCCTGCCAATTCTTGTTGCGATGCGCCAAGTAACTGCTGCATACCGCCAAAATGATTAAGAATATCGCGGCGGCGCTTTTCCCCAAGTCCCGGAATCACTTCTAATACCGACGATGACCGTCTTTTATCACGCTTTTTACGATGCGCCGTAATGGCAAAACGATGCGCCTCATCACGAATGTGCATCAATAAATGCAGCGCCTTACTGTCCATGGGCAAATCAAGCGGTTCATGATCTAAAAAGTGTAATACTTCAAGTCCGGCTTTCCGACCCTCGCCTTTTGCCACCCCAATCAGTAACGTATCGCCGAGAATACCTAATTCTACTAGCACTTCTTTTGCCATACTCAACTGACCTTTACCACCATCAATCAATAACAAATCCGGTAGCGGTTGCTTTTTATAACGGCGCGTGAGTACCTGTTTCATCGCCGCATAATCATCACCGCCGACAATATCATGAATGGCATATTGACGATAATCCCGCCGGCGCGAGCCACCTTGATCAAACACTACGCAGCTACCAATGGTCGCCTCGCCCATGGTATGGGAAATATCAAAGCATTCGATACGATCAATCGGGCGTTCAGTCACTGACGCTAACACGTCTTTTAATGCCCCAAAACGCGCATGTAATTCTAAATAATCTCCCAGTTTGGTTTTAAGAGCGTTCGTCGCATTGAGCGTTGCCAAATCGAGCCATTCCGCACGATGTTCACGAACGCTGGTTTTAATAGTGACTTTACTGCCAAAATGGGTTGCCAATGCCTCACTAATCGCCACTTGGTCAGGCAGCTGATGACTTAAGATAATCTCAGCAGGCAAATCATCGGTCACTTGAAAGTAAAAGGAAGTAATAAATGCCGATAAATTATCGGCAATCGGCTCGCTGCTATCGACGTCAGGGAAGTAATTTTTACCGCCCAAAACCCGCCCACCGCGAACCGTCAGCACATTCACTGCCGTCATACCCGCTTGGCTGGCAATAGATATCACATCCGCTTCACCCTCTACCGTATACACCGCTTGCTTGGTTTGCACTTCGCGTAACATAGACAGCTGATCACGATAAAATACGGCTTTTTCAAAATCCAATTCTTCCGCCGCGCCTTCCATTTTGGTAATCAGCGTACTGTGAATATCACTGGAATCACCCTTCAAAAAACGAATGGTATTATTCACATCTTCTGCGTAATCCTCTGCCGTTACCAAACCGACGCACGGCGCACGGCAGCGTTTAATTTGATACTCCAAGCACGGACGTTGACGCTGTTTAAAAAAGGTATTGGTACACTGACGCATTTGAAACATTTTTTGCATGAGCACCAAAGTTTCTTTTGCTGCATGAGCAGAGGGAAAAGGTCCAAAGAAGCGACCCTTTTGATGATTACCCTTGCCTCGCCCATACGCCAGTCGTGGATAAGGTTTATCTGCGGAAATAAATACATACAGATAAGACTTATCATCACGCAGCAACACGTTATAAGGTGGACGATGTTCTTTAATGAGATTTTGCTCAAGCAATAACGCTTCAGTTTCACTACGGGTAATGATGGTTTCAATATTATGAATTCGCGCCACCAATGCCCGCGTTTTAGGATGGTCAATGGTCTTGGCAAAGTAGCTATTTACGCGGCTTTTAAGCGATTTTGCCTTACCGACATAGAGAATATCACCATTTTTACCAAGCATTTTATAGACACCGGGCAAATTAGGCAGGCGCTGGATTAAATGCTTGAGACGCGCTTTTTTGTCCTCTAGCGATACAGGGGGCACAGCAGAAATAGCAGTGGACTCAGTGACCATGACAGGCGGTACTCACAACAAACTAGGTTATGGCTAGTTATGGGGCGATTTTAGCCAAATTGCAAGCACAAAAAAGCCAGCACAAAGCTGACTTTTTATTTTTATCGCTTAGGTTAATAACTATTTATTAATGACGAAAGTTGGGGAGCAAAGCAGGAATACCGGGCAGCATACCGACCACAGCCATAACGCCCGTTAAGACTACAAACATCACCATAGGAATAATCCAGCGACTCATTTTTGATAAGCTGGCACTACGCTCTTTGGAGCCAATCAAGCCCAAGTTATCTAGTAAAAGCGTGATTGACCAACCAAAGGCAGGATTAACCAACGCCGATGCGAATACCACAATTGCTGCTGATTGAGTGGTTTTTCCTTCGCGTGTCATCTCCATCCCAGCCTCTAACAGCGGAATAAAAACCCCGACAATCAGCGCCACACACATGACCGGTTCCCAAATGGCTAAGTCCATCGGATAACCCCAGAGACCTGCAATCACGCAGAAAACAGCCGTCAATACCGCTCCTGCTGGAATCGGACGCTTGGCAATTGCTGCCGGAACAATATAAGTGCCCCAAGAGGAGGCAAAGTTAGCACCGCCCAATACCGAACCGGCAACTTGACGAAATGAGGCACTGACCATCGTATCGTCGATATCCATCAGTACACGTTCAGTACGCTTAGGATAGCTAATTTTTTGGAAAACTTGATGCCCTAAGAAGTCAGGTGACCACATAGCGACTGCTAAAATAGCAAACGGTAGCACGACAATAAAGCTCTCAACCGTGGGCAACCCCAGCATCCAACCCGTATTCTCGCCCCACCAATACATGGGACTCATATGCGGCAAACCGGGCGCTGTCTTAAAGGTAAATGGGGCTCCCAAGGCAAAAGCAACACCGCCACCTAACAAACAGCTCAGCGGCACCGCAAGCCAACGCTTATTAAAATTCTCTAGAATAGCATAAAGGATAATGGTGAGTAGAATCACGACAAAGGCAATATAAGACATACCAATACCTTCTGCCCACGTGAATAAATTTTTAACCTGCGACGTAGTTCCAATAAAACCCAAATATAGCAGCAGACCGCCACAAACACCCTTACTGGTCAGGTTTGCCAGCAAGCTGCCACCTTTACTAATCGCAAGCAATAAACCAAATGCCCCGATAAGCAAACCAAACGCCATCGGATGCCCACCGGCAGCGACCACAATCGGTATCAAAGGAATCAGCGGACCATGAGTGCCTGCTAGATTGGCAGTCGGCAGCAAAAACCCTGAAAACAGAATAATAAAAAATGATACGATCAGAAGCTCATAGCGTACATTTTCAAGTACAAATGCTTCGCCTAACCCAAGCGGTCCTGCAAACGTCGCAGCAATCGCCCCTACCATTACTACCTTGCCAATGGTTGCCGCCATCGCAGGAATACTGTCTTCATATTCAAAGCGATAATCGCGAAAGGGTAGATTGGCACGCCAGCGCTTCGGCTGCATGATTTGTAGTTCATGTTCAAGGTAAGCATCACGACTGTTAAAACTCGCACTTGGCTCATGCAACTCGGCGTAACTGCCCTGCAATTGATGCTCATCAGCAGACCGCTCTGGTGCTAGGCTCGTCCCTGAATTGGCTATTGGAGTAGTACTCATCCCATCTCCCTATGTCGACTGAGGTATCCGTTGTTTTTGCGCAGCATGAACTCTCCATAGATAGAAAAGAACACATTAAACCCCACAAATGGGTCATTATTGTATGCCAACCATTTTTTGATTGCGAGTTTTTCACTTAAAAAGATACCTTTTGTATCAATATCCAGATAATTTAAAAAATATTTAGTTTTTATTATTAAAAATATCAAAGGGAGTATCTGGAATCAGAATCAGTAAAAGGAATCTATTGGGTAATGAATAGATTAAAAAATGAATGAGCTGGCGATAGTTCTTTCAATCTATCAATTAACTAGACCTCGACAACGTTATAAAGGAATATCCGTAATAACCCTTAGTATCAATTCATTATGCAACTTATTGATAAAAATAGTGTAAAGTGCATCCTTTGTTATCAAACATCTCATAGCCATTAATTATTTAATACTTTTTAACATATTAATAGCTATACAAACCGAATAGACATTTTGGTTACGCTTGAGGACTGGAGCAGGACGATAGCTTTCACTATGATAAAAGTCTTTTGTTCCATTCATAGGTAACTTATACACCTTTATTATCATAAAATTAATATATTAATAATGATGACCTAGGCGATGACTGCCCTACACATCCCTGTCAGGACTGTCTACGAGCGATTATAAAAATAGAAAAAGCAGATATTGCCTGTCAATATTACTTAGAAACAATTGGCATCGGCAATAAAAGACTAAAGGATAAGATATGAGTCTATTACCCAAGAATTTAGAAACACTAAGACGCAAAACGAAAAAAAGCATCATGCCGCTATTGACGCCACACTTACTTAAAATGCGTATCAATACTTATGCACCCTATATTGGTGCAGGCATTAAGGTTGAACATATAGATTTAGACCAAGGCTTATGCGTGGTTAACATGGGACTAAATGCGCTTAATAAAAATATTGTTGGCACACAATTCGGGGGTAGCCTCTATTCAATGGTCGATCCTTTTTATATGCTGATTCTGATGCATCAGCTGGGCAGTAGTTATGTAGTTTGGGATAAAAGCTCGCATATAGAGTTCATAGCCCCCGGTCACAGTAAAGTAACCGCGCGCATGAAAGTACCTAGTACTGAAATTGCCACGATTCAAGAGTTAGCAAAGGAGGGCAATGCGGTATTCCGTGAATACAACACCGACATTGTAGACGATCAACAAAAGGTTATCGCTACAGTTACCAAAACCATTTACATTCGCTTGCGTAAGCACAGTAATTCAAAAGACCAGACCAGCCGTATTGAGGCGCTAGAGCCATAACAAAGTCACAGTTTTTATTATTAAAAGCTGTACATAAAATTAAAACCCACACATACAAAAACCCCAATCTGGCATCAGCACAGATTGGGGTTTTGTCTTTTTTGGTACGCCTACTTATTTATATGATAAACCTATGAATAAGGGCTTGTATCTACTTTTGCTTGCTTGCCAAGTTCTACAATAGTAGAGGACTTGGTAGCGGTATCGAATATCAGCAATAGGCATTAACCTAAAGGGTGAGACTCAGATACCTAATGTACTCTAAGCGTCAGCTTTTTTCTGAGCAGCTTTAGGAGCACGAGCAACCAACTTTTCGCGGATACGTGCTGATTTACCAGAACGCTCACGTAAGTAGTATAGTTTCGCACGGCGAACAGCGCCACGGCGTTTCACTTCAATGCTTTCAATGATAGGTGAATGCAACTGGAATGCACGCTCAACACCAACACCGCTTGAAATTTTACGTACAGTAAACGCAGAGTTTAAACCGCGGTTACGCTTAGCAATAACAACGCCTTCAAAAGCCTGTAAACGCTCACGTTCGCCTTCACGTACTTTTACTTGAACGACGACAGTGTCGCCAGGGCCAAAGCTTGGACGTTCAATAATTTGAGCGTTTTCAATGACTTGAACCAATGGATGCTTGTTGCTCATGAGAGTTATCTCCTCACATTAGATAATAGAGGCTATGCGCATATCACCTGTTTGTAATAAGTAATCATATCTTTTTTTCATAAGATACAACATAAATGGGGGTAGCAAACGGCCATTATGGTATGACCTGTTTTATGCAGCTTAAAATTTTACTGATTAACTGTTTATTGAGCGTTTAAATGACGGCACGATTTAAATCATAAGCTATCAAGCTATTTTTTAGCTGCTTTCGCCAAAGCTTTTAGCCATTTAGCCTGCTGCACCGATGGCGTGAACGCTTGCCATAAATCAGGGCGCCGCGTTTGCGTGCGCTCGACTTGCTGAGCAAAGCGCCACTGAGCGATATTGGCATGATGTCCTGACAGCAAAACTTCAGGTACTGCCATACCAGCAAACTCATGCGGCTTAGTATAATGTGGACAGTCAAGCAAGCCATCGACGAACGAGTCTTGCTCAGCTGACTTATCATCACCCATAATATCAGGCAGACGACGTATCACACTATCCATAAGCACCATCGCTGGCAGCTCACCACCGGTCAGTACATAATCACCCAATGACACTTCCATATCGACATACTGTGACAATAGGCGCTCATCAATGCCTTCGTAACGACCACATAATATAATCATGCCGTCATAATACTCAGCCATGCTGACCACGCTATTCTCACTCAGCGTCTGCCCTTGCGGTGACATATAAATCACAGGACAATGCACTTTATCCATACGGCAACCATGTTGACTTGCTCGCAAGCGCGCATCCTTAATGGCTTTAGATAATGGCTCAGCCATCATCACCATGCCAGGACCGCCACCATACGGGCGCTCATCAATACGGCGATAATTATCAGTGGTATAATCACGCGGATTGATGCATTCAATCGTGACTTGCTCCTGAGAGACTGCTCTCCCCGTGATACCAAACTCACGAATCGTTGCAAACATCTCAGGAAAAATACTAATCACGGCAAAATACATCTGAATCCCACATCAAGGCAACTTGACTATTACACCTTCAAGTCTGTATTAATAAACTTGAATGAACAGCTTATATTAATAATCGCTTTGCCAAGCGACAACGACCGTTTTCGCTGCCACATCGACGGTGAGCACGGTTTGCTTATGCCAAGGTATCAACCGCTCTTCATTATCTAAACTGTTCGCGGTTGCTGCCACACGCATGATGTCATGAGCGCCAGTTTCAAACATCTCGGTGATGTCACCCAAATATTCGTCTTGCTCATTTTTCACCTGCATTCCAACTAAATCCGACCAATAATATTCGTCTTCGTTGGGCTCTGGCAACACGTCTTTTGCGACCCAAATCGTCACACCGTTCATGGTTTCAGCGATATTACGGTCAGGAACTTGCTCAAACTGAGCCACAAGTCCTGTGCCTTGCTCGCGCCATGCTTTGACTGTTAATGGCTTTAGACCAGTAGCCGTTTTCATCCACCACTGTTTAATAGCAAAGATATCCGCATGCTCATCGGTATCGCTAAACACCCAAAGCCAGCCTTTGATGCCATAAGGCTTCTTAAGCTGAGCGATTTTCATAAGGGTATTGGCGTCTGGAACAGATGACATAACGGCTAACCTGAGATAAACAGCAGTAAATAATAAAAGACTGTTAAAAACCTAACAATCTACGCATAGCAATAAACAGTTAATGGCGTACACCGGTCAGACCAGCTACGCTATGTATACTAAAGCCAACTGATGGACGCAATAAATGCGTTACCAGTATAATGCCAGTTAAACTTAAGCAGTTGCTTCAGTTTGAGCAGCAGACTTGTTGTAAGCTTTTGCTAATGAAGCCACGCGATCTGAAGGTTGTGCACCTTTAGCGATCCACGCATTGTACGCTTCCATATTTAGGCGTACTGCTTCTTCAGACTCTTTAGCGAGCGGATTAAAAAAGCCGATGTTTTCAATGTAGCGGCCATCACGCGCGCGGCGTTGGTCAGCAACAACTACTTGATAAAATGGGCGTTTCTTGGCACCGCCCCGTGCTAAACGAATAACAACCATGTGAATTCTCTCTTTCGCAGGTATACCAAAAAGGGCATAATTATATCATAGTTTTAATTTATTGAAAATATAAACATTGTTTATTTAATTATTTTATAACAAGGGTTTAAAGGCGATTACTAGCTTAGATTTTGACTAATTATTGAGAGATCTTAGACCTAAAGTTATCCTTATTGATATCAATATTTATGTGAAGGCTCTTACCAATGTAATGTCTGTTTTGGCACTTTCTATCATTAAGTGACGCGCTGTATTTACATGGCGCATTAGCAATGATTGCACTATACTTTGCCTGATAGCTGTCCATTTATCGATATTATCACCCATACCTGGTTATCATCACTGTAAGAGTAAGCCTTATGACCACCCCACCTATAACCAAGCGTGCCGCCAAACGTTTGTCTTTGAGTTACTCGCACAGCGGTATAACAACAACTGCAGTCGCTTTTATTGTGCTTATCAGTGTGGGCTTATCGCTTTGGTTTTTTTGGCGCAGTTTGTATTTGCCCGAATTAAAAACCCATGCACGCTATTTGACCAGTGAGCTGCAACTCATCAATAGTATTAAAAAGGACTGGCGCGACCAGCCAGAAGTACGCCAGTGGTTTTATCAACATTCGCATGTAACCGTGGTAGATACGGTCAGTGAATTTCCTGAAGTTGAAGATAAGCCATTTGTGGGCATGTTTACCAATGTATTGCAGCGTGAGATTAGCGCCCAGCTTGGACGTCCAGCTGAGGTTTATTTTAAATTCAAACCAACCCCGCAGTTATGGGTGCAAGACAGCCGTGATACGAGCTTTTGGATTCGCGAATCGGTGATTTATTACTCACAATATAGCACGCCTCTATTATTGTTATTTTTGCTCGGTCTGCCCATTTTAACGCTGTTAACCATTATTTTATTGTCGCAGCAGCTCAATCGTCCGCTGCGGCATTTGCAGCGTGCGGCGACCAATTATATTCGTTTGGGTCATGCTACGACCCTGCCAACGCATAGTGGATCTACGGAAATCCGCCAGGTTAATATGGCGTTCAATCGTATGTTTACCACGCTCAATCAATCCCAAAAAGAGCGTACTATTATGCTTGCTGGCATTTCTCACGATTTGCGTACCCCACTGACTCGCATGCGCTTGACGGCGGAGATGCTACCGGATGACTTCTTTCGCGAAGGATTGATCTATGATATTGAAGATATGGATGCCATCTTGGAGCAATTTATTTCCTTTATGAAAGACGGTTCCGATGAGCCGATGCGCTTGACTGATTTGGATACGATATTTAAAGAGGTAATGGTGCAGTTTGCGCCGATGAAATTTATTTACCAGTCAGAAAATCTTAAAGTAGTGCCAGTACGTCCGTTGTCCATCAAACGCTTGATTATTAACTTGGTTAACAATGCCAATCGTTATGGTAAACCGCCGATTTACTTGTCAGCCACTATTGTGCCGATAGTTGATGAAACTGATGAAGAAATAATTAATGAAAATGTGGTCAATAAAGAGGCGCAAGAGCAATTGATTATCTGCGTACGCGACTGCGGTGATGGGGTTGCGGAAGATCAATTAGAGCGTATTATGCAGCCTTTTGAGCGCGGTGAGACGGCTCGTACCACTCAAGGGAGTGGACTTGGCTTAGCCATTGTCAGCCGTATCGCACGGCTCCATCATGGTACGGTTGAAGCCATCAACCATCCACAGGGCGGTTTACAAGTCTGTGTACATATTCCCCTGATATCTAAAATAGAGGATGAGGAAGCGCCGAAGACCGATACACTTACTCAAGCAGCACTTGATAACTAAGTGAAAATATAAGTGTAAGAATCATCAGTAAGTGATAAAGGCATTCGCCCTAGCATCTACACTATCTTTAAATATAAAAGGCGTAAGATAATATATACCTTACGCCTTCATTAGAGATTACTCATTGACTGTATATTTGCAATCTTATTCTTCACTACCAATAACAGGTGGGATAAATTCAGCGCTATTGGTAAACGCTACAGGTAAAATCAATGAATTTTGTACGTCCTGAAAACTTTTCGAGGTGCTTGGTTGCTGAAGAAACAAATAATAACCCAGCGTTGCGGCATTTAGTAACACCAACCCACCAAATAAATACGGCATTATCTTTTTTCCTACTCTATCAATATCAATTAAAACGACAAAAAATACATTAAACTAAAATTAACTTAACCAAAAGTACGTTCGCTTTGCTCTTGAGTAATTTCATCCGCTGCTATCGTCTGTGTTAATGGCTTGACTGGCCATGTCATGGTAAAACGGGCACCACTCAGCTCTGGACTCTCATCGACCTTCATATTGCCACTAAACCAAAAGGCAATCCGTGACACAATCGATAAGCCTAGCCCGTAACCGCCTGAAGCTCGTGTCCGACTATCATCCAAGCGCGAGAAGGGAATAAACACTTTTTCTCTGTCAGCTTCTGATATACCGTGTCCATCATCTTCAACACAAACAAAAGCATTACCCTTTCTTACCCCAGCACTGATGATAATGGTTGACTCAGCATAACGCAGCGCATTACCCGCAAGGTTTTGAATCACGCGGTGCAAGTAGCGGCGATCTGCAATTGCTGTCACTTTCGAACTTGGTGGCTTGCCGATAATTTTAATATCTTTACCTAACGCATTAGTCTCGCGTACGATTTGCTCAATCAACTCTTTAAAATTAACCGGTTCAAGATCTAGTTTTGGAGAGCCTTCTTCCAGTTTTGCGTAGGTCAAAATCTCATCGATAAGACCATTAAGCGCCTCAATATCTTCATCGATATAATCACGCTGCATAAAACGCGAATCTTCATCGTCCGTATCTGCCAGCATATCGACTGCAAAACGAATACGTGCCACAGGCGTACGCAACTCATGAGATACCGCACGCGTCAGCTCACGTTGCGACTCAATCAAGCGTTTGATATGTGAGGTCATAGCATTGAACGTGGCAGACAAGCGCGCAATTTCATCTTGCCCAATAACCTGTACTTGACTGTCAAGATTACCTTGACTGACCTCATTTACCCCGACCTGAATCAGTTGTAATTTACGTTCAAGCGGGAAAATTAACGCATACACGCCTAAGCTAATTAAGAACATACTAATCAGTACCATACTGATAATAAGATTGAGTGGAAACCAATTAAACAGTGGTATCGGACCCATTAAAATTGCCATATCATTAATTTCTGATGGCACAATAATTCGAATGGAAGAGTTACTTTGACTGGTGCTGGTATCTTGAAATAAAATAACCACTTCATCACGGCGCAAGCGTGCTAATTGATCACTATCTAGATTAAGGTCATTCACCCCTTCAAGTGCTAGCGGAAAGGGAAACTTATCTTCTAAATCTACCAAACGGGCGCGCTTAGCCGATAGGGTCGTATAGTAAGACATATCATCGAGTAAAAATACTGCCAAAGCGCGCACCTGCTGCTCAGTAACCTGCGCTATTCTAACCGTCAGTGCAACATCACGCTCTTGCAAACGATGATAGACATCGGCATAATTTTTCTTGTTGTCGTAGCGAACGACTGTCTCGCCTTTCTCAAACCGACGTAGCTCACTAGAGCTAAAATTTACCTGCTGTAAAGGTACAATATGAAACTTTGAGCCAAATAAACTGCTGGCATCTGATAACCAATAATCGCGCTGAGATTTGCTATCCTGACGATCAATACCTTGGCTAATCAGATAAAAAGCCCCGGTCGCCATATTCTCGCGGTATGACTGTACCCGCTCCTTATTGATTGTCTCCATCAATAATTGCGCAAATAGTGCCACACACAAACAGACAATCAATAGCCCAGCGTAAATACGCACGAAGATACTGTGTTTTAAAGAAGAGATTAATGACATACGTGACGTAACCAACCTAGTAGATAATAATATAATGACCAAATAATCAGGATCGCTTTAATCAATCTTAGCGCCTGAACGCTAACGCTCAATTAAACCACATAACCAGACGATCAAGGACAAAAATTAACCTCCACCCATAAAAAAACCAGCATAGTGCTGGTTTTTCGTGATATTAGAACAGCTTTAGAATGACTTATGATATTTACCTAGCAAATAGGTTATATTATTTAAACCATTACTGCTAAAGCAATCATATTAATGACTAATAGCAATAGCGTAAATTAGTTGCCTTCTTTAACGAACAAATAACCTTTACTGCGTACGGTTTTAATACGTTTTGGATTCTCTGGATCATCACCGATTTTTGGACGAATACGCGAAATACGCACGTCAATAGAGCGATCTTGACCATCATATTCAATACCACGTAGACGCTCAAAGATGTCTTCACGCGACAAGATACGTCCGGCATTAGAAGCAAGCAACCATAATAAGTCATATTCAGCACTGGTAAAATCAACCAATTCTTCGCCAAGCATGACCGAACGACCACCATTGTCAATAATTAACTCACCAAACTCTAAACGCTGCGGCACATCTTCTGATGGCGCGTTTTCAGAGCGGCGCAGTAAGGCACGAATACGAGCGAGCAAAACACGTGGCTGAGCAGGTTTGGCGACATAATCATCTGCGCCCATCTCTAAACCCAATACCTGATCCATGTCTTCAGTACGCGCAGTCAACATCAGAATAGGGTTTTGATAATGCGGGCGTACTTCACGGCATACCGTTAAACCATCACTACCAGGCAACATAACATCGAGCACCACCAAATCAGGCTGCTCATTAACGATACGGCGAATAGCGCGGTTACCGTCAGTTTCGATCGCCACTTCCAAACCGTTTTTGACCAAATAATCTTGAGTCAACATGGCTAAGCGTTCATCGTCCTCAACAATTAGGATTCTTGGTGTGTTGTCGTCTTCGTTCATTGTCATCATGATATCCTTTAATATATAGAAGTAAAACAAGAAAAGTTAATAGGATAATAAAGTGGCATAATTCATATGCATATAAGGGATGTAAATGCGGTAGCATAGTATACTATCAAACGTGTGGCTTCCCATACTATAGCCTATTATTGTTAACAAAACCTATAAGTAACACTGACTAAAACGTTAGTTTGCGTCCAATAATTAAGATAATTACGCTGATAAAAGATAAGCACATACTGTTTTTTATACTTAGCTACGTACATAACTCGTTTGTGCTGAGCTTTTTATTACCAAACACCTATGCTCAACTTTCTATTAACCACTCAAATAATGGCTACCCTATAATATAACCAAATAACAAGATATTAACCAGTATATCACTCATATTATGTGCCCTAACTTATCAACGATTTACGTTTAGTACCAATCGTAACGGTGAAAAAAATAGAAATGCCATGACTATTTAACAAACAAAAAAAACCAGCTTAAAATAAGCTGGTTTTTTGGGTAATCATGCTAAGTATTTATCATTTAAGTACGCATAAGCTAAAGTACGTAAAATCTAACACAATCTTAAAAAACAATATTAAAAACAACCATTAGGCACGATTTTTAAATTTACGAATCGTTTGTAGCTGTGCCACTGACTCTGCCAATGATGCTAATGCCGCATTGGTTTGCAAGGTATCAGATTGATTGACCAGCATTTGCTCTGCTTTCCTACGAGCTTCAACGATTTTACTTTCGTCAAGGTTATGCGCACGCGTCGCAGTATCAGCCAATACCGTGACCATCTTTGGTTGTACTTCTAATACACCGCCTGACACATAAATAACCACTTCTTCGCCATTAGCAGTTTGTACGCGCATCGGTCCCGGTTTTAGTAAGGTAATCAGTGGTGTATGACCTGGTAGGACACCAACTTCGCCTTCGCTACCCGTAGCGATCAACATGCTGATTTCCCCTGAATATAACTCTTCACGGGCACTTACGATGCGACATTGAAACGTTGCCATCCCTTACTCCTTACTATTCAAGCGACTAGAAAACGGTAATGCGTATTAGTAAATAGACCTATTACGAGCTATTTACTAATTTTTAGAGAAGTAAACCAATTACGCGGCAGAAGATTTCATTTTTTCTGCTTTAGCAACGACTTCATCAATACCACCTGCCATGTAGAATGCTTGCTCTGGTAGGTCATCATATTCACCAGCGATAATGGCTTTAAAGCTGGCGATGGTGTCACGTAATGATACATATTTACCAGGTGCACCGGTGAATACTTCCGCCACGTGGAATGGCTGAGATAAGAAGCGCTGAATCTTACGGGCGCGATAAACAACCAGTTTATCTTCTTCTGACAACTCATCCATACCCAAAATAGCGATGATGTCTTTAAGTTCTTTATAACGCTGCAATACTTCTTGCACGCCGCGAGCAACATTGTAATGCTCTTCGCCGATCACTTGTGGATCGAGCTGACGTGACGTTGAATCGAGTGGATCTACCGCAGGATAAATACCTTGTGAGGCGATATCACGGCTTAGTACTACAGTTGCATCTAAGTGAGCAAAGGTAGTAGCAGGTGATGGATCGGTCAAGTCATCCGCAGGTACATATACCGCTTGCACAGAGGTGATTGAACCTGATTGCGTAGAAGTAATACGTTCTTGCAGCATACCCATCTCTTCAGCTAGTGTTGGCTGATAACCAACTGCTGATGGCATACGACCTAGCAATGCAGATACCTCAGTACCGGCAAGCGTATAACGATAGATATTATCAACGAATAATAGAACGTCGCGACCTTTACCGGTTTCTGGATCTTTAGTATCACGGAAATACTCAGCCATGGTCAAACCAGACAGCGCCACACGCAAACGGTTACCCGGTGGCTCATTCATCTGACCATATACCATCGCCACTTTAGATTTGCTAAAGTCTTCGGTATTAACAACGCCCGCTTCTTGCATTTCGTGATAAAAGTCATTGCCTTCACGCGTACGCTCACCAACACCTGCAAACACAGACAAGCCTTCGTGTTTAAGCGCGATGTTGTTGATCAATTCCATCATGTTGACGGTTTTACCAACACCAGCACCACCGAACAGACCAACTTTACCACCTTTAGCAAACGGGCATAGTAAGTCGATAACTTTAATACCAGTCTCTAGCAATTCAGTGCTGTTTGATTGCTCAGCGTAGCTTGGCGCTTCACGATGAATCGACCATTTCTCATCAGCAATAACTGGACCTTCTTCATCGATTGGACGACCAAGAACATCCATAATACGACCCAAAGTACCCATACCAACGGGCACAGAAATAGGGGCGCCGGTGTTAGTCACTGGCAAATTACGTTTTAAGCCTTCCGTTGAACCCATGGCAATAGTACGTACAATGCCATCGCCCAACTGCTGCTGTACTTCTAGGGTAGTGTCGGTACCATCTACTTGCAAGGCATCATAAATCTGAGGAACTTCATTACGGTTGAACTCAACGTCAAGAACCGCGCCAATAATCTGTACAATACGACCGCTACTCATTGCGTTCTCCTTGATCTTCTATATATAGGGGGTGTCAATTATGAAACAGCGGCAGCACCGCCAACGATTTCCGAGATTTCTCGGGTAATCGCCGCTTGACGCAGCTTGTTATAAACCAACTGTAAATCGTTAATGAGGTCACCAGCATTATCTGTGGCTGCTTTCATTGCTACCATACGCGACGACTGCTCAGAGGCAATGTTTTCCATGACTGCTTGATAGACAATCGATTCAATATAGCGTCCAAGCAGACCATCAATTAGAGTCTCGATATCAGGCTCATAGATATAATCCCAGCTCAATTCAGTCTCTATGCCACTGTTTTCATCATTCAATGCACCTTCTGGTAGCGGCACCAATTGCGTAATCGTCGGCTTTTGGGTCATGGCATTAATAAACTGATTATATACCACATAAATGCGGTCTATTTTGCCCGTATTATAGTCGTCAAGCATTGCTTGAACCGGCGCATTTAACTGCTCAAAAGTCGGATTGTCACCATAATCTGTGATTGCTGAGGTGACTTTACCGCCAAAGCTTTTAAAGAAGCTGACGCCTTTAGAACCAATAACCGCAAATTCAGCGTGTACAGACTGGTCTTGATAGGTTTTAATATTTTTGCTTAATGCTTTGAATAAATTAATATTCAAGCCACCAGCAAGTCCGCGGTCGGAGGTGATAACGATGTAACCCACCTTATTAACCGGACGCGCTTCCATATACGGGTGTTTATAATCGGATGAAGCATGCACCAAATGCGAGATAACCCGGCGCATACTATCAGCATACGGGCGACCCACCACCATGCGCTCTTGAGCACGGCGCATTTTACTTGCAGCAACCATTTGCATGGCGCGAGTAATTTTTTGGGTGCTTTGAATACTGGTGACTTTGGCACGTATTTCTTTTAAGTTTGCCATAATGATTCCAATATAGAGGGTTAAAAGCATTGGCGCAGGTCACAATTTTTTAATATAAAACAAGGTATTAATATCTCGTGGCACTACGCGATTACATGCCGTTGGTTGCGGGAAAAGCGGCGTGACAGTCTATATAAGACATCGCACCACTCGTAAGCAACCAACCAAACCCGTTAAATTAATAACTGTGGTTTGTTTTAAAGGTCTCAATAGCTGACTTCAAACGACTAGAAATATCATCATTGTAGTTTGCAGTCTCATCAATCTCAGTCATTAATGCCGCTTGCTCATCACGCATATAGCGTAAGTAGCTTTCTTCAAAAGCACCAATTTTTTCAACCGGTACATCCGCTAAAAAGCCTTCGTTTGAGGCATAGATAACCGCAGCTTGTTCAGCAATAGACATCGGCTGATACTGTTTTTGCTTCATCAGTTCAGTCACACGCTCACCATGATCCAACTGTTCGCGAGTCACATCATCAAGATCCGATGCAAACTGAGCAAACGCAGCCAATTCACGATACTGTGCTAAAGCGGTACGGATACCACCAGATAGCTTTTTAATAATCTTAGTTTGCGCCGCACCACCAACACGTGATACCGAAATACCAGCGTTCACTGCTGGACGGATACCTGAGTTAAATAGGCTTGACTCTAAGAAAATCTGACCATCAGTAATTGAAATTACGTTGGTCGGTACGAATGCTGATACGTCACCCGCCTGAGTTTCAATAATCGGTAACGCGGTTAAAGAACCAGTTTTACCAACCACTTCACCATTGGTGAATTTTTCTACATACGCTGCGTTCACGCGTGAGGCACGCTCAAGTAAACGTGAGTGTAAATAGAATACGTCACCAGGATAAGCTTCGCGACCTGGCGGACGACGTAGCAATAGTGAAATCTGACGATATGCTACTGCTTGCTTTGATAAATCATCAAAGACAATCAGCGCATCTTCACCGCGGTCACGGAAATATTCGCCCATCGTACAACCTGAGTACGGTGCAATATATTGTAGTGCTGCTGGCTCTGACGCTGACGCCACAACGACAGTGGTATATGCTAATGCACCAGTTTGCTCAAGTTTACGAACCACGTTCGCAATCGTTGAACGTTTCTGACCGATAGCCACATACACACACTTAATGCCAGAATCTTTTTGCGCGATAATCGCATCGATTGCCATTGCCGTTTTACCGGTCTGACGGTCACCAATGATAAGCTCACGCTGACCACGACCGATTGGAATCATGGTATCAACAGCTTTATAACCAGTCATTACTGGCTGATCTACTGATTGACGGTCGATAACGCCTGGGGCGATTTTTTCAACTTTATCAGTAAGCTTAGCGTTGATAGGACCTTTGCCATCAATAGGGTTACCTAAAGCATCAACAACACGACCTAGCAGCTCAGGACCTACCGGAACTTCAAGAATGCGACCTGTACAATAGGCTTTTTGACCTTCTTGTAGTTTTAAGTAATCACCAAGGACTACCGCGCCCACAGAATCACGCTCTAAGTTCAGCGCCATACCGTAAACTTCGCCTTCAAATTCAATCATCTCGCCATACATGGCATCTTCAAGACCATGAATTTGCACGATACCGTCAGATACTTTGACAATCGTGCCTTCATTTTTTGCAGTTGCACCTGCATCAAGGTCTTGAATGCGCTGCTTAATCAGATTACTGATTTCCGCTGGATTCAATTGTTGCATTGCCGTGTTTCCTTTAATTTATGATAACCCGCCTACTGACTTAAATACTCTTATATCACGCACACCCGATAAGGCAAGTTTGCGTTCATGATTGGTATTAGGCCGTTAGCTGTGTTTTTAACTGTTGTAACTTGCCACGCATAGAATCATCGATGACTTTGTCGCCAACTTTGATCGTCGCGCCTGCCAAAAGACTTGCATCAACCGACTCATGAATCACTACGCTGGCATTAAGCGAGGTAGCAAGACGTGATTGAAACAGCTCGCGCTGTGCATCGGTTAAAGGATAGGCAGAGGTCACATAAGCGTCAAGTTGCTTTAAGCTTAGCGCCTTATGATGACGATAATGCTCATAAACTTCAGGCAGCAGCGCCAGACGCTCGTGCTCTGATAACTGAATAACGAAGTTGCTAAGCGCGGTTGATACTTTAGGATAGTGGGCAGTATCGCCATGACCCTGCGTGCTGTCTAACAACAGCTGTAAAGCAGAACCATTGGCGCTTGCCACTTGTGTATCATAAAGATCGACCAAAGCGGCTGACTTTTGCTCAGCAGAGACGGCTGGATTGTCTAGCAATGGTTGGAACGATTTGTCTTTGACAATCGTTCCGGCAATAAACAAGAAGTCTTCCCACTCATTTACTACCCCGTTCTCATTGGCATAGTCAAACGCGGCTTTCGCGTAGGGTCGTGCTAAGGTTGATAAGTCAGCCATGTTATCCTCACAATTACAGCTTCGCCGCCAGTTGGTCTAACATTCTGGCATGTGTTTGCATATCGACTTTGTCTTGCAAAATCTTTTCAGCACCCAGTACTGCAAGCTCTGCCACTTGGGCACGCAATGATTCACGTGCTTGATTGATCTCTTGATCAATTGCCGCTTGTGCTTGCTGACGGATACGTTCGCCTTCCACTTGGGCTTGCGATTTTGCATCTTCAACAAGTTGGTTGGCACTTTTATTCGCCTGCTCAATTAATGCAGCCGCTTTTGTTTTTGCCAAATCAAGCTCTTGCTGTACATCTTGCTCAGCGGTTGCCAAGTCTGCTTTTGCTTTTTCAGCAGCACTTAAGCCTTCAGCAATTTTACGCTGACGGTCATTAATTGCGCCAATAAGTGGTGGCCACACGAATTTCATGCAGAACATCACAAAGATTGCAAAAGCAATGGCTTGACCGATGAGGGTAGAATTGATATTCACGTGATCACCTCTTTGTTAATGAAAAATCAGTGTCATTGATCATATTTGATAGCCAAACTTTGACTACGTTTAAAATACAAATTTTGACTACCAAACATTTACAACTGAGCTTTCTGATTAACCTGCTAGAGGGTTTGCGAATAACAATAGCATGGCGATACCAACACCGATCATCGGAATAGCATCAAGCAAACCTGCGACGATGAACATACGGGTTTGCAACTGTGAACCAAGTTCTGGCTGACGGGCAACGCCTTCTAAGAATTTGCCACCTAAGATTGCAAAGCCAATACCGGTGCCTAGTGCGCCTAAACCGATAAGTATTGCTACTGCGATAACTGTATAACCACCTAATACTGGATCCATTGATGTATCCTCATTTACCTATTGAATGTCTAATTAATGTTCAGTTGATGATGCAAGTGACATGTAAACTATGGTCAGCATCATAAATACGAACGCTTGGAGGGTAATAATTAAGATGTGGAAAATAGCCCACGGTACTGATAACGCCCATTGAATCCAAAATGGCATCAGGGCAATCAGTATGAAAATCAACTCACCGGCATACATGTTACCGAATAGTCGCAATCCTAAAGAGATTGGCTTGGCTATTAGAGTTACAAACTCTAAGATAAAGTTGATGGGTATTAAAATGATTTGTAAAATAGGATTTTTGGCACTAAACGGATGCAGGGTTAACTCGCCTACAAATCCGCCCAAGCCTTTTTCTTTAATACTATAAAATAAAATCAGTATAAAGACAGAAAATGACATGCCTAAAGTAATATTGGGATCTGTGGTTGGTACAATCTTAAAGAATACATGATGTGGGTCATGACCCATCATGGCGCCAACTTGTCCTGCTAGACTTGGAATAAAGTCGATAGGCAACAAGTCCATTAAGTTCATCAGGAATATCCACACAAAAATGGTCAGCGCTAAGGGCGCAACCAATTTTGATGTACCGCTGTAAGAGTCGCGAACGTTGTTATCAACGAATTCAACGATCATCTCAACGGCTGCCTGTAGTTTACCAGGCACTCCTGAGGTTACTTTTCTGGCAACCATCCAAAAGATCGCACAAAACAGGATACCCAAACCAATTGACCACAACATGGAATCAAGGTGGATAGCTTTAAAGCCCATTAACCCTGCTTCTTCAGCGGTATGTGCAACTTTCCAACCTTCGCCCGGCAGATAGCCGTACGTCCAATTCGTTAAGTGGTGAGAGATATATTCTGATGATGTTTGCTCGGCTGCCATAATGTAAGCTTCTTATTAATCAACGATTTAATCAACTACCAAAAAAATGGTTGTCACCTGATGCAGGGGTAAGCCCGACACAATGCACGACTATCATGCACACAAATTGTGCTGCTAAAACTGTCCTTTCATCAA
Organism: Psychrobacter sp. GP33; assembly: GCF_014119005.1. Classification (GTDB taxonomy): domain Bacteria; phylum Pseudomonadota; class Gammaproteobacteria; order Pseudomonadales; family Moraxellaceae; genus Psychrobacter. The sequence continues at coordinate 88,314 of NZ_JACGYX010000006.1, read as the reverse complement.
CAACACCCAACCTATAGAACCGATGCAAGTACCTGATTTCATTAGCTTTTTATAAAATATAGCTATCAAAAAAGGGCTTAATAGTAGTAATTACCAGCCCTTGGTATCTGCACATGAGTTATCATGTTCGTGCTTGCTCAATCCTTGTAGCAAGATTAATGCTCAAAACAACGTGTTTAAGCAAAATAATTAACTGTGTATCTTAATGCAGCATTGTATTCATGTAAAGTCAATTATCTATTATTTATTACTGGTATAACTAAAGTAGTTATTGATACTCTTTAGTAATATAGCTTTGCTCTTATAATTGTATTGTAAAATATAGTTTACCTATCACTTTGTTTATCTTTACAACCCTCCCCTATTTATAAACAATTATGAGTCATTCATAGATAAAGAGTGATTGGCAGCTTATAAACTGTTGAACAGTTTACTTATTTTTCAATAAGACAGTTCAATGTGATAGGCAAGTTACGGATAAAACTGGCGCTATATGACCTGCCTTACCTTTACATATCAATTTTAATGCTGTTTCCATAGCAATAGGCTGTGACTGATCTGCATAATAATGAAACCAAAGAACAGCGCAGGCGCAGACAATGGCTTGACCATAATAAAAATAGCCGCAAAACCAACGATGGTTAATAGCCATTTGACCATTTGACCTCGGTACAACTGCGTGACAATATGCTGACGCGCGCGATAACCGCTATGCCAAAAAATAAAACTAGCAAAAACCACTTGGGTGGCAAAACTCAGTAGCGCACCGATGGACAAGCTTTTGGCTACCAGCAGCTGCGTGTGTAGTAAGACCATGTCAATGACTATCGCCAGCGCAATGAGGATAAATAATACCCATAACTGACGCTTAATTACCCTACCAATATGATGTTTTTGCGTGCGTGTTGCAGGCTGGGTCATGCGCTATCCTATGATCAGCTGAAAACGAATAACAGCACAAAAGCAGACTTAATGCAGCATAGCTCTTTATTAAAACGGTAGCATTTTGCTTATTTTAACCGCTACTCATTATAAGGAGCAGACTTAGGTTAAGCAAGTTAAATCTGTTACTAATCAAGTGCTACGAGAGATTTGGGTGTCGGTATAAGATGCTTGTAAGCTGCTATTCATCCCACTTATTCGTAAACGGTTTTTATGAAATGCAGTTTACTATTTGCTGTGCCATATGCAGCCAACCGCTCACAAAATCTTTACTCTGACTCATGTCTTCTACTTGAATCGTGCTCTTGACTGGCTGTAGTTTAGCCATGAGCCCTTTTGAAGGCTTACCTTGACTGACCAAACACATTTGTTTTTGTGGTCGTTGTTCATTGAGCCAGCGCAATTGACTGGCTTTTGGGGCAAGATGCTCATCTGTACTTAAGCTACCGATAAACTGAAGCTGCAGTGCGGGTTCCATATATTGGTATGCGTCATGATATGCCCAATAAGGACGTTTTTTGGCAACACTAGGCTGAATTTTGGCAACAGCGCTGTCCATATTTTGAGCAAATTTTTGCGCATTGGTGTGATAAAGCTTTTTGTACTGCGGATTGGCATGGCTGTGAATAACAGCAAGCGCACGGGTAATGGCTTTGGCATTTTCAGGATCCAGCCAGATATGCGGATCAAGCGTAGCAGCCAGCGGTTGAGCCGCTACGTTGCGTAGCGGATGACGGTTAAACGCATCAAAAGCGAATAAGGAGATGGCATTAGGCGCATTATTCAAGGTAGTGGCTAGCGTATTCTCCAATGAGCCGCCAAACCAAACCACAAAGGTGCTGTCTTGAATGGCTTTAATATCGCCCGGGCTAATGCTACCGTGGTGCCCCACCTCCCCTGCTTGCAATAATTGCTTGGCTGGAGGTGAGCCTTCTGTCACTGCTTGGCTTAATAGAAATAAGGGATAATTGCTTACGCTAACGGTTCCAGCTTGAGCGCTAACCATAAACAACGAACTTAATAGAAAAATAGGCGTTACTAGCCATTTTTGCCATTGGCTAATACGTTTGTCAAAAGTAAACAGGCGACGTTGCGCGTTTTCTAAGTATCGATGCAGGGCATTCATGCGGTCATTATCCTATGAGAAATAGCGTAAAATAGCGAAGTGAAGATTTTATCATTATGTTATACTATAACAAATAAAAAGTGCATCATTATTTTAGGAGTTTGCCTCATGTCTATTACTGCATCCATTTGTAATCATGTACATGATGTGCAGCAGTTCACTACTGCGGATGTAGAAGCGCGGCTGAGGGCAGCTCAGGAGCAATGTAGGGCTGACGGAGTACGCTTTACTCCGTTACGTCAGCAAATATATGCGCTGATTTTACAAGCGGATAAACCCGTTGGCGCGTATGACCTCATCACCCAATTACAACAGATGCGCGTAGCAGAATCAGAAGCTAACAAAGTAAGTAAAAGTAAGGCAGCTGACAACAAAGCAGCAGATACTAAAAGCAGCAAAAAAGAAACGCAAAAAAATGTCGCGCCACCAACAGTTTATCGCAGCCTAGAGTTTTTATTGTCAGAAAATCTGATTCATCAGCTGACCTCTATCAATGCCTATGTGCCTTGTTGCCACCCGCGTGCACCGCATACCGCTGCTTTTTTAATTTGCGAGCAGTGTCAGCGCGTGCAGGAATGCAGTAGTATGCCAGTACAAGAAATTATGAGCTTTGCTGAGCAAGATGTTGGTTTCAAGGTAGCACGCAGCGTGATTGAGCTGAGTGGCTACTGTCAAGATTGCCATGTGTCTGTGCCGTCTACGCTGAATATACCGACAGAGACAACGCTTCCGATTACAGAAACTTAGTCATTACCTTAGCATGGCGTGCTTTATACTAGCTATTTGTGATGAGTCTGTGATTTATTTGCTTGGCTGTTTCCGTCCTTTTTTAACCTTGTGCTGTGAGCTTATGAATCCATTTACCTCTTCTTCAAATCCGTCTTCTGCCACTACTGCAGATAGGATACAGCCGTCAGAAAATTCGGCTCAGACAAAGAATAAGGCACAGAGTCAGACTAAGCTGCTTAGCTTACATCAGGTGAATTATGATATTGGTAGGCAGCGTTTGGTGTCGCATATTGATATCGATATTGCAGTCAATGAAACAGTTAGTTTAATCGGACCCAATGGTGCAGGTAAGTCAACGCTGGTTAAGTTGATATTGGGCTTGATTACACCAACAGCAGGGACAATTACTGCGCATCAACCATTGCAACTGGGCTATGTGCCGCAGCGCTTTACCATACCGCCCATTTTGCCATTACGGGTTTCAGATTTATTGGGACAAGCGGATAATGACCGTTTAAATGACAGTCAGCGGCAGTTTATTTTTGACAACCTATCGTTAACCCATCTATTATCGCGGCAAATGCGCCACCTATCGGGCGGCGAAACCCAGCGCGTGTTACTGGCACGGGCACTGCTGGATAAGCCCAATCTATTAATTTTAGATGAGCCCATGCAGGGTTTAGACCCAGATACTGAAGTGTGGCTGTATCAATTCATCGATGAGCTGCCAGACTTTTTACGCTGTGCGATGCTGGTGGTGTCTCATGATTTGCATTGGGTTATGAAAGGGAGTCGGCGGGTGATTTGTTTAAATAAGCATATTTGCTGTGAAGGGCGACCCAGTGAACTTGCGATTACCTCAGAGTTCCAAAAGCTGTTTGGGCATCATTATGAGCAACCTTATGTGCATCAGCCTCATGCGTGCGAGCATCATGCGCCAAGTGAGCTGTGATTAACCAGTGTGATTGCTGCTTGTAGTTTTATTTTCTTTTATTAAAAATTTTAACGGACGATACCTGTTATGAGCGCTTGGTTAGCCATCATTGCCCCTGCTTGGATTGCTGGCAGTATTTTAGGGCTACTTTCTGCGCCCCTTGGTTGTTTGGTACTGTGGCGGCGTATGGCATTTTTTGCTGATGCTTTGGCACATGGTACGCTGTTGGGTGTGGCGCTCGCTGTGTGGTGGCAACTGCCTATCGGTATGGGTATCGCTGTCGTCAGCGTCATCGTAGTGGTCGGTTTGGTATTTATTGATGATGAACGCCTACCTGTCGATGCTGTCCTTGCGGTAGTTGCCGTCTCATTATTGTGTTTGGGTTTACTCACCCTTACGCAGTTAACTGACCAGCAAGCAAATGTGTTGGGATTTTTGTTTGGTAATTTGCTTGAGCTTGACTGGGCAGATTTGCCACTATTAGGTGGCAGCGTTTTGGTCGGTTTGGTAGTATTACGCTATATTTGGCCAGCACAAGTGAAGCTTGCCACGCATGAGGCGCTTGCTCGTATTCAAGGTATCAACCCCACCCGCCAACGGTTATTTTTCATGGGCATGCTGGCAGGATTTTGTGCTATTGCCTTGCAAGCGGTTGGCAGCTTACTTATTAGCGGTCTATTGGTATTGCCTGCGCTCACTGCCCGTTTATATTCTGCATCACCAAAGCAGATGGTTGTCCTTGCGTTAATCGTCGCGCAACTGGGCGTGACATTAGGCGTTTGGGGCAGTATTGCTTTAGATATTCAAACAGGGCTGGCTATTGTATTAGTCCTTGCTATTTTATTTTTTGCCGCCTTAATCACCTCAAAAATATGGACAGCCTCTCATCACTAATTTGTATTTTCTCTTCATATCGTCTTAAGTGACTTTAAGCTATCGCTACTTTTACTTATTATTTATTAAACTTTATTTGATAAATAATAGTAGGGCTTTTGCGAAATGTGTGTTATAAACCGCCTAATTACCGTTCAGATGGTGCGCTCACTGCTGATTATTTAGTAGCGTAAGCATTTAATGACATAAAAAACAGCGCTTGCTTGATATATTCGATATTAATGATGACTGTTTAGATTTGAACTGTTTCGCCTTGATAAGGGACAGCCCATGCCAACCTATCCTATTCAGACACTCAGCACCGCAGAGCAGCCACTGAACGTGCTACAAATTACAGATTTGCACTTAACGCAGCAAGCTATCAGTACTCATTCCAATGCCGTATTAGATGACGTCTGCCTGCAAAGATTTGAGGCGGTATTGCAGCAAGCACTTAGTGATGATGTGCGCTGTGACTTAATCATAGTGACCGGTGACTTAGTAGATGAAGTAGAGTCCGCTGTTTATGACTATATTTTTGCAACTTTGCAGGCAACCAATATTCCTTTTGTTTGTATTGCTGGTAATCATGATGTGACCGACGAGGTGGGCAAAGATCTACCTTTTTCAGAGCGTGCCCTGATTGCTCAGCCTGCCGATAGCCGTTTGCTCAGCCGCCATGTGATAATGACTGACCATTGGCAGTTGCTGTTTTTAGATTCGTCGATACCGGGTCAGGTGGCCGGTGAAATCAAGCTTGACGATATGGCATGGCTGCGTAATCAGCTGAGTTCCTGCGACAAGCCTGCACTGCTTGCGCTCCATCATCATCTATTACCTATGAATTCTAAATGGATAGATGCTTATATCACCAAAAATGCGGGTATATTTTGGCAGCAGATGGCTGAGTATAATAGCCAGTTGCAGGTAATTATTAGCGGGCATACTCATCAGGAACAAGCCTCTACCCATCAAGGCATCACTGTTTATAGTACTCCCTCTACCTGCTACCAATTCAAGCCCAATGAGGATGAGTTTACCTATGATGAGACAGCGCGTCCCGGTTACCGTTGGTTGCAATTAGCCAACAATGGGCAGGTTGCAAGCTGGGTTAAAAGGTTAGATACTTGACCGCCAGTAGCCCGACTCTTTACCTTACAAAGGTACTGTAGTGCTATGAATTTACGCTATAAATAACTTAGCAATATGAAGGGTATTGATACCTTTTTTACCTTAATAAATTGCTAATAATTATACAGTTATTATTCTGGTTGCGTCTCGCGTAAAGTGTAATGACGACCTAGGATAATACTTTTAGAGAACTACAATTCTAGACCGCTTGTTAAACCACGTTTTTTTATCCCAACATGAATACCTTTAGCAAAATTTTTGACGGCTCACCCTTACTTAACACTTAATTAAAGGTGCCGTTTTGATGGATTAAATTGTAAAAGTAGGAGACCGATATGAGCACCCTGACGACCAACCCAAGTGATGTTAAGTTCACCCCATATGTGCCTGCTGACGATGAAGAATATATGTCTGAAGCGCAATTAGAGCATTTTCGAGCCATCTTATTGGATTGGAAAGAACAGCTGGTTGGCGAAGCAGACCGCACGAAGACCTATATTCAAGATGAGTCGAGTGCCATGCCTGATATCAATGACCGGGCAACCCAAGAAGAAGAGTTTGCATTGACTTTGCGTACGCGCGACCGTGAACGTAAGCTGATTCGTAAAATTGACAAATCGATGGCAGAAATCGATGGAGATGATTATGGATTCTGCGACACTTGCGGTGTTGAGATTGGCTTGCGTCGCCTAGAAGCACGTCCAACAGCTACTCAATGTATCGACTGCAAAACATTATCTGAAATAAAAGAGCGTCAAAATCAAGGGGCATAATAAGTTTATAGTGGCTCTATAAGCGCCTTATTATCCTTAACGATTATTTTCTTTTAATAAGCGACCTTTAAACAGGTCGCTTATTTTTTTATGGCAATAATATATGGCTCACAAAATATCTGAATTTTATTGATATCTTTTTATAATCACTTTCTTTATTCTATCTATATTCTTCTACTTTCGACAGTTATCTATTTTGACACTTATTCATACCCCTACCGATATATCATTGGTAAAAAGACAACCCATCGGGCGCTTTGCCCCTTCGCCAACGGGTGAGCTGCATTTGGGCTCACTGACCACAGCACTGGCAAGTTTTTGTCATATTAAATCTTTGGGCGGTATTTGGCGCTTGCGTATTGAGGATACAGATACTGACCGCTGCGCTCAGCAATTTAGCGAACAGATTATGATCGATTTGGAAGCGCTAGGTTTGCATTGGGATGGCGACGTGATTTATCAGTCGGAGCGTATTGACATCTATAATGATTATTTGTCCTCATTGCTGCGCCCGCTTACTTATGGTTGTCAATGCTCGCGTAAAAGCCTTGCGCACTATTGGTCTCAGCAGGATAATCAAGACAGTTATAAGCAGCGAGCAGAACACCAACGTTATCCGCGCTGTTGTGTGGACGCTAAGCTGAATTTGTATACCCATAAGCTACGCTTGCAACTGCCCAATCATCTGATTGGGTTTATTGACAGTATTCAGGGATTACAGTGGCAAAATCCGCAGCAAACTTTAGGGGATATGGTGGTGCGCCGGCAAGATGGCATGATCAATTATATCTTAGCGGCAAGCATTGACGACGGACTACAGCATATTAGCCATGTGATGCGTGGTCTTGATATTCTACCGCTGACCGCTGCGCAAATCAGCATTATGCACGCCTCAAAGCTGCCCAGCATAGATCATTGGTATCATTTGCCGCTAATATGCCATACCAATGGACAAAAACTATCCAAACAAAACCTGGCTCAGCCCATTGATACGCGCAAACCAAGTGCCCTGCTGGCGCTAGCATTACAGCTATTACAGCAGCCAAACGTAGATATGGACACGCCTGCGCGTATGCTCCAGCAAGCCATTGCTCAATGGGACAACACTCCGCTGCAAGGTAAGCAAGCGTTAAACAGTCCTCAGCTTTAGATATAAATACTAAGCATAGAAAAAGCGCCGCTATATGCGACGCTTTTTTATAAACAGTTTGGTTACTAATAATAACGACATTGGCTTTTTTCAATTTCAGGGCTTTCTTTATGAATTTTAAGTAGAATCGCCACCATAATCAAGCTGATTAACATCGATGAACCACCATAACTAAAGAACGGCATGGTCAAACCTTTGGTCGGCATTGCACCCATATTCATTGCCGCATTGATCACTGTTTGCGCAATAAAAATAATAGCAATACCAAACGCAGTATAGCTCATACGCATTTGCCGACGTTTTAGCGCATTGTAGCTGATGCGCATGGCACTACCAATAATCAGCGTCTCTAACAGCAAAATCGTTGCAACGCCAACAAAGCCAAGCTCCTCACCGGTAATGGCTAATAGAAAGTCGGTATGCGCTTCGGGTAAATGTGACAGCTTTTGCACACTTTCCCCATAACCGACTCCCGTAAACTGCCCACGACCAAAGGCAATTAGGCTTCGTGCCAGCTGATAATCCGTATCTTGTATATCATCAAAGGGGTCTAAAAATGATAGCGCCCGCGTCAGACGATATTGTACAAAAGCCACCGCCATCACCGCTAACACACCGACTACCGTGCCCAGTGCAATAAACTGCTTATAAGGCGCACCAGCAATATAAAATATCGCAAATACAGTGCCAACAATCACCACCAATGAGCCAAAATCCGGCTGTAATAGCAGCAATACTGTCAATAAGCCAATGACTAAAGAAATACGTAAAAAACCATCCCAGCCGTTACGCACCTCAAACGAGCGACGCACTACAAAGTCGGCAACAAAAATAATCACTACCAGCTTTGCCAGTTCAGCCACCTGAAAATTTAGAAAGCCTAAATTTAGCCAGCGCTTTGAGCCATTAATGGGCGTCCCAAATAGCGCGGCAACCAATAGTAAACCGGTGATGCCTAATAAGACGAATTGTGTCGTCGTCTGATATAGCATTTTAAGCGGCACCAAATAATAGGGAATAATGGCAAAAACCAAGCCAATACCCATATACAGTAACTGCCGATTGAAAAAGTGTAGCTCGGTCATACCGCGATTAAGGGCAAAAGGGATAGAAGCCGATGCCACCATCAATAAGCTGAGTACCAACATACAACCGACACTGGCCAATAACGTCGCGCGCGCCGAAGGCAACAACTGCCTATCGTCTGAGCCGGACGTTGACTGAAACGATTGGGAAATACGAGATAGAAAAGAGAGCGCCATAGTTTTAGATACACTGATTTTAGATACACTAACAAACAAAAAACACGGCGTTTATTGAACGCCACCGTTTACTTCAGAAAACCTAGACCGTTACTCAACTACAGCGTAATTGTTTAAGCGGACAACTACTGAGTGGATTAATAAAATGATTTCGCTATTTTTAATCTTACTGTTTTTAACCTTACTAACTTTGTTTTTGTCATACGCTCGCTTTTAAAAAACACGATTTATCAAAAATACGTTATACAAGAAACATGGTTAAAAAAAGTATTTTAGCAGCAAATTTCAAACTCACAGTAGTCAGAGATATTTAGTATGCGACAGTAGCAGTAATAATGCAGTAAAACAATGATTTATCGGCTGAACCCATTAAGTTTAGCCGATTGTAATTGTCCTTTACTTTAACTTTTTAAGGATAATTGGACACTGTTTTAACGTGCCGTTGTAGCATCTAAATCTAATTGGACAACCAGTTGGCTAAAATATTCCCCCCGCGCCTCGTAGCCACTAAATTGATCAAAGCTGGCACAAGCAGGTGATAACAACACAACCTGTATGTCTGACTTATCACTCTTATCACTTGCCTGTTTATCTGTTAACTGCTGGATAATAACAAACGCATTATCAAGCGACTGACATTGCTGTAACGCCACCTCATCACTTAGCTTTGCGGCGCGTAAATGCTGCTCAATCTTTTCACCATCGGCACCGATACACAGCACGTGGCTAACATAACGATTGATAAAAGGAGCTAGCTCGCCAAACTCCTGCCCTTTCCCTTGACCACCTAAGATTAATAGCAGCTTGCCACCTTTAGGCGCATAGACCGCCCCCAGACCCTCAATAGCCGCCATGGTCGAGCCGATATTAGTGCCTTTAGAGTCGTTAAAATAATCGACTCCGGCAATAGTTCGGACATATTGGCAACGGTGATCCAATCCAGTAAATTGCTGCAAAGTACTGAGCATCGACGATAAAGACAGTCCGGCTAGCTCGCCAAGTGCTAAGGCTGACTGGGCATTGAGCATATTATGGCGACCTTTGATGGGCAGTTGATCTGCTGATAACAGGCGTTCGGTACCACGAGCAATATAAGTTTGTCCGTCTGTATCAACAATCAACCCGTATTGACCAACATCAGGAGCATCAATGCCGGTACTAACGCATGGTAATTGCACCGCCGCTTCTGGATGCGTCAGTGTATCATCACGATTAATGACCACTGATTTTGCTCCTTGAAATACGCGATGCTTGGCTTGCTGATAGCGCGACATATCACCATGGCGATCAAGATGATCAGGTGACATATTAAGTACCGTTGCTACTTGCGCGCCAAGATTGGTCACAGTTTCAAGTTGGAAACTGGACAACTCAAGTACCGCCAGCTGCATATCAGCATTAGCAAGTAAGTTGAGGGCAGGAATACCAATATTGCCACCAACACCGACATTAACCCCAGCATCAGCCGCCATTTTTCCTACTAAAGTGGTGACGGTACTTTTGGCATTAGAACCGGTAATGGCAATTATAGGAACAGTGCACGCGTCACAAAACAGCTGGATATCACTGACGACTGGAATGTTCGCTTCAAGAGCTAAGGCGATAGCTGGGGTAGCCAGTGAAATACCCGGGCTGATAATAATACGCGCGGCTTGCTGCAACAACTCACTGTCAATCGCACCAAACTGACAGATAGTCACTGACTCTGGTAGCTGCTCTGCCAGTGCTGGCGTATTCTGATTATCGGTTACAGCAACCTCATAGCCTTTCTCAGCCAAATAATGCACCACAGACAGCCCCGACTGACCCAATCCAACCACTACTTGTAAACCACGCTGATGCTGTGAATCGATAATATGATGAGTGGCAGATTCTGTTGCAACAAGAGGGGTCATGGGGTTTCCTTTTTCAAAGCAATGTATAAGAGTGAATTGGCTAAGCGGATAAGGCTAATATAAGACAAGCCTGTCATAACAATAAGTGGCAGACTAAAACATATATCATACCCAGTATTATGGGATAATGGGTTTAGCATGATAACGGTATCGTTCAGGTTTCGATACTGCTTTTTTATCTCTATGTGCTATTATGCGCATGTTTTCATAGCCAGCGGCTAGCACTGTACTTGGCATTATGTTTTAACGTTTTAGTCTAACATTATGACCGCTATCTATTCTTACCTGTTTTTACTTCTATTTTACCTTAATGGTATACAGTTTATTTATGACCTCTTTCTTTGATAGCGTACGTGACGAATGGTTTTCTAACGTGCGAGGCGATATCCTGTCGGGTATCGTGGTCGCATTGGCACTGATTCCAGAAGCCATTGCTTTTTCTATTATCGCCGGCGTTGATCCTAAAGTGGGGTTATACGCTTCGTTTTGTATTGCGGTAGTGATTAGTTTTGTTGGTGGACGTCCGGGGATGATTTCAGCGGCAACCGGTGCGATGGCATTGGTGATGGTGACTTTGGTCGCTGACCATGGTCTACAATATCTATTGGCAGCCACATTATTATGTGGCGTCATCCAAATTGTCATGGGCATCTTAAAGCTGGGTAACTTGATGCGTTTTGTGTCGCGCTCCGTGGTGATTGGCTTTGTTAATGCGCTCGCAATTTTGATATTTGCCGCCCAACTCCCTGAGCTGAACCCGATGACGGAACGGGTCGGCACGACGGTTTATATCATGACCGCAGCAGGACTTGCTATTATTTACTTATTTCCATTGATACCCAAAATCGGGCGCGTACTGCCCTCACCGCTGGTATGTATTGTGGGTCTGACGATTGTGGCCATGTATATGAATTTAGACATCCGCAATGTGGGTAGTATGGGCGAGCTGCCAGACTCGCTACCGATGTTTTTATTACCGGACATTCCGCTGAATTTGAATACGCTAGTGATTATCGCGCCTTATTCTATTACGCTAGCGATTGTTGGACTGTTAGAGTCCATGATGACCGCTACTATTGTCGATGAGCTGACTGATACCCCAAGTAATAAAAATCGCGAATGTCGTGGACAAGGTATTGCTAACGTGGTGACGAGCTTTTTTGGTGGGATGGCAGGTTGTGCGATGATTGGTCAGTCGATGATTAACGTCAAATCTGGCGGACGTACGCGCTTATCGACTTTAATTGCCGGTGTAGTGCTACTCCTTATGGTGGTATTTTTAAGTGAATGGGTCAGCCAAATTCCAATGGCGGCGCTGGTTGCCGTGATGATTATGGTGTCGATTGGTACTTTTAACTGGCAGTCTATTCGCGAGTTTAAAACCCATCCCATGTCTTTTAATATCGTTATGTTATCGACCGTATTGACCACCGTCTTTACGCATAATTTGGCATATGGTGTCGGCGTTGGTGTCCTACTCTCAGCGTTATTCTTTGCTAATAAAATCAGGCAATTTTTAACCGTATTTAGTGAGTACGATGACGATAATAATACCCGCTATTACTATGTTCAAGGGCAAGTTTTCTTCGCCTCTACAACACAATTTTTACAGAGTTTTGATACCCGAGAAGCGCTAGACAACGTTCATATTGACGTTAGTCAAGCGCACTTTTGGGACGTCAGTGCCGTTGATACACTCGACAAACTGGTCATGCGCTTGCAGCGCGAAGGTATTGATGTCAAAGTGGTTGGACTAAATAACGCCAGCCGTACGCTAATTGATCGCTTCTCTATTCACGACCGCCGTGATATTGGATTGCTCGATTAATTCGTTTCACTAGCTCATGTCTTGCGACGATTGATTATGACTAAAATGATGTGGTTGTGTTATGAGTAATTTGAAACCTGATAGTGTGATTGCCTGTTTAGACTGCCCAGACCATGTGCAAGCGGTACTAGATGCCAGCATGTGGGCAGCGGTACGTTTGCAAGCGCCCATTGGCTTGCTCTACTCTGTGCCAAGTCTACAACAAAAAGCCGCGATTAATTATTCAGGCTGCTTAAATATTGATGATGAAAGCGCCTTGCTGGAAGAATTTACCACTAAAGAGCATTTAAGCAATTCAGAATTAAAAGCACAAGGTAAACTCTTGCTGCATCAAGCTACTGCTTACTGCGGACAACAGCATTATAAACGACCAGTCTATACCTTACATCGGCACGAGCCACTGGTTGAGAGCTTAGATTATGTCGATGAAAAATCGCAACTGGTGGTCATCGGTCATCATCTCACCTGCAAGCTGACTTTGAGTGAGCTGGTGCGTTTAAGCCAATGTCCGGTGCTTGTCACCCACGTGCATTTTTTAGCGCCGACCACTGCTTTATTTGCCTTTGATAATCGCCCAACCTCTCATAAAATGCTGAAATGGCTGTGTAAAACACCCTTAGTACGTGCATTAACCATTCATATCGTTATGATTGGCAAAGAAAATGCCACAAACTGCGATGCCTTACGCGAAGCCTATGCCCGATTAAAGCAAGCCGGGATTCAATGCAAAAAGACATTAATAGAAAGTCGCGATGTCAGCGCATCTTTAAGCTCTTATCTAGAAGAGCATCAGATTGGGCTGTTAATGACTGGTGCTTTTGGGCAATCACGCCTGCGCGAACTGCTACAAGGCAGTGACACCAAAAAACTGCTTGGCACCACCAAAATCCCTTATCTATTATTTCCTAAAGAATAATGAAATAATACTTATAACATGGTCGCTTCTTAAACTGGGTCATACAAATAAGGTCATGCATTGTCGATTGGCTGTTAAATAAAAAACAAGCGTACGCTCGTCCCTCGATTTGCTGATACCGACCGCTGGTGTTATTGAATTGACCGTCGCTTTTTAGTAAATCATCACAGGATAGTCATCCCAAGTAGGGCAAAAGTTAGCTATAATAAAATCCTGATTTTTGCTACCGTATAGACAAGCTTGTACATTCATTGCTCTTTATTAGGCTGATATGGGGTAATAAAAATAAGCAATTTGTCTGTAAGCGCAGGAATCATAAGACGCATGCGAAGGTCTGCACCAGACAGCCCCATTACCCTTATAAGGAAATTCTGTATGAAGCTCATTACTGCGATTTTAAAACCTTTTAAACTCGATGACGTTCGCGAAGCATTGTCTGATATCGGTGTCAAAGGCGTTACCGTCACCGAAGTAAAAGGGTTTGGTCGTCAAAAAGGACATACTGAGCTTTATCGTGGTGCGGAATACGTGGTGGATTTTTTACCGAAGGTCAAAGTAGAAGTAGCAGTTATTGATGAGATGGTAGACCCGGCAATAGAAGCCATTACGCGTATTGCCAGTACTGGCAAAATTGGTGATGGTAAAATTTTTGTGACCAACTTAGAACAGGTAATTCGTATACGTACTGGTGAAACCGGCTCTGACGCGATTTAAGCGGACAACCAGCTTCTTAACAGCTTGATAAATGTACGCTACAGAATTAAGAAACGCTCATTAAAAACCCCGCATACCAATCGGTATGCGGGGTTTTTTACTAACTATTTATAGTACTAACACTGAAAAACCATACATTAAATAAGGGTGCTGCATTTATTCCCTTATTTCTTTTTCCACGTTTGCGTACGGGTAAATGGACCTAAGTGACCCTTTAAATCCATAGTATCGCCTTTGACCGTAGCAGTCATACGATAGGTTTTATTTTTTGCTGGGTCAGTAATCGTGCCACCGCTATATTTGCCATTTCCATCAGCTTTTAGACCAGCAATGACGGTCATACCGACATACTGTTTGCCTTTGGCAGTATTGGCTTCAACAAGCTTACCGGTCAATACGCCATTAGATTCAGTGATTTTAACCACCCCTTTTGGCTTACCGTCTTCAAAGGTTTGCCAGCTGGTATTGGCTAATGGATCTGCGGCAAAGGCCATAGTTGCCATACTGATACCAGCAACTGTTAATACAGTTTTAGTAAATAACTTCATATATCGACTCCTTTCGTAAGATGAGATTGTAGAACGCAATGTGAGATTATAAAAGCTACTCTGCTATTAAATAGCAGCAATATTGGGCTGTCGTTCCATTCATTATAAGCAAATTCCAAATTTTGCTCAGTATATTTTTATAGACAAATGTTTCTATAAAAGAAAAACTATATCAAATAGTTACAGAAAGGGATTGTCTATAGTCTCATCTGTGGCGTCACTATTATCTTTTGACAGCGCATCATTTTTACTATAGTCAGGATGTTCAGTAAAAGCTTGCAAAATTCTACCACTGAGCGCGTGTAATTGCTGAGCTTGCTCATAGCCGATAGTATTTAGCTGTAAATCAATGTCACCGTAAATAACCACTTTATCGGTTTGATTTTCGATAACTAAATCACCAATTTGCATGCTTTGATGATTATTTGCAAAAGGTTCAATCATATGTTTCCCCTATTTCTCAAAAGCGCAGTAGGCTACTTATATAAATGCTTTTTTATCTAAATAATAGATTTATTTAAAGAATAAGCTATCGTATAAATAGTTTACAATTGGTTATTAAGCTTTTAGTTGCGCCATTAACCAATCAATTATGGCGACAACAAAAAGTTGCCAGCTTGGTTTTTCTGTTGGCACATCGGGAGCATCTATCTTCTCACCTGCCTTGAGTGGCAACATCATGGACTGCGCTTTTACTTGGCGATCGAGTACCGGCAAGACATCAATCCCAGTACGCGCTGTCAGCTCATCAATGCTGATAACTTCTATTCGCTCAGACTCATCATTGGGTGCATAGTACACGCCAGCACTATTGATCGCAGGAATATAAACGGCTTTAAAAAAGTGGCTTGGTACCAGTACTCGCCCTTTGAGCCGTTGTAGCTTTTTATTGGTAAAGGCAACGCCGGTGATGGTATAAGTGTCGCCATATTGCTGAGTTAAATAGCGAGTTACTGATTCAATATTACGCCAAATATAGCGATTGTTACGTGGTGACTGCGGGGCAATATTGGCAAGGCTGAAACTATCATACTGCTGATTGCGGTTTGCCATATCACCATTCGGCGCTAGATGTCCACGGTCAAAGCCAGAGCCTGAATAATCCGCTAATTTGGCACGCGCAGACAGCGGTAATCGGCTCTCTTCGTGAAAACTGTCTTCACGATCAATCTGTTTGGCTTGCTGCAATCGTTTACGAGTTAAATGCTCGGCTGACCATAATGGTGTACGCGAGACATCAGAATACATCACCGCAAAGCCATTAAAACATAACGCTTGAGTATCTTTACTTAATTTACTATTGGTAAATTCTGGATAAACACCGCCATAAAAATTCTCGCCGCACTGCGATAAATCCTCCGCCTGTGCCGGAAAAATACTGATACATAGCCCAACAAGCAGCGTTATCACAGTTAGACTGACACGGCTAATCTGCATTAGTGAAGACGGCTGCGGGGCAATATGCTTTTTTTGATCGTTAACAATAACATCACTTCTCATCTAACAGTTCACTCTCTTTGGCAATACGCTATCGTAGCAGGCGCAGATAGATAATGAAAGACGCACCTATATAGCATATTTTTCTTGATTGGCAAGCGCAAGTCGTGACATTGCCGCTACTATCGGCTATAATAGGCCGTCTAAAATAACCGATGTCTGTCAATATCGCGCCATTTTAATGACGTGCAACACATTGATGGTAAGCAGTTATCAAACGGTGAAGTGGGTGAGTGGCTGAAACCGCACGCCTGGAAAGTGTGTATACGTTAATAGCGTATCGAGGGTTCGAATCCCTCCTTCACCGCCAATCTTATATATGAACTCTGTTATCCTATCTTTTTTTTACTTCACTTTAAACAATAATGAATGCCTATAATAGTAAGACTTTTAGTCTCTACTTGCTAATTACGGCTGTCAAAAATTTCATACCACTAAAATATCATTCTCGACCAAATAAATACCGTAAACAGCAATGATTCACGTCTATGCTGTAAAGGCTATCTTGTCCCTAGCCTTTACAGTATTTTTGCTATTAAAAGCATTATTGGTATTTTTTTAGAGTTTCTTTAAATGATTGCTCTACAAAATTTCCGGTTGCTGGATTAAACTCTTTGCCGTTATAGGTGGTAGAAATCTTAATCTCACCATTAACGATTTTTTTAGCAAAGGTATCTAATTTATTTTTTACTTCTGGTGATACGTCATTAGCGACCGCCAGTCTCACCACATCCTGCTCACTCAGTCCAATCTCATGAATTTGATTAGGACGCCATTTACCCGTGGTTAAGTCTTGAGCAGCAGTAAGAATAGCCACACTAGCGTCAGCCACTGCCGAGCCAACAAATGTATCATCTACCTTGGTCCAATCCGATACATTCCCGATGTGACGTACCTTGCCGTCATGAGTTTTAATCTCTTCAATCACACCTTGACGCCCGGCATTGAGCATGGTGTAAATGACATCAGCACCTTTATATATCTCTGCTGAAGCCGCTTCTGCGTTGATATCTTTATTATCTAGATCACCTGTGAACCAAGTTAGAAAGGTAGCTTTAGGATTAACATATTTGAGTCCATCGTAGAAAGCAGCACGACCCATCAAACCGGGCTTTGGCCAAGCACCAGAGATATGACCAACGATGTTAGATTTAGTGGTGAGTCCAGCCAGCGCCCCTGCCAGCCATGCAGAATCTTCTTGACGTACGACATAACTGGAAAGATTATCGCCTTGTACCTGACCTTGGATAACGACAAATTTAATATTAGGAAACTCTTTACTAACAATTTCTGCAGGACCGTTGCATTGACCACCATGAGCAATAATCATATCGGGGCTTTTTTGAGCCAATTCTCGCATGGCATCCGTTAGTAGCTTTTGATCTGAAGTCGCGGATATATTGGAGACGTATGTCGCATCGACATCCAACTCTGTCTTAATCTTTTCATAGCCACGATAGGCGGCTTCCATAAAGCCGTTATCATTATGCTTCCCCGGAATGAGAACAGAGATACTGGGACGTTCTGCTGCTATGGCTTGTGTAAGTGGTGTCAAAGCTAAACCTGCGGTCATCAATAAAGCGCTTCCAATTTTATACATCTTATCATCCTTGATAATGGTGAGTTGAATCTACAGCTTATAACTATAAATAATTTACACTAAAACTTGAAGATGACCATGAATAACAGTGTTAAAGAATGTAAGATTTAAGAATAACCGATAAAATCATCATTATTTATGAAAACTTTAAAGCAATAAAAAAAGCCACTCTAAAAGTGGCTTTTTTTATTTATCTAATTTATAAAAACTCAATACTATTAAACTTAAACAAGTATCTCTCACTCACATATGTTAAAAATGATGAGTTTATAAAGATTATCTTAAAGTGAAGTCAGACCGGCGTATTCTGTGCCTTTTGATAAGACATAGCGCTTGTTGGTTTCGCCATCGGTTAAGAAACCCCCAAAGGTTTGTGATACCGCACTAAATAAGATAATACTGACTGACGTCAACGCTTCTTCTGCTAATACTTCTGTGTGCAACAGCTCTTTGGCCTTAGCGACACTAATCACTGCACAGCTTTCATTTTCACTCAAGCGGGGCTTGGCTTCATCGTTATAGTTTTTATAGCAAAAAGCTATTGAGATATATTCATCCGAGCCTGCTAATTCTGCCAAATAGGCTTTATCAATCGGTCCGCGAGCTACCGTGCATTTGACTGCAGGCTGACGCTTGAGGGGTTTTAAACGTGGGCTGTGTACGATATTAATAAATGTTTCTTGTTGTGGCGTTTTAGTCTTAAACATTATTGAGCATCCTTTCAAATAAAAGCTTGTATCATTCAAGCTTAGTGGGTGGCCTATTCTTAATAATCCTAAGTACATGACGATAATGTCATGATGTTAACTTCACGATATTAAGAACATACTACAAACTGTAGTTTGCCGTTACGTGAGTTTTATTAGTATTCCATAACTGTAACAAGTATACCATCCCTTTCATGAGTAAATAAATTAAGCTGTATTTACTAATAGCATTAACATAATCCTGTTAAGACTGCGCCAATTTTTTGACTATTTTATTTTAACTATTTTATGCTGCTGGTTTTTTAAAATAAGGGATGCGTCTTTTACTGTAGCACGGATGTATGAATTTCCTTGTGCAAAATATGTTTTATTATAGTCGCAGTTGTCCTATGTCTTTTGTGACCTATCTTAGCTTTTATAAAAGGGCGTTTTTACTTTTGTTAAGGGCGTTTTATTAACACTTAAGCCGTTACGTTTGCTGCACATCTTGACGCTTACAAATCATTGTAAAAAGAGTAGACTGGCACAAATTTTTATAGCAATGCACGAAGGTTTTAATCCCCTTTTTACTGCTAAGGATCAGTTTATTATTTATGAATACTGAGCATTTTTTATGAGTAATAAGTACTTGGCTTCTCAAACCCGTCCGTCAATTCTAACGTTATATTGGCCGATGGTAGTAATTGCTGCTCTAGCATTGACGCTACGCCCGACGCTAACATCTACCGGTCCTTTATTGGCGGAAATTCGCTTGAGCACTGGTATAAGCTTGCAAACAGCGTCATTACTGGTAGTCTTGCCGATGTTATGTATGGGAATATTTCCTTTATTGTTACCTTGGATTGGTAGGCGGTTAAGTGAAAGCGCATGGATTGTAGCAGGCTTGTTTGCCATTGCAGCAGCGGGCGTGTGGCGGTTGGGATTGACCACAGGCTGGGCGTTAATTGCCAGTACCTTGCTTGGTGGTATTGGAATTGCGGTGGTGCAAGCGATGGCTCCGGGCGTGGTAAAACGCTGGTATCCTAAGCGCGTACCTCTGGCAATGGGTATTTATTCAGCGGCGTTGATGACGGGTGGCGGCTTGGCTGCTATGGTCAGTCCGTTAGTAGCTGAGCATTATGGTCATTGGCAAGCAGGTTTAGGTGTATGGCTGATTTTTCCGGTCATTGCCCTTGTCCTATGGTGGTTAAAAGCCAGCGAGGAGATGAATAACTCAATCCATTCTATAAAAATTAATTTTTTTGGCAAGCGGCGTGCATGGCTGCTCGCCAGCTATTTTGGTCTGGCAAATGCCGGTTACGCCTGTATGATTGCTTGGTTACCAAGCTACGCTCGTGGCCTAGGCTGGAGCGCGCAGGATAGTGGCGAGCTGATTGGCATTATGACCATCTTGCAGGTGGTTGGCGCACTGGGCGCGCCCGTACTGTCGGCAAAACGCTTAGATCGTCGTCCTTGGTTGTTTTTTGCAGTGGGTATTCAGGTACTCGGGTTTATTGGACTGTTGCTTATGCCGAAGGCGCTTCTTATCTTATGGGTGGCGATGATTGGCTGTGGTCTTGGTGCGTGTTTTTCTTTAACATTGACGGTGGCGCTTGATCATCTATCTGAGCCAAGCCTTGCTGGCGCGCTGACCGCATTTGTACAAGGGATTGGCTTTATTATTACCGCCATTATTCCTTATATCGCAGGCGTACTGCGCGAATGGACAGGCAGTTTTCAAGCAGTATGGCTGATGTTACTCATGACGCTTATTGGTATGCTCGTGGTTACTATAAAATTTAATCCTGCGCACTATACTCAAGTGATGAATATGCCTGATATTTAATTCATTTAAAATTCTAGTGGTTCATTTACTCTAACGCGTGTGCCCTAAAAAGCACCGACATGCATCCATAAGATTAATCCTATAAATAATAATAACAGGTAACGCTTATGACGATAAATATCGTTAATATTGTTTTTATCATCCATTTTCTTTTATTAATAGTCATCTCGCTGCGGGTATTATCTCGTCATGATTTGACCTCGCCTGCTCGATTGGTTTGGCTCGTGGTATTATTCTTACTGCCCTATGCCGGAGTGGTGGTGTATTGGCTATTCGGAGAAATTCATTTGGGTCGTGATTTTGAGCGTAAGAATCGTGCCATTATTGAACGCCTACATCAGCAAGCACCTGCCGTGTTGGGCAGTGATGCGTCACTACGTATAGGGGTCAAGCATGAGTATCATGCTGCATTTGCCTATGGTGCCAATGTCACAGGTTATCATACGACGCTTGGTAACCGTGCTGAGCTGATGGCAGATGCCGATGAAACCCGCACGCGTATGATTGCTGATTTCGATGCAGCAACCGATCATATTCATGTGCTGTATTACATTTGGCTGCTTGATGGCATGGGCACAGATACCGCACAAGCGCTGATTCGGGCAGCAAAACGCGGCGTTACTTGTCGCGCCATGGTTGATGGTATGGGTTCACGCAAGATGGTGAACTCAAAGCTATGGAAGGAGATGAAATCTGCGGGCGTGCAAGTCAGTGTGGCGCTACCGATTAGTAATTTCATTAAAGTGTTATTGTTTAGTCGTATCGATTTGCGCAATCACCGCAAAATCACGGTCATTGACGGTAAAATTGGCTATAGCGGTAGTCGCAATTGCGCGGATCCTGAATTTAGCCCAAAGCCAAAGTATGCACCTTGGGTAGATATTATGCTGCGTGTGGAAGGTCCAGTGGTCGCCCAAAATCAGATGCTATTTGCCAGTGATTGGTTAATGGAAAATCCCGACACGCCACTTAGCAGTTTTTCTTATGACACTCAGCCAAAAGAAAATGGCTTTGCCGCGCAGGTATTTGCCGATGGTCCAATCCAGCAGCGCGGCGCTTCTCCACAATTTTTGGGCGCGCTGATCAGTCAGGCTCAGCATACCTTGATGATTTCAACGCCCTATTTTGTACCTGATTATTCGCTAGTTAGTATCCTATGTGCTACTGCCTATCGTGGTGTCGATGTGACGATGATTTTCCCCAAAAATAACGACTCATTCGTAGTCGCTGCCACCAGTCGCAGCTATTACTGGGAATTGTTAGAAGCTGGAGTCAAAATTTACGAGTATAAACCGGGCTTATTACACGCCAAAACCTTGACCATTGATGGTGAAATCAGCTTGATTGGCTCAACCAACTTAGACTTACGCAGCTTTGATTTGAACTATGAAAATAACGTGGTCATGAGCAATAAGGCATTAACCGCTGATATTATGGCGCGCCAATATCAATATATTGCAGACTCCGTCGAAGTTAAGCGCGAACAAGTCGAACAATGGCCATTATTTTATCGTATATGGAATAATATTGTGGCAACCATAGGACCAGTTCTCTAAGTCTGGACATCAGCATCTAGCGTACTCGCGGTACGTTTTTGTAAAATATAGACCACAAACTTAGCTTCAGTAGCAAAAGGCGCTGTTGCTGCACTGTCTAACAGCGCTTGGCGATTCTCTAAGCGGGCACGATAGGCATAAGGCGTCATGGTCAATAAATCGGCTAAGGCGTCAGCCGGTAAGCTTAGCGCATTTATCACTTGATGCGTGGCTACTAGCCTAAAATGCGGTGCTAAGGTTGGTAAAAATTTATCAGAATCATGCTCTCGTACGCTATCAAACAACGCCTCACGCAAACTCATCAGATGACCGATATCGGGTTTAGCAATGATTAAATAGCCTTCTTCTGTGAGCATATCAGCGAATATTTCTGGCAAAATTGGGCTAAAAATACTGCTAATTCCGTGCATACTGCCAGCACTTAATGGCAAATGTGCGGCACTAGTCACTAGTGGATAAATAGAGGTTTTTTTATTAGTATTTTTTTGATTAGCGCCTTGTTGATACCACAACCTATCCTTTATCTTACTAGATTTTGCAAGCTCTACCAATGCCGGTTTACTGATATCGGCGGCTATTAAGTTGTCGATAATTCCTTGCTGCGCCATGGCTTGGGTGTAATAACCTTCACCGCAGCCGATATCTAGCCAGTTTATTTCTGCCCTCTCATTATCAGTGCCAGTTTTATTTTGCCCCAATAACTGCGCCATTTGCTCACAAATTAGGTCTTTTAACGGTTGATAATAGCCGGCAGTTAAAAAGCGCTGGCGGGCAATAATAGACTGCTGGCTGTCGCCCGGGGCTTTAGACTTTTTTTGTTGTACAGGTAAAAGATTAACATAACCTTGGCGCGCCACATCAAAAGGATGCGGGGTATGTTTTGGGTGCAAGCTGCCATCACAGCGCCAAGTGTCAGTGGCAGGCTGGAGGGGCGATTGACAAATAGGGCAAATAAATAGGGTCACGAGCATCTCGAAATCAGATAAATATGCTGAGCATCTTACCAAAATTTAAGCATCAAGCGACAAAAAAGCCACTTCTCATGATATAGAAGTGGCTTTTTATTGCTACTCGTTGAAGCTACGCTACCTATTCCTAACGTAGCTTTAACGTCATAAGACCCATTACCACCAATACAATGGCAATAATCCAAAACCGCGCCACCACTTGCGTCTCTTTCCAGCCAAGCTCTTCAAAATGGTGATGCAGCGGTGCCATTCGAAAGACACGTTTTTTACGCAGCTTGTAGGAGCCTACCTGTATGATTACCGATAACGCTTCAGCGACAAACAAACCACCCATAATCGCAAAGGCAATCTCCTGACGCGTCATGACCGCAATCGTTCCCAGCATAGCGCCAAGCGATAGTGCACCCACGTCACCCATAAAGACTTGTGCGGGATGGGCGTTAAACCATAAAAACCCAAGTCCTGCGCCAATCATCGCCCCGCAGACGATAATAACTTCAGAGTTATAAGCAATATACGGTACATGCAAATAATGGGCAAATCTAACGTCTCCTGATACATATGCCATCGCGCCTAAACCAGCGGCTACCAACACAACCGGTAAAATTGCCAAACCATCTAAGCCGTCGGTTAAATTGACCGCATTGGACGCGCCATTAATCACAAAGTAGGTAAAGATAATAAAGCCAATACCAAATGGCACCACGGAGAATGGAATCGTTAGATTCTTAAAGATAGGTAATAACAAATCTTGCATTTCGCGCGTGGTATTGATGTCAGGTTGCTGCGTGGCGATATAATATAAGGATACCCCGACGAATAATGCGCCCATGGATAGCCAAAAGTATTTTTTACGAGCAATTAAACCAGTGGGGTTTTTATACTTAATTTTTAGCCAGTCATCTGCCCAGCCCACCAAGCCAAAAATAACCATGACTACTAGCAGAATCCAAACGTAGGGATTATTCAATCGCGCCCATAATAAGGTTGAGACCCCGATAGCGGTTAAAATCAAAACCCCGCCCATGGTTGGCGTACCCGTTTTGATCAAATGCGATTGCGGTCCATCATTACGAATCGCCTGCCCATATTTGAGGGTACGTAAATGGCGAATCACGCGCCCACCAAAAAACAGACTAAAGGCAAGCGCAGTAATTACTGCCAGTAACGCACGCAGCGTTAACGAAGAGACCGCATAAAACGGAGAATAAAATTGCCCAAGCCATCCAAACAACCAAACTAACACGGTCTACTCCTTTACTAGCGCATCAATAAGAGATTCCATTTGCATGGAACGAGAGCCTTTGAACAACACAGTACAAGGCTGTGCTTGCTGCGCCTGTAAATACGGCTGTAAAAAATCCAACAACTGAGGTTTATCGGTAAATGCGTGTGCCTCAATACCGCCAACGGCTTTGGCACCAGCAACGCTATCCGATGCAAATTCCCCAACACATAACAGCATATCAATACTGGTATCACTAGCAATCGTGTGCCCAAGATTGTGGTGCTCGCTGATTGCCGCCTCGCCAAGCTCACCGATATCGCCCAACACCATAATTTGAGTGCCAGTTTGCGCGGCTAATACGTGGGCAGCAGCGCGGACAGAATGTGGATTGGCATTATAAGTGTCATCAATCAGCCGATGTCTGCCCAACATTTGGCTGTTTAAGCGCCCTTTTGCTGGACGGGCATGATTTAATCCGGTGACGATATCTTGAATATCGATATTTAGCGCATAAGCACACGCTGCTGCTGCTAAAGCATTACTCACATTATGCTCACCTGCCAGCGGCAAACTGACTGCGCCTGCTTGACTACCAAGATGAAGAATAAATTCGCTGCCTTCAGCATGGACGTTAATGTCACTTGCGGTCACATCGGTGCTGCCAAAGCCAAGCACTTGCGACGTATGCGTTTTAGCTATGTTTCGCAACTGCTGAGCATAATCATCAGTGTCAGGCACGATGGCAACTTGCTTATCCGTTAAGGTATGAAAAATTTCTGCTTTGGTTTGGCAAATACCCTCACGACTACCAAACTCACCTAGATGTGCGGTACCGATATTTAAAATACACGCCACATCTGGACGCACAAGCTCTGTGGTATAGGCAATCTCACCAATATGGTTCGCGCCAAGCTCTAAGATGGCATAACGATGCTGATCTTTTAGCTCAAGCATCATCATGGGCACGCCAAAGTCATTATTTAAATTACCACGGGTAATTAGAGTCGATGCTAGGCGACTAAAAATACTGCCAAGCATCTCTTTAGCCGTTGTTTTACCGCTCGAGCCAGTAATAGCAATAACTGTCAAATCCGGATGCTGCTGACGACGATACGATGCCAGTTGCCCCAATGCCAAGCGAGTATCTGTAACCACCAATTGCGGAATATTGTTAGCAATGACAGTTACCAGTGGACGCGACACAATAACAGCGCTTGCACCTTGAGTAATCGCAATATCGAGGTAATCGTGGCCATCAAAATTATCACCAATAATGGCTAAAAAAATGTCACCAGCTTGAATGTTGCGGGTATCCGTGGCAATGCGGGTGCTAGAAACACTTACCGCTAAATCAGCGTGACTGCTATCTAGTTGCCTATCACCGAGCTGCCAGTATCCATCAAGTGCTGTTGTCGCTGCTAGCAAATTATCTTCTTGCCAGACATACAGTCCTTGCGACTGCCTACTATTATTATTATCAGCTGTCATAACGATTACCTTGTCTTATTTCTTGTCGTATTGACGATACCATTTACTATGATGGTTATATTTTTGAGGCACTAAATGGTTTTATATTCGTCCTGATTGCTACAAAGATTGTTGTAGAGCCTGTCGCAGCACCACGCTATCATCAAAATCATGACGAACACCGTTAATTTCTTGATAAGTTTCATGACCTTTGCCAGCAATTACCACAATATCATTAGCGCTGGCATGATTGACTGCGTATGTAATTGCCTGTTGGCGGTCAGACTCAATATGGGTGCGCTGATATTGCTCAGCAGTCATACCTACTTGCATGTCTTGCAAAATCACATTGGGATCTTCGGTGCGTGGATTGTCTGCGGTCAATATCACTTGATCCGCACCCGTTAATCCTGCTTGCGCCATCAACGGACGCTTACCCGTATCACGATCACCGCCGCAGCCAAATACTGCCCACAATTTGCCTTGGCAATGAGTACGCAGACTGTCCAACACTTGCACCAAGGCATCAGGTGTATGCGCGTAATCAACGATAAAGCAGCCATCTTTTGACGGCACGCGCTGCATACGCCCAACCGCGCCTTGTAATTGTGGTACTAAATCTACCATACGCTCAATATCAATGCCCAATGCGACTGTCGCTGCAATCGCGGCAAGTAAGTTGGCAACATTAAAACGTCCTAATAAAGGACTAATAATATCAATATCACCAAACGTGCTCTGTAGAGTAATTTCAACTCCTTGCAGGCTTGGTGCGATACGCGATGCTACAAAAGTCGCTGTTGACGTTGCATCTAAACTATATGTCCAGACTACTAAACCACTAGCATTTGCCGTATCCAGCATTATTTGCGCATACTCATCATCAATATTAATAATGGCATGGGTCAAAGTCGGAAAATGGGCTTTGTTAAACAACTTGGCTTTAGCGGCGACATATTCCGCCATTGTCGCATGATAATCCAAATGGTCGCGGCTAAGATTGGTATAAATAGCAACGCTGACGGGCACACCTTGTAAACGCTGCTGATCGAGACCATGCGAGCTTGCCTCAAGCGCAATTAAATCCGCATCTTCCTCACCCATTTGATATACAAACTGCTGAACTGCCAAAGCGTCACCCGTGGTATGGCTGGCTTGTATCAGCGCGCCAAGCTTACCATTACCTGCCGTACCCATGACCGCGCTGCTCATATCCGCTAATTGTGCTAATTGCGCAATCAGCTGACTGATGGTGGTTTTACCATTCGTGCCCGTCACTGCAACCACAATTGGCAACGTAACTGGCTGGCGATATTGCAAACACGCTTGCACCAAATCGCCTAAAAAATCACGAATATTGGGCACATAGATAACCGGACAAGCAAGAGCCTCGTTAGTCAGTAAAGTTGTGTGATCAACTTCTGATAAAATAAAGGCTGCGTTTTGTGCAGCTTGATAAAGATAAGCCCTACTTTTTTGGCAGTCTTGTGTGTGACTGGCTAGCAACACAAACATATCATTTGTAGCAACCGCGCGACTATCTAGCTTTATATTTTGAAAGGGCAAGTTAGACACTGAATGTAAATGAGGAAGTGCCTGTAATTGTGCCGTCCATTGCCTTTTTAGATTGCTATTGCCATGACTGACGATGTCAACGCGATTGTCACCCTCAGCATCATAATTGGGCGTCTGGTCCAGCAGCAGCTGCAAGGTAATATCGCGTGTCAATGTCGGCATGAGAGATTTAAATCCTAAACATATTAAAGGTGACTGAGCATTAAAATAAGTAAGCACTTAAATAAAACAGTAATGTGCTCTACTTCGTTTGTAAAGGCTTATCGAGCGGCACATTATATAACCGTAGCGCCTCTTTCATCACATTATGAAAAACAGGTGCTGATGTAAAACCAGCGTAAAACTGTCCACGCGGATCTTCAACCAATACCACGCCAACTAATCTCGGGTTAGACGCTGGGGCAATACCAGCAAATACGTTGCGATACTGATCGGTATAATAACCGCCCTCAGGATTGATACGGCGTGATGTCCCTGTTTTACCGGCTACGCGGTATCCATCAATGGCAGCAGCAACCGCTGTACCACCAGGCGCTGTTACCGACTCTAACATCTGCACAATCGACATCGCTTGCTCGTGCGCCATAATGCGCTTACTGGGCAGCGGTTTGTCACTTTTAATCAAGGTTAACGGGTGCATCACGCCGCCTGCGGCCAGTGCGGCATATGCCTGTGCCACTTGTGCTAGGGTTACTTGTAGGCCATAACCATAACTGATGGTGGCGCGACGGGACAGCTCTTTTTCTTTTGGCGTGACCAATAATCCACTGCCTTCGCCCGGGAACTGTAATGGGGTTTTGGTACCAAAGCCAAACTGTCGTTGCATATTAGTAATGGCATCAGGTGGCAAAGATAAAGCAATCTTGGTAGAGGCGACGTTACTTGATTTTTGTAGTAGCGTTGCCATGTTTATCGAGCCCAAATTATCATGGTCACGAATGGTGTAACCTTTGACATGAATAGAGCCAGGATTGGTATCAATTAACGAGGTAGGCGTATATTTACCTGAATCTAGCGCCGCCGCCACGGTAAAAGGTTTCATAACCGAACCCGGCTCAAACACGTCTAGTAATGCACGGTTGCGCTGGTTTTCACCAGTCATCTCATTTAAATTATTCGAGTTAAAAGACGGCCACGTTGATAAGGCAAGCACTTCACCTGTTTGCACGTCCACAATCATACCCGTTGACCATAGCGCTTGACGCAAACGCCCTACTTTTTCCAGCTCTTTATAAAGCAAATACTGCAATCGTGAGTCAATCGTGAGGGCAACATCTTGCCCAGCAATTTCTGGCTCTAATTGTTTAATTTCTTTTAAGCTGTTTTGCTTAGCATCTTTTAGAATTAAAACTTTGCCATCTTTACCGGCAAGCTCAGTTTCATACTGACGTTCAATGCCAGCGCGCCCTTCATAACCGCCCTCTGGATCATTAGCATTTTGCCCCATAAAACCCAATAATTGCGAGTTTGGTTGCGGCTGCGGATAAAAACGCTGGAAAAAAGTCTTTTCATAAACGCCAGGAAAGTCTAATGAGCTCACACTTTGAGCAATCTCAGGCGTTACCTTATTTAATAGCGGCAAATAATGCGAGCCTGCTCCAGAAGGTAGCGCAGCTTTTACCAATTCTTCTTTAGTCACATCAATACTGTCATCAATTTTGGTAACTTTTTGCAGATCTGTCACCGGTATATTGGCAGCAGCCGCAAGCATCGTCAAATCCATGTCATCTAGGCGCTTTTGCATCCGCGCTTGTAATTTTGGCTGGTCAGGATTACTTATTTTAATCCGTTTTATCTCGTAATATTCACGTGCATAATCATATGGGCTAAAAGAGACGGTTGCCAATGGCGCACTAACCGCTAAAGGTAAATGATTGCGATCGGTAATCATACCTCGGTATGATTTTTGGGTGCGCTCACTGGTAATCAGCTCATTACCCTTGTCTTGGTAAAACTGTGCATTAGCCACTTGCAGATAAAAAGCACGGCAGACAAGCAGCGCCAAAATGATAAACGACAGTCCCCAAATGGTACGAAATCGATTTTTATCATATTCAAAACCGCCCCGTGTTGAGGCACCTGACGCTTTACTAAAAATGACTTTTTTACTTTTGCGATTTTTGATGCTGGTATAAGCACCTTGGGTGTCGCTCTTTTTAAGACGATTGGTTATTTTGGTCGAGCGACTTTTCGTACTGGCTTTACCAGCACTGATTTTTGCCGTGGTTTTACGCACTGGACGTTTGCCAACAGGTGCGGCGCTGGTACTTTTACCGTTTTTATCAGTGCTCTTTTTAATACCGCTTTTGCCAATGCTGCTACGACGTATGGGCGAAGTCACTTTACCGCTTTCTGACCTTTTAGCAGTGGCAGCACTTGGCTTTTTTTGGCTTTTTTTGTCAGTTTTATTTCCGTTGTCGCTCATCGTCCTGCCTCCACGGTAGTTGGGCTTACCGCTTCAGTCACTGCAACAGCAGCACCTGGCTGGATAATAAGCTTATCTTTAAAAGTTGGGGTATACATTCCCAATTCAGAAACCGCGCGGCTGGCAATTTGCGGGGTGGCACTAAAAGTCTGCTGCTCAATTAATAAACGCTGATGCTCAATTTGCAACGTGCGCTCTTGTTTTTTCATATCTTGCAAGGCTTTATAATCCTGATGATATTGTTGAATCGATTCGGCGGTTTTAATACCACTCCACACAATAGCAGCTGCCAACAACAGTAGTATCGCTACATATATTCTCACGATACTAAAACGCTGCACGAATAATTCACCAATATCCGCATCGGGCGTGGTCTTAGTATGATGACGGGTTGTAGGTCTGCCAGTTATTGCCATGACTGTCTCAAAAAAGTAAACTCAATTATAAAAAAGAATACAGCCAACGCATTATGCCGTTAGCTGCCTATCACTACCAACACTAAACTGTCAGCATGAAATTACCCACCCTAAACCACTATTAGTAAAATATCATCAATATTAAGCCTACTTTTACAGACCTACTCTAGTACGAGTGGGAACGTATATAAACTGCTACTCATTAAGCAATAGCTGATAGCCGTAGCTCATAATAAATAAATAACTAATATCACAAAATAATCAGTCAGATAAAGCAAAAAGGCTTATAAGAAGCAGCCTGTCAGATTAGCAGCTAATATTTACCGCTTTTTAACAGACCCGTAGCGATTTAAAAACAATATAGCCAGTTATCATTTTATCATTACTTAGCATTTTCTTCATACGCGGTATCCGTACGCACCGCCGCACGTAACCACGCGCTTCTAGATCTCGGGTTATGTTTGACTTCAGTAGCGCTTGGGGCAATACGTTTGGGCTTGCCAAAATAACGCGGGCGATTGGGCGCCATTGGTAGATTTTCATCTTCCGGATATTGCCCTTTACTATGGCGCTGCAAAAATTGCTTAATGCGTCTGTCTTCAAGCGAATGAAAGCTAATTACCGCCAGCTGACCGCCAGCTTTTATTATAGGAATGCTTTGCGCCAAAAAGCTATCGACATCACCAAGCTCATTATTAATGAAGATACGCATCGCTTGAAAGCTTTGGGTCGCGGGATGTTTGCCTTTTTGCCATTTTGGATGCGCGACTTTGATTACTTCAGCTAAGGCTAAGGTAGAATCAAAGCTCTCCATCGCTTTAATGGCACGTGCAATACGGCGACTGTGACGCTCTTCGCCAAAGTCATACAGCACATTAGCAAGCGTCTCTTCATCAACATAGCTCAGCCACTCGGCAACTGACTCGCCGCGACTGGTATCCATACGCATATCAATCGCACCATCACGCATAAAGCTAAAGCCGCGACTGCCATCATCGATTTGTGGCGACGATACGCCCAAATCTGCCATCAAGCCATCGACTTGGGAGATACCCATTGCCGCCAAGCTGGCTGTTAGCGTCGCAAAGCTATCATGAACCACGGTTACGCGGCTGTCTATACGTGCCAATTCACGCGCAACGCTAATTGCGGTCGGGTCTTTATCAAAGACAATAAGCTTCGCATCATCCGCAAGCTGAGTGAGCAGTAAACGGCTATGCCCACCGCGCCCAAAGGTCGCATCCACATAAATGCCACTGGCTTTTGGTTGACTATTCTTACCACCTTCTTCGTTACCCTCTTTACGCTTAGGTAGCGACTTGATACCAAGTACCGCAGCAACAGTTTCCTCTAACAATACCGCATCGTGGCTAAAGTCGAGTGTTGCGTCTATGGCTAGGTCAGGTTCAGTTTGAGGCACATCAAGGCACGCTGATGGGGCGTCAGCGGATAAGGGTGAAGCTGTACAATTGGATGAGGACACAAATAACTCAGTAAATGACGACCAATCTGGTCAATAATTAGATAAAAATAAACAAGTTATGACTTGTCATGCGTTATTATCGCAAGGATATATCTGTAGTCAAGCGCCAACTGGGCTTTTCGACAAAAATAGTCGCCATCCCTGTTATAATAGCGCTACATTTTACGCCATTTTACCTTCTTTTTTAACGTCTATTCGCTCCAAGACCCTAATATTTTGAGATTTCTATGACCCAAACTTCGTCGCCTTCTAGCAGCAACCGCCCTGTACGCACTCGCATTGCACCCTCCCCGACTGGCTTTCCACATGTCGGCACCGCTTATATCGCTCTCTTTAATTTAGCCTTTGCCAAAGCGCATGGCGGTGAGTTTATTTTACGCATTGAAGATACCGATCAAGTGCGCTCAACAGAACAATCTGAAAAGATGATTTTGGATGCCTTGCGTTGGGTTGGGCTTGACTGGGCAGAAGGTCCTGACGTTGGTGGTCCGCATGCGCCTTATCGTCAAAGTGAGCGCGCGGATATCTATAAACAACACGCGCAGCAACTGCTGGATAGCGATCATGCATTCCGCTGTTTTTGTACCAGTGAAGAGTTGGACACTATGCGCGCCGCACAAATGGCAAACGGTGAAACACCGCGTTACGACGGTCGTTATGCCAACTTGCCGCGCGCAGAATCCGATAAAATGGTCGCTGATGGCATGCCTTTTGTGATTCGTATGCGAGTACCAACAGAAGGCGTGTGCCGTGTTGAGGATATGCTACGCGGTACGGTTGAGATTCCATGGGCGCAAGTCGACATGCAAGTCTTGTTAAAAACAGACGGCTTACCAACCTATCATCTTGCGAACGTTGTCGATGACCATTTGATGGACATTAGCCACGTATTGCGCGGTGAAGAATGGCTAAATTCTGCCCCTAAGCATCAATTACTGTATGAATATTTTGGTTGGGAAATGCCGGTTCTATGCCATATGCCATTACTGCGTAACCCTGATAAATCAAAGCTATCTAAACGCAAAAACCCAACGTCAATCACCTATTATCGTGACGCGGGCGTATTGCCTGAAGCCTTGCTCAACTATCTTGGACGTATGGGCTACTCCATGCCTGATGATGCTGAGAAATTCACCTTAGAGGAAATGATTGCCAGCTTTGATATTCAACGTGTATCGCTTGGCGGCCCTATCTTTGATATCGAAAAACTCAACTGGCTTAATGCTGAATGGCTACGTGCGCTAACGCCAGAAGAACTAAAAAACAAAATTCTCGATTGGGCAAATAACAGCGATAAATTAACCGCGATGGCAGCAGCGATTCAGCCCCGTATTGAATTGCTCTCTGATGCAGTCAATTGGGGCGGATTTTACTTTCAAAACTTGCCAGATATCAGTGCTGAAAGCTTTAGCCACAAATCTCTATCAGATGAGCAAATCATGGAAATGTTGCAACTGGCAATCTGGCAACTCGAAGTCTTACCCACATGGTCGGAAGAAAACATCTATGCCACCATGAAAGGGCTGTCTGATGCGCTTGTTATTAAGATGCGCGACTTTATGGCACCGTTCTTTGTCGCCATTGCCGGTAGCACCTCATCGACACCAGTCATGAACTCTATGGCAATTATCGGTGCAGATATGACGCTGATACGCTTACGTCATGGCGTTGAAGCGCTTGGCGGTCTTGGTAAAAAGAAACTGAAGAAGCTAGAGAAACAGGCAGCGGAATTGCCAGATTTTTTGGCAGATGAATAGTGTTTTAATTTACAGAGGACGGGGCAGGCTTTTACTGGCCCGTCTTTTCTTAAAACTAATATTTTAATGAACCTATTATTTTACTGAACGTATCAAGTGGACATAAATATGGCAGTTAAGACCGTCACGATAGAAAGCCAAGACGTTGTATTTCCAACGTTAAAAGAAGCGCAGCACTATTATCGTAAAGTAGTCGAAGAGCTTTATAATACCAACCTCACATTGTCTGCTGGACAGGACTTTGATGATTTAAAATGGATATACACGACTTACTGTGGTTATAATAACTATCAAATGAGTCGCTTAAAAGATACTGATATTATTGGTTTTAAAGGCGTCATGGCAGTCATCCAAAATAG
The DNA here is from genome assembly GCF_014119005.1 of Psychrobacter sp. GP33. Classification (GTDB taxonomy): domain Bacteria; phylum Pseudomonadota; class Gammaproteobacteria; order Pseudomonadales; family Moraxellaceae; genus Psychrobacter. The sequence goes on along the minus strand of NZ_JACGYX010000006.1, from coordinate 54,630 downwards.
TGGCAGATATGTTCCTACTGAATGTTGTGCAGTAATTTTTGCTGATGACACTCAAGCAGAATTCACTACCGATAAAGCCATTAAAGAAATTGCTAGTAAGCAAAATCCAAGATAGTTTGTACTGATAACTCAGATAAAATCGTATTAAATTCAGTTTTTAAAGCATTTATTGCGATTTATTCAAAATAGCTGTTGACATACCCCCCTTACTTCCCTAAAATGTGCTCACTCTTAGCGAGGGGCTATAGCTCAGTTGGTAGAGCACTTGCATGGCATGCAAGGGGTCAACGGTTCGACTCCGTTTAGCTCCACCATACTATTTACTGTAAGTCTCCACTGTTTATGATGAATAACTTGCTAATAGTACAGCATCAGTCTAGGCACCGCTTTTTAAGCAATCTGATGTTGTTACCGTTATAGATAGTTTATAACAACACTATGCGTCCCCATCGTCTAGTGGCCTAGGACACTGCCCTTTCACGGCGGTAACCGGGGTTCGAACCCCCGTGGGGACGCCACTATATGGCGTCACTTGTTAGCCATTTTACTGAAAAGTATCAGATCAGACTAATAAGCGCACTACAAAAAAGCCCAATCATGACTCATTGTGATTGGGCTTTTTCTTGCCTATTTTTTCATCTTATTTTTATATGATATCTATTCAGAAAATCAGATTGAATATAACACTTCCTCGTTAACTTGCTAATAAGTTTACGCAAAATTACACTCAAAACGTTTACTGACATAGTGTAACGCCTTTATACACAATGCTATTATTTTTCTACCTAAAGGTGTTACCAATATATTTCCTTATTGCCTATGATGACATTGTACTTATTAGATTTATCAGAATTTTTACATAAAGTGTTTATAAATTCTGAATTAAGAGGTTGATACCATCATAGAAAAAATGTATTACAACAATATATTATTATAAGGAATGGCTATGTTACATACTTATGCTCCTCAACGGCGCCCATCATGGCGCGGTGTACTAGCTGGTCTGATAATGGGACTGCTGGTCGTCATGGCGATGATCGCTCTCGCTCTAGTATTAAGTTCGGTATTACCATTTGATTTAAAAGGCACCAGCATTGCTGCTGGTATTTATGCGGCAGTCACGGCATTGGTCAGTGCCTATGTCGCCGGTCATTTTGCGATTAAATATTCTGCGCCTGAAGCGTTATTTGGTGATGGCACAGACATTGACCAAAAAGATGCAACATTGACTGGCATGCTGACTGCTGCGTTGATTGTATTACTCACGACATTTTTTACTCTAAGTAGTGCCACTGGTATTTTAGCAACTGCGGGTAATGCTGTGGGTGCAACGGTCAGTACTGTGGCTAAAACAGCAGCGACTACCGCAACAGTAGGTGCAGCGGCTGCCGGTGCTACTGCCCAAAATGATGGCGTACAGCAAAAAGCGCAAGAGATGTATCAACGCGTCTCTGGCGATATCAGCGAAGAAGATTTGCAAGCTATGGTTGCCAAAAACACCCAAAATCTAAATCAACAACAAATTGCGGCAACCACTGACGTTATTAAAGGTATGTTTGACAAAACAAAACGTCAAGTTGCCGATATGGACTTCACAGATATCAATACCTGGCGCAACATTGACGATTATGCCAAACAGCGCATGTTAGCGATAGAAAATGAAATCAAAGGTCCAACACTTATCAACCGTTTGCAACAAGAAGGCCTGACTGAAGCACAAGCTATCGAAGTTCGTACAGAAGTTCAAAAATCATTCAATGAATATAAAATGAAAACTGAAAAAGCCATTGCCGAAGCCAAACAGATGGCTGAAGAAAAATTACAGCAAGCTGAAGACGTTGCTCGTAAAGCGGCTTTATACACTGGTCTGTTCTGGTTAATCAGCACGATTTTAACCTTTATTGCTAGTATTGCTGGTGCCAAAGGTGCTGCATCTAATTACCGTTTAGCCAAGCCTATTGTCACTTGGGGTGATAACGTTAAATAGAAAGCAAGGTTCAATACACTATAAAAATCACTGAATAAAAAGCTCAATTATAAAAATTGAGCTTTTTTATGGCTTGAATATCTTATTTATTGGCTATTGGCATGAACAGCTTACAAAGCAATCTACTCTAATAACAATCTTGTAGAACTCATCCTTTTTTACGAACGGGACAAACTCTTTAAAGATAAATTCAAAGATAAGTATGTACCAAACAATATCACCACTGAGCCGATGATTGCACCGACATCTAACGCCTCATCAAGCAATACGTAACCAAAAAATATCGCAAAAATCGGAATCACTAAGGTGATACTCGTCGCACGCATGGCACCAATGTTTTTAATCAGCTGATTCATAAAAATAAGTGCGATAGCGGTCGAGAATACACCAACGCAAATCACCGAAAACCATGCCGTTGTACTGATAGTTTTACCATACGGAAATGCGTAAATCGCAATCGGCAGCATAATCAAGCTAGCAATAATGAGCGAGCCTGCGGTGATAGCTATAGGTGACATCTCAGATAGATAGTTTTTAGTGACGTTTGCTCCCGTTGCGTAACCGACACATGCCAATAAACCGTAACTCATCGGCAATAAGCTTGAGCTGAAAGTCGTAGCTTCACTTTGCTCACTAAATAAGCTTTCACTCATTAAGATAAAAACGCCCACAATGCCAATCATTAAACCGGCAATCTGTTTTTTCGTCAGTTTATCTTTAAAAAAGGTACTGGCAATAAACCCACTCATCATGGGTACAGACGCATTAAGTACCGCCAATACACCGGCATTCACTGTCTGTGCGGAAAATGCAAACAATACAAATGGAATGGCAGCAGACAGTAAGCCAACCACGGTCAGCGCTTTATAATTTTCTTGAATACCTTGGCGATTTTTTGGGTTTAACAACACAAAAACCAGCATAGTTAACCCCGCCAATACCACACGTAGGCTGGCAAATGCTAAAGAGCCAAACTCAGGCACACCCACTCGATAAAATATAAAAGAGAGCGACCACATAAATGAGAGGGTAAAAAAGGTAATCAGGTCGCGTCGGGTCATTATTTACTCAGTTTGGGAGTAGGCTAATATTATGTGATATCTAAGAAAATTGGATTTGACGCGCTAAGGTAGCATACGAACTATTCAACTTAAATATTACGGTAATGCTTTGATTGTATCACCCAATAAAAAGCCCAATCATTATGATTGAGCTTTTTAACACTTTAAATACTCCAATTAACTGTGAGTAATTACGCCTCTTCTTTATTCTCGCAAGCTAAATGGCGCAAGACATAATGAAGCACACCGCCATGACGCACGTATTCGCGCTCTTTTGGCGTCTGTAACATTACATTGACTTCAAAAGTTTCTGTCGAACCATCAGCGCGAGTGGCGGTAACAGTAGCGGTTTTACTTTCACCGTTATTCAGTCCGGTGATACTCAATACTTCTGAGCCGTCGAGATTATGAGACTGGGCATTTTCATCATCTTTAAAGGTCAACGGCAACACGCCCATACCGACAAGGTTAGAGCGGTGAATACGCTCAAAAGAGCCAGTTAACACAGCTTTGACACCTAGCAAAATCGTGCCTTTAGCAGCCCAGTCACGACTAGAGCCTGAGCCATACTCGTCACCACCAAGTACCACGAGTGGACGCTTGTCTTCTTTATACTTCATTGCGGCATCATGGATGGACATGGCTTCACCATCTTGTAAGGTGGCTTTATCACCTTTAAAGTAATAGGTATAGCCGCCCTCTTTACCATCCATCATCAAGTTTTTGATGCGAATATTGGCAAACGTACCGCGAGTCATGACGGCGTCATTACCACGGCGTGAACCGTAGCTATTAAAATCCGCTTCCATCACGCCACGATCTTGCAAATACTTGCCTGCTGGTGAGTCCGCATCGATATTGCCAGCGGGTGAGATATGATCAGTGGTGATGGAGTCACCAAATATACCCAATATACGCGCGCCTGTAATATCAGGAATACCTTCTGGCTCCATCGTCATCCCTTCAAAAAATGGTGGATTCTGAATGTAGGTTGATTCCTCACTCCATGGATACAGCTGACTGTCTGGAGACGAGATAGCATTCCACTCCTTACTGCCATTAAAGACTTCGCCATAGTTTTTATGGAACATTTCTGCATCGATATTATTAGCGATAAGCTCATTAATCTCAGCAGACGTCGGCCAGATATCTTTTAGGAATACATCATTGCCATCTTGATCTTGTCCAAGTGGTTGGGTAGTCATATCAATGTCTACCGTCCCTGCCAGCGCATAAGCGACCACTAGTGGCGGTGACGCTAAATAGTTAGCTTTCACATGCGAGTGAATGCGTCCTTCAAAGTTACGGTTACCAGATAACACAGCAGCAGCGACCAAGTTATTTTCTTCAATACCTTTTTCGATACTTTCAAGCAAGGGTCCTGAGTTACCAATACACGTGGTACAGCCATAACCAACCAAGTAAAAGCCAATTTTTTCCAGCTCGTCCATCAGTTTGGTTTTTTTAAGATAATCAGTCACTACTTTTGAACCCGGTGCCAGCGATGTTTTTACCCACGGCTTAGCTGTAAGACCTTTTGCCGCTGCATTTCTGGCGACCAGTCCCGCTCCAATCATGACAGCAGGGTTAGAGGTATTGGTACAAGAGGTAATCGCTGCGATAACCACCGCACCATCACGCAAATTGTATTTTTCATCGTTAATATCAACAATGCTACAGAAGTTACTATCTACATCGCAAAATGCGCTAGGTTCAGCGGCTAAGGTTTTTGCTTGCTCTTGTTGACCACCTTCTTCATCAAAACGAACTTTCCCTTTAATAGCCGCCTTACGGTCTTTAGTCATGGTCTCTAAAGTATTGCTAAAGCTTTTATGCATATCCGCTAAGTTGATGCGTTGATGAGGTAATTTTGGTCCTGCCAGTGACGGCTGAACCGTGGCTAAATCAAGATGCAGTTTGCTTGAATAACAGGCATCGTGCGTATTGGCATCATGCCAGAGACCTTGAGCCTTGGCGTACTTTTCCACCAGCGCGATTTGCGTATCTTCTCGACCTGATAAACGCAAATAGTCAATGGCCACTTGATCAATCGGAAAAATACCACAGGTTGCGCCATATTCCGGTGCCATATTGGCAATGGTTGCACGATCGGCAAGCGGCATATTGTGCAAGCCTTCACCGTAGAATTCGACGAATTTACCGACGACACCGTGGGCACGCAGCATCTCAACCACACGCAGTACCATATCGGTTGCGGTAACACCTTCGGATAACTTACCCGTCATCTCAAAGCCGACGACTTGCGGAATCAGCATCGATGACGGTTGCCCAAGCATCGCGGCTTCTGCTTCAATACCGCCCACGCCCCAACCCAGCACGCCAATACCATTAATCATCGTGGTATGACTGTCAGTACCAAAGACGGTATCCGGATAAGCGGTCAACTCCACTCCATCGCCATTATCAACGTCAGCTGCCATTACCACACGCGCCAAATACTCTAAATTCACCTGATGCACGATGCCAGTTGCCGGTGGTACGACGACAAAGTTTTTAAACGCTTGTCTGCCCCAATGCAGAAATTCATAACGTTCATTATTACGCTCAAACTCAATCTTCTTATTTAAATCCAGTGCATCTTCGCGCCCATATACATCCACTTGCACTGAGTGGTCAACGACCAACTCACTTGGGATAAAGGGGTTAATTTGTTCCGCACGACCACCAAGCTTAACCACCGCATCGCGCATTGCTGCCAAGTCAACCACGGAAGGCACACCGGTGAAATCTTGTAACACCACACGTGCTGGCATAAACGCAATCTCATGTGACGGCTCCGCGCCACAATCCCAGTTAGCGACCGCTTCAATATGATTTTTGCCGACCGACTGTCCACCGTCTTCATTACGCAGCAGATTTTCAAGGACGATTTTCATGCAAAATGGTAAGGTGTCAATATTATTATAAGTTTTGGCGAGCTCAGGTAAACTAAAGTAGGCATAATCCTTGCCATCGACTGAGAGGGTATGTTTTACGTTAAAAATATCACTCATGGTAGCTTCCTTATCTACGTTATAGAAGGTTATAACAGGTGGCTAAATACTAAGTAGATCTTAATCTGTACGTTTGTCATTCTTTATTAATAATAATTATTAACAAAATTTATAAGTAGAAACGTAATAATTAACAGTAACGCCCCTTTACCATAACAAAAAAGCCACCATTTGTTAACGCTCAGTGGTTAACAAATGGTGGCAAAATCGTAACCGAAACAGTTGCTTATACGCTTATGTTTAAATAAAATTATTCTAATTTAAGATTTACGTCGGCGACCGCTACGAAAGACATGCTGGTCATCATAAAAGCTAGAATCGACATTGTCTGCCCAAAAATGCGGCACACCTAAAATAGGTAATGGGGCAAGCTGACGCGGTGTGACTTCCGCTTGTGAGAGTAAGTGATGCATATGCTCCGCCAATTTTTTGTCTAAATAAATCATTCGTTCAGGCAATGCCAATTCAAAAAAACCTACTGGCACATTAAGCACCATACTATGCGCGCATAAAGATTTACGAGGTTGAATCAGTTGCTCAAGTAATGCGTGACCAAAGATATAAACCACCGTTTTGGCATCAGTGCGTGGCGCAAGCGGATTATCCCATCCAGCACGCGACGTGACCAAACTTACCTGCCAGTTAAAATCAATCAATGCCTCACCAATATTTGGCTCACACGTGACCAATATCGCCCCATTTTCATCAAATACCGTGATGGTATCGCGCACCCGTCCACGGCTTGCGCCAATACCTTGCTTCGCAATTTCAAGCATATGATGATAATTAAGCAGGGCTTTGGTCTTAGGAAAAGTCAGCCAAATACTGCCATTAAATAAATCATGCAAGTTGTCACGGGTGGGGATTTGACCTGTCGTACCAATAAAATGCTCATATCCCATGCCTTCTGGCAAATCATCTTGCGATACAAATCTCAAATTATGCGCTTGATTATCTGACGTTGGTTTTGTTTGTGGCTGATATTGATGATGAGTGCTGGATGCTTTTTGGCACATTGCTGTATTTAATAAATCAGCAATAACGGTACTACTCTCGCCATAACTAGCTTTAGAATCAACCTTGTCATTCACCTCATGCGCTTCCAAGTTTTTAGCAGAAGAACAGTCAGCCGAGTGCGCTGTACGATTGCTTAGATTTTGTACCCTTTGACTGAGAAATCTTAACTGGCTGATATGTGCCATCCATGGCGCTTGCCAGTCAATGGCAGCAAAGCTTAAATCAAGTTCTGCTTTAGGCATTGTTAATGATGGTGTGGGTCGAACAGTATCGGTCATGATGACAATCTCTACGAGTCTTGTGATTTTTATGATGTAAATCTCTATGAATTTGGCGCGGTGGCTCATGGTATCATAGTGCGCTTTTTTAGCGCCTATTTAGTCCTTTTTTAGTAGTTAGTAAGCTCACGATGGTAATTCTTTATGGCAAATTTTAACACCCACCTAAATGGCGCATTCGCTGTTAGTGGCGTACTCGGCTTGACGGTGTATAAAGCCGGTTTGATTAACGATGCTTGCTTTTTAATGTGTGTGGCACTTGGCACGATAGGCGGCTTGCTGCCCGACTTGGATTCTGATAATTCCACACCAATTAAACTTGGCTTTAATATTGCCTCGTTTATTTTTGCCTTTGGGCTGGTAATGCACTGGCGCAGTGAGCTGAGCTTGATTGCACTTATTGCCTTATGGCTTGCTGGCTATGGTTTTATGCGCTATGTGGTATTCCGATTATTTACTAGCATGACGGTGCATCGCGGTGTGATTCATTCGGTGCCGTATATGGCAATATTAGGACTAGGGCTGACCTGTTTAAGCTATTATGGCTTGCATAACTCGCTAGCGGTTAGCTGGTTTTATGGGCTATTTTTATTTGGTGGGGCAATGGTGCATCTGACGCTTGATGAGATGTATAGCGTGAATTTATCAGGGATGACGCTAAAACGCTCAGCAGGTACTGCGATGAAGTTTTATCAACATAAAGATAAACAATGGTATCTATTATTATATGTGCTGCTAGGATTATTGGTGTACGCCGCGCCGCCTTTTGCACCGTTTTGGGAGCAGCTGCGCGATCCTGCACCGTGGGCACAGCTTAAGGTTGGCGTGCTACCTGCTTTAATAGATAATTTGAATAGATAGCTTACATAAATAGTTTGCGTCATTAATCTCCTAACACCGTCATTTTTTACTTTAAAAAACGATTCTTACTTATGACTAAAAATACACCACTAACCTGCCCTTGCCAAATCAATCCAAAAGACGCGGCAACCACATTACTATCTTATAAAAACTGCTGTCAGGAATTTCATGACAATATTGATAACATAGATGGCATCAAGGCAGACAGTGCAGAGTGTTTGATGCGCAGCCGTTATAGCGCCTTTATATTGGTCAAGCCGGACTATATTATCAAGACGACGTTGCCTGCGCAGCAAGTTTTTCTTGATATTGAATCAATAAAATCGTGGGCAAAAGAGACCGATTGGGCGGGACTGCAAATCGTAACGCATACACCAAAGCTGGGAAAACGCCACGCGCAAGTTGAATTTAAAGCGTTCTACAACACTGAAAATGGGTTGCAAGCGCATCATGAACTATCTACTTTCGTAAAAATAAACGATAAATTTGCTAGTCCGACAAATGAACGCTGGTACTTCCTTGACCCTACAGTTGCCATGACCGTGAGCCAAAAGCAGCCGTGTATTTGTGGGTCGGGTGAGAAGTTTAAGCGGTGTTGTGGGGTTTATTTACTTTAAAATATATTGGATACAAACTATGGCTTATTGTTTAAGATTGCTTAATTTCTTTAATCAGCACTTTACGGGTAAACTATTCCTTTTTGATATCAGTTAGAACGTTTTATTTCATAATATTTTTAAGGTTTATAGGCTATATAATTAAGCTTTTCCTAAACTGAACTATTTCTACCTACTTTTTCAACTGCAACTGTTCGTTAGGTTTTATTATCCCGCAACTACAAATAGTGAGCTATTTAGGCATCTTGGTATATGGACGTTAGTCTCTTTTTCAAAAGCAATATCACTTGTTAAACCACCCCCTGTAAGCGATATTGAGTCACCGCTTTTATATATCTTAGAATCGTAAATTAAGGTGTTTGTAGAATCATTCCAACCTACATTGTAAGAAGGAAATACGGGCTGTTCAATATGCCCGCTTTCCGTAACCACTACAATACAATCATCTTTAAATTGTAAATGACCATTTAACGCAGCAACCATACCGGAAGGATAACCATCCGATATCTTTTTCTCCCAAGTGGCTATCCTATTGTTGTCATTTTTATTAGCAGATTGACCGTTTACATTAACTACTTCTACATTAGCACTTCGAGTTTCTAATGTATGATCCTCATCATTACTAGGTATGGTCTGTTTGCAACCCACTAAGGATGCCATAATACAAATTATTATCGTTTTATAAAACAATGATAGACACTCCTATTTTGCTAAAATAATCAGTGCTCGTATGTATGGTATAGAAAGCTATTTTAAAGCCTAAAATACTGATTATGATTGAACCCTATACACTCGCTCCAACTGCTCTTGCCACCGCAATACCTTCTTCAATAGTCAAAAACTTCCGTTGGCTTGGGCTGTCTTTATAGAGAACCTCGCCATCTTGAAAAATTAGGCATTCATTCACCGCAAGCTGCTGCCATTTTTCGTTTTCAGTGAGCGGGACAGTGACGATGATGGTCACTTTATCGTTATCCGTAGTCACATCGCTAAAGTTAATCGCTAAATCATCATCTGCCAATTTTGCTTCACCAAACGGTGCTTGGCGCGTGAGATAAAATAATAAGCTGCCGGCATACGCCAACTGCCACCTGCCATTTGATATTAAGCAATTAAACAAGCCATTTGCCGCCAAATAACGACATTGTGTGGTTAAGAAATTAAATAACGTTTGGTCATCAGGGCGAGTTTTAAAGCTACTTTTCAAGCGATTAATCAGATAACAAAATGCCATTTCAGAATCGGTCGAGCCAACAGGCTGACAGTGCGACGCATTGCCATTGTCTTGCAAACGCTGACAGCGATCGATAAAGCCTTTGTTCATCTGTCCATTATGCGCAAATACCCACTGCTCGCCCCACACTTCGCGGGTAAAGGGATGGGTATTAGCCAAGCAGTTTTGCCCCTGCGTTGCTTTACGGATATGAGCGATGACATTCATGGCTTTAATAGGATAGTTATTGACCAAATCGGCAACGGGGGATAAATGGCTGGGGCGGTTGTCATGGAATAAACGCAAACCGGTTGAGGCATTTTGCGACTCTTCATTATTTATATTGCCGTTACTATTACCGTTACTCGACGGACAATCGCTGCGCTCAAAAAACGCAATGCCAAAGCCATCTTCGTGGCTGTCGGTCATGCCACCACGACGACGAAATCCGGCAAAGCTAAAGCCAATATCGGTTGGAGTATTACAGTTCATTCCTAAAAGTTGACACATTTACGCATTACCGCCTTTATTAATATTATTACCATTGTCGTCATTCGTTAAAACGTCATTCGTTGAACGGTTTACTGTGCCATCGAGTACTATCGTATTATTGTCGATGAGGTCAGCATCATTAAGATTAGTATCAATGCTTGCCAAAATACGCTGGGCTTGTGCCAAATCAGTATCTTGCACCCATAATACAGCGCCTGAATTCATACCCGGCAGGCTACTTAATGCTTGAACGGATACTTTGATATCATTATTGCGTAGCAGGTTGGCGTGAAGCTCACCTTGTATATTGGTGTCGTAGCGCGCCAGTTTGTGCCAATTATCGATTTGATCAGTCATGGTAAATTCCTTTTAGAGATAGAGTGCTCGCCATCTTCAACGGCAATATGTCAAATTGCTATTTTCATTTGCCGCTGTTATTTGCTTCTTTTACTTCATAATCCCTTAAGCTAATTTTATTAAGCAGGTTTAGCTTATTGGATAAATATTACGCTTTTTCAACATGTGACCAATGATAAGCAGCAAGCCGTTTCATAAGGTCAGGATTCTTAACCATGATATTATCGCCCGTGCGCCCTTCAGTACGGTTGTAATGAATGACGTTGAGACGCAATAACCAAAAAATTACTGCCGCTTTTGCGAGCATAATTGGTAACGCTTGTTTCTCATCATTACTCAAAGTGCGTTTTGACTCATAACCTTGTAAAAACACTGCCATTTTTCGACGGTCAAAATCAACCGATTCGCCTTGTTCAGCATCGCCCCACGTGGTACAAAAGTCATTAATAGTAATAGCAATATCCATTACATAATGCTCGACACTGACTTCGGTAAAATCGAGCAATCCGCTCAAAGTTTCGCTATTGTTGTCTAAATGCCACAAGGTATTATCAGCGAACATATCGAGATGACATAAGCCTTTTGGTAAGGTATCGAGCGGCAAATCGCTATAAGACTGCCAAATATCACGCATCAGCTTGGCTTCATCGCTTGGCATAAACTGAATTTCACGGTCGCGCACCTCATTCCATGGATACAGCGCCACGCCATAATCTTCGCTTGGCTGCAATGCTTGCAAGGTGTCATGAAGTACGGCTAATGCCGCGCCCATATCCGCACACATGGTTTCGGTAGTTTGCTTAGGATGCGCGCCACTCAAGCACGGTACTAGGGTAATGGCTTTATTATCATAATGAATCACGTAGCTTTTTTCATTGCTGCTATTACTGTCAGCCAATGCCATTGGTGCCGCTACGGGTAATTTACCTACCAATTGATTAAGAATTACTGCCATTTTCTCGATATCGCTTGGCGGACGCTCTTCAAATAACGTGAAGACATAAGAGTGCTCACCATCATTATCTTCTGTCGTCTGAATAAACCAGTTAGAATTTTTGATACCTTGGGTAATCGGAATGGCGCGGGCAAACGCCACGCCAAAACGTTGGCAAAAGGTAGCAAATTGGGCATCGGTTAACTGGGTATAAACAGACATGACATCTCACTTATGACAATTAAAAAGGTAAATGGAAAGATAAGTAGGGATAAATTTAGATAGCAATAAGAACAAGTTTCAACGGTAATAGCGACAAATACAGCGCGAATGCCATAACTTTAACTAAAAGCGCGTTAATTTGGCGAAAAGCTGCCTGATATGGCGGTGATTTTGCTACACTTGCGCCTATGGAATGAATTGATTATAAGGTGAAAACCCCTATGTTAGCAAAGCGTATCATCCCTTGTTTGGATGTCGATAACGGTCGTGTGGTTAAAGGCGTGCAATTTGTCGATATTAAAGATGCTGGCGATCCGGTCGAAGTGGCAAGGCGCTACAACGAACAAGGCGCTGATGAGATTACTTTTTTGGACATTACCGCAACCAGTGACGCACGCGATACCACGTATCATACGGTTGAGCGCATGGCAGAAACGGTATTTGTGCCGTTAACAGTAGGCGGCGGTGTCCGTAAAATCGATGATATCCGTAACTTATTGAATGCTGGCGCGGATAAAGTGGCGATTAATTCAGCTGCCGTATTTACCCCAGAATTCGTTGGTGAAGCGGCGCAAAAATTTGGCAACCAATGTATTGTCGTGGCTATTGATGCGAAACGCGTTGCCGATATCAACGTTGATGGCATTATTATACCGCGCTGGGAAATCTTTACTCACGGTGGTCGCAAGCCAACCGGTATTGATGCCGTTGAGTGGGCAATTAAAATGGCAGCACTTGGCGCAGGTGAATTATTGGTCACGTCAATGGATGGTGATGGCACCAAAAAAGGCTATGATTTGCCATTGATGAAACAAATCACCAGTCAAGTGAATGTACCCGTCATTGCCTCAGGCGGCGTCGGCAACTTGCAACATTTAGCCGATGGTGTGTTACAAGGTGGCGCGGATGCGGTTTTGGCTGCCAGTATTTTTCACTTTGGCGAACACACGATTATGGAAGCCAAACAATATATGGCAGCGCAAGGCATTCAGATGCGCTTGTAAAACAAAAATGCGCCTGTAAATACAAATAGAAAAAATGTTATCATAGCGCTAAGCACTTATTTTCACTCAGTTATCTATTAACTCATTCAAAAAAAACAACCATTTAATCTAATTGATAATGTCTACTTATAACCAAGGGTATTTTTATGTCAAATTTACAACAGCAGCGCAATGCCGTCACCCATATTGATGGTAATCTTCATCAAAATGCAGATGCCCGTATTGGTATCGTAGTGGCACGTTTTAATGGTTTTGTCGTTGAGTCCTTGGTTGATGGCGCAATCGACGCGCTACTCCGTCATGGCGTATTGGGCAGCAATATTACCGTTATTCGTGTGCCGGGTGCATTTGAGTTGCCACTTGTCGCCCAGCGCGCTGCTGAGTCAGACCGTTTTGATGCTATCGTTGCTTTGGGCGCGATTATTCGTGGCAGCACGCCGCACTTTGATTTTGTAGCAAGCGAGTCTGCTAAAGGTTTAAGCAATGTTGCGACTGACTATAACATCCCTGTAAGTAACGGCGTATTAACTACCGATAGTATTGAGCAAGCGATTGAACGCGCAGGTACTAAAGCCGGTAATAAAGGCTCGGAAGCGGCGATGGTTGTACTAGAAATGATTGCGGTATTGTCGCAATTAGATATCGATGACAGCAGTGATATTGCTTAATTAAATTTTGGTTAATGCCATTTTATTTAAGTTAATATGATTTAAATAAGCTTGGTTTATATAAATAAACTCTTTTAAATTTTAGATAAGCGTTGTCACGAATGTTGGCAGCGCTTACGCATTATTATATAGCTAGGAGCTAAACGGTTAGTAGGATTTATTAACCGTATAATTCTCATATGCTCTTTTGCTTTTATCTATAGTTCAATTACTGGCATTACCCTTAACAACTTTTGTTAAAACACTATTTAAAAACATTATTTCGACACTCAGGTATTGACCCCCTATGACTGACCAACTCAAGCGCGCTATTAGCGCGGCGAAAACCGCACAAACCACCTCTGATACTACCAATGCTGTTGGTATTGCAAGCAGCAGTGCGGGTGAACAAATCTTCGATATGAGTGAGTCTTCTTATAAGACCAGTCACACCGCTGTCCGTAAAGCACGCCGCTTTGCCATGCAAGGTTTATACGAATGGCTGGTCACTGACCGCCGTTTTGATACAACTGGTAAGCTTGGCTGGAAAGACAATGCGCCCAATGATATTGCTGCTCGTACGCGCGCTTCTAACGCCATGCATACCGTGCACATTGGCTACTATCATGAAATGATGCGTGATATTCCAGAGCAAGTTGAAGCGTTAGATACGCTGATTGCCCAGCATTTGGATCGTGAGGTTGATAAGTTAGATACCGTTGAGCATGCTATTTTGCTAATTGGCGCGTATGAGCTACAAAACCGTCTAGAGATTCCTTATAAAGTCGTTCTTGATGAAGCAATGAAGTTGAATAATCACTTTGGTGCAACCGATGCGCACAAACTGATTAATGCTGTACTAGACAGAATGGCCATTGAGCTACGCGCGGTTGAAGTCGAAGCAGATACCAAAGCCAATCTACGTACTTCGCAAAAATCGGCAACAAAGTCTGCCGCTGCTAAATTAACAACGACTGAGAATACAGCTAATGACGCTCTTGATAATGAGCTAACGGCATCAACCAAACCGCGTATCAGTGCCAATAATGCCGCGATAAAACGTGATCGTCCGAATAAAGCTAATGCCAGTATTAAAGAATTGGCGGCAGCGGCAAAAGGTACGAATCATCAAGATAGCGATGTTCAAGAAAGCAATGCTCAAGAAAGCAACGACTAGCCATGACTGAGTTTGAGCTGATTGAGCACATATTTTTAAAGCTACAAGTCGATAGCGCCTTAGCCAATGGTATTGAGCACAGTATTGAAAAAGGTATTGGCGATGATGCGGCGGTAATGGCGCTACCGTTAGGGGCGCGCTTGGTCAGCTGTATTGATACCTTGGTGCAAGGTCGGCATTTTAGTGCCGATTGGGCTGAAGTTAATAAGCTAGCATTTGCCATTGGTTATAAAGCTGTCGCAGTTAATGTCTCAGATTTGGCAGCAATGGGCGCTACGCCGCACAGTATTTTACTGGCATTAGCATTGCCTGAGCGCCTTGCTAATGAGCAATGGCTCACCGAATTTGCCAAAGGTTTATTTCATGCCTGCCAATCATTTGGCGTGACGCTTATTGGCGGTGATACTACCCGTAATGACACGTTAATACTGAGTATTAGTGCACAAGGTTTGTTAGCTGCAAATACGCCCGCAGTATATCGTTCAGGCGCGCAAGTGGGTGACAAGGTTTATGTTTCAGGAACGCTCGGCGATGCTGCCTATGCGTTGCAGCACCTGGATAATGCGATTGGTAGTGAGCTGGCACATCGGTTACATATGCCAACGCCACGTGTTCAATTAGGTGCAGCATTAGCAAACAGTGGTGCAACAGCGATGATTGATATCTCAGACGGTCTGTACCAAGATTTAGGGCATATCTGCCAGCAAAGTGGCGTCAATATGCGTCTCAACCTTGAGCACTTGCCAACCAGTAAACCGTTATCCAGCGTTGATTTACCCGAGCGCTTATTGTGTCAGCTAACTGGTGGCGATGATTATGAATTGGCATTTACCTTGCCAGCTCATATTGAGCTGCCGTCTGTTTATTCCCAAGTGACGTGTATTGGTGAAGTGATTGCACTTAGTAATGATACGGTTATTAATGACGAGGCTGTTAATGATCAAGGTATTAATAATAAAACTGTTATCAATAAACCTTCTATATCGCCAAGTCCTATTTTATTTTATCAAAATCATGCCGTAACCGCGCAGAACCCTGCTCCTTTCAAAACCTTACCCCCTCTCACGGGTTATCAACATTTTACAGGCTAATTATGACTGATAATTTGATCAAACCCGATATTCGTAAAGCCAATGACTGCCCCCCACTGCCAGCTCATGCCAGTACTATTGATCGGTTAATCTATTGGCTAGGTATAGGTTTAGGTAGCGGGTTGCCGCGCCGGGCTCCGGGTACATGGGGTACAGTTGGTGGCTTGATTGTTGGCATACCGCTGATGAGTTTGGGTTTTATTGCGTTTTCAATCCTGACTATTTTATCTTGTATCGTTGGTATTTGGATATGTGAGCGTACCTCAGCACTGATGGGCGGTCATGACAATCCGCATATTGTGTGGGATGAATGGGCAGGGATGTGGATTACCTTATTGCCGTTGTCTTATATGAGCATTGGGGCAGTTGATTTTTGGCAATATATTACTAGACCATTTTCGCTGATTGCCATTCTTATCGCCTTTATTTTATTTCGCTTTTTTGACATTATCAAGCCGCCCCCGATTAACTGGGCAGATAAAAAAGTTTCAGGCGGATTGGGCATTATGCTTGACGATATCATCGCCGGTATTATGGCGGCAGTAGTACTGACATTAGTCGCCTTAATCATGTAACTCATCGAGCTAGTAAACCACTCGTCGCTATTGACCGTGTATTTTCTCGACATTTGCGTTATAATTATAAAAATTATTAATATCACTATTATCAATTAGCAGTTACTCGACTCTCAGATTCAAAGCTGTTAATAATTATATCTCCCCAATTATAGAGCTGTTATGACCTCATCATTATCCGTAATTATTCTCGCTGCCGGTAAAGGCACTCGTATGCAGTCCGCTAAACCAAAAGTTTTACAGACTTTGGCGGGTAAGCCACTACTGGGTCATGTATTAGATACTTGCCAGCAATTAAAGGTAGACGAGACCATCGTGGTTTATGGCTTTGGCGGTGATCAGGTACAGGCAACGATTGGTCATAATTATGAACATCTGCCCATCAATTGGGTCGCGCAAACTGAACAATTAGGAACTGGTCATGCGGTGAAAGTCGCGTTGTCTCAGTTACCAAAGCAAGGACAGAGTTTAATTTTGTACGGTGATGTCCCTTTGGTTAGTAGTCAGACGCTAGCCGCGCTACAGAGTGCCAATATAGAAGGTATGTCAATGCTGACTTTAACGGTTAGCAACCCTTTTGGTCTAGGTCGCATTAAGCGCAATGCCAATGGCGCTATTGAGGCCATTGTTGAGCAAAAAGATGCCAGCAATGCTGAGCAGCAAATCACCGAAATTAATAGCGGTATCTATTGTGTTGATAATGCGTTATTGCATAAATATCTGCCTAACTTATCTAATGACAATGCTCAGCAAGAATACTATTTGACTGATATCGTTAAAATGGCAGTTGCTGACGGCATTACTATTGCTGCTATTGAGCCTGAGCATGCGTTTGAGATTGAAGGTGTCAATAACCGTCAGCAGCTGGCAAGCTTAGAGCGTTCATGGCAGTCAAAACTAGTGACCGACTTACAGGTGGCAGGCGTACAGTTCGCTGATCCGACTCGTGTCGATATTCGTGGTAGTTTAAGCACGGGTCAAGATGTATTTGTTGATGTTAATGTCGTGTTTGAGGGTGACTGTACTCTTGGCGATAACGTGTATATCGAAGCCGGTTGTGTGATTAAAAATTCTCATATTGGTAACGCATGTTATATCAAACCGTATTGCGTGATTGATAGCTCGACGGTTGGCGCAGGCGTTGATATCGGACCATTTGCTCATTTACGCCCGGATACCGTACTTGCTGATAATAGTAAAGTAGGTAATTTTGTTGAGATTAAAAAGTCAACGATTGGACATGGTAGTAAGATCAATCATCTGAGCTATATTGGTGATGCAACCATTGGCACTGGTGTCAATGTTGGTGCTGGAACGATTACTTGTAATTATGATGGGGTAAATAAAGCACAAACCATCATTGAAGATCATGTGTTTATTGGCTCAAACTCAAGTTTAGTTGCACCGGTGAAGATTGGCGATACGGCAACTGTTGCAGCAGGTTCAGTCATTACCGAAGATGTTGGTGCGCACACGCTAGCTTTTGGTCGCGCCAGACAAACGATTAAGAGTAACTATATGCGCCCAACCAAAATTCAAAAATAAACAGGCATAGCGAACCGTCATTAATGAATACTAAGCAGCGCGGCAATTTTTTGTGGGGCTGCTTAATCGTATTTATAGACTGCGTAGCCTGCGTTTCATTGATTTGACGCGTCTGTGTATGTTTCAGTATTGGTCTTCGTCTTTTTATCAGTATTTGTTATCTATACTTGCGCATTTATTTTATAACCTCTTTTATAACCTACATTTTATAAACTCTATTTTAATTAAGGATTAGCCATGTGTGGAATAGTCGGCGCAGTTGCTGAGCGTAATATTGCCAATATCTTACTTGAAGGTCTAAAGCGCCTTGAATATCGCGGTTATGATTCTGCGGGTCTGACCGTTATTCGTGATGGCGAGCTCCATCGTGAGCGCCAAGTGGGTAAAGTACAAGCATTGGTCGATGCCGTTGCGGTGAACCCAGAATTTTTTGATGGTCATATCGGTATTGCTCATACGCGCTGGGCAACGCATGGCGAGCCTGCGCAGCGTAATGCGCACCCACATGTATCTGGAAAAATCGCCGTGGTTCATAACGGTATTGTTGAAAACTATGCCGAGTTAAAAGAAGAATTAATTGCTAAAGGTTATGAATTTACTTCACAAACTGATACTGAAGTGGTCGCTCATTTAATCAATGATTTGTATCAGAGTACCCCTGATTTATTAGAGGCCGTTCGCGCAGTCATTCCAATGCTTCATGGCGCATTTGCATTAGGCATTGTCCATGTAGACAGTCCAGAAGAACTAATAACCGTTCGCCTAGGATCACCATTAGTGATTGGCGTAGGTATTGGCGAGAACTTTATTGCCTCGGATCAATTGGCTTTGTTACCAGTGACTAATCGCTTCATGTATTTAGAAGAAGGCGATATTGCCAAATTAACACGCAATCGCATTACCGTTTATGCTGATGGCGTTGAAGTCAGTCGCAAAATTCATGAAATCGATGCCGAGCAACACAATGCCGATAAGGGCGAATTTAAGCACTATATGCTCAAAGAAATCTACGAGCAGCCTGATGCAGTCGCCCGTACGCTTGAGATGGCTATTGATAATAACGAAACCTCAAAACTAAGTGATGACTTTTTACAGCGTCACAACGCTCAGCTGGCTGGTGTACGTCATATCCAAGTCATTGCTTGTGGTACCAGCTATCACGCCGGTATGGTTGCCAAATATTGGTTTGAAAATCTAACCCGTCTGCCCTGCTCTGTTGAAGTCGCAAGTGAGTTCCGCTATCGCAATCCGGTCGTCGTTGATAACTCTCTAGTGATTTGTATCTCGCAATCGGGTGAAACAGCAGATACCTTATCCGCATTACGTGATACCCAGAAGCAGAATCCAGCAGGATTGGTCAGCTTAGCCTTATGTAACGTACCAACCTCATCTTTAGTACGCGAGACGGATATCTTTTTGCCAACGCTTGCTGGTCCTGAGATTGGTGTGGCGTCAACAAAAGCCTTTACCACTCAACTTGCTGCTTTAATGTTATTGGTGCTCAAAATTGGCATGACTCAGTCACGAATTGATAGCGCACGTTTGACTGAATTACTTGGTGAGCTACAAAAGCTACCCGGTCAGCTTTATGCCAGCTTGCACCTTGATAACGATATCAAAGCGATGAGTGAAAGCTTTGAGGATAAAAAGAGCTGCCTGTTCTTAGGTCGTGGTCTGCAATTTCCGATTGCTTTAGAAGGTGCGTTAAAGCTTAAAGAAATCTCCTATATCCATGCGGAAGGCTATGCAGCTGGCGAGCTAAAACATGGTCCTTTAGCCCTTGTCGATAAGGATATGCCTATCGTCGTACTTGCACCAAAAGATAGCATGTTTGATAAGCTTAAAGCCAATATGCAAGAGGTACATGCGCGCCACGGTGAACTATTTATCTTCGCCAGCGAATCGAGCAAGATGGTTGCCGAAGACCGTATGCATGTTGTTTATGTACCAGACGTTTGCGAAACGCTTGCGCCAATCGTATATAGCGTGCCAGTACAATTACTGTCCTATCATGTTGCCGTCATGCGCGGCACAGACGTTGATCAACCGCGTAACCTTGCTAAATCAGTGACGGTTGAATAAGAGATACTTATTGATTTTTAATCGCTATTGAACCATTAGTTATTTAAGAAATTAGTTATCTATGCGGTTAATGACCATTATTAATCATTTCTTATTCTATATGACAAATCCTTCGCCATCTCTTTAAGATGACGAAGGATTTTTTTGGTTAAAAATAAGAAGCGTATTAATTAGATAATGCTGACTGAATCGGCTCGTCACCTTAGTTATGACTTTAACTTTCGACTCTGACATATATACAATAGCAGATCGAATTATCAAAATTATGAAGTTGTATTTCATGGTGTACATGCATTGATTTTTTCGATGAAAGATTAAGTAACTTTTAGTTTGTGATAAGTACCGTTGTAAGCACAGTCATCAGTTAGTAAAAAATGTAAGCTGTGAGATGTTCAATCACTCATATTGAATAGTTACAGTTGCCACCGAGCTAACTTTTCCTGGAGTAACAACTGCATCAGTTTGATAATAACTTGCACTTAATGGAACATTATATTGAATATTTTGATTGGATTTAACAGTTCCTAATACAAGCTTTTCATTTTTTGCAATTATTTTACTTACATTGTTATAATTCGTTTTCAGCTGAATGCCAACGCCGCCTGCTCGTGTTGATATAGGTGCATTATTAGCCAAAACATTAGTTGTATTAGCCGCTGCTGTATATTCAAAATTCAAACTGATTTTATTACTTTCTTCATAATCTGTTGGATTTGCACCACCATTACATAAAAAATTTAAATCAAAAGCTTGAGTCCCTTGTGTAGAGCCTATGCCTTTAAAACCAGGTTTATTTACAGTAGGTAGTTGGACAGTTTTATTAATATCTCCTAAAAGCTGACATGATGATGAGGCAATCGTAATGGCATTACCATACACTGTACTTGTTAAGAAAGGCTTGCTGACGTCATCACGCGAATGATAACTACTGTACATACCTGGACTAAGGGCTCCTGATCCTGTCGAAGCAGCTGTTTTAATAATTTCAATAACAAAAAACCCAGCACCCAATGTATAGCCCTGGTTAGCATTCAAGTTTCTGCTATAAGGATAATAACCAGAAAAAACTGAACCACTCCCCGCATCCCGATACAAGCGGATACCAATCCCTTGAATATTCGTATTGTATACAGACTCACCACCTGCAACACTTAATGTAGGATTTTTTGAAAGAACCGCTTGGATTATTCCTCCAGAGTTGTTACAAGTAATCTTAGAGCTATTAGGAGTAATAGGAAAAGAAGCACGACGCAAAACAGTTCCAACTGCATCGCTTGGTCTAACCACTACTCTGCCAACATTCATACTGATATCAACGGTTGTAAACCCTCTGTCCGCTGTACAGGCTGCATATCCTTCCAAACTTAAAGTACAGCCTATCAATAAAAAAACACTATTTAAGATTTTATAGTTCATTGGCATAAACCTTCTAACATCAACATATTTTCCTTATTCTGCAGTGCTTGAGTGGTGACATCATATTGTATATTGCATTGTTCATTTTGTGATTCTCCCCACTTTACTGTTACTGTATCCGCTAAAGTATTAGTACGTAAATAGACCAAGCTACCTTGAGCAACCATACCAACATACTCGCCTTTTGAGTCAAATACCTCGGCTGCAAATGGCAATGTACCACCCTTTGTATTTGAGCTGCGAATATATAAAGCCTTTCCTGACTTAGTTACAAAATCAACCTTTGAAATTGAGCCAGCATAAGGTGCTATGCGTTGACTCGTACCATCTAATTCTATATCTAAAGACATACCTTCTGGATCTAAAACAATCTCATTCAAACGATAAGGCGTCACATATGGGATTACGGCATAGCCTGATTTATTAATGGTCAAACCATTGGTGTTATTTACTTTAGCGCCTGTAGCATCAGGCGCATAGACTAAGACCATCGTTTGCCCTTGGTCTGGACCAAAAACAATACCATCAGCATGAGCAACAATATTTCCTCTAGCTGTTAGTGAAACTTGTTCGAACTGATTTGAGGTGCCGTATGAACCGCCTAAAGTAGTAAAGTTTGTACGGTATTGTGCATTAACGTTTAAGTTTGGACTGTCTTCATAATTTGTGGATACCGAAGCACCATAATTAAAACGATCTCCTACCACTCCACTCATACCGACAGTAGTATTGTCTTGAGTATGAACTGAATTTAAATTTATAGAATTGCGTTTGAATGAAAGGGGTAGTGATAGGGTTAGCATATACTCAGTGTCATCTTCAGTTTGGTTCGTCGCACTATTCTCTACCATTCTTCTAATAGCTGACACCCCATAATTGAGATTACGATAATTATTACTATACCCGACCTGATATTGCTTTGAGTTCTCTTGACGGTCCCAGTAATCTATCCAAGAGCCAGTCGCATAGAGATTGCCCCAATTAGTGGGCAATCCTTGGTTTAATGTTACTTGAAGCTCGCTGCGTTGTTTGCCGAAAGAACCAGAGCCTACGCCATTTCTTTCTATTTCTTGAGCCAGTAAGGCATCACGTAAATTATAATAATTTTCGGTTGAATAACGATACGCTGCCAAGGTTAAGTTAGTATCTGTTGGTGTGATTAGCTTGCTATAACTGAGACGGTAACTTTGACCTTTCTCTTTCTCACGACGATCAAATCCTGCTTGAGAGTGAGTGACATCTAATGCAACTGCCCCTATTGGCGTTGCAAAAGCACTTCCTAAAGTAAGGGCTTTATAGTCTTCTGAACCTTGAATTCCACCATAAGCTGTTATGTAGTTATTGATTCCGCGTTGATATTGACCTTGGATAATGAACGGATCAGCATCGATATCAGCATCACGGATTTTACCCGTCATTAATGAATAACGACTCATTCCTGGACGCAGCATTTGAGCTACTGAAGCATAAGGAATCGAGTATTTCTGAATGTCCCCGTTGGCTTCTAGAATAGAAACTTCTAGCTCACCACCAAATCCCGTAGGATATAAGTCATTAATCTCAAAACTTCCCGCAGCAACTGTGGTTTGGTAAATCAGCTGACCTTGCTGCCGAATTTCAACTTTAGCGTTGGTTTTAGCATTACCTCGGATTCGTGGTGCATAGCCAAGCATACTATTAGGTAGCATGCGATCGTCACTAGAAAACTCTGCACCACGATATCCAAATGAATTGAATATGTCACCATTGGTAAAAC
This sequence comes from Psychrobacter sp. GP33, assembly GCF_014119005.1. Classification (GTDB taxonomy): domain Bacteria; phylum Pseudomonadota; class Gammaproteobacteria; order Pseudomonadales; family Moraxellaceae; genus Psychrobacter. The sequence continues at coordinate 31,284 of NZ_JACGYX010000006.1, read as the reverse complement.
TATCGCCAAGCGTTAAGACGCCTCGGTACTCAGGAAAAGCGCGTTGTGCATAGGTGCTGATAGAATCATAAGTTGATAGAGAGTCTTTATTCTTAGTCCCCACTTCCCACTTCCACTGACCATTGTGGCGAATCTGCCAATCTGCAATGTTTGCACCGGTGTTTAAGGACAAAAACGCATTGGTATTGTCTTCGCTATTTTCTGACTTGTCATAGCTCTTATAAACGCTTGCATTGTAAGATACAAATGCTGCTTTAATCCCACGCTCCCAAACACTTGGATCAACGTACCCTTGCGCATTTTTTTCCATTGCAATTTGTGGTATGGAGATATCAAATCTTAATTTTGACGTATCGAACTCATAAAAAGAATCTTGAACCCATTCGTCAAGCTTTTGACAGCTTTCATTATTTACTGCAAGTCTTTCTTTAATAAGTTCTGCTTTTATACCGTATTCAAGTAACTGCTTTGATGAAAAGCAAGTATATGAATTTTTATCATTCTCAGAGGTTTTAAATACTATTTGATTTCTGCTAAACCAATTATTATTCACATAAACATCTACGTTGTAATGACCCGGTAAAATAGCATTACCATATGCGAAGCGATTGATGTCAATATTTTTGGCATCACCGATTAGGAAATCAGAGTTGAACTCTGCTATTTTGGCAGTAGAACCTTCATCAATATCACTAGCAGTCGCCAAAGTTGATATGCTAAAAGTAATCACTCCACAAGCCAAACAATATCTAGTATATCGCTTAACATGCCTATAATTATGTAAGGTATTCTTCATAGCATAGCCATCCTATTAAGAGTCTAATAGGTCTTTGGATTATGTGAACTTAGATATCAAAAAAAGGAAATTTATTTAATTTTATGGTGTACACGTCCGCCATAGTCATTAATGGTGGTGAACGTCATACTCTGCGTGCTAGGACTTTTTAATAAAATACTCTGTTCAGAAAAAGGCTTTAGCATCAAACCTTCTGACAATATATCAATATTTTTGCCTGAATTTTCTTGGTTGATAGCAGTTATTGTTATATAAAAAGGGGTTGGATTTTTGGCCAGTAGATTAGAGCCTTTACTGCTCCACTGAATTTTTTCAGGAGCTAGGGTCACATCTTGTTTTATATTGCTAGGGCGATAAAAAAGCTTAATGCGTGAGCGAACAGCCAATTGTAAAAAGTTATCAGGGGCAGCTGTTTTATCTTTTGTAGAAGGTTTGGGTGGTATGTCTAATACGTTTAACCAAAATAAGCTTTCTTCCGTTTTACTTAGCGCATTTGCTGTAGGTAAACTGGTTATACGTATAAATTGACCTTTTTGAGCCTCTACACGTGAGATAGGAGGTGTGAGAATAAAAGGCGCTTTTGATTGATCGGGGGTCGATTTTGGATCGCCTTCATCAATCCATACTTGTACTAAAGATGGGCTTTTTCCATCATTGCTCAATTGCAAAGTAATCTCACGTGCATCAGAAGGATAAACAGCACGAGTACCATGAATAATGATTTCCGCGTTAACTAAACTAAAAGGCGTTAAAAGCGCGATTAAACAGGTTTTATAAAATAAGTGCTTTAAAGACATATAATTATCTCTAGTTGAGAACAAAAAAAGAGCTAGGCCTGTTACTTATCCTAGCTCTTTCTAATCTAATGCAAGATTACTGATAAATGATTGTATATTTTACAGTTGTTGCAACACTACCAGGAGTTGAAGCGCCAGTAGCATAGTATTGAGCATAGTAATTAAGATCCGCTGAACCACCGCCACTCACATCTACCAATTGTGAATTAGCCTGAATGCCACCAGCCCCTGCAGCTAATACTGGAATAACAGTATTTTCTGAACCTAATAGTTGGACTTGAACGTTAGTAGCAGTACCAGTTGCGTTGTTTAAACGACCAGTATTGAAATCAACAGTTGCGCCTGGCTCAAAATAAGTAGCAACTTTACTACCTGCTGTACAACCAGTTAGGTTAATAGTAAAAGGTGTACGACCTGCAGTATCACCAGCAACTGCTAGCACCTGCTTAGAAACAGTAGGAAGTGTTACTGTAAAATCTTTAGTAGTTCCAGCATTAACGATACAGGTGTTATCTTTAACCTGACCATTAATTGTAATAGTACCATCAGCTGCAAATGCAGTAGAAGTTGCTAATGCTAATAACGGAATTGCTATCAAAAATTTATTCATAATTATTACCCTAAGAAATACATTTGTAAGTTTTCTTCGGCATATTGTATAGTTAGGTTAATAAAAAGTAAACATTAGTCATTACTGAAAAATACCTAAAATAATATAAGTATATGATAAATATCGATTAAATATATTAATATGATAATAATAAAGAATAAGAATCTATTTCCCAATATTCTATTTAAACATTTGTTTATTAATTTATTTTTTTAGAAACCATTGATATCTAACGAATGACCACTCAGCATATATTCTTTTGACAACGGTCAAATAATATTAATAAAGAATATTATTTTTTATATTTCGATATATATAGCCCGAGCGAACCATCCCATTACACTTATTAATAGAGCATCTTAATAAGACTGCGATAATAGAACCACTTAATTCTAGAAATATGATTTAATTTCAATATGGCAGATAATTATTTTCTGACATTCATAAAAGCATAATGAAAAATAATAATAATCATAACTTCAATATCCATCTGCTGCTAAGCACACCCAAAAGGGCGCGTCTAGAAGGAGACCTCATTGCCTTGACCAGCAAGTCTCAGTTTGAGCTATCAGATATTCAATTAAAAGATTTAGAGCTACGTCAATGACAAGATGAGCTTTTAAGATTACGCTAAGAATGGGTGAGCATTGCCAATTTGTGCCTCGTTAGGAGGCGGTGACCAAATAACCGCTAATAGTTAGATTGGCTGTCCCGATATTACACGCCTTGTCAGTCATTGAAGAGGAATGTGATACTGGCTTTTACAGCACTTGTGAGATGGCTTTAATAATATTAGGATATACCGAACAACGACAGATATGACCACTCATACGTTCTGCAATTTCTTGCACTAATAGTCCATCGGGGTTTTGCAAGGCAGTAGTCACATGACTCGGCCAATATTATTTGATTTCTTATATTGATCCCGTTGCTGAACAAACCTGACTCGGCATGCAATAACCATACTGAAGCGCATCATCATGGTCTTTAGAAGCTTGCTGCAACTCTAATAGTGATTCAGGTAACTCAATACCTTCAATAGTAATAATATCATCACTATCGTGCATGACTGCTCATGTTAAGCATGAATTAATCCGCCGTCCATTAACAAGCATTGTGCATGCGCCGCATTGTCCATAATCGCAGCCTTTTTTCAGTCCAGTGATATATAGATGGTGACGACAAACATCAAGTAGAGTCGTTCGCGGGTCAAGATTATCAAACTCATAATCCTACTGATTGATCGTTGACGTTAAGTTAGACATGCTGGCTTCCTGCTGGCAAATGATAATAAAATCTTAAATCAAATCTTGCCGCCAGTCATGGATTAAATGTTAACTAATTTAATCTGACTTATCGCAACGTAATGAGAAGCAAGCTAAGCCTGTAGTGGTGAACTGATTTTAGGCAACTGATAACTGGGCTTCTAGCCATGCCATATATGTCACTTATTTAGACAGTTTAATGTGGGCATAACAGATGCTTTATTCCAATATTGATAATCGCTCACGACCATGCGGCGCGTTAAAATCAATCTCAGGACCAACAGGTATAATACGTGTTGGGTTAATAGTCTCATGACTACCGTAATAATGCATTTTGATATAGTTAATATTTACCGTCTCGGCAACACCTGGTATTTGATACAAATCTCGCAAATAGCCCCAAAGATTTGGGTAGTCCACGATTCGGTGTAAATTACATTTAAAATGACCCACATAAACGCTATCAAAACGCACTAAGGTAGTAAATAATCGCCAATCCGCTTCAGTTATCGTGCTACTCGTTAAGTAACGACGATTATCTAACCTGACTTCTAGTACATCTAGCGCATTAAACAGCTCGATTACCGCATCCTCATAGGCCTCTTGCGTGGTGGCAAAACCAGCACGATATACGCCGTTATTGATAGTAGTATAAATATACTCATTGAGCGAATCGATTTCTGCTAATAGTTCTGGCGGTGAAAAATCTCCTGCCAACGCCCCAACGTCATCAAAGGCACTATTGAACATACGAATAATTTCAGACGACTCATTACTCACGATGCTGTTGGTTTTTTTATCCCATAAAATAGGAACAGTCACTCGCCCCGTATAATTTGCTTGCGCAGCAATATAGATATCATATAAATGCGTGGCGTTAAAAATGGGATCAGGAATAACACCCTTACCAGCCTTAAATGTCCAGCCCTCATCACCCATAATAGGATTGACCACAGACATGGATATCATGTCCTCTAAGCCTTTTAGCTTGCGATAAATAATGGTTCGGTGCGCCCAAGGACACGCTAAAGAGACATACAAATGGTAACGATTGGGCTCAGCTTTAAAGCCACCAACCCCTGATGGGCCAGCGCTACCATCTGCAGTAACCCAGTTTCTAAAACTGGATTCTTTACGCTCAAAGCTGCCACCAGTAGATTTGGTATCGTACCATTGGTTTTGCCATTGTCCTTCGACTAATAGTCCCATTATTCAATCCTCTTTATTTTAGTTTTGGTTGTTGCATTGAATTAAAACTTCTGGTTTTTACTCTAGAGAGTAATGCCTAATAATATTCTTTAAATCAACCAATTAAATGAACGATAGTAAATAATTTTTGATCAGCTATTGGGAAATATAAGCTTCAGCAATAACCTGCGCAACACGGCAGCGTAAGATATTTAACCTAAAGTTGATGCATTTTTGAATGGACAGTTGTGAATTGAAATAGCGCTTAATGAGTTACACAACTCATGCCCAATTGAACATTCTTGCTATCAGAGCATAACTCAATTTGTGGCAAACTCTTTATCAACTCTAACTGACTTTTGTTGCTTTTTTATAGTTTAACATTTCAAAACCCGTCGACTTTCAACAGATAAAATGATTAAAATTTAAGGTAAATAAAACCAAAGGATGACGCTTTATTAATAAGGATTTTATTAAAAAGGAATAAATGTGACTTCAGGAAGAAGCCCCAGCATAAATAGTCCACCCATATATATTCAGCCAAAAAACTTTGCCGATTATTTATCTCATCAGCAGGACTATTATTTGTTTCTAGATATAGATGGCACACTGGCAGATTTTACGCTAAATCCAAAAGATAGCTTTATTCCAAACAAAACCTTAACGCTGTTACAAAAAATACAAAATCATGGTATTAAAGTCGCCATCGTAACGGGACGCAGTCTGACTGAAGCAAGGCAAATGCTATGTCCTGTGCACTTGCCGATAGCAGCCACGCATGGATTAGAAATAGCATTTGATGGGAGCAGTGTTAACGATACTGATGTAACGTCTGTTGATACAGTCGAACTTGCAGCAATAAGGCAGGTTATTAGCCAGTTTTGTATGCCTTATGATGATCTCACTATTGAAAACAAACCCTATTCCGTCGCTCTACATTATCGGCAAAATCCTACCTTAGCTGATGTCGCTTATACCATCATGACAAAAGCATTAAAACAACAGTCTGATTGGACATTGAAAGCAGGTAAATATGTGTTGGAGGCTGTACCAAAAGGAGCAAATAAAGGCTCAGCAATTTTGACCTTACTACAAAAAACGCAGACCAGCGCACCGATTTATCCTATTTTTATTGGTGATGATATGACCGATGAAGCAGGATTTATGGCGGTACAAGATCGCCATATACCAACCGAAAAAAGCAGGTTATTAGAAAATTATATTAGCCCTATATCTATTGACCCTATACAGGGCATGGGTATCAAAGTAGGTAGTGAGCCAACTTGTGCTCATTATTATGTCCATAATATTCAAGAGGTGACGATTTTACTTCATAGCTTCTTAAGTTTTTGCCAAAAATCTAGCGCGTTATCTGATTGATGAGAGGATAGAAGCAACTACTCACAAACGCACGATTGAACGTAACACGACATAGTGAGACACGAGATATGAGCCGCTTAATCGTCTTATCTAATCGGGTCAAAATGCCCGACAACAACCCTATGGCAGGTGGACTTGCGATTGCATTGCAAGATGTCTTTAATGGGAATTCAGTCATATGGATGGGCTGGAATGGTGAGGTTATCGATAGTAATAATGGTGGTGATATCAATGAATTTAGCAGTTGCGAGCGAACTTTTTTAACAAATACTGATAAGCAAGGGACTAATACAACAGTCACTTATATGACCACAGCCTTTAATAATGAACAGCATCAGCAGTTTTACTGTGGATTTGCCAATAATGTCCTATGGCCACTACTGCACGAGCAAACTGATGTGATTAGCCAAGCACCGGAGGACTACGCAGTCTACCAAGCAGTAAACCTTCTTTTTGCCAAACAATTAAAAAAGATCATTCAGCCTGATGATGTGATTTGGGTGCATGACTATCATTTTTTAAGCGTGGCGTATGATTGCCGTCAGTTGGGTATAAGTAATCGTATCGGCTTTTTTTTACACATTCCTTTTGTTCCATTACCATTTTGGCAACAGCTTGATAAAAGCCCTGAACTTATCAATCATCTTGCTTATTATGATGTATTCGGCACACAGACTCAGCAAGATAAAATCAACTGTGTGGCTGTTTTCCAGCATTATTTAAAAGACAATTTTTTAAATAGTTTGCCATCAGACACCTTCTATACTAAATCAGACTCTGGCAAAGCTGGTACACGGTTAATGCTCAATCTAGACTCGGGTATACCACACTGTTTAGTAATTAACGCCTACCCAATCGGCGTCAATGTGACCAAAATCCAGCAGCATGTTATGAGTTTATCCTCTCATTTATCCTCCCAGTCTATAAAAAACATTCAGGGGGAAAATGTTACAAAATCTGCCACTCAGCAAATAATAGCGGTGGACAGAATTGATTATTCTAAAGGACTGTTAGAGCGTTTTTCTGGGTATGGCGATTTTTTACAGCAATATCCAATCTATCAAAACCAGCTAAAATTATTACAAATTGCTTGTCCTAGCCGCTTAGATTTACCCGTTTACCAACAGCTTTATGAGCGTGTCAAACAAGCGGTTCATAACATCAACCAGCAATTTTCGCCTAGTGAATATAGACAAGATATTTCTAACAGTGAAGACTTCATAGAAAACTGGCAAGCGATTACCTATAGCGAAACTGTATTGAGCCAAGAAGCATTAATGATTGCGTTTTGGAACAGTGATGTTGGCTGGGTGAATTCTCTTAAGGATGGTATGAATTTGGTCGCTAAAGAATATATTGCGGCTCAAAATCCTAATGATCCAGGAGTGTTGTTATTGTCACGTTATGCAGGAGCGGCGGAGCAAATGCAGGCGGCGCTCATTATCGACCCGCACGAACCTCAAAGTATCATACATGGTTTACATACTGCTTTGATAATGCCATTAGAGGAGCGACAGAGCCGCTATCAGACATTACTGCAAGGGCTTCAACAGCATGACTTACATAGTTGGCAACAAGATTTTTTGAATGATCTCTGTTTAAAATGAAGTGTATTGACACTAAATTTCATCTTCAATAAGTTATTTTCAAAGTAACTTTAGTGAGAGCAAAATACATCACCCAAATAGCTAATGCTTGGTTAAAAAACAACCAAGTAGCTGACTAACAAGAGCAATCTTATAATAATAATTAAGGAGCCCTAATGTTACGGTTAGATGAAAAGAACTCTTTATTAGAGCAACTTAAAGCTGCCATAGAAAATATTATAGCGGCTGATCAAGCGGAACACGCATCGGCTATAACCGATAAATTACGGCACGATATATTAAAATTTTTGGTGACTTATAGCGATAAAATCCCCCATCCTGCTAGTAGTATTACTAATCTGGAGGAAGAAACCTCAGGTACGTTAATCCGTTGGCAAATTTTAGCGTATGTTTCGAGCATTGATTTAACCATTGCAAAATGGTTCGAATCACACTTAGACGCTCTCAGCACCTTACATGAAGTGGGTTATAAAAATGATACCAATGGATTATGGGCAGTTTGGGCGTCAGAAGGTCATCCCAATCCCCTCCGCTATCAGCAGGGTAAAGTTAGCGGTACAAAAGCGTGGTGTTCCGGTGCCAATATTGTTGATCATGGGCTGATGACGTATCAAGATGAGCATGGTCATTCGCAACTGGTTATTGTTGATATGCGTCAATCTGGTATTGCGATTGACAATAGCAAATGGCAGGCGGTTGGCATGCAAGCCACTGATACCGCCACCGTAGAGTTCAATCAGGTGTCGGGTCATAACGTTGGCGCGGCAAACGCTTATTTAGAACGTTTGGGTTTTTGGTATGGTGCAGCAGGCGTTGCAGCTTGCTGGTATGGCGCGGCGGCTCAGATGGCTTCCTATTTATTAATTACTTATCAGCAGAAACCAAATGATTATAAAGCGATGTATTTGGGGGAAATTGGTACAGCGCTAGCAGTTACTCGGCAGTATTTTTGTTATGTGAGTGACTTAATAGATACTGAACCACAACGTAGCCATGAACTTGTCATTCGTGAATTAAGGTCACAAGTCGAGAAGGTGGCGCGCTTAGTAATGGAGTCCGTCGGGCAGGCACTAGGTGCTGCACCATTTTGTAGTAATGCTCATTTTGCAAGATTATCCGCAGATTTGACCGTGTTTATTCGCCAAAGTCATGGGGCGTTTGATTTGCAAAAAATTGGTGAATTATCTAGTGATGTTACTCGAGACTTAACAGATAAGCAGGTGAATATATGGCAACTGTAATAGCTAATAAGTCAGCACCCAAGGTGACAGCAGATTCTGATCTCAAAGATAACGGCGCAAAATCTGAACATCTCCACCCCATTGTTGGCGATCGTGTGATTGAAGGCGATGGCACCAGTCAGGACGATTGGCAAAATTGGCAAGGACTACAGAATTTACCTTCATTAAATATTGCAAAAAATTTCCCATCACACCAGCGTGTATGCATTTTTGCCCCACATCCTGACGATGAGATACTGGGTTCGGGCGGTCTGCTCCAACAGTTGGCAGCAAATGGCAATCCTATCGTCCTTATTCACGTCACCAATGGTACGCAAAGCCACCCACACTCAAAGATTTATCCTCCAGAGAAACTTGATATCATTCGTCCGCAAGAAAGCGCTACCGCATTAGACATGTTGAGCGTGGCACATCAGGTAACGACTATTGCTTTAGATATAACGGATGGCGATGTGTTTGCCCAAAAAGACCAATTTTACCAAAAGTTAGCGGCTATTACACAGCCTGACGATATTTTAGTAACGCCCTTTATCTATGATGGACATCCCGACCATGAAGCGACAGGACAAGTAATCGCCGCATTTGCCAAGCAATGCCAGCTGGCATGTTATCAAGTATTAATTTGGGCGTGGCATTGGGCGAATCCTGGTGATAGCCGCATTCCGTGGCACTCTGCTGTCAGATTAGATTTAACGGTTGAGCAATTACAGCGTAAATCCGAAGCCATTGCTTGCTTTACCAGCCAAACCACCGTTGATGAGAGTACAGGCAATCCGCCAATTTTATCCGCTAAAACCATCGCTAGAATCAGCCAACCTTGGGAGGTTTATTTATATGAGCCATACCTCTAAATCCACAGTGTCTATTCCTGTTACCGACGATTTAAATAACCTTCCTGATAGTTTAAAGATTGCTAAGACTCATTCAGCTGACTGTGATTCTATTGATAGCCAGTCGGCTACTTATTCAGAAACATATTTTGATGCGTTATATAATGACAATACCGACCCTTGGCACTATCAGACCCGCTGGTATGAAAAGCGAAAACGTAATATTTGCCTAGCGGTACTACCACAACATCACTATCACGATGCCATTGAATTAGGCTGTGGCAATGGCGTGTTTAGTGAGTTGCTTGCTCGTCGCTGTCAAGCGTTGGTCAGTATCGACGGCAATGCTCAGGCAGTGCAACTGGCTAAACAGCGCCTAACAGAATCGCCCCATGTGAGAATATTACAAGGGGTCATTCCCGACGTATTCTTGAATTTAACAGAAGCTGTAATAAAAGCTTATCCTTTATCAGCCAAGACGCTTGCTAATAAGCCATCCTTTGATTTGATTGTCATTAGTGAGATTTTATATTACTTATCTTTAAAAGATATTGATACCGTCATCACTTGGATTCAGCAACACCTTGCATCAGGTGGCACGCTACTGTGCTGTCATTGGCGCTACCCCATTGACGGCTTCAAGATGAATGGTGAGACGGTACATCGACGCCTATACCAAGCATTTAATTCGGTAAACAGCGCAGATGAACATCAAGTCGCGTTTAATCATCAGGGTCAAATTATCGATAGCGATTTTTTATTGGACGTTTGGCAGCGCTCGTCAGAGTCAATCGCCATGCAAGAAGATTTAATATGACGAAATATAATCAACGGCAAAATACTGGTAAACCTATAGGTAATATAAGAATTGGTATTGTGATTCCTGCTCATAACGAGACGATGACGATCGCCAGCTGCTTAGTGGCGGTTCAAACAGCCATTCGCCAATTGCCCTCAACCATTACGGTCTATCCGCTGGTGGTGCTAGATAGCTGCACTGATGACACCGCTTTAATCATAAAAACAACAGGCGTCGATTATATATGCGCTGAGTATCGCTGCGTGGGACGGGCGCGAGATTTGGGCGTTCGCCATGCAATCGCACATGGAGCGACATGGCTTACCTGTACAGACGCCGACTCAGTAGTAAATAAAGATTGGTTAGTCCAGCAAATAAAGCATATTGCGCAGCAACCGACTGATATGATTTGTGGCGTAGTAAGCGTTGATAGCTGGGCGCATCTAACAGCGCAGACGCAGGAAGCTTATAAAGCTCATTATCAAGATAAAATGGGGCATCATCATATTCATGGCGCGAATTTAAGTTTTAGCGCTGAGACCTATCTTGCAGTTGGCGGATTTTCGCCATTACCTTGTCATGAAGACGTGGACTTGGTTAAAAAATTCGAAGCACAAGGGTATACTATTATTTGGAGCAATCGCGTTCGAGTGGTAACCAGTAGCCGTCTGCAAGCTCGGGCAGCAGAGGGTTTCGCAGCTTTTTTATCGAACTTAGAACAAGATAATTTACAGTAACTATTTAAATAGATTAAGTTAAATAAATCAAAATTTGTATAACCTGCAAAAACTAGATTGCTGATATTTATAAAAGCCATGTTTTATTAAAAACCACTTATATTCTTTCATGCTCGGTAACTATTTTCTGACAAATAAAAAAGGTCCACACTGATAGTAGTATGGACCTTTTTATACGCTACATTTTCTTAATATTTATAGGTGTTCAGTAGCGGATTTATCGTTTACCTCTTTTCCATGCGGCACCAACCACTTGCCAAACCAGTTAGACACATCATCCATCAAAGTGTAAACCATTGGAATGACTACTAGACTTAATAGAGTAGAAGTCACTAAGCCGCCCAATACCGCGGCTGCCATCGGACGACGAAAGGTCGGATCTGCTTCGCCCCAACCAAATACCAGCGGCAACATGCCAGCGCCCATTGCGATGGAGGTCATAATAATCGGACGCGCACGCTTGTGACAAGCATCAATCATGGCATCAAATCGTGCCAGTCCACGCCGCTGGGCTATCAGTGCGTAGTCAACCAGCAAAATTGAGTTCTTAGTGGCGATTCCCATTAGCATAATAAAACCAATCATCGATGGCATCGATAAGCTACTACCAGTAATTATCAAACCTACAAAAGCACCGCCAATAGACAAAGGAAGTGCCATTAGTATGGTAAACGGTTGTAATAGGCGTTTAAATAATAATATTAATACGCCCAAAATACAGACGATGCCTACTGACATGGCAATAACAAAACCGCTAAACAGCTCTGCCATATTTTCCGCTTGTCCTTGTTCAATAATGGAAATTGACGCTGGCAAGTTTTGTATGGTCGGTGTGTTTTTAACGGCTTGCACGAGCTCGCCAAGCTCACCATTAGTGGGTTGCACAGTAATACTGATGGCGCGCTCACGGTCTAAGCGGCTGATTTGCGCAGGTCCTGTGCCAAAGTTCAGCGCCGCCACTTCTCCTACCCGTACCCCTTGCCCTGCTGGTCGGGCGCTTGGCACATATAGACCTTCTAACTGAGTGACATTCTGTTTTGCGACATCGGGCAGGCGTATGACAATAGGAATTTGGCGGGTGTCCAGATTGAGCTTTGATAATCGCTGCTCATAATCACCTACGGTAGCAATGCGTAGCGTGGTCGCGATATCTTGGGTGGTCACGCCTTTATCTGCCATTGCTAGTCTATCAGGCGTCACTGTCAGTTCTTGGCGCGGCAAGCTGCGATCACTGGTCACTGCACCAACAAGCGGCAGCGCACGGATATCGCTCATAATTTTTTGTACGGTTTGTTCTAACAGTTGAGGATTGGTACTGCTTAAGGAAAAATTATATCCGGTCTCGCCGCCACTTGATAAGCCAACAGTAAAACGGGCGCTTGGTACTTCTGCAACAATAGCACTAATTTTGCGTTCAATTTCTTGCTTTGAGCCACGCTCTGCTCGTGGCGCTAATACGATGTCGAGTCCAGCAATATTTTTTGACTTGCCACTGCCTGAGCCAGCGTTAGGTCCCATTGCGGCTTGTGCTTCTCCAACTGAGGTAAAAATATGTCGCACCTCAGGTAAACTCATGATACGCGCACTTGCCAGCGCCGCTACCCGCTCCGTGTCAACAAGCGCCACATCTGGCGTCATCTCAATCTCAACGCGCGTCTGGTCAATGTCATTATCAGGAATAAAAGCAGTCGGTAGCAACTTGACTAGGCCCAGCGAGGCAACAAACAATACCAAGGTTACGCCCATGGTTAGCCAGCGATAATGCAATGTCCATGTGACCATTTTTAAATAGCCCGTCATCGTGCGACTTTGGCGTTCAATGTGCTTTTTTTCTGGGCGCAAAATATATGCCGCCATCATTGGAGTTATCAGACGCGCGACCAATAACGAGGCAAAAATAGCCAGCGCGGCTGTCCAGCCAAATTGGCGGAAAAATTGCCCAACAATACCGCCCATAAATGCCGTCGGTAAAAACACCGCAATGAGGGTAAAGGTCGTGGCAACTACGGCAAGCCCAATCTCATCCGCCGCTTCCATTGCCGCTTCATAAGGCGTTTTGCCCATACGCAAATGGCGCATGATATTTTCAACTTCAACAATCGCATCATCGACCAACACTCCAATGACCAAGGATAATGCCAATAATGAGATAATATTTAAACTAAAATCAAACAGGTACATGCCCAAAAAAGTGGGAATAATGGATAAAGGCAATGCAACAGCGGTGACAATGGTCGCACGAATATTACGCAAGAATAGGAACACTACGATAACAGCTAAAATACCGCCTTCTATTAACATCCGCAGCGACGCTTGATAATCTTCAGCAATCGGCGTTGCTCGGTCATACACCTTTTCAATACTAATATTAGGCATGTCTTGATGTAATTGGCTCAACGCCTCATCGACAAGCGCCATCACCTCAACTTCACTGGCACCGCGCGAACGGGTCACGTTAAATGCCACCACCGTTTGATCATCAAGCTTGGCGATAGAGCTTGGGTCTGCTGCGCCATCGGTGACTTGCGCCATTTGACCCAGTGCTTGCGTGCCACCAGTCGGCACCGCTATCTGTAAGTCGTTCAACTCGCGGGCGCGTTCTACCGCACCTAATACTCGAATCGTTTGGGTTGTATTGCCAACTTCTGCCTCACCACCAGAGCTGTCCTGTTGAATAGCAGCGATTTGCTGTGACAGCTGGCTGATAGAGAGCTGTAATCCGCTCATGACAATAGGGTCAGTCGCGACCGTAATTTGGCGCTCAAGCCCACCGATACGGCTGATTGAGCCAACGCCTTGAACATCGGATAAACGCTTGGTAATGGTGTCATCGACAAACCAAGATAAATCCTCAACGCTCATATTATCGGCAGTTACAGAGTACGTGACGACGGGAAATCCTGAGGTAGAAACCTTAGTAATAATTGGATCATTTGCCGCGGCTGGTAAATCGCCGCGCACTTCACCAACAGCTGAGCGCACATCATCGACCGCTTCTTGAATGTCTTTATCTAACACAAACTCGGTGACAATGGTTGCTGCGCCCGTTTGCAGTGTGCTACGAATATGCTTGATACCGGTAATGCTGGTCAGCCGATTTTCAATCTTTTTTGCCACATCGTTTTCTAACTGAGCTGGTGCAGCACCGGGTAACGTTATCGTCACCACCACCGCAGGCAAATCAATATCCGGGAACTGTTGCACTTTCATTTGCCGAAAGCCAAACAAGCCACCCATTGTTAATAAGACAAACAATAAGATAGCAACAAGCGGATTTCTAATCGAATATGCCGACGCATTTAGATTCATGAGCGTGGTAGCTTGTCGTTATTGTCTTTATTATCCTTACTAGCTACCACTTGCACCAAGTCGCCATCATTTAGAAAGCTGCCACCTTGCTTGACCAATTGACTGTCCGCAGGAATCGGTTCAGCAATAGCAACTTTATCACCAATACGCTCTCCTAAAGTGACGCGTAACTGCTGGATACGCCCAATAACTTTGGCAGTCTCAGTTTTCTCACCTTCAGTTTTTACATCGGTAACCAGCATCACATAATCGTAACCATCATTACTGACAATGGCGCTGCTGGGCACGGTTTGCATACTGGCGCTGCCCAATTGAAACTCACCTTTTTGATACATGCCTGCACGTACAGCAGAATTTTTTGCCAAAATCGCATAAATAGTAATTTGACGGTTTTTATCTGCAGTTGGGGCAATACGGCTCACTTCGCCCATTACCGATTGCTCTTTTGGTAAGCTCACTTTTACTGGTGTGCCTACCTTTACCTCACCTACAAGCTTAGGATCAAGGGTCGCTTGCCACTCTAAAATACCGTCTTTAATAATGGTAAATAATGGATCATTGCCAGCCACCATTCCTACTTCTACCATTTTTTCACTGATAACGCCGCTTACGGGTGCGACAACATTGGCATTACTTAAGTTTAAGCGCTGCGTATTCAGTCTGGCTCTAGCGGCATCTAAGCTGGCTTCAGCGCGTATTCTGGTGCTGCGATAGCGATCGGCTTCTTGCTTACTAATCGCATCAATTTCAAGTAGCGGTAACACGCGTGCCGCCTCAGATTTGGCATTGACCAGCGCCGCTTCTGCTTCTGCGACATCGGCTTGGGCTTGTAAGACTTGCTGTTGCAGAGCAGCGGTGTCGAATATTGCCAGTACTTGACCGGCTTTTACCTGAGACCCTTCTTCCACAAGAATGCGCTCAATTGCTACTCCATTAACCTTGGCACTAACGCTGGCAGTATCTTTTGCCGCTATCGTGCCATCTGCGCTTAAAGTGTTGCCTAAGCTATCTTGACTTGGGGAAATGACTTCAACAGATAAGACAGTTTGCTCAGGCGCACTCAAGGATGTCGAACTATTACTATCAGTATTGGATTGCACTTGATTGACGCTATCCGTGCTGCCTAATGTCTCATCGGTGCTCTTATTATCGCCCCAATATTTACCTAATAAGACGCCCAAAACCAGCATCACAGCCATGACCGGTAACAACCATAATGGATATTTTGACGCAGGTTTTTTTGCCATTGCATCAGGTTGACGATAAGGCGGCAGCTCTGAATCCGGTGGCAACGTTGCAGGGTCTTCTTGCTCAGTATTGGGTTCTTGAAAGTCACTCATAAAGGATCTCTATAGGTCAGCGCAATAATAAAAACTGAACGTGTAAAAGGTAGAATGTTAAAACATTCAATGCTAAATACTAATTGGTCAGTACTAGGTGGTAAACCAGTATAAATCTGCAATCGAGCCAACGTCATTAAGCTATTCATAGCCATTACGCATTGGTATAACGACTTGCTTCCGGCATCCAGCGCTGAATAAGTTGGCTGACATCGGCTTTGCGCGCAGGATTGCTGATAATATGTTTTGCCAGTCGCTGAGCAATGGCAAACAGCTGCTCATCACGAATAAGGTCTGCTAAATAATAGCCAACATTACCAGTTTGGCGTTTGCCTAATAATTCGCCAGGACCACGCAGCTCTAAGTCTTTTTGGGCAATGACAAAACCATCAGTACTTTCACGCAGCACATTAAGTCGTTCCGTACCAGTTTCTGATAATGGGGTTTGATATAGCAGCACACAATAGCTTTTAGTTGAGCCACGCCCGACACGACCACGTAATTGATGCAATTGCGATAAACCCAACCGTTCCGCATTTTCAATGACCATTAATGAGGCATTCGGCACATCGACGCCAACTTCAATCACAGTCGTAGCAATTAACAAATCCAGTTGTCCAGTTTTAAAGGCGTGCATCACCGCTTGCTTATCGACCGCTTTCATCTTGCCATGGACTAAGCCAATACGAATATCTAAGCGCTCATTTAAATCTTCATACGTCGCTTCCGCCGCTTGCGCATCGAGGGCGGTCGACTCCTCTACCAATGAGCAGACCCAATACGCTTGCCGACCTGCTTCACAATTAACCGCGATACGTTCAATCACCTCATCACGGCGATTGCGGTCAATGGTCACCGTGGTAATTGGGGTACGCCCCGGCGGCAATTCATCAATGATGGACGTATCCATATCGCCATAGACACTCATCGCCAAGGTACGCGGAATAGGCGTTGCGGTCATAATCAGTTGATGCGGCGTGCTGCCAGTAACGCCTTTATTAGTCAACGCCATCCGCTGCTCAACGCCAAATCGGTGCTGCTCATCAATAATCACCAAGCCCAATTTGGCAAATTGTACTTGCTCTTGGAATAAGGCATGAGTACCGACGACCACTTGCACCGTATTTTCCGCCACTGCTTCTAACGCTTCGCGGCGCTGCTTGGCGGTTTGTTTACCCGCCAGCCAGCCGACACCAATACCTAACGGCTCAAACCACTGCTTAAAATTGACTAAATGCTGCTCTGCAAGTATCTCCGTCGGTGCCATCACCGCCACTTGCCAGCCACTATCGAGCGCAAATCCTGCCGCGCCTGCCGCCACCAAGGTTTTACCAGCGCCCACATCTCCTTGCACCAAGCGCAGCATCGGAATCGACGTTGCCATATCCGCAGTGATGTCCTTCATAACGCGCGTTTGCGCCCCTGTTAAGCTAAACGGCAACGCGGCAAATAACTGCTCGGTAGTCGGGCTTTGAATGGCACATTTCGGGGCTTTATGTTGATGCAATTGCTGACGCCGATATAACAGGCTGAGCTGATGCGCGGTTAATTCTTCAATGATAAGACGCTGGCAAGCCGCATGGCTGCGCGCACTTAATTGCGTTAATAGCTCATATTGCTGAGTAATCTCAGTATAAATCGGTGGCGTATGCAGTAATACTAAGGCTTCAAATATTGTTAAGTTATAGACATTATGAGCCGTTGAATGGTGTGGGCTGGTGTTAGAATTGAGATTGAAGCTAGTATTGGCAACCTCATAACTCGTAGGATTTGCTTTTTGAACCTGGTTTTCCGGCACACGTTGCGCCAGCATAGAAAATATATCTTCCGGCTCGCCCGTCTCTGCAATCTGTTTTCTTATAGGCGTAAAAGGCGCTAACGGCATATCAGCAACCACCGCAAAATCATTAGGCGTAAACAGGGTCATCGGTAGACCTTGGCTACGCACGGTTTGCAATGCCAATTTAATCAACGTACGTAGTTTATTTTGATGTAAGCCTTTGACCGTTGGATAAATTGGCTGCAGCCCGGTATCGACGATTGCCGCACTATCGGTGATGACTTGATATTCTGGATGGTGCAGCTGCTTGCCATAGCGACTGACCTTCACTTCACCGAACAGCTGCAAATGCGTGCCGACACTCATGGTTTGCGCTAACCCAGGATATACCTTAAAAAAACGTAATGAGATACTGCCGGTTGCATCTTCTATAATTACCGTCATGCCGCTACGCTTATTATCCACATGCACCACGCGACCTGTGATCAATGCCGACTGCCCATGTGCCACATCCCCTATCGCGACAATACGGCTGCGGTCTTCATAAGCACGCGGTAGATGCAGTAATAAATCAAAAATGCGCTCAATGCCTAATTGTGCCAATTGCTCCGCCACCTTAACCCCAACGCCTGCCAGCGCCGTCACTGGCATATCTAATGACGATGGCGCATGACCCTTACTCATAGGCGCAGACATGGCTGAAATAGCGGGGCGGCTGGCAGATATTGGCATCAAAAATGTCCTAACCCATTGATTGGTAAACGTCTATAGTAGCGATTAAAAATAATATATGACGGTCATTATAGCTGACAAAGGTATTGCTTATGCTAAGCGATTTGGTAATGATGCGTCTAGCTATTTACCTTGCTATCTTAACCTGCTAGTCATGATGTCTATCTTATAAAGGGTCAATTATCCATACGTTTAAAATATGATAACTATTCAAAAATGCTACGACTATTTTCAAGGTATATCTATGTTTGCTCATCCCTTACCCTCTACTATACAGCGCATAATAAGCACAATAATCTTATCATACTGGCAGCGCGCCAGCCTTATTAGTGCGCTTGCTGTATTGACCAGTGCTTGCAATAGCATCCCTAGTGCCAACCCTATACAGGCAGCTCCAGAACCCTATATTCCAAGTGTCGCTTTGGTATTAGGCGGCGGCGGTGCCAAAGGCTTTGCCCATGTCGGCGTGATTAAAGCGTTAGAAGAAAACGGCATCACCCCAACCTTGGTGGTGGGTACCAGTGTGGGTAGTTTGGTGGGTAGTCTATACGCCAGCGGCTATAACTCTACTGAATTGGAAAAAATTGCCTTAAGCACGCCCGATAGTGCGCTGATGGATTTCACTTTATCAAATCAAGGCTTTATTGAAGGGATAAAACTTAAAAACTTTATTAATAATAAAGTTGGCGGGCGTCCAATTGAAACCTTTCCCATTACCTTTGCCGCGATTGCTGCGGAAAAGAACACGTTAACCAAAGCCGTCTTTACAACGGGCGATGCTGGTCTTGCCGTGCAAGCTTCTTGTAGTGTCCCTAATATTTTTATTGCCCCGCGCATTCCAGAACAGGTGGGCAAAAAATATGTTGATGGTGGCGTGGTCAGTTTGGTGCCCGTTGATAGCGCTCGCGATTTGGGCGCAGATATTATCATTGCTGTTGACGTCACTGACCCGCATACTGGCGCTAAAAACAATAGTACTAATAGTACGGATGCTAAGAAAAGTAATATAGCACCAACGGTTACTAAATTACCAACTATCACCTCGTTAAGTAGCTTTTGGGGCTTATTAGAATATAATGTCATGGCAAATGTCAGCAGTAATGCCGTGGCTACTACTACCTCATCTCGACTTGAACGGCAACGCGCTGACATCGTCATTACGCCTAACGTCAGTCAAATAAGCTCCTTAGATACTAGCCAGCGCCGTGCCTTAATCAATGCTGGCATGCAAGCTACGACCTCACAAATTGCCGCCATCAAACAATTAATTATTGAAAAGTCCAATAGCAAATACGCCACGCTTTAAACGTTAAATAATGATTTATATAAAAACAAAAAAGCACCACAGTCATTCACTGTCGTGCTTTTTTTACTATCTATCGTTAAACCATTTTATCTATTTGGCTATAGATATTTTAGTTCTTAATAGTTACTTAACGCGAGCGCGGTATTTAACCATAACGGTCTCATTTAACCCTAAACCTTCTAAATCCCAACGGACAGCTTTGTAAAAAGTTAACGGCACTTCTTGCAGCTTACCATCAATATTGGCACGTAGCGGCATACGGGCAAAAGTATTGCCATCCGCACTACCAAATGGGAAATCTGGTGCCATACCACCCAGCATTTCAACTTGCTCAGGAATGGTCATGGTCACCGTCATTTTACGCACTCTATCCGGATTGGTATTGGTAAACAGACCTTGATACTCTAAGATATTACCAGACTGCAAACGCGTACTGCCCGTCACAGGCACCAATAGTTCTTTACCATTAGGATCAACGCTTATCAAAGAAGCCGTTATTTTGCTGTTTATTGCCTGACTGGTCGAGCGACTATTATTGTCTGCCGATTGCACAGCGATTGGACCGCTAATCGTCGGCTCTGGCGTGGGCAACATAGCGGATGCTTGTGTCACTGCCATCGCGCCAACTAAGGTGCCAGCAACAACGTGAAATAAGCGATGACCCGTCCATGCAGCAAATGGATTGGCAAATTGGTTGCTTTTTTTCATAATAATTATTATTCCTAGTTAATGTATCGGTAAAACGGTGCCTACAAGGAGCAGCAATAGGACAGCCACGCGTTGTAATGGGATATAGGAGGTATCAACAGGTTACTAAAGGAGACTCAAAACATACGCCAAGATTAAGGTAATAACGCTATGACGCAAATAACTATTAAAGCAGCTAATTGCTAAAGAAAATAACTACTAAATAAGACAATTACTAAATCGGACAGTTAAAATTATAGCTACGCCAGATATAGGCTACTTCCTACAACTATAAGTCATAAACAATGTTAGCAAAGCGTAGCATAACAAAAACGTTTTAGCATCATCCTAACGCCTTGTTGCGCTTCTGTATAATACAACTATAGAGTAGCATTGTTTTGCTCAAAATAAAAAGATAGCTCATATCGACATTTTTTGCTATGGTAAATCTTTAACGTTCGACAAATTTTTGTCATTCCTTCTCCTTTATTCTAACTATAATTGCTCCTATTATGACTACTAGCGCCATGCCTCAGATCAATCCAGAATACGTCCATTGGTTCCGCAACTCAGCCCCCTACATTAATACCCATCGCGGCAAGACATTCGTGATTATGTTCGGTGGTGAGGCGGTCAATCATCCTAACTTTAGCACCTTAATTCATGATTTTGCGTTATTGCACAGCTTAGGTATTAAGTTGGTATTAGTTCACGGTGCCCGCCCGCAAATTGAAAAAAATATTAAAGAGGCAGGTATTGCCGCGGCGCTGCATCAAGATATTCGTGTGACGCCACGCGTTGCTATGCCATCTATTTTGCAAGCAGTTGGTGCAATTCGCCTTCAACTTGAAGCCCAACTGTCTATGGGACTGGCAAATTCGCCCATGTATGGCTCACGTATTGACGCCATTTCAGGTAATTTTGTCACCGCACGTCCTTACGGCGTTCGTGATGGCGTTGATTATCAGATGACCGGTGAAGTGCGCTCTATTGATGTGGAAGCCATTAAAAATAACTTATTGCATGACCATATTGTGATTTTGGGCTCAATGGGCTATTCAGCTACTGGTGAAGTGTTTAATTTACTGGCAGAAGATGTGGCGTTAAGCGCAGCAGTAGCACTGGGTGCCGATAAGCTTATTTTATTAGGCGAAGAAACGGGCATTAATGACAATGACCGTTTACTGCGCGAGATGATTCCAAATGAAGTCGATCGTTTTTTACGTGGACGCGACTTAAATTGTGAGATTAATTACTTCTTGCATTGTGCCAGCAGCGCCTGTCGTCAAGGCGTGCATCGTACTCATATCATCTCTTATGCCAAAGATGGGGCGTTACTTGAAGAGCTCTTCACTCGTGACGGCTCTGGCACCTTGATCAGCCATGATCCGTATGAAGAGATTCGCCGTGCCAATATTGATGATGTGGTTGGTATGCTTGAACTGCTGACCCCACTTGAAGAACAAGGAATTTTGGTAGCACGCTCGCGCGAACGTTTAGAGCAAGAGATTGACAACTATAGCGTGATTGAACGTGACGGGATGATTTTGGGCTGTGCTTCGCTTAATCCACTTGATGAGACTTCGGCAGAAGTGGCGTGCGTGGCAGTACACCCTGAATACCGCAGTGGTAGCCGTGGTGCTGATTTATTAGCATTTTTGGAGCAGCAAGCGCGCAGTCATGGAATGCAAAGGTTGTTTGTATTAACCACCCGTACCGCGCATTGGTTTGTTGAGCACGGCTTTGTAGAAGTCGATGCCAGCGCTCTACCTGAAGCACGCCAGCAGCAATATAACAATGGCCGCAACTCAAAAGTTTTCCAAAAAATGCTCTAGCCTAGAGCATATAATCTTTAACAATGATTATCGTTGCTAATGCGAAAGCAAAAATCCTTATCCAAAAAAGCCCTCATACATCAATATGAGGGCTTTTTATTAGTGAATACTAATCTATAAATGCTAGGCTACTTTTTACCTTTATAAATAGTTAAAAAATCAGCCTATTATCAAAAGCATATTATTTCGCTTTTACTTTCAGCAATTCAACGGTAAAGATAAGGGTGCTGTTAGGCTCGATACCTGAGTTACCCGCTTCGCCATAGGCTAAGTCTGATGGGATATAGAACTCGTATTTACCACCCTCTTTCATCAACTGTAAGCCTTCCGTCCAACCAGCGATTACTTGGTTTAATGGGAATTCAATTGGCTCACCGCGCTCATACGAGCTATCAAATACTGTACCATCAAGTAACTTGCCTTCATAGTTGACTTCAACCACATCAGTTGCCTTTGGTGCTTTGCCTGTGCCAGCTTTCAATACTTTGTATTGTAAGCCTGATTTCGTCGTGGTCACGCCTGCTTTCTTGCCATTTTCTGCTAAGTAAGTTGCGCCTTTGGTTTTATTTTCACCAGCTTTAGTTTGCATCTCTTTCACGAAACTTTCTTCCTGTTCTTTTTGATACGTCATTAATACTTCTTGCATTTGCTCTTGGGTCAATGCTGGCTCTTTGCCTTCATAACCATCACGAAAACCTTTTTCAAACTTATCTAAATTCAAATCCTTGACGGCATCTTTATTGCCTTCAGCCATCATAAAGCCCAAGCTATAACCGACTTTTTCAGCAGCTGGACTTTGCTCAGTCACTGCTACACTTTTAGCAGCCGTTTCTTTATTACCGTTATTGGTACTACAGCCAGTTACTAGTAACATCGCACTGGTCAATGCCGTGATCGTCAAGGTAGTCATTTTTTTCATAAAGTTTTCTCGAATTATCAAACACATTATCAAAATAGTGGCAGAGGATTGCCTGCGCACCATAATAGCAAATCTTAGTTTTAGGAACCACGTCTGCGATGAAATTATCGGGCTAATGTATAATCTCTGTTAATAATGACCACGAAAATAACAACTTATCACACAATTATAGTAAGAAGTTAAGCTTTCTGTCTTTAACCGTTTCACTATATCAGCTAAGATGATAAGTAACCAAAGGTATGTTTTTTATCATGGACAGTTAGTTTTTATAGTGCACAGTTAAATTTTGTATTAAAAGATAATTGTTGCGGTAGTGCTATTTTATTTATCGCTCAATTAACAATAAATGTTTATCCCATAATATTTATATATATTTTTTTACTGTGTATATGAACAATTTTAACGACAACAACAATACTAATAATAGTGATCACTATTAATGAGTGTCATAAAAAGAGTAACGCTTTAGTTTTTTTTAAAGCTTAACATCAGCTTATGAACCTTAAAATTATAATACTTATATCATACTTAAAAGGAGGTCGGGATGAACCCAGCATACACATCTTTCAACGGTTATCTTGGTGGACCCATAGGGTCTATTATTGGCGCCATTTTGATTTTTATCATTGGTTGGCTGGTCGCTTTAGGAATTGCTGCATTAGTGCGCAATGTCCTTGCTAAACTTAACGTTAACCAACGTATGAATTCAACTACTGGCAAAACTTACGATTTAGAAGGCATTATCTCTAAGATTGTTTTCTGGTTTATCTTTATTATCGCCATCTCAGGCGCGCTAAGCCAACTTAACCTAAACTCGATCTCCGCTCCATTTGCCAACATGGTAAATCAAGTATTGGCATTTATTCCGAACCTCATTGGCGCGATTGCCGTTGGTGTACTGGGTTGGGTTATTGCCACAGTTGCACGCACTGCAATAAATGCTGCACTTTCAAAAACTAATATGGATGAGCGTTTAAGCGCCCAAGCTGGCGTTAAGCCTATGAGCAGCACCATCGCTGATATGGTTTACTGGTTTATTTTATTGGTTGTTCTTACTATGGTTCTTGGTCAATTAGAGCTAGACGGTTTATTTGCTCCTTTAACCAATATGGTTGACAAAATCTTCAGCTTTATTCCGAATATCCTGATTGCTGGTGTGGTTTTCGTGGTGGGTTATATCATCGCCAAAGTCGTACGTGGCATCGTGACCAACCTTGTATCAACCTTTAATGTACAAGAGCTTGCATCAAAAGCTGGCTTAAGTGAACAGAACAGTTTGCCAAATATCGCCGGTTCTTTAGCATTTTTAGTAGTGATTATTCCAACGATTATCGCTGCTTTAAACGCTCTAAAAATCGAAGTGATTGCACGTCCTGCAACTAATATGTTAAATAAAATCATGGAAGCCTTGCCAAATATCTTTATGGCAGCAGCGATCTTGATTGTGACTTATTATGTGGTACGTATGGTTGCTAATATTATCAAAGGTTTAATCGAAAACACTGAAATCAATCAGTTACCTGCGAAAGTAGGTTTGCAAGAAACCATGGGCAATAAGAGAATCTCTGACTTAGTCGGTTATGCGATTATTTTCTTTGCTATGTTATTTGCTGCTATCGCAGCAGCTGACTTGCTTGGTTTTGAGCCTATCTCAGGCATCATCACAATGTTTATCGCCTTTGGTGCTAACATTATTCTGGGTGCGATTATTCTGTTTATCGGCTTTTGGCTTGCCAATATTATTGCCGGTGTTGTCGAACGCTCTGAGAAAGGTTCACAGTTTCTAGCCAATATCGTACGCGTATTGATCATGGGCTTAGTGCTAGCCATGGGTCTAAAAGCCATGGGTATTGCAGACTCTATTGTTAACCTAGCATTTGGTCTAACATTAGGTGCGGTTGCGGTTGCATTTGCTCTATCTTTCGGTCTTGGCGGTCAAGAAGCAGCAGCTCGCTTCTTACGTAAAATGCAGGACAAGATGGATGAAGAGCGTACTGGTATGAAAGTCCATACCACACGTCATACTAAGACTACGTCTAACACTACAGACAAAGTCGCTGACGCTGTTCGTGCTGCGACGCCAAATACAGTATCAACAGGTACTACAGCAACGAATGTTGGAGTAACTAGCACTGGAGCAGCAAGTACTACCGTAACAGGTACAACGCCGAATGCTCCAACTACCGATATCGTAGATACGACTTCGACTAATCAGTATGGCAAATTAACTGATAATGATATTGAATAATTAAGGTCAATGATTTTCCGTAATAAAAAAAAGACAGCTTAGGCTGTCTTTTTTATTGATATTATTTAGAGAAATAATTTTTTAGCTCTGAATATGGCATATATTTAGTATTAAGCTAGAGGTTTTCAAATAAGAAAAGACGATAAAATCGTATTGCTTAGCGATCGCTTTCACACCAGTGACTTGCTATGATAAATTAATGCCTTTCCCAATCAGTTAATAACAAGGACAGAATGTCATGAAACGCTTTAAAGAAAAAACCGTCATTGTGACGGGTGCAGGTTCTGGAATTGGTCGAGCAACCGCTATTCGCTTTGCTCGCGAAGGCGCAAATGTAGTATTAGTCGGGCGTACGGCGCAAACGCTTGAAGAAACGGCTCGCGCGTTTCCACATGACCGCACCTGGATTCATACAGATAACTATCTCGTTGTCGTTTGCGATGTCAGTATTCAGACCCAAGTAAAAGAGATGATTAAGCTTGTGATAGATAAGTTCGATAAAATTGATATTTTAGTTAATAATGCAGGTAAAGCTGTACAAGGCAAAATTACCGAACTGACTGCCGAAGATTGGAAGACTGCAATCGATGTTAACTTAAACGGTACTTTTTATGTTTGTCAGACAGCCATGCCGCACCTGATTGCCAGTAAAGGTAATATTGTTAACGTCTCTTCACTCTCGGGCATGGGCGGTGATTGGAACATGGCAGCTTACAATGCCGCCAAAGCTGGCTTCAGTAACTTAACCCGAACATTGGCATTAGATCACGGCGCTGATGGCGTACGCATCAATGCTGTGAATCCAAGTGTCACAAAAACAAATATGACCAGTACGATTCAACAGGATGCGATTAAAACGGATAAATTTATAGAGCGTTGTCCGATGGGACGTTTTGCAACGCCTGAAGAGGTCGCTGCTGCCATTACATTTTTAGCAAGTGATGAAGCTGCGATGATTACTGGGGTTAATCTACCGGTCGATGGCGGAGTAAGCGCCTCTAACGGTCAGCCCAGATTTTAAAAATTAATTTAATTATTCAGGTAAGAGATAAATTTACTACCTTATCAAGAAAAAATCTATTAATGTGCAGCGTTATTTACATCCTGTAGTGGCTGCGACAAACGCTCAGGATGGCGCGGTATCACCCCATAATACTGATTATAGATTTTGGGTAAATCTGCTTCAATATCACCAGTTGGATATATAAGCGATAAAAAGCGAATCTCTTTGGTTTTATAATCTAGCGCAACGGGCAATATCGGCACGTTCGCCTCCAATGCCAAATAATAAAAGCCCGTTTTCCACTTTTCAGTGTATTTTCGGGTGCCTTCTGGAGACAGTCCGAGAAATAATGGTTCACCCATCTTAAACTTGTCAATACTAGCTTGTAAGACAGAACCTTTATTACCGCGATCAATAGGAATGATCCCTATCCATCGTAATAGCTGAGCTAAAACTGGCACTTTAAATAGTGTATGTTTACCCATAATACTGATTTTTAAATCTAAGGCAAATAGGCTAGGAATAGCGTAAACACCATCGATATTCGACGTATGCGGCAACGCCAACACAACAGCTTGTGGAATGTCTGGTATATATCCAACCGTACGCCAACCCGCTATTTTTAGCAAATAAGCGGCAATGACGGGCGTTATCTTTCCACCACGTCTTGGTATGGAGCGACCTAAATCATTCCGAGTTAATCTAGGCAACTTTGTTCTCGGAAACACGGTAGACAACGAGCGTAACTCAGATAATTTTGATGACATCGGCATGATAAACAGCGCCCTCACATTAGAAAAATCAGTATAAATAGATATTGTAGTGGTGGTATTCCAGAACAAACAGCATAGCTTTATAATAGCAATACTACCAATATATTAAATAAGCATTACTATAAAATTACCAAGTAAAAGCGCATTGTAGCGTAATAAAAACTATAGTACGATATCTGCCAAATTACCTGTTTGCTCAAGCCACAGCTTACGATCCCCTGCTCGTTTCTTCGCCAGTAGCATGTCCATCACACTATTTGTTAATACCATGTCATCCATATCCAATTGCACTAGACGACGCGTATCGCGATTCATCGTTGTTTCGCGCAACTGTTCAGCACTCATCTCGCCAAGCCCTTTAAAACGGGTAATTTGTGCTTTTTTATTCCCCGTGATACCAGCCAGAATATGAGTAAGTTCCGGTTCATCCAATGCATAATGAACCTCGCGACCGATATCAACACGATACAGCGGCGGCATGGCGACAAACAGATGTCCCGCTTCAACCAATGCGGGAAAATGCTTCACAAATAACGCGCAAATCAAAGTGGCAATGTGCAGACCATCAGAATCAGCATCCGCTAAAATACAAACCTTATCATAGCGCAGCTCAGACAAGTCCGACGAGGCAGGATCAACGCCAATGGCAATCGCAATATCGTGAATTTCCTGACTGGATAATACGGTATCTGACGAGACTTCCCAAGTATTTAAAATCTTCCCTCGTAAAGGTAGTATCGCCTGATAATGACGGTCGCGCGCTTGCTTGGCACTGCCCCCTGCTGAGTCGCCTTCTACCAAAAATAACTCAGCACCATCGCGCAAATCACCGCGGCAATCTGCCAATTTCCCAGGTAAAGCTGGACCTTGAGTGATTTTTTTTCGGGCTACTTTTTTCGCAGATTTAAGGCGACTGCCCGCTTTATTAATAGCAAGTTCCGCTATCTGCGCGCCCAATTCTGCATGTTTATTCAGCCATAAACTAAACGCATCTTTTGCTAACGTTTGTACGGCTCCTGCAGCTTCACGGCTCGATAAGCGCTCTTTCGTTTGTCCTGAAAACTGTGGCTCTGAGAACCTTAAGGACAGAATATAATTTACCCCATCCCAAACATCTTCTGCTGTTAGTTTCACACTGCGGGGCAGTAAATTATGAATGTCACAAAATTCCCGTAACGCTTCTAAAATACCGGTACGCAAGCCATTCACATGGGTGCCGCCTTGCGCCGTAGGAATCAAATTGACATAGCTTTCTTGAATGGGAGTACCACCTTCCGGTAGCCAAGAGAGTGCAAAGGTAATTGCCGCGCGTTCACCATCTTTTGCTTCATAATGGTAATAAAATGGTTGAGGTGGTAGTGTCTCTAACCCATCTAACTGTTCGGTTAGATATTCAACCACGCCATCGGTAAACTGCCAAACGACCTTTTCATTATTAATATCATCAATAAATTCAATTGTCAGACCTGCCGCTAATACCGCTTTGGCTTTTAAATTGTGCTTTAGCTGTTTAATATTAAATTTAGGCGTATCAAAAAAATGACTGTCTGCCCAAAAGCGTACCTTGGTACCGCGCTTACGCTTATTTGAACTGACTGACTCATCTAATGCCGTTACTGGTGCACCATTTTCGAACGCCATATCAAACTGACTGCCTTCACGCCAAACCGTTACTTCAACTCGCGTCGATAGCGCATTAACAACAGAAATACCGACCCCGTGCAACCCACCAGATACTTGATAATTCGAGGTCGAAAATTTACCACCCGCATGCAAACGAGTCAAAATTAGCTCAATACCCGTTTGCCCAAACTCAGGATGCATATCCGTTGGCATACCACGACCATCGTCTTCTACCGATAGCGAACCATCTGCATATAACTGCACTTTAATAGTTTTAGCAAAACCTGCTAACGCCTCATCTACCGAATTATCGATAACTTCTTGCGCCAAATGATTGGGGCGCGTCGTATCGGTATACATGCCTGGTCGACGGCGAACGGGCTCTAGCCCCTCTAAAACTTCTAACGACTGCGCATTATATTGACTCACACGGCTTCCTTTAGTATTCAAAATAATTAATTATATCTAACCATTATAACGAAAATTAGTATCATTAGTTTGAATACGCAGCGTCTTACGTCATATGATGTCGTCTATTCTAATTAACATAATTATTAAATATTCGGTGCTATTTTAATCTATTGTAATTGCCTTAGAGTCTCAATCACCATCGGTAAATGCTCAGCAAAATCACTAAACCTGTGATTACCACCGGCTTGTAATACAACCCTAGCTCCCTGCTGTCTATAAAATTCGGCAGATAATTGAGAATCGAGTAACTCATCGCCATCTTTGATGAGCACAGTAACTTTATTGGGATAATGAATAGTTGATAATTGATGTTTCTCAAACCATTGTAAATCTACATTGGTAATATCCCAACCACCTACTGTTGAATGAATAACCTGATTACTCAAACCTTCCTCTTTAACATTATTAGTTAGCGTCGAATCTTCAGCAAATCGCTGTAAAGTAATATGTGGTTGAATACTAGGATTTAATAATAGCGCAGGGCAGCCTGTATGATTACTTATCAAAGTAGAAAAGTAGCCACCCAATGAACTACCTATCAATACCGTATTTGAAGGTTCACACTGCTCATTTTTAATAGTATTGTGAACCTTTAAGCCTTCGATTGAGGACACTATTTGCTTAAAAACTTGGTCAGGTCTTTTATTCAAATCAGGGCGTAATACTTTGATATCAGAATGGTACTTATGGCAATAGTCCTCTAACAACCTTCCTTTAGTAGAGTTAGCATCACTATCTAGCCCATGAATATAAATAACGTTCACGTATAATCTCACTTATTGATGTTGTTATAATTGCTGTATATAAATAATAGAAAATCAGCATAGCATTGAGTTGGTAAAAACAATAACGTTAAAATCGCACATTATTATTCAGTATTTGCAACATTTTTTTGGACATCAACTGAGCATCAAGCAGATGTGACAGTCTAAAAGTGAATAGGTGGGATTTGATTTTGATGAAGTGCTTGAGATTGATGAATTGCTTTAAAGAGTAAAAATTTTCATTTAAAGTTAAGTAACGATATCTACTCTTTGATCGTTATATATATTTCGCTTTAACTTTATCGACGGTCTTTTCTAGCATTATATATTGCGTTAGCCATAAGTTCGGTAGTAGATTTTTCATAGCCTCTATTTCTATATTCTGTATTAGGTTTATAATCACCATTTTTATACATTTCCAACTCAGCAATCAGTAGCTTTTCATCAAAATAATTTAAATTAAGGTTCAGCCACATCGAAAGCTGTTGAAAGTTCTGAGCAACTTTCTCACCCTTCTGTTCCTCTAAAAAAGAATTCAAATCAATAGGATAGTTTCGCTCTTCTGCTGCCAGAATAGCTATTCGCGCAATAGTTAGTAGTTGCTGACCAGTAAATTGCATCGAGTAGTCTGCAGTATGGTGACGCAACCCATATTCAATTCTCAATTTTTTAGAATGTGACCAATATCTATCTTCTAAAATTGAAAGACGTTTATAGTATGTTTTTAAAATCTCAGCTTCAATTAAATGTTTAGTATCAATCTTTAATTCATCGAAGGTTTTAAGTTTTACATTGGTATTATTAGCTGCTTCAAAAGCGCCACTTTGAAACCCCTCTACAGATATAATAAAACCGCGGTCTGCACCTATGTCGTCTACAATTGATCTCAGCACTAGTACTTGTGCCTTAGTTACTTTACTCTTCCAATGTTTCGCCTCAACAACCCAAATAATATTTTCACCAAGAAATCTAGTTTTGACGAGTACATCTATATCATGGCAAGTTCGCACACCTTGAACTCTAACATTGCTCTCTGCATCAGCTCCTAGCGAATCAAAATGTTTTTTAATATCTTCTTGAAACTCATACCAGCTTGGTTCTTTGCTCATAACTATCCTCACGCCTAATAATATGAAGCTAACGATTTATTATCCTAAAAATATAGCAATGAAAATCACAATTAACAAGAATTCTGCAGCCAAAAGAAAACCCCCCTCTGCTTTCGCAGAGGGGGGTTTTACTTT
>NZ_JACGYX010000005.1 GCF_014119005.1 Psychrobacter sp. GP33 | reverse complement strand
TAAATGTTTGTTGTTGAATATGTCTAGTGGATTTAATAGTGCTAATGTTATCAATGGTTTGAACCTATGGTCTGATGTTACGATATTCTATATAGTATCTATCGGTCTATTATAAACTCTTCGTATAACGGCTCTAAGGGCAAAGATTTTTAGTCCATTTACCGGCGTTCTTACCACGAGCACATTGATATTGTACGCCGTACTGTACCCAATGCCATTCTGGATTAGTCTGCTGATTTTTTAACTTAAAGCTAATACGATAACGTTCTGCTCTGACACTATCGTCCATCAAATCTGAACGAGTAACGACAACTACTGCGGTTTTCGGCTGTGATTTGGATGGAAATATAAAGCTTTGCGCCAAATCGTAATCAGTATCTATCTCATTAGTATTGCTATTAATTAAAGCTAACTTTCCAAGCGCACAAGTAAACAGTCCTTTTTCAACTGGACAGGGAGCTGATGAGTAGGTGGCGGCACGACCATTAACGCTGATAAATTTAAAATTAGCTGGATTTGCCGCTTCAGCACGCAATATTGGACTTGGTGGTTTGTTATTGTTTGCATAAGAAGTTACTGAAGTGAATGATAGTAAGAGTAAGGCGCTAACCATCAAACCTTTAAGTAAGTGATTTGATTGCTTCGAGATAGACGATAAAGGGTTAAAACTATTTAATTGCAACATAATAACCTCGGCTTTTATTGTCAAATAGATTTATTTGGCATAATTTTTACTCCTAATCATAACCCCTACAGAAAATGATTCATACATCTTGTTTCCCATAAAAAATAGCAACTAATCTTAAGACTAGCTGCTATTTTTTATACTATCAATTTGGTAAATGTATTATCCCAACTTTTTAATCAGCTTTTATAGTTTAGCCTTTATGGTCGTCACAATACCGGACAACGCATAGATAATACCAATGGCTAAAATACCGACAGGTATATCGTATAACACGATACTCATTACTAGCACACCAACGATAAGTACAACAAATGGGACTTTCTTTTTATCAAATTCTTTAAAGCTATAGTACTTGACGTTACTAACCATCAGTAGACCGCAAATAACGACCCAAGCAGCAAATAAAATAATGACTAGGCTGTTGTATTGCCCTACCCATTCATTATGATCAATAGCGACCATAACTGCTGCCGTTACTAAAATTGCAGCAAGTGGACTGGCTAAACCGACAAAGTACTTTTTATCGACGGTACCGACCTGCACATTAAAGCGTGCCAAGCGGAATGCTCCACAAGCGGTAAAGACAAACGCACAACCTAGACCAATACGCCCTAACGGCTCTAAAGCAAAGCTATAAATCAAAATCGCTGGAGCAATACCAAACGCTAACATATCCGCTAAAGAGTCATACTGCTCTCCAAATGGACTTTGCGCATTAAGCATCCTTGCCACTCGACCATCCGCACCATCCAGAATGGCTGATAAAAAAATCGCTAAGGACGCTTGATAAAACTTACCGTCAGTACTGGCTAAAATAGAGTAAAAACCAGACAACAACGATAAGGTAGTAATGAGATTCGGTGCTAAATAAACACCACGACTCACTACACGCTTACCTTCAGCGACTTCTGCTTCAATTACCTCAAAAGTCAAACCATCATAGTTATCATTATCCGCTAAATGAATATTAAACTCATGCTCGTCAATGAAAGGTGGCTGAGTAGCCGCGCTATTGTGTGACAATCCATCATGTAATAAGCCGTCATTTGGATTATTGCTATTCGGTTGATTTTTGGGTAATTGCTCAGTCGTCATAACCGTATCCTTATTCGCCAACTAGCCAGCGCACATTAGTCGCACTATCCGGCGTTAAATCTGGCGCATCAGCCACTTTAAAGATAGGTTGTAAGAACCGTACTATCTCACGCGCATGGTTATCAAATTGCCATGGCGGATTAATAATAAGCATACCCGTGCCATTAAGACCAACAGCAATATCGTTCGGATAAATATTCAACTCACAAACCAGCTGACGTCTCATCTCAGTACGTTTGAGTTTTTTATAAAACAGCTCTACCGCTTCAATATTCTTAATAGGGAACCATAATGCATAAGTGCCTTGTGGCCATTTATTATATGAGGCGACTAATAAGTTAATCAGACGGGTAAAGTCTTTATGTTCTTGCTCATAAGGTGGGTCAAGAAAAATGAGACCGCGCTTTTCTTTTGGTGGAATAACTGCAGCAATACCTTCAAACGAATTACGATGATGAATGCCAATTGGCAATTTATGCAATTGGTAATTGAGAGCGTCATATTCGCTGGCTTTCGCCTCGAATGCTTCACCGCGCACACCACCATTAGGATTTTTTTCAATATGATGGGCAATCCACCATGGCGAACCAGGATAAACTTTTTTGTCATAAGTGAATCGGGCTTGCTTGATACCTTCCACATAATCTTTCACAGCGGCTGGTGCTTTTTCGACATCGGCATGCATTAAAGCTTGAATCCCACCTTTCGATTCACCTGTCTTACGCGCCTCTTCACTGGCAAGCGAATACAATCCGCGACCGCCATAAGCATCAAGCACATAAAAAGGTTTGTTTTTTTGGCTTAATTGATTAAGCAGTTGTACCAATAAAATGTGTTTAACCACATCAGCAAAGTTACCGGCGTGATAAGCGTGTTTATAATTCATAAGTTCAAAAGTTTAAATAAGAAAAATTGCATCTATGGTAGCATAGGATAGGTAAAAAATAACGATGGATTTAGTAAATAGACGTTGATTGACAGCGGATTGATAAAGGCAACTCGATATAATGGAAGAAATGGCAGCAATTACTAGCAACCTTGACTTAACAAACTTGCCAGTTGACAATCCAATAGACACAAACACTTTGCCTTTGCTGACTCCTAACGTTCATCAAATCGATAATAACACTGTATCTCAACATGAATTACAGCTTTCAGACTTTGAAGTGAATTGGGAGGCTCGGCTAACCAATACCCAGCTCGATCAGCTCGTCAATGATGGTTGGATTATTATTGATGAGGTGTTTGAGAATAAGGCGTTGTTAGCGCTACAAGCAGAAAGTGGCTTTATCGATTATCGAGAGGCGCAGCTTACCGCTGGTGTTCGTATTAGTAAAATTCGAGGTGACAAAATTCGTTGGATTACCAAAGATTTTTTTGCAGGCTTCTATTATCTAAAAAGCATCAATGAACTGGCTTCTGTACTTAATCGCGCCTTATTCGCAGGCATCCGACATAGCGAAGCACATTATGCCTGCTATCCAGTCGGCTTTGGCTATCAATGGCATAGCGATAATCCCGCTAACCGTGATGAACGTGTTATCTCAGCGGTGTTTTATCTAAATGATGAATGGACAGCCACTGATGGCGGTGCTTTAGAAGTGATCGATAATCATGGTAAATCTCATAACGTCATGCCCGTCGCTAATCGCTTGGTAATATTTGATAGCGATCTCCAACACCAAGTACAAATTGCCCATCGTCAACGCTACTCTATCGCGACTTGGATGCGCCGAGATGGCTTAATTCCTTTTGTTGAAACTGCCAACTAGCCATCATTAAAATAAGAGTAAATATTCACTTGCAACATGATTTTTATCAAATTACCTTTATCTTATAATTTTAAAAAAAGGGTCTTCATGTCTGATTCTAATAAAAAAACAGCCGCTACTCTCGACACCCTAACGCATCAACAAGCGACTTTAGATTTGAGTATTGCCTTAATAGAACGCCCTTCGGTAACACCTGATGATATCGGTTGCCAAGATATATTATCAGAGCGCTTGCAGCAAGTAGGCTTTGATTGCGAATTTATGACTTTTGGTGATAGAGATAAGACGGGCGAACATGCTGAAGTCAAAAATTTATGGGCGCGGCGCGGTACGACAAATCCAGTAATTTGCTTTGCAGGTCATACTGATGTGGTGCCAACGGGTGATGAAAAAAACTGGACGTTCCCGCCCTTTAACCCAACCATTCACGATGGCTATCTATGGGGGCGCGGCGCAGCAGATATGAAAACAGGTATTGCCGCATTTACTGTCGCTACCGAACGCTTTGTAGCGAATCATCCTGAGCATAATGGCTCGATTGCTTTTTTAATCACTTCAGATGAAGAAGGGCCGTCAATTAATGGCACGGTAAAAGTGATTGAAGCGCTAGAAGCACGCCAAGAAAAAATTACTTATTGTCTCGTTGGTGAGCCATCAAGTACCGATACGCTGGGTGATATTATAAAAAACGGTCGTCGTGGCTCGTTAGGCGCGGTTTTAACCGTCACTGGAAAACAAGGTCATGTTGCTTATCCGCATTTGGCATGTAATCCGATTCATGCCGCCATGCAAGCACTTGCTGAATTAACGGCAGCGACTTGGGATAATGGCAATGACTACTTCCCTGCAACCTCGTTGCAAATCTCTAATATTAATAGCGGTACGGGCGCAACCAATGTGATTCCTGAAACGCTAGAATTAGTATTTAATTTCCGCTTTTCTACCGAAACCACTGAAGATGAGCTAAAAGCCAAGACTCATGCAATATTTGACAAGCACTTTAAAGATAGCAAAGCCAATTATGCGATTGATTGGAAATTGTCCGGTCAGCCATTCCTAACGCCCGAAGGAAAACTGGTATCGGCATGCCAGCAAGCAATTAAAGCAGTGACCGGTACTGATACTACATTATCAACTTCTGGCGGCACATCAGACGGGCGTTTTATTGCCCCAACTGGCGCGCAAGTGGTTGAGCTGGGCGTGCGTAATGCAACAATTCACCAGGTTGATGAGAAAATTGAGCTTGATGACCTGGGACGCTTGGCACAGATTTATGAAGGGATTTTAGAGAGTCTATTGTTGGATTAACAGCATAGCTAAATTAATACTGTAGGGATAAGAAATTGTGGAAATTAATAAATCTTATCAGTTCTTTATATTTGCCAGCTTATGTTTAGGTATTAGCAGCTGCGACAATGTTAGAGAAATAAATTCTGATGTTGCAGACTCTAGAGTAGTAATAAAATTATACGACGGTAGTCTTGCTAACGGTCAAGAAGAGCCAAATGCTGTTACCTCAGTTTTTAAGTCAAAAGCTCATATAGATTGTTCTAAACTTAAGGATAGCGAAAAGGTAGATGAAATAAAACGAATTGTCAAAAATTACGGTGGCGAATTACAAGGGCTTGCTTATTCAGATACAGGAATTATAGAGGCAGCTGACATTTATATTTTAAACGCTAATTTATCAACAGTTAAGCGCCTACAACTGATAGAAACCTTGTCAGAGTTAATAGGCACTCCTATAGTAGTAAATATTCAAGACAGTAGATTAACTAATGAGATGGGAAGAATAGAAATCCTACGGCCATCAGTAGCTGACCAAAATCAAAGGCCACGTTTTTCTATTGATAATGAAGAACAAGTCAATGAAGTAGCGCGAATTGTAGAAAGGCATGGCGCTAAATTGCAATTTCTCGGTTACTCAGGCGATTCAGAACTTAGCCTTTCAATTAGCTATTATCCAAATAAACTCACTATTTCTGAGTTCGAGAACTTAGAAGCAGATTTAGAAGTCCTGACTGGTCTGAAAGTCACAGTGTTTAAAAAGAGCGTAATCATTAAGCCTCTTTAATCTGCCTTCATACATAATCGTTCAATTAGTGGGTTATGCTGCGCTAACCCACCCTAAAGCCACTTACAAGATTGCGTCACAGACTGGCGACTCTACTCAATACCAATATACAATTCGACTTGACCATATTCCAAATTGCCCTCAACATAACGCTCAAAATCAACATTATAAGTTCGAGTATGCTCACAGCTTGGGTCATTGAAGTACGCCCATGCTTTCTCCCATGCATTCATCACCGTATTCGGCATGTTGCCATATTCAGCAAACACCATATAGTTTCCTGTAGGAATGCTGACCGTTACTAAATTACTCGCATTTTTATTCTTAACGGTTTTGACCGTACTTGCCGTGTCGTCATTGCCTGACTGTTCTTGCTCATCGGGCTGAGCGTCTACTTTCCAACTGGCGACCACATCAAAAGCGCCGACATCATCACTTTCATAGTTATGATAAACGCCATAGATATCCGCACCCTTTTCAAGTTGGCTCACATGATTTTGATAAAACTTTTGCCACAACTTGCCTATTTTTGCCGTTTCATGGCTGATTTCAGCAGTATTAGTGGTACGAATGCTAATGCCTGTGCACGTTTGGTCTTCGGTTAACGCTTGAATGGGTGCCGTCATGAGTCGGTCTGTCCTATATTTATTTAAGGTAATGTTCATTATTTAAAAAGGATATCAATATTGTGTTAATCCGCTTCGTCAATCCAATTCATTTGAATCGCTTCTAAAATGCCTTCATTAGAACGCTGTGGATCATCATCAAAGCCTTCAAGCTCCGTCACCCAGCGATGCAAATCAGTAAAGCGAATAAATTGTGGGTCAGTCTCAGGAAACTTTTCATACAGCTCAATCGCGATATCTAAACTGTCCGTCCATTTTAATTTTTGCGGGGTCATAATGATACCTTTATGATAAATATTAAAAATAAGAGTGATAAGAATAAGGTGGCTTATCCTAGCAAAATTTGTCAAAGGATTATAGTTAAGCGCACGTTTCAAGTTACTTTATTAGGATGACGTGGATTTTACTGCGGTTTGATGCGTATTCCAAGTGGTGATGACATCGGTGAGTTGCTCGCCTATCATATTAAAATCACTTGGTGGGCAGGCACCTTGCTTACTCACCAAAACTACCTTGGTCATACCAACTGCCACCAGCTGATTTTTTACAAAAAACTGATGCGTAAAGTAAACATACTTGTTATCCCAACCTACTACTTGGCTACTCACCGACATTTTATCTAAAAACTTAACCTCTTTTAAATAAATCATTTCTTGCATGGCAATAATCCAGCGCAAGGATTTGCGGTTGGTTTGATAGCAACACGCCAGCAGCCAGTGAGTAATATTCAGCTCAATAAAAGACAAATAGCGATAATTGGGTAAGTGGGTGCGAAATCCCATGTCATGCGGTAAGATACGGTAATCACGTAGCGTCGGTGCGGTCACAAGCTCTAAGCTCATATGCACCATTGCTTGCTGTTTTTGTTGCTGCTTAAGTAAACTGACCATAATAAAAAAACGCACTAGCATGTTCATAATGCTCTCTCTTATCAATTATTTTTATAGGAAGAATAGCTATTACAATGAGTATAGCCTGCTTTTAATCACAGCATGTTTACCATCATTGACCTTAACGTACAAAAGCTGCCGTAATTTGATTTATTCACTTTCAGATACTGAACGTTATATTTAAAAGTTTTGTATTTCTACTAGGATTTTATAAACTGCCATTTATAAGGAGTTTCGATGTATTTTTTATTGTCCCCTGCCAAAGCTTTGAACGAAATCGATGCTGTGCCAATTGATTGGGGCAGTCATTATAGTCATCCTGCGCTTATCGATGACTCGGTTGAACTTATGCAGCACCTTAAAAGCAAAGACCCGATAGACTTACAGGAGCTGATGAGTCTCTCAAACACCCTTGCAACCCTAAATGCTGAGCGTAATCAGAAGTGGCAGGTGCCGTTCACAACGGATAACGCAAAGCCTGCGGCTTATCTATTTGATGGCGATGTCTATACAGGGCTTGATAGCTATGACATGGGTAAAGAAACGATGCAGTATCTAAATAATCATTTAGGGATATTGTCCGGTCTTTATGGCTTACTAAAACCATTAGACTTAATACAGCCATATCGCTTAGAGATGGGTACTAAGCTTAAAAACAAGCGCGGTGATAATTTATATGAGTTTTGGGATACGCATATCACTGAGCTATTGAATGAGCGTATCAAAGAAAGTCAGCCAGATAATGACGATAAGGTGTTGATTAACTTAGCATCTAACGAATACTTTAAAGCAGTGAAGAAATCAAAAGTGGTGGCACAAATTATTACCCCACGATTTGAAGATGAGAAAAATGGACAGTATAAAGTGATTAGTTTTTATGCCAAAAAAGCGCGTGGACTGATGGTGAAATATGCTGCTGATAATAAGCTCACCAGTGCAGAGCAGCTTAAGAAGTTTGATTTGGCAGGATATTATTATTGTGCGGATGCGTCTGATGATAAAACATGGGTGTTTAGACGGGATGCTGTGAATCAATAATACTCAAAATATTATCAAATTCACGTAAAAAACCCCGATAAGCTCAGCCTATCGGGGTTTTCTTTAAACTATGTTTAACAAGTACATTATGAAAAGTCATAAGTATTTTATGGATTGACTAAAGCAGTGCGACTAGGCAACCGAGTGTAGATTGTACATAAAGTACATCGAACAAGGTTAACAACGTCGTACAAATTTAGTCGGAGCATAAATTACATCATGCCGCCCATACCACCCATGCCGCCCATACCACCGCCAGCACCCATGCCAGACATACCATCATCACCTTGCGGTAAATCAGTAATCATAACTTCGGTCGTTAGCATAAGACCGGCAACAGATGCCGCATTTTCTAGTGCTGAACGAGCAACTTTAGCTGGGTCAAGGATGCCCATTTCTAGCATATCGCCATATTCGCCAGAAGCTGCGTTGTAACCATAGTTACCGCTACCACTTTTCACTTCGTTCACTACCACTGAAGCTTCTTCGCCTGAGTTAGTAACGATTTGACGTAATGGCGCTTCCATTGCGCGACGTAGGATATTGATACCAGCGTTTTGGTCATCATTATCACCACGTAGCTCAGACAATGCATTCATTGCACGAACTAACGCTACACCACCACCAGGTACAACGCCTTCTTCAACCGCTGCACGAGTGGCATGTAGTGCATCATCAACGCGATCTTTTTTCTCTTTCATTTCAGTTTCAGTCGCAGCGCCAACTTTAATAACGGCAACGCCGCCAGCCAGTTTAGCCATACGCTCTTGAAGCTTTTCTTTATCGTAGTCAGACGTTGATTCTTCAACTTGACGTTTAATAGATTCAACGCGGTTTTCGATGTCAGCAGAGTTACCAGCGCCATCAACGATTACTGTGTTTTCTTTACCGATAGTTACTTTTTTAGCCGTACCCAATTGCTCAAGGGTCGCAGTCTCTAAGCTCAGACCAATCTCTTCAGAGATAACGGTACCGCCAGTTAAAGTCGCGATATCTTCTAACATTGCTTTACGACGATCGCCAAAACCTGGTGCTTTTACTGCACAAGTTTTTAAGCCGCCACGCATGTTGTTCACAACCAACGTTGCCAATGCTTCGTTTTCAACGTCTTCAGCAATGATTAGCAATGGTTTGCTTTGCTGCATTACTTGCTCAAGTAATGGCACGATTTCACGGATATTGCTGATTTTTTTATCAACAAGCAAGATGTACGGGTTTTCAAACTCAGCGGTTAAGCTGTCTTGCTTATTAGCAAAGTACGGGCTGATATAACCACGATCAAACTGCATACCTTCTACAACTTCTAAGGTATCTTCAAAGCTTGAACCTTCTTCAACAGTAATAACGCCTTGCTTACCGACTTTTTCCATCGCTTCAGCAATCAGCTCACCAATTTTAGTGTCTGAGTTAGCAGAGATAGAGCCAACTTGAGCAATCGCTTTTGAATCGTCAGCTGGTGTTGATAGCAAATGAATTTGCTCAACGGCAGCGCGTACCGCTTTATCGATACCGCGTTTTAGATCCATTGGGTTCATGCCAGCAGCAACAGATTTCATGCCTTCTTGCAAGATTGACTGAGCCAATACGGTAGCTGTAGTCGTACCATCACCAGCGACATCGTTAGTACGGCTAGCAACTTCACGGACCAATTGAGCGCCCATATTTTCAAATTTATTTTCAAGCTCGATTTCTTTAGCAACTGAAACACCATCTTTAGTGATGGTAGGCGCGCCAAATGATTTATCAATAACAACGTTACGACCTTTAGGGCCTAAGGTTACGCGTACGGCGTTTGCTAGGATGTTTACGCCATCCATCATTTGTTTACGGGCATCAATGCCGAATTTTACGTCTTTTGCCATGTTAAATTACTCCACTATTATAAGTATGAGAATGCAATTAAATTTTTCAATGATGTTGTCAAAGATGCGCTGAGTATAAAAACACTCAAAAAGGACTAGCCTTCTAGCACACCCAATACATCAGATTCTTTCATAATCAATAGTTCTTCGCCGTCAACTTTCACGGTTTGACCAGCATATTGACCGAACAATACTTTGTCGCCAGTTTTTACATCTAACGCGCGAGTTTCACCGTTGTCACGAATCTGACCGTTACCAGTTGCTAGCACTTCACCTTGTGAAGGCTTTTCTTGCGCAGAACCAGGAAGCAAGATACCACCAGCCGTTTTTGTTTCTTCTTCTATGCGGCGGACAACAATACGATCATGTAAAGGACGAATATTCATCAATATGTCTCCAATAAGTTGGTTATTTGAATTAATGGTCTCAAGGCTTGTTTTTTACCAATAGTCGGCTTTAATAAACTAATTAACTTTATATAAGTAGCCATCAATCAGCAACAAGTCTTGAGCTTGTTTCAAAAAGTGGGGGCATAACGATTTGGCTTCAAGTGTAAAGCCCAAAAATTTACAAGAAGATTGCTTAAAAATTACTTAAAATCGGGGACTATTTAATGATTGACTGCCATTTGGTCACACGGTGTCACTTATAAAGACAATTGCAGCTGTTTTGGCAACATTGACTACAAGAGACACACCGCTCTCTTGATAAAATGCTTGAAAGGTTAAGCAAGGATGACCATTATATATCCTGACCCAGCGATTGACGGACTATCCGTTTATTTAACACAAGATGCTTAAATATCAGTATATAAAATCGATCGCTAACCAAATGATTTAAATTATTGCCAAGTAACTAGGCTCAAATAATCATATTCAAATGACTAGTTCTAAATGACTAAGTCTAAATAACCACGTTCAAAGTAGTTGGGCACGTTACGGCATCAAGGATTTGCAATGACTGTATTACGTTCTATAAGAAGTAAATTTATGAAAAGCAACACCGCTAAAACCCAGCATCAGGAACAGAAAGCATTGTCCATACTGACAACGGGTGCCAGTATCGCCGCGCTTGGCGCTTTGAGTATGACTGCCCCAACGCTTGCCAGTGCAAAAGCGGTACAACCATCAAGTGCCGATTATAGCTTTACTATTGAAGATAAGTATAAAGGCAGTGCCAATCGCTCTTTGACCAAATCAGGCAATAATTGGAAATACGATGTCAAAGCACGTGTTGCTGGGGTAGCAACCGCTTCGCAAAGTAGCGTCTTTACCCTAAATGGTGATAATGTCAGCCCTACTCAAGCCAGTACGACTTATAAGCTGTTGGGTGTTGGTCGTACTCATAACTTGAACTTTAATGCTGGCAAAAAGCAGGTTGCAAGCACTTATAAAGGTAAAACCCTTAAGTTAAATATGGCGCAACAAGCCTTTGATGACTTAAGCCTAGAGGTGCAAATTCGCCAAGACTTATTAAATGGCAAATTCACTGGTAACTATTACATGGCAAAACACGATAAAATCGAAAAAACACCGTTTAGAAAGTCTGCCAATACAAAGATTACCGTTCCTGCTGGCACTTTCGATACCGTACGTGTCGACCGCGTGCATGATGACGACAGTCGCTCAACCAGCTTTTGGCTTGCGCCAAGCTTAGATTATTTACCGGTCAAAGTCAGTCAAATTAATGATGGTAAAAAGATGGATTTGGAATTGACTAAGTTAAACTAAGGCGTAATTAATCTTTTTTTATCTTATTTAAACCTTTATATACATTTAAAATAAAAAAGCGGCAGCCTAAATTAGGCTGCCGCTTTTTTATTGAGTAGTAAACCTTTAGCGTGAACGAGGCTTTTTTACCACATTATTCATCGAAGGCAGCCGTTTTAACAGCATAAATAACCACGTATTAATCAATAGCAATAATGCAAAGTCAGCCATATAAACAATAATTTCAAGCCAGCTACTGCCATATACTCGTGTGAACAATACCACACCACTAGCACCCAGATAGACTAAAGTCAGCATACTACCGACCAATAGCGCATACGGTGAGCGACCTTTTACTATCCAGGGCGTCAAGATAAACGCTGGGATAAGCCATAACCCTTGCCAAGCAATACCACCAATGATATCCGGATGGGTCTGATTAAACAGACTGATAAAAATAGGCAAACCAAGCAGCCGATACCCAAGCCAAACTATCCACGTCCACAATAACCACTGTTGCATGGGTGCAATGGGCTTGCCAGCCACGTTAGCATTAATATCAACTTGATCGCTACTATCAGACAGATTCGGCATCAGAGGTATTTATTTCCTAGTTTAGAGAGCAACAGTTTTAACGAGTCATATGACAAGAACAATATTAATATTAATATTAATATTAGAGCTCTATATCATTATAGCGTTTGTATGACAGTATGTGTGATGGTACGTATTTTAACGTTTCCAATCGGCTTTCGCTAAAGCAGTGGCGCTAATAGCCAAACGATAGCCTTGAGCAATTGCTAATTCACGTTCGTCATCAGATACTGGTTGATCATGCGCCGCGCCGCTGACATGACTGACGCCATACGGCGTACCACCACGATGAGTGCGATTAAGCGCAGGCTCAGCATAAGGTATACCAACCATCATCATACCGTGATGCATCAGAGGCAACATCATGGTAAGCAAAGTTGTCTCTTGACCTCCATGCATAGAGCCTGTAGCGGTAAATACTGACGCTGGCTTATTTTGTAGATTGCCCGCCAGCCAAACAGTGACTGTATTGTCCCAAAAATACTTCATTGGTGCAGCCATGTTACCAAAATGCGTGGGGCTCCCTAAAGCTAACCCCATGCAATCCTTTAAATCATCCAT
Source organism: Psychrobacter sp. GP33 (assembly GCF_014119005.1). GTDB lineage: Bacteria > Pseudomonadota > Gammaproteobacteria > Pseudomonadales > Moraxellaceae > Psychrobacter. The sequence continues at coordinate 307,026 of NZ_JACGYX010000005.1, read as the reverse complement.
CGTACAATACAAGTCACCTTCATCTGGAATGGCAGGTTTACTGGCTGTTGTTTCAGGAGCAACCGTCGGCACTGTACGAATACGAGCAGTCATGCCTGCATCTTCAATTCCTTGAGCAATGGCATAGGCAAGCGTTTTGGTCGTACCATAATTAGAATAATACAGTACCAATACATAAGGTGAGGTTTGACTCATGAGCAACGCTTCCTTTTCAAATCATAAACAGTAGGATGAATCTGGCAGAACAAGGCGAGTATTATGCCCGACTCGCAAGCGTACATGCAAATACAGCCTGTGACTCGCCTTGGACTTCTAGCCTAGTATTTCTTACTCTGCATTGGCGCTTTTGCATTTCAATACAATTAAGAGGCAGATTATGCGCGCTTTTTTTTGTTACACTGTCGTTACTTCTGGTCTTTTACTCTTGTCCTATTTAGATGGTTGATATGGAAAAATTAATAAAAAAATTCCCGTTTTTACAGAATCATTGGTTTCAGTTTTTACGGTTTTTAACCCGACATTTTTTAGAGGATAACTGCCAACAAAAGGCGGCATCGCTTACTTATACCACCATGCTGTCTATTGTACCGATACTGACCGTGTTACTGATGATTTTGTCTTCAGTTCCAGCATTAGCCACGGTTCGGGCACAAATTTACGAAGTGATTTATAGCAATTTATTACCCCAATCAAGTTTACAAGTTAGCAAATACATTAATAGCTTCGCTGAAAAATCAACCAATCTAACCGCGATTGGGGCGATGGTGTTATTTGTCACCGCCATTATGACATTGACAACTATTGAGCGCGCTTTTAACCAAATCTGGCGCGTTGAAGATCGCTCAGGCGGACTCAAAACCATGTTGCGTTATTGGGCAATTGTAACCTTGGGACCGCTGGTATTGGGCACGGCTTTTATCGTATCAAGTACGGTACAAAGCCTAAGCTTTTTAAATCAGCAAATCGGCGGCTACGGTATTGATTGGTCGTTTTGGGTACAAGTGGTGTCCATAGTGGTCACTGTCGCAGGCTTTATTGCCATGTATTGGTTTATCCCAAAAGCGCGTGTGCCTGTAAAAAATGCAGCGATCGCTGGGGTTTTCGTCGCTATCATGTTTGAGCTGATGAAAAGTCTGTTTGGTACAGTCATGACTAACTTTACCAGTTATGAGGCTATTTACGGCGCATTTGCTGCGATTCCGATTTTCTTATTATGGATTTATTTGTCGTGGAATTTAATTTTATTGGGGGTGGAAATCAGCTACACCTTGACCATCTTTGAAACCAAAGAAGTTTATCCGCGTCATCCATTATTAAGCCTGCTTGATATGCTGAACTTGGTACATACCAATCATTTGCAAGGTAATGATGTCAGTGAACAAGAGCTGCGCAATGTTCTTGGGCGTAAAGAGTTGCCAAAATGGTATACCTATATCAACTATCTGGAAGACAGTAAGCTGATAGCGATGACCGAAAAAGGCGATTATGTGCTAAAAAAAGATTTGAGCAATATGACCTTATGGGATTTTTATCGCACTCTACCCTATCCTCTCCCTATCAAAGATGAGCTGGATGAGATGAAAAACGAAAACCAAAAACCGTGGCTTAGCTTGCTGGTAGGTCGCTTTGAAAATACCGAAACTTGTGCTAAAGAGCAGCTGAATTTGCCTTTAGCCGCTATCTTTGCACGTAGTGAACCCCGTCAAAAATCTCCGGTAGATGGTGAGAAAAGCGACTCTAAGCATGAAAATAGCACTCACTCAAAAAGTAAAGCGTCAGAGCTGCGCGCAAATCGTTTTGATGCCGAAGCCTATGATAAACACAGTGACTTGGTATATGACAATCAAAGCCATGAAGCAATTATCCCAGAAGATAATGATAATAGTGCAGCTAAGACGACACCAACCTCCAGTGCTTATAAAGCGCATAGTAAGGGAGATATTATTACTGAAGCAGACAATCCATTGACATATAAGGAATAGGTTTTAAATAGGGTGAATTAACTAGCGTCAGTTAATATTATTAATATTGTGGCGACAACACAATAAACGGTCTATTAAAGAGTACACGGTGAACCATAATAAGAAGTCTCGTCCACTTAAAAGCCTTGTACACAAGCATAACAGTCGTCTCAAGAAACTATTACGCTTATGGTCAACGCAAACCTTCACCAGCTTGCCGGAGCGTTTAACCAATATCTGGCAACAATTGATGAGCTCGTATTGGTTTATCCCGACCGCTTGTGTACTTATTGGGATATTACTTGCTCCAATTTTTGTGTTAATCGATCAACAGTTTGACCGCGAGACCATCAACGAGGTGACTTTTGCCTTTACTGGAGATGATAACGCGGCACGCGCGATTATGACTGCCATTGCTGGTGCGGTATTGGGCGTAGCAGGAACCACCTTTTCAATCACAATTGCGGTGCTATCGATGGCATCATCGCAATTTGGTCCGCGTTTACTACGCAATTTTTTAACCGATACACCCAATCAGTTTGTGCTCGGCGCTTTTATCGGTACGTTTAGTTATAGTCTGTTGGTATTAAAGGCGATTCATAAACGCGATGTGCTTTTTGGAGTACCGCAGCTGGCAGTGACCTTTGCCATTATTATGGCGATTATCTGTGCGCTATTATTGGTCTATTTTGTGCAGCATATGGTGCATGCGATTCAGGCATCACACGTCATTCAAGGTGCGAGTAATGATGCGCATAAAAATATTCAGTATTGGTATAAAGATCATTGCAACCTTCAACACTATCAGGATGTTACCCACCCTGATGTCCAAAACTTTCATAACTGGCAAGCCACGGTTATTTATGCGCCAAGCTCCGGCTATTTGCAGCATATTTATATTGAGTCACTCATTATTTTAGCTAATGACTATGGCGGTGTGTTGCAGCTTCACGCTCCTCTAGGTACTTTTGTCACTGAAAATAATGTTATCGGGCATTTTTATCAGCGACCAGACAACCACGAAAGCCATATGCAAAAAACCAAAACACCGCATTTAGCAGTAAAGTCACGAGCGCCTGATAGCATATTTTGGCAACGCCTTGACGGCTCTATTCATTTTGAATCCCGTCCTATTTATTCTAATGATATCGAATACAGTTTAGGACAAATGACAGAGGTAGCGGTACGCGCTTTATCACCGGGAATTAATGATCCTAAAACTGCAGTTAACTGCGTTCAATCTCTAACCACATGTTTGAGTGTAATGATGCGCCACCAACCACCTAGCCCATATCATTTTTATACCTCGCACCCTGATGATAATGTAGTTAATAGTACAAACTCCTTATCTCCAAAGTATCTAGCGATATTGTCCGTTATCACCAAAATGCCGCAAATATCAGAATTTATGGATGTGTCTCTTGGTGAGATACGTCGGTACGCCACCGCAGATTTAATGGTGTTAAAAGCTCTATGTCAGGCAATGACAGATTTGAGCTTTGCCTGTGTGAATGACGCTCATTATCAAATCTTACTTCATGAGCTTATTTTAATTGAGCGCGCCGGTATTGAAAATTTGAGCTACGCTGAATTGGTGAATGATTTACAAGCTATGTGCAAGCAAGCGTGGCAATTTATACAAAGTAATAAAGACCACCATCAGTACTTTGAATATGTAAGTGAATTCTCTGCTTCTATTCATCAAGCCTTACAGTCACAATCAAGCTAAACTAAGTTATAGTAATTATTTCTCAGGATGTACAGCAATAACAAAACAAAACGGTCAATACCATATCTGAAAGGTACGATTAGAATTCAGGTGATACGCTTAAATCCTTTTTTATTAAAGCAGTTTTTAACGCAATCCGAGTCTCTTTTATGGCATCTACAACTGCTGTTCTAACCGTCTTTGACATCAGTGCTATCTTTTTATCCATTACCGCGCTGTTAACCTATGTTAATCATCGCTTTATTGGTTTACCAACCACTATTGGCGTGATGGTCATCTCTATCTTATTGTCTATCGGTGCTATATTCTTAGGCTTTCTGGGATTTGACCAACTGATTGATTATGAGATTAGTCTGTTAAATCAGCTTGATTTTACAGAAGTGTTGCTTGACGGCATGCTCTCTATGCTGCTGTTTGCTGGGGCACTGCACGTTAATCTTAGTGATTTAAAGCGTTATAAACTTCCTATTGGTATTCTTGCTTGTTTGGGAACGGTAATATCCGCGGTACTGATTGCGCTAGGGCTGTATTTTATGTTGCCACTATTTGACTTTGGGCTGCCTTTTATTTGGTGCTTATTGTTTGGCGCGCTTATCTCGCCGACTGATCCCATTGCGGTTATGGGCATTCTGTCTTCTGCTGGCGCGCCTAAAAGCATCGAAACTGTTATTGCTGGCGAGTCGTTGTTCAACGATGGCATTGGCGTAGTCATTTTTGTATTGCTGCTGGGCATTTTATCGAGCGGTGATATTCCAACGGTTAATTATGTAGCACATACGCTTGCAGTTGAAGCAGGCGGCGGTATTATCTTTGGTTTGGTATTAGGGGCAATTTTATACTACTTGCTCAAAAGTATTGATAGCTATCAAGAAGAGGTGCTTTTGACCTTAGCAGGGGTCATCGGTGGCTACGCGCTTGCTAGCCACTGGCATCTATCAGGACCACTAGCTATGGTAACGATGGGGCTGATGGTGGGCAATCGCGGGCGCGAGCTGGCAATGAGTGATAAAACGCGCCACTATATTGACCTATTTTGGGAATTGATTGATGAGATTTTAAATGCCATTTTATTTGTGCTTATCGGGTTAGAGGTAGTGATGATTGCCTATTCTGGTAATCTATTTATGGCAGCAGGATTGACCATTGTGCTGGCGTTACTCGCGCGTCTTATTGTGGTAGGCATGACCACAAAAACTTTTAGCGAGCAACTCAAGCTACCAGAAGGCGCATGGAAAGTGCTCACCTGGGGCGGGTTGCGCGGCGGCATCTCAGTAGCTTTGGTATTACAGCTGCCGTCAGGTGCTGAGCGCGATATTCTATTGGCGCTTACTTATGCAGTGGTTGTGTTCTCTATTTTAGTACAAGGCTTAAGCATTGGTAAGGTTGCAAAGAGTATTCGTACTATTGAAAATTAGCAAATATTTAAGAAAACGTATTATTCAACCATAAAAAATCCAGGCTTAAGATACACCTCTTAAGCCTGGATTTTTATTACTAATATTATTTATGAAGCAATATTCATCAAGTAAATATTTATTTTATAACAATCCTTTACGTCTCATATTGCGATACACCACGATGACGATAATAATATTGAGCACTAAAATCCCCACTTTAAACCAGTCAAACGGGCTAATTATAAGATAATACAGCTCAATGGGAATAAATATTCCGTAACCGATAACGCCAAACCAATATGCCCACGTTTTATCTTGCCACAGACCATAAGCTTCGATAAAGCGCAAACTGGCATACGCACAGATTAGTAATAAAAATAACGTCCAGTTCTTACTGGCTTGTTGCGCAATGTCTACAGCACTTTCAACTTGTGGTGCCAGTAGCTGACCAAAATAGTATTGCCAAGAGTTAGTTGCCGTTGATAGCCAGTGCTGCATATCTTTATGCCACAGCCATAAAGCCACGGCACCTAACAACGCGCCGATACCTTTAACTACCTCATAAATGGCGACCGCTTTAATCGATTCGCTAGATTCACTGGTGGTCTGGAGTACACGATCCTCTTGACGAGACAACTTAGTCAAAGAAAGTCTCCACAACGCGACCTTGCAAATGCCGATTGAAAAATGGTGTATTTTTACCATTAGATAACATGGTATCCGCTGTAACTTGCCAATCTATATTGGGATCAACCAATACCGCACCGCCAATGCGCGCATAGTCTGCCTCAATACCAGCAATTTCTGCCGGATTTAGACAAATTTTATCCACCAATTGTTCTAAAGTCAGCACTTCATCACGTACAAGCTGACACGCCAGCGCCATAAAGGTATCAAGGTTAGAGATACCCGGGGTACTTTCAGCAAACGGGGCTTTTTTCGCGGTAGCATTTAAAGGCTCATGATGACTACAAATTGCATCAATGGTGCCATCAGTTAATCCTCGACGCAGCGCTTGCTGATCCGTATTACTACGTAATGGCGGCAACACGTACGCTTGGGCGTTAAAGCCTTCTAAATTGTCATCGGTTAAATACAACTGGTGCATGGCGACATCACAAGTGACAGGTAAATTTTTACCTTTTGCCCAGCGCATCAGCTCAACTGAGGATTTGCAGCTCAATTGGCTAAAATGCGCAGCAATGCCCGTCTCTTCCACCATGAGTAACTGCGTTGATAACGCAACGGTTTCGGCAATCCATGGAATCCCTTGTAGCCCATGATAAGAGGCGATATAGCCTTCATGCGCCACGCCATCTTTTGATAAACTTGGCTCATCAGGGTAAAAAAATACTTTCATACCAAATGTGGCAGCGTATTCAAGTGTCCTTAGTAGCACCAAATCATTCTCAAAGGGCTGACGCGCATTTGAAACGGCAATACAGCCGCCTTTTTTTAGACCAGCAATATTAGAAGGTCGCTCGCCTTCAAGTCCTGCGGTCAAAGCACCCAAAATATGCAGATAAATGCCACCATCTTCTAACGCGCGCTCACGTAAACCTTTTAACAGTGAGCCATTTTCTAAAATAGGGTTGGTATCAGGAGGAATAACAACATGCAAAAAGCCGTTAGCACGTGCCGCCTGCCCTTCTGAAGCAAGCGTCCCATGCTGTTGTTGACCCGGCTCACGGAGACGCGCGCACAAATCTACCAATGGCGGCAGTAGCCATGTCTCACGATCGCTTGTCAATTTTGCTAATCGAGCAATAGCTATTTGTGATAATGATTCCTTAAATACTTTTGGAAGTAAGTCGTGCGTATGAATATCTGAATTCGTGACATTGGACATGAGCGTTATTACCGTATCAATAAAATGAAATAAATAAGAATAAATCAGTGTAACGATATATTAGGTCAGCTATTAAATGCCAGCCGCTTGATGCGCCCGCTGTCCTTCCATAGCCAACGACAATACTGCCATGCGAATGGCAATACCGTTATTAACCTGCGTTAAAATAACCGACTGCGCCCCATCAGCCACGCTAGAGGCGATTTCAACACCACGGTTCATGGGTCCTGGATGCATTACAATGGCATCAGGCTTAGCGAGTGCCACGCGCTCAGGCGTGATACCGTAATGCTTATAATATTCATTTGATGACGCTAATAATGGTGAGCCGATACGCTCATTTTGTATTCTTAGCCCCATGATGACATCGCAATCGGTAACGCAACTATCCATACTTTCGTATACTTTCACCCCAAAGCGTTCAATACCTTTGGGCAATAACGTACGTGGCGCGCAAACACGGATGTCTTTTACCCCAAGCGTTTGCAGCGCACTGATGTCTGAACGTGCCACACGCGAATGCTTAATATCACCAACGATGGCAACGGATAATTCTTCAAACGGGCGCGGTGCCTCTCGGTGAATGGTCAGCATATCGAGCATGCCTTGGGTCGGATGGGCGTGCCAGCCGTCACCACCATTGATAATGGCGATATCAGGGGTGACTTCAGTGGCCATAAAATGTGCCGCGCCAGACGCCGAATGACGCACAACAAAAATATCTGCGGTCATCGCCTGCAGATTCCACAGTGTATCGCGTAGGCTTTCACCTTTTTTGGCACTAGAGCGCTCAATGTCAATGTTAAGCACGTTAGCACCCAATCGTTTTTCTGCGACCTCAAAGGTCGTACGCGTACGAGTTGATGGTTCAAAAAATAAGTTCATGACCGTACAGCCTTCAAGTTCTGGACTGTTAATCAATTGACCATTTTCATCAAAAAATGTTTCGGCCTTGGCAATAATGGCTTGCAGCTGGGCTTTATTGAGCCCTTCTACCCCTAAAAAATGGCGAATGCTGCCATCCTCATTCAACTGAGGTAGACTTAATGACGTATTTAATTTTTGATGAATAAGCTCATGATTGGATTGTGGCGTATTTTTTTCAGAATTTGTCATAATAATCAGTCTTTATCGTTGGTGGAGATGGCTTTTGTCAGTACTATTTATCTAGATTTGACCCTAATCATCGTGATAGATACGAGGACATTTCAGCACTTATTTGCTACACTTCACCGCAAAGGAAAAATTGTTACCATTGCTATCATGCTAAGTGAAATTGGACGATATCCTTTATCAAGCGTGGCAAGCCTTAGCAAATGCGAAAATAATAGAGATAGTGTAGCTGATTTTAGAGTCAGGACAAAGATACTGCGCAGGCTATTTGTGTATTTACCCCAATAGTGCCTGATTTGATTTTTTATTTTGATTTGCTTTAGTCTTTAATATAACGATTTAATTGTGACTTATCACCCCATTGTTAGCATCTAATTTATTAGGAACTGTTATGACCACCTTAGCCCATTATTTAAACACCCCGACGATTGACCCTGCCCTAAGTGATGTCATCACAACCATTACTGATGTGGGTAAGACCATCTCGCAATTGTTAAGAAAAGGCGCATTGGCAGATATTTTAGGGGAAGCAGGCAATCAAAACGTGCAAGGCGAAGACCAAAAAAAGCTTGATGTGCTTGCTAATGATTTATTACTTGATGCTTTGGCGCAGAATGCACATTGCGCTGGGGTTGCCTCAGAAGAATTAGACCATGCCACGCCTGCCAACGCTGACGGTAGTTTGCTGGTATTATTTGATCCACTAGATGGCTCATCGAATATTGATATCAATATGGCGGTAGGAACGATTTTTTCTATTCTGCCCTATCAGCGTCAAGGTCAAGTGAGTACAGATAGCGACTTTTTACAAGCCGGCAATCAGCAGCTAGCAGCTGGCTATTTATTATATGGCACCTCTACCATGCTGGCATTGACCGTTGCCGATACTGTCGTTATGTTTAGTTTAGACCCTGATAGTGGCGATTATGTGCTGATTGAAGAAGCCGTACAAATCGATGCTGATACCAGTGAATATGCGATTAATGGCTCGAACTACCGCTATTGGCGCGCACCCATGCAGCAATATATTGATGAACTCATTGATGGTCATACTGGTGTTCGCGGTCGTGATTTTAATACGCGCTGGGTAGCGGCTATGGTAGGCGATGTGCACCGTATCTTATGTCGCGGCGGTCTGTTTACGTATCCGTTTGATACCAAAGATATCAAGAAGCCTGGTAAATTGCGTCTGATGTATGAAGCCAATCCCATGAGCCTATTGATTGAACGTGCAGGCGGCAGCGCCACCGATGCTGTGAACCGTATCCTGGATATTGAACCGACTGATATTCATCAGCGTGTTCCTGTTGTACTGGGCAGTAAAAATGAAGTCGAGTATGTGAAAAACTTACACGTCCAACATGCCAATGCTTAACATTAGTCTTATTTAAACTGCCTTCAATTTCATTTACTTTTAATTGGTCTGTTATGACACCCTATGTTAATGAGCTGATTACCTCAGATAAAAACCAAACAGTAAAGCTAGCAAAAGCTTTGCTGACCCAAGCGCGCCAACGTAAAAAATGGGGACAGACCATCTTAGAAGGCGTCCATTTAATTGATGCCGCCTTGCGTAGTGATTATCCGTTTGTGCAGATTTTACTTGCTGAATCAGCGCACACCCATGCCGAGGTACGACAGGTGTTAACGCGCCTGCCGACCTATACGCCTATCTTGACCTTGTCAGATGCGTTATATGCCAGTATTCGCAGTCTGGGCACCGGTATTGATATTATGGCAATTGTCACTACCCCAGCGCCCACATTGCCACCCATTAATGACGACTGTCTGATTTTAAATGACGTTCAAGACAGCGGTAATGTTGGCACGCTATTGCGCACGGCAGCAGCGATAGGTATTAATAATATTCTATGTACCACTGGTACAGCGCAAGCTTGGTCGCCTAAGACTTTGCGTGCCGGTATGGGCGCACAATTTGCCTTAAATATTTATGAAGGGTTAAGTAGTGCTGACATTTTAGAACAAGTTAAAGTGCCATTGTTTGCGACCAGTTCCCATACGGATACAGTGATTTATGAGCACAATTTAGAAGCGCCGTTGGCATGGATTATGGGTCATGAAGGTCAAGGGGTATGCGCTGAGCTGATGCAATGCGCAACGCCAATTGCCTTACCACAGCCTAATGGTCAAGAAAGCTTAAATGTCGCGATTGCTGGTGCCTTATGTCTCTATGAAACCTTGCGCCAGCGCCAATATGGTTAATTTTTTTACTTGTTAATAATCAAAATTACACATATAAAAAACCCCGCTACTTATTAATAGCGGGGTTTTTTATTGAGCCATTTATAAAACTAGCATTAAATCTTGCTGGTCAATTCTGGCAAGGCCGTGAACAAGTCTGCTTCTAAGAAATAATCGGCAACGCTTGCAATAGGCGAATCTGGATCATTATTAATAGCAACAATGACCTTAGAATCTTTCATACCCGCTAGATGCTGAATGGCACCTGAGATACCAGCGGCTATATACAAGTCTGGCGCAACAATTTTACCGGTTTGCCCAACCTGCATATCATTCGGTACGTATCCGGCATCAACAGCAGCGCGTGATGCACCAATTGCAGCACCCAGCTTGTCTGCTAGTGGCTCGATATATTTAGTAAAGTTTTCACCATTTGCCAATGCACGACCACCTGATACGACGATTGAAGCGGACGTCAATTCTGGACGATCCGATTTTGCCATCTCTTCATTAACAAAGCTTGCTTTGCCCGACTCTTGCACACTAGTAACAGTCTCAATAGTCGCTGATCCGCCTTCAGCAGACGCCGCATCAAAACCTGTGGTACGTACGGTCAATACAATTTTATCTTCAGTCGTTTTTACCGTTGCCGTTGCATTACCAGCATAGATAGGACGTTCAAATGTCTGAGCATCAATGACAGCGGTAATATCAGATATCATACTGACGTCAAGTAACGCAGCGACGCGTGGCATAAAGTTCTTACCAGTTGTGGTTGCAGGCGCTAAAATATGGCTATAACTGCCTGCAATATCGGCAACCAATAACGCGATATTTTCCGCCATTTGATGCTCATAAACAGCATTATCAGCCACCAATACTTTGCTCACCCCTTCCGCTTTTGCTGCTTCTGCTGCCACCGCTTGATTGCCACTGCCAGCGACCAAGACGTGCACTTCATCACCTATTTGCTTTGCTGCGGTAATGGTGTTTAACGTAGCCTTTTTTAGACTGGCATTGTCATGTTCTGCATATACTAAAATTGCCATTATTCTTATCCTTAATATATTTATTCATAGTATCTTATGGCTTCTCACATAGGACATCAATCTCTTGCATCCCTATGCAAACAATCGCAATCGATTAAATGACTTTTGCTTCATTACGTAGCTTATCGATTAATTCATCAACAGACGCTACCTTGATACCGGCTTTGCGCTCAGCAGGCGGCACGACTTTTATGATTTCTTGTTTAGAGGTCATATCGACACCAAAGTCAGCAGGCGTTTTTTCATCAAGCTGTTTTTTCTTCGCCTTCATGATATTTGGTAGCTTAGCGTAACGCGGTTCGTTTAGACGCAAGTCAGTGGTAATCACCGCTGGTAAAGTCAATGCTACGGTTTGTAGACCGCCGTCCACTTCACGGGTGACGTTAACTTTATCGCCTTCAACCTTCACTTCTGACGCAAAGGTACCTTGACCAATACCCATCAGTGCTGCAAGCATTTGCCCTGTTTGGTTATTATCATCATCAATGGCTTGCTTGCCCAATAAAATAATATCAGTGGCTTCTTGCTCAGCGATACTTTTTAGGATCTTAGCCACTTGCAGTGGATAAGCTTTCGCATCTGTCTGTACCAATACGCCTCGATCCGCGCCCAATGCCAATGCGGCACGGATTTGCTCTTGCGACTCTTTTGGTCCGATAGAAACGACGATAATCTCATCGATAACGCCCGCTTCTTTTAGACGCACAGCTTCTTCAACAGCAATCTCATCAAACGGATTGATGGACATTTTAGTGTTCGTTAAATCAACGCCTGACTGGTCGGCTTTTACACGAACCTTAACGTTATAATCTATAACACGCTTAACCGCGACTAATGCTTTCATACGTCCCTCTTTTATTAATGTTATGAATTAAAAATCTCTCAATGAAATTTAACTAACTTTTTATTAGACTCAGCTATCTTGCGTGACCATGCTCTTAAGGTCAAGACGATGCCGTGAATAATGCGTCATAAATTTATTATCACTCTACTAAAAAATAACATATCGTCATGCGACAGTAATGACAAATCACTGATGTTCTTAGTTTTACCGTTCCTTTTATAACATTGGTTCGACATTACATAATTAACTTTTTGTTGTTATTACGCAGCAATTGACAAACTGGAAGCCTTTAACCACTCTCATTAAAATCATAAAAGAATGACAATAGTGAAAATATAAACACAAAAAAAGCAACCTGATAAGAGGTTGCTTTTTTTCTACAATCTAACAATATTTTTGTTTTTTTAACAAACAAAGTAATCAATGCTCTTTGTTAATTTTGCTTATAAATATCAATTGACGAATCAATCAAAAATTATAGTTCGCAAAATTAGATAGCTTCGATTTGCTCAGCTTGTGGGCCTTTTTTGCCATCACCTAAGATGAAAGACACTTTTTGGCCTTCGGCTAGAGTTTTGAAGCCGTTACCTTGGATAGCGCTGTAGTGAGCGAATACATCTTGGCCGCCGTTATCTTGAGCGATGAAACCAAAACCTTTAGCTTCATTAAACCACTTTACAGTGCCTTCAACTTTATCTGACATAAATTTTCCTAACTCTTTAACTGTTGGTGAGACGTATGTCATCACCGATTAATTGATATATATCCATTAAATTCTTAAGCAGTTGCTTAACCTTATTTCGTTACATTCAATAAAGACATAACAATTTTTGGTCTGAAACACAATGGATACAAAGCTAGTATAGCAGTTTTTTATGGTAATGGAATATTAAATTGCATGTTTTTGTAATTAATTTAAGAGCAATTTATAAAACATATGTTTATAGTAAAGCATACTATCTAAACGTCTTTTTTAACTCTAATCAAAATAATATAAAGAAAATTAAACTTGTAACTACAAATAGTATAGTCATAAATTTTAAAACAAGTTATCAGCCTATCAATTAAAGAACATAAGTTCATACATTATTTATGAGTATCTAGTCTTAAATATGTATTATCTTTCTACTAAATAATAATTGCAAACCAAGACTGAGCAATAACTAAGACGCACAATATAAAGAAAATAAGCGCAAAAGACTGACTATAAGCAATATACTTCGGAGGTACAATTAAATCCTCAGGAGAGTCTGGAATACCACGGCGCTTTAGCAATCGAGTGCCATAAATCCAGCCAAAGACGGTATAGATACCATAAGCTGCCGGTACGACAATAGCTAAAGGTGTAAAATCAAGCATATAAAGCATGACCGTAGAAACAAAAAACCATGCGGTATCTATCAATGAGCATATTTGAAAAAAGGCTGACTTAGGTAATTTCCCGCTGCTACGTTTGAGCATGCCCCCTTCTATCCAAATAAGAACAGCAACGATGGCACTAAAAACAAGATAGGCGAATTGCGGCGTTAGCCACTCTGGAAAAGACATTGACACAATATAACCCATATTTAGGATAAGAAGAAGGAGCAAGAAGTTGTTGTATTTTAGAAGCGTTTACCGGCTTTCTATATGGGAACTTGATAGTTATTTTCAAGTCCAATGTCTTATTTAGATTAAATCAACAAAAGAAGGATATCTAATATTCTATAGTAAGTATCTTCAACAGCTGAAATGATTTTATGGATAATAAAAAACCCACGCTAGGCAATGATAACGTGGGCAACTATCTATTTTTTGTAATACACTTCAAAATAAACTACTAAAACTTACTATTAGTTTTTATCTTTATCAATGATTTTATTACCACCAATCCAAGGCATCATGCCACGCAATTTAGCGCCAGTGATTTCGATTTGATGCTCTGCGTTGTTACGACGACGAGCAGTCATTGATGGATAGTTGGTAGCACCTTCAGAGATAAACATCTTTGCGTATTCACCAGATTGAATGCGTTTTAGCGCATTACGCATGGCTTCACGTGATTGCTCATTGATGACTTCAGGACCAGTAACATATTCGCCGTATTCAGCGTTGTTACTGATTGAGTAGTTCATGTCAGCGATACCGCCTTCATACATTAGGTCAACGATAAGCTTTAGCTCATGTAAACACTCAAAATAAGCCATTTCTGGTGCATAACCAGCTTCAGTTAGGGTTTCAAAACCCATTTTAACAAGCTCAACTGCGCCGCCACAAAGTACTGCTTGCTCACCAAATAAGTCAGTTTCAGTCTCATCTTTAAAGGTGGTTTCGATAATACCTGAACGACCACCACCAACACCAGCAGCATAAGACAATGCGACTTGTTTGGCTTGACCTGAGGCATCTTGATAAACAGCGATAAGATCTGGAATACCGCCACCTTTTACGAATTCATTACGTACGGTGTGACCAGGTGCTTTAGGGGCAACCATGATAACGTCAAGATCACCGCGTGGCTCTACTTGGTTGTAGTGAATAGCAAAACCATGAGCAAAGGCAAGCGTTGCACCCTCTTTGATGTTAGGTTCAATCTCGTTTTGATATAGCTCTTTTTGGAACTCATCAGGCGTCAAAATCATAACGACATCAGCCGCTTTTACCGCATCGGCAACTTCAGCAACTTTTAAGCCAGCATTTTCAGCTTTTTTCCATGAGCCTGAATCAGCACGTAGACCAACAGTAACATCGACACCAGATTCTTGTAGGTTCAATGCATGCGCATGACCTTGCGAGCCGTAACCGATAATAGCAACTTTTTTGCCTTGGATAATAGATAGATCACAGTCTTTGTCATAAAAAACGTTCATAAATAGAGTCCTTTTCCTTAATCATGGATAACCATGGGTAGTTAACGCTTATATCACCATCATTATATAAAAACAGTGCGTATGATAAGCGTCATTATAAATTTGAAATGAATAGTTTTATATATATAAAATTTTTCACCATTCATGCTTTTATTATTCAAGCACGAACGGCAAAGCAGATATTATACACTGAGTGTTTTTTCACCGCGAGCAATACCAATTACGCCTGAGCGCACGACTTCTAAAATACGTTCGCGCCCAATAACGTCAATAAAGCCATCAAGCTTAGCAGTGTCACCAACGATTTGAATGGTGTATAAATTAGCATTCACGTCGACAATTTGTGCACGAAAGATATCCGCGCTGCGTTTAATTTCATCACGACTACTGCCTGTCGCACGAACTTTAATCAGCATTAATTCACGCTCAACATGCACGGTATTTGATAAATTTAATACTTTCACCACTTCAATCAATTTATGCAATTGTTTGGTGACCTGCTCGATTTTCTCAGGTGAGGTAATGGTAGTCAAGGTTAAGCGTGAAATAGACGGATCTTCTGTAGGCGCAACGTTTAATGTTTCAATGTTATAACCACGCTGAGAGAATAAACCGATCAAGCGCGACAACGACCCCGCTTCGTTTTCCATTAATACCGAAATCAGATGTTGTTGTTGCATTAGGTACGCTCCCCTTTTGATAACCACATATCACGCATCGTTTGTCCCGCGATTTGCATCGGATACACATGCTCATTACGATCAACATAAACGTCAATGAATACTAGCTTGTCTTTCATCGCCATTGCTTCAGCTATTTGTGCTTCCATGGTCTCAGGGTCAGTAATTTTAATACCAACGTGACCATAACTTTCAGCTAACTTAACAAAATCTGGTAAAGAGTTCATGTACGAGTGTGCATGACGACCTTCATACAGCATATCTTGCCACTGCTTAACCATACCCAGCTGGGCATTATTTAAGTTTAGTATTTTGACTGGTAGATTATATTGCAAACAGGTAGACAGCTCTTGGATATTCATCTGAATAGAGCCTTCACCGGTAATACACACCACATCACGCTCAGGGTTAGCAAGCTTTGCTGCCATCGCGTACGGCAAGCCGACGCCCATAGTGCCTAGACCGCCTGAGTTTAGCCATTGACCCGGCTCTTTATAAGTGTAATAGAGGGCAGCAAACATTTGATGCTGACCGACATCACTAGTAATAATCGCATTACTATTAGTCACTCTATCTAATGCCTGTACAACTGCTTGTGGCTTAATACCGTGCTCCGTACTGGTGTCATAACGCAGTCCATGACGCTTACGCCATTCATTAATTTGTGACCACCAATCTAGTAATGCAGGCTGATCCAGCTCTTTATCTTCACCGATAATCTCTAGCATATCGGTCAATACTGACTTCACATCACCTACAATAGGAATGTGAGCCAAGATGGTTTTTGAGATAGACGTCGGGTCAATATCGATATGAATAATGGTTGCATTCGGACAGAATTTTTTAACATTATTGGTCACGCGGTCATCAAAGCGCGCACCGATAGCGAGTATAACATCCGCATGGTGCATGCTCATATTGGCTTCATACCTGCCATGCATTCCCAGCATCCCTAAAAACTGAGCATCATCACCTGGGAACGTACCCAAACCCATCAAGGTGTTGGTGACAGGAAGATTTAAGCGATGCGCAAAATCGGTCAGCTCTTCGTGAGCTTTGCTCCAAATCACACCACCACCAGCATATATCACTGGACGTTTAGCTGCTAATAAGGTTTCAACCGCTTTTTTAATCTGACCACTATGACCACTTATTGACGGCTGATAAGAGCGAACGAAGACCTCTTCAGGATAGCTGTAGGCAAATTTTTCATTGGGCGCTGTCATGTCTTTAGGGATATCAATCACGACTGGACCTGGACGACCAGACTCGGCAATATAAAATGCCTTTTTAACAATTCCTGGTATTTCGCTGGCATGACGTACTTGAAAGCTGTGTTTAACGATGGGACGCGACACGCCAATCATATCAGTTTCTTGGAAAGCATCTTCGCCGATTAAGCTGGTCGGTACTTGTCCTGCAATCACTACCATAGGAACAGAGTCCATAAATGCAGTGGCAATAGCCGTAACTGTATTGGTAGCACCGGGACCTGATGTCGCCAGCACCACACCAGCCTTACCAGTAACGCGCGAGTAAGCATCTGCCATATGACCGGCGGCTTGCTCATGGCGTACTAAGATATGCTCAATATCATCCTGTTGGAATAACGCATCATAGATATGTAGAACCGCACCACCGGGATAGCCAAAGATGTATTTGACACCTTCATCTGTCAGCGCTTGTACTAACATCTCAGCACCGGTCATCATAACTGGCTGGGTGCTATCTTCAGCGAGCTGCTGTTGTTTTTTACCAAAATTTTTGGCAGCGTGACCCGTTTGGGTATGACCTGTCATGTTCGGACTTTGCGTAGTTTGCGTCACTGTCGTCACCTTTATCCCTATCAGAAATGTATGCTATGGATGTCAAAGTCGCTGCCTAATACAGAAACAAGCGCCCTTAACTCAGCAATTTATTAGATGATCAGTAAGCTAACAGGAATGTAACGGAATACGATGTTAAAATGTAAAGACATTTTAATAAGAGAGGCTCATTATTTGCAATGAATACAGGTAGAAATCAAGAAGGGACACGTCTGATATTATGAATAAAATATAGGGTTGCAATCATCAGCTGATATTAACGAGTCATGATCTAAACCATTACTCTCGCTAACCATACTGCTTGAAACCTTAATTATTGCTTATCACTACATATTAGCCATAGTTTTAAGCTTTATCCAACATTAAGATGTTTAACACCAGCATCCTGCTTAATGCATTCAAAATAATAAGTTTATCTTAGTCATTGTAGACCGATAAGTCCGGAAACAATAGGCACAATAGCGAATTTGCTCTGGCTATTTTTACTTTACCTTTGTCACAAAGAGAATAGTCTTAATCAATCTACCGATAAGCAGACCAATAAGTCTTATTTTCAAGTGCTACGACAATGCTATAAAAGTCGCTCACTGACCAATCAACTGTTATTATAGTCGGCCGTTTACTCCTTATTGTCAAGAAAAACTTATGAAACCTGTGCTTAACTAATGGTTATGAAATAATATACATCCATAAGTGTTTTTTGATAAAATATTTGTTTACAATATTACTCTTTATATATGCTGTTAAAAGCGCTGACTTCATAACGTGATATTTTGTTTACGTTGACCTCTCAATAGTGCTTTTTTATTCCATTTTTAAAGCTATAAGGATTGTCATCATCGCACACTTTTTTTTAAAAAATACAGTCACAAGATTAGTGGTTACTGTCAGTACCACGTTCCTGCTAGCGCTTACTATGCACGCTAGTTACGCCATTCAGGTTTATAAATCTGTCGGTGCTCATGGCGAGGTTAAATTTAGTCAGTACCCACCGCAAAATAGTAAAAAAATTGAGGTTATTGAGTTCCGTAGCGATGGTCGTCAGACAGATACCGGTAAAATGGCTGGTAAAACCAGTACGACTCAAAATACATCGACGCAGTCTCCTGAAGATCAGCGGGTGGCACAATTGGAAGCTCGCATTCAGGAGCAGGAAACCAATGCCAATGCTCAGCGTTGCCAATCTCTACGTAACAACTTAACGAACTTGACCGTTGGTGGGCGGATTTATGAGATGGATACCAATGGCAAACGTCAATATCTCGACAGCCGCGAAATTGAAGTAAAACGTGAGCGCGTGCAGCAAGCAATCACGCAATACTGTAGCTAATTTCTACTCTACTCTGTTGTCAAGATACGCATAAAATGACATATGGCTGCAGGCATATCTTGTGCTTGTAGCCCGCGCTGTCCAATAGTGAAGTGAGTTCGCTCTGGCTTAATATATGGGCGTTGACAATCTACAGGATTTCCTGCTAATTTACCGTCTTTTAATCTGTCTCCTACTAAGATATCCCCTGCTAGCCCATGAATCAATACCGCTTGAGATAGACTGCGCTGCTCATCTGTTAAATCTTGTTGAGCAAGAAATCCTGCAACAATACCTGATAATATATCACCCATGCCAGCCGTTGCCATGCCAGCATTTCCAACCCCGCAAACATATAACTTATTTTGTCCTGCCGATTGCTCCAATACTAAAGAACCTGCGCCTTTAAGTACCCAATTGCCACCATAGAGTTTTGCACACTTAGAGATAGCAGCTAAGCGATCCGCTTCTATAGATCCAACTTCTGTATGCAGTAGTGTGGCAGCCTCCCCACTATGCGGTGTTAAGCAAACTTTATGGTCAAAAGTATATCTTTTCAGCTGGTTTACGAGATCATTTTTATCACTATGTAAAGCTGCGAGGTGATAAAGACCGTCAGCATCAATTATGATAGGTTTGTGGTATAACATTGCCGCTTGCAGATAATCAGTAAATATTTTTTTTGCTGTCTCATCACGCCCTAATCCCATACCAATAGCAATTACACTTGCGTCTTGTATCAAACGCTTTACCCCATCTTTATCGTGCAAATCAATCGTCATAGCATCTGGCAGCGAAGTTAATAGCGCTGAATGAAAGGCTTGATGACAGGCTACGGTTATTTTACCAGCACCTGTAGCCATAGCACTTGAGGCAGATAAAATCGCCGCCCCACCCATGCCTTGAGAACCATCAATTCGATTGCCACCAATAATAAGTACATGCCCGTAACTACCCTTGTAGCTGTTCTGTCGACGTGCAGGCATCACCCTTGCCTTTGTTAATAGCATCGCTGTAGGCACTATTTCAGGCTCATAAGGTATTAGCGGTATATCAATCACGGTGCCCGCGTAGTCCATACCGTCTCTTGTATGTAACCCAAATTTACGAGCAATAAGACACAAGGTCACGTCTGCTTGTATTGCCACGTCGTCATAAACCTGACCTGTTGATGCCACAAGTCCACTAGGTATATCAAGAGCAATAACCCACGCCTTATCAGCTTTTGCAAAGTGATTAAAACTTGTGATAGCTTGTTGATAAATACCCATAGGCTTACGGTCAAGCCCAATGCCAAATAGCGCATCGACATAAACTTCTGCATAAGGTAATTGTCTTTGAGATTTAGTCTTATTTAGATTAGTACCAATGTTTACAATATCCTCGAAACGTTGATAAGGGCAATTTGCTATGACTGCCATTTGCTGCGCCTTTCTTGCATCGGATACAGTTATTAAATGGCTATTTTTAGTGACCCACTCATTTACATCAGCGTCTTTAACAATGTCATCATCTTCAGCCTTATCCTGACCAACCGTAATAACCATCACTTCCCAGCCCGCTTGCTGCAAATATAATGCTACCAGCCAACCATCACCCCCATTGTTGCCATTTCCTACCAAAATATTGGCTCGTGGTAGCTGTTTCCTACTATCTTGCTGATAGCGATTGTCATGAGACACATACATGAACTGAGGGTAGTATGCTTTAATAATATGCTGGCTCATCTGCCACGCCGCTTGCTGCATCAGCGCAAAACTACTATACCCTTGAACAAACCATGCCTGTTCCATAGCATATATTTGCTCACTGGTATATAAAGCGACAGGTTTAGTTGCAGTGGATGACGATACCGCAGAATAGTTATATTTATGCATCTGTTATACCTCTATTATTGTCTACTGTTTCAATCAATCGTTAGCACTAGCCTAGCAAACTTTGCATCACTTAACGCCACCATAACCATAATTTTTTGTTTTTTACCCTTGCGTGATAATTTATCTGGCTTATTATAGTGACATTCATTTCAGCCTATTTTGATCTTTATGACTATAAAACCCATTTCAAACAAACCTTCAACAATTACCATTACAACGGCTGAAACTTTAAGTTTCAATACGCCTATTGATGTAAAAAATTGGATTAAATTACAAGCGCAGAGTTTAGGATTTGCCGACTGTGGATTTTTATCGGTACATCATCCGTTATTTGCTGAACAAATCATTCAGTTACAACGTTGGCTGGATAAGGGTTATGAAGGACAATTGCAATTCATGCATAATAATCATGAATTGCGTGCTAATCCTGCTCAACTGGTCGAAGGTGCAAGAACTATCATCAGTGTGCGGATGGATTATATTACCCAAGCGCCAACACCGCGCACTGTTACTGATAATAACCGTCCTAACAGTGGCATCATCGCCCGCTATGCGCGTGGGCGCGATTATCATAAGACCATGCGCAACCGCCTCAAACAGCTTGCCCTAGATATTGAAGCCATGCTTCCTGAATGGCAACACTTAGACATTGGTCATAACACTGATTTTGTATTTCGTCCCTTTAGTGATTCAGCACCTATTTTCGAGCGACCGATAGCAGATGCCGCAGGGCTTGGCTGGACTGGCAAGCATACTTTGCTACTCAATAAACAAGCAGGTTCTTTTTTTGTATTAGGCGAACTGTTTATTAGCTTAGAGCTGCCTGAAGACAAGCCTGTTGCTTCCCATTGCGGTAGCTGCCGTGCCTGTATTGATGTTTGTCCCACTCAAGCGATTGTCGCACCTTATGAGGTGAATGCTGCCGCCTGCATCTCTTACCTAACTATAGAGCATAAAGGTGCGATAGATATTAAATATCGCCGCGCTATTGGTAATCGAATATTTGGTTGCGATGACTGTCAACTGGTTTGCCCGTGGAATCGCTATGCAAAAATAACTGCTATAGAAGATTTCGCCCCACGTCATAATCTTGATAACAGTGACTTACTTACTTTATGGAACTGGAATGAAGATGAGTTTTTGCGAAAAACGCAAGGCAGTCCTATTAGGAGAACAGGCTACGTTAGTTTTTTAAGAAATATTTCTATCGCATTGGGTAATACAACTGGTCAGCAACGTCATATTGACCAGCTACGTTCTAAGCTTGGTATGTATGATGACATGCTTGACGAACATATTATCTGGGCAATCAAAGAACAAGAAATGAAAATAAATGATTCTGAATGAAGCTACCTTAGAATAATGCCTGAATAAGATTTTTCACTCTTAAACACTCATTCTGTGCTAATGAAACCATAAAAAAGCCTTCTGTATTAGAAGGCTTTTTTATGACAAGCTACTTTAAAATAACGTCTCTTACATTAATAGATAAACTGACGTCAAACTATGATTTTGGAATACGTAATACTTGACCCGGATAAATCTTATTAGGATCAGATAACATAGGTTTATTGGCTTCAAATATTTTCATGTAATCAGAAGTGCTTCCATAAACACTTTGGGCAATTTTAGATAAGCTATCACCAGACTTAACGGTATACATGGTTGATTCCGGTGCATCTTGTTCAATACTAATATTATCAATAACTTTAGCAACGTTTTGAACGTTGCCAACAGCAATAATAGCTTTTTCACGGTCAGCTTGAGTCTTGGCTGAACCGCTGATTTCTGCCGTGTCAGTGGTTCCGTTATATTTTACTCTTAAGTCACTAATATTAAGATTCTGTTGTTGAATACGACGTAATAAAATATTAGCTACCGATTGCGCGCTGGGTTCACTTTCTTTGACCGGCGTACTCGTCGAAGCGTGAGTCTCTACTTTTGCTTGATGCTTATCATCATCTCG
Organism: Psychrobacter sp. GP33; assembly: GCF_014119005.1. GTDB lineage: Bacteria > Pseudomonadota > Gammaproteobacteria > Pseudomonadales > Moraxellaceae > Psychrobacter. The sequence goes on along the minus strand of NZ_JACGYX010000005.1, from coordinate 284,375 downwards.
ATTAAAAATTTTATCGCCAATATCTTTTGCAAAACTGAAAACACCCATGTAATACCCCTTACTTTTATTATTAATCATTGTTGTTAGTTATAATCTAAATATGGAAACACACTAAATTAATACGTCATATTGTTTATAATTTCCATTGACCAAAATCATAACAGAGGCAAAATACTTTTATAGTAATCGTATGTTGAATAATGTTGTATTCACGTGGTCTATGTTAATAGAGTTTAGCCCTTCTTAAGAAATTAATAATACTAAAGACGTGACTAAATGAATCATAAAGCTTATAAGCGCTTAATAAATATAAGAAATGTTAAAGCAAAAAAAACCGTCTATCTATCAAGATAAACGGTTACAAACACTGCTTATAACTTAGCTTCATACTATAAAAGTATCAAAGATAAATTATAGTTGTGCTTGTACATAGTCAATAGCTTTTTGGACAGTGGTCAATTCAGCTGAATCTTCGTCAGGAATAGTGATACCAAAATCACTTTCGAATGACATAACAAGCTCAACCAAATCTAATGAATCAGCACCAAGATCTTCCATGAAAGAAGATTCGTTTTTAACATCTTCAATGTTCATACCCAATTGCTCTGCAACTGCTGCTTTAACTCTTTGTTCAGTATCATTACTCATATGTATTGCTCCTATTTATTAATTTAAAAAAAACCATAAAGTTATAGAATTACTTGACTGCCAATCAGGCCATTTAACAGTTTTAGTCTAAGCATATTATTATGTTATAACAGCTTTGGCAGCCATTGAATGCATACTATCAGTAAATAATAATAGCAGTCTTTAATAAAAAGTATCCAGTATTATAGCACCGTTAATTATAGTTTACACTCGTTCACACAGTTTTTTATTATCGAAGTGTAACGTTTTAATTCACGTTACATGTACATACCACCGTTAACAGGAATAACGGCTCCGGTAATGTAGCTGGCTTCATCACTGGCTAAGAATGATACAGCAGCTGCGATGTCTTCAGGTTGTCCCAAACGCCCAATCGGCACTGCATCTAACATAGAGTTCAATAAGCGCTCGTCAAGCTCATCAGTCATATCCGTTTCAATAAGACCCGGTGCTACACAGTTAATCGTTACCTGACGTGACCCTATTTCACGGGCAAGCGTACGGCTAAAACCTTCTACCCCCGCTTTAGTCGCCGCATAGTTTGACTGTCCAGCGTTGCCCATTTGCGCAACCACAGAGCTGATATTGATGATGCGACCACGGCGGGCTTTCATCATGCCACGCACCGCACGTTTGCTCATGCGATATATCGATGTCAAATTGGTATCAACAACGTTTTCCCAATCATCATCTTTCATACGCATTAGCAACCCATCTTGGGTAATACCAGCATTATTGACCAATACTTGCACCGCACCGTATACACTTTCAATCTCTTCAAATAGCTTATCAATCTGAGCGCTATCACGGACATCCAATACTCGCCCGATACCACCCGCATCGTGCAGATAACTATCAATAAGTGCGGCACCTTTTTCAGTAGTAGCAGTACCAATAACAAAATGGCCTTCTTTAGCAAAACGCTTGGCAACGGCTTTACCAATACCACGGCTGGCACCAGTAACTAGAATAATCGTACGGCTCACGATAATACCTCCATTAATTTGTCGAGTCGGGCAGGTTTGTCAACAGGATAGCTGGCAATCGGTTGGGCTTGACGCTTTGCTAAATTACTCAATACATTGCCACTACCACATTCGATTAAAACATTAATTTGTTTCTCAGACAACGCTTGCATGGTTTGTGACCATAATACTGGTTCACTCAGCTGCTCAGTTAGTGCTTGCTTTATGCCCTGAATCCCTGTCTCGACGCGCGCATGACGATTTTGGATGACCGGAATAGTAGCTTGATCAAATTTAATAGCAGCCAAAGCTTCAGCAAGTGCACTACTGGCAGGTGTCATTAATGCACAATGTGACGGTACACTTACCTTTAATAGAATGGCTTTTTTACCAGTATTCTGTACTTTATCAATCACTGCATTAACGCCTGCTGCATTGCCTGATATCACCACTTGCCCAGGACTATTAAAATTCGCCGCGCCAACCACAGCGCCATCCACATGCTCAGTCGCCTGCTCACATAATGTCTCGACTCGATTATCCTCAAGCCCCAATACAGCTGCCATCGCTGTATCAACATCTATCACTGCTTGCTGCATCAACTGTCCACGCTTATGCACCAATTGCACTGCATCAGCAAAAGAGAGCACACCAGCGGCACATAGGGCACTATATTCCCCTAAAGAATGGCCTGCCAAATAACAAGGCACATGCGTAATCTTATCTTGCAAAATACGCCACAGAGCGATACTTACCGTCAATAATGCAGGCTGAGTATACTGAGTTTGATTCAGCTGCTCTTCATCCTGGCAAATTGCCCACAAATCTTCGCCCAGCGCTGCACTAGCTTCAGCAAAAGTTTCATGAATTTGAGGATATATCTCAGCAAGTTCAGCTGCCATATTAACCGCTTGTGAACCTTGCCCAGGAAAGATAACCGCAATGCGAGGTGGCTGTGTTATTTTTATATCAGGTACAGATGCCATAGCCCATATTCCTTAGGTGAGTTGGAGAGGTACTGAGAATAAATAAAACGGTAATTTAAAATAGAAGAACAATCTAGAATCAGGCAAAAATAGAGTTTTAAACTCTATTACAGAAAATTCAAATCACAAAAAAGCCAAGTTATCCAGCCACATAATATATGATAGCGAAATAACTTGGCTTTTGTTAGCTTAACATTTACCGTCTACTAGCAACAGATTAGAATTGTTATGGTTCATAGTAGCGAACACAGCATTTCTAAACCTCCTACTTTATAGTGATAAATTAAGCCTCTTGACTAACTTTGAACAATTGACGGCCACGGTAAAAACCATCTTTAGTCATGTGGTGACGACGATGTTTTTCACCTGTGGTAGCATCAACGCTGAGTTCAGCCACAGTCATACGGTGATGTGAACGGCGCATGTCACGACGTGAACGGCTTTTGCGGCTTTTTTGAACGGCCATGATATAGCTCCTATACTTAAAGGGATAAGCTTGAAATTCAGCTTTAGACGATACTGACACAGGCTATCTAATCACAACAACCTAAGCCTTACGCATCATTAAATTATTTGATGTGCCACATGTTATAAAGGCCGATTAAATCTAAACTCTATGGATAATTTGATCAATCGGTTTTTATTAACAAGTATGCAATAAATCGGCCATTATACGCAGGTTTGAAGCAATAATAAACCCCCATTTTATCGTTCTCATGAAAGCTTATCACCCAAACCTATCTTGACATGTTAAAAACCTGTTTAATAGCTCTCTAGTTAACTAACGTTAGTTAGATAATTTACCTTTTAAAGACAGTAACGCAGCAAAAGGATTCTCTTCTTCCTCTTCCTCTGGTATATCTCCCACTTGCTCAACGCTCATCTCGCAATCGTCATGCTTTGGTGCCAGAGGCGTTTTTAATAACATCTCATCTTCAATTATATTCTTAAGTAACAATAAATTCTCAGGTGTCTGATCACTAACTACTTCTGATAATAATAAGAAATCCTGTTCCTCATTCACGAGACGAACTTGGCTTTCATCTTCAAACAAAGCAATATCATGGTCATCGGATAAATCAACATTAATCGGTTGCAAACAACGTTGACACGTTAACCATATTGCACCAGTAACGGTAAAGGCAAGATGCAATACGTTATTACGACGATACAAATTTACTGAAATCTCTAAATTTGACTGCTCATGCTCGTCACTCAATGCAGGAAGCAGACGCTCAAAAGACAATGGCGCGACTGGTCCTGACCACTCAAAACCAGTATCCGCCCATTTATCCAAAGACAAATATTCAGGAACACTAAGTAACGAAGAGGTTTTAGTATCGTCAGCGCGAACCGCTGATGGTTTGTTTGCTGGAGTGCTGGACATACGCGGCCTCATTAACCAAAACGGTATATAATATTGCCTGCCATACTAGCGGAAAGTGTAATATGACGCTAGGGCTACTATGTTATTATTTTTATATTATTAAGCGTGGCTTAGATTATGGCGCACATCTGATAGAGTATAGATAAAATCAATCCGTAATGTGCTTTAATTAACAGTGCAACTCATTAATCTAACAAATTATTAAAATTCAGGTTCTCTTTATTCACTCTTATTTGGTCAATTGTATCACCATGGTATATCCTCCACCTCACCCAGATTTTAGTATCTTATTTACGCATATTAATAAAATAAGAATGCAGCAGCAGCTTATTAACTTAATTGGTATAGATAATCACCGCGTAGTTCGTTGTGCTGACTTATTGTTCTTAGATAAAACGCCTTTTTCACAAGATGATGAACAGATGGCAACGGAGTGGTTAATGAGCGTATTTAATCAGTTATTTGCCTATCAACATGTCACGCTTGTACGCGGAGAGTGTGAGCCGGAATATTTTCCCGCAACCGAATATCAGACAGCTCGTATACAGTTTGCTCATGGATTTTTTGCCAGCGCGTTGCACGAAATCAGTCATTGGTGCATTGCTGGTAGCAAGCGTAGAGCGTTAATTGATTTTGGCTATTGGTATGCACCTGATGGACGCAGTGCCGCACAACAACATCAATTTGAGCACTTAGAGATTAAGCCGCAAGCTTTAGAATGTTTGTTTACCTTAGCATGCAACAGACCATTTGGTGTATCACTGGACAATCTATTTGCAGACTTCGATACTGAAGGTAGTACCTTTGCCATTGATGTTTATCAGCAAGTGGCTTCTTATATTGATGAGCCGCATCAATTACCGCGCGATGCTAAAATTTGGTTATTAGCATTACTCATGGTCAATAATAGTGAGTCAGTAACTATGGCACTATAAACCCACGTGCGGTTATTTCATCTTAATCATTTTAAGAGTGGAATACGTTTAGTAACGGCATCGCCCTATAACCGCTACTAACTTTACCGCTATAGTAATGTCAGTAGCAAATTGCTCTAACTCAAGAATAACGATAACAGCAGTAATAAATAAGGAATTAATATGCAAACCTTTTATATCCATCCAGAAAATCCGCAACCGCGTCTTATCGAGCAAGCTGTCGATTTATTACGTCAAGATCAGCTCTTGATTTATCCTACGGACACCAGTTACGCTTTTGCTTGTCGTTTAGGTGCTAAAGCAGCACTTGATAAACTCAAACAGATAAGAGAGCTTGACGACAAGCACCAATTTACCTTGTTATGCCGTGACTTGAGCGAGATAGCCATGTATGCAGCAGTAGATAATATGCAATTCAAACAATTAAAAGCACATACTCCTGCTCCCATCACTTTTATTTTAAATGCCACAAAAGATGTGCCTAAGAAAATTGCACATACTAAGAAAAAGACTATTGGTGTACGTGTACCGAGCAATGCAATTGCTCAAGCCTTATTAGCAGCAATGGATGAGCCTATCCTAACCAGCTCCTTGATACTACCCACTCACGAACATGTGCTTGATGACCCTTATGAGATAGAAGAGCTATTGGGTAATCAGATAGATGGGCTGATCAACGCAGGTATGCTAACCATTAAGCTGACCACTATTGTTGATATGACCAGCGGTCAGCCTGAGATTATTCGCCAAGGTGCTGCTGATGTAAGTACTTTATTATGAATATTTAAATTTTTATCCTTAGATAATGGTTAGTCACCCTAAATTATAAGCAAAAAACATAATCTACTCAAAAAAGACATAAAAAAAAGCTCCAATCACTTGGAGCTTTTCTGAAATCATAACATTATTATGCAACAACTTTATCTAATAATTAGTCACGATCAACTAATTCTACATAAGCCATTGGTGCATTGTCACCATCACGATTTCCGCATTTTACGATACGCAAATAGCCACCTGGACGCGTTTGGTAACGAGGACCTAACGTGCCAAATAGTTTGCCTACCATAGCTTTACTACGCATACGGCTGAACGCTAGACGGCGATTTGCAACGCTGTCTTCTTTAGCCATAGTGATTAATGGTTCAGCAACACGGCGTAATTCTTTCGCTTTTGGTAATGTTGTTTTAATCAGTTCATGCTCAAATAGTGAGTTGGTCATGTTCTGGAACATTGCCTTACGATGACTGCTGGTACGACCCAGCTTGACTCCACTCTTACGATGGCGCATGGTCAAATATCCTTAAAGTTTAACGGCTACGATAAGAAAAGCGATCATCAACACGTAAATCAGCTGGTGGCCAATTATCAAGGCGCATGCCCAGCTCTAAATCTTTAGATGCTAGTACGTCTTTGATTTCTGTTAATGATTTCTTACCAAGATTTGGGGTTTTAAGTAGTTCAGTCTCTGAACGCTGGACCAAATCACCGATATAGTAAATGTTTTCAGCTTTCAAACAATTGGCTGAGCGAACCGTTAGTTCAAGATCGTCAACAGGGCGTAATAGCACTGGATCGACCTCTTCTTTTTCTTTCACAGGCTCAGGCGCTTCTTCAGCTTCTAAATCAACAAAGATAGAAATCTGTTGTTGTAGAATCGTTGCTGCTTTACGAATTGCTTCTTCTGGATCGATAGTGCCGTTAGTTTCAAGCTCAATGATAAGACGGTCAAGATCAGTACGTTGTTCTACACGTGCGTTCTCAACCTGATAAGCGACTCGCAGTACTGGACTAAAACTTGCATCAAGTTTTAAGCGACCAATAGCTTTGGTATCGCCATCTTCACGGCGTTGATTTGCAGGCTCGTATCCACGACCCATCACCACACGCAGACGCATTTTTAAATGACCACGCTCACTTAATGTACCCAATACCAATTCTGGATTGATAATATCAACATTATGCGGTAAGGCAATGTCTGCAGCAGTGATAGTGCCTGGACCTTGTTTATCCAAGGTCAAAAATACTTCATTTTGGTCATGAAGCGTAATGGCCAAACCTTTAAGATTTAAAAGTAAGTCCAACACATCTTCTTGCAAACCTTCAAGAGTTGAGTATTCATGGTTAACACCATCAATCTCAGCTTCAATAACAGCAGCACCAGGTAATGAAGATAGCAAGATGCGACGTAGGGCATTACCTAAGGTGTGCCCGAAGCCGCGCTCTAACGGTTCGAGTGTGACTTTCGCGATCGTTTCATTAACCGTGTCCACGTTAATGGCATTAGGCGTTAGAAACTCAGTTGCATTTAGCATCATGATGTCACCTCGATTTATTTAACTGATTTAATTAACGTTAATTGCCCAACGCTGTAAGTACAGCATTGAGCAACACGTTATTTACTTAGAGTATAGCTCAACGATTAAGCTTTCGTTGATTTCAGCAGGTAGGTCGATACGATCAGGCGCTTTTTTAAACGTGCCTTGAAGTTTGCTGTGATCAACATCTAGCCATTCTGGAATACCACGTTGGGTAGCCAGCTCAATTGCGTTTTTAATTCGCAACTGTTCGCGAGACTTCTCTTGGATAGCGATGACATCACCATCTTGTAACTGGATTGATGGAATGTTCACACGAACAAATTCATCACGACCAGCTTTTTTTACCATAACAGTACGATGACTAACTAGCTGACGTGCTTCAGCGCGTGTTGAGCCAAAGCCCATGCGGTAAACAACATTGTCTAGACGACTTTCTAGCATAGCCAGTAAGTTTTCACCAGTAGCGCCACGCTTACGAGCCGCTTCTTTATAATAGTTAGCGAATTGGCGTTCTAAAACACCATAGATACGCTTAACTTTTTGTTTTTCACGCAGCTGTAATGCATATTCCGAAGTCTTATTACGGCTAACGCCATGTTGACCAGGTGGACGTCCAGCTTTTTTCGTTTTTACGTCATAAGGTTTAACACCAGACTTAAGACCTAAGTCTGTGCCTTCACGACGTGATAATTTGAGTTTTGGTCCAATATAGCGGGCCATTTGTATGTCTCCTTAAGCTTTTGGGATAAAAAAGCTTCGTCTTTAATATTAGACGCGGCGCTTTTTCGGCGCACGGCAACCATTGTGTGGAATTGGGGTTACATCAGAGATGCTATTTACTTTATAACCCAATGCACCTAGCGCTCTTACCGCAGACTCACGACCCGGTCCTGGTCCTTTGACCAAAACATCGATATTCTTAACACCATATTCTTGAGCCGCTTTACCAGCGACCTCAGCTGCAACTTGAGCTGCAAATGGTGTAGATTTACGTGAACCACGGAAGCCTTGTCCACCTGAAGTGGCCCAAGCCAATGCATTACCCTGACGATCGGTAATCGTAACAATGGTGTTATTAAAAGACGCATGGATATGGGCAATGCCCTCCGATACCGAACGACGAGTCACCTTTTTGCGACTGCGAGTGTCTTTTGCCATCTTTTAGCTTCCTAAGTTAATTATCTTTTGAGAGGGCGTGTCGGACCCTTACGAGTACGAGCGTTATTCTTGGTGTTCTGACCTCTAACTGGTAAGTTACGGCGATGGCGGATGCCACGGTAACAACCAAGATCAACCAAGCGCTTAATATTCATTGACACTTCACGACGAAGATCACCTTCAGTCGTGTATTCTGCAACTTGTGCACGGATAGCATCTAACTGTGTATCATCTAACTGACTGACTTTAGTAGTAGGGGCAATGCCAACTGCTTCTAAGATTTTCTGAGCAGTGGTACGGCCTACACCAAAGATGTAAGTTAGTGAAATAACAGCATGCTTATTATCCGGAATGTTTACGCCGGCAATACGAGCCATTGATTTCTCTCCATTAAAGAAAAATAAGTCTTGTTGGTTACAACAATGGCTTATTTTTCAGATTTGTTGCTGTCAATATCTATATTCTTATGTCTATTATTATCAGCTAACTTGCATAACAAGCCAGAAAAAACGTTAAGGTATAAAAATTATCGATATAAACTACGGCAAGTGGCGGATGATATCGCATCCGCCGTTATATTTCAAGTATTAATTCAATAAGTAAGACAGCAATTTAAAGCTGTTTTACATAAATTATTAACCTTGACGTTGCTTGTGACGTGGTTCTGCTGTGCAAATAATATGCACACGGCCTTTACGACGTACAACTTTACAGCTACCACAAATTTTCTTAACTGATGCTTGAACTTTCATAGCATGCTCCTTGAGAGATCACACCGCTCATTTAAGGTTGAGTGGGCGATTGAATTAACGTCTGATCGTGATATTGATGGGTCATCAAATGCGCTTGAATCTGTGAGATAAAGTCCATGACTACAACTACCATAATTAGTAACGATGTACCACCAAGGTGGAACGGTACTCCAAATGAAGACTGGATAATCATCGGCATTAAACAGATAACTGTCATATATATCGCCCCAATAAAAGTTAGGCGATTTAATACATGATCAAGATAACGCTGAGTTTGTTGTCCGGGACGAATACCGGGAATATACGCACCACTACGTTTAAGGTTTTCAGCAACTTCACGTGGACTAAAGACTAATGCAGTATAAAAGTAGCAAAAGAAAATAATCATCGCCCCAAACAACACCAAATAAAGAGGTTGTCCTGGAGACAATACTAAAGCCATATTTTGCAGTATCTTCTGCGTAAGCGTTGGATCTGACGATTGACCGACCCATTGCCCTAAACTTGCAGGAAACAGTAACAAGGAGCTTGCAAAAATAGCAGGAATAACCCCTGCCATATTTATCTTCAGTGGCAAATGTGACTGCTGCTGAGCATAAATTTTGCGACCTTGCTGCTGCTTTTGTGCATAGTTAACCGGTACACGACGCTGAGCACGTTCAATATAAACGATACCAGCTGTAACCGCGACACCCAATACTACAAATATGAAAAGGACAATAAGGTTCATTTGACCTTGATTGACCTGTTCAATAGACTGTGAAATCATACCTGGCATACCGGCAACAATACTGGCAAAAATCAGCATTGAAATACCATTTCCTACACCGCGTTCCGTAATCTGCTCACCGAGCCACATTAAGAACATAGCGCCCGCTACCAATGAGGTAACTGCTGGAATATAAAAGGTAAGACCAGAAGATAAGGTTAGGTTTTGACTGATAAGTCCGGCACACATCCCAAGAGACTGTACTAGTGCTAAAGCAAGCGTTCCTTGACGGGTATACTTGTTAAGCTTACGTCGCCCTGCCTCACCTTCTTTTTTCAATGCTTCAAGCGACGGTAGTACCGCCGACATCATTTGCACAATAATAGATGCTGAAATATAAGGCATAATCCCAAGTGCCATGATAGACATCCGCTCAAGCGCACCACCAGAGAACATGTTAAACATGCTTAAGATGGTATTTTCATTGCGCGAAAACAGATCTGCTAAGCTGACTGGATTAATACCAGGTACTGGTATATGAGACCCTAAACGATAGACAATCAATGCACCAATCAAAAACAGTAAGCGTGTCCAAAGCTCGTCATACTTTCGTATAAAAGCAAAAGGATTTAGCGGAATACCAGCCGAGGACATTGATTGTTTTGACACGTTGTTACTCCTCGATGCTACCACCAGCAGCTTCGATTGCTAGCTTAGCGCCTTTAGTCACTTTAATACCTTTAAAGGTATAAGCTTTAGTGACATCGCCTGATAACATGATACGCGCACGCTTCATGTCGTGACGAATAAGGTTAGCCGCTTTTAAAGTTGCAATGCTAACCACATCGCCTTCAATTTTATTCAGTTCAGACAAACGAACTTCAGCAGTCGTCATTGCCATTTTACTGGTAAAACCAAATTTCGGTAGACGGCGATATAATGGCGTTTGACCACCCTCAAATCCTGCACGAATGCTAGAACCTGAACGCGATTTTTGACCTTTTACACCACGACCACCAGTTTTACCAAGACCTGAACCGATACCACGACCACGACGTTGGGCAGTTTTCTTTGCGCCAACACCTGGTGATAATTCATTTAATCTAAGTCCCATTACGCTTCCTCCACTTTTACCAAGTAGTTAACGCGATTAACCATACCACGAGTTGAAGGAGTATCTTCAACTACAACTGAATGATTAATTCGGCGTAAACCCAATCCTTTCAAGCTCGCTTTGTGGCTCTTGAGGCGATGGGCACCTGATTTCACTTGAGTGACTTTCATTGTTTTCATTGTAACTCACCTAGTCTAAGTTAGCCCAAAATTTCGTCTACAGATTTACCACGTTTCGCTGCCATCTTTTCTGGAGTTGACATATCACGTAAACCATTGAACGTCGCGCGAACAACGTTAGCAGTGTTGGTAGAACCATAACATTTAGTCAAAACGTCTTTGACACCAGCAACTTCTAATACAGCACGCATTGCGCCACCAGCGATTACGCCAGTACCTTCAGATGCAGGTTGCATATAGACTTTACTTGCACCATGACGTGCTTTGATTGGATGATGCAAAGTCGCTTCATTCAATTCAACAGTAATCATATTGCGTTTGGCAGCTTCTAGTGCTTTTTGGATAGCAGCTGGCACTTCACGTGCTTTACCACGACCAAAACCAACGCGCCCATTACCATCACCCACTACAGTCAATGCAGTGAAAGAAAAAATACGACCACCTTTAACGACTTTTGCAACGCGATCAACGGTAACTAAGCGTTCTACTAGACCGTCAGTCTGTTCATTTTTATCATTTTTATCATTTCTAGCCATGATTAAAACTCCAATCCGTTTTCGCGAGCGGCTTCAGCTAAAGCTTTAACTCGACCATGATATTTAAAACCACTACGGTCAAAAGCAACTTTGGTAATGCCAGCTGCTTTTGCGCGTTCTGCGATCATTTGACCTACAGAAGTGGCAGCCTCAGCATTGCCAGTCGCGCCTGAACGCAAGCTGCTGTCTAAGGTTGATGCCTGAGCAATCACTTCACCACCGGTTGGAGAGATAATTTGGGCATAAATATGTCTTGGCGTGCGAGTAACCGTTAAGCGATGAACGCCTAAAAAACGGATATGCGCGCGGGTTTTCTTAGCTCGACGCAGACGAGCTGCTTTTTTATCAAACATTTCAACTCACCTTATTTTTTCTTAGCTTCTTTACGAATCACATGTTCGTCGCTATAGCGAATACCTTTGCCTTTATAAGGCTCTGGTGGGCGGAAACCGCGGATTTTAGCCGCTGCTTGACCAAGCTGCTGCTTATCGTTAGATTTTAAAACGATTTCAGTTTGCGTTGGGGTTTCAGCCGATACACTTTCAGGTAACGTATATTCTACTGGATGTGAATAACCCACATTTAGGGTGATTTTATTACCAGTAGCTTGAGCGCGATAACCAACACCAATCAACTGAAGACGTCTTTCAAAGCCTTCGTTAACGCCAATTACTAAATTGTTTAGTAAAGAGCGCATGGTGCCAGTATGCATCATGGCTTCTTTTGAGTCGGCTACAGGTGAGAGAAGAATTGCATCATCTTCCTGTTTTAGCTCGACCAATTCATGCAGGCGTAAAGACATATTGCCGTTCTTGCCTTTAACTTCGACCTGCCGATCGTTCAAAGTAACGCTCACGCCGTTTGGCAGCGTCACTGGGGCTTTAGCCACACGAGACATAGGATTATTCCTTAAAAAATTAACTTCTTTATATTGGCGAAAAAACTAACAGGCTAAAAAGCGTGTTAGTTTAGCATAGTTGACTGCGTTAGACACCTATCAATATGAAATAATTAATTACTACATAATTAATAGATATCTAAGCAAAGCCAAATAGACTTTATCGTCGTATAGCTTACGCTACAAATGCAACGATTTCACCACCGATACCAGCAGCACGTGCAGCACGATCACTCATGATGCCTTGGCTGGTAGAAACGATAGCAACACCCATACCCTGCTTAACAGTGGGGATAGCGTCTTTACCGCGATGCTGGCGTAAACCAGGACGGCTAAAACGTTGGATGGTTTCGATAACCGGCTTACCTTCGAAATATTTCAATTCAATAGATAAGGTAGCTTTGTTATTTGCTTCTTCAGTAACAACAGCATTTGCTACAAAGCCTTCGTTAACCAATAAATCAGCAATTGATTTACGTAGTTTTGAGCTTGGCATTGCTACAGAAACTTTATTAGCCATTTGTGCGTTACGAATACGGGTTAGCATATCCCCAACTGTATCTTGCATACTCATGTAGTTACCCCTTACCAGCTAGCTTTACGAACACCAGGCACATCGCCTTGCATGACACGCTCACGTAACATATTACGTGATAAGCCAAACTTGCGGAAATAGCCATGAGGACGACCAGTGATAGCACAACGATTACGTAAACGTACTGGAGATGAGTTGCGTGGTAGGGCTTGTAGCTCTAACATCGCATCCATACGCGCTTCGTCAGTTGCATTAATATCACTGATAGTTTCTTTTAGCTTAATACGCTTCTCTGCATATTTAGCAACTGTTTTTTCGCGCTTCAATTCGCGATTAATCATGCTTTTCTTTGCCATAACGTCTTTACCTTATTTAAATGGGAAGCCGAATGCTTTAAGTAACGCACGACCTTCATCATCATTAGCTGCTGACGTGGTAATGGTCACATCCATACCGCGGATACGATCAATTTTATCGAAGTCTACTTCTGGGAATACAATTTGCTCTTTGATACCCAATGAGTAGTTCCCACGGCTGTCAAAAGCTTTAGGTGAAAAACCACGGAAGTCACGAATACGAGGAATTGCAACGGCAATGAGACGATCTAAAAATTCGTACATTTGCTCGCCACGTAGCGTTACTTTACAGCCGATTGGCCATTCTTCACGAATCTTGAAGCCAGCAATTGATTTGCGCGCTTTGGTTACTACAGGTTTTTGACCAGCGATAGCGGTCATATCAGCTACAGCACCTTCAAGCAATTTCTTGTCTTGAGACGCGCCGCCTACACCCATATTAAGTGTGATTTTAGTGATTTTAGGCACTTGCATCACATTGTCTAAACCAAGCTCTTCTTTGATCTGCTGCTTTAGTTCGTTGTTATATAAAGATCTTAATCTTGCCATTACCATTACACCCTTAGTGTCTTACGCAGTCGCCACAACTTCACCATTTGAGCGGTAAACACGGTTTTTAACGCCGTCTTCGCCAGTCTGGTAAGATATACGGTCTGCTTTTTGGGTTTGCGCATTTAGAATTGCGACATTTGAGATATGCAGGAAAGCTTCTTGCTTAAGAATGCCGCCTTCAACGCCAGTTGCCTGATTTGGCTTCTGGTGTTTAGTGACAATATTAATGCCTTCAACTTTGATGCGATCGTTTTTTACGGCTTGAACAGTGCCTTGCTTGCCTTTGTCTTTCCCAGCAATCACAATAACTGTATCGCCTTTTCGTAATTTAGCCATGGGTTACCTCACAATACTTCTGGTGCTAGGGATACAATTTTCATAAACTGATCACCACGTAGTTCACGAGTTACCGGTCCAAAAATACGAGTTGCAATCGGTGCTTTGTTTTGGTTCAACAATACCGCAGCATTGTCATCAAAACGTAAAACCGAACCATCAGGACGACGAACGCCTTTTTTGGTACGTACAACTACCGCATTCATCACATCGCCTTTTTTAACACGACCGCGAGGAATGGCTTCTTTAACCGTTACTTTAATGATGTCGCCGACTGATGCATAACGACGATGAGAGCCACCCAGTACTTTAATGCACTGAACTCGTCTTGCACCGCTATTATCTGCAACTTCCAGCATAGATTCAACCTGAATCATAGCGTTACTCCACACGTATGAGCAATAAAAGCCAGTTGCTGCCGCGAGCACAGTATGAGTCGGCGGCATTGTAGTAATAATAACCGCAGCTTACTCTTAATATATACCATATACGCTCGGCGCAATCAGCATTCTTAAAAAGGCGGACATTTTAACAGCTTCTAGCTTTTAATGCAATTTACTTAGATTTTCTCTACTTTTTCAACCACATCAACTAAAGTCCAAGACTTAGTTTTTGAGATTGGACGCGTTTCTTTGATGCGGACAAGGTCGCCTTGTTGGCAAACGTTATTCTCATCATGGGCTTTGATCTTAGTAGAACGACGAAGCTGCTTGCCATATAAAGGATGACGAACCAGACGCTCAATCAAAACCGTGATGGACTTGTCCATCTTGTCACTGACAACTCGGCCTGTCAGAACACTAGCATTGGTCGTTGCTTGATTGTTATCGCTCATGAGTCGCCTCGTTGTTTCTCGTTAATCAAAGTCTGAAGCTGAGCAATCGCACGACGATTGATACGCACTTCATGGGTACTCCCCAACTGACCAGTTGCTTTAGCCATACGAATACGGAAAGCATCAAGTTGCTTTTCATCAAGTAACTGAGTCAGTTCTTCTAATGATTTATCACGTAATTCACTGATCTTCATTACATTATCGTCCGCTTAACAATGGTAGTTTTAAAGGGCAATTTTGCTGCAGCAAGCGTTAAGGCTTCGCGAGCAAGCTCTTCTGAGACCCCTTCGAGTTCATATAGCATTTTACCAGGTTTGACTTCGCATACCCAATATTCTACAGGACCTTTACCTTTACCCATACGTACTTCTAAAGGTTTATTAGAAATAGGTTTGTCTGGGAAAACACGAATCCAAATCTTACCACCACGCTTAATTTTACGAGTAATGGTACGACGTGCTGCTTCAATTTGACGAGCAGTCATACGACCACGAGTCAAAGATTTTAGACCAATTTGTCCGAATGCAACGGTGCTTCCACGATGAGCGAGCCCTGTGTTACGACCTTTGTGCATTTTACGAAACTTGGTACGTTTTGGCTGTAACATAGTTTAACCTCTGTCTGTGTTTCGACGGTTTCCACCACGACCACGGCGTTTTGGCGCACGAGTCTGCTCTTCTTTGACGGGATTGTATACACTGTTCATACCGTCAAGGATTTCGCCACGGAAAATCCAAACTTTTACACCGATAGTGCCGTAAGTGGTTTCTGCACGTACTGACGCGTAGTCAATATCGGCACGTAACGTATGTAACGGCACACGACCTTCACGGTACCATTCAGTACGAGCAATCTCAGCACCGCCGAGACGGCCAGACAGCTCAACTTTAATACCTTTAGCACCAGAACGCATGCTGTTCTGTACCGCACGCTTCATTGCACGGCGGAACATAACACGGCGCTCAAGTTGGCTACCAATACCATCAGCTACCAAACGAGCATCAAGGTCAGGAGATGTGATTTCTTCAATGTTGACCTGAGCAGGTACGCCCATCATTTTGGTCAATTCTTTTTGAAGCTTCTCAATATCTTCGCCTTTTTTACCAATAACGATACCAGGACGCGCAGTAGCAATCGTGATTTTAGCAGCGCCAGTAGGACGCTCAATAGTGATATGACTGATCATAGCACTAGCTAGCTTCTTACGTAGATATTCACGTACACGAATATCGTTGATTAGGTATTCTGAGTATTGTTTTGGGCTAGCATACCAGTTTGCGTTATGCTTCTTGACAACACCAAGACGAATTCCGATTGGATGTACTTTTTGACCCATAGCTTATTCTCCTACCTTTATAGTGATGTGACAGGTACGCTTGCTGATACGGTCAGCGCGACCTTTAGCACGTGGTAGGATACGCTTTAGCGTGATGCCTTCATCAACAAAAATAGTAGCGACTTTTAGGCCGTCAATATCTAAGCCGTGATTATGCTCGGCATTAGCGATGGCTGAGTTAAGACATTTCTTAACAAAGACAGCGCCTTTTTTATTGCTATACGTCAGGATATCCAAAGCACGCTCAATAGATTTGCCACGAACTTCATCAGCAACGAGTCGAACTTTTTGTGCCGAAATGGCGGCACCGCGTAATTTTGCAGTTACTTCCATGGTGAGCACCTTATCTCTTAGCTTTTTTGTCAATGCCATGACCACGATACGTACGAGTCGGGGCAAATTCACCTAGTTTATGACCAACCATCTGCTCACTTACGATAACCGGTACGTGAGTACGGCCATTGTGAACGGATAAAGTTAGGCCAACCATTTGTGGCAGAATCATCGAACGGCGCGACCAAGTTTTAATTGGCTTGCGTGAGTTGGTGTCTAATGCATTCTCAACTTTAGCAAACAGGTGCGCGTCTATGAATGGACCTTTTTTCAATGAACGAGGCATGAAATTCTTCCTTTATTTCTTCTTGGCGCGACGGATGATCATACTGTCAGTACGCTTATTATGACGCGTTTTAAGTCCTTTAGACTTCTGACCCCAAGGGCTAGTAGGATGGCGACCTTTGTTACGACCTTCACCACCACCATGTGGGTGATCAACAGGGTTCATCGCCACACCACGAACTGATGGACGAATACCGCGCCAACGTGAAGCACCAGCTTTACCAAGTGATTTCAAGTTGTTTTCAGTGTTAGATACTTCACCAATAACGGCACGGCAATTAACGTGTACGCGACGAGTCTCGCCTGAACGTAAACGAATGATTGCGTAAATACCATCACGACCTAATAACTGAACGCTTGTACCCGCAGCGCGAGCAATCTGTGCACCTTTACCGATTTTAAGTTCGATATTGTGAATCACAGTACCCAATGGGATATTTTTAAGCGGTAAACAGTTACCTGGACGAATTGGTGATGCTTCACCTGACATTACTGTATCGCCAACTGCTTGTTTTTTAGCAGCAATGATATAACGACGTTCGCCATCAGCGTACTTAAGTAGCGCAATATGTGCAGTACGGTTAGGATCGTATTCAATACGCTCTACCGTTGCTGGAATATTGTCTTTCGTACGTTTGAAGTCAATAATACGATAATGTTGTTTATGACCGCCGCCAATATGACGAGTGGTGATACGACCATTATTATTACGACCACCTGTCTTGCTTTTTGATTCTAGAAGCGCTGCAAACGGACGACCTTTATATAGGTGCGGATGCACTACTTTTTCAACAAAACGACGGCCTGGTGATGTTGGCTTTGCTTTTACGATAGGCATGAGTGTTATCCTTATTCGTTGTTCGCTGTTTCACTAGTAGAAGCAGTCGTATTCGCGACCTCTTCACCAGCATCAGCCATTTGTACATCGTGACCAGCTTTTAAGGTGACATAGGCTTTTTTGTAGTCATTACGACGGCCGATGTTTTTACCAAAACGCTTTGTCTTACCTTTAACATTCAAAGTGTTTACTTTTAAAACTTCAACACCTTCAAACATCAGCTCAACTGCTTTTTTGACTTCAAGCTTAGTAGCATTAGAGTCAATTTTAAATACCTGCACGCCAAGTGAATCACCAAGCATTTGAGATTTTTCTGAGAATACAGGTCCTCTTAAGACCTGATAAAGTCTTGCGTTGTTCATGCTAGTGCTTCCTCAAATTGTTTCGCAGCTTCAACTGACATGATTACTTTATCAAAAGCAATCAAGCTCACTGGATCCACTTCACTTGTATCAAGTACATTGACATGTGGAATGTTGCGTGCCGCTAAGTATAAATTCTCATCAACTTCTTTGGTGATGATCAATGCACGTGGTGCATTCAATTCACTTAACTTCGCAATCAGCTCTTTAGTCTTAGGTGCAGAAATGGTCAATTCTTCAACCAAAATTAAACGCTCTTGGCGAATCAATTCGGCTAGAATGCACTGCATAGCACCGCGATACATTTTACGGTTAACTTTTTGTGACCAATCTTGTGGTTTCGCGGCAAATGCACGTCCGCCCCCACGCCAGATTGGGCTACGAATAGAACCTGCACGAGCGCGACCAGTACCTTTTTGGCGCCATGGCTTAATGCCACCGCCAGAAACTTCGGCACGGGTTTTTTGTGCACGTGTACCTTGGCGAGCACCAGCAAGATATGCGGTGACAACCTGATGCACTAGCGCTTCGTTGAATTCACGACCGAAAGCCGTATCAGAAAGCTCAACTGCCGCCCCTGTAACTGTTTTTAAATCCACGTTAATCCCCTTGCTTAGGCTTTGACTGACGGACGTACGATGACATCGCCACCGGTGGCACCTGGGATAGCACCCTTGATGACAATTAACCCTTTTTCAACATCAACCGATATCACTTCTAGGCCTTGAACGGTAACGCGTTTGTTACCCATCTGACCAGGCATTTTTTTGCCTTTGAAGACTTTACCTGGTGACTGATTCTGACCAGTCGAACCAATGGCACGGTGAGATACTGAGTTACCATGGGTGGCATCTTGCATGCTAAAGTTGTGACGCTTTACGCCGCCTTGAAAGCCTTTACCTTTACTATTACCTGTGACATCAACCATCTGACCTTGTTCGAACAAGTCAGCTAGGATCTCACCGCCAATTTCACGACCTTCAAGATCGCTATCATTGGCACGAAATTCCCAAACACCACGACCAGCTGCAACGCCAGCTTTAGCGAAGTGACCTTTTTGTGCGGCTGTTACGCGGCTGTCACGACGGGTACCTGTGGTAACTTGAATGGCTTGATAGCCATCTACATCAGTATTTTTTACTTGAGTAATGCGGTTCGCACTGATCTCAACTACTGTTACAGGGATAGATGCGCCTGCTTCAGTGAAGACACGGGTCATGCCGCATTTTTTACCGACTAAACCAATCGCCATTTTAAACCTCTTTATATCTTCTATTAATGGTTTGGGTGTTTAATGTGCATTAACCCAAAGCAATTTGAACGTCAACACCCGCCGCTAAATCTAACTTCATTAACGCGTCCACAGTTTTGTCAGTAGGCTGAACGATATCAACCATGCGCTTGTGAGTACGGATTTCGTACTGGTCACGAGCGTCTTTATTGACGTGTGGTGAGGTTAGGACGTTGAAACGCTCAATACGAGTCGGCAACGGTACAGGACCACAAACTTGCGCACCGGTGCGCTTTGCTGTATCAACGATCTCTTGTGCTGACTGATCAATTAAGCGATGATCAAAAGACTTAAGACGGATACGGATTCTCTGGTTAGCCATGCCAGCAAGCTCCTAATATGTGCTTTTGCCATCTTTGCAGTGCAATATGATGACTAAAAGCCGTTTGGTTAAAGATTCACTTCAAGTGGCTTCTATTCTTTATCAGAATCTATTCTCTAGGAGAACCAGCAGCGTACTAAAAGCGAAATAATTTAAAGCCCCGCAGACCTTCCGTATTTATATGGATGTCAGCAGAAGCATAATGAAATAGTGCCAGAAACGATGCTCTAGCTGTCATAGCGCTAACGGTTGTACCGCGCGCTTATAATTCAGTAGGGTATATTATACATAACATTTCGCTGATTGCAAGGCTAATATCAGGGCAGAACGATGGCTCATAATAGGTAGGAGCGGTAATCACAGTTTAACTATGTCTGAAGCAGGATACTATAAATAGGTTGGCATCATGTATTATAGATAAATCAACAATGCTTTATTAACGTTGCCCTACTCCAGCTGACTTTGATACCTATGAGAAAATATGTGATAAATACGAAATAGTGTCCATTTATAATTTGCTCCGTTTAATCGCTGGGCGCCTTAGCACTGTTTTTAATCTAACACAATATCGTATTGCTCTTGGGTATATAAACTTTCAACTTCAAAGGTAATCACTCGACCTAACAGATACTCTAAATCGGCGACGGTATCCGCTTCCGAGGTGAGTAACAAGTCAATGACCGCGGCATGAGCCACGACCGTGAATTTTTTAGGCGAATTATAAGTACGGGCACAGCGCATGATTTCACGGAATATTTCAAAGCAGACGGTTTCCGCTGTTTTGACAAAACCGCGACCTTGACAGGTAGAGCACGGCTCACATAATTGCTGCCCCAGCGATTCGCGGGTACGCTTACGGGTCATCTCAACCAAGCCCAGCTCACTCACTTGAGTAATATTAGACTTGGCGTAATCTTGGGCTAATTGTGCTTGCAGACTTTCTAAAACATCATCTTTATGCGGTTGCTCTAACATATCAATAAAATCTAGAATGATAATCCCGCCTAGATTACGCAGTCGTAGCTGACGCGCTATCGCATGAGTGGCTTCTAAGTTGGTCTTATAAACAGTGTCTTCTAAGGAGCGACCACCGACGAAAGAGCCGGTATTGACATCAATAGTGGTCATAGCTTCGGTTTGATCAATGATTAAATAACCACCAGATTTGAGATCCACTCGGCGCTTTAGTGCATCACTTAAATCGTCTTCAACGCGGTGCACATCGAACAAGGCAGGCTCAGCGGTATAATGGACAATCCGATCATAGACAAAAGGCACAAACTCTTTGGCAAACGCTCTTACTTCAGTATAGATTTTTTCATTATCAATAATAACCTTTTCAGTATTACCATGAACCAAGTCGCGAATAGAGCGTAAGGGCAAGGACAACTCTTGGTAAATGAGCTCCGAGCTTCTTTGGTGATTTATTTCTTGACGGCGGGCGCAGATAGTACGCCACAGTTGCACAAGATAATAGATGTCCTCTTCAAGCTTATCTACCGGTACGCGCTCAGCCGCCGTTCGGGCAATTAATCCGCCTTTTAAGTTGACAGTCTGCATGAGGCTCGTCAGTTCAGTCTTTAAGCGGGTGCGTTCTTCATCCCCATCAATCCGCTGTGAGATACCAATATGGTCGCTTGACGGTAAGTAGACCAGATAACGGGATGGCAAAGAGATATTGGTAGTAAGACGTGCGCCCTTACTACCCAACTGATCTTTGGTGACTTGGACAAGAATGCGCTGACTTTCATGAAGTCTGTGCTGAATTAAACTTTTACCTGAGGTCGTTACGGTGCTAATCGTCGTGACAACATCAGTAGTTTGAGCACTCACGACGGGCGGAGTTACAGCTAGGTCGGTATCCAAGATAACAGCTGCCGTTTCCTCTGTGATGTCTGTTTCTGCTGTGATGTTTACAAATTTTGCCTTTTTATTGACCACAGGACGCGGTTCACGCTGCATGTCATTAACATGTAAAAATGCGGTGCGCGATTGTCCAATATCAACGAACGCTGCCTGCATACCCGGCAGCACACGTACCACGGTACCCAAATAGATATTACCTACCAAGCCCAGTTTATGGTGGCGCTCAATATAAATCTCGCCCAATACACCATTATCTAAAACTGCCACACGGGATTCCATCGGACTGACATTAATCAGCAGCTCTTCAGACATAGTGCTTCTTCTCTTGTTATAGTTTTATCAATATAGGTGCTATTAAAGGGGTTTCTTTACGGTATGACTGTGTATTACTTAACGCATTATTTTACCGAGCTACCATTATATTTAACGATTGATACTAGTAACATAATAGCAGTCATAAGTGCAGCTTAGTGTAGCAAACGCGCCATAACTGTACTTACTATCCTGCTGTGACATTATGTATCTGCACAGCTTAAGGCGTTCAGTATACTCTCACACTCGTGGTGAGCGTGTTGTACTAAGGCTAAGGTTTGCGCTAAGGGTAGACCAACAACATTGGTATAGCTGCCATTAATGCGCGTTACCCATGCTGCTGCTAAACCTTGAATACCATAACCGCCTGCTTTATCAGCAGGTTCACCAGTATTCCAATATGCTGCCATCATCTCTGTGGTTAGTGGTACAAAGGTAACATCGGTACGTTCAATAATATGTTGTTGCCAGATGATTGGCAATGCGCCCTTATCAACACCGTTATCATTAGTATATTCATTATCGTTATCAACACTACATCTAGCCAGCACAGTTGCTTGTACTGCTGTCCATACTTGATGCGTGCTGTCAGACATTTGCTGCCACATGCTGTAGGCGTGTTCGCGATCTGTGGGCTTGACCAAAACGGTTTTGCCATCTGGTAGTACACCAATGGTGTCCGCGGTCAAGATAAGTAGCGGTGAATAATGGGTATCTAACGATAGACAAGGCTTTGATTGAGAGCTGCCCCACTCTGCCTGTAATTGAGAAACGGTTGCCTCAGCTTTGGTTACTACCATCCGCTGGATATAATCTTGGGGACTTTCATGTTGATGGGGCGTTTCATCGATATCAACGCTCATGATAGTGAAATCGAGCTGGGCGCTGGTCAAGAGTTCGCGGCGGCGCGGTGAACCAGAAGCCAGTAGGATATCCATAATGACTCTCTTTTATCTTGTTTGGTAAATAATACAACAGTTAAAAGGGTGATTTATCAGTTAATAAATATCTTAATAAGATAGTGACTTACATGTTAATGATAAAAAGCTTCTAAAAGCAAAATGTTTAATTGATGGTGAGCTAATCAGCGAAAACGACGCAACAGCAGCAGTACTAGTGGCCAGCTGACTATACTCACCAGCAAGGGCAACGCTGATGGAGTTGCCGCAGTATTTTGCAGCATCGGCAGTAACAACCATAGGCAGAGCTGATAACTCAACAGTCCTACTGCCGCCATCAACCACGCTGTCCCTATTGCTAATGACTTTAGCTGCCTGCTCATTAGGTTCATAACCAATACCACCATCACTGCTGCAAAGGTATGCAGACCCAAGCGGCTGTCCATCAACAAGTCAATAATAATACCAATAGCAAATGCCGTCTTTAGTCCAACATAGCGGGCTTGAAATATCAGCCAAAAAATCAGTACCATTACCATCAGCATGGGGCGCAGCATCGCAACGCTAGGACTGAGTGGATAAACACTAAGCGATGAAGCGATGATAAAACTTAGAAAAATAACGCTGAATAAAAAATCAGTGCTGTACTCAGAGTGAGCATGCGCCATAACTATGTGCCTTAACAATGTGCTTTAACGGCTTGCTTTAATTACTTGCTTGGACAAAGATAATGTAGCAGCTATCGTAGTGGATGTTTACCTCGTAACCGAGCTAGGAATTTATTCAGTTACTTGATCAGTAGCTGCTACTGGCTTAGGTTGTAAAATCAGCACGTAGGCATTATTCATAAAGTTAGCCGCTGGCGTCACCTCGATGGTTCTAAAATTGTCCGCTTGGGTGTCTTTAACCCGAGCAATACGTCCAATTTGGTAGCCCGCCGGCATACGTCCGCCAAGCCCTGACGATATCAGCTCATCACCCACACGTATATCTGAGCTTTTAAACACATAGTTGAGCCTTAAAGCCGTTGGTATTCCTTTACCAGTGACGATACCGCGCTGACCGGTACGCTTGACCATCACTGCTACCGACTGCTGCTCGTCTGTGATTAACATCAAGCGACTGGTATTGGGATAAACGGTGATAATTTGCCCAAGAATACCTGACTCATCAATGACCGTTTGCCCAACTTTCACCCCGTCTTGTGCACCTTTATTCAGCACCACAATTTGTTTAAGTGGATTAGTATCCGTCCCAATCGTTTGAGCTAAATGTAAGGTAAATTGTTCAGGAATGGTAGTCGATAACATCGCTTGCAAACGGGTGTTTTCTGCCACGATATAATCTTGCTGTTGCAGTTTGGCATCGGCATGCAGCAATTGCGCTTTAAGCTGCACATTTTCGCGACGTAATGCTTCTTTTGACACCGTACGCCCACTTGCCCAGTGGGTTGCTTGACTGGGTAAGAGTGACAACTCATAAATCGGCTGGAGCGCCGCCTGACTGATATGACGAACAGGCGCAAACCATGTGGGGTTTTTATAATCCATCCACATCACAATCACCGCCACCACTAAGGCGATAGCAATCATACGCAGAGATAATGGCTGGCGGGCAAACATACTTGGCGTCATAAAGGTTCTAATAGGTCGATGTGCAGTGCGCGTATAGTAATAATGTTCATAGTGCCTAATATTCAGACAACCTTTTAAACAAAAATGGTACTAAGAGTTCTATTATCAATAAAGCTAAGCGCCATACCAGCACCGCGACTGACGCACGTTAATGGATCTTCAGCAACGCTCACCGGTAAGCCTGTCTCCTTAGAGATAAAGGTATCCAAGTCGCGCAGCAATGCGCCGCCGCCCGTTAAGACAATACCACGCTCGGCAATATCTGACGATAATTCAGGTGGCGTGTCCTCTAATGCAGATTTAATGGCATTAATAATACTGTTTAAAGGCTCACGCAATGCACTATGAATGTCCGCAGAATTGACCATTAATGTTTTGGGCATACCGTCTGCAATACTACGTCCGCGAACTTCCACTTCTATTTGCTGGCGCTCATCATTAATCGCAGTGCCGACTTCTTGCTTGACACGCTCAGCTGTGGTTTCGCCAATCACGCAGCCATGATTACGGCGCACATAACTAATAATCGCCTCATCAAACATATCGCCGCCGATACGAATAGACTGCGCATACACACAACCGGATAGAGCAATCACTGCAATTTCTGTCGTGCCGCCACCAATATCAACCACCATTGAGCCACTGGCATCATGAACCGGCAAGCCTGCGCCAATCGCTGCTGCCATTGGTTCTTCTAATAACAACACTCGACTTGCCCCTGCCGATAATACCGCGGCACGAATGGCTTTGCGCTCAATCATCGTTGACTTGTAAGGCACACAAACCACGACTTTGGGCTGCGCTAAAAAACGCTTGGCTTTTACTTTAGCAATAAAGTGCCTGAGCATCTGCTGAGTCACATCAAAGTCAGAAATCACCCCATCTTTTAACGGTCGAATGGTAGTGATATTGGCTGGGGTACGCCCAAGCATTTGCTTGGCATCAACGCCAACGGCAGCAACCACAGGGTTTTGCATTGGCTGAGTGCGTAGGGCAACGACCGTCGGTTCGTTCAACACGATACCTTTATTGGGAATAAAGATAAGGGTATTGGCAGTACCAAGGTCGATTGCGATATTATTTGATAAAAATCCAAATAGGTTCATGACTAATGTATCCAGCGACTTGCACATAAGGCGAATGAGAGATTTGAGCATTACCCGTCAGCAGAGATTAAGATGGCGCTATATTTATCGTTGCCATACTCGACCTGCCTGACCCATTGAACCTAAACGATAATGCTAAAAATGGGCTAAATTATACCGACTTAGGGCACAAAAACATAGGTCTTTACCCAGCGAAGCCACGTTACTTTTTATAAACGTCCCCATTAATCATAAAATGCTTATTAGTGTAAGCTCGTAAAATTGAGTAGCATTCCATCATTTTACTAAGAACTTGATTTACCTATTAAAATAGCAAAGCTCAGCTCGTGCCTCTTCACTGCTATGTCAAGTTGAGGCTGCTATAAGGTTGACGGTTTGTGCAGCAATCGTACGTCGCACTCTGTAAACTTGGGTCAGATGCTTTATAATAAGTTATTAATCGTTTTAAAGTGGTTATGAACTGATAAACAGCTTTAGCTTTGTAGAATATTTTTGTGCCACATTCTAAGTTCAAATTCTAATAAATACTGTCCTACAGTGGAGAAATTATGTCACAACAACCGTCAACGACTGACAGTAGTGTTAGCCGTCAAGAAATCCTCGAAGTTGCCAATTTAGCCAGATTGGGTGTCGATATAGATACGGCTGATAGTTATGCCAGTGATATCAGCAAGGTATTAGAATTGATGCATACCTTAGCAGGTGTAGATACTAGCGAACTGACCCCATTGGCAAATATTCATGAAGCTTGCCAAGAGCTGCGCGCAGACGTCGCCAAACATGATATTAATCGCGAACGTAATCAGTCGATGGCACCAGCGGTTGAGCAAGGCTTGTACTTAGTACCGCAAGTGATTGAGTAACCAATCACTAATCTCACCTCCTTTTAGTCTTATCTTATGCAGTTAACATTTTGACGGACGACCCCTTATGTCTGAGTTACATCATTTAAGTACCGAGCAGCTGATTACAGGCTTACAAGACAAACAATTTAGCAGCCTTGAACTGACTGACCATTTTATTAAGCGTATTGATGCGCTAGATGGCAAGATTAATAGCTTTATCACCCATACTTCTGAGACGGCACGTGCCCAAGCGCAAGCAGCAGATGAGATGCGCGCGCAAGGCGATATGCGTCCTCTGCTTGGTGTACCTATGGCGCATAAAGATATATTTTGTACCCAAGGTGTGTTGACTACATGTGGCTCAAAAATGCTGCATAACTTTATCTCGCCGTATGATGCGACCATCGTTACCAATATTGATAAAGCAGGCATGATTAGCCTTGGTAAGCTGAATATGGATGAGTTCGCAATGGGCTCTGATAATAGCAGCTCTTATTATGGGTCGGTGCAAAATCCGTGGAATCTTGAGCACGTACCGGGTGGCTCATCAGGTGGTAGTGCTGCCGCCGTCGCCGCTGGCTTTGTGCCCGTTGCAACCGCTAGTGATACAGGTGGCTCGATTCGTCAACCAGCATCGTTTTGTGGTTTAACCGGTATTAAACCCACTTATGGACGTATTTCACGCTTCGGGATGATTGCCTATGCATCAAGCCTTGACCAAGCAGGTAGTTTAGGGCGTAGTGCTAAAGACTGTGCTTATCTACTGCAACCGATGATTGGTCATGACCCACGTGATGCCACTTCTATTAAATATGATATGCCCGATTACGTTCAAGATATGAATGAAGCAGTGGCGAAAGCAGATGATAAACCATTTGCTGGATTGCGTATTGGCGTGGCAAAAGAATATTTCGGTGAAGGATTAAATACTGAAGTCAATGAGTTGGTACGCGCGGCATTACAGAAATATGAAGAACTTGGCGCAACGATTGTAGAAGTGAATATTACCGATCCTGAAATCACCCTTGCTACTTATTACATGCTTGCCCCTGCTGAAGCATCATCAAATCTATCGCGCTTTGATGGCGTACGCTTTGGCTATCGCTGTGAAAACCCAAAAGACTTAACCGACTTATATACGCGCTCACGCTCTGAAGGCTTCGGTCCTGAAGTACAGCGCCGTATCTTGATGGGTACTTATGCCCTATCCGCTGGTTACTTCGATGCCTATTACACCAAAGCGCAAAAAATTCGCCGTATTATTGTTAAAGACTTCGCCGATGCGTTTGCCCATTGTGATGTGATTGCCAGCCCAACTGTACCGACTGCAGCGTATAAGCTGAGCGAAAACTTAGATCCAGCGTCCATGTACCTAGGCGATGTGTATACGATTGGGGTAAACCTTGCGGGCTTACCTGCCCTTAGTCAGCCAGTCGGTTTGACAGCTAATGGCTTGCCTGTTGGTTTACAACTGATTGGTCAACATTGGTGTGAGAGCCAATTGCTCACCACCGCGCATTTGTTCCAGCAGCACACCGACCATCATCTACAACACTCTGCCATCGCCAAGGAGACGGTATAATGAGCACAGCAAATAGCACTAACCATACCGTGCGTCGCGAGCTATTCGTTGACGGCTATGAAGTGGTCATCGGCATCGAAATCCATTGCCAGCTGAATACAGAAAGTAAAATATTCTCAAGCGCCCCGACGGACTTTGGTCATGAGCCAAATAGCCAAGCCAGCATTGTTGACTTAGGATTACCGGGCGTTTTGCCTGTACTTAATGCCGGCGTGGTTGAACGAGCCCTCAAATTCGGCATTGGCGTTAATGCTGAGCTGGGTTTATTTAACACCTTTGATCGTAAAAACTACTTTTATCCTGATTTGCCAAAAGGCTATCAAATTACCCAAATGGCAAACCCTATCGTCGGTGAAGGTTATATCGATGTTGTGGTTAATGAAGGCGATAAAAACGAATATCCTAAACGTATGGGCATCACGCGCGCGCATTTAGAAGAAGATGCAGGCAAATCCGTTCATGATGCTGTCGAAGGTATGACTGGTGTCGATCTTAACCGCGCTGGCACACCTTTGATTGAAATCGTCTCTGAGCCGGATATGCGTTCTGCTGCCGAGGCGCTTGCCTACATTAAAGCCATTCATCAGCTGGTCACTTGGCTTGGTATATCCGACGCGATTATGGCAGAAGGCTCATTCCGCTGTGATTGTAACGTCTCTATCCGCGAGCCTGGCGCTGAATTGGGCACACGTACTGAGTTAAAGAACTTAAACTCGTTCCGCAATATTGAACGCGCCATCAACCGCGAGATTGAGCGTCAAATCGACATCATCGAAGATGGTGGCAAAGTTCTGCAAGCAACGATGCTCTACGATCCAGAGCGCGATGAAACTCGTGTGATGCGTACCAAAGAAGACGCCAACGACTATCGCTATTTCCCTGACCCTGACTTGCTACCGGTGCGCATTGAACAGCATACAGTTGATAGCATTCGCGCAGCGATGCCTGAGCTACCAGTTGCTCGTCGCGCGCGTTTTGAAGAAGCATTTGGTCTATCAGAATACGACGCGCGTATCTTAACCGGCAGCCGTCAGCTTGCTGATTATTTTGAAGCCGTAGTTGCTGAAATTGGTCAACAAGATGCGAAGATGGCGGCTAACTGGGTCATGGGCGACTTGCTTGGGGCGTTAAATAAGGACGATACCGATATCATCAACTCGCCCATTAGCGCCATACAATTGGCAAATATGCTCAAACGTATCAATGATGACACCCTATCAGGTAAGCTTGCCAAAAAAGTCTTTAGCGCTTTATACGAACGTGCAGGCGGTGATGCTGATGACGCCGCTGATCAGATTATTGAAACTCAAGGTCTAAAGCAAGAAACCGATACAGGCGCAATCAAAGCCATCGTTGAAGAGGTCATCGCTAAGAATGCAGTGATGGTCGAAGAATATCGCGGCGGTAAAGAAAAAGCCTTTAACGGTCTGGTCGGTCAAGTGATGAAAGCCAGTCGCGGTAGTGCCAATCCACAACAGGTCAATCAAATCTTAAAAGAGCTGTTGGGTTAAGTAAATAAAGTTAACAATAAATACTGACTATTGAACGTAAACATTCAGCAATAAACATAGGCAACAATTAACCCTTGCAATACGTACGATTTTGCGTAAAATAGTCAGTCATTCGGGGCGTAGCGCAGTCTGGTAGCGCACTACACTGGGGGTGTAGGGGTCGCAGGTTCGAATCCTGCCGTTCCGACCAAAGACAGAAGTAAGAATAAGGTCAACTATTATTTATAATGGTTGACCTTTTTTTTGGGTTAGAATTGAAGAAAATTAGCAAGGCTAGGATTAATTGTCCGAACGATAGCTATTCATACATTTATGCTGTCACTGCTTTGTACTTACTTTGATTTAAGGGTGTAGGGGTGTGAATTGTGAGTCATAATGATATAGCATTAAGCTTTGATACAGCAGAATATTACAATCTACAAGAAGCTTGCGACTACTTAAACAGAAAATTTGAAACCGATAACATAACGCCAAAAAAACTACTTAAAAGAATTTATGAGTTTGATTTAGACGCTTACGTTTATGGTAGAGGGTTTTATTTAATGGGAAGTCATTACCTCGATGAAGACAAGTTAGACTTTTTAGATGAATTAGACAAAGACAGTGAAGACTATCAAATCTACACAACACAAATAGACGCATATTTGTTTTTTTGCGATGTAAAGCCCTCGCTAACTTGTAAAGAATTAGGCGTTTTTATCCAGCTAAGCCACAGAATGATTAGCAACCTACTTCTATTGGAGCGAACTGAAATTAGTGACGAATGGGCAGATATTGAGGGATTATTACCACATAATAGACTAAACGCTAATCCAACAGACGTAGAAGAGTTTCTTTTGCCTAGTGACAGACCTAGCACATATAAAGGTCAAGATTATAACTTTGATAAAATCAAAGTAGTAGAAAGCAGGTATCAGCCGATATTACCTAAAGAAAGCATCGAAGAGTACGGACTTGAAAAAGCACTATCAAGAATTAATATGAAGGTATTGGATTATTATCATTTAGAAGATTATCAAATAGAATATTACGAAGGGGTTAATAGTGCCTTTAATAACAAAGAAACGTACGCACTTAACCTAGAAGCAACGCCTGATGATATTTTGATTTTGCACAAGGATTTAGAGCTCTTAGTAAACCTTATTATTGAAAACAAACCACCAGCAGAAAAGCCAGAAATATTATTTAAGAAGAAAGGTGTTAGTCCAAAGTTACTAAAAGCAAAGATGATTGCTGATGCACATGCACAATACTTATGGTCAAAAGACCATGATAAAAAAATTAGAATTGGTGAAATGTGTGAGCTTGTATGGAGCTACCTAATTGATACGGGACATGGTGAAATGCTTCCTGAAAGAACAGCTACTTTAAAAAGCTGGCTTAGTTCTATACCTCAATATGCTAGTGAAGCTGGCAGACCACAATCATAACTTTAATATGCTTCAACCTATGTTTATGTATATTAAGCTAGGCTGAGGGAATTTTCTTAGTTAGACCATTCCCTTAACATAACCCATGTAAGCCGTAGCGCACTGTTACGGCATATCATGGAGCTATACCAATGACCCAACAAAACAAACCTGCCAAGCTAAAATTCTATAAATCCGCAAAATGGCAAATTAACGCCCTCACCTTTTTACTGCCTATTCTCATTCCGATACTGATAAACCCATCCACTCTTCATTTAAATATTTATATCATCACTACTATTTCGTAAAGATAATAGAACCTCATTTACCCTAACTCATACGTATGATAGCTAGACATTTATCAGGCGAGCCGTTAGGGTAATCTTTTAACCTTTATTATGGTTCACCTTATGAACGAGGCAACCGCTCTTCCCTTACCGACGCTTAGCAATCATTCAAATATTAGCGATAATGCCCCTTGGGAGCAGTATCAGCGTCCGTATGTCCGCGATTTAGCCTTTGCGCTTGCCTGCCCAAACGTGCTGACCCATTGGATTGATTTTACTGATCATCAAAACAATGATGGAAGCGGTGGTGAAAGCGCTGTTAATAATACGGATAAAAATACTGCTAAAATTTCGGTACATAGTGCAGACTTTTGGCACGCGCAATACAAGGCATATCAAGGGCGTTTACAGATACTTGACAGCACCAACGCTTATCAAGCACTCACCCGCTATTTATTAGCACGACCCAGCCCGAATCGTTTGGGCTTTCATTTTGAAGGGTTATTATCATTTTGGATAACGGATGGTTTCGCTCATGGACACCATCCTTACGAGATACTGGCAAGCAATGTGCAGCTATATTGTGGTAAGCAAACGTCTGGAGAGTTAGATTTAGTTTTGTATAACCATCAAGAGAAGCTCACTGAACATTGGGAATTAGCAATTAAGTTCTTTATGGGTTCTGCGCCATTTGCACCAGTGAATTGGGTGGGGATTAATCCTAATGATAATTTGCAGCGTAAAATGGCGCATATGCAAACCAAGCAATTTTGTACGTTAGCCATAGATACCAAAAATCATGGTGAAGTAAAAATTGATAAGCGCTATGCATTGATAAAAGGGCGGTTCTTTTTGCCCATGACCAATAATAATTTCGTTTATCCTGATTGGTTTACGCCAAGCTTTCCACTACATCGCTGGCTGGCTGCTCCGAGTAATCAAAACAATCAAGCCGACCAAATATCCGAGATAGCTCAAACGGATGATATTACTGAGCTATTGACGGATGTCGTCGCTATCCGTCAAGCGCATTATATAGAATGGTTTACTCAGCGCAATTTTTATAATAAAGAGGATAATAAGGTGTCGCCTACTATAGCGACTTTGCAGCAAGGACTATATTTTGTCCAACGGTCTTCTCAAGGAGGCTATGAGCCTGTTGTGATTTTGCAAACTGCGGTTAATGCTGAGCAAAATAGCGTAAAGGATTAAGACTATAGAATCAGTTTTAATAAGTCTCAATCACTTGCATCAGCTCATGTCTGAGCATCGCAGCACTGGGCATGCGCTCGGCATGAAAGCGCACAATAGGAATACCCGCACTGGCTAATGCTTTGTCTTTTTTATCATCTGCTTTTTGCCGCGCTTTACTATTATGTGTCCAATCATCAAGCTCGATCGCCACTAAGGTGGTCTGCGCGTCGCTATCAACAATCACATAATCGACACTTTGGCGACAAATTCTATTAAACCAAAAACGACGTTCAGCAGCGTCATCACTATTACCAGCAATAATGCGTGAAAGCTGAACTTGCACAAAAATATGATAATCCGGTAGCGCGTCTTTCAGCTTATCAAAAAATAACACTTCGGTATTGGTCATGATGGGCATTGGCGCAAAGGGCCAAATAGCTAGCTCGTCACCGCGCACAGACTCAGAATCAGTTACGGAATTAAGGTCAGATTCTGTACTTTTAACCATCGCCTCAGATTCGGGTGCAGACTTTGACCGCATAATAAGCCATAAAAACATAAGGGTGAATACTAAAAATATCAGACCAACGAGCATGGTTTTACCTTGTAACAGGAAGTGAAAAATAAGAGCGTGAATAGCCGTCTAGTAATACGTAAACATCGCTAATCTAAAACGCACAAAACACGACCATAAAAGCCGTGTTTTGAGAAATTTATCTCTGAATTTAATCGGTAAGTATTCTTAAGAGGATATCTAAGGATAAGCTTACTTACCAGTACAGCACCCACGCACTGGTAGTATTGACGTCTGGATCACTATTTACTTTATCTTTTAAGGCTAATGCAGCAAGCTTACCGCGTTCAGGTCCCACAACCACGCGTACACCGCGACTGGTTTTGCTGGTTTTCACCTGGTATCCTGCCGCTTTAAATTTCTTCGCAAGGTCATCAGCTGCGGCTTGATTGGTTGCCAATGCTACTTGTACGCCGAAGCTGCCTTTAGCATCGGTCTCCTTGACCTCTTTACGGGCGACGCTCAGTTTTTTTTGGGCATCCTGTCTTGCATCTACCGACTTCTTGGCTAAAGCTTCTTCTTTTTTGCGTTTTTCTTCACGTTTTTCAGCACGTACTTTTTCAGCTGCTGCTGCATCGCGTTCTAAACGCTCGATTTGCTTACGCGAAGGAACGGTTAAAACTTGTCCTATCTGCAAGGTTGCGGAAGGGTCCATCTTATTGGCTTGTGCTAACGCCGCTACAGAAACATTATATTTCTTCGATAATTTTAATAAACCATCACCTTTTTCAATGGTGTAATCAACGGCAGCTTTAGGGGCTGCTTTCTTATCTTTATCTTCTTCTTTATATTTCTTTGCACTGGCTGCTTTTTCTTTTTCTTCATCCTGCTTTTTTTGTTCGGCAGCGGCTTTTGCATCTTCTTTTTTCTTAGCAGCGTCTTTATCTTTTTTATCTTCAGCTTTTTTGTCCTGAGCTTTTTTATCGTCGGCTTTCTTGTCTGCTGCTTTTTTAGCGTCCTCTTTTTTTGAATCACTATCTACTTTTTTAGTAGTAACAACAGGCGTAGCGTTGGTCGAAGTGACGATAGGAGCAGGGCGAGGTTGTAGTTTTGGATAAGTGATATCGCTTTGACTTTCGACAACTTCTGCTTTCGGCTTGTTACTATTACTATATTGTTGGTTCTCTGAGCGTGCCTTTGCCAATGCTTGCGATTCAGCACTAGCTTGCGCTTCTGAGAAGAGTTCAGCTTGTTTTTCTTGATTGGCTACCCGTCGCTCACGCTCTTGTTGCTTTTGCGCCAAAATCCGCTTTTCAGTTGCCACATCTATGGTTAATGGCGCTGATGACGAGATATCAGCATCTGCTGCATTAACTGTAGTGGGCACTAGGTCTTTTTCTTCATGATTACCCAGTTGTTGCACCATGGCAGATAGCATTACGATGCCACCTACAATCATGCCAACACCCAATAAGGCTTGTCTTGAAAAGTTCATTCGTTGCCATCTCTTAGCTGATAATAAGGTAGATTAATCGGTGTATCTATCATTTTCGCGTCCTAACAAGCAGAACTGATGCGGCTTTTACTCATATACGCGTGTACCTAAACATCTTGATTATAAGACATATTTTTCATGCTGTCTGCTATTAGACCGCTCTTAATATGAGGTTTAGACAAAATTTGTTTACTGTTTCACATTATTCAACTTCAAGTGCCAATAGCGCTTCGCCAATCGTATGAAAAGAGCCGCAAACGACAATCAAATCTGCTGCCTGACTATTATCAATAACAGCATGAGTCGCCTGTTGTAAATCAGGCAGTACATGTATGTGAGATGGTTCGACATATACGGCTAAGGGGCTTTGTAATTGTGCAACAGTGGCCGCGCGTGGATGATCAATCTCAGCAATAAACCACTCACTAATTGGTAAGTTGGCAGCTGACAAATCTTGAACGACCAGCTCGATATCTTTATCGCCTAACATTGAAAACAGCATTTTAATCGTGCCGGATTTATTTTCTTGCTGGTCACTATGCTGTTGCCAAAGTGGCACGAGCTGAGCTAATAAAAAACTCACCCCTTGTTCATTATGCGCCACATCAAACAGCCAATGACGATGAACAAGTTCACGATAATCAAAGCGTCCGGCTAATTTAACCGTGGTAAGCGCGTGATTTATTGCAGCTATATCAACCTTAAGTGGACTTGCCAGCACTGCAGATAAGGCATTGGCAGTATTTATTAACGATAATGCTGGGCGTGGCAGCTGTAAGGTAACAGCGGCATTACTATATTGCCATATTTCGCTATTATCTACTCGATAACTAAAGTCCTGTCCTGCTTGATAACAAGTAACATTGTGCGATGTGATAAGCTGTTGTACACTATCTGGCATCTCAGCCGCACCGTAAATTAAGGTAATATCATCGCGTAAAATGCCCGCCTTTTCCGCGCCAATTGCCTCGACATTATCACCCAACCAATCGACATGATCGATACCGATATTAGTAATCACCGCCATATCAGGGTCAATGATATTGACCACATCTAAGCGCCCGCCTAAGCCTACTTCTAACACCCACACATCACAATCCGCTTCAGCAAATATCAAGAGCGCAGCTAGCGTCGTCATCTCAAAAAAAGATAAGGTCAATTCACACTGTAAGCGTGCGTCCTCAACCTTGCTAAAGGCAGCAATCAAGGTTTCATCACTCACCATCTCACCATCAATGCGCACACGCTCATTAAAATGGCTTAGGTGTGGTGATTGATAAAGCGCCGTTTTGTAGCCCGCAGCTTGACACATAGCACTGATAACTGCGGTCGTCGACCCTTTACCATTAGTACCTGCAACGGTGAATACATAGGCATCATCTTTTGCCGACTGCACCACGCCCAGATACTCAGCCACAGGCAACACACGTGATAGCCCCATATCTATGGCAGATACATGGATTTGCTGCATATAATCAAGCCATTCTGTTAAGTTAGATTGACTGGTAGGTGTATGAGCAGCATAGGACGATAGAGAGGCAGACATGAACAAAACCTATAATAAAAATGGAAGATAATTAGGGATAATCAACAATGAGTCAGGAGTACGGCAGCAGTAAGATAAAAATCTTACATAACAGGCAAAAAAACAATACGTCATTTATTGCTTAATCAAGTGTATAACAAGCGCACCTAAAACCAAAGTTGAAAACCAAAAATAGCATTTACCATCCATTGATGATAAATGCTATTCGATTGTTTAATAATTACTTATTTTATCAATAAAGCCAAATGAAATAAGAAACTAAACATTAGGCCATAACGTTTGGCTGACTGCACAATTTTGCTAATAAGCGATAAATGGTGTCAATCAATTGATGACGATGTACCACCTCATCGACCACGCCATGCTCTAGCAAGAACTCAGCACGTTGGAACGGTTCTTCTAATGTCTCACGCACGGTTTGCTCAATCACGCGCTTACCAGCAAAGCCAATCATGGCTTTTGGTTCAGCCAAATGAATATCGCCAAGCATAGCAAGAGACGCCGTTACGCCACCGTATACAGGATTAGTCAATACCACGATATACGGAACGCCAGCTATACGCAAACGCTCGATGGCAGCAGCCGTACGCGCCATTTGCATGAGTGAGAGCAGACCTTCTTGCATACGCGCGCCGCCCGATGCTGCAAAGCAAACTAATGGCTTACGTTCTGCCAATGCTTTTTCTGCTGCTTGCACAAAACGGTCACCCACAACCGAACCCATAGAGCCACCCATAAAGCGGAAATCAAAGGCACAAGCCACGATATCCAAATTACGCAATTTACCGTACATGACGATTAGGGCTTCAGACTCGCCCGTTTTGGTTTGGGCTTCCTTCATACGCTCAGGATAAGGTTTGCTATCCACAAAACGTAGCGGATCTTTGGCAACAAACTCTTGCCCAAGCTCGCCATCGACTTGCTCTAATAACCATTGTAAGCGTTCACGTGCCGACATCGGCAGATGATGATCGCAATGCGGGCAAACATAACAGTTAAAAATCAGCGCCGTATTGGTAATCATCGAGTGACAGCTGCTGCATTCGGTTGATGGTTCAGTCTCAACCGCAGTCAAAGGCGCAGACAGTTGCTGCTTAACACCCGGAACTGGGCGGTTAAACCAAGAGTGACCTGCGACATTACTATTATCAGTATCTGTAGTCGTATTATTATTTTGAGAAGTTGTTATGGTATCAGTCATATTATTCGCCATTATCAGAGGCTTAGTAACAAGCTGGCTCATCGCCTTGTCATAGGGAGTGAATGAGGGTCTAACCTTCTGTCATCACATGAGCCATTATGAGACAGGCACGCGCTAATCTTGCGCGGCAGATAATCGTTTATATATTATAGCTTATACATGATATTAGTTTACACACGTAAACTAGATTTAGCAAAGTCATTCCACATCATTCACAATAAAATATAGCGAGCGTCATTTAAAATTAAGCCGTTAAGCTGTCTAATGCCGCACGCAGCTCATCCATTTTTGCCATAATTTTTTGCTGAGCAATGGCAATCGCTTCATTATCATGAGCATCTATATTTGCGAAATGTTCAACCAGCACGCTACCGACAATTACACCATCGGCATGCGCACCAATGGCTTTCGCCGATGCCCCATCACGGATACCAAAGCCAACGCATACTGGCAAATCTGTTTCCGCTTTAATCGCTTTTACATGGGTCGCCACATCATCGGTGTCTAGCGTTGCTGAGCCAGTCACACCTTTAAGCGATACGTAATAAATATAGCCGCCACAATGCGTTAAGACTTGCTGGCGACGTTCCGCCAAAGTGGTTGGTGATAATAAGAAAATCTCATTCATGGCATGGTCGGTCAGATGTTGCGTAAAACTGCCTGCTTCTGCAGGTGGCAAATCAACCATCAATAAGCCATCAACGCCTGATTGCTCACATAACGCCACAAAATTATCATAACCGATAATCTCAACAGGATTCAGATAACCCATCAAAATAATCGGAGTTTGCATGTCTTGTTTGCGGAATTCTGCAACCATTTTCAAGGCTTCACGGGTACTAGTGCCTGCCGCTAATGCGCGCTCGCCTGCCAACGCGACGGTTGGACCATCCGCCATTGGGTCTGAAAATGGTAAGCCTACCTCAATCATATCTGCGCCATGCTTTACTAAATCATGGAGTAGATTAACGGTCACGCTAGGATTAGGATCACCTGCCATAAAGTAGGGAATCAGGGCTTTTTTATTTTGTACTTTTAAGGTTGCAAACGTGCTTTCAATTCGTGTCGTCATTCGAGTCATAATGGTCTCTTATTATTTTTAAATACTTTTTAAAGTGAGTGTGACTTAATTCATTGCTGATACTGACAGGCGATAAATGGGGTAATCACTGATGACGCAATCACCCCATTTACAATCACTAAAGGTTATTAAGTTTTAAAACTCAAGGCCTTCTGCTTTCATGACAGAATGCAAATCTTTGTCACCGCGACCAGACATATTGACGATGATGGTTTGGTCAGGCGTCATGGTTTTGGCAAGTTTAAGCGCATAAGCAACGGCATGAGCGGTTTCAAGTGCGGGGATAATACCTTCTTTGCGCGTGGCTTCATGGAAGCCTTCTAGCGCTTCTTTATCCGTACAGCCCACATATTCCACACGCTTCATATCTTTTAAGAAGCTGTGCTCAGGACCCACACCTGGGTAATCAAGTCCGGCTGAGATAGAATGGGTCTCTTGAATTTGACCGTCATCATCTGCCATCAAATAAGTACGATTGCCATGTAATACGCCGATACGACCAGCAGCAAGCGGTGCTGAATGGCGACCGGTTTCGATGCCGTCACCAGTGGCTTCAACACCATACATTTTCACATCAGTATCATTTAGGAAGTCAAAGAATAGACCAATAGCGTTTGAACCGCCACCCACACACGCCACTAACGCATCCGGTAACTTACCGGTTCTCTCTAAATGCTGAATGCGCGCCTCTTTACCAATAATCGCTTGGAAATCACGGACAAGCAATGGATAAGGGTGCGGACCGGCAACCGTACCAATAATATAATAAGTGGTATCAACGTTAGTGACCCAATCACGCATGGCTTCGTTCATCGCGTCTTTTAGGGTGCGTGAGCCAGAGGTTACTGGTACGACGGTCGCGCCCAATAAACGCATACGATAAACATTCATTTTTTGGCGCTCAACATCGTCAGCACCCATATAAACGATACATTCTAGCCCCAATCGGGCGGCGATCGTTGCTGTTGCAACACCATGTTGACCTGCACCAGTCTCAGCGATAATGCGTTTTTTGCCACACATTTTTGCCAGTAACGCTTGCCCAATGGTGTTATTGACCTTATGAGCACCCGTATGATTTAAGTCTTCACGTTTAAAATAAATCTGCGCGCCGCCAATCTCATCGCTCAAACGTTTGGCATGATACAGCGGTGTTGGACGACCGACATAATTGACCAAATCGGTATGATACTCTTCCCAAAATGCAGGGTCTGCCTTCACTTTGTTATATAACGCTTCTAACTCTTCTAATGCTGCCATCAACGTTTCCGAAACAAAACGCCCGCCATGGACGCCAAAATGCCCACGCGCATCGGGATATTGATTAAAGTCTTTGACGTCTTTTGGATTGCTAAAAGTATTCACAGAATGCGCAGTCGTTTCTGGAGATTGGCTTGCTTCTGAGATTTTATTGTTGGCATGACTCATGATAATTCCTACGATAAGTGGTATTTTTTAATGGAAAATTAAGGCTGTGGAAATAAGGAATAAAGTAATACAGGACTAACAGAAAAGATCGGAATGACGAACAGGTAAGGCTAAAGTATTTGCAAAAGAGCACGCAACACAAGCTGGCTTAGCTGACGTCAACACCCGTCACATTTTGCCATCGGTCATGCTTGACCGCTTTCATAAAGGCGCGCATTTTTGCCGTGTCTTTTTTACCTTTTTCAATCTCAATACCGCCGCTGACATCAACACCATAAATGGGCAAATCACGGGTTGCTGCCACGTTTTGCGCATTCAAACCGCCTGCTAAAATAATCGGCAGTGCACTGTCATGCGGGATTAAACTCCAATCAAAACGTGCGCCTGTGCCACCATATTTATGTTGATGATAGGCATCAAGTAAAATACTGCTCGCACCCGCAGCGGCAAAGTCATTAATCTGAGCGCGTACACTGTCTAGCGCATCGGTATCGGTATTGATACGCAGGGCTTTTATCCAGCGTTTATTGACTACTTTGGCAAGCTGTTGGCAGTGTTCAGGGCTTTCATCACCATGAAATTGAATAACATCAAAAGGGACGTTGTTTGCCAGCTCTATCAGCTCGTCTTGAGGCATATTGACCACCAGCGCCACCACAGTGACAAAAGCAGGCACCGCTTTCAACAAAACTCGCGCTTGTTCAGACGTTACAGCACGTGGGCTTGGCGAATAGAATACCAAGCCCACCGCATCCGCACCCAATTGGGCAGCAGTCTGAATATCAGCAAGCTGAGTAAAACCACAAAACTTAACGTGCATGTTGTGACCCTAAAAAAGACCGCGAGTTATCAAGCGTCTGATTAAGCATATAACAGAAGTAATATAAAAAGAATAGGGATAAAGATTGATAATAGGAAAGATAGCAATTTGTTAAGCAAATGGTAAATTGATTGCATACAAAAACTTATCCTAGCATACTTTTATTCATAGTTTTGTTTATGATTAAAAAAAGGATACGCAAATGGCAATAAAGATGCCCTTAACTGACGATATACGCTTTGACAGTAAGGAAGTAGCTCAAGAAAACGACTCTTCTAGTACACTTCATTATCTGATGTGGTTTCGCCGTGATTTGCGTCTGCACGACAATACAGCGCTGACTGTACTTTGCGAACGTGCTAATGAAAAAAACGCGCAGGTCTCGGCTATCTTTTTTTGTACCCCTGAACAATGGCGCGCTCATGATATCTCTTTAGCACAAGTTGATCATATTGCACGCACCTTACCGCTATTGGCACAAAATTTACAAGAGCAATTAAACATCCCATTATCAGTTTATGTTTGTGATAATTTTTCTGATTGCACCAATGCCATTATTGATATTTGCCGCACTAAGAATATCGATGTTGTTATGGCAAATCATGAGTACGAGGGCAACGAGATTGCCCGTGATGAACAATTAACCAAACAGCTCGCCAAAAATAATATTGAATTTATCCGCTACCATGACCAATGTATTTTACCGCCACAAAGCATCACCACTAATGATGGCAGTATGTATCAAGTCTTTACCCCATTTTATAAAAAGTGGCGGCATACCTTGGAAGTTGGTGAACTACAAATACATGACGCGCATGCCATTATTAACCATAAAAACAGTGCTTTAAAGCTATTAACGGAGAAAAAGTCGTCAGAAGTCAGTGCGGACACCTTTGAAGATATACAAGAATTATGCAAAAAAGTCGTTATCGATTATCAACAGTGTTTACAACGTCATGCTTCTTACCAGTATATTAATACAGAATCCCAGCTTAGTCATGCCCGTAATGCCTATCCTGCTAGCGAAAATGCTGCGTGCCAGCGTCTAGACGCATTCATTGCAGATGATATTGACAACTATGATGTCAGCCGTGACGTACCTAGTCTACAGGCAACCAGTCAACTATCCGCTTATCTAACGATTGGCGCGATTAGTCCTAGGCTTTGCTACTTAAAAGCAACCGAAGCCTTGCAAGACTTTAATAAGGACAATACTAATAGCTTTGATGCCAGTTCTGAAAATAACTCTGACAACAGCTCTGATAACAACGATATCAATCGCTGGATCAGTGAGCTCGCTTGGCGCGATTTTTATCGACATGTTTTAGAGCATAAACCTGAGCTTATCCGTCATCAAGCGTATAAACATGAAACTGATAGCAAGATTAATTGGTCATACAATAAAGATGATTTCACGGCATGGTGTCAGGGCAAAACAGGTGTGCCACTGGTAGATGCAGCCATGCTTTGCCTAAATGCAACCGGCTTTATGCACAATCGCTTGCGTATGGTCACGGCAATGTTTTTGACCAAAGATTTATTAATTGATTGGCGCTTAGGTGAGCGTTATTTTATGCAGCAGCTGATAGATGGTGACTTTGCGTCTAATAATGGTGGCTGGCAATGGAGCGCCTCAACAGGTACGGATGCAGCGCCCTATTTTCGTATTATGAATCCTTTTAGCCAAGCCAAAAGTCATGACCCTGACGCTGAATTTATCAAAACATGGCTGCCTGAGCTGACAGACGTGCCGCCCACAATTTTGCACAGCGAAGATAAAATGCGTAAAGAGCTGGCAAAAGGGGGTAAATTCTCCAAAATTGATTACCCGTTGCCAATGGTTGAGCACAAAGCAGCACGATTACTGGCTATTGCTGCCTTTAAAAATGAGCCTCAACAGCTATTATAAGCGTACGCCATTAATTAAAACCGGTCATTTTACCAAAAAGGCTAACGACCCAGCCAATGACTGCCCACAACCCCCAAGCCAATAATGCAATGAACACAACTCCGAGCATATCAGGAATGTGTAAATACAACCAAGCAGCAATGGGATGTCGCCAAAAACGGCTAGTTTTCTGCTTATCTTCTAACTGTTGATGTAAAAATGGTCTGTCCATATGCGTCGTTTCAGTGATGCCATACTCATTATGCAGATGCTGATGAACGATGCTTAGTGTCTTGCGACTGGGACGAATAAAGATATCTAGCAGCGTACCAACGACTGGCACGATACCCACGACCATATCAATCAATGCCAGTCTGACCGCAGGAAGCATTTTATGCGCCGGCACACCCAATTGACGACCCAATATAAAGGCATAACTGG
Organism: Psychrobacter sp. GP33; assembly: GCF_014119005.1. Lineage (GTDB taxonomy): Bacteria > Pseudomonadota > Gammaproteobacteria > Pseudomonadales > Moraxellaceae > Psychrobacter. The sequence goes on along the minus strand of NZ_JACGYX010000005.1, from coordinate 241,347 downwards.
TTAATGCGAGACCTGCCAAGTCACCTGCCAGCGGTAGCGTCGATAATGCGGCATCTGCACCAACGCCTTGGTTAGTAAAAGGGATACGCACTATTGAATCCATGGCATTCGCAAACTTGGCCAATTTACGCTCAGTCGCAATGACTTGTGCGCGTGTCAGTCCCTGTTCTGCAAGGTTAAGCTGATAGTTTTTTTGACTTTCATCAGATGACATTTCATCAGAAGCTCGTTTTAGATCGGGTCGTTTTAGCGATTCACGCAATTTACCCATTTAGACTCGTCCATATACAAGATACCGCAACCAAAATAAAGACATAACGCCCTACCCAAATATTCGCTAAAAATGCTTGGAAACAGGCTGTAGGATTGCGACTGGCACACGCGCTATTTTGTTTAGCAAACATCATGGCTACCAATGCCAGTCCAAATACGGGCGTGATACCTAAACTGGTTGGCGTAAAATAATGCCAAAACACCACACCCATAATCAGTAAGAACAAGGTTTGTAATATCGAGATAATCACCACATCAAAACGACCGAATAATATCGCCGTTGATTTCACCCCAATTTTTACATCATCCTCCCGATCCGCCATCGCATATTGGGTATCGTACGCCACCGTCCAGCACATATACGCCAAAAACAGCAACCAACACCAAATATCCGTTGTGCCCGTTATTGCCACATAGGCCATCGGTATTGCCCAACCAAAGGCGGCAGCCAAAAAGACTTGTGGTAAATGCGTATAGCGCTTCATAAACGGATAAATAAAGGCCAAAACTACCGCACCAAATGACCAATAGAACACCTTAATGGGCAAAAAGAATAATAAACTACCACTTAATAATACCAATATTAAAAACGCAGCAATCGCCTCTTTACTAGATAAACGACCATCGGCAAGCGGACGCCCTTTGGTACGAGTTACATGACCATCGACTTTACGATCAGCAAAATCATTAATCGCACAGCCTGCTGCCCGCATCAATATCGCACCCAAAGCAAAAATGACAAAGATGCTTAAACTCGGCAGACCTGCTGTAATGCTTTCACCTTGCTGCTGTGCCTGCCCCATCGCTGCAAACAACACACCCCATAGCGTTGGCCATAGCAGCAGTTCAATCCCAACCGGCTTATCGAAACGCGTCAGTTGAATATAGGCTTGTAGTTTGTCGTTAAATGTCATGGATGAGCACTTATATATCATTGATTTATGGTTTCTATATTTATAATCTTTATAGCTTCTATTTTTACAATTGCTATTTTTGCAGTGTCTATATTGATAGCTTCTATCTTTGCTGCCACAGTTTATTGGCATCTATCAGCGACAGTTCAAAATACTGTTTGCGTAATGCTTTAATCGCTGCGATTTTGTCATTCTTCGCAGGTAGCTGACGTAAATACGTCATATACTCTGTACTGCGCTCCTGCTTTAACGCGGCTTCTAAGCGCAGCATACGCGTACGTAGCAAGATATTGATAATAAGTAAGCCTGCACCTACTACCCAAATAATGATGGTTGACATCTTTTTCTCCTTTTCGACTATTCAAGCTTGCGTGTCATTTACTTATTACAATGATAAAAACAGTTATAAGAAATAGCCATCAAAACGCACCGCTTCATTGTGCCAGCTCTCTTTTGGTAGTTGATTGGCAAATAAGGACGCATCTTTGGGACGCTTGACGATTACGCGACCCTGTTGCTTATGCTCATTAATAAGAGAACTGACCATCACTTGTGCGCCTTGTAGAAATTGCAATTCCTGCGCGGCTGTCGGCGGACTGGCTAGATGATGTAAAGCCTGCATTCGTTTACCCACTTTAGCGCCCTTCCCCGTTTTGCTGTCCTGATAGCTATCATCGGGAAACATAGGATCGAGATATATCACGTCGATAGCGTTATTATTTGCTGCATTACCTTGAAAATCAGCAAAATAACTCAGCGCATCAGTATTAATAATTCGCAAGCGCGCCATCAGTTTTTGCCAATTCGGCTGCGTACTCATGCGCTGCTGTTCGGCAAGCAACAACAATGCCATAATCGGCTGCTGCTCAAGCATAATGACCTGCGCGCCGGTACTCGCCAGTATTAAGCTGTCATGCCCAAAGCCAGCGGTTGCATCAATTACCTGACTGTCAGCGGTGATTTTTGCGGCTTGTAATAGCAGCTCCGTCTTACGACCTGCGCTGACCACCCGCCGTTGCAATTTATCCCACTCCGGCGCGACACTGAGACCATTACTCAGCCATGACAGCTTATTTTTATCGTCTAATAATAAAATCGGCTGCGTAGACTCTGCGCATAATTGCTCGCGAAGTTTTTGATTTAACTTAACTGCGACCAATTCTGCGATTAGATTCAATGGCAATTGGTGCTGACGTGCCAATGCCAGAAAACTGTCAACCTGTGGCTGTTGGGACTCATTAATATACAACAATCGACAGTGGCTTAATGCGACATCTGAATTACAGACATTATCAATTTTAGACACTAATGGTTCGCTCATTTGGTCATACCTGCTCTTTTATTACAAGTTTTTAGCGCTAAAATTAATAATCGTTTAACCCGCCATCTGATAGCCAAAACCCCAAGCTGCTATCAACACAATGATACCGGTAATAATACGCAACCAAGCAAAAACCTTAAAGTCACGGCGACTGACCCAAGCAACCAGCAAGCGAATACATAGTAAAGCGACGATAAAGGACACTACGGTGCCAACACCAAGCACCAGCCAATCCTCGCTGCTAGTCATCACATCGCCATGCTTGATTAAATCAAGTAACGCGGCTCCCACAATAACCGGAATACCTAAAAAGAAGGAGAACTCTGCTGACGCCTTACGCGATACGCCAAGCCACAATGCGCCTACAATGGTCGCTCCTGAACGTGATGTTCCCGGTATCAAGGCAAAGCATTGAATCAGTCCAATCATCAATGCCGTCTTTAAGCTGACATCTTCTGCTTCTTCAGCAATGATAGTTTTTGGGCGATTTTCTACATAAAATATCAATAAGCCACCGATAATGAGCATGATAGCGACGGTAACTGGATTGAATAAATACAGCTTAATTTCATCGGCAAAGGTAAAGCCAAGTATCATTACAGGAATGGTTGCTACAATAATGCTAAGGCCAAGCTGACGCGGATTTTTCAACCCTTCTGCTTTCCCTGTTACTAAACCAACCAGCGCGTGCCAGAGTCTACCCCAATAATCATAAATGACCGCTAGGATTGCGCCTAGCTGAACAACGACGACGAATAAATCGACTTTTTCTTTTGTCCAAAAGCCCATGATATCTGCTGAGAGAATCAAATAGCCAGTACTAGAAATGGGTAAAAATTCGGTGACACCCTCAACAATACCCATGATGACGGCTTGAATTAATAAAATGATATCCACAAATATTTTCCTGAAAACTGACCTGCTGGTCGCTTTATATTATCGTAATAGAGTTGGGCTCAGACGTTTAGCAATTTTGGATAAAGCGTCTTGCCGTTATAAATAAGGTTGTATGTACAATGTGTTTTTTATTTTTGTGCCAGTATTACGCTTTGCCTTGCTCTTTAAGCGTTTTCCAAGCTTGGTTGCGCAGATATTTTGGTAATGCTTGTGCCGCATCTGTACCGCCTGCACGCTTAAATTGCGCCACACCCAGCTGCCCAATAATCGCGGCATCCGGACGGATATCCGCATGAATTATCTGACCATCATGCAGAGTTAATAAGCTTGCACCATCGCCAACGATAGGAATATTTAGCAAGGTTGGACGATCGTAATCAAGCAGCTGCTCGGAGTCTTCTCCATTTTCTTGATGGACAGGCTGCATAAAATTATCTATAACAGTAAAATGCCCAAAATAAACTTGCTGCATACGCGCATCAAGAGCGCTATAAACCTCGGTCAAACCGTATTGTTGATACGCCGATTGGGCGATGGCTTGCAAGCTTGATATGCCAACACAAGGTACATCATGGGCAACAGACAGCGCTTGTACTACGGCAGTATTGATACGAATACCACTAAACGCGCCCGGACCACGATTGAATATTAAGGCCTGCATATCCGCAAGGCTCAGCTGAGATGTCGACAAAGCCGCATCAATCATCGGCAGTATTTGCTGCGTCTGCATGCGCTTGCCCGTTTCAGTCTGGAGCGATACAACTTTACCTGTGTCATCAAGTATCGCGATTGAGCACTGATCAAATACGGTATCCATTGCTAAAAACATCATGACCTCGGCTGATACGTCTGGCATTACCCAAAATAAATAGCGCCTATAATAGCATTTAGCATAGCATTTAGGGTTGGCAAGTTTTATTACTTACTATGTTTTTCCTCGTTTACTTATCTCGTTTAGTTTGCCCATAAAAAATCCCAAAACCGATAAGGGTTTTGGGATTTTCGTGAAATAAGGATAATTAAAATAATTAAATAGACACCCTCATTTAAAAGCGTTTTTTAAAGTTTTTCGGGGCTTGGTTTTGCAACGCTTGCATTTGTTTCTGCATCTCTTCGCTGCTTGGCAAATTATTTGGATCCAGTCCCATTTGCTTGGCGATTTGGGCTTGGTTGACATCTTTCATGCCGCCTTGTGCTTGACCACCGCCGCCAAATAATGGACCTGCGGCAGCTGACGCACCGCCGCCACCACCGCCCATCAATCCTTGCATGGATTTCATCATTTTACTGATGCCTTCCGGCTTCGATATCATTTTCATCATTTTTGCCATTTGCTTATGTTGCTTTAGCAAACGATTGACGTCTTGAATCTCACGGCCAGAACCAGCGGCGATACGGCGCTTACGGCTTGGGTTAATTTTATCTGGATTTTGACGCTCAAACGGTGTCATGGAATTAATCAATGCTTCCATCTCGCGCACTTTTTCTTCAGGTTTGGCATCTTCGACGGCTTTTTGCATATCCGAGCCGCCCATACCGGGCATTTTATCAAGGAAACCTGCCATGCCACCCATGTTTTTCATTTGCTGAAACTGGGTTAAGAGATCTTCAAGGTCGAACTCGCCGCCCTTTTGCATCTTTTTCGCCATTTTTTCCGCTTTTTCACGGTCGATTTTTTGCTCCACTTCTTCAACTAAACTTAAGACGTCACCCATGCCAAGAATACGTTGAGCGATACGTTCAGGGTGGAATAATTCTAGCGCATCTAATTTTTCACCGCGCCCTAAGAATTTAATCGGCTTACCGGTAATGGCGCGTACTGATAAGGCAGCACCGCCACGAGCATCACCATCGGTTTTGGTTAAAATCACACCGGTCAATGGTAAAGCATCATTAAAGGCTTTGGCAGTATTTGCCGCATCCTGACCAGTCATCGCATCAACGACGAACAAGGTCTCAGAAGGATTAACGGCAGCGGTTAATGCCTTAATCTCAGCCATCATAGTTTCGTCAATCGCTAGGCGACCCGCTGTATCGATAATCAAAATGTCTTGATACTGAATTTTGGCTTCTTCAATGGCACGTAGCGCAATATCAATCGGGTTTTCATCAGTCGTTGAATTGACGAACTTAGCATTCACCTGACCGGCGACTTGTTCTAACTGCTGAATCGCTGCTGGACGATAAACGTCAGCTGATACCAGCATGACTTTCTTTTTATGGCGCTCTTGTAAAAATTTTGCCAACTTACCCGCAGTTGTGGTTTTACCTGCACCTTGCAAACCTGCCAGCAAGTAGATAACCGGCGGCTTACCAGTCATTTCTAGCTGCTGATTGGCACTGCCCATCATTTCAGTCAGCTCATCGTGAACGATTTTTACAAAGGCTTGTCCGGGCGCTAACTCTTTGAGCACTTCCGCACCCATCGCTTGCTCTTTCACGCGTTTCACAAAATCGCGCGTCACTGGCAATGCCACATCGGCTTCAAGAAGTGCCATGCGCACTTCACGCAACGTGTCTTTGATATTGTCTTCAGTCAGCTGCCCTGTGCCTGCAATGTTGCGCAGGCTGGAGGTCAGGCGTTCGGTTAAGGTATCAAACATAAATAACTCTCAATAAATAATGGGTCAAAATAATGGATTAGTAAATGCGGCTTATAATATATAAGGAGTAACTTATAAGAAGTGACTTGGGCTAAACACTTCTTGTTAAAGATATAAGATAAATAATTTTGTTAAAGTATAACAATGAAAATGATTCTCAAAAAAGGTCTATTTTATGATAAATTGAATGTTTGTTCTAATCATACCATTTTAGCATTAACTTGAGCGTCCGTAAGTGACCATATCCATAAGTTAAGGATGCTCCTGCTATTCAATGAGGCTTGCCTGTGGTCGTTGCGTTTTTAATCGCTAGTATGGCGTATATTTTGGTCGGTATCTATTTGGGTTGGGCGTTGGCAACCGATAGACCAATCCATAAATGGGGCACGCTAAGTGTTCTGCTCATCGGTATGCTGGCGCACGCGATTCTGCTCTATCCTTATATCGTGACTTTGTATGGGCTAAATTTCAATTTATTCAATACGTTAAGTTTAATCAGCTTATTTTTCTTATTGTTTTATGGGCTATTTTGTTTATACCGACCCATTGTCAGCTTAGGTATTCTTGCTGCGCCAACCGCACTTATTGGTGTCACTATCGGTTATATTGGGCGTGCGCCTTATCAGCCGCTAACCGATGTCAGTATGGGGCTTGAGGCACATATCATCCTCTCACTTGCCGCTTATTGTGTGCTACTCATGGCAGCGGTGCAAGCACTCTTCTTACGTCTACAAATTCGCGAGTTAAAACAAACCACCATTCATCGTTTTTGGGTCAATAAGTTGCCGTCATTACAAAGTATGGAGGCATTATTATTCGATATGATCATGGTTGGCTTTGTGCTGCTCAGCATCGCGTTGGGTCTCGGCTTGATTTATGTGCAAGATTTAATGGCACAGCACATCGCCCATAAGACGGTATTCAGCGTGTTGTCGTGGTTGCTATTTGGAATGTTATTAGTCGGCAATTGGCGCGCAGGCTGGCGCGGCAAGCAAGCAGCAAATATCACTATTTATGCCTTTATTTTGCTGGCAATTGGCTTTGTGGGTAGTAAATTTGTGCTGGAATTATTACTTTAATTTTGTCGAGAGTACAATATTTTTTTCATTTTTTTCTGTTCAATCATAAATGATAGGCGTAAAATTCATTCGAAATGAGGTAGCGAGGTTACTTGAGCTACTGATAATGATAGCGACTCAGTAATGGTGCTTGGCGATACTTTACGCTACTAGTTACGTCTAATAAATATCATCATCACTGACTGATATTCGCCATGCCTCTTTGCGATACCCTATAATTATTATTAAAAAATACCATAAATAATCACCATATGATTATTATTAAAAAATATCATAGACAGTCACAACATATAATTATCATAAAAATATCATTTTTGCATCGTTGCCTATGCCTCACTATTTTTACCGTTTTTTAGGTTGCTTTACCTCTTTTATCGCCCATTTTAGTTTCCAGCGTACCTGCTGACTTTTATAACCGTCATCCTATATTCATTACAAAGCCTGTTTTTGTGTGGTAATAATAGTGGTCTGTGTAGCACGCCATGTTATCTACTGCCCTTTTTTATTCCAACATCCTTTTTATCTTAATATCACCACACGGTTATGACCATGAATACAGTGTCCAGCCCCACAGCCGCGCTTGGTTACGGTACCGATAGACAATGGCTCGCCAAGCTTGATCTAAAGCTGGTACCAACAGGCGCTAAAACCCACCTCAAACAACTGGCTTTTACCGGTCCTTTACGTATTCAACGGCCTTTTTATCCGGAAGGCGGTGTTTGCCATCTTTATGTGCTGCATCCGCCTGGTGGTTTGGTGTCTGGCGATAAACTCACTATCAATATTCATGGCGCTGCTAATAGTCAAACGCTGCTAACCACGCCATCTGCGGGCAAAGTCTATGGGCGCGACAGCGATGGCGTGGTACAAGGTCAATCTGTTCATATTACGCTGGCAGATAATGCAGAATGTGAGTGGTTACCACAAGAAACCATCGTATATAGTGATGCTAATGCCCTGTTAGATACCCATATTGAACTGGACACTGGCGCGCGTTTTATTGGCTGGGATTTGGTATGTTTGGGTCGTCCGGCATCTGATGCACGCTTTACTAAAGGGTCATTAAACCAACGTATTCGCTTGTCGAGAGATGGACGCTTACTGTTCAATGAGCATTTGCAATTGGTTGCCGATAGTAGCTTGCACCACAGTCGTGTGGGATTACATAATCAGTCCGTTTTTGGCACGCTAGTCGCGTATGGCGCAGATTTCAACCCCGAACTGACAACGACGCTCCGCGCTGAGCTTGCCAGCCCTGCCTTTACGGTTACCCAGCGCTTGGGCGTGTTACTGGTGCGCTATTTGGGTGAGGATATGAATGAGTGCCGCGCGGGTATGTGGCGCGCATGGGCGTTGATTCGCCCGCCATTATTAGGACGACCGGCTTGCACGCCGCGTATTTGGCTGACGTAATAAGCATTCGCTGCATCACGATTCATTTACAGTCTAATCCTCTATTTTATTAAACATACGATTACTAATTCGATTGGCAACGGTTAATTTTAAAACAAAAATTTTAGTACTAATTCTAGAAAATATTTTCAAAATCAACACCTTTTAACACCGCTGTTTTTTATTTACCTACATTTGGTGGACTAAAAAATGGCTTTCTAGCAAGGATATACATTATGGAATTGACGCCAAGAGAAAAAGACAAACTGCTGTTATTTACCGCAGGCTTGGTCGCAGAGCGCCGTCTAGCACGTGGTTTAAAGTTAAATTATCCAGAGTCGGTGGCGTATTTGTCCGCGGCTATTTTGGAAGGCGCACGTGACGGTCGTACGGTGGCAGAATTGATGGGGAGCGGTCGTAATTGGCTCACACGCGAGCAAGTGATGGATGGAGTACCTGAGTTAATTCATGAAGTACAAGTGGAAGCCACGTTCCCTGATGGGACTAAACTGGTCACTTTGCACGATCCGATTCAGTAAAAGGAATACCAATGAAGCCAGGAGAATTACAACTGGGTGCAAACGATATTGAGCTAAATATCGGACGTGAAAAACGCACTATTATGGTCGCTAATACCGGTGATAGACCCATTCAAGTCGGCTCACATTATCACTTTGCTGAAGTTAATCCAGCACTATTGTTAGACCGTGCGCTGGCACGTGGCTTTCGCCTTGATATCGCAGCCGGTACCGCCATTCGCTTTGAGCCCGGTCAAAACCGTGAGGTCACCTTAGTGGCGCTGGGTGGATTGCGCCGCGTTTATGGGTTTCGCGGTGAGGTTATGGGCACATTAGGAGATCAAAATGTCTAGAATCAGTCGCAGTGCGTACGCTGAGATGTTCGGTCCGACCACGGGCGATAGAATTCGCTTGGCGGACACCGATTTATGGATTCAAATTGAGCACGACCATGCCATTTATGGCGATGAAGTCAGCTTTGGTGGCGGTAAGGTCATCCGTGATGGCATGGGTCAAAGCCAACTTGGCGATGCCGATACCGTTGATACGGTGATTACCAATGTGGTGATTCTAGACCATTGGGGTATTGTCAAAGCCGATGTCGGTATTAAAGATGGACGTATCGTTGCCATTGGTAAAGCGGGCAATCCTGATATTCAAGACGGCGTGACCATCAATTTGGGCGCTTGTAGTGAAGTGATTGCTGGTGAAGGGAAAATACTCACGGCAGGCGGCGTCGATACGCATATTCATTATATTTGCCCACAGCAAATTGAAGAAGCGTTATGTTCAGGTGTAACGACCATGATTGGTGGCGGTACAGGTCCAGCAACGGGAAGTAAAGCAACCACGTGTACGCCTGGCGCATGGCATATCTCACGCATGCTACAAGCGACCGATGAGCTGCCGATGAACTTTGGCTTTATGGGTAAAGGCAGTGCTAGCGTGCCTGCCCCATTGCGCGAACAGCTTGACGCTGGCGCTATCGGCTTAAAAATCCATGAAGATTGGGGCTCAACCCCTGCGGTGATTGATTGCTGCTTAGCGGTTGCGGAAGAATATGATGTGCAAATTGCCATTCATACTGACACGTTAAATGAGTCCGGCTTTGTCGATGACACACTAGGCGCATTTAAAGGGCGCACCATTCATACCTATCACACAGAAGGCGCTGGTGGCGGTCATGCCCCTGATATTCTAAAAGCCTGTAGCTTGTCCAACGTGCTGCCCTCTTCAACCAATCCTACGCGCCCCTATACGGTGAATACTGTTGACGAGCATTTGGATATGTTGATGGTCTGCCATCATTTAGACCCCAATATTCCAGAAGATGTGGCGTTTGCAGACTCGCGTATTCGTAAAGAAACCATTGCGGCTGAAGATATTTTGCAAGACTTGGGTGTTATCTCAATGATTTCATCTGACAGTCAAGCGATGGGACGTGTGGGCGAAGTGGTCTGCCGCACCTGGCAAACGGCACATAAAATGCGTCAACAACGCGGCTTATTACCCGAAGATGAAAAACTAGGTTGCGATAATTTCCGCGCTAAGCGTTATGTTGCCAAATACACCATTAATCCTGCCATTGCTCATGGCATCTCGCATGTGGTCGGCTCTATTGAGATTGGTAAGCTTGCCGATTTAGTCTTATGGGATCCAGCATTTTTTGGCATCAAGCCTGCGCTAATTTTAAAAGGCGGTATGATTGCTTATGCACCAATGGGCGATATTAATGGCTCAATCCCTACCCCGCAGCCAGTGCATTACCGTCCAATGTTTGGCGCTCAAGGTCGCGGTGCAGCTGCTACTAGCATTACCTTTGTTAGCCAAGCGGCACTCGATCGTGATATTAAAACCAAGCTAGCATTAACTCGTGAGCTTAATGCCTGTTTTAATACCCGCTCGATTCAAAAGCAAGACATGATCCATAATGGCGCAACCCCTGAGCTTGAAGTCGATGCTCAGACCTATGAAGTGCGCTGTGATGGAGAGTTATTGACCTGCGAGCCTGCCGAAGTGCTACCAATGGCACAATTATATATGTTGTTTTAAGACGCCTAATGGGGAAAACTTATGTTAAAAATCATTCACTATTTAGGACAAACGACGCAAGCGGTCGACGATAGCGTGACCTTGCCGTTTGAAGTGCGCCAAAAAGGTCGCTTTAAAGCGGTGAGCGAGAACGGAGTTGAATTGGGTGTGTTTTTAGAGCGTGGTCAAGTGTTAGCTGATGGCGACAAACTGCAAGCAGAGGATGGGCAAGTTTTTGCTGTAGTGGCTAAACCTGAAAACGTGGTCACCGCGCATGCTAATGATTGGGCAAGCTTTGCCCGCGCCTGCTATCACTTGGGCAACCGTCACGTTACCTTGCAATTAGGCGATCGCTGGTTACGCTTTCAACCCGATCATGTGCTTGAACATTTAGCGGAGCATTTAGGTCTGCGCTTAACTACTGAAGATGCACCTTTTCATCCCGAAGCAGGCGCATACCATGGTCATGCGCACAGTCCTGAGCACAGCCACAATCATCACCATGAACACTAATATGAATGCCACTAAACAGGCGGCTGTAGACAATGATGCTCAGCAATTACTGGCGCTATTGCACCTGTCCAGTCCTGCTTTACCCATCGGTGCTTTTGCCTACTCTAGCGGCTTAGAGTCAGCCATTGAACTTGGTTGGGTGAAAACCGAAGCGGAATTGCAAAGCTGGCTCGATGGGATGTTAAATGGATTGGCGCATTTGGATATTCCTGTATTGCTGCGCTTGTGTGCTGCTAGAGCTGAAAACGATACACAACAGCTGCAATATTGGAGTGATTTTTTACGCGCCAATCGGGAAAGTTATGAATTGTTATTTGAAGATGAACAACTTGCACTGGCATTAGTACGACTACTAAAAGGGCAAGCGCTCGACGTCAGCTCATTGCCGACTGAGCCTTCTTTTATGGCAGTTTATAGTCTGGCGGCTGAACATTGGGGTTTAAATGCCTCATGGGCGGCGCTTGGCTATTTATGGAGCTGGCTTGAAAATCAGCTTACGGTAGCGAGCAAAACCATTCCATTAGGGCAAACCTCAGCTCAGCGACTCTTAATTGCACTAAAACCTGCGCTATTGGCACATTTTGCCGTGGCGCAACAGCTCGAAGATGACCAACTTGGCTTAAGCTTGCTTGGGCAAGTGCACGCCAGCTGCATTCACGAAACGCAATATTCGCGTTTGTTTCGCAGCTGATTTCGTTATAAAACAATTTTTGGTGATAACGCGCATTGCTTTATCACCACCGTTTTATCACCCTTATTTATTTTGGAGACAATCATGACAACTCAATGTTTACGAGTCGGTGTCGGCGGACCTGTTGGATCAGGTAAAACAGCACTTTTACGTCAGTTATGTTTGGCATTACGTGGTCATTATGATTTGGCAGTAGTGACCAATGACATTTATACCAAAGAAGATGCACAATTTTTACTGCGCCATCAGGCATTGTCTGACGATCGCATTATGGGCGTTGAGACAGGCGGCTGCCCGCATACCGCGATTCGCGAAGATGCCTCGATGAATTTGGCGGCTATTGATACCCTACAAGAGCGCCACCCAAATTTAGAATTGGTATTGGTTGAAAGTGGCGGTGATAATTTATCCGCGACCTTTAGCCCTGAGCTATCAGACCTGACTCTGTATGTGATTGATGTGTGTGCCGGTGATAAGATTCCGCGTAAAGGCGGTCCGGGTATCACCAAGTCTGACTTATTAATTATTAATAAAACTGACTTAGCACCACTGGTTAATGCCTCACTTGAGGTGATGGCACGCGATGCCAAGCTCATGCGTGGCGAACGTCCTTTTGTATTTGCAAATTTAGAGCGCGGTGATGGGGTACTTGAGATTATTAAGTTTATTCAACGTGAAGGTATGCTTGCACCGTTGCCAGCTGATTTTTCAGTGGTCACCAGTGAGGCATAGGCTAAATGCTTAGTTTAAGCACGTAATAAACAGTTCACTTAATCTAACAGCACATATACCATTGCCCTATTGTCTATAGTTAAGTATTGACCTTTAGGCACTTATATTTAGACATCTATATTTAGGAACTCTTATGAACACACATAAAATGCGTCATGCCCTACTACTTGCCTCTTTTGGTCTACTGCCATCAGTCGCGTTTGCTCATCCTGGTCATGAAACCGCAGGTATGCTCTCAGGTATGCTGCATCCGTTATTAGGCTGGGATCATCTGCTGGCAATGGTTGCCGTTGGCATGTTGGCAGTGATGGGACGTCAAAAAATCGCATGGCAACTGCCAGTGGCATTCGTCAGCTTTATGCTGATTGGTGCGTTACTTGGCATGAATGGTTTGGCAATTCCCGCAGTTGAAACAGACATTTTATTATCACTTGTGGCATTAGGCGCGTTACTCGCCTTTGGGCGCGCAAGCTATCTGCCAGCCTTAACAGTAGGTTGTGCGTTGTTTGGTACATTGCACGGTAATGCGCACGGTATTGAGCTACCAGCCAACGCAGCGGCAATGAGCTATGTCTCAGGCTTTATGCTAGCGACCATTGCTCTCCATTTAGCAGGCTGCGCACTTGCTAGTATTGGCGCAAGCAAATGGCAATCTATGGCACTTAAAACCAGTGGTGTTGCTATTGTGGGTGCAGGCTTATTTGGTATCTTAAGCGTGATGTAATGATTACTTTATAAGTTTAGTACAGATTTCATAAGCACAAATAAAAACCCCCGATATGATATCGGGGGTTTTTATTTGGATATTAGATTCCTGAGCTTGGCTTTATATAATATTAATATTTTTAGTAGTGACATTAGCAGATGGTGCAGGTGTTGTTACCGTTACTTTTATTTTATCACCAGCATTACAGTCAGAGTAACTAAACCCGTATCTAACGGCTTTTTCAAAAGCTTCTTTATTACTTAATGGAACAGTATTTGGCACTGTCTCATAGCCACTAACAAATTCAGCTTTACAGCTACTACCTTCAGCAGTGGCACTAATTGTAGTACCTGATACCATAGATACAGACTGCATTGAATTACCGAACATCTGGAAATATCTAGTACCAGATTTGGCAGGCAATGTATCTGGCAACGCTTCAAATACAGGTGTACTGCTAGCTAAGCCCAAGACAAACTGATAGCGTAATGTTGCCGCCAGACCATTGTCACAGGTGCCTGCTATATTGGGCTGATAAACTAACGATGGTGCACACAGAGCGTCTGATGCGCCCTTTCTATATATAAATTCCCCTAAATTAGCATCATATTGATTATTTTCGTTATCATCACGGAAAAAGTCACCAATATTTTGAGTTAATATATCTCCTACACCAAACATGTTATCGCCATCAATATCTGTGTAGGCTTTATCACCTTCTACATAAGCGATAACGGTGACACGATTGTCTGCAGGGTATGGATTTTGAGTGCTAAACTCAACTGAGCAGATACCGTCCTTAGTTGTACAGTTTGGCGATACTCTTCCACCCTCCGAAACAAAACTTACTACCGTGCCATTAGGCACGGGGTTACCAGTTCTATCTACTAAGCTTACTTTAATAGTTGAAACATCACCATCGCGCTCATTAGCTAATACATTTTTAGTAATAGAAACACTAAAGCCATTCTGGGTGGCGCGTCCTGTAGCTACAGAGACATCCTTCGATAATGCAAATATATTGGCATTAGATTTTAAAGTCGCTTTTATTTCTACAGGCCCGGGTAATGCTCCTGGATACAGGTTAATCATAACCTGACCTTGCCCATCGGTTATTACTATTTGAGGAGATTGATTATTCAGTGTGACAAAACTAAAATCAGCAGGTGCATACACTTTACTTATTTCTACTTGTTGATTGGCTGCCGGTCGACCATTTGCGAATATTGTAAACTCTATTTTTCCTGAGCTTGATGACCCACTGTTATTAGCCCCTAATTGCACTTTATTTGTTGTCGTATAAACTACCGAACTGGCTTGTACGTTGGCAATATTAATTGTCACTGCTTGTTTGTTCGATTGGCTATTTATAGGGGTTGCAGTAATAGTTTGTTGTCCTTCACAAAGGTTACCATTTTCGTCTATCGCCTTATAGGTTGTAGCCACATCGCCTTGGTTACTTGATACTACGTTATTGTTGTCAAAAGTACCGCAACTTGCCGTAAAGTTTACAGTAGAATCATTTTTATAAAGACTATTCACAGTATCTTTTGTTTTTAACGTAATGCTTGCATTACCGCCTGATACTAAATTGTAGGAAGACAGCATAATATTTTCTAATACAATATCTACTGACTGTAATGTAAAGTTATAACTAGGCGTTGTCGCTGTCAATCCATTCTCCATAACAGTAGCTTTCACCTGATAACTGCCGGTATCTGTGTTATCTAACGGTTTAACAGAGGTACTCGCCTCTCCTTTCTCGTTTGTCAGTACTGACCCATTACTAGTGCCAAATTTGACTCCGTTACCTTCAAAAGTAACTAAAGCGCTACTGATAGGCTGTCCTTGAGCATCAGTGACAGTAACACTAGCAACTGCTCCTTCAGAGCTAATCGTACGTGTTAAATTGCCATTCGTATCTTTTAAAGAAAGAGTGGTTATATTAACCTTACTAGCTGGCGTTCCTGTACCACTACCACCACCCGTATTACCACCTGTACCAGGCGCGGGCGTAATCACATCCACCGTATCACCACCGCCACAGCCACCTAATGCAAGCGCGCAAGTTAAAGAAGCTAGTTGAAACAACTTAGTAGCAGAAGGTAGTGAAATATGGGACATGATTTAGGCTCCGCGGCAGCAAGAATGTAAAAAAAGCAAAAATAAATATACATCAGTATTAGGTGGTTAACTCAATGTAATAGTTATTAGAAATAGATAAAGGCAAGAGTAACAGAATGTATGCTATATATCACAATAACTTTACTGAATTTTTATCTGACTTACAACTGAATGTTCGGCGCTTGCATCATACAATCAATAACATAGCCACTTAAATTTAGGGTATAATAAGCAGCTTTTATAGCCACCGTCATTACAAAAAATTTGAATATTCATAAAATTTATGGTATAAATGTCGGCTTTAAAATTTTCTGAATTGATATTGATGTTATTAGCCTTTAGATGACAAAAATATCAATTCAACCTTCATATAGTTTTGTTTGGTGCAACGGTGCCGCTTGCTGTGTCCATGCCGCAAATACGTGCAACTTGCCCAGACCTGGTATGAGAAAACCTCATACCTCATAGATTAGGAGTTCGCCATGTCTAGAGTTTGCCAAGTGACTGGAAAGCGCCCTATGGTGGGTAATAATGTTTCGCACGCAAACAACAAAACCCGTCGTCGCTTTCTACCAAACCTTCATCATCATCGTTTTTGGGTAGAATCTGAAAACCGTTTTGTACGTCTACGTATCTCTACTAAGGGTATGCGTATCATCGACAAATTAGGTATTGATAAAGTGCTAGTAGATTTGCGCGCACAAGGTCAAAAAGTTTAAGCCACGCGCTTGCATGCCATCATTTAAAGGAAAGCTATCATGAGAGATAAAATCAAATTGGTGTCAACGGCTGGTACTGGCTATTACTATACCACCACCAAAAACAAGCGCACGATGCCTGGCAAAATGGAGATGAAGAAATTCGATCCAAAAATTCGCCAACACGTGATGTTTAAAGAAGCAAAAATTAAATAATTTTTATTGATTATTTAACGTAAAAAAAGGGTTTATCGATTGATAAACCCTTTTTTATTGTTTGCTGTTTACTATTAAAATCTTTAATCATAACTTAATGACTTTTATTAACATTCGCGATATCAAATAAAGGTTAACTTGTTAGCTATAATGCGTTGGCTCTTTATCATAGACATGAGCATGCCATTGGCTCATCTGCTTTTTCATAATGACCTGAATAGCCGCATGAATCATATGCTGACCAATCGACTGGGTATCACTGCCAAGTATCTCTCTCAGCTTATCAGAGAAATCAATGGTCATTAATGGCTCATCGCTCTTCTCGGCATCACGCAACACCAACTTGCCATCTTCTGCCTCTACCAACTCAAGCGTCGTCTCTTTGGCGAAGCCTGCAAAAGAGTCAGGGCTATCATTGTCTACTTCTATCTCATTATCAATATCATATGGCATTCAGTGTTTTTCCTTATTATCCCGTTTTATCATTTTATATAGCGCCTTACCTTATGACAAAAAGGGGCAAATACATTACCTTTACAATGGATGCTTTGCTTACCAAATTCAAGGGAGTTCTGATAAGTCTTCTGTATAAACCAGCAAAAACAATGAACCAAATAGCCACTTTAACGCTAATAGTTGGCTTAGCGCCAGTAGCGTAACTTAGCTATGGTAAATAAAAACGCTACAAACATACCCAAATAGTAAACCAGTTTTAACTCTAAACTAGGGTCACGATATTTAAACGGTAGCGCGACCGTGGCAGTAGCAGTCGGTAATATTAGTAACATCAATAGCCAATTTTCGATGACGTTCAGCCAGCCTTGTAAGTCGGTGCCATGACGTAATGACGCTAAACCGAGCAACAAACAGCCGATAATCAAGCTGGTAAATAGACCGTTCGGCAAGTCTTTAGGATAAATAATATTGGCAAGAGCTGTCGGTACGATTCGCATGCAAGTTTCCAAAAATAATCACGCATGACGTATAAACATCACATCGATTAAAGACATCAATAGAGTTAAAGAAAAAAATTTAACAAACAATTAGCTGTAGCCACCCATCAACCACAGCATAGCAATACAAGAGGTCAGACAGCCAAGACTAATCGCATTCCAGCCTTCAATATGCACACCATTAAGCTTATTAAATACCTTTGAGCCTAGCCAAAACAGAAGTGGAATACCAACAACAAATGCGGGCACTAAGACAATCGCGTGGCGCAGTACATCGTCAACATCATCGCCGGCTATTATTCGAAAGCCGTAACCTGCAAGGCTTAATATAAGGGCAAATAGTGCTAACCCTATGGTAATACCCTTAGGTACGAGGCTGCGTTTTTTAAAGGATTTTTGATAACCTTGCGCATTTGTAGACGCGGACGGGGTCACCGTATCTTGCGTATTCATAATTTACCTCTGTTGTGCGTATCATGATGATATTGATTAATACTTTAATAAGGCTATATGCTGATAAATCAATAACTTAATAAAACCTTTATTAATCATTATTCACCAATAGCACTGTTTACAAGTGACAGTTCTTGACGCATAGCATCAATAGCGGCACAGTAATCTGTTTGATTAAAGATGGCAGAACCAGCGACAAACATATCTGCCCCTGCTTCAGCAATGGCGCGAATATTATTGGCTTTAATGCCACCATCCACTTCTAAGCGAATATCACGACCACTAGCATCTATCAATTTGCGAACCGCACGTACCTTATCTAAAGTGCTCTCGATAAAGGACTGACCACCGAAACCCGGGTTGACGCTCATCAATAAGATTTGGTCAACTTTGTCCATAACATAATCTAAATAATGTAGAGGCGTGGCAGGGTTAAGCACCAATCCACATTTTGCACCACCATCTTTAATCAATTGCAATGAGCGATCAACGTGAGCACTGGCTTCTGGATGAAAGGTAATAACGCTGGCACCCGCTTCTAAAAACTGCTCAATCATGCCATCGACAGGAGATACCATCAGATGTACATCAATGGGTGCATCAATACCATAATCACGCAGCGCCTTACATATCATACTCCCAAACGTGAGGTTGGGCACATAATGATTGTCCATCACATCAAAATGGATGATATCCGCCCCTGCTTTTAGAACCGTTTCTACCTCTTCGCCTAAGCGGGCGAAGTCAGCAGATAAGATAGAGGGAGCGATTAAATAAGGCTGAGAGGGACAGATCATAGTTGAGCTACCTAGTTAGGGTTTGCTAGAGATTGTAGACAAGTTAAATATTAGAAAAGATAAATATGTTTAAAAATTTAAGATGGCGTAATAATACCATTATTGTGGCTTATATTGCGTTTTGCAATAAGCGCGACCCACTATAAAAGAACGCTTTGCTTGATGTTTGGTCGCGCGACCGCTTACCCGCTGTCGCCACAAACGAAAAGAAGAAGGCTTTAGCTCCTGACGCATCAATATAATCACATCTGCCTCACTAAGCCCATAACTTTGCGCTATCGCCGTAAACGGTGTTCTATCTTCCCACGCCATCTCTATTACACGTGACAGCTCAGGTACGCTTAGTACTTTATTAAACGCCACATTGGTAGCTTTTAATAAGCGCTCATTTGATGTCTCGATACTTTTGTCGCCACCTTCTTTAACAGTATGGGTGACAACCCTTAAATCATCAATATCAGCTTGTCGCTTTGCTCGTATTGCTTTATCTATATCCGCTTGCATGATAGCAAGAGACGACGAAAGGTTTTTCATAAGAACTTCGCTTCTAAGTTATTAACTTCTAAAAAACTAACTTTAAAAAATTATACGAATCATTATGTCGTTGCGCCCTTAAAACACAGGCTCTCGTTAGCTCAACTGTGCCATGCGCCAATGGTGCTCAATATGATCTTCAATTACCGATTGAATAAAATAGTAGCTGTGGTCATGACCTGCTTGATAACGTAGCGTTAATGGCTGTCCTGCCTTCGCACACGCTTGCTGCAACTTTGGCGTTTGTAATTGCCCATCTGCTAAAAACTCGTCGGCAGCGCCTTGATCTACCAAAATACTGGTGTACTGCTGACCGACAGCTTCAATAGTGTGAGCGGCATCGGACGCTTGCCATTTTTCTTTATCATCGCCAAAGTATTCTGTAAAAGCGGCTTGACCCCATGCGGATTCACTGGCGGCGCAGACCGGCGATAAAGCCGATACGCTGACAAATTTACTAGGGAAGGTAAAGCCTAATAGTAGCGCGCCATGTCCACCCATTGAGTGACCCATAATCCCGATACTGGCAATACCAAATTCGGTACGCAACAAATCATATAGCTCATCGGCAATATAGCTTTGCATATTAAAGTTGTCTGACCACGGCGCCTGAGTGGCATCAACGTAATAGCTCGCCCCTTGCCCGACGAAATAACGCTCATCATTTGGCACATCCTGCTCATCACTACTTCTAGGAGAAGTATCTGGCGCAATAAATATCATGCCAAGCTCGCTACATTTTTGTTGAAAATGCGCTTTATGAGTGACGTTATCTGCATTACAAGTTAGCCCCGACAAATATAAGATGGCTGGGCATAAGTGTCCGGCAAGCGCCTCATCGGGCAAATAAATACTGAAGGTCATCGCCGTTTTTGTCGCGTCAGACTGATGGCAATAATAGCGCTGCTCACCATCAAAACAACGGTTTGTACTGATCGTAGTCAGCTTAGTATTGGCAGGCAAACTATGGGCTTGAGGGATACTCATGATAGACGTTCCTTTTATATGACAATAATACAAATCGAAATCATTAAAATTAGTGAAGAGCAAAAATAGCAGTTAATAAAAAGGCGCTAACACTCTGGTGCATAGCGCGTACAAAATATAGGATTAGTATGATTTATTATTATTTTTAGAATCAATCTTAATGCTAAGTTTCCATTATACAAACTTAGTTCCACTAAACTGTAGGCTTTATATAAGAGCTTGTTAAGCCTTTATATAGCCATAAATATTTATATAAGGTTAAGACTCTTTAAAGAAAAATTACTCAAATTCTTTAGCAGCATTGATGGGTAGTATATTTATAGTGACTGCGTGCTACTGTACCGCCTCAGGCACAATACGAATATTAGTATCCTTGATGGCATTACCCACAATAGCATTATCATTACTAACACTGGGAGTAGGCGGACGAGTCTTATCAAACAATACTTGCTCGAATGCAGGTAGCGCGGTTTTCATTAAGCTACCGACGACCATTTGCGGATTTGATGGCTCAAAACCCATAAAGCCTTCACGCTCACGAATCCGTAAGCTAGCATCTTTAAATGCGGCGGCAAAGCTGGTATTTTCACGTAGACTTTCAGCAAAAAAGGCTTGTCCAAAATAAGTCATCTCTGCAGTATTAGTGCAACCAAACGACATTTTATCAGCAGCCGAGGCGGTAATTACCACTGTGGTTGGTGACTGCAATTCATCAATAAAGGAGCCTGAATAACAAGCTGACACTACAATGACACGCCAGCGAATACCGGATGCATCCAGCGCCTGACGCAGCCATACTGGATCTAAATCTTCCATCTCAATAGGTGGGTTAGCAAGCTGCACAATATCTGTGGTGCCATGCGAAGATAAAGTCAATAACAGCACATCTTCATCGGCATTCATTTGCTGACCAATTCGCTTTAACCCTTGCAAAATACTGGTCTTAGTAGCAATTGGCTCATCGAGCCAGCTATAGGTATTATTAATCAATGTGAGCGAGTTGCCACTGGTGCCAAAACGCACATCAAACAACTCACGAACGCGATTAATCTCAGAGCGAAAGACATTTTGTTCAGCAAATCCCGCTACACCCATAAAATACCAATCACTTTTCCCCGGTATATTCGGCTTAATGCTGGCTAACGCTTGCGCTAATAGATGCGGTTGCTTGTACAATGCTGCCTCTTCCAATACAGGCTGTACCGGAATTTGTTTAAAAATAGGCTGGTCGGCAATATTGCCTTGCCAAATAGTCAGTAGTGCAACCGCGCCCACTAAAACGATTAAACGCTCCCACCATGGGGTTCGCAGACGACGAGCAAATAACCACAATAATGCCAGCGTTTGCCATAAGAATAATATTAAAAACAATATCGGTAAAAAAGAATAGCTCCACTCTGGCAACCACCCATGACTACCCAAAAACTGCACCGCGCTTTGCAATAGAGCTGATAACGTATCCGCCACTAACCACAATATGACAGGAACAAACACCAGCGACTGATTACCCGCACGCCGCGCTAAAATGATACCGCCAAGTAAAATAATCGTTGGCCAAATCAGATAGCTAACCAGCCCTTGCTCATTAAACACGCTACCACTTTCGGCAGCCAGCCATGAAAACAACACATTACTACCGAGCGCTAATAACGCAAAAGTAGCAAACTGCATAAAGGTAGGCTTAACCCATGAAAAGGCGCGTGTTGACCCCACCAACATCCACAACGAGGCGATAATATTGGCGGCAAAATTAAGCGAAAAACGCTGAAGAGAGATGGTTTTGAGCGACGAAAGTGACAAAGACTTACACCTCTGGTCAGTCGAGAGAAAAAGAGCGGTATCAATAATTTGATAATACTTTTCAATAGTCTATCTTGGTAATCTATCGCGATTGTAACGGATTGTGAGTAAAGACGATAAGGATGATTTGTAAATCTCATAAAAAAAAGAGGTCTTAAACTAAGACCTCTTTTTTATTCAACGCTCTTATTTTTCTTAGCCTACTATTCAAATTGAATGACAGCTAAATAGATATCAGCGCATTAATAGTTCATTCACACGTTTGAGATAAGCTGCTGGGTCTTCTAATTGACCGCCATCTGCTAACAATGCTTGATCAAAAATCACTTGTGCCAAAGTGTCAAAATCAGCATCAGATTGCTCGCTGGTCTCCAACTTTTTAATCAGTGGATGATTAGGATTAATCTCAAGCGTTGGTTTGCTTTCCGGAACATCCTGCCCCATTTGCTTAAGCATTTGAATCATTTGTGGCGACAGCTCGCCTTCACCAACGACCAGGCAGGCTGGACTATCGACCAAACGTGTTGATACTTTGACGTCTTTGGCACGCAAACCTAATGCGGCTTTGAATTTATCAACCACAGGCTTGAGCGTCTCTTCAGCTTTTGAAGCTTCAGCTTTTTCGGCTTCATCCTGCAAATCGCCCAAGTCTACTGCACCTTTAGCGATATTTTGCAGCGGCATCTCATCAAATGACGTTAAAAAATTCATTGCCCATTCATCAACACGACTGGTCATCAAGATAACTTCGATGCCTTTTTTCTTAAATAGCTCTAATTGTGGGCTATTTTTTGCTGCTGCCAGACTGTCAGCCGTTAGGTAATAAATGGCTTTTTGACCGTCTTTCATACACGCTTTATAATCTTCAAAGCTAGTAGTTTCGCTATCTTGGGTGCTGGTCGCATAGCGTAATAATTTGGCAATACGTTCTTGGTTGCCCATGTCTTCGCCAACGCCTTCTTTGATGACATCACCAAATTCAGCATAGAACTGCGCAAACTTCTCTTGTTTGTCCACATCTTCGCTATTAGCTAGGCTTGCTAATAAAGTCAAAATACGACGGGCGTTACCATCACGGATAGATTTAACATCACGCGATTCTTGTAAAATTTCGCGGCTGACGTTCAATGGCAAATCGGCTGAATCAATGACACCTTTTACAAAACGCAGGTACATCGGTAGCAACTGCTCAGCGTCATCCATAATAAAGACGCGCTTCACGTATAGCTTTAAGCCATGCTGCTGCTCGCGTGTGTATAAATCGACTGGCGCTTTTTTCGGGATATATAACAGCTGGGTATATTGAACCCGACCTTCAACACGGTTATGCGTCCACGCGAGCGGCGCGTCCATGTCATAGGTGATGTTTTTATAAAAATCGACATACTCATCATCTTCAACTTCAGACGCCGTACGTGTCCATAACGCACTGGCTTTATTAATGGTTTCCCATTCGTCGGTCAATACCATCTCGCCGCCAGCTGGCGTATCGTCGTTTTCATCTTCCTTAACGTCTTCTTGCCAAATTTCTTTACGCATCTGAATCGGCAAACTGATATGGTCAGAATATTTATTCACTAACTGCTTAATTTTTCCACGGTCTAAATAGCTGTCTTCGCCTTCAGAGTACTGATCTTTTAGATGTAAAGTGATACTGGTACCGCGCTCTGCTTTGCTAATCTTTTCAACCGTAAAGCTACCCGTGCCATCAGATACCCAGCGCACGCCATTTTCTTCGGCATCGCCAGCTTTGCGGGTTTCAACGCTGATGGTGTCAGCGACGATAAAGCCAGAATAGAAACCTACACCGAACTGCCCGATTAACTGACCATCTTGCTTTTGAGAGTCAGACAATTTGTCTAGGAAAGCTTTAGTGCCAGACTTTGCAATCGTGCCCAAGTTTTCAATCGCATCAGCTTCATTCATGCCAATACCATTATCGGCAAAGGTAATGGTTTTAGCGTCTTCATCGACTGCAATACGAATGCGCAACTCACCGTCATCTTCATACAGGCTGTCGTCATTGGTGGCTTCAAAACGCAATTTATCACAAGCATCAGAAGCATTGGACACCAATTCACGGACGAAAATTTCAGAATTAGAGTACAGTGAATGGGTCACCAAATGTAATAATTGGGCAACTTCTGCTTCAAAGGTATGTTTTTTTAATTCTGGGTTTTGGTTGTCTGCTGAGGTTTGTTCGCTCATAACCGCTCCTTAATGAATAAATAAAAGTAACAAGTTACCGTCGTTCAAACTGACGGACTGTTTATACAAATAGGGGCATAGCAAAAAATTTCAAGCATGAAGCATAGCTTTATTATCATAAACGCCATTATTGATAGCAGTTAACCAAGTAGCACTTACCAATTAGCACGGCATTGGACGCACGGTAAGAATTTGCTCACTGCGCCCAAAGGGACCATAAACATCATGCAATATAGCACTGGTCAGCCCGATGCCATCAGTTCCATACTGCTGGACAGCCTCAAGACCAAGCCACCGACCTTGTGGCAAGCGGTGCATATGAATTTGTAGGTCGGTATTGGGAAACATCCATTGTGCCTCATCCAAGCCCAGCCCGGTACGCGGCACGACGCCATTGGCGGTATCAACCATGCCCATCAAATGGGTTAAATCTTCTGTTGGTACGCCTGATATCATATCGACATCATTCGTAACCCAAACCATGCCACGACCGGGACGGCGATTTGGCTCGGATACCAGTGTTAATGTTTTAATATAACTGCCTGGCCACTTGTGCATCTCTTGCCATTCAGGCAATTGCTCAGGCTGATAAAGAGCAACTGAATCTTCAATTCCAGCAATCGCACGAGTATCTTGCGTCATTAATCGCCACGCACGCGCAATAATGCAATCACGACCTTGACAGCTAAGGACAGATTCTATAAGCGCAATGGTCTTGCCAGCACGGATAAAGCGGGTGGTAATACTGGCTTCTGCTAACGGTATCCGCCCTAAGATATCTAGGCTAATGCGTGCAAGTCGCATATCCTTTTGTGGTGCGAACTGACTTAGCTCATGAGTTAATAATCCAGTTGCTGACGCCATGTGCTGGTCATCAGGATTCCATGTCCCTTGGGTATGATACGTGGGTTGATAACGCGCCACATGGCTACCATCGGCTTGGGGTTCACGATTGATAAACTGGTAATACGCGCTCATGCTTGTCCTTAATCTAGCTTAATTTGGAGTTAGGAGTATTATTAATATCGTCTAATGTAATATTAACCAAACAGCTGTCCTATAATGAACACCTAAAGATTTACTTGGGCTACGGGAATACGCAGCTCTTTTGGCAAGCTAAAGGTAACATTTTCTTCAATACCGGCAAGTTCATCCGGCACTTCTCCACCCCAGTCTTGCAATTGCTGCAGCACTTCTTGAATCAAAACTTCAGGCGCGGACGCACCCGCTGTTACCCCAACGGTTTTTACATTCATGAACCAGCTGCTGTCCATTTCACTGGCGTTATCAATCAGATAGGCTTGGCAATCCATACGTTCAGCAAGCTCACGCAAACGATTGGAATTTGATGAGTTTGGCGAACCTACTACCAGTACTACCTCACAACGACCCGCCAAATCTTTAACTGCATCTTGGCGATTTTGAGTGGCATAACAGATATCGTCTTTGCGCGGTCCCTGAATGCTGGGGAATTTAGTGCGCAGCGCATCGATAACGCGCGCGGTGTCATCCATCGATAAGGTGGTTTGAGTGACAAAGGCTAAACGCTCCGCATCTTGTACAATCAGCTTGTCAACATCCTCTTCATTTTCAACCAAATGAATGTGCCCGCCATGCAGATGGCTAAAGCGCCCCATCGTACCTTCCACTTCAGGGTGTCCTGCATGACCAATTAATACTGCGTCCATACCGTCGTGGGCGAACTTTGCCACTTCCATATGCACTTTGGTCACTAGCGGGCATGTGGCATCAAATACAGTCAAATCTCGGCGCGCTGCTTCATCTTCAACCGCTTTTGACACCCCATGGGCGGAGAAAATCACAATGGCACCGTCAGGCACTTCATGCAGCTCTTCAACGAAAACCGCACCGCGATTGGCAAGGTCTGACACCACAAACTTATTATGCACCACTTCATGACGAACATAGATGGGTGGCTCAAAACGCAGTAAAGCTTGGTTGACAATAGCAATGGCGCGATCGACACCAGCACAAAACCCACGAGGATTGGCAAGATAAATTTGCATAAGACGACCTATCATTGGATAATTTAGATTGGGCTAAAAAAATTAGGCTAACAAGAGTTGCTACTTTAGCATAATTCGCTCTTTCTCCGCACCTTTCAACCCCATTCCTCTCTTTTAGGACACCTTGTATGACAGGTTCATTATTTATTATCACCGCCGCCTCAGGTACAGGCAAGACCTCATTGGTCAAACAGCTGCTTGCCACCACCAATGACTTGACAGTCAGTGTGTCTCATACCACTCGTAGCCCACGCCCGGGTGAAATTGATGGTCAGCATTATCATTTTACTGATATACAGACTTTTACCTCAGCGATTGGTGAAGGCAAATTTTTAGAACATGCTGAGGTGTTTGGTAATTATTATGGCACGTCCGAGCACAGTGTCCGCGCGCAATTAGAATCGGGTATTGATGTGATCTTAGAGATTGACTGGCAAGGGGCATTACAAGTTAAACGCCTCTTTACCGACGCCACCATGATTTTTATTTTACCGCCAAGCGTGGCAACCTTGCGCCAGCGTCTCTCAACGCGCGCCACCGATAGTACAGACGTCATCGAACAGCGTTTAGCTGGCTCAGTACATGAAATGTCGCAGTATGTACATGCCGATTATGTGGTGATTAATGATAATTTTGAAGTCGCATTAACGGAATTAAAAGCCATTATCGTCGCTGACCGACAAACGCTTTCGCGGCAACAAAGCCGTTATCAAACCACCATTGCTACCTTATTACAAAAAGATGGCAGTCAGTCTCAGTAATACCGTAAAAGCATTTGGTAAACTGCGCTAAAAAGCCTCTGCTTGTATGACTAAAAAATGCTATAATAGCGAGTTATTACCCCTACATTTTATGATATATTTTATCAAGGCAGTACGTGCTCCTGTACGCCGTGCTCAGCCGCTGATAAACACAACCGAGGTAGCTATCTATGGCACGCGTAACGATTGAAGACTGTTTGGATAATGTGGATAATCGCTTTGAGTTGGTATTGGTCGCCAGTAAGCGCGCCCGTCAATTGGCTAAAGGTACTGCTGAACCATTAGTAGACGTTGATAATGATAAGCCAACGGTATTGGCATTACGTGAAATCGCTGCGGGTAAAATCACTCGTGATATCCTTAATCAGCCAGAGCATCATTTTGCTGCCAGCTCGTTAGACTTAGCATTATCGGGCAATCACGGCTTCTAAATGTATTTGCTTATCAATAAGCATTATCTTATAAATATTTATGGGTACTAGTTGATAACTAATTATTTATCCATTCATATAACAAGACAGACAAATGTTTATTTTAAGAACCACAGTATAATGCTGTGGTTTTTGCCGTTTATATAACATTGATAACCAATAGTTATAATAACCTTCAGCTTTATTTACCCTCTCTTTGCGGTTAGTGGTTGACATTCATGTCAATTTGCGATTAATTAGAGGGTGGTTTATAAATTATAACTATACCCATTCTAGCAGTACCTTCTTTCGTTTTTCATTATGCTGTGTCTGTTTTATTTCTGAGTTACCTTCTTTACTTCTAAGTTAATTGCTAACTTTACTCTTATAGCCCCTTTAAGCTGTTCAGTAAATACAATAGGATAGTCACTCTATGAGCCAAACCTTGCCCAAACTCAGTCATCATATGGTTGATGAAGCTCAATATAATTTGCTACGTTCGGTCGGCTATTTGAGTGTGGCTGAACGGCGCGATATTATTGATGCTTGTGAGTTCGGTGATATTGCCCATATTAAAGACAAGCGTAAATCTGGAGAACCTTATATCACTCATCCGATTGCGGTTGCTGAAATATTGGCAGGCTTTCGCTTGGATCGCGACACGATTATCGCTGCGATTTTGCACGACACGGTAGAAGATACGGAAGTAAGTGATGAGCAGGTGGCGCAGCGTTATGGAACAGTGGTGGCGCGACTGGTCGATGGTGTGACCAAACTAAAATCCTCGAAGCACAATAAGCAAGAAAATAAGGCAGCAACCTTTCACAAGATATTGACCGCTACCCTTGATGATCCGCGCGTATTGATTATTAAGCTCGCTGACCGTCTGCATAATATGTCTACCCTTGATTCGGTACGCCCTGAAAAACAGCGCTCAACGGCGCAAGAAACGTTGGATTTTTATGTTCCCTTCGCTCGATTGATGGGGCTAAATGATATTGCTGATTATATCGAGGTGCTGTGTTATCGCAACCTTGATTCTGATATGTATAACAAATTGTCTGATAAATTGTTGCAACATGGGCTTGGACGTAATTTTCAGCGAGAAGCCATTCATCGCTATTTAACCATTGTATTGACCAATCTGGGACTGAGCGGACACGTTAAAGTATTGGACAATCGTGTGGTTATTTTCCGCCAATTTTTTCGTAATCGCGGTGAAATCAATGCGTTATTACGCCATTATGCGTTTGAGATTGTGCTCGATAATATTGAGGAATGCGATAAGCTGGCGTATTATTTGATTAAAAAATATCAAATTGATGATGCCCATATCCAAGACAATATTCGCCGTCCGCTACCTGGTGGCAATCAATCGCTGACCCTGATTTATGAGCGCGATAATGACTTTGTTAAAGCCACGATTTTAACCAAACAGATGCAACATGCGGCACGACTTGGGGTCATTGGCGCTGAGCACGCCTCTGATGTGAGCCAATCAGTCATTCAAGCATCACTGCGTAACATGAAAGATTTGGTAGATGAAGACACGTTAAATGAGAATAGCCCAGATTTTTCAGCGGCGGTATCGACTATTAACGATCTTATGGATTACCTGCACTCTAGTAAAATTCTTTGTTACAGTCCGCAAGGGCGTGCTTATGAGTTGCCACAAGGCGCAACCGCGCTCGATTTTGCCTATGCGGTAGGTCCTATGGTCGGTAACGTCGCGGTAGGTACCAATATTGATGGTAAAAAAGCACGTTTGGGTACGGTAGTCAAAAACGGGCAAACGGTTGAGATTGAAGTTGAAAGTGATGCGGAGCCAAAAGCGGAATGGCTTGGCTTTGTAGTGACTAACAAAGCGCGTGAAGAGATTCTGCGTTGGTTCAAAGATTTAGCGCCCGAAGACAAGCAGCGTCATGGACAGCAAGCATTGGACCGTGCGTTACAAACGTATCAGAAGAGCCTTGATGACTTGAGCGCTAGCGACTGGGAAAATCTACTTGAATGGCGCGGTTTGAGCGAAAAGAACACTTTATTTGAGCAAATCAGCTCTGGAACCTTACTGCCCCAACTTGTCGTCTCACGGCTGTTTAGCGATGAAGTCGCCTGTATCCAATCACAAGAGCACGGTACTGATATGGTGCAACCGCAGCAGCTAGTCGCCAATGCTGCGGGCGTTGAACTGGACTTTGCCAACTGTTGTCATCCAATTTATGGTGATCCTATCGTTGGGCACTTATCACGCCACGGACTGGTCGCCCATCGACATAAATGCTTTTCTCTCGATGATATTCGTAAGGACAATCCTTATCAAGTCATCCAATTGCGCTGGCGTGACGATAAAGCCATTCGACGCAATGATAACGGCGAATACGATGAGAAAATCCGTTTCCCAGCGTATTTAAAGCTATCCATTGCCCTAAGCGATGAGCAAATCAGTGAAGTCATTTATCATTTACGTCAGCTAAATATCGGTATCGAAACCGTTGATGTACGCAGTGGCGATACCATCATGCATATTATCGTTCGTAGTCGTATTCATTTAGCCCAAGGTATTCGTAGTATGCGCTCTTTATTGGGCTTCCCTAATATAATGCGTCTATATCAACTATAAGATTACCAGCTTTGAATGATGATTTTTAATGTTAGGGGTTGTAAGATTTTTAGTTAAGGTGATGTGCGATTGCTGCTAAATAAACCATGAAAAAGAGGATAAAACCCTTTATCATGGCTAGGTATAAATTCTCTAGCCAGCTGCTCAAACGTTAGCGATATTAAAAGTTAACCTATTTTAAACCCAAAAGGACATATCATGACTCGTCAAACTATCTCAACTGATAAAGCCCCTGCCGCTGTTGGCACCTACTCACAAGCAGTAAAAGTTGACAACACGGTATACATCTCAGGTCAGCTTGGTCTTGATCCTGTGACTATGGAGCTAAAAGAAGGTTTTGCAGCCCAAGCGAAGCAAGCCTTTGAAAATATCAAAGCCATTTGCGAAGCCGCTGGTGGTAGCTTAAATGACGTGGTTAAATTTAACGTGTCGTTAACCGATTTAAATGACTTTGCTGCACTTAATGAAGTATTTGTGGCAAATTTAAGTGAGCCATATCCTGCACGTGCTGCGGTGCAAGTGGCGGCGCTACCTAAAGGTGGTGTGGTTGAGATTGAGTCTATTTTATATATTGCTTAAGACTTTTATAACTTAGTTATTCGGTACAGCCGAAACATTATTATTAACTTAAAACTTGCTGCTATTGTAGTGAATCAATAAGCCCGAATATATTTATTTGGGCTTATTTGCGTTGAATGGTTTAATAGTTTTTATATTTTATATTTTATATTTTATATTTTATATTTCAGCGTCTATGTTTTAGTTCGTATATTTTAGCTACTGTATTTCGGTTATTATCATTCAGACCCCATACTATTATTTTTACCCTATAAGAGGCTGCTGCCGCGCGTTATGTTGGTACAAGTCGCTCTACCCGTTCCCCTTTACCAAGTATTTGACTATAGCGTGTTGGTAAATACAAATGCTGTGTTGCCTACTATCGGCAGCCGTGTCCAAGTCTCTTTTGGCCGCCAAACGCTTATAGGTATTGTGGTTGCTCATATTGCTCAAGTAGACAGCAGCGTCCCTGCCAGTAAGTTAAAGCCCATTACTCAATGCTTGGACGACACGCCTATTTTAGATGAGCAAATGCTGGCATTGGCATCATGGCTGGCACGTTATTATCATTATCCTTTGGGCGATGTGCTGGCTGTTATGTTGCCAACGTTAATACGTCAAGGTAAACCGCTGGATTTATTGATTACCCATTGGCGAATTTTACCGCATGTGACTGATACTGATTTTCGTGCCAATGCCAATAAGCAAAAGCAGCAATTTGATATGTTAAAGCTGCACGGTGAGCGCGGTGCTAGTGAAGAGGTTTTATTATTAGAAGGTATGCAGCGCAGTTTTTTAACGACGTTAGAGGAAAAAGGACTGATTGAGCGTTATATTAAGCTAAAAACAGCCCCCAAAGCGGTCAGCTTAGCGAAAATGCCGCTTACACTCAATGACGAGCAACAATTAGCGGTTGATAGTATTCTTAGCGCGCATCGTACTGGGCAATATAGTGGATTTTTATTAAACGGTATCACGGGTAGTGGTAAAACAGAAGTGTACTTGCAAGCAATGCAAGCAGTGTTAGAAGCCGGTCAGCAAGTGCTAATTTTAGTGCCTGAGATTGGACTAACACCGCAGACCCGCGCACGCTTTGCCAGTCGTTTTGCGGCGCAAATTGTGCTATTACATTCGGGCATGAGTGATACTTATCGACTGCAAGGCTGGCAAGATTGCCGCACGGGACACGCGCAAATCATTATCGGCACGCGCTCAGCGGTACTGTATCCTTTTGCCAATCTTGGACTAATTATCGTTGACGAAGCACATGATGGCTCTTATAAACAACAAGATAGCCTGCGCTATCATGCGGCTGACTTAGCATTATATCGCGGTATGCAAGCCAAGATTCCTGTAGTGCTCGGTACGGCAACGCCGACTCTTGAGCACCTAAAACTAGCGACTGACGGCAAGTTAATAGAATGCCAACTGCGCACACGCGCTGGTAGTGCCAAGCTTGCCAGCATGCAACTGATTGATGCGCGCTTGCAATCAACCCATCAGCAAAATCAGGATGACGGCGCGCGTTATGATACTGGACTGACGGACCAGCTAATTGGTGCAATAAAGCAAACTTTGGAAGCCGGTGAGCAAGTATTAATTTTTCTAAATAGGCGCGGTTATGCGCCTGTTTTACTCTGTGAAGCCTGTGGTTGGCAAGCTGATTGCCCGCGCTGCGATGCCCATTTAACCGTGCATTATAGTAATCAGTCCAATCACAATTCGTACCTTAAATGCCACCATTGCGATTGGCAAGCGTATATTCCTGCAGTATGTCCCGATTGTAGTAGTCAAAATATAGCTGCTAAAGGCATGGGTACCACGCGCCTAAGTGAAAACCTGCATGCTATTTTTGCTAATCCACAAACCAGCAAACAGCTTTATCCCATTATTCAAATCGACCGTGATACCACACGCAAAAAGGACAGCTGGGAGAAAATCTATCAGCAAATCAATGCAGGCAAACCTGCCATCTTAGTTGGTACGCAGATGGTTGCTAAAGGGCATCATTTCCCCAATGTCACCTTGGTCTGTTTACCCAATGCAGATCGTGGCTTTTTATCCGCTGATTTCCGCTCGCCTGAACATACCGCTCAGCTCATGATTCAAGTCGCGGGGCGTGCTGGTCGCGGTGATAAAGTTGGACGCGTTCTAATTCAAACCTTACAACCTGATAATCCGTTATTGCTTAAACTGGTAAAAGAGGGCTACTTACCTTTTGCTCAAGAGCTATTACAAGAGCGTAAAATGATGGGATTGCCACCGTATAGCCATGCCGCCCTGATTCGCTGTGAAGGTAAAACGCTGGTTGCCACGACTCAAGCACTAAAAGATGCCATTGCGCTCTTGCCAGCCGGACATAATTTAGCGGTACTCGGTCCTATTGATGCGCCTATGACTAAAAAAAATAGCCGTTACCACGCGCAACTGTTACTACTCGCCAAAAACCGCAATCAATTACATCAAGTGTTAAACCACTGGTGGCAACCCGTACTTGCGCTGCCCAGCGCTAAGTATTTAAAGCTCACTTTAGATATTGATCCGGTAGGTTGGTAGTATTTTTTCTTTGTCATTATCTACATTTAACTTTATATTGGTAGTGGCTTTAAGACTGATACTTGTGGTTTACAGCTATTTACTAGCGGATATGTTAAGTTTTTTAGATGCTTTATTAATATAAAACCCTTTTAACTTTTATTATGCTGAGTGTCGTTATGAGTCAACACCATTCCCAGCTTGAATCAAATAATGATAAACGCTTAGACGGTCATTCTGATAACCATAATAGTGGGCAGAGCACCAAAGGCTATCAGCGCACTTTATTATTTAGCTTTATTATCATTGCTGGTTATATGGTGGTTGAAGCCATTGGCGGCTGGCTGACGGGCAGCTTAGCCCTATTGTCTGACGCTGGGCACATGCTGAGCGATGCCATTGCCTTGGGCGCAACGCTACTGGCGTTTAAAATCGGTGAAAAAGCAGCCACAAGTCAAAAAACTTTTGGCTATAAGCGCTTTGAGATATTGGTGGCGGGGGTTAATGGGGCAACGCTGGTAATTATCGCACTGATGATTTTTTATGAAGCCATTAAACGCTTTAATTCACCGCCAGAAATCGCCACCCAAGGGATGCTTATCATCGCTACCATCGGTATGTTGGTTAATATAGGGGTGGCATGGCTGATGCATCGTGGTAGCCATGATGGACATGGACACAATCATGGTGCCACTTCAGATGCTGATACAAACAAACCTGATAACCTTAATATGCAAAGCGCCTATTTGCATGTGTTAAGTGATTTAATGGGTTCGGTTGCTGCCATTATCGCTGCGTTATTAATGATGACGTTGGGTTGGGTATGGGCAGATGCTGCCGCTTCCGTTATCGTCGCAATATTGATATTAATAAGCGGCTGCCGCGTGATGCGCGATTCGGTACATATATTGATGGAAGGCACGCCAAAGGGATTATCACTAGAAACAATTGAGCAGCGCTTGGTTGAGCATGCGCAGGTGCAAAAAGTGCATGATATCCACGTTTGGAGTATTACCAGTGGTCTGCATGCACTATCGTGTCATGTGGTTGTCGATGGCGACATGCGCATTCACGAGGCAAGCAAGCTCATTGCTGAGCTTGAACAACGGCTGCAAGACTTGAGTATTAGTCATGCGACCATTCAAGTAGAAAGCGGCACTCATCCACAAACTGTCGCCCACTCTGACGCGCTCGTTTGCGATATTGCTGCTCGTTCTACAAGCAATAGTAGTCATCATCATGGGCATTCCCATTGATTGATATACCCAATTTTTCCAACTATCATCTTTTTTAGGCGCTAAAAAACTTATCATACAGCCTACCCTTTGGCTTTTTAACTTATGCGTTTATAAGACTGTTAACGCTTATAACTTTGATATTCCTGATAACGCTGATAGCCATAACGAATAGTCGACCAAAAGAACCAAATCGGTGTTAGCAGCCAAATTAGCGTCGCGAGACCTAATAAAGTAAATCGAATTCCCATATCAAATACCCCATCTCTAACATTTGGCAAATAAGAAGAACCCATATTAGAGGTAAAGAACAGCCAATATCCAAAAAAAAGTAACAGTCCGGCGCTCAACAAGTTTGTTATTACTTTACTCAGTATATCCAAGATAAAACGATGTTTTTGATAATCCGTTCTTATTTTTTTATCTTTATTTATATACACATAAAACTCCATAAACGCTGCTGTTTGTTATTGTTGTCGAACGCTTAATATAATCTTTTTTATTATGGATTTATAAGTACTTCTCATTTATTAAAGTTCTCTTATAAAAAGATAAAGATACATATCTCTATGAGAAATTGGCAAGATAAAATCGATAAGGTCAAAAATCATCAACAAATTAATCGCACGCCCGTTTGTAGCGTTGTGTTAGGATGAGAAAAATGATAAAAATAAATGACCCTTTGATTATTGTTTGCCTTTATTGATTTTGCTATCTCTTTATTTACTTTATCCAAGTTGTTACTTACTACCATTTGATGACCACTACCATGTCTAGACGTTCAGCCGCTTTTGTCGCCCCAACTTTATTAGAAGGCGCTATCCTTGACCCTTTATCTACAGAGGGTAAAAAACATGCGAAACTGTTGCTCTCAACGCTGCAAGAGGATATCGCGCGTTTTCGGGATGCTCATTTTCCACCTGATATTTTACGCCAAGTTCGTGATATGCCCATCTATGAAGGTAATTTGGCAGAAGTACAAACCTATCAGCAAGGTTGGCAAGCGCTCATTGACCGTGCGATGGCGTTTTATCCGAGCGCCTACTTGCCGCCAGATTATCTACCGCTTCCTGCCAGCCTTGAAATTCCGCAATTTGTTTATCACGTTCAACGCTTACATCTGACCAAAACTCGTGCTAAAGAATCAAAAAGCTTCGGTTCTGTTGGTGCGGTGATAGATAAATGTGGCGATTATACCCCGCAAGAAATCACACGTATGTCAGCAATATTTGAGGCTAATGATGAGGCACGATTGGTGGCGCATCGAGAGTTTATTGATTTGCGTGCTTATGTGTTTTGCCGTGATAATAAGGGCGAGATGTTAGAGCCTGAGCGGTTACGTTTTTATCGTACCGGTCTTATTGTCCATGCCCTGCCTAATTTTAAAATTGTTGACAGTCGGCAAACGCCGCGCAAGCGCCGTAATGATGCTTATAGCAATCCATTAGCGGACAATGGCGAGTGGAAAATCTATCGTAAAAAATAATTTTTATCACACTTATTCTTAATACTTTTTGTGCTGTTTTTTGTTGTACCATTTTTTAGACACTGCTGAGGAAACAATATGTTCGCTGCCGCTATCGGCTCACCAAACTTGATGTTACAAGCGACTATTTTTCTGGGTGCAGCGCTACTTTTTGTACCGCTGGGCAAGCGGTTTGGCATCGCCACGGTGCTGGGTTATTTAATCACCGGCTTAATACTTGGTCCCAGTGCTTTTGATATCGTTGGCGATGCTGAAAGCCTGCTGCATTTTTCTGAGTTTGGCGTGGTCATGCTGCTATTTATTATAGGGCTTGAGCTACAACCCTCTCGCCTTTGGGCGCTACGGCGATCTATCTTTATGCTTGGCGGTTTGCAAGTCGGGTTGACTGGCGTGCTACTGATGGCAATTTTATATCAGTTTTTCTCATTACAATTAGATACTGCTTTTATCGTCGGCTTTGGCTTGGCACTCTCCTCCACCGCCTTTGTTTTGCAAATTTTGACGGAAAAACAGCAACTCTCTAGCACTCATGGGCGTGAAGCTTTTACTATTTTACTGTTTCAAGATATCGCTGTTATTCCGTTACTGGCGGTTATTCCCTTCTTATCAGGCGTACGTGAACAAAGCTACGATTTAATTTATTTTGGCAAAGTATTTGCTGTTTTTGCAGGTTTGATTTTTTCTAGCCGCTATATCGTGCGTCCATTTTTTAAATTTGTGGCATTAAGTGGTGCCAGTGAATTGCTCACCGCTGTGGCGCTATTTATCGTTATGGGTGTGTCCATATTAATGGAGCATATCGGGCTATCAATGGCGTTAGGCGCATTTTTAACTGGCGTATTACTCGCTGATTCTGAGTACCGACATGAGTTAGAGGCTAGTATCGAGCCATTTAAAGGGCTATTGCTCGGCTTATTTTTTATGTCGGTAGGTATGCTAACTGACGTTAAACTGGTCATGTCTCAGCCACTATTTGTTATTGGCTGTGCCATTGGGCTCATGTTTCTAAAGTTCGGTGTAGTCACTGCAATTGCCAAGGTTTCTGGTAATCGCTGGCCGACCAGTATTCGACTGGGGGTGACGTTGGCACAAGGCGGAGAATTTGCCTTTGTTTTGTTTAGTGTGGCGTCTGCTCAAAATGTCTTGCGCCCTGAGCTAGCGAATATGCTGAACCTTATTGTCACCATTTCAATGGCGCTTACCCCAGTTGCCTTTGTACTATTAGAGAAGTTTGGCGAGCCTTATTTTGCCAAGCGAAAACCCAGCCGTGAATACGACACCATTCCTGACGAAGAGCATGCAGTCATTATTGCTGGCTTTGGACGCGTTGGACAGATTATTGGGCGGGTATTACGGCTGCACAATATTGAATTTACCGCGATTGAACGTTCTGCAAATCGGGTAGATTTTGTGCGTAAATTCGGCAATCAAGTCTATTATGGCGACCCAAAAAATCCTGAAATTTTGCGTGCAGCAGGTATCAAAAAAGCCCGCTTATTTATTATTGCGGTAGATGATTTGGAGCGCTCGATAACCACTGCGCAGTATTTAACCCGCAATTATCCCAATCTGATTATTTTAGCGCGCGCACGTGACCGTCAGCATTACTACCGCCTGCGTGAAGTCGGTGTGCGCCATATTTGGCGTGAGACTTATTTATCATCGCTCGATATGTCGCGTGAGTCTTTGCAACTGCTGGGTATATCGCCGCAAAAAGCACGCGAAACCATTCAAACTTTTCGTAATTACGACGATGATTTGATTGAACGCCAACAAGCCATTTATGGTGACGAAGCCAGTATGATTGAGTCGGCGCAATCCGCCTTGGCAGAGCTTGAGAGTTTGTTTGATGAAGATATTGATAAAGCCCGAAAAATGGATTTGGGTGAATTTCATGAAGCGTTAAGACAACAAGCAACGCCTGTTGAGGTGACAGACTCGCCGAGTCCTAACGATAAAACTTAGGTATCACGATGCTATTAAAATAAATGACTGAAAATCAGATTATTATTTAATTTTCATGGACTTCACACGTTACTGATGTTAATTACTAATACAACTTTTAGGCGCTTGTTTCTTATTCAGAGAGCTGACGCATTGCCAGTTATCACTGGTTGCCTCGTGATAAAAGACTAAAGTTTGACCATTTAAATAGCGAATTGGGAATTGTGCATTTCGTACGGTAGCAATCACCGCGCAATCAGTAACCGGTACACCGTCTGCTTGATTACTCACATGCATGGTGACTTTCTGGGCGTCAGTACTTAGTGGTAAATCAATGGGGCAACTTCCTGTCTGCTGGTAAATAATCGCTACGCGTGTTTGAGCATTTTTGGCAATATCATAAGCGTCAAATAGCACTTCACGCTCCTTTTGCTTGGCAATAATAGGTAAGAACTGTACATTGATGACCATTAGTGCAAAGGCAAAAAACCCAAACCCCAGTCCTAACCCGTATAAACTTACTCCACCTTCACGCTTTAGATGAACCTTTTGTGCGGCCTCATCACGCGGATAATCATTAATCGCATCGGCAATTTCTCGCCGTGCCATCCGGTAATAATACGCATCTGTCCAGCGCGCCACCATAAACGACCAAAACAGCCAAATCATCGCCGCAATACCAATTCGCGTTGCCATATGATAGGCATCGGGGATATAGGACATCGCTGCAAATTCAAAAAATACCAGCACCAATGCCACATTAAGCTGAATAAAAGACCATCCCGCAACGCTATAAACAATCGCATCCATATAACGCTTGCGATACAACAGCCAAGGAAAAGTCATAAAAAAAGCTGCCCAATGCCATTTGGGCGACAAATACCCTTGCTTATCAAACTGCTCAAAGCGCTTTATGTAATAGCGCTGAGTTCGATGTCCAATAAACCACTGGTCTAATTGTTTACGCTTGGCAGCCGTCAGTTTTTCTTGATAAAACGGCGGCGGCGAATCCGTCTCAATGAATAACATAGGAGCCTCGGTTGGCTAATAAATTTGGCTGATAAACCAGAAATCTTATTATCAGTTCTATATTATAAGATAATGCCAAGCCCTATGTATAGTTGACTATAGGTGTAAAATGAATAGATAAGCGTTGATGTGCTGACCTGACTATAAATGAGCGACGGATAGACGTTCACACTAGAAATAA
Organism: Psychrobacter sp. GP33; assembly: GCF_014119005.1. Taxonomy (GTDB): domain Bacteria; phylum Pseudomonadota; class Gammaproteobacteria; order Pseudomonadales; family Moraxellaceae; genus Psychrobacter. Next base: position 202,121 of record NZ_JACGYX010000005.1, on the reverse strand, counting down.
TTTCGCCTATAATAGACTCAAACTCTAACCTTATTAAGCCCTAACCTCTTTATGAATAACTTGACCAATCCAGACACTCATACCATGCCCGATAATGACGCTGATATTAGCGTTGATGTTGACATTAATAGTGCAGCGGATGATACCGCTAACGCCCCAGAATCAAGTAAACATATCCGTATAGTAAATACCTTTATGAAGCGCCGTACGCATATGAATAAAAATGCTGAGCAAGCGCTGACTGACCCAGAATTTAGTCAGTATTTGGTCAATAATAGCTGCGGTGATGGCAATCTTGACGGTATTGATGACTTGCGGATTTTATTTGCCGATACGCCAAATGGTATTGAAGCGCAGCTTACACTTGAAATTGGCTTTGGTCTTGGTGACTCATTTATCGAGATGGCAGCAGCCGAACCGGCGCGCAATTTTGTTGGTATTGAAGTCCATGAGCCTGGTATTGGTAAATGCGCTTACATGGCAGGTACACAAAACTTAAGCAACGTTAAAATCATCAATGGTGATGCCATTCAACTGCTTAAACAATTACCAGAAAACCATATCGACCGTATTCAGCTGTACTTCCCTGATCCATGGCAAAAAAAGCGCCATTATAAACGCCGCTTTGTGAGCCCCGAGCGCATGGCAATTGTGTTGCGTAGTCTCAAGAAAGGTGGCTGGTTTCATACCGCAACCGATTGGGAGCATTATGCCTTTTGGATGGTTGAAGTGTTAGACAACATCTCAGGATTGACCAACCTAGCGGGTAATGGCAACTTCACGCCTCGTCCAGATTTTCGTCCGATGACGAAATTCGAGCGTCGCGGCTTAGAACGTGGGCACGGAGTTTGGGATTTAATTTATAGCAAAGATTAAATATTACCGTTTGGTACATCATCTATCCTAATAATAGCGGCTGTATGATACAGTCGCTTTTTTATAGCAATGTACTTTTATCTATTATCCTAAACCGCAAGAAACTCAATATTTACCCGCAACTAGAATTCTTTCTAATAAAGCCACCGAGAAATTCTCATTTTCTTGCATTAATAATTGTTATTAAAAAGTAGAATATATTCTTTTAACATCACTAAGATATTCTCATGTAACAACGGCGTTACTTATCATTTGATTAACTTAATACGCAATCCAAACCTATTATCTTTATGCCTATCATCGATTATAGATGCCAATCTTATAGTTTCTAAACCATACGATACCCATAAATCAGCCATCATAAAGACTGTTTGCTCCGCTAATAAATGCTTATTGATAAACATCAATGATGTGAAACATAGCAATAACTGATGTCTTTTATTGCGGATTAATAGTCTGGAATTCGATTATTTTAATAATATGGCGACTTATCATTATTATTATGCCAAGCGCAAACCTTGGTAACATAAGGGATACACGAGTTCTCCACATTAACTGTGGATAACCTTGTGGATAACCATCTACTTGACACGCAGCTGGCTTGATGGAATAAAGGATAAGATAAAACTGGTTACTTTTTGTACAATTTATTTAGATAATAAAATCAATAACTTACCTATAGGCTAAATAATAGCTTAATTATCTTAAAATAATTTTTAAGCATGAAAATGTTTCACAGTATTTACTGTAAGTACCTATTTATAAGGGTTGATGACCAATTAGATTACTATCATCAATCTATTCACCTTATCATAGTAAACACAGCATTTCATAACGAATAATTCGAATAATAATTAGCTGCAGAAATTTAATAAAACATTGTGCTTTATCGTTTGGATTTTTTATATACGACAGTGAATGTCGTATAGCGTTTCCTATTCTCAGCTATCTTAAGCTGACTTTGATATAATAACCTTAGCCCATCAAACGATGGATAAAACTATAAATGACATAACATAGCGATGTAAGCAATTATCTATAAAATGGACTTTGTTTCACTTTTATTATTTACATTAAAGTAATACGAGTCATTTGTATTACTTTGTGCTTAGCATAATTATCATGACAGATACGATAAAAAACGCGATGACGCCTAAGATAAGTTTCTGGTACAGTTCTTCACTTTTTATCCTCACCTCTACTTCTTTAAGTTTTTATATTATTAATTAACGACAAGGTATCCATTATGGACGACAATAAAGCAAAAGCTCTTAAAGCGGCACTCGGCCAAATTGAAAAGCAGTTCGGTAAAAACACCATCATGCATTTAGGCGATAGTTCCGCAGCGCTTGATGTCGATGTGGTCTCAACGGGTTCGCTCGGTTTAGATATTGCTCTTGGCATTGGCGGTTTACCAAAAGGTCGTATTGTTGAGATTTACGGTCCAGAAAGCTCAGGTAAAACGACCATGACGCTCCAAGCTATCGCAGAGTGTCAAAAACAAGGCGGGACTTGCGCCTTTATTGATGCTGAGCACGCACTAGATCCTGTTTATGCGCGTAAGCTTGGGGTAAATACTAACGACTTATTAATCTCTCAGCCAGATAACGGTGAGCAAGCGCTCGAGATTACGGATATGTTGGTACGTTCAGGTGCCGTCGATATGATTGTCATTGACTCCGTTGCTGCATTGACGCCGCGTGCTGAAATTGAAGGCGAAATGGGCGACTCACACATGGGCCTACAAGCACGTTTGATGAGCCAAGCATTACGTAAAATCACCGGTAACGCCAAACGCTCCAACTGTATGGTGGTGTTTATCAACCAAATTCGTATGAAAATTGGCGTGATGTTCGGTAGCCCAGAAACCACAACAGGTGGTAACGCGCTTAAGTTCTACGCCTCAGTGCGTATGGATATTCGTCGCATTGGTGCGGTCAAAAATGGTGACGAAATCATCGGTAACCAAACCCGTGTGAAGGTCATCAAAAACAAAATGGCACCACCGTTTCGCCAAGCTGAATTTGAAATCACCTATGGTGAAGGCACCAATCATCTAGCAGAAGTAATTGATTTGGGCGTGGAAATCGGTGCTGTTGGCAAAGCAGGCTCATGGTATAGCTACGGCGATGAAAAAATTGGTCAAGGTAAAGCCAATTCAGTGCTGTTTTTAAAAGAAAATCCGGTGATTGCTGAAGAAATTGAAGCTAAAATTCGTGCCGAAAAACTCGGTGTGAAAGATGACAGTAAAGTACCAGATGCAGCCGATCTTAATGAAGAATTAGATGCAGAGCCAATGCAATAGCCATTTATTGATTATCGATTAGCCGTTATGAAGATTCAAACATTAGCCGAAATACTCGCTGAGTCAGAACCTGACTCAGCGAGCTCGTCTGTATCTAAAAAAAAGAGCATCTCTAAAACTGACAGCAACACTAATAAATATCCTAACAAGCCAAAATTAGACTATCAAACATCTGATGGCTACCCGTCTTCCAATCCTACTATTAGTAATGATTCTTTTACTACTCATCTATCATCTAAAAAATCCAAAAAACGCAAAAAAAAATTTCACCCAGCAGCGAATTTTATTGCTGAACCTACCGACGCACCTGACTATCAGACGCTAGCGCCGCAAAGTATCAAAGAGATGCTGGCTGAAGTAAAACGAGATATCCACAACAATAATAACGATATTTCTGTTACCAATTCATTATTATTATCAAGTTCAGAAATATCCTTAATCGACCCTACAGACAATTTACCCTCTGCCCTTAAAGCATATTTACGCTCGCCGGAACAACGCCAAGCAGATATAGACGCTATTAAAGCGGAAAGCCGTTTGCGATGGTTGGCATTTTATTATCTGTCACGGCGTGAATATGGCAAAGCTGAACTGCGGCAAAAACTGATTGATAAAGAACAAGAGCTTGAAAAAATCGACACTTTGTTAGACGAGTTTGAAGAAAAAGGCTATCAAAGTGACTATCGCACTACCTTAATGCTCATCCGTGAAAGTATTCGTAAAGGTCGTGGTCGAGGTCATATTAAGCAGGAGTTTTATCGTAAAAAAATTGAGATGCCAAGCAATATTGATGAGCTGATCGATATGGCAAATGAAGATTCTGATGAGTTTAGAGAGTTTATTGATGATAGCGAAGACAGCTTAGTTGTAGGCGTTGATTGGTTGAAACTTGCGGTCACGGCTCGTACCAAAAAATATGGTGACGATATCCCAACTGAGCAAAAATCAAAAGCGCAACAATTGCGTTTTTTGCAATATCGCGGCTTCGATATGGATATTTGCTTTCAAGCGCTCAAATATACGTTAGATACTTTAGATGAGCGCTTTTAGCATGAATTTTTCACATTTTTTAATTAAGACTTTTATTAAACGTTTTTAATGCCGTATATTTTACGAAATGATTCTGATACATCTAAAATAACGGATTAATAGTAGCCCAGTATCTTCCACCACACTAGCCCAGCGCCAATCCATACTACCAGATTCACTACACTCATTATTGCCCCTATAGTCCACCACTCGCCAAGAGTTATATAATTAGAGTTAAAAATAACAGGCGCGGTTCCCGTTGCGTAATGGGTCAAAGTCATCATAATATTACCTGCTGCCGCTAATATTAATGCGTATAGCATTGGTGGCGCACCTAAGCTTAGGCCTACGGCGTAAAAAGCGGCAAACAGCGCGGTAATATGCGCAGTGGTACTGGCAAAAAAGTAATGAATATATAGATAAACCAAGGTTAAAATAGCAACTGCGCCCATCCAACCAACACCTGTCATACCGATCATATTTTCAATATTACTTGAAAACCAGCTTACCAAGCCCAGCGTATTTAAATATGATGCCATCATAATTAACGCACCAAACCAAATAATGGTATCCCAAGCAGATTTTTCCTTAAGAATATCTTCCCAAGACAACACGCCGGTTAATATTAACGTGGTCAAACCAATAAACGCGGTCGTTGTTGCATCAACACTAAAGCGCGCACCAAAAATTAGCTCGGGGATATTCGCCCACAGCACCAACATCAGAGCAAATACGCCAAGCATTATTTTTTCATCGCGACTGACGTCACCCATCTCCGTTAGATTATCTTTGGCAAAACCTTTAGCATCAGGAGTTTCCTTTACTTCAGGCGGATAAATAAGATAAATCACCAGCGGCATGAGGAGCAAACATAGCATCCCTGGGATAAACATCGCCACTGCCCAAGTCGTCCATGATAGCTCAATTTGGCTGCCTGTAGCCTTATTCACCAAATCGACCACTAATGGATTGGGTGCGGTAGCAGTAATAAACATACCGGAGGTGATTGGATTGGCATGATAATTAACCATCGCTAAATAACGACCAATCTTCTTTTGCGTGCCCTCTTCTGGCGTTGAATGAAAGCTCTGTGCAATAGATTTCATAATAGGGTGAATAATACCGCCACCACGCGCTGTATTAGACGGTGTAATAGGAGCAATCATCAGCTCAGCTGCAGTCAAAGAATAGGCGACCCCTATCGTTTTTTTACCGAAAATAGAGATAAAATAATAAGCAATGCGGCGACCCAATCCGGTTTTGATTAACCCTCGTGAAATCATCACGGCGATACCAATTAGCCAAATCAATGGGCTAGAATAGCTAGATAGGGCATCTCGTATTGCCGCTCCAGGACTCTCATTGGTAACCCCGGTAAGCGCAACCAACGTCACTGCAATAATAGCAATCGCACCAATTGGCAGTACTTTGCCAATAATAGCCACAATAGTTGCGATAAATAACGCCAGCATATGCCACGCTTCTGGCGTTACGCCTGAAGGTACTGGAATAAAAAACCAGATAATCAGACCGACTGATACGGCAATAGCAGCAGGAATAGGCTTAAAGGGCATCATAGAAACCTCCTTGTCACAAACTTGAATCACTATCTAGCACTATTTATAAAGCAAAATAGAATGGGTAATGATGCCATCATATAATAGTTAGCAATAACCGCTATGCCTGCTCACCGTTTTTAACATATCTTTTTATTTCTTATTAAACCAATCTAAAGTTATCGGTTAGATATAATGAGAGATAGCTATGAGTCGATTCAAGATAAAAAATGGACAGATATAAAAAAGAGCACATTAATAAATGTACTCTTTTTTATTACTTTTTATTAAAATCTATTTCATTAAAATACAATTTATTCAAATATCGCCTATCAAAAAGTAATTTATCAAACAGCTGTTACTTTTTCAGCGCACTTAATCGGCTCGATAACTGGCTGATAATTTGATCAATTTCATCATTGGCTTCTGACTCATTGTCCAAATTGCCATGTGGTGTCAGCTGATTCATCACCTCAGGTAGTAGCTCTGCCAACCCTTGACGCACTTCCATATCATTAGCCCCAGTATGCGCTGCCACTTGCTGAATTTCATTTTCATCAAACAGGCGATTGACGTCATTAGGGTCAAGATTGTCATTAAGCTCATGATTACTCATCCAAGATCGCGCTTGCTGCTCATAGCCCATGCCCGTTATTTTAGAGAGTGCACCACTTAAGCCGCCATTACGCTGTATCCAGCTGAGTACCATTGGCATCAGTGCCGCCACTAACATACCTTTACCGCCAAAACCACCTCTAGTGCGTTGACCGCCAAGCACACTACCTAAAATATCGCCTAAACCACCAGACTGACTACCAGCACGACCTTGATTGTTACCGCCAACCAGACCGCCTAATATATCCTCTAGCCCAAAATGATTGTCGGGCTGACGATCATATTGCTGAGGATTATAGTCACGTGGCTGATTGCGACTGCCAGTCAACACGCCACCTAAAATATCGCCAAGACCGCCCGTGCGACGTGGGTTGATACTTTGATTGATAGGATTACGCTGATGATCTTCTGGATCGATAGCACTACGTGCAACTTGCGATACTAAATTCCCTAATAAGCTCATGATATTATCCTTTTATTCTTAAAGTTCTTATAAATCAATAGTCAATAAATCCTTAACCAATATAGCAAATCTCGTTTATCGTCTAGATAGTTGTTTTGTTATAGGATGTAGAGCTTCGTTATTAGATAGAATTGTTAAAAACAATAAATTAAGACATTAATTAGTAAAAAAGAACTAAATATGATTGAATAATTTCCTACTCATTTAATGAGCGGTTATCGGAATAACAGTAGCTAGTATATTTAGCTGTCGCCATTCCTGAACGGTTACTTGGTCGCGAAAGATGGTGACAGACAAAACGCGTTGATGAGGTTCAATAATAATAAATTCAAAGTGAATACAGGACGGATAACGGTGCAACTTAGATAAATGCGCTTGCCATAGCGCATCGTCACGACTGGTACGCATGAGTAATTGCCAATGCTGGTCTACACGATGTTGCAATGGTGGCTGACTAATGTGTAACAATATCGGACGAGTTAATGCCAAATAACACGCAACTCCCGCGGTTACGATAAGCAGTAATACATATTGAGCAAGCGACAACTGGGCAAGCCAAGCCAATAATCCCATTGCAGTTATAAAGCTAGTGTACAATGCTGTCCGTAAACGACTAGACGGCTTGATTGGCGTATCGATACGTAAGGACTTTACGTCAGTCATATTCGTAATACCCATATTGTCATCAGCCGCCTATTTTAGATAAACCATAAAGCTAAATGCATTTTACTTTTGAGACTAGCCTATTCTTTAACTGATATTATTTTTAAATAATAGCGCCACTTATTCACCTTATAGAGATTTAGAATGACGCCATGTTTTAATTTTATTAACCAGCGCCCAAATTGCTTCATCTTCAGGTTGACTCTGATTGGTAAAATAATCCAATAAATCAGGATCTTCATGGGTAAGCATCTGGGCAAAAGTCTCTTGTTCATCTGATGTTGACGTTAGATATAGCTCTTTTACATAAGGGTCAATGTAAAAATCTAATTCTTTGAGTCCACGGCGGGCTTGGTAAATAATACGGCGTTGCTCGTCGGTTGGTGCAGGTGATGATTGATTAGCTGAGTGTATGACGCTCATAACAGTGACCTTTATTTGAAGTTATAATTAAAATCTAGTGTAAAGTAGCATTAATCTTAAAGACTTAAATAATTTTGGTTTCATTGTATTCTACCAATTGCTGCCATAGGGCGACGGCTTGTTGCATCATAGCGACATTATGGGTGCGCAGGATACTGGCACCTTGTTGCAGTGCAAAAACACCAGCAGCAGTTCCTACTGCATCTCTCTCAAGAGCTTGAGTTTGAGTAACAGCTGGTATGCCACTTTTTGTCAACACTTCAGCTAAAAACCGTTTGCGCGATATACCAAACATGATTGGATAACCAAGACTTTGCAGCGAGTTCAGCTCTGTTAATAATGCACAATGATGAGTATAATTTTTAGCAAAACCAAAACCTGGATCAATAATAATGTTTTCACGTTTAACGCCAAGGTTTATTACCTCATCAACTCTAGACGTTAACTCCGCCTTAACCTCTTGAATGACATTTGTATAATGGGCAAGATTATTCATGGTGGTCGGCTCGCCGCGCATGTGCATTAACATCACCGGAATATCAAGCTTTACTGCCATTAGCGGCGCACCTTCCCGACTTAAAGCGCGTACATCGTTCCAAATATCTGCCCCTTCATTGTAAGCCGCCTGCATTACGTCCGGGTTACTGGTATCGATAGATAACCATATCTCCTCACCACACTGCTGTCGAATTGCCTTAACAATAGGAACGACACGCTGCAATTCGTCATCAGTTACTACCGTTTCGGCATTTGGACGTGTAGATTCACCGCCAATGTCAATAATGGTAGCACCTGCTGCAATCATATCTTTACAATGGGCAAATGCCTTAACAATGCTGTTAAATTGACCGCCATCAGAAAACGAATCCGGTGTCACATTTAAGATGCCCATAATATGAGGCTGGGATAAATCCAAACACTTACCGCGACTGCTTATGCTAAAAATAGGTAACGGCTGAAACAATGACATAATCAATCCATCAAAAATAAATAGTATAAAAAATTGAATCAGCCCATCATACCAGCAAATCAGCTAGTTTTTAAAATAGCCCGTGAAATTAGTAGGCACAAAAAAGCCCTTTGTAAAAAGGGCTTTTTATATAAGACAATAACTGCTCACTCTACATTGCTGGAAGTGGCGGCGGTGTTGAACCAGTCGTTTTTATATCATTCTTCGATAAGTTCACTTCAGTATGCTGATAGACTTTAGGTGGACGAGGGGCTTCACCCGCTAAGATATCCTGCAACTGATCACGGTCAATCGTTTCCCACTTCATTAGCGCATCAACCATTGCATGCATCTTATCATGATTGGCTTCAATCAATTCACGAGCAATATCATATTGCTCTTCTAACATTCGGCGTACTTCTTCATCAACTTTTTGCTGCGTGGCTTCCGATATCGTACGGCTGCCCCCACCAAAGTAACCTTGCGAGCTGTCATCATCTTCATATACCATAATGCCAAGTGCATCTGACATGCCGTATTTAGTGACCATCGCACGTGCCATTTTAGTTGCACGCTCAAAGTCATTTGATGCACCAGTTGACATTTGATTGATAAACACTTCTTCGGCAATACGACCACCAAATAAAATAGCAATATCGCTCAGCATTTTAGATTTATAAAGACTGGTCTGGTCATGTTCAGGCAACTGCCAAGTGACACCTAGAGCAAATCCGCGTGGCATGATCGTCACTTTATGCACAGGGTCTGTGCCCGGCAATAACTCCGCTACTAAAGCATGACCGGACTCATGATATGCAGTAGCACGGCGCTCTTCTTCACGAATCACCATTGATTTGCGCTCAGGACCCATATATAGCTTATCCTTTGCATCTTCAAAATCATTCATATCAACGCTACGCTTGTTACGACGTGCTGCAAATAATGCCGCCTCGTTTACAAGGTTGGCAAGCTGTGCACCACTAAATCCTGGCGTACCTCGCGCCAATGAATGAGCATCAACACTGGTCGTATTAGGCAATTTTCTTAAATGCACTTTTAGAATCTGTTCGCGCCCTTTGATGTCTGGCAAGCCTACCTGTACCTGACGGTCAAAACGACCCGGACGTAGTAATGCTTTATCAAGAACATCGGCACGGTTGGTTGCCGCAATGACAATCACACCTTCATTGCCTTCAAAACCATCCATCTCAACCAGTAATTGGTTGAGCGTTTGTTCGCGCTCATCATTACCACCGCCCATACCGGAACCACGATGACGACCGACTGCATCAATCTCGTCAATAAAGATGATACATGGCGCGCTTTTCTTTGCTTGCTCGAACATATCACGTACGCGTGAGGCACCGACACCAACGAACATCTCAACAAAGTCAGAACCTGAGATAGAAAAGAACGGCACTTTGGCTTCACCAGCGATGGCTCTTGCTAATAGTGTTTTACCTGTACCTGGCGGACCTACCATCAAGATACCACGTGGAATCGTTGCACCAAGTTTTGTAAATCGATCTGGCGAACGTAAAAACTCAACGACTTCCACCACTTCTTCTTTAGCTTCTTCACAACCGGCAACATCATCAAAGTTCACTTTGATTTGATCTTCGGTAAGCATTTTAGCTTTCGACTTACCAAAGCTCATCGGTCCGCCGCCTTTACCGCCAGCGCCGCCTTGCATATTACGCATAAAGAATAAAAAGAGACCAATAATCAGTAGAATTGGGAAGCTGGCTATCAATAGCTGCATGAGCACACTTTGACGCTTAGGCGCAGTACCCTGCACTTCAACTTTATTTTCACGCAGTAATGGCATCAGCTCGTCATCCATCACAGCTGGACGGATGGTCTCAAATGCAGAACCATTCTTTTTCTCACCGGTGATCTGCTCGCCGTCAATCTCAATACTGGCTACTTGCTTTTCTGACACTGCGGTCACAAACTCAGAGTAGTTAAGGTTATCCGGCTCAGATGATTTATCAAAGCCGCTAAACACCAGCACTAAAACGCCGATTACCACCAGCCACAATAAGGTATTTTTTACCATGTCGCTCACTAGTTATTCCCATCCCTTACTTATTGGTGTTTTTACTAAACACGTGACGTCTTCAAAGTGATGATCTACTATTCATTAAAACTATTTTTAGATAAATATATAAACGTTTAAAGTACTTTAAAAATTCCGTTCTATCTAAAAACATATAATGACTGCAATAGATGGTTCGCTCTTAAACGACTCTGCTCAAAACAATTTATTGTTAAAAGTGCCGAAAACAAAGTTAATATACCACGATATGTGGTTTTAACTTTCACAATTCAAGCAGAACGCCAGTTTATTCGGTTAACAAATGTAGCTATTTCTGACATAACTTATCACATCACAATTCGCTACATATAGATATTAATTACATTCGTCCAGTCATTATTTAATAGCAATCCAAAATATCTCTTTTGAACGTGCGCGTGATGCGTCAGGCTTGATACTACGGATTTTGCTGAATTTTTCCTGCATCTGCTTACGCAATTCCTGTTCACCCGCTCCTTGAAACATCTTCATAATCAAGGCACCGCCTTCAGGTAAGGTCGCTAAAGCAAAATCTACTGCAAGCTCGCACAGATACATCATCCGTGGCTGATCTACCGCACTATTGCCAGAAGTATTGGGTGCCATATCAGACAACACGACATCCACTTGCCGATCACCAACCTCTGCCATAATGCTATCGAAAACTTCAGCTTCACGAAAGTCGCCCTGTATAAAGGTCACATTCTCTAATCTATCCATTGGTAAAATATCAGAGGCAATCAAAATACCTGTCTCACCAACCAATTTTCCTGCAACCTGTGACCAACTGCCGGGCGCACTGCCCAAATCCACCACAGTCATACCTTTACTAATCAGTTTTGTTTTCTCATTAATTTCTAGCAATTTATAGGCAGCACGCGCGCGATAGCCTTCTTTTTGAGCTTGCTTTACATAAAAGTCATCAAGATGCTCTTTCATCCAAGCACTGCTGCTTTTTGAGAGACTTTTATTCTTAATACGCGTGGCCAAAATAGGTGCTCCTATTTAACAATAAAATCGTTTTGAGTATCAAAGGGTTAGATGAAGGATAAAAGGTTTGGTAATAGACTGAACCTATATAAGTGTCAGCCATTGATTTATATATGTGGTCAACATAAGCGACTACAAGCTGATACGTTAAATTAACGATAGAATGGTCTAAATTAACGATAGTATGAATGATTTAACAGATTTATCAGCCAGTAGCGTTTATAATGTCCTATTAAGGTCAGTTTAACATTTTCATGCTATAAAATCGTGCAGAATCCCAGTGATTTTATCTCAAAACCTTTTTACCTATTACTTATTAAGCATTTAGCATTAACGTTATGATTTTTCATAAACGAGCTGTTTAGATTGATATCACAGTGCTCTTAATCCTAATAATTAAGAAGATAAACCGGCTAATGATGAGCTTGTTAATATAGGTATCATGTTTTACTCTGACTTTTATATTTTTTATTTCTCAACGCTTAGGAATTTTATGGAACTTGATAACGCTACGCTTAAACGTCTAAAAGGTATTGGTCACGAGCTAAAGCCTATTGTCATGATTGGCAACAACGGCGTCACCCCAGCTATTACTGAAGAAATCGACCGTGCCTTATCGGATCATGAGCTAATTAAAGTAAAGCTGCCAGCGGGTAGTAAAGACGAGCGTGATGCGGTGACTACTGCGCTTGCAAAAAATGCTAAAGCTCAAGTAATTCATACTATTGGACGTATGGCGTTATTATTACGTAAAAACCCTAATGCCAACCCAAAGCTGTCGAATTTATCACGTCACGCATAGTTACGTGTCTTGATGATATTAATTGATGATTAAGTTGAAATAATAACTTGCATCATTAGCAGTGCAAAGTATAAAAGCCGCAGTACATGAGTGCTCGCGGCTTTTATATTATCTAAATATTGACTAATAGAAAGTCACTAATTATTCATCTCTAGTCTTATTCATTTTTATTCTTTATGGCATTGCTTCATGACTCAAACCTTTAAATTATGCTTAGCAACAGAAATACTAGAAGTCGATGCCGAACATTTAGGCGTGACAATAACACAGCTAAAGGATATTCAAGTAACTGTTAGTATTACTCTCACTCAAGAGCCAATACCTAGCCTATCTTTTACGTACCGTATTCAACTACCTGATTCTCGCTTGGCTTCCCAATTAAACTGGGCGAAATGGCAAGCTATAAACGTCAGCTTTACCGATTTTTTATGGGAGCAGACTTGTCTGGAATGTTTTATTGCTAGTGGGTTTAATGAGCATAACGAGACGGCAAGTTATATTGAGATTAATGCCAGTCCGAGTGGTCATTATGCGCTGTATCAGTTCGAGAGTTATCGCAATCCCAAATCATTGCCACCCTCGCCATTATTACAGGAAAATAAAAAAGCACGCGCGTACATTGATTGGCATAACGATGAGCAGGGCTATAACGGTAAAACAATATCAAAAGTCGTGCGTGCCATTACCCCTTCTTCAGCTCTTAAGCTTATAGCTAATAGCTGTGATTTAAGCAGTGACCTATTTGTTCCACGTTATTACTATCAGCGTAGCTTTAGCGTACCAGTAGCGCAACTGTTATTATCGTCAGACAAAAATCATACGTATTATGAGCCGAATAAATATATTAAGTATATACATCCATGTGTAATTCTACAGTTTGGTCAGGCACAATTATATTATGCACCGGCTCACGCCTCGCCCCCCGACTTTCATCAGCGCGCCTATTGGTCACGGTTTAAATATTAGACTCTATGGTTTAAAGAAATACTATTGATTAATAGCTATTTAGGACCTGCTCTCATTCCAAAAAAATATAAGCATTAAAAAACCCAGTAATGTTATAACGTCATTACTGGGTTTTTTAATGGGGACAGCTTTTAATTAATAATTACTACTTATCAGCCATCGCTAAATAAATACCACGGTTAGACGCATCATCAACATATTGCGAATCGCGCCAGGTGCTGTAACCATAGATATTACTATACGGACTTATACTATTTTGACGAAAATCAGATATCCAGTTTGAGCCATCAAAAATCTGAATATGACCGTGTGGATGCTTTGAGCTGCGATCAAACACTACGACATCACCGATTTGAGTAGGCATGTCATTGCTAATTTTAGTAAATCCAGCTTGAGCAAGCGTGCCACGGGTAGCATACTGATAAGCGGATGGATTTGGCGTGAAGTCATAACCTGCTGATTGTAGCGCTTTACGAACATAACGCGCACAATAACCAGAACTTCTAGACAGTGCCACTCGTGACGCACGGGCAGCTGCAATAGCAGGCGCCGAATTGTGATCTAATACCGACTTAAACTGCTCTTTCTTTTCAGCATATAAACGACGCGATAACGTATCAAGCTCACTACCTTTTTGCTTTAATACGTTGATGGCGCGGGTAATCTCAGTATTGTTAGAAACATGTACCCCACCATTATTGGTGCTGTAGATGTTTTGCGATGAACCGTAGGAATTTGATTTAGCGATATTTGCTCTGCTATCAGCCAGTGTACTATTTGAGATGATATTGACAGAAGCACCACTCGTTTGTGCTACGCCCATGCTCAATACTGACAAAATTAATAAAGCCTTTTTCATAAATTTACTACCTATTGTTAATGCAAGTGTGCTCATCATCCGTGACAAAGCAGTAATTAATTTAGAAGAGATTACAATCAAATAAACATGATAAAATCTTGATATTCACAGTGTGCGCTTTTCAGTTAAGCAAATTTTCAACCAGTCGCTGTTATACCACCACCTAATAGATGAGTGATTACGATGTCAAAAAAACAGCCTAATCGGCTCGCTCAACTTATCGATCACCAAGCATTTTCTGGTAGCGCTCTACCGCGAAGTTTGGCTGATAACGTGCGTCTTTATACGCAGGCTACCCATGAAGTAAAAACATTATTAATAGACTGTTTACCAGAAGAGATACTAAATAGCTGCTGGGTGGTGCGTCTTACTACAGAGCAACTTACTCTCAGTGTAAACTCAATGACCGCAGCCAATCATATTCGTTATTTACAAAATGCTTATCTTGAAGTATTAACCAAACAGTCTATTACATTTAAACAACTCAAGCAGATTCATGTCGTGATAGCAAAAATTCCTGCTAAATCTCCTTATAATGAGGAGTCACTAACGCCTGTCTCATCCTCATCAAATGCTGTTAGAACCAATGCAAATAAGGGGCTGAGTCAAAATATAAAAAGGACTATATCACAGGCTGCAAAGCATGTCACGGCTGATAAAGACTTGCAAAAGGCGCTCTTACAGCTATTAGATGACTAAAAAGCCTTAAATTACAATGTAAAGTTAGGTAAACCAAGTACCAAAAAGTTGACTAAAAAGACATGTTTTTCGAGCTAGTTAGGTTAAAAAAAACGTCTACTGTTTAAATCGATACTTTTGATTTAAACAGTAGACGTTTTTTTGTCGGTTGAAGGGTTTGTAAACTCTAGCTTTCAGCGTGCTCTTCAAAAACAATAATATTGGAAAGAAAGTACAGCAAACATTATGCGCTTTCGCATTATGTAATCTTACGTAAATGTTGCGATACATCCTGTATAAGCTTGTATTTATCCTTCAACAGTTAAAGCACTTAAAGGTAAATATTCTATAGGACAAGTTACATTGTCATCAAAAGTTACAATTTCAAAGTTATCTGAGTCAGATAAAATTTCACGAACTAGCAAATTATTTAATGCGTGCCCAGATTTATAGGCGTTAAAACGACCCAATAATGGATAACCAATCAAGTATAAATCTCCCAAAGCATCCAAAATTTTATGACGTACAAACTCATCAGCAAAGCGTAAACCTTCGACATTTAATATCTTGGCATCATCAATCACAATAGCATTATCCATGCTGCCTCCTAACGCCAAATTATTTCGACGTAAGGCTTCAATATCATTTAAAAACCCAAAGGTGCGCGCTCCACTTAACTCTTCGATAAAGTTGTGAGTAGAAAAACGCAGCTGAGCATGCTGTAAATCTTTGTTAAATGCGGGATGGTCAAAATCAATCTCAAAATTCAGCTCAAAACCATCGTATGGACGTAACTCTGCCCATTTATCATCGACCTTAACCCGTACCGGACGGACGATTTTTAGAAACTTCTTAGGACTGTCTTGTTCGCAGAAACCAGCTTGTAGTAAAAGATTCACAAACGGCGCAGCACTACCATCCATAATAGGAATTTCAGCAGCAGATACACGGATTAATAAATTGTCAACGCCAAGACCAGCAATCGCACTGAGTAGATGCTCTACTGTGCCCACGCGCGTGCCACCAAATACCAAATTGGATGACATCATGGTATCTTGTACTAAAAAAGCACTGGCAGGAATTGGTGTACAACCAAAAATATCGGAACGCTCAAAAACGACTCCTGTATCAACAGGCTGCGGATAAAACTCTAAATCAACAGGTTCGCCACTATGTAGACCAATACCAGTCATAGATATCATTTGATTAATAGTTCGTTGATTCATGGCTACTTCCTCACATATCTTGTTACAATTATCCTAGTGTACCATTTGCAACCTCTAATTCGCTATAGTTAATAAGAGGTAATTTACTCATTCCAAAGTTTAATTACACTTATCAATAAAATTGTATGTTTACTTTTAGGTAATTTTATTTGTTAAAGATAAACATAATTAAAGTAAACATCATGATAAATACTATTTTTTTGTCAGTTTACCCTTCATAAAACGCAAAAAAGCCAGCAATATCTATGCTGGCTTTTTAACTTTTTTTAAAGCTTAGAACTCATTAAATAATGAAATAAGCGGTCACATAATAAAAAACAATTCTCTTAATTATCTATTCTGTTGGCGCTTTAGATAATCTTGAATGCTGTTAGTTTTAGTCTGTGGCTGTTCTTGCATAGCTGGCGCACGGGTTATACTATCTTGATACAGCTGAGTTTTTGACTGCTGCTGGCTGTTTAGCGCACTGGTATGCTGACTTGGATCAACTGATTGTGTGCTGGTGACAGATGGAATCGGTTGTTGAGTCTTTGGTAATCCAGCATCTTCATCTAAAGTCAAACCAGTCGCAATGACTGTAACATGTAATTCATCGCCCATATCTTCATCGACAACTGAACCGTAGAAGATATTGGCATCATCAGTATCGGTAATACCTTCTACGATTTCACTGATTTTGCTAAATTCATCAAGAGATAGGCTTTGTGAAGAAATCACGTTAACCAATAGACCTTTTGCATTTTCTAAACGTAGATCATCAAGCAACGGCGATTTAATAGCTTTTTCAGTGGCTTCACGTGCACGATCGTCGCCACTGGCGCGACCAATACCCATCATTGCATGTCCTTTAGCTGTCATTGCCGTACGGATATCGTTAAAGTCAATATTAACCAAACCTGAACGCGCGATGGTTTCAGCAATACCTTGTACTGCGTGCATCAATACATCATCCGCTTTTTTAAACGCATCTTGCATCGATAAGTTACCGTAAACACTCATCAACTTATCATTCGGAATAGTGATGATTGAGTCCACAAAGTTGGTCAATTGCTCAATACCCGCTTTAGCGGCTTTAATACGTTTACCACCTTCAAATTTAAAAGGTGTGGTCACGACGGCTACGGTCAATACTTCCATTTCTTTTGCAATACGAGCCACAACAGGTGCTGCACCCGTTCCTGTGCCACCGCCCATACCTGCGGTAATAAACACCATGTCTGAGTGCTCAAGTAACGCGCGAATCGCTTCTTCTTCACTTTCAGCCGCTTCGCGACCCACTTCTGGATTAGCACCAGCGCCCAAACCACGGTTACTTTTAGCGCCGAGCTGTAATTTATGCGGTGCAGTCAGACGATCAAGGGCTTGCTTATCCGTATTGGCACAGACAAACGTTACCCCTTTAATGCCTTGTTGCACCATGTGCTCAACAGCGTTACCGCCGCCACCGCCAACCCCAAACACGATAAAGCGGGCTTGACCATTAGTTTGAGGTTTATTATCATCTGGCATGGTGTATTTTGACATAGAAAAGATTCTCCAGTTGCAGATAGCATAAGGGTCGATAGGTAATCAGGCGCTCGCATGGCATGCTATCGACGTACTATATATAAATGTATACAAATAAAATAGGGTAAAAAAGCATGCTTTATATAGACATGGTAAATTTACCACAATAAATCATGACAATTCTTTCAAATAAAATAGCTTACCGTACCTTTTTAAATAGACCACTAAACCGCTGCCCAACTCCCTGAAAAACGTTGGTAAAGCTTGATTTTTCAATGGATTCAATCTCACTTTGTTCACTATGACGAAATTGCTCGCTTTGGCTGTATAATAAAGTACCGAAAGCGGTATGGTAAGCTCGATCATTTATATAGGTATTAAGCTGCTTTGACGCTTCTTGATTATCAACGTGGTTATATGCACTAATATGAGGATGACTGTTGCTCAAAACTACGGGCATTTTAAGCAGTTTTTTGGCAAAAGGTACCATACCTTTAATGGTGCCACCACCACCTGTTAACACAATGCCACGATCGATATATCCTATTAGCCCTGCTTGATGTAATTGTCGCATGACTTCAGTGAAGATACTGACATAACGGGCTTCTATCGTTTGTGCAAGCTTATACACACTCACGTTAATCTCATCGTTTGACCCTTGCGCTCTGAATATAAAAAAAGAGCTAGGATCAATACTTTGTACATCAACAGTGCCATGTAATTTCTTTAGCTTTTCCGCTTCAATCATAGAGATACCGAAATCTGCTGAAATATCCATCGTAACTTCATGACTACCCGTTGGAACGCAATGCGTAAAGATCAGCTTATTTTCTTTATAGACACAAATGCTGGTGGTGCTAGCACCAATGTCTACCAAACATACGCCTTGCTGACGCTCTTCTGTTATCAGGCTATATTCCGCGCTGGTTACAGCATCAAATACCACATGATCCACACCCACATCACAACTTTGCAAAAGCTTCTGCAAATTTTGACGACTAGCAACTGGCAACATCATCATGTGGTACATAACGGTAATATCTGTGGCAACCATCTCAATAGCGTCATCAACGATGGCGTCCTGATCGTCAATATAAATACCTTGTTGACAACAATGCATCAAATAACAGTTTGACGGTAAGTCTTGTTTTTTAGCATCTGATAGCGCCTTTACCATATCGGTAGTGCGCACCACATCACCTTCAACACTAGCATGACCAGCATTGTTTTTACTCAACAACTCCGGAGTTGATAGCGTCAACCAAACACTATGAACTCGGCAGTTAGCAGTATCTTCTGCTTCTTGAATCGCTTGCTTTATTGCGCCTTGTAAACGTTCTCGGTGTTTAATTTGGCCTTGATAAAAATCACTATTTTTGACATGACCAACACCCATGATGCGGATATCTTTTGCAGACACCACATTACCAATGACAGCATATACTGCTGTGGCACTTAAATGAACAACAACCAAATTTTCAGTATTTTTCATGGTACAAGACAAATTATCGTTAAACAGGAGACTGCATGACGTCTCCATTAAATCATTAAAAAAAACAAAGCCAAACAGCAATACGCCATAAATACTAAACTTAAATAAACACTGATTCTATCTTAAGCAATTCGCTGTAATTACTGTTTAGGTATAGCTGAAAAATAAGATAACAGCCTACAAAATATTGATTAAAATTACTACTGTCACTTAACTTGGTGCGATTGGCGCTGCTGATTGCCAAGCAATACTGAAGCCATTTTTGTAACGTAAATCTATCGATTGTATTTCATGACGACGGGCACTTAACTGATTGCCTAATAATTGACTCAAACTCAGAAGCTTCTGCGCGGTATTTTCATTGTCTACAATTACACGTAGGCCATTACTAAAACGCACCAGCCATGTCATTCGCGGTGATAAAATAATATCTTCAACTTGCATACCAAGAGGCGCATACCACTCATTAATCTGCTGCATTTGCTGCATAATAACAGGAGCTTGCGTAATCTCACCTTGTAACATAGCAAAGTCGTCTTGAATCAATTCGTCACTATCTGCAGGAACAAATACCACTCCTTTAGCATCAACCAGTCTTTCTGTACCAAATTTGGCTACCGCTTGTTTAGGCAGTGCCGTAATCACAATACCCCGTTGCCAATCACGGGTGACACTAATTTGATCCACCCATGACAAATCAACTGCGATATCACGCAATGTCTGCAAATCCGTCGTAAAAAAGCTACTAATCGACTGCTGATTCATCGTTTGCTGCAATGCATGGTGCTGCATAGCTGTCAGCCCTTGATGACTGACTTCAATGGCAGCAGGTGGCGCATCGCGTAATGCTTTGCCCCCCATTATTAGAATTAGTAGTAATAAACCAATCACTAATGCCATAAAAAAGTATTTAACTGAGGGGGGTAATGTCTTCTGATGATTCATAGCATCACTCATCAAGTCAGTAGCGGCTTTGACAGTTTGAGTCATCAGTTCATTTGTTCCTATTTCTACCCTAACTTAGCATGAGAGCAATTATTTAATGAATAAAATGGTAGTTAAGCAAACAGTTTATTTTAAAAATATGCTTAAAAAGAATTAGTACTACTCATTTACCAGATATTACTAAAACTAATATATTGTTAATCAATGGCAAATAAATTCAGTTTATATGTTTTAATAAACTAATCGTGTACCAATAATAATAAATAGCTATTAGATAAATAAAATTACTTGATATTGCTAAAGCAAAGTTGTAAACACAATATTAACGTACTTTGATGATAAACAATAGCTTATCACCAATCGTAGCAGACAAATTTACACAAATTTACACTAAAATATTATTCAGCACAACTATAGAGACATAAGTAGTATTAGGATCAATAAATTATCTTATGTTTTGTACTGTTGGGAATGTACTTTTTACTAACTTGTAGGCTATAAAGTCTGGGATAAAATATGCCAGCATAAACTTTCAAAATCCATGCCACGTGCTTTGGCTGCCATGGGTACGAGGCTATGACTGGTCATACCTGGTACGGTATTAATCTCAAGCAGCCAAAAATTACCCTCTGTGTCTTGCATCGCATCAATACGACCCCATCCTTCAGCATTGACGGCGCGGAAGGCAGCAAGACTTAACGCTTGTAAATGCGTTTCTTCTGCTAAGCTTAATCCACAGGGAATATAATAAGAGGTATCATTACGATTATATTTGGCTTCAAAATCATAAAAATTAGTGATGTCAGCAGGCTCTAAGCGAATAACCGGATAAGCTTCATCATCAATAATAACAATGGTAAATTCACGACCGGTAATCCAGCGCTCTGCCATAACAACATCGCCACACTCTACAGCAGTTGCATAAGCAGGAGGCAGCTCATCTAAATGGTTGACCTTAGTCATACCAATGCTAGAGCCTTCGTGCACGGGTTTGATAATTAATGGCAGTCCTAACGTATCAACCACTTGCTGCCAATCAGTATCAGCGGTAAGCAATGAGAATGGCGCTGTAGGTAAGTCGCAGCCTTGCCACAATTGCTTCGTACGTACTTTATCCATGCCAAGAGCAGATGCTAGAACCCCAGAACCTGTTTGCGGGATATCTAACCATTGAAGCACGCCTTGCAATACACCATCTTCGCCGCCGCGACCGTGCAATACGTTAAAAACGCGATCAAAATTGCGCAGCTCGGTAATGTCTTGATCCTGGGGGTCAAAATGAGTGGCGTCAACGCCTTGGCTTTGCAATGCCTTTAAGACAGCAGCGCCACTATCTAAAGATATGACACGCTCATTACTATTGCCGCCGTAAACTACAGCAACTTTACCAAATACTTTGGCATCTTTATGAGTATGCGCAAGGCTCGTACTTTCTTTGTTGTCATCTTTTTGATTTTCTTGAGTGTTATGTGTTTGCGTCATCAGGAACATTCCTAAAGTTGAGCTTAAAATCTATTTAGTAAAATTGTACTTTCAGTATTATTTGTTAAGAGCTACTTAAGATAAAGCTGATTAGTAACCAAGTCGATAGCAATCTGTCCAATGTTGCCCGCACCTTGGGTTAAGAGTAGATCATTGGCTTGCAGTAAGCGCTGCATCGCAGGCGCAACATTATTCTTATCAATAATCGTTGGTTCAACTGTTCCACGTAATCGAATGCTACGCGCCAGTGCTTTGGTATCTGCGCCAGCGATTGGGCTCTCTCCTGCTGAATACACATCTAATAATAACAACTCATCGACAGTCGATAGTACTTCTACAAAATCGTCAAAACAGTCGCGCGTACGGGTATAACGGTGCGGTTGAAATAGCATGACTAAACGACGCTCTGGAAAGCTTTGACGAGCTGCTTTAATGGTAGCATCAACCTCTCTTGGATGATGACCATAATCATCAATGAGTAAGATATTGCCGTCATCAACCTTTACAGGTTCATGTTGCTCAAAGCGACGCCCGACACCTGCAAATTTCTGTAGCGCGCGTTTAATGGCTTCATCATCAACACCTTCATCGGTCGCCATAGTGATGGCAGCCAGCGCATTATAAACGTTATGAATACCTGGAATATTTAAGGTAAGATGCAAAGGGTTACGGTCGCGGCGCAAGACGGTAAAATGGGTTTTAGTACCTTCACTCACAACATCAATCGCTTGCACATCATTGAATGGTTCCAGCCCAAAGGTCAATACTGGACGTCCAATATCATCAATCATCGCGTACAGTTCAGCATCGTCACCGCACACTACTGCCAAGCCATAAAACGGCATATTTTGTAAAAACTGAATATAGGCAGCTTTTAATTTATCAAAGCTATTGCCATAGGTTTCCATATGATCTTGATCAATGTTGGTTACAATCGCTGCCATCGGGTGTAAGGTCAAAAATGACGCATCAGACTCATCTGCTTCGGCAACCAAAAAACGGCTACTACCTAACGCAGCATTTTTGCCAGACGCATTAAGTTTACCGCCAATCACGTAGGTCGGATCGAGATTTCCTTCAGCAAGCATAGTTGTCAATAGACTGGTGGTAGTCGTTTTACCATGAGCGCCAGCCACAGCAATACCATGACGATAGCGCATCAGTTCACCGAGCATATCTGCACGGCGAACTACTGGCAGACGAGCCTTTAAGGCAGCGGTGATTTCAGGGTTACTGCGGTCAATGGCAGATGAGACAACAACCACATCTGTCTGAGCAATATTTTTGGAATCATGACCGATAAATATTTCAATACCAATATCTTGCAAACGTCTTGTTACAGGACTTTCAGCAATGTCTGAGCCACTCACTTTATAACCCTGATTACTCATAACCTCAGCAATCCCGCACATTCCCGCACCGCCAATGCCCACAAAATGTAAATGCTGAATGCGACGCATCTCTGGTATTTCAATCAGGCGAGTTGGCGATGCTTTATCACTAGGGGTAGCGGCGGTGTCATTAGTAAGAGTGGTTGTGGACATAAGGGTTTCTCGTTATCAAAGCATCATAAAATTAAGGCATCGTAAAATGCGGTATATAGGGTTGGCAAAATAGTTGTTAAAATAATTATTAAAGTTATGCTTAGAGGGCGTGCCAAATAATATCGGCAACCTGCTGGCTAGCATTTCGATTGGCAAGCGCATGACCTTTTTGTGCCATCGCAAGACAAGCTTGTCGATTCAGAACCGATAATTCATCGCTTAAGCGCTTCGGTGTTAGCTCAGATTGTGGTAATAACAGTGCAGCGTTACGCTCTGTTAAAGTATGCGCATTAGCCGTTTGATGGTCGTCTACCGCGCTTGGGAGTGGCACAAAAATCGCCGCGATACCGACATTTTGAATTTCAGTAACAGTCAACGCGCCAGCGCGGCACACAATAATATCTGCCCATTGATACGCTGCTGCCATATCAGTAATAAAAGGCTGCACGGTGGTTTGATGAATGCCCAAATCCTCAGCATCATAAGCCGCTTGCGTCACTGCCTCATTATCACGACCACATTGATGGCGCACTTCAAAAGGCGTAGTGATAAGTGCTAGCGCCTTAGGAACGGTACTATTAAGTACTTGTGCACCCAACGAGCCACCAACCACTAATAACCGCAGTGGCGATTCATCATTAACATCATAACGCTCAGCTGGAGCCGCCACGTCGGTGATGGCATTGCGAACCGGATTACCAACCGTTTCTAACTTACTATTAGAGTCACCATCAAGCTCACTATTGGCAAAGGTATCTTCAAAGGCTTGCAGTACTTTAGTAGCAATTTTGGCTAAATAGCGATTGCTCATGCCAGCAATGGCGTTTTGCTCATGGATAACTAGCGGGGTCCCCGTCATGCGTGCGGCAATACCGCCCGGAGCAGTAACATAGCCGCCAAACCCGACTACCATATCAATCTTATTACTACGAATAATCTTGATAACCGCCATGGTCGCTGATAGTAAAGTAATCGGCATTTTAAGTAGACGCCCCACTCCTTTACCGCGCAGGCCTTGCATAGCAATGGCGTGAAACGCATAATCGGTTGGCGCAACCAAGCGATTTTCCATACCATTTTCTGTGCCAAGCCAATGAATCACCGCGCCACGCTCAGCCAGCAATTCGCTGACTGCCAGCGCTGGGAACACATGACCACCTGTACCAGCAGCCATCATCAATATATGCGGTTTCTTCATTGCTTTTAGCCTTTCTTATCTTTTTTCAAAAAAATGAGTATCTTTACCACACTCATTTTTGAACCATTTATCCATTAAATAGCCGTGTCGTAAAGCCCGCATAGTATAGAGTAAATTAAGGCGCGACATGTAGCGTTTTATAGCTAAATAAACGTCTAAACCTTGATTTTCTATATTCCTAAACCTTTTTATTAAGCAGCGCTTTATGACATAAGCGATTGAGTCGTGCTGACGTCTATTACGCCCATTATTAGCCTTAAAATTTAGGAATAATTTAGAATCGCGCTTCAACGGCTTTTATAAAGTCCGTGGCGATATCTGTACCGCATTGATCATCAATCTCACGAACACACGTTGGACTAGTGACATTAATTTCAGTAATACGTCCGCCAATAAGGTCGAGTCCGACAAACATTAGCCCTTTTTCTTTGACAATTGGTGCAACTACATGCGCCACTTGGCGTTCAATATCGGTCAATGGCATGGCAACCCCACTACCGCCTGCCGCTAAATTGCCGCGAGTTTCGCCTTTGGTTGGAATACGCGCTAAAGAGTAATCAATGACCACACCATCAACAATCAGAACCCGCTTATCGCCTTCTTTAATCTCAGGCAAATAACGCTGTGCCATAATCGGTAAGGTTTCAAGCTCGGTCAACATCTCAAGCGTGACGCCAATATTGTGACTGTCAGCTGTCAGGCGGAAAATACCCGTACCGCCCATACCATCAAGCGGTTTGACAATCACATCTTGCTGCTCAGCGATAAACTTACGGATATGTACCTGTTTACTAGTGACAATCGTTGGGCTCATATAATCGCTGAACCAGGTGGCAAACAGCTTTTCGTTACAGTCGCGTATCGCTTTTGGGTCATTGACGACGAGCACGCCTACCGCTTTGGCATGGTCTAATAAATGAGTGGCATAAGTAAAACGCATATCGAACGGCGGATCTTTACGCATTAAAATCACATCATAGTCTGTAGCTGGACAAGTGGCTTTTTCACTTAACGTATAAAAATTATCAGGGTCACGTTTGACGGTCACGGGATGCGCATCAATCATTAATTGACCACGATCAAGCCACAAATCATGAATTTGACAATAGCCAAGTGTATGCCCGCGGTCTTGCGCTGACCACATCATCGCCAGACTCGTGTCTTTTTTATAATTAATCTGTTCAATCGGATCCATGATGACAAGGATATTTAAAGAACGGCTATTCAAAGAACGACTGTTTGACGCTAAAGGGGCAGCTTGGCTCATGATCGACTCACTTAAGTATGGTAGTTTTGCGTACAGTGGTTACTAATGATGTGGTTATGAATAAACAGGCAAAAACATTCGGTTATTTATACGCCATACTGAGTACGGTAATGCTGCATTTTTGCAAGCTGGCTTGCAACCTGAGTGGCGTCTTGATGGGCGCTTTGTTCACCGGCTAAATAACCGATTAAGTCATCCATATCAACGAGGGCACGAACCGGCACTTGTAAATTGGCAACCAGTTCTTGAATGGCAGAAAGCTCGCCTTGTCCTTTTTCTTTACGGTCTAAGGCGACAAGAATACCAGCAACACTCGCACCTGCGGTTTCTAAAATATCTATCACTTCGCGCATTGCCGTACCTGCGGTGATAACATCGTCCAGTATCCAAACGGCTTTACCGTTTACATCAGCGCCGACTAAATTGCCGCCTTCGCCGTGAGTTTTCACTTCTTTACGATTATATCCCCACTCGGCATTGATACCATGATGGAGCCATAGTGCTTGTGCCGTTGCCGCCACAAATGGAATACCTTTATACGCCGCACCAAAGATAACCAGTTCTTTATTGCTATCACCAGCTTTTTGCATTTGTTCCGCTAAGGCATCGGCATAACCACGCGCCAATAGCGATAGCATCTCGCCCGTTGCTAATAAACCAGCATTAAAAAAATACGGGCTAACTCGACCCGACTTCAGCACAAACTCACCAAACTTGAGTACTTGGTTATCTAAGGCGAGTTGAATAAAGTCATGAGCGGTAAATGATGGGGTGTGCATAAGGCATTCCTATGGGGAAAATTTTTGCATTATTGTACGCATTATTGGTCAGCTTGACCAACCATTGATAGCATAATCTTGCATATTGGCGTAGCGCGTCAGCAGACCACAGCGTGAAGAAACGTTAAAGTAACAGTGACCATCCTCCGCTATCTGCAACTCCCAACCCAAATGCTGCGCTGCTACGATAATGTGTCCAGCAAACAGTCGGATTTGACGATATTGATAGCGTAACGCTGGCGTGCGACAAACTTGGCTCAGTATATAGCTACGCACATACTGACAAATTTGCTCGGCGCTATAGCTGTGATTGATACTTTTACGGGTGGCACATTGGCTCAACACATGTACTGCCACACTACACGCCATAATATCGGTGGCAAGACTACCAACGCCCGATTCAAATTGCTCAGGTTGTAATATGACTTGCCAATCATCGGCATAGATACTGTTTAATAGTTCGTTAGGATTATAACGTTTAATGATTGCTCGTAATGAAGACTGTTTCTCATCCGTATTAATTTTATTGTCGTTATTTTTATCATTATTACTAACCAAGTTATCGACCATAAAACCATAACGCGTTAACTGCGGATGTTTCTTAATAACCTGCCCAATATCCGCCATATCCAGCAACGTCATGGTATCAAGTGACATTAATAAAGGCTGCTCGCTATGGTTATGATAAAAGCTATCCGGAAGCGCTATCAGCTGTGCCGCTTTAAGAAAACCGAGATAGTCGGCAAACGATTCTGACGCCAACAGCTGCCACTTTGATAGATTGTCGGTATGGGGCTTATGAAAACGCCCTGAGCGACCATACAGATGATTGAGCTGACCATTGACGCGCCGCGTAGGTTCTGGAATATCGCTAAGCGGGCGAGCGGGGTCAAGCGCGGTTTGGCGTGGATCAAAATTCGGATGGATAATGGCAGGTTGTGCATTATTAGCCAGTAAAGACAACTGCTCAACGCTACCTTCTGTATGCACACCTTGCCCTGATAGCTTTTGAGCTGAGCGGTCATCAGAAGTAAAAGGCTGAGTCATAATGTTTCCAAGACAATAGTCATATCAAGTAAAAACGAAATCGAAAAAAATTCTGGTAAGCAATTTAGGCTCTTTTTTTATTAACCATCATCATGATATCGCAAAATATCTTGATAACCGGCTTGCCAATCAGGATAAGTGAGCCAAGCTAACGGAATGTTGCTATGTAACCGTTTCCCCGTAACAGCAGATTTTGAAGTATCGACTTCTGGCAATGTGGCACTGATTTGCTGGCTAAGCCACTTAGTTAATTCGAAAATCGTCACCGGCGCGTAATCGGTGGCAATATAAATAGGTTTTGGCATATCTATTGTCAATACTTTTACGATAATCGCGACCAAATCGCTGTCCATAATGCGGTTGCTCCAATCCTCAGCAGCAATCGGCGCTTTTTGTTCTTCGCGGGCTTTACGTAGACGCATCAACCGCTCGCGTCCGTAGATACCACTTGGACGAATAATAATCGCTTTATCGCCAAAGCCCTGTTGTAATGCTTGTTCCGCTTGCAATATAATTTTTGATGCGCCGCGCTCAGGTACGATAGGCGCAGTATTTTCATCAATCCACTCACCATTATTTTGCCCATAAACACCTGTTGATGAGATGAAAATAATACGCTCAAGGTTAATTAATTTATCCGCAAGTGTGGCTAAATGCTGGCAAATTGCTAAATAGCTGGCGTGATAGCCATCCGTTGAATAATCATCAGGCGTCACAATAACTGCAATACGGGTAAACTCTTGCAATTGCTCAGCCGTTAATGTTAATGCGTCCGCTTGGATAAAATCCGCCTTATCATCCAAAGCGTATTGGCTACGTTCACTACGCGCCAGGCCCGTTACGGCGACACTATCTTGTAAAGAATCTTGTACAAGTCGATTGGTCACTGGCAAACCAATATCGCCTTGTCCAATAATCAGCCATTGTTGCGTCGTCATCAGCTATCCTTATTTATATTTATTTTGAATAAATTACTTAAAATTAATTGTTAGAAATAACGCATATAGGCCAGTTTAATATCGTCATTGGCATTGATGCGATCTTGCCATTCATAACTGGCGTCAAGGCGCAATGCTTGCTTTTTATCAATATCATAGTGCAGCCCAAGGGTGGTTATCGGCTGCCAGTAATGACCACGAACATCAGGCGCGTCGCTGCTGCCATGATACCAATACGGCAGTTGCAATTCAGCTTGCGCACGTAACTGATTGTTAATCTGATAGTGGCAACCCGCGTTTACGCCAGCGCCAACACGATAGCCTCTATTCAGCCCGCGCCCGCCTTGCACTGCCCCCGTGCCAAAAGCATAACAAAGCTGCGGCGGCATCTCACCACTTATCAAACCTGAGGTATCGGTACGCGGTGCACCAAATGCCCACGATTTTCCATACTCTAACGTCGTGCTACCCACTAAATGGTCGGTGCCGTCTTGTTGCGAGCCATCATTAACACGGGTCGCTTCAATACTTGCGCCCCACGTTTTGCCTTTCTTAGCAGAATTTACTGGATTAAATGAGCGCCCACGAATCAAGGTGAAATTTTGCAACACAGTACTCTTTGGCGCATTGCCGTTGCTATCTTCATCATTATCGTAAAAACGTAAGGTTGCCGCCAATCCTTCTAAATTAAAAAACTGACCAAATCCGGCGGGGCGATCCAGCGTATCGTGCAAGCCTGCCCGCAGACCAACATCGATATAGCTATTATCGCCGCGCTGCCCAATTCCAACATGGGCGCGTTGCATGGGGTGACGATCAAGCGGATTGTTATCAGGGGCGGAGATGGTCAATGGCAATAAGGTTTGACCATTCTTGGATAGGCTAGATACCGGATTAATAATTGGCGAGGCAATGTTATTGATATCGTCTTCACTCAAAGACTGATAACCCAATCTTGCCTGCTTTTGCGCAGTATTAAGCTGCGCTTGGCGGATGGTATCGTCCGCTGGAGTATAACGAGTGTTGGTTAGTAACTTTTCACGATTCAGTAAATTGACCACATCAGAGGGAATCACCACATAAGGCAGCTGACTTAATAACTGCTGGTTAGGGCGTACCACATCGATAAGACGCAAAATCTCAGAAGCACAGTTATCGGTTGCAAAATAATAAGGTATCGACAAATCCTTAGTTTCCCACACGTGTAACATAATCTGTTGGACTTCTGCAGGCGTCAAATCAAGCTGATACGTCCAAGTATCTCGCTCATCGTTTTTGAGATAATCGGCTAATTTCTTTGGATATGGGTCAATTTCAATCAAATTATCATAACGTCCGCTCATGGCCTTGATGGCAAAAAGCGCAAAATTATCCTTATTATCGCCATCAACGGTATCATTTAGGGCATAAGCATGATGAATTTGGGTAAAGTCTTTAGCGCTGGCTGCCGAGTCAATGCGTAATAAAGTATGCCCAAAAGCAGATATCGGATTGTCCAAATACTCCTGTGCAAACATAACTGACAGCTGCTTTGGCGCTATCGTTGCCATCCAGTCATCGAGCTCTGGGCATGCGACTTGCAGCTCAGCCTTATCAATACTCAATGTCTCAGCAAGCCATTGTACACGCGCTGGAAATCGGCAAAGGGCAGAATCATTTGCAACCGTGCGTGCAGTGTCGGCAGGCAATGCTACTTGTTCCGCCATTGCTACCAATAGGGCATCAAGCTCAGCAGCGGCGTCTTGTTGTCCATTCGGCGTTAAGAAAAACTCGGCATCATCAACTTCACTTTTCGTATTTTTTTTAGCAAACAAGCCTTTTTTATCGTCAATAATATACAGCAGTCGCCGCCACGTTGTATGCTCGGCTAGATTGTCCGTTTGCACTTGCTGCCGCCATGTGGTTAATAATTGCTCAGCATTAGCATTACCACTGGTATTAGAGTTAACCATTTGCTTGCCAGCGCTATTGCTAGTTTTATGATTAATATTATTATCTGCACTGTTATTATTTATAAGGATGCTATTATCCGTGGCGCGTGTAATGCTACGTTTCACGGTAGTGGTATCGGCATTAGTGGGTGCTAATTCGCCAGTGGTCACCAGTGACAAGGGGGTCGGTAATATAGCGTGTGACTGCGTGCTGAATAACAGACCGGCAATAACCAACGGTAAGTAGGTACGCTGACAGATGGGCTGCGACGTATGACAGTGGGTAAAAGCATTAGAAATATTCGACATAGCGTAGCACCTCTTATTTTATGATGTATATGTGATGAGCGATTTTAACACTACTGGGTTAATAAGATTAATCGGCATAATATGCTATAACGTTTGCTCATCATATTCATTGGGTGCACACTTGGCTATCCCTTATAATAGAGGCTGTTATGTCCACTACCTTACCACTGTCAACACCAATAACATTATCACGTTCAGTATCTCCAATGACGATCAGTGATGGGCGCTTATCAGCAGCCACATGGTTATGTTCACCGAACTATAATGAGCGCCCTGCTGGCATGAGCATTGATACGATCGTCATTCATAATATTAGCTTACCACCGAATGAGTTTGGCGCGTGCAGCGTGGATGGTAGGCATTATGTCAAAGCTTTATTTACCAATCAATTAGACTGGCAAGCGCACCCTTATTTTCAAAAAATTGAAGGTGCTGAGGTTTCCTCGCATCTTTTTATTGAACGCAATGGTAGCATCACTCAGTTTGTAAACTTTAATGATCGGGCATGGCATGCTGGCAGGTCGAGCTACCTTGGTAGACCTGAATGTAATGATTATAGCATTGGCATTGAGCTTGAAGGCTCAGATTTTGTGCCGTTTACCGAGGTTCAATATGAGATTCTGGCACAAGTGGTGACTGCAATCTATCATGCCTACCCTAAAACACGGCGGCATTTAACCGGACATAGTGATATTGCGCCAAATCGTAAAACGGATCCAGGTGATTATTTTGAATGGACAAAATTGCGCGCAGATATTGCGGGATTATTAGAACAAAATTAATCACCCCACTTTTATAAATTAGGAAAGCTATGACTTGGATTGAAGTGGTCGATTCAGCCGTAAAAATAGGATTAGGAGCGTTGATAGCTGGCGTTATTGCTTTTTTATTGTCTTCAACCCAACATCGTAATGAGCTTAAAAAATCTAAAGTAGAACGCGAGTTCGAGATGCTAAAAGAAGTTGCAGAGAAAGTGGAGAATTTTAATACTATTACTTTAAACTACTGGGCATTCGTCACTGATTGGCGGCGCAGGTTAATTTTGGATACTTCTATCCCTATGTCTAACAGTTTGAGAGATACTCAACAAAAATTATTTGACAGCTTCAGTGAATTAACGACAGCAGAGTCTTTACTACTCTTATTTGGATACAACAATGCTTCAGTTAAACTAAGAGAATATGGGGAAACGGTAATAGCATTTAAAAAAAGAGTGGAATCTTTAGATGCACATTTCGATAACAATGATACAGCCAACTATAGAAAAACTATCATTGATAAACGCTCCGAATTATTTAATCTACTGAATGAGATTTATAAGACGATTTAGTTATCAAGTAATCTACTAGGATTATAATCATAATTCAGCTAGCCAAGCCATTTGTATGGAAGCCATTTATCTATGTTATGAAAATGCTATAATCCGACAGTTTTTTCGACCTCAGCATATTAATAAACAACATTAATAGATAAATTCGCATAATAGGTTCTCATGGCAAAAAGTCGGTTATTTCGTTCAACGATGGTGGTTAGTAGCATGACCATGCTGTCGCGTATTTTAGGTTTGGTACGTGACATCGTATTATTAGGGGTATTTGGCGCTGGCGGATTGATGGATGCCTTTTTGGTCGCCTTTAAAATCCCCAATTTTTTGCGCAGACTGTTTGCCGAAGGGGCATTTAGTCAAGCGTTTGTGCCAGTGTTATCAGAGTACAAAGAAAAATATAGTCTGCAAGAGGTGCAGATTTTAGTCAGTCGTACTTCAGGCGCATTGATGTTAATTTTGTCTATGCTGACCTTAGTAGTCATCTTGATGGCTCCGTGGGTGATAACGTTATTTGCCCCTGGTTTTGCTGACCAACCTGATAAATTTGGTATTGCCACTGAGCTGCTGCGCTTGACCTTCCCCTATTTATTATTTATTTCCATGACTGCTTTTGCTAGTGGCATTTTACAGAGCTACGGACGCTTTGCTGCACCTGCTTTCGCACCAGTATTACTCAACCTATGTATGATTGGCGGTGCGCTGGTTTTTGCGCCCATGTTTGATACACCGATTATGGCGCTTGGCTATTCGGTAGCGATTGCAGGATTATTGCAGCTGCTTATCCAATTGCCACAATTGTCGCAGCAAAAACTGTTGGTACTGCCGAAAATCGACTTTCAACATGAAGGGGTTAGACGTATCTTAAAGCTGATGCTGCCCGCTATTTTTGGGGTTTCAGTAACGCAAATTAATCTACTGTTGAATACCGTCTTTGCCTCGCTGATGATTGGCGGTTCGGTATCGTGGCTGTATGCTGCGGAGCGTATGAGTGAGCTGCCGCTGGGATTAATCGGTGTTGCTATCGGTACGGTTATTTTGCCAAGCTTATCAAAAAGTGAAGCGCAAAAAGATGATATCAGCTTTAGAAAAACGATTGATTGGGCAGCACGTTTGATTATTTTGGTGGGTTTACCGGCTGCTGCCGCTTTATTTATACTGTCTGACGTACTCATGCAGGCGTTATTTATGCGCGGTGAATTTACGCTGCGTGATGCGCAGATGAGCTCACTGGCACTGCGCAGTATGTCAGGTGGTATTTTAGGTTTTATGTTGATAAAAATCTTTGCGCCAGCTTTCTTTGCCCGTCAAGACATTCGTACACCAGTACGTATTGGTATTATTTCTGTCTTTGCTAACATGGTTTTTAGCGTCATTTTTATTGGTATCTTTTACTTTTTCGATATTCCATTGCATGGTGGTTTGGCACTCGCCACTACAGCTGCTTCGTTTGTCAATGCAGGCTTACTCTATTACTTCTTACATCAACGCGAAATTTTCCGTTTTGGCAGCCACTGGAAAAAGCTATTTACGCAGTTCTTCCTTGCGGCAGGCGCAATGATTGCGGCACTTTATGCCATGCTGCCCTACTTCCCAACCGATTCAGCACAATGGCAGCGCGTCGTTGCGTTGATGATCATGTGTGTCGTTGGGGCGGTCATTTATGGCGGCGTATTATTGGCAACTGGCTTTCGTCCGCATCAACTTAAGCATGGTTAAAGCTCAGCAACTACCACATTTATCACTAAATATACACATGCCTATATGCTGACTGTATCCATAAATTTTGAGGTTTGTTATGAAAGTATCTTCGTTAACGTTGCAACGATTACCTATGCTGTTTGCGACCAGTATATTAGGTGCGGGATTATTATTAAGTGGTTGTAGCAAGGACACTGACGATAAAACAGAGGTAGTAGTAACGGAAAAAGATGTTAACACTACGCCAGTAACTGAGACAGTAGACACTATTGATAGCAGCACGATTGATGATCCTGACGCTGAAGCAACTGCGACGACTGACAGCACGTCTGATTCTACAACGAGCACCAGCGACACGGAAATGGTTAGTAAAGCCATCAGCCCTATCGCAGCCGCTACTAAGCAGCCAAGTTTGCTAACCAATCCTACCGAAGTGGGCACAGCAGAAGATACAGTAAAACTGGCGCTAGACACGTTATATTATGGCGATGTTAAAAAGGCAGCAACTTATTACCAAGTGGACATGGCAAACTTTGAGGAAGAGCTGAAAAATACCCAGTTTGCCTTTCAGCAAACCGTTGAGTCCGTTACCATCATTGAAACTAAATATAATAAAGACAAAACTCGCGCCACAGTTATCGGTGAATTAAAACTAAAAAACCAAAGTGAACCTGCGCCATTGAGTTATATACTCCAAAAAATAGACGGTCAGTGGAAAATTTTGGGCTAAAACAGTAAGCACAGATAAAGCAGCTAAAGTACGATTTAATCATCAACAGATACCGCTTTACCAAGCATCACCACATCGGCAATAAACCCTTGCATGTCACAGACTTGCGGCATATAACCCCACTGCGTAAAGCCAAGCTTGGTAAATAAACCCAAACTTGGCTGATTGTGGGCAAAAATCAGTGCCACTACATTTCGAATGCTCAGACTGGGTGCTTGGGTCAACATCCATCGTGCCAGTAACCCGCCCAGCCCTTTCCCGTGATAGTCTTGATGCAAATAAATGCTGATTTCACTACTAATATGGTAAGCCGGACGCGCATATAAATCACTAAAACTACCCCATGCCACTATTGGCGAAGCAAAACCCGCCTGCTTACTATTCTGAATAGTAGATTGCTCAGTATTTTGTGTTGCGATATCAATAGCTTTAACCACGTAAATTGGACGCTTTTCATTATTGATATGCTCGTTAAACCAATCAATTCGTTCAGCCATCGTCACTGGGGTTAAATTTGCCGTTGCTTGTTTGCCCGCGACGCTTTGATTATAAATCGCCAAAATCTCTGCTAAGTCAGCGTCCTGGGCGCGTTGTACTACAAATTGCTCATTAAGCATGACGGCTGTCGTATTGTTGTCAATCAAAGCAGTCATTGCAAGCCTCTTACTATATATAGCTAGTGATTTATGGTTAATGATGTCAGTCTTGCTATTTTACTTTATAATGGCAAGTTTTGGACACAGCAACCTCTTAGCTAACTGTGTTTTTATTTTTATTTGGTCTTAGCATAGCTGCAAATATATGAAAACTTACTTTCTTGAGCAATTGCTTGCGCCACCAGCCGGTCTAGCCACTGAACGCCAACCGGTAGCGTTAGCGCCTTGTGTGCTGACTATTGGCAACTTTGATGGGGTTCATTTAGGGCATCAAGCCATGCTCGCCCAAATGCAGACGTTAGCCAATACGCACAAGCTTAGCTCAGCAGTGATGCTATTCGAGCCGCAGCCGCGAGAGTTTTTTGCACCCGAATCCGCACCAGCGCGCCTGACCAATTTGGCAGAAAAACAAGCCTTATTAGCAGCCTATGGTGTTGAGACTTTAATCGTTGCTAGCTTCGATGCAGAGTTTCGAGCGCTCTCCGCGCACGCCTTTGCTGATTTATTAGTGCAGCGTTTAAACGTCAAAGCTTTGGTGCTCGGAGATGATTTTCGCTTTGGGCATGATCGGACGGGCGATAGTGAATTTTTGCGTCAGTATGGTTTGCTGGTCATCAACTTGGATACGGTTACTGACCACAGCGCCGCCAGTGAACGTATCAGCTCAACCCGCGTTCGTAACTTACTACTAGCCGGTAATATCAATGAAGCTAGTCAATTATTAGGCCGAGATTATACAATCACGGGAACGGTTATTGGCGGTGATAAAATCGGTCGTACCATGGATTTCCCCACGGCAAATATCGACCTTGCTCGTATAAAACCTGCACTGCATGGTATTTTTGCGGTCGATGTGGTGATACTGGATACTAATGGACAGGTAGTAGAAAACGGTTTTAATGCACTCATAGAAGATGGGCAAATAGGGCTATCAGGTCTTCGTGCGCACAGCTTATTTGGCGCTGCGAATGTTGGTATCCGACCGTCAATAGATAAACCACACGACTGGCGCTTAGAAGTACATTTCCCACACTTACACGCCAATCTATACGATCAGACTTTAGAAGTACGGTTTTTGCACTTCTTGCATGGTGAGCGCCATTACGGCGGTTTAGAGGCATTAAAGACAGGTATTAAACAGGACGTGGTAGAGTTACTAGCGTGGCGGGAACAGCAGTTAAAGTGAAAAGCATCAAGGCTATACCTGATTATTACTTTAAAAACAAAAAACCCACGATGATAATAATTGTGGGTTTTTTATACGATTCATATAATTTTAAACTATCAGCTTATGACCAAAACAGATATCAAGCTTGCGGATGTAAACGCACGTTTAAATCATCAATCACTTCAACCCAAGCGGCATCTTTCTTCCATTCTTCTTGTAGAAACATACATTGCTGTGCAGTCCAAATACTGGCATCAGTCAAAGACTCATCTTTTGCCAACTGATTCTTTTCAACAAACGCATCAATCGCGTCATCTGAACTATCTAAGCCTAATTGAGCAAATAATTCATTAATACTGTATTCAGGTTCGCCTAACATTTTTGTTCTCCTTGAGTTTTCTACTTATGGTACTAACCATTATTTAATTTTTAAATTAAAAACTTTGTTAACGCATTTATTGTAGCAAGCCTTATTCCAAGAACTGTTATTCAACGTTACCACTTATGTTAACATCTAGAATCTAATAGCTTAAATTAAAGACGTAAAAAAGCCCTCGAATTAAAGAAGGCTTTTTTATACCAAACGTTCAAAGCAGATTAGCTACCATCTACTTATTATGGTAGTAAATGAGATACCGCATCACGCTCTTCGTTAAGCTCTTGCTCAGTGGCTGCCATTTTCTCTTTTGAGAAATCAGATGACACATCAACGCCTTCTACGATAGTCCAATCACCATTGCTGCAAGTACATGGGAACGAGTAAATCAAGCCTTTAGAGATGCCATATTCGCCGTTTGAGTAGACACCCATTGATACCCAATCATTCTCATCAGTACCCATAACCCATGTACGAACGTGAGCAATAGCGGCATTGGCAGCAGACGCAGCAGAAGATGCACCACGCGCTTTAATAATAGCAGCACCGCGTTGTTGTACTTCTGGGATATAAGTCGCTTCGTACCAGTCACGATCTACCAAATCTAACGCAGGCTTGTCGTTCACAGTACAAGACGTCAAATCAGGATACTGAGTCGATGAGTGATTGCCCCAGATGGTCATTTTTTTCACATCATTAACGGTGCTGTCGGTTTTTTGCGCCAACTGCGCCATGGCACGGTTATGATCCAAACGGGTCATTGCAGTGAAATTACGCGGGTCTAAATCTGGTGCGTTACGCTGAGCAATAACGGCGTTGGTGTTCGCAGGGTTGCCGACGACCAATACTTTTACATCACGGCTTGCTACGTCGTTTAATGCTTTACCTTGCGCTGAGAAAATAGCCGCGTTGGCTTCTAACAAATCTTTACGTTCCATACCTGGACCACGCGGACGTGAACCAACCAATAACGCATAATCAACATCTTTAAAGGCAACGGTTGCATCATCCGTTTGTACAATACCTGCCAATAACGGAAATGCACAGTCTTCTAATTCCATGACCACACCCTTTAACGCATCAAGCGCAGGCGCGATTTCGAGTAATTGCAAAATAACCGGCTGATCTTTACCTAACATCTCACCAGATGCAATGCGAAAAAGCATGGCATAGCTGATATTACCAGCAGCGCCAGTTACGGCAACACGAACAGGCTGTTTCATAGAATATTCCTTAATTGATTATTGGATGATTCATGATTATGTAGATAGCGACCGGCTATATGCATAATAGCAGTCATAAACCGAGGGTTAGTGTAGCACTTCGTTTAGTAAATCGTCTAGAGACAATACAGTGAATACACGGCTACTGTTTGGCTATATTGTTACATTTTATAATGATACGATTTATCTCAAGTTGGTCACTTACCACCAGAAATAATAAAGTTTTTACCGCAATTATCCACCACATTACTACAATTTGCATACTGCCCGCCTTCATAGCAGACATGGACATCGGTCAAAACAGACTGACGACGGCGGCTGTCTTTTTGACAAATCAAGTCAATACCAGCAGGTGTCATGCCATTATTTAGGCGCGCCATTTGTCCAACGAAGCGTGATTTTGATACCGTATAGCTGTTACCCGTATTCAGTTCATTGGGTAGCTTGAGTTGACCGGCATGATTGACAATTAGCCGAAAATAGCTGCTCGAGCTCAGTGGGCTACAAGCACCATAACGTTGCCATGCTTGGCTGCGTACTGTGCTGTCCGGCATGATACGATTAACCACTTTTAACTGGAGTGGCGTCAAACGTGGCTCACTGCCGCGTCCACAGCGCTCGCCATAACCTAAGTCCAACCCAGACACTGTTAATGAGTAACCTTCAAGACATTGTCGCATTCGCGCGCGCGACGGTTGCAGACTACATAATGCGGGCGTCATCTCAATCATCAGCACTTGCTGACCTGATCTAACCGGATTTGCTGCTTGAGCAGGTAATAATACTATTCCCTGTAGCAGTAGCACAGTGCCAGCAGTCACTACAACGTGCGTGTTGTTACTGGCGCTATTATAAGAAGTTTGAGTAATGGTCTGCAGCATTGACTTAAAGTGTTTTTTTATCATAAGGAATATGGCATCTAGCGGTTCTCGAACAGGAATAATGACATTAGAGTCGAAAAAAAGTGATAGAAATCTTTAACTTACCCAGCTTTTTTATAATGCACTTATAACTCAGCAATGTTCTAACGTAATGAATTCAATTAAACAAACTTAAGAAACACGTAAAAATACAGTTAATTGAAGAATAATCTAGCAAATAATAAGTAGCTGATAATTCTGACAATAGTAGCAATTTTATGGTTTTAATCTATAGCAGAATCGTAAGCTTGATATGATTGTCGGTATATTCCAACCAATAGTCGGGAGATAAGAAAGCAACATTCAGTGTTATTGATTTAATAGTCAGTGGTGAGCGCACCGCAATCCACGATAAATGGTCAAAAAAATAAGCACTCAGTTATCAATAACCAAGCACTTATATTATGAGCTCTGTGAGCAAAAGCTGTCTAAAACGTTCCTTTATTTATCAAAAATCGCTAAGCCCATCAAGCCTTTTATCATAAAACGGTACGCTCAAATAATCTGATTAAAACCCAGCAGGAATAGTGCCCATGCGCTGACTGATGCCTTGTGGGCGACCAAGTAAACTGCTATAAATCGTGGCGTTTTCCATCACGTGCTTGACATAATTTCGGGTTTCAGGATAAGCAATCGATTCAACATATTGATCAGCGGCTAACGCGCCATAATTGGGCTGCCAACGTTTGGCTTTATTAGGTCCAGCGTTGTAACCCGCGGTTGCCAATACAGGCTGATAATTTAGTTTTGCAAGAATATCACTCATGTACCATGTGCCATAACGGATATTGGTATCGCCACTATTGGCACGGCTGGCGCTATAAGACTCACCTAAATTACGGGCGATATATTTTGCGGTATCGGGCATGATTTGCATCAAGCCACTAGCGCCAACATTCGAGCGCGCGGAGCTGACAAAACGGCTTTCTTGACGCATAATGCCATATGCCCACGCAGGATCAATACCGACAGATTGACTATATCGTACTACAGAGCTTTGGTGCGGCATCGGATGCGATAGTGCAAGGTTGGTAGCCGTATTGGTATTGTCAGCAGCATAAACCGCACGGTCAAGCCAGCCCATATCGTGTGCTTGGCGAGCGGCGGCAATGATTAAATTATCATCACGATTATCGCGTGCCTGCTTCACCGCCCAGTTCCATTCGCGGTTGGCATCGTTACGATTGGCATCGGCATTGTATAAGGCAAAAGCACGAGCGAAGTGTGGATTCTGCATCACGCGGGTGCGATCTGAGCCACTTATATTCGGCAAGCTATTGCCCAAACGATTAGCATCTAAGCGCTGTCCGACTTTATCTTTCGCCATTAAGCCATAGTATTCGTTACTCTTCGCTAAATGCTGATACATTTTTTTGGCGATATTACGTTTGTTATTATCATTTGATTGCTCGTAGGCACGCGCAAGCCAGTACTGCCATTGGTTGGACTTTTGGGTTTCAGCATCCATTCTGGAAATGGCTTCCACAACGTCATCCCAGCGGCTAAAGCGAATCGCGGCTTTGGCGTATTCTTCAGCTTCTTCTTGATTAAAATCATTATCTAAGCTATTACGAAACCAGTTTACCGCTTCGATATCAAAGCCATCATCGGTATTAAAACCCATGCGCTTGACCGCCACAGTGCGATAGGCATAACGGCGCGTTTCTTCATTTAATAATTTTTGAGCGCGTTGGTTGTCTCGGCTGATGTCAAACTCAACTTGCTGCGCCGCCTCCCGGTAAGATTTATCGGCAATGCGTCCAATGGCGTAAAGATAAAGGTATTGATTGACTTGGCTGGCGGGTTGGCTAGCAAAACGAGTTAGAAACGCATTGGGATTGAGCTGAATCTCACTTAATGCCGAATACGGAATGGACAGCCCTAATCGTGATGACAACGCCATGATATCGCCGGTACTGCCTTTACGCAGCATTCTCTTCAGGCGCGCTGTCCTATCCTTATTGCTAATCAGTGGATTATTATTCATCTCGGCTGCCAGCTGGTCACACAACGCAGGTTGCTTTGTGGTGTTCAGCCAAACAAATGGCTTTTCTGCCAGCGCACGCATAGTATCGCCACCGTGGTTGAAGCCAAGGGCAATGGCACAGCTTTCACTCCGGTCTGGATTGGTCACTAAGTTTGCCACTTGGCGCACAGATGCATAATCTCCAGAAGCCGCTTTGGTCTCAGCAAAATCTGCCACCAGCTTTTCTGCCATGACCGTCTTTGGATACTGACGAGCAAACTGTGCCACTGCCACTGAACTTTGCGTATTCAAATCTAAATTCATCCGCCAGTAAGTCGGATACATGGCAAATAAGCCGCCACTCATGATCTGCTCATAATTATAAAGCGCATTGATATCACCGCGACTGGCAGCTTGCGCGGCAGCATTAAAAGAGCTGGCACCAGTGTCTGGCGCGTAGCTGTTTTGCGAATAACTGCCATAAGGGT
The DNA here is from genome assembly GCF_014119005.1 of Psychrobacter sp. GP33. Taxonomy (GTDB): domain Bacteria; phylum Pseudomonadota; class Gammaproteobacteria; order Pseudomonadales; family Moraxellaceae; genus Psychrobacter. The sequence continues at coordinate 160,654 of NZ_JACGYX010000005.1, read as the reverse complement.
CAGCGCAAGCCACTTGCGACAAGCCAAGCGCACTCATTGCGGCTGCCACACTAAAGGCGCCTAAACGTAGCGAGCGCTGCTTATTATTAAACTGAGGATTTTGATTGGCAGCAGGCTGCTTTGTCATACGTATTCTCTTTATTAACTGAATGTTTGTTTGATGTCTATTTAATATCTGTTTTTTAAATTTAAGACATTCTTGATTTAGAGTATTTTCAAATTTAAGGCTTTTTTAAGAATTTTTTGATAGTTTTTGATAGTAACGGTTGTCACTATGGCACTTAACACCCCTATCATACCGCGTTCATTCTACTATATTCTTTTCACTTGCAGCCACTATCCTTACCATTTATCTCTGAATAAGACAGTACGGGGTAACACAAGTTGAATAATACATACGATTTAACTTATTTTTTGCAAAAACGTACCTTGGTTATTTATTAAAAATAGCTCACTGTTGCTTATAATAAGCGCAGCACTGTGTACGATTATACGTTAAGCAGTTGATAGTATTATTAATAATTTTTTATCCTTATCGTTAATCATAAACGGTTACTTTTCACATTGGTAGTCGATTATGATAAAATACGCCACCTATAATGGCGTGCTGCTACTATATTTTGTTTGCTAATCATGGACTTATCCTTATGAGTGTTTCTGTATTCGACCCCCGCACCGTTGACGCTGCAGTCGCAACCCCTGCTGTCACAGCACTCGTAGAGCCAAGTGCTGCGCAAGCAGAGGTTAGCGCGGTTAAAAAAGTCTTTATTACCACCCAAGGCTGTCAGATGAATGTCTATGATTCTGACAAGATGCTTGATGTGCTGGGTGACTCACACGGCATGCAAGTGACGCATAATATCGATGAAGCAGATGTGCTGTTAATGAACACCTGCTCCATTCGCGAAAAGGCACAAGAAAAAGTATTTTCAGAACTTGGACGCTGGCGCAAATTAAAAGAAAAACGTCCTGATTTGGTCATTGGCGTTGGCGGCTGCGTGGCATCGCAAGAAGGCGATAACATCCAAAAACGCGCGCCGTATGTTGATATGGTATTTGGTCCACAAACCTTGCACCGCTTGCCTGAGCTGTATGATCAATCTAACGAACAAAAAGACATCGCACCCAAAAATCGTATTGGTACGGTGGATGTATCATTTCCAAGTATTGAAAAATTTGACTTCTTGCCAGAGCCAAAAGTCGATGGGTTTAAGGCCTTTGTCTCTATTATGGAAGGCTGCTCAAAATATTGCTCATTTTGTGTCGTGCCTTATACACGCGGTGAAGAATTATCGCGTCCGCTCGATGACGTATTGGCTGAGATTGATACTCTAGCCGAGCAAGGCGTGCGTGAAATTAACCTTCTGGGTCAAAACGTTAATGGCTATCGTGGCGAAAAAGACGATGGAAGCATTTGCCGATTTGCCGAGCTGTTGCATTACGTCTCGCATGTCGATGGCGTTGAGCGCATTCGTTATACCACCAGCCATCCACTAGAATTTACCGATGATATCATCGATGCTTATGCACAATTACCACAATTGGTATCGCATCTACATTTGCCAGTACAAAGTGGCTCAAATGCGATTTTAGCAGCGATGAAACGTAACCATACCATTGATGTCTATACCACTCAAATTGACAAGCTCAAAGCGGTGCGCCCCGATATTCATTTATCCAGCGACTTTATCATTGGCTTTCCGGGTGAGACGGATGCTGATTTTCAAGATACCTTGCAATTGGCAAAAGATTTAAACTTTGACCATTCTTACAGCTTTATTTATTCTAAACGTCCGGGTACACCGGCATCAGAATTACCCGATGATGTGAGTTTTGCCACTAAAAAAGCGCGCTTAGCTGAATTCCAAAAAGTAATTATCGACTCAACGCTACAAAAATCGCATGACATGGTCGGCACTACCGCTCGCGTCTTGGTCGAGCAAGTTGCCAATCGCCATCCTGATTGCTTGATCGGTACGGCGGATAATACGCGCACCGTAATGTTTCCTTATGACGAAGATAAAATGGATGAGCTACTGGGTAAAATCGTCAACGTCCGTATCACTGATTTTGTTAGTCCGCATATGGTAAAAGGTGAGTTGGTAGAAGTAGTCGCTTAGATTTTAAAATTTTAACGATTAAAAACTTAATCATTAAAAAATTATCGTAATAAAAAGCCGTACACTAAGTTAGATAGTGCACGGCTTTTTTGTGGATGAAAACGGCTTGGCGTTTGATTAACCTTTATTCTGATAACCAATCTGTCTGCCGCAAGTTTTGCTTGGTTTCACGGCGACGTTTTTTACGCACACAGTCAATATCTTCTTTTTCATGAATACCGCCTTTTTTTAATAGCGGATTCAGTACCAAGTAATTACGCGGTTTGACTGCGCCCAGTGAAAATGACTGCTTTTCTTGCTGCTCTAACTGCCGTTCAATTTTTTTGGCTTGTTTAAGCGTTTCTTTTAAGCTCATTATTTTACCTATCTTAGTCTTTTAAAAATTTGAAGACGTTAGCCTTTCACACACATGACTTGCTTGAGCGTATGCACCACTTCTACCAAGTCCGACTGGTTTGCCATCACCTCATCAATGTCTTTATACGCACTCGGTATTTCGTCGAGTACGCTTTTGTCTTTTCGACATTCAACGCCTTCGGTTTGCGCTTTTAGCTCATCAACAGTGAACGAGCGCACCGCCTTACTACGGCTCATGCGTCGCCCTGCGCCATGTGAACAGGAGCAAAACGATTCATCATTACCCAGACCACGCACAATAAAGGACTTGGCGCCCATTGAACCAGGGATAATACCCAGCTCGCCTTCGTAAGCACTAATCGCGCCTTTACGAGTGACATAAACCTGCTCGCCGAAATGCACTTCTTCATTGACATAATTATGATGGCAGTTAATCGCCTCTTTGGTCAGCTGAAACAGTGGCAATCCAGATTGACGTGATTGTAGGGCATCAATTACCAAGCGCATCATCTCGCGGCGGTTTTCCAAAGCATAGTCTTGCGCCCACTCGACAGCCTCAATGTAATCGGCAAAACTTTTCGACCCTTCAGCAAAATAAGACAAGTCTTGATCCGGCACATGTCCAAAGCGTGATTGGCGCTCCTTTTTGGCAAGAGCAATAAAATATTGCCCGATACAATTACCAATACCACGACTGCCCGAATGCAACATCACCCAAACGTCTTGATTTTCATCCAAACATAGCTCGATAAAATGATTGCCACCGCCCAAAGTTCCTAACTGTTTTGCCCACGTCCGCTCAAAACCTCTGAGCATTTTTAATAGCCCCGGATGTTTATCCGTAATCGGCTGCAGGCGTTTATTAAGTGGGTCAAGTGTCGACATCTTAGCCGCGATTTGCTTATGCATATTAAAACCGACCGGCACTTGCTGCTCAATGGCAAGGCGCAATGACTTTAAACTATCGGGTAAATCACTGGCTGTCAGGGACAAGCGCACCGCATTCATCCCGCAACCGATATCCACCCCCACCGCCGCCGGAATAATCGCCGATTTGGTTGGAATTACGCTGCCCACCGTTGCACCAATACCCACATGCACATCCGGCATGACCGCGATATGTGAGTGGATAAATTCTAATTTTGCCACATTGCGCAGCTGATCCATCGCGCCTTGGTCAATATCAGTGGTATAAATCTTGACGGGTACACCGTGGTGTCCACTATCATTTAGTATTAATTGAATACTCATGAATTCATTTTTCCGTTTTTCTATTTATATTTTTTAGTTATTTTGGTATTTTATTAATTAGCTTATTTATTAATTCATAGTCTTAATTATTTAAATTTAGGCAGCACTAATTCACCTTAACTTAAAAAGGTTAAAAAATAGAATTAGTAAATAATAGACAATAAAAAACCATTATCTTTATTTATTCTAAAAAATAGAATCCATAAAAATAGGTTTATTTTATAAGTTCTTGTTAGACGTTTAAGAGGATGAGAAGTGGAGTCATATACAGCGGCGACCAATACTGCAAAAATATAATGCGTATACAAACCATATCAACAAAAAAATGGCTGACAAGTTTATAAACACAATGCTTTTAGCAAAAAGGTCTAAGATAACGCAAAGGCAGTCGGATAAAGCGAGTGCTACTTAGCCTAACCATAGTGAGGTTATCATCACTGATGTTCTCTCCACATACTCCATCTTTAAAAACGTTTGAATATTTAGGTGTGACATTATGATTCCTCCCTTGGTTGTGGCTTATTGCCAATGATTGACAACAGCAAATAAAACTGGATACGCTAAACAATAAATATTGTTAGGTATGATTGGATAATAGACGATTATAATAAACCTTTAAAATTAAATGTCAATTATTTTTTATAGTGAATATAAATTTTATGTATTAGAAATAAATAATTTATTAAATGCTTTTCTAAAAAATTAATATTTATTAGTTAATGAATAAAATGATTTCCCACTTCAATTAATAAAGCCAGTGCAATGATGACGAAGATTACGCCACAACCGCGATTCAACCACGCCAAACGCGCGCCAACATCCAGCCAACCTGATAGTTTTTTGCCACCGATGGTATAAATTAGCTGCCAAATAGTCTCACTCAAATAAAGCGCTAGCGTCAGCACCACATATTGCGCCCAGAGTGAACGAGAAAAATTAATAAACTTGGGGAAAAATGCGGCAAAAAATAAAATCGCTTTAGGGTTGGATAAGGCAACCCAAACGCCGGTACGAAACAAAATAAAGTTGCTGGGTGCTATCGTCACGGCAGCACTCGATAACGAGCGCGGAGCAGGAATATTCAACGGCTTATCAGGGTAGCTAGCTGCCACTTCGTCACTCAGTATCTGTGCATCGTCCATCAAGCTGCTATTATTTGCCGCATTACGCCAAGCACTAATGCCCAAATACAGTAAATACAATCCGCCTACCGCTTTAATCAGCGTCAAAATCCACGGCGATTGGCGACTGATGACATCTAGCCCCAATAAGGTTGATAAGAGTAAAATAAACAGCCCTAGGCTAAGCCCTGCCAGCGTCCATAACGTCCGTTTAACGCCATAATTCAGCCCATACTGGAACGCCAGCAACATATTAGGACCTGGAGTTGCCGATATAAAAAACGTACTCACAAAAAATACCACAAACAGATGCCAAGACATCAACTAACCCCTACTTTTTGAATAGTGCACATTTAGCTAATGCACTCACTGCCCTAAATATAAAAAGCAAACACCGCCATGAGGGCGGTGTTTATTGAGACAGTTTAAACCATAATAGGCGCTAAAATAAACTGCTTATTCAGCTCCTGCTAAAATATCAGACTAAAAGTGACGTAAAAGTCTGATTCTAAAAACAGGGACAACCCTCCTAACGGCAACGTTCTAATAATTGCGCTAAGAAATTATCACAACGTTCGAGCTCGCTCAGCTCGACATACTCATCGGCTTTATGTGCCTGTTCAATGCTGCCCGGACCACAAATGATAGTAGGAATACCGGCATCGGTAAATTGCCCGCCCTCAGTGGCATAGGCAACTTTATGACGCTTATCATCGGTGACGAGTGCGGCAATAAGATGTTGCAGCTCAGCACTGTCATCATCGGTCATTGCCGGTACGCTTTCTTGCTGTTGTAACTCAATACCTGTCTCGGGTGCACGCGCTTGCATTTGCGCCGTTAACTCAGCAACTTTAGCTTGAATGGGCAGCAAAATATCGTCTTGAGTCATGTGTGGCAAATTACGATAGTCAAAGGTAAACTCACATAAATTTGGCACGATGTTGGTTGCCGTTCCCCCTTGAATAGTACCCACTGATAAGGTCGAATAAGGCACATCAAACAACGGGTCATTATCATCGCGGTGGGTTAACTGCTCAGCTAACGTATCGACAAAGCCCACCAAACGACTGGCATAACTGATTGCATTGACCCCTTGCGGGGTTAAAGAGGAATGCGCAGACTTGCCATGCACACGGCAGCGATAAACTGCAATGCCCTTATGCGCGACCACCATCGTCATATTGGTCGGCTCTCCCACGATACAATAATCAGGCGTGATATTGCGCGCTGCCAAATCTGCCAATATCAATGGCGCACCAAGGCAACCCACCTCTTCATCAAATGACAAAGCCAAATGCAACGGGCGACGTAGTTGACCTTTGTTAGACAACGCCACCGCATCCGGTAACATCGTCAACGCACAAGCAATAAAACCCTTCATGTCACAAGCCCCGCGTCCATAAAGACGCGACCCACGGATAGTGGCGGTAAAGGGATCAGACGTCCATGCCTGCCCATCGACAGGTACAACATCGGTATGACCAGATAGCACCAAGCCACCCGTAACGATATCAGCTTGTTTGCCAGCAGGAACAGTGACAAATAAATTGGCTTTACTTCTTGCCTCATTAAAGGTCAAATCAACGCTTAAGCCTAATCGCGCACAATAAACCTGCACATCTTCAATCAACGTAAGATTTGAATAGCGGCTGACCGTATCAAATGCAATCAGACGCGTGAGCCAGTCAACACTATTACTGGGATAACTATTCGTAATGTCATTCTCCATAGTATTATCAATCATATCACTCATTGTATTCTCACTCTTATTATTGGTGGTCATCACAAATCCTCAGTCAGCCTAATTCAACGATTACGCCTTATTGACTAACAACCTTGATTGGTAACGTTAATTGCCAATATTAAAGGTCAATATGAGAGATCGATGTCAATTATCAGTATTTAAATGCGCGCAATTGCAATGCTTTCATCTCTTCATCTAAGCCTGCAATCGGACCGTCAACGGGTATATGTGGCGCAACTTCTTGGATGGATAATGTGTTAATCGGTGATGTGGATTCCACACCCACCTCATCCATCCACTCGCCCAATTGTTTTGAAGAGCTAATATAGACAATACGACCGAGCCCTGCCCAAGCATGAGCAGCTGAGCACATAGCGCAATGCTCACCTGACGTATAAACCACTGTTGTTTTTCTGGCTGCTGCACTCATGTTTTGCGCTGCCCATTTCGCTACGGCAATCTCAGGATGGTACGTGGCATCCACACTATTGGCGCGATTCCGATCTTCGTTCATCACGTTACCATCACTATCCACTAACACACTGCCAAACGGCTCGTCTCCTGCCTCTAATGCTTCAGTCGCAAGCTCAATACAACGGCGCAAATGAGCGTTATCTTTATCAGTTATCATAACTCCATCTCTCTTATATCTTGTTATCGCGGCATACTGTTATTTCAACACAACGTTATCGCCACCTATTTTATACCACGACTATGATAACAAAGGCTCATCACATAGAGAGTTACCTTATTTATGAATAAAGTAACTCTAGTTGCAAGCCATTTCACTAAATAAAACAGCTATTTTACAAAGTCTTATTACTAAAAAAAACAGCGGCTGGTGACCACTGTTTTATAAAAAATACTGTTCGCAAGTTAGTTCACTTACGACGGATTATTTTGATTCATCACATCAATGACAGGTGGCATTGGCTTTGGCAATTTGCCTTCTGCTTGCAGCTCTTTGGTGGTTTTAGCATCCATTTTTAGCCCAGCAATCAATGCTAAATCTTTGACCGATTTACGTTGGCGCGTAGCAAAGCTGACTGGAATCATGCGCGCAAACTCATAAATATAAATATAAGATTCCTCGCCGCCTTCATATTCTTCATCGTCTTCTAAACGAATGCCGCCAATTTTTGCCAAGTCCATCAGCATCTCATTTTCTTCGGCACTGATTCGACAGTCAGAGATACCAAAACCCGTCATAAAGCCATTTGCCCACTGTTTTAGTGCAATTACTCGCTCATATAAGTCATGGTCATCATCAGGCACGAGTGGCGTATAGGCATAGGCATCATCTTTATCTTTAAGCTGAAAAACCGTATCTTCTGCCTCTTCGGTCAACAGCGTTAACGCAGCATCAGGTAGCGACGCAAAGCTCAACTCTTCTAAAATAGTTGCCCAACCTTGCTCATCAGGGGCATCACATGCGGTCATCAATCCTGTCATAAAACCATGTATTTCACTGACAGATACATCTGTCCAATCCTCAAACGCCTCACACCATGTGTTCCAGCCAGAGATATTGTCATTCATAAAAATTATCCTAATAAGTCATGCGCGTATAATAAGTATTGCGCGGCACACTAGCGACGCTTGGACGCTACGTTACTAATGCGATTCTACCGTAAAAAATAAAGTCCGGAGTGCAATTACTTTGTTGATATAGCTATAATGCGGTCACCTGTGGCATTATTAAACATATCACACAAAATTCATTCACATTCACACGTTAAGGGTAAAAACTGACTATGTATGAGCACCTGTTACATTTAGAAAAAACGATACTGACGATTAAAAAACAGCATCGACTGGTCAGTGCTGAGCTGAATATGCTAAAGCAACAAAGTAGCGGCTCAAAAGAGTTTAACGCGCTGAAGACCAATCTTGAAAGCACTCAGACAGAACGAGATACCCTCAAAAAACAATTGAGCGCCTTTGATGAGCGTTATCAAAATCTTGCCGAAGCCCATCATATGCTTGGCGAAGAGCAAGACAAATTGCAACAACAGCTTGCTGACTTGCAACAGCAGAATAAAGCACTGCAACAACAAAATGCTGATATACAGCAGAAAAACGCGACCTTGCAACATCAAATAGCAGAAGTCGATAAGAAAAACATCAACCTACAAGAAAAAAATAGACTGGCATCTGAGCGTACTCAAGTGGTCTTAGATCGACTGACACATATTGATCAAGTAGATGGTTAAGAATGGGTGAATTTAACCAATAGCTGTCTCTACCATTATTTTTATCGACTTATGCCTTTAACCCAACTTGATACCTTGTAGGATTTCTTATGACCGACGCCAATAGCGATACTGATATTAATGACTATATTGACCCACAAATCAGTGAAAATATTTCAGCAGACTCAGTAGAAATAACTGAAACCTCTGATTCTGAGCTCACTTTGAACAGCAATGATAGCCAAGATTTAGAATCTAGTACCACGGAGTTAGAGCAAGCTGACGACGAAACACCAGAGCCACAGATGAAAAAAGTGGATATCGTCATTGCAGGTAATACCTATCCAATCTACTGCCCTATCAATGAAGAAGAAGCATTGCGCTCAGCGGTATATGTTATTAATAACTCCGTTCTGGATCTCAAAGAGCAAGCGCCAAATTTAACCCAAGAAAATCTGCTGGTATTATGCTGTTTAAATCTTCAAGAGAAAATTCATAGCCAGCAAAAAGACGTTGAGCAACATTATCATAACGCTGAACAGTCAGAGATGCTGTTGAATAAAATCATTGATGACGCTGATTCTGTTTTACTATAGATCGTCTTTGTTACCGTTAAGTCTCACCCAACGGTAAACTGCATATTAAACGTTGTCTTGTTTAGTGGCGTGCTTTTTGCCTGCGTGGAAGTCCGCTTGGTGTTCATAATTGCAGAAGAATAAGTCGCCTTCAGTATAAGTAACGATATTACTATCGTTACTTGCTGACGCTGATTCTAATGGCACTGATTGCGGCTCTAGAACACCACGATACTCCGCCAAACTGTGACCACAAAAGTTGCATTGGCGCGGTGTAGTGATATCGCCTTTTTTCGGCATCATACTTTTGGGTGGACGCGGATACATAACTTTATAAAAGCCCCACATCACAATCCAGACGATAATTAAGATAGTAATCACGGCAAACACGGCAGTGCTCCTGTAAATTATGGGAATAAATGCAAATCAATAAAAGTAAGGGTTATTGCTAAAGTTTACTGCAATTTAATTTATCTACCTAGCTATTGCCTGCTTTAATCATGCAAACAATAAGACTTGTTAGAAACTCAATAATAACAAATAAAAAAGATTGGTATAAAAAAACTGGCTCTAGGTAGCCAGTTTCTTTATTTTAAAAATCACGATAATTTAGATAATCAGCTTATAGCTGCAACTCACTAATATCAGCCACGGTTAAAAACAGTGCGCGTACTTGTTTTAATAATGCCAAGCGGTTATTTTTCAGCGCCGTATCTTCACTATTCACCATAACCCCATCAAAGAACTGAGTTAACGGCTCATCTAAGCTGGCTAAGGTTTGCAGCGCTTGCGTGTAATTGGCTTGCGCTAATAGTGGCTGTACAGCGGTTTGCGCGTGGCGAACGCTGCTATATAACGCTTGTTCAGCAGGCTCAGTTAATAGCGTCTCATCTACGCTTTCAGAAACTGCGCTTTCGGATTTTGCCAAAATATTTGCGACACGTTTATTAGAATCGGCAAGCATTGACGCTTGCGATAACGCTCTGAACGCTTGTACTGCACGAATACGCTGGTCAAAATCAAGCGGCATATGCGGATTAATTGCTTGTACCGCTTGAATGGTATCAACGCTGACGCCTTGCTCGGTATACATTGCCCGATAGCGAGAATTTAAAAAGTTCATCACTTGGGTAAAGGTATCGCCCATATTAGTAATTTTACTACCGCTCGCATCGTTATAATTTTTTATCGCTTGCTCAACGAGCACAATTAAATTAATTGGCAACTGTTTTTCGATTAAAATACGTAATATTCCAATCGCTGAGCGGCGCAAGCTAAACGGATCCTTTGAGCCTGTTGGCGGTTGACCGATGGCAAAAATACCGACTAAAGTATCTAAGCGATCCGCCAATGCCAAACAAATACCAATTGGCGTTTTTGGCAACGCATCACCGCTGAATTTCGGTAGATACTGCTCCTCTAAACTGGCAGCAACGGCTTCAGGCTCACCGTTTAAGCGGGCATAATACGTGCCGGCAATACCTTGTAAATCAGGATATTCACTAACCAGCGAGCTTGCCAAATCTGCTTTCGATAACATTGCAGCACGTGCCGTTTCATCAATATTAACTTGTTGACCTTGCTCTTGTAACAACGTGGCGATAAAGGTCGCAAGCTTAGCAATACGAGCCGATTTCTCCCAAATGCTGCCAAGTTGGTCTTGAAAAATACGGGTCTTTAAATTTTCGGTCAGTGCTGATAAAGGCTGCTTTTGATCTTGTAAGAAGAAGAACTCGGCATCAGCCAAGCGCGGACGCACCACTTTTTCATTGCCTTCAATAATTTGCTTAGGGTCTTTAGAGGCAATATTGGTAATAAAAATAAAATAAGGCTGCAATTTACCGTCTTTATCGGTCAAGCAAAAATACTTTTGATCGGCTTGCATGGTTGAGATGAGCGCTTCTTGCGGGACTTGTAAAAAGCGCGGCTCAAAATCTGCACGTAAGGCAATTGGAAAATCAACCAATGCCGTCACTTCATCTAATAAATCTTGCGGTACAATAGCAGTCGCATTGATTTCGTCCGCCAGCGCTTGAACTTGATTGTTAATAAAGGCTTGGCGCTTATCAAAATCCGCTACGACTTTAAGACCCTCTAATAGCGCCTCGTAGTCATTGGCATGATTGATAGCGTGATAGTCGGGGCTATGAAAACGATGTCCGCGCGTCTGCTGACCGCTTTGATGACCCTGAATGGTGGCATCAATCACTGTATCGTCAGCCATTAATACTACCCACTGTACAGGACGCACAAACTCATTACGGCTGGTACCTGAACGCATACGTTTGGCAATCGGTAAATTATCGAGCGCCGTTTGGAAAATTTGCGGTAATAAATCAGCCACCGCTTTACCATGAACCATTTGCTCATAGCCCACATAATCGCCTTTATCAGTATTTATAATCATCAGCTCACTGGCTTCAATACCCAAGCCCTTAGCAAAACCAATAGCGGCACGCGTTGGATTACCTTCAGCATCGAACGCAGCTTTAATTGCAGGTCCACGTTTTTGCTCACTACGATCAGGCTGCTTGTCAGCAATACCGTGAATCTGCAAAGCCAAACGGCGCGGTGCGGCAAAGGCTTTAATAGTGTCAAAGCTAATATCAGCGTCTGATAATTGCTCAGTCACGCTGTTTTGGAGCGCGTCACGTAAGGTCTTTAAACTTTTTGGCGGCAGTTCTTCACACCCCAGTTCAAACAGAATAGTGGTCATGGGATGCTCCTATTTATTATTATTTTTAGTAGATTTGCTTTTAGCAGCTTTCTCATTAGTACTAGCATGGACATTCACATCATCAGCAGCTTCTTTTGGCAAATACTTATCCAGCGCTGCTTGACGATGGTCATCATCTGCCAATGGGAAGCCTAGTTTTGCGCGGGATTCAACATAACCGAAGGCAACTTTACGCGATAAGGTACGTACGCGCAGAATAAAACGCTGACGCTCAGTGACAGAAATCGCACCGCGCGCATCGAGTAAGTTGAAAGCGTGTGAGGCTTTTAGCACCATCTCATACGCAGGTAATGGCAATCCAGCATCGACCAATTTATCCGCTTGCTGCTCATAAAAATCAAACAGCTCGCCCATCTTCGGCACATCGGCATGCTCAAAGTTATAGGTTGATTGCTCAACTTCGTTTTGATGGAAAACGTCACCATAGGTCACACGACCGAACTCGCCATCCGCCCATACCAAATCATAAACACTATCGACGCCCTGCACATACATAGCCAAGCGCTCAAGACCATAAGTAATCTCGCCAGTGACAGGGAAACATTCAATGCCGCCCACTTGCTGGAAATAAGTAAACTGCGTCACTTCCATACCGTTAAGCCAAACCTCCCAACCAAGTCCCCACGCGCCAAGCGTTGGCGACTCCCAATTGTCTTCAACAAAACGAATATCATGCACCAAAGGGTCAATACCAATGGCTTTTAGCGAACCCAAATAAAGCTCTTGAATATTAGGCGGATTAGGCTTAAGCATTACTTGAAACTGATAGTAATGCTGCAAGCGATTGGGGTTGTTACCGTAGCGACCATCGGTTGGACGACGTGACGGCTGCACATAGGCGGCATTCCAGCGCTCAGGACCTAGTGCGCGCAAAAAGGTCGCAGTATGAAACGTACCCGCGCCCACTTCCATATCATAAGGTTGCAATATCACGCAGCCCTTATCCGCCCAGTAATTTTGTAAGGTTAAAATCAAATCTTGGAAAGTCATCGCTTGGGAATTCATAGGAAAATCACTGTGAAATGAGGAGTATTTGACGAAAGGAAAACATAATAATCGATTAATCAGGCGCAGCTCATTTGCCTGCAACACGACTGGTCTGCTTACCTTACTAAAAAATGGCTATTTTAGCCATATCTACGCCAATTAAATTTATAGTCAGCTCATGACTTTATTGTCATTAAGCGCAACTATAGCTTAATTAATAATTGAGTACGAACAAGTAACCCTTAACACTATAGTGCAAATAATTAGGCACGAAAAAAATACCCAGATGAGTAAACATCTGGGTAGGAGGAAAGGTTTATTACTGGTATCCTGTTTCGACAGGCTTTTTATTTCTTATAATTAATTTACTCTTACAATTTTTCGATTCACTTACACTTCAGTAGCCTATCGATACGACTCGTTACCTGCTTTTGGCATGACTATCCATAGCACAATATAAATCAGAATACCCGGTACTGCTGCACTCAATGATGAGATAATTACAAATAACAATCGCACCCACAGTGGTGACCAGCCCACATATTCTGCAATGCCACCCATCACACCAGCTATCATGCAATTATTTCTTGAACGATGTAATTTTGCTAATTTAGCCAACGCTCGCACCTCTTATTATTTGTTTTTTATAAATATATTTGTTATTTGCCATGTATTTATTTGGCTTACGTTTAAGTATAGCAACCCTTAGGCTATTCACTGTTGATTATGTGGATGTGCTTTGTGACTTTATGATACATAAACTTGCTTTTAACTGTCAAATAGCTTAGTTAAGCTGCTGATTTTAAATAAGTATTTCAAAATATTTCAAAGTTAGTAGCTTGCTTTGGTAAACCCAAATTAATAGATTATCCTCGAATTATAGTTTGTTCTTTTTTACATACTGTCATCATAGTCCCATTAGCGTTTACAATAACCCACCTGCATCCTTTATTAAACCTTTATACCATAACAGTTTGTTGCTTATTTAGGCAATATTCGACTATCTACACACGAAACACGAATCCCTTTAATTAGTGACACCTATACAATAATGACATATAACAAGGATAATTATGTTTGCTACTGGTTTGATGATCGGTCATTTTGAACCACTCCATTTGGGGCAAATGCGCAGTATATTAGCTGCTGCTGGGCAAGTGCGGACCTTGCATATTGTGATTACTTCGCACCCTCTGCCGCATCCTAATTTTAAGATTACGCTGCAAGATAAGGCGCGCTGGCTACAAATGGCCTGTGCTGACCTGCCTTTTATCCAGATTCATATTCATGATGACATTACATTGCCGCTGCACGAAAGTTTTATTAACGTGTCGATTGATATTGAAATGAGCAATACAAAATTGCAGCGGTTGGTTGAGACATTAAACTTGCCAACAGAGACAGTATTGTTTGTAGCAGCCAATCATCCTTTAGCACAACAATCTGTACGCTCGCAGTTAATAATGGAAGTTATCGCCACCCCATTGCAGCCAGAATTTAACTCTTATGATATTGCCCTTGACCCTATTGCCCATTGGTCAGCAATTCATCCGCAAGCGCGCGGCGATTATACCAAGACTGTGGCTATCGTTGGCGGTGAAAGCTCAGGAAAGACTACCTTGGTGCATAAGTTAGCTAATTATTACGGGGCAAGCTTTGCGCTGGAGATGGGGCGATTATATGTGGCAACCGATTTGGGCGGTACGGAAACGGGTTTGCAATATAGTGATTATGCCCCCATTGCGCTCGATCATGCCGAGGCAATACGAGCTGCTAAAGCCGCAGCTACGGCACCGGTGACGATTATTGATACCGACTTTGTCACCACGCAAGCGTTTTGCGAAGAATATGAAGGACGAACTCATCCGTTTGTAGGCGCGTGTATTGATGAATTTCGTGTAGACCACACCATTATGCTCGATAACAATACACCGTGGGTTGCCGATGGGATGCGCTCATTAGGCGATTCTGATGCGCGCGGACGTTTTGAGCAGCGATTATTAGATATTTTTAATCGTCATGATATCGCGCCTTACTTGATTGACAAACCCGATTACGATGCTCGCTATCAGCAGGCGCTTGCCTTTATCGATCAGCATATCTATGGTAAAAAATAAACGCGATAATAATAAATCGTTATAAGCCAAAAAAATTTATAATAATAATTTTATTATCAGTATCTTAATACATATAGGACTGATAGCACTATTTTCTAGGACAACAAATTTATGCGCATTCAGCTATTGGATAATATTACGGGAAAATGGGCGCTGCAATGGATTGTAATTTGGTTTCTTTGCGGGGTTGCTGCGTTATCAGCAGGATTTTGGTTAACCACTGAACACTCAACCCTAGATATATTTTATTTGGGCGTGTCGTTTATTGGTTTGGTATGCGTGGTATCGCTGTCTTTTCGCAAGAATGTGTTAGGCAATGGTTTTGGTATGGCAGCAACGGCAGGTGAAGTTGTAGTGCAAGGTACTGCCGGTTCAGTCGGCTTAATGCTCGCGCCGCTGTTTAACTTTTTTACCCACGTTTATGGGCTGTTTTATTGGTCAAAGCATACCGACCCTGACGGTGACATGGTGCCCAAATCTGCAAACAAATGGGTATGGATGTTAACCGCTGCTTTTATCGTCATTGGTTTAGCCCTGTTCCCCACCGTTAATAGATTGCTGGCAAGTTATGGGTTTGCCGTGGTTGCAGAAGATGACAGTTTGTTTTTAGGATTTATCTCTTTCTTCTGGATTAACGTCATTGCCTTTGTATTATCAATTACTGCTCAAGCAGCCATGATTTTACGCTACTCCTTTAATTGGTGGCTATGGATTACATCAAACTTCGTTTGGCTCATTGTAAACCTCATGTCTGGTAATTATATTTTTGCGATTCAAACCATGGTCTATCAAATCAACTCATTTATTGGACTTTATGAATGGTATCGCAGTGAGCAAAATGCGTTGAATGCTTAATGAGATTGAACGAAAAATAGCATAATAAAAAAAGGGTCGTTCCAACTGGAACGACCCTTTTTTACTTAATAAGCTAGATAATTATAATTAATAATTATCACTCAATTTAGCTTAGTGTCTGTACACCGCCACCATTCACAAATATCGTCTGGCCACTCACCCACGTTGAAATTGGCGAGGCAAAATACAACATCGCACCGGCAATATCGTCCGCTTCACCCAAACGTTGAATCGGTGTATTCGCCAGCATTTTCTTTTCAATCTCTGGCGTCAGTACGGTTTTTAGCGCATCGGTACGTGTGGCACCAGGACCTACAGCATTAACGCGTACTTCAGGACCAAAATCATGCGCTAAGTTCGCTACCATATGATTAACCGCTGCTTTTGAACCTGCATAACCGCTCATATTCGGATCTTTATTAATACTAGACATCGAGGTCGTAAATACGATAGAACCATAACCTGATTCTTTCATATAAGGTACACATAACTGACACAAGCGCCAACCGCTAAAGACATTTAGCTCAAAGTCACGGCGAATATCATCAACCGATGCTGTAGCTGGGTTTTCACGACCACCACCGCCGCCGCCCGCATTGTTAATCAGAATATTAATAGTGCCAAACTCAGCGACCACTTTCTCGACCATAGCAACCAAGTCATCATCTTTTAAAATATTACATTCTACGGCAAGTGCTTTTACACCAAGCGCCTCAATATCTTTTACTGCTGCTTGTGCATCTTCAAGTTTTAAATCGGCAATGGCAATGTTAGCACCCGCTTCTGCAAAACGTAGCGCCGTGGCTTTACCAATACCATTGGCGCCGCCCGTTACAATGGCAACTTTACCTGACAAATCGAATAGTTCGTTAAAGGACTGATGTTTAAATTCTTGCATAATAATTCCTTAATATAGATGTGCTCAGATGATTTACAGCATTATTAAATAGATACGTATTGGAAAAAGATGACTAACATATACATTAATCTTAAAATTAACCAATTGCTAATACGACCATTTTCAACGTGATTGTAATTGCAACGCTGAGTAGAAATAATTATGCGCGGAATAACCAAGCTAAATGTTCTAAGTTCACACACTTTTTGTAATGATTTTTATTTGACCCGCTATCAAACCATTATAGGCATTGTTATTAGCTGTATATGCTGCTAACAGATTGTTAACTCAAATTTTAGGCATAAAAAAAGCCCCACTTCTTATAATAAGAAGTGAGGCTTTAGTGCTTTTTACAGCCATATTTGGAGCGGGAAAAGAGATTCGAACTCTCGACCCCAACCTTGGCAAGGTTATGCTCTACCACTGAGCTATTCCCGCTTAGTATCTAGCTATAGTGTTATTGCTAACAGCTACGTCTCGATAGGCTGGCTATTCTATCAGATATTCGTTACGTGTCAACAGCTTTCTTGATTTTATTTTATGATTATAAGGTATTTTCATCTATAAGAAGCATCAGGACAATCTATCTCATTGTTTTGATAAATAATTTTATACTTACTTGTTTATAAATAATTTTGAATAAAAAAGCGTTGTTATAGATAAGACCGTAGGGGAATTTAGGCATTGCGATTTTAATGGTTAAATATAGCGATAAATTAAGGTAAGAAAGTATCTTGTTACTTACTGTTACGCATTGCTGACAAGTGACAAGCTCAATTACATTGCCGCGTTATATTGTTACTGTCGTTGCACTAGTTTTCTGTGCTTATGGTTATTATACTGATAGCGATTATAAACACGCTTATTTATTAGTATAGCCATTCAGCGTTATTATAAAAAATTATTTACAAAGTATCATTATAACTCTCTATTATATAATTGCTTTTTGTTGATCAGCTAAGCTTATCTCTAGGCAACTTATTCTATTATCTCTATAAATGTCTACTACCTGCAGTACCTTTGTTCGATTTTATATTTTACAGTGAGGATGTTTTTTATGAAAAAATTATTAACCACGACGATAATGGCTGCATCATTATCGGCATTGACCTTAACTGGTTGCACTAGTACGACCAGCACAGGCGCGGTTGGCGTTGATCGTCAGCAGCTATTGTTAGTGTCAAGTGAGCAAGTATTACAGCTTTCAGCACAAAGTTATAATAAAGCCATTCAAGACGCCCGTTCGAAAGGCGTACTAGACACAAATAAAGCTCAATTAAGTCGATTAAAAGGCATTGCCAATCGGTTGGTGAGCCAAGTGAATGTATATCGTCCGGATGCGGCAAAATGGAATTGGGAAGTGCATACCATTAAGTCTAATGAGTTGAATGCTTTTGTCATGCCAGGTGGTAAGGTAATGTTCTACACGGGTATTATTGATCGTTTGAATTTATCTGATGATGAAATTGCCGCGATTATGGGACATGAGATGGCGCACGCACTGCGTGAACATTCACGCGAGCGTCTGTCACGTGAATACGCGACTCAAACCGGTATTGGCGTTGCCGCTAGCGTCTTTGGTCTATCGCAAGGTCAGGCGCAATTGGCAGGTCTAGCGGGTGACTTAGGTCTGAGCCGTCCACACAGTCGTACGCAAGAAGCAGAAGCCGATCAAATCGGTCTTGAGCTGATGGCACGTGCTGGCTATAACCCGCAAGCTGCGGTCACTTTGTGGCAAAAAATGCAACGTGCCAGCCAAGGCGAGCCACCACAATTCCTAAGCACGCATCCAACGAGCAGCAACCGTATTGCACAGCTACAATCTTTGATGCCAAAAGTGGTGCCACTGTATCAAAAGGCACGCCGTTAAGTCTTATTTATCAGTGACAGCCATGAAAAGCAGAGCGTACTATATAAAATATAGCGCTCTGCTTTTTTTATGTGCCCTATATAAGTATGATGCACCAATATCAGGCTCTGCTATAATCAATAAAATTAATTCGACCATTGTTAGCCATTATTGAGTAAAGGAACGCTATGAGCACCTTATCTGCCCCTACTGCTACTGCCCTGCAGCATTCATTACAGCCACTACAACCCACTCATTTATCTCTGGTTAACGAATCCATGAGTCATGCAGGATATTTTGATGGAAAAGAGAGCCATTTTAAGCTGACGCTTGTTAGTGATGCTTTTATTGGTAAGCGCTTAGTTGCCCGTCATCAATTGGTTTATGACTTGGTCGCTGACTTACTCACTTCGAAAGGTGGCAATGTGCACGCGCTGGCAATTCATGCCTATACGCCAGATGAGTGGCAAGGTCAGAGCCCTAATAGCCCAAATTGCGCCGGTCAAAACGCAGGCTAATTACCCTTATTATTATTCATCCCATAGTTGAGCGTAAACACTGTCAAGGTAAAGGAAATAAGATTTAATGAAACATCTACATATGTTATTGGCGGTATTGGTTATCGCTCTTTTTTTATATCAAAGTTATTTGGTATTAAGCACCAAGGATCGCGCGCCTCGAGCGGTTAAAATCGCCAATCATATTGTATATGCATTGGTATTACTGTCAGGCGCTTGGATGCTTTTACAACTGCTGAATGCGAATGCCCCTGTACAATGGGTCATTGCCAAAATGGTATTATTTGTGGCTGCTATTAGTGCGAGTATGAAAGCCTTTAATCCGCGTTCGACCCCTGTTCAAAATAAAGCCGGTATTTTTATCGCTACAGTTGCTTATATTGGTATCGTTATCTTAGCGTATGTAAAACCTGACAACTTATTTTAACTAGGCTCTAACTTTAAATAGTTATAAGCTTATTTAACATGGCTTCTAGATTTTATTTAAATGGGTCATATATTTATTTTTACTATCTTAAGTTGAGCTAACTCCTTAAAATAGAATGTAATGTTACAAAATACTTTAGCCTTATGGAGTCACTATGAAAACTCTTACTGCAGCGACATTATTGGCGACAGCCGGCATCTTTGTTCTTACTGGTTGTGCATCTACTGGCAATATTACTCCACAATATGTACCACCTAATACTTACCAAAGCTACGATTGCCAAGCACTGAACCAAGAATATATACGCGTCAATCGCTACGTTGATGCCGCGCGTAAAGAACAATCATCTTTATCAACATCAGGCGTTGGCGTTGGCGTGTCGGCTGGACGCTGGGGTATCTCGCCAAACATCAGCTTTGGTGTTGGCAAAAGCAACGATACCAAAGGTCGTGATGCTAAATTATCACGCTTGTATGGCGAGCGTGATGCCATTATCCAGTCAGCACGTATCCAGCGCTGTAGTTTTGCCAATGGTATTAAGATTTATGGCGAGTAATCCTTTATAAGCGCGTAAACAATAAAAAGCCAATACGTGATAAACGTATTGGCTTTTTTAGTTATGATAATACAAAAAATATCAGTTATTTATTAAGCTTTTAAACTTCGTACCCACTGCACAATCTGGTCAGTAGGCAACGCACCTGATTGCCTCGCCACTTCTTTACCATGCCTGAATGCAACCATCGTTGGCAAACTACGTATATTATAAGGCGCAGCGTCTTGCTCATACTTGTCTGTTTGCAATTTCGCAAAAACCACGTGCGGTAACTGACTTGCCGCTGTCTTAAATTGCGGCGCCATCATAAGACATGGCTGACACCAGCTTGCCCAAAAATCCACAATAGTCAGAACATCATTTTTCTGAATGACCTTGTTGACAGTTTGTCCAGTGAGCTCAAGTGGACTACCCGTTAATAAAGGCTTACCACATTTACCACACTTCGGCGTGGCGCTTAGTTTTGCAGCAGGCACACGGTTGGTAGCTTGGCAATGCGGACATATCACATGGCAATCTTGCTCATTCATAATATAACTCCTATTCTGACTTATATATTCTGACGGTATTCATTTTACATAGCTATTATATGAGTGATGCCAATTATCTTCTACAGGTATTCATACCTAGTATCGAATATAGTGGGCAAAAGCGGAATAGTCCAGTTAATAGAGGCACCACACCAATCACACCCCACCAGCTTTGATAATAAACGCCAATACCAATAATAATGATACCAGCGATAATACGAAGCGTTCTTTCAGTACTGCCCACATTAATTTTCATGACTGACTCCTTATAAGTTATAAAAAAACAAAGTTTTTGCAAGCAAACCAGTCATGGCTTATAGCGTAGACTAGCATTATTGTGACGACTATGCGTTTCATACTTACTTAATGCTGGCTATAATTACGATTTACTGACCAAACACATTAATCGGTACTTTTAAATAACGTGTTCCATTGGCTTCAGGCTCAGGAAAATGACCTGCATCAATATTGACTTGTACAGAA
Source organism: Psychrobacter sp. GP33 (assembly GCF_014119005.1). GTDB lineage: Bacteria > Pseudomonadota > Gammaproteobacteria > Pseudomonadales > Moraxellaceae > Psychrobacter. The sequence goes on along the minus strand of NZ_JACGYX010000005.1, from coordinate 139,337 downwards.
GGAATAATTAGGCGCGGCATCTCTAATGTTGCATCACGGCGTTCGCGCATCTGTACAAATTCAGCTTCGTTAATACCCTCTTTAACATGAATATTATTTTGTTTTTGTGCGGCAACGGTTGCCGTTGGACAATGCTTGCGCCCCTCGCTTGGATAGTCATGACATAAATACATTACTGTATCTTCATCCAGTGATAGTAGCTTTTGGATGGATTGATATAACGTCTTGGCATTTCCACCGGGAAAGTCACAGCGCGCAGTGCCAACATCGGGAGCAAATAGCGTATCACCTACGAAAACTACCGCTTTTTCATCATCAGTAGCAATGTAAGCCATATCTGCTGGTGTATGCCCCGGAACGTGCATGGCAGTGATTGTAATACTACCAAGCGCTAAGGTATCGCCTTCATCTGTTAAGATATCAAACTGACTGGCGTCAGTGCGAAAGCTGGTGTCAAAGTTATAAATTTGCTTAAATATCTTTTGTACTTCAGTAATATGGCAGCCCATCACTAACTGTCCGCCTAATGTTTCTTTCAGATGAATGGCCGCTGAAAGATGGTCAGCATGAGCATGAGTCTCGATAATATAAACCAACTCCCAGCCTTGACCCTGAACAAATTCAATCACCTCATCAATACCAGTCGTTGCAGTACGTCCCGACTTCGCATCAAAGTCCAATACAGGATCAATTACAGCGCATAAATTCTGTTGAATATCCGCTAGAATATGAGTATAAGTCTCTGTGTCGTTATGTAAGAAGGAATGAACTTGCATGGCTGCCTCACTATTGTATTTATATATTTATTTTTATCAGTGCTTAATTTTCATGATTAAGCTTTAATTAGTAATATAGCAACGATCAAACACTTTATCAATTTATATAATGTAAATGAATATAACCTGATATAATAAGTCATGTTATTGATAATTCATTACCTTTTATGCACTAAAACTATTTTATAGTTTTAAACATCTCTACAAGACAACGGATTGCAGATCGTCACCGTTAACTTTTACATTGGACACTCAAATGACTATAGCCAATCAATCTAAAATAATTACATCTGCTAATACTGTCTCCTATCAGGAGCATCATATGAATACATTTTCCCAAGAAATTGGTAGTACTGAAGTTGCTATGTCTGACCTTACTCCCAGTCAAGTTCCTAATGACCTTGCCGCACAAATGAAGCAAGCCTCTATGCAGGCCAGCCAGCTGTTAAAATCGCTTTCACACCCTGATCGATTATTATTACTTTGTCAGCTGACTCAAGGCGAATATTGCGTCAGTGAGCTTGAAAACTTAGTCGGTGTCGGACAACCAAGCCTATCGCAGCAGTTGGGCATTCTGCGTAAAGACGAGCTGGTAACTACGCGCCGTGAAGGCAAGCAAATTTATTATAGTATCGCCAGTGACGATGCCTTGGCAGTATTGCAGCTATTGTATGAGCGCTTTTGTGCCAAAACAAAATAGTAATGACCAGTTATAGTGAATGAGAGGTTTTTTAACATAATGATAAAACGTAACGACAACTTAATATGATGATAATTTAATATGCCTACTATCGCTGCTCGACTAATTCCCAATTGGCTGCGTCACTATCAGCTAAAAATGCTACCTACTGATGTGGTGGCTGGACTGGTCGTGGGCGTGTTGGTGATTCCTCAAAGCTTAGGTTATGCGGTATTAGCGGGATTGCCACCAGTTTATGGCTTATATGCAGCAATTGTACCGGTGCTGATTTATGCGTGGATTGGGTCAAGCAATGTACAAGCGGTGGGACCTGCGGCAGTGACGGCAATTATGACGGCAAGCGCGCTGCATCCTTATGCTAATCAAGGGGTTGAGCAATATGTACTGATGGCGGGGCTGCTAGCAATAATGGTTGGCGCATTACTATGGGTTGCTGGACAGTTAAAGCTTGGCTGGATTATGCAATTTATCAGTCGTGGGGTTTCGGCAGGTTTTGTCAGTGGTGCCGCAGTGCTTATTTTTATCAGTCAGCTAAAGTATCTGACCGGTATTCCGATAGCGGGTAATGGCTTAATCGGTTATTTATCGAGTATGGTCATGTATGCGCGCGAGCTGCATCCACTAACCTTAGTTATCGGTGTTGTTACCTTTGCGCTTATGGTGATGAACCGCTACGGGAAGCGCTGGTTTTGGCAATCTTGGTTATCACCTTCGTATGCTAAATGGGCGGAGCGTCTATTTCCTTTATTACTGTTGGGTATTGCCATTATTTTGAGTGCGTTGTTGCACTGGTCAGCGCATGGCGTAGCAACAATTGGCAGCATTCCACAAGGATTGCCAACGTTCACCGTACCCTATGTGCCAGACTTTCGTGAAGCGCTGAATTTATTACCTACAGCTGGTTTAATGGCATTAATTGCCTTTGTGTCAAGCAGTTCAGTCGCAAGTACCTATGCGCGGCTGCGTGGTGAAAGCTTTGATGCCAATCGCGAGCTAAAAGGATTAGGACTGGCAAATCTGGCTGGCGGTCTTTTTCAAAGCTTTCCCATTGCCGGTGGTTTTTCACGTACTGCTATTAACGTGGATTCTGGAGCAAAAACGCCACTTGCCAGCATCGTCACAGTGCTAATCATGATTATCGCCTTGATTGCTTTTGGCGATGTCCTTGCCCCGCTACCCTTTGCTATTTTGGGCGCGACCATTATGGCAGCCATCATTGGTCTGATTGATGTGGCAACATTAAAATCAGCTTGGCAACGTGATCGCTTGGATGCCGCCAGTTTCTTAGCCGCCTTCATTGGAGTATTGGTATTCGGTTTAAATACCGGACTGGTTATTGGCTTAATGGTGTCCTTTGCCAGCTTAATTTGGCAATCGAGCCAGCCGCATGTCGCTATTGTTGGGCAACTTGCCGGTACCAGCCACTTTCGCAATATCAATCGTCACGATGTGGTCACTTATCATAACTTATTGATGCTGCGTATTGATGAGAGCTTGTTTTTTGGTAATAGTGAATCGGTGCATCGACGCGTAATTGATGCCACGAAGCAATATCCAGACGCACGCGAGATTATCTTTATCATGGCAGCGGTGAATCATATTGATTTGACCGCACAAGAGATGCTCATAAGCTTAAATAAAGAGCTGCTGGCACAACAAAAAAGGCTGCACTTTAGCTTTATTAAAGGACCTATCATGGATGTTATCGGTGACACGCCACTGATTACTGAGCTGAGCGGAGCGGTTTATTTAAGCAATATGGATGCGGTTAATGCCTTAAAAGACGGCTAAGTTTTTCAATTGTTTTTCAGCACTTAGCTTGTCGTACTGATAGTACATAACTGATATGGTGATAATCATAGTCTAATATAGCTATCACGATACGGACATATCTATTGCCGTCTGCCACAAAATACCGTTATGATAGGACGTTGTTGTGCTAATGATGGGTATATATACAGCATTTTGAACCTAGCTGTATGATTCCTGCCTCCATCGACACAACTTATCCTTTGCTGCTTTTTCACGAAAAAATAGACGTTATTTATGACTGATACTCTCACGATTTATAAACAAATTCATCCTACCCAGTGCGCTAAAATTGCAGAACTCGGCTACCGCTCAGTGATTAATGTGCGCCCTGATGATGAGCATATCTCTCAGCCACGCAGTACTGATTTGGCAGTGGCTACCAAAGCAGCAAACCTAACTTATCATCATTTACCGTTCGATGATGAGCGCTTAAGTATGGTAACCGTTGAGCAATTCGCCGCGTTTTATCATGCTATCCCCAAACCAATACTCATGTTTTGTGGTACGGGTGCGCGGGCAAAATTGCTGTATCAAAGCGCGTTGATGCAAGGCTTGCTATAAATCAGATTAACCATAAATTGATTTTAAAATCATTTAAATCATTCTAATAAAGGAAACTTCATGAGCCACGACATTAGCATTACCGGACAAATTACCCCTGAACAAATTCCACAGATTGCTGAACAAGGCTTTAAGACCATTATCAATAATCGTCCAGATGGTGAAGAGCCCAATCAGCCGACCAGTGCTGAGCTTGCTGCGGCAGCGGAACAAGCAGGATTGGCATATAAAGAAGTATCCTTTGCTGGTAATGAGCTGAATCAAAATCACGTCGAAGAGTTTGCTGACTTTTTTAATCAAGCAGAGCAGCCAGTATTGATTTTCTGCCGTACGGGCAATCGCTCAACCGGTATTTATGAAGCGGCGAAACGTATGGATTTGTTGGATGACTAATAAAGTTTTTTACTTAGCAAAAAACTGATGAATGCACAAATTAAAAAATGCCTGTCCAAAATTTGGATGGGCATTTTTTAAAATTACAATTTCGTTAATAAAAAAATCAGTGTATGTGACATAAGTATTAGCAACCTATTCTTCTGCATTAACTAATTAAACTATATTCACCATAAACTAATTTTACAGCATAGTAAGAATATGATAACCTCAGCACATAAAGGATGAAGCAGATAATTTAAGTTTGTGTTTGAACTGAAGCACTTTTAGTGTTGCTGACTAGACAGCTAGTTCAGTTAAATCAATATCATCATCGGGCGATACAGTCAAGCGATAGATAAGATATATGATTGGTAATATGATTGATGAGAGCATAGAAATATGAGTCCTTAAGTTGATTATTATTATTATATTAATTTCCAAAAAACAAAAGGGGTGTTACTTCCAATAGTAACGGCTAGCACAACTTTTATTATCCGCTATATGCGCAAAATGCTAGCCCCGTCATCCTTTATTCTTACCCTTTCAACTAGATTTTAATAATATGCCACTTGAAGTTAAAGAAGAATTAAACGATTGGTATAAGATTAAAAGATATCCACATATTGGCCTTCCTTCTAATAATCATAGCATGACTATTTCCTATATTAAAAATCAGGAAAAGATAGCTGTGCATAGTTTTACACCATTTATTCACAAAGTGATTTCTACAAGACGGTATAGAAAAGAATATGATTCTGATGGAAAAGTAAAAGATAATGGAAAACGAGTCAATAAAGGGGCAAAAAATCGAAGTATTCATTACGCTAATAACTTAGACTCTAATATTTACTCTTATTATTCCTATTTGTTACATGAAAAGTATGAGATTATTTTAGAGGAAAAAGGCTTAAATAACGTTGTTACTGCTTATAGAAAAACTCCAACAGATGTAAAGCAAAAGAACCTAACTAAAAAAAATAACATACATTTTGCAGATGAAGTCTTTAATTACATTAAAACTCATGCAATTAATAATGAACTTGTCGCCATTACTTTTGATATTGAAAACTTCTTTCCTAGCCTCGACCATAACATTTTGAAAAACAGATGGTGCGAAGTAATTGGAGAAAGAATACTACCCAAAGACCACTATAATGTATTTAGGAATATCACAAAATTCTCTTACGTTGAAGAACAACACCTTTTTAACTTGTTTAAGAACAAAATCTTAGTAAGAAAAAATGATGGTAAGACTGTATTTAAGCCAGTGAAACGTATTGACCATTTATATAATAAGAATGCTATTGGCTATTGCTCAATGAAAGATATACATACTATTCGGAAAAGAGGGTTGATTCGTTCAAATAAGCATACTGCACCAAAAAATGATCCCAAAAGTGATATTAGAGTTTCTGGTATTTGCCAAGGCTCTGCTATTAGTGCAACTCTAGCCAATATATATATGTTGGGATTTGATGAACTAATCCATAGAGAGGTATCTAACATAAATGGTATCTATCGGCGCTATTCTGATGACATGGTTGTTGTATGTCCGATAGAATACAAAGCAGACATTATTGAGCTATTCGAAGAGAAAGTTGAAGATATAAAACTGACAATTCATAAAGATAAAACACAGGTTTTTCACTTCAACTATATCAACGATAGGTTGATTTGTGAGCAAGAGTTTAATGGGGTACTAACTCAATATAGTATCAATAGAAACTTCGAATATCTCGGTTTTAGCTTTGACGGTGAGAATGTTTACCTAAAAACAAGCTCTTTAGCTAAATACTATCGAAAAATGAAGAAAGGCGTTCACAGAAGTGAATTCTATAGTAGTACTATTAATAATAGTACAAAAGGAGAGATGTTCAAAAGAAGGCTTTATAAAAGATACTCTTATATTGGTTCAACACGCTGTATAAAATACAAACGAATTCAAGGCACTACAAATCAATGGCAGCCTGACAAACATGCAATCAATTGGGGAAACTACATTACTTATGCTAAAAATGCCCATAAGATAATGTCGGACTACAGTAAAATTGATTCTCAAATTAAAAACCATTGGAAAAATTTGAATCAAGAGATTAATCGTTCTAAACCATAAAAGCAAAATAATAAATTTAAGATTTTTTATCTTAGCTCATTAAATTTTCCGAACTTATATTACAAAAGCCACCTCAATAATGAAGTGGCTTTTTATCTACATCTTAAGATATATTCAGCTCAAAATTACTGCATCACCAAATATTCAAACGCTGACAATGCCGCTTTACTGCCCTCACCCATGGCAATATTAATTTGCTTAAACGGTACGGTGGTCACATCACCACAAGCAAAGATACCTTTTCTCTCTGTGCGGCAACGCTCATCAATCTCAATCTCGCCAAAGCGATTTAAATCAATAAAGCCTTTAACGAACTCGGTATTAGGCACTAAGCCAATTTGTACAAAGATTGCCGCCAAGTCCAACTCTTTTATATCACCTGAGCTGCGCTCTTCATAGACAATAGAGGTCACTTTACCATCCGTCGCTTTAATCTCTTTGGTTGCCGCGCCCGTGATAATTTCGATATTGGCTTTTTCTTTTGCCTTATTAATCAGTACTTGGTCAGCTTTTAGAGTGTCTGCAAACTCAAATACCGTCACGTGCTTCACGATACCTGCCAAATCAAGCGCAGCTTCAATACCTGAGTTACCACCGCCAATCACTGATACGTCTTTGCCTTTAAAGAACGGACCATCGCAATGTGGGCAATACGCCACGCCTTTACCGATATTTTCTTCCTCGCCCGGGACGTTCAGCTTACGCCACTGCGCCCCAGTCGCTAGTATAATGCTGCGCGTGGTAAACGTCTCGCCCGTATTTAGCTGGATGCGATAGTTCTCATCTGCCGTCTCGGTAATCTCTTTCACGCTGACACTCTGTTTTAGCGTGATGTCGTATTCCTGCAAGTGCGTGACAAAATTATTCGATAGCGTCGTGCCTGTGGTTAACGGAATCGAGATAAGATTCTCGATATCTTGCGTGTCTTTCACCTGACCGCCGATACGATCCGCCACCATGGTCACTTTTAAGCCTTTACGCGCGGTGTAAATCGCAGCAGCAACCCCAGCAGGACCAGCACCAATAATCGTCACGTCTTGCTGCTCTAACTGCTCTGCTTCATCAGCGCTACCCTCGCTTAATAAGTCTGAGAACTGTTCTTGCAACTTATCAATCAATTTACCCGTATCGATTAGACCATTGGCAAAAGGTTTACCGTTTAAAAATACGGCGGGTACGCCTTGGATATTATTGGCATCGACTAGCTCTTGAAATAATGCACCATCAATCATCTCATTGCTAATACCGTCATTTAATAATGCAAACTGATTAAGCGCTTGCACCACATCTGGGCAGCTATGGCAAGACAGTGATACAAAGGTTTGAAACTGTAGCGGCTTATTAATACGTTTGATAAGCTTTTGAATACCTTCATCTAACTTTAGCGTATGACCACCTGCCTGCAAAATCGCTAGGATAAGTGAAGTAAACTCATGCCCACCTGGGATACCACTAAACACAATGCCCGTATCCGTTAGCGCATCATCAATGTGACTACGAACGGCAAAGCTGATTGGACTTGGCAAACTACTATCAATAAACGCATCATCTTGGACATTAAATTGAATTTTTTCCGTCGTGCCCGCAATTTTAGTCAAGAAATCAATCAACTCAGCACGTTTAGCATGTTCGCCACTGCCCAATACAAAACTAATCGGACGGGTCATGTTTGCGCTATAACTTTTAACAGCATCTAATAAGCTTTGGTCTATCATAAGTGTTCCTCATTATTATTAAATATGTAACGCAGATTTAATAAAGGTATTGATAAGATTAGTAATTTTAGCGGCAGTTATCGTTGCCTGCCTTACTGCAATGGGTCTATTATCAGGGCTTAACAGGATTTCGGCAAGCACAGATATTTAAAGCCTATGTTTTATAAAACAAATCAATATCCCTTTAAAATATCATTATATCAATATACAGCCAATTAGTAATAAGCATTGTTTAGGATAGATATAGCGCAAGTCATTTTATTTCGCTACACTCGATAGAGGTTAGTGAGTATTATTAGCTTATATTAATAAACTCATTTACCTCATTAAAAAGCAGTACCTGTTGTAATCATTAAGATTAAATAGCCATTACCATTAAATAGCCAAAACCCTTTTTTCAAGTATGAGGGTTAGTAAGGTGGCAAACTGCTCCTTACACCCTTTGCGTCTAATTACCCTTTTTTTAATTACAAGGATGATCACATGAGAAAGACTGAGACCTGGCAAGACAACCGCGAAGCAATCGCTGAACTTAAGCTAAAAGACAGCCACTTCGCGACTATTTTTGATGAGCATACGCAGCTGGATCAACAAATCAATCAGCTTGAAAAAGATGTGGTGCTGCATGCGAGTAGAGAAGAAGAGATCGAACAAATGAAAAGGCGAAAACTGCATCTTAAAGATGAAATTTATAGGGCGCTAGAAAATAATAATTTAAAAACCAGTGCCTAACGATAAGCATTAGTGGCAATTATAATAATAATTATAAACGCGTTATGAATATTGATATCTATTGATAATACGCCAATAAAAAGACCCCACAAGCCAGTGCTGGTGGGGTCTTTTTTAACAATTACTTTTACAATCATTTTTCAGTCTTATAACCGTTAATACAATGGTCATAACTTAAATAGTAACTGCTTAGATTTTACCAACCAAATCAAGACTTGGTTTTAGCGTTGCTTGACCAGCTTCCCATGCTGCTGGGCACACTTCACCGTCATTCTCACGCACGTATTGTGCCGCTTTTACTTTACGCAGCATGTCTTTTGCGCTACGACCAATGCCGCCTGCATGAATTTCAGCCACTTGGATAAAGCCATCTGGATCAACTAAGAACGTGCCGCGCTCAGCCAAGCCTGCTTCTTCAATCATTACGTTAAAGCCGCGAGTGATTTTACCAGTAGGATCGCCAATCATTGGGTATTGTACTTTACCAATGGCGTCTGAAGAGTCATGCCATGCTTTATGGGTGAAATGAGTATCTGTTGATACTGAGTATACTTCTACGCCCAAACCTTGTAGCTCGTCATAATGAGCCGCCATGTCTTCAAGTTCAGTTGGGCAAACAAAGGTAAAATCAGCTGGGTAAAATAGGAAAATCGCCCAGTTGCCTTTCACGTCGTCTGAAGTGATGGTTTTGAACTCACCGTTAACGAAAGCTTGTGCTGAAAATTCTGGAATTTCTTGATTGATAATAGACGCCATGAGTGGCTCCTTTATTGTTGGTTAATGATATTAATTTATTTAGTCATTCGAACCGTTTATATTAAAGTCAACTGACTAAACAACTTACTTGACAAACTATACGTGAATTTTAGGGTTAATCCAGTTAAAAGTTTTTAATATGATGTTTTGTTTTATCAAACTTGTTAAACTATTCTAACCAGTATTTCTCATCATACAACGAGACTGACTGTTTATATTAGCCAAATATAAATCACTTTTAAAGGGTTATTCACTCCCGATAAGCCTGTTAAAACCTTAATAAAAAAGAGCCCTTATGATTACTTTACGTCAACTTGAATTTGCTTTAGCGGTGGCGAAACATCGTCACTTTAAACGAGCCGCAGAAGACTGTAATATCTCACAATCTGCGCTAAGTCTAGGGATTGCAGAGTTAGAAAAACAGCTGGATACGCAGATTTTTGAGCGTAATAATAAGCAGGTACTGATTACCCCGATTGGGCAAGATATCTTAACACGCGCCCAGCGAGTATTTTCTGAGATTAACGACTTGACCACGCGCGCGCACAGTCATCAGATACCGCTTGCTTATCCGATGACCGTCGGCATTATCCCAACGATTGCGCCTTATTTGCTACCGAAAGTATTGCCTGCGCTCAGACAGCATTATCCAGAATTTCGGATGTCGATAGTTGAGCAGCAAACCGAGCGCTTGCTTGAACAAGTACGTTACGGTCATATTGATACGGCGATTATTGCTCTGCCTTATGCGGTAGATGGTCTGCATAGTTTTGAGTTTTGGAGCGAAGATTTTTTTGCTGTTTTCCCACAAGATGATGTGCATGCAACCCTTAAAACCATTAATGCCGATGAGTTGGCAACGGCTAATCTGATGTTGCTTGGTGAAGGGCATTGCTTGACGGATCAGACGTTATCGGTATGTCATTTTGACCGCGAACAAATGAAATCAAGCTTTTCTGATGCAAGTTTAAACACCCTTATTCAGATGGCATTGGCAAATATGGGCACGACATTGGTGCCAGAAATGGCACTCAATCAGTTGCATCTGCAAAACCAAAATGCGGTTGCTATCCCCTTAGCCGAAGCAGGACCACACCGTCATATTGCCTTTGTCACGCGCCTTAATTATGCGCGAGTTGATGATGTTAATCTGCTGGGTAAAGTCTTTAAGCAAGCGCTTACAGAGGCGGCAAATACAGCGGAATAGGGTTTTTAATGCTTTAGTCTTAACTGCTGATTACGACACTTTAACTTATCAATGTGACTTAACACTTTAATCTAACTTGCCAGACTTACCTGCCAGCATATGATGCCAATGGCAATAGTCTGGCATTGCTGTCGCTACGGTTTGCCAAAAGGCTGGGCTATGATTGGCATGATGTAGATGACACAATTCATGGACTATCACGTATTCGGTACACTCAATAGGATAAGCTGGCAGGTGGACAGATAGCCAAATGCGTCGAGCGCGAGTATTACAACTGCCCCATCGCGTCTGCATTTTTTTAATGCGCGTCTCATTGGCATACGCGCCCACGATTGGTTGCCATTTTGCAAACAATTCTGACATCACGATAGATAATTGCCAGCGATAATAAGCTAATTTTTCATGTTGATTGAACGTATTCGATTGTGGCTCGCCCCACAATAAAAAACTGTCTTGAGTGTCTATCTCTTTGCTAATACGCTGGTGACGTTTTAGCACTTGCGGATGATGGATTAATGCCCATGATATGCGCCGCTCAACTGCTTGGGCGAGCTCAGCGTTGCTAATATAAATCGGTACTGAAACTGCCAAATGATAAGGCTTTAGACGAAAATTAATATTCTTAACGCTCTTTTTAGTAATATGTAAGCAGATATTGGCATGAGCGAGTCTCTCCACGATACCTTGTAATAAGGGATGTCTGTATCCTTGAGGCAAACTGGTGTTATCCATATATCACTCAGACCTTTATCATAGCTTTATGGCTGTTTTTCTTAACGGTTATAGCGCTTGTAAATGATTGTCAAATGACATGGTATGAGTTTGGCTATTTTTAATAGTGCGCTTGAATAATGGATTCTTTTTATCATTATTAGACATATTATTAGCAACATCGTCAGTTACATGTAACGTTGTTAACTGCCCTAGACCATCACTAACTATAAATCCTGCTTGCATTTCACTAGCCAATACTGACACGCCAGCACAATCAGAAATACTGTCTGCGCTAATAAGCTCACGCGTCGTTAAGTCAAAAACAGCCGCACAGCCGCCAAATGGTGAAGTGGCACAGAGCAGATTATGCTCATTATCCACCGCCACACTGGCAATATAATGATGAAAACGCTGCCATTGATTGTTTGGCATAAGCAATGGTTTAAGTTCATTCTCACCGCGCTGATGAGTCAGTACTAACGGCACATTGATATGCTTGTCACCTTGGAATTGAATCCCAATTACTACCATACCATCATGATTTACGGCTAAATGACGGACACTCATCTGCTTGTGCTCAGGGGCAACTTGCTCTAATAATGCGCCATTATGGCGATTGAGATAAACCAATGATGGTTGCATGCTGTCTAAGTTTAATTCTTCCCGCGAGGCTTTTTCCGTCTTAATACCACCATTAGCAATAATCAGGGTTTCGCCATCAGGATGCATAATAAGCTCATGTGGACCAATACCATAAGCGTCAAATTCTGCTATTTTTTGATAGCCTTTATTAACTTTATAAACACCGATTGTACCCACTAGATTAACGGTGTCATTTTCAGTGACATACAACAGAGTGCCGTCTAAGCTATAACACGCATGACCATAAAAATGGCGATTAACTTCCGCTTGAATCGCAAACTTTACTTGCCCATTAGCAGTACCTAGTACCCAGAACCATTCGCTTGGACGACGCCCCATCACGACGACATCACGCTTATACGCATTCTTTTTACTGCTGCTATCTTTAGCAATAGGTTGAACGACGATATCATGGACACGTTCTGGCATGGTGGTTTGCCAAACGATTTGTCGATCGGCATCGATACCAACGACGCCAAAGTTACTTTCATCACAGTCGCTTTCATCATAGTTACTGTCATCATCTTTAAGAGGCGCTGATTTTTTTGGCTTCGGCATGGCGGCAATCCCACTTACCCAACAAACAGGACGCGGATGCATGGTTGTGATATGCGCTGTTGTTGTCTTGTGCGTACGGGATTTTTGAGTGGCATCAGTGAAGCGCGGCCCACCTAATGCTACCAGCCCTTCTACGTAGTCTTGTAATCGTGCCTCAGGCTGCGTCATCCTGCGATAGTAATGGTGAACACCAACCAAAGATACCGTGCCCAGCGCCGTCAGCGCAGTGGTAGTAAGTACTTCATAGATAGGAGACTTCGCCATGGTATAAACACCTTTATTCACTTAACACACTGGGCACGGATTTTGTCATTTCCTCGTGGCACTATTTTAATTATTAGCTTATTAGTAATTTAATAATTTAATAGTTTAATCACCATCATTGCTATTAAAGTTTACGCGCATTCCCAGTGTCGGCATTAGCTGGCGCTTAAGTAAACGAGTAATTGCTGTCATCTGATCAAAAAGCTGCTGCTGGGTCGCTTTATCTGCAGTCGCTAAATCCTCCGGCATTTGCGCCAGTAACGTTGTGGTGTCAGCCAGAGCTGTTGCTAATTCATTCCCAACGTTGCTTTCATTATTGCTACCAAGGATTGCAGTCAACACTGGATCAGTCAGGGTTTTATTCAGCATTGCCAATTTAGCGGTGACAATAGCGCGGCTTTGCCCAGCGGTAGCGGCTGGGAGGTGACCTTTGGCTTTGCCCGTCGTCAGACCAAGCGGCTGATCAATGGCAATGGTCTTCATGTTTTCAACCAAAGCAAGTAAAGAGTTAAACCATTGATTCAAACCATCATCGTTACTATCAGCTTTATCAATAGCTAATAACGTCATAGCATTTTGTTGCCAGTTGCTTTCAATCTCTTGTAGTCGGCTACTTAATGCACTACTTGCACTGATCACATAAGCACATTGTGCCGCGTTTAAACTGTCGTTGGCATACAGCGCTTCCTCTAAGCCTGGTACACCTTGGACAATAGCGCTCTCATTTGCCAATTGGGTTGGTGTTAAGTTAGGGTTAGCCGCAATTAGGTCAGCCACCCCACTATGAACCAAACCACGCTCATCGGGATAGTAGTTGATATATAGGTTGCTCATGCTTTCAGTAGCAGGACCAAAGTTAATCATTTCAGCGCCTGCCCATGCTTGCGCTAATAGCAACCACTGATGACGCAACGCTTGTAGGTCAGCACCACTGACGGGCGCTTTTTGGCAATGCTGCTGCGCCAACTTATGTAATATATCGCTTTGTTTTACCGTGTCGGCATAGGCAGGAATGACCATATCTTTCGCCACATGGGTGAGATACGTTTTTTCGCTTTCAGCACTTATTGTCACAGGTGTAATCGGGGCATTTTGTACAGCGCCCTTACTATCGTTGGCTGTTACTGAATTTTTTGCCACTTTTTGACTGTCCGTATCAGTGGCTTTATTATCTTCAGCGGGTTTGGCGCAGCTAATCAAAAGCCCCGCACTAAGTGCTGATAGTGCCATTGCTAAGACATGGTTCTTTTTCATAAGTTTCTCGGTATGATGTCAATATGATTATTAATTAATATGAATGGCTTAATAAAGCGGATAACCGTACTTCAGCCATTTCATGATTTACCTGTTGCTAAGCAATGTGCTCAGCAGTGGCGTTAATCGTTCGCCTATAGCGACTTTAAAAATGCGTTCAGCTCAGCTCGACCTTTTTTATCAAGTTTTAATACCTGCTCGCGCTGCTTAGCCGCTTCCCCACCATGCCACAATACTGCTTCCATTAACGTACGCGCGCGTCCATCGTGTAAAAAGGTAGCTTGTGAATCGACGGTTTGCGCCAGCCCAATGCCCCATAGTGCAGGTGTTCGCCATTCATACGAATTGGCTAAAAACTCAACCTGCGCGTCTTTTGGTGGCAGCTTGCCAGCAATAGTACGATCTGCCAAATCATCACCCATATCGTGAAGCAACAGATCCGTATACGGATAAATCACTTGCCCATGCTGCTCATGATGATCATCATCCGTTTTTGGTAATTGATAGCGTGGCGTATGGCAACTTTGACAGCCCATGTCATAAAAGCGTTTTTTACCTGCCAGCACTTGCTTATCATCAGCATTGCGGCGGTGTGGCACGGCAAGATTACGGGTATAAAACTCTACAAATTTCGCTACCTCATCGCTGACTTCTACCGCAGGTTTACCATCGCCTTGTTCATCCGCACCTGTCGTTGCTTTAAGACACGCAGTTTGCATTGGCATACAGGATTCATGCGGTCGAATACTTGAAGTCAGCCCCATATCTTCGTTAAAGGCACTTTGATTTTGGGTTAACAGCTTGGTTTGTCCGGCTTTCCAGCCAAAGCGCCCTAGCCCAACCTTGCCAGTTTGCGGATCCATAGCTAAGTTAAATTTGCCTCGAATAAGAGTGCCCACATTATCGGCTTTCTTATTATTGACGGCTTGTTTTTTGATATCGGCATCAGGAATTTGATCCAGTAAACCAAGTCCAATCATTGGCAAAGCAATACGCGGTGATACCATCAGCTCATTATCAAATGCACCATATCCAGGATTGGTTAAATGAAAGGTTGGCGCACGTAAATTTTCAACATGACCATCGGCAAAGGTAACAGGCTTATCCGTCCACTGTATTTTAATACGCGCTTCAGCTGGAACACCTTGGATACCGCGATCTTGCAGTTGACCGCCATACATAGGATGGACAACCTTTTCGATAAGTGAGTTTCGTAATTGTTCACGCTGCTCATCAGTAGTTGCTGGCATGGCAAGACGAATCAGTAAACTATCGGCATCGGAATCACTAGTCATCGGTGCATGACCGCGCCCATCTTTGATATGGCACGACTGACAAGCCGCCACATTAAATAATGCGCCGAGTCCATCTCGGCTATCGGTACTAGCAGGCGCAATCACCCACGGCTGCTTAAAAAAAGCATTACCCACAAAAAAGTCACCTTTGCGCGATGCGGTCAAGTTTGATGAAGGCATCGAGTAACTCTCACTACTGATAATACTAATCCCCGTATCCCCACCCTGTTTAATCTCTTGCGGATCAAAGGTTATCAGTTGCTGCATCGGCACGCCCGCAAGCGCTTCAATAGTCTGTGCACGCTCGGTAGATACCAGTTGATTTTGACTATCACTATCCTTTTGCTGACAACCTCCTAAAGATAGAATACAAAACAGACTAACGGCAAAAGAAGATGAAGAGAGATATCGCACTGGAGAGAGAGAGAAAGTAGAACGCTTGGCTGTCATGATGGGCATAAAAAAGTTACCTTTGTTCTAATCAAGGATAGAACCATTAAAATCGCATGTTACAAAGTGAGTCACTTTTAGTCGATAGGGTCAGCAGCTTTAACCTTTATATCAATATATATTCACATATATACAAATCGTTGACCTATCAGGCTATTTTAATACGGTATAAAAAACACGTTGCCAACCACAATTGACAACGTGTCTATTATACCTAACTTTTTGGTCTATGAAAAACGTTCTCATTATCTTATAAAGAACTAAGTAGGCACTTTAGTTAAGATGCACCAGCTAAAAGACCATAAATAAAATACAAGTCTTAACCTAGAACTGTGTTCCAGCATCCGCATCTAAGTTATCAATACCTACAGCGCTTGCAGCCGTTTCAATGCCTCCCGTTAGCGCTTTTAAACCATTAATAGCGTTTTCAATTAAACCGCGACGCATATTTTGCTCTTCAGCTGAAATGCCAAATTTACTTGCTTGCCCAACGGTTGCAATCATCTGATCGACTTTAATACCTTCTTTCTCCCCTTTATCGACGATAACATTAAAGGCATCTTCTACAAGCTTAAAGTCAGCGGTTAGCTTATCCGCTGCATCTTTATGATTGGTATCAATCAGATACTGTTTGATACCATAACCACCAACATTCTTACCTGCCACCGTCTTATAACTGCCATCAAAGATATTCTGGATACCGCGTGCATTATTAGCATAGCTTAGATGGGTCAAGTCACTAAAGCACTCATGCTCATCTTCGGTAGAGCCGGTGACAAATGCCACTTGCATTCGCTGAGAGGCAAGCTCGCCCAATGCCAAGCTACCCATTTGATACAGAATTTGGCGCAGACTATTATTACCTTTGCGTGCCATAATGTCGCTACGTAGCGTATTTTCGCTTTCTGGCTGCCACTGAGCTTCCATGGCGGTTAAATCGTCAACCAATAACTGCGATGCTGCTTTAAGATATTGACCACGGCGCGTACAAGTGCTTTCATCGGTATTTACTGTCTCACCACTGGTACATTTGCCCTCTGTAGTCATATAATCGCTAACCGGACGATTACCCGCGCCTTCGCCAACACCATTAGTATCTTGACCCCATAACAAAAACTCAATCGCATGATAGCCTGTAGTGACATTGGCTTCACTACCACCAATCTCATTCATGTCTGCCAACAGCTCAGGGGTAATGTTTTTGGTATCTTGTTTGATACTGCCAACAGAAATGCTGTCACTATTGATGATATTGTCTTTTTCTTTATACTCACCTTCATAGCTGTCGCTAACATAATCAATCAGTGCCTCATCAAGTGGCCAAGCATTTACCTGTCCTTCCCAACCATCGATACTGCCAATCGCGCGTTTATCATCGGCAGTGACAAAACCTTCATCGAAACGAAAAACCTCCGTTTGTGAATATGGTATACGTGCTGCTTTATAAGATGCTTTTGCCGCATCGAGATTGGCTTGAGTTGGGGCATCGACATAAGTATTGACTGCCACTTGTAGCTGTTTTGCAGTTTCAAGCGAATCTTGATAAGCAGCCTGCGCCATATCAGAATAGCTGAGTAATAACCGATCGACATTGGCCTGATCCGCAGCCGGCGTTTTAGTAGTGGCACTGCCTTGTGCTGTTTCTGCCTGTGTTTCTGTCGCCTTATCGTCAGAGCTTTGCTTGGTACATCCTGACACCATCAACATGGCAGCAAGTGCCGCTGCTAAAGTGGTTGGCAATATCTTACGGCTTGTCGCTGCGATGATAGGCATATGCGTCCTTTATAAGGGGTAGTAAATCAAAAAATGAGATGAGAAGGCAGAGTCTCTGCTTCTTAAAAGTGCTGTAAATTATAATGTTATTGATAACTATTATCAAATTTAAATTAATGATGACTTGTTTAACTGATGACCTAAAAAAATTCAACGAATGACAATAATCGCTAATCTGGTAAATATGAAGAAATTGTCAAAATTTACGCATAAAAAAAGGTCAGCTGATAGCCGACCTTTTTATCATTTTAACTTAAGCGTTTACCTAATTTAAGTAACTGTATCTACTTACCTAAACTTAGTATTCACCCAAGTATTAATTAACGTACGCTGTTAGGTGCATTAACCGTTAGCTCAACACGACGGTTTTGCTGACGTCCGTACTCACTGTTATTATCAGCAACAGGACGTGACTCACCGTAAGCCACAACATTGATACGGTTAGAGGCAACACCTTGCGCTGTCAAGTAGTTCGCAACGGCATACGCACGATCACGTGACAAGCGCATGTTATAAGAATCATCGCCTCTACTATCAGTATGACCAGCGATAGTAACGGTATTTTGATTGTATTCCTTCATCGTTGACGCAAGTTTATTCAACGTTGGTTTGAATGAGTTATTCAAAGTAGCATCATCAAATGAGAAAGTAATGTTACCCGGCATAACCAAGTCGATATTACCATTAGCATTTGGCTTAACAGTCACGCCTGTACCTGCCATTTGTTGCTCAAGCTGGCGAGCCTGACGCTCCATGTAATAACCAACACCAGCACCCAATGCAGCACCGATAGCGGCATCACGACCAGTCTTGCTACCACCAGTTGCTTTCGAAATAGTAGCACCACCTGCAGCACCAGCTAATGCGCCAATAGCAGATTTGTTGATACGTTGTTGTCCAGTACTTGGATCAACAGCACAACCAGTTAGTGCAATGCCTGAAGCGACAGCTAAAACAATCATTTGATTACGCATAATACTTTCCTCTTAATAAACAATTTGATGTAACAAATATCACATTTGCAAGTATCGTGTTTGAATGAATTATTATTTATTTTTAACACTTATGATTATTATCGCAAGCCGAACCTATCTCTGTGTAATATTTTGTCACATCTATGTATAAGATGTGCAGGGTATCTTACGCCTTTGACAGAATATCTGTCTACCTGCTTTCTCTTTCAACTATTTTGCAATTAAACATGATTAGCAATTTTTTAAAAATGACTACCCGCATGTTATTACCAGTCACGTTACAGTCGTACACTGGACTTGATTTCTGCTAAAATTGTCTAAAATTATTTTTAACCTACTTTTTTTAGAGCTGTGACCTTAATAAAAGTAAGTCCTAACATAAAGTACTAACAGATACTCTCAACTTGAATGATGACCGCTCAGCTTTTAGTGAGAGACTGCTTAACGTCGTCATGTTGGACTGATATCTAGAGAAGGATTTAATATGAAACTGACCTCCGCCATTCAAAAATTGCATCAGCGCGCGCCTAAACTGGGTAAAGTCGCCTCATTAACGACGGCTACCGGTGTCATTATAGTGAATAGTTTGGGCGCAGGTCTACCTATCTGGTTGATGGGTGCGGCAAAAACTTTAACTGGTGCACAAGTTGCAGATGATGCCTTGATTAAAGTGACCAATTACTGGATTCATAGTAACAATGCGCTGATTAATAATATTTTGCCAAAAAAAGACTGGCGCATTACACTGCCTGACGATGTACATATGGATGGTAAGTATCTGCTGATGAGCAACCATCAGTCTTGGGTAGATACCAGTATCATGCAATATATCAGTGAGAACCGTTTGCCATTAACGCGGTTTTTTACCAAATTTGAGCTGATATATATTCCAGTGATTGGGCAAGCCTTTTACTTTTTAGATTTCCCAATGATGCGCCGTCATTCAAAAGAAGCGCTTGCTAAAAACCCAGCACTCAAGGGACAGGATATTGAAGAAGCAAAACGTGCTTGTGCGCTGCTGAAAAGCAAACCCTTTACCCTGCTTAACTATTTGGAAGGCACACGTTTTACTAAAGCCAAACATAAGAAACAGCAGTCACCGTATCAGCATCTATTAAAGCCGCGCGCAGGCGGCTTGTCATTGGCAATCAATGCGTTAGGCTCAGAAATCGACGGCATTTTAGATATGACCATTGTCTATCCGGACGGCGTGCCTACTTATGGTGATTTATGGAAAGGCAACATCAAACGCTTAGGAGTTGATGTGCGCTACATTGAGATGCCAAAGCCGTTATTTTTCGCCATTGAAAGTGGTAGTTATGACACTGATGAAGATATTAAAGCACAATTGTATGAATGGCTTGATGAGGCATGGCAGCAAAAAGACAAGCGCATTGCACAGATGCTGGCGGATTTTGAAGAATCGTCTATGAGTGATGCGGTGTTGTAAATGCTAGTTTAAAATTAATATAAAGAAACCAGTCGTTTATTTAGTTAAATATAGAGAAGATGAAGGGCGACATCCACATCTTCTCCGCTATATGCTTTTTCGGCGTCTTCTCTTTGAAAAACTTTCGTTTATAATGACAATTAGTATTTAACTTGAAATAGTAGTTAGCTTAAAGCACTTCTTATAGGTCAAGTTTATGAATCATGCTATTTTTTATAAGTAATGATACTTTGCATAACGATATTACCAATACCTTACTAAACTTCTAACCATCATAAGGCATGACTGTGTCCGTTCCGAGTAATGCCAATTCACCTATAGACTCCAATCCTTTGCCAAATCAAATGAATGAGCAGCCCTTAAAACCGCAGCGTCCAGCGCCCAATCGCTTAAAACTCACTTATGACATTGTGATGATTATCGCCATCAGTATTGATTTACTATTGATTAGTATTGATTCGATTTTGATAAGCAGTTTTAGTGTTAATACCGCAAATTGGTTAGCGATTGGCGATTGGCTGACGTGGTATCAGCTTACTTTACATGAGCCGCTACGCACAGCTGGTGGATTTTTTACTGTCTTTTTGATTATCGAGCTGCTATTACGTTGGGCGGTGGCAATCAAGCAGCAAGTGTATTATCGCTGGTTTTTCTTCCCCTTTGTGCATTGGTATGAGGTGCTAGGCTGTTTTCCGCAGCTGCGTGCCCTGCGCTTATTTCGCGTGGTGATTATCGGTCGCCGCTTATATCAGTTGGGCTATCAAGTGTTGCCGCAACCGTGGCTGAATCGGATTAAATTTTATATTAATTTATTGTTAGAAGAGCTGTCTGACCGCGTGATTTTGACCACGATTCACAGCTATCGTGAGCAGCTGACCGATCCTAAAATGCAAAAATCTTTGATTCAGTCCACAATAGGTCGCAATCGGAATGAGATTGAAGCGACGCTCCTCTCCATGTTACGTCAAGAGTTGTCACCGCAGCTGCAAAAGCTTACTGGACAATCAGTGGCAGGACAGCTGATTGCTAGCGAAGTGGGTAGTGCGATTCAAGATGGACTTAAAAATACGCCTGAGCTGCACCGCTTGCTGCGCATGATACCGATTGCTGGTGGCTTAATTGAAGCTCAACTGTTGCAGATTGGGCATAATGTTGGCGAAAATGTCGTTCATTCTATCAACGCACGCCTACTTGATGCAGAGCGTATCGACAGTCTAATGGCAGGTATCGCCCATAGCGTGGCGTATATTAATACTGACAACAGCGCACTTGAAACGCTCATCGCCAGCATCATTGCTGATAGTTTGTCTGAGTTTGAAGCGCAGATAAAAGTACAACAATGGAAGCATCAAGATTTACTTGATTTTTAGTAAGTGTTTTAATTAGAAAGAGTGGCAGCATTTATTATCTTTTGCTCTTATTGTCTTTTATACGCTTGAGGGCTTGTGAAGGCTAAGGTCTATTAGTACACTGCTCATCAATCAAATAATTTTTATATATCTTAAGCAAACAGTATAAGCACATAGCAATCACTCACCTGACGACCATACTTTTAATAATAAAAACTGTCATTAACTGTGCCGTGATTGCAGCTCTAATATAGGTAACTTTTAAGGACTGACCTAATGACGATTTCGGATACAGACATGCAAATTCCAAGCAATAGCAACCAAGCCATGACGTTTTACGGCAAAATGCTGACCTTTTCGCGTTTGCAAATCAACACTGACGATTTGACCGAAATTGATAGCCAGCTTGCCGGTATGCTCAGTAATAAAACCAGTAATATTCCTGTGGTTATCGACAGCGACATTGAGCAAGATTTATCCGCATTGGTAGATTTATTATGGTCTTGGGGGCTACAGCCGATTGGTGTGTTAGCGGGTGTACTTGAGCCACAAGCTCGCGAGCAAAGATTGGCGATATTTCCGGCTGATGGTAAACGTATCGAACGTATCTTACCGAGCAAAAAAGCAACGGCGCAGCTTAGCCAAACGCCAGAAGATAATGCAACTCCTATTAACGAAAATAATGCTTCGGAAAATGGTATTGCTGAAAGTGATGCTGCCGTGAATAATGCGACTGGGAATGATGCGGTAGACAAGGCTGAAAGCATTACAGACACAACCCTTCAAACAGCTGCAAATAATGTTGCCAATCATCCAGAGACCTTACTCAGCGTTGAACACATTACTAGCCTAATTTATGACCAAATGCTGCGCTCGGGTCAAAGCCTAAACCATGTCGGCGGGGATTTAATCGTTGCCAACAGTGTCAATAGTGGCGCTGAAGCCATTACGGATAACAACCTACATGTTTATGGGCGCGCGCAAGGGCGTTTGGTAGCAGGCGCAACAGGTGATAAAGACGCACGTATTTTCTGCCAGATGTTTAATCCGTCTTTGGTTTCAGTCGCGGGCACCTATTGTTTACGTGATAACTTACCAGCGGATGTGATTGATAAGCCCGTACAAGTAAGCTTTGTAGAGGGTAAAGGTCTAGTTTTCAAAGTTATTGATAATAGCTAAATTAAGCCATTAATGATTAAAAAAAATACCTAAAAACTGGCGTAATATAAAGCTTATTAATGAGCTGCCATATGGCAACGGCTTTATTTTAAAAGCTTTTTATTGTTTGCTGCTGACATGGTATAAATTCCTCATTATTTATGCTAGGCTTGCATGCTCAGAGAGCAGATACCGATGGCAAAATTCACGTATTATATAAGCGTATAAATCGGTCATTTTGCTGCTCTTAAGTGAAAGAATTCGTAATAAGTAATAGCGTCATCTGTAATAAGCAAAACGGCTGTTCTTTTGAACAGATATCTCATTGATTGATAGGAGCGTGCCATTGTGGCAAAGATTGTTGTAATCACTTCAGGTAAAGGCGGTGTGGGCAAAACCACGACCAGTGCCTCTTTTGCTGCCGGTTTGGCATTGCGTGGCTATAAGACAGTGGTTATCGATTTTGATGTGGGCTTGCGTAATCTAGATTTGATTATGGGCTGTGAAAATCGTATCGTTTATGACTTCGTCGATGTGATCAGTGGTAATGCGCGCTTGTCTCAAGCCTTGGTAAAAGACAAACAGCTGGAGAATTTATTTATTCTACCCGCGAGCCAAACACGTGATAAAGATGCGCTCACTGATAAAGGCGTGGCGGACGTGATGGAAGAGCTTTCTAAAGAGTTTGACTATATCATTTGCGACTCTCCTGCTGGTATTGAACGCGGTGCACAGCTTGCCATGTATCATGCTGACGAAGCCATTATTGTGACCAACCCTGAGATTTCTTCAGTCCGTGACTCTGATCGCATCATCGGCATTTTGCAAAGTCAGACTAAAAAGGTTGCTGAAAACCAAGGTTCGGTGCGTGAGCATTTGATCATTACTCGTTACAATGCTGAGCGCGCTGCGGCCAACGAGATGATGAGTATTGAAACCATCTCTAATGACATCTTAAAAGTGCCTTTATTAGGTGTCATTCCTGAAAGTCATTCTGTACTTGAAGCCTCGAACCATGGTGAGCCAGTCATTCATTATACTGACTCAGTTGCTGGTCAATGTTATGACGATATCGTCGCCCGCTTCTTAGGGGAAGAGCGACCACTACGTCATATTGACGTGAAGAAGAAGAGTCTCTTACAGCGCTGGTTTGGGGGTTAATAATGAGTAAGAAAAAAGGATTTTGGAGTAATTTATTCGGTGCAGAGGACAACAATGCGGGCAGTGCTAATATGGCAACTGAGCGTCTCAAAGTAATTGTTGCTACTGAAAACCGTCTAAATAACCGCTTAACCGCCGATCGTATCGAGAAAATGAAACGTGAAATATTAGAAGTGGTTAATAAATACGTCAATGGCGTACAGATTGATGACGTTAATATTAATCACCGCCATGAAGACACTCTTGATGTGCTAGAAATGAATATTAGCTTACCTGAGCACAAGAAATAAGCTTAAAAAATAAGCGTATTTTCATTGCATGATACGACTAAAAAGCCCTACATATAATATGTAGGGCTTTTTTTGGCTAAAAATTATCTATAACAATCGTAGACTTTAATGACCTCTATTTCATTCGATCAATTAATTTGTCTTTCTTTACCCACTGATGAAAAAATGCAGCACCAATATGAGCAAGAGTAAAGACGATAATCATCGGCCAGAGGATATCGGCATGAACATCATTATAAAAACGCGCAGCAGTACGGTTGGGCGTGACAAATACAGGGATTTCAAATAAACCGAACATATCAACCGGTCTGCCGCCATACACAGACATCAGTAATCCGGCAATCGGCATAGCAATCAATAACGCATATAGGATGAAATGGGTCAACTGCGATACGATAACCTGTATTTTCGGCATTGGTAAAGGGGGCGGCGCTTTAGTAAATAATCGATTAATCACCCGCGCAATCATCCAAAATAAGACACTCATGCCAAAGGCTTTATGTAGACCGATATAGACTTTACTTTCATTATAACCATAAGCCAGCATAAGCAGCCACGTCACTAATAATAAGACGGCACTGACCCAATGAAATATTCTACTACTGGCTGACCACTTTTGAACGTTTTCATGATCTATTTGCATAATTAATCTTCTTAACCGTACCTATTTTGACAGTCTATTGTAGCTTAATATTGTCAATCGGTGCCGTAGCATTAGTTAAATTATTTAACTACCAAGGCAAGTTTTAATAATGCAATGTATTATTATTCATTAATGAGGATAGAAATGAGTCTAGCTGTCTCAATCTACCAGTTGGTGGGCAATTTTGTCTAAATCAGGCACTAAGTAAGGCACGTTATCAATAGTTACGGTTTGGAACAGATAGGAAGATATAACGTCTTCATGAAAACGTGCGCTGCTTAGAGTCTGTTCGTTAGATTCATCTTTGGCAGTATCGGGTTGATGCTCAGATATCTGAGCATATTGTTCTGGCAGCTCCGTATCTTTAACATCAGAGATACGCACTTTAAGTTGCCGTAGCTCACCTACCGTTTGTAGTGCTAACCGATGAACAGTCGTATTCCCTTCAAGCACAATCAGTTTATCTGGTGTTTGCTCATGGGGTAACAGATGAAATACAGCAACTTCTTGCTGCTGCCACATATACGTCCAAATCCGCTCTACATAATCATCGACACTTAATATCAGCTCAGTTGGAATAATCCAATCAGGTTGATTTTCGGCAGGCACGATGGTGATATCAAGTATGCCATTACTAGCGGTTAGCAGGCTAATTGCCTCAAACGTATGTTTGCGGATTTGGTTCATAGCTTATCCATTATAAAGTAAAAACATATAATAAAAGATAATGACTGATATTATCTCTACGTACCTTCTCAATTGAAAGGAACAATGACTTTGTCTCGTTCTTAATGATAATTTCTTAGTTATAACGTCTTAATCATCATTAGGAAATTCTGCCTATCCATCGTGAGTAACTATCGTTTTAATGTCGAGCAGGTTTTTGATATTACTCAGCAGCTCCTTTTCTTGGAAAGGTTTGCCCATATAACCATTGACACCAATCTCAAAGGCGCGCGTGCGGTGCTTCTCACCTGTTCTTGAGGTAATCATAATAATGGGAATATTGCGTAAGCGCTGATTAAAACGCACTTGCATTGCCACCTCGAAGCCATCCATTCTTGGCATTTCAATATCAAGCAAGATAAGATCAGGGGTCAGTTCTTGTAAAATCTCAATGGCATCAATACCGTCTTTAGCAACAACTGCGGTGATACCTTGGCGCTCTAAAAAGCGCGAGGTAACTTTACGAACGGTGACCGAGTCATCAACCACTAATACAATTGGCTGCTGGCGCTGCACGGTATTGCTCAGCCCTTTTACACTTGTGGCTGGATGAGCATCCTTAATAGCTGGTGCGTTACGCAATAAAGCAATCAAGTCAAGTATCATCATCACCGAACCATCACCCATGATGGTTGCTGCCGAAATACCTGCGACATGCGACAGCTGTTTACCCAGCGGCTTTACCACCACTTCAATACGCGATCCGGCAATTTGATCGACTTGTAGTGCTAGTTTTTGTCCGCTACGGTTTTTAATAATAATCACTGGCAAGCTTGAGTTGTTATTAATTACTAATTCATTAAACTTATTGCCGGTTAAAATCTCGTTGAGATAACGAATCCGGTAGTCCATTTCCTCAATACGCATGGTGGTGGCGTCCGACTGATAATAGTCGTACAGCTTTTCTGGGTTAACACGCACGACACGTTCAATTTGCACCAATGGAATAGCATAATAGCGATCTGCTGCTCGCACTACTAACGCATCCGACACGGCAACGGTCAGCGGTACACGCATGGTAAAGCACGACCCTTGGCCTGGATTGGAGGTGACAGAAACCACGCCTCCCAACTGTCGAACTTCGCTAATAACCACGTTCATGCCCACGCCTCGACCTGAGATTTGGGTAATTTTATTGGTCGTGGTCAAGCCGGCGTTAAAAATATACTGCATCACATCAAGATCAGACAAGGTATCATCATTTACATCAATCAAGCCTTGCGCAATCGCCTTCTCACGCACCGCAGCGACGCTAATGCCGCGACCATCGTCGCTTAAATTGATCACCACTTCACTGCCTTCACGCAGCACTTCTAAAGTGATATGTCCGCTACGATCTTTACCCGAATTTAGGCGAATTTGCGGACTCTCTATACCATGATCCACAGCGTTACGCAGCATGTGCTCAAGCGGCGAAGTAATGCGCTCAAGGATGGTTCGATCCATCTCATCATCCGCATTAATAATAGTCAGCTCAACTGATTTATTCAGCTCATTAGCAGTCTGGCGTACAATACGTTCTAAGCGCGGAGTTAAGCGCGCAAACGGTACCATACGTGAATTCATCAGCCCGTCTTGTAGCTCAGTTTGGGTACGTGATAATTGTAAAAGCAGATTTTCACTATCACGGGTTTTTTCAAGTAAGGTACTGTTAATATCAATCAAATCGGAAGCAGATTCAGATAACGACTTTGACAACTGATTTAGGGATGAATATTGATCCATTTCCAGCGGATCAAAACCTTCATTAGCAATCAAGTCGGCATCATCAATTTGCGATAAAATCTGTTGCTCAAGCTCGCTTTCCATCCGGCGCAATTGGTCTGCTAAACGTTGTACCGTTGTGCCCATCTCTTCAATACTTAGGGTTAAGCTACTCATACCCATATCGATACGCGCACGGTTAATGGCTGATTCGCCAGACAGATTAATCATTCGTTCAATCAGATTGCCTGAGATACGTATCATCTCATTGCTGTTGCTAACTTGGTCTTCCTCGGTGAAATTACCAGTCATTGGCGGCATTAGCGCAATATTGTCGACCCCACGTATCAATTCACGTTTGGTTTTTGCAGCAAAAATAGCGCCTAGCTGAGCTTGTAACGATTCAACAGGTACAGATTTTAGGCTGTCAGGGTTTTTGCTAAATTGCTGTAAAGCACTAACTAAGGCACGAGGATTGGGCGGATTAACGTGGTTTTTTAGCACAAATACAGCATCCGCAAGCCAATCATGGCATGCTGTTAACAGCTGCGAAATCATTTTGGTTGCTGGGCGACGTCGCACTGCAAGCTCTTCGTAAACCGTTTCCATCTCATGGGCTAAGTCGGCAATACCATTTGCGGCCACCATACGGGCACCACCTTTAATGGTATGCAAATCGCGCTGCAAAGTCTGTAATGCCACCACATCACTGATGTTATTTAAAAACAGCTGCAAGTACTTATTACTGTTGGTAACCAGTTCATCTGCTTCTTCTAAATACACCTCTAAAATATCAAGATCAGGCATGCCCTCTAGCCACGATTGAGAAATAAGGGTATCTAGGGTATTTCTCTCATCTACCTCTTCTAAAAAAGCGCCAAAGCGATTATCGTTGTTACTGCCATTAGCATTCAGATGGTTTTGTAAGGCTGGTAATATTAAGGTAAGTGTAACGGGAAGCTCAGCGCCCGCTTCTAGTTGTTTTAGCTGTTCTATCAGCTGCTTGGCAAAAAAGGACTCTCTGTACCGTCCTACATAATCAATCTGCAACGATAAAATATCTTGCACCACTTGCATGACCATAAGCCATTGCAAGGTTGGCTGAATACGTGCTTCCACAAAAGCACTATAAAGCGTTTCGGCTTGGTCAGTCAGGTTACCAATACTGGCAATACCTGCCATCCGAGCACCACCTTTAATAGTATGTAGATAGCGCTGCAATACTTTGAGCGTGGCGACATCATGAATATCAGTGCGCCACTTACTGAATGTTTGTGCTATCGCGCTATCAATATCTTGCGCTTCTTCTAAGAAGATTTCTAACAGCTCAATATCTGTCTCTACTTCTTCGAGCTGTAACACATCCGCCTGCCTACTATCAACCGATCTTAAAAGCACAGACGGTGCAGAGTCGATTCGTGTTACGGTCAAACCCTCTGTATGGCTTTCACTAGGTGACACAGAGCTAGCAGCGATATCGCTATCCGTGGGAATTTTTTCGTTAAAAACATCAATAACTTGATGGGCATCTGCCACATCAGAGATCGCTAATGCCTGTAAATCAACAATAACTTGTGCGTTGATTTTTAAGGACATACTGCCTGCTAATGAATCGAATAAACCGAGCAACTGAGCATGTCCAGCAACCAAAAGCGCCTGTATATCTTCATCCTGAGCGCTATGAGGATGAAGATATAAGTAATGATAAGCACTGTCTAACGCACCAAGTATCAAAGAAAACTTAGGCGACTTTTTAGTATGCGCTGCCAAGCGTGCAATTTGATCACGTTGTAAATCAATATACGCCTTTATTTGCGCCTCATCCGAATGACTTAATACTTGCACTAAGGTAACGTCTGCATCTAATAATTCATCAATATCAATGTCAAGTAGCGAGTTAATTCTGATTTGACTGTTGATACCTTTTGGCATACTCTGCAGCTTACCGAGCATAGCTTGTAATGCGCTCAGTTCTTGCTGATTTCTTATATCATTATCGGTATCAAAATCATTGTTATCACTAAAAGGTTTATTTTGCTCGAAAATGCATTGCTCGTATGAGAATAAATAACTTTCTATTAATGCTGTAGATTGAGCCAATGCTTGCAGGTGCTCAGCATTCATCATGATTTCTTGCTGCTGTAACTGCTCAAGACTTTGCTCTATTGCAGCGCTAACATCACTGATAGCAACCAGTGCCTTCGAGCCAGAAGCGGCACGCAAGGTATGAAAAGCACGCACAATCTCATCACTCACCTCAATTTCCAACTGCTCCTTATTATCATTAATAAATTGATTGATAGTCTTTAATAACGTTTTGGCTTCATCGACGAAAATATGACAGAAATATTGTTCTTCTGTGCTGTCGATGTTCAGTACTATCGGTGCCTCAGCAATCATCTCATTTACTGAGTGAAAAATTTGGAGCATATGATCGACAGGCTCATCGTGATTTAGGTCTGTCTCATTATTAAGAGAAGCGGATGCTGCTAACGTTAATGGATGCTGACTTAAACTGCTCTCAATGTCAGATTGCTTTGAATATTGGTGAGACAGCTCTGCATAACTGAACGTATCACCAAGTTGTTGACTATAAGCGCGCGCGCACGCTACCCATAATGGCAGGGCAGACGGATAACTTTTCTTGTTATCAATGCCATCTTTATCTACTGCAAACGTGTGAATTAATTCAGGATAAGTGACTAAGACTTCACTTATTAGCTGAAAAATATCAGCCGAGACTTCAATCGTACCCTCTAATAGCCGATTGAGCATCTCTTCTATTGTCCATGCAAGCTCAGCAGTATAGAGCGCACCAACCATTCGTCCAGAGCCTTTTAAGGTATGAAAACCTCGGCGAATATCAGCTAAATGTGTCAAATCATTTGGGGATTGCTGCCATAGGTCATATAAAGGTGTAATCTCTGCTAATACCTCTCCTGCTTCTTCGATAAATATCTCTTTAATATCAGCATCAGTATCTCGAGTGTCTGCCGGTAAATCCTGCGCCGCCTCTATAAATGGCAACAAAGCGCTTGGGATAGATAAATGAGAACTTACTGAACTTGCACTATTTAAAGAGAATTCTCTTTGATTGCTGTCACCCTGTTCTATTGATTCAACTACGACCTCATTTTCATTATTACTGCTAATCTTATTACTAATACCTTTGTTTGGAATTTTTTTAACAGCATTGCTTTCATCATGTTTTTGCAAGCTTTTTGCTGCCATACTTAGCTTCAAATCCGATAGCGATATACCTTCGAGCAGTGGGCGACTAGAGACTAGATTTTCACATTGTAAAATAATTAAAGTAGGGTCACAACTGGGCGAGCGCTTGGCTGAAAAGTCTACTACCAAGACCGACAGCTGTTGGGTGGTGTTTAATACCAAATGCACCACCTGGTCGGTAACGGACAAGGTATGATTCAGGATATGGTTTAGCAGATTTTCAATTGCCCACGCTACCTCGCTAACACTTATTGCTCCAACCATCCGCCCGGAGCCTTTTAGCAAATGGAAGCCACGACGAACTTCCATCAAAGACGTTAGGTCTTGTGTATCTGCTTCCCATATGGATAAAAAATCTTCTACATCGCCAATAACGTCATCAGCTTCTTCGATAAAGGTGTCACGAAGGTCATCATCTTGCAAAAAGCAATCAGCGAACTGTTGTCGCGGTGCTTTCAATGGAGCGATTTCACCGTTGTCATCGTAACGTATAACTTCATAAGACAAGCGCTGGGTATTCTCAATATCACGCTGATTGTCTTTTTCCAAAACAACGGCAGGATTGACAATCAGCGCTGCTAATAACGACTCTGCATTAATAATATAAGTTTGTACCTGACCCAACAACGACTGATCGATTATGTGTAAGGTGAGATGCTCTAATAATAAATCAATTGCTGATAGACCTTCTGCCAAAGCTTGCGTCAATTGCCAACCCAATTCTTTAAAGGCCTGATCCATTATTTGCTCAAAAATCGCTGCTATCTTATCAATGATGCTCTGAATATCGGGCAGTCCTAATGCTTTAAAAGCGCTACTTAGGTCAATAAAACAACTTGCATTGGGTAATAAGTTCGGGTCTTTTCGCTGTATATACTCCATAAAATGCTGGCGTATAGTAGTAACATCAATACGTAATTGAGATATTCCAATCTTTGAAGGTGTATCTGAATTAGAGGTTATATTTTGAGAAGTAGGCATGGTGCCGCTATGATCAAGAGCCTGCACAGTCTCATAGATATCATTATATAAACTTTGTAATTGCTGTTTAATTTGCAACGGTGCTTGCGAGCCCGTAGTTTCAATAGAAGTAGACAAATCATACGCTGTCAGCTCTTTTATAATCTGACCAACTTTTCCCTCATACTGCGACCAACCGCGAATTTTAAGCTGACGTTGTAGCTGTTGTAGTAGCGTCAATGAATCTTGCGTTTCTTCTAAACCAAAAATAATTGTTTCAATATCAATTAGCAGGCGTGCTAAAAATGAGATAGACGGTTCGTTAACAGATGCATTATTCACCTCAGGAATGTGTATTAATAACTCTTGCGTACTAGGGTCGATAGTGGAAAGACTGCTTAACTGAATATAAATATTATCAATCATGCTATTAATTGCATTGGGCGCCAAGCAATCAGTGGATAAGTCTATAGAACTACAATCCTCATCCAAATTTCGCCCATCTACTACTGTCAGGCTGCCTTGCAGCTTAGCTTTTGCATAGTAGGCTTGGATAATTTGCTCTAAGTTTGTCAATAATGAGGCATAGTGCTCTGGCAATGGCATGTCATTTTGCGCTAAGTTCTGTAGCCATTGCTCAGCGCCATACCATAGCTGCTGTTGTAAAGAGGAATCTATAGCCTGCCATAAGTAATGAGCAACAGTTGCAAGAGGTGCTAATATTGAGGGCTGATTACTATTTGCCTCTAACAACTTGCAGCTTTGATGTCGCCATACCATTAATAAGTGGTGATAGTGACTGGCTTGTAAAGGAAGGATAAAACTGGTCTTTGGGACAGCAATATTAACACTCTTTTTAGAATCAAAAGCATCGTACCCTGTTTGATGAAACGCATCAGTTACTTCTGATTTTTCTGTCAGTACTTTCGCAATATTAGCGGTTAATGCCTCAATAGTTTTTGTGAGTAACGCGCCGCGATAACTACCAGTATGCGCCCCTTGCAACAGCTCATAATATAGTAATTGATGGGAAAACTGCCCCATCAATTGCTCTTGCCTACTCAGCGGTTGATTGGTGGCCGCTACTGCTAGACCGCTCAACTGATTGGCTAATGCTCCTAGACGCGGTAAGTTTGCCATGATTAGAGCACCACTCAACTGGCGATAATGCTCTTGCAACTTGGTAAAAATAGCCTCATCAATGCCTATTTGCCAGCTATCAGCAAACTGGATTAGTTGCTCATTAAATAGCGGTAATAGCCACTCAATCGTCACCATATCATTGGGCTGGTTTTTCATAGGGTTATCCTAACTCATGTATCATCAATTAAGGTGGTGTGGCAAACGGCTAGGCGGGACTAGTAATCAATAATGTTCACATTGAGGGAAACCCATCATTTATCACTATTTTTAGAGCGTATTTACTCGTATCATGTGATAGTGATAACAACAGTATTGATGATACAAGCAATAAAGCAACGTAATATAACCGCTCAATATTACACGACTTGAAAATGACTATGCTCATCATAGTCAGGCTCATCATCTGATAATTTAAAGCCTGAAACCGATTCTTGGAGCGCGTTTGCCATTTCACTAAGCTCGCCAACTGAACGTGCCGTAGCCATCGTCCCTGAAGATGTTTGTGAGGTAATGTCTTGAATGATGTTCATAGTGTCAGAGATATGACCTGCTGAAGCTGCCTGTTGCTGAGCAGCTTCAGAGATATTTTGAATCAAATCAGCAAGGGTGTTAGAAACGCTTTGTACCATTTCAAGAGCTTCACCCGCATCTTTTGCCAAGCGGGCGCCATTCACTACCTCTGATGTGGTCGACTCCATCGATATGACCGCTTCACTGGTATCGGCCTGAATGGTTTTTACCAATGTTTCAATTTGCTTGGTGGCATTGGCAGATCGCTCAGCCAGACGTTGTACTTCGTCCGCTACCACCGCAAAACCTCGTCCTGCTTCCCCCGCCATTGAGGCTTGAATAGCCGCATTTAACGCCAAAATATTGGTCTGATCGGCAATATCATTAATCAAGCTCACAATGTCACCAATCTCTTGTGACGACTCCCCTAAACGCTTGATACGTTTTGAGGTTTCTTGAATCTGATCACGAATCACATTCATGCCTTCAATGGAACGCTGGACAACCTCGGCACCATTATAGGCAATAACAACTGAGCGCTGAGCAACCGTAGCAGATTCAGTAGCGTTATTAG
Organism: Psychrobacter sp. GP33; assembly: GCF_014119005.1. Lineage (GTDB taxonomy): Bacteria > Pseudomonadota > Gammaproteobacteria > Pseudomonadales > Moraxellaceae > Psychrobacter. The sequence goes on along the minus strand of NZ_JACGYX010000005.1, from coordinate 105,767 downwards.
AAACTTGGTCAATAGACACTGCCATCTCATTAATGGCAGCAGATACGCCAGCAATTTCTTGCGCCTGATGTTCAGACGCCTCAGCAAGCTTGACGGCATTGACCTGCGTTTGTTCAGAGGATTGGGAAACGCGATCAGCAGTACTGTTAATGACTAATACCAGTTGGCGCAATTGGTCAATTGCAAAGTTCACTGAATCAGCAATGGCGCCAGTAAAATCTTCTGACACGGTAGCATTGACGGTCAAGTCACCCTCTGCTAAATCTCCAAGCTCATCAAGTAAGCGTAAAATGGCAATTTGGTTACGCTCGTTTTCTTCTTGAATTTGGCGTGCGCGCTCTGACTCTGTCTCTGCTTCTTGACGACGGCGCAAGGTCTCTCTTTCAATCATTGCGCGCTCAGCAGTTCCCCTCTGTTTAAAGAGTTGAGCGAGTGCATACAGCAGTCCAAGCAGTCCCAATAAAAACACTGCTGAGGGCAATACTATCAATTGGCTGAAATCAGCTAAGTGCTTACTTACCTTTGATAATGAGTTAATCAGCCAAATTAAGCTAACTATGCTGGCAAATGCAAACCCACCTAACAACATCTTTTCTTTATGGTTAGCGTCATTAGCAGCTGGCGAACTTTTATGGGCATTATTCGTCAAACTTCTTATCATGTCACTCATCGCACTTATTCCTTCCAAACAGTCGTCTAAGTCGTATCTAGGCTGACTTCTACCAAGACTGATTATTGCTTATCACTAATAACAGTCTTGGTAAAAGCCACTATATTGTCCAAGCTCACCTTAGAGTACGTTCATTATTTTTAATAGATATAAATCCTGTGGGATAGCTCACGCTCAATCCTTGAGACAGTTTTTTAATTCCAATTATTATAAAGATGCATCAATATAGCCAGGATCTTCAGCCAATAAACTGGGTAGAAAAATAAACCAATCTTGGTTATCTTTGACGAACTTACCATGATTATAAGGGGCAAATGGAGAGTTTATATCGATAGACTCAGCACGATATTGCGTAGAGGAAAATTGCTCAATACCTAGCACTTGATCAACCAGTAATCCTAAAAATAGCGACTGATGGTCAATCACAATCACCTTACGCTCCTTAGTCTGGCGCGCTTGGTTTGGTATCTGTAAAAATTTTGCCAAATCGGTGAGTGGCAATAGACGACCGCGTACGTTCGCAATGCCCAATAGCCAAGGCTGTACTAGCGGCATACTGGTATACTCTGGCATCGAGAGTACCTCTGATACCTCTCCTAATGGCGCAATCAAACGCTGACCGCCCACCTCAAACACTACACCGCGCCAACCAATATCTTGACTGCCATGTCGATCGCTCTGCCGAGCTTTGGCCAAATCCGCCAACCTTAAAAGCTCTATAAATCCTCTAGAAGCCACAAATTACTCCATTACGGTGCGAATAACCTGCATCAACTCTGCCTCATTAATGGGCTTGGTAAGATATTCCTTTGCCCCTTGGCGTTTACCCCAAACACGATCTGTTTCTTGATTCTTTGTACTGATAATCACTACTGGGATATGGGCTGTGGCTTGGTTACGGGTAATTTTACGAGTAGCTTGAAAGCCATTCATCTCAGGCATGACCACATCCATCAAAATCACATCCGGCTGATGGCTAATTGCCATCGCACAGCCTTCCTCGCCATTGTTCGCCTCCAATACTTGAAAGTTATTCTTTGCCAGCATGTCACGAAATTTGGCCATCTCGGACGGAGAGTCGTCAATCACCAATACAGTTGCCATAGATATGTCCTTTATTACTTATTTTAGCAATTAAAATGTAAGCTGGCTTACCTCTACAATAATACGTTAGGTGCGCTTGGCTTGATAAGTACTCATCATCGAAATCGTGGCTAGACCTTATAAAAACCATCATTCAGTTATGAGCCATAGTATTTATTAATAACAATACTTATCACCTACACCGAATTTTGACCAATTGGATTTTGACTAAGCGCGATAACGATTGATGGCATCGAACAATTCATCTTTACTAAAGGGCTTAGTTAGATACTCATCAGAGCCAACAATACGTCCGCGTGCCTTATCGAATAAACCGTCTTTAGAAGACAACATAATGACGGGCTTATGGGCATAATTAGCATTATTTTTAATCAAAGCACAAGTTTGATAGCCATCTAAACGAGGCATCATAATATCAACGAAAATAATATCAGGATTATTATCCACAATTTTAGCCAACGCATCGAAGCCATCGATGGCGGTTATCACCTCACATCCTGCCTTTTGTAGCAACATTTCAGCCGTACGGCGAATGGTTTTAGAATCATCAATAATCATGACCTTCAATCCATCAAAAATATTTTCCATTACCCTCATCCTATGAACGACTGTTTATTCTAAATACGATATATTTTAACGTTTGTTTTAGCAAAAATGCAGCAAAAGAATTCATCGTATTTCGCTGCTATTTTTTATTCAACCTATTAATGTATAGCACACCTATTATCTTGCAGGTGTTATTACAAAACTTCCTTATAATACGCTTTATTACAGCTGAAGACATGAGAAATCAACCACTAGTTTTAGCATGAACTATCCGTATTAATAAGCACTAACCAATTATTTATATGAGAGATAACCTCGTAAAAGTGAGCGGAGTTGTTATTCCCTCTTCTAGTAAACAGCTGATATATCTAAAGAAACACTGATTAAATAGACTTAAAATAATGTTAACCATTTAACAATGATTGCAATAAGAATATGTAATACATATATCTCAAGGCTCATAATACATTGTTAATCTCAATAAACATATTGTAATTGATTTGTAATATACTGAAACACTATGTCCGTTTTATCATAAAAAACTGTAATTATCCAGAGGTTTAGCTTGACGGTACAAATAACTTAATTTCTGCAGTTATTATTACTAGTGAGCGTTACAATAGCATTCTTGTACACCTCTGTTGTTTTGCCTATATAATAAATTCTGAATTAAAAAGAGCGACGATTCATCATGTATCTCACGCCTACTACGAATACTAAAAATCTTGCAATAAACATAACACGGTTTATACCTCTTCTCTGGTTGCGAGGTGGCATACTACTGCTTTTACTTATAGCCGGATTATTATCCGCGTGCCAGCCCCCCTCCCCAACAGAATCATTCACTACCACTGAGAATACAAACACAGCTTCTACACCGATTATCATAAGTGATGATAGTGTCACTATGGCACCAGAATACGTCTTAAGTATTAAACCAACGCGCTATCAGCCAAGCTTGGGGTTACAGGGGCATATCGAAGCGATTAAAGGCGCTCAGCTAACAGCAGCACGAGACTTGCAAATACAAAAATTATTGGTGACTGAGGGTCAATGGGTAGAAAAAGGCACGCCCCTATTTATTGTCCAGCGCCAAAAGAGCGATACTACCACCAGTGAGCAGAATACTGACGACCCTATTAATGGTCACGAGACTGACGGTATTGAGAGTGAAGATAATGTTAATAAACGTAAATCCATAACCGCTGATATCTCTGATACTTCAACAAAAAATGACCACGCTCCCTTTTTGGCTAAAACCAGTGCAGCCATCAATGCTAATATCAATACGACGCCAGAGGAAACCACTCCAAACCCTGTTAAAAGTATACCTCCGTTCACTACCGTACGTGCCAGCTTTTCAGGTCGGGTAAGCAGTGTTTATATTGAAAACGGACTACAGGTACAGGCAGGAGAGCCCTTATTACAGATAAATGATGACCGGGATTTACAATTTATTGCCACCTTGCCTATTCAGGCAGAATCGCAATTATCTATCGGTCAAAATGTTAATTTTACCACCGCCAGCTTAACGGATAAATTCACCGGACAAGTTAGCAAACTAATCATTGACCATCAAAACAATAAACTACTGGTCTATGTTCATGTGGTAAAAAATGAAGCCAGTCGAGGAAAACTGCAACCTGAAATGGCTATTAGCGGTCGTGTTGATTATGGGCAAATAGAAGTGGGCACGACTGTTCCTAAGCATAGCATTCACGATGTGGATTTAACTGAATTGCAAAAGCCGCCATACAAACCACTATCACCGCTAACCGCTAACGTTTGGATTATCAAACAAGATCAGCGATTAACACGTCAAGCGGTAGAAGTGATTGAATATGATCCAAGTACAGATCAATATCTGATCGCAGGTGTTCGTAATGACAGTTTGATTTGTTTGGCGGACTTACCTCTTGAGTCTGCTGGCAAAAAAGTGGTGATTTCTTAATGAAGTAGGTTTATATTGCCAGATGCGTTACATTGTGTAGAAATATTAACAAAGGTTATCTTGTGTGGCTGTAGCATCATTAGGCACTATAGATATAATGGATTTTATGAAAAAATAATGTATCTAACAAAGAAACCTCTTATCTTTAACGATCTTATCTTGAAACATACTTATCTTGAAACATAGAATGATGAAGTGAATGACCGGTAATCAAACAATAAAGATAATTAAAATTCTAATTAATTTTCACTTTTAACTAAAGGACATCCCTATGAGTAAGCAAATTTTATTAATCGAAGACGATCCAGATTTGGCTGAATTGATCAGTGATTATTTAACGATGAACTATTATGATGTACATCATGCAGGTCTTGGTCAAGAAGGGCTTGATATTTTAGATACCAAAGAGCGTGATATTGATTTAGTCGTTCTTGATTTAATGTTACCTGATATGGATGGTATGCAAGTCTGCCAAAAAATTCGTGGTAATAAGAATAATATTACCAATAAAGTGCCTATTATCATGCTTACCGCCAAGGGTGATACCACAGATCGTGTGTTAGGACTTGAAATGGGTGCTGATGACTATATGTCAAAGCCGTTTGAGCCACGTGAGTTGCTTGCTCGTATTCGCTCTGTTATTCGTCGTCATGAGCAGCCCAACCAAGCAGACAGTCAGTCAGATAGCTTAACTTTCGGTCGCTTAAGCGTCTTTCCTGACAGTCATGAAGTCACTATTGATGATCAGTCAGTACGCTTAACGACTCATCAGTTCCAGTTATTGCACTACTTTGCTACGCATTCTGGAAAAGTACTTAATCGTGAGCAGCTATGGCAGGCAATGCCAAACGATGACAGCTCAGACAATATTGATCGGGCGATTGATGTGCATATCTCGCGTTTGCGTGCTCTGATTGAAGACAATCCACGTCAGCCAAAACGTATCATTACGGTGCGCGGTGTAGGTTATCAGTTTGCAACCGATCAAGTGTAATATCTCTTTACACTGTTAAATGAGATGCCATAGAGAAAGAATACTGGTCAAATATTAAGAGCTCTTCTCTTTTAATATTTAACCAGTATTCTTTCTTACAAGCGTTGAGCATACAGTTTCTTACATATAAACTTGTAGCTACTTGCTTATAAAAATGACACTCACGCTTCATAATTTATAATCCTTTTCGTCTACGACCCTAGAGACCATGTCATGCAGACTTTCGGTTTTCATTCCGTTTTTGCTAGATTATTTGCCAGCGTAATGCTGGCATTAATTTTGTTTGCCGTGGCTATGGTGCTATTGACCCAACTGGTTCATGACAAAGATGCTGGTATTCGCTCTGAGGTGGTTGCAACACAAATCTTGGGACAAATTGATCCCTTTTTGCAAGAGCTTAATATTTCTGTAAGCAAGAATAATCGCCTTCAATCTCGCTTTATGCTGGCAGTGGTCAAAAAAAGCTTCGATATCTTTGATGAATCCTTGCAAGCAAAAATGGGTTTGTATGACAACGAAGGTCATCTGCTGATGCAGACTGATAACAGTGATTTTCCGTCTGAGCTGCCAGCAATGCCTTCTTTATTCTCGCGCGTTTTTCCCTCTCTTACTGATACCCCACCAACTCAGCAAGCTCAAGTGTATAGCAGCACCGGCTATACGTTGCTTTATGAATCACGCTTGCCACCTAAAAAACCAGCTTTCTCGGCAGCGCTCAATCTATTTACGGGCACCTTATTATTGCTGCTGATTATGGCAGGGGTGCTATGGTGGATTGCGCGTTCTATGACGTGGCGTATCAACCAGATGAGTCGGCAAATGACTCAGCTAGGCGATGGCGACTTTACCGTACGCGTCAATGCTCGTGGTAATGATGAAATTGCCTTGTTAGCGCGCGGTTTTAATCAAGCAGCGCAAAAAATCGAACACTTGATTGACGCTAACAACTTACTGCTTGCTCATGCGTCGCACGAACTGCGTACCCCCATTACCCGAATTCGCCTGCAAATTGAGATGATGGATATGCTTGCAGGGTCAATGCCAGAAGATACCAAAGCTAAGTTTGATAAGCGCGCGCAAGCAATCAATCGCGACCTGTCGGGGCTCAATGATTTAGTCGAAAGCATCTTGCTGGTCAGTCGTTTGGATGCAGGACACGTGCTGCAACAAATTGAACGTATGGATATCTATGATCTGATCAATCAAGAGCGGCAACATTATCCTGAAGCGATTTTACTTGGCGAGCGTCTTGTGATTGAAGGTCAACCATTGATGCTAACCCATATGATTCGCAATCTCTTAAACAATGCTATGTTGCATGGTGAGCCACCAATTACTATTTTGCTTTACGGAGTCGAAAAGAAAACAGATGCCGTCATCATTCCAGATTATTTATTACAAACGACTGTCTGTCGCAGCTTTGCTACAGTGGATAATAATGAATCACTCTTTAAAAATACCAAAGCAAATACCTTTTTTACTAAAAAAACGCAGCCGAGCGATATAGCAGCAACTGATTCATCTGATAATCTAAATAAAGCAAAACCAATCAATACGGTCCCTGCACTACCTGCACCAACCCTTTATAAAAATGGTGAGCTACTGGCTGATAAAGATCAGTCCAGAACCAGTGTGCCTCGAGAAGAAGTTAGTCCTATCGCAGATACAGCAGTATTAAATTATGATCAGCAGAATTCACTAGAATCGCTAAAAGCTGCTTCTGTGCCTTTTGTTAATAGCAACGGTTTAATTAGCAATTATAATAAATTTACTACTGACCTTACCGATAAAATTAAAAAAGGTATCTGGCGGACGGTTTCCGAGCCTAAGCTATTAGAAATTTCTTTATCAGAAGCCAAACTGCTAACCAAAGACCAAAGTGATGCTGCAACTATTAATAAAAAAGAAGATAACGATCAAGCGACTCAACTCTTTTCGGAAAATCAGCCCCCCGTTGCCCAACGTAAAGAAAATTTATTTAAAAAACATCTGAAAAAAGTCAAGCCAGAACCCGTGCGTCCACAACCAAACTATGTAGTGCTGGCAGTAATTGATGAAGGCGGCGGTATTCCCGAGGATAAACGTGAAGAAATATTTAGCCCTTTTGTACGCTTGCAGCAAAAGAAAAAAGGCTCAGGCCTAGGTCTATCTTTAGTCACCCAAATTGTCACGGCGCATCAAGGTCATATCACTACCGATATTATCAATGGTCACACCCGTTTTTTAATCGTGATTCCAGTCAAGCACGACCCACACTACAATTATCGCGACCACAATAGACGCGGATAAGAATCTAGATGATGAAATAAATACTGTTACCCTTTTTCATCCCATCTTTTATTTATACTTATTTTTTAAATTTACCTCTTTTTGATCCCTCTATAAAACTTATTCCCTGATTTTTGCTCTGTGATAGATTTTTTACTTTAGGTCATAAAAAACCTCAGTCACGGATGTGCATATCCAAAACGCTACAAAATATGCTATATTACCGCCCCTTATTATCGTGTTATCGGTTAGCCGCTGTGAATACGGCGCTGAGCTTAACGCATTTTATAACTGTTACCATATTTTTAATATTTTAGGCATTCCATGAGTGACATGATCGTTCTAAATGACGTAACCAAACGCTTTTTAAGCGACAGATCAGTCAAGGGTACGGACGGCAAGCCGCATTGGTTTACTGCCGTTGAGCCAACATCGCTGTCGGTAAAGCAAGGTGAAATCTTTGGCTTAATGGGTTATTCAGGGGCAGGAAAATCCACCTTACTACGACTGATCAATTTACTTGAACGCCCAGATAGTGGTCAAGTAATTATCGATGATGTTGATTTGACTGAGTTATCAGCGAGTGAGTTACGAATTGCACGCCATAATATCGGTATGATTTTTCAGCAATTCAATCTAATGTCTAATCGTACGGTTTTTAATAACGTGGCGTTTAACTTGACCGTATCTGGTTATCCCAGTCGTGATATTCATAAGCGCGTGATGGAATGCCTTGATATTGTAGATTTGACCGATCGCGCCAGCCATTATCCTGCCCAACTATCCGGTGGGCAAAAGCAACGTGTGGGTATCGCTCGCGCCATTGCGCCCAGTCCAAAAGTATTATTGGCTGATGAGCCGACCTCTGCGCTTGACCCTGCGACCACGCGTAGTTTGCTAACGTGCTTACGTGATATCAATGAACAACTTGGCGTGACCATTGTCATTGTTACCCATGAGATGAGCGTGATTCGTAGGCTATGCCACCGCGCTGCATTATTGCACCAAGGGCAGCTATTAGAAGTGGCAGATATCCATGATGGACTGATTCAAGCGACGACCCCGATTGGTAAGAGTTTGATACAAGAAGATTAATGAGGCAGGAGAAAGAGTGATGTTAACTGGTGCTGAATTATCTGCCTCGATAGATAAACTGCTTGTATTACGTAAAGAGATTTGGCAAGCGTTCGTTGATACTTTTGTGATGCTTGGTATTTCTACAACAGTCGCCATTCTCATCGGCGGGCTGTTTGGTGTGTTCTTATTTTTATCCAGCGATCGACAGTTTTTGCAAAATAAAACCTTGTATGGCGTGCTTGGCGGTATTACCAACTTTATGCGCGCCTTCCCATTTGTCATTTTGATGATTGCGATGAGTCCTTTTACTAAAGCCATTGTTGGTACGGGCATTGGTCCTATCGCCGCCTCTTTAGTACTTGCGATTGCAGGTTCGTTTTATTTTGCGCGATTGGTCGAACAAAACCTACGTGAAGTACCTCGCGGCATCATTGAAGCAACTGAGTCGATGGGCGCGCGTCCGTTCACAATTATTAAAGTATTGCTTAATGAAGCACGTTCAGGACTAGTACTTTCGGTGACTATTTTATGTATCAGTTTGCTGTCGTTTTCTGCAGCTGCAGGTATGATTGGTGGCGGTGGTCTTGGCGATTTAGCCATTCGTTATGGTTATTATCGTTATCAAACGGAAGTCATGGTATTTATCGTTATCATGCTGTCAATCATGGTTATCTCCATTCAAGCCTTAGGTAATTGGGTAGCTACACGTTTAGATAAACGCTAAAAACTCTTTTGAATTTAAAGATCGTTTGAGCTTAAAGAGTGCTTGATTTTACCGCTTAAACCCTTTAACTTTGTTATCATTCTAGCAACATTTAATTTAGCAGCATTACGACTTACCATATCAGTCATAATGCTGCTTTTTTAATGGCTATGATAATCTTATTTACATTTATTATTGAGGATGTTTCATGAAATTAACAGATATTAGCCGTCAATTGGCATTGGCATTTGCAGCAGTTGGTGTGTCAAGCTTAGTATTAGTGGGCTGTAATAATTCATCAGCACCAGAAGCGACCGCAGAACCTGTCACTGAAGGTACAGCGACGGAAACCACAGCGACTGGTGATATCGATCCTGATCATACTAAAATCGTTATCGGTACAACCGAAGGTGACTTTGCAGACATGGTTCGTAACCAAGTTAAAAGCTCACTAGAAGCACAAGGCTATGAAGTTGAATTGGTTACTTTTACCGACTATGTACGCCCGAACATCGCTTTGGCTGATGGCGATTTAGACATCAATATCTTCCAGCATAAGCCGTATTTAGATACCTTCAAGAAAGAAAATAATCTTGATTTGGTAGAAGTATTCCAAGTGCCAACGGCACCACTTGGTGTCTATTCAGGCAAAAAAACCAAGCTTGAAGACGCGTTTAAAGGTATGAGCGTGTCTGCGCCAAATGACCCTAGTAACTTTGCCCGCGCCTTGGTGATGATGAATGAGCTTGGGTGGATTACCCTAAAAGATAATATTGACCCACTGACCGCATCAAAATCTGATATTGCTGATAACAGCAAATACGATATCAAAATCGTTGAGTTAGAAGCTGCCCAGCTACCACGCGCACGCGATGAAGTGGACTTTGCTATCATTAATGGTAACTATGCCACCGACTCTGGTATTAAGCTGACTGAAGCGTTATTCCAAGAGCCAAGCTTTGCTTATGTCAACTGGTCAGCAATTAAAACTGCTGATAAAGATAAGAAGTGGGTCAAAGACGTGACCAACGCCTATAACTCTGACGCCTTCAAAAAATATGCGCATGATAGCTTCCCTGGTTATAAATATCCAAAAATTTGGGGAGCTGAGCCAGCTACCGTAACGGCATCGGCAGGTACTGCTAGCGCTGAAGCCACAGTCGTAGAAACTCCTGCTAAATAATTATTATCGTAGAGATTAAGAAAAAAAGTCCATGACTTATAAGTTATGGACTTTTTTTATGGATTATTTTTCATGAAAATCTATCACATTTGACGTTACAGCCTGTGTGTCCTTTGTAGGAAAGCGTCAGCTACCCTTTCCTTCTCTGCGTCTTTTTTTTATAGTGGTAAAGTTGCATAAAAGTTAACGATGCTAAAAATATAAATTTAAGCATAAGTAAACGACAAGGATATTCATATGAGCACGAAAACTTATCATATTCGTACTGCCGGACAAGCCAACATACCTGTATTAGGCCTAGGTACATGGCAATCTACCGGACAAGATTGCATTGATGTCGTCAGTCAAGGGTTGCAGATGGGCTATGAGCACATCGATACGGCTCAAGCTTATAGTAACGAAAAGGAAGTTGGACAAGGTATTAAGCAATCTGGCGTCGCTCGTGATACGTTCTTCTTAACCACGAAGATATTTCCTGATGACTTAAAGTTTCAGCCAGAAAAACTTATCGCTGCTGCCAAACGTTCGTTAGAAAACCTAGATACTGATTATGTTGATTTACTACTCTTGCACTGGCCTGATGACCGCGTACCGTTATCAGAAACAATTCCCGCATTATGCGAATTGCAAAAGCAAGGACTGACCCGCCATATCGGGGTTTCTAACTTTAATATCGCTCACTTAATTGAAGCAGAAAAATACGCTGATGTGCCGATTGTTGTCAATCAGGTTGAGTTTCATCCCTTTATTAAACAAGACACCTTACAAGCTTTTTTAAACAATCATCATATTTTATTAGAAGCCTACTCGCCTCTTGCGCGTGGTGATGTATTCGATAATGAAATCATTCAGAAAATTGCAAACAAGCATGGCATCACTCCTGCGCAAGTGTCATTGGCTTGGGTTTTGTCGGATAAAAACCGCGTGGCAATCCCTAAAACATCTAATCCAAAACATCTCCAAGGTAATTTAGATGCCATGAATGTGCAGTTAAGTGCGGATGAATTGGCACAAATTGCTAGCCTTGCCCGTAGTGATGGGCGCAAGATCGAACATCCTGACTATACGCCCGAATGGGATGACTAAAATCATCTGTTAAAATATTTACCATCATGTAGTAAACATCCACCATAAAAAAAGCCACTATTGAAATTAGTGGCTTTTTTTATGGTGGATAGTGAATTATCAAATGTTGATAATTTAGCGCATAGAAATTACGGTACTAACAATGCACTTATTGCGTAATAACTTGCGAATCCTTAATCGGTTCAGCAGGTTGATATAATTTAGAATCTGGACTTACACCTACTTTCTCCGCACTGGCACGGTTGTTCTCTTTTAGTGATTTAGCTACTTCTGGTGGCATATAGTTTTCATCATGCTTTGCCAATACTTCACCAGCAACGAAAGTTGTGCCTTGCATTTTACCAGTCGCCACAATGCCAGAATTTTCAGCAAATAAGTCCGGCAAAATACCTTGATAGGTCACGGGAACAGTCGATTTAAAATCCGTAATGGCAAACTCAACACTTAATGGATCATTCGGTGCACGTTGCACACTACCGGCAACCACCATACCACCGGCGCGAATACGCTTGTCTTGTGGCGCTTCACCTTTAGCAATCGCTGTAGGGTCAAAATAGTAATCGGTTTGTTGACCAATCGCGTAAATTACTAGCACTACGGCTACAGCTGCTCCGGCCAGCGTAAAAAACACCCACATCAATTTTTTGCGTCGAACTGCATTCATACCACGACCTCATAGATGACTAACTACTGTACACCACAGAAAAAGAGTCTCAAAATGCTCTTTTATACTGTGTGAGACAGGCTGCCTTTAAGATACCTATATAGTAGCATTTTTTGCACAAATCAATAAGCTTTTTGGAGATACATCAAACAGAACGACACATTTATTTGTTAGAAATACGACATTTTTTCTAAGTTAAGCCTTTGATATTGCGATTATTTTATAAATCCATACTTTTGCTGGTCGTCGCATTACGCTGTGCTTGGCGCGCTTGTTGGATAGTTAGCTCCTTGATTAATGCGTGGCGCTGCTTACGACTATACCAGATAAATATCAATATCATTCCGACCGTAATTGCCCAGCACGACCACACGAAAACGCCATGCGTACCCATGGCAATAAACTCAGAGACACTATAGAAATAGGGCTGCATGCGGTTCTCCCAACTGCGCTAAGGTTTTATCGATAAATCGCTATTTACTTTGACCACGAACGTATTCTTTTACCCATGCCTTACCTTGGTCACGATATAAAATAAGCGTATTGGTACGATAGATTGCTAATGTTGCGACCAATAAATAGCCACCAATAATCATTAATAATAACGGCATCCACATATCTGCCGACATTTTCGGAGCTTCGGTCAAGGTAAAAGTTGAGCCTTGATGTAAGGTATTCCACCACTGCACTGAGTACTTAATAATAGGCAAATTGACTGCACCGACGATGGATAAAATAGCTGCTGCTTTACCACGGTTAGCTGTATGCTCAAAAGCAGCAAATAACGCCATCACGCCAGCATATAAAAATGCCAAGATGAGCATCGACGTTAGCCGTGCATCCCAAACCCAATAGGTGCCCCAAGTCGGCTTTGCCCAAATAGACCCTGTGAGCAAGCTTACCACGCACAATAAAAATCCCAATGGGGCAAGCGCTTGTGCCACCAAATTTGCCGTCTTAATTTTCCAAACTAAATAAATTACCCCCAATACGGCAAGAGCAAAGTAAATAGAGATCGCAAGACTAGCAGCTGGCACATGGATAAAGATGATGCGATAGCTATTGCCTTGCAAGTAATCGGGTGGCGCAAACGCCAAACCCCAGATACTACCAATAGCCAAGCAAAGTCCGGCTAAGATAGCCAACCACTTGACCCATGGCGAAAAAATACGAAAAAATTCCTTGGTGCCCACAGTCGTCAAAAAGACTTGCCAAATGCGCTGCCACAGGCTTGGAGAGGAGACATTATTTAGGTTGGGCATGGGGATTAACCTATTGCAAAGCATATCAATGGGGCGGATGGGATATGTGTTCGACTTCCCTATCCACAAATCGGCGAGCGTTCACGTTCAAGCAAACGCTATCGTATAGCATTATAGCAAACTTGCCCACATTCACCATGGGGTTAATGCGCGTATTATGATTGCCAAATGAACGATAAATAAAGGTTAAATGCTTAGATGTAAGAATAGATAACAAAATATATTCATAAGCTTGGCAATTTATATTAATTTAACCACGCCATTTTTAAGGTTTGGGCAATGACCCACGGCATGACCAACACAGAGATAATACTCCCTGCTAATAGTAACGCTAAAATTGGCAACCCGTTTAAACCAGTGGCAAATAAATCAACCGCGCCCGTAGCGAAAATCAATACTGGTAACTGCATCGGTAGCGCAATCAGGGGCACCAATACTGCTCCGTTTTTGAGTGATAACGTCAGACTGCTTGCCACTGCCGATAACATAAGTAACATCGGACTGCCAGCAATGATGGACGCCATCAAAATACCTGTCTCAAACCAGCTCAATTGAAATAACGGCACGGCAAGTAAGCTGAGCAGCGCCACGATACCACTACTAAAAATCCAATGAATTACTAAACGAATCAGTACCCACAATGGTAACGATGCTTTTGCTACCACCAACTGCGCTAACGTCCCATTATCCAGTGCCGGTTTAAACAGACCTTCAACGCCCATCACCAAGGATAACAGCGCGGCAATCCAAACCGCTGCCACGCCCAAACGCTGTAATAATTGCGGCTCACTACCGACAGCTAACGGGAATAAGGTGATGATAACCAAGAACAATACCAAAGGATACAGCCATTGCACCGCTCCTTGTTGCTTGACCTGCCACTCTCGTCGCCATAATTGTCCAAAACTGATGACTTTGGGTATAGTAATATTTGGACTGTTGTTTTGATTATTATTAACTGCTTGCTCTTGGCTATTTGTCATCATTTATCCTTTATACCATATAATCTGACAAATCGAGCACGTGATTAGCAACGCCAACCGGCTGATGACTGGTCATCATAATCGCGCCGCCTGCGTCTGCAAATTCACGTAATCTTACTTCCATACGCCCGACCATATCCACATCAAGCGCAGTAAATGGCTCATCAAGTAACCACAATGGCGTCACCTCAGGCGTCAATAAATACAGCCGAGCCAGCGTAATACGGCGCGTTTGTCCTGCGGATAAATGGCTTGAGCTGATGGTTTCAAACCCTTGTAAACCAACCCACGCAAGCGCCGCATCGATATCAGCTCGACTTGGGGTAATACCATATAAATTGAGCAAAAAAGTTAAATTCTGCGCGACGGTTAGACTGGGGTGAATGCCCAATTGATGCGACACATAGAGCGGCTGAATCGGCAGCGTCTGCGACCCTTGATAATGTACGATGCCAGTCAATATCGGTATTAATCCAGCAAGCTGCATCAGTAGCGTGGTTTTACCCGTACCGTTTGCGCCAATTAAATGGTAAATATCACCTGCTAATAAGGTAAATTCGACCGCTTCGCACAGCGGAATCTCACCACGTTGCACGGTAAGCTCATCACAGGCTAACACCGGCGCTAGTAGAGCTGTTTGCATTGACGCTGATATAGATACGGACGGGATGGTCACGGACACCTCTTATTATTACCAGTTTAATCAGCCAGCTATATTCACCATAAACCACTATTGCGTTCATGGCAAAATACGTTATGCTCACTACCACTTACCAGTATAACAAATTGTTAATTACTATGACCTCAAAACCTATGCCACAGTCAAAAGATATCCAAAACTCTGATACTCATGCAAAATCTAGTGTCGATAATTCGGAAAGCTTAGAAAATTCAGCGCCAAAAAGTAAGTCCGTAGCTGACCGCACGCCTTTGACAGATTTGACTATTGATGGGCTCGTTGAAGCGCAAGTCAGGTTTATGCAGCAATGGCTACGCAGTCAAGCTGAGCCATTAGTCATGGACGCGTGGCAATGGCTTGGCGCGCAGCCGATGCAGCAGTACATTAGCTGCGAGGATCTACAGAATTTGCTTAATGATTGGCTATTAAGTCAGCCAATGAGTGAGTTGATGCGCGCTGATATCCGCGATATTTTGCATACGATTGTTTATCACCCCGTTAATGATGACATGCCATTATCTGAGCTTATCGACGACAGCCAGATCGATACTTTAGCAAATTATATCGGTAGCCACGAGCAGCAGCGCAATATGTTGATTCATAGCCTTATTGGTAACGATACCTTTGCGGATTTATTGACCCAAACGCTATATCACGCGATTAACGACTTTATGGAAACTACCCTTGATAAAGCTGGCGGTGTGGGTAAACTCATGAAGCTTGGGCGCAGCTCGTTTGAAAAAGCCACCAATCGCAATCTTGATGATAAGTTGCAGGCGTATTTGCATCGCAATATTAAAGACTTGACCCGTCGCGCTGAAGCCAATGCGCAAGAGCATCTGTCTAATGAAGAAGTGGCACGCTTACTGATTACCGGTTGGGCGCGTTTGAAAGACGAGCCGGTCAGTCAGCTACAAGCTTACCTCAGTGATGAGCCTGATAATAATAGCATTGACCTCATCGAAGGTAGTGTACAGCAAAGTTATAACCGCCTACGTATATCACCTTATTTGCGCAGTTTGGTCGCCGCGAGCGTCGAGACTTGGTATGCCAATCATCAGTCCGATACCTTTTCTCAATTGGTGGCAGGTTTACATATTGATGAGCAAGCCATTGCCACGCTAAGCACTGCCCTATTACCGCTGGCCCATGATGCCATTGATAGCGTGCCGTTCACTGACCATATTCGCACCATGCTGCAGGCTTTTTATGCTCAGCCTGATATTAAGCAAAACGTAGCAAGTGGCGTCTCTTAGCTGACCGTTATAGTATTATTGAACAGTAGCGATTTACTTATTTTCACTTATTAATAAAAGACCAGTTATGAGTCCTATCAATAAACGTAGCTTATGGCAAAAAATTAAACGGCGCTTGGCTGCCGCATTGTTGCGCGTGGTTGAAGATGACAGCGCAGACAATGATACCAGTAGCCGTTCTAATGTTACTGTATATCCTGTTGCAGCTGAAAATATGAACAATGACATCATTGAAGATGAAAATGTAGAAATTGATAATACTAAAGCTGACAGTATTGAAAATAGTAATGTTGAAAATGCTCATTCTGAAAATACAGATATTGATGACAAGGACGCTGATAATTATGCCAATAGCGATATTAATAGTGACCATTCAAAAGATAAAGATGTGGAAAATAGCGCCTCAGAAAACAGCCGTTTAGAAAAGAATAGCTTAGAAAATCATGATACCAATGATAATTATCATGAAGCACAAGAAGTCGATGCTCCAAATGATATGTCCATTGTCGACTACCTGAAGCAATATTTTTATGATAAGGACTGGCACTACACTTATTATCGCCCTCGGGCATCGGACAGTCAGCAATCGCACCATTTATCATTACAGATGAGGAACAAGCAAGTCGAATGCGGCTATCTATTTAGGGTACAAGAAGCCAATAATCTACTGGCGGTCTATGGCATTTTGCCGTTTTTAATTCCTGAAAGCCATCAAAGCGCGGCAATGCTGCTGATTACCCAAATCAATTATGACATGCTGATAGGTAATCTGGAGATGGATATCAACGATGGCGAAATACGCTATAAAAATGCCATTGATATTGAAGCGGTCGGTATCGACGATCATATTATGGAGCACTTATTGCAAAGTGTGATTGCCATGACCACGGTCACTTATGAGATATTTAGCGACTTGGTCAATACCGCTGACCCGGCAGAAGACATGGCAACGCTGTTAAGTGAGCTGCGCCAGCAAGCCGATTCGCGCCAGTTTTATTTGCCCACCCAGTTTGTACAATAAGCACGTAACTGATATCCGCTTTACCTTGTGATATCTTTTATACGTAATTTTTTATACGCAAGTTTTTTCAACGATCTTTTATGACAGCATCTAACCTATAGACAGTAAATAACCATGCTAAAAATTGCTTATTCTGAGATTTTTCGTTATTCAGTCCCCGAAAAACATCGCTTTCCCATGCAAAAATACACTATGATTCCAGAACGATTATTAGCGGAAGGCACTATCACAAACGATAGCTTTTTTGCGCCAAAAAAATTAAGTGAAGAAGAAGTATTGACCACCCATACTGCCGAATATTGGTATAAGCTAAAAACCCAAACCTTGACTGCCAAAGAAGCACGCCAAATTGGTTTTGAGATGACGCCGACTTTGGTTGAGCGGGGGCGTTATATTGCACACGCGACGTATGAATGTGCGCTCTATGCACAGCAATATGGTGTGGCGATGAATGTCGCAGGCGGTACGCATCATGCCTTTGCCGATCATGGCGAAGGGTTCTGCGTGTTTAATGATGTTTGTGTTGCCAGCAATTTATTACTGGCGCGTGGACAGGCACAGCGAATTTTGGTCGTTGATCTGGATGTGCATCAAGGCAATGGCAATGCCAGTATTATGGCAAACGAGTCACGCGTTTTTATATTTAGTATGCATGGCGCCAAAAACTATCCGTTTCGTAAGCAAATATCCGATCTTGATATTGAGTTGGCAACGGATACAGGTGACGCTGAATACTTACAAATTCTGGCAGATACGTTGCCGCGCTTAATTCAGGAATTTGTGCCCGATATGATTTTTTATCAGTCCGCTGTCGATGTCTTGGCAACGGATGCGCTGGGTAAATTGGCATTGTCGCAAGAAGGCTGCAAAGCGCGCGATGAGTACGTATTACGCCAAGCAAAAGCGGCAAATATACCCGTTGCTATCGTCATGGGCGGTGGCTATTCAGAAGATATTGATGATGTGGTTGAGGCACACTGTAATACTTTTCGCTTGGCGCAACAGATATTTTTTGCGGAATAGTTTTTAACATCACTGAATCTATTGGCATCAATTTTAAGGACTTTTTTATAGGACTATCACAACAACAATGCCGTGATACCTTGCCAGCCAATACGTACCCCCAGAACTGCTAAAATCAATAGAATAAGCTGACGAAAGCGTGCTTGCGGTAAGTAATGATGCACGCGAATGCCGATCAATGTTGCCACAATAGATAGTACGCTGATTAAAGAGATTATTTGCCATTCTGCACGGCTCATCGCCATAATTGGCTCACGTAATATGATAATTTGTGCCAATTTTCCTAAGAAATAGCACATATTACCGACCTTAGCGATGGTGTTTTTCTCGTCACTTGCGGAGAGCAAGTACATCATTAGCATGGCGGACATGGCATTGGTTGCGCCGCCAATAATACCAGCGCTTAGTCCCACAGCGATCAGAACAAACTTAGTATTAGGCAGCTCAATCGCCTTACCCCACAGCGAATTTAAAACATAAAAAGCAATTACCACTGCCAGTAACAATAACAGATACGTACTATTGACCCACAATAATAGCTGAGCGCCAAGCAAACTACCAAGTAAGCTGGTCAACGCTAACAACCAATAATGCCGACTATAATGGCTAATATTCTGCCAAATACTGCGCTCACCACCGATCAGCCAGGTGGTGGCATTAAGTAATAACGAGGGGAAAATAACCAATACAATGGCATAAGGCAATGGGTAAATGCTGGCTAATGCCGTGGTCGCTATTAATGTAAAGCCAATACCGCTAATGCCATGCAGTACTGACGCTCCTATAAATACCGTAACCAGCAATCCCATTTGGATAATGGTGCTATCCATTATTATAAATGCCATTTGGTAAAAGAAAAAATGTACTGCAAAGATTGGTTACCACTATAAAACAAGCATTATTCACCATATTGACGTTGTGTTAAGGTGTCACCGATTATCGCCACTAGTTGCTCAGCAATCTCATTTTTATGGGCTTTATCTAGCGTGACCACCTCTTGCTCATAACGGGTGGCAAAAAAGACTTGCATGGCATTATCATCACTGGCAAAACCAATATCCGTACGTGAAACATCATTACAAGCAATCATATCCAAGTCTTTACTAACAAGTTTGCCACGGGCGTAACGCTGTACTTCTTGCGTTTCCGCAGCAAAGCCAACCACGAACAATTCTGGATGCGCATGGGAAATGGTGGCTAAGATATCAGGATTCTTAACCAAATTAAGGTGCATTGTCTCTTGGGTCTTTTTAATCTTTTGCGGCGCTGCTGCCTCGGTACGATAATCGGCAACGGCAGCAGTTGCGATAAAAATATCTGCGATTAGTGCATTATCATCATCTGATATATTGTCAGCAGGCTCATCGCCACAGTCGCAGTTATCGTGCGCATGGTTGTGGTCATGATGATGGTCATGCTCGTGATGATGATCATGGTCGTGCTCTTCTTCAAACTGCAATGCAGCATGAGTTCCAGACACACATTGTTGCGCGGTAATAAGCATCTCTTCGGCAGATAAAACATCAATGCGCGTGACGCCAAGCGGTGTCGGTAATGCGACTTTACCGCCAGCGATTAAAATCACCTCTGCACCAGCTTCAACACACGCGCGTGCCAAGGCAAAACCCATTTTTCCTGAGGAATGATTGGATAAATAACGTACCGGGTCAATGGCTTCTATCGTTGGACCCGCTGTGATGACCACGGTTTTACCCAACAGCCGCTGCGGAATGGTCTGCTGGGCACAAAACAGACGCAGCTCAGCCAATAGCTGTTCAGGCTCTGGTAAGCGTCCTGCCCCTACATCGCCACACGCTTGCTCGCCACTGGCTGGCATAATGATATGATAGTTCATATCACGCAAGGTCATGACATTCAGATTCACCGCTGGATGTGCCCACATTTGCTGATTCATGGCAGGTGCAACGATGACAGGCGCAGTAGTAGCTAGACATACTGTGGTCAACAAATCATCTGCCATACCCATCGCCAATCTTGCTAACGTATTGGCAGAAGCAGGCGCGATAATGACCAAATCAGCCCATTTGGCAAGTTCAATATGACCCATGCCCGCTTCAGCGTGTTCATCAAGTAGCGAGGTATGTACCTCATTACCCGTTAACGCTTGTAAGGTCAGTGGAGTAATAAAAGCTTGCGCCCCAGCCGTCATAATGACGCGCACTTCGTAGCCCGACTTAATCAGTAAGCGTGCGAATAGAGCAGATTTATAAGCGGCGATACCGCCAGTGATAGCGAGCACAATGTTTTTCATAAGCGTGGCATTATCAACAATAGAAAGTTAAAGGATAAAATGGCGCTTATAGTAACAATTATGCGATAAGTTGGGTAAAATTTTCCGCCCTTATCGATAATTGCTTACGATAATTTTATGTTTATTTTATACAACACTTATCAATATACCATTTCAAAAAAATAATAAAGGAATAGTAATGGCCATTAAAGACTGGCATGAAGACGATCGACCGAGAGAAAAATTATTAAAATTTGGGGCAGCGCATTTATCAGACGCTGAAATATTAGCCATATTTTTACGCACAGGGACACAATCGCAATCCGCGATCGAACTGGCACGGCATCTCATTACTCATTTCGGTAGTCTTGCTGAGTTATTATCCGCGCCCAAAGACGAGGTCCTCGCCTGCCACGGTATTGGTCCTGCTAAATACGCGCAAATATTGGCATCGTTAGAGATGGGCACGCGTTATCTCGACAGCCAGCTAAAAACGGGGCAAGCGCTTGGACGCTCGCAAGTGGTCAAAGATTATATCAGCACCCAATTACGTGGAGAGCACCGTGAGGTTTTTGCGGTAATGTGTTTGGACAATGCACTCAATTTACTCAATTATGAAATACTGTTTACCGGTGGTATCTCGTCTTGCTCAGTTTGTATCAAGCACGTACTGCGTCATGCATTAACGCACTCTGCCAGTCAGTTAATTGTCGCGCACAATCATCCGCACACTGATGCTCAGCCTTCAGCGGCAGACAACCGTTTAACCGATGAGCTGAAAAAAGCCTGCGATTTAATCGATTTATCTCTTATCGACCATATTATTGTTGGGCGCAACGATACCTTATCGTATGCAGAAAACGCGCTTTATCCTTTTGCCTAAAGCGTTACTGGCAACAATTTTACTAAGGACAAATCTAGAGTTATTAGCAATAACTAAAAGATAGAGGCAACGCTAGAGACGACGCTATGGATTACAACAGATACCAGCGTTCACATACGGTAGCGGTTTCATTATTGATAATTACGTCAATATCACTCATATTATTAGCAGGATTTGTGTCTGTATTCTGTATGATGGGTTAAAATGTATTTACTAATGCTTACTCTTCTCTAGGTAAATCCTATTTTTCCTACATTATTAAGCGTTATCATGACAGGTTATGGTTTGTAGCGCTGTTCCTCTTCACTCATTCACTCTTTGCTAAGGAGACAGTCATGACGATTGGCTTATTTATTTTGGCACTATTGGTTCAGTTAGCCGTCGTTTTGGCCATCTTTTTGCAGTCGTTGTCGCGCATAACGGGCAGTATCGTGGCGATTATCACGATAGTGGTCACCGCCTATATCAGTCCATGGTCACTGATTTTGGGTGCGCCTATTGCTCTCCTGTGCTTGATATTATTGATTGCGCCCATTCGTCGTGCACTGATTACCAAGCCAGTTTATAAAGCACTTGGTAAAGCGATGCCAAGCATGAGCGACACCGAACGCGAGGCGCTCGACGCGGGTACCAGCTGGTGGGAAAAAGAGCTGTTCATGGGCAATCCAAACTGGAAAACCTTTGCCAATTATCCTTATCCTGAACTGTCGGACGAAGAACAAAGCTTTATTGATAATGAAGTTGAATACCTCTGCGCGATGTTAGATGAATGGCAAATCCAACATGACGATAAAGAGTTGTCGCCAGAAGCGTGGCAATTTATAAAAGACAATGGCTTTTTGGGGCTGATTATCCCGAAAGAATATGGCGGCTTGGAATTTAGCTCTTATGCGCAAAGCCGAATCATGAGTAAAATTGCCTCACGCTCGCCAACCGCTGCGGTCACTTGTATGGTGCCAAACTCGCTAGGTCCTGGTGAGCTATTAATGCACTACGGGACGGATGCGCAAAAACAGCGCTGGCTACCGGGCTTAGCAAAAGGTGAAGAGATTCCTTGCTTTGGGCTAACAGGTCCGGAAGCTGGTTCTGATGCGGGCGCTATTCCTGATACGGGCGTGGTTTGCTACGGTATTCACGATGGCGAATACACCTTGGGTCTGCGCATGAATTTCTCCAAGCGCTGGATTACTTTGGCACCGATTGCCACTGTCGTTGGATTGGCATTTAAAATGTATGACCCAGAAGGGTTATTGGGGGATATTGATAAAACCGATTATGGCATCACTTGCGCCCTTGTACCGGCAAGCCATGAAGGCGTTATCACTGGACCTCGTCACTATCCAAGTGGCTCACCCTTTATGAATGGTACGGTTGATGGCACTGACGTCTTTATTCCGCTTGATTATATTATTGGCGGTGTTGAAAACGCAGGACGCGGTTGGCGGATGTTGATGGAATGTCTGGGCGTAGGTCGCGGTATTTCCTTACCGGCATTATCAACATCAGCCAGTGAAATGACCTACTTATCAGTTGGCGCATTTGCTAAAGTACGTGAGCAATTTAAAATATCCGTTGGTAAATTTGAAGGGGTGCAAGACGTTACCAGCTATATTGCCAGCCAAACCTATATGTTAGAAGCCTTTCGCCACTTGGTTACCTGCGGTTTAAATCAAGGTGGTACGCCATCGGTGATGACGGCAATGGCAAAATATTATGCTACTGAAACCATGCGTGTGGTAGTCAATCATGGTATGGATGTGGTCGGTGGTCGCGCTATTCAAATGGGACCACGCAACTTTTTAGCCATTCCTTATCATGCTATTCCTGTTTCTATCACGGTTGAGGGCGCTAATATTTTAACGCGCTCGTTGATGATATTTGGGCAAGGGGCAATGCGCTGCCATCCGTATTTATTTGATGAGTTACAACTGCTGCAAAGTGATGATAAAAAAGCAGCTATTAAGCCGTTTGATGTTTTATTCTTTAAACATTTGGGCTATACCTTTAATCGTGGTGCTAAAGCGTTTGTCTCAGGATACATGGGCGGTAGTAATGATGCGCCCCTATTTGCCGACAGCTTTACCCGCCCTTATTACAAACACATCAACCGTCTGAGCACCAGCTTTGCGCTGACGGCTGACATGGCACTGGGCTTACTGGCTGGCGATTTAAAGCGTAAAGAAATGCTATCCGGTCGTCTTGCTGATATTCATGGTCATCTATTTATCGCCACCGCTATTTTGCAATTTTACCAATACGGCAGTAAATCAAAAGCTGAGCAGTTGCATGCGGAAGTGGCATTAAAGCACAGCTTATTTACTATTCAAGAAGCCTTTGTCAGCTTTTTTGATAATTTTCCCAATCGTATGGCGGCAGGCGTGGTCAGCTTTGTGACTTTCCCAAGCGGTCGTATTTTTAAACCTGCGAGCGACGAGCTAAAGCGTCAACTTGGCGATATCTTTATGGATGACTTTAAAGCCAATCCATTCCGCGATTATCTAAAAACCATGGTTTATTATAATACTGAGCCGAATGATGTTACTGGCCGTATGGAAAATGCCTATCAGACGCTATTGGCCGTTGAGCCGTTATGGCAACGGTTTAAAAAAGCAGAACATAAAGGCAGCTTTGAGGGTTTAACTTTTGAAGATTTTGTGGTGGAAGCCAGTCAAAACGGTGACATTAGCGAAGAAGAAGCAGAAGTGCTGATTCATTATAATGCGCTACGTTTTGACTCGTTGTTAACAGATACTTTTGATGAGCATTTAGAACAAGTACAAGAACGCACCAATCCACACAGTTTAGAAAATGCAGTCGATAAATTGACAGACTATGCGCAATTAAAAAAAGACGCTCAAATTAGAAATGGTACATATATCGATAAAGAATCAGCAATAGAAGACAATAAGCTGCCTAATCATCAAAACAGTGCTGATCACTACCAAGATTATCAGCAAGCCGAACCACAAACAGGGGATACTAATCCCAATCATGGTTATGAGCCTGACGGTGATGTAAAAATGGTGAGTGAGCAAAATACCACTCAAGAACGCAGGGGGCAGACTGATTTTAATAAAGCACCTACTAAAGAAGAAGCGCTGTATTATCGTACCCGTGACGCTGAGGTCATTCTAAATAATCGTATGAGTGAAAACCACAGCGATGCTAAATGGCAAGATGGTCTACGCCGTGATAATGTTCACGGAAGTAAAGAGGATAGTGAATAGTAATGACAGTATTTTTTATAAAATAAAGTTCCTGAATAATGCTGCGAAGATAACATCTAGAAGATAATGACTCTTAACAAAACCACAAAAAGGCTGCCGAATCAGGTAGCTTTTTTTATGAATTATTTTCTAGTTTATTTTGCCTAATTATTAGGTTTTATTGCTCATCCTACCTGCCAAAAAGAGCAATATTCAAATATAAAATCTACTGATTCATAAAAAAATATTGCAGTAGCCCTAACTATTATCTTATATTGTGCCGCACAGTCTGTAAGCGGATGACAGACCATACATTTATAGACGTAATAACGCGCAGTTAAAAACATAGTAATGGTACTTATCAGCCTCGCATTGAGATTATAAGCGACCGTCTGCGCTGTTATACGCACACAAAGGATAGGATTATGTGGAAAAATATGGGACTGACCGGCAAGATTATTGTCGCCATGATATTGGGTATCGTCTTAGGTTTGGCCATCAATTATTTTGGTTTAAATGCTGAAGGCAGCTTTATTAATACCTACGTGACCAATGGTTTTTTTGCCATCGTGGGTAAGCTATTTGTTAATTCTCTAAAAATGCTGGTTGTACCTTTGGTATTGATATCCTTGATTTGCGGCGTATGCGGCATTGGTGATATACGGCTCTTGGGTCGAATTGGTGGCAAAACGTTCTTTATCTATATGGTGACTACCGCATTAGCAATTACCACCGCTATTGGGCTTGGTTCACTCTTTGGTATTGGTAAAGGCATGCAAATCGAAACTAAAGCGGTATTCGAAGCAGAGTCAGCACCGCCCCTCATTGATGTTTTCTCTAATATTATCCCGTCTAATCCCATCAGCGCGATGGCAAATGGCGATATGCTGTCGATTATCTTCTTTGCGATGTTAATTGGTATCAGTATTTTGATGGTCGGCAAGCCTGCAAAAGGTTTGGTGCAAAGCTTAGAGCTCATCAATGAAGTCATCTTAAAAATGGTGACCATCATTATGAATCTCGCACCGTACGGTGTGTTTGCGCTCCTGACCAAAGCAATGGCAGAGCTGGGTTTTGATCTTATTTGGTCGTTATTGGGTTACGTTGCCGTATTGGTCGGCGCACTCTTCTTCCACTTCTTTGTAACGATGATGGTGTTACTCAAGCTGACTTCCGGCTTATCAATAAAAACCTTTTTGGCAAAAATGCGTGATGTGCAGATTTTTGCCTTTAGTACCTCAAGCTCTAATGCCACGATTCCCATTACCTTGCGTACCGTGACCGAGCGTATGGGCGTGAATAATTCAGTGGCGTCCTTTACCATTCCATTTGGCGCGACCATCAATATGGATGGCACGGCAATCATGCAAGGCACGGCAACCATTTTTATTGCCAACTTGTATGGGGTCGATTTGGGTATTACAGGCTATCTAACGGTTATCTTGATGTCGGTACTTGCCTCTGTTGGTACGGCAGGTGTACCGGGTGTAGGGCTGATTATGCTCTCGATGGTATTTGCGCAAGTTGGTCTGCCTATCGAAGGTATTGGCTTAATTTTGGGTGTTGACCGTATTCTTGACATGCTCCGTACCGCAGTAAACGTGGGTGGCGATGCCGCCGTGACGGTTATCGTCGCGAAAATGGAAGGCGAGATGGATTTGGCGGTTTACAATGACCCGAATGCTGGCGCAAAAGAGATGTTTGATGGTCATATCGATGCTGATAGCGAGCGTGAATTGTCTGCTGTGTTTAACGATGACTTGCTCGGTAGCGAATATGATGACCATAAACGCGGCTAGATTAACCTGCTAACGACATTCATTTATTGACGCAAATAAAAACCCCAGTTATCAAAGCTGGGGTTTTTTATGGGCGCTCACTATATATATTATGAGTGGGTATGATACTAAGACTATTTTTTATTTTATAAACAATACGAGGATTAAATCAACCCAAAACGTATTTGGTCACCATCGCTAGACAGACCAATACAATCATCGGACGAATCAGTTTGCTACCGCCTTTCATCACCATATGCGAGCCAAAATAAGCGCCTATCGTCTGCCCGACCATCATTGCCAGCCCCACTTTCCACAGTACATTACCGCCCAATATAAAAAATATCAACGAGCCAATATTGGTGGATAAATTCAGTACCTTTGCTGCCCCTGTGGCTTCCACAATACGCCGACCACGCAACGCCACATTACCAAGAGCAAAAAACATCCCCGTGCCCGGTCCCATATAGCCATCATAAAAACCTATTATTGGTGCAGCTACTTTCTGCCACTTGCCTTCACTGATGCGCGGTTTGGTTTCTACTGCACCCAACTTTGGCGCAAATAAAGTATAAATACCAATCGCTGCAATCAAAAACGGAATCAGCTTTTCTAAGAAATCCGGTGGCGATAACTGTACCGCAATCGAGCCGAATATGGAGCCGATAAACGCGGCAATAATAGCCGTCTTGATTTGTTTCGGATAAACAACGCGATTCCTAATCATGGTGATAGACGCCGCTAATGCACCCGATGCCGCTTGCAATTTATTCGTTCCCAACGTTAACACAGGCGGAATATTGGCAAGCAGCATCGCGGGAATGGTCAATAGACCGCCACCACCAGCGATAGCATCAATAAATCCGGCAAGCGCTGCCACCGCCGTCAGCATCAAAATAACTTCTAAAGTAAGCGAGACGTCCATAACCTTAACCTTGTAAAAATAAATGATAAAAAATGACAGTAATGAATGCCGCTACCTGTTCTTTACGACTCTACCCGCTTATTAATTACCGTTTGCCATTTGTCGATATCGCTAATGGAAACTAGCTATAGGTCGATATTGATGATTGGTAATTAGTACTAATTATCAGCACTGATTTTTATGAACCCAGCAAACGAAAGCTGGCTCAGCGCTGGAAACACAATGCTCATGGGCAAAAGCGACATATTATAAGGTTAATTGTATAAAAAAAACCAAAAACGTCGTAAAGTCTGCTAGATTTGTAAGAAAAGTCAGACGATTTAAGTCTACCGTTAGTAATACTGGATAGTGTTTGGTGATGACGATGTAGCACTCGGTTAAGATAATATAGAGTAAAGAAGACGACGTTAATATAACTGGGCATCCAAAACAAAGACCCACTGTCGCCAATCAATACACGACTATAACGTGCTTTAGCAATGATATTGTTTATAGTATAAAAATCGTAAGGCTGAGTGCATCAGCCAGTTAGACAGTATTTATTTAATCAATGAGGATGATATGGCAATAAGAAGACTGAAAGCTTTTTTTGATTTGGAAGCATCAGGCGGGATTGTGCTGGCGCTTGCTGCTATTGCTGCCATGATTATTGCCAATACTTCGCTCAATACTTGGTATGAATCCTTTATTCATGCCCCTATCGCCATCCAAATTGGTGGCTTTGCCATTGCAAAAGACGCCCATCATTGGATTAATGATGGATTAATGGCGGTTTTCTTCTTTTTAGTCGGACTTGAGCTCAAGCGTGAAGTGCTCGTTGGTGAGCTATCCAATCTAAAGCAAATTGTTTTGCCAGCAGGAGCGGCATTAGGCGGTATGATTGCACCTGCTATTGTGTATGTGGCTTTTAACTATCATGAGCCAGAGTTCCTAAAAGGTTGGGCAATTCCAACAGCAACTGATATTGCTTTTGCCCTAGGTATCCTAAGCTTACTTGGCAATCGCGTGCCCAATTCATTAAAAGTCTTTTTGGTTTCTATTGCTATTTTTGATGATATTGGCGCTATTTTAATCATTGCCTTATTTTATACCAGCGACTTATCATTAAGCTCGCTTGCCTTTGCCGGACTGTGTTTGCCGTTTCTATATCTACTCAACCGCCGCAACGTGACCAGCATTACGCCCTATATTCTTATCGGTGTCATCATGTGGATTTTCGTACTGAAATCTGGTATTCATGCGACGCTTGCTGGTGTGGTATTGGCGCTGTTTATCCCGATGTTCGATCGCACTGACCCTGAACATTCACCGCTAGAGGAGTTAGAACACGATTTACAAAATACCGTCTCTTACGGTATTTTACCGCTATTCGCCTTTACCAATGCTGGAATTTCGCTAGAAGGTGCTGGCTTCGCTGAGCTATTCCATTCAGTGCCACTAGGGATTGCCGCTGGACTATTCATCGGTAAGCAAATTGGTGTGATGATTATGTGCTGGGTCATCTTTAAACTGAATATCTCAACCATGCCAAAGGGCATGAACTTTAAGCAAATCTACGGTGCTGCATTATTATGCGGTGTTGGCTTTACCATGAGTTTATTCATCGGTGGCTTAGCATTTGGTGGTGATACCCCACTATTTGATGAGCGTTTGGGTATTATTATGGGTTCTATCGTATCAGCCATTGCTGGTTACTTCATGTTAAAAGTAGTGCTAAAAGACGATGTCAGCGTAAAATCGGTAGATTTAACCCGTCATTAAATTGATGCCATGTGAGAAGTGAAGCTTGAAGGTAGGTCTAAGGTTGATTGATAATCGAGCAATATGTATTGAGAAATCCGAATATTAATAATTATGGATATGAATAATGATGACTATTAATAATCAAATGCCAGATTATCAACGGCACGGACGCACCACTGCCATAGATAACCATAGTGACTTACAAGTATTAAAGCGAATTAAACGTTATCTTTTACCAAAGAACTTTGTCATTTCTCCTGCATTATTAGAGGAAATAGTTTCAGGTTATGATATCGGTGATCCTCTGGCAGATACACTGGCAGCAGACGGCATTCGCTTCTCCAAACCTTTACAACATGCCATCATTGCTGGAAATATAGACCCTAAGCTTGCTGATAACACAGCATTTATGGCGCTAACTGACCAGTTTAGTAATCATCCGGACTGGTTCGACCCCAAGCTTGCGCAAATTGGCGCTATTGCTTATCGTCGTTACCCCTTAATGCTTATTTGGTTACTGCGAAATGTGGCATTGATGACCGGTTATAGTATTCCAGCGCTATCATTACCGCTGATTCAAACTGGGGCGTTAACACACGATGCGCTACCACGCTTGATGCGTACCTATGCTTATATTCTTGCCGTATCTGAGCACCCGCAACAGGATAATTCCTTTCATTCGCAGCGCACGCCTATTACTGAAGTATTAGCCATTGGCTCTGAAGGCTGGCAGCAATCGGTAAAGGTGCGCCAGATTCATACTTTAGTACGCCAAAATCTAATCAAAGGTAAATTATCTTCAGTCCATAATTCACCTGATAGCTCACTTATCGGTAGCACCCATCACAATCTAGACGGCAGCTGGAATACCGACTATTGGGGTATACCGATTAATCAGACCGATATGATTGCCACTCATTTGCAGTTCTCGCTATTGATTATGCGTGGTCTACGCCTGCTTGGTGCACGTATCAGTCACGAGGAAGCAGAAGGTATCTTGCATTTATGGAATCTTGCCAGCTATTGGATGGGTGTTGATTTAGAGCGGTTACCGAAAGATGAAAACGCATGCTGGGAATGGCTCTATACTTATTTATCCATTCAACAGCTTGACTTTAAGATGGGACGACCACTAGCAAAAGCCTTACATGATTTGCCGCGCCAATTGATGGGTGAAGACAATCGACGTGGGCGCTTTGTCGAGATGGTCAATGCCAGCGTAACTCGCACCATAGTTGGCGATGATATTGGCGATGGGTTAGAACTGCCAAAGTCGAAGATTCGCTTTGGTGTTTTGTCCTCAGTACCGATTTTATTTGCTCTTGATACCGCCCGCCAGCACAATCAAATCGTTGCTGCCAAGCTTGAGCAATTTCGTGCCAAACGCCAAGACAATATGAACTGGTGGCTAAAGAAAAATGACGATTACTATAAATAATCATTTATCAGTAATTATTTATCAGTAATTATTTATAAGTAAGCATCGACGACAACCAATGTGCAATCTGCCGAGTTTTTACTTTACAGCTACGTATTTTGGATATGGTAATACCACTCAAGCTGGCGATCAAATCCCGTTTCAAGCAAACTTGCCAGCACGCGCCCTGTTAAGCCCCAGACCGTTTCGCCATCAATCTCCCAACTGGGGGTTAACAGTGTTGAAGTTTGAGCTTGCATGGTATAACGCACTCGATACTCTACCGTCGGTTGAGTAATCAGCGTCTCAAAATCCGCCCAGAAAATACGAGATATCTCACCCTGATCAGGCACCAATACCAAATCTGGGGCAATCAATGCCACGATAGGACGCACGCTCATACCACTTTTAGAGGTTTGAATGGGCAACTGACCGAGTAGCTGCACTTTATTGGGCGGTAGCGCGGTTTCCTCGCACGCCTCACGCAGCGCAGTCACCACGTTATTACCGTCGCCACTTTCATATTTACCGCCTGCACACGATACTTCACCGGCATGACTGTTCATATGTATAGCGCGGCGCGTCAACAGTAATTTCGGACGCGGTTCATCTGTAATGGCCACCAAAATTGAAGCATCAGCAATCGGCGTTTGATACAACATGCTCAAAATACGTAAGCTTTGCGCGCTCATCTCCTGTCTACAGTTCACAGGATATGGCGCTGGTAATAGAACTGATGACGGCACTGATAAAGCTGGCTCTATGCCTAACAGCTCACCCTGCATCCGCTCTGCCAACTGCCTGAGCAGAGGCTGACGAATATCAGCAGGCAAGGCGACTGCCAATTCATCAAAATGTGGCGAACGCGGTAGGAATGCCATTATAATATCCGTCCTTTTTTTAGTCAGTGCTACGTTTGGTAAGTGCTAAATATTATTTATAATAAGGCGCTGATTTATAATAATATCGGTAGAGTTCACGATTATTAGTGCTATTAATAGTTAGTTTCATAACAATACAATAAAGCTTATCTTCTTAAATGACCTCTTAAGCAAAATTTTTCAACACGGGCAACAAGGCTGAGGGTTATTATACATCCTGTAACAGCCACCTCTTAGCGACGATGACTATGCGCTACGAGACAAATTTATGCTATCTTAAGCTAACGTTAAATCCCAGTTAACCTAAGGGTTGAGTACGGTTAAGGTAAAGACCTATAGTGCCATCCGTCTTTACCTGTTATTGTTTAGATTACCTCTTTTTCATTGATAAAAGGCAGCTCATATGCGTTATTGTCTCGAATGCGGTCACGAAGCTGAACGCAAAATTCCCGCCACTGATAATATACCGCGCTTGGTATGCCCCAACTGTCATTATATTCATTATGAAAACCCAAAAATAATTTGCGGCTCATTGGTCGTTCATGAAGGCAGAGTGCTGTTGTGCCGTCGTGCCATTGAACCACAATATGGCTTGTGGACGGTACCAGCGGGCTTTATGGAAAATGGTGAAACCATTGCTGAAGGCGCAGCGCGTGAAAGTTTTGAGGAAGCCGATGCGGTCGTGACCAACCCGCATTTATACTGCATTTATGATTTACCGCATATCGGTCAAATTTATATGATTTATCTCAATGATTTAAAAGATGGTGCGTATGGTATTGGCTCAGAAAGTCTAGATTGTGCCCTATTTGCAGAAGAAGATATTCCATGGGATAAGATTGCCTTTGAGGCGGTACGGCGCACATTGACCAACTTTTTTGCCGATCGTAAACAATTCAATAATCATGCCGACTTTCCGGTTCATCAAGACTATATTGCTAAAGACCAAAGCATTAAGCGTTTTTAAGCAGTACTTATTTAAGCAGTGCTGGCAAGTCAATTGAGATGCTGGGCTTACAAAAGCAAGTAGTAAAAACCGTTGATAAGATTTATTCTAAAATCTCATCAACGGTTTTTTATTGCCTATGTTTTAGCTCAACTTGAGCTTTTCAAACCCATCACTTTTGATTTAATTGCCGAGGATACTAATGCGCACATTACACCAGTCTTTTGCCTTATTACCGCTCACCCTAGCCCTCGGGCTTGCCAGTGTGAGCGGTAATGCTGAAAATACCCCACTAACGGCGCAGGAATCCGATCCGCAAGTTATGGGCTGGATGCAGGGCTTTCCGCCACCAGATGATAAACTCATTGCCCAGCCCCAGTCCAACTTTTTTAGCTTTCCCAAATTGCGCTGGACGGTTTGCCACATTCGCGAGCTGATGCCTACCAGTGAAGTCAGTCGCGGTATCGGCGCGCCTTCTAAGCTTGATTATGCACTTGATAAAAATATCGACGCCATTACTTTTACTCCGACTGGTAGTAAACAGAAAATGACCTGGCGGCAGTCGCTTGATGCAAACTATACTGACGGCATTATGGTCATGCATCACGGTAAGGTGGTTTATGAACGTCAAAATGGCTGTCTTAATGAGCTTGGTAACCATGCTGCCATGTCGATGACCAAATCGCTTACCGGTCTGTTAGCAGAAACCTTAGTAATCGAAGGTAAGTTGAATGATAAAGCCTTAGTCGGTACGATTATTCCTGAGCTAAAAAACAGTGGCTTTGGTGATGCGACTGTCCGCCAAGTGATGGATATGACTACCGCACTGGATTATAGCGAAGATTATGCCGATCCTGAGGCAGACATTTGGAAGTACTCAGAAGCGGCAAGCCCTTTGCCCAAAGCTAAAGACTATACCGGTCCAAATGGTTACTTTGAATACCTACAAACCGTGAAGAAAAAAGGCACACATGGAACGGAGTTTAATTATCGAACCATCAATAGTGATGCACTCGGCTGGATTATCTCGCGTACCACGGGTAAAGCAGTGGATGACCTACTATCAGAGCGTATTTGGCAAAAAATCGGTGCCGAACAAAGCGCCTATATGACTATCGATGGTAAAGGCACACCATTTGCAGGCGGTGGTATAAGTGCTGGTTTACACGACATGGCACGTGTTGGCAGCTTGATGTTAAACAAGGGCGAAATTAATGGACAGCGCTTATTCCCTACTACCGTCGTTGACAGTATCGAAGCAGGCGGCGACAAAAAAGCCTTTGCCACGGCAGGCTATAATCAGCTAAAAAATGGCAGCTATAAGAGTATGTGGTGGCTGTTTAATAACCCTACCCCTATTTATGCCGCGCGCGGTGTTCATGGTCAGACCATCTACGTTGACCCAGCCGCTGATATGGTCATCGTACGGTTTGCCTCTTATCCTGAAGCGGGTAACGGTAAAATTGACCCTACCTCATTACCTGCTTATAGCGCTTTGGCAAATTATTTAATTAAAAAGTAAGCGCTCAAAGATTAATAACAATCATTCATAAAAAATAAAAAACCGCCGTTTCTATTGAAATCGGCGGTTTTTTTATACTAATATTAAGTGGCTATTGGCAACAATTTTGGTTAGACCATTAGCTTTTAATTTTACAAACTTCAAATCCTAATGCTTTAACGGCTTCTTCTTTATCATAAGGTGCAAGTACAGCGCGGACATGTTTTTGCCCTTGCAGATATTGTTTTGCCACACGCTGCAAATCAGCAATAGTTACTGCTAATATTGCTGCGCGCATTTTACGTTGCCACTCAATGCCACGATGATGCAAGTCTGCAAAGCACGCTTTGACCGCCTCACCTGCTGGCGAACCTGGCTTATCCATACCAGATATAATCCCTAAAATAGCCTCTTCTAATTGCTCAGCCGTTTGTGGTTCATTTAGCAGCCATTCAATACTGGCATCAAAATGCGCATAAGTTTCTGCACAATGTGGATCGCGGTAGCTAAAGAATTTAAAGGCGCAAGCATTACCATCATAACCCGCACCGCCACCATAAGCACCGCCGCGCTCACGAATCGCACTATGCAAGTAACCATTACGTAGATAAGGCGCTAATATCATTAAAGCTGCGGTATCAGGATGATCAGAGGCAGGCACGGTATAAGCACTGGCATTATGATATACATTGGTTGCCACCAACCATGCTAAATCCGCAACATCTACTGTTTCTCCATTGTTGGCAGTTTCTGGTGTATTGTCTTCGCCATCTAAGGCAGGATTTATAGTTAAATCTGCAAATTCGCTCGGTACATTACTTTCAATATTGATATCTTTTGTAGCAAGCTTTGCGGCACGACTGTCTTCCCAGCTATTCACGATCAAATCGCGCAAGTGCTCGGTTTGCTCCGCTTCACAAATGATAAGCGCATGCTTAGGTAAGCTAATAATACGTTGATGCAGATTCATAAGACTGGTCGCTAAGTGATCCCACTGGGTATCATCGGTAGCAGCATGAGTTAAGAAATCTTTAAGCGCATTGAGCGCTGGCAGACCGCTACGCACATATTCTAACTGCGACTGGCGGCTCATACCGCGACTGGCGGTTTGCATCGCATAGGCATGCCCAGAACCAGCAAGGTTGGACTGCCACCCAGATTGGCGCTGCTGCAAAATCTCCTTAATACGATCATGCTCAGTAAAGATACTATGCTCCATCACCTCTTTGACCAAATCAATGGCTTCAGGCTTACGATTAAGCGCACGCGTTGCCACCACAAAGTAGCTGCTAATTGACTGGTTACTGTCAATATTGGTGCGCTGGCTGACCCGTGCTGTCACCCCTGACGAATGCGCTGCTTGCTTGGCTTGCAGTTCATAAGCATCCATTGAATCGGTGCCCAACTCTGATAACAAGCTTAAATAAATCGGCAATAGCGGATGATTAATCACGTCATTGGCGGGCAGCTCATTAGAGTTTGTCGCACCAATATCATCAGTTAACGGCACAATAATTTGGTAATAATATAAGCCATTAGTACCTGCTTCATATTCAAATAACGTACTTTCTTTGCCGCTTAACTGGATTTGCTTTTGTGTGCCCTGTTTAAAGCTAATATCCGTCGGTACGTCTTCTAAGCCTACTTTTGGTAGTAAGCTTAAATCATCCGGTGCTGCTTGACGCGCTGCTAAATCTAATGCTTGTTGTTTTAAAATGTCTTTATCATGTGAGGTCATATCCATCGCAATAGTATCTAGGCGCACCTGTTCAGCCGCCGCCAGACGCGCTGATTTTTCACTATCAGGCGTGAGAGTCAAGCGAACACGATGCTGATTATCAAGCAAATGCTGCTTAATTAAATTCGGCAACCACTCTTTATCCTGCACTTGCTCACGCAACCATAATAAATGCTCATCAACTTCCCAAACATCAATCGGATTGCCGTCATGAATCGCGGTACTAAAGCCTTCTAACATGAGATTCAGACCGTAAGGCATACTATCGCCACCAATATGACGCTGATCAATCTCGATTTGATGCAATATCGTTTCAATCGTTTCTTCATCTATCGGTGTACTGGCAACGGTAGCTAGCAAGTCCATAATCCCTTGCTCAACGGCTTCGGCATGTTCAGGATTGGAGCCACGCAGACCGGTATAAAACACCATTTCATAATGGCTGTCATCTAAACCCAATAGCGGACTTGGCGCTTTACCGAGAGGATGGCTGTCAAGATAGGCACGTAATGGCGAGCCTGCATGCTCAACCAATACGCCTTCAAGTAAACGTAATGCTAAGCGCTGCTTAGGATCAATAATCGAAGGCAATAACCATGCGACCACGTGATGGGTTTGATCAGGTCCTACTTCATCAGCGGTGTACGTATCAGTGGCGCTAATCGGTGCGCTCAAACGTTGCTCAGGGCGTGACACATGCTTTTTGCCGACTTCAAATTGAATGAGCGCATCATCATGAATCTTGGCTTGAGTTTCTGCAACTGGAATATTACCAAAGCTCATAATCACACTGTTAGACGGATGATAATGGCTATGATGAAATTCAACCAATTCATTATGAGTCAAGTCAGGAATATCAGCAGGATCACCGCCAGAATTATAGTGATAAGTAGTGGTTGGGAATAAATGATGGGCTACGGCATGATACAGCTGATCAATCTCGCCGCTCATCGCGCCTTTCATCTCATTAAAAACAATACCCTTAAATTGCGGCTTGTCATCGCTATCTAATTCAACACGAATACCCTCTTGGGCAAAATCAAGCGGATGAATATTTGGGAAAAATGACGCATCCAAATAAACAGCTAATAAATTAAAATAGTCATTTTTATTTTGCGTGGCATACGGATACGCTGTCCAATCCGCCGCCGTCATCGCATTCATAAAAGTATTTAATGAACGCTTAATCATTGAAAAGAAAGGATCGCGAACGGGGAACTTTTTCGAGCCACATAAAGCGACGTGTTCTAAGATATGCGCCTCGCCTTTCGAATCCATCGGCTGGGTACGAAAACCTACCAAGAAGGCATTTTCATCACTGGCATGTGCCAAATGATAGTGCATCGCTCCGGTCTGCGTATGCTGACTGATAAGCACATCCATCGACAGCGCCTCAATATGGCGATGCTCAATGAGCGCAAAAGCAGGATGCAAGGTTAAATCAGCAGTAAATGGCGTGTCAGTCATATTTGTCCTTAGTATTTACCCTTAATAGCAGGATAAATAATGGTTAAAAAGTGAAGATTAAAGAGATAATTGTTATAAGTTAATATCGATAATTTAACTAAATTTTTATCGCATTAATTCTTGGGTAATCTTCATATTTAGTGTCACAGTCAAACCAATAAGCAGAACTGTTAAACAGAATTTGCCTGATAACGACTTTAACAATTTTCTTAACGAATATAGATGGGGTGTTTATTGTAAGAAGTCAAGGTGACGTGGGAAAGTTAAGCTAGGTGGCTGGCGTTAACTATAGCACTACTGAACAGTTGTCACGACTGGTGTTATAGTTAAGATTATCTGATAGGAGGAGGATACTCATGACTTACAAACATATTTTATTGGTTACGGACTTATTGTCAGATGCGGATGTCGTTGCAGAAAAAGCCAAACACATCGTTGCAAATCGCCCTGAATCAAGACTTTCAGTACTACATATTGTCAAAGATACCATGGTCGGGTTCGGCTATGAGCTTGTACCCGCCTCTAGCCTATATGATCAGATTGATGATGAGCGCTGTCAAGAAGCCCGTGGACGTTTAGCGCAGTTCTTAGAGCGTAACCAGCTGTATAATGTCAACTCTGAGGTGACCACAGCTATCTCTAATAGTGAAGGTATCATCAACTATTGCGAAAAGCATCACGTTGACTTACTCGTTATCGGTCGTCATGAGCGTCACGGTATTGCGGCATGGCTCAGCGGTGCAACGGCTGATAATATCTTGCCAAATGTACCATGTGACAGCTTAGTCGTCAGACTTGATAAGCCCGTCAATAAATAGACAATGATTTACTTTATTAAATATGGTAAAAATCAAAATAGAGTATCGTCTATTCAATAAAGTGCAATATATTTAATAAGATAGCATTGTTATAAAGTGCAGCGTATCAGACCGATGACGCTGCACTTTTTTATCAGTTATTTATCCTCTAAACCTCAGTAATGATATCGATAAACGTCTGCCAAATTGGACTTTGATGACGCGATTTGTGCCAGATTAACCACCATGTGCGCGCCAAATCTATCCCAGCAACCTTCACCTGAACCAAGTTACCGTTTGCCAATTCAGCATGAATCGCATGTTGTGACAGACAGCCCAAACCAATATCTGCACTAACCATATGCTTAATTGCTTCTGATTGTTGAATCGCCATCACCACATCAGCATCGGGCATATATTGCAATAATTGCTCATCAATGATTTGCCGAGTTCCTGAACCAGTTTCTCTGACTAATAATGGCAGTTTTGCCAGCTGGGTAATACTCAACCGATAGCAGTCATCTATGGCATCATATTCTGCTAAACCATTCAGCCATCTACTGTCGCGCTTTGCAAATACCATCAAAGTATCGGTTCGCCATGCGCGCTGCTCGATTACCTTACTATCGGCTGGACGCGGCATCCCTTCTACCAAAGCAATATCAATATT
The DNA here is from genome assembly GCF_014119005.1 of Psychrobacter sp. GP33. GTDB lineage: Bacteria > Pseudomonadota > Gammaproteobacteria > Pseudomonadales > Moraxellaceae > Psychrobacter. The sequence goes on along the minus strand of NZ_JACGYX010000005.1, from coordinate 67,094 downwards.
CAGCTGCTCAACTTCCGTCACCACCTCTTGCGTATTAGCAATATATAAATCTACGTTTGCCTTAGGTTGTATGTCATATAGCTTGGCTAATAATGGTGGCAATACATAGTTACCAATCGTGGTACTCGCGCCAATATGAATCTGTCCTGCTTGGTGCTTATGATAATACTCTAAGCTCAGCGCCTGCCCCAAGATTGCCTGCGCTTGGATATAAATGGGATACGCGTTTGGATGCTGATTTAGCCTGCGTCCCACCCGCTCAAACAAGGGCATTTGTAACCGTGCTTCTAGCTCGGTTAATGCACTACTTACCGCCGATTGTGACAAATGCAGTTCTTCACTGGCGCGACTGGTACTCCCCGTTTGATAAATACTTACAAATACTGCCAGCTGCCGCAGCGTTATCCTTGGTAAGGTTTGCACCGCTTTTCTCATTACTTTGGCTCCTTGCTGTGATTTATTTGCTAAAGCTCTTACATCCTAAATGTGTCCAACATTACATCTTTTAATATTAACCTAAAAAATCGATAGGTTCTATCTTATTAATCTGTTTTTATTATATATAGATTTTATTTATAATATCTACTTATAAGCTTATGCTTATCTGGATTATCAAGTAGTGCTGACCGAAAAATTTAGTTATTAAAGCTCATCTTTAACATCAGCGCCTTACCCATTACCAACGTTCTCATAGGACGCTCAGTTATGAAAGCTTTTACCCAAGCATTTGCCAGTTATATTCCGCGCGGTCGCCACATAGCCGGACTTATCGTTGTGCTGGTCGGTAGCTTATTTTGCTTATGGTTGAATAGTAGTCTACAAGCATGGACCAATGGGCGCATCGTCGGCTTATCATCATTAACTTTAGCGATTTTAATCGGTATGATACTCGGCAATACCGTTTATGGTCATGCCGCTGAACGCTTGGACGCAGGAGTTTGCTTTGCTAAAGGGCAAATTCTGCGTTTAGCCATTATGTTCTATGGTTTTAAATTGACCTTAACCCAAGTGGCAAGCGTTGGTATTCCCGCGGTTATGAGTGATGCGCTGGTACTGACCTCAACCTTTTTCTTAACCTATTGGCTCGGTACACGCTGGCTAAAAGTTGATAAACAAACCACTATATTGATTGGCTCCGGTGCCAGTATTTGCGGTGCCGCCGCTGTTATCGCCGCCGATCCTATCGTCAAAGCCGAAGCGCATAAAGTCACTATCGCAGTGGCAACGGTAGTAGTATTCGGTACGATTGCGATGATACTGTATCCGTTTTTGTATCATCTCGGTTGGTTACAGCCATGGCTTAGCGCGCAAGATTATGGCGTCTATACTGGCTCGACCATTCATGAAGTGGCGCAAGTTGTGGTCGCTGGTAATGCTGTCAGTGCCGATGTAGGCGATACCGCTGTCGTCACTAAAATGATTCGGGTGATGATGCTTGCACCCTTCTTACTGGTATTGTCTTTTGCGCTAACCAAAGGCAGCAGCGAGAATGGCGAAAAGCCTTCGTTTATGAACCGTGTTCAACAAGTTAAAGTCCCATGGTTCGCTTTTATTTTTATTCTTATCGTCGTGCTGCATACCTTGCTTAATATAAGCGCAGGTTTTGAGCAAGCCATGGTGATGGTAGATGATATATTACTGACGATGGCTATGTTCGCCCTTGGTCTTACGACGCACCTAAGCGCTATTAAACAAGCGGGTGTTAGACCTCTAATACTTGGCGCGATTATGTTTGCATGGTTAATCGTTGGTGGCGGCCTGATTAACATTGGCATTAGCTTTATATAAAACGTTGTACTAATTAATACTTCCAACTGAACTAAAAACGCCTACAACTGATTGTAGGCGTTTTGCATTGGGTAATGACTAGGTATATATAGTGATAAGTTATTCAATGTACCCACATCTTCCGCTCTTCAAAATTTAGCTCACTCACTTTTAAAACTAAAATAATAAAACCTTGAACAACAGACATAAAAAAAACGAACCCGATGGTTCGTTTTTTTATTCATCTTGCTCTAATTGTCTATAAAGACAGATTAGATAGCAACGATGTTATGAGCTTGTGGACCTTTTTGACCTTGAGTTACAGTGAACTCAACTTCTTGGCCTTCAGCTAAAGTTTTGAAGCCTGAACCAGTGATTTCGCTGTAATGAGCAAAAACGTCTGCGCCGCTTTCTGGAGCGATAAAACCAAAGCCTTTAGCTTCGTTAAACCACTTAACTGTACCTTTCATAGTATCTGACATATTGATAACCCTAATTTTCTAATTTATTAATGGTCTAGTGACCGGCAACGCTTGCAAATAGCTACTGAACGATAAATATTAAAACGAAGGATTATAACTAATACTACGAGGTAATGATTTGGTGCAGAACTGCTCTTAAGCTTGGGTACATTATAAGGGGGGTCTGACGCTATCGCAAGTCTTATCTAACATTTCTTGTAACAAGCGTTACATATCTTATTTTTTAAGTAAATTGTGCTGCTTTATATAGCCTTAAGCATGCACCTTCTAAAAACTAAGCCATTTTCATTAATCAATGCGGATTAAGCATTTGGGAGACGAAACAGATATATCGCAGCCCCACTACACACAGCTGCTACTAACCATGCTACCCATATCGTATCAGTAGGCAGGCGATAAAATAACATCGTCGTTGATATAGCCATCATGATGGTTGCCAGATACTTAGCGTATAGAGGTACGGCATGACGCTCTTCCCAATCACGGACAAACTTACCAAAATATTTATGATTGATCAGCCAAAAATGAAAACGTCGTGAGCTGCGCGCCCAGCATCCCGCTGCCAATAATATAAAAGGTGCGGTCGGCATCACAGGTAATAATATACCAATAATACCTAGGGCGAAAAACAACCAGCCAGCGCCAAGTAGCATCCAACGTACGGTTGGGCTTTTGGATTGATTGGTCTTGGGTCGATGATAAAAAGCATTTTTTGTTTGAGTCATAAAGGTAGTGTTAATAGCTGTGAGGGATTAAATAGCAATATTTGCTTATACGATGAGGCAATAATGTATTAATAGCTAAAAAGGAACAAGAGGCTTTTTGCATCTTTTATCTTTCTACGTTTTTCAATAGTGTGAATAACTTTAATAAAGAAATACTTATTTTTTAATAGACACATTATTAATATTAAGACATAATTCGACTGTTTTTTAATTGTACGTTTTTGGTAACTATAACTAACAGCTTCGATAACAATTGTAAGTAACCTATAACAATAGTATTTCTATCATTCATAAGGATATTCATGATAAAGCTTTTTATTCCGAAAGTTGCTAAATCAGTTACTCTGCCTTTAGCGCTCGCTGCTATTACTGCATTCAGTGGTTGTGCGACCGTGAATCCTGAGTCACGCTCAGCCTACGATCAAACGCAAAAAACCTTAGCCAATCAAGCAGTTGCTATTATCACTGATGGCTGTATCGTGCGGGTTGAGATGGGTAAAAACGATATTATGTATCAACATTCTGACCTTGCTGCTCTAGCTATGGCACAGACCATCAAAACGCGTCTGACTGAAAAAGGGATAAAAGTTAGCAATACGTCATCGCCCTTTGTCTGCGGTACGTTGACCAAAGAAACGCTGACTAAGATGGATATCTTAATTACGGACAAAGCTAAAGATAAGTTAAATACAGCCTATCCTGTGCTTAGCTCAACCAATAAGTTTGACACCGTCGCCAATCAGGCTTATCTAAATCTATATACTGCACTTGATAAGAAGAAAACTGAAGCAAATAAAGCCAAAACTACCTATACTGCATTGGGATTAGATAATAATAGCTTGAATAGTATCCGTAAGATTGAAGGCACTAACAAAGCTTTTGTATCGATGGTAACAGGTAGTAAACCCTCTATTGGTGCGTCACTGGTATTGGGTACTGCTACAGCAGTCGCCACTGGTGGTGCCTATGTTTCTACGCTACAGAAGGGACAAAACTATGCTATTTATCTAGTAAATCTTGAGACCAACCAAATTGAATGGGTAAAAACAGGTGTCGTCCAAGGTAATGTATTCAAAATGCCTGTCGATAGCAGCTATACTTTGCCAAAAATGCTTGATCCTTTATATGCTGAACAAAAATAAAGCTATTATTTGATAGTTTAGATAAATTAAAAACCGCTCATAGCCTTTGCTATAAGCGGTTTTTATTTCTTAAATCAATTGTGCTCGGTTATTAGGTTTTAAATCAATATCAACGCCAGTATCGTAAATATCAAGAAATAGCCAAAGACGGCCATAATCGCGTACATAGTTTTGATTTCTTTGCCATTAATTTGAATATTGGATAATGTATTACCAAGTTTCAAAATGGAGATGGTATAAAAATAGAATGCTAATAAAAGAAGCACCATACTAATGGTAAATATTGCGATGGAAGAAAGCACGCCAAAAAAGACTACAGTTCCAGGAAACAATGCCTCACCCTTGATAATTAGAACCAAAAGTACGATAGCAACACCGGACGCAGATGCGTGGAAAAATATAATATCGTGCCACGTTGCATCCGTTCTATAAAAACTGGACTCAATATCAAGCCTATCGCTACTTAGTGCTTTTGACATAGAACCTTTATCACGGATTAACCTATGACCTTTTATATTACTCATAGCAATAAGGAAGGTAAAAAACGACAGAGCAACCCAAAAAATGACATACATATTTATCTTTATCATAGTAATTATTCCTAAACCTAGAGAAACTTGATTTAAAAATATCTTGTGTACTACAAGATTCGATATCATATTTTCTGTTTATTTTTCTATTTATATCGTGTCAAAATTTATAAGAATTAATGCTTAGATGTTTATCTTATCAGCCCTATTACTTTTATTTGTAAAAAAGTGCGCTAATAAACGGCTTTATTGTAGCGACGCTAATTTTTACCGCTGCTACTTATGTCGATACTGAGTTTGGTGATTAGGTGTTCATGATTGGGTGTTCATGATTAGTTTATACATCACATTTTATTTTTAGCATAAAAAACCGCTTAAGTTTGAGCTAAAGCGGGTTTTATTATCAAGTTGGACACTGAGATATAAACATTAAGGATCATTTGTAGAATATTAATCACCTTTCCTACTGTGCATCACTGCCCCAATACTTCGCAATCACTTTAGGGAAGCAATAATCTTTTGGCATGACGGTAATGGCGATTGGTACTAATATGGATTTGGTCACGCCGCCGATATTCTCACAAGTCGCATCGGTTGGTACGTCATAATAAATCACGCGCAAGGTGTTCTGCGGACAGAGGTCTGAGCACTGGAATGATTTGACCACTGCAATACCGTGATGATAGCCAATCATCCACTGCTGCGCGCCTTCGGTTGGCGCTGACTCTTTTTGCTCAGCAGCTCGAATAAGATCGGCGTCCGTCATGGTGTCTTCATTGGTCGGCGGTGAAACGAGGACGCAAGTGCTTAGGCTTAACAACAAGGCGCTTAAAGTGAGGGCTTTTACGGTTGATGTTGTTTTTATGGTGAACATGACGGTTACTCCCCATTTATGATGTTATCAATCCAATCTTACGGGCTTCATTCAGCCAGCTTGGGAACTCTTCTAGCATACTCTCATAAAGAAACTCTTCGCTAACATCATTTAAATCATCAAGCTCAAAAAAGCTACAGTTATCAAGCAGTCGCCCTGTCATCTCATCTAAATCTTTTAGAATGCCATAATGATATCCTCCTAAACCGACAAACTGCCAAAATATAGGCAAGTTGGCGGCTTCGGTCATGATTTTACTGATACCGCGCGTATCTCTGACCCCACCATCACTAATAAATAGTACGTATACTGGTACATCAAGCCCATCGTTTTGATAAAACTGCGTCACTGCTTCCATCACGCCAGCTTCATTATTAGTACGTGAACCCAGCTCCCATTTACGCCAGCCGCCCTGCACGCTATCAATAAAGTCTTCATAATTATCCAGTCCAACTGTGCCTAGATACTGTGAATGCTGACCAAACGCCCAGCAATCCAGTGCTTGGTCATCATCAAAGCTGACGGCTAACGGTAACAAGCGATTGACCACTTCTTGCACTCGACCTTCTTTATATTGTCTATTCATTGAACCAGTCGCATCTAATACTAAAGCAACTTTAGCTGTTAATTGCTGTAATTGACGTTTTTCGAGTGAGATGGTAGCTTTTTTGGCAAGGTTTACGAGCTTGGGTGCTTTGTCCAACATGACTTTTTCTAAGGCAACTTTTGAGGTATTTATTTTGGCTGGCTGAGAAACTTGTGAAGAAATGGCTTCGCTTTCACTCTCTTCTACTTCGCCACCAAAATGCTGAACAATGGCTGCTAAGCCACCGTTAAAACCTTGCGCAACATTCGCTAAACGCCAAATACCATTTTTACGATAAATCTGCATCAGCATACTGGCTTGCTGCTGAGCAAAATCTGCGGCTTGATATTCTGCCTGCGCTTTTTGGGTTTGCTGCCAAATGCTAATCTCTAACGATTGAATTTGATTGAGCAGTGTATCAGCCGATAACACAAAAAATAAGCTATCTACTGTGGCTGGTAGTTTGGCTAAGTTGATTTTGAACTCAGCTTGTATGCTTTTAATTGATGACGGCTGCGATTCATAATGCGTAAGCTTTATTTGCTCACATGGCGAGGACATCTGATTATAAAACACCATGTAATCATCATTGATAAGCTTGCCCGCTGCATCTAACGCAAAGCAGCTGATGTCCATCTCTATCGGACTTTGACGAATGAATTTGAGCGTGATTAGTGCTGTATCATCAATACCAAGATTGCTTAACGGTGAGCGTTGTCCGACGGTGAGATGGTTCATGGTGTTCCTTAACGTTGCGTATGTCGTTTGACAGCTATGATTATCTGCCAAATTAATATAGCAAACCAGATATAGAAAAATAAGCTTATGAACTCAATTCCATTTCTATCTTTGATAAATACTCTAAATGGAAGTATATTTACTGCAAATTCATTAAAAAAACTTGATATCGCGTCAAACCATTTCCATGACATAAAATAATCGTGACTCTCAAAATACCATTTACTCCATGAAGCATTGTTGACCCAATCCAATGACACAAAGTACACATGACTTTTAAAATACCACTTATTCCATACAGTTATTACTGTATATACAAAAACCGAGACAATTAAAATGAAAATTGGCCTGAGATAATTCTCACCAAATTCAGAAATAAAGTTGTTAACATTGAAGACCCATCTAGCTCTTCTGGACTCTTCGTAAACCTTATCTTTTTTATATTTCTTAATTTTTACATCTTTATTATTTTCTTTTATCTTTCTAATATATTCAATTTCCTTGACTTTTATGTCATTAAGTTCTTTCTTATAAGCCTTCATTTCCTCAGTAAAGAATTTATTTGCTTCAAGCTTATTACCAACATCATCAAAAGACTGTTTTATTATTCTAAAAGTCTCTCTATCAGTATCTTTCGTATTTATTTCCGTGTTTAAAAAATTAGGTTCTTGCTTCAAATTTGCTTTTGAAAAACTTAAACCTGACTTAAATTTTGTATCCCTAAAATTAGAAAAGTCTTTAAAAGTAGTGTATATAAACTCCGTCTTATTTTCACTTTTTCCATCACCAAATACCACTTGCTCAAAGGCAGCGAATTCCTCAAAAATACTTTTATAGAATCTAGCTTTTACAAATGAACTTTTATATACATCAAATATTCCTTTTACATTTGAATCTTCAAATGTAAAATCATTTATTATGCAATTTTTCAATTCAAATTTTTTATTAAATTTAGTCCCTTCAATTAGCAAGATGTTTATGCTAAATATATCTTTTATATTATCTAACAAATTCATATATTCTTTATTATACTTATCTATATTTTTATTTACTATCTCTTTTTCATAATCTATATTTATAAAGTTAAGTTTGAAATTACTTTCAAACTCACAATTTAATATACTAATCTTATTGAAATAATATCTTTTTCTATAATCTACTAATATCTTCTTACAGTCCTCATCGTTACATTTTTTATCTAAACCTTCCAACATCTCAGATATATTTATGAGAACACTATTAATTTTTATTTTTTTAATAGTTATGTCTTTATTAAAAGTACAATCATGAAATAGGTTATAGCATATATAATTATAATCACCATTATTATTTATGCTTACATTTTTTTCGAATATACATTTAGAATACCTGTATTTATCTTCGGATATATCTAATTTAGGCCCATCTTTGTCAATTTTACTTTTATCACAATATATTAAATCTGCTTCTAATTTCAAAATTTCATTAAAAGTACAGTTAGAGTAGTATTTAAAATACCTATTACTTATCAGTTCACTATTAAATGAGCAGTTAGTAAAGTATACTTTTTTAAACTTATCTACTATATAGCTAAAATTTTCCAAAATATTATCTTCTACTTTAGAGAACTCTATGTTCTCTATGTACAACACACTATTGCTGATAATATTTATTACATCATCTTTATCGTGAAATTTATTAAACCTCAAATCATCCAAAGTAACGAGCTTTAAAACATCAAAATCCTTTTCATTCTCTAAACCATTGAGACATCTTACCTTTTCCAGTAAATAATCGATAAATAGATCGGGGGAATTTATAATATGAAGATCTACGTCTTGATTTTTGACCTCTTCACTGGAAAGGTGTAAGGCACATTTATTAAACTCTTCAGATACCTGATTGTCACAGCGCTCAAAATCACTTTCCATGTATATTTACCTTGATAAATATCAAAATTGAAGATATTAGCACACAAATATTCACTATTTATCAGAAGTAAGAATTAGTTTGAGCACTAACTAGTAGACAATAAAAAACGCCTCCATATTGGAGACATTTTTTAACTGTTAAAGTGTGAGTTACAACGCCTTTAACTCTTCCATCTGTGCCGTCATCGCTGTCAACTGCCCTTCTAACTCAGCCAATTTCGCTTTTTCAGCATCGACTACTTCTACAGGCGCTTTACTGACGAAGCCTTCATTACCTAGCTTACGTGAGATACCTTCGGCTTGACCTTTCAACTTATCATACGACTTACCTAAACGTGCCAGCTCAGCCGTTGGATCAATTAGCCCTTTCATGGGCACAAGGACGCGCAGCTGACCAACCATACTTGATGACGATAATGGCACGTCATCACCTTCTTTCAGAATGGTTAAGCTCTCTACTTTTGCAAGCGCCTTAAACTGATTGGCGATACGCGATAGACGCGCATCTTCCGCTGCCGAGATATTTTGTAGTAGCACAGGCAGACGTACCGCATTGCCCAGCTTCATCTCACCACGGATATTACGCACGCTGGCGATAAGCTCTTGTAGCCATGCCATATCGGCTTCGGTTTGTTCACTGATTTGCGCACTATCGGTTTGTGGATAGGCGGCAATCACGATACTATCGGTGTCTTTACGATTTAATAGCGGCGCGATGGTCTGCCAGATTTGCTCGGTCAGATACGGCATGATTGGATGGCTAAAGCGTAGCGCGGTCTCAAGCACATGCAGCAGCACGTAGCGGATTTGCGCTTTACGCTCGCTTGATACCGAGTCATCATTGAGGCTGGCTTTGGCAAGCTCAACATACCAATCACAGTATTCATTCCAGATAAATTCATAAATATCATGGCTGACCATATCAAGGCGATACTGGTCAAAATGCTGATGGATATTGGTAATGGTCGAGTTGAGGCGACTCATAATCCATTTTTCTGGTAATTCCCACACCTCAGGATTGGCGGTTTGGTCAATCGCTTGGGCATCGCCTTCTTTATCGACACAGTTCATCAGCACAAAGCGGCTGGCGTTCCAGATTTTATTACAGAAGTTACGATAGCCTTCGACCCGTTTTAGATCGAAGTTGATATCGCGACCAGTGCTAGCAAGGGAGGTAAAAGTAAAACGCAGCGCATCCGTACCAAAGGCTGGAATACCTTCTGGGAATTCTTTACGGGTTTGTTTTTCAATTTTTGCCGCGTCTTTCGGGTTCATCATATTGCTGGTGCGTTTTTCTACTAATGCTTCTAGCTCGATACCGTCGATGATATCGATAGGATCTAAGACATTACCTTTCGACTTAGACATTTTTTGTCCATTACCATCACGTACTAAGCCATGCACATAAACGGTCTTAAACGGAACTTGCGGCGTACCATCTTCATTTTTGACAAAGTGCATGGTCATCATGATCATGCGTGCAACCCAAAAGAAAATAATGTCAAAGCCAGTGACCAAAACGCTAGTCGGGTGGAAGGTTTCCATTACGCGCGGATCGGCATTCACATCAGCCCAATCAAGAGTACTAAACGTCCATAGACCCGAGCTAAACCACGTATCAAGGACATCATCGTCTTGGCGTAATTTTACATCAGCAGCGAGATTATATTTGCTGCGCACTTCGACTTCATCACGAGCGACATAGATGTTACCTTCCTCGTCATACCAAGCTGGGATACGATGTCCCCACCACAGCTGACGGCTGATGCACCAGTCTTGAATGCCATTCATCCATGCCATATACATGTTTTTGTATTGCGCAGGAACGAATTCAATTTGACCGTCTTCTACGGCGGCAATCGCAGGCTTAGCTAGCTCTTTAACCGCCACATACCACTGATCGGTTAACCATGGCTCAACGATAGCACCGCCACGCTCAGCACGTGGCGCTTTTAGTGCATAGTCTTCGATTTCTTCCAACCAACCTTGCTCACCAGCTTGCTCCACAAGGAATTTACGCGCAGCAAAACGCTCAAGTCCTGCGTAGTCACTTGGCGTCGTCTCAAGATTTGGTTCGCGCGTTTGCAAGTCTGGATAGACTTCCATCGCTGGTAAAATATGCGCATGAGCATCTAAGATATTAATCAGCGGCAGCTCATGACGACGACCGAGCTCATAGTCATTAAAATCATGCGCCGGAGTAATTTTTACACAGCCTGTACCAAAGTCAATATCGACATAATCATCGGCAAGGATAGGTACGATACGACCCGTAATCGGTAAGGTAATGGTTTTGCCAATCAGATGCGCGTAACGCTCGTCTTTTGGATTAACCGCCACTGCCGTATCACCAAGTAAAGTTTCAGGGCGCGTGGTTGCTACAACTAGGTAATTTTTGCCATCTTGGGTAGTGATATCTTTATCGGTGAAATGATAGCGAAAATGCCACAGGCTACCTTTTTCATCAACGTTTTCGACTTCTAAATCAGATAGCGCGGTTTGGAATTTTGGATCCCAGTTTACCAAACGCTTACCACGATAAATCAAACCATCATCAAACAGACGCACGAATACTTCTTTAACCGCATTGGACAGACCATCATCCATGGTGAAACGCTCACGCGACCAATCGACCGAGCTACCCAAACGGCGAATCTGACGGGTAATATTGTCGCCCGACTCTTCTTTCCATTCCCATACTTTATCAATAAAATCTTCGCGGCTCATATCACGGCGTTTAATACCTTCCGCTTCTAAACGACGCTCAACCACCATTTGCGTTGCAATACCCGCATGATCGGTACCTGGTTGCCATAATGTATTATCACCATCCATACGGTGATAACGGGTTAGCGCATCCATAATGGCATTGTTAAAACCATGCCCCATGTGTAGCGAGCCAGTGACGTTTGGTGGTGGCAGCGCGATAGAAAACGATTCGTCTTTATCAAAGCTCGGCTTAAAATAACCGCTTTCTTCCCAGCCTTGATACATGCCCGCCTCGACTTCCGCAGGATTATAGGCGTTTTCAAGTTGGCTTAAAGCGGCTTGGATGGAGGTGGTTAAATTGGTTTTAGTATTCGTACTGGGATTAGGAGTGCTCATAATGAAAGGGTCTTTTGTTAATAATGAATGTGGTCAAGCAATACTAGAAATAGCAGATAAAATAGTTGGTAGGACGATTTTAACGCAGATGGCAGGATTTTGTTAGATGCTAAGGCAATTTAGAATTTTTGAAAAATGAAAGTAACCAAATAAGCACCTATAAAACCCTTAATCGGCTGAACGCTCAACATAATGAGCCATATTCATACTATAAAATATAAATATGCCATCGAAAAAAATATATTATATTTTTATACAAAAATCATTATCTGATAAATAGCGAGATGACCGTGCCCCAAGATACTGACCGTAAAAGTAATGAGTATAAAAACGCTGACTCTAAAAATAACAATCGTAAAAGCAACGCTCAGGTTGATCATCTAGACGACGAGCGCTCCAGTGATGCAGCGCATACGACTGAGCATACGGAGCACTTAGACGATGATGATTTTTCAGGAAATATTAGCGAGGAAGACAAAGCGTCTATTAAAGAGATTGCTAGTGATGACAATCTTAGCGCGCCCAAAAGCTACGCCAGTATTTTAGTTGAGCAAGTTATCGATGCCAAAGAAACCTTTAATCGCTCACTCGGCTCGTTATTTACCAGTGCCTTTACTGCAGGACTTGAGATTGGTATCAGCTTATTTGTGATTTTATCCGCTTTTGCATTATTAAGCGAAGTAATACCACGCGAATATGCCATGGTACTCGCTTCGCTATTATATCCCCTCGGTTTTATTATCGTGGTCATCGGTCAGTCGCTATTGTTTACTGAGCAAACCTCCCTGTTAAGCTTGCCTGTGCTTAATAAAATCGAACCATTACACAAGTTGCTACGGCTTTGGGGCATTGTCATCGTAGGAAATATCGTCGGCGGTTGTCTATTTGCCGCACTGATGATTGGCTTAGGTATTAATATGCAGTTATTTACCGTTACTGATATTGATGCCTATGCTCAGCATGTTTTAAGTTTTAAATGGTGGGTGATATTCGGTAGTTCAGTATTAGCGGGTTGGATGATGGGCGTTGCTGCGTGGCTTGTGACCTCAGCGCGCGATACGCTTAGCCGTATCGTACTGGTAACCCTGATTACTGGCAGCATTGGCTTTTTGGGCTTACATCATAGTATCGTTGGTAATATTGAGGTATTTTCTGCGTTGATGTATGGCAATACGGTGAGCTTACTTACCTACTTATGGTTTTTAGCGGTAGTTTTGGTTGGCAATACTATAGGTGGGGTGGTATTTGTCGCAGTACTTAAAAACCGGACGTTTTTATTTGATATGGCTAAGGTAAAAGAGGAAGCTGAAACACGCGAAAGAAAGAGAATAAGCTAACGCGGATAAATATACGCCAGCGTTTATGTTAACTTCTTTTTAATTTAAATGTCATTTAGGTTTTTCAGCGGTTATCACCGCAGTGCCGTAAGCAATGGCTTCGACCATACTACCGAGCTGATTGATATTACTGACTTCAAAGCGCAAACCATAAACGTGATTATAGCCCTTAGCTTGGGCTTGCGCGCGCATCCGAACCACTGCTTCGCGGCGGGCACGCTCGAGTAATGTCTCATAAGTAGTGAGATTTTTACCAAAGAAACTTAATACTTTAGCAATTACCATTTTGAAATAATCTTGGGCAATAACCACACTCCCAAGTACCAGCTCGCCTTGACTATCAGCCACAAGTTCTGGTTGATAAAAGCGCTCCGTTGAGACAATAATATGTCTCAATTGGGCTTCTGCAATCGCCAATCTAGCCAGATGCTGGCGCTCATGCCGCGCCCCAAAAAACCAGCCCACTACAAACAAGACCAAAAGCGGTGCATAGTTGATAAGCATTTGGCTAACCGATTGATTCATGACCACTCTCTTATCGTGAAATATCTAAACTTTGCACCACTTTCGCTAACAGTATAAGGCTTATTTAGCCAAAAGGATTAAATCTTGGCAAGTCTTCAGTAGGCGTTTGAGGTGACTGTTCTTGTTGTTGGTTAAAGAGCTCAGTGGGTAGCTGATTTTGAAATGGTGGATGAGGCGTTGAGGGATTTGGTAAGCGCATCACTTTGACCGCTGTGCCATATACGAACAATTCAGCAGCACCTTGAGCGATACTCGATGTAGAAAAGCGTAGCCCAACCACCGCATCTGCACCCAACGCTTCTGCCTTGACAATCATACGGTCGACGGCTTCTTTTCTTGATTCTTCTAACAGTTCTGTATAAGCGGTCAGCTCGCCCCCAACAATATTCTTGATACCAGCAAACAAGTCTTTGCCGACGTGCTTTGAGCGCACCGTACTGCCATAAACCACGTCTAAACGCTCAGTGATTTGATAGTTGGGTAAGTGCTCAAGGTTCGAGAGTTGGATAGCCATGGTGTTCCCTTATGATTGATAGAAAAAGCCGTAAATGACCGCGCTTATCTTCTAGTCATTGGTATGGAACAATAAGAACAGCTCCGTTAAGTTACCTTCGATACTGTTTGCCATTTGCGCCATCTTATCTTGATCTTTACGCATTTGGGCAAGCTCAGGATCTTCATCATCAATACCACTTAGCACAATCATAGGTAAGGTTAATACGGCAACATCTTCTGCAGTTTCTTCATTCTCAAACCAATCACTGGCTTCATCGGCATACATCGAATCAACGAAACCAATTGACCACGCCACAATGTCTGACTCATCAGAAAAATCTATGGCAACTTCTTCATCACCAGCATCTTCGCCAAATGGCAGCTCAATAGGCGTCTCGTTTTTTAGCTCAGCTATAATTGACTGGCGCCAGCGCTGGATGCCGTCGATAACGTTCTCTGGTACGTCTTTCGCATGCCCTTCAAACAGAGCATCTATCCAATTAGGTAGCGGACGACCAATCACGGTTGCCGTTAAAAAACCATGGGTCGCAATACTGTCCAAGATATAGTCTTCATCAGCACTGTCTAAAAAGTCTGCTAATGCGTCTAAGCTTAATTGGTTACTCATGGGGCTATGTCCTTAGGTCAATATAGTATTTATTCATATAGTAGTTATAGAGCTAATAGTCATATAGCAATCATATAGGAATAAAATGATTATAGTGTGAAAATGATACTGATAATTGGGGGTAATAACTGGCGCTGAAAATATAGAAGGTAAAAACGCATACCCTGCGTACTATAAGCTTATACCTAGCTTGCGCTTGTATATCGCTGTTATTTAGAAATCGTCGTCTTCCCAATCATCATCGTCTTCATCAAAATTATCGATGTCGTCTAACTCGTCTTTTAGCTCTTTTGCCAAGCGTTTTTCTTCTAGTAAATTATCGATTAAGCGGCGCTTTTCGAGGCTGCTTAGGCGAGTACGAACGCTGGTTTCTGCCTCTTCAACCATTTTGGCATCATCATCATCAGAAAATTCACCATCAAAATCATCATCGATATCAGTATCACTCATGACCAACTCCTAAACTTGTACAAAAATTAAAATAGTGGGATACATACATGCCTTATAAAGTCTCTGTTCCGCGTTGTCAATCATTTTCATTTTTTCATTCACTTTGGAACGTCTTTACGAGGTGATTATCGCTTGCATTATTTGGTTTAAACCATATTTAATTGTGGCTTGATTACCGCTCAATCGACGCTGTAACCATATTTCTTTTACCTTTAGTTACCGCCCATTAGTACGGCATCACGAACATCAGCAAGACGCTCCATCATGGCAGCGTTACCACCATCAAATACGACGCATTCGCGCTCATAGACGGTGGTTGGGCGCTTGATGTTTTGGACTTGTACATGGTTGCCAATTTGTTTAAGTCCTGCATTAGGCACTAATATCAGCAATTGTTCTTTCCTACCAACTGTTTTAAGCAGCTGTTTCATCGCCAATTCTTGATCGCTTACTCCAGCTTTTGCTGGCAGAGCAAAGCGTGATAGCTCAATATGTTTATCATGAATAATTTTATTGAGCATGAGGTACAGTTTGGCAAGCATGACTCCGGCAAGGGCTACTTTGGCATGACTACTATTTGCTTTGAGCACTGCACAGGCGCCATGCTCATCAAAGACAGGGCTATTGACGGCACTGACGCCAGACAATAGTGGCTGTTTTAATAGCTCCGTTAATGCTTGATTAAACAGCTGGGTGCAAAGCGCTAAATAAGGAATGCGCATCTCAGGCGTTAAGCGCTCAAGCATGCGATACTCATCATGAAACATAATTTGCACGCTGACACTATCAAAAGCCCGAGTAGCCGATAACTTAGCGACGTTTGGCATCACCGCATTATCCTCATCTATCTTATTGTAAGCAGTATCGCTGCTACTGGCACTGCTATTTTTGATAAATGAAGGAACATTTTGTTCATGGGTATGCTGCGTCTGTAAGTAATTATCCATTTCACTATGAACGGCTTGCCCTTCCCCAAAGGTAGTATGACTTAGGCGACCACTGCTGATACTGTCATTATCAGTTCCCGTATTATTTCCAGGGTTACGACGGCGAAAATTGTCAATATCACGACTTAGCGCATTGATCTGCTCTTTAGTGGGACGAGCAATATAACCATAAGCGACCCAAAGTAGCAGATGAAAGATGAGCGAGCCGATAACAAACGGCCACTGCATGGCAATGATTTCGCCTTTGCTAATGTCTTTGAGGGTTAGCGCCACACTACCGATAACCGCATCGCCTTCAGTTGCGATTTGAGTGAGGGTAATCCCTTTTTGCATTGGCGCGTTGCCCACCGGCACTAGCACCTCGCCTTTACCATCTTTAATAACCAAGCTTGCGATGTCCTGCTCACTGGTATAACGATTGGCAATCACGCTTAGGCTTACGCGGTCTTTATTCTCTAAAGATAGGCGCGACTCATCGATCAGCTGGCTGATGGTCTGCTCGCCTTTTTGCTCGCGATTCTTAGTCAATTGTTGGTCGGTGCTAATCACCAGCAGCAGAGTTTGCAAACAAAAACTGACCAAAACAATAATGGCAAACAGCCCTTGCCGCGGCGCTAAATACGTCATGATATCGGAAACTTTTTTGAATAGAGGAAGTTAAAAAACGAGATATGGCTCATTTTCTGGAAAAATAAATCATCAATACGGATCATCTAAATAGGTTTTGTCTGGATAACGTTAACGTTATTCTCGATATTAATCATCAATATTATTATTCATAAAATCGATATCAACACGATTATCCTGCGACACTATAGCATTATCATACGTATTATAAACACGGTTATAAACGTAGTGACTATATTAGAAATACGGACAGAAATAGACGCGCTCATCATACCGCTTTTAGCGGCAGTTTTTTACTTTAATGCTTACCAATTCTGTAATAAAGTTCCATATTTAATCCAAAATGACTCCAAAAAATACTTCACCGCTCATCTATAGGCGAGGCTGAGTAAAACTGTTATTATTCCTAATCTTATCTGAGCATACAAGGGACAATTAAGCTATGCCAAAAAATACGCCGTACTCGTTACCAAAAGACAGCAAAGCATGGCGACAAGCTGTTGATTCTGTAGCCTCCTTAATGCCTGAAGATGTTGATTTACATGATTTTGATGCCTTACAGCCACTACCGGTGTTCGCCTTAATCGTCGTCTTGCCTGCGCATGTCTCTGCTCTCGACATTCATCATTACGTGCAATCATGGGTCGACAAGCAGCCTAATTGGCATCTGGTTACGGTAGCTGAAGATAAGGAAGCAACCTTTGTTGATATAGAAGTTAATACTAGTACAGCAAATATAGGTACTGTAAATATAGATACAACTGAAGCTATTTTAGGTACGAAGACTACCTCTAAACCACCCTTTATTCCTGCACAAGTGTTCCGTTATCTATTGGTGCCTGTAACCGCAACCTTAATGCACCCTGCTAAAAAAACAGCCGCTGCGCATATGATTGATGAACAATTAACCTCAAGTCTACGTCGTGATTTGGCAGCAGATTATAATAATAATCATCCTGACGCCAAAGACGTGGCGGTTGATAGTCAAAGTTTGGTCGATTGTCATATTCTATCCATCGGTCAAATGTTGCGAACCCATAAGATGGTTTGCTTTGATATGGATTCCACCTTGATAGAGCAAGAAGTCATTGTTGAGCTTGGTAAAGTTGCCGGTGTTGGCGAACAAGTTGAAAGCATCACCGAAGCTGCTATGCGCGGCGAGATTGATTTTGATGACTCATTTGCTCAGCGGGTGGCATTATTAAAAGATGTGCCAACCACGGTATTAGATGAAATTTGCGCCCGCTTAACCTTGTCAGTTGGTGCACGCACGACCATCAGTGCCTTTAAAACCTTAGGCTATCATACTGTGCTGGTATCGGGCGGCTTCACTTATTTTGCCCGCTATATTGCAGAACAATTGGGCATTGATGAAGTTCATGCCAATCATTTAGATATTGAAGATGGCATGGTGACTGGTCATGTGCAAACCCCTATTTTGAATGGCGCTAAAAAAGCGGCAATCGTAGCGCAAACGGCTGAACGCTTGGGTCTTAATATGGCAGAAGTAGTCTGCGTTGGTGATGGTGCCAACGACTTGCCAATGATAGCACTGGCTGATTTGGGTGTAGCTTACAAAGCCAAACCTATCGTGCAAGCGCGCGCAGATGCAGCAGTGAATGTCACCGGTCTTGAAGGCGTACTTTATGCGCTTGGATACCCTGCACTTACTCCTACAAAATAAAGCCAGTAACAATAAAGTGAGTTGAATGAACGCCGTTTAATATCATTATTTTTATTGGTTAAAACATCCTGCATACCAAAATTGTGCTAAGAGAAATTTTGCATACTAATAAGCTGAGTGAGCGACTTTATCGCTGATTCAGCTTATTCTTTTTTATTACCTCTCCCTATTATCTTGATTTTTTAAAAGGAATGTCCATGACGGCATCACCAACACCGCGCTCAGATTCGCCGTCGCCGAATCCGCACGTAGAACCTGCTCCTGCACATAAAGTGCACGTACACCATGATAGCCCGAAAGAACTATTAGCGATTTATATCAAAGGTATGACTATGGGCGCAGCCGACATTGTGCCCGGTGTCTCAGGCGGCACTATTGCTCTTATTGCTGGTATTTATGAACGGCTAATTAATGCACTCAGCAGTATTGGTCCTAGCTTGTGGCATATATTTCGCGCTGATGGCGGAATGAAAGGCTTACTTGCTGTTTGGCGACAGGTTGATGCGACCTTTTTATTGTGTTTAGTGGCAGGTATTGCGACCAGTTTAGTCACCCTAGCCGGAGGGATAAAATATCTGCTGGACAATGAGCCATTATTGATTTGGTCATTCTTCTTTGGACTGGTCATCATGACGGTGGTAATTTTACTAACGGAGATTACACGCTGGACAGTTGCACGCGCTGGACTATTTTTGCTGGGGGCGGTCGCGGCAGTGATTATCAGTAGCTTGCCAATACTTAGTACTACGCCAAGCTTGCCTTATTTATTTGTCGCTGGTGCCATTGCCATTTGCGCGATGATATTACCGGGTATTTCTGGCTCCTTTATTTTGCTCTTGATGGGTGCTTATGACACGGTACTTGAGGCAGTACATACTTTTAATTTAACTATCTTGCTGACGTTGATGGCAGGTATGGTGACAGGTTTACTGCTCTTTACGCGTATGCTTAAGTGGCTGTTATCACGCTACTACCAAGCGACTTTAGCGTTATTAACGGGATTTATTGCAGGATCTTTGGTCAAAGTATGGCCGTGGAAAACCGATGCTTTAGGCACACTCACCAGTGACGCTATTAATAATGTCGCACCATGGCAGTATCCTACTGGCGCGCATTGGGGCATGACTTTGGGGTTAATGGTATTAGGCGCAGTTCTAGTATCTCTACTATCATGGTGGGGTCATCGCAGTAATAGTGAGTAACTAGCCAGTTTATACAACCAACCATGACTCACCGTTTTGGGCTTTTATGGGCTTTCATAAACAGTAATAATAAACGTCAGTGACTGTCGCAAGGACACTGTGCGCCTCTTTAGCTTTATTCGTTAAGCTTCCATAATATAAGGATTAAAGTTCACCTTATGAGAAGCGAGATGAATGATGATAGTAGCGATATTGGTGAGTGGTGATATAAGCGCTTTGAGTACCGGCGCGCTGTTTGGTTGTGGTGTGGTCAGCGGTTTTTTATTAGCCTTGACCTTATCGGCACAGCGCTGGTTATGGTGGGTAGTTGGGGCTATTTTATATTGGCTTAGCGTTGATCTGCTGTATCAATGGCTGAGCAGCTGGCTACCGCTGACGAATTGGGAGTGTTATGTGCTGGCAATGGGTCTGTGTTGGCTGCCCTTTGCTCTATGGATTTCGTATCGAATCCTTCGCTATGGTAGCGTGAGCAATATTAAGACCGTTGAAGTTAAAACTTTAAATATTAAAATTATTAGTGTTAAATCTAAAGATATAAACCATAGTAGTATTGCTGATAGTGATATGAAACATAGAGATACTAAACATACTCATAATAGTTATAACTGTATCGAACACAGCCCTGTATATAATGAAGACTTTCAACCGCGCTTTCGTTAAGTAATCTGATTCTTTTATTAAATGCGCCTCCAGTTTTTTATAATTATTATTCTCTTTTTTTATCTAAAAGATAAGCATAGCAAGTTCGACATACTATTATTAACAAGATACTTACCTCATGCTTAATAGTGTCTACACAATTGCTAATGAATCTATAAGCACCATTCCTTTATAATGTAATCATATCACTACATAACTGCGCGTAGAATTGTTATAAAGTACGTTTTATTTTATCCTTTATTTTTAGGAGTTTGTCCATGTTTACTATTCCTGTTCTTGATGTGAAGTCTGATCCCTTAGACGTCTTGCTTGCTGCTATCGGTTACCGTTTGTCCATGCTTGCCAGTAGTGACAATGAAGCATTCAAAGATTTGCTTGCTGATAAAAAAGCGACTATTGAATTTGCCAGCGATGAGTCTGATGTGGCGCGTTACTTTAGCTTTGATAATGGGCAATTTAGTCAACATCGCGGACATGCAGATACGCCGACGTTAACGATTAAATTTAAAGACTCAATGACGGGCGTAAAGTTGTTAACCAAAGGTGACCTTTCTGCCTTTATGACTGCGGTTCAAGATAAAGAGTTGAGCATTGAAGGCGAATATAGCTTGCTCATGTGGTTCAATAAGCTTGCCAAACATATTGTACCTGCAGTACCAGAAGAGCTAAAACCACATATCGAACGTGTAAAGCCTTATGCGTATAAAGCCCAGCAATGTGCAGAACATTGGATTGGTGTTGCTAAATATAAATTGGGTAAATAGATTTTTTGTTATTACCACCAATTAGCAACCTGTAATGCAGGTCTGCTTTTTATATTAAGGTTGCGGTATACTACGGTTACCGCACCTTTTTTTATGATTTTTTTACCTTCAATTTAAGTTAATCTTGAGGGTTTTCTTTTCATTAGTGATGTCTAAATATATTTTTACTTTCTTATTTGCCTAATACTTATTATAAAAGGATTTTCCTCATGGCAGGACTGCTGAGCATTACTGAACCTACCGAGAATATAAACAATAGTATCATTGCTGATAACATCAAAAGCGATAGTGATTTCTTTACCAATACTATGCAAGCGCCAACTGCTCCTATCATTGGTAGCCGCGAACAGATTGCCGAATTGTTTGATTTGCCATTAATGGATTTATTGTTGCAAGCGCAAACCATTCATCGCCAACATTTCAAGGCCAATGAAGTGCAAATCAGCACCTTGTTGTCTATTAAAACAGGTAATTGCCCTGAAGACTGTGGTTATTGCTCACAATCGGGTCATCACCGTGATAAAACTAAACTAGAAGCTGAAAAGCGCATCGACGTTGATAAAGTCATTGCTGCGGCAAAACGTGCTAAAGCCACCGGTTCATCACGGTTCTGTATGGGTGCGGCTTGGAAACATCCGAGCGCGAAAGACATGCCATATGTAGTCGAGCTGATTAAAGAAGTTAAAGAATTAGGGTTAGAGACGTGCATGACCTTAGGTATGCTTAATCCTGATCAAGCAACGCAATTGGCCGATGCGGGATTGGATTATTATAATCACAATCTTGATACATCGCGCCGTTACTATGAGCAAGTGGTCAGCACGCGCAGCTACGATGACAGACTAAATACGCTTGATAATGTGCGTAATTCTGGCATCAATGTGTGTAGTGGTAATATCGTTGGTATGGGTGAAAGCCGTGATGACCGCATTGATTGGGTACATGAACTACTCAAAATGCCAAAAGCGCCTGAGTCTATCCCTGTTAATTTATTGGTTCCTATTGCTGGTACACCGATTGGTGATAAAGTGTTGGCAGAAGGCGGCTTATCTGTTCTTGAGTGGATTCGTACCATTGCGGTAACGCGTATTTGTTGCCCAAGCAGCTATGTGCGTCTGTCGGCTGGACGCGAAAGTTTATCAGATGCTGAGCAATCGCTGGCATTTATGGCAGGTGCTAATTCGTTCTTTTATGGTGATAAGCTACTCACGACAGGCAATGCTAGCCAGTCAGGCGATGATAGGTTGATGCGTGAACTTGGGCTGACCAAGCAATTTGCTGCGCCAAGAGCACCAAAACTATTACCCGTTCTCGATGCCGTTAGTGGTCATGAATCACAAATGG
Organism: Psychrobacter sp. GP33; assembly: GCF_014119005.1. Taxonomy (GTDB): domain Bacteria; phylum Pseudomonadota; class Gammaproteobacteria; order Pseudomonadales; family Moraxellaceae; genus Psychrobacter. Next base: position 44,572 of record NZ_JACGYX010000005.1, on the reverse strand, counting down.
TATTGGCGGATTAATACTAAATCGCGTTTGGGCTTAGCAATATTCTGATTTCAAACAATAATTATTGCTAAGCTTGCTGCGTTTGCTGACTCTCAATTGCATACAATATAGATTAACACGAGCACAAGAGACTTACATGGTAGATTATTTTAACTGGATTAAAGCGGCACATATTATCTCGGTAGTCACTTGGTTTGCGGCAATTTTCTACTTGCCGCGCTTATATGTCTATCATGCCATGAGCAACGATAAAATCAGTCACGAACGCTTTATTATTATGGAGCGTAAGCTGTATCGCGGTATCATGACTCCATCGATGATTGCTACTTGGACTTTTGGGCTTTGGATGGTATTTTTAGGTTGGGATACTTATAAAACCCAAGGCTGGTTACACGTCAAGATTTTCTTGGTTGTACTACTATCTGCCTATCATGGCGCATGCGGTTTTTATCGTAAGAAACTGGTAGATAATCCACAATATAAGTCGCACGTGTTTTGGCGCTGGTTTAATGAAGTACCTGTGTTTGCGTTGGTCATTATCGTCATTTTAGTCGTGGTAAAACCTTTTTAAAATCTGGTTTAAATTTGGTTAAACGCTTAATAAGCAAAAATCCTACATAACTTATCACGGTTATGCAGGATTTTTTATTCCTTTTAATTAGGACAGATACTGAGTTGAGATATTAAGTCGGACGTATAATATGGTACACATGACTTAAGTCATACACTCTATAGCGTGCTGGTTCTTTTCGGCTTTCACCAGCGTAGCTTAATATCAGTGCCTGCTTAGCTGATTCATCGACCCAGCCTACAAATAAGCCGCTGTGCTCGATATCGTTATAGCCATGATTAATATAATACAGCCAATCGCCAACCTGAATCTCGCCACTATTGACGTAAGGACCTTCGGCATAAGCGCCTTTATGAACGGTACTACGGTTCACGCCTGCACGATTAAAGACCGCATTGAGATAATCCCAGCAGCCGCCTTTAATCATGGTGCGCTCATTAAGCGACATAGTTCGCGCCATACTGATGACCTCACGCGCTGCCCTACTGCTTTTATTTTCAGCACGGCTTAATAACGGCAAATGAGCACTATCAACGTTATCATAGCTGCCAGCTATAGAGCCACCTGATAAAAATGCAGGCAATACATTTGGCGCTTGACGTTTTGCCTCTGGATAACGGGAAGAAGTATTCACAGCGGAGATGGGGGTATTCTGTTGTTTATAAGTTTGCGATTTATAAACAGGCGCCTTAGTAATAGGCGCAGAATTGACGTTATTGGTAGAGGGCGTTGGAGAATTCATGCGAACACGCTGAATGGTTGAGTGGGTGCTGACACGAGCAGCAGGTACGGCAAGCTCGGGTTGGGCAGATTTTTGGGTGATAAGCGTGCTCATACTATCGGCATATACCTGACCACTAGTCGTTGCCAAGACTACTAACAACGCCGTGGTTGGTATTTTTTTTAAAATAGGTTGCGCTTGCAGATAACGAGATGGGGCTGAGCATAAATAATGAACAAACGCCAGTTTATGTGAGGCGGTAACCGACAAACAAGACATGACACGCTCCTTTTAGGACAGCAACAATGGCAGCAAGAATAGCCATAACTATAAAATAAATAACCTCTAGTTATAAACTATTTCAGCAGGATACTGCAAGCGCTAAAGAGTAGGAAGAAGGAGATAAATGGGAGAACAAGAAATGAGCAATATTAAAAGTAAAAAGAAATATTGCGTAAAAAGAAGGGTTAGTCGTTACTCATTTTAATAGTGACATGCCGTTTATTTAACGTTTGTCCTTGTAAAATAGCTTTGGTAGCTTGAGCTTCTTTCTCATTATCAAAACCGCTGATATGATATTTACGGATATGATTAACATCCATAATTTGTAGCTGTTCACCCTCTAGCGTGATGATGTCGCCATCAGCGAGATGAATATGAGCGCGTTTGCCTTGATTATCATGTACCAGCTCGTTACAACGTACCCATAATATGCCACTGCTAATCTGACCGCTCATGGCTTTTTTATGGTTCTGCCGCTGCCGATTAAAGATAAAACTACCAATAATCAGCAGAGCAAGCGCACCAATCGACCAGCGTACAGGTAACAAACTCATTGCCAGCGCAACCGCAACCGCGCCTACCAATAACGCAGCACCAAACCAGAACAACCCATTATCTAATACTTGGGGTTGCCCTTGTAAGGTAATCTTTGCACCGTCATCAGTTAGCTTAAGCATACGTTACTACCAGCCTAATACAGTTTTCTGCATGGTAATGAGCTCGGCAATACCTTTTTCCGCAAGGATAAGCATGTCATCGGCTTGGGCGCGAGTGAACGGCTTTTCTTCAGCAGTACCTTGCAACTCGATAAACTCACCCTTTTGGGTCATAACCACGTTTAAATCCGTGTCACAGCTGGCGTCTTCTTCATAGTTTAAATCGAGATAAGCTTTGCCATCTTTCATGCCCACAGAAACCGCAGCAACCAAGCCAATTAAAGGATCTGCTTTTAGTTTTTTAGTTTTTTGAATGCTTTCTAACGCATCAATTAAGGCAATCGCTGCACCAGTCACACTGGCTGTGCGCGTACCGCCATCAGCTTGTAACACATCACAATCAAGATAAATAGTATTTTCGCCAAGCTTACTTAAGTCAATCATGGCACGTAGGCTACGACCGATTAAACGCTGAATTTCTTGGGTACGACCTGATTGCTTACCGCGCGCTGCTTCACGTTGGTTACGAGTATTGGTCGCGCGTGGCAACATACCATATTCAGCGGTAATCCAGCCTTTACCTTTACCTTTTAACCAGCGCGGAACGCCTGACTCAACACTGGCGGTACACAATACTTTGGTATCGCCAAAGCTGACCAACACTGACCCTTCAGCATGCTTGGTATAGTGGCGCTCAAAGGTAATCGAGCGAAGTTGGTCAAGCTCACGGTTGTCAATACGCATAAAAATTCCTAGTACGGTGTTATAAAGGCAGTGGTATAAACAAGTAGTCTACCCATTAAAAAATCAACAATGACTCATTATCAGGCCATCTGGCAGACGTAAATATTGAGATATCCTAACGTGACAACAGCATAATAGCAAGATAAGTGCTTACGATTACACGGTATTTTTGATAAAGACCATCGTTAAAACGAAAAAAAGATAAAGACGTTTCCGCCTTTATCTTTTAGATTTTATGATAATAATTAACAGTGTTATGCCAGAAGATTAATCCAAACCTTCCATCTTACGCAACTCTTTACGCAAAATTTTACCAACGTTCGACTTCGGTAATTCATCAACGAATTGCACGTGGCGTGGACGCTTATAACCGGTCAAATTCTTTTTGCCAAATTCGAGTAATTCTTGTTCGGTCACCTCACCTTTTTTGACCACAAAAATCTTTGGATCTTCACCGCGCTGCTCGTTTGGAATACCAATCGCGCCGCACTCTTTAACCGCAGGGTGCTCGCTCATGATTTCCTCAATCTCATTCGGATACACGTTAAAACCAGATACCAAAATCATGTCTTTTTTACGATCGACAATTTTAATGAATCCTTTGTCGTCCATAATACCAATATCACCGGTTTTCAGATAACCATTTTCCGTGAACGTTTCTGCCGTTTCATCAGGGCGATTTTGATAGCCAATCATCACTTGTGGACCTTTGACGCATATCTCGCCGCGCTCGCTAATAGCCACTTCGTTATCTTCTTCATCAATCAATATGATGTCGGTACTAGACGCTGGAATACCAATTTTTCCGGTGAATTCAGCAATGGTCATTGGATTAAACGCGACTACCGGAGACGTTTCAGATAAGCCGTAACCTTCTACAATCGGTAATCCTGTGATTTTATGCCAGTTTTTCGCGACACTAGGCAATACTGATGTACCACCACCAATCGCTGCTTTTAAGTTAGAGAAATCTAAGGTGGCAAAGCTTTCTTTATTGACCAAGCCATTAAATAACGTATTGACGGCAGGAATAAATGACGGCTTATATTTAGCCATTTCTTTAATCAAACCATCTAAATCACGCGGATTAGGAATCAGCAGTCCTGCATAACCTTGGTACATTCCATACATGCCACAGACCATAAATGAGAACACATGATAGAGTGGTAGCGCGGTCAAAATCACGTCTTCAGCATTGACATCATCCTCAAACGCGCTGTCCATCAAGGCGCTAATTTGTAGCATATTGGCGACTAAATTGCCGTGGCTTAGCATTGCCCCTTTTGCCACGCCAGTCGTACCACCCGTATATTGCAATAACGCCACATCACTTAAGTTCAAATCTGGACGCTTATATTTGCTTGCTGATACGCTATTGAGCGCCTCTTTAAAGCTGGTACTGTCCGGCAAATTATAAGAAGGAATCATTTTTTTAACATGACGGGCGACGAGATTAACCACCAACCCTTTCACTAGTCCGAGCATATCGCCAAGCTTACAGACGATAACGTGCTTAACATGACCTTTATTACTGGTTTCTTGATAAGTTTTGGCAAAATTCTCAACGATAAATAAGGCTTTTACGCCGCTATCGTCAAGCTGATGCGACAATTCACGACTGGTATATAACGGATTAACATTGACTAAAATCATGCCCGCACGAATGACACCAAGAGCAACAATAGGATATTGTAAAATATTAGGCATCATTACGCCCACTTTATCGCCTTTATTCAAACCTAATGATTGTAAATAACTGGCGATTTGCCGACTATATAAGTCTAATTGCTTAAAGCTAATCGACGCGCCCATGCAAATATAGGCAGGTTTTTGCCCATAACGACGAAAGTTACGCTCAAATACTTCTAGTAGTGAGGTATTGTCATCAGGCATATCAATAGTGGCGCTGATGCCGTAACGCTCATAAGCAGCAAGCCATGGGCGATCACTTGGAATATCGGGCATGGTTGGAAAAGCATTTGTCTCTGCCAATGACTGAGCGCGATGCCCTTTTGCTACGTTGCCTTTGTTTGGCTTGTGGGCAGGCGTTTCTTGATTGGCACTATTTTTTTTATTAGAGCTTTGGTTATTGGCAGTATCAGTCATAACTTTTCCTAAATGGTACATTTAAAAACATAGAATAATCTAATGAAGGCGCAAATACAGTGTTGGTTAGTGATTATTTGTGAACCGAACGTCATTACGCACAGTATTCTACGCTAGAAAAGTGCTTCTTAAAAAGAGGGTAAGTACAGCTCTCAACTGTAGATAACGTAAATATACACCGTAACGCCAATAATAAAAAAGGATAAGTTCACACAGTGGCGACCTTATCCTTTTTTCATGAGCACATAAGCGCTTAGTTTTTAACCGCTAACTATTGCTTAGCGTGACGGTCTGCTTCAAGTTTACGCAAATCTTTATGCAAGATTTTACCGACGTTTGATTTTGGCAGCTCATCGATAAATTCAACATAACGTGGGCGCTTATAGCCAGTCAAATGCTCTTTAGCATAGGCGTGTATTTCTTCTTCAGTCAAGCTAGCATCGCGGCGTACCACAAAAATTTTGGGCACTTCACCACTTTTATCATCTTCAACGCCAATGACACCGCACTCTAGAATCTTATGACAACCTGCCATAACCTCTTCGACTTCATTGGGATAGACGTTAAAACCAGACACCAAAATCATGTTCTTTTTACGATCAACGATACTGATATAACCATTCTCATCCATGATACCGATATCACCAGTACGGAAAAACCCATCGCTGGTCATTGATTCTGATGTTGCATCATCACGCTTCCAATAACCTTTCATGACTTGCGGACCACGCACGCCAATTTCACCACGTTCGCCCAATGCGACCTCGTTACCCACATCATCTAAAATAGCAACGTCAGTCGCTGGCATCGGTACGCCAATAGTGCCACTAAAAGTCGCGCTATTAATAGGATTGGCGGTGGCTACTGGAGATGTTTCCGATAATCCGTAGCCTTGGACGATAATATTGCCCGTTATTTGACGCCATTTTTCTGCAGTCGAGCTCACTACCGCCATTCCTCCGCCCATCGTTACGCGCAACTTACTATGATCCAACGCCTTAAACTCTTCATTATTAGCAAGGGCATTAAATAGCGTATTAACAGCAGGGAAAAGTGCAGGTGGATGATTTTTATAAGCTTTTAATAAGCTGTCAATATCACGCGGATTAGGAATCAATAAGCCGACACAGCCACGATATAGACCAAACATCCCACAAAGGGTAAATGAGAAAATATGATACAGCGGTAAAGCCGTCATAATCACTGCCTGCTCGCCACTTTTGTCAAACGCATCAAAGGCACTACCTAAAAAAGTATTGCACTGAATAAGGTTAGCTACCAAGTTTTTATGGGTCAGCATCGCCCCTTTAGCGACGCCTGTTGTGCCGCCTGTATATTGTAAAACAGCCACATCATCAAGGGTAATATTGCTTGGACGCTTATATTGGCTCATCGTGACTGTTTTTAGCGCAGCGTTGAACTTAACGCTACCAGCAATTTTATAATCAGGCACCAGTTTTTTGACATGGCGCACGATCGTATTCACCATAAAGCCTTTCAGCGTGCCCATCAGATCGCCCATACCCGTGATCACCACATGATCCACGATATTACGACCAATATCTTGATACGTTTTGGCAAAGTTCTCCACCAAAATAAGTGCTTTTGCCTCAGAGTCGGTAAGCTGATGCTCAAGCTCTTTGGTAGTGTATAACGGATTCACATTCACTAAGGTCAAGCCAGCACGCAGCACGCCAATAATGGTTACGGGCAACTGCAAAACATTGGGCATCATGACCGCGACTTTATCGCCTTTAACCAATCCCAATGACTGCAAATAAGCCGCCACTTGCCGACTGTATAAATCTACTTCCTGAAAAGTCAATTCAGAACCCATACAAACAAAAGCGGTTTTGTTGCCATTTTTAGCAAAGCTTTGTTCAAAAATATCAATCAGCGAGGTGTTATCCGCAGGCAATTCAATATCATATGTCAGCCCAAGCGCCTCATAAGTTTTTAGCCAAACTTTATCATCACGGCGCGTTAACTGGTCTTGATTATCCATAATCTTGTTTCTCCTCAAAAATGGTGCAATGGGCAGTAAATCTACATTTGTTCTTTAACATACACACTTTACCCAGACTACTCAATATAAAAGATTGGTATGAGCGTTCGTAAATAAATCGCAACGCTCATACTGTTCCTGTTCAAGGCTGCAAGGCATCGGCAAGTTCAGTCAAACCAATAAAACTGCGTCGTAAGCCATTAGGGTCAGTGACTGCTTTTTGATTGAGGCTTTGAGTAGCAAGAGCGCGGCTGTCTTTATATTGCCAGTTATTAATATACGGGCTCTGCTGCAAGCGCTGTCCAAACCCTGCGACGGCTATGGCAAACTGCGTATCAGGATAGGCATTGCTTAATGGCGTGGCTTTATTCAGCGCATTAATGGGCAAATCGACCAGCTGTGAGCTGGTGCTTTGCGTGGCTTTATAGCGTATTTTTAAGAAGCCTAACTCTTGATTGTTAATATTTTTTGCAACCATAGAGTTGCTTTTATTAGGGGCATTGTCTGGATAACGACGCGGGTTAAAACTGCCCATCTGCCCTGTTGGAGTAATCTCAAACAATGCCACGACTGCCTTGCCAGCACCAAGCTCACCGGCATCGACTTTATCATTATTAAAATCTTCTTCGGCGAGCACGCGATTTTCATAACCAATCAAGCGCCACTCTTCCACTTGTGTCGGATTAAATTCAATCTGAACTTTGACATCATGCGCCACGGTATTAAAAGTTGCTGCAAGCTCATCGCTCAATACTTTTTTAGCTTCGGCTAGGCTGTCAATATAACTATAATTGCCATTACCGCTGTCCGCCATTTGTTCCATCATATAATCGTTGAGATTACCGCGACCAAAGCCAATGGTAGACAAGGAAATCCCGCGATTGCGATTGGCTTTTACCAAGTCCAGCATCTCATCAACATCACTAATACCGACATTGAAGTCGCCATCGGTAAGCATCAAAATACGGTTGATACTGCCTTTTTTTAATGACTTACTTGCCTCAGCATAAGCCAGCTTGAGTGCGTCTTCGCCATTGGTACTGCCTTCAGCGCGCAAGCCATTAATCGCGGCTTGAATGGTTGCCGTTTTATCGCCGCGCGTTGCAGGTAAGACAACTTCGGTACTGCCCGAATAGCTGACGATACTAATGGTGTCCTCAGCGCGCAACTGCTTGGCTAATAAGTTTAATGTCGCCTGCGCTAATGGTAACTTGTCTTGTGATTGCATTGAGCCTGAGGTATCAACCAAAAACACCAAATTAGCAGGTGGCAGCGTCATCGCTTTCTGCCCAAATTTCGCAGTATCGATGGCTTTAATACCTACCTTTAGTATTTGATTGTTTTGTCCGGCTTTATCCCAAGGTGACTCGACTATTTCCGTTTCAATAATAAAGGGCGCACGATTCAAACGCCGCGCATTTGCAAAATGATAGGGAAAATAGTTAATCATCTCCTCAACCCGCACCGCATCTTTTGGTGGCAACTGTCCCTCGTTTAGATAGCGACGCACGTTAGCATAGCTGCCGGTATCAGTATCAATGGATAAAGTAGCAACCGGCATATCAGCCGTACGATGAATGGGATTTGTGACATTTTTTTGATAGTTATCGCGCATTTCTGGGGTCATCATTTTTGGTGATGGCATACCTTGTGGGATATAACTGGTGGAGCGCGTCAACATATCGGCGCTGCTGACAACTGTAGGCGCTGCCATCCCTATCACAGGGGCGACCCCTGAGACGACCGTACTTGCAGACTTTTGTGGCATCATATCACGAGTTGGTTCAGCCATGGGTTTACTCACTTGCTGCGAACTACAAGCCGTCAGCCCGATACTGGTCACCGCGCTTATTAATAATGCGCTACCTGCTAACTTGTGAGTATATAAGCGAGATAAAGGGGTCGATAACATAAGCAGCATCCTTGTTATTGCAGTCAGGTCAGTGGCAATTTATTCACCTAGAAACCAATCAAATTATTATCATTATAAAATTAACTATACTTAACTTACTATGTAATATCTATACATAAAACGGTGATTCACCGCGTCACGACTTGTCGTCTATTATGGCAGACACCTTTTTAATTATGGCGATTTCCTTTACGATAGCGCTATCTGAATTCTTTATCGTTCAACCCTATTTATAATTAATAAGCGAAATCACTTTTATGTCTGATGTTATTGATAATACGACTACCGTTACCGTCGCTAGTGAAGCGATGGATACCCGTTCTGTAGCCGAGTTTACTGAGCAAGCTTATTTAAATTATGCCATGTACGTCATTATGGATCGAGCGTTACCTAATATTGCCGATGGTCTAAAACCGGTGCAGCGACGCATTATTTATGCCATGAGCGAGCTGGGGCTTAAGTCTACGGCTAAGCCTAAAAAGTCCGCGCGTACCGTCGGTGACGTGCTCGGTAAATACCATCCGCACGGTGACAGCGCCTGTTATGAAGCCATGGTACTCATGGCGCAGCCGTTCAGTTATCGCTATCCGCTTATCTTCGGACAAGGTAACTGGGGCAGCCCTGATGACCCAAAATCTTTTGCCGCCATGCGTTATACCGAAGCTAAAATGTCCGCGTATGCCAATACCTTGCTCGCAGAACTCGGACAAGGCACGGTTGATTGGCAAGACAATTTCGACGGTACGATGCAGGAGCCGACCACGTTGCCCGCGCGCTTGCCCAATATTTTATTGAATGGCACGACTGGTATTGCTGTTGGTATGGCAACCGACATTCCACCGCATAACCTTAATGAAGTGGTACGTGCCGCTATTCGCTTATTAAAAAATCCTGAGCTATCCGTCAAGCAACTTACCCAATCGATTCCTGCGCCAGATTTGCCCACAAAAGCAGAAATTATCACCAGTAAAAAAGACTTGCAAGCCTTATATGAAACTGGACGTGGTAGCTATAAAATGCGCGCCACTTACCATATCGATGACAAAGAAAAAAACCTCGTCATTATCGATGCGCTACCCTATCAAGTGTCCGGTAATAAAATCCAAGAGCAAATTGCCAAGCTGATGACCGATAAAAAGCTGCCGTGGATTGTTGATATTCATGACGAATCAGATCACGAGAATGCTTGCCGTATCGTGTTGGAGCTGCGTTCAACGCGCGTTGATGTCGAGCGCGTGATGAGTCATTTATTTGCCACCACTGACCTTGAAAGCAATTACCGTGTCAATATGAATATGATTGGGCTAAACGGTAAGCCAAAAGTTAAAAACCTGAAAGATATCTTGGAAGAATGGCTCATTTGCCGTCGTTCCGTGGTCACGCGCCGCTTAGAATATCGCCTTGATAAAATCGATAAACGCTTGCACATTCTTGCTGGCTTATTGATTGCCTATTTACATATCGATGAGGTCATTCGCATTATTCGTGAAGAAGATGAGCCAAAGTTAGCCTTGATGCAAGGCTATGACTTGTCCGATATTCAAGCCAATGCCATCCTAGATATTCGTCTGCGCCAACTGGCAAAACTGGAAGAATTTGAGCTAAAACGCGAACAAGATGAATTGGCAAACGAGCGTGCCATTATCCAAGAATATCTTGATAATCCAGAAAGTTTGACCGGCTTAATCATTGATGAGCTGACTGAAGATATGAAAGCGCATGGTGACAATCGTATGTCGCCACTGGCGGAACGTGAAGACGCACAAGCGTTAAAAGAATCTGACCTTGTCCCAAGCGAGCCTATCACTGCCGTATTATCCAAAGCAGGTTGGATACGCGCCGCAAAAGGTCACGACGTGGACGCGCAAGGCATGAGCTACCGTTCAGGCGACAGCTACCAAGCGCACGCACGCGGTAAATCCAATGAGAAAATCTACGTCTTTGACAGTACGGGTCGCAGCTATAGTGTTGAGGCGCATAATTTGGCATCAGCACGTGGGCAAGGCGATCCGCTCACCAGTGTCTTAAAACCGCCCTCAGGCGCGCACTTTGAGCAGCTACTTGCTGGCGATAATGACCAACGTATTATTCTAGCCAGCTCGCAAGGTTACGGCTTTATCAATACTTTGGGTAATTTGGACAGCAATCAAAAAGCAGGGAAAAACATCATCACCCTAACTGCCGATAGCCGATTGTTACCCATCGCACGTATAGATACTGCCACAGATATGAGCGTCAATAGCACAACTAAAAGTGACGGTATTGACCAAACGCCAGACCATATCGCCGTCGTGACCAATGCAGGCTATTTATTAATCTTTGCCTTAGATGACTTACCTGAACAGGCTCGCGGTAAGGGTAATAAAATGATTACGCTAAAAGATAAGGAAGAAGTCCTTGCCATCACGCCATTAACTCAGCAAGACAGCCTAATCATCACCGCAGGCAAACGTCATGTAACCTTAAAGCCGATGGACTTAGCGAATTATACGTCCAAGCGTGGCAGTCGTGGCAGTCAATTGCCAAGAGGTTTTCAGAATGTGACGAGTGTTGAGGTGGTTGGGTAAAATTATATGACCTTATTAAGTAACGCAAAAAAGGAGTTTAACAATTCTCCTATAATCGTTAGTTGTACTGTTGGTAGCTTTATCATTGCTATTATTATGCTTTCTTTCGCATTAAGAAGCCCAATTATTGTAACTAATACGAGTAGCGTCCAAGGTTTAGAGGTAATCTTTGACGTTAAGAACTTACTTTTTTGTTTAGCATATTATATTTTTATATCTTTAGCTACTTCATCTTTTATTCGATTACTTTACAGACATTATAGTTTTACTGCCGCTTTTCTATCGATAATTACTGCTGTTTTAATAAACTTTTCTACTTATACTGCCATTAATATGTTTCCTCCAATAATGTTAAATACTTTACATCTTGGAGTAGTTTCTAACTTGATATACGGGTCTACGTTAATCATATTTATTGCTGTTTGCGGACAACCAGTTGTTAGAAGTCTTGCAGAAAATGCGCTAGGTATTGAGAAGCCTAACCAGAGAGTAAACATCGAAGATAAGAAAACTAGAACTTCTAGTAACAATGGGGTATCAATAGTTTTTTTATTGATTATACTTTCGATTTGGGGTTCTATGGTTTCATATGGACAAAAATCAGCTATACATTCATTATTACCTGAAGTTTGGCAACCATCAATAAAAGATATTACTGATAAAAACTAATTTAATTTTTTGAAAACATATAGCATATTTGAATTTAAATATTTAAAAAGGACACTCATGCCAACCTCAACCAACAAAACCGAAAAAATTGACACCATCCCCACGCCCAAAATCATATTTTTTGATATCGACGACACGTTAAGCCGAAACGGTGAAATTGCCCCACAAAATAAAGCCACGCTTGAAGCACTGGCGGAGACCGATATTAAACTGGTGATTTCAACTGGACGCTCAAAGCCGATATTGCCCCTCGATATTCTAGCATTGCTTGAAGCGGACGTTTTAGATGCCATTATCTGTATGAATGGGCAATATAGTTTTGATAATGAGCGCGTGATTAGCGACTACCCCTTATCGAGTGAGCAAGCCGCCACAATTTCTGAGCTGTGCAGAAGCAGCGATTTGGTCTATAAATTTGACTCCGCAACCCACGTGGTGTGGTCAGATGAGCACGATTGGCAGACCACGTATCATGATCGAATCAAAAGCTGTAGTATGATTGACCCTGATTATTGTCATTTTAATACCGTATATCAATGTTCCGTATTTTTTGATGAACAAGACCAAAAAATGCAAGATGTAGACTTTGTTAAGCACCGGTTAAAGTTAGTCCACTGGCATCAGATTGTGGGCGATATTTTGCCAATTGATGCCTCAAAAGCGCGCGGCATATTGGATGTATGTGCGCATTTTGGCGTTGATGCAACCGACTGTATGGCATTTGGTGATGGGCTGAATGATTTAGAAATGTTTGATTTGGTCGGCTATGCGGTGGCAATGGGCGATGCTAAAGATGAATTAAAAGAAAGAGCAGATTTTGTCACTGGTACGATTGAAGAACATGGCATCCAAGCGGTGTTGAATCATTTCCATGTTGATTAACCGTCAGCGATAGACTATTTTTTACATTAAAAAAACCCTTGCCAATATCTAGCAAGGGTTTTTTATTATTTAGCATTTACTCGTTGTTATGCAATTATCTTGCCGGATAAAACGTCTCTGAACCCGGACCTACTGGCAGACCCAAGACAAATACCCAAATCCAAAATAAGAACACCCAACCGACCAAAAATGCCATTGAATACGGTAGCATCATTGCCATCAACGTGCCAACGCCCGTGTCTTTTTTATAGCGAATCGCCACTGCCATAATCAAGCCAAAATAGCTCATCATCGGCGTGATGATATTGGTGGTCGAATCGCCAATACGATACGCCGCTTGAATCATCTCAGGCGCATAGCCGGTCAGCATGAGCATCGGTACGAAAATAGGCGCAGTGATTGCCCACTGCGCAGATGCCGAACCTAACATGAGATTGACGACCGCACAAATTAGGATAAAACCAACCAATAAAAACGGTCCCGTTAAGCCGATATCAGTAAGGAATGTTGCTCCTGATACCGCCATAATTGAACCCAAATTTGACCAGTTAAAAAAGGCGGTAAACTGCGCAGCAAAAAAGACCAATACAATATAAATGCTGAGCGAACTCATCGCGTGGCTCATGGCATCAACCACATCTTGGTTGTTTTTCATACTGCCAGTAATTTTGCCATAAATATAACCGGGTATCGCAAAGAATACAAAAATGAATACCACGATGCCATGTAAAAATGGCGAACCCGATACCAGTCCTGTTTCCGCGTGACGTAATATACCGTCAGCCGGTACAATCGTCCATGCCAGCAATAAGCAAAATACCAACATGCTCAGACCTGACCAGATAAGCCCTTTTTTCTCAATGGACGACAAACTCTCGATTTGATTGTCCAGCACCGAAGGGTCATCTGCATCTTTCGGGTTGTATTCACCTAAACTTGGCTCAACGATTTTTTCTGTGACGAAATAACCCAAACCACTGATTAAAAAGGTACTCACTGCCATAAAGTACCAGTTTGCCTCTGCGCCAACGGTGTACGCTGGGTCAATAATACGCGCTGCTTCTTGGGTGATACCAGACAACAATGGATCAACTGTACCCAACAGTAAATTGGCACTATAACCACCAGACACGCCAGCAAAAGCTGCTGCCAATCCTGCCAAAGGATGACGTCCAAGCGAGTGGAAAATCACCGCAGCCAGCGGTATCAATACCACATAACCAAGCTCAGCTGCGGTATTCGACATAATACCGGCAAAGACAATGGTCAAAGTGACCAGCTTTTTGGGGGCGTTCATGACCAAACCGCGCAATGCAGCAGATATCATGCCTGAGCGTTCAGCAATACCCACACCTAAGAGCGCGACCAATACTGTACCTAATGGCACAAAACCGGTAAAGTTGGTGACTAAGTTTTCAACGATGCGCGCTAAGCCTTCGCCGTTTAGTAAATTAACGACATGAATAATGCCGTCTTCGCTGCGTCCGGTTGTCCCTACTGGGCGCGGATCGAGTGCTGATACGCCAAAAAATGACAGTACAGCAGACAGCACTAATAAAAACACCGACATCCAAACGAACAAAATTACCGGATGCGGCAGTAAGTTGCCAAGCCACTCAACGCCTTTTAAAAAACCCTGCATACGCGAACTTTTAGCTTCTACCTCAAAATCATTATTTGGCGGACTGCCCTCTGGTGGATTACTTCCTTGCATAACTCAACATTCCCTTTAATTTTCACAGTATATTTATTTTCTAATCACGATGAACTTTTGGTAACAAACCCGAATATGGGCAGGCAAAAGTTCTTGGATTTAAACATACTTGAGCAATAAAAACAAACATTCTTGATGGGTTGTGGAAACTATTAGTAATGAATGATTGAAAAGCCAAAATATAGATAAAAAAATAGGCTTATAAAATAATAAGCCTAGTAACAATGTAAAGGAAAACAGTGACCATGTTTACGCCTTAATATATCCTATCACTGTCGTCTTGTAGCCAATCCATAGACCCAACTGCCAAGCTTATAAAAGACGAAAGCAATGAGCATAAATACTAGTGCACCAAGCACATAAGCAAGCGCTGTCGGTACACTGGTCAACCAGCCAATGGTAAACGCGACGCCCAAATAGGCTTCTAACGGCCAGCTTAATATTGGCGTATCCATACCCATATTAAGCATCGTGATTAAGCCCGCTATCGCAATAACAGCAGTGATAATGCCAGCAATTTTTCGGTTGTCCATCTCATCTCTCTTATACGCCTTACTCTGGTAACGGCATTTACAGTTATAAATAAAAAAACCATTACATCATCCTTCGACGTACGTAACGGTGTGTTTATGTCATTATTGTGTCGTTATTCGTGGAATCATCAGTGTCAGCACTAACTTTAAGTTAACGCCGGACTAGAATACAGTTATGGCATCTATGGCATGGTCAAACCGCCATCAACCGCAATAGATTGTCCCGTAATCGCCGCACTTAGGTCAGACGCCATAAGCAGTACCGAATTGGCAAAGTCGGCTACCGATGTGGCTTGGCGTAATGGTGTGGTAGTGGCGATATAGTCAAATACTTCTTCAGTCGTTAGACTGCTAGCGTCAGTCGTTTTTAAAAGTCCGCCTGCCAGCAAGTTAACACGAATACCGTATTGTCCAAGCTCAGCCGCTAAGTTGCGCGTCAGACCAATGAGCGCTGATTTTGCGGTAGTATAGTCATAATAAGTGACCACTGGATTATAAACGAGGTTGGTTGAGATATTAATAATCTTGCCCATTTTCTGCGCTTTCATTTGCGGCAATACGGCTTGCACGGTATTGACCGCACCTTGCACAATACCGTCTATTTGCTGAGAAAAATGCGCCCATTTTACGGTCTCAATACTGGTGTAATCGGCACTCGGATTAAACTGATAATTAGGTAAGGCATTATTGACCAAGATATCAATACCTCCAAAACGTTTAATCACTTCCGCTGCCATAGCTTGCATTTGCTCAAATCTCGTCACATCACCTTGATAAGCAAACGCTTGCCCGCCAGCCGCTTTGATATTAGCAACAACTTTGTCAGCCGCGTCTTTACTGTTAAGATAATTAACACAAACGCTCGCGCCTGCGGCTGCCATTTGCGTGGCAATTTGAGCACCCAAACCGCGACTGGCACCGGTCACAATCGCTACTTTGGTTGTTAGTAAGGCAGGAATAGCCAATTCTGTTTTATTCATCGTATTTTATCCTTATTATTAATAATATAACGCGACTTAACAGCGCACTTTTAAAGCCTAGCAAACAAATCAGCGCCAATCATAGCATGGTTATAAGGCAGTCTTACTTCTTCCAAATATTGCTTTTGCCTTGTGTTATCCGCTCCCAATGCATGCCAAACTCTTTACATTTCGACTTACCATGACCATCACCGTATAATGAATAATGCTATAACGCTGTTATGTCTGCATTTTTATCTTTTGCCTAATTGAGGAGAGACATTTTGTCCTATTTAACCCCAGCCATCCGGTGTACTCGCGCCTCTAAACCAATACTGACCAAAGCCTTGTTGTACGCTGCTATTGGTATAATTGGATTGTCACTCACCAGCTGTAGCAAATCCGAAAATGCGTCTGACGTGGGCGCAGCTGCCAGTACGGAAACGTTAAATCTGTATAACTGGTCAGAATATATGCCTCAAGAGATTCTAGATGGCTTTACCAAAGAGACAGGCATTCGGGTCAATTACACCACTTTTGACTCCAATGAAGCGATGTACGCTAAGCTAAAACTGCTTGATGATTCAAGCCAATATGATTTAGCAATTCCATCAACCTATTATGTCGAAAAAATGGCAAAAGAAGGATTACTGCAAGAATTAGATAAATCCAAATTAAGCAATTTTAGTAACCTCGATACCTCATTTACCAATACCAAAGTCGACCCTGAGAATAAATATTCCATTCCCTATATGTGGGGCAGCACCGGACTTGCTATTAATGGTGAAGCGATTGACCCTGCAACGGTCAACAGCTGGAATGATTTGTGGCGTCCTGAATATAAAGGGCAAGTCATGTTGATGAATGATATGCGTGAAGTGTTTGGCATGTCACTATTGACCCTTGGCTATTCAGGTAATAGCAGCAATCCTGACGAAATTAAAGCGGCTTATGAGAAACTCACAACTTTAATGCCCAATGTCAAAACCTTTAATTCTGATGCCTCGCGCATGCCGTATATGGAAGGCGAAACCAATATTGGCATGACTTGGAATGGGGAAGCTATTATCGCCAATAACGAAGGCTTAACCAGCTTGGTCTATAAATACCCAACCGAGGGCGCGATACTGTGGATGGATAACTTTGTCATTCCAAAAAATGCCAAACACGTTGATGCCGCGCATAAATTTATTGACTACTTACTGCGTCCAGAAAATTCTAAAATCGTGAGTGAAGAGATTGGCTACGCCTCGCCTAACTTAGCAGCCCGTAAACTGATGACCGAAGAGGTTCGCAACAATCCCACTATTTATCCGAGCAAAGATATACTGGCAAAAGCTGAATTTCAAGAAGATGTTGGTGATGACGCGCTACAAGTTTATCAGCAATATTGGGATAAACTAAAAACAGGGCGTTAAGGTAAAAACACTCTATATAAACGATACATTTTAAAAAACGCTGATCTTAAATGGTCAGCGTTTTTTATTACCTAAATTTTTATTGTCTAGAATTTTGTAACTTAAATTTTTTATGGTCTATAAATGTAAATCGGTCTCGCCGCCATGCTTTTCAATGCGGTGCTGTTCTCGGCGCTGATAACGTACACCGGATGCAGCAAACCACTGTGGTTTATACAATTGCAATAAATCACTCAGCTGCTGCAATTGAGTTTGCAACGTCTTGGTTAACCAAAAATAGCCCTGCCACTCAAATGGTAAATGGTGCACACTGGGATAATCTGATACGGCAATACGCGTAATCGGGCGAAACAACTCATCATTTGGGCTGCGTAATACTGCTGCCATATGCTGCATCGCTTGAGTCAATTCATGTTGATAATGAAGCAATAAAATATGATTATCATCATCAATTTCAATATTTGCCAAGCGCGGTGCAGCGGTTAATAATAAATCAATCGTGCCAATAATATTACGATGGACGCGCTGAATGGTCTCGATAGTGTCTTTATCAAGACCTGTCTCGCTTGCTGTCGCTGCAATATGCGGACGCACAGCGAGCAAGCGCTTATTAATCTCTTCTAGCGATTTTAATAGTGTCTTGTCGACAGGAGTATCTGCAATAGCATGACTATGTGCAGTATAAACAATCTGCAATTTACCATCATTTTCATAATGAGTCTTAGGCTTGATAACTAAAGTATCAACATCAATATGATGACCAACGCTAGCATATAAAGTGGCACAGGCATCAAGATTGCTTGCCATTAAAAATCGCCACATTAAGGTTGATTTGAGCGGTAAAATTAACGTCGCTGCGACAGCAACGCCTGCACCAAGCAAAATATTAAAGGCGCGATATAGCCCATCTTGAGTAATATTATTGTGGTTCGGGCTAGACACTATCATCAGCATGGTAATACCTGTCAGCAAACCGATATAGCCCAGCTGTTTGACCGCTACATAACCAATAATACCGCTAATAATACCAATCAATAAATAGTACAACCATAACCAGGTGTCAATATCCTGACTTAACCATAAGAATCCCAAGCCAACAACCACGCCAAACACCGTACCCAATACCCGCTCTTTCGCTTTAGTGTAAATCGCACCTTGATACTGCAATAATCCTAATATTACAAAAACGGTAATGGTCGTCCATTCTCCATGCGGCAGATGCGTGAGTCGATTCAGCAGTAACGCTGTTAATACCGCGACTCCCAAACGTATGGCATGCAAAATATCCGCATGCTGATAGCGCGCATACGGCTCAATAATTGGGGCAGTGAATCGTTGCCAACCTCTACTATGTCGCCCACGTTGCCCATATTGCCAAAACGGTCGTTTCACCCAGATACTCTTATTAATCGGTTAAGGTATAAGTTGCATCATACTGCTTAATAGCAGCATACAATATAATTATTCTAAAGCATCGTGCAATGATGTAAACGTAATAATCAGCTGTAATAAACCATAAAAAACCCCGCTCGATGCACATATTGAGCGGGGTTTTTACAAGCAGTAAAGATATACAACTTTAGTAACAGCATTTATAGCTAATAGCAGTCTCTAATTGGTTTTTTCCTGAATCAACTCTTTCATACTATCTTTGCTACCTTTTTCGTTGTTCACATTTTTATTATTCGATGCTGAAGGCTGAGGAGGCGTTGCCACTACTGGTGGCTTTTTATTGTCTTGCTCAGATTTCCTGGATTGTTCATCTTTTTTAGTATTTGATGAATTATCAGTATCAGGGATGACCGTACGCTCTTCATTCACATTAAAAGTTTCTGAGGTATTTGGAGATTGGCGAATGCTATCGACCCTACTACTATTATTAGCGCTTTGATCACGATTACCATTCTCAGACCCCTCTGTATTTCTCTCTCTTTTAGGCGCTTGTGGTTTTGGACGTACAGGCACTTCACGCTGGGTCGGTCTTAGTTTTACCGCTCGGGTACGCTTAGTACTCAAGTCTTTAATGGGCAAAGGACGCTCGTAGTTATCGATAATGCCAACATAACGATTAATCTCTTCTGGCAGCACACGCACATCAGCAGGCAGCCCAAAATCAATTAACTTTGCCGCCCCAACCGCTTCTTGCGGACTGCCCATTAATCCATAAATCAGCATATAGCGCAGTTGCTTGTCTTCATCACGGTAGCGGAAATAGGAGAACTTTTCTCGGTCTTCGCGACCTTCCAGGTAGCTAACAATAACGTCATTTTCACCGACATTCATCACTTGCACCGTCCACTTGCCTTTATTGGCCAGCAGATAACGCTTGTCTTTAAATTCATCCGGATAGTTGCGCAAATCACGTACCGTTTCTTCAAAATTAATCGGCTGCACGTCAGTGTCTAGCTCATGTAATGCTTCAACGGTCAACGGCTGCTTGAGCTCTGTAATCAAAGGCTCAGGTGCGGCAATCGGAGCATTTTCTATGCGAGCACCAACAGCTGGCGTCTGGCTAAACATCCAAACCAGCGCAGTGGCGACACCGAGCAGCAAGGTCATGAGCAACCAAATAAGGGCTTGGCGGCGGTATGACTTGCTCGCGGGACGAGGCGTCGTGCTCGGTGCTGCCATGGGGGTATCCTTGATAAAATAGGGTTAAACGTACTAATAAAAACGGTAAAAACTAATAAAACAGCAATAATTTATGACAAGTTATGAATAATGAGCTATCAACAATAACATCATTAATCAAGCCGGCTGTACCAAGACTTCAGTCAACAGCTGCGCATCAAAATCTGCCGTTAATACTGCGTTACCCAGTGATTTTAACAAAATCAGACGGATTTGTCCTTGTTTCACTTTTTTATCATGTCCCATTAAGCGTAATGCGGTCTCAACGGCAATGGGAGGCGCAATAATAGGCAGTTTTGCTAACGTTAAAATGCGCTTAACACGAGCAACATCTTCAGCACTTAACCAGCCAAGCTTTTCTGATAGCTCAGCTGCTTGTACCATACCTGCTGCGACCGCTTCGCCATGTAGCCAATTACCATAGCCTTCATGGGTTTCAATGACGTGCCCAAAGGTATGCCCGAAGTTTAATATGGCGCGAATACCAGATTCACGTTCATCTTGAGCAACAATATCAGCTTTGTACTGACAACAGCGTTTTACCGCCTCGCCAAGTACTGCCAAATCTAGCGCCAGCATCGCTGCCATATTTTGCTCAAGCCACGCTAAAAAATCCACATCCATAATCAATGCGTATTTGATAACTTCGGCGATTCCTGCTGATAATTCACGCGCCGGCAAGGTCTGTAATGTGGTCATATCTGCTAAGACCATTTGCGGTTGCCAAAAAGCGCCAATCATATTTTTACCTTGCGGATGATTGATGCCCGTTTTGCCACCAACACTGGAGTCGACTTGCGACAATAGCGTGGTCGGAATTTGGATAAAATTTACGCCGCGCATAAAGCTTGCCGCTGCAAAACCGGTCATATCACCCACCACACCGCCACCAAGTGCAATCAAAGTCACATCACGGTTAAAATGCTCAGCCATTAGCGCGTCATAAATCTGATTGATACTGGCTTGATTTTTATACTGCTCACCATCAGCCAATACACAAACTGCAACCTTAAACTGCTCGGCAAGCTCAGCTTGTAGCGGCTGCAAATATAAAGGCGCAATTGTCTCATTGGTCACAATCAACACTTGCTGTCCATGGATATAAGGCACAACTTGTGACGCCATACTGTCACCCGTTAAGTGACCAGATTGGCGAATGACAATGGGATAATCATGGCTTTGCGTCTGTACGGTTAAACCATTAAAAGAGGACGACGTTGCCATTAAAAGCTCCTTAATAGGCAGTAAGCGTATAAGCGTAAATGTTATTTTTCTTCCGTGAATTCGGTATTATCTGGTTCGTCTAGTGACGCATTTATGAATGCATTTGGTAATTCGTCTGGCGCAATCGGTTTTGCTGCTCGTACAAAAGCAGTCAGCTGCTGCAGCAATTGATACACCATATGGCGCGGATACGTATGACCGGTGGGCATAATAATATGCGCCACTTGTCGATAAAGAGGGTCACGAACCCGATATAGGTCGTGTAGGATTTTCCTGGGATTGGGCTGCTGTAATAACGGACGCGACTTGTCTTTAGATGTACGTGCCATCTGTACATCAACAGGCGCATTGAGATAAATAACAATGCCGCGCTCATGTAAAAACTTACGGTTTTCAGCGCTCATCACTGCACCGCCGCCAGTTGCCAGCACAATATTGTTTTCCTGAGTCAGCTCATCTATCGCCCGAGTTTCACGCTCACGAAAGCCCATCTCCCCTTCTTTGGCAAAAATCCAAGGAATATCAGCGCCCGTCTGTGACTCTACATGCCAGTCACTGTCAACAAACTCGCGCCCAAGCTGCTTAGCAAGCAGGCGTCCAATCGTCGTCTTCCCTGCGCCCATTGGTCCAACCAAGAACACCGATGGCAATTCCTCCAACATAACACTCACTCAAATAAATTCCACTATCATACAACGTCATCGATATTCTGGCTAGTAATGACAACGTTTATTCGCAGGAAAATAGACTACCAACGTTATTAAGCACCCATAAATTTTGGGGAATAAAAAAGCAAGCCATTCAGCTTGCTTTTTATAGGGTAATAATAAGACAAAATGAGGATGAAAAATGATTAATTTAAACGACTGATACCATCATTGATTAGTTTTGGAGTCACAAAAATCAGTAATTCTTGTTTATCATTATTGCGCATAGTACGGCGGAACGCTTGTCCGACATAAGGTAAGTCGCCTAAGAACGGCACTTTTTCTACCCCATTACTGGTACGGTTTCTAAAGATACCGCCCAGTACGATGGTTTGACCATCTTCAACAATCACGTTGGTTGAAATTGAATCTTCAGAGATTGCCACCTGACCATTAATAATGGTTGGCGTACCGTTGGTAATATTCAGCTGCAAGCCGATTTTACCGTCTGGAGTAATGTTTGGTGTTGCCTCTAAACTCAATGCCGCTTCTTTAAAGCTGGTAGAGGTTGCACCACTTGCCGCTGCTTCTTGATATGGAATTTGCGTGCCCGATGAGACCTTTGCCGTTTGCTTATCAGTGGTTAAAATCTTTGGCGTCGAGATGACTTCACCCCGATTGTCCGCTTGGAGTGCCGATAATTCAAGATCAAGCATCACATCTGACATACTGAGTAAACCAAAGGCAATACGTCCGGCAGGATTGGCAACGCCCAAATCGACGTTTAAGTTATCCGGACGGCTGATATCGTACTTCGGATAAGTGACCGTTTGCCCATTAATAGTAGTGGACTCAATGGTAAAGTTTTTCAAATCATTAATGGTTTGATTGCTACCGCCGACTAATAAAGAGCGATTGTTTGCCGCACCATTGGATAAAATCCCCCAACGTACACCAATCTCTTTACTAAAGGTATCAGAAGCACTAACAATACGCGCCTCAATCATCACTTGGCGGACAGGAATATCAATTTTACTGATCAGCTTATGAATATTTTCAATACTGCGTGGCACATCTTTAATAATTAAAGTATTGGTACGATCATCGACGGTTACCGTACCGCGATTGGATAGCAGTGTATTATTATCATCAGCACGATTGCTGGTTGTGCCACTTGAATTACTGCCTGAGCCGCCACTGCCTTGCGAGATAAGCGTTAGCACATCCGCCGCTTTGGCATAACTTAAGCGAATATATTCGGTACGTAGTGGCTCATAAGCCTCTACTGCCAACTGCGCTTCAAGCTCTTGCGCTTCTTGAGCAGAAAGCTCAGCAGTCGGTGCGACCAAGATCACGTTACCATTTTCGCGCTTAGCTAGATTTTTACTTTTTAAAATAATATCTAACGCTTGATCCCAAGGCACATTAATCAGGCGCAAGGTGATATTTCCAGCAACGGAGTCACTAGCAACGATATTCATGTCCGTAAACTGCGCTAAGATATCCAGAACTGTACGAATCTCAACATCTTGGAATTCCATCGAGAGCGCTTCACCGGTATAAACTTTTTCTTCTAGGGTTGGCTCACGGAGCAGTTCAGGTTTACGGATACCGATGTTCAGCTGGTTGCCTGATTGAAACGCTTGATACTCATAATCGGCATTCAGATTAATAGTTATGACGCCATTTTGACCTTGATTGCTGGTATCAATACTGTTCACCAAGCCGCTATTCACATTTAGGCGGCGCAGTAAGTTTCTAGGCACTGTGCTGCCCGTCAAACGAACAATGAGCTTATTGCCTTGGCGCTGAACATCTACAGGAATGGCTTCATTTGCCAATGCGATACTGACATTGCCACCACCATCAACGCCTGCAGCAAAATTTAATGCCGTCAAGCCATCATAGCTGTATTGACGACTGACTTGTGATGAGGCAAGCCTTGGATCTAGTAAAGGGTTGACTCGTACCACCATGGTATCGGCTGGAGTAGGTTTTTTGACTGTCGTCGTACCTGTGACGATAGGGGCGACCGCAACGCTATTAGTCTCAATGATGGGAGTGACAATTGCTGTCGTCGTTAAGTTGTCTTTATCCGTGACGTAGATATCGGGCGTAACCACCACATTAGGTACGGTAACGCTATTTTGGCTAGTGACAATTGGGGTAACGATCGGGGTCACAACTGAAGTTACGACTGGCGTTGCTATCGGGGTCACTTGAGGTACAGTAGCAGAGCGAACGATTCTCTTATTGGCCGTCGGGCGGTTTGGCTCCGATAAAGTCAATAATAAATCATTGCCACTGATAGCCGTGGTATAACTGCCCTCTTGTTTTAGCCCAACGATAAGGCGCGTGGTGCTGTCACTATTGAGAGCCGTAATTTCTTTTACCATACCGACATTATAGTCGGTGGCGCGGGTACTCAGACCGTTTTGTACCTTATCAAAATCCAATACCAAACGGCTGGGGTCGGCAAGCTGGTAGGCAGTGGGCAATACAGGCGCGGCTGAAAACCCTAAGCGTAATTGGGTAACAGCGGGAGCGGTTTGAATTACGGACACGTTATTAATGCGCGAGTCTGCGTAGGCATTGCTGCTAATGGCAACCATACTGGCGGCCAGAGCCGGTAATGTAAAGGTAGAAGCAGAGATCGCAAATGTGGCTGAGATGCAATCACGCATCGTCAGTTTTTTCCTAGTATTTGCCATCTTATTCGTGCGTACTGTCATTACTTATTCCTCAAAAATTCTGCCAACTTAGCTAATAGGAGAAACCAGCGACTGCGGTCTTTCAATAAACCCAGCGCGGCTGTCTGGCACAATTTCAATCAAATTAATCTGAGTTGGCGTGATTTCAACGATACGACCATCATTCAAACCAAGATAGTCACCTACTTGCACACTGGCGACTGAACCATCAGGACGTTGTACCAACGCATATTGCTTACCTTCCGGCGATATCACTTGACCACGGAATGTCAACTGCGCAATTTCATACTGCTCAAGCGGGTCTTTAGTACGATTAATGTCCGGACGAACACCCTCAAAAGAAGCTTCAGGTGCTTGGACACTGACCAAACTGGGCGGTAAAAAAGGACTGCGCAAAAGGCTGGCACTATAAACAAAATCTTCTATCAATTTTGCCTGCGGTGGCATCTCAATTGGTTGCGCCGGCTCATTGCGAATATCGTACATTGCCTGCTCTGCTATGCCGATGCGATCATTACAACCGGTCAACCATAATGCAGAAACACTTAGCATCAACACCGCTGGCAGTTTGGTAATTATAAGTGAAGAAATACGCATTAGTTACCCCCTGCGCTATCATCATTGACTGAAGGAGCACCCTCTTCAACAGCCGTACTTTCAGCCGTGATTTCTTTTGAACGATACGTTTTGGCTTGGAGAATTAAATTTAGTTCTGGCAGCTTATCTAATGTTGGCTGCGGATTAGTCACTTCAAAATCATGCATGGTAAAAATACGCGGCAAGGCGGCAAGACCACTGATAAAGCTCCCAAATTGATGATACTCACCCAAGGCAGCAATACGAATGGGCTGTTCAATAAAGAACTCTTGCTCAATCTCCGGCTCAACTGAGATATCCTGAAAGCGAATATTACTGCCAACGCCGGTCATATTGATACCTTCTAACAGCTCTGATACTCGAGTCTCTTTGGGCAGCTGATCGAGCAGAGTGGTGAACTCTGTTTCCATTTGCATTACTTGAGTTTTATAGGCATTAAGATGGCGGGCTTTGGATTCTTTTTCGCGATAAGTGGTCAGTAGGGTTTGTTGTTCACTTTCAGCCGCGGCAATTTCATCCAGCTTACTGCTGATTGGCAGTGCCCAAGATAAAGCAGCTATCAATGCCACAATGAAAAATAGCACGGTCACTTTAACCGACACCGGCCAGCTGCCATAGTTTTCAGTATCTAATGACTCAAAACTACGACGAAACTCATTAAAATTAAAGGATTTTTTAGGCGTTGCTATTTTTTTCTTTTTTAGTAAAATCTTTTTGCGGATAAGTTTCATGACCCTTCTCCAGACTCAGGCGTAGGTGCGGGTAATGCCCCAGCCGCATCGGTCACTGTCTTATCCGTGTCTAGTTGCACTTGAGTGGTGATTTCGAATTGAACATAACTGTCTTCTGGGTACACTGGGCGTGGCTGCTCTCCCGTTGTCACTGTTGTACTCAGTGTCGGCGCTGCCTCATAAGCGGTAATGTTTTGCTGAATATTTCGCACCGCTGAATTACCCATCCACTCACTGTTGTCTAAACTACGAATTAAGCTAGATACCACATTTGGATTATCTGCAAATCCAATCAAAGTGATTAAATCCCCTTCGCGCTTTAAACTAGTTAAATATAAGGCAGGCGGAATGGCATTAGCGATATCATCCCATAACCGTACAGGCACTGGACGACGACCTTGCAAATCCTGAATCACCTGCATGCGTGCTATGATATCTTCACGGCGTTGCTCTAAGGTATCAATTTCTGTTAACGCAGCATCTAATCGACTATTCTCTTGCTCGATAAGGGCATTAGCATCTAGCTGTTCATCGAGCTGATTACTAAAATAACTCCATGTCGCAAATGCTGCTAATAACGCAAGTAAAGTAGTTGCGATTACTATAGCCATGAATTCTTTATTACGGCGTTCACGTTCTTCTTGCCGCCAAGGCAGTAGGTTAATACGAGCCATTAATCAAAGCTCCTTAAAGCCAAACCACAAGCTGCAATTAAGCTTGGGGCATCAATTGCCAACTGCTCATTGTTGATATAAGGATCAATGGTCATATTAATAAACGGATTGGCTACGGTAACCGGCACTCGCAATTTCTGCTGAACCAGCCCTGCAAGACCGGGAATAGAACTACTACCACCGGCAAGCACGACATGATCAATACTGTCATAAGGACTGGATGAAAAATAAAATTGTAATGAGCGGGTAATTTGCTGAATCGCACTTTCCATAAAAGGGATTAATATCTCTGGGTAATAATCATCTGGTAAAGTGTGCTCGCGCTTATTTATAGTTGCTTCTTCAAAAGACAATCCATAACGGTTTTGAATCGCTTCAGTCAGCTGTATACCGCCAAAAAGTTGTTCGCGACTGTAGATAAACTCACCATTTCTAGCAATATACAGCGTCGTTTGATGATGACCAATATCAACCAGCGCAACTAATTCTGGCAGACTGCTTAAGTTATCAACCATCAATCCAAAGGCGCGCTCAACCGCATGCGACTCAATATCCATTACCTTAGTTTTTAGTCCACCAAAGGTCAGTGCATCAACACGCTGATCAACATTCTCTGAGCGTGAAGCGGCAAGTAGAACCTGCACTAGGTTTTCATCTAGTAACGAAGGACCTAAGACCTCAAAATCAAGATTGACGTCTTCTAGAGGATAAGGAATATACTGCTCAGCATCTAAGCGAATTTGAGCCTCACGCTCAACGTCGGTCAATAGCATGTCCATATCAATAATTTTAGTAATCACGGCTGTACCCGAGACTGCAGTAGCAGCATCATAGCCATTAACATGACAACGACGCGCCACTCTAGCAATAGCATCGCCAATCGCTTCTGCATCTACAATCAGTTTATCCACTACTGCCCCTAACGGTAAGCTTTCGATACCATAGGACTTTAAGTGAAACATTCCTTGTTGACGTTGTATATCAACTATTTTTACTGAGGTGGCGCAGATATCTACCCCAACTAAATGTCGACTTCTTGGAGAAAATATCCTCACAACCTCTATCCTTTATATTGATGACATACTGTAGTAACAATTTGCAACATTATATAAATATAATATATTACTCAACACGCTTAATCCCTGATTTAAAAATGTTATATATAGAAATTACACTTTTAGTATCAACTGCTTGTTTTGTTCAAGGTATAATATACCATTTGTTGCAAATTTTAACCGATAAGTCTAATTATGACCAAAAACATTGTTACCGCTCGTCTGGTTCACTTCTTAGTGGGGCTATTTATTGCCTTTTTGGCGTTGGCAGTGATATTAGCTCTTGCTGTACCCATTGGTTTTTATGGCATGGCGATGTATTTATCGCCAACACTTCCTAGTATTCAAGAGATTAAAACAGCAAGTCTAGAGATGCCCTTACAGATTTACAGTAGTGATAATAAGCTAATTGGCCAATATGGCAACCGTTTATCGCTTCCTGTTACCTTTGAGCAAATTCCTGAAGACCTTACTCATGCATTTTTGGCGGCTGAAGACGCCTCTTTCTTCCAGCATAGTGGTATCAGTATTAAAGGTCTTGGTCGTGCCGTAACAGAGGTCGTAACAGAAGACGAAGGGCAAACTGGCGGCTCTACTATCACCATGCAGGTTGCAAAAAACTACTTTTTAAGCTCTGAGCGTACATTAAATCGCAAGCTCACTGAGCTGTTTGTCGCCCGAAAAATGGAAGATGAGCTGAGTAAGAATGAAATTTTAACATTATATGTTAATAAAATTTATTTGGGTGAAGGGGCGTACGGTATTCGCGCTGCCGCTAAAAAATACTACAGTAAATCGCTAGATAGACTGACTATTGCTGAAATGGCAATGCTCGCAGGCTTGCCCAAAGCGCCTTCTAAATATAATCCTGTTGCCAATCCAAGTCGCGCTTTAATACGGCGTAATTGGATTATTGGACGAATGCATGAGTTGGGCTACATCAGTCAAGCTCAGCATGATGCTGCTATTCGCGCGCCTATTGGTCTGAATCTTTATAAAGAAAAGCTTGATGTTAATATGCCCTATTTGGCAGAAATGACGCGCTACGCTTTAGTGAATCGTTATGGTGAGCAAGTTGTTAATGGTGGCTGGCGTGTTAGGTTGACGGTCGATAGCAAAGCTCAGATCGACGCTGAAACTGCGGTGCTAAAAGGTCTGTTAGCGTATGATCATCGTCATGGCTGGCGCGGCGCAGAAGCCAATGATGAACCATTAGAAAAGTTCCGACCTTATGGCAACATGATTCCTGCCAAAGTCACCAAAGTCAGTTCACGCAGCTTTGAAGCGACCATACCGTCTGGTGAAAATGTCACAGTGCAATGGTCAGGCATGAGCTGGGCGCGCAAGCATTTTTCAGCCGACCGTATTGGTAATTACCCGGGTAATGCGGCGCAGATTGTTAGTAAAAATGACATTATACGTTTAGTCAAAACCGAGAACGGCAACTGGAAATTGGCGCAAGTACCCCATGTACAGGGTAGCCTGGTATCCTTAAATCCTGATAATGGCGCAGTTAGAGCCTTAGTCGGTGGCTTTGATTTTAATCATAGTAAATTCAACCGCGCACTTCAAGGATGGCGGCAACCGGGTTCTACCATTAAGCCACTGGTCTATACAGCAGCATTAGAAAAAGGCTATCGACCCGACAGTATTGTTTCTGACCGACCCATTCAAGTAGGCGACTGGAAACCTAAAAACTCCGATGGACGTTTTCTTGGAGACATCTCTTTACGACGTGGTTTGTATTTATCGCGCAACCTGGTCTCCATTCGTCTTCTACAAGCCATTGGTATTTCAGATACCTTGAGTTTACTTGATCAATTTGGTTTGGATAAAGAAAAGCTGCCTACGACCCTATCCTTAGCACTTGGCGCAGGACAAGCAACGCCTTTACAAATGGCAACTGCTTATTCTACTTTTGCTAACGGCGGACATCGCATTCAGCCCTATTTTATTGAACAAATTTACAATTACGATAATAAGCTATTGTTCCAAGCCAATCCTCAGCAAGCCTGTGCGGTATGCTTTAATGAACAAGTAGGCGAGCTTAATAAAAAGCTGCTTGAAGCACAGAGTAAACCCGCTAACGACGATAAAAAATCTAAAGATAAAGATAAAAAAGATAAAATCTCTAGCACAGATAAAGTGAAGCAAGAAGACCAAGATAAAGCCGAATATCTTAAAGCATTAACACTGAGCACTTACAATGCCAGTCCAGCTGCCGATCGCCTACAAGCGCCTGTTGTTCAGTATGTACATGCCACCCAAGCGCCTCGTATTTTAAAACCTCGTGTCGCCTATGAAATGGCAGATATTTTACGTGATGTGGTTCAGCACGGTACAGCGGTAAGGGCACGAGCGTTAGGGCGCAGTGATATTGCCGGTAAAACAGGAACAACCAACGAAGCTAAAGATGCTTGGTTTGCTGGATTTCACCCTACCAATGCTACTATCGTATGGATGGGTTTTGATCAGCCAGAAACTTTAGGTCGCCGTGAATATGGCGGTGTCGCTGCCTTACCAGTTTGGATGGATTTTATGGGTGCGCAACTAAAAGGCGTTCCTCATCAATGGGTATCAATTAATAATCGCTCAAAATCAAAAAAGCAAAAAAACCGTATTATTGAGATGACCGATGATGGTATTGTTACTAGCGAAGAAGACACTGATATGGAAACTGGAGATAGCGTGAAACCGGTTACACCGAAAAAACAGCAGCGTAAGCAGCCAGAACCTGAGTTAGTGTTAGGCGACAACTTTGAAGGTATTGATAATAAACGATTGGCATCGCCTACGCGTAATAAAGACAATAGCAATCAAGGTCAAGTGCCATTAAAAGTAATGCCGACTGACCGTATGCCAGCACTTGCTGAATAAATCGTAAAACACTAATTTTTTAACCTATTTTATGCTATAGAAAATTATTGATGAAGAATCCTGCTCAGTGTTCACTGAACAGGATTTTTTATTGCGTCTTTAACAATTATCCAATCGCTATAAACACCAGAGCAACTGTTAGTTTTCATCATTATCTCTTTTTATCAACGACGTTTCTATAAACTTAACAATTTAATAATCATTAATGATAGCTCGCGTTAAAAAATTACATGCTCTAGACCTTAGTATAAATTAGATTACAATTTAGAGATTCAATTGAATAAAAGAATTAGTCATTAGACTATTTACCGACACTGCCATTACTATCAGGTACGAAAAAGCCAGCAACATGGCTGGCTTTTTAACTAGCATTAAAAATTTCTATAGCAACTTGTCAATAATTTTATTACCCTTATTCAGACGGTGTACTTTGGCTAAGCTCTTGAGCAAATGCCTCATCAAAGCTA
Organism: Psychrobacter sp. GP33; assembly: GCF_014119005.1. Lineage (GTDB taxonomy): Bacteria > Pseudomonadota > Gammaproteobacteria > Pseudomonadales > Moraxellaceae > Psychrobacter. Next base: position 13,219 of record NZ_JACGYX010000005.1, on the reverse strand, counting down.
GTAAAGTCTTTGCTGTCACTACTTGCAGTCGTCATATCAAATGCTGAGTTGATATCTAAATCCAGTAGTTTCTGTTCCGCTTTTTCTTTACGGGCTTTGTGATAAGCCAGACCAGTACCTGCCGGAATGAGACGTCCTACAACCACGTTTTCTTTCAGACCACGTAATTCATCCACCTTGCCCATCACTGCAGCAGCGGTTAGTACACGTGTGGTTTCTTGGAATGATGCCGCTGAAATAAAGCTTTCAGTTGCCAAGCTGGCTTTGGTGATACCTAACAGCTGACGTTCAAACTGGACTGGGAATTTATCTTCGCCAGTTAGTTTTTCATTCAGTGCTTTGATATCAGCATATTCAACCTGATCGCCTTTAAAGTGGTTTGAATCACCGCTATCGGTAATCTCAACTTTACGCAGCATCTGACGAATGATAACTTCGATGTGCTTATCGTTGATTTTTACGCCCTGCAAGCGATATACGTCTTGAACTTCGTTGACAATATAGTCAGCAAGTGCGGTTTGACCTTTTAGGCGTAAGATATCATGTGGATTTTGTGGACCATCCGCAATAACCTCACCACGTGCTACAGTTTCGTTTTCAAACACGTTGATTTGACGCCATTTTGGAATCAACTCTTCATGAATCTCGCCATCTTCATTGGTAATAATAAAGCGATTCTTACCTTTAGTTTCTTTACCAAAGCTCACGACACCTGTCATCTCAGCCATAATGGCATGATCTTTTGGACGGCGTGCTTCAAATAAGTCGGCTACACGTGGTAGACCACCGGTAATATCTTTGGTACCTGATGATGCTTGTGGTACACGACCTAGAATCGAACCTGCGGCTACTTCTTCACCATCGCCAACGCGAATAATGGTTTCAGCAGGTAAGAAGTAAACCACTTCTTTACCAGCATCAGTATTCAAGATAATGGCAGGACGTAAGTCTTTTGCCGAGCTTGAACGATCTCGTGTGGCAAGAATTTCAAACGAGCTCATACCAGTCGCGTCATCAACTTTCACAGTTGCTGTTAGACCATCAGTGATATCACTAAAGCGGGCTTTACCAGCAAATTCTGTAATAATTGGATGCGTGTGCGGATCCCATTTTGCGATGGTTTGGCCACCTTCAACTTGATCGCCATTTTTCACGAGCACGCTTGAACCATAAGGGACTTTATAGCGCTCACGTTCACGACCAAGATCATCAGTCAATGCAATTTCAGCCGAACGCGATACGATAACCAAGTGACCATCAATGTGTTCAACAGTTTTCATATTTTCAAAATGTGCCTGACCAGCATTACGCACAGAGATGCTATTGTCCACAGACGCCGAGCTTGCTGCCCCACCCACGTGGAAGGTACGCATGGTTAACTGAGTACCTGGCTCACCAATTGACTGAGCTGCCATAACACCAACAGATTCGCCAATATTGACTTTATGACCACGTGCCAAGTCACGACCATAACATTGAGCACATACACCATGTGCTACATTACAGGTAATAACTGAACGCACCCAAATGTCATCGATCGCGTTAGCGTCAAGGGTATCAACCCAATGCTCATCAATCAATGTACCGGCTGGAATCAATACTTTTTCAGCATTGTCGTTATAAGTCACATCGCGTGAGGTTACACGACCAAGTACAAGATCACCAAGCTTCTCAATGATTTCGCCACCTTGAATGTGCGGCGTCATAAGCAAACCAACATCTGTACCACAGTCATCAGTAGTAATCACTAAATCCTGCGCCACATCAACCAAACGACGGGTCAAATAACCTGAGTTAGCGGTTTTCAATGCGGTATCGGCTAGACCTTTACGCGCACCATGCGTTGAAATAAAGTACTGAAGTACGGTCAAACCTTCACGGAAGTTGGCTTTAATCGGGGTCTCAATAATTGAGCCATCCGGTTTAGCCATCAAGCCACGCATACCTGCAAGCTGACGAATCTGCGCCGCACTACCACGAGCACCAGAATCTGACATGATGAAGATAGAGTTGAATGATTTCTGCTCTTCTTCCTCACCTTGCGCATTAATAACTTTATCTGTTGCCAAGTTATCCATCATCGCTTTTGCGACTTTGTCATTGGTACGTGACCAGATATCAACCACTTTATTATAGCGCTCACCAGCCGTCACAAAGCCTTGCTCGAACTGATCTTCAATTTCGCGTACTTCAGCTTCGGCTACTTCGATGATTTGTTTTTTCAATGGCGGAATGACCATGTCATCCAAACCAATTGATACACCAGATAGCGTTGCTTGGGCAAAACCAAGATACATCAATTGGTCAGCAAACATAACGCTGTCTTTCACGCCCATCTTACGATAGCAAGAGTTAATTAGACGCGAGATATTTTTCTTAGTCATCTCTTGGTTGCACTCATCAAACGCCATACCATCAGGCATGATGTTCCAAATCAATAAACGACCAGCGACGGTATCTTTGATACTCGTCTCTTTAGTATGATTGCCTTCGTCATCAATATGCGTTTCAGTCACACGTACTTTAATCTTCGCATTCACATGTAAGTCGTTAGAACCAATTGCACGTAAAGCTTCATTAACGGTGGCAAAAATCATGCCCTCGCCTTTAGCATTCACTGATGAGCGACTGATATAATATAAACCCAACACCACGTCTTGTGACGGTACAATGATCGGCTCACCATTTGCAGGCGATAAAATATTGTTAGTCGACATCATTAGCGCACGTGACTCAAGCTGTGCCTCTAAGGTCAATGGCACGTGTACTGCCATTTGGTCACCGTCAAAGTCGGCGTTAAACGCAGTACATACCAATGGATGCAGCTGAATCGCTTTACCTTCAATAAGTACTGGTTCAAATGCTTGTAGACCCAAACGGTGAAGCGTCGGCGCACGGTTAAGGAGTACTGGATGCTCACGGATAACCATGGCCAGCATATCCCACACTTGTGGCTCTTCACGCTCTACCATTTTTTTGGCAGCTTTAATCGTCGTCGCTAAGCCATGAGACAATAATTTGTTATAAGTAAACGGTTTAAATAACTCAAGTGCCATTTTCTTCGGTAAACCACACTGATGTAGACGTAAGGTTGGACCTACAACGATCACCGAACGACCAGAATAGTCAACACGTTTACCAAGCAAATTCTGACGGAAACGACCTTGTTTACCTTTGATCATATCAGCCAAAGATTTCAATGGACGCTTGTTACTACCAGTAATCGCACGACCGCGACGACCGTTGTCTAACAACGCATCTACTGATTCTTGCAACATACGTTTTTCGTTACGTACGATGATATCAGGAGCGCTTAGCTCAAGCAGACGCTTTAGACGGTTATTACGGTTAATCACCCGGCGATATAAATCGTTTAGATCTGATGTCGCAAAACGACCACCTTCTAGTGGTACGAGCGGACGCAAATCTGGTGGTAATACTGGCAAGATGGTCATTACCATCCATTCAGGTTTATTATTAGAATCGCGGAACGCTTCTAATAATTTAAGACGCTTAGACATTTTCTTAAGCTTCGTCTCAGAACCGGTTTGCGGAATCGCTTCACGCAAATCATCAATTTCGATGTCTAAGTCGATATCTTTTAATAAATCTTGAATCGCCTCTGCGCCCATCTTGGCAACGAACTCATCACCAAATTCTTCCAAGGCTTTAAAATAATCTTCATCATCAAGCAGTTGGTACTTCTCTAAAGAAGTCAGACCCGGCTCGGTAACGATATAGCTTTCAAAATATAAGACGCGTTCGATATCACGAAGCGTCATGTCTAATAATAAACCGATGCGGCTTGGTAATGATTTTAAGAACCAAATATGCGCAACAGGGCTAGCTAGGTCAATATGACCCATACGGTCACGGCGTACTTTAGCTGTGGTGACTTCAACGCCACATTTTTCACAGATAACGCCTTGGAACTTACGACGCTTATATTTGCCACACAGACATTCAAAATCCTTTACTGGACCAAAAATTTTGGCACAAAAAAGACCATCGCGCTCAGGTTTAAAGGTACGGTAGTTAATGGTTTCAGGTTTTTTAACTTCACCATGCGACCATGACTTAATAACGTCAGGCGATGCCAAAGTAATTTGGATACTATCAAACTCATGATTACCATTGCTGGTAGGGCTTTGCATGATATCGAGTAAATCTTTCAAGTTGCTTCTCCGTTATCTCTATAATCCTATAATAGCGTGCTAAGCATGATGCTAGTATAGAAATGAAGGCAATGAATAGGGTTAAGATAAGTCACTAAAAGCAGCAGCAATAGCTACTACTTTTAGGAGGACAACTGCGTCTCATAAAGTTATTAATATATTTTATGAAGTTTAGTTGCTTTGTTTTAACTCAATATTAATACCCAATGATTTGATTTCTTTGGTCAGTACATTAAACGATTCAGGCATGCCTGGATCCATATACTGTTCACCATCGACGATGTTTTTATACATACGGGTACGTCCTTCAACGTCATCCGATTTCACCGTTAACATTTCTTGCAAGGTATAAGTAGCACCGTACGCTTCTAGTGCCCACACTTCCATCTCACCAAAGCGCTGACCACCGAACTGAGCTTTACCACCTAGTGGCTGTTGGGTCACTAGCGAGTACGAACCGGTTGAACGCGCATGCATTTTGTCATCAACCAAATGGTTCAATTTCAGCATATACATGTAACCAACCGTAACTTTACGGTCAAATTTCTGACCTGTACGACCGTCATATAACGTTTGCTGACCATCTCTTGACAAACCTGCAAGCTCAAGCAAGTCTTTCACTTGATGCTCATGGGCACCATCAAATACTGGCGTACCCATTGGCACACCTGCACGCAAGTTATTGGCAAGTGCCATGATGTCATCATCTGATAAGCTATCAAGATCGACTTGTTCGCCACCAACTTTGTTATAAATTTGGTCTAAGAAATCACGTAAATCTTTCATCGCTGCTTGTGCTTTGAGCATGCCGTCAATCTTTTCGCCCAAGCCTTTTGAAGCCATACCTAAATGGGTCTCGAGTACCTGACCGATGTTCATACGCGATGGTACGCCCAGTGGATTTAGGACGATATCAACAGTGTTACCATGTTCATCATACGGCATATCTTCAACGGGCATAATGCGCGATACTACACCCTTGTTACCATGACGACCGGCCATTTTATCACCAGGCTGGATACGACGCTTAACCGCTAGATAAACCTTAACGATTTTTTGCACGCCATGTTGCAAGTCATCGCCAGCAGTCAATTTGCGTTTTTTCTCAGCAAACTTGCTATCAATGTCTTTTTGCTTATCAACCAAATATTCTGCAATCTGGGTCAAGCGTTCAGAGATCTCTTCTTCAACAGGCTGAATATCAAGTAACGTCTCGAGGCTCATCTCTTTCATGTCAGCAGCAGCCATAACCGTACCGGCTTTTAGACCAGAACCACCGCTTACTTTTTGACCATCTAACAAGCTTGCGATACGACCACGAGCCGCTTCTTCAAAGATACGTAGCTCTTCTTTTAAATCTTTACGATAGCTATCAAGCTGTGATTTTTCAATCGCTCTTGCACGCGCATCTTTCTCAACACCATCACGTGTAAAGACTTGTACGTCAATAACCGTACCTTTACTTGATGTTGGAACACGCAGTGAGGTGTCTTTAACATCAGCCGCTTTTTCACCAAAGATAGCCCGCAGTAGTTTCTCTTCTGGCGTCAGTTGCGTCTCACCTTTTGGCGTGACTTTACCAACTAAGATATCACCAGCATCCACTTCTGCACCGATATAAACGATACCAGCTTCATCAAGGCTTGATAATGCTGCTTCGCCAACGTTTGGAATATCGGCAGTGATTTCTTCCGTACCCAATTTGGTGTCACGCGCCACACAAGTTAATTCTTGAATATGGATAGTGGTAAAGCGATCTTCTTTTACGACTTTTTCAGATAACAAAATAGAATCTTCAAAGTTGTAACCGTTCCACGGCATAAAGGCAATACGGATATTCTGACCCAATGCCAACTCACCAAGATCCGTTGAAGGACCATCAGCTAAGATATCGCCTGAAGCAATTTCGTCGCCTTGGTTAACGATAATACGTTGATTGATACAAGTATTTTGGTTAGAACGTGTGTATTTAACTAAGTTATAGATATCAATACCAGCTTCGCCAGCAATCATCTCATCTTCATTCACACGAACCACAACACGTGAGGCATCAACGTCTTCAATCACGCCGCCACGCTTAGCTATCACACAAACACCTGAGTCACGAGCAACGTGACGCTCCATACCTGTACCCACTAACGGCTTATCAGCACGTAGCGTAGGAACTGCCTGACGTTGCATGTTCGAGCCCATCAAGGCACGGTTAGCATCATCATGCTCTAGGAATGGAATCAAACCGGCGGCTACTGATACAACCTGACTTGGCGACACATCCATATGCGTCACTTTTTCTGGTGGCATACGAACAAATTCACCATAGCTACGGACACTGACCATCTCATCAGATAACGCGCCATCGGCGGTCACTGGAGAATCAGCCTGTGCAATAACAGTACCTACTTCTTCAATTGCTGATAGATACTCGATAACATCAGTTACTTTACCATCTACCACACGGCGATACGGCGTTTCTAAGAAGCCAAAGCTGTTGGTTTTAGCAAAGGTCGCTAATGAGTTAATCAAACCAATGTTTGGACCTTCAGGAGTTTCAATCGGACACACACGACCATAATGGGTATCATGTACGTCACGTACTTCAAAGCCTGCACGTTCACGAGTCAGACCACCGGGTCCTAATGCAGATACACGGCGTTTATGCGTGACTTCAGACAATGGATTATTCTGATCCATAAACTGGGACAACTGGCTTGAGCCAAAAAATTCTTTAACCGCAGCCGCAACAGGTTTTGAGTTAATCAAATCTTGTGGCGATAGGTTATCAGATTCTGCTGAGCTTAAACGCTCTTTAACCGCACGTTCAACACGTACTAGACCAACACGGAATTGGTTTTCTGCCATCTCGCCTACTGAGCGAATACGGCGGTTACCCAAATGGTCAATATCATCGACTTCGCCGCGACCGTTACGGATTTCAATTAGCTCTTTTAACACATTGACAATATCAACATTGGTCAATACGCTACGCTCGCGCTGAATATCAGGATCATCAGTGTTATCGAACTCTAAACCTAAGCGGCGGTTAAACTTCATACGACCAACGTTCGATAAATCGTAGCGATCCGCATTAAAGAACATGCTATCGAATAATTTTTCAGCGGTTTCAATCGTTGGTGGCTCACCTGGACGCATCACTTTGTAGATCTCAACTAACGCTTCTTCACGAGTTGAGGTACTATCAGCACGTAGCGTATCAGCAATATAACTGCCTTGATCGATATCATTGGTGAATAGAATACTAAATTCTTTAATCGATTCACTGGCTTCGAATGCACTTAATTTAACCAATAATTCATGGTCAATTAGCGTATTAGCACGAGCGATCACTTCATCATTAACGATGATATCTTCAGCTAAAATACGCTCATATAAGTATTCATCAGGAATCGAGATTTTCGTCATGCCTGCTTCTTCAAGCTGGCGAATACGACGTGCGTTAATACGCTTGCCTTGCTCAACGACAACGGTACCATCTGGTGTAATGATATCAAATTGCGCCATTTCACCGCGCAAACGATCAGCAACTAGATCAATCTCAAATTGCTCTTCGCCTTTATAAACGGCTACTTTTTCAAAGAACAAATCTAAAATCTCGCCAGTACTTAAACCCAACGCACGCAAAATGATAGAAGCAAGTAATTTACGACGACGGTCAATACGCGCGAATACCAAATCTTTAGCATCAAATTCAAAGTCTAACCACGAACCACGGTAAGGAATAATACGCGCGTTATAGAGCACTTTACCACTTGAATGCGACTTACCTTTATCATGATCAAAGAATACACCAGGTGAGCGATGCAACTGAGAAACGATAACTCGCTCAGTACCATTAATAATAAAAGTACCGTTCGCGGTCATCAGTGGCATTTCGCCCATGTAAACGCTTTGCTCACGGATATCTTTAATAGCCGCTTTGCTGTCTTTATCTTTACTATCTTTATCTTTAATAATCAAACGGATTTTAACGCGCATTGGAGCTGCAAACGTCGAACCACGTAAGATACATTCGCGCTCATCAAATTCAGGCGTACCTAAATGATACTCAACGAACTGTAACTCTGCATTGCCAGAGTGACTTTCGATTGGAAAAATAGAAGAATATGCTGCTTGCAGACCAGTATTCTCACGAGCTTTTGGCTTTTTGTGCTCTTGCAAAAATTGCTCATAGGAATCTACTTGAATGGACAATAAATAAGGAATGTCCATTACAGTAGGCAATTCAGCAAAACTTTTGCGAATACGCTTTTTTTCAGTATAAGAATATGCCATCGAGAGTCCTTACAGTAAACGTGGAAACAAATTAAAGCGTAACCAGTTTGCATCAATATTTTGCAAACATGGCAACGTAAACGATAATAAAAAATAGGGTGTCATATTAAGTACGGAATATTTGCTAAATTCAATCTTGTAGCAAGCATTCCGTACTTAACAAGGATAAATTAGCTGACATCAATTATTAATAGCTAATAAAAATGAATGTCGTCGACAATAATTACTGTCTATAAGCTCATTTACTGACAGTAAAACATGTTAAAATATTTATAAGTCATTATTACAACAGCTATCAATTTTAAAATATAGAAAAAAGAGAGTGTCATTAGAAAAGAGAACAGACACAAAAAATCGCCAAATATCTAAGGACATTTAGCTTATCTTAACTGCTCATAAAAACTAGCGTGCGTGCGTGCATATATATCGTGTGTCCTTTTGATGGGTATCCACCGTGTTTTTGCTTACGACTGTTGGCAGACACAAAAGGTCAAGCTACGAATTATAATAAAAAAAAGCTGGTAATGCAAGGCATCACCAGCTTTTTTTGTACAGCATTGAACTTATTTTAGTTCAACAGTTGCACCAGCTTCTTCAAGTTTCTTCTTCAACTCTTCAGCTTCAGCTTTGTTAACGCCTTCTTTGATTGGAGCTGGAGCGCTTTCAACCAAATCTTTCGCTTCTTTTAAGCCAAGACCAGTCGCTTCACGTACAGCTTTGATCACGCCAACTTTTTTCTCGCCAAAGCTAGCTAGAACAACGTCAAACTCGTCTTTTTCTTCAGCAGCAGCAGCAGCAGGGCCGGCGGCAGGTGCAGCAGCAGCAACAGCAGCTGTTACGCCGAATTTTTCTTCCATAGCGCTGATTAATTCAACGATATCCATTACTGACATTTCAGCGATTGCGTTTAACACGTCATCTTTAGATAGTGCCATGAGAACTCTCCGTTATCTGATAAAATTTAATTGATTTTAATATCGCTTGGATTGCTTGCCACATTTTAAAATAGGGATGGCAATATAGTGCAATCGGCGATGTCAAAGTTACGTTAAAACAAGCAATTATGCCGCTTCTTTTGCGTCTTTGATTGCTGCTACCGTGCGAACAAACTTGCCAGGAACTGCGTTCATAGTTTGGACAAGCTTGGTTACTGGTGCATTCATAGTAGCCATTAAGATAGAAAGTGCTTCGTCGCGAGTTGGTAGCTTCGATACGCGCTCTAGCTCTTCTGGACCATAAACAACACCACCAACTGATACCAATTTGGTCTCAAGGGCTTTGTGATCTTTGCTGAAGTCAAAAATGACTCGAGCGGCAGATCCCAAATCTTCCATAGAGAAAGCCAAAAGTAATGGACCAGTCATACGGTCTGACATGCTCTCAAACTTAGTGCCTTCAAACGCGCGTTTTGCTAGGGTATTTTTTACCACTTTTAAAACGACGCCTTTTTCACGGGCTTGTGCACGCAGCTTGGTAAGCTTTGCAACACCAATACCATGATATTCGGCAGCTACTGCTGAGTAAGCATTAGCAGCAACTTCAGACACTTCAGCCACAACTTGTTGTTTTTGCTCTAGCGTTAATGCCATAAGTTGACTCCTTTAATCTTACCAATCCGCTCATAGTTTAAGTTTGCAATACTTTAAGTATGCATAGCTCAAACAACTTGCTAAGACTGACTTGATACGACACGTTATCAGCAGCTTTATAAAATTCAAGCATACTAACAACGACTGATTACGGCACCGTTATCAGAATGACATCAAGTGATAGGTTACCCTATCCGCTCTTATCAACAACTGGGTGGGTCACCGTCTGCGTAGGCCAACTAAGATTTTCATCTGTCGTCGATTAACAACAGCAGCTTGTTAAGGTTAAGAGTAAGCTAACACTTATTCTTTAGCCGTTATAAACCGCTTTTTACCTACGGTCTTAGACAGCGTAGCGTGTGCTACGCTGACCTAATATTTAAAATTGGAGTTTATTTATTATCTAGTCTCAAACTAAAGGATGTGATAATAAATAAGAATTTTTAGTACTAATCTTATTTGTTAAGACGATGCGGTACTGGATCAATAGCAAGACCTGGACCCATAGTGCTAGACAAAGTGATACGTTTGATGTAAACACCTTTAGACGTAGCAGGTTTAGCGCGACGTAGGTCGGCTAATAAAGCTTGGGCATTTTCCATAACTTGTTCAGCGGTAAAACCGACTTGACCAACTGTAGTATGGATGATACCAGCTTTATCAACACGGTACTGTGCTTGACCAGCTTTCGCATTGGCAACAGCTTCAGCAACGTTTGGCGTTACCGTACCGACTTTCGGGTTAGGCATTAGACCACGTGGACCTAAGATAGTACCTAATTGACCAACAACGCGCATGGCGTCAGGAGCAGCAATAACGATATCGAAGTCCATGTTGCCCGCTTTGATTGATTCAGCTAGGTCTTCAAAACCAACGATGTCAGCACCCGCTTCTTTAGCGGCTTCAGCAGCAGCGCCTTGAGCAAATACAGCAACGCGTTTGGTTTTACCAGTACCCGCAGGTAAGTTTGTTGCGCCACGTACGACTTGATCAGATTTACGTGGGTCAACGCCCAAGTTTACTGCGATATCGATAGACTCTTTGAATTTAAGAGGTGGCAAATCGTTTAGGATTTGAACCGCTTCTTCAATTGTGTATTGTTTTTCGTGCTCAATACGGCTATTGATTTCTTTTTGACGTTTGGTTAGCTTAGACATTATACACCCTCCACGGTAATACCCATTGAACGGGCGGTACCAGCAACGGTACGAACAGCAGCATCAAGATCAGATGCTGTTAAGTCTGCATCTTTAGTCTTAACAATGTCTTCAAGTTGTGCACGAGTAACCGTGCCGACTTTAGCGGTATTCGGTGTGCCTGAACCTTTAGCAATGCCAGCAGCTTTACGCAATAAGTACGCAGCTGGTGGAGACTTCATGATGAAGGTGAAAGATTTATCACTGTATACCGTGATCTCAGTTGGGATCGGTAGACCCGGCTCTTGACCTGAGGTTGCAGCGTTAAATTCTTTACAGAAAGCCATGATGTTCACGCCTTTTTGACCCAATGCTGGACCAATCGGTGGTGAAGGATTTGCTTTACCTGCAGGGACTTGCAGTTTGATGTAACCATCAATCTTCTTAGCCATGATTCTCTCCTGAATGGGTCATAACGCTAAGTCAATATGCAGATGCAATTGACTAACAGCTCCCCGGTTTATAATTGTCTAGTCCAGTTTTTCAACTTTACTAAACTCAAGCTCAACCTGAGTTGGTCGATTAAATACATTTACGGTCAATTGTAACTTAGATTTTTCGTAATCCACTTTTTCAACCAACCCTTTAAAGTCAGTAAATGGACCATCAATCACTAATAACTCTTCACCCGGCTCGAATAATGTTTTCGGACGTGGCGTCGCTTCTGTTTGATTTAAGCGATTTAAAATACGGTCAGCTTCTACTGGCGTAATCGGTGCAGGCGCTTCGGCCGTACCACCAATAAAGCCCATAATACGCGGGCATTCATTAACAATGTGCCAAGTATTATCATTCATTTCCATTTGGATCAATACATAGCCTGGAAAGAACTTACGCTCACTTTTACGCTTCTTGCCGTCCTTCATTTCGACGACTTCTTCGGTGGGTACCAATACATCACCAAAAGATTCAGCAAAATCACTACGATTAATGCGCTCGATTAATGAACGTTGCACTTGTTTTTCATATCCTGAAAACGCTTGGACAATATACCAACGCATATCACGCTCCTAATCGTTATAAGTAACATCTAAGTGAATAGACACATGAGTTAATGGGTACAAAAATTACCAGCCGCAAACTAAATTCGCCCATTATATAAATAAGCGAGTAACTTAACTTGTATCTACTAGCCAATAAATAAGCCCACGAACCAATTAAAGAAGTTGTCTAATAACCAGATAAAGAATCCAACAATGGCAATCACAACAATCACTTGCCATGTATATTGAAACGTTTCATCTTTACTTGGCCATGTGACACGGCGCAATTCCACCGCAGCATCTTTCAATAAGGTCTTGAACGCACGACCTTGATGAGTCAGCGCTAAACATACTAATGCAAATACAAAAAGTGCGACAATAATGCTAATCCGTATCCAAACCTCATTGGCAGGTTGCCAATAGCCTGGTAAATACTGATTAACCAATGTCGCACCGATTAACACTATGATTGCTAATAACCATAGCACAATATCTTTTGTTGAACTTGTTTTCGCCACTTCCACAGCAGACGTATTGGTCGCTGATATGTGGTTATTTTTAGTCAGTAACCCACCATTAGCCGCCTTGGCATCAGATAACGTAGTGTCGAGGTTATCTTGATTGTTGCTCATAAAGGACTCGCTTTAGAGATGATGGGATACTACAAAGATATACTAAAAGATGGCAGGCGATGTAGGACTCGAACCTACAACCCTCGGTTTTGGAGACCGATGCTCTACCAATTGAGCCAATCGCCTAGGGGTGTTAAGGCTGCTAATTATACAAGATTTTAATTAGAATGCAAGTTATAAGCACATATTTTATAAGATAAATCTAATAAGTCGATTTTTAATAATGATATTGTAGCGATAAAGGTAGGAAATCTTGAACTATAAACCTGCTTTTATATATTGCTCTATGGTTATCACAGATAAATTATAAGCACTATTTACATTAACATATTTAACTTCCATTCTATCAGGCGA
>NZ_JACGYX010000004.1 GCF_014119005.1 Psychrobacter sp. GP33 | reverse complement strand
CACGCTTACTACAAAGACGGATGACGATAGAGTTGATGTATTAGCATTTTTGCTAACACTTATGAACGGCTGGAAGACAATACTTTCTTTTGCCTTAATAGCTTTGATTATCGGTGTACTATATAGTCGATACGTAGATCCGGTTTTTCAAGCCGATGCTCTCATACAGATTGATGACAAATCACAAGGTATTTCTGCCTTAGGTGCTAATATTTCCGATCTGGTTTCAGCAGATGTAAGTCCAGCACAAACTGAAGCTGAATTAATTAAGTCGCGTATGATATTGGAGCCGGTCATTGACCTACTTCATCTAAGGATTACTTTAAACGATCCTGAAATTAATGGTTTTGATAAAATAAAGAACAATAATAAATATACTCAAATCAACTCTCCTGAAGGCGTGATGCTTGATACTGAGGATGGTAAAATTCAGATTAGCCAATTTAATGTATCTCAGGCCTATCTGAACAAACCTTTTACTATAAAGTCTGTTGCAAATGGATTTGTCTTAAATAATGGCTATGATGATTTCAAAGGTCAGTTGAATCAAGCTTACCGTTTTCAAGGGACAGATGGCGTGATTCAAATTCAAGTGAATCAATTGCCTAGTAATGGACACCCTATTAAACTAGTAAAACAAGCGTTACACAATACGATAAACAAAATAAATACTACATTGACAGTTGCAGAACTTGGCAAACAAACTGGTATCATTCAGCTTGCTTTAATAGGTGATAACCAACAACAAACCACTCTTATTCTAAAAGAAATTATCTTATCTTATATTGATCAGAATGAATCAAGAGGCTCAGAAGAAACCACCAAAACAATAGATTTTATGCAAACTCAGATACCGCTTCTTAAGCAGAAGTTGCAAGAGTCTGAAGCTTTGTTTAATAAATTCCGTGAAAAGTTTGGAACGATTGATGTTGGTAAAGAAGGTGAGCTTCTAATAACAGAAAATGGACAGATTGATGCTCAGCTCAATGAGTTACGATTAAAAAAAGCGGATTTAACAACCTATTATACTGAGGATCATCCGTTAGTTCTCCAAATCAACGAACAACTAAAAGTACTTAATGATAGAAAGCAAGAAATTAAGGATACAGTGGGTCGCCTGCCAGAAGTGCAAAGAGAGTTCTTAACTCTTTCAGAGGATGTAGGAATTAATAGAGAGATTTATCTCACCATGCTCAAAAACTATGAGCAATTAAAAATCGTCAAAGCGGGACAAATCGGTTTCGCACGTATTATTGACTTACCTATTAGTACTTTTAAAGCTATCGCTCCAAGAAAGCCATTAATAATTGCCCTTGCTCTATTGTTAGGTCTCTTAATTGGATTGTTAATAACATTAGTAAAAAGTCTACTAAAAACTATGGTTAAAGATCCGGAACGTTTAGAGGCAAAAGCAGGTATTCCAGTTATTGCAACTATTCCACATTCAGCAGTTGTTTCAAGATTATCTAAGAACAAGAAAAGTGCTAATCGCTTACTTGCCTATATAGATAACAACGGATTAAGTTATGAAGCTATAAAGAGCTTAAGAACACATCTTATGTTTGGTATGCCAGTTGAACAAAAATCAGATCAACGTGCGAAGGTTATTTTAGTTACGAGTGAAAGTCCGGGTATTGGTAAGTCGTTCATCTCAGCTAACCTTGCTGAAGTATTTAGCCAGTTGGATAAAAAAGTGCTTATTATTGATGCAGACATGCGTTTAGGTGAACTGCATAAACTGTTTAATATGGATCAAGAAAACGGACTTGCTGATTATTTTTCGAAAGAAAACAATAGTTTGCAAGTATCAGATAATATTGCAAGCATAGTCCATCCAACTGCAATGGAGAATATTGACTTTATACCACGTGGTCAACGTCCTTATAATCCTACTTCGTTATTGGCAAGCGAGAAGTTTAGCAGTTTAATGAAACAGCTAGGTGCTCATTACGATTATATTATTATTGATACTCCGCCAGTATTAGCAGCGTCAGATGCTATTATACTATCCCGCTATGCTGACAACATATTGATGATAGCGCGTTATGGTAAATCGGTAGAAGGTCAGGTTGTTTATGCAATTAATCAGCTGGCTAAAGCTAATGTACATGTTGACGGTATTGTTCTGAATGATATGCAACATGGTCTGATGGGTAAATATAATTATCACTACACATACGCATATGGTAATGCTAAGTGAGTAGTGTCTACAGAAATAATTGAGTAATAAAACTATGAGTATTGAGACAAATTTGATTCCTCAAAATGAAAGCAAAACAGAGAGTTATAGCAATAGTGGATTATATCGTAACATCCAGTACTTGCTTGCGCTGCCACGCTCTTTCAAAAAAGGAATTCTGATAGTTGCCGATTTTTTTATGGCAGCAGTTTGTCTCTACTTTGCTCTGGCGCTTAGGTTTGGTGTAACTGGTAATCATATTACCGCTTTAGAATTAGCTCTATATGCATCATTTCCTATTTTAGGGCTCTATGTTATTGGTTTCTATAAGGCAGTCGCTCGCGTATTCATTGATTCAGTAATGCGAGGGGTTCTACAGTTATTTGCCGTACTCATTATAGTATATGAGCTGCTCATTTATGTGGAATGGATGCCCTCTATTCCTCGTTCTGTGCCTATTCTTTATCTATTTTTATTTTTTATATGGTTATGGAATAGCCGCTTAACGATAAAAGAGTTATTAAACCGTTTTCAAGGTAATCGTGTCCTACGTAGCAAAGATAGTGTCTATGATAATGTTGTTATCTATGGTGCTGGTATGGCAGGCCGCGAGTTGTTAGATGGCTTAAGAGACTCACATAAATATAATGTAGTCGCTTTTGTTGATGATAATCCACAGTTAACCGGTGCCTATATATTCGGTAAACGTATTTATGCTGCCGATCAACTGGTTGACATGATTGATACCTTAAACATAGCACAAATATTTTTAGCAGTACCGTCTATAAGTCGTGCTCGTAAAAGAGAGATTATGGATAAGTTAGCAAATATTTCCATAAAAATTAAAGAGTTACCGAGTTTGCAGGAAATTGCGGATGGTAAGGTTACTGTCAGTAATATGCGTAAAATAGACATCCTTGATGTTTTAGATCGACAAACTGTTGAGCCAGATGAAACTTTATTGTTAAAAAATATCAAAGATAAGTGTGTTTTGGTCACAGGCGCTGGCGGTTCTATTGGTAGTGAGCTTTGTCGTCAAATCATTAAAAATCAGCCAGTTTGTTTAGTACTTTATGAACTGTCTGAATATGCTCTTTATAGTATTCATCAAGAGCTACTAGGGAAGCAGGCTGCAAATCCCGAGTACCAAAATATAGAAATTGTGGCAGTTATTGGAAATGTTACCAATGAAAGCAACCTGATTAAGATTCTTAAACGTCACCATATACAGACGGTATACCATGCTGCGGCTTATAAACATGTGCCATTAGTTGAGCATAACCCGTTTGAAGGTGTGATCAATAATAGTAAAGGAACTTATCATTGTGCCCGTGCTGCTATTCAGGCGAATGTAGAAACCTTTGTACTTATTTCAACTGATAAAGCAGTAAGACCAACAAATGTGATGGGAGCATCTAAGCGCATGGCAGAATTGGTTTGCCAAGGACTCAGTTATGAGGTCAAAGCTAATCCATCGGCTCATCAGACCTGTATCAGTATGGTGCGTTTTGGTAATGTTCTCGGTTCCTCAGGATCAGTTGTACCCGTATTTAGTAGACAAATTGAGAACGGTCACCCTATTACTGTAACCCATCCAGATGTTACCCGCTATTTTATGACGATTCCAGAAGCTGCAAATCTAGTTATTCAAGCTGGTGCTATGGCCTCAGGTGGTGAAGTTTTCGTTCTTGATATGGGCGAGCCAGTAAAAATTGTGGATCTAGCACGCCGTATGATTCATTTAAGTGGTTGTGAAACGAAAGATGATCAACATCCTAATGGTGATATTGAGATTATCTTCACTGGACTTAGATCGGGTGAAAAGTTGTATGAAGAACTTATCATTGGTGAAGATAACGTTAAAGATACGCATCATCCTTTGATCATGCAAGCGATGGAACATAGATTCCCATTAAATGAAGTTGAGCAGACCCTCGATAAACTTCCACAAAAAGCAGAGCAACACGATGTTAAATGGTTAAAAAACCAGTTTTATCATTTTGTAGAAGGGTATCAGGATAACTCTACAGCACCGAAACCATGATTTTATCTATCGTATGAATGTCTTTACTACCATATTACTAATTAAATAGGAAAATTATGAATATTTTGATTACAGGCGGAGCAGGGTTTATTGGCTCAGCAGTGGTGCGCCATATTATAAATAATACCAGTAATACTGTTCTAAACATCGATAAGCTAACCTATGCTGGCAATCTTGAGTCGTTAAAAGAATTAGAACAAGACTCAAGGTATCAATTTAAAAAAATTGATATTTGTGATGCAGATGCTTTGAAGCAAGCATTTTTAGAGTTTCAGCCTAATCTAATTATGCATCTAGCAGCTGAGTCCCACGTAGACAGATCTATTGATGGTCCAGCAGAGTTTATTACTACTAATATTGTTGGTACCTACACGTTACTAGAGGTTGCTCGTCAATATTGGCTGGGTCTTAATGATGAAGAAAAAAATAATTTCAGATTTCATCATATTTCAACTGATGAGGTTTATGGTGATCTAGAGGGTACAACGGATTTATTCACTGAATCAACGGCTTATGCCCCTAGTTCACCATATTCTGCTAGTAAAGCCAGTTCTGATCACCTGGTTCGGGCGTGGCACCGTACGTATGATTTTCCTATTATCATTACTAATTGCTCGAACAACTATGGTCCGTATCATTTTCCTGAAAAGCTTATTCCTCTAGTTATTTTAAATGCTTTAGATGGCAAAGCGTTACCAATTTATGGCACTGGCAATCAGATTCGAGACTGGTTATATGTCGAAGATCATGCACGAGCGCTCTATAAAGTGGTCACGGAAGGCGAAATTGGCGAGACTTATAATATTGGCGGTCATAACGAAAAGCAGAATATTGATGTAGTCAGAACCATTTGCAAGATTTTAGATGAAATAAAGCCTCAGGATAATGCTATGCCGTATGAGAACCTGATTACTTTTGTCAAGGATCGCCCTGGTCATGATCTACGTTACGCTATTGACGCCAGTAAAATAAAACAGGACCTAGATTGGACACCAGATGAGACATTTGAGACTGGTATTCGTAAAACAGTTGAATGGTATCTAGACAATTTAGACTGGTGTCACCGTGTACAAGATGGCAGCTATCAACGTGAGCGCTTAGGAGCATAAGTAAGATGACAACTACTAAAGGTATTATTCTGGCAGGAGGCTCAGGCACACGCCTATACCCTATTACTAAAGGCGTCTCAAAGCAGCTACTGCCTGTTTATGATAAGCCGATGATTTATTATCCTTTATCAGCACTCATGCTTGCTGGTATTCAAGATGTACTTATTATCAGTACGCCTGATGATATAGAAGGTTTTAAGCGTTTGCTTGGCGATGGTAGCGATTTTGGTATTCATCTATCTTACGCTGTACAGCCAAGTCCTGATGGTCTTGCGCAAGCCTTTATTATTGGTGAAAGCTTCATTGGTGACAGTAATGTATGTTTAGTACTGGGCGACAATATATTTTATGGTCAAGGTTTTACTCCATTATTGCGCCAAGCTGTCAGCCGCCAAAAAGGAGCTACCGTTTTTGGTTACCAAGTTAAAGACCCTGAACGCTTCGGAGTGGTTGAGTTCGATGAGAACAAGCGGGCAATTTCTTTAGAAGAAAAACCAAAAAAACCTAAATCGCATTTTGCAGTAACGGGTCTTTATTTTTATGATAATGATGTTATTCAAATCGCGAAAGACGTTAAGCCATCTGAACGTGGTGAGCTTGAGATCACCACAGTAAATCAGAAATATTTAGAACGTGGTGATTTGAATGTAGAGCTTTTAGGTCGTGGATTTGCCTGGCTCGATACAGGCACTCATGAAAGCTTATTAGAAGCGGCGCATTTTGTTGAAACGCTTGAGAAACGACAAGGCTATAAAGTAGCCTGTTTAGAAGAAATCGCATTGAATAATGGCTGGTTGAGTAATGAGGAAGTTCTGAAAATTGGTCAAAGTATGAGTAAGAATAGCTATGGTCAATATCTAATATCTTTAGTGGATGATGAGTAATGAGTTTAATTAAATGGGTTGAGCTACCAAACTTAGGCGATCATCGTGGTTCATTAATGGTGGCTGAGTCTGCTAAAAATGTACCTTTTGAAGTTAAAAGAATTTATTACATTCTTGATGCTAAGCCTGATGTACCCCGCGGCTTCCATGCGCATAAAAGTCTAATACAATTAGCATTTTGCCTTAAAGGTAGCTGCAAAATGTTAATGGATAATGGAGTTGAGAAACAAGAGGTTTATATTAACCAACCTAATAAAGGTTTAATAATCCCACCTCTCGTTTGGCATGAGATGCATGACTTTAGTGAAGATTGTGTCATGTTGGTGTTGGCAAGTGACTGTTATGATGAAAGTGATTATATTCGTGATTATGATGATTTCGTAAAGGCACTATAAATTTATATTAATGAATAAGTTTATTATTGACGTTCCAGAGCTTTTACTTCCTTTTTATAGAATAAGCCCTTTTTGTACGGTAGATTCTTATAGGAAAAATATTTTAAAAGGAATAGGTGAGTTGGATATTGAAAAGTATTTCTCTAATAGGTTCCCATAGAAAAATATTATTTTTAGGCGTAAAGACAATAATAAATGGATTTAGAACTAAAGTTACAATAAGAAGCCATATAAGCACTTCTCATATATAAACATCATGGCTTTAGGACTTAGTGCTAGTTAAAAAATGCAAGAGTTTTCCCATTCAATGATAGAAAGTGTGAAAATTGGAAATCATTGCTTGTTAGGTATTAAAAGCGAGGTTATACCAGAGGTGGAACTTGATGATTTTTGTGTAGTTGCGGCCAGTAGTTTTGTTAATCAAAGTTTTGAGCCGTATTCTGTAATAGGCGGTAATCCTACGAAATTAATTAAGAAGCTTAAATAATGAAAATATTAAAATATAGCATAGAATGTAAAAATGGCTGGGATGATTTCATAGATTCTTCTAAGAACGCTCATTTCTTTTTTAAACGTGATTATATGAATTATCATTCAGATAGATTTGATGATTTCTCTTTAATGTTCCATGACAAAAAAGATAAACTTATTGCTGTACTCCCAGCTAATAAAAAAAATGATGTTCTTTATTCTCATCAAGGCTTAACTTTTGGTGGTCTTATTGTTAATGATAAGATGACAACAGAGATTATGTTGAATATTTTCGAGACACTAAAGTATTTCTTGAAAGAGAATAATTTTAGTAAGTTGGTTTATAAATGTATTCCTTATACATATCATATAAAACCAACGGAAGAAGACAGATATGCGTTGTTTATTAATGAAGCAGAATTAATAAGAAGAGATGTTTCATGTACTATAGATTTGACTGGAGATGTAAGATATTCAAGAGGAAGAAAATCAAGTATAAATAAAGCTAAAAAAGAAGATTTGCAGATTATTGAAAGTAATGATTATAAGTTGTTTTGGAATTTGCTAGAAAGTGTATTGGAAGCGCAACATGGTTCCAAGCCTGTACATACATTCGAAGAAATAAAAGAATTATCAAATCATTTTCCAAAGAATATTAAGTTATATCTGGCTTTAAAAGGTGAAGAAGTATTATGCGGCACTGTGATCTATGAAAATACTGGAATAGTTCATACTCAATATCTGGCTAATAATGCACAAGGTAGAGATATAGGTGCTTTAGACTTTTTGTTGGACTATCTAATAAATGATAAATATAAAGAGAGGAAGTTCTTTGATTTTGGTATATCAAATGAACAAGAAGGTAAAGTGTTAAATACAGGGCTAATCGCTCAAAAAGAAGGTTTTGGTGCGAGAGCTGTTGTTCACGATTTCTATGAGATTAATATTACATGATAAATTTTCTAGATTTAAAAGCTATTAATAAACAATATAGAGCAGAATTAATAGAAGCGTGTACACGTGTTATTGATTCAGGTTGGTATATTGGTGGTAATGAGCTCGAACAGTTTGAATTAGGTTTTGCAGATTATTGTGGCACTAAGTTCGCTATTGGGGTAGCTAATGGTCTAGATGCGCTTATTTTAACGCTTCGCGCTTGGATGGAACTAGGTAAGCTTCAAGAAGGTGATGAAGTTATTGTTCCTTCTAACACTTATATTGCCAGTATCTTAGCAATCACTGCTAATAACTTAATACCTGTGCTGGTTGAACCTGATTTAGATAGTTTTAATCTAGACCCTAATAAGATTGAGGCAGTAATTACAGATAGAACAAAAGTAATACTGCCAGTACATTTGTATGGTCAATTAGCTGATATGCCAGCGATTAATGATATTGCTAAACGTCATAACTTATTAGTGCTAGAGGATTCTGCTCAAGCGCATGGCGCTAATATCGACGGAAAAAAAGCTGGTAGTTGGGGAGATGCATCTGGCTTTAGTTTCTATCCTGGTAAAAATTTAGGCGCTCTAGGCGATGCTGGAGCGATAACAACAGATGATGTTGAGCTTGCTAATACACTACGTGCTCTGCGTAACTATGGCTCTCATGAAAAATATAAAAATATTTATCAAGGAGTTAATAGCCGTCTAGATGAGATACAAGCAGCGATGCTAAGTGTCAAACTTAAACACATTGATACTGAGATTGATTACCGGCGTGCAGTAGCAGCTAAATATCTTGAAGGTATTAAGAACCAGGAAATAACCTTACCTAGCTATAAGGATAATTCTCATGTTTGGCATGTGTTTGTCATCCGTTCTCCTCAACGTGACGCACTACAGCAGTATCTGGCGGACAATGGAGTGCAAACCTTAATACATTACCCTATTCCGCCGCATAAACAACAGGCATATGCTGAATGGAATGAGTTAAGTTATCCAATTTCAGAGAAAGTACATAGTGAAGTATTAAGCTTACCTATCGGACCTACTTTAAATTTTGATGATGTCAAGAAAGTGATCGAACTTTGTAATAGTTTTAAGTATTAATATGAACCTACTAAAAACGAGTGTTTTAAATGGCATTGCAGTACTAATTAGAACGGCCACTTTATTTATACTTAATAAGATATTAGCAGTATATGTTGGTCCTTCTGGTTATGCAGTTATTGGTCAGTTTCAAAACTTTATTCAGATTGTTACTACTTTTGCAGGCGGCGCTATTAATACGGCAGTAATAAAATATACTGCCGAATATTATGAAAATGAAAATAAGCAACGAATTGTTTGGAAAGCTGCAGGCAGTATTATTCTATTATTTAGCATAATAGCTACTGTCTTAATAATAATCTTCCAAAAGCAATTGTCGTTTCTTATTTTTCATAATTATGAATATCAATCTATATTTGTATGGTTTGCAGTATTTTTAGTATTTTTTAATTTTAATGCTTTATTTTTAGCCATATTAAATGGAAAGAAAGAGATATTAAAATTAGTAGTAGCGAATATTAGTGGTAGCCTTTTTTCGCTCGTGATAACTAGTATCCTAGCTATAAAATATAAGCTATATGGTGCACTTATTGCATTATCTATATATCAGTCTATTGTTTTTTTTATCACGCTACTGTTATGTTATAAAGCCGATTGGTTCAGGTTATCCTATTTATTCGGCCGTATAGACCCTAATATAGCGAAAAAATTTGGCGCGTTTGCTTTAATGGCTTTAACTAGCGCAGTATGTTTACCTTTATCTCAAATTGTTATCCGTTCATATTTAACGGGAGAGTTTGGTATAGATTATGCGGGCTATTGGGAAGCAATGATTCGTTTAAGTGGTGGTTATCTTATGCTAGTTACTACCACTTTAGGAGTCTACTATTTACCAAGGCTTTCAGAACTATCTATAATTAGTGATATTAAAAAAGAAGTGTATTTAGGATACAAGTTCATATTTCCATTAGCATTGTTAGGTGCAATGTCAGTTTATTTTTTGAGAGACTGGATAATTGCTGTTTTATTTACAGATTCTTTTTTGCCTATGCGTGATTTGTTTTTATGGCAAATGATAGGTGACTCGCTCAAAATTGGTAGCTGGATATTAGCATATCTTATGTTAAGTAAAGCGATGACGAAACTTTTCATCGTTACAGAGATATCTTTTTCGATTATTTTAGTGTTATTAACGTATTTGTGTACGAAATTATTTGGTTTTGAAGGTGTTTCGATAGCTCATTTAATAAATTATGCATGTTACTGGATAGTAATGAGTTTATTCGTATTTAAGCAGCTTAGAAATGACGGAGAGAGTTATGCTGGAAGTTGAATGCCCTTTAGTATCTATAGTGATTCCTTGTTATAACCATGAGCGCTTTATACAAGACAGTATTCAGAGCGTAGTCGACCAAACCTATAAAAATATTGAATTAATTATTATTGATGATGGTTCACAAGATAATTCCGTAGTGAAGATTCAAGAAATGATTGATTTATGTAAGCAAAGATTCACAAGGTTCGAGTTTAGAAGTAGACCGAATATAGGACTGAGCTCTACCCTTAATGAAGGATTAGAGTGGTGTCAAGGAAAATATTATTCATCTCAAGCTTCTGATGATCAAATCCTTAAAGATAAAGCGGCGATTCAAGTTGAGTATTTAGAAAAGCATAATGATATATGTGCAGTAATGGGTGGAGTTAATTGGATAAATAGCGACAATATCATAGTCAGTAAAAGACCTTTAATCAGTAAAGAGTATTCTTTCGAAGAGATTTTTTTGCTGAAACAAGATTTAAATGTATGTACGCAAATGTCTCGCCTTGATTCTATAAGGAACGCAGGAGGCTATAAAGACGGTTTCTTAGTTGAAGACTGGTATATGTGGTTAAAGTTAACTGAAAAAAAGAGCAGAGTTGTCAGCGTACCAGAATATTTCGTAAATTATCGTGTACATATTAATAATACGATAAACGACGGCAACATCATATATACAGGTTTAATGCAAGCTGCTAATGAGTACAAGCATCATCCTCTATATTTTAAAGCAACGAAAAACATCATTTGGCATTACACTGCATCAATACTAATTAAAGATAAGAAAAAGGGGCTAATACATTTTAAATCCATGTTGACTTCTGATGTTTCCGCGATTTTCACAAAAAACTTTTATCGCTGTATTAGAAATTTTGCTTTTAAATAGAGATTATTTGGTATTAAACACTAGGGTAGAAAAATAGAAAATGAATTCTAAAAATATTATATTTATCTTATTTATGCTTATAAATAGCACATTTACTCTATTGTTTTATAATTTTTATAATTATGATATTTTATTTTCTATATCTATAGTTTTAAATATAATAATAAGTTTTTACGTTCTATTGAAAAACTCTCCAGAAGATTATGTATTAAAGCTTTCTTTAGTTTATTTGATGGGATTTACTTTATTTATTGGTGGAAGGTTTGTGGCTAACTTGTTTGGCGCAGAAGATATATATTGTTTTGAATTTGGTTATACTTATTGTTTAAATACGAACGAAAAAATGAAATTAAATTTTCTTTTGAACTCTTCTTTAGTTTTCTTTGTTCTAGGATTTATCTTTAGATCTAAAGAAGAAGGTATCGTAATTAAGCAAAAAGAAGAGTTTATTAATAAAAGTGCATTGACAATAATTTTAATTGCATCTGTATTCTTAGGACTTCTATCAATTTATTACCAGTTTGGATCGGTTGTAGATGCTATAAAAGGCGGGTATGGAGTTTTGTATGAAGGTCAAGGCTCAGCTGAAGAGTACCAAACACCAGTCACACTATTAATTGGTACTATTTTTTTAGCCACTGTTGCGATAGCTTATAGTGTTAATAATAAAATTAAGCCGTACATTTTCTATGTCCTAGTTTCTATGTATATTTTTAGTCAGTTAATGAGTGTTTTAACTGGGGCAAGGGCAGGTTTTATTACTGCGATAGTAATTTTATTATGGATATTTTTAGGAAGAGGAAAGTTTGGTTTAAAAAAGTTTGCTGTCATAATCTCTGCCATTTTTATAATTTCTGTAACTAACTACGTATCTTCATTAACTGGAGCAAGGATTAACGATACTGGTAATAGCTTGTATGAAAGTATCGTATTAGAAATTTTCTATGGTCAAGGTATTTCAATGATGGTATTCAGCATTGGAACCATGGAAGTTAGCTATCCTGTAGTAGCTTATTTGAAAACTATTTTTCCTGGCATACAAGTTATATATCAATCAATTTTTAACGTAGAACCATATGATTTATCGTTTTCAACCAGTTTGACTCATAAATTAGCACCTTCTGTTTACTATGACAATATGGGGTGGGGTTGGACGCTATTAGGAGATTTCTATGCCTTTTCTTTTGGGGTCACCGCTATTTTCTTATTTTATAACTTTGTTTGGGGAAAATTGCTTTATAAAATATCAGCTTTAAATGGCACTAATACTTATTTTAGAGGTTTGTTTTTTTGCTTTATCATCTCAGTTTTTAATATAAATAGAGCTAGTATCTCTTATCTGATTTTTCTAATTTTTCTATATACGGCACTTTATTTTTCACTCAAATTAGTAATAAGGAAAAAATATTGAAGATTTTATATGTGACTACTGGGCTTGGTCGAGGTGGGGCCGAAAAAGTTGTCTGCGACTTAGCGGATAAGATGATAGATCTGGGCCATGAAGTTAAGATTGCTTATTTAACTGGTGAAATATTCGCAAGACCAACAAAGCCCGAAATAGAGATTTTAGCATTAAATTTAAATTCAACACTTGATTTTGCAGCAGCATCAAAAAAATATAGGAAGTTAATAAAAGCTTTTCGTCCTGACGTTGTACATGCTCACATGGTTCATGCAAATTTATTTATTCGCTTGAACCGTATGGTCTGTCGTGTTCCAAAAATAGTCTGTACCGCTCATAGCTCTAATGAAGGTGGAGCCATAAGAATGTTAGCTTATAAGATGACTAATTTCTTATCAGATACTAATACTCATGTTAGTCAAGAAGCAAAAGATATCTTTGTCGCAAAACGTGCGTTTACTGAAAATAATCTAATAACCCTATATAACGGTATTGATATTCAAAGATATAAAAAATCTACCGATAGAACAAAAGCTGATGAAGATGTTTTAAATATTATTGCAGTAGGTAGGTTTTATGATCCTAAAGATTATCCTAACTTAATTCACGCTTATGCATTGCTAATAAAAAATACCTATCAGAAAACGAAGTTAACCATTGTGGGCGAAGGTGAGCTTAGACCTCAAATTGAACAACTGATTCAAGAACTGAATTTAAACGATAGTATCGAGCTACTAGGGCATCGTACAGATATTCCGCAACTTTTGAGTCAGTCTGATGTTTTCGTCTTGTCTTCTAAGTTTGAAGGATTGCCAACGGTAGTTATTGAAGCCATGGCGTGTGAATGTTACGTAGTCGCAACTGATTGTGGCGGTACAGCCGAGATTTTAGGTGATACGGGAAAGCTTGTCTCTATCCAAGACAGTCAAGCACTTGCTAATGCTTTAAAAGAAGTCATTTCTCTAAATATAGAAGATAGAGTGGATAACAATAAAAAAGCGAGAGTAAGAGCTGAGCAGCTTTTTTCTCTAGAATCTTCGGTAGAAAAGTGGTTAGAAATTTATGAAAAATAATAAAAAAATCGTCATTATTGGCACTATCGCAGATAGTTTTTTATTTTTTCGTGCTGATCTCATTAGTGAGCTTTTGAAACAAGGTTATAAGGTATATGCTTTTACCTCTTCTTATGATGAAAAAGAGCTTGAAAAGATAAAAGAATTGGGAGCCGTTCCTGTGTCATATACATTAAGTCGAGGTGGTCTGAATCCATTGACCGATATAAAGATGATGTATCGGTTATCAAGACAAATAAAAATATTAGCACCAGATATGGTTTTGTCTTACTTTGCAAAACCAGTAATCTTTGGAACGTTAGCGGCTAAATTAGCTAAGGTACCCAAAGTAATAGGCATGTTAGAGGGTCTTGGATATGCATTTACAGAGCAGCCTAAAGGTTTAAGTAAAAAGACTCAGCTTATAAAAAAAATTCAGGTTATGTTATATACGATTTCATTACCTCAATTAAACACGCTAATATTTTTAAATCCTGATGATCCAAAAGATCTGTTAGATGCACACTCAATTAAAGTGAAAAATGTAGAAATATTAGGTGGTATCGGTCTCAACTTAAATAACTATTCGTATCAATCTATAAAAGATATTCATTTACCGATTAAATTTTTATTTATTGGACGTTTAATCAAAGAAAAAGGCATTCATGACTTTATATCAGCAGCTAAGATAGTTAAAGAAAAGTACCCTAAAACCGTATTTACAATTCTGGGAACCACGGATCCTGCTAGTTTAGGAGGTTTACAACAGTCAGAATTAGATGATTTGATATCATCAGATATTATAAATTATCCAGGACAGGTCGACAATGTTCAACAATGGCTTGGTGATAGCCATGTCTTTGTACTTCCATCCTATCGTGAAGGGGTTCCACGTAGTACTCAGGAAGCAATGGCAATTGGTCGACCCATTATTACTACTGATGTCCCAGGATGCCGTGAGACAGTAGTTGACGGTATTAATGGGTTCCTAGTAGGTAAATGGAAGCCACAGGCTTTAGCCGACAAAATGATACATTTTATAGAAAATCCTGAGCAAATTGAAAAGATGGGTTATGAGAGTTATAAAATCGCTCAAGAAAAATTTGACGTTAATAAAGTTAACCAACGCTTACTAAATATTTTAGGTGTATAAATGCTGAAACGTTTCTTTGATATTACTGCTGCAAGTGCCGCTTTAGTGGTATTGGCACCGGTGTATATAGTTACCGCTTATAAGGTAAAAGAAAATCTTGGTTCACCAGTGTTATTCCGGCAGACACGTCCCGGTTTGCATGGTGTACCATTTGAGATGATCAAATTTCGTTCAATGAAAGATGCAGTAGATAATGATGGAAATCCGTTGCCAGATAGTGAGCGTTTGACTGATTTTGGCAAGGCGTTACGTAATACTAGCCTTGATGAATTGCCAGGCCTATGGAACGTGATTAAAGGAGACATGAGTCTAGTAGGTCCGCGCCCATTATTAATGGAATATTTACCGCTATATAGTGAAGAACAAAAACGGCGCCATTTGATGCGCCCTGGCATTACTGGATATGCACAGGTTAATGGGCGTAACAGTGTGGCTTGGGAAGAAAGGTTTAAGCTTGATACATGGTATGTGGACAATCATTCGTTACTACTAGATATTAAAATTCTACTTAAAACGGTTAAAAAAGTCTTTATTAAGGAGGGTATTAGTGAAGATGGTGAAGCGACTATGAGTCATTTTAAAGGCTAGTGACACATAAAGACTAACCATGAAATTGAAAAAATATAAATAAGGTTTTTAAAGTCTAGTGCAATCTATGTTTTATTTTTGGTCTAGAGCCTATTATTGTTGAGTAATTCATGAAATAGGAAGTGACAATTGGACCATTTCTATCAGTAATATATTGTGTGGAAATACTTGTTTAGATGAGTATTCAGCGGCCCTGCCTATACCAGTACAGACGCTACTTCTAAATAGAGCGACTCTGAGTAAATCTTTGTTATTGGTATAAGTGATGAAGTTAATAAAGATATATCGCTTGCAAAAATGGCGGCAGATAATTCTGCTAGTACAATCACCAGAATGTAAATGATAGATGCGCCTCTATTTATTGGTCATTTATCATTACTAATAGTCATTTATACTTATCGAGGTAACCATGCTAAATACTAAATTTTCACCATGGCCAAGTTTTACTCAACAAGAAGCTGATGCCGTCAGCAAAGTTTTATTATCGAATAAAGTGAATTACTGGACAGGACAAGAATGTCGCCAATTTGAGACGGAGTTTGCCGATTGGACAGGAAGCAATTACGCGATTGCTATTGGTAACGGTACTTTATCGTTAGATGTGGCATTGCAAGCACTTGGAGTAGGCGCAGGTGATGAAGTTGTGGTTACGCCACGTACCTTTATTGCTAGTATCTCCTGCATAATAAATGCAGGAGCTACTCCTATCTTTGCAGATGTTGATGAAACGACTGGCAACATCACAGCGGATACGATCAGAGCAGTCTTAACTGATAAGACTAAAGCAATTATCTGTGTACATTTAGCAGGTTGGCCGTGCGATATGGATGCAATGATGGCTCTGGCAGATGAGCATGGCTTATATGTTATTGAAGACTGTGCACAAGCGCATGGTGCTAAATATAAAGGGCGCAGTGTGGGTAGTATTGGTCATATTGGCACTTGGAGCTTTTGTCAGGATAAGATTATGACTACGGGTGGTGAAGGCGGTATGGTTACTACCAATGATGAGCAGCTATGGCGCAAAATGTGGGCATATAAAGATCATGGTAAAAGTTATGCAGCAGTATATGAAACTGATCATCCACCGGGCTATCGTTGGTTACATGAGAGCTTCGGTACCAACTGGCGTATGCTTGAAATGCAAGGAATAATCGGGCGCATTCAGCTTAAACGTATGGATGAATGGACAATGCGACGCACCGAAAATGCACAAATGATCCTAGATGCTTGTGATCAATGGGCAGCTAAAGATTATCTATACGTTCCAAAACCAGAGGAAGTTCCTCAGTATGAAGGTTGTCAGCATGCTTATTACAAACTATATGTTTACGTACAGACTAATAACTTGCCGGAGGATTGGTCACGTGACCGTATCATTAATGAAATTAATAAATTAGACGTACCTTGCTATTCGGGCTCTGCATCTGAAGTATATTTAGAAAAAGCTTTTGATAATACAGGAATGCGTCCAGAGCAAAGGCTGCCTGTAGCTAAGCAACTGGGAGAAACGAGTTTGATGTTTTTAGTTCATCCTACTTTAACTGAACTTGAAATTGAACAGACTGTTGAAGCGATAAACTCAGTATTTTCTAAGTTAGAAAGTGATATTGGAAGTAAGGCGTAAAGATATTTCCTTGCGTAATGAATAATTTATGTTTAAAGTGAGTCATTATTTATCCATTCGCCCCTTAGAGTAAGTGAGTAATCATGTATCAATCAAAAAAAGGTAATTTGCTAATTTGCTTATCTTGTATTGGCATACTATCGTCAGTATCGATGGCAGCAGCTGCGCAGAACCTTTATATGAATGATCTGAAGCTGAAGTCAGAAATTGATTGGTTAAATGCTCAAGGGGTTACTCAAATTAGTACCAGTACATGGCCACTAACTGCTAGTGAAATTGGACGTGGACTTGCAACTGCTGATGTGTCAACGACTGCTCAGCAACAAGTATTACAATCGGTCAAAACCACGGTTGATGCGACTACTAAAACTGGTATTGACGCTGCTCTTGGATTATATGCGCAAACTGATCGCCAGCAGCTGCCTCAGACTTTTGCAGATAATCAGATGGCGAGACAACAAATTACTGCAACAGTGGGGTATACAGATCAGCAGTGGGAAGCTAATTTACAAGCTAATGTGAAGCATGATGATTTGATAGATGATTCTGACGTCAGCTTTGAAGGGTCATATATTGCCGGCACTGCTGCCAACCAATGGCTAATAGCTGGTCAGATTCCTACATGGTGGGGACCTGGAAACGATGGTAGCTTGATTCGAGGAGATGCAAGTCGTCCGGTTGTTGGCGTCACTATGCAACGCGATGAGCAAAAAGCCCCAACATCAAAATATCTTTCTTGGGTAGGACCTTGGCAATATCAATTATTTGGTGGTCAGCTTGATGATTATAAAGCTGTGCCTGAAACCAAGTTATTTGGTATACGAGCAACTGCTGCACCATTACCGTGGTTAGAAGTAGGCGCATCACGTACCTTTATGTGGGGCGGTGAAGGTAGATCGCAAAGCTTTAGCTCATTCTTCGATGCATTAACTGGAACGAGAGATAATAGAGATAATCAAATCCCAGGTGAAGAAGACGGAGACCCTGCTAATCAACTGGCAGGTTTTGATGCGCGGGTGAGTCTCGCGCCTTTAATTAATGTGCCAGGTAGTATTTATGCCCAGTATATAGGCGAAGACGAGGCAGGTGGGCTACCATCTAAAAATATGTATTTGCTTGGTGCCGATTACGCTTCTAGCATTTATGATAAGCCTTACCAGCTCTACGCTGAATATACTGATACGCGTACGGGTGGCGAGGTAAGAGGTATCTCATATAACCATAGTACTTATAAAGATGGTTATTATCAGCAAGGATATCCTTTAGGTTATGGGCTAGGCGGCGATGCTGAAAGCATCGCAGTTGGTAGCAAGGTTTGGCTAAATGAAAAAGATTTTCTGACGACAAAACTACAGTACGCAAAAGTAAATCAATCTGATAAAAAAACCAATCAAAATTTTCCATCAACGGATACTTTAAAAGCTGTTGATGTAGCTTGGTCGCACAAGCTTAAACCTCAAGCATTGATGACTACCAGGTTATGGGCAGTAGATTCAAAAGTAGAATCGACTGAAGTTGGCGCTGCAATAGGACTTGAGTTAAAATATCGGTAATTTATTCTTGTGAGTTTATAGTTAATTAGGTTGTTAAACAAACAGGATTCGCTAAGTTTTTGGCAAATCGTGTTTGTTTATAAGCCAACTAAGAAGTTGCTCTGATTTTCGATAATTCTGGTAATGGCGGTAACTCATTTAAGTGACTTAATCCAAACGCATCTAGAAATTGCGTAGTAGTGTGCAAAAGTGCTGGACGCCCTAAAGTCTCTTTATAACCTTTTTCCACAATCCAGCCTTTATCAAACAGTTGGCGCAAAATGTTGCTTGATAATGTTACGCCACGTATATATTCAATATCACTACGAGTTACTGGTTGCTTATAAGCGATCACACTTAAGGTTTCTAATAACGCTTGGCTTAAACGCTCTTGTCGTTGGGGAAAAATGCGTTGAATCAAAGGGCTATAATGATCGGCGATTTGAAGACGGTAGCCACTTGCAGTTTCATGAAGGCTAAGGACGCTCTCTGTTAAGCGAATTTTTAGTGCCTCTAATGCAAGTTCCAACTCTTGATTAGATAGTAAGAGCTGTTTTTTTAGCATGTTTGCCGTAAGTGGGGATTCTGATGCATGCAGTAGTACTTCGATATGTTTACTTATCTTTTCAATAGATAGTCGGTATTCTTCAGTATTACCTACGTTTGCCATTACAATTTGCTCTTATATAACTATGATGCTTTTATCCTAATATTCTAAATAGACTATAGCTCTAACACGGATTAAGCTAACCATTCTAAGGTTAACTGTTCAAGCGAATCATGTGGTGTATCAGTATTGACCACCGCTATTAATTGGCGCTTAAGCAATTCAAGCACCGCAACAAAACTAACCACTACGCCAACTTTCCCTTGCGATTTATCAAGGAGCTGGTAAAACGAACGCGCCCCTCTATTGCTTAGCTGGCGACTGATGCTGGCAATACGCTCTGACAAAGGCACAATATCTACCTTAATCGTATGCATATGATAATCTGTCTGCAGCTGCATATTTACTAAGCTGTTAATCAGAAGCTCCGGCGAGTAATTGGGAAGCTCCGCAGCCATGACATCCGTACTGGGCAAACTCACCATTGCTAAAAATACGTCGCGCTCAAGACGTACTAGATTGTCCAAGCGCTGGCTGGCTGTCTTAATTTGGGCGTAATCAGTAAGACGTTCGATCAGCTCGGCTTTTGGGTCACGTTCGTCCGCTGACATTTGCGATGTAGGCAGTAATAGCTCAGTTTTAATGGCAATTAAGGTAGACGCCATGAGTAAATAGTCACCCGCCAATTCAAAATGCGCCGTATCGAGCTCGCTAATATATGCCAAATACTGCTCAGTGATGGGCAATATTTGCATTTGAGTCAAATCGACATTGTTCTTTTTAACCAAATAGAGTAAGAAATCTAAGGGTCCGGCAAACTGCTCAAGCCAAATGGCAAAAGCTTGCGGAGGGATATATAAATCCTCCGGCAATTGCTGTACTGGCGTCTGATAAATACGTAATGCTATATCAAGCGTATCGTCAGCCCTAAACTCAGTTGGTCGTTCACGTTGCATGGCGACAGTCTATTATTATTATAAAAAATAATCTATTTTAATTTAGCCAGTGGGCGGATACCAATAGCCCGTCGTGCTTTATCCAACTGTTTACGACTATGACGTCGTGCTTTTTCTGCACCCATTTGCAATATCTCTTCCAACTCTTTTGGATTTGCCATTAATTCTTGATAACGCTCGCGGAATGGGGCAATCTCAGTATTTATTTTTTCAAAAAGCGCTTGCTTAGCATCACCCCAACCAATACCAGCAGCGAATTGCGCACGCATATCAGCGATTTCGTTAGGAGTTGCAAAAGCTTTATAAATCTCAAAAATAGCCGAGTCATCAGGATTTTTTGGCTCAGCAGGCAACTGTGAGTTGGTCACAATTTTCATGATGGCTTTATGCATCTGTTTTTCAGCGCTGACTTGTGGATTTAATTCACCAAATAAGGGGATAGTATTGTTATAGCTTTTACTCATCTTACGTCCATCAAGACCAGTTAATAACGGGATATTATCATCAACTAAGGCTGAAGGTAGAGTGAAAAGGGATTTATATTTATGATTAAAAGTACCGGCTATATCACGTGCCATTTCAATATGCTGAATTTGATCGCGACCAACCGGTACATCGGTAGCATTAAACATCAGAATATCTGCTGCCATAAGTACCGGATAGCCAAATAGCCCCATCGTGATACCTTGATCGGGATCAACATCAGCTTTCTCTGCATTGATATCGACCGCTGCTTTATAAGCGTGCGCCCGATTCATTAGTCCTTTGGCACACGAACAATTTAAAATCCAAGCCAACTCAGATATTTCTGGTACATCCGATTGACGGTAAAAAGTCACGCGCTCAGGATCAAGACCACAGGCAAGCCAAGTTGCGGCAATGGCTTTAGTAGATTCATGAATAATAGTAGGGTCATAACAGCCGATAATACCGTGATAATCCGCTAAAAAGAAAAATGCTTCATCCGTACTGTTGTGAATAGATTCGATAGCCGGACGAATAGCGCCAACGTAATTACCCAAATGCAAGGTGCCAGTTGGTTTAATGCCCGTTAAAATACGCTTGGCTACAGTCTTAGAAGATTGATTTGAAGGGGCGGTACTCACGATATCTGTCATGAAAAATCCATTAGTATTTTTATTAAGAGGTTATAAAAAAGGCAAGTTAGGGGTACGAGATAGTCGCTGAAGAGTATAGCAAATTTGCAGCTTCGCTGATATCCTTTCGCTACTATTGAACCATTTATAGCGCATTATTATTATCAATTATAGGTATCTGTGCGACCATGGGAACCATTTTTAAAACGTCGATGAAACCACATCCACTGGGTAGGATCAATGCGTATCAACCCTTCTAACAGTTCGTTAATACGCGTGGCATCGGCAACTTCATCAGAAGTAGGGTAATTATCCAGTGCTGGCGTAATGGTCAGATGGTAATGGGGACGCTTGCCTTTTGGCAGACTATCTGGCGTTTGCCGATAGGTATGCAAAGCCATAATAGCTGGTGGGTGCTCTTTACTGCCCAGTTTTGCCAGTCGTCTTGGCGCGGTAATGGTCGCAGCAGGTACACCAAAAAATGGTGCCATCACCCCTTGTTTCAGACCGTAATCTTGATCGGGCGAATACCAAATCACATGCCGAGCTTTAATAGAGCTGACTAAGCTTCGCATGTCGCGACTGGATATTTGCTTGCCCATGATACTGGTGCGACCATTATAAATAAACCAATCTAATAGGGAGTTATTCTGCGGACGATACATACCATCCATTGGAAAAAACTGAGTACAGAACATACCGCCTAGGTCTAGCATCGTATAATGAGCACCCAACAAGATAACTGCGCGACCGTCATTTTGTGCATTAATAATATGCTGTAATCCAGAAATAGACACTGTGCGGGTAAAGACATTGGGTCGAAACCAGGCACATAAGGTCTCAAAGACACCAATCCCTTGATTAACAAACACTTGCTTTGCCATCAGCTCACGCTCAGCTTCAGGCTTCTCAGGAAACGCCAAGCTCAGGTTAATAAGCGTGTCACGTCTTCTTGATCCTACTATTTTATAAATACCTATACCGAGCTGGCG
This sequence comes from Psychrobacter sp. GP33, assembly GCF_014119005.1. Classification (GTDB taxonomy): domain Bacteria; phylum Pseudomonadota; class Gammaproteobacteria; order Pseudomonadales; family Moraxellaceae; genus Psychrobacter. The sequence goes on along the minus strand of NZ_JACGYX010000004.1, from coordinate 307,937 downwards.
ACCTAACCAAAATTGCCAATGTAACGGTAGCAGTATTAATGGCAAAATAATCGCTAATAAAAGCCAAATCCCCCAGTATTTAGGCAGCAAAAAGTGCCATTGAAAAGGCTTTTTAACAGCTTCTGCCGTTCGTTTATGCGTTTCTGTAATCGTAGGTGTGCCAACGGGTAGCGCAGGTGATTGGTTATGCGTACCTTGATGATTAGGCGAAATTGGTGAAGATTTAATATCTTGCTTAGAATGAGGACGGGGATCGTATTGCTCAGGGGGTTTCATGATAATAACTAATAGTAAAGAGTTACTATGATGATGGGGCAGCCTGTATAAATTTGCAAGGTGATTTTACAATGCTACTTGCTTACCTATAAAGCTTTCTAGTATTAAAATTATATTGTAGATAGTAAGTGACAAGTAACAAGATATAAAAAAACCTTATAAGTACTAGTGCACTTATAAGGTTTTGCAAAACAATTAACTTAATTAGTCTTATAGCTGAACGTGTCAAATAATAACGACAGCCATAAGGCAATAAGTTACCGTTTTGATTAACGTTTCGAGAACTGAGGACGTTTACGTGCTTTACGTAGACCCAATTTCTTACGTTCAACTTGACGTGAGTCACGAGTAACAAAGCCAGCTGCTTTTAGTGCAGGTTTGTTAGTTTCATCAAGCTCAATCAATGCACGCGTGATGCCGTGACGGATTGCGCCAGCTTGACCACTAATACCACCACCTTTTACAGTGATGTAAAGGTCATAAGCAGTAGGTGTATCAAGTAATTCTAAAGGCTGACGAACAACCATGCGCGACGTTTCGCGGCTGAAGTATTCGTCAAGTGGTTTGCCGTTAACAACAATGCTACCAGTACCTTTCGCTAAAAAGACACGAGCGGTAGAAGTCTTACGACGACCAGTTCCGTAATTGCGTTCCATAAGTGTATCCTTAGATGTCTAGTTCTTTAGGTTGCTGAGCTTCATGTGGATGTTCGGTACCCGCATAAAGTTTTAGCTTCTTGATCATCGCGTAGCCAAGAGGACCTTTAGGAAGCATACCCTTAACCGCTTTGTGTAGAACATCTTCAGGCTTATGTGCAATCAGCTTAGTGAAGTTGGTTTCTTTAATACCGCCTGGGTAGCCACTGTGACGATAGTATTTTTTATCTTGCGCTTTTTTACCCGTTACTGCGATTTTTTCAGCATTGATGACGACAATGAAGTCACCAGTGTCAACGTGCGGGGTATAGTTGGTCTTATGCTTGCCACGTAAGCGACTAGCAATTTGAGTGGCTAAGCGACCAAGGGTTTTGCCGTCAGCATCGACGACGAACCAGTCATGGGTCACTTCAGCTGGTTTTGCACTAAGTGTTTTCATGATAAAACCTTAAATTTAAAATTCGTTGAGAGTTTGTCTGGGAACGGGGCTCTCAAAAAACAGACTGCACATTATAAGCAGTAGCGCCTACGCTTGCAAGCTGCATCGGGGTTTATTTTCGCCTACTGACTATTAAATAATAATGTATAGCAGGTTTTTTTAGTGATTTTTGTGTCTTAAAGGCTTTTATAGACTATTAAAAATAATAGCCGCTCAATTATGACGAGGTTAGCCGATAAAGTCCAGCAACAACTTGCCCAACTTTAGTATGTTTAATACAATCAAAAGTTGTTAATCCTTGGGCAGATAACGTGTCCTGTAATAATACAGCCAGCTCAGCAAGTGGCTGTGTCAATTCTTTATCTGCTTCTAAATAAATAAGCGTATCGGCGTTGATTAACGCGCGGCTAATCAGCGCAGTCAAAATAGGTTGCCAAAGATCTTGGGCATAGGGAGGGTCAATAAAGATGATATTAAATGGTGTGTTTATACTCGCATTTTGCTCTAAAACCTGTTCCGCTGCGCCATAAATAATCTTATAGCTATTAGGTTCAAGACGCAGTTGCTCGCCACTTTGGTTAAGCTGCTCAGCTTGGAGTCGATTGGCTTCAATAAAAGTGCAGTGTGCCGCGCCACGTGATAAAGCTTCAAAGCCCAGTACGCCGCTACCAGCGCAGCTGTCGAGTACACGCGCATCATGAATGTCCATCAATAACCAGTTAAAAATGGTTTCACGGAGGCGATCGGGCGTCGGGCGTAAACCATTAGCGTCAATAAAGCTCACGGTGCGACGTTTATGTTGTCCGCCAATAATACGCACCTGGCTAACTGCATTTTTCTTGCTGTTCTTGCTTGATGAAGCTGATAATTTTTTCATAATGTTTATACTATTTTTAGGCAATTTTTTAAGATGGAATTGGCGTGGTTGTTGTTTTTTCTTTAAGCGCTTTTTCTTCCATTGCTTTCTTTTCTATAGCATCTTCTTGATCGCGAAGAGCATCATGATGCGCCTTGTCTAGTGCTTTTTGGCGTTTGATTGCTTTTAGTTCACTGTCTGTAGGCGGTAAAATAGGGTCAATGTGTCGCTGCATTACCCAATAGTCAAACAGCGCGCGACCAATTGGTGCGGCAACAACACTACCACCGCCACCATTTTCTACCAATACAGAGAGGGCAATTTGTGGATTGTCTACTGGAGCAAAGCCATTAAACCAAGCATGATCCCAATGGCGCTTATCGAGAGCGGCTTTATTATAACTTTTACCTTGAGCAATAGATTTTACCTGTGCCGTTCCTGTCTTACCGGCAATACGATAATCTGAGGTATAAATGCGTCGCCCCGTACCTTGTTTGACGACATTTTCCATCGTCTCTTGCATTCGTGTCCAGTCCTCATCGTCGCCATCATAGTCAAGTTTGCCATCTGGTTTTTTGATAATGTTGACGGGAGCCGCGCCTTTACTGTTCTTTAATAGATGTGGTGTAATTTTATAGCCTTTATTGGCAGTAATGGCAGTGGCTTTGGCAATCTGTAACGGCGTTGCTAGAAAATACCCTTGTCCAATACTGACCGAAATAGTTTCACCTGGAAGCCAATCGGTACCATAGCTGTCTTTCTTCCATTTAGGCGAGGGCATAATACCAGCTTTTTCATTAGGTAAGTCGATACCTGTCTTTTCACCAAAACCAAAGCGCACCATCCAATCATGTAAGCGCTGAATGCCCATCTCATATGCTAATTTATAGTAATAAGTATCCACGGACATGACGATAGATTTGGTCATATTAACCGTGCCATGACCGCCTTTTTTCCAGTCACGGAATCGATGCGAGTTGCCCGGTAGGCTAAAATAACCTGGGTCAAAAATAGTAGTATTCCAAGTGCGCAAACCATAGTGCAGACCACCCATTGCTTCAAAAGGCTTGATAGTCGAGCCGGGCGGATACATACCTTGTAGAGCGCGGTTATATAACGGCTGATCGAGGTCTTCACGCAGCTCGCCATAATCTTTAAACGAGATACCAGAGATAAAAGGGTTTGGGTCATAGCTTGGGTTACTAACAAAAGCCAATACGTCGCCTGTTTGTGGATCAATCGCTACAATTGCGCCACGACGTCCGGCAAGCTGCTGCTGGGCAACCATTTGTAAGCCGTAATCTAAACTTAAGGTAATATCATTACCAGCGATGGGTGCTTTGGTATCCAACTGCCGTAACAGATTTCCGTGCGCATCGGTTTCTACCGCTTTATGCCCGGGCTGTCCCAATAAAATATCTTCGTAAAAGGCTTCAATACCAATTTTACCGATAAGATCAGTGCCGCCATAACGTTCTTTATCAATCTCTTTACTTTCTTTATCATTAATGCGCCCGACATAACCAATCACATGGGCGAACAGCTCATCATAAGGATAGGTTCGGGTCAGTTTACTTTCTATAGTCACACCATGAAAAAATGGCTGGCGTTCACTAAACTGTGCCAATTGTGCATCGGTGACATCAATTTTAATGGTCACCGGATCATTTTTTTTGCTTTGCTTTAACCTTGCCAATATATTAACAATGTCTTCATCAGTTAAGTCAAAAATAGGCGCAAGTAAGGTTAAAGTGCGCTCAGGATCTTCAGCTTCATCGGGATTCAGCATAGCGGTAAATACCGGCTGATTGTCCGCCAGTAAAATACCATTACGGTCGTAAATATAGCCGCGACTGGGCGGTGACGATATCAGCTTAGTGCGGTTATTATTGGCTTGGGTTTTATATTTGTCATGGGCGACTACTTGCAAGTAGCTATAGCGCAGTATCAACACCGCTAGACCGGCGAAAATAAGCAGCCCAAGTATAATAATGCGATGGGTAAAAATACGGTCAATCTGATCAGTATCGGGAGATATCGGTTTATTCATGTAAAGTTGTTACCAAAGCGCAGGCTGTATAGAGAATGGCAGTCAGTGCGATAAAAAGAAGCGAAATTATAACGGATACATCCTTAAAAGAATGATGCGATGATAATTATAGCAGAACATGGGTATAACAAAACACAAGCTAAAGCGACAAGTACAGCCTAGAAAAATGGTCACGTTTATCAATTACGATTAATACTGTATGGATAAGAAGCCATAGTGCAGATGAAAAACATTAAAATACTGAACAGTGTTTTTATCATGAAGGGTAGTATGTGCTAATAAATAGCAAGTATGTTAAAATTGGACGTTTTTATTGACCACAGCTATCCTCGTTCATTTGACGTTTATAGGTGGCTTCTATATTAAATAATAATACTCGTTAAGTTAGGGGCAAAAAGAGTCATGGTGGCAACTTCAATATGGCAGACGCTTGCTGAGCATCCAGAGTTTTTTGCCATGCTGACCATTCCGCCAGTGACCGCATTTGTGACGTGGGTACATGTATGGATGGCGCTCAAGATGCTGTTTTATCCGATTAAATTTCGTGGTATTCGCATCAAAGGCTTTCCTTTTTTTGGTTTACCAGGTATTGGCTGGCAAGGTATCGTGCCGCGCAAAGCGGGTAAGATATCGGGCGTTATTGTCGATCAGACACTCTCAAAACTGGGTTCGCTCGATGAGTTTTTTCAAGCGATGGAACCTGCACAGATGGCGAGCTTCATTACCGATACGGTAGATGAAAACCTTGAGGCGTTGATTGATGAGATTATGCTGGAGCGCTCAGAGACGCTGTGGGGTAATATTCCTTATGCACTGAAACGGCGAATATATAAGCAAGCGCATGAAGCGTTGCCGGAAATGATGCAGGCGCTAGTGACTGATTTAACTTATCATGTCGAAGAGTTGGTCGATATGCGCCAAATGATTGTCAATAAGATGGAAAGTGACCGTCGTTTGATGGTGAATATGTTCTTGAAAGTGGGACAAAAAGAGATTGATTTTATATGGCACATTAGTGCTTTGATTGGACTCATTTTTGGTGTTATCCAGATGTTTATCTTTCTGGTAGTGCCAGCGCATTGGACGGTGCCATTTTTTGCTGCTATTTGGGGTTTTTTGACCAATTGGATTGCTATTTGGATGGTCTTTAATCCGGTTGAGCCGCGCTATATCCGCTATATTCAGTTTTTTACCCGTGTGTCTGGTTTTCCGTTTATAAAGTTGCAATTGCCGCATATCACTCGCTTTCGCTGGCAAGGTGGTTTTATGAAGCGTCAAGAGGAAGTGTCTGAGGTTTTTGCAGAGATAGTAGTGACTGATTTAGTTACGTTAGAAAACATCATGAATGAGATGATGTACGGTGAAAGGGCAGCACAGACGCGCGAGTTAATGAAGTCGCATCTGTATCAAGTGTTGGAGTCGCCAGTCGTGAAGACCACATTGCGTATGAGCTTAGGTCGTCGTGAGTTTGGGCAATTGAAAAACACGATTATTGATAAGTCAATCACGGCAACGATGGTGCCTTTACGTGACCCTGAGCTGAATGAGAGCCGCGCCAGTAAAATATTTGGGCTGTTTCGGGATCGTATTCGTGCGTTATCACCTAATGAATTTCAAAACTTATTGCGTCCTGCGTTTCAAGAAGATGAGATGACACTGATTGTATTGGGTGGCTTAACTGGATTTTTGGCAGGTTGGTTACATCTTATATTGGTGTTTTTTCCAGCCATGCAGTAGGGTGTTTTCTGAGTAGGTTTTTATTTAAAATACATATGCAAAGTGCATACAGCACAGATACACCGCTGCAATAAAATATCGGTAATGTACACCTTTGTAACGTAAGTAAATTAAATGATTTAGCATATTTATTTTTTCTAAGATTGATATCTATAACACCAGCAGCCATACAAATACTAGGCGCTTTTAATATTAAAAAGCTGTCCTATCCGCAACTGAAACCGTATTAAGGTAAACAAGGTTAGACCGTATGTTAATCACAGAATTGGGCTATTTTGCCTTGCTTGCCGCCTTTATGTTGGCGATTTTGCAAGTGGTATTACCAACCTTTGGCGTGATGCGTGACCAAGTCGCATTACAGCGCTTGGCACCAAGCTTAGCGTGGGCACAGTTTGCCGCAATGATTGTCTCATTCGGCGCGTTGATGGCCGGATTTTATTATAATGATTTTAGTTTGGTTTACGTCGCGCAGCATTCTAATACGTTGTTGCCTTGGTATTACAAGCTATCGGCAACATGGGGCGGGCATGAAGGGTCACTGTTGCTATGGATGACGATTATGGCCACCTGGTGTGCGCTGGTATCGTACTTTAGCCGTGGTCTGCCGCTGTCGATGCGTGCGCGGGTATTGATTATTCTAGCAGGCGTGCAGTTAATGATGCTAGCAATGTTAATTTTCACCTCATCGCCGTTTGATCGTACGCTACCTAACTTGCCTGTTGATGGCGCCGATTTAAATCCTGTATTGCAGGATTTTGGTTTGATTATTCACCCACCAATGCTGTATATGGGCTATGTGGGTATGGTTGTGCCATTTGCGTTTTGTATGGCAGCCTTATGGGCAGGTCGCTTAGATGCGGCATGGGCACGCTGGTCACGTCCATGGACGCTTGCTGCTTGGGGTTTTTTGACCATTGGTATCGGGCTTGGTTCGTGGTGGGCGTATTATGAGCTTGGCTGGGGCGGCTGGTGGTTCTGGGATCCGGTAGAAAATGCGTCATTATTACCATGGCTCGCAGGTTTGGCGTTGCTGCATTCTTTAGCGGTGACTGAAAAGCGTGGGGTATTTAAAGCATGGACCATAATGCTGGCGATATTCGGTTTTGCCTTAAGCTTGTTAGGTACTTTTTTAGTACGTTCTGGAGTAATTACTTCAGTACACTCATTCGCTGCTGATCCAACTCGTGGTTTGGTCATCTTAATAATTTTAGGCATTATTGTGGGTGGCGGCTTATTGATGTTTGCCGTACGTGGTTGGCGCTTGACGGTTGAAAGCCAATATCAGCTGATATCGCGTGAGTCATTTTTAGTCATTAACAATACAATCATTTTGATTGCCACACTCGTGGTACTACTTGGTACGCTATATCCTATTATCGCTGATGCCTTTAGTTTAGGTCAGGTATCTGTAGGTCCCCCTTATTTCAATGCACTGTTTGTTCCTTTAACGTGGTTGTTATTAATTGCCATGGGCATGGGGTCTAATATTCGATGGAAGCAAGATAAGCGCCCGTTGTTGGGCGTGGGTATGGTCATTGCGGTCAGTAGCCTAGTTTTAGCGGCAATTATTACGTATTTTGTTCATCCATCATCGATGCTAAATATTGGTGTGACTTTAGCTGTTAGCTTTTGGGTATTGTTATGGATGCTTGTCGATTTTAAAGACAAAACTAAAAATGCACCCAATTTATTTAGTGGCTTGCGTCAATTACGCCTGAGCTACTGGGGTCAGCAAACTGCCCATATTGGGGTGGTTATTGCGGTGATTGGCGTAGCATTTACCAGTAGTTTAAGTATCGAGCGTGATGTGGCGCTTGGACTTGGCGATACGGTTAATGTGCAAGGTTATGATTTTGAAGTCAAAGACTTCCATGAAGTTAAAGGCAGTAACTTTGATGGTATGCAAGCGCAAGTAGCAGTTATGAAAGATGGTCGAGCAGTGACGACCTTATATCCTGAAAAACGTACCTATGTAATTAGTGGTATGCCAATCACTGAAGCAGCAATTGACGCCAGTCTTATGCGTGACGTCTACGTGGCCCTTGGCGAACCAATTGGTGAAGGCAGCAATCAGTGGGCGGTACGGATTTATGTCAAACCACTGATACGTTGGATTTGGTTAGGTACGATTATTATGGCGTTGGGCGGTTTAATCAGTATGTTTGATAAGCGCTACCGTATTAAAAAAGTGCCAGCTACTACGCTACTAAAGCCTAACAATGAGCCTACCCTGAACATCGTGGGGGACAAATAAGATGAAAGAGTCTGATACTACTGTAAAGAAAAGCACCAAAACCATGAATAAAAAACAACTTAAAGTATGGTTTTTAATTCCGCTCATCATCTTTATTGGGTTGATGATTATATTATATATGCGCCTTGGTAAGCCGGTAGAGATTGTGACAAATACGGCACTTGAGCGTCCCGTACCTGCTTTTGAACTGCCTTTATTGTCAGACACGACTCGTACCATGAATAATGACAATTTACCCAAACAGCCATTTTTAATCAACATCTGGGGATCTTGGTGCCCAACTTGCATTATTGAGCATCCATTTTTAATGCAGCTAAAAGAGCGTGGCGTGAATATTGTTGGAGTTAATTATAAAGACGAGATTGGCAATGCGCTCAGCTACTTGAACCAGCGCGGCGATCCGTTCTCGATGTCCATTCAAGATTTGTCAGGTCAGTTTGCTTTAGATTTAGGCTTAACCGGTGCGCCTGAAACCTTTGTCGTAGGCGGCGATGGCATTATTCGCCAGCATATTATCGGTGAAATTAATGAGGAAAATTGGCAGAATCGTATTACGCCATGCTTAATGGTGCTTAATGATGCCAGTAAAGCTGGTAATAGCCCAGATGCGAAGCAGGTTGGGGAGGCATGTCAATGAAAAAATCAGCATTGAAAATAGCAATATTAATGCCGTCTAATGTAATGTCATCTATACTCTTAAAAATCGTAGGTTTTATGCTGGCTTGTATGCTAAGCGCAAGCGCATTCGCTGCCATTGATGTTTATGACTTTGACTCGCCACAACAAGAAGCCCAGTATCGTGGTTTAATCGAAGAGCTGCGTTGCCCAAAATGCCAGAATCAAAATCTTGCGGCATCTGATGCGCCGATTGCACAGGACTTAAAGCAAAAAACTTTTGATATGGTCAAAGATAGGCGCAGTGATGCTGAAATACGCGCTTATATGCAGGAGCGTTATGGGGATTTTATCAGTTATAAGCCGCCAGTTCGTCCGTCGACATGGATATTATGGTTCTTTCCACCCTTATTATTAGTCGTTTTAATCATCGGTTGGTTTTGGCAAACCAAGCGTCGCCAAGTGGTGGCTCGTGGGCACAGTAACGCCACCGTTGACCCTACTAACGATGCATTAACGCCTGCAGAACAAGCTGAGCTAGATCGCCTATTATCGCGTGCTAAGAATGTCGATCATGACATCACAAGCCCTGAGGACAAAAAATGACCATTTTTTCTACTATCGGCTTATTTATTGCCCTAAGCGCTACCATTGCTTTAGTACTGGCACTGATTGTTATCATGCCATGGCTACGTGCATCACGCTTGCAACAAAACCCCGTTGATAATCAGCTCTTAGATATTAACGTAGCGGTTTTTCGTGAGCGCCTCGCAGAGCTAAAAACAGATAACGAAAATGGCACTATCGATGACAGTCATTATCAAAACCAAAAGCTTGAGCTTGAGCGCCAACTATTAGACGCTCAGCGCCAAGTTGCACCTATGATAACGCCCAATGTTAAAAGTCGTTTTATCGTGGCAATTTGGGTGCCTATACTGGCCGCAATGGCTTATCTAATGATAGGCAATCGAACACCGGTGTTTGAGCTTTGGCAGGCAGAAGATAAAGTTGGGCAAGTTGCCGATGATTTATTAACGGGGAAAATTGACCAGCCACCAGCTTGGGCAATCGAAGACAGTCGTCAGCTGATAACGGCAATGCAGACCAATGTCCATCGTCATGCTGATGACCCTGATCGTTGGATGCGATTGTCGGAGCTGTTTTTATCACTAGAAGCCACTGATTATGCGATAGAAGCCTTGTCGCGCGCTTATCGCTTATCGCCCGACAATGACGAAATTGCCACAACTTATGCGCAAATTAGCTTTTTTGCCAATGAAGGTCAGCTTGATGCCAATAGCCGCCGCGTGTTGCAAGGCGTATTAGAAAAGAACCCAGAGCATGAAGGTGCGCAAATGCTGATGGCAATGGGTGAGGCGCGTGGCAGTAACTTTGAGCAAGCACAAGGCTGGATTAAGCGCTTACGTGATAGTATTTCTGCTAAGCCTGGCGACCATTCAAAGGCGCTGGCAAGTTTGGACGAGCTTAGTGCCAATGTGCGTGCTCAAGAAGCTCAAGCAGCGCAAGGTATTGATGTCACAGTAACAGTTGATGCCAGTTTATTGCCGCTTGTTAAAGGTGATGATGTGTTATTCGTTGCAATTCGTGATGTTAAGGGTGGTCCACCATTTGCTGCTAAGCGTTTGCCGATTAGCGTGATTAAGCAAGGTCAGGCAACCATTAGCCTAAGTGATTTGGATGCTATGATGCCTGAGCGTAATTTGAAATCAGCACGCGCTGACAAAACCCAGCTTGCTGTCGTTGCCCGTATCAGTCATAGCGGTAATGCCATTGCAGAGTCCGGTGATTTATCCGGTAATCCTGTAGTGATTAGTGCTGAGCAAAACCAAGTAAAAGTTAACATTAATCAACAAGTACCTTAGTTGAATGTCTTAATACTACTCTAATTTTATTAGTGCGCTAGCCATAGGCTTGCGCACTGATATCTGTCTAATAATTGTCTCTGAACAGCTAAATCAACAGAATTTTACTCATCACGCTTAAAAATACTTGAGGTTTTTAAAGCCACAAGGTAAGGTAAGCGCTGAAAAAAAGCCACTATTAAGATTTATTAACCCAACATTTATTCTACCCATTGAGGAGAGTCGTCTGATGATGCGCATTATTTTGCTAGGTCCACCCGGTGCCGGAAAAGGTACTCAAGCCCAGTTTATTTCTAAAGAATTTGATATTCCCCAAATCTCGACAGGCGATATGCTGCGTGCTGCGATAAAAGAAGGCACGGAGCTAGGCAAACAAGCACAAGGTATCATGAATGCCGGTGGTCTGGTTTCTGATGATTTAATCATCAACTTAGTAAAAGAGCGTATCGCAAAACCTGATTGTGTTAATGGCTGTATCTTTGATGGTTTTCCGCGCACCATTCCGCAAGCACAAGCCCTTGCTGATGCTGATGTGGCAATCAATCATGTGGTCGAAATCAGTGTGCCGGATGATGAAATTGTTAAGCGCTTGTCTGGTCGTCGCCAGCATGCCGGTTCAGGTCGTGTGTATCACGTTGATCATAATCCACCTAAGGTTGAAGGCATTGACGATGTCACAGGTGAAGCGCTTATCCAGCGTGAAGATGATAAAGAAGGCACGATTCGCGAGCGTCTAGCCACCTATCATCATCAAACAGAAGCCTTGGTTGGTTTTTATCAAGATAAAGCTAAAGAAGGCGAGAATGCGCCTGTCTATAATAAGTTTGATGGTACACAAGGAATTGATGATGTGAAGCAGCAAGTATTAACCACGCTAAAAGGTTAATCGTTACTTTCATTCAGTCATTTTCAGCTAATAAAAAACCCTGCTCACAATAAGCAGGGTTTTTTATTAGCTGAAAGTAATAGAAAACATCTTAAATAATCAGATACTTACTCAAATAGCTGCTAAAAGCTTCATAAAAACTTAAGCATTACCTTCAGCATCGATTTGAGCTTGCTGCTGGCTTTGTGCATAAGCTTGATCAAAGTTAACCGGTGCTAACAATAACTGCGGGAAGCTACCACGGGTAACGATGTCGCTAATCACTTCGCGCGCGTAAGGGAACAATACGTTAGGGCAATATGCGCCTAGGATTTGTCCGATTTGATCTTCTGGAATATCTTTTAGTAAGAAAATACCCGCTTGATGGACTTCAGCAATAAATGCCGCTTCTCCAGCATTTTTAGCATTAACGCTAACCGTTAACACCACTTGATAATGCTCATCGTCAAGTTTATCAGCATTGCTAGATAAGTTGATGTCCAGCTCAGGATTCCACTCTTTAGTGAAGACTTCTGCGCCTGGAACTTCAAGTGACATGTCTTTTACATAAATACGCTCTAGTGCCAATTGTGGTTGTACTTGTTCGTCAGCCATTATAAATCCTCAAATATAAAAAATGTTGTTGTCGTTATGGTCGTTATAAAAACAGTCAGAATAAAATACTCTGAATATTTCAGGTAATCAAAAGCGCACCTTAACCGGCTAGTAACTCATCAAGTTTGCCTTGCTGATTTAAATGATTCAGCTCATCGAAACCGCCAACAAAGGTATCACCCACAAAGATTTGCGGTACGGTACGATAGTTATTGGTTTTTTGCATCAAGGCACGGCGCTCATCACCGCTCATATCATGCATGCCAATTTCTTCGTAGGTAACGCCTTTTGATGCTAAAAGTTGCTTAGCGTTGGTGCAATAAGGGCAGATAGGGGTAGTATAAACTTTAACAGAAACAGTCATTGTAAATCCTTAATTTCTAAGTGTATCGAGCTGTAGAGGAACTAGCAAACGGTGTAATAAAAAGCATTTTGCTAAAAATTACCAAAGCCGGTCGCTATGTATTGCTGGTAGATATATATTGATAATCACTCTATGTAGCGCGCTATAGCTCTATATGAAGATAATACGATATTTTATTATGCTCATTATAAAGTGGGGATAAGGTGACTAAATTCAAGCGTCAATTATTAAAGTTTTACAAAGTCGCTCATAAAAAGTCACTTATAAAAAAGTCCTATTGTGAAAAAGACACGGCATAATGGCGTGTCTTTTTATATACTCTCTTATACAACATGAACAACATAAGGCTTAAATCAATTTACTTAAGCAAATTTGGTTTAGATTTGCCTTTATTTTTAGCCGGTACGTCTTTGATACCAACCAAGGGCATGCCTGCTGCTTGCCAGCCACCAACACCGCCATCTAGACGATACACGCTGTCTTTACCAATCATTTGAATAGCTGCGCCTGCTTGTATGCCCATATCACAGATGATAATAACAGGGGCTTCAATAGCGCGTATCTCTTCTATACGGTCTTTAAGGTCAGTAAAAGGGATGTTGCGACTGCCTTGGATATAGCCGGTCGTAAATTTCTTTTTGGCACGAATGTCAATCAATTGCGCGTTTTGCGAGTTGACCATCATAGCAAGCGTATTAGGCGACACTTTTTTGCCGCTACGTTTGTTTTCAATAGCAAAAAACATGACGGCAAGTACGGCTAAAATACCAAACAAAAACGGGTGGTGACCCACAAATTCAAACGCACGATCCAAAACATACCTCCAAAAAATAAGTGTTCTATTAAACTGCAGATACAGCTTAAGTCAGAGAACAAGGCGCTATTATACCGATTTGGCGATTCATAGTAAACGAGCGATAACGCGACTGCTATTTTGCTACTTTTGGATTTAAAAGTGACTTGTATTCAGCTTTTCTTATCGTCACTCATAACCACTAATACGGTTTGGTATCGGCTTCTTCTCGCAAGGTCACTAAATTTTCAACGCGGCGCTGGAGTACTTGACCATCTGTTACTGCGTGCCATAAGGCGCAGCCTTTACTATTATGCGTATGCCGACAATCACGGAACTGACAGTCACCAGATAAGGGTGCAAGCTCGACAAAGCCTGAGATAATATCATCAGGTGTCAGATGCCAAATGCCATATTCACGAATACCGGGTGTATCAACAATACCGCCTTGGGTCAGGTCATCTGGATTAAACGGCAATAAGCGGCTAGTCGTGGTAGTATGTTGCCCAAGCTTTGAGTTATCAGAGATGATATTAACGCTTTGCGCGGAGTCGGGCAATAGGGCATTGATTAAGCTGCTTTTGCCGACACCAGATTGACCGGCAAAGATGACCAATTTGTTATCAATAAACTGTTTTAAATCGCCAAGTCCTTGCTGATCATTGCTATCTGCAATATTTTCTGGGCAATCAACTGACGTTAGCACACTTTCATAACCCAGTGCGGCATATTGCGCCAACAGCTCATTGGTATCGACCCCGTTTTCTTCAGCTAATAAATCGGCTTTATTCAGCACCAGTAGGGGCTTGACACCGGCATGATGACAAACGACTAAATAACGGTCAATCAAAGTAGGTGCAGCGGCAGGCAATGGCGCAAATACAATCGCAAGAATATCGACATTGGCAGCAACTGGTTTAAGCTTATGATAACGATCGGGACGCGAAACAAGAGAGGTGCGCGGTTTTACTGACTCAATGCGTCCAAATCCAGTATTAGAATCGGCATTCCAACGCACTTGGTCGCCAGCGGCTAGCATCGGCAAGTTAGTACGCACATGACAGCGCCAAATGTCGCCAAGCACTAATTCCTGCCAAAACGGCTCAGGATCATCAGGAGCGATTTCTGGTTGCTTAGGAATAAAATCAGGCAGACTGGTCACTTGCACCTCTAATTGCTTGCCATAATGTGCCATGACCACGCCATCCATCAAGCTGTCATCAATGCTGGTTTGACTCTCCAGCTGCTGTTTATCGATGCGACGAATCTGCTGTTTGGTCAGTTTGCGTTGCCGAATTAATGCCATGGGTAAGACCTATTATAAAAATATTGCTCAGTGTAGCGTGAAAATTTGCTAACATACAGCCTTAAGCGACTGCATGAGACGGTGGTTTTGTAACGTTTTACGCACCATAAGCAGCCATAACGGTCGCGTTCCCCTTTGTATGTTATTTAAGATATTGTTATATAGCTGGTTATTAGTAGCTGCAAACTTTATCGACCATTTTTATTGACCATAGGATACTGTATGAGTACTGGCGACCATCCCAATAAGATTAGAATCAAAAACCAAGGTAAAAAAGGGCTGGTATGGATAGATTTAGAAATGACCGGACTCGATACATTAACGGATGAGATTATCGAGATTGCAACCGTCGTGACCGATGAAGATTTAAATGTCTTAGCAGAAGGACCTGTTTTTGCGATCAAAGTATCAGATCAAAAGTTAAATGGGATGGATGACTGGAATACCAAGCAACATGGACAGTCAGGGCTGATTGATCGCGTGCGCCGTAGTACAGTGACTTTGGGGGAAGCAGAAGCAGAAACTATTAAGTTTCTCGATAAATGGGTCGACTGTGGTAAGTCGCCGATGTGCGGCAATTCTATATGTCAAGACCGCCGTTTTATGGCACGCCAAATGCCAGAATTAGAAAGATTTTTCCATTATCGCAATCTTGATGTGTCATCTATCAAAGAGCTGTGCTTTCGCTGGCGACCAGACATCCTTAAAAACTTTGAAAAAAATGGCAGTCATTTAGCATTAGACGATATTCGCGATTCTATTCGTGAGCTAAAGCATTATCGTCAGCACTTCTTTAATTTGCTACCTTAAGTAGTTATTGTTAATTACGATAAGAAAAAAGGGTATGTTAACTATTTGACAGACCCTTTTTTTTTAACAGTTTCTACTGATATAAAACTCTATTATGTCCAAAAAAATCATCGTTGTAAAAAATTAAATTCAAATAAATTAAATTCAGCGTTGTCGTCGTGATTGTTTTTATGGGTGTTATTGCTACTACCATTACTATTATTTGAATTGATAGCTACTGTAACGACGCCAATAACTGCACTAACTTTAGGCTGGCGCGTGTCTGCATCAAGCAGTCGCCAATCACCAAGCACATAGCGGGTCTTGCCGTCAGAGCTGTAATGAATCTCAGGACGATGCGTATGTCCATGTAGCAGCGCATCAAAACTATAGATAGCTCGATTAACCGCAGCGTCATTGACATCCATGATATAAGCGGCTTTTTTGGTGTTATTTTGCTGGCTTTTTTGACGCATGTTATCTGCGATTTCTAAGCGTTTTTCTAATGATTTATTGAGTAAATACCACTGGGTCAAACGATGGCGCATTATTTTACGAAAAAACTGATATTTTTTATCATCGGTACATAGGGCGTCGCCATGTTCAAGTCGATATTTTTCTTGACCAACCTGTAGAGTATACGGCTCAAAAATCAACTTGCCGCCAAACAAGTCACAAAAATCCTGTGCCAACAAAAAATCGCGATTGCCATGCATTACTAAAATATCGCAGCCAGTAGACTGAAGTTGTTGTAATTTGGCGATAATAGGGCTTAACCAATGCGTTTGGCGCGCGTTTGCGCTCAATGTGAGATACGCATCATCACCCAGCCACACTTCAAACCAGTCGCCTAAAATAAATAAGCATTTGAGCGCAGGCAGAGCAAGGCAGTCATCAAGCAATGCCAAAAAAGCCTGCACTAAGGCAGGCTCTTCAGGGGATAAATGCAAATCACTTATCAATATTTGCCGTACGTCATGAGGACGGGTGGTAATAAGGTGATTGAACGTCTGCATTTATCATAATCCTAATAAATTTTTAAAATCACATTTTAAAAAATCAGTGTCTTAAAAAAACATCAATTACTTAGTGTCAATTATTTAGTAATGATTGTCGCTGAATTAATAACAACAGGCTCTTTTGGTACATCAGCATGCATGCCAAAACGACCAGTAGGTACGCCTTTCATTTTTTCAATCACGTCCATACCGCTTGTTACTTTACCAAACACGGTATAGCCCCAACCTTGCATGTTTTTGCCAGAATGGTTTAGGAAGTCATTGTCTTTTACGTTAACAAAAAACTGGCTGGTCGCTGAATGCGGATCTTGAGTACGCGCCATAGCGATAGTGCCTGCGTCGTTTTTTAGACCGTTGTCTGCTTCGTTTTCAACTGGCTTATTTGTGCCTTTTTCTTTCATCTCAGCGTCCATACCGCCGCCTTGGATCATAAAGCCGTCGATGATGCGATGAAAGATAGTACCGTCATAATGACCAGATTTTACATAATTTAAAAAATTTTCTACTGTTTTTGGGGCTTTTTCTTCGTTAAGTTCGATAACGATTGCACCCATATTGGTGTCAAGTTGTACTACTGGCATATCAACCATGTTGTCATCCTTTCTAATTGCAGCACCAAAAGTGGTACTGTGGGGCGTTAAAGTTGTCGCTAGTCTAACGGCTTTTTTATCCTGTGTCATGTATCAGGCTGTTAATGGCTTTACGAAACCTGATAGAATAAGGTCATTTTAATTTTTCTCCGTATGTTTCTCAATCCTTTTTTATCCCCTTTTGACATTTTTATGCGGCGTGATGGCGCGTCGTATCATCTGATAACTTGCGTTAGGAGCAATGCCCCATGAGTGAGCAATCGAGCACTATTGAACAAAAAAACGACTTTATTCGTAATATGATTCGTGAAGATGTTAGCGCGCAGAAATACCAGCAAATTGTCACGCGTTTCCCGCCTGAGCCAAATGGTTATTTGCATTTGGGTCATGTTAAAGCTATCTGTCTAAATTTTGGGGTAGCAAAAGAGTTCGATGGTGTTTGTAATTTGCGCTTTGATGACACTAACCCAACTGCAGAAAAGCAAGATTATATTGATAATATCAAAAATGATGTGAAATGGCTGGGCTTTAAATGGGCAGGTGAGGCGCTATATACATCAAGTTACTTTGATCAGTTATATGCGTCGGCAGTAAAGCTCATTAAACAAGGTGATGCTTATGTAGATTTGCAGTCACCTGAGCAAATTAAAGAAAGTCGTGGTTCATTTAATGAAGCGGGCACAGCGTCACCACATCGTGATGCTAGCGTCGAAGAAAACCTGCAGCTTTTTGCTGACATGAAAAATGGCAAATACGCTGAAGGTAAAGCGATATTGCGCGCTAAGATTGATATGGCAAGCCCAAACATGAACATGCGCGATCCAGTTATCTACCGTGTTATGCATCAAGTGCATCACCAAACGGGTGATAAATGGTGCATTTATCCGATGTATGATTTTGCTCATCCGCTCTCTGATGCGATTGAAGGGATTACTCACTCATTATGTACGTTAGAATTTGAAGATCATCGTCCATTTTATGATTGGGCAGTAGAAAAGGTTGGCTTTGCACAACCACCACATCAGTATGAGTTCTCGCGTCTAAATGTTGACCATACCATGACCAGTAAGCGCAAATTAAAGCAGCTGGTTGATGAAAATATCGTCAGTGGTTGGGATGATCCGCGTATGCCGACGATTGCTGGCATGCGCCGCCGTGGTTATACCCCTGAGGGCTTACGCGACTTCTGTGAGCGTGTCGGTGTAACCAAAGTAGACAGCGTCGTTGATTTTCGTTTATTAGAATTTAGTATTCGTCAATCGCTGGATAATACTACCGCACGTGGTATGGCAGTATTGAAACCGTTAAAAGTGACGATTACCAACTTTGACGAAGCGGTAAAAGACTGGGAATCCTTAAAAGCAGAGGGCGTCAAAGCACGCTGGGACGAAGAGTTACAAACCTTATGGCTGGTGCAACCAAACCATCCAAATGTTGATATGGGTGAGCGTGAAATTCCGTTTACCAAAGACTTGTATATTGACCAAGGCGATTACGAGATTGAACCGCCAGCCGGATATAAGCGTTTATCACCAGAGAAAAATGAGATTCGCCTACGTAATACTTATGTCTTGGCCGTCACTGAGCATGTGCTCGATGATGCTGGCAAGGTGATTGAGCTAAAAGCCACCATTGATCCAACCACTTTAGGTCAAAATCCTGAAGGTCGCAAAGTAAAAGGCGTGATTCATTGGGTATCGGCAAGCCAAGGGATTCCCGCCACCGTGCGTCTTTATGAGCAGTTATTCAGTGTTGAAGACCCAAGCAGTGTGAGCGACGTTCATGAAGCGCTTAATCCAAACTCACTGACTGAGCTTGCCGCCGTCGTTGAACCGTCATTAGTCAATGCACCTGCTGGCACGCGTTTTCAGTTCGAGCGTGAAGGCTACTTTATCTCGGATGAGCAAGAACACAGCACCGAGCAGCCAGTATTTAATCAAATCGTCAGCTTGCGTGACAGCTATAAACCTGCGTAATTAATGACATCGGCTTAACTCGCCAAACTCAACAATAGTAGTTTGCAAGTAAGCTCATTTCTAGTACGTTAGGGATGGGCTTTTTTATGAGCAATAATAATTTTTTTGGCAATAGTCATTATTAAAAATAGTAAAGAGTAGGGATATAATTATGGCAAAGTTTTTAAACAGTAGTGGTACGACCTATCATCTAGAAGAGTTAATTAAAAATGCATCTGATAGGCTGATTATTATTAGCCCTTATCTGAAGCTAAACGACCGTATCAAAGAGTTATTAGAAGATAGAAATCGCCTGAAAATTGACATTCGTATTGTTTATGGCAAGAATGACTTGCAACCCGAAGAAATCAACTGGCTTAAAAATCTGACCTTTATTCGTACCAGCTTTTGCAAAAATTTGCATGCTAAATGCTATCTAAATGAAAATGAATGCATCATTACCAGTCTAAATCTTTATGAGTTTAGCCAAGTCAATAATAATGAGATGGGCGTACTGATTAATCGTAATGACGATGCAAAACTATACGCTGATACTTACGATGAAGCGCAGCGTATTATTCGTATCAGCGATGAAGTACGGATGTCGCTTGAAAAAATAACCACAGCAGATAATGTCAATAATGCTTCTGATAAAACAGTAAATGATGTCGCACCTTCTGAAGCTAAAGTAGCAGTAGCAGCTGATAAGCCTACTTATTCAAAATTAACCACTTCTAAATTGGCACAAGAACTTGGCTTCAAAACCCAAGAGTTAAAAGATAAATTGGTCGCAGCAGGATATCTTGAAGAGAAAGAAGGCGAGCTCGTACTGACTGATGCCGGCAGTGCAGCAGGTGGCGTGAGCAAACGCGGTAAATTTGGTGATTTTTGCTTGTGGGATACAGGCATGGTTATCTAGTCCAGAAACAATATGATTCACTATTGCCATTGATAAAGCCTCACTTCAGACAACGGGGGCTTTAGTTTATATAAAGTATAATTCGCTTAATTCAAAATGGAATAAGCGCATTACAATCTGTCACAAGACATTCATAACCAGTTTGTTAAGATGAAATGGATTTTTTAATATGATAGCGCTGACCTAGAAGTGCTAGCCTAGCGCTACTTATAAACAATATATATGAAAAAATATCCGAAAAACAATAATATCTAGTACCGATACTGACTGAGATTGGCGCTAATTACTCTGATAATTGATAACTCTTTGATCACCGCTTAATAACGGCTAAATTTTTAATAGCTAAAAAATAAGGACAAAAGAATGGCACATTTACGTTTAGGCGATAGCGCACCGAATTTTAATGCAAGCACTACCGACGGCGATATCAATTTTTATGATTGGGCAGGCGATAACTGGGTGGTTTTTTTCTCACATCCAGCAGACTTTACCCCAGTATGTACCACTGAGCTTGGTCGCGCAGCGGCATTGAATGGCGAGTTCCAAAAGCGCAATGTGAAGCCAATCTGTATCTCAGTAGATGGGTTAGACGATCACCATGCGTGGGCAAAAGATATTGGCGAGACCCAAGGCACTGACTTGAACTTCCCAATCATCGCTGACCCTAATAAAGAAGTGGCGAATCTTTATGACATGTTGCATCCGAATGCCAGTACAACGGCGACCGTTAGAAGTGTCTATATCATTGATCCGAACAAAAAAGTTCGCCTCATATTAACGTATCCTGCCAGCTGCGGTCGTAATTTTGAAGAAATTATCCGCGTTATTGATGCGCTACAATTGTCTGATGAATATAATATTGCCACGCCAGTAGATTGGAAAGATGGTGATGACGTTATCATTCCAACCAGTGTAAAAAATGAAGACATCGCTGTTAAGTACCCAAAAGGTCATACTGAAATTAAGCCCTATTTACGTATCACACCTGCACCTAATAGATAAGCATGCTATAAAAACTTATCTTATATTAAAAAGCAAAAGCTTCATAACATAACGTTGTGGGGCTTTTGCTTTTTTATAGCAGGTTTTTGACAAGTGTTGATAAGCTTTTGCTATGATGATTAGAGTCGCTCATTATCTTAATCTTATGTTTAAACGATAAAAATTAGGTATTGGTCGCTACCATTAGATCGACATTTAGTGGTTCTTAAAATAAAAACTAACGGCGCATTGTCGCTGCTTCATATTTTTTACAAGGATTTTTTCATGAAAAAATTATACTTATCTCGTATCGCGCCAAATCCGCGCAAAGCACTTATTTTACTTGCTTCTAAAGGTATCGATATCGATGACATGGACGACCTGGATGTGGTTGATATTGACATTGCTAATAAAGAGCATATGACCGATGCATTTACTAAGCTGAACCCAATGCAAACGTTGCCAGTGATGCAGTTAGATGACGGTACTGTGTTAAATGATTCACAAGCTATTTGTGAGTACCTTGACCGCGTTTATGGTGAGCGCTCTGTGATGGGCAATGATGTGGTGCAACGTGCTCAAGTTTGCGCCATGCGCCGGATTGCCGAGTTTGAGGTTTTATATAACTTCATGCTAGCGTTTCAGCACAGTAGTCCTTCTAAAGCTGAGCGTGTAGATCAAGTACCTGAATTTGCTGAAAAATCAGTGGCACGTGCCATAAAAGCATTGCCGTATTTTGAAAAGGCGCTTGAGGGACATGATTACTTAGTTGGTGATCAGCTTAGCTTTGCTGATATCGTCCTATATATTGGACTGGATTTTGGTAAAGCACTTAAGGTGAATCCGACCAAGCAAGGCGACAATCTTGCTCAGTTTTATAAGCGTATGCATGAACGTTTTAGTATTCAAACTATGGCGAAAGCTAAACCTGCTAATGCTGATGACAGGTAAAAAATAATAAATATTTAATCAAATAAATAGTATCAATTATTGATAAAAAAATGGACATCACAAGTGGATGTCCATTTTTTTATGGTTTTTCATGGATGAAAATTTAACAAGGTAATGTCTAATTAAGAAGAATGTTATTTTAAAATGTCAATATTAAATAAGGCTTATAAAAATTTTGGTTATGAAACCAAACACTTTATTACAAAATTTTGGAGTAGCAAGGTTATAGTACGTAAATAATCTTATCTGCTATAAAAGTAATCAAGATATTGTGATTTACTACAACTGATTTAATAAGATACATTTCAACAAGACATATCGCTTTGTAACTCTATAGGTATACCCATTATGACATCACCTTTGCAACTTATAATAATGCCGACATTATTGGCAGTGAGTTTGACTATGACTGCTTGCCAAAAACCGTCTACGCCGACTGATGGGCCTAACAATGATAATGTAGAGATGGACAAAGATACTGGCGCATCTATTGCGGATACAAGTCCTGTGGATGTTACGCCTACAGATGCAGCGACAACTCCTGAACAACAATTGATTGATAATCTTGCCAATTACCGCTGGTCACTGACTAGTGCACGTGATGATGATGGTCAGCCCATAACTGAGCTTATGAATATTAGAGACCAGGTGACGTTAAGCTTTAATCAGTATGAGGGGCAACACACTGTCAGATATAGTGTTGGCTGTAATATTATGAGTGCAAATTACCAATTGCAAGGCTTTAGCTTGACGACTGAAGACAGTATGAGTACCAAAATGTCTTGCCGAGAATTAGATAACGCTGAAGATATATTTAACGATATCATGGAGGGTGACAGTCAAATTAGTATGGTAAGTGGCGACACACCAACACTTACCCAAGTTACCGATGACTCTGAAACCTTAGTTTGGACAGGAAGAATGACGTCTCAGGCAAAATATAACAGCAAAGGAGACACACTATTTTGGTCAGTAAGCGCTGAAACCCAACCTTGCGTGGACAATAGAAGTCAACAGTGCTTGCAAATCAAACCAGTGACTTTTGATGAGCAAGGTATCAAGGTCAGTGAAGGTAAGTTGGTAGAATTTTCCGGTAATATTGAAGGTTATCAACATAATAATACACACGATGAAGTACTGCGTTTACAGCGTTATTCAATAAATAGTAGTGATAATTCAGCTAAAGAAAAGCATGCATATGTCTTTGATGCGGTCATTGAAAGTACAAAGGTAAAATAATGGTACTAACAGCAGAGAAAGTGGTCAATAGCAATAGCAATATCAAGTCATAGTCCAAATTTTATAACCGTTCAAAACCATATATTTAATATAAAAAAATACGTGACCTTTCATTTGGACACGTATTTTTTTATAGGAGTTAATAAATAAAAGTAGCTATTATTGACGATTGTTCAAGTCTTCTTCCGTTAATCGCCAGCGTCCTTTTTTCTTTGTAGCACCGCGCCCACTCATACCACTGTTGAGTAGCAGCTTGCTCATAGAATGACTTGAGTGTGCATGACAGATGGCGCAAGCAAGACCATCAGCGGCATCTTGTTGCGGTACCACATCAAGCTTAAGAATACGACAAACCATCTCTTGCACTTGCTCTTTAGCAGCAGCACCATAGCCACAGACCGCCTGTTTGATTTGGCGCGCGGTATACTCTGACACTTCCAAATCTAAAGCGACCATCGCGGCTATTGCGGCACCGCGCGCTTGACCTAGCTTAAGGGCAGAGTCAGGATTTTCTGCCATAAAAACTTGCTCAATCGCCGTATAAATAGGCTCATCGCTATACTTTAAATGATGCTGGGTAATACGGGTTAAACCATTAAAAATACGCTTAAGTCGTTCCGGCATCTCCTTCGTATCTGTACGAATCGTACCGGCATCGATATACGTCAGTTTATCGCCCGTTTGCTGAATAATCCCATAACCAGTCATTCTTGAGCCGGGATCAATCCCGATAATAATTGCCATAGTTTTCCATATCACTTAAAAAATGCTTACAAGTTTGATAGTATAGCAAGCCATCCCCATATACATCATAAGTTAACCATTTTAATTTATGCGCAGATTTTATTTTATTATTTTACAGGACGACACTTTATGGGTCAGATAGTCGGTATTGCCATCGTTTGGTTTATTATTGAAATGCTACTGTGGTACTTAATGGCACAGTTTGTTAGTGGCTGGCTAGTATTTGGCTGGTTTATCATTGCTGCTGTGATTGGTATTTCGCTCATTCGCAAAGGTATGGTGGCGCTAAATCCGATGGCGCAGCAAATGAAAGCCGGCGGTATGATGAACCCTGCTATGCGTCCGCAAGAGTCTACTATGCTTAAAAGCGTCGCCATGGCGGTCGCTGGGCTATTACTACTGATTCCTGGTGTTATTAGTGATTTGCTAGCATTATTGGTTGTATTACCGCCTGTACAAAAGAAACTAAAAGATATGGCGAATAAATATGTCATGAATAATCAGCAAAAAATGATGGAAATGATGGCAAAACAGATGGGCGGTCAAATGGGTGGTGGACAGAATCCCTTTGGTGGCATGGGAGGAATGGGCGGACAAAACCCGTTCGGTGGTGCAGGCGGTATGGGTGGACAAAACCCATTTGGTCAGCAGCAACAAAACCCATTTAGTCAGCAGCAACAAAACCCATTTGGCGATGTGTTTAAGCAGCATACAACCGTTGATGGTACGGCTAAAGATATTCCAAAAGATGTTAAGGAAATTACTAAATCTGCTAATGATGAATAATTTATAAATACCTAGTATCTTATATAAAAAAAGCCCCTTTA
Organism: Psychrobacter sp. GP33; assembly: GCF_014119005.1. Classification (GTDB taxonomy): domain Bacteria; phylum Pseudomonadota; class Gammaproteobacteria; order Pseudomonadales; family Moraxellaceae; genus Psychrobacter. Next base: position 283,214 of record NZ_JACGYX010000004.1, on the reverse strand, counting down.
ATGATTAGTTAAAGGGGCTTTTTAATATTTATCTTAATGTCTATGGACAATACTTGGACATATCATTTCTATCGCACTTTTGCTAAATAATAAATGACAGTCACTTAAATTAACAACCGGAGTGCCGCCGTAAGATGATGACCCATGAACCGTGAAGTTCAGGGCGGATACGTCACTGCCTCTGCAGGTTTCCTGAGTCACCGCAAGCGGTGCAGGCATACACAATGAAGCAATAGGTAGCGCATCCAGGTATAACATTATCGGCTCAGGGAATAAACATCTACTAGCTAACACTCCAGAATAAAACCATATTACCCAATGAAAAACGCGATTGCAAGTCTGATTTACAGTTTGATACGTGAGAGTCACTAGGAGGTCTATCACTTCTATATTATCAATGATCTAGGTTAAATATTAATAAGGTCAATTAAAAAATAGGTATGAACTTTTTTAAAAAGGGTTGATTTTTCATGTATTTTAGTATTTGTGGTAGTATGTATGACTTGATAAGTATCAATGCTAATTCATTCTAATAATGCACGATAGGCGTTCATTCACTTGAGGAGCGGTAATCTATGACCAGTACGCAGCAACAATCAGAGTCTATTGACGAGAATCAGACCCAAGCTAATAACAAGCTAAATAAAAAAATACCGCATGTGTTAATGATATTGGATGGCTTTGGACATCGTGAAGAGGTGAAGGATAACGCCATCGCTGCTGCCAATATGCCCAATCTAGATAAGATTTATCAACAGTATCCACATGGGCTGATATCTGCATCGGGAGAGGATGTGGGATTGCCAGATGGTCAGTTTGGTAACTCTGAAGTGGGGCATATGAATTTAGGTGCTGGACGTGTGCTTTATCAGGACTCAACGCGTATCTCAAATGAATTGGCTAACCGCGATTTTTATAAAAACGAGGCATTAGTTGGCGCGGTACAAGCGGCGAATGAGCTGGGTGGTAACGTACATATCATGGGTTTATTGTCGGATGGTGGTGTGCATTCACATCAAGATCATATTGAGGGCATGTGTCACTCCGCTTTAGTCCATGGGGCGAAGAATGTTTTTGTGCATTGCTTTTTAGATGGTCGCGATACGCCACCTAAGTCTGCTGATAAGTATATTAATCGCTTGCGTGATTATATTGAAAAGCTGAATGCTCATTACGAAGGTCGAGTACGCATTGCCAGTATCATCGGGCGTTATTATGCGATGGATCGTGACAATCGCTGGGATCGCGTACAAAAAGCCTATGAGCTGTTGACAGAAGGTAAAGCGGATCGCCTAGCTACTCGTGCTGATGGGGCGATACAAGCAGCTTATAAAGCACGTGAGACTGACGAATTTATTAATCCAACGATTGTAATCGGTCGTGATGAGATGCCATTTACCGTTGATGATAATGATGCGCTGATATTTATGAACTTCCGCTCTGACCGTGCGCGTGAGTTGGCACAGGCATTTGTCTTGCCTGACCATGAGTTTTCAGGATTTGCCCGTCATAAGCGTCCTAAGCTTGCTGCCTTTGTAATGTTGACCAAGTACTCAGATATTTTGGCAGATAGCGCAAATACTAGTATTGCTTACTATCCAACGTCATTGAGTAATACGTTAGGCGAATATCTGCAAGATAACGGCAAAACCCAGCTACGTATTGCTGAAACTGAAAAATATGCGCACGTCACTTTTTTCTTTAGTGGTGGCCGTGAGGCAGAATACACCGGTGAGACGCGTATTTTAGTACCCTCTCCAAATGTAGCTACTTACGATTTACAACCAGAAATGAGTGCGCCTGAAGTAACGGATAAGTTAGTTGCTGCTATTGAATCTGGTGAATACGATGTATTAATCGTGAACTATGCCAATGGCGATATGGTCGGGCATACGGGCGTTTTTGATGCGACCGTTAAAGCCGTAGAAGCGCTTGATGTGTGCGTAGGTCGTATTGAATCAGCAGTGCGTGCTGCGGGCGGCGACATTCTGATTACCGCTGATCATGGTAATTGCGAGCAAATGCAAGATTATGAAAGTGGGCAAGTCCACACTCAGCATACCACAGAGCATGTACCGCTTATTTATGTTGGTGAGCAAAAAGTGCGAGTGCGTAAAGGTGGCAAGTTGAGTGATATCGCACCAACGATTTTGGCATTGATGGATCTTGATGCGCCTACTGAGATGACGGGCGAGAATTTACTAATTCCAGTTTAATTATAAATTCTTAAATTATAACTATAGTAATAAATGTGGCTATCCGAATCTTTACAGCTTAACATTGTCGACACTTAATGGTTATTTACAACTTGTTAAGGGAAGGATATCTATTATCCTTCCCTTTTTCATGTGTCGCGTATTTATTGCTATACTACTGCTCATTACCTTTATATCTCCATTTGACCTCTCTTTTTTATTTTATATGAGTCTTTTTATGCGCTTATCCGCTCATCCCTTATCGTGCCCATTAAAATTATTGTCGTCCGTTACGTATGTATGGCAGCGACCGATAATAAAAATAGCGTTATTTGGGCTGTTAGGGGTGCTTAATATCTATTCTCAAGCGGCACTGGCAGCCAGCCCTGTTAAGTCGCCTAATGTAAAAGCGCCCATTGCCAGTGCGGTAAAAAATAAGAGCGCCATTCAAAGTAAAACAGGGTCAACCAAAAGTGTGCCAGCTAAGCAAGTATCAAGCAGGTCGGTAAAAAAGAAGCCAGTTAATACGATTAAGACCCCTGTCAAACCGGTTATTAAATCAACTATTCTTAATCCTACTGCGGGTTTAAAACTCATTAATCTAAAAAGTGATGAAGTCAGTGCAGAGGATGGTGCCGATGAGCTAGATGATATTGCAGCGGTTGTGGATCAAACCGATGATTGGATTGATGAAGCACCAGATACCACAGCGATTATCAACAATGCGAATGTTAAACGACCCACCACGCCTCCGAACATTAATACTGATATTCCTGATAGCGTCGCACAAGTATCTCTAAATGCCATTTCACCTGAAACCTTAAAGACATTTGTGTCGGTAGTTGACTTGATACGGCGCGAATATGTTGAGCCGGTTAATGATGAAGTATTATTCAATAACGCTATGAGCGGTATGTTGACTAATTTGGACAGTCACGCTGAATTTTTAGATGCTGCGGCTTATGAAAACCTACGTGCCTTTACCGAAGGTGATGTTGGGGATGTCGGGATTAAGGCTGATTATGATTCCAAACTTGGTTATTGGGTAATCACTGATGTTAAAAATAATTCATCTGCGGATAAAAAAGGCATCACTATTGGGGATTATCTGCATCAAATTGATGAATTTAAATTGGATGAGAGTAAGCTTAATAATGATATTCAGCAGTTGCTCACCGGCGTTGCAGGCACACAAGTTGATGTCATTACCTCAAAAGCAGGACGTCGCAAACATAGCAGCACCTTGCAGCGCAATAATATGCACTCTCAAGCGATTGAAACGCGCCTTGTAAACGGTATTGCTATTGTGCGGCTGCCTGCTTTTCAAAATAACAGTCGGGAGCAAATTTTAAAAAGCTTAACTGACTTAAATGCTCCTGTCACGGCTATATTATTGGATGTACGTGATAATCCGGGCGGCGTACTGACCTCAGCGGTACAAGTAGCCAGCTTATTTATGGAAGATACCAAGGTAGTACAAGTTAAAGGACGTCAACGTGAAACCAGCACCTTAACCACGCGGGGTAGCGCTGTGCTTAAGCCATTGCCGCTAATGATACTACAAAACCGGTATTCAGCCTCTGCTGCTGAAGTACTTGCCAGTAGTTTGCAAACGCAAAAACGCGCCACTATTGTGGGCGAGGTCAGCTATGGTAAGGGGTCAGTACAATCAGTGATACCGCTTAATAATGAGCAAGCAATTAAACTTACCGTTGCTCATTATCTTACAGCAAACGGTAAGCAAATAGAAAAAATTGGCGTACAGCCAGATGTGCGCTTATCAGGCAATGAACAAGGTTGGGAGCAACAAGCACTTGCATTATTACGCAAGCAAATCAGCTCCTCTGGTATTCGTCTTGTACAAGGTGACGCTAAAAGTATTAATTCTAAAAACATTGATTCTAAAAGCATTGATCATAAAAATAATGAGGCAAAAAGTAGCATCATTATTGATAAATAGTAAAGCTTATTGATGACTTTACTTTAAAACCGTACGCGCTATTAAGTAAGTGGCTAAGCGTTCTTAGTTTGTTAATCGTCATCGATTTCTAGCTTTTTCATTCGATAACGTAGCGAGCGAAAAGTCGTGCCCAGTAGTTCGGCTGCTTGAGTTTTATTACCTCTGGTTTGTTGCAGCGCTTTAATAATTAGACGCTCTTCTTGCTCTTGTAAATATGCTTCTAGCCCTATTGTAGGTAATTCGTCCCTATCTTCTGGCAGCACTGATGAGGTATCAGATAGCGTATCTGTATTTTTAATAGTCTTATCATCGGTCAATTTGTTTTGCGCAAAAGTCGACTCAAAATGCTGAGAGATAATCCCTTTAATAGCGCTAGAGTAAGAATAGCCATTGGTGCGATAAGAATTTAGCGCTATTTGTCCCGTCTTGTTTTGAACATTGGCTTGAATAGGTGGTACTGTACTATCAGACGGCCGTAAATGAGAAGCCGAAGTCGTATTACTGGTATTCTGAGTATTGGATGGCTTGTCGTTTATAGTCTGTTTAACTGTTGTATTTTTATCATTAGGTTCATCATGGGCAGTTATTTCAGGCAAGCCTAAATGTGCCACCTCAATCAAAATCGTTTCCGATAAGGTAATGGCGCGCTCGAGAATATTACGCAGTTCGCGAACATTACCAGCAAAATTATGCTGTTGTAAACGTTGATAAGCAGCAGGTGATAATTCGGATGGGTGTTCTAATTGCCATTCTTCGGCAATGAGCATTAAAAAATGTTGGGCTAACGCGGGGATATCTTCATAGCGTTCGTTAAGCGCGGGTAGTTTTAACTCAATAACATTAATACGATAATATAAATCTTGTCTAAAAGCGCCACTTTGTACCAATTGATTTAAATCTTTATGAGTGGCTGAAAGAATCCGGATATCGACAGGAATTTCACGCGTATCACCAATGGCACGAACCGTTTTTTCTTGAATGGCGCGTAGCAGCTTTACCTGCATGGCAAGCGGTAAATCTGCGACTTCATCCAAAAATAGTGTGCCGCCGCTGGCTTGCTGAAATAGTCCTTGCTTATCCGCCACTGCACCGGTAAAGCTTCCTTTTTTATGACCGAAAAACTCAGACTCCATGAGCTCCGATGGGATTGCCCCGCAGTTGACAGGTACAAAACTTCCATCTCGGCGGGCGCTCAAATCATGAATGAGTCGTGCCACCACTTCTTTACCCGTGCCTGATGCCCCTGATAAAAATACAGGTGCCTGCGAGCGTGCCAATTTTAAAATAGTGCTTTTGAGATGATGCATGACAGCTGAGTTACCGATAAGACGACTGTCTAATAGCTGTTGCTCTGGTGTATGCAGGCTTACTACTTTAACATTGCTATCTTGCCGAATCACTTTCAAAGCACTTTCAACCAGTTGGCGTAGGCGTGGCAATTCAAGCGGTTTATTCACAAAATCGAATGCCCCAAGCTTTAATGCCTCAATCGCTAAATCCATACTACCATGTGCTGTAATAACCGCAATCGGGGTACTTGAACTGCTGCTGATGCGCTTGACCAAATCCAGTCCCGAACCATCTGGTAAATTTAAATCAGTTAAACAAAAGTCATAACTATTAGAATTCCAGTACCCTTCGGCTTGAGCTAAACTATAGGCAACATCGCTTTTAATACCCATCTTTGTCAAAGTGATTTGCATCAGCCGACATAAATCTACTTCGTCATCAACTATCAGCGCTGTTGCTGTCATATATCACCTCAAATGTATTCAATATGTACAAATAATAAAAAATTGTGGGTCGAATCTAAAGGGTTAAAACGAATGCTAAAAAGAGCTTGAATAGGTATATTTAAACACTAACTGTCCATATTAATTAATAATAATAATTATGTTTCCAGCGATAAAGCAGGAATAATCAAACGAAAGCAGCTTTTCTTATGCTCAGGTGCGTAGCGTAAACGGGCATGATTGGCTTCACTAAATGCTTGCGATAAATAAAGCCCCAATCCAGTTCCTGATTTGTCAGTGGTGAAAAATGGATTAAATAGCTGTTTTAAGTGCGCAGTATCAACACCATTACCATGATCTAGAATGTCAATAATAACATTATTTTGCTTATTATAAATTTCAACTTCGACAGACGATTCTGGGTTGACACGATGACCATAGCGCAATCCATTATTAATAAGATTAATTAATATTTGCTCTAATTGGTGCGTATCAAACTCGATAATGGGTTGAGAATAGACATGAAGTACCACGTTATTCGGAAAGTAGTTAACTAAAAACTGGTGTATCCACGGTATAATAGAGATGGTTTGCTGGTTTGGGGGCTGTTGTCGCGACAACTTTAATACGTCTTCAATAATACGATTTACGCGTTTGGTCTGAGCAAATATAATTTTGTATAGCTCATAATTACCTGATATATCATGATGATTGAATGACGTAGCAGATGAATGATTGACAGCTATTGAATGCTCATAATTCTCAACACCGTCATCATCACTATTTTTGGCATTATCAAACATGATATCTTCCATTAATAGCTGACTTGCTTGTGAGATAGATGCTAATGGATTACGAATTTCATGAGCGATACTGGCGGTCAATTGTCCTAATGAGGCAAGCTTTAACTGTTGAGCGCCCGCTTGCTCACGCTGCAAATCTTCCAATAAAATCAGTTGGCTACTATCTTTAAGTGGAATAATTTGAATGCGTAGCTTATTGCTTAACGCGGTACTTGTCTCTACCGGTAGCTCATAAATAAAATTTCGTGACATTCCGGCAGCCACAGTTAAACAACTATCAAATAATGGTGCGTGCAACGCTTGGATTTGTTGTTGAACGGTCAGAAGCGCACTACTTTGCTGATTATTAGTGGCTTTTTTTTGATTAATAGTAGGGCGCAACCACTGTAAAAAACGTGGCTTATCAGAATTAAAGAGTTGGTTTTTTAGCGTTTCAGGTGAAGTGCCTGAATCATTTATACGGATGCCTTTTAGATCCAGTAACTGATAAGTTGCAGTATTAGCCAACACAATCTTGCCTTTATCAATGACCATCACGCCATTAAGCATCTGACTGATGACTTCTTGATTGATATGACTGAGCCTTTTTACCTCTTGTGCCTGCTGGAAAGCCATTTTTTCAACATGAATCAAGCGCTGAGAGACTGACCAACTTAAAAAACCGACTGCCAAAAAACTAAAAGAGATGAGGAGAGCATCGACCAAGTCAGTGAGGCTCATACTATTGGTAATAGCATAAAAAAACTGCTGGTAGATGACAAAAATGACCGCTAATAAAGTGATGATAATCGCTTGCGAGCCTTGCAGTAGCATAAAGCTGGTAGCAACCACGACCATATACAACAAGGTTAATTGTAAGTCTGGAGCGCCGTTGGTATACAGCAATAAGCTAAGCATAATGATATCAAGGGTCAGCCCAAATGCTAATTGTTGAGAGGCCAGCTTGTGCATCACATAAAATAAATTAAACAGGCCAAAGCTTACCAACACATAAACACTAAGCGCAGTTTGCGATAACAAACTGGGCAACAGCAAACTGCCCTCAGAATGAGCAGTAATATAGCTCATCACCACAAAAAAAATGCTGATGACCAGCCGATAGCTGCTATAAAGCAGACCTAAACGCCGCAGTTGAGGCGCAGGCAAGACATTGCCGTGCTGCAAATAGTCGCTAATGAAGGAAATAGGTGTTCTCATAACAAGATTACAGCATTCTAAGGATGAATGAGACCATGACGAATCGCCATATGAGTTAATTTTACATCGCTATCCACACCGACTTTTTCATAAATACGGTAGCGGTAGGTGTTGATGGTTTTGACACTAACAAATAACTGATCGGCAATCTGCTGTGGACTTTGACAGTTCACAACCATCATGGCAACTTGTTTTTCGCGATCACTCAGTAAGTCAAATGGTGAAGAGGCATTATCGGATAATAAAACTTCAGCTAATTGCTCAGCAATATCATGGCTAAAATAACGTCCGCCTTGATACAGTTTTTTAATAGCACGTATCATCTCATCTAACGGGGTGCCCTTGGTAATATAGCCATTAACTCCAGCCTTCAATAACATAGAAGGATAGGGCTGAGTCACCATACTACTCACCGCTAAGATCTTAATGTTCATATCTAGCTGAATCAAACGTTTAGTCGCCTCAAGCCCGCCAATATTAGGCATGTTAACATCTAATAGCACCACATCAGGGTTCAGCTGTTTGGCAAGTTTGATTGCCATATCACCGCTATCCGCTTCACCCACCACCTCAATATCAGTGCTGTCAGACAACATACGACTGATGCCCATTCGCACTAAATCGTGATCATCTACTACCAATACTCGAATCATAGTTAAACTCTTAGTAATTGTTTTATTTTAACAATTGTTTCGTCTTAACGATTTTTTTAGTTAAGAAAAAAATGCGGATATTGAACTTTATAATGCTACTTATCTATATTAAATGAATATATGGAATATCAGAAAAGTCTTGAGTTCAAAGACATGAAAAAATATCATCTCATCTATTATCACTTATATATAGATTCCAAGATACTGCTTAAAATACAAAGTGAAAGAGAATATGACTCATATGTTAATGAACATTGCACAAAAGCAAAGCAAGTGTAGCAAATATTCAATTTAGATGATTAATTTCAATGTCATAACGTCATTGGATTACCCTTGAATGCAATCCATGATACACTAAAAGTACAAAAACTCTATACGAGTGCCTACAAACGCATCCACAATCGCTACGTAAGTTACTCACGTCAACCTGTATCACAATATTGTGATAACAATAGCCGGAGGAAGAATGAAAAATCTACCATTAACCAAACAGCAGTTGGTTGCTGCCATTATCTCATTGAGTTTGGGCAGTGCCGCACAAGCTGCATTGACCATTAATGGTAATACCGAATCGGTTGCGCGCGTAAGCTGGGGCGGGGTTAACAGTTTATCTGAAGCTCGCAATATCATGTCAAAGTCACAAGGCTCAGCGATTAAAAAGGTCGATAACGGATACGGCACGACCAGCTTAACCAATGCTGATAGCAGCGCCAATCGTAATACTTACAATACGATTTATAAAGGCGGCTTTGGCAGTAGCGATATGATTCCGATCAGCACCAGTTCGCGCAGTGTGGCGGTGATTGATGTGGAAACTGGCGAAACAATTTATGAAAAAAATGCCAATACCGCAAGTCCTATGGCGAGTATCACTAAGATCATGACAGCAATGGTAGTACTAGATGCTAATCTTGATATGCGTGAAGAGATTACCTTTGATGCAGAAGATTTCGTCGGTCCTAAACGTGCGAGTACGCGTCTAAAAGTAGGCGATCGCATGAATCGCGCTGAAATATTACTTATGGCATTGATGAAATCTGAAAACCCGGCTGCAAAAACATTAGCGCGTAATTATCCGGGTGGTTATAGTGCCTTTATGCGTGCAATGAATAATAAAGCCAAATCTCTAGGCATGACCACAGCATTCTTCGGTGATCCAACAGGTCTTGATGCACGTAATGTTGCGTCATCAAATGACTTAGTGAAAATGGTACGTGCTGCTGGCAATTACGATGTGATCCGTCGTTTTTCAACCACCAAAGACTATGATTTCTACGTTGCTAACTATAGTAGTGGCAATCGCACCTATAAAGCCAGTAATACTAGCTCGCTAGTACGTTCAGGTAACTATCCAATTGGTATCTCTAAAACAGGCTTTATTAATGAAGCCGGTCGTTGCGTGGTGATGGAAACTAAAGTCAATAACCGACCAGCGATTATCGTGATTTTAGGTGCTGGTAGCTCAGATACTCGTTGGGGTGATGCTAAGAATATCTTAAACAGTTTATCAAGTCGCCGTACCGTTTAAGGTAACTTGTTATTCTGGTTTTTATTAAGAAGTAATAAAAATTAGAAAGTTATAAATATAAAGAGGGCGGTTATTCATATAACGGCTCTTTTTTTTGGGTGTATAAAAGCGTAAGGATTAACATGACTCAGCCACTAATACCGCAGCTTTATCTACTGACCAACGATGATGTGTTTGACTTGCTATATGCTAAGCTGGAAATTGCCTTAGCAACAGGCGTCATTGCGTTATTACAAGTTCGGCGCAAAAAGGTATTGGCGGAGCAGCAAGGGCAAGCCAAGTTATATCATGAGGCTGCGCAAATTGTTGCATTAGCCAAAAAATATCAGATTAAAGTTGTTATTAACGATGATATTGAGTTAGCGGCTAAGCTTGGGGTAGGTGTGCACCTTGGACAAGGCGATGGTGACATCAGCGCAGCAAAACAAAGACTGTTGCCCAATCAAATTATCGGGCGCACTTGTCATGGTGATATTGAACTTGTTAAAGAAGCTAAGGATGATGGAGCAGATTATGCGGCAATGGGCGCAGTATTTGCATCGCATACCAAGCCAAATGCGGCGACCATCACGCGCCAGCAGCTGATTGATGGCTGCCAGCAAGAGATTGATATTTGCATTATTGGTGGCTTAACCGCTGAAAACATAGCAAACTTAGCAGAGCTACCACTAACTTATATCGCGATAGTGGGTGACATTATGGATTTGCCAGTGGATAAAATAGCAGAGCGCTGTCATCAATGGCAGCAGGCGCTACATTCATAGCACACGCCTGCTTAGCTTTTGACAAGTTATCTTATAAATTAGCATTTGATTAAAATATTAATTTAGCTCAACAGCAAGTTTATTTAGCATGCTCCATACATAATGTGGCGTACGGCAACGCTTCTAGTCTTTGTTCTGCAATCTCTTTACCACAGATTTCACAGTCACTATAAGTGCCATTCTCAATGCGGCTGAGCGCATTTCTAACATAAACCAAGCTTTGCTTCGCTTCTATCAGCAAGTTTTTGCGCATGTCGTTTTGGCTGTAGGAAATCGCTTGGTCGTCCCAGTGCTCATTTAAATCATCTTGTGGATGCTGAATATGGTCTTCTATTTTATCAATACGGGTTTCATATTCGTCTTTTAAAGCCAATAAATTGGTTTTGGCGGTATCTAAGTTGATGCTCATGATATTCTCTCCAGAGATTATAGTTATTGTTCGGCTATTCATCATAAGAGCTATGAAGACCACGCGCCACCACGAAATGTTATCGAACTTTTAATATATTAAAACCCGTTGTCAATAAACAGCTAAATTTCATCGGATAGACCTGTTTAGAAAAGTTCACCTTATGCTACACTCACGTCCTAAATTTGTTAGACCCCTTATCTAAAGTCATTAGCAGAAATTACTATTAAAAAGAAGCTGTCATGTAAATAAACAGCACCTTTGCTATCAAATAGTGTTTATAAATCGAATAATTGTTAATTCATATTTTTTAATCATTAATTAATATCAGGAGTAGTGAATGAATTTTTTGCGTATGAGTGAGTTGGATTTAGCTGAAAAAGTCGTGTTGATTCGTGAAGATTTGAACGTGCCTATTAAAGATAGCAAAGTGACAAGTGATGCACGTTTACAAGCCAGTTTGCCGACGATAAAATTAGCGTTAGAAAAGGGTGCTGGCGTTATTGTCTGCTCACATTTGGGTCGTCCAACCGAAGGTAGTCCTGAAGAAATATATTCGCTTGCGCCTGTTGCCGATTATTTAACCGATAAATTAGGTACACAAATTAAGCAGCCGGTTAGCTTAAATCGTGATTATCTAACTGCAGGTGTGAATGTGAAAGCAGGTGAAGTTATCCTGCTAGAAAACGTACGTTTTAACGCTGGGGAGAAGAAAAACTCGCCAAGTTTAGCGAAAGCTTATGCTGACTTGTGTGATGTGTTTGTGATGGATGCTTTTGGCACTGCGCATCGGGCACAAGCCTCTACCGAAGGAGTCACGCAAGCGATGCGTGCTGCTGGTAAAACAGTATGCGCAGGACCTTTATTATCAGCAGAACTTGATGCATTGACGCAAGGACTGGACACACCAGCGCAACCGATGTTAGCCATCGTTGGTGGCTCAAAGGTATCCACTAAACTCGAAGTTTTACATAGCTTGGCAGAGCTATGCAGCCAAATTATCGTCGGTGGCGGCATTGCCAATACTTTCTTAGCGGCAAAAGGTCATAGTGTTGGTGCATCATTGTATGAAGCTGACTTAGTGGATACCGCGCGTGACATCATGCAAAAAACCGAGATTTTACTGCCTGAATATGTGGTTGTTGCTGATAAAAAAGAGATTGATTTTGATGATTTTATTGGTTCTTTACAAGCTGCCACGGCAACGGTAAAAGCCGTTAGCGACATTGGGGATAATGATATGATATTAGATATCGCTCCGCAAAGTGCAGAGAAGTTAGCTGAAGCCATTATGAATGCTAAAACTATTTTATGGAATGGTCCAGTTGGGGTGTTTGAAGTCGATGCCTTTGGCGCAGGTACTGAGATTTTAGCCAGAGCCGTACAGCAGAGCGCTGGTTTTTCAATTGCTGGCGGTGGCGATACGCTTGCAGCTATTGATAAATACCAAGTTGCCGAAGGTGTCAGCTACATGTCAACAGGTGGTGGCGCGTTCTTAGAGTTTGTTGAAGGCAAGACTTTACCTGCCGTAGCAGCGCTGCAAATGCCTGCCTAGTAACATGATTTGTACAACAACTGTTTATTGACTAAGGTAGTCTAACAGGTTGTCAAAATCTTGCGAGTATTAGAAAACGATACAGTAGCGCTAATCTAATTGGATAAATATTTTAGCGAGCTGAATTATAGTAATGAATTTTGACCACGATTATTGAGCAGTTATTATATTGTTAATATACTGAAAATTGTTATTGCATGTCGTATTTGCTGACTATAAAATGGCGTCACCATGTATTTGACATGCATTATTTACTAGAGGTTTATTATGTTAAAACGTCATTTGTTACTTGCTAGCATCCTTGCTGGAACTTTTGCAGTCACTGCATGTAGCCAGCAAACAGAAGAACAAGCTGATGCGGGTAACGTTGAAGCGGCTGCTGAAGCTGCAGGCGATGATATTGCTGCTAATACTGAACAAGCTGCTGCTGAAGCTGAAGTAGCTGCTCAAGATACTGGTGCAGAAATTGCTGATGGTGCTAAAACGGCGGGCGCAGTTGCTGCAGGTGCTGTAGTGAATACTGGTGAAGCAATCGCAGATGGTACTAATAAAGCCGTTGAAGGTACTGCTGATGCTGTCGCTAAGGGTGCCAGTGCAGTAGCTGATGGCGCATCTAACGTTGCTGCTGATGCCGCAGCGAAGCCTGCAACTGACTTGAAAGCTGACCCTGCTGTAAAAGAAGCCGTTTCTGAAGATCAAAAGTACTAGTATTTAATATGTCAGTACTAGATAGTCTAAGAAAGTTATAATCAGATACTATTATATAAACATTTACATAGCAGTTTTTTAATTATAACGACTCTTGCACTATCAAAAAAGCCTTGATACCTATCAAGGCTTTTTTATGTAAAATTTATACGGACATTTGGTTGCGCTATATGAATGAGATATGAATGTTCACAAGTCATTAAAAATAGATAGAAAATCTGTTGAACAGATAAATACTGCGCTAACCTCTGCGAGACGTGGATAAATTTTGCTATAATATGCGCTTGAGAATAAAGGGTGATAGTACATGCTTAATATTGGACATTTTGCGGGCTTACTGCTTAATTTTTATGACACCCGTTTGTTCATGTCGTACGATTTCCAACCCTTTACCTCAGCATGTCACCATTTTTAAACCTTAATTAGAGAATGTGTTATGGCTTTAATCTCCTTGCGTCAACTTTTAGACCACGCTGCTGAACATAGCTACGGTGTTCCAGCTTATAATGTGAATAACTTAGAGCAAATGCGGGCAATCATGATGGCAGCAGATGCGTGCAATTCACCAGTGATTGTTCAGGCAAGTGCAGGCGCACGTGGCTATGCAGGAGCGTCATTTTTACGGCATTTAATTACTGCTGCGATTGAAGAATGGCCGCATATCCCAGTCGTAATGCATCAAGATCATGGCATGTCACCAGCGGTTTGTCAGCGTTCAATTCAGCTTGGTTTTTCATCGGTGATGATGGATGGTTCGCTAGGAGAAGATGGCAAAACGCCAATGGATTATGAATACAATGCCAGCGTCACTCGTGAAGTAGTGAAACTTGCCCATGCCTGCGGTGTGTCTGTTGAAGGCGAGATTGGCTGTTTGGGTAGCCTTGAGACGGGTATGGCTGGTGAAGAAGATGGTTCTGGCGCAGAAGGCATACTTGATCACGAACAGTTATTAACCAGTGCGGATGAAGCAGAGCAGTTTGTCAAAGACACCAACGTTGATGCGTTAGCCATCGCTATTGGCACCAGTCATGGCGCGTACAAATTTACCCGTCCACCGACTGGCGATATCTTATCCATTGAACGGGTTAAAGAGATTCATGCGCGTATTCCTAATACGCATCTAGTGATGCATGGCTCGTCGTCTGTACCGCAAGAGTGGCTAAAAGTTATCAATGAAAATGGCGGTAATATTGGCGAAACGTATGGCGTGCCCGTTGAACAAATCGTTGAAGCGATTAAACATGGTGTGCGTAAAGTCAATATTGATACCGATTTACGTCTCGCATCAACTGGCGCTATCCGTAAATTCCTTGCCGAAAATCCTAGTGAATTTGATCCCCGTAAATACTTCAAAGCTTCTATGGTTGCGATGTCAGCTATTTGTATGGATCGTTTTGAAGCCTTTGGTTCAGCTGGTCAAGCGGATAAAATCCGTCCGATTAGTCTGGAAAGCATGGTAGATTTTTACGCGTAAATGAATGGGGTTAAGTGATTATATTGAATAATGATATAGTAGCTCATTTTATGCCATGATTAATCACAAATAGTTGATGTTAATAGGAAAAGGTTATGATCGGATTGATTACCGGGCAGGTGCAGTATTTGATGGCACCAACGGCGTGCATCATGACTACCTCTGGCGTGGGCTATGATATTGAGCTACCATTACCGTCATTTTGCCAGTTGCATCTGCATCAGCAAGCGAGTATCTGGACGCATTTTCATGTGCGTGAAGATGCGCAATTGCTGTTTGGTTTTATCGACCGTAAAGAGCGTGATGTGTTTCGGCAACTGATTAAAATTAACGGTGTCGGGGCAAAAATGGCACTAGCAATGTTGTCGGCGATGTCCGCAGCTGAGCTAAAAATGCATGTTGAGCAAGATTCAGAAACGGCTCTTATGCGTATTCCGGGTATTGGTAAAAAAACAGCGCAACGCTTATTAATTGAGCTAAAAGACAAGCTAAAAAATATCGAAGTTGATAGCGGTCACTTAGAATATATCCCGCAATCGGTGCAAGTGTCGCACGAAGGTAGCATCATCGCTGAAGTAGAAGGCGCACTAATGAGCTTGGGCTATAAAGAAAAAGAGGCGCAACTGGCGATAAAAGCGGCGAAAAGTAACGGCGATATTTTTGAAGATACGCAAGGCTTACTAAAAGCAACGTTGCAACAGCTGTCTGGATTTTAATTGTCTTTATTTTTTATAAACCTATAAAGTCTTTTACCATCAAACTATTATCTTATTAATGAACAAGCGACACTGGTTGTCGCTTTTTTTATGTTGAAGCCTCTTTTTCAGCGTTTTTGCATGACTTATTCTGATGGTTTGGTTATGCTGTTTATTACTGTTCTCCTATTTTTCCTCTGACTATATAATGATAAAACCTATGAGCCAAGACCGTTTGATTAATCCGCTAGAAGGGGTAGGTGATGCTCCTGATGCGAATATCCGCCCAGCGTTACTGGCTGAATATATCGGACAGCCTGTGGTACGTGAGCAGATGGAAGTCTTTATTGGTGCAGCGCGGGCACGTGATGAGGCGCTTGATCACACCTTAATTTTTGGTCCTCCGGGGTTGGGTAAAACGACCCTTGCCAATATTATCGCCCGTGAAATGGGTGGTAATTTGCGCTCAACATCAGGACCAGTGCTTGAGCGCGCAGGCGACTTGGCAGCGATGCTCACTAATCTAGAAGCAGGTGACGTACTATTTATTGATGAAATTCATCGTCTCAGCCCCGTGATTGAAGAAATACTGTATCCTGCTATGGAAGATTTCCAGCTTGATATCATGATTGGTGAAGGACCTGCGGCACGCTCGATTAAGCTTGATTTGCCGCCTTTTACCTTGGTTGCTGCTACCACGCGTGCTGGGTTATTAACCTCGCCATTGCGTGATCGCTTTGGTATTGTGCAGCGTTTAGAGTTTTATAATATTGCTGATTTGACCACGATTGTTAGCCGTGCGGCAAGGTTGATGCGTGTGCCAATGAGTGAGGATGGGGCGGTTGAGATTGCGCGCCGTGCGCGTGGTACACCGCGGATTGCCAACCGTTTACTGCGCCGTGTACGTGATTACGCGGAGGTCAGGGGTGATGGCAGTATTAATGGGGTGATTGCAGCAAGTGCCCTCGATATGTTGGCAGTCGATAGACGTGGTTTGGATCATTTGGACAGACGTTATATCGAGATATTGCATGAGCGTTTTGATGGCGGTCCTGCAGGTGTTGAAGCGGTTGCGGCTGCTATGGCGGAAGATCGTGGTACGCTTGAGGATGTGATTGAGCCGTATTTGATTCAGCAAGGCTATGTACTGCGAACTGCGCGCGGACGGGTACTGACACAAATGGCGATTGATCAAATGTAATGGCCGATTTTTTTAAGAAAAAACGCCCATCTTTTAAACAAAGTATGGGCATTTTTTTATCTAAATTATGAGCAGTCTTTAATATTTCTAGCATTCTACAGATTTTAATATTAGGCTAAGATACGCCAAAAAACACTAACTATGGCTAATATATAAAACACAGGTGATAACCAACCGACCACTTGCATAGCGATTGCAATACACAGCACAAAGCCTGCTAATGCTATCCAGTCACGACGGCGATCATTAAGCATGTCAGCACGAATTTGTTGTATTTCTCGCAATTGACTGTCTTGCCTCGAACCTTGTGACGCAAGACTTTGCAAGCCATTATCAAGTAATTTTGGAATATCGGTGGCAGATAGTAACAGCTCTGGTAACCGATCGCGCAGTTGTTGTAAGTTCCGCATCGGGTCGAGTTGCTCTTTTACCCAGCTGCTTAAAATAGGTTTGGCAAGCGCCCAAATATCAAGGTCAGGGTAGAGGTCACGCCCTAAACCTTCGACATGCACTAAGGTTTTTAGCAGTAGCATCAACTGCGGTGGAATGGTCATATGATGACGGCGTGCGATATCCAGTATTTGCATCAATACGCCAGCAAAGTCGATATCGTTAATGGATTTTTGCAACATGGGCGCGACAGTGCGACTCATATCACGCATCAAGGCGTGCTTATCCGTATTCGGTGGTATCCAACCTGCGCGGCTAACAATATTGACCAAGGCTGTAAAATTATTATTCATTACCGCTAGCAGCATGCGCGCCACAATCAGCTGATCGTTGTGAGATAACGTACCCATAATGGCACAATCAAGCCCAATGTAACGTGGCTCATGACCCAAATCTATAGGCGACATCGTAGCATTTAGCGTATGGACGGGCGGCGTTTCAACAAAGACATTACCCGGATGCATATCGGCATGAAAAAAGTTATCACGAAAAACTTGGGTAAAAAATATCGTCAGACCTTTTTCTGCCAATGTAGCGCGGTCGTAACCTAATGTATCAAAAAGCTCAGTTTGAGAGATGGGCACACCCTGTATACGCTCCATTACCATTACATTTTTAGCTGCGTCATAAACTTCTGGCACATACATCAACGTCGAGCCTAAGAAGTTATTACGCATCTGTGTGGTGTTTTCTGCCTCTAAGGTGAGATCCAGCTCATTTAGCATCACTTGCCGATAATCTTCGACAATATCAATAATATGTACCGCGCGTGCTGCTTCGACCCGTGCCGATACCCAATTGGCAATCGTCCGCAGTAGTTCAAAATCTGCAATAATAATGGGTCGAATATCAGGGCGCACCACCTTTACCACTACTTCGCGTCCATCTCTGAGCGATGCTGTATGTACTTGCGCGATGGATGCTGCTGCCAACGGTTTGCTATCAAAACGGGCAAAAAGCGTAGCAATAGATTCACCTAAACCATGTTTGGTATCTTCGATTTGAGTGATGGCAATGTCAACCGGAAAGGGTTTGACTTGGTCTTGTAGCTGAACCAATTGGTTAATAATTTCAGGAGGAACGAGGTCACGGCGGGTAGAGAGCAATTGACCCAGCTTTAAAAATAGCGTGCCCATATCTTCAAGTGCATACTTAATCGCATTTGGCTGATGATTTTTGCCCCAAGCTGCGGGATGCAATCGAATCAGCCGCGCCAATGGTTGCAGCTGCGGCGCGTCTTCTAGCGGAAAGTGAGTATCGATTCGATAGCTTGCCGCAATGCGCCAAAGCTCAAGTAGGCGGGCACGATGAGATAGTAGCATGAGCGTGGGTCACTCTAAATAACTAGCTGTTTTAGATAATACTTCTAAATGGCTATACGAAGAAAGGAAAAATACGATTGTATATTTAATAGTTATTATCGATTATGGCTCAAGCGCGCTTGCTCTGCTTTAATAGCCTGCAATTGTGCCTCTTCACGCTCAGTATCAGCGCGTAGCTTTAATAATTGCTGCTTTAACGCATCAGATTGCGCTCTATCATACGGGTTAGGTGCATGGTTACCTGCTAATTCATTCGCCCAGTCGCTCACATCACCAAAGGCGCGTTTGGCATTTTCGCCAAAGCTACGTTTGAGCTGCGAGATAAGTAGCTGTAATTGGCTGGCAAGCGGCTTACCAATAATAGGCTCCAGCTGTCCTGCGATATCAGGGTCAAAACCAGCAACCAACTGCTTAATTTGCATCAGCACTTTATAATCACCTGCAATCGGTAAGTTACCTTCAGCGCTGCGCATTAAATTAAGCACCTGGGCAAAGTTTTCAACGTTGAGCGTACAGTCAGGTAGGCTATGACCCAAACGTACCCTGTCTTTACTTGCTCGAATGCGCTCATCATTTGTTTGAGCCTGTGCCTCAAACAAATGATTTGTGGTGACAGGCTCAAAACGCACATGCGCATGGTTGAATAAAATATCGACTTGTAGCTCAGGCATCGCTATATTCAGCCGCAATACTTTACCTGTAAGCGGTGCAAGTCCTGCTTTAGTAATCTCGTCGCTGCCAATTGCTATATTAACAAGCTTTTCAGCACCTGCCAAAAGTAATACAGTCAGCATCATATTCTCTCGTATTAAATCTTTAAATGGATTAAAAGCGTGAAATAAAGACAGTCATCTAAGATTTTAAATAGTAAATAAATACATGAATAAGGGCGATACGTTTTATAGCTATCGCCCTTATTTTAAAGCTTTATTAGGATTTCAGGTTTTAAAACCTTAAGGCCACGAAAATGATTATGCTTTAAAGCCGCGATGCACCGCTACGATACCAGCGGTCAAGTTATTAAAATCACAATTTTCAAAGCCCGCTTGTTCCATCATTTGCTTTAACGTCTGCTGATCAGGATGCATGCGAATCGACTCTGCTAGGTATTTATAGCTTTCAGAATCGTTGGCGACAAGTTTACCCATGAGCGGCAATGCGGTAAATGAGTACAAGTCGTAAGCTTTAGATAAAGGTTCAAAGATAGGTTTTGAGAATTCTAAAATCAATAAACGACCGCCCGGCTTAAGCACACGGTGCATGGCACGTAGCGCCGCATCTTTATCAGTCACGTTACGCAAACCAAAACTGATGGTGACTAAATCAAAGCTGTTGTCTTCAAATGGGGCAAGGGTTTCGGCATTGGCTAGGATGAAATCAACGTTATTACAGCCAGCATTAATCAAGCGCTCACGACCAACCTCAAGCATTGCCGCATTGATATCAGATAACACCACATGACCATTTTTACCCACTTCACGGCTAAATACTTTTGCCAAATCGCCCGTACCGCCGGCAATATCAAGCACATGCTGACCTGCGCGCACGCCCGATAAGCTAATGGCATAACGCTTCCATAAACGGTGGATACCAAATGACATAAGGTCGTTCATAATGTCATATTTTTTGGCAACAGACGTAAAGACATCCGCCACACGCGCTTGTTTTTCCGCTTTATTAACCGTTTTATAGCCGAAATGCGTCTTTTCTTCGCCATCGGTATCTGGTGTATGCGGATTATTAATATCGTCGCGCTCATGAAATAGCGCAGCTTTCACCGCTGATGCTTTATTGCTAGCAGTTGTCTCAGACTTACTATCATCAGCGCTGTCGTTAGGCGCAATCGTTTGCTGACCTTGTGGCGTTCCTACTGGCAAGTCTTGCGCTTGCGTAAAGTCATTTGCCGCAGGCGATTCTAACGTTGCACTGTTACGTGCTTGTGCTTTGGCGCTGATATCTTGGCTATGAGCAATGCTATCTTTGATAAGTTTATCTTGAATGTGACCGTTTGCTGTTGCTGATTTTGCAACAGGATTCGATTTATCATGTAAAGTATCATTTGATGAATCAGACATAAGAATATCCGTTTATGTGTTTTTTATGAGTGGTACTATATATAAATGGTGTTATAAAAGATAAGACTATGATACAGCAAATGCCGCAACCTTGCCCTCATTGCCAGCAGCATGAATTTGATCGATAATCAGCAGCTCACGTTTACAGAAGGGTTCAATAAAGCCGCCCACGCTATCAAGTGGTTTCATCGCTTTAAAGCCAGCGTCAATAAAATCATACATCGGCTGGAAATTATGACGATATGCCGTACCTTTCGCCAACGCAAATGCCTTTTTAAGCATAAATGAGTTCAGATATTTATCTGTACGATAGCAGACATCTTTAAGATTGTTAATTTGCACACGGCGTTCAGCCGATTCATCAATCGCTTGATAAGCCGCAAGTATATTTTCCTCATTTACGGGTAAATCTTGGGCAACTAACCACTGCGCTAAATGCATATCCAGCTCAATCGCTAAAATTGCTGCTTGAATTGCTAGGCTACCGGTTTCAAGAACCGTCTCCTTTGCTAAACGTTCAAGTTTTTTGGCTTTTGGTAAAATGCGTTCCAGCTGCTCGGCTAATAATTTAAATTCTCCGCCACCATATAATTGAGTCAGAAAATAATCTGCCATTGGTTTGTTTTTTGGTTGTTCAAATAACTCGCTGTGTGTACGCTGAAGCCGTGCCCGTTGCCAAGTCTGTACTTCAACCAGTTTGGCTTCAAGGGTCGCATCGTTATGATAAGGCAATGCCCAATAACGGGTTAAATGTTGTTGTAATTCAGATAATGCAGACATGGTAGATCATCCTCTATAAATAAGTATGGCTGTTAAGATAAATAATAGTGATACCAAAAAATTGGCGGGCAATTCATATCATGAACAATGATAAAAGTAATAGCTAAAAAATAGACAACAAAAGTAAGTATAAAGCATATTACTATTTTAGTACGCCACCTTAGAATAAAAGTAGGCAGAATACAAATAGCAAATGGTTACATAGCCGCATTATTTATAGTAGCAGTGAATGTTATGATTTATTGATTGCTGACCTAGGACCGTTACTCCTTTGCATCCTCCGCTAGAGAGAATAGCCATGCCAAATAATAAATTAAATAATAACTCAAACAAGAAAGAAGAAAATAAGCTCGCACCTAAAGCCAATAAGGACAATTTACTAGTTAAAAAATTATCATCGTCACCTACTCAAAAACCAAAGCAAACGCTGAACGAATCGTTCAGCATACATGAAGTGAAAGCTCGATTGACGCTTAATCCGCTCAGTCAGTTTTCACTAGGTGAGGATGAACTTAGATTGGCATTGGTCACCGCTCAGTTTGCCTTACGCGCGACTCGCCAGCAAACCTCTCCAGCAACAACCAAACCCACAGGATTACTGGTATTGGTCAATGGTATGGAGCAAGCCGGAAAAGGTACAGCAGTCACCCAGTTACGCCAATGGGTCGATCCGCGGCTGTTAAAAGTTGAGGCAACTATTGGTTATCCATCACTAGCACATCAGCCGATTTGGCAGGCACATATTAAAGTGATGCCACGCCACGGTGACGTGATGGTTTATTTTGGTAATTGGTATGCTGATTTGCTCTACAACGTTATGCGCATGGTAACCAGTAAGAAACTGCCTATCGTAGAATGGCAACATTATTTACAACAGCAACTGCGACAATTGCAAGCCTTTGAGAGTGACCTTGTGACCAACCATACTAAAGTACTAAAGTGTTGGTTTCATGTCGATGCAGCAACCCTAAGTGCGCGCTTACATGATGATGAGGCAGATCCAGAATTCTTATATCAAATTGATTGGAGTGATGAATACATTGTTCAGGAGTTTAATAAGGTTGCGGTTACCCTTTTAAGTCAACAAGGCGATTGGATTATTATTGATGGCAGTGACAAGTCAAAAGCTGCCACCAATTTTTGTCATAAAGTACTACAAGCGATGCAAGCTGCGCTTGCAAGTAGCCAAATGCTCGTTACCGCATACGATTATAGTGATGAAGGAAGCGTGAATACAGAGAATAAGGAGGGTGGTGATAGCAGAGAAAGTAATGAAGAAGAGAGTAACAAAAGTGTTGATACTAATGCTTTACTGTTAGCCGCTGTTAATAAAAATAACGCCTGCTTGGCGTATGAATCAGCGTTATTTATGCCGGTGGAAATACCTAAATTATTAATAGATATTCAAAAATCAGAGATAGATAAATCTGCCTATAACGAGCAGTTGGCGATTAAACAAGCAACGCTTGCTAAGCTTTTACGGGCGCGTGGCAAGCGTCATGTAGTGTTCGCTTTTGAAGGAATGGATGCAGCAGGTAAGGGCGGGGCAATTAAACGATTGGTTGCACCGCTCGATCCTCGAGAATACCAAATTTATAATGTTGGCGCACCCATGCTTTACGAATTGCAGCATCCGTATCTATGGCGATTTTGGACAAAGCTACCCAATGAGCAAACCGAGCGTCTGAGTCGTATCGCTATTTTTGATCGAACGTGGTATGGCAGAGTTCTGGTTGAGCGTATTGAGAACCTCGCCACTCCTAATGAATGGCAGCGCGCTTACGCTGAAATAAATCGCTTTGAGGCACAGTTAAAAGCTGCTGATATCATTGTATTAAAATATTGGCTGGCTATTGATAAACAAGAGCAATTGCAACGCTTTGAAGAACGTGATGATACGCCATACAAGCAGTTTAAATTAACGAACGACGATTGGCGTAATCGTGATAAGTGGCAAGACTATGTACAAGCTGCTGCAGATATGCTGGCACGTACCAGTACAGAGGCGGTACCCTGGTGTGTGGTCGCTAGTAATGACAAGCGCCTTGCTCGTTTAGAGGTACTTGATTATGCTATTTTGCAGCTTCAAAAACAGTTATAAATTAAGTTAATAACCATATTTTGAAAAAAAATTCACCTTCATCATGCATTGTCTGCCTATATTGAATATAATAGGCACGCAATAGCGCACGCAAATTAACAACGTGTCTATTATTGCGTCACTTTATAACCATTTATTAACCAAAGTATCAACCACATTTCCGTGCGTCATCAACGACTGCACAGGCAGTAAAACTTTCAGCTTACAAGACGCTATATTAAAGATATTTGCTAATGAACCGCTTCATAAATTGAGCGTTATCCAGTTTATTATCTATTACTATGTCACCCGCTGGATACATGGTTTTATATTACGTTTTTTAATATATTCTTATAATAAAGCGCTTAGAAATTATTACAAACCATGTTCATATTAAGGCAAATGATTATTTAATACAATTTATGTCATGATTTTATAAGTTTTTATATTTTAATTTTTATATCAAGAGGAGATGATATTGCTTCACTTATGCGATCGAGTCTAAGTCTATCTTACTTCTAATATTAGAATGTTGGTTTATTGATACCGTACACATAAGAGTAATATTATCAATTGCATGTATCTTCACTAAGTTTACGCAAGGCATACCAATTATGGGTATTAGCAATCAGTCTGTAAAATCGGCAAACATCGGTACTATGAAAGTCAATGTATTCTTCGCTTTATTATTAGTCGGGATGACCGCTTATTTCTTGTGGTGGGGTCTTGATTACACGATGCACCAGCAAACCTTATTGTTCGTTATAGCTACCGCATTTGGTATCTTTATGGCGTTCAATATTGGTGGTAACGATGTTGCTAACTCGTTTGGCACCTCGGTCGGTGCAGGGACGTTAACAATTCCGCAAGCACTCGGTGTGGCGGCGATATTTGAAGTATCAGGAGCGGTCCTTGCTGGTGGCGAAGTTACCGACACTATTCGTAAAGGCATTGTTGATTTGGATGGTTACTCTGTAACACCAAATGAATTTATCTATGTGATGTTATCTGCACTTATTGCAGCGGCATTTTGGCTATTGTTTGCCACCAAAAAAGGACTACCTGTTTCAACTACACATGCCATTATTGGCGGTGTAATTGGTAGCTCTATTGTGCTTGGTTTTGATTTGGGTGGCAGCGAAATGGCGCTATCTACTATCAATTGGGCAACGATTGGGCAAATTGCTATCTCTTGGGTTATCTCGCCATTGCTTGGCGGCGTGATTGCTTACTTGTTATATGGTCAAATTAAAAAGAATATTATTGACTATAATGATAGAACAGAAGCACACCTAGTTGAGTTAAAAGACAGCAAAAAAAGTGTCAAAGAACAGCATAAAATATTCTTAGCTGATTTGTCAGAATCAGAACAGCTATCTTATACTTCAGCAATGCTGCGTGACCAAGAAATCTATAAAGACGATGACTGTACGATCGAAGAACTTGAAACGGATTATTACCAAAAACTATATACGCTTGATCGTGAACGTGGTGACTTAGATACACTAAAAGCCCTTAAAAAATGGGTGCCTATTATCGCTGCTGCAGGCGCGGCAGTCATGACGGCGATGGTTGTCTTTAAAGGGCTCAAAAATGTCACTAGCCATATGACTAATCTAAATGGCTTCTTGATTATGGGTATGGTAAGCGCGCTAGTGTGGCTTGCGACCTTTATTTATACCAAAAGTATCCGTGGTAAGCATAAAGAAGATCTTACTAAAGCGACCTTTATTATGTTCAGCTGGATGCAGGTTTTTACCGCGTCAGCGTTTGCTTTTAGTCATGGTTCAAACGATATCGCCAACGCTGTTGGTCCGTTTGCAGCGATTATGGATGTTATTCGTACCAATGAGATTGCCTCACAAGCAGCTGTACCTCCAGCGGTTATGCTGACTTTTGGCGTGGCGCTGATTGTAGGTTTGTGGTTCATTGGTAAGGAAGTAATTCAAACAGTTGGAACAAACTTAGCAAAAATGCATCCCGCTTCTGGCTTTTCAGCAGAGCTTGCGGCAGCAGCAGTGGTTATGGGCGCATCAACGATGGGCTTACCAGTATCAAGTACGCATACTTTAGTGGGTGCAGTATTGGGCATTGGTATTGTAAATAAAGACACCAATTGGGCATTAATGAAACCAATTGGATTGGCATGGATAATCACCCTACCTGCCGCTGCAATCATGTCCGCAGTCAGCTTTATGATTTTGAAACAAATATTCTAAATCATATATTTTAAACCAATTATCTTAAAGACTTATATTTATAAGTTCAAGTTATCAGTTTATAACTTGAACTTACGTAAACCAAAAGTATCTGACACAAAAAAACGCTTATCGGTATTCAGTCGATAAGCGTTTTTTATGGCAGCTATAATAGGGTAGTTATCATTGTTACGCTTTCATCTTATGCTTAAGCACTTAATGACTTGGCTTTTGATGATT
The DNA here is from genome assembly GCF_014119005.1 of Psychrobacter sp. GP33. Taxonomy (GTDB): domain Bacteria; phylum Pseudomonadota; class Gammaproteobacteria; order Pseudomonadales; family Moraxellaceae; genus Psychrobacter. The sequence goes on along the minus strand of NZ_JACGYX010000004.1, from coordinate 257,194 downwards.
CTTTATTTACTAGCTTCTCTGTACCATATTGCTGACGTTTCTTAGCAAAGAAGCGATCTAAACGATCCATGGCGTTTTCTAAGTCATGAACGTTAGGCAGATATACCACGCGGAAGTGATCAGGCGCATCCCAGTTAAAGCCAGTACCTTGTACCATCAGAACTTGTTCTTCATTCAACAAATCCATCATAAATTCCATGTCATCTTTGACCGGATAGATTTCAGGATCCATTTTTGGGAAGCAATAAAATGCGCCTTGTGGCATAGTGCAAGAGATACCTGGAATGGCATTCAAACGAGAGATTGCTAATTCACGTTGTTTAAATAAACGACCTTTTTCTGAGGTCAGCTCTTTCATACTTTGATAGCCGCCCATTGCGGTTTGAATGGCATACTGTCCCGGCACGTTCGAGCATAGACGCATAGAGGCCAGCATGTTTAAGCCCTCAATAAAGTCAGAAGCGTGATGTTTTTTGCCTGATAACATCATCCAACCGGCACGAAAGCCTGCAATACGGTGCGATTTTGAGAGACCATTATAAGACAATACTAATACATCGTCTGTCAAAGTGCTCATCGGCGTATGAACAGCATTGTCATAAAGCACACGGTCATAAATCTCATCTGCCATGATAATTAGGTCATGCTCGATAGCCACTTCAATGATTTGTTTAAGGATATCATCTGAGTACAAGGCGCCCGTTGGATTATTAGGGTTAATAACCACGATGCCTTTAGTTTTGCTGGTAATTTTTGATTTGATATCTTCAATATCAGGATGCCAGTTATCTTCTTCGTTACAGCGATAATGTACCGCTGTACCACCAGCAAGATTCGCCGCTGCCGTCCATAATGGATAATCAGGCATAGGAATCAATACTTCATCGCCATCATTCATGAGCGCTTGCATGGTCATCACGATCAGCTCAGATACACCATTACCTAAATATACGTCCCGTACATCTACTGCAGATAACAGACCTTTTGATTGATAATATTGCAAAACCGCTTTACGCGCTGAGAAGATACCTTGTGAGTCTGAATAACCAGTAGCGTCGGGTAAATTCAATGCTACATCACGTAAGATCTCATGCGGAGCCTCAAAGCCAAATGGTGCTGGATTACCCACGTTGAGCTTCAAAATACGTTGACCTTCTGCTTCCATTTTATTGGCAGCTTGTAGCAAAGGACCACGAATGTCGTAGCAAACGTTTTGTAATTTATCGGATTTTTTTAAAACAGACATAGGTTTACCATCCATCGTTGAACTATTTTGTGAGTTTGCCTGGCTATGTTTTGTTGTTGTGTTATCGCTATTTGCTTGCGTATCTGTAGGAACGGCAAGGGTTACATTCTTAGTATTTGAATCGCTTAGAGTTGTCATAGTTACCTTCTTATTGTTTTCGATAGACGCATTCTTTGCATCATGAACAGGGCGATCGTCACTACTATTTGCATTGATATCGCCTCGTAATAAATAACCCTCACTACAGCCTAAAATACGCGCAAGTATCGGCAACTTTGAGGAAACAATACCGTTGGTGCCACGTTCCCAGTTAGAAATAGCACCGCGACTGACCTTAGTGCCCGCTTTTGTCATTGCTTGTGCCAGCTGCTCGGCAGTCAGCCCCTTCTCACGGCGCAAGTGAACCAACCGCTGAGCTTGACCCATCTTATCCTTATCAGTATTCATAATCGTTAAAGCCTTTTATGCAAACTTAGCAAATCTTGATGCTACCAAACCCACCATTATGAGAGTCACTATTGTGATCACTTACATTTCAACATATCGTAAGTATCTACTATCAATAGTGACTTATCTACTTCTAAATTAATTGATAACGCTAAGGCAAGATAAACTTGCTTTACTGCTTTCATTGCAAGATATTATTGCAATTTTTTATGATAAGCAAGCAACATTTTGTAATAAGTCTCTCTAAAATGCAAGATATACTTTCATTCGAAACGTGTTTATTATTCTTGATGAGATAGCAATACAAGGTATGATAAATACTCTAAAGGTAGTCATTTTAGTTATAAAAATACGAGAGTAAAAATCTACGTGGGGATTTGGTAAAAAGTAGTTATAACGCATTGCGTCTATAAGCGTGAATGCGTTATCTTGATAAATAGTAGGCTTTAACTCCACACTCATTCTTATTCGAAAAGGAAAAATCATGCAAGACAGTCAACTTACTAAAGAAGAAATCGCTCAATTAACAGAAGCGGATTGGAAACAACGTCTTAGTGCTGACGAATATCATGTCATGCGCGAAAAAGGTACAGAGCGTCCATTTACTGGTGTCTATAATGATAATAGTGCAAAGGGCATCTACCGCTGTAAAGGCTGTGGCGCTCAATTATTCGACTCTGGAAGCAAGTTCAATGCCAGTTGCGGCTGGCCAAGCTTTGATCAAAGCATTGATAACAGTGCTATTAATGAGCACGTTGATAACTCATTAGGCATGACACGTACTGAAGTGACTTGTAGTAACTGCGGCGCGCATTTGGGTCATGTATTCCCTGATGGTCCACGTGAGACTACAGGTATGCGCTATTGTATCAACTCAGTTTCTATTGATTTAGACCAACAAGAATAATAGTCAGTAAAAAAATATAGCTGACAATGAATAAGATAAGCGCATCAATCAGTCTTATCTTATTTACTTTATCGGTGTCAATTGATGCCATCAAGCTAAGCTGTGTTAATCGACCATCATAATAATTAGCTAAGTTATTAAATTAGGAGACATTCAATGAGTACTATTTATGAATTTAACGCTGAGCGTATGGATGGTACTCAGCAAGCATTTATTGACTATAAAGGAAAAGTGTTGCTTATCGTCAATACGGCGAGTAAATGTGGATTTACTCCTCAGTTTGCCGATTTAGAAGCGTTGTACCAAGAATATAAGACACAAGGGCTAGTGATTGTAGGTTTCCCTTGCAATCAGTTTGGCGGTCAAGATCCTGGTACTAATGATGAAATTGGTGCATTTTGTCAAAAAAACTACGGGGTAACCTTTCCTATGATGGCTAAAGTGGAGGTTAATGGTCGAGATGCGCATCCAATATTTGATTGGCTAAAACAGCAGAAGGGTGGAGTCTTAACCGATGGTATTAAATGGAATTTCACTAAGTTTTTAGTAGATAGTGAGGGACGAGTCATTGAGCGCTACGCACCCACGACGAAGCCTAAAGCAATAGCAGCTGATATTGAACAAGCAATAAACAATACTAAGCAGTAGCTTAGTAAATTTAATTATATATTTTAAAAATATAAATCTATTAAAAACAAATACTTGTCATAATTTTTGATAAATAATATTAAAATTAACACTAAAAAGTTAAATAATATTTGACAGGTGCTTATAAATCTATATAATACACACCCACAGCAACGGGCTTTAATGAGTTCCACGCTGTTAGATATATCGTTAAGATATCTCGAATGTTGACTAAAGAATGACTCCTTTAGTGAATAAAGCTTTAGAAAATATTATTTAAAGTATTTTCTCTTGCGAAGCTAAAATTGCACTGCAATTTTTAAACGCTTCTCAGGGTGATTAGCTCAGTTGGTAGAGCGTCTGCCTTACACGCAGAATGTCGGCGGTTCGAGCCCGTCATCACCCACCACTCTTTTAGCGAAGTGGGCTCCTTAATAAGAGCAAGACGCTAAAAACGACCTAAGCAGCGGTAGTTCAGTTGGTTAGAATACCGGCCTGTCACGCCGGGGGTCGCGGGTTCGAGTCCCGTCCGCTGCGCCATATTTAAAACTTAGTTAACTTTTTAAGTTTAAGCAAAGTTTCAGCCCCAAGTATTTATTTACTTGGGGTTTTTTTGTGTCTGCTACTCCTCTTTAAGTTCTCTATATGTATAGGTTCTCTACTTACTTTGTACTAGTTTCTCAGAAGCAGCTTACTCTCTATTATCTCATCTAATATAATTTTATAGGCAGTAAATTGGTTTGAGAAAATCAGTGACCAAGTGCTCGCTAACTAAACAGTGACCATTTGGTGACCAAGATTGTTAGAAGTTAGTTGTAGTAGTCGATCCCATTTGGCAAGGTTTATTCAGATGTTTAATTGTCCAGAATAGGAACAGCAATCGGAACTTTATAAAATTTGGTAAAGCCTTCAATCTCTGCTCCAGTGGTCAAATTGTCTGGTAGATTTTTGCCTGCTTTTTGATCAGTGTAGATAACGGCACAGCTAACAACCTTTGATGATTGCTCCTCTACCATATGGTAACCTAGCTTGTCCAATATGCCTAATAGGGTCAAAAATAGTTAAAAGCGTTAATCTGGTTAATTTAGCTAGGTAAACACTTTGCTAGTCAAATTTAGTACCGAGGAGTATTAGATTACGTTTAAGGCAGGGGGGCTTTGATTTTGGGTCTTTTCCTAAAAACTGTGTAGATGCTTATAACTCACTAACCAGAGAGTAAGCAATGACCACTCAATCTGACATTAAAAAACTGGCCGAGCACATGGCTGGTAGCATGAGAAGTTTTGATACTGTATTGATCAGTAAGCACCAAACCCATAATTTAGGTCTTGATGATAAGATCCTATCCTCTATAGACACAGCCTTACGTCTTATGCTTAGGGCAAGTGTCTCCCAGACATTTTCTTATCCTTGCTCATATGCAAAAGGTCAGACTGCCACAGAGATTGTCGTTACCATCAAATATTGTAGTTCAAAGACTGTAGTGGCAGCGACACTCAAAAAGCACTAATTCTCATTCAAATTGTAGCCTCTGTTTAGATAATGACTTTTGATGAAGTGGAGCATAAAAGTGAGGTTAGCAACCAAGGTAAGTAATGATATAATATCCCGATAATCGATATTTTATGAAGGGTTTACATTATGGCTCGTACAGCTAGCGCATTACATATTTTAGTAAAAGAAAAAGAACTGGCTGACGACATTATGGCTAAGCTAAAGAAAGGTGCTATGTTCGACGTACTGGCCAAGAAACACTCAACCTGCCCATCAGGTAAAAAAGGCGGCGACTTAGGTGAATTTAAAAAGGGCCAAATGGTACCAGCATTTGATAAAATCTGCTTCAATGGTGAACTTTTCACCCCGCATTTAGTAAAAACTAAGTTTGGTTGGCATGTGGTTAAAGTGCTTTATAGAACATAAAGTTTAGTGAGTCTAGATTGTTATGTTGCGGGTTCGAGTCTCGTCCGCTACGCTATATTTAAAACTTAGTTAACGTTTTAAGTTTAAGCAAGGTTTCAGCTTCAAGTATTTCTTTACTTGGGTTTTTTTGTGTCTATTTATTTTCAATATTTTTACTAGAACTTTTTAAGCCTTCAATTTTTAAACGTTTAAACTATTCTTGGTGAGTAAGCGTTTAAAACCTTGAGTAATATGTCACGCGATTATCACGTAAAAACCCTGCTAATCCCAACCCATAACGTTGAGCAACACGCACCGCTGTGCTAGTAGGCGCAGACATGCCAACCAGCCACGGTATTTGAATACGGATAGATTTTTGTACCAGTTCAATCGACAGTCGTGAAGTCACGACCACACATTCAATATCTGCTTTATGACGTAGCTTCCAACCGATAAGTTTATCAAGGGCATTATGACGACCGACATCTTCAAACAAATGCAACTGCTCATGATACAGAGTGGCAGCAGCGTGAACTGCACCTGTTAATTGGTGAGTATGCTGTGCCGCGTCAATTTTTGCGCGTATGTTTAACAAATAATCGAGCGTTGGTATAGAGGCTGTCATCTGTGAATTATCTGTATGATTATTTTGTAGCTTATTTTTCGTATAAACGCTTAAATCTGGTAATGCTTGCGTTAATCCGGTGATGCCACACATACCGCAGCCTGTACGTCCTGCAAGTTGGCGTTTTTGGGCTTGGATACGTTGATGGCAGCGCTGATTTAAGACCAGTTCCACCACATAAATATCGTAATCCTGCAGTTGTTCGACGAGCTTTGATGCGTTGATATCATCGTTTTTATCTTCGCTAAACTTATAAAAATTTGTATCATTCGTTAATTGCGTCACTTCCCAATCAAGCAATTCATGACTGTTCTGAATTAAACCTTCACTAAATAAAAAACCAATAGCTAAGTATTCCAGCTGGCAAGGACTTGCCATAAGCACGGCATAATGAATACCGTTAATAACAATTGCGACTGCTGCTTCTACTACCAAACTATCTTGAGTATTTTTAATCTCAAGCTGGAGCGTATCTCCTTGATTGGTAGAACGACTGCCACTGCGATTACCTTTATTCAAAGGATAAGAGTGCTTTTGCGTTGAATGCTCGCGTGCAAGTGGCATTTCTGGCAAGTTTGTTGCGTCAGTGTCTAGCAATTCAGTATCTAAAAATAAATGCTTGTAATTAGACGTCATAAGCGCTCGTTATTGGCATCATATTTAGTTTATTGATATCTATCATCCTTTTACCTTATTAGTCTTCGATATTGTTTAAGCAACATCAGTAACTTTATCAGTTGCCTTCACTCTTTTTAAAACCACAGTGACTGATTTATAAGAAGGGATATGAGAGTCGGGAGCATAAGTATCTAAGTCAAATAAATCATTACATTCAGGATAGTAGGTGGCGACGGCGTTGGCGGCAATGTCCATGTCAGTTAGGATAAGCGGTCCTAAGGTGCGTGCCTGATTATGACTGTCTTGGCGTGATACCATGATGGTATCGCCTTTTTGCCAACCTAAGCGGTTCATCTCGTCAGGATGCATAAATAACACATCGCGGCGATTGGTTTGACGATAACGATCTTGATAACCAAAAATCATGGTATTAAATTGATCATGACTGCGAACGCTGGTGAGTTGCCAGACCGCTTGTTCATGAGGCTGAGTGCTACTGAGTTGACTGGCAATACTTTGCATATTTAAATCATTTTTAAGCTTTGCCGTATCTTCTGCCATTTGGTCAGCAACATAAGTAATAGGATATTGTGGTACTTCAAATTGCGCCTTGCCACTATCCGTATTCCATTCACGATGACGCGCCGGATGATATAAATTAAAGCCGCGCTCAGCGGTACGAATACGCTGATTAAAGTCCTCAAAGCCGTCAATAGCTTGAGCAATATAATCACGTGTGACATTAAAATCCTCGCCCATGGCTTGCCAAGGGATTGAGGTGTCAGTCCCAAACATTTGAGTAGCGATATCAGCGACAATTTGCGCCTCAGATTTTAGCGTATCGCTAATGGGTTTTAGACTACCTTGAGTGCGCACAATCTTGCACATAGAATCTTCAATGGTGGCAAACTGCTCGCCATGAGCGGTGATTAAGCGTTCGGTACGACCAATGCAAGGTAAAATCAGATTATTCTTACCTGGATAGAGCATGGTTTCATTAAGCTTAGTCGCCACAAAAATATTAAGCTGATTTTGGGTTAATGCCTGTTGAATGGTACTGGTATCAGGCGCAGCAACCGAAAAGTTGCCGCCCATACTCATAAAGACTTTAATATCACCCGCTATCATTGCCTTTGCTCCCGCAATGACATCAAGACCGTCCTCTTGCGGCATTGGACGGTTAAAAACGCGCTCAAGGGTGTCGAGTAAGCTCTGTTTAGGGCGCTCATGGATACCCATCGTCCGATCGCCTTGCACGTTGGAATGTCCGCGAATTGGCGATGCGCCTGCACCGTCAATGCCAATCATACCCATCAATAGCAATAAGTTGGTAATCATGGCGACATTGTCATCGCCTTGCACGTGCTGAGTAATGCCCATACCCCACGTGCAAATGGTTGCTGGACTGTTGGCAACCAAGCGTGCGAGATTAATAATATCTGCCTGAGCGATACCACAGCCCCGCTCAATATCTGCCCAAGATTGCTGCTCAAGCCACTGCTTTAGCGGCTCAAATCCTGAGGTATGTATTTGGATAAAATCGTTATTAATTTTATTATTCTTAATCAGCCATTTTGCCATGCCGGTTAATAGTGCGGCATCACCGCCGATTTGGATTTGAATCACCTCATCGACCATGTCATCGCTTTGACCTGCTGCCATGTGAGTTGGTTTTTGTGGGTTTCTAAATTTACGTAAGCCTTGTTCGCGCATAGGATTGACAGAAATAATCCGACAGCCCTGCTTGTGTGCATGGGCGAGCATCTCTAGCATTCGTGGGTGATTGGTTGCTGGATTTTGCCCAAACATGATAATCAGCTTGGCTTGCTCAAAGTCCTCTAACACCACAGTCGCTTTGCCAATGCCCAACTGCTTACCTAACATTACCGACGTCGGTTCATGACACATGTTGGAGCAATCGGGCAAATTATTCGTCCCAAAACGACGGACAAACAACTGATACATAAAAGCCGGCTCATTGGTGACGCGCCCTGAAGTATAGAATAAAGCGTCATTCGGTGAGTTGAGACCCTTTAGCTGCTCCGCGATAAGTGTGTAAGCGCTCTGCCAAGAAATGGGCAAGTAACGCTCTTCTGTCGCATTATAATAAAGTGGCTCTGATAAACGTCCGCTATGCTCAAGCTCATAACCCGACCACCCTTGTAGCTCAGTCACCGTATGCTTTGCAAAAAATGCCGCATCAGCACGTGTTGACATGGCTTCACTGGCAATTACTTTAATACCAGTTTCACAAACATCGAGTGTTTTATGACTTTTGTGATCAGGCCATGCGCAGCCCGGGCAATCAAATCCGCCTTTGGGTTGATTGCTGCCTAATACGCTTATACTACCGCGTAAAAACGCCTTGTAATCCATCAGCTTACGAGTGGAGGCAATCAGCGCAGGCCAGCCCGCTGCAGGGTGCGTATAAACAGGAATTTTGCGCATGATAGACCTCGTAAGTGAGTAAATAGATAAATGGTGATTACTAAATAATACTAAATGATATCTATAGAATAACCAGTAAAAAATTGCAACTTTATCGTATTGTTAGTTTTGTACTAATAGACATTTAGGAAATAAAAAAACCTCAAGGTTATTAAACACTTGAGATTTTTTGTGGACTATATTAATAGGTTGCTTTATAAGACTGCGTTATGAAGCTATGAGTAGAATTTAATAACGCGCATCTTTTGGTCTTTTCGCAGTTGGCCAGTCACCGTCCTTTTTAGCAAAGTCAGGGCGTGGCATGTGGGTAAAGAACTCTGCAACATCGACAGCGTCTTGGTCGCTTAAGACGTTGCCATGACCCCATAAACCTTGGGTTTGGATGCCCATTGGCATGTTGTACTTAACGAATGCTGCAGCTTTATAAGTACGTGCCATACCGGCGCCAATGTTAAAGGATTCATCGCCCCACAGCGGTGGGAAGACGATATCACCGCGGCTGTCTTTGATGCCTTCGCCATTGTCACCATGACAGGTGGCACACTGGGCATGGTAGATTTTTTCACCATGTACAGGGTCGGGTATCAATGATTCATCCACTTTACCCGCGTTATCAATGTTGACCTTTTGGGCTTTTGGCGTTTTTTGTGCCAACCATTCCATATAAGCTAAAATTGATAGCATTTCTTCTGAGTCAGGCTTTAACGGCTTGCCATTCATGGAGCGTTGGAAACAGCCGTTGATACGCTTGGTCAAATCAATTTCTACACCGGCACGTGGCATGACGCGAGGATAAAAATTATGACTGTTGATGTATGGGTCGCCTAGTGGAATTTTACCTTGACCAATATGACAGCTGTTGCAGTTCATCTGAGCGCCAACATTGTCAGGCAATAAACGCTTGGTTTCATTGAGTAAGCGTTTGCCATACATAATTTGCTTGGCGTTTGGCTCATCGGCAATCGAGGTGTCTTGTGGCAACACATAGGAGCCAATATCTTCATTGGCATCGTCAGCGGTGACCAGTCTATATTCAACGGGGTTACGCTCGGTCGGTTCAGGTTGCGAGCAACCACTAATACCAATGACGAACACAGCGGCAGTCAATACGGCAACGTTAGATAAGTTTTTAGGTAAAGTGTTCATTATTTTGCTCCTTTTACAGCAGCATCAAGGCTTAAATCTGGGGCGATATCCGTCCCTGTTTTTGGCTTTTTGGCAAGGAATGCGCGCATTTTCACCACATCAGTAACCGTGATTTCAGGCGCTTGATTCGTCCAACTGTTGCGCACGTAATTCACCACTTCTGCAATATCGGCATCGGCAAGGTTGGTAAATTCTGGCATGGTAAATGCCATGCGGTCATGCGGTGTTTCTGGCATGCGTCCACCACCGAGGGTGATTTGTAATACCGAGTCTGCATTTTTGGCATAAACAGCACTATTGCCATCAAGGGCTGGGAAGATACGTGGCACGCCTTTGCCATCGGCACGGTGACAAACGGTACAGTATTCAACATAAAGCAGAGCGCCGCGTGAATCGTAGTTACCTGCTAATAACTTTTCAGTGGTAACGTCTTTTTTCACCGGTAGTTTTACTTCTTTATTTGGTGCAGGTGTAAGCGTTTTTAGATAGGTTGACATAGCATTTAAGTCTGTGTCTGTCATATATTGGGTACTGTGCTCAACCACTTCCGCCATCGCGCCAAAGGCGGCAGTGGTATCGGTGCGACCGGTTTTAAAGAAGTCATTGAGCTCGGCAATTGTCCATGTTCCTAAGCCGCGATGTTCACCGCGAATACTTTTGGCGCGCCAACCATCGATGACCGCACCGCTTAGATATTCATCTGAATCGGCATTGGTCAAAGCAATTTCTTGGAAACCAATTCCGCGCTCGGTATGGCAAGAGCCACAATGTCCAGGACCTTCAACGAGGTACTGACCACGAGCGATAACCGCATCATCGGTTTCTGGGACAAAATCGCGTTTACGGTCAAACAATACTTGCCAATACGCCAATGGCCAGCGCCAGTTGGCAACTGGAGGTAATTCACCTTTTAAGTTTGGCTTGTTAACAGCTTTAACATCCGACATAAAGTAAGCATACATCGCTGCCATGTCATCATCTGGCATGATTTGATAAGAAGGATAAGGCATGGCAGGATATAGCGCTTTATTACTTGGGGCGACACCGTGTTTCACCGCATTTTTAAAGTCATTAAAGGTATAGTTGCCGATACCAGTCGCTTTATCAGGGGTAATATTGGTAGAGTAAATCGCGCCAAGTGGGGTCAGCATCGGCAGACCACCGGCATAATCTTCGCCACCGAGTACCGTATGACATGCCACACAGTCGGCGGTACGCGCCACATATTCACCTTGCTTAATCAACGCAGGGTCAGCGATATTGACCTCAAGATCGCTATGCGATGTGCGCATATTGGGCAGCATTTGCCCAATCATAAATGCCAACGCTAAGCCGATGACCGCTGCAATCAGTATAATTGATGACCACTTTTTCACAAGCACGCCCTCCATAATAAAATAGTTGTTGCTCTTTTTCATTAGCTTAGCCATAAGTGCTTTATCATAAATATTTTTAAGAACAAGTACTTTTGAGCATGGGTATTTTTAAGCGAACTTATGAAAAGATACAATCTTGCTATACAGTATAGGATAAAGCGTAACATAGTGATATTGTGGAAAACCACATTAATTATAAGGTTTTGTTGTTGATGCGATTTTGGTGGGATAAAAAGCAGCGGCTAATCAAGCATGCGTTGTTAAAAAAATATTTAAAGATATTATTAAAAAGAGCGGTCCTTTTTAATAGTGTTGGGCTTGCGCTATTGTTAATAGTGCCGATAAGGCAGGCGTTAGCCGAGATCTACTATTTGGGCGTGCTTGCCCCGCAGGGCGAGGTTGCTGCACAACAACGTTGGCAGCCGTGGTTAAGTGAACTGAATAAAAAACTTAAAGACGATACGGTGATATTGGTGCCATTGGCGTTAGAGAATTGGCAACAACAAATAGAAGCGCAGAAATTTGCTTTTGTATTGGGTCCACAAGTACAGTTTGTAAAAATGGATACCGCCGGTTGGCGCTGGCTTGCGACCTTGCAAGCGAATACAACACCTGTGAATAATCAAGAATTTAAAATATCTGACGTCAAGCAAGCAGATTTTAAAACCGATGAGCAATATAAATTATATAAGCAGTTGGAGCATGAGCTTGCAACAACTCAGCAGGCGAAAGCGGACAACATCAATCAGCCCAGTGCTATGGAGCAGATTGCTAGTGCGTTGTGGGTCAAAGCTGATAGTGACATTCAGCAACTGCAAGATATACAGCATCGTAAAGTGGTGGCGGTTGACCCCGATGCGTTTGCCGGTTATTTATTAATTGCGCATTTATTACAACAAAACGGAGTGTCTTCAAGTGATTATGATACCCAGTTTGTCGGTTATCCGATTGAGCTGACACTGAGTACGCTGGCAAGTGGGGCAGTCGAGGCGGCAATAGCGCCACTATGCTTGATGGAGGAGATGGCAAATCAAGGCAAGATAGAGCGGTCACAATATCGACTGATTAATCCCGTCACGACAGATTCTAATTGCCAATCCTCGACTAAGATTTATCCAAATTGGACACTGGCGGCAACCCGTCAAGCGCCAGTTGAACTAACAGAGCAAATGAGTCAGCATTTATTTACAGCCGTTCAGCAAGGTAGTGACAGTAACGCCAAATTTGATAATTTTGATAATAATAAGAGTGTGGATTTACGCTGGTTAGCGCCTGAATCTAATAGCGATGCTGAGCGTATTCTGTATGAAATGCGAAAACATCCGTCACAAAAACAGTTTGGTGCTCATATTATAGATTGGATAAAGTCGCATCGGTTGTGGGTCGGTGTGTTATTTTTTATGATTGTCATCTCAACAATTAATTATGGCTGGATGAGTTGGCTGGCATTGCGACGTCGGCAACAAATCATCAAGCAAAATCAGCTGATTCGTGATTATGATTACAAGCTACAACAGTCGGAGCGTTTTGCAGTTATTGGTGAGATGAGTGGTGCGATTGCCCATGAAATTAATCAGCCATTAGCGACGATTCAAAACTACGCCCAAGGCTTACTCATTCGCAGTGAACATAACCGTGATGATAAAAGTAGCACCGAGAGTGCATTGGCGCAAATCATCACAGAGACTGAACGTGTCGCTGCGGTGATTAGCAATATCAGACGTTGGGCAGGCAGGTCGCAGCCTACAGAGATTGACGTGAGTATTGCCGACATTCATCAGCAGTGTGTGCTATTGCTGAGTGAAAAGGTAGGAGGCATGAGCTTTTGGTTTGCTAGTGAGTGTTCACAGCTACGATTGCCCAATTTAGTGCTCGACCAGTTATTGATTAATGGACTATTGAACGCCCAGCAGCAAGGCGCGACCCAAATCTTATTTCGCTGTCAGGCTGTAGACATTAATGGCACGCGCTGGCTGGGATTATTTATTACTGATGATGCCGGTGGCTTCGATGAGCCACAATTGGCAGCCAGTCAAAACAGTCACCAAAATAGCAGTCATAACTATAATTATAATAACAATCAGCAACCCCACTATAATCTGAGCTCGACCAAAGCAGATGGACTAGGATTAGGATTGAGGATTTGTCAGCGTTTATGCAAATCACTTGGAGGTTTTATGCAGCTGAAGAATGTTGATGTGTCCATTGAACTCAATCATGTCAAGGCAATACATGGTCATCAGTATCAGCGGATCAAGCGCTTATTAAATGGTAAAGTACAATTGAGCGGAACGGAGGGCACGTCTTCTCCAAAAAATAAGTCTGGGGCGCAAGTGGCAGTCTATCTACCGTTGAGTATTATTGTTGATACAAACAATAATACTCAATGTTAATCCTGCTAAAAATAGTAAACAAGATAAAAGGTAGGTTATGACTTTTTTGCAGATACCTAATCAAGATATTAATTCGCAAGTCGCTGATTATAGTAATGATAGCTTGTATAATGAGACTGATGCTGAGCAGCTGATGATTCACATTATAGATGATGAAGAAAGTGTGCGTACCTCGTGTGACTTCTTAGTCAGCAGCTTAGGGCTTACGACTCAAGTTTGGTCAAGCGCTGTGGCGTTTCTGCAACAGGTTGATATTTACATGCCAGCCGTAGTCATTAGTGATTTAATGCTGCCAGACATGAGCGGGCAGGCGCTACAAGCACATTTGAATACACATAATAGTCCACTGGCATTGATTGCCTTGACAGGGAATGGTGAGATTACTGATGCGGTCAATATGCTTAAACAAGGGGCGGCAGATTATTTAGAAAAGCCAGTGAACAGTCGGCGATTACAAGAGGCGATTATTCGTGCGCAAGCGTTAACACTCAAACGTGCCAAGCTTTATTATATTCGAACACTTTATTCGCAGTTAACCAATAAAGAAAAACAAGTGGCAAACGAGCTGATGCAAGGCAATTTAAATAAAATTATTGCGGATCATTTGGAGGTGTCGGTGCGGACAGTAGAAGTGCACCGCTCGCAGGTAATGAAAAAGATGGAATCGCAGCATGTTAGTGAGTTGATACAAAAGCTCGTGTTGATTGACTCTTAACTGCTCGCTATAAAAAACGCCTGCTAATAGACAGGCGTTTTTTGATTCATATATATACTGTTTTAAAGACAATCAACTCAAAATCAAACTGTCATCTTCAACTTTTTCACCGCGTGTTTGCTCAAACATATCTAGTAAGTCATGTACAGTCATGCCCTGACGCTTATCGCCAGACACATCGAGTACCACTTGTCCTTGGTGCAGCATCACGGTGCGTGTGCCATGTGCCAATGCTTGTTGCATGGAGTGAGTAACCATCATGGTAGTTAGTTTATTATCAGTGACGATTTTGTCGGTTAATTCCAATACAAAAGCCGCTGTTTTTGGGTCAAGTGCTGCCGTATGTTCATCCAATAATAGGATTTTAGACGGTTGCAGCGATGCCATCAATAGGCTCACGGCTTGGCGTTGACCGCCAGATAATAGACCCATACGGTCAGTCAAGCGATTTTCTAACCCCAATTTAAGAACAGATAACTTTTCACGAAACAGTTCACGATTATTGGGATTGAGCGCAAAGCTTAAGCCACGTTTGCCACCACGTTTGTAGGCGAGCGCCATATTTTCTTCAATGGTTAGCGCCTCACAAGTGCCAGCCATTGGATCTTGAAAAACACGGGCGACCCAATGGGCACGTTGATGAGCGGTTTTTTTAGTAACGTCAATGCCGTTGAGTAAAATCGAGCCGCTATCAACGCGCGTCGTACCGCTAACTGCATTTAAAAATGTAGATTTGCCTGCGCCATTAGTACCAATAACAGTGACAAATTCGCCATCTGCAATATTCATATTGATACCGCGCAAAGCAGGGTTTTCAATCGGCGTGCCAGGATTAAAGGTCAACCGTAAATCTGTGGCTTGCATCATAATCGTTATTCCTTATGTTTGCTCTATGCTAAATGATAAAGGCGAATCAGCATTTATCAGTTGACATTACGCCCGAACTTTACGGGTTAAAAATTTAGATTTCGCCTTTGGCAATACCAATGCAAGTACCACTAGCAATGCTGTAATCAAGTTTAAATCCTGTGGACCGAAACCAATACTGCGCAATGCATCACTCGACAACGCCACTTGAATAAACAGCTTATAAAGTATGGCACCAATAATCACGGCTAAGGTAATAAGCCAAATGCGTTTAGCTGGAATGATGGTTTCACCAATAATCACCGCTGCCAAACCAATAACAATAGTGCCAATGCCAATCGAGATATCTGCGCCGCCTTGCGTTTGTACAAATAGCGCACCAGCCAAGGCAATCAAACCGTTAGAGACTGCCATACCAACGATGGTCATCCATGAGGTATTGATGCCTTGCGCTTGCGCCATACGCAAGTTAGAGCCAGTCGCACGCATGGATAGACCCGTTTCAGTATTATAAAACCAGTCTAATAACAGCTTGGCGACTATCACCACCGCGCCAATAATCACGCAGCGCATCCAATAGCCATTACCATCACTGACCAATGAGCTAAAAACGGTGGTCTCACCCAGTAAGGGTAAGTTTGGCGCACCCATAATGCGTAAGTTGACCGAATATAACGCCACCATCACCAAAATACTGGCAAGCAGCTGTAAAATACCCAGCTTAACGTGTAGCCATGCGGTCACAATACCGGCAACCGACCCTGCAAGCATGCCAAAAGCACAAGCAAGCCACGGATTAATACCGGCAACAATGGAGATACCAGCGACAGCGCCCCCTAACGGAAAACTACCATCAGCGGTTAAGTCAGGAAAATCAAGTGTTCGAAACGAGATAAGAACACCAAGTGCAACCAGGCCATAAATCAGACCACTTTCAAGCGCACCAAAAAAAGCAATTAAAGACATAAGAAATCAGCAAGTCATAACCAAGCGTCTTGCACATAAATTACTGCATGTACCAGCATACTTTACATGTCAAACGGCTAAGCGGTGAATTTAACAGATTAAGCAATCTGCAGTTAGGGTAAACCAAAACAGCTTACAATGAGGAATAAACATAAACTCCCTTGATTTAAAGCTTAGAGCTAAAACTTGAATTTTAACCCTTAAAGCAAATTTAATACTTTAAGCGCTTTAAAAATAAGCCCAGCTGATTGAGTAATCGCTGGGTGTTTGTCATTAAGAAAAGCATTAACGCCCTAAAGACAGATGAATAACTGTTTATTACATCCGTTATTCGTCTGTCTTATACTAGCGGCTAATAAGCAGGCGCTATTCTACCACTTCTTTTGCTTTATCGATAATGGCTTGTGGCAAAGTAATGCCTTCAGCCAACGCATTTTTTGGACTGACAAATAAATCAAGCTTTTGCGGGGTATATACTGGAATTTCACCTGCTTTTTCGCCATTTAAGATACGCACGACAATTTTACCAGTTTCGCGACCAAGTGCGTAGTAATCAACGCCAAGGGCAGCAACAGCACCTCGTGCTACTGAGCTAGTATCAGAAGCAATCAATGGGATCTTACTCTCTTTTGCTACTTGAAACAGCGACTCGTATGCAGACACCACATTATTATCAGTTGAGGTGTAGATCATATCGACCTTGCCTTCCAAGCTACGCGCTGCCATAGCAATATCTGTACTACGCTGGGCAGGGGCTTCATGCACTTTGATACCTAGTGGCGTCAGCTTCTCTTTAAGGTTTTTTAGAATAATGGTTGAATTGACTTCACCAGGGCTATATACATAGCCAACATTTTTTAGATTGGGAATAATTTGGCGCATCAATTCAATTTGTGGCTCATAAGGAAGGGCATCAGAACCACCTGTAACGTTGGTGCCTGAGCCATCAAGTTTAGATACTAATTTGGCTTCAACCGGATCAGTCACTGCTGAAAATACCAATGGAATGGTGCTGGTCGCTGCTGCAACCGATTGCGCTGATGGCGTACCAATGGCGACGATAACGTCTGAATTGTCCGCGACAAACTGCTTAGCAATCTGCCCAGAGGTTGCGGTATTGCCTTGCGCACTTTGAAAATTAACCTTTAAATTTTCGCCTTCTTTAAAGCCTGCTTCAGCCAGTTCATCAATCACCCCTTTGCGTACAGCGTCTAGGGCTGGATGCTCAACGATAGCGGTAATCGCAACGGTTTTTGCTGCTGTTGCATCTGTACCAGTGGCGTTATCCGTTGCTGCCCCGTCATTGGCAGGTTGGCTACAGCCCGTTAAAATAGCGGTACAAACACCGCCCCACAATAAGGCTTTGGCAAAACGATTTTGATACAACATGGTGTAACTCCTAAAAATAATAATGTGTCCATACGACAAATAAGATATAAATTGAGTGCGATATGAATAAGGTTGCTGTACAAGTGTCTACTGACAAGCGCTGCTTTATAAGCAGTTACTTAGTAGCAGCTTGGGCTTTGGTATCGACGTTAACCCCGTTTTTGAGCATATCGGTTGATAAGGTTGCGCCCTGCGCTTTGGCGTGTTTTGGGCTGATATATAAAGTCAGCTCATTCATAACCTCAGGCTTAACAGTAGTCACTGCCTCACCGTTTAAAATGCGATACACCATTTTTCCGGTAACGCGCCCAAAGTCATAATCATTGACCCCAAGTGCTGCTGTTGCTCCGCGTTGCACGCTAAATTCATCAGATGCCACAATTGGCAAACGTATCTCATTTGCCGCTTGGGTCATGGCTTCAAACGCAGATGCCACATTATTGTCAAATGAGGTATAAATAATGTCCGCGCGTCCCTGCAAGCTGCGCGTTGCCATGCCAATATCGGTTGGACGGTTGGCTGGAATGTCTAACAAAGCTAAGTTACGGGCGGGTAATGCTTTTTTTAGCTCGTCCCGTAGCGATACTGAATTTGCCTCGCCCGGACTGTACACATAACCGATGGTTTTAAGATTAGGTTTAATCTTTTGTAATAAATCAAGCTGCGGTTCTAATGGTAATTGACTTGATAAGCCGGTTAAATTATCTTGAAACGGCTTGCCATCAGCGGTGAGTAATTTTGCGCCTACTGGGTCTGACACTGCCGTATACACAATAGGAATACTGCGCGTAGCGGATACAATAGACTGCGCAGATGGGGTAGATATCGCCACAATCGCATCAGGATTATCACCGACGAATTGCTTAGCAATCTGACCTGCCGTTGCCGTATTGCCTTGCGCACTTTGAAAGTTGACCGTTAGATTTTTCCCTTCAACATAACCATTGTCCGCCAGCTCATCGATAATACCTCGGCGCATATCATCTAAAGAGGGGTGCTCGACAATTTGGGTAATTGCCAAAGTTTTGGCAGGTTTATCTGCTGTCGTATTACTCTCAGTAGTTGCAGTATTATCGGTCGAGGGTTTCGAGCAGCCAATTAGCCCAAGGGCACTAATAGCAGCTGCGCACAGGCTAAGGCGTAGGGTTGCGGCAATAGTCATTATTAGTTTAACTCGTCGGTTAGAAGGTGCAAGCTAGACCCGTCAAGATAAGCTGAGCGGACTAACATAAAAGGGGTGAGGCATATGATTAAGATTGTTATATTATGACAGTAATGCTACTTATCGCAATCAAAAATTCAACCACATCCGTCTTGATACTAACACTCTTAGCCGCTTATAAAAAAAGATGCCATATAGACATCTTTTTTGCATTTATTACTTGTAGGTATTAAAGCGGATATTTTACTTACATTACGCCAGCGTATCACCAATGACCGCAGCGTCCGGTAGGGTAATCACGACAAGTGCGGTTTTTGGATCGCCTGCGGATAGTATCATGCCTTCTGATATACCAAATTTCATCTTACGCGGAGCAAGGTTGGTGACACAAATGACTTTTTTACCTTGAAGTTGCTCAGGCTCATAAAATTTGCGGATACCGCTAAACACATTGCGCGTCTGCGCTTCACCGACATCTAAGGTAAATTGCAACAGCTTATCCGCCCCTTCTACATAACTACACGACACGACATGAGCGACTTTCATCTCAACTTTAGCAAAGTCTTCAATGCCAATGTAATCAGTTTGCTCTGCATTTGCATCGACATCTTTCGCTGCTGGCTGCTTGTTTTTAGCCACTGATTTTATGTCTTGGGTAGCGGTTGGTGTCGCCGTTACGCCTAATGAGGCTTTAGAATCCTCAACCATCGCTGCAACGTCTTTTTCATCAATACGCTGCATCAGTGGCTTAAATTTATTGATTTGATGTCCAAGTAGCCATTCATTGCGGCTAGTAAAGCTTAAACTGTCAATATTCAAAAACTCTCTAGCATTTTCAGTCAGTTCAGGTAATACAGGCGCAAGATAAACCATCAATTGACGGAAAATATTAATAGCTACTGAACAGACGTCTTGTACTTCTTGCTCTGCGCCTTCAACTTTTGCAAGTGCCCAAGGTTTTTTCTCATCAATATATTCATTAGCTTTATCAGCACATTGCATAATCAAACGCATGGCACGAGAGAACTCGCGGTTTTCATAAGCGGCGGCAATCTCATCACCGGTTTTGGTAATGTCTGCTAATAAATTTGGCTCAGCGCAGACGTCTGTTAGCATGCCATCATATTTTTTAACCAAAAATCCAGCGCTGCGACTGGCAATATTGACTACTTTACCGACCAAGTCAGAATTAACCTTTTGCATAAAGTCTTCTAAATCTAGGTTGATATCTTCGACTTTGTCAGACAGTTTGCTGGCGAAATAATAGCGCAGATATTCAGGATGCAGATATTGAGCGTATGTGTCCGCTTTAATAAAGGTGCCGCGTGACTTACTCATTTTTTCGCCATTGACCATCAAGAAGCCATGAGCAAAGACGCCGGTTGGGGTACGGAACTCGCTACCGGCAAGCATTGCTGGCCAAAATAGCGCATGGAAGTAAACGATGTCTTTACCAATGAAGTGATACACCTCGGTTTTATGCTCGTTTTCTTGCATCCAGTAATGGTCAAAATCAAGTGCTTCATCGGTGCCAGCACGTTTCTCGCATAAGTTTTTAAAGCTTGCCATGTAGCCGACCGGTGCATCTAGCCATACATAAAAGTATTTTTCTGGCTCATCACTTGGCGTATCAGGGATTTGAAAACCAAAATAGGGCGCATCGCGTGAAATATCCCAACTGGTCAAGCCAGCATCAAACCATTCTTGCAATTTATTGGCAACCGATACCTGCAAGCGATTGTCACTGCGCGTCCAATCTTTTAAGAATTGCTCAAACTCTGGCAAATCAAAGAAGTAATGCTTGGAGGTTTTGAGCACAGGCGTGGCGTTAGATAAGGTAGAATGCGGATTTTTTAGATCGGTTGCGTCATAGGTGGTACCGCAGACTTCACAGTTATCACCGTATTGGTCTGGTGCAGCGCATTTAGGACACGTGCCTTTGACAAAGCGATCCGCTAAAAATAGCTGTTTTTCAGGGTCAAATAACTGCTCAACATCACGGGTAGAGATATGACCCGCATCTCTTAGGCGACGATAAATTAGCTCAGCGCATTCCTTATTTTCGACAGAATGGGTTGAGTGATAATTATCAAAGTTAATTAAAAACTTGGTAAAATCTGCTTCATGAGCGGCTTGTACATTGGCAATTTGTTGTTCTGGGGTTATGCCATTATCTTCAGCTTTGAGCATGATGGCAGTACCATGAGCATCATCCGCGCAGACATAAGTAACCTTATGACCTTGTGCCTTCATCGCCCGCACCCAGATATCGGTTTGGATATATTCTACAAGATGCCCCAAATGAATGTCGCCATTGGCGTAGGGCAAGGCACTGGTTACTAAAATCTCACGCACAAAATCACCTATATCAAAGTATGAACCGATTAATTATCAAGCGTCTCAATCAGCTATTCCATCTATGTATGGCTAGCTATTGGCAGACGCGCTGTTGTTATGCTAAAAACTAAGCTGTATATGCAAGCTAGGTTATATACAAAAGTTAAGCTATAAAATCTATACTCTAAAAACGAGTTTATAAACGTTAAAAAATTGTGCCTATGATACCGTAATTTGGATAAAATTTGTGACGTTGCGGCACAATTAACGCCAGCGTACACTTATTAGCGCGATTTTCAGGGTTAATAAAAGTATCTGAGAGGGTACTTCAATATCGAGAACTGGCAATCATAACTTTTTATTTTGTTCTTAATAACTTTGTTTAGGGCATAATAAGTAAAAATTAACCTGCAAACGTTTGATAAATGGTTTATATTAACTGAGCGCGTCATCCAACGGACGGATATCAGTGCCACACGCTATTTAACTTCTTGTTATATCAGATGCTCTCGACTACGTTGATTACACCTTTGCATGTTTAACACTATTCAATCCTATTATATTGAAGCTCCACATCGTATCCAGCATACCGCAACCAACGCCTGATTCCTCGCACCTAGTAACATTGACTCATTTGCTTGCACATGCTTATTTTATTAGTAGGCAACCTATTATCTAGCGTTCTTTAATACATTTAAAATCGTTATCTGATCCGTAATGATTCAACACTGTTCGTAATTAACAATTCATAAGTATTCAACGCTAACGATTTTTAGCACGTATCATTTGCCATGCGCTGAGCAAAATATCGAGCAAGATGTTATCAAAAAAAATCAAAAAATTGCATCACATATTTATTCTAATAACAGTGCTTAACAGCCTGTTTTTTTATTCAAAACCGCGCAACACATTGCGTGTTAACCCTTGGTATAGCGTCTATACGCGATCATGGTGGCATCCGTAAATCGTCTGCCACAACTCTGACGTATGACTGTTATCACCACCTCTACCCATAATAAGGACAATATATGGCGACCCAAATACAACAAGACTTAACGGGCAAGGTAGCCTTAATTACTGGCGCAGCAGCAGGTATCGGACGTGATATCGCAGAAACTTATGCCAAAGCTGGTGCCGCCATTGGCGTTGCTGATATCAATGTTGCAGGCGCACAAGAAACCGTTGATATCATCACTAAAGCAGGCGGCAAAGCCCTTGTAATTGATATGGACGTCCGCTTAGAAGATGCTGTGAATAATGGTGTTAAGCTGCTGGTTGATACGTTCGGTGGTATTGATATTTTGGTATCGAACGCTGGTATTCAGCTGATTGACCCAATTACTAAAATGACTTTTGAGAACTGGAAAAATCTATTAGCAACGCATTTAGATGGTGGCTTTTTGACCACTAAAGCAGCTGTAGAGTATATGTATAAAGACAATAAAGGTGGCACGATTATTTATATCGGCTCAATCCATGCTCATGATGCTTCATTATTTAAAGCCCCTTATATCACGGCTAAGCACGGCTTGCTTGGCTTATGTCGCGCGGTAGCTAAAGAAGGTGCCCCGCATAATGTGCGCTCGCATATGATTTCTCCAGGCTTTGTGAAAACGGCTATGGTTAATGATCAAATTCCGCTACAAGCTAAAGAAAAAGGTATCAGCGAAGAGGCAGTTGTTAATGATATTTTGCTTGCCAATACGCTTAATAAAGAATTTACGACCATTGAAGATGTGTCACAAACGGCGCTATTCTTAGCAGCATTCCCAACTAACGTCTTTACCGGTCAGTCTATCAATGCTAGTCATGGTTGGTGCATGAGATAAGCTGATTTATATTTAATTAGTTATAACATAACAATTATAAAAAACAAAAACTACGTTTAGTTATCCACAATGTCGGTAGGTCTGGCATTGTGGTTTTTTTATGGGTGCGACTCGGTTACACTGTCTGGTTAGACAGGTTCAGAATGAATAATCAAAAATGAGATAGTGTTTTTTATAACCATTATTGTTACGTTGTTTTGATATAAATTTATATATAGCCCTCGTTAATGGCGTTTGCTACACGACTGTGGCAGCGTATGGAGTATCATTATCATGAATAATAAAGCCTCGGCGTTAGTAGTTAGCAATGCCATTGAGCAACAAAACTTTGATGAGGCTATACAATACGTTCAAAGCCTCCGTCCGATTGATATTGCGGATATTTTAGCATTAATAGAGCCGAAGCTTGCTTGGCAGTTATTAGAGCGGCTGCCCAATCGCTCGACGATATTTTCTTATTCAGAACCCAATATTCAAGTGGCACTCGCGCAGACGTTTCCACGAGATAATATGGCAAAATTGATGGGTGAGATGCCAGCGGATGAGCGGGCAGATTTGTATAAATGTCTCGATCAAGATCAGCGTGATGCCTTATTGCCAGCGCTTGCCCAAGCTGAACGTGAAGATATTCGCCGATTAGCAGCTTATGATGAGCGTACTGCTGGGGCGCTGATGACGTCGGATTACGCCACGTTAGGCGCACAAATGAATGTGACGGAGGCGCTGGCAGCCCTACGCTTAGAAGCACCAGATGCAGAAACCATTTATCATGCTTATGTGATTGATGAGCAACGCAAACTGTTGGGCGTGGTGTCATTACGAATATTAATATTAGCAGCGCCAGAACAGCTAATTAGCGATATTATGGTGCGCTCTATTGTTTCTTGTGTGGTAAGTGATAACCAAGAAGACGTTGCCAAAACGGTCGCCCGTTATGACTTAATTGCCCTGCCCATTATCGATGACACTGGCGCGTTAGTTGGTATCGTAACCCACGATGACGCGATGGATGTGGCAAGCGATGAAGCCACCGATGACTTCCATAAGTCGGGCGGTGTCTCGACCATGGTAGGCAAATTAAAAGACGTCAGTATTCGAGTGTTATATCGCAAGCGTGTCTTTTGGTTGGTATTTCTAGTGTTTGGCAATTTGCTCTCTGGTATTGGTATCTCGCACTTTGAAGACCTAATTGCCGCCAATTTGGTATTGGTGTTTTTTTTACCACTGTTAGTTGATAGTGGTGGTAATGCTGGCTCGCAGTCAGCAACATTAATGGTACGAGCATTGGCAACGGGCGATGTGGTCATGCGCGATTGGTTCTCACTACTGGGTCGTGAGGCAATGGTAGCGTTGTTGTTAGGTGGGACGATGGCAGTGGCTATTGCTATCATTGGTTATATTCGCGGTGATGAGATGGTGTCGTTAGTATTGGCGCTGAGCATGATGTCTGTGGTGATGATAGGCTGTGTGATTGGTATGAGTTTACCTTTTGTGCTTAATAAAATGGGCTTTGACCCGGCTACTGCCAGCGCTCCTTTAATCACCTCTGTGTGTGATGCCACCGGGGTTATTATTTATCTATTTATTGCCTCAAAATTCTTAGCAATTTAAGTATTAGCTAAGCACGAAAAAGCCATTTTAAAATAGCATATTCATTTAGCAGCATAGCGCGCATCTAATAGCAAGGTCAGCCCGTATATTTAATAGCGTTGTGGTTTTTTTATTAGGTCAATTCGGCTACACTGGTAAGCGTATCGTTAACACTCATTAATAAATGATTTTCATCATTATTATCACAATAAAGGTCGCCATGTTTAACTTTATAAAAAAAAGAACCGGTTCAAAGCCTGAAACTGCGCAACAAAAAGTCGCACGTGATAGTGCGGTTGATAAGGTGTTGCATGATTATCAAGTTTCTGGAACAAGCATTGCTACCATGGTCATCGGTATCAATCGTGATGTTGACGATTTGACCCTCGATTTACGCTTGCCACATCACGCTGAACCTGAAGTCATTCAGCAAGAGCTAGGAGCTTTACTACATCTGCATGGTATCAAAGCCATTCATATGAATGTACGCTTGCCTGCGCCTGCTAAAGGGGCGGCTACAACATTGCCAAAACATATGCCAAAAACTACTGATGCCATGAGTAGTCAGCCGAGTGCTTCTGCCATACCCAGTTCTATGCCAAATACGACACCAAAAACCGATGCAGAAGTGCCTATTACTAAGCCTGCACCGACTCAAGCCTCGCTAAGTCCGCATCCGCATATTCGTCATATTATTGTGGTGGCATCGGGGAAAGGTGGCGTTGGTAAATCAACGACGACAGTAAATATTGCGCTGGCATTACAAAAGCTTGGTCATCGCGTTGGTGTGCTTGATGCTGATATTTACGGACCCAGTATGCCTGCGATGCTTGGGGTCGCTGGAGTAAGACCTGAGCTAGAAAATGAGCAATTTGTGCCGATTGAGGCGCATGGCTTAGCAATGTTGTCTATTGGAAGTTTACTTGAGGGTGATAATGTTCCTGTCGCTTGGCGTGGTCCCAAGGCAACCGGCGCGCTAATGCAGCTGTACAATCAAACCAACTGGCCGCAGCTAGACTATTTGGTAATTGATATGCCACCGGGTACAGGTGACATTCAGCTTACGCTGGCGCAGCGTATTCCAGTGACGGGTGCCATCATTGTCACCACTCCGCAGCATATTGCCTTATTAGATGCGCAAAAAGGCATTGAGATGTTTAATAAAACCAAGATTCCGGTAATAGGCGTGGTTGAAAATATGGCACTGCACACCTGTAGTAACTGTCAGCATACCGAAGCTATCTTTGGGGTGGGTGGCGGTGAGCGTATTGCTGAGCAGTATCATGTGCCACTATTGGGTCAATTACCCCTTGCTAGTGGTATTCGCGCGCAAGTTGATAAAGGTGAGCCTAGTGTCTTAGTAGATGATGAGTTTGCGCCGTATTATCTTAATATTGCTAAAAATATTGATGCTCATATTGAGAAATTTGCTAAGCCAGTCGATCAAAAGCGCATTTTTTAAACGCTAAAAGGTCGTTAACTTAGATTATTTGTTTCAAATGTTGTGCGCTTTCAACGTTGTATTTTTTAAATAATGGCGACCCTATAAATTTTAGCCATAATTTCGTATAATCGTCGCTATTTACCCTTTGCTAAGGAAAAACAATGTCTATCAAATCTGACCGCTGGATACGTCAGCAAGCCGAAGAACATGGCATGATTGAACCATTTGAAGCTGGTCAAGTACGCTTTAATGATAAAGGCGAGCGTCTGGTCAGCTATGGTACGTCAAGCTATGGCTACGATGTGCGCTGCGCCCCTGAATTTAAGGTATTTACCAACGTACATTCTGTTGTGGTTGATCCCAAAAATTTCGATGAAAGAAGCTTTATTGATATCGTTGGCGACGAATGCATTATTCCTCCGAACTCTTTTGCGCTGGCACGTACTGTAGAATATTTCCGCATTCCGCGTGACGTATTAACCATTTGTCTTGGTAAATCGACTTATGCGCGTTGCGGTATTATCGTCAACGTCACCCCACTTGAGCCCGAGTGGGAAGGTCATGTGACTTTAGAATTTAGTAACACTACCAATCTACCCGCACGAATTTACGCAGGCGAAGGCGTGGCACAAATGTTGTTTTTCCAAAGTGATGTTGATGATGTTTGTGAGACGAGTTATAAAGACCGGGGCGGCAAATATCAAGGTCAAACTGGGGTAACGCTACCAAAAACGTAAGGGAATCTACTGCTCTCTTATATTTTTAAACAGCTATAAGACCATTAATAAGACAATCAAAAAAAAGCTGAACATATCACATATGTTCAGCTTTTTTTGCCATTTCTATGGCTGATGTTTAAAACAAGCATTGTAATAGCAGTTATTTTAAAACTTTGAGACCGGCTTTATTATCGCGCTTAGGTTTTGGCGCATCAGTTGGTGACTTATCATTAGCAATAGGTGCAGACTCAAAATCTTCTGGCTCATAATTATCATATTCATTAGCGTCAAAGAACATTCCTTGTGAATTTTCTTTGGCATAAATGCCAATGACGGCTTGGAGCGGTACCCAAATTTCTTGCGATACACCACCAAAGCGGGCACTAAAATTAATATATTCATTTGCCATTGTCATATTGCCTGTCGCGCGACTGGCAATATTGAGTACAATCCGCCCATCTTGCACATGTTCAGTCGGTATTTGCACATTGTCAGCAGTGGCATCGACCATCAAGTAAGGAGTGAGCGCATTGTCCTCTATCCATTGATAAAGCGCGCGCACCATATAAGGGCGGGTGGGAGTAGTTGCAATGCTGTCATCACTCATCTGATTGTGTCCTATACGAGTACTATTATTAATATCATGAAATTTATAACAGTGTTGTTAATGAAATTGGTAACTTATTTGATGCTTTTTTGAAAGCTGCCGCGCTCAAAAAGGCGGGTTTGATACTCAATTAAAGGTCGGCTAATTGCAGGCGGCAAGACAATTTTCATCTCATCTAAACGCCATAATAACGGGGCAAGTAGCACATCACACCAGCCAAAATCATCTGCCATAAAATAAGGTTTATGAGCAAATAACGGCGATAAGGTAATCAGCGAATCAGTCAATTGCTTTCTTGCCAACGCTGCTTGTGCCTTGTTAAAACTGTCTGGATGCATCAGCAAGCGTTTGCCCAGTAGCAGCCAGTCGCGTTGAATGCGCCATGCTAACTGGCGAAATTGCGCACGCTCTTGCGGTGTTTCTGGGAGCAATTTATTAGTATGGTAGCGCTCCTCTAAATACTCAAAGATGACATTAATCTCATACAGAGAAATGTCACGCTGTTGCAGCACTGGCAACGTATGATAAGGATTCAGCTCAGTTAAGTCTTCAGGGCGCTCAGAATGCAGACGAGACAAATAGTAGGCCAGCTTTTTCTCTTCAAGTAGTAAGCGTACAACATGACTGTCGTAGCCATCATCAGCATATAAAATCAGCTGACTACTTGGAATGTCATTCGCATCAATCATAGCAGCCTAGGGTTATATAGTAAGGCTGTCATCGTAAACAATGTCGCTCTATTTATCAAGCTAGGATGCGTAAACAGTGCCCAGTATTGGCTTTAGGCTAGCAAACAGGTCAGAACATAAGCTACCAATCATTGCTTTGCAAAATACCAGTCAATAAAAAAGCACTACCGAAGTAGTGCTTTTTTAGATTTAAAACCAGTATCTTTTTAGCTTTCTATTTCACATCTTTCCAGAATTCTTTATTCAATAAGTATACTGGAATTAGTAAAACCAGTAAGAAGATGATAACAAAGAAACCAATCACTTGGCGATCATGACGGACAGGCTCTGCCATCCATGCCATATAGTTCACCAAGTCACCCACTTCAGACTCAAATTCTTCTTTACTCAAGTCTTCTTGCAAGTTATGAAGCACATGAGGCATCGCAACATTATGAAGTACTAAGTTATTAGCGCCCCAAGGTCGATTTGGATCTTCGTAAAAGGATAGTAAGTAGGTATATACCCAGTCATCACCGCGCAATCTAGTCTCAAGTGACAAGTCCGGTGGCGCAGCGCCAAACCATGCGGCTTGGACGTCTGGATCAATTTCAGCATTGATATGATCACCGATTTGATCGGTCGTCACCATTAGATACTTTTCAACCAATTCCGGCGGAATCTCTAAGTCTTTTGCAATTTGTGAATGACGAACATACTTTGCTGAGTGACACCCAGCGCAGTAGTTCATAAACATTTTTGCGCCGTTCTGTAGCGAGCCCTTATTGGTAAAATCAATAGGCGCTGTACTACAAGCCAAATGTTCTTCCACACCATCGGCATTGGTGAACGTGCCACAACCACCATCTGCCATAGCGGTACCAGCAGTCAATGTTAATGCCGCGCCTAAGCCTAAACCTGTTAGGTATTTTATTAGCGTGTTCATTAGTGACCTCCGGTAACGCGTTCGGGTGGCTGTTTACACTTCTCAATTGACGTATAAATTGGCATCAATAAGAAAAACAAGAAGTATAAGACCGTGAATATACGAGCCATCAACGTCGCTGTTGGCGTCGTTGGTGTTGCGCCCAAATAACCTAATACTAAGAAGCTAATCGCAAATACCGTTAAAGCAATTTTTGATAACATACCTTTGTAGCGCATTGAGCGTACAGGTGATCTATCTAGCCACGGTATTAAGAACAATACGGCAATAGCTGCGCCCATAGCAATAACACCACCAAGCTTATCAGGAACTGCACGTAAGATTGCATAAAAGGGGGTGTAATACCAAACAGGTGCAATATGCGCCGGTGTTTTCAGAGAGTTTGCTGCCTCAAAGTTTGGTGGCTCTAGGAAGAAGCCGCCGCCTTCTGGGAAGAAGAACACCACTGCAAAGAAGCATATAAAGAACACCACAATACCAACCATGTCATGCACAGTATAGTATGGATGGAACTCAATACCGTCTAATGGCACACCGTTTTTATCTTTTAGCTTTTTAATATCAATACCATCAGGGTTGTTAGAACCCACATGATGTAGTGCTACTAAATGCATAAAGACTAGGCCAACTAGTACCAAGGGAATCGCTACAACATGCAAAGCAAAGAAGCGGTTTAGGGTAATACCTGAGATGATATAATCACCACGAACCCATTCAGCAAGACCATCACCAATAACAGGTAAGGCTGCAGGTAAGTTCAAGATAACCTGTGCACCCCAAAATGACATGTTGCCCCATGGTAGTAGATACCCGAAGAAGCCTTCAGCCATTAATGCTAAGTAAATACCCATACCGATGAGCCAAATAAGCTCACGTGGTTTTTGGTATGAACCGTAGAGTAACGCTCTAAACATGTGCAAATACACGACAACGAAGAACGCTGAAGCGCCCGTTGAGTGCATATAACGGATGAGCCAGCCACCCTTAACGTCACGCATGATATATTCAACAGACGCAAATGCCCCTTCGGCACTTGGGTTATACATCATGGTAAGCCAAATACCAGTCACCAATTGGTTGACCAATACCACCATTGACAACACGCCAAAGAAGTACCAAAAGTTAAAGTTTTTTGGTGCGTAATACTTTGACATATGATATTCATAGGTTTCAGTCGCTGGAAAGCGAGCGTCCACCCAATGCATCAATTTTTTACCCATACTCATATTAAGCCTCCCCAACCGTCAAGATGGTGCCATCCATACTATAATCTGGGATGGGTAAGTTAAGCGGTGCTGGAACGCCACTATAGACGCGACCCGCTAAGTCATACTTGGATCCGTGGCAAGGACAGAAGAACCCACCATACCAGTCATTACCACCTAAGTCTGCCGCGCCTACATCAGGACGGTAGTTGGGTGCACAGCCTAAGTGCGTACACACACCTTCTACAACCAACACCGTTGGTTCTAAAGAGCGTTCAGGGTTTTTACAATACTCAGGTTGCAAAGATGCATCGGAATCAGGGTCAGATAATAATGGCTTTACTGATTCAAGCTTGCTTAACATCTCTTTGGTACGCTTAACCACGTAGATAGGTTTACCACGGTACTTCACAACGATCATTTGACCGTCTTCGATTGAACCAATATCTTGGGTCACGGCAGCACCAGCAGCTTCCGCTTTGGCACTTGGATACCATGAACGGACAAAAGGTGTTGCCACGGCAGCTACCCCAGCTGCTCCAATCGCAGCAGTCGAGGCAATAAGAACTCTACGGCGTTGTACATTAACGCCTTCGGCATGGCTCATTAATACTTCCTCCAGGTGAATGAAATGGGATTATCCCACACTGGGTTTGTGGCTTAGAAAATTTACAATGTCACTGTCAAGCCACGTTAGCTGTGCCTAATTTTGCTAATTGTTGCTATTCTAAGCTATTTTGGTCATAAAATAAATTATAGTGTTAAAAATAAAACACTCTCACTCGGACATTCCGGGTAGTTAAACCAGATAAAAATGACCGTAGCCGCCTTGATAGATATACGTAGCTGCTAAGTTTAAATGACTGAGAGTAATGTAATCATTACCTTAAAATTGTTAAGGTATTAAACAATACGGAATGATACTTGAAATAAGCCTAATGTTCACTAACTTTCACTCCCTTCTCGTATTGAGGGCAGTAAAAGCGATAGGCATCATCGCGATATTTCCAATGATGCTTATGAAAACACTCTCTATAGCTTTAATTGATATATAGTTATAAATAGTAAAACTTAGCCGTCAAGTGCATCCCAACGCTCAAGCTTATGCATCATTTCATCTTCAATAACGGACAGGCGCTCACTGGCTACCGTTGCGGCATCGAAGTCTTTAATAAACCATGAACCGTCGGCAAGCTTTTCTTGTAATTCAGCTTGTTCTGCTTCTAATGCTGCAATTTCTTTTGGCAAGTTATCAAGTTCGCGCTGGTCATTGAAATTTAGTTTTTTGGCTGCTGTCGATACTTTTGGGGCAGTAAAGGCAGGTTTGGTAGTTTTGTTTTGAGCATTGCTATTATTAGTCTTGGCTGCATTTGCCGCATCGCTGCGGTTTTTTTGTACCAAATATTCTTGATAGCCGCCAACATATTCGCTAACAGTTCCTTTACCATCTTCATCAGTATCAAATACCCACGTCGATGTAACGACATTATCCATAAATGAGCGATCATGACTAATTAATAGAATCGTACCGCCAAAGCTTGCAACAGACTCTTCTAATAGCTCTAGGGTTGCCATATCCAAGTCGTTGGTTGGCTCATCGAGCACGAGGATGTTGGCAGGTTTTAATAATTGTTTGGCAAGTAGCACGCGATTACGTTCGCCGCCTGATAACGCTTTTACAGGCGTACGTGCACGCTCTGGAGCAAATAAGAAGTCTTGCAGATAGCTCATAATATGCGTCTTACGACCACCAACTTCAACGAAGTCTGAGCCTTCTGAGACGTTTTGTGCCACGGTGGCTTCGAGGTCTAATTGATCGCGTAATTGATCAAAGAAGGCGATTTTTAAGTTCGTACCGAGCTCAACGCTGCCCGTTTTGATGACGTCATCGTCTGACATATCGAGTAGGGCTTTAATAAGCGTGGTTTTCCCCGCACCATTAGGACCAACGATACCAATTTTGTCGCCACGCATGATGGTGGTACTAAAGTTATCGACTAATACATGGTCATCATACTGTAGATGTAGATTTTTGACTTTACAGACCAGCTTGCCGCTTTTCTCGCCTTGACCCATGGTAATATTAACATTACCAACTTGCTCACGGCGTTCACCACGTTCTTCACGCAATGCTTTTAGATCACGGACACGACCTTCATTACGGGTACGGCGGGCTTTAATACCTTGGCGAATCCAAACTTCTTCTTGTGCTAATTTTTTATCAAAGTTGGCATTGTTTTTTTCTTCTGCTAATAGTTGCAGCTCTTTTAGCTCTTGGTAGCGTGCATACCCACCTTCACCTTGCGTCACGTCATAGCTGGTCAATTGACCACGGTCCAGCTCAATAATGCGAGTCGATAGTTTATTAACGAACGCTCTATCATGGGTCACGAACAATAACGTCAAACCTTGCCATTCTAATAAAAAGCGTTCTAGCCACTCAATGCTGTCGACGTCCAAATGGTTGGTCGGTTCATCAAGGAGCAATACATCAGGTTTGGTCACTAACGAGCGTGCTAATAATACACGGCGCTTACGACCGCCAGATAGAGAGGATAAATCGTCTTCCGGATCTAGACCCATGGTAGTAATCAGGCGTGTCGCTTCGCGTTCCAAATCCCAACCATGCACGGCATCAATATCATGCTGCAAATCTGCCATACGCTCGCAGGCATCCATGTCACCATTCGCACATAAATCAGTTTGGGCATTATAATTGATTAGTAGCTCTGCCGTACGTTTGCTACCACCCATGACGATATCTAAGATTTTACCGCTAGTCTCGGGCACATCCTGTTCAAGCATCGCCACGCGCACGCTATTATTAATGATAACTTCGCCACTGTCAGGTGACAATGTGCCATTAATCAGTTTAAATAAAGTCGATTTGCCTTCGCCATTGCGGCCAATCAAACACACACGCTCGCCAGCGTCAATGCTAAAATCAACGCCATCAAGAACAGGCGCGACGCCAAAAGCGAGATGAATATCTTTTAAATGTATCAGTGCCATAGGGTATCTTAAGCTTATATATAGGGAAGAAGAGGGGATAAAATGATTATCAGATAAAGGATGTTACTAGAGGGTCATCAGTATAACATGCTGTTACCTGACTTTAACGATGGCTGATATTTTTTATCGCTATGATTTTCTAATCGGAATATTCATACTATATATATTACCATTCGATATGCTCATTATTGATATTTAGAGATATCGCAGCATGAGCTATAAAACGACATTATTCACCGATAATAGATTAACCATAGCGAGATACCCATGATGCAACCGCAACAATCGCCGCAACCACAAAATGACAGTGCCAAGGTTAGTGCCAGTATTCATACCAACGCCAACTCAGAAAGTAAAGTAGTAGAGCATGAGCTACAACAACAGATGATTGAGCTCCAAATGAGCATGGCGCATCTGGAGCTAACCGTTGAACGCCTTGATGATGTCATTACTCAGCAAGACAAGCATATTCGTACCTTACAGCGCCAGCTTCAGCTGATTTATAAACAAGTCGAAAGTCAAAGTGCTGATGAGGGCATTGCGCCGTTTGATGTGAATGCTGATCGTCCACCCCATTATTAGGCTTATGCTGCTCGCTTTGACTTTTATCAAAATTTTTATTTACACGAAGTGATAAAGACATCTACTTTATGGGGGTAAATATAATTAGGATTTATAAAGTTACCAATCTGTGACTAATAAGTCATAAATAGCGAATTATGTATTCTTTATGTTGTTTTGAAACTGAATAATCTTTATGATGCAGCGCGGTCCACTGCCTATTGTTTAATAGCAACGTAGCAGCACAATAATAAAGATGTTCGGAGATATACCATGCGCCCTACCTTTCATGCCAAAACCCTAGCGGTGGCTGTCGCTGCTTTTTCTATAACCAGTATGTCTTCTGCTGCCGGTCTTGATCGCTCAGGTCAAGATATCACAGCATTTTTGCAAGATGGCTTGTATGCAGAAGCGGTGTATACCTATATTGATGCAGATGTCAGTGGTTATGATAATAATGCCAGTACTGCAATTGATAAAAATGCTTATCAACAAGGTAATAAAGTTAATGATATCGCTGAGTCTTATGACTTCTTTCGTTATGGCGTAAAAGCCGATATCAACGATACTTTTAGTGTTGGTGTTTTATATGACGAACCTTTTGGTGCAGCAGCTGACTATAGTGGCGACAATAAATTTGTAGACCAAAATCCGCTTTCACCACGAAATGGCGAGGGTGCAAATGTTGAAGTCCGCAGTGAAAATATTACCAGTATTATCGGGGCAAAATTTGGTCAACAGAAAAACTTCCAAGTGTATGGTGGGCCAGTTGCCCAGCGTGTGCAAGCCGATGTGAAATTGCGTGGAACGGCTTATGGTGCGGCAAATGGCTATACGGCTCATATTAGCCCTAGTCAAGACTACGGTTGGCTGGCTGGAGCATCGTATAGTAAGCCTGAAATTGCGTTACAGGCGGCACTGACTTATCGTTCGGAAATTGATCACAGCTCGAAAACGTTTGAAAGTTTCCCTGCAGTGGCAGCAAGACCGGGTTATGAAGCACAAGGTAATACCATTGACATCACGACGCCTCAGTCTGTGAACTTTGACTTTCAGACTGGTATCACGCCTACTATGTTAGCAACGGCTAAAGTGCGCTGGGTTCCGTGGAGCGATTTTGCCATTGTGCCGTCCTTGTATAACAAAGTGACTAAACTTGATCCAACTAATGGTCCTGATGGTCGTGCATTAGTGAGCTATGATGAAGATCAATGGCTGGTAGAATTGGGTCTTGCCAAGCGTTTTACTCCCGCTTTAGCAATTAGCGGTAATATCGGTTGGGATAGCGGTGCTGGTAATCCAGTGAGCTCTCTGGGTCCGATTGAAGGGTATTACAGCGCTGGTCTTGGCGCGAAATATAATCTTACTGAGAATTGGGCAGTATCTGCAGGTGGTAAATATCTATGGTTCGGCGATGCTAAAGGACAAATTCCGACTAAAAATATCGTCAGTAACTTTGAAGACAATAACGGTTATATCTTAGGTATGAAACTGTCTTACCAAGCCAAATAATGTAGCGATTTTATAAAAAACTACAACAAGCGGCTATTAAATAAAGTAATTAATATATTTTAAAGTGAGATATTTAATAATTATAAAAAGGCGATCCATAATGGGTCGCCTTTTTTCTATAAAATATTTCTTATTCTATAAACAATATTTTATAGAAATAATACGATATATAATTTGTACTGTACGGTCATATTATGGAAATAAAGCGCTTTAATTGTTGTCTTACTGTCAGAAAGACATTACTATTCTAGATAGGAAACCGTTTTTTTAGTGAGCAAATGTTCTTTAATAGGCATCTGTAAAGGATAAAGCGGTACATAATAAGGATATTTGGAGAAATATATGCACCCAACTTTTAATTTAAAACCCCTTGTATTAGCTGCTGCTGCGCTATCAGTTGCTGGCATGAGTCATGCTGCTGGTCTCGATCGCTCAGGTCAAGACATCACTGCATTCCTGCAAGACGGTGTATATGCTGAGGCTGTCTATACTTATATTGATGCTGATGTGAGCGGTTATGACAGTGCTAATAATGTTCCTAATAGCAATGGCTATGTTCAGGGTAATAAAATTGGCGATATCGCTGAGTCTTATGACTTTTTCCGTTATGGCGTAAAGGCAGATATCAATGACACTTTTAGTGTCGGTATCTTATATGACGAGCCTTTTGGTGCCGCCGCTGATTATAGGGGTGATAATAACTTTGTGGCGAAAGGTGACCCTAATGGTTCTATTACGAAGCTAACTGGTGGTCAGTTTAATGGTGCAACCGTTGAGGGCGAGATTACTAGATTAACGGGGATTGCCGGTGATACAACGCTAACTCCACAAGAGAGAGCTGCAGCTGCAGCTGGTGCTACAAATCTATCTACAGCTGTAGGAATTGCACGTGCTGAAGCCGGTACGGTAGGTGAAGGCACTAATGTTGAAGTGCGTACTGAAAACATCACAGCTATTCTAGGCGCAAAATTTGGGCCTAATAAAGCTTTTCAAGTGTACGGTGGTCCAGTCGCTCAGCGTCTACAAGCAGATGTAAAGTTACGTGGTTTGGCTTATGGTCCTGCTAGTGGTTATACTGCGCATGTTAGCCCAGATCAAGATTATGGCTGGCTGGCTGGCGTATCCTATAGTAAGCCTGAAATCGCTTTAAAAGCTGCGCTAACTTACCGATCTGAAATTGACCATAATGCAAAGATTTCTGAGACCTATCCTATTGTAGGTATTGGTGCTGTTGGTCGTCTTCCAGCAGGAGCTTCACAAGCAGAAATAGCTGCCGCTGCTGCTGCTGCAAATAGAAACAGTGTTTTTGAAGTGACTACCCCTAAATCTGTGAACTTTGACTTCCAAACAGGTCTTAATCCTACCGTGTTAGCGACTGCTAAAGTGCGCTGGGTTCCGTGGAGCGATTTTGCCATCGTACCGCCACTATACAATGACGTTAGTAAAGGCTCGTATGGTCCTGACGGACTAGCATTAGTCGGCTATGATGAAGATCAGTGGCAGGTAGAGCTTGGTTTGGCGAAGCGTCTCTCACCAGCATTGGCGTTAAGTGGTACGGTCGGTTGGGACAGTGGTGCAGGTGATCCAACTACTTCTTTAGGTCCGATCGAGGGTTATTACAGTGCAGGTTTAGGGGCTAAGTATAATTTAACTGAAAATTGGGCAGTATCTGCTGGTGGTAAATATCTTTGGTTCGGTGATGCCAAAGGTCAGCTGCCAACTCAGAAAATCGTTGGTGACTTCCAAGATAACGATGGCTATGTATTGGGTGTAAAAGTATCTTACCAAGCAAAATAGTCTACTTTCTATATTAAAGTTAAAGAAGTATTGAAGTAAAAAAAGCGATCCATAATGGGTCGCTTTTTTAATAAGAATTTTAAGCTTAAATATTTAACTATTAATATCTATAAGATTAACGCTACAAAAAAGCCCCGCTACTATCAAGTAACAGGGCTTTTTTAATAATTAAAACACCTTTATCTGTTATCAATTACTTATTTAAATGCAGCTCCATCTCTTTAAATTTCGCTAACACTGAAGGTTTAGGGTCGCCAGTCATGATGCTCACAGCAAAGATAGCAATGGTACTAAGCACGAAGCCTGGAACAATGGCGTATAACCAATCATTAAGCGGCATACCATTGTGCTCAAAACCACCATATACCCATAAAATTACGGTTAAGGCACCAACTACCATGCCAGCAACCGCGCCGTTACGGTTCATACGACGCCACGTTAAGCTAAAGATTACTAATGGTGCAAACGCCGCACCAAAACCAGCCCATGCATGTGACACGAGGCTTAAGACCGAACTTTCAGGATTAGATGCCAACATAATCGATATGATAGCGACCAATACAACCGAAATACGACCTACCAATACTTGGCGAGACTCTGGCGCTTCTCTATCCAAAAATAGCTTATAAACGTCCTTTGTCAATGAACTTGACACAACCAGTAATTGTGAAGAGATAGTACTCATAATAGCAGCCAAAATAGCGGCTAATAAGAATCCTGAAACCAATGGTGTAAACAAAAACTGAGTAAATACTAAGAAAATAGTTTCAGGATCCTCTAATGTCATTGCTGTTTTTTGCACATAAGCGCGACCAGCAAAACCCGTAGCTAAAGAACCAAGCAAACTCACAATCATCCAGCTCATACCAATGTTACGCGCAGTTGGAATATCTTTTACCGAGCGAATCGCCATAAAACGAACAATAATATGTGGCTGTCCAAAATAGCCTAAGCCCCATGCCAATAACGAAATAATACCAATAATCGTCATACCACTGGTAATGTTGAGTAAATTCGGATCAATATTCCGAACGGCTGCTGTCGTAGCTGATACACCGCCTAAGTCGGTAAACGCCACTACTGGTACAATAACCATGGCAAAGAGCATGATGACCCCTTGAACAAAATCGGTCATCGATACTGCTAAAAACCCACCGAATAAAGTATAAGCCACTACAACACCGGCAGTTACCCAAAGTCCAGTACTATAGGATAAGTTAAGCGAACTCTCAAACAACTTACCACCACCAACTAAGCTGGCTGCGGTATAGACGGTAAAGAATAAAATGATAACCACGGCTGAGATAACGCGCAGCATATGCGACTTATCTTCAAAGCGATTGGCAAAATAATCTGGCAGGGTAATGGCATTGTCCGCAATTTCGGTGTATACCCGCAATCTTGGCGCGACGATAATGTAGTTTAAAAATGCACCCGTCGTTAAGCCAATCGCAATCCAAGCGCTGACCACGCCATCTGCATACATGTAACCGGGCAGACCAAGCAATAACCAGCCTGACATGTCTGATGCGCCTGCTGATAAGGCTGTTACGGCAGGACCAAGACTACGACCACCAAGCATATAGCCTTCTGAATCATTGGATTGCTTAAAATAAGCATAAATTCCAATTCCAATCATAACTAAAAAATAGGCGCCAAGGGATATCAGCACACCACTAGAAACTCCGTTCATATAAACTGTCCTTAACCAACCGTGTTGGTGGTAATAATATTTAACGGCAAAACCATATTCGTAAAAATGATAGCGCTTAAAAAGTGTTAGAAGATACTATCTGTAAAAGACAATATCTAAAGACAAAAAAAGCCATTAAGTAAGACGTAATGGCTTTTTTCAATTATTTGCAGTAAGTTTTATAAGATTGATAGTGCTTAACTAACTATTAAGGCATTGGTAAGCCCTAAACAACCATTACGCCATACTACCTTACTGAAAACATGCAAAGTGTAATCTTCAGTGCGGTTGTAGTAACAGTACGTTATAAAGCAACTATGATTGAATTATAACGTATAGATGTTTTAATTGCGAATAAGGACTTGAAAAATTATGAAAATAGCGAATATAGAAAGGCTCAGATGTAGATAAATCGCTTACATCACACTAGAATAAATACTTTATATGGTAACGTCTATATATTAATAGCCACTGACTATCGACGCTTATTTATTAATAATTATAGGCTAATCAATAGGGGTAAGCATATCTAGCAATGCCGTCACGCTATTAGAAGGCGTAAGTTTTGGATTAATAACCACGCCCAAATAACGCTGCAGCTCAATATTATCTGCCATATCAATACGTTCTAAATCTTGGCTAATCATTGTTTGCGGTAGTACTGACCAGCCCAACCCAACAGACACTAACATACGAATAGATTCTAATGGATTGGTGCTCATTGTGGCATAAGGTTTTAGATTGTGTTTAGCAAATTCGGCTAAGGTAATTTGACTGGTAAAGGTATTAGCAGACGGCAAAATAGCAGGGTAACGCGCCAATTGCTCCAAAGTCACATTGGTCTTTTGTGCCAATGGTGATAAGGTGCCCGTCATGAAGTAAAGTGGATCTGACCATAAGGTCTGATAGGTCAAGCGCTTGTCGTAGACAGGCGGCAAAGTTAAAAAGGCAAGAGACAAATCTCCATCAAGTACCGCTTTGTGTGCTTCTTCTGAGTCAACAAAATGCACTTCTAGCTGTACGGCAGGATAACTTTGAATAAAATGCTTGAGTACCGGTGCTAAATGATGTAGCCCAATATGATGACTGGTACCTATGACTAATTTACCAGAAATGATCTTTTGGGAATGCTGCAAATTGATCTTAAAATTTTCGTAATCATCCAGCCAGCGTTTAGCGTGTGGCAGCATCTCATTAGCTGCTTGTGTTGGCACAATACCGCGTCCGACGGTATCAAATAACGTGATTTTAAACTCATCTTCTAGATTTTTAATACGCTTACTTACCGCCGGTTGGGTAATAAACAGTTTTTCTGCTGCACCTGAGATGCTGCCTACTTGCATAACGGTCACAAACGTTGTCAAATTAGTGGTGTTCAATCCGGTGTCCTTAGCTGTTAATCTAGCTATAATTAAAAGTTGGCTATATTATTAATAAAGTATTAGAAATAAAAGTTTGCGAATAGATAAAAATCATCAATTATTATTATAGAATTAGCCTGTTATAATCACAAGCTATAGAAGGCAGTTTTTAAGATATTTATTGTGTTCACTTTATGATATTTTAATATCCATTTAATAAAGGTATTTATTTTACGCTAACGTTGCGCCGTATCTAGCAAGTAAAAGATAAATGCCCAATTAAGCCTTATTATGTAGATAACCAGATATAGACAACCAAATATAGAAAAACAGCAGGCGCCAACGCTTAAAAAGTAGGTTTATCAGGTGATAATCTGTAATGATGTTTTAAGCAATTAGCAACCAATAAAGGATAGCAACATGGCCGGTCAAACTTTATACGACAAACTTTGGAATGCTCACGAAGTCAGCAAACGAGATGATGGCTCGAGCCTTATTTATATTGACCGTCATTTACTACATGAGGTAACAAGCCCGCAAGCGTTTGAAGGCTTAGAGCTTGCCAATAGAGCACCGTGGCGATTGTCGGCTAATATTGCCAGCCCCGACCATAATGTGCCGACCGTGACGAAAGAGCGGTTAGAAGGCGTGGCAGGTATTAAAGATGAAGTGTCGCGTTTACAGGTGGTCACGTTGGATGATAACTGTGCGAAGTTTAATATTGCTGAATTTACCATTAATGATGCGCGTCAAGGTATTTTGCATGTTGTTGGTCCTGAGCAAGGCTTGGTATTGCCGGGTATGACCGTAGTATGTGGTGATTCACATACCGCAACGCACGGCGCACTTGGGTGTTTGGCTCATGGTATCGGTACGTCTGAGGTTGAGCACGTGCTTGCAACCCAGTGCTTGATTGCCAAAAAAATGAAAAACATGCAAATCCGTGTCAACGGTAAGCTTGGCACTGGCGTGACCTCAAAAGATGTGGTACTTGCTATTATTGCCCAGATTGGCACGGCTGGTGGCACCGGTCATGCAATTGAATTTGCAGGACAGGTGTTTGAAGAAATGACCATGGAAGGGCGCATGACCGTCTGTAATATGGCAATTGAAGCGGGCGCGCGCGTGGGAATGGTCGCAGTGGATGACACCACTATTGATTACGTGAAAGGTCGTCCATATGCACCAACCGCTGAGCAATGGGATCAAGCAGAAGCTTACTGGTGTACCTTATATTCAGACGCTGATGCTGTATTTGATAGCATCATTGAGATTGACGGCAGTCAAATAGCGCCACAAGTATCTTGGGGTACATCGCCTGAAATGGTTGTTGATATCACCCAGTCAGTACCAACGCTAGATCAAGCAGCGGATGAGGCGCAAGAAGAAGGGTGGTTGCGCGCTTATACTTATATGGGCTTGGAAGCTGGTCAAAAAATTACTGATATTCAGTTAGATAGAATATTTATTGGCTCATGTACCAATTCGCGTATTGAAGATTTACGCGATGCCGCAGCAGTGATTAAAGGTCGTAAAGTTGCGGATAATATCAAAGAAGCTATTGTGGTTGCAGGATCAGGGCAAGTGAAATTGCAAGCCGAAGCCGAAGGCTTAGATGTCTTATTTACGGATGCAGGGTTTGAATGGCGTGAGCCAGGTTGTTCGATGTGTTTAGCAATGAATGCCGATAAACTTGAACCACAGGAACATTGTGCCTCAACGTCTAATCGCAACTTTGAAGGTCGTCAAGGGAATGGCGGACGCACGCATTTGGTGAGTCCAGCAATGGCAGCCGCAGCAGCGTTGGCTGGACATTTCGTCGACGTGCGCACGTACTAGCAATCTGTACTAGCCGTTTAACCTTTTAGAAGACCTCTTATTTATAGGAATTATTTATGCAAGCCTATCGTATCCAAACCGGTATCGTCTGCCCACTTGATCGCTCAAATGTCGATACTGACCAAATTATTGCCAAGCAGTTTTTAAAATCTATCAAACGTACGGGCTTTGGGGTCAACTTGTTTGATGACTGGCGTTATCTTGATGATGGCTATCCTGGTCAAGACAACAGCAAACGTATCATCAATCCAGATTTTGTCTTAAATAAACCACGTTATCGAGGCGCTAACATTTTGCTTGCGCGTAAGAACTTTGGTTGTGGCTCTAGTCGTGAGCATGCGCCATGGGCATTATCAGAATATGGCTTCCGTACTGTTATTGCACCAAGTTTTGCCGATATTTTTTATAATAATTGTTTCAAAAATGGCATGCTGCCTATCGTGCTTGATGAAGCAATTGTCGATGAATTAATGAAAGCAACATTAGCAACTGAAGGCTATGAGCTGACTGCTGATCTTGAGCGCCAAGTAGTCATTACGCCAACCGGTAAAGAGTATCCGTTTGAAGTTGATGCCTTTCGCAAGCAATGTTTGCTAAACGGTCTTGACGATATCGACTTAACGCTACAGCACGCAGAGGCGATAAAAATGTATGAGCAAAAGATGCAACAGCAAACTCCATGGATATTTAATGAAGTTCATGCTTAGCGATTACAGTAAATGCGATAAGTGAGGGTGACCTGCCACTATAATCGTTGAAATAAGTGCGAATAAAAGGTGACAAGGTAGCCTATAGCGTTGAGTTATAACGTCGAACTGGCTATATTGAACAGCAATATATAGGCTATAATTGCTTTCAAATGCCTTCTCACCTTTATCACTTATCTTTCATCACTTATCTATAGTAGCCGCCATTATGAATAAAAAACGTTATGCTCTATTTGCAAGTACCGTTGTTGCTGTCAGCTTAATGTCTGGCTGTCAATCACTGACCGGCTATCAGCAAATAGAAAAGGCAGAAAGTCCGGATGCGTTGGTAGGTAAAGTTTATCCTGTTGCGGGTGAGGTGAATATCGTGTGTGCTGGCACCTATCATTGCGAAATCACCCAAATTGGTCAAACGCTGCTGATTGCTCCTAATTCACATAAACCAGTTAATGCATCAGTAGTTGCGAAGTTGAATCAGGAAGAACTTGCGACGAAACAACTTTCATCGCAAACGCCAATGACACCACTATTAAACCAAAAATCAGTAAAAATAGTGCCATTAATTGGC
Organism: Psychrobacter sp. GP33; assembly: GCF_014119005.1. Lineage (GTDB taxonomy): Bacteria > Pseudomonadota > Gammaproteobacteria > Pseudomonadales > Moraxellaceae > Psychrobacter. The sequence continues at coordinate 213,968 of NZ_JACGYX010000004.1, read as the reverse complement.
TCTAATATGAAAGGTTTGACCAATTATTACGCGCGCGTCAAGCCCGCTAAGCGTGAAGTACACATTAGTTTTTATCCTGAAAATAATCTTGATTATGTTGAACGTTTTGCGATGATTCATGACTTTATGCAGCCGGGCACATATCAGCTGCGCGCCTATCGCCAAAAGTCGTTACAAGAAACAGGCAGCCTATTAGACACTGCCTCACCTGAGCCATTATGCGTTGACTTGTTGCAAGGTAATAAGGTCGTGAGACGTTTTTGTAAGCAGTCAGATACTAAGCATCAAGGCGAATTTGTAGAAACGAAAATAGCTACTAAAGCAGTAACTAAATAAAAACTAGAGTTTAAAAGTAAATAAATCGTAAAATACCTTTATGTTTTAAGTAGAATATTTTTTATATCATTTACCCACAAGGATGAGTATGGCAACGATATTAACCTTAGCAGGCGACGGCATTGGTCCTGAGATTATGACCCAAGCAATTAATGTGCTACAAGCCGTCAATGAAAAATTTGCGTTAGACCTGACGCTGGAGTCGGGACTGATCGGCGGCGTGGCATTTGATGCAACGGGCGAGCCACTACCCGCAGAAACGTTAGCACGTGCACGCGCAGCAGACGCCGTATTATTAGGTGCAGTGGGCGGTCCTAAATGGGATGGTATCGAGCGTAGCAAACGTCCTGAACGTGGTTTGCTTAAAATTCGTAGCGAGCTTGGATTATTTGCCAATTTACGCGTCGCCAAGCTGTATCCACAGCTGGTAAATGCCTCTAGTATTAAGCCTGAAATTATCAAAGGTCTCGATTTACTTATCGTACGTGAGCTGACCGGTGGTATTTATTTTGGCGAGCCACGTGGTATTCGCACTTTAGAAAATGGTGAACAGCAAGGCTACAATACCATGGTGTATAGCACCAGCGAGATTCAGCGTATTGGTAAAGTGGCGTTTGATCTGGCGCAAACCCGTGCAAAAGCGTCAGGTAACCCTGCTAAAGTATGTTCAGTAGATAAAGCCAACGTTTTAGAAGTGACGGAGCTGTGGAAACAGACCATTACTGCTATGCAAGAAGCGGACTATACGGATGTAAGCTTGTCGCATATGTATGCCGACAATGCTTGTATGCAGCTCATTCGTGATCCTAAGCAATTCGATGTCATGGTGACGGGTAATCTGTTTGGCGATATTTTGTCTGATGAAGCAGCAATGTTAACCGGCTCTATAGGTATGTTGCCATCAGCCAGTCTTGATGAGCAAGGCAAAGGCATGTATGAGCCTTGCCATGGTTCAGCACCTGATATTGCAGGGCAGGATAAAGCCAATCCATTAGCGACGATTTTATCGGTGGCCATGATGCTGCGCTATACCTTTAAACATGAAGAGTCCGCACAAGCGATTGAACAAGCAGTTAGCGATGTTCTTGATGATGGTCTGCGTACCCTTGATATTCTAGATAAAAATGAATCTGGTCTTATTCAAGTTGGCTGTCAGCAAATGGGCGAAGCCGTATTGGCTAAATTGCAATAGGCTTTCTTTTTCACATAAGCCTGCTTTTTTAGCGTTGCGTTTATTATATTAAAACCCATAAATTGCTGAGCAGTTTATGGGTTTTTTATGTTTACTAATAAATTTAGCCTATGTGAGTAAGGCTATTATAAAGACAAGCTGCCTTAAATGTGGAAAGTTACGCAGTGACCGTATGAGTCAGTGCTTATTAACATAAATCCATTACAGCCTTTCTGGTGTATATGGCATCATCTCTAAAATAAAAAGTTAAAAAATAATAAAAATCATTTTAGGAGTAACTTGTGCCTTTATTAAATAAGATGAGTACTGCCATATGGCTAGTGAGTTTATCGACCACCTTATTTATTAACCAAAGCATGGCAGAGACGCCTGTTGATATGCTGGCTAGTGATATAGTAGCGACATACACTCAGCCAATAATTACATCAGCAGTAACGCCAGCGGAGATGATTAAAAATAAAGATATATCATCAAGTGTTGCATCGTCAAGTATTAGTAATGATAAAAATACTCAGGATGCTATCAGAATGGCAGATGCCGCCAGCCCAGTAACAAATGTAGAAATTAATGAGAATGTAAGCCCAGCCACTAGAATAGCCTCTAATCCAGAGCAGCAATCGATGAACAGTCGTAAATCAGCGCGATTGCTTAATAAGTTTTTACCTATAATTCCTTATCATACCGCAAATTTGCAAGCAGTAGCTCAGCAGGTCAATACATCCAGTTGGAAAAAGGACGAACCCATAGATCGCGTGATTGGAACTAAATTGCAAGCATTATTAAATTGGCATCAACATGGTATCGGCGCGGTTGATGGATATTGGGGTAAAAATACCCGTAAAGCAATGCAAGCGTTTCAAACAGCGCAAGGATTACAAGTGACTCAATCTCTAGATGAGGCAACCTGGAATGCATTAAATAAAAATAGCACACTCAGCAGTCAGCCAGTATTGGTGAATTACACTTTAACAGACGATGATGTGCATATCAAAACTGCCACGATTCCTAGCACTGCCGTCGAGAAGTCTAAGCTTGAGGGTATGTATTATGAATCCGTTGTTGAAGGACTGGCAGAGAAGTTCCGGATGGATGAAAGTTATTTACGTTTTTTAAATCCTAAGGCAACCTTTGAAAGTGGCGAGTCCATTACCGTATACAACTCGAGCCGAGCCAATACTGTTCCGGTCAGCCGAGTGGTAGCAGACAAGACTACCCAAACGTTATATGCTTATGATGATAACAATAAGCTGATTGCAAGTTATCCTACAACAGTAGGAAGTACGGCCACGCCATCACCGACTGGTAAGCATACAATAAAGGTAAAAGTTCATGAACCAAACTATACCTACACCAGTCCCGAAGGCAGCAGATATATTTTACCACCTGGTCCGAATAATCCAGTTGGCTCAGTGTGGATTGGGCTGAGTGAACCCTCGTACGGTATTCATGGTTCACCAGATCCATCGCGCATCAGTCGTCAAGCTTCTGCAGGCTGCGTTCGCTTAACCAATTGGGATGCATTGACATTGTTAAGTACGATTAACGATGAAGCGACAGTTGAATTTATCTAAGTACTTAATAAGGTAGTCAAAAATTGATTGCCAAACTTAAGTCAACGTACTTTTAATATAGTTTTTAGTTAAAATGACCAAAATCTAAAAACAAAAATACCGCTAATCATAAGCGGTATTTTTTATGTATCACAATTTTATATAGAGCAATAGAGTGGCAGAATCAGAGACATGTATGATTAACGCTCATAATAGTCTGACCGCTTTGACTCATTACTTTTATGTTAAATCGTTATCAAAAACGCGGAGTATCGTCAGGCTCACTCTATAATATACAAAGTAGATGATATATAAAGTAAATTAGGTTTTACCGCGATAAGTAATACGACCTTTAGATAGGTCATAAGGGGTCATTTCAACCTTAACCTTATCACCGGTTAAAATACGGATATAGTGTTTACGCATCTTACCTGAGATGTGCGCAATGATTTCGTGTCCGTTTTCTAAACGAACTTTAAACAAAGTATTTGGAAGGGTGTCAATGACTTCGCCTTCAAATTCAATAATGTCGTCTTTTTTGGCCATAATTATATATCAATCAGTGAAAAATAAGACCATATTATACGTAAGTTGGCGCGCTAAAGCAACAAAATATATGATTTTTACTTGACAGCGTGTAAGTGTTATGTATGTTAGTCTAGTTAGGCAGATTGAGCCAAAGAGGCGTTAGTGGCAGCACAGGCAATAACTTCTGATAATGCTCAGGATAGTACGCATTGATAAAGTATAGACCATCTCCGGAAGCAGTAGGCGGGGCTATGGTACGGTCTTTTTTTGCTAGAATATTAAGAAAGTCAGCAGGCTGCAAATCATGCCTGCCAATGGCGTATAACGTCCCCATTAGATTGCGAACCATATGATGCAAGAAGCCATCGGCTTGAATATCAAAAACAATAAAAGCACCATGCTCGAATAATTTAGCATGACTCACATTGCGTACGGGCTGATTAGATTGACAAGCTGCTGCGCGGTAGCTGCTAAAATCATGCGTACCTATAATATCAGCAGCGGCTTTTTGCATGGCGGCTAAATCTAACGGTTCATGGATATGTGTTACTTGATGATTTAAAATCGCTGGGCGCTGAATCTGATTTAAAGTAATATAGCGATAACGACGGGCAATGGCACCAAAGCGTGCATGGAAGTCTGTTGGCATCGGTTGGATCCAGCGCACGGAGATGTCATCAGGCAATAGACTATTAACCCCACGCAACCAATTGTGCGTGGGGCGATAGGCGTGAGTGACAAAATGCGCAATCATATTGCTGGCATGAACGCTAGAATCGGTACGTCCTGCGGCAATAACCTCAACTGGCTCATTAGCGACTTTACTAATGGCTGTCTCTAACGCTTCCTGAACGCCCAACACTTCTTTCTGTCGTTGCCAACCATGATAATGAGTCCCTAAAAACTCAATGCCAATGGCTAGAGTATAAGTGGGTAGAGCTGATATCGTTTGTTCGTCAGATAAAATAGGGTCAGGCATAATAGTTCACAGCGATAATTAAGTATGGGGTTGGAATCTTAAGCAATTTGCTAACGATTTTTACGCACTGTCGTTGAGGTTTGATTAACCGTATGCGTCCAGCGCTGCCTTCTACGAGCAGGACTATCATAACGTAATAGTAGCCACAATAAGCGGGCATAGATAGCTGCGATGGTCAGACGACCTCCTGCAATCACTTGATATTCATACTGCCAGCTTCCTGCCGCATAGCTGTCACTCACGCCGCCAAAGGGGCATTGGCTTGCGCATACTACCATATGTCCACAGTCATGCGCTTGCTGTAATGCTTCTGCTAGTGTTGGTGAATAAGGAATGTTACCTGCACCAAAGCCTAATAAAATAATTCCGCATGGGGGATGATTGAGTAAAGCTTGTAGTTGACGGCACAGCACTTCTGGATCGTTTGGTAGGCAATATAGTGCATGAATCGTCGCTTGCTCGGCACGAGTTTGAATGCTATCGACAATGGCGCGCTGATCATCCAACCAATGCTGCTTACGGGTATCTGGTAAATTTTTGACATAGCTGTTCGCAGGATATGCTGCTCGCGAGTGCCCTGTAAATGCCATGAAGTCATGGCTATGAATTTTTTGTACCGTTTGCGCCGCCCACGATTCTCCGCCAAAGCTTATTTTTACACCGGGTTCGCCAGCTGCTGCTAAGCGTCGCGCATCATTAAAATTGTCCCATGCATCGCTGCTGGCATCGACACAGTAAACGTCAATAATCTCGCTATTAAGTAGCGGACGCATACTGCCCGTAACCACAAGACACAAGTCACTACCAGCAAACGCTTCTGCTAAAAAAGCGCCCAAATAACTTAAAGTATCGGTTCCAGTAATTAAAACAAACTGACGATGACCTGTTGCATAAGCATCTAATAAAAGCGCATAAAAATGCACAAGGTCGCGCGCATTAAATTGGCTACTGTCTTTAATCAACGTATTATCCAGCCAAGAGATTGTCAGCTGATTATTTGGGTTATCTCGATCAGCTAATAGCGTTTGCATAGCTGGTAAAAATTCTGCCGCAGATAGGGGTGCAAGCGGTTTACCATAACTGCCAAAAGTACCACCAGCGTAAATTAGTTGAATAGTTGAAGAGATAAAGGGTGTTGGAGCTGAGTGCGCGTGCATGAGAATACCGTAAGACCAATAAGGAAGACGAGAATAATATAAATGATAATAGCAAAAATTGAAACAAGCATTCTATTGTAATAGAATGCTTGTAATGACTCCTAACTCTGTAGAATTAATTATTGTCCAATAAATTATTGTAATATAAACGCTTAAGCAGTACGAGCTAGAAGCAATTGAGCTTGCTGTTGTTGTTCCGAATTGCCTTGGGCAACTACTTCATTGAGCAGACGTTTGGCACTGTCGTATTCACCAAGTTGTAGATATTGATCTGCTAGATCCAGAGTGATTTGATGGCTGTCTAAGGTATCCACAAATGCAAAATCTGCCGCAAATTGCGCATCAAAGTTGGTTGATAGATCAACGTCTTTGTCTTCACTAAGAGGTACAGGACTGCTGATAGAATCGGTTGATACTGTCTCAAGTGATAGAATGGGAGCTTGCTCATTTGAATCAATATTAAAGTCGAGTGCTTCAATATCGCTATCATCACCAAATGTCAGCGTGTTTTCATGAGCTATGTTTATGTTAGGTGGAGTTGTGTTCTGTACGCCATGCTGATTAATATCAGTGCTAGTAACGCTGTCGGTGCTAGTGGCATCATTGCCCATAGCATCAAAACCAGTTTCTTCATCAGCTACTTCATCAAAAAATAATGAGAAGTCATTATCAACGCTTTTTACCTGAGTATTCTCTATGCTTGGCACTGAAGCATCTATAGATGTTTTGTTTCCTATATCTGGGGCTAACGACTCATCAGAATTAAGAATAAAATCATCAATAAAAGTGTCCACTTGCTCTGTTATAGATTTTGTGTCTACGACATCATTTAATAAACTCTCAAAATCAAGCGCAAAGTCAGATTCACTATGGGTGTCAGAATGACTATTAAAAGAACTGTCAATAACAGGTTGTATTTGGTTACCATTTTTAATGGTGTCAAAGTCTAATATCAAGTTATCTATTGCATTATTTTCTGTATTAGCGACAGCATCAGGCGATTGAATCGCTGAAAAATCTAAAGTAACCGCATTATTTTCTATATCTAAATTTTCTGTATCTAATAAAGAATCTTGCTCAAATACTGTAGTCTCATCAGTAGATTCTAGGTCATCTAATGTGAGGTCGAAGGTATTATTGAGGGTATTATCTTGATGCTTAATATTGTTATCAACGACAGGAGTGGCAGCTGACTCCTTATTAGCAGTAGATGTAGGAAAGTCAAAGTCTAATGATATATTATTGGCATCAGGAGTACGGTTAGGATGAGCTGGAACGAGCGTTGCTATACTAGAATCAGCAGCCTTACTTACACTATCTAAATCTATATCAGCTTTATGATTTTGAGTAAAAGCTGTTGAAGCTTGTGTACCTTGATCTTCATCCAACAACTCTTTTAGCTGGCTTGCTTGTTCAATGGTGGCCATATCCCCATGAGCAGTAATAGCAGCATACGTGTTATAAAATGCCTCGTTATTGTTGCTTAGCGCATAGACATTAAGTAGCTTAAGAGACAGTGCACTATCATTCGGTTTCTGGCTTAGCCCTCGCTCTAAGGTTTCAATCGCCTTGTCATATCGTTGCTGATCGATAAAGCGCTGAGCAACTGTAATGTCATCAAACATAGTTGCCGTGCTCGTAGTGGCGTTAGCTGCTGCTATATGATGGATTGGTGCTAATGAAGGTGCTGAGCTGTCTTGTCTAATAGACTGATTAAGCGGTCGTTGCGCTTTATTTTTCCGCAGTATCCAGACGCCTATCAGTAGAATGATTATTAAGCCTGCAATGATGTATAGCATGTTGTCCATAAATATTCTCGCGCCTATCGATACTGTTCACAACATATTATGCTGAGCAGTGAGTTTTTATTTTATTGATGGTATGGTTTTATAAGACGAGCTTCAAGCTCATACGGTTTACTTGACTCGTTTGTCGCATCTACTAAGATTTTGGGCTGGCTCGTATTTTTATCAATCGCTTTTTTATTAGCAACTTGGATATACCGTTTTACTTGTATGTTGAGAGTACCAAGCGGCTTATCTTTCATTGGGTCTGAAGGTAGATTTTCTGATGCTTGAATATTATCGGTATTGGAAACTTGGCGATTAGTGCTGTTATTGCGGTCAGTATTATTAATAGCATTGAGCTCTTGATCGAGCGGCACTGTACTCTTTGTTAAAGAAGGGAGACTTGCCTCAGTCGTCAATATTTGAACTTGCAACGGCATTGGCTTTTGAGTATCAGGTGTTGTGAATAACGGTGGTGGCACACCGCGAGTTACAGTTAGAACCTGGATATTTGAGGAATTTATTGATTGAAGGCTAGTGCCTTGTGACAAAATAGGATAACTGCCTGATTCACTTTTTAAAGAATTAAGCATAACATTACTGCTTAGTGGTAATAGCAAAGTCTTTGGCACCATCGTACGTTGTCCTTGCTCATTAATGCTCAACACCAAATCAGCAAATGGTGCCGCCACAGGCTGACTGGTACGAATAATAACGTGACCGGATGTCGCTGAGGAGGGGACAAAGCGCGCTGATAGCGAAGTAGGGTACGTCAGTCCAAATTGTTGGTAAACATCACTGTTGGCTAGAGCAACAGAAAAGTTGTGCGGTTTAAAATCCGTTATTGATATACTTGCCTTAAGCGGTTCATGCTGAGCTGAAGTAATAATCGTCTGACCAAAGCTTACTGCATATCCGGAAATTGGTAGGGCTATTAGGCTGACTGAATGTAAAAGCGCGACCGCAATCGTATGATGTGAAGTTGGGATACGACTAGTTAGATGCCCAAACATATATCACCCTTTTTTAATACTGGCTTACAGATTATCGAATCTAAAGTAGCGCGATAATTAAATCTTCCTACTTTTAAATACAGTTAAAGTTTTTAAGTTCAAGTAAACTTCCGAAAGCAATATCTTATACTATTTAATCCTTAGATATCTCGAATAGTTTCCTACAACAATAAATGATCGTAAAGTATCTCATCAGTAAAAACCAGAAATCTGCTAATAAATAATCGCTGTTTTGACCAGCAACATTAACCCGCAATATTATCTAAAAGCATGGCATCACCATAGCTGAAAAAACGATATTGATTAGCGATAGCGTGTTGATAAGCTTGTTCAATTGCCGCTTTGCCAGCAAATGCTGATACCAACATTAATAAGGTTGATTTGGGTAAGTGAAAATTAGTTAATAGCCGATCAATCACACCAAATTTGAATCCTGGATAAATAAAGATATCGGTATCTCCCGACCAAGCAGACAGCGGCATACCATTTTGAGCGGTTTTTTGGTAAGCGGTTTCAAGCACTCGGGTGACTGTTGTACCTACGGCGATCACATTACCGCCATTGGTATGGGTTTGATTAATCATATCAGCAGTTGCTTGCGGCAAATGTGCGTATTCACTGTGCATGGTGTGGTTGAGTAGATTTTCAGTTTTAACCGGTGCAAATGTTCCTGCACCTACATGCAGGGTCACAAAAGCAGTTTGTACGCCCTTATTAGCTAAACGCTGTAAAATACCGTCATCAAAATGTAGACTCGCGGTGGGGGCAGCAACACTAGCAAGCTTGGCTGGGTCATGAAACACTGTCTGATAGCGCACGTTATCGGTCTCATCAGCATGACGTTCAAAATAGGGTGGAATCGGCAGCTCACCATAAGATTCTAAGTCGGGTAAAATAGGCGCATCAAAAGCTAGAATAAACAAATTCTCTTGCCGTCCTATCATTACGCAGCCCATTTGTTCATCGGCTAATAATAAACGCTGACCCAGCTTCGGCGCTTTACTGGCTTTGACATGACAAAGTGCCACATTGTGTTGAGTAGTTGCTAATTCATCATTAGTATTAATACTGTCATCAATCAAACGTTCAACCAATACCTCGACCCGACCGCCTGTGTCTTTTTTACCGAATAAGCGAGCTTTCATCACCTTCGTGTCATTAAAGATAATCAAATCACCGGTCTTTAAGAGATCAGGCAGCGCTGTAAATATATGGTCTTCAGGTGAATCAGGATTTTCTGCATCAATGCTGGCTGGCACGTATAATAGTTTAGATGCTGAGCGCTGTTCTAATGGATAACGGGCAATAAGATTATCAGGCAGTTCATAATCATAATCAGCGACACTTAAATAGCCAATCTTATCCTCTTGTGCATCTGTATTTTCAGGGGAAACGAAATCTAAAGCATCAGTCATCGTAGCTCATTATATAGCAAATAATTTTGTCATAATTGTAACAGAAATGGTGTGTTGTCAGCACCATTTCTGAATTTATTACTGGTATTTATTTAAATAAAAAGTAGTTTAATGTACTGTTGCTCTTTAGAATAGCCTAAGTGGATGTCCTTTAATTTTAATGTAAGTTAGTAAATTGAATCTTACAGTCGACATTACTAAGAGGCTTATATATATTTTACTAAATAACTTAAGAGCTAAACAAATCCAGCTGAGTTAACAATTGGTTAGCAGGACACAAAGAGGAGTAGGTAACGCCGACCAATCTAATCGGTAGTAGGCGTGGAATATCTGCAAATAATTTGTCCAACCAATAATGAGCGGCTTGACTTTCAGTAAAGGCAGTCGATAACGTATGTGTACGTGTTATTTGGCTAAAATCTGCGTATCTAATTTTAAGGGTAATGGTATAGGCAGTCAGCTGTTTATGGGTCAATTGTGTAAAAGCATCAGCATTCTGCTCATAAATGTAGCTTAATAACGCTTTATCATTATTTAAATTTTCTCGAAAGGTAGTCTCAGAACCTACCGATTTATGCTGACGTTCCGCTTTGACTGGACGCTCATCACGACCATGAGCAATATCATGATAAAATTGCCCACGCTTGCCAAATTCATCGACCAATATTGCCGCTGATACTGCCCGTAAGTCTGCTCCAGTGGAAATGCCAAGAGCATGCATGCGTGCTGACGTGGCTTTGCCAATGCCGTGAAAACGTTCGATCGGTAGCGCACTGATAAAGGCGTCGGCTTCATCTGGCGTAATGACGGCTGTGCCATTAGGTTTATTGATATCAGACGCAATTTTTGCCAGCATTTTATTGAAGGATACCCCAGCCGACGCTGTAAGACCTGTTTGCTCAAAGATTTGCGCCCGTACCCAGTTTGCCATTAAAGTGGCTGAACCACGATGCACTTGTAGTCCTGTAACATCCAAATAAGCTTCATCTAATGACAAAGGTTCTACATGCGCTGTTAAGCTGAGCATAACTGCCCTAATTTGGGCACTGACTGCACGATACACATCAAAACGTGGCAGTACAAAAATGACGTCAGGACAGCGTTTGCGCGCCTCATAACAAGACATCGCTGAGCGCACACCAAACTGACGCACCTCGTAACTGGCAGCTGCGACCACACCGCGCCCACTCGGATCACCGCCAACCACTAACGGCTTACCACGCAATTCTGGGAAATCGCGCTGTTCAACGCTGGCATAAAATGCATCCATATCAATATGGATGATTTTGCGGGGAGTCGGTTTTATAAGTGCAGTCATAGGTGGTATTTTACCTGAAATTGCCTCATGTGAATGGTATTCAATAGCCGTAAATAAATGCTGACAAGCGCAACGATATATCTAAAAATGATGTAATAAGCGATAATAGCCTGCATAAAGCTTGGTATCTCGTAATCATCTCTAAATACTATAACGTTTGGCCGATGAGAACCTGTTAATGCCTCACTATATCCACCAAAAAGGTCGTCCATTATGACATCTAGCAACCCTTATAATTTCGTGCCCTTACAGCCAACTGGCAGAAATGAGACCAATACTTCCAATACCTACACCCCTGATGACATGATTAAGATATATGAACAGCAGTTTCTCACTGAAGTGCCAGAGGATAAAATCACAGAATTTTTACCCGCGCTAAAAGCGTTTTATGGTATTGATGGCCATACCTTGGATATTGGCGCTGTTATCTTCGATGCTATTGCTGATTTTTGTATCATTTATAATCATAAAATTAAAGTAGGCGGATATGAAATTCTAGGTGGCTTGTTAAAAGAAGATGTTGAGCAAGAAGAAGGCAGTGAAGCACAAGCTTATAGTTTAGACTGTAGACGTATTTTCTTTATTAATGATGTTGAGCTGCCGTACCATTTTAACCTATTTATTCATGGCGACAGCTATTCAGTATTGCCAGAAAAAGAGAGTATTTTAGAAAAACTGTATTGGTTTGTTAGTGATAGGTTTGACGAAACCGAAGCTAAAAATGAAACTGAAACAGATGAAGCGCAAGAGACAGCAAGTTTACAATCCATTAATGAGCAGTTAGCAGGTTTAGGGATTCGTAGTATGGATGTGACTACCATCAATGAGATAGTCGAATATGTCGACGACAGTATCATTGATGACGAGATGATAGACGCGCTTAATACATTATTAGATAACGCTGAATAAGATAATAAATGAGCGTCATTTATTAATAAAAAACCTTACCTAAGTGGTAAGGTTTTTTATTGGGTTAAAGTTTATTGATAGAATGCATTTTTGATAAAAAATAGTAGATACGAAAAAGCCTCCGAATAGGGAGGCTTTTTTGCTATAAGTATTAACGATGGTCAGAACTGTTCTATCCTATTAATTTTATTATTTTGTCTGATATTTTGATTAAAATATGAATTAGTACGCATTATGATGTGCATAATATTTTTTCATAATAAGATAATTATTATTGCTAATAATTAGACACCTAAATTAAGCGATTTCTACTTGAGCAACATGATGATAAGCCCGATTAAAATAAATTAAACTTTCACTTTGTTCACTTTGTTTGATGGCCACAACACGGCACATAAAAATACTGTGCGTGCCAACTTGCTGAATGTCCTCAATCTCACAATCAAAACTGACCAGTGCATCTTCTAATACAGGGGCACCCGTTGCTAGTTCAGCCCAAGAGCCCTGCTCAAACCGTTCCTCTGAACCTAATTTGGAGGCAAAGGCATTGGATATGGTTTCGTGCTGTGCGCCTAACACATTGACACTTAAAGTTTTATTATCAATAAAATGGGCATGTGAACGTGACGCATGATTCATGCAAACAAGCAAAGTTGGCGGTGTATCGGTGACGCTACATACCGCAGATGCCGTAAATCCATGAGCACCCGAGGCACCTTTTGTGGTGATCACACTAACTGCAGTGGTTAACAACGCCATGCCATTTTTAAAATCGCTTGCTTCAATCATCTCTTGCATCCCAAATTTGACTATCGCTTGTCTTTAGATGGCGCTTAGGCAGTCAGTTCTTTACGAACGATTTCCGCACCTGCACTTAACGCATTTAGCTTACCTCGTGCTACTTCGCGAGGCAAGGGTGCCATACCGCAGTTGGTCGACGGATACAGCTTGTCAGCATCAACGAATTGCAGCGCTTTACGTAGCGTGTTTGCCACTTCTTCAGGAGTCTCGATGGTGTTGGTCGCCACATCAATAGCACCAATCATCACTTTTTTACCGCGAATCAATTCGATCAAATCCATCGGTACATGTGAATTTTGACACTCTAACGAGATAATATCAATTTTAGACTGTTGTAGTTTAGGAAAGGCTTGCTCATATTGGCGCCACTCCGAACCCAGTGTTTTTTTCCAATCATTATTGGCTTTGATACCATAGCCATAACAAATATGCACAGCCGTTTCACATTTTAGACCTTCAATAGCGCGCTCTAACGTGGCGATACCCCAGTCGTTCACATCATCAAAGAACACGTTAAATGCTGGTTCATCAAATTGGATAATATCAACCCCAGCAGCTTCTAATTCTCGCGCTTCTTGATTTAGAATTTTAGCAAATTCCCAAGCCAATTTTTCACGGCTTTTATAATGACCATCATATAGCGTGTCAATCATCGTCATCGGACCTGGCAGCGCCCATTTGATCGGTTGATTGGTTTGCTGACGTAAAAACTTCGCATCATCAACGAACACTGGTTTTTGACGGCTTACCGCACCAACGACTGACGGCACACTCGCATCATAGCGATTGCGAATGCGCACGGTTTCACGCTGTTTAAAATCGACACCATCAAGGTGCTCAATAAAGGTGGTTACAAAATGCTGACGGGTCTGCTCGCCATCACTGACAATATCCAGCCCTTCATGCACTTGTTCTTGCAATGATAAACGTAGTGCATCTTGTTTGGCTTCAATCAATTCGTCACCTTCTAGTTTCCAAGGTGACCACAGGGTCTCAGGTTCTGCAAGCCAAGATGGTTTTGGTAAGCTGCCAGCGGTTGACGTGGGTAATAATAGTTTCATATTTATTCACTTTTTATATTTTATATTAGACTTTTCTTATATTTTTATAGTATGACTATAAGTAACTTAGGCAGCTTGTTTTTTTAACGTCACTTTTTTTCACAGAATAGCTTGCCGCCCATTGCTCAAGAATGGCTTGGTAAGGCTTAATAAACTGTTCTTCAGTAAATTTACCTTGAGTTACCGCCATCTGGCTGCGCTCTTCACGGTCGTATACTACTTGCGTCAGTGAATAATCTTGGTACTTCAAGCTGGGTTGATACACTTGAGCAGCCGTAGAATTGGCATTGTAAATCTCGGGACGATAAATCTTTTGGAACGTCTCCATCGTACTAATCGCACTGATCAGCTCAAGATCCGTGTAATCACTCAGCAAGTCACCCGCAAAATAGAACGCGAATGGCGCAACACTACCGACAGGCATAAAGTAGCGAACGGTTAAGCCCATTTTGTGGAAATACTCATCAGTTAACGAATAGTCATCTTGTCTGTATTCAACCCCTAATACCGGATGCTGATTGGCAGTACGGTGGTAGGTTTTACTGGTTGACACACTGAGGCAAATCACAGGCTTTTTATTAAAGTTGGCTTGATATGCTTCTGAATTTAATAAGTATTGAAATAGTTTGCCATGCAAATCGCCAAAATGCGCAGGTGATTTTGATGTTGGATTTTTATTATAATGTTCTAACAGGACGACACTAAAGTCATAATCACGCACATAAGACGAGAAACTGTTGCCAATCATACCGTTAATACGCGTGTTATCTTTGTGGTCAACAATCGTGGTTTGCAACATCTCGATTACAGGGAAGGTATTACCATTACCTTCAATATCCATGTTTGCAGAAATAATATCAATTTCTACAGAATAACGGTCTGCTGTTAGATTGTCCCAATGCGCCAACGCGTTAAAACGATTATTGATCATTCTTAACGTTTTGCATAAGTTCTCTTCGCGATGCTCGCCACGAGCTAAATTTGCAAAGTTAGTCGTCAGACGTGTGCTGTCTGCAGGCTGATAGTTTTCATCAAAACGAATGCTCGAAATTGAACAGCTGAATTCATTACTCATGGTGATTGCACCCTTAATCTATTCTCATTGTCTGAGAGAAAACCAAATGTCTGTATGAGATGAATCATACCTGAACCAAACCATGAATAAAAACGACTTAAATTGAATTAAAGATGAGTAAAATTCATGTATGAGGATTTGTTGTATGGAAAAAATGGATATGGGATATTTTGACGACTTACTTAAAGAAGAATTAAGACCGTAAAATATTTGACTATACAAACTTAGCTGATAATCGTCTCGATATAGATAAAATTAGCGACTGTAAGAAGCATTGCTTCGCAAGGATTAGGGCGATGAGCGGTGAACTGACAATAGAATAAGTCATTAGCTCGCTTCTGATCGTCACGAAACTTAGTGGGAATTGTATTTTTTCTCGTTTAAACTTTTTAATGAGTATCTCTTGGCTTTGGGTTTACAACGATGCACGAATGGTTTTATCTATACGCTTTCTATGACACGATCGTAGCGTTTTAGGCGTACAGCCATGCTATAACTTGGATAGTTAATCATGTGGGAAGGATGGTCGTTTAATGCTTCAATCAGCATATGAGTGGCGTTTTCTTTAATCTGAGAAGTTTAATTTTATCTTTTCATTGTCGCATTCTATAAGAATGTTCAGTCTTCGATAATCACGGGTCGATTTAATATTTTCTCGGTATACATCAATTCCACTTTCAGTATAATCTATTGAATCGACGAAATTTTTAGTTAGTTTTACTTTTATAGCGTATCCAAAAACAAGCAGTAATAATTGAATCTAGCATACATCAACAAATAAATTGATACTTTTCATCAGTAAATTTAAAAAGCAAAAATTAGTCGCAATAAAAAACCCTTACAATCCATAGATTATAAGGGTTTCGTATAGTGGTACCGGTGGTCGGACTCGAACCGACACGCTTTTAAAGGCAACGGATTTTGAATCCGTCATGTCTACCAATTCCATCACACCGGCGTGTTAGGTAATAATGTTACTTTAGCTAAACATTATTGAATTGGGCTACAGTAGTTACTGTATAGGCTGCGTATTATAGCAGCCTATTTTTAACCGTCAAGAATTATTTATCACAATTAGCGATTAAATTATCTAATAGACATAAAATGTGCAATTACTGACTGATGTAGCGTCATGTTAACCAACAAAGGCACGCTCAACAGCGTAATCTGCTTGTACACCCATTCTTGGAGAGACCGTCAGCCCAAAGTCATCTAAAATTGTAGAGACTTCAGCATTAAATGGCATACTACCGCATAACATTACACGATCGTCATCTTTATTAATTGGAGGCAGACCGATATCTTTAAATAGCTTGCCTGATTTCATTAAGTCAGTCACGCGACCTTGGTTTCGAAATTCTTCACGGGTGACGGTTGGGTAATAGATGAATTTTTCACGGAACCACTCGCCAAATATTTCATCGTTTGGCAGTTCGTTCTCGAACATATCGCGATATGCTAAGTCGCCAACACAGCGTACGCCATGGACTAAAATAATTTTTTCAAAGCGCTCGTAAACTTCAGGATCACGTGCTAATGCTAAAAATGGCGCAAGTCCGGTGCCTGTTGAGAGCATATATAAGTGTTTACCTGGCAGTAAGTCATCTAATACCAAAGTACCCGTTGGTTTTTTGCTCACTAATAGCTCATCGCCCACTTTGATGTGCTGGAGGCGTGAGGTTAATGGGCCATCTTGAACTTTGATAGAAAAGAATTCTAAATGTTCTTCATAATTGGGGCTAGCAATCGAGTAGGCGCGTAGCAATGGGCGACCATCAACCACGATACCAATCATGGCGAACTCACCATTACGAAAGCGTAAGCCATCGTCGCGTGTGGTCTTGATGCTAAATAAGGCGTCATTCCAATGATGAACCTCTGTGACCGTTTCGGTGCGAAGTTTTGACATAAAGTCCCCGTTAATTTCTCGTTATTGGTTTAAAAGCTATAATAATAAAATAATTTTGCTATAAAATTAGAGGGTATGGCGCTCATCATAGTAAATATGAAAATAGCATTGGCACAGTAGTAAATGTAAAGTATATCTTAGCAACTTTCGTGTTTTAACAATGACGTAAGTCAGCCAGTTATAAAGCTACAGCAGCGCTATACTCAGATGAATGCAAGCCATTCTCAATAAATATGGTTGCTTATCATACCAAAATTTAAAATAAAAATCCGCCAAGCTGCTCAGTCATAGCATGATAAAATGGAATATCGTTAGCGAAAAACTCTGTATAGAGGATTATATAAGGTTATCGTCGCTGATTTATCCTCATTTAATGCTTTACGGAGAGGCTTTATGTCCTGTTGTCCGGAAACTAGCCATGCTATGCCGATTATTGGCTATCACCGTGCGCCCTTATCACAAAAATTTGGCGCACCAAGACAACCAAATCTAGTAGCGCTTACTAGCGTGATTGAAATGCGCGCGCCTTATGATACGCCAGCGGCATTTGTAGGTTTAGATGCGTTTAGTCACATTTGGATAAGCTGGCAGTTTCATCATAATTTTATTAATAAAGCCAATTCGTCTACTAAATCTGCTAACAATGAGCATGCATTTCGCGCTCAAGTTCGACCACCACGCCTCGGTGGCAATAAAAAAATAGGTGTATTTGCCAGCCGGAGTATGTATCGTCCATCGGGTTTAGGCTTGTCTGTGGTTAAGCTTGAGCGTATTGAGGTGGTAGAAGGTCGGGTACTATTAATTATTAGTGGTGCTGATATGATTGACGGTACGCCTATAGTCGATATTAAGCCATACGTGGCTTATAGCGATGCGCTGGAGGGCGTAAAAAGTGGTTTTGCGCCAGCTGCGCCAGCACCGTTAACGGTAACGATAACAGAGCAGGCACGTGCAAAGTTTGAACATATAATAGAAATTAGTCAGCAAGATAAAAACGCAGATAGTAAATTTGATATATCTGCCGTTATTTACACGATGCAACAGCAGCTATTAGCAGCAGATATAGAAACTATTACGGCACTCATTGCTCAAGATCCACGTCCTGCGTATCGCCGAAAGGAGCAGCTTCAGCCTTTTGTGATGCGTTATAAGTCGGTCGATATTCACTTTTGGCTGATAGAAGACGAGTATTTGCAAATTATGGATATTGTTAGGGTAGGTGGTATAGAGTAATAGTTATAATGAGATAGTATTTAAGTTTATAAACAAAGCCATTGGTAATTAAAATATATGCTCTTGAAAAATAGCATGATTAAGGCAATTAAGTCCTCTGTTACTATATTTTATAACGTTAAGTTTTATAGCTATATACTTTTTTTACAGAAAGCTTTGTGAGCACAAATTTTATAATCGCATTTTTATAACTATGAGAGCCTTTATGTTTACCGATACTCATTGCCATTTAAACCGTTTAGATTTGACTCGTCACAATGGTGACTTGTCCGGCGCGATTGCCGCGATGAAAGAAGCCAATGTCACACGGGCAATGGCAATCATGTGCGATTTTGCTGAGTATGACGAGATTGCTAACATTGTTCGCACTTATAGTGATGAGTCGTTAAACTTGGGCATGAGTGTGGGCATTCACCCGTGTGAGGATATGAACGTGCTGCAATCGGCGACGGTAGAGCGCTTGGTCGAGTTGGCAGGCAACGATTCAGTGTGGGCAATCGGCGAAACGGGGCTGGATTATTATTGGTCAACGGATAATAAAATTGAGCAACAAGCTAGCCTTGCTCGCCATATTCAAGCCAGTAAGCAATTGAAAAAACCTTTAGTTGTTCATACTCGTGAAGCCAAAGACGATACCATTGCTATTTTAAAGGCAGAAAATGCAGAGCACGGTATTATTCACTGCTTTACTGAAGATTGGGAGACGGCAAAAAAAGCCCTTGATTTGGGGTTTTATATCTCATTTTCAGGTATTGTCAGCTTTAAAACCGCACAAATAATTCGTGATGCCGCGCAAAAGATGCCCAAAGATAGATTATTGATTGAAACCGATAGCCCTTATCTCGCGCCCGTACCCAAACGGGGTCGTCCTAATGAGCCGGCTTATGTGCCTTATGTGGCAAGTTGTCTTGCTGATTTGTACGGTATGGATGTTGAAGAAGTTGGTGCATTAACAGCAAAAAACTTTGAAAATTTACTGGCACAGTATCTCTAAAGTCGTTATGCTATGACCAGTCAGTCATTTAGCAATGGCAGTCGTCAAGTCGCTTATATAATAGTGGTTAGTGGCGATATCTTAACGGATTTTTGGAGCAGTCATGAGTCGTCAACACCAGTTCAAAGCTCGAGAAGAAAATATCTTAGCGATGGCTGAGCAGTTACTGCTAGAGTCGGGCAATGGCGATATCACTTTGGACAGTCTTGCTGACCAATTGGATTTGGCAAAAGGTACGCTTTATAAGCATTTTTCCAGTAAAGATGAACTATATTTGCGTATTATTATTCGTTATGAAGAGCAGTTGTTTGCTATTAATCGGATTGACGATTGCCCCTCAGCGGGCGTAGCACGGATGATTTTTCAGCAGCTGCTCAATCCGCAAAAAGCCATGTTGCTCAATCAAATTGAAGAGCGCCTTGCGGCGTCTGCCACAGGTCTTAATCGTCTGTTTGGCGAGCTATATGATATTCGCCGTCAGCGTATGAAACGCCTGATTGATATTGTCAGTGCCCATTTAAAAAATGAGCAGAGCAGTATGACGACGCGAGATTATTTGTCCTCGATTTGGGCAATGGGTCAGGGCGGGGCAGGACTGCTAAATTCTAGTTTTTATCAGCGCTATTTGGGTCGCCGTGATACTTTGCGCTATGCACTTGTGGTGCAAATGCTCGATTTACCCAGTCATTACCCACTTTGTGAGGTGAATGAAGGCGTGCTGGATGTCGATATGCAAGAGCTGGTTGAACAGATTGAGACTGAATCTGAAGCGCATCGTAATACCACTTATTAAGATGGCTATATCTAATAGCTACACCTAAATGGCTCTTACGTAAATAATAGGCTACATACTTATTCATAGGTGCATAATGCCGCTCACTGTCCAACGTCAGTTCAGCTTCGCACCTATTTTGCCAGCTTATACGCCTCAATTTTTCTCCTATCCATCCTTAATATTCTCTCCTGTTGTTGTAACGCCTAACGTCCATAATTTTCCCTCGCTAATACGTCCATCATCAATAGCATTACCAATGCGCCCATCAATGATATCTGGCTCAGAGTCAGGTTTTACTTTGGTTGAAATCGTGGTGGTGGTGGTCATCATCTCTATTTTTGCTGGCATGATAAGTTTATCCGTTGGTAGCAGTGAATCGCGTAAAAACCATGCTTTTTATGAGCATCTTACCGACTCTTTGAATTACGTTCGTCTGCTATCTGCTGAGCGTATGCAACCGATGGGACTGAGCTTGCAAGCCGACAAGCAAGGTCAAGTCGTACCAGTCATTATTACGTTGTCTAATCCTTATGCGCATTATCAAACACCGATTCAGACAGGTGATAATAAGGATAGTGTGCCTAAAAATGCGATGGAGCTATCTACTGATATATCAGGGCTAACAGAATTTTCGAACACAGCTACCGCGCAAATACCCACACCAAGCTGGGAGCGGGAAATGGATGTTACCTTACCTGAACTGCCAGCTGGTGTTAGCTTAAATATCCAAAGTTTAGAGGCGTCGAGTGGTAGTAATGGTATGAATAGCGCGTCAGATGCGCAAGTGCTACAGCCGTGGTTTACAGGGCAATTGGTGCCGCAAGTGTTATGGTTTGGCACCGGGCAAGCGGCGCCGGTTACCATCGAGGTGCGGCACCAATCGCGCTTGGTAGGTGAGGTGATTACGATAATGCCGGATGGCAGTATCATTACTGGAAAAGGGCAATAAGTAATGTCCGATACCTTAAAAAAGATGCATAAACCGAAAAAATTACCTTTACTATTATCTCCACCATCATTATCCATGTCATCGCGCGAGCAAGGTTTTACTTTGATTGAAGTGATGGTAGCGCTGGCGATTTTAGCAGTGGTTGCGGTTTCTGCTAGTCGCGCCAGTAGCGCCTATCTAAACTCAGTAGATGTGCTAAAAACCCGTACGCTTGCCCACTTTGTCGCACAAAATGCAGCGGCAGACTTACGTATCCAAGACACTTGGCTGACTAGCAATCGCGTGCAAACAATTAATGAACAAGGTCGAGACTGGCAAGTAACCACCACCCTATCTGACACGTTATCGCCTGCATTAAAACAGGTAAATATAACCGTTGCGCCCATTATAGATAGGCAATCGCGTCCAGTTGTTAACGATATAAATTTAATATTAAGTGATGCAAAGCAGGAAGTTGCTAGTTTGGATATGGGTCGTTCTGAGCAAAAGGTAGGGCAATAAATGCAGCAGCGCGGCTTTACTTTACTTGAGCTGATGGTAGCCATGGCGATATTTTCTGTGCTTGCCGTTGCTGGTTGGCAAGTATTTGATAGTGTCAATCGTGCGCGCGAACGGGCGCAATTTCATGCCGATCAGCTGGCGGTCTTACAATATGCTTATTTGCAAATCCAGCAAGATATGGGGCAAATCGTGTCTTATCATTCACTTATGGCGCAAGATAGTATTAGCAACAACTTAAATAACAATGCCAATAATAGTAGCCCCAATAACAGTGCTAACCCCAATACTGCTGCTGTTATTCCTGAACCCTTTATACGTTTAGATGGTGAACAGCTGAGCTTTATTCGCTTTGCCGATCCCGATCCGCGCTATAAAACCAGTCCAAGTTTGCAGCGTGTTGCCTATATTTTCACCGATGAAAAGTTGATTCGTCGCCAATATGTCAGTATTCAGGGCGGCGCAGATGGTATTAGTCTTGATAGCGTCGTGTTAGCAGGCGTCACAGCAGGTCGCTGGCAAGCTTTTTTGCCAGAGGTTAGTGCAACCTTTCCTAATAAAAACAGTGACAATCAAAATAATAACGCAGTATCAGGTCAAGCAAATAGTGCAGCTAACAAACCACCAATGCTACTTCCCAAAGGTATCGGGCTTGGTTTTACTTACCAAGAGCTACCGATAACTTGGCAATGGGCGTTAGCACCACAAGCCATTCCTTTAAACCGCCACACAGATTCAGGAAAAAACGCAAATAATAATCCCAATGGCAATAATGCTAATAACAATCCTAACGGTAATGATGAAGGTAATGGGCAAGGCAATCTCTCATTGGACAATACACCTGTACCTTAATCATGGCACTCTATCCATAATAAGTGAATACGAGCAATGACAGCAACCTCTCAGCGCGGCGTGGCATTATTAACCATTTTACTGTTGGTGGTTAGCATCACTGTGGTTGCAGGGGCGATGCTTGCCAGTCAAAAAATTGCCATCCGCCGTAGTGGGGTATTGTTTGATCAAAACCAGCTCTCACAAGACATCAATGCCGGTCAACAACTGGCAATAACGTTGATTCGCGCCGATAACACGCTAAATGAGACTGATAGTGCACAAGATATCTGGGCGCAGCCATTACTGCCTTATAGCTTGGGTACGCATAGCATTAGCGCTGAATTACGCGATGAAGCCAGCCGCTTTAACATTAATAATTTGTATCATGATGGCAAGACGGATACCGTAGCGCTTGAAGTCTTGCAGCGGTTATTGACCCAGCTCAATCTAGCGCCTGAGATTGCTGTTGCGATACTTGATTGGCAAGATGCCGATGCCGAAGTGTATAAAGATGGTGGTGATGAAAACGTGGTATATAGGCAGGCTGCAAGTTCTGGCACGACTACCACGCTGCCCAATCAGCCGTTTGTCAGTATTGAGCAACTGCAAGAGGTGCGCGGCGTGACTACTGAAGCGTTAGTAACCTTGCGTCCTTATCTAACCGCTGTTCCTTATTATTTGCCTATTAATATCAATACAGCAAGTCCGGCTGTATTGGCAGCGTTGATAGAAGGCAGTAGCGCTGAGCAACTGCAACCACTGATAACATTACGTCAACAGCAGCCGATTGCTTTGGTAAATGATATTTGGCAATTACCACCGTTTATGACGCTTGATAGCGAGCAGCGCAAAGCTTTAGCGACATTACTGGCAGTCGATAGCGGCGCGTTTATGGCATTGATCACTGCAACAGATAATGCCAATACGAACAAAGCACGGCAACGGTATGCGACGGTACTCATTAGTAAAATTGACGCTGCGCCCGCTACTGAGAATAATAATGTTGCTAATGGCAATGGTAATGCTAACGGTAATGAGCAAAACGCTAAAGTGATTAAAGTTGTGTCGCAACGGTTATGGGCATTTCGTCCCAGTTTTTAGAGCATAATACTCATGATGTTTTAGATAGATGGTGCGCGTGAAAGAAAAAACTAATCGTTCAAGCGCGTCTCTTCACTCGATTTCCAATTGTATGCGCCATAAAACAACATTTGTGCCTGACGGGTACAGTTATGTAGCATTAACTGCTTCTTTTTCTCAATCTCTGCCAAGTCAGCTTCATCATCATGATCCTCAGAATAGCTCAACTCGAGCCAATCAATAATCCACGAAAAGAACATATTGACGCCAGCTTCAGACAACAGCCGCCGATCAAAAGCATTAATATGAGCAAATGCTGGCTGCAATGCCAAATCTTCGCTTAAACTTTGTGCATGCAATTTCATCAGATTGCCAATGGCTTTACGCACCGCTTCTGAGCCACCAAAACGTTCGCTGACCAAAAACTGCCAGTAGCGCGGCTTATCGCTGACGGTATATAAAAATAACTGAATACTTTTGGCAATTTGCCGATCAAAGCTGCGTTTACGCCCAATTTGTAAGCCCTGACTTAATATTGCCAGCGTACTGCCGAGCTCTTCAATTACCAATGCTTGCCCAAGCGACTCCATATCATCGAAATGCCGATAAAATGCAGTGGGTACGACGCCAACTTCACGCGTCACTTGACGTAAGCTGATTGAGCTAAAAGATTGTCCGGTCATGCATAAATCAAGTACGGCATTAAAAAAGGCATGACGGGTTTGGAGCTTTTTTTGTTCGCGACTGCTCATAATATCTAATATTACCTAATAGGGAGTATGTTATTTATAGAAAGCTATGTTGTTTATAAAAGGATATGTTACTCATTTTAACGTAAAAATGAGATTGAAGTTCTAAAAGCTCAAATCTCACTGGTTTTTTTAAACCATTTTTTAAACCGTCTTTTAAACCATGTTGCCCCAATGACCTTGCAGCTCTTGAGCTAAGCGATAGGCTTCATGATCATTCATACCGGTGATAAAGTCTAATATAATTAGGATATTATGATAAAGGTTATTGCTCAATAAGCGCTGCTGCTCATCAAGATGCGGTTGTAGCAAGCGTAGTAGACGCTGTTGTTCAAATGACATGGGCGCGCTTTGTAATTGCGCGATACCCATCCACGCCAGTGGCATAAAGGCGTCCAGTAGCCGATGTAGACATTGATTAGCCATCAGCTCCATACGCACTTTACTGGGATGATTAAAGATTTTTTCACGTGCCAATTGCTTAGCATTATTAATGCCATTTTGTACTGTTGCATCACAATGCGCGAACAAACTACCTATCAATGTACCCGCTAGTAAGGCATCGCTATTGGCGACGAATGCATCGGTAACTGTATTAACTAAGCGCATCATCGCTCGTGCCCGTAATGCTGCTAGGCGTTGACGTACTGACATGTGCGAGGGTAAGCGGATAGCATCTGATGATTCACCAATCAAGGTCTGCAGAATAGCAGCAACCTCATCATAATTGAGCATATTTAAATGCACGCCATCTTCTAAATCAATCAGCGCATAGCAAATATCATCCGCTGCTTCTAATAAATACGCTAACGGATGACGAGCGTAACCCTCATGCTGCAAGGAGCGTGGCAGATGCAAACAAACAGCTAGTTGTTCTAATTGGGCAGCTTCACTAGAAAAGCAACCGAATTTTTGAGTGTTGCTTTGAAGCTCTTTATTCTGGGTCGCATTGCTGTGAATGGCGCGCCACGGATACTTCATAAAGGCACCCAAAGTTGCGCAGGTTAAGCGCATACCACCTTTATCAGGGTGATGTTCATTGTTGACTAATAATCTAAACCCTTGCGCATTGCCTTCATAGGTGGTGATATCTAGCCGTTCTTCAACGCTTAAATGCTGCAAAAGACGCTCGCGTTCAGGATGTAAAAACCAATCTCGAATCGCATATTCGCCCGCATGACCAAATGGCGGATTACCAATATCATGGGCAAGACAAGCCGCTTGTACAATCACGCCAACATCGGCAGGGGTAACACCGTCAGGTAAACCACCTTCCAGCTTATCATGTAGCTTTTCTGCTGCCATCATGCCAAGAGAGCGCCCGATACAGGAAACCTCTAACGAGTGAGTCAAACGGGTATGAATGCCCAATCGATTGGTGAGCGGATGGACTTGGGTTTTTTGATTGAGTTGACGAAACGAGTGCGAAAATACCAGCCGATCATAATCTTTATGAAAGGCACTACGGGCGCTATTTTGAGTAGGCGGTAGCTTATCACTGCCCAAACGCTGTGCGCTAAACAATCGTGCCCAATGCTCATTGGCGTTAAGTGGCTTATGCAACTGAGTACTCATAAATCCATATTCCTTTTTATTATTTTGAATGCTGTCTGCTTCGAGCTGATAGTGAATTCAGTATAATAAAAAAAGCCAGCACAAAGGCTGACTTTTGGTTGTTCTATGCTAAGACTGTGTAAAGAGAGATATCAAAGCGTATTACAAGGCATTTATACGTTAAAGCGGAAATGCATCACATCACCATCTTGCACAATATAAGTCTTGCCTTCTAAACGTGATTTACCAGCGGCAGCTGCGCCTTTTTCACCGTTATTTTCGATAAAATCATCATATGCAATGACCTCGGCACGAATAAAGCCGCGCTCAAAGTCGGTATGAATCACGCCTGCTGCTTGCGGAGCGGTTGCACCAACGGCTACTGTCCATGCGCGTACTTCTTTGACCCCAGCAGTAAAGTAAGTCTGCATATCAAGTAAGTCGTAACCACCGCGAATCACTTGGTCAAGACCCGCTTCTTCCATGTCCATCTCAGCCAAAAAGTCTTTTTTGTCGTCTTCATCAAGCTGGGCAATTTCAGATTCGATTTGGTTGCATAACGCAATGACAATAGAATCATCGCCAGTCGCATAGTCACGTACCGCATCAAGATAAGGGTTATTTTCAAAACCATCTTCGCTGACGTTAGCAATATACATGGTCGGCTTAAGGGTAATTAAACCATAACTTCTAATCAGTTTTTTCTCATCGGCATCTAAGTTAGCAGCACGTGCGGCTTGACCTTCTGCTAATAATGGCTCGATTTTCTTAAACACATCAAGCATGGCTGCTGCGTCTTTATCGCCGCCTTTGGCTTTTTTGGTCAAGTTAAATACGGCACGTTCAACCGCTTCAAGGTCAGCTAACGCCAATTCGGTATTGATGGTTTCGATATCATCAATCGGGCTGACGCGACCATCAACGTGCACCACATTATCATCATCAAAGCAGCGTACCACGTGAGCAATGGCATCGGTTTCGCGGATATTGGCTAAGAACTGGTTGCCCATGCCTTCGCCTTTTGATGCGCCAGCAACCAAACCTGCAATATCAACAAACTCCATCGTCGTTGGTAATACGCGCTCAGGATTGACAATATCAGCCAATTTCTTTAAGCGTGGGTCTGGTACGGGTACGATACCTGTATTGGGATCTTTGGTACAAAACGGGAAGTTTTCAGCAGCGATACCCGCTTTGGTTAAGGCATTAAATAAGGTGGATTTACCCACGTTTGGTAGACCGACGATGCCACAGTTAAAACCCATAATAGTCTCGCTTTATTAATGTAATAATCCTGTTATTTAACAGTGATTTGATAACGGAGGTGAATGACAATACAGAGATGCAAGGATAAACGTTCAGTATAAAAGCATAAGCGTTAAGTATAAAAAATTACGTCAAAAATTGGCGCTATTGTAGCAAACTAAACACGCACTTGGGCAGCTTTCTTGGGCAGTTCCGCCTGACTATTTACTGGCGCTTAACCACGCCGATGATGACACCCATATCTTTTTTATCGTGCTTATCGATACTTGGTGCATAAAACGCTGAAGCAATCCCGCCATCAAAAAATAGCGCGTTCGGACACTTCAGCTTATCTTTAAATAAAGCGGCAAACTGATAAAAGGTCACTGGCTCATTGCTATTGACAAACTGTATGCTGCCATCCTCACAGACGCCAGCCCCATTACGGAATTTGGTGGAGGTGCCATTTTTATTAAACTGCGGATGAATCTTGTTGTTGATAACCAGCATGGGACCTGATTGAGTAGCAAACCAAGGTTTTGTACCTTTAGCCAGCTGCCGTTTCATCTCACGACTTTCTGTAATGTGCACGCTACCAGCTTTGTCCCACCACATCACGCCATTGGGCAGTAAATGAAAGTTGCCACCGCCTTTATTGGTATTCAGTGCGCGTATCTCTTTACCTTTAATAACGGTATAGCCAATTGGGGCATAAACCTCGTTATACATGCCGGCATTCATGGCAAAAACCAAGTTTTTTGATGAGGGTAACGTATTTAATACGTTCTCGAAGGTGAGCAGCCGGGTCTTGTTATCAGTCTTCTGCCAAAATAACTGTAAAGCATAATTGCCGTTATTTACGTTGGTGTCAGCAACCGCATCGGCACTGATATGACAGACGCTATACGTAAAGGGTGATGATGCCTCTTCACATGACCAAGGCTCAGCATCAATGTCAGATGCGTCCGTAGAATTTGGCTGGCAAGCGCTGACGCTCAAGCCAAACACGCCAAGCGCTAACACCGTTAAATAAGGGAAAGTAAAAATAGAACGCAGCATGGTTCGTCAGTCTTCTATAACGTGGAGATAGTTAACAGTTGAGGTAATTAGCAATAGCTAAGTTTGACAAATAAATTTTTAACAATTTAGCTTGTCGATTCGGGAAAATCACGAGAAGTATGATTGACATTCCCAGTCAATCGACCACCATCGCTGTAGCTGACTTTACTAAATGTTGGTTCTAAAGTGGTTGACATATTTGGTTCTAAGTTTAGTTCTGGCTTGGTTTCTAGAGTAGGCGCTTTGGTTTCTTTACCTCTATCACGCGAGTCTCTATTGTAAGCAATGAGCGCATCATTATCCGCTAAGAAGCTGTCCGCATTTGCCATCACCCACATCTGATTAAAGACATCAGCGCGGGCACTTTGGTCGAGCAGCGCGCCCTCATCGGTAAAGTAAAAGAACTTGGACAACAGTTTGATCTGCCCATCATCCAAACGTCGGGCGATATGATACGGCTGTAACTGGCTTGGGTGCTGTAAACCAACCGCGCCCACAATGCTGGCAAGAGATTTAAGAGTGTTTTTATGAAAACTTGCCACTCGCTCCGCCTTACTTGGCACATCAAGCGCCATTTGACGATACGGGTCTTGGGTTGCTACACCTGTCGGGCAGGTGTTTGTATGACATGAGCGCGATTGAATACAACCAACGGCAAACATAAAGCCGCGCGCTGAGTTACACCAGTCTGCACCCAGCGCAATTAAGCGTGCAATGTCAAAACCTGAGACGATTTTACCGCTAACGCCAAGTTTAATTTTGTCACGGATACCTGCACCAACTAACGTATTGTGTACCAATAAAAACCCATCAACCATGGGCATACCAACATTGTCCATAAACTCTACTGGTGCAGCACCCGTACCGCCTTCAGCACCATCAATTACAATAAAATCAGGATAATTATCGGCTTCAATCATGGCTTTAACGATTGCCATAAATTGCCACGGCTGCCCAATACATAATTTAAAACCAACCGGTTTACCGCCTGATAAATCACGCAAATTTTGCCAAAACGCCACCAGTTCGCGTGGGTTGCTAAATGCTGAATGCGAAGAGGGCGATACGCAATCTTGTCCCATTGGTACTTGACGAGTATCTGCAATTTCTTGAGTGATTTTTTCGGCTGGTAGCACGCCGCCTTGCCCAGGTTTTGCCCCTTGCGACAGCTTGATTTCAATCATTTTGACTTGTGGGTCAATGGCTTTTTCGGCAAACGACTGCGGGTCAAAGTGACCCTTATCATCACGGCAGCCAAAGTAGCCGGTGCCCAATTCCCAAATTAAATCCCCACCAAATTTGCGATGATACGGGCTAATAGCACCTTCACCGGTATCATGGGTAAAGCCGCCCATTTTTGCGCCTTGATTGAGCGCCATAATGGCATTTGCCGATAAGCTACCAAAGCTCATTGCAGAGATATTAAACACCGACATATCGTGCGGCTGCAAACAACGCTCACCGCCTACCGTAATCCGAAAATCTTTGTTTTTTAACGGTTCACTTAGTGCTGATTGTAAAAACCACTCTTTACCATGCGCGTATAAATTATCGAGTGTCCCAAACGCATTAGTATCACTGACGTTCTTAGCACGCTGATATACCAGCGCCCGCTGCTGGCGCGAAAACGGCACTTGTTCTTTATCGTTTTCTAACAAATACTGACGAATCTCAGGACGAAAATCCTCCAACACGTAGCGGATGTGACCGGCAACTGGATAGTTGTTTAAGATGGCATGTTTCGATTGCAGTACATCATAAATACCCAAAGCTACCCCGAATCCTCCAATGACAATTAGCCACCAATTCCATAATAACAATCCTGCCAGGAATAATAATATCGCCGCGCCAAAGGTGCTATAGCGTAATAACAAGCCGATCAAATAAGGGGAGTTATGTTCCGATGTAGGATTCAGATTGGTACGAGATTTGGGCATAGTAACGCTCAACTAGAAAACATGAAAAATAAAAAACGCAGCTCTCATTACCATAAGTAATGAATATAATAGAAGACAGACTGTTAATATAAGGTCAGTCGCTCAACTATTAAAGAGCTGCGTATATCTGGTGCCTATGATATCACGGGACAAGCATAAAGTGCGTAACGGCTTGCTAACGGGTCTAATATTATACGAAACGGCTTTGAGCTTACCAGTCATTATTAATAGCTATAATGAGGAATTGATAAAACTACATACATCTAAGGCGAATGAATGAGGAATTTGCTATATAAAATATAACCATACTATTAATATTCGTATCAAGCACTATATACACATCGACTATGATTGATGTTATTTGAATAACTATCTCAGTTAGAGAAATCACTAAGCTATATTAAATTATAAGGAAAAAAAGTGGATAAGAGATATCAAGTGTTTGTAAGCTCTACATTTGCAGACTTAAAGGATGAACGAAGCAATGTTATTCAGACACTGATGGAGATGGATTGTATTCCTGCTGGCATGGAACTATTTCCTGCTTTGGATGAAGAGCAGTTTGAATTCATTAAAAAAGTAATTGATGACAGTGATTATTATCTACTCATTATAGGTGGTAGATATGGCAGTTTATCCGATGAGGGCGTCAGTTATACAGAAATGGAGTACGACTATGCCATTAGTAAAGGTATTAAGGTTATCGCATTAGTACATGGTAGCCCTGAAAAGCTAGCTGTTGAAAAAGTAGAAATGGACTCTACTGCTCAAAAAAAACTACAAGTATTTAAGAAAAAAGTGACTACTAATCGTTTAGTTAAGTTTTGGAATGATGCAAAAGAATTATCTGGTTTAGTCGCGTTGAGCTTGCCTAAAACAATTAAAACATATCCGGCTATCGGATGGATAAGAGGTAATGAAGCAACTGATAATACTGAATTATTAAAGCAACTGAATGAACTTAGACAAGAAAACAGTAGATTAGAGAAACAAGTTCAAGAGTTACAAAACCATAAAAGTGATATGCTAAATTTAGCTCAAGGTGATGATAAAGTTTCAATTTCAGTGAAATGTACTTTCTTTGAAGGAGAAGAAACATCTTGGGAACAAGAAGTAACTTGGAACAACTTGTTCAAAAGTATTGGTCTAAAAATTCTCAATGAAGAAGATGAAAGTGTAGTATTCAATACTTTGGGCGAATATATATCTTCGAGGAGATATGAAAGTTTTCAGTCAGCAGAAATAGATTTTACTGATTTTGAGAGAGTAAAAGTTCAATTCTTAGGTTTAGGTTATATAATCTTTAATAGTATAGGGTCTAATTGTTATTGGGAAATAACACCTGAAGGTAAAAAGTACCTATTAGAAATAATGTCAATTAAACGTGAAGCAGACGAAACAAGTAATGAGTAAATAAGCTTATATAGCCCTTATTATTATAAGGGCAGACAATTGCTTTAATAATCAGATAAAACTATTGATTTAAATATTTCTTGATACTATGACTTAATAAGCGCAAGACCATATAGAAGTTTTATGGTCTTGGTATCTATTATAAATGAATTCTTAGTCACCGCGCCCAATCTTCTCCGCAAGCGCCTGCAATTTGGGCACAATTTTTGCCGCATAATCATCGCTTTGCCAATTAGCCCGAGGCACACTGGCATTTAACGAATACATATAACGTCCTGTCGTAACATCAAAAATACCTACTGCTACCGCCAAAATATCAGTAGAAAACTCTCCATCTGAGAGCGTATAGCCATGCGTGTCATAATACTGTGCTGCTTGAGCGAGTGAATTTTGTGCTTCCTGATAGTCGTTGTCAGCTAAACGTTCCTTCAAATTAGCGGTAATAACGGCTTGTCTAGCCAGTGAGCTTACTGCATAAAAAGCCCGTCCAATCGCCGTATGTTCAACAGGCACTGCTGAGCCGACCTTTAAATTCACTGATAAACGCGCTGGGCTACGACAACAGGCTAAGTAGCGCATTTCGCCATCAATTTCTGTCGCTAAATTTACTGACACTTCATTTTCTGTTGCAAACTGCCGTAATAATGGTTCTGCAAACGTGACGACATCATAACGACTCCAAGCTGTTGCGCTCAACCGTACTGCACTACTGCCCAATTTATATTGTCCATGCAGGGTTGTCCGTAAAAACCCAAGGGTGGTGAGAGTATAAATTAAGCGAGTCACTGTCGCTTTGGGCAAGGTGGTTAATTGACATAATTGTTGATGACTGAGTTCTTCATGCTGTTCAAATGCGGCAAGTAATGCCAGCCCGCGTGCTAGTGCAGTGACAAATTGCCGATCTTCATTAGCCTTGCTTTGGCTTGAGGTGTCATTGATTCGCTCGAGTAAAGAGGTCGGACTTACTAAGTTTTTAGTCATTTTATAACCGTATTTTAGAATAAAGGTTTACATGGGATAAGTTTTTTGCTTAAATGGATTAATAATGTGAAACTAAGTTTTGCATAGCGGAACAAATAAGTCAATTATTATCGTATCAATCATACTAGGCAATAATAATCTATTGGTCAGAACGACTGATAACAAGGAGCATCACATGGCAAATTACAGCAGTCCACGTTTTGACTGGGAAGATCCTTTTTTATTACGTGACCAGCTCACTGATGAAGAGCGCATGGTAACGGACAGCGCGCGTCAGTTTTTTCAAAAAGAGCTGATGCCTGGCATTGTTGAAGCAAACCGTAATGAGCATTTTGATCGCGATATCATGCGTCAGATGGGCGAGATGGGATTGCTTGGCGTAACGATTGACGGTTATGGCTGTGCAGGTTTGTCGAGTGTGGCTTATGGCTTGATTGCTAAAGAAGTAGAAGCCGTTGATTCTGGCTACCGCTCAGCGATGAGCGTGCAATCAAGCTTGGTGATGCATCCGATACATGCTTATGGTACTGAAGAGCAAAAAGAAAAATATCTACCTAAGCTTGCAACCGGCGAATATGTGGGTTGCTTTGGTTTAACAGAGCCGGACTCAGGTTCAGACCCTGCATCCATGACAACGCGCGCGCGCGCAGTTGCTGGAGGCTATGAGCTGACTGGTAATAAGATGTGGATTACCAATAGCCCGATTGCTGATGTGTTCGTGGTGTGGGCAAAAGATGATGCTGGTGATATTCGTGGTTTTATTTTGGATAAAGGCATGAAAGGGCTGTCCGCACCGAAAATCGAAGGTAAGTTCTCGCTTCGTGCGTCTGTCACCGGTGAGGTTGTCATGGATAAGGTATTTGTCCCTGAAGCAAATGCTTTCCCAGATATCCGTGGTTTAAAAGGTCCGTTTGGTTGTCTAAATAAAGCCCGTTATGGCATTGCGTGGGGCACGATGGGGGCAGCTGAATTCTGCTGGAAAGCATCACGCCAGTATACCCTTGACCGTAAACAATTTGGTCGTCCTCTTGCCGCTACGCAGTTGGTACAGTTAAAGCTTGCCAATATGCAAACTGAGATTACGCTGGGTCTGCAAGCCGCGCTACGTGTCGGGCGTTTAATGGATGAAGATAATGCGGCGCCTGAAATGATTTCACTGATTAAGCGTAATAACTGTGGTAAAGCATTAGAGATTGCGCGTATCGCACGTGACATGCATGGCGGTAATGGTATCTCTGATGAGTTCCATATCATTCGTCATGTGATGAATTTAGAAGCTGTTAACACTTATGAAGGCACGCACGATATCCACGCGCTTATTCTAGGGCGTGCACAAACCGGTATTCAGGCATTTTATTAACAAGTAATCGTTCATTTTTAGACTATAAATGTACGTTAGTGTTGAGCTTTTACTAATTGCTTATAAGCGGTAGCGTACGTTTTTTAGTGTTGATGCCGTATTTATTTAAAGTCAAAGCAATGCTGTAGTAAAAGTTATAGCAAGAAAGACGTTATGCAATAAGGGATTATTATGACTGTCAATACACTAGATTTACCTACGGATAAACAAGGAGCTCTGCACGGCATTAAAGTGCTGGATTTGTCTCGAGTATTGGCAGGTCCATCTTGTACCCAAGTGCTTGCAGACTTTGGTGCAGAAGTCATTAAAATCGAGCGTCCCGATATTGGCGATGAAACGCGCCACTGGGCACCGCCAATATTTGCTGATAATACGTCTGCGTATTATGCGACTATTAACCGTAATAAAAAATCATTGACCGTTGATATAACCACGCCTGCTGGACAAAAAATTATCCGACAGCTTGCCGTTGATAGCGATATTTTAGTGGAGAACTTTAAAGTTAATGGGCTAAAAAAATACGGCTTGGACTATGAGAGTTTAAAGCAAAGCAACCCGCGTCTTATTTATGCGTCTTTAACCGGTTTTGGGCAAACGGGTCCCGATGCGGCGCTTCCCGGTTATGATTATATCATTCAAGGTTTGTCAGGTTTGATGAGCATTACCGGACCTGTTGATGGCGAGCCCCATAAGGTTGGCGTGGCAGTCGTCGATTTATTTGCAGGCTTGCAGCTCACGATTGGTATACAAGCCGCATTAATAGCGCGTCAGCGTACCGGACAAGGTCAACTGGTTGATGTGGCATTGTTCGACAGTGCTATCTCGATGCTGGCTAATGTTGGTATGAATCACTTGGCATCCGGTCAAGTGCCACCAAGACTGGGCAATCAACATCCTAATATAGTGCCTTATCAAGTCTTTGCAGCTGAAGGCAATCAGCACTTCATCTTAGCCTGTGGCAACGATCAGCAATTTACCAAGCTTTGTAAAGTATTAGGCGTCGATTGGTATGAAGATGAGCGCTTTATGACCAATCCTGCGCGAGTGGTACATCGTGAGCTGCTGTGTGGCTGGTTGGCGCAAAAATTTACTGAACATTCGCGTGTCTATTGGTTAGATTGCTTGCAGCAAGCCAGTATTCCAAGCGGTGCGATTCATAATATCGCAGAAGCGCTTGGTATGCCGCAAACGCAAGCACGTGAGATGGTGGTTGATTTTACTAATCAAGGCAGTCCAGTCAAAGTTCTTGGCAATCCTATTAAACTCTCAGATTCATCGGTTATTTACCGCTCGCCACCACCACACTTGGGTGAGCATACTGATAGTACGCTTGCCGCGCTTGGGTACGACAGCGATATGATTGCTAAATTAAGAGCGGACGGTATTGTTTAATTAATATTTTTCAAAATAGCAGTAGCAGTAAAGGTTATAAATTAACTATTTTAGAACAGTCGGTCAGTGTATATGCAGCGATAACCTTTTGAAATTTTAAGTTGGTGATAACAATGTAAAAGTTAGCGCAGCCATTATGAGAAGGTTGCATATTAATTATCAAACTTAGGGTTAAACACTATTTTAGTTTAAATAGTACAAAGTTAGTTTCTTTAGATGCTTTTAAGTTAACTGACAGAGTTAACTGATTGAAATTACAAGATTTAACACACTTACAGGCTACCATTTGCAACTGTGTATAAGCAATGTTACCTTTGATATTACCAAACAAAAATCTGAGGAGTACACCATGAGTCAACGTCAGAATTTCGTCAATAACCAATATGTTAAGTCGCATAGTTCAGCGACTTTTGATCTAGTTGATCCGAGCACTGGCGAGGTCATTGGTCAGTCTCCGAACTCCAACAAACAGGACGTCGAGGAAGCCTACGCAGCGGCTGAAGCCGCTACAGCGACATGGGGACGCACCACGCCCTCAGCTCGACAAGCTGCAATGCTGAAGATTGCTGACGCCCTAGAAGCACGCCGTGATGATTTAGTAAATGCCCAGGTTCGCAACACGGGACAGCCGAAGTATTTGGTTGCTTCGGAAGAAGTTGACGTTGGTATCGACCAACTACGATTCTTTGCAGGTGCAGCACGTATGCTGGATGGTGTTCCATCTGGTGAATACTTGGAAGGTTATAACTCTGCGCTTCGTCGCGAACCGATTGGTGTCGTTGGACAGATTACCCCATGGAATTATCCAATCATGATGGCGATATGGAAAATTGGGCCTGCGCTCGCGGCTGGTAACACCATTGTCTTAAAACCGTCAGACACGACACCTGATTCCACTCTGCTGATGGCAGAGATTGCGGCAGAGTTCTTGCCCGAAGGCACATTTAACGTGGTACTGGGTGACGGTGAGACTGGGGCTTTATTATCAAGCTCGAAAGTGCCTGGTCTAGTGGCCATTACTGGTTCTGTAAAAGCGGGTATGGCAGTCGCTGCCGCTGCCGCAAAGAATTTGACTCGAGTACATTTGGAGCTTGGTGGCAAGGCACCGTGTGTGGTTTTCGATGATGCGGATTTAGACGCAGCTGCTACGAATCTTGCTCAAACTGGTTTCTTCAATGCTGGTCAAGATTGCACGGCTTCCACCCGAATCCTCGTCCACGAATCAGTCCATGATGACTTCCTTTCTAAGCTAGTTGAGGCCGCCGAAGCTACGTCATACGGAACCCCAGAGAAAGATGACATCTTGTATGGACCGCTCAATAATGCAAACCAACTTGAACGTATTGAAGGTCTACTAAACCGCCTGCCTGCCCATGCTACGGTAGTGACTGGAGGTAAGCAGGCTAAAGACATGTCAGGATTTTTCTTCGAGCCGACTGTGGTTGATGGTTTGCGTCAGGATGATGAGGTCATTCAGGACGAGATTTTTGGACCCGTTATTACGGTACAGACTTTCTCAACGGAAGAGGAAGCGGTACGCATGTCCAATGATGTCGAGTATGGCTTAGCATCATCAGTGTGGACAAAGGATCATGCTAGGGCGTTGCGAGTATCGCGTGACTTAGATTTCGGATGTGTTTGGATAAATTGCCATATCCCACTCGTTGCAGAGATGCCTCACGGTGGCTTTAAAAATTCTGGTTATGGCAAGGATTTATCTCGGTACGGCGTAGAAGAGTACACTCGACTCAAACATGTCATGAGCTCAATGGAATAAGACCTCATACAGAATGCAACATACAAGGAGAAAATCGATATGATTGATATTCGTGAGCTTGTAGTTAGGGCTGATCGGGAATTGTTTACTGAACATGATGTGACTACTCTAGATCGTAATTTCTCATCCGATTACGTCGAGCATTCACCGCTCGTCGCTAATGGTCTACAAGGTTTAAGGGATCTTGTTGCTGGTGCTCCCGACATGCGCCATGACGTAGCGCGCGTGTTAGTAGACGAGACAAACGGGTTGGTTGCCTTGCATGGATCGTACCCTGGTTTAGATCCGGATAATCTATATGTCGGTTTCGACATCTACCGCGTTGCCGATGGCAAGATCGTTGAACACTGGGATGGACTGGTCACCGAGACGCCACCTAATGAATCTGGTCATACTCAACTGGATGGACCGACTGAGATCGACAGGTCAGCGGACACCGAAGCAAATCGTGCGCTTGTGAAGGAGGTATGGCACACTTTTCTGCAACAGCAGGACTACCAATCTATGACTAGATTTGCTCGTCCAGATGGTACTTTCACGCAGCACTCTGGCGACATCGCTGATGGTGTTGCGAACATGACAGAGTTCTTGGAACAGCTGAAACGAGATAATAGCGCACTAACCTATGACACGCTGCACCGCATTGTCGCTGACGGAAACTTTGTATTAACGCATTCTGAAGGTTCGATCGGTGGCGAGCGGCATTCTTTCTTTGAGCTGTGGCGCATTGAAGATGGTTACGTGGTTGAGTTGTGGGATGCCATTGCACCAGTACTACCGGATGATGAACTTGCGCATCGTCACGGTGCGTTTACTTCTACGCAATCCTAATACTGAGTGCTTGTTTTTAATACATAGAATAATAGAGGTAATTACACTTTTATAATTACCTCTTTTTTTATTTCGTTCATTGCTATAAAGATAATTTATTCAATAAATTAAGTTTTTTAACTTACAGGATTTAGTGGCTGTTAAAAGCTTAAAGGGAAATTCAGAATTTTTTAGCAACCATCATATTTGTATAAGTGATACTTTATTTTAATTACGAATTTTTATCATTGCTACATTAAAGACCGATGATATCGTTTAATTATGTTAAAAGAATTTAAAGAGAATTGGCAGTAATAAAGCCTAAGCGCTGTTCTATTTGCTCAGCGAGTTTAATCAGGTTTGCACTGACCTCAGCACGTTTAGAATCGTACTCTGATTGCAAAAAGCTGACCGCCATACCAGCAATGGCATTACCCGAGGCATTACGGATATAAGTGCCCAAGCAATACATGCCATCGCGTAGCTGCCCATCATCAAGCGAGATGCGACTGCTCTGGATAATATTGAGCTCAGTCGATAAATCGGTGAAATTATTGACACCATTTGGCGTGATTGGTTCAGGAAAGTTGCCGTTATACAAAGATTCGATAGCTGGCATAGATAGAGTAGACAACATGGCTTTACCCGTGGCTGAAAATACCGCCGGAACTCGGACGCCAGCGCGGAAAGTAAAGCCTAGGGGTGCAGGTGCTTCATGACAGGTTAAAAACACCACTTCACCCAAATCTAACTTAGATAAGGTGACAGTATGTTGCAGTAATGTTGGGTATTGCACAATAAGGTCTTTGAACAACTGAATAATACCTTGCTGCTGCTCGTACCTGCCCGCCCAATACAACAAATATGAGCCTAAATGAAAGCGGCTATCAGCGTCTTTATAAATCACATGTTTGGTAAGCAGACTCTGCAATATGTTATGAGTTGAGCTACGTGGCAATGCCAATTCTTTAGCAATTTGCGCTGCGGTTAGTGGTTGGGGATTGGCAGTAATTAAATCTAAAATTTGAAACATTTTATCTAATGCAGGCACGGTTGTAGAATTCATAATTTATGACCTATAAAAACAAAAGTATACAAAAAGATATATAAAGTAACGTTTAAAGCAGTAATAACGGTTGCAAACTTTCTTTCTTCATTCTTATAATGATGTCTCGTATATAGAATACATGTTCAATATACTGAACAAATCAAAGATTATCAATAATTAACATAGTAATAATTTATTTTTAAATTGGTTTTATACAGATGTCATTAATACCTGAGATGATGGAACAAGTTTTTATTAAGAAGCAAAAAATACCCAATATTCACAAACAGTATTTAAAAATAAATGACAAGGAGTGTCACAGTGTCAAAATCTACGCTAAATCTATCTAACTCAAGTTTGCTTAAGCAACAATGCTTCATCAAAGATGGCTGGCATGCGGCTAGTGATGCGGCAACTATTGAAGTGTCCAATCCATTCAGCGCTGAAATTATCGGTACTATTCCAAGTT
This sequence comes from Psychrobacter sp. GP33, assembly GCF_014119005.1. GTDB lineage: Bacteria > Pseudomonadota > Gammaproteobacteria > Pseudomonadales > Moraxellaceae > Psychrobacter. The sequence continues at coordinate 174,781 of NZ_JACGYX010000004.1, read as the reverse complement.
TGACCAAGCAAGATGTCAACGATGCCGTCGCTTATGCTCATGAGGCACAAGTAGCGTGGGCAGCAAAAACAGCACAAGAGCGGGCGACACTGCTACAAAAGTGGGCAGATCTGATTGATGCTAATAAAGAAGATTTAGCAATCATTATGACGGCTGAGCAAGGCAAGCCATTAAAAGAATCTCGCGGCGAGATTGGTTATGCCAATAGTTTTATCCGCTGGTTTGCTGAAGAGGCTAAACGCGTTTATGGTGACGTTATCCCTGCTACTCAGTCTCAGCTGCGCTACGTCATTCTAAAACAGCCAGTAGGCGTCTGCGCTGCGATTACCCCTTGGAATTTCCCAGCTGCAATGATCACTCGTAAAGCCGCGCCAGCATTGGCTGCTGGTTGTACTATTATCATTAAGCCTGCGACAGAAACACCATTTTCTGCATTAGCATTAGGTGTCCTTGCAGAGGAAGCTGGTATTCCAGCAGGTGTTATTCAAGTCATCACTGGTAAATCATCGGTTATCGGTGAAATATTAACCGGCGATGCGCGTATTCATAAATTATCGTTTACCGGTTCTACTGAAGTCGGACGTACCTTGATGGCACAGTGTGCACCGACGATTAAAAAGCTGTCATTAGAACTTGGTGGTAACGCACCGTTCATCGTGTTTGACGATGCTGATTTAGAAAAAGCCGCTGATGGCTTGATTGCTTCCAAATATCGTAATGCGGGTCAAACCTGTGTCTGCGCTAATCGCGTTTATGTTCAAGACAGTATTAAAGATAAATTTTTAGATATCTTTGTTAAAAAAGTGATAGCTCTCAAAGTTGGTGATGGTATGGATGAAAGTGTTGATATCGGACCACTTATCAACAAAGATGGTTTAGAAAAAGTACAAGTGTTGTTAAAGGATGCACTAGATAAGGGTGCAAAAATAGTCACTGGTGGCGATAAGAATGTGGCGTCAGCGCTCAGCTTTAATCCAACGGTGATTACGGATATTAGTGCGGATATGGACATTGCTAGCGAAGAGATATTTGGTCCTATTGCCTCGATTTTTACCTTTTCGAGCGAAGAAGAGGTTATCAACGCGGCTAACGATACCATTTATGGATTAGCAGCTTACTTCTATTGTAGTGATTACGCGCGCGCTTGGCGAGTAACTGAAGGTTTAGAATATGGCATGGTTGGTCATAATACCGGTATGATTTCAACCGAAGTTGCGCCATTTGGTGGGGTTAAGCAATCAGGATTTGGTCGTGAAGGCTCAAAGTATGGTATCGAAGAATATGTCGTTACCAAATACTGGTGTTCTGATATCAGCTAATGAAATTTCCTGAGATTTAATTAGTAATTAACTTAATACAATCTACATTTTAAATAAAGAAAGGGATTTTCTTATGACTACTACTCGAGCGACCAATCAATCACTACTTGAACGCCGTAAAGCAATTTTACCAACTGGACTTGGTATTGCTTTCCCTATATTTGCCGAAAAAGCCAAAAACTCAGAAGTTTGGGATATTGAAGGCAATCGTTATATTGACTTTGTGGGCGGCATCTCTGTACTAAACACGGGTCACAGTCATCCTAAAATTACACAGCGTGTTCATGAGCAACTTGATAAGTTCACCCATACTGCCGCGCAAATGATTAACTATGAATGCTATGTTGAGCTTGCCGAAAAACTGTGTGAAAGAGCGCCTATCAGCGGTCAGAAAAAAGCGTTTTTTTTAACCACGGGCGCAGAAGCAGTTGAAAACTGCATTAAAATTGCCCGCGCTAAAACCCGTCGTCCGGGTGTGATTTCTTTTGTTGGTGGTTGGCATGGTCGTACGCTGATGTGTATGAGCCTAACGGGTAAGGTATTGCCATACAAAAAGAATTTTGGTCCGATGCCAGGTCCGGTATTTCATGCTCTGTTCCCCGCTGAAGAGCTGAATGTGACCGAAGAGCAAGCATTACATAGTCTTGATATGATTTTTCAAGCAGACATTGATCCTAGTGAAGTGGCGGCGATGATTATCGAGCCTGTTCAAGGCGAAGGCGGCTTTCATCAAGTCACGCCAACATTTGCCAAAGCATTACGTGATATCTGTGATGAGCATGGCATTGTGCTGATTTTTGATGAAGTACAGTGTGGTTTTGCCAGAACCGGTACGTTATTTGCCTGTGAACAGTTGGGCGTTGAACCTGATCTGATGACCAGCGCTAAAAGCTTAGCGGGTGGTTATCCTATTTCTGCGGTTATCGGTCGCGCTGATATCATGGATGCGCCGCAAGTAGGCGGTTTGGGTGGTACTTATTCTGGTAACCCACTCGCTTGTGTGGCAGCGCTTGCGGTTATGGAAGTAATTGAAGAAGAAAATCTGCTGGAGCGTAGTATTGAAATTGGCGATAAAATTGAGTCGTTCTTAAAAGGTTTAAATCTAAGTAGCATTGGTCATATTCGTCATAAAGGTGCGATGTTAGCGTTTGAGCTCATCGATAGTGATGGCAAGCCCGATGTTGAAGCGACTACTAACCTAAAAGCTAAAGCATTTGAGCAAGGTCTGCTATTAGCCTCTTGCGGCATGTATGGCAATGCTATCCGAGTGATGGTGCCGCTTACCGTAGAAGATGAGGTGCTACAAGAAGGTCTTGATATTATTAAAGGGATATTAGCATCATAAACAGTCAATTAGCCGATAGGTCTAGATTGACTAGCGGTTAATGTTAAGAGTAGTAATAAAGTCGCACTCAAAATGTCTATTCTGAGTGGACACTTTATAACGGCGCCTTGCAAGTCAAGACGCCGTTGTTGTCTCTACTATCAGAATGTTATGCGAGCTTTAGAAAAAAACGAGTAAAAAATTATAGATTGAATGAATACAAGAGTTTTTTAGAAAAACGCATATGAGAGGCAACATCTGACTACATACAAAATAATGTAATTATAAATCTAAACGTAAATGATGACACGGATGATATACGGACAAGGAGCAGGTTATGTCTGAACTAAAAAAATCGCTGGGTGTGTTTGATATTATTGCACTGGCTTTCGGTGCTATGGTGGGTTGGGGCTGGGTCGTTTTGGCAGGTGATTGGATTATCTCTGCTGGGACATGGGGCGCGATGTTAGCCTTTATGATTGGTGGTTTAGCCGTCATTATGATTGGTGTTAATTACGCGGAGCTGGCTGCATCGATGCCGGTTACTGGCGGTGAGCACACTTATACTCACCGTGCTTTAGGGGTTACAGTTTCCTTTATTTGTTCATGGAGTATTTTGTTTGGTTACTTTTCAGTCGTGGCGTTTGAAGCGGTGGCTTTACCGACCGTAGTTGAATACTTCATTCCCAATTATAATCAAGGCTATCTATGGACCATTGCTGGTTGGGATGTCTATGCCACTTGGGTTGGGGTGGGAATGCTGGGCTCAGTCATTGTCACGTGGCTAAATATTCGCGGTATGGAAGTCAGTGCTTGGTTCCAAAAAACCGCTGTACTGGGTATTTTGTTCGTCGGTACATTGTTATTTATTGGCGCAGTGCTTTATAACCCTGAGACCTCAACAGCGGTTCAAGCGCCAGCATTCATAGATGGTATCAGCGGCATGATGACTGTTATTGTTATGGTGCCTTTTATGTTTGTTGGTTTTGACGTTATTCCTCAAGCAGCAGAAGAGATTGATCTGACCCGTCCTAATATTGGTAAATTCCTAATTATTTCTATTATTATTGCCGTCATGTGGTATGTGGGGGTAGCCTGGAGCGTGGGTCGTACCTTGCCACTGCTACAAGCTCAAGGCTCAACTTTAGCAACTGCTGATGCCATGACTAATGCATGGCAAGGCAAGTGGGCAGGTATTTTATTAGTCATTGGTGGTGTACTTGGTATTTTGTCCAGCTGGAATGCGTTTTTGATTGGTGGTAGTCGGTTGTTGTATGCTATGTCAAGAGCCCATATGCTGCCTGCATTTTTAGGTAAGCTACATCCAAAATATAAAACCCCAAAAAATGCTATTTTGCTTATTGGTGGTCTTGCCACTTTGGCACCGTTATTTGGTCGTAAGATGCTGGTATGGATTGTGGATGCGGGTGGTTTTGGGATTGTCATTGCCTATACTTGCGTTGCTATCTCATTTTTAGTTCTGCGCTATCGTGAACCTGATATGGTGCGTCCATTTAAAGTGCCAGCTGGCAAGTTAGTGGGAATGGTTACCATTGTTTTAGGCTTTGGTCTGCTTGTTTTATATATGCCAGGTATGCCGTCAGCACTGACGGCTGTTGAATGGTGGATATTCTTTGGTTGGACGTCACTTGGGATTGGCTTATATGCCTATGCCATTATTAAATATCCTGGTATCAGTGAATCCATTATGGCAGAAGAGCTGCGCGAATTAAAAATTGTCAATCAGCTGTGGTTAAAAGACAATCCACCTAAGGTAAAAGTTAAGCTTTAAATCATTTCTCTATTTATGTGGTAGCTCATATCAAAAAAGCCTAACGTTAAAATGTTAGGCTTTTTTATGATTAAGAATCAGTCAGTATAAATAATAGTCGGACTGTAAATAATTTTATAAGTTGATCGTCATTTTTTCTTTAATGACTGCTTAGTTAGTATCGGCTGCTTACTATCAGATACGATAGGTAGTTTTGCTGCCGTCAATTGTACTTTGGGTTTTAGCTTGGCTAAAATATGTGTACCTTTTAATATCTGTTCTTCTTCTAACGCTTGTTCATACAAGTCTTCATAAACTCTCAAAGTCTCATAAATCATCTCGCGCATGGTAAATTTGTCCGTCATCTCAGGACGGGTCACGCCTTCTAGCTGATTTTTAACCGCTTTACATAACGCATGAGCATTGTATTTCTTTACCAATCCTTGCGGATAAAGCGGCTTTAAAATTTCACTAAACGCTGCTTGATCCCAGCCGATCACCGGTGTACCCAAGTGAATGGCTTGTAAGGCGTTGATGCCGATAGATTCTGGCTGATTGGCAAGCGCCATGACAATATTGGCAGCCGATAGCCACTCGCGCATGTCGTTACGTTTGCTGCCAACATAGGTAATATGGTCACCCAAATCAAGGGCATTGCTGCGCTGGCGAAAGTCCTCGTGTGCCACATCCCCCTCTCTATAATCTTCATCCATAATAATGGCGTGAATATTGGGGAACTGATGTTTTAAATTACCCAAGATATCAATAAGCCATTCTTGCCCATATTCATTGCCAATAACGGTGGGAAACACCAGCCACTTTTTATTCTCAAGCTCAGGATATTCAGCAAAAGTATGCCGCAGCCAATAGACCGACGGATTATGACGATATGGGTAGCGCCGAATATCGATACCGCGGTAAATGCGTTTGATTGATTTAGGACCTAAAGACTCATGGCGCAAGCCTTTTTTGAGATAATTAGTAACGCTATTAGAGACGGTAATCACCGTATCGACATCCAATAATGCTTGCGAGTATTTATTAATCGGATAAAAGCCATACATGGTTGAGACTAATTTAGGTCTGCGTTTAAGTCGCATATGGCGTAGAGCCAGATGCAATATCCACGCTGGCGTGCGTGAATGAACATGAATGACGTCAGGATTGTATTGTTTGATCAGATGACGCAGCGGCGCAACTTGTAATAGCGATAGCCACGATTTTTTATTCATATGCAGTTGATGGTAGATGTTACCATCGCGCTCTAGGCGTTTGACAAGCTCATTGTCCTCATCGGCGCTAGAGATAATAATAGAGGTATGACCATTTTTGACCAAAGCACGCCCAAGATAAAAGATACCGCGTTCGGATTCATCATGTTTTAACGACGATAATAGGCGCATTACAATCATAATAGCGGTAAATATCCGTGAAAAGAGGCAAGCTACTATTGTCAGTTAAAAATGGTTAAAACTCAACCTTAAAGGTAATGGCAGGTGTAAAGGAAAAGGCAATCGTCATATTAATATCACCTTTCTCTTAACGCCGTTTTTGTAAATGCTCGGCATTTGATAATACTTGTTTTTCACTCAAATATTTCCAATAGCGCTGCGGTAGATATTGGCGATGCAGGCGTGGGTTTTTGCGCTCTTTGATATTCACATTGGCAAAATAACCTTGCCAAAAATGCTGATAGCGTTGTTCCTCAGGACTATGAATGCTGGCAGGATGGCGCAAGACCTCTTCATCAATATCGGTGATGGTTTGTAGCGGTGTAGGATGCTTTGGCGTACCTTTACTTTTATCATAAAAAATACCGTAACCGCGATGCACATCATAAATCGCCCAGTCTTGATCTTGATAGCGCTTATGAAAATGCGCGCCAATTAATGGCAAGACATTAAAATCCGGCTCAATTCTGGCAAAGTAGATATCTTGTGTGGTGTGCTCAAAGCGCACAAACGCTTCCATTCGATGCTTTTCGCGACCAACAGACTTGACTATTTGTGCCAGCTCAAGAACGTGTAAGTTACCCAAATCTTCCATCACGTCACGATTCGGATAGGTAATTGCGTATTTAACAACCTCAAAAAGAGTGATGCCAATGGTCTGCTTTTCGGACAAAAACCCCCACAATATCTGACGCATACCTGAACGCCCCAATAGTTTATTTAGGGTTTTAAGCACGCGCTCGGCATGGTCGGTGTCACTGGGTACAGAAATAGCTGGGTCAATTAAAGAGGGCACATAATTATCCTGCGCATATAGCTGTAGCCCAGCATGGTCTTGCAAACGTTTACTATAAATATAAAAAACGGCACTCAACCAACCTTCGAAGCTTGGCTCGTAGAGAATAATACTCGGAATAACCGCGCTCAGCGTTGTATGTGCGTTTATCTTATTTGGCTTAGCATTTTCTAATAACAACATCGGCATTTTTATCCTAAAAGACATTAGCATTAAAAAGGATTGTGACCACCTTAATATAAGATGGCTTATCCAAATTTAATTAAAACAAAGCCAGTTGTCCATCACGTTGATCTTTAAACTTAGTCTGTGTTTGTGCCAGTACATATTGACGAAAATTATCGCGGGTTAAATGGGCGAGATGCTCATTTTTACCCGTCATCGCCATAAAGTATTTGGCACGGTTTACCGCAGCACCCATTTTTTTAAGATGCTCTAACGTTAGATTATGAAACTTGCGCGCTTTAATCATTTTCTTTGCCGTCTTAGTGCCAATCCCCGGAATACGCACAATCATGGCATAAGGCGCGGTTTGAATATTCACCGGAAAATGCTCACGGTGCCGAATTGCCCATGCCAGTTTTGGGTCGCAATCTAAGTCCAAAAATGGTGACTCCGGCTCGACGATTTCGTTTGCATCAAAGCCATAAAAGCGCATCAGCCAATCGGCTTGGTAGAGGCGGTTTTCACGTACCATCGGCACCGGTGTGCCAATTGCTGGCAGGCGACTGTCGGACAACATCGGCACATAACCCGAATAATAGACCCGCTTGAGCGCATATTCTTTATAAAAGTGACTAGACAACTGAATTACTTGCAAATCAGTCTCGTTACTGGCACCAACAATCATTTGGCTGGTTTGCCCAGCAGGGGTAAATTTCGGCGCTTTTTTATGAGTTTTTTGGCTATCACGGAAAGTGATTATCTGCTCGCTAACCGTTTGCATTGGCATTTTTAATTGTTCATGCGACTTCTCAGGCGCAAGCAGTGCTAGCCCAGATTTGGTTGGAATCTCAATATTGGCGCTTAAACGATCAGCGTACAGCCCTGCCTCAATCAGCAATTCCTTTGACGCGCCCGGAATGGTTTTAAGATGGATATAGCCATTAAAGCGCTCACGAGTGCGTAAGATTTTGGCAACTTCAACTAAGCGCTCCATCGTATAATCGCCATTTTTAAAAATACCGGAGCTTAAAAATAAGCCTTCAATATAATTACGGCGATAAAATTGCATGGTTAATTCCACCACTTCTTCAACGCTAAAGGCGGCGCGCGGCGTGTCATTACTTTTGCGCGAGGTGCAATACGCACAGTCATAAATACAGTGATTGGTTAATAGTATTTTTAATAAACTGACGCAGCGTCCATCTTCGGTATAGCTGTGGCAAATGCCTGATTTTTCGCCATGACCGAGCGCGCCGCCTTGATTTTTACGGGTGCTACCGGAGGAGGAGCAAGAGACATCGTATTTTGCCGCATCGGCTAAAATATTGAGCTTGCCTTGCAATCGTTCGTAATTAATCGTTGTCATAATAGAATCTTATCAATCAATTAATAAGTCTTATTTTAACAAAATTAACGTTAAGTCATTGTATTACTGGTAGATTTTAAAGAGTAAGACGACAACTGTTGTCGCCTGTTGGGTTTGTCCAAACGCATAAAAAAAGGTCTTTAATAATAAAGACCTTTTTATAATTTAAAGCCTTATCGATAACATTATGCACTAACAATACGCTATTAGAATAGGACTATTGTACTGTGGCGCGAATCACAACGGTTTGCGCAGCATTAGCGCCAAGGTCAACCAAATTCCATTTTAAACCTGAATAAGGCTGTTGAATGACGGTAGACATACCAACTTGTCCGATAGTTTGGTAATTATTACCACCAACAGTCGCAAGGGTTGGCAGGGTGCTATTTAGCGAAAGCAATTTAATGCCATTGGGTAGGGTTACCGTTGCATTGATGTCGCTGACTGGTCTTGCAGTCGTATTGGTATAAACGGTGTGATATTCGATAATGTCACCGGGTGCAATATGGTTGGCAGGCACTGCAAATTCACGACCTTCGCGATTTTTAAGAATTTTCATCACTTTGGTATTGGCGGCAACCACATTTGGGGTGCTAAATACGGGTTTTAATTGCAACGTATCGAGGGAAGTTGTCGTGGTAACCGCAACGGCATTATTGTTAGTGATGGGCAGGGTAGTAATTGGCAGTGTGGTGACTGGTAAAGTCGTTACGGGTAATGTTTGCGTAACGATATTAACAGGGGTGGTCACAACACCGACAGAAGTGACTTGATTGGTCACAGGAATGGTATTAAGCGGTAAGGTAGTGACCGTTGTACCCGTATTCATAACATTGCTTTGACTAACTACCACTTGATTAGTATTACTTTGTAATACGCCGTTTTGACGAATCGTATAGCGTGGTACGTTGGTCACTTGGGTTACTGAGTACGGCATGCCGCTTTGCATACTGATGCCAGTTGGCGTTGTAGTGATGGTTGCCACTTGACCGTCAGAGGTTTGCTCAATAATGGTACTGCTAGCAGCGTTCGGGGTAACGATAACTTTTGGAGCAGCATGGGCGCTACTAATTAACAGTAGGCTGCTGGCTAACATGCTAACGATGCACACAGGCGTTATTTTTTGAGTCTGTTTAATTTTATTTATTATCATATGGGTCATAAATTCCGTTTTATAAATGTTTTACAAATAAGCGTTAAGTAGCCAGTTGTCCTATAAAAAACCCTCGCAACTGACCGAATATTAATGTCAATTGCGAGGGCAATATAAGTTATGGCTAACCAATTATTATAAGTGTTACAGGTGCTAGTCTAGCCAAATTTAATCATAAATTACTTTCATCACTTCATACTCAACCACACCTTTTGGCGTTTCAATACGGGCTTCATCGCCTGCAGATTTGCCAATCAGACCGCGTGCAATCGGCGAGTTGACAGAGATTTTACCGGCTTTAAAATCCGCTTCATCATCACCGACGATTTTATATTGTTTTTCTTCTTCGGTGTCCATGTTTTCGATTACGACGCTCACACCAAATACCACACGACCTTCTTTTGGTAAAGTTGCCGGATCAATCACTTGTGCGCCGCCAAGTTTGGCTTCGATATCACGGATACGCGCTTCACAAAAGCCTTGTTGCTCACGAGCGGCATGGTATTCTGCGTTTTCTTTTAAGTCACCATGTTCACGTGCTTCTGCAATAGAGGCGGTGATACGGGGGCGGTCAATACTTTTTAATTGTTTTAATTCGGCTTCTAAAGCCGCATGTCCTTGCGGAGTCATGGGATAACGTTGCATATTTTTTCCTTAAACCAACACCATTACACCACCTCGTAATGAGATGGTGTGATGTGCGATGATATTATTGCAATGGGTATGGGAGAGAAGCGTGGCGGTACATCCGCACACTATAAACATACGTAATAAAAAGCATAGTAGCTGTCTAGCCACTATGCTTTTTAGGTATTCATAAGACGTTAATAATAAGTTAACTCGTGACGTCTAATTTACTGAATTTATTCGGCGGCGTCAAGACCCTTTGCTTGTGCATGCAAATCTTGTAGCTTATAGACCTCAAACGGCAACTCAATTGCATAAGATTTGCAGACGGCATCTGCTGCGCCTAATGTCGTGACATAAAACACTTTACCTTGCAGTGCGCTACGGCGGATAGAGAATGAATCCTCTTGCGCTTGCTTGCCTTCGGTAGTGTTAATAATCAGGTCGATTTTGCCATTTTTTAGCGCATCAACGATATGTGGACGACCTTCGGTGACTTTATTGATTTGCTTACAGTCAATACCGTTGGCAGCCAATACTTTTTGCGTACCCGTAGTCGCGACAATGTTAAAGCCGTAGTCGATAAGCTGACGCGCAATAGGGGCAATTTGTTCTTTGTCGCTATCGCGTACAGAGATAAAGACGGTCTTGGTTTCGCCTGCAGTCGGCAAACCTGGCAAACGCTCATTACTACCGATAATGGCTTTGTAGAACGCTTCGCCAAAGGTTTTGCCCACGCCCATGACTTCGCCGGTTGATTTCATCTCAGGGCTCAAGATAGGGTCAACGCCAGGGAATTTAGCAAATGGGAAGACGGCTTCTTTGACCGCAAAGAAAGAAGGCACGATTTCTTTGGTAAAACCTTGGTCTTTAAGCGACGTACCCGCCATACAGCGAGCAGCAACTTTTGCTAATGACGTACCAATACATTTAGAAACAAACGGCACGGTACGCGCCGCACGTGGATTCACTTCTAAGATATAAACCGTTTCGCCTTTTACCGCAAACTGCACGTTCATTAAGCCTACAACGCCAAGCTCTTTTGCCATCGCAACGGTTTGTGCGCGCATCACATCACATAATTCTTCTGATAATGAATACGGTGGCAATGAACAAGCTGAGTCGCCAGAGTGGACGCCGGCTTGTTCGATATGCTGCATAATACCGCCAATCACCACATCAGTACCGTCACAGATACAATCCACATCCACTTCGATAGCATCGTCTAAGAAGCGGTCAAGCAGTACTGGCGCTTCGTTAGAGGCTTGTACGGCGGTACGTAAATAATGTCTAAGCTCATCTTCATTGTAGACGATTTCCATCGCACGACCGCCAAGGACGTATGATGGACGTACTACCAACGGATAGCCAACGTCTTTTGCTTTAACCAAACCATCTTCTAAGCTGGTGGCTAAGGCATTGGTTGGTTGAGTCAAATTTAACTGCTGAATCATATGCTGGAAGCGTTCACGGTCTTCCGCGCGGTCGATGGCATCTGGGCTCGTACCAATGATTTTTACGCCAGCTGCTTCAAGTGCACGTGCCAATTTCAATGGAGTTTGACCACCAAACTGCACGATAACACCATCAGGCTGCTCAATACGGACGATTTCTAACACGTCTTCAAGCGTGATTGGCTCAAAATACAAGCGGTCTGAGATGTCATAATCGGTTGAAACCGTTTCAGGGTTACAGTTGACCATGATGGTTTCGTAACCGTCTTCGCGCATGGCAAGCGCCGCGTGCACACAGCAATAGTCAAACTCGATACCTTGACCGATACGGTTCGGACCACTACCGATGACCATAATTTTTTTATTGTCAGTCGGCTTGGCTTCACATTCGCTGTCATAGGTGGAGTACATATAAGCGGTGCTGGTTTCAAATTCTGCCGCACAAGTATCAACGCGCTTATAAACTGGATGGACGCCTAAATCCCAACGTTTAGCCCGCAATTGCTTTTGTGAAATACCAAGTAATTTGGCCAAACGTAAATCTGATAAGCCTTTACGTTTAAATCGACGTAAGTTGTTCTCAGTTAAACCGCCAAAGCCCAATGCTTTAACAGTCGCTTCTGTCTTAACGATATCTTCAATTTGTACCAAGAACCATGGGTCGATTTTGGTGAGATTAAACACTTCATCAACACTCATGCCAATACGGAAAGCATCAGCCACGTAGTAAATACGCTCAGGCGTTGGGATGGTTAAACGGTTGGTAATTTCGCTGCGGGCTTTATCAGCGGGAACTTGGGTCAAGTCGATTTGCTCATCAAAACCGTCTGAGCCTGTTTCCATGCCACGTAAGGCTTTTTGCATGGACTCTTGGAAGTTACGACCAATTGCCATGACTTCGCCAACGGATTTCATTTGCGTTGATAATACATTATCCGCTTGTGGGAATTTTTCAAAATTAAAGCGTGGAATTTTAGTCACGACATAGTCAAGCGCAGGCTCAAAGCTGGCAGGTGTTTTGCCGCCAGTGATGTCATTTTGCAATTCATCTAACGTATAGCCAATTGCAAGTTTTGCCGCGATTTTAGCAATCGGGAAGCCAGTCGCTTTTGATGCCAATGCTGATGAGCGTGAGACGCGTGGGTTCATCTCAATGACGACCATGCGACCCGTTTCAGGATTGATACCAAACTGCACGTTTGAGCCGCCTGTTTCCACGCCAATCTCACGCAATACGGCGATGGAGGCGTTACGCATGATTTGATATTCTTTATCTGTCAGGGTTTGCGCTGGTGCCACGGTGATTGAATCGCCGGTATGCACACCCATCGGATCAAAGTTTTCAATCGCACAGATGATGATGCAGTTATCGTTTTTGTCACGAACCACTTCCATCTCATATTCTTTCCAACCAATCAACGACTCATCAATAAGCAACTGATGGTTTGGCGATAAGTCAAAACCACGCTCACAAATTTCGATAAATTCATCGCGGTTATACGCGATACCGCCACCTGAACCGCCCATGGTAAATGACGGACGAATGATACACGGATAGCCCATTTTTTCTTGGGTAATAAACGCTTCTTCCATGGTTTCAGCGGTTTCAGCACGTGGACATTCAAGCCCAATACGCTTCATGGCTTTATCAAATAGATTGCGGTCTTCTGCCATCTCAATAGAATCTTTGGTCGCACCGATCAATTCGCAATTGTACTTGGTTAATACGCCGTGCTTATCCAATTCTAAAGCACAATTCAGTGCCGTTTGTCCGCCCATCGTTGGCAAGATGGCATCAGGACGTTCTTTAGCAATGATTTGCTCAACGGTCTGCCACGTAATTGGTTCAATATAAGTGGCATCTGCCATGGCTGGGTCAGTCATGATGGTGGCAGGGTTTGAGTTGACCAAGATGACGCGGTAGCCTTCTTCTTTTAGTGCTTTACATGCTTGTGCGCCTGAATAGTCAAACTCGCACGCTTGACCGATGACGATAGGGCCTGCGCCAATGATAAGAATACTTTTTATGTCGGTACGTTTTGGCATAATTAGGGCTACCTTCGTTTAAGTGATATTTTAATAGAGGGGTATATACTGGTTTTATATGATATAGCTTGAACCACTGTTAATGATCCAAGCATTTTTTTGTTATTATCTATCGATTGCGAACGGCTTAAACTGACGCTGTTTTCGCATCTGCCATCATGGTGATAAATTTATCAAACAACGGCGCGCAATCATGAGGACCCGGGCTGGCTTCTGGGTGACCTTGGAAGCTAAATACCGGCTTATTGGTCAGTTCAATTCCTTGGTTAGTGCCATCAAATAATGAGCGATGGGTTGACTTAACATTGGCAGGAAGCGTATCTTCATCAACGGCAAAACCATGATTTTGACTGGTAATCATCACAATACCAGACTCTAAATCTTGTACTGGATGGTTGGCGCCATGATGACCGGTTTTCATCTTAATTGTGTTTGCGCCGCTGGCAAGACCAATCAGCTGATGCCCTAAGCAAATACCAAAGGTTGGAATGTTAGTTTCTTCAATAATATGACGCACGCTATCAATCGCATAGTCACAAGCTGCTGGATCGCCAGGACCATTCGATAAGAAAATGCCGTCTGGATTCATCGCTAGCACATCTGCGATAGGCGTTTGCGCAGGTACTACCGTCACATGACAACCACGGTCAACGAGCATACGTAGGATATTGGTTTTGCTACCAAAATCATAAGCCACGACGTTATATTTTGAATCGATATGCGTACCTAATTCTTTAAAAAAGCCGCCTGTACCGCTATCATGATTGCCTACTATGTCACGATTCAGTAACGTGTCTGATAAGTCCCAAGTACCCGCAGTCCATTCAAAGCCTTCAGGATGGCAGCATTCTTTTGCCAAGTCCATACCCGCAATACCCGCGAATTCTTGTGCCAATCTAATGGCTTGTTGCTCATCTGCTGCACTGATAGTTTCGCCGTTTGATGCGGTCATGATGCAACCGTTTTGCGCGCCTTTATCACGTAATAAACGAGTCAATTGGCGGGTATCAATCTCAGCGATAGCAACAGTATCGTTACGTTTTAAATAGTCGGTTAACGACTCAGAGTTACGAAAGTTCGACGTGACCATCGTTGAGTCACGAATGATAAGACCATCTGCCCAAACTTGATGGTCATTGCCCGACTCAGCGTCCTCGCTATTGGTGCCGGTATTGCCGATATGCGGATAAGTAAGCGTCACCAGCTGACGCGCGTAGCTTGGGTCAGTCAGAATTTCTTGATACCCTGTCATGGCTGTATTAAATACCACCTCACCGACACGATGACCTGTGCTACCGATACTGACACCGCGAAAAATCGTACCGTCTGCTAGTGCCAAAATTGCTTGTACTTCTGCCGATGAATTCAAGGGTTGCCTCCGCTGTTATGTAGTAAGTGCCATTATCATTCATGGACTAGAATCTGTCTCTCGCCGTGATTAATGGACTAATTTTTACTAAAATTACGTCTAAAAAAGGGCTAAAGGCAAATTTTTTCCACAAAAAAGCGAGGAGACATTATAGATGAGAACTACAAAATTCACAGGGTAGTGAATGGGTAAGTCGCATCATGTCCGCTCGCTTAGGCACAGATTTTGCGCATTATATACAATAATGGTGCAGATAGCCAGCCGATTCTTTTATCATAAAAGAGAATGTGGGGGCAAAGGAGCTAAAATCAACGAGCTAACGCTTTGTAAATTTCTTTATAAAGGTATCTCAGTCCATCTCAATAATCAAATCCAGAGAGACAGTTAAAAGTTATAATGCACCGATAAGCCATAATAGTCAGGGGATAAATCAGTGGCAATATGCAACTGGTCGTTATAGCTTTTGGTTAAATACATACTACTGGCAATGCCCAATGCCGCGCCCGCAAGAACATCGGTAACATCATGCTGATCAGTATCCACGCGACTATACGCTACAAATCCGGCACCAATATATGCCGGAATACTATACTCTAAACCATAACGTTTATGAATAAAACTGGCACCTTGAAAGGCAACAGAGGCATGGCGCGAGGGGAAAGAGTGATCGTCGCTACCATTGGGACGTTCTTTATGAACGGTGGACTTTAAAAGTTGTGTGGCTGCCATATTGGACGCAAAACCATAATAAAACTGCTGCCGACCTTCTTTATCATCCATATAAAAGGTACTGCCATAAGCAATGGCAGGGATGGCGACGGCAATGATATCTCCAGCAGTTTCGGTACGGCTATTATTGCCAGCATGGCTGGGCACTGCCACCATTAAACTGGTAGATAACAAGATTAACGATGCATATCCTTTGCTGTTCATGGTTTTATTCCTTAAGATGGTTATATTCGCGCTAGTGTACTATAACGGCTTTACTATTTTGCATAACGCCTTATATTTATAAAGGGTTATTATGAATAACTCAGCGCGTGCCTTTATACATTAATGTTTTTATTCATGCCGATTTAAATCGCTCGTGTCAGAGCGTTGTCTCTGCCAGTCGTTTTGCTAACCGTTTCGCCAACACTAAGGATGAACCATGATTTATAGCTATTTAGATAAGACGCCTGAATTTGCCAGTCCGTTTAACGGCTGGGTGGCGAATTCTGCACAAGTGATTGGTAATGTGTATTTAGGTCATCAAGCCAGTGTTTGGTTCGGTGCGGTGATTCGCGGTGATATTGAGCGTATTCATATTGGTGACTATAGTAATGTCCAAGAAAATAGCGTGATTCATACTGATGAAGGCATTGCTGTCACCATCGGCAATCATGTCACCATCGGTCATTTAGCGATGTTGCACGGCTGTGAGATTGGCGATAACAGTTTGATTGGTATTGGCGCGGTGGTACTCAATAATGCCAAAATAGGTAAAAATTGTATTATTGGCGCCAAGGCACTGGTCACCGAAGGCAAAATTATTCCCGATAACTCATTGGTCATGGGTGCGCCTGCTAAAGTCGTCAAAACCTTAACCGATGAGCAAGCTCAAATGATTACTGCCTCGGCGGTGCATTATGCTATTCATTGCCAAACCTTTAAAAATGGTCTGCAACCGATTACCCAACCCGATTAAAAACAGCATCTAACATAAATTAAGAACAAATATAAAGCTGGGCAGATTTAACGCTGCTATAAACTCTTATATTAAATGCTACATTAAAGATTATTTATAATTCAAAACCCTTTAAAATTTAATGAGAATAATGATATGACTTCTGATATAAACAATAATATGACCAATACTGAAAATGTACGCACCCTAGCGCTTTTTGATTTAGACCATACCTTGCTTGATGTCGATAGCGACTACTTGTGGGGCGAGTACATTGTCAATAATGGCTTGGTTGATGAGGCGCAGTATCGCACTGCTAACCAAGCGTTTTATGAGCAATATATTGAAGGTACGCTTGATGCAACGGAATATAATGAATTTGTTGCCCAGTTTTTGATCACCTTACCGATTGAGCGTCTGCACGATATACGGGAAGATTATATTAAAGCTGAGATTGAACCGCACATTCGCCCAAAAGCGATGGAAGTATTATGTCAGCATGTCGAAGCAGGTCACGATGTGGTGATTATCTCTGCGACCAATGACTTTGTGGTGTCTGCGATTGCCAAACGCTTTGGTATTGAAGACGGCAATGTACTCTCAACGCCACTTGAGATAAAAAATGAGCGCTATACCGGTAAATTAACCGATAAGCCAAACTTTAAAGAAGGTAAGATTTATCATTTAGATAAATGGCTAAATAAGCAACAATTGGCAGGCTTACACTATGCCAAAACCTATGCCTATTCTGATTCTAAAAATGACATTCCATTGCTTGAGTGGGCAGATGTGGCGATCTGTGTGTCACCGGACAATGCGCTACATGCTCATGCGTTGGCGCATCAATGGGCAGTTGAAGACTGGTCGATTTAACCATGTTGAGCGTTGAATAAGTTGGTTCAAAAAGTGTCTCAATAAAATAACTTAGTAAAACAACTTAATAAAATGTTGGCATGAATCAATCGTACATTTTGCGCCAATCTCCTTTAAAATAGCGGCACAGTAGTTTTTTTAAAATAAACAGGAATAGTTATGGAAATTAACCCGTATCAAGAACGCATCAAAGACTTATCTGAGCGTGGTCATGATTTACGGAGGTATCTTTGACTTCGATGGTAAGCAAGAGCGCTTGGAAGAAGTCAATTTAGAATTAGAAAATCCCGAGTTGTGGAATGACCCCGAACGCGCGACCAAGATTAATAAAGAAAAAAGCCTGTTAGATGGGGTTATTGATGTGGTGGTGTCGCTAGAGACTATATTGGAAGATGCTTCCGCCATGCTGGAGTTGGCAGTAGAAGAGGATGATGAGTCGCTACTTGCTGACGTTCAGGCTGAATTAGATGAAGCAGAAGCCCGTGTTGCCGATTTAGAGTTCCGCCGCATGTTTAGCGGCGAGATGGACCCGAATAATTGCTATTTGGATATCCAATCAGGCAGTGGTGGCACAGAAGCACAAGATTGGGCAGAAATGCTACTGCGGATGTACACGCGCTGGGCAGAAGCACACGGTTTTAAGGTGGAGATGATTGAAGTATCGTCCGGTAGTGTCGCGGGTATTAAATCAGCGACTATTGAGATTAAAGGTGATTATGCCTTTGGCTGGCTACGCACTGAAATTGGCGTGCATCGTCTAGTTCGCAAGTCACCATTTGATAGTAATAATGGTCGTCATACCTCATTCGCTGCAGTTTTTGTGTCGCCTGAAATTGATGATAATATTGAAATTGATATCAATCCGGCAGATTTGCGCATTGATACCTATCGCTCATCGGGCGCTGGTGGTCAGCACGTGAATACTACCGATTCAGCGGTACGTATTACCCATGAGCCAAGTGGGGTAGTGGTGACTTGTCAAAATGAGCGTAGCCAACATGGTAATAAAGCCACAGCTATGAAAATGCTGCGTGCCAAATTGTATGAATTAGAGATGCAAAAACGTATGGAGAGTCAACAAGCGGTTGAGGATGGTAAATCTGATGTCGGTTGGGGCAGTCAAATTCGCTCGTATGTGCTGGATGATTCACGTATTAAAGACTTACGCACGGGCGTTGAAACCTTTAATACTGGTTCGGTACTCGATGGCGATTTGGATCAATTTATTGAAGCCAGTTTAAAAGCTGGACTATAAAACAGTGCTTAGCTTTTAATATAAATGATAATAATTTAAGGAAAAATGATGCCAAGCGTGAATAATTATTTTGATAATAAAGTCACTTCTATTGCTTTTCAGACTGCAACCAAACCTGCAACGGTTGGCGTGATGGAAATTGGTGAATACGAATTTGGTACCAGTGAATTCGAAACCATGACCGTTGTAAGCGGTGCATTGACAGTAAAGCTGCCAGAAAGTGATGAATGGCAAACTTTTAATGCTGGCGAGCAATTTACTATTGAAGCCAATCAAAAATTTGGCGTTAAAGTTGCTGTAGAAACCGCGTATTTATGTACTTATGGTAAGTAGTTTTTAGCTGATATAGAGATAATAATAAACGCCAAGTGTTCAGCGCTTGGCGTTTTTTTATTTCCGTTATTATCTCATCTACAATTTCATTGCAATCATAAGTTCTTTCGATATTGCATCATATCGGTTTCAGTGGCGATATTTTTATAAAGTGCACGCGCTGAGGTATTGCTTTCTTGTGTATGCCAATAGACGCGATTACAGCCTTTTTCAGTGGCAAAGGCATACACATATTCAATTAGCATCCTTCCGATACCTTGCCCACGTACAGATTCATTAACGTACAAGTCCTCTAAATAACAGCATTCAGTTGTGTTCCAGGTATTAGGATGAAGCACCACATGAGTAAAACCTATGAGTGTATTGTCCTGCCATGCGCCAAAGCCGTAAATTGGCACGTTACTGTCTATGATTTTTTTCCACGTTGTATTGGTGGTTTCTAATGGCAAAGTGGTCTCATAAAAAGTGAGATAACCTTGCCATAGCGTTAACCACGCATCGTAATCATAATGAGTCAATGGAACTATTTGGATAGAGTTTTTGGTAGCGTTATTGTTAGTCATATTTTGTGCTAATTAATTAAAAAAGACCTTGAAGTATGCCTGAAATATCGGCGCTTTATTATTCTTTTGTCGACTTAGTTTTACACAGACTTACACATTATCTGCGTCAAACGCACAGTAACTAGCATCGCATTTATTTATGCTAAACCATAATGATAGATTGCTGATAATTTTAAGCCAAGGCGAGCGTTTATGATGGATAAAAAAATAACTACAGAAGATTTGCGCCACGATTATGAGCAATTAGCCAAGCGTGCCAATTTGCGCTATGTGAGCGATGACGAAGCAGGCTTTGCGCGCAGGCGACACGGACGCGGCTTTACCTACCGTGATACGGCTGGCAAGACGGTGACTTGCAAAAAGCTACGCGAACGCTTTGATGGATTGATCATCCCACCAATGTGGTCAGAGGTATGGATTTGTCTTGATGAGAATGGGCATTTGCAAGCGACAGGGCGCGATGATAAGGCGCGTAAGCAATACTTGTATCATTCGTTATGGAATCATGTGCGCGATCAAGCAAAGTTTACTGCCATGATAGGTTTTGCCAAAGCGCTCCCAAAACTGCGTGCTCAAGTCGAGCTAGATTTGGACGCGCCGCCGCTATCACGTGCTAATGTGCTCGCCGCCGTAATTAAATTGCTCGAAACCACGTTAATTCGTATTGGTAATAGTCGCTATGCTAAGCTCAATAAAAGCTATGGGCTTAGTACGCTACGCAGCAAGCATATCAGCGAAATGGATAACGGTTTAGCCTTTGATTTTGTTGGAAAAAGTGCCAAAAGGCATCATATTGAATTGCAAGATGAGCGCCTAATCGAGATTATACAAGCATGCTCAGAGCTGCCTGGTTATCAGATATTTAAATATTTGGATGAAAAGGGTCATAAACAAGTCGTTGATAGTGAAGATATCAATGACTACCTACGGGAGTATACTTGTGGCGGTAGTAATAACAGTATGTATAGCGCTAAAGACTTTCGTACTTGGATGGCGAGTGTGCTTGCGGCAAGCTATTTATATTATGAAATACAAACGCCTACAGGACAAGAGATTCTAGCAAGCGCCCCTGACAGTAAGTTGCGACAAAACATGGTCACAGAGATGGTTAAAAATGTTGCTGATGAGCTGGGCAATACGCCAACGGTTTGCCGCGCCTCGTATATTCATCCAGTTATTATTGAGAAATTTTTGGCAGGGCAATTCTTTGAGAATTATAAACAAGCCCGTCGTGGACGTACAAAACAGCATCAAAGTTGCGAAGAGAAAGCATTACTTGGGTTTTTAAGCACCAATTCCTAAATGCAAATTATTACATACAAGTCTTGGATATTTTTAAAGCAACAGTAATCATCATTAGTTATTAAGGTCATCCTCTATGTCATTTTCTAGGCAACATTATAAAAAACACCACCACTGGCTATTTTTGCTTATAGGGTTGAGTATGAATATGTCGGTAAGTGCCACCAATAATAATGTTAACCATATATCGACAACTCAAAATAAGGTGACAACTTCCATGCAGATAATTGCTGATACACCTATAATTGATAAAGTATTCGTAGATAAATCTGAGCGCCGCTTGCAATTATTAAGCGGTAATGAGGTGATTAAATCGTATCATGTGGCATTGGGTGGCAATCCGATTGGTCATAAGCAACGCCAAGGCGATAAGCGTACACCAATTGGCAGCTATACTTTAGACTATAAAAATGAAAAATCTAAATTTTACCGCTCAATCCACATCAGCTATCCAAATGCTGCAGACAAAGCACGTGCAAAAGCGCTGGGTATTAGTGCTGGTGGCGATATTATGATCCATGGGCAGCAAAATGGTAAAGGTGCGTTGACAGTAGACACACAAAAGTTGGATTGGACAGAAGGCTGCATTGCCGTAACCAATGCTGAAATGGATGAAATTATGGCAGCAGTGAAACTCGGTACTTCGATTGAGATTGTCGAATAATTGATTATTCTATACTTATGGTCGCTCTGAGTATTTGTTGAACTTTTTGTTTTAATAGGTTATTTATGATTTATATCATTGTTTTTAATAATGTCTTTTTTTTAAACAACTAAACACTAAATTGTTTAGTATTTCTACTTATAATAATAAGCATGTTTTTACGGATTGTATGACTACTACTAATAGTAATTCACCACGAATGAGTTGAAATTTTACTCAGCTTGCCACATATAAATGCTAGATTATGGTAAGCGCTATTTCATGAAGACTTAATAAAAGTGCTGCTGTAGATATCCATCAATACTAATTATAAAAGGACACTATCATGAGATTTGAAAAATTCACTCAGAAACTACAAGCTGCTATTCAAGAGGCTCAGAGCCTTGCTTTAGGTCGTGACCATACCGGCATTGATCCGGTGCATTTGCTCGCCGCTTTATTACAAGACGAGTCCAATTTATCGATTTGTCAGCAGGCTGGCGCGTCTATTCCTGCGCTTAAAAATGGCGTGGCGAAAGCTTTGGAAAACCAAGCAGTCATTAGCGAACCAACCGGCGATGTTAATTTAAATCCAAATTCGGTCAAAGTATTGAATCTTGCTGACCGCCAGGCACAAAAGGCAGGCGATGACTTTATTGCTACCGAATGGGTGTTGTTAACTTTAGCTGAGCAAGGCGATACCAAAAAAATATTTGAGACAGCGGGTGTGACAGCGGCGAAACTAAAAGCCGTTATTGAGCAGCTGCGCGGGAGTGATACCGTGAACGATCAAAATGCAGAAGATCAACGTGATGCTCTTAATAAGTATACGATTAACCTGACGGAACAAGCAGAACTTGGCAAGCTAGACCCAGTGATTGGACGTGATGAAGAGATTCGCCGTACCATTCAAGTGCTGTCACGGCGTACCAAAAATAATCCGGTATTGATTGGTGAACCGGGTGTTGGTAAAACGGCCATTGTCGAAGGCTTGGCGCAAAAAATAATTAATGGCGATGTGCCTGAAGGCTTGCGCCGGAAAGAAGTATTGTCGCTAGATTTGGGGGCGTTAATCGCTGGAGCAAAATTCCGCGGTGAGTTTGAAGAGCGCCTCAAAGCAGTACTGAGCGACTTATCAAAGCAAGAAGGTAACGTTATTTTATTTATTGACGAACTTCATACTTTGGTTGGGGCGGGTAAAGCGGACGGTGCGATGGATGCTGGCAATATGCTAAAACCGGCGCTGGCTCGTGGTGAATTACATTGTGTGGGCGCGACCACATTAGATGAATATCGCAAATATATTGAAAAAGATGCCGCACTCGAGCGCCGTTTCCAAAAAGTATTGGTCGATGAGCCAACCGTTGAAGATACCATTGCCATTTTGCGTGGTCTTAAAGGTCGTTATGAGCTGCATCACGGGGTCGTTATCCAAGACAGTGCTATCATTGCTGCTGCGCGCATGAGTCACCGCTATATCACTGACCGCAAATTACCCGATAAAGCCATTGACTTAATTGATGAGGCAGCAAGTCGCCTGCGTATGGAAATGGATAGCAAACCTGAATCGTTAGGTAAATTAGATAGCCGTCTTATGCAGCTCAAAATGCAGCGTGAAGTGCTCAAAAATGAAGAAGATGCAGGTGCGCAAGCTGAAAAAAAATTGCTTGATGCGCAAATATTAGAAATAGAAAGAGAGCATGCAAATTTAACTGAGATATGGCTGGCTGAAAAAGCGTTAGTAGAAGGCAGCAACCAGTATAAAGAAGACTTGGACAAAGCACGTATTTTGTTAGAAAAGAAGACTCGTGAAGGCGATGTCGCTGAAATGTCACGGTTAAAATATGGCGTAATACCTGAGCTTGAGAAACAAATTGCTAAGCTTGATTTGGCTGAACAAACAGAACAAACGGACGCGCCAAATATCAAGCTGTTACGTAATAAAGTGACAGATAATGAAATTGCAGAAGTCGTTAGTGCTGCAACGGGTATTCCGGTCAATAAAATGATGCAAGGCGAGCGCGATAAGCTCATAGCAATGGAAGAAAAACTCCATGAGCGCGTTATCGGTCAAGATGAAGCGGTTGAAGCTGTTGCTAATGCGGTACGCCGTAGTCGCGCAGGCTTGTCAGATCCCAACCGTCCTTCAGGCTCATTCTTATTCTTAGGACCAACAGGGGTTGGTAAAACGGAGCTGACTAAATCACTTGCTAACTTCTTGTTCGATAGTGAAGATGCGCTGGTGCGTATCGATATGAGTGAATATATGGAAAAGCACAGCGTCAGCCGCTTGGTTGGCGCACCTCCCGGTTATGTTGGTTATGAAGAAGGCGGTGCGTTAACTGAAGCTGTGCGCCGCAAACCGTATAGCGTTGTACTGTTTGATGAGGTCGAAAAGGCGCATCCAGACGTGTTTAATATTCTACTGCAAGTATTGGACGATGGACGCTTAACCGATTCGCAAGGTCGGGTGGTCGACTTTAAAAACACCGTGATTATTATGACCAGTAACTTGGGTTCGCATAAAATTCAAGAAATGGTAGGTGAAAGCTACGAAGATATTAAAGCGGAAGTCATGGAATCAGTTGGCGAGCATTTCCGTCCTGAATTTGTGAACCGTATTGATGAGATTGTCGTCTTTCATGCGCTTGGACAAGCTCAAATGGCGGGTATTGCTGATATTCAAATGACACGTCTGCGTCAGCGCTTGCAAGATCGCGAATTAGATATCACCTTGTCTGACGCTGCGATGAATCAGCTGGTTGAAGTGGGTTATGATCCGGTTTATGGTGCGCGTCCTCTGAAACGTGCCATCCAGCAAGAGATTGAAAATCCCTTGTCTTTAAAATTGCTTGCTGGTGACTTTGTCGCTGGCGACATTATTAAGGTTGATGTTGGTGCCGATAATAAGTTGACCTTTGATAAGTTGCGAATGAGTTAATATTAACTATTTATTTCAATGATTAAAGATTATTTCGAACCCCTTATTTGCTTTGGCAAGTAAGGGGTTTTTGCTGGGTGTATTATTATTATTTACCGTCGTCACGCTTTTACTATGTTATAAGTATCTTAGACGCTAATTAAACAAATACAAAAATAGTGGAGATGGCCTTAGGATGACTCATAAAAAATATATCAGTACATCATTAACGTTATCGATACTCATTATAGTTCTAATGTTTAGTGCGCCTGCCTGCTCTAATCAATCAGCAATCAATACTAATGAAGATCTTGCAGAGTATAAAGAAGCGAAAACATCTGCTATTGATATACAGGCAAGTATTGCCAAACCTACCTTTACTACCAAAACCATAGCCACCTTTAATGAGCCATGGGCAATGACAGCGCTACCCCAAAAAAACAATGAGTCACTCAAATTGCTTGTCACCCAAAAGTCAGGCGAGCTATTGATAGTCAATACGGCAACAGGTATTAAGACAGCCGTAACTGGCGTGCCGGAAATAGCATATGGCGGGCAGGGCGGTCTTGGAGATATCATTGTTGCACCAGATTTTGCCAATTCTAATATTATTTATATGAGCTACGTTGAAGCAGGTAAAGGTACTGATAGCAAAAAATTTGGTGCTAAAGTTATTAAAGCCAAACTATCAGGGTTAGATAGCCAATCTCCAAGCTTGCAAAGAATAATACCAGTCTGGCAGCAAACCCCAAAGGTAAAAGGTCAAGGGCATTATAGCCATCGACTACTATTTTCTCCTGATGGTCGTTATTTATATATCAGCTCAGGCGAACGACAACAAAAAACGCCAGCGCAAGATATGAGTGTTAACTTAGGTAAAATTGTTAGATTAAATCTAGATGGTTCAATACCGAGAGACAATCCATTTGCGGACAATCTTAATACTAATACCATTGCTGCTCAGTTTTGGAGTATCGGTCATCGTAATGTATTGGGCATGGCTTTTGATAATAAGGGACAATTGTGGGCGCATGAAATGGGACCACGAGGTGGCGATGAGCTCAATCTGATTAAAAAAGGTAAAAATTACGGCTGGCCACTTGTATCTAATGGACGAAATTATTCTGGTATCGATATCCCTGATCATGAAACGCGCCCTGAGTTCGAAGCACCTAAAATTACATGGACACCTGTGATATCACCTTCATCGATAAGCATTTACACAGCCGATCGTCATAATGACTTTCCGGCATGGCAGAACAATGCGCTTATCAGTGGTTTGTCATCAAAAGCGCTGATTGTCGTCGATTTTGATGACAACAATGTGGCATCTGAACGTTATCGCTATGATATGGGCGAACGCATTCGTAGTGTACTGAGTATGGATGGCGAGGTTTGGCTATTAGAAGATGGGTCTGAGGGCAGGCTTTTACAGTTACTGCCAAAATAAGCTTGGAGCTCGTTGATATCTAAAGAGATGACTATTCAGATTTGATAGTTATTAAATATCTTGTTAAGGTAGGCCCTTCAAAAAATTGAGATTATGAATGGATCATGTAAAAGTTGGGCGCTTAGGACCCTTTCCGCGCGTCAGTAAACCTGTTTTTTTATCTTCAGCCCTCTTAATTCTCGCCTTTATTATCTTTGGCGCTTTTTTTAATGAGTTGGCAAATGAAGTGTTTGGTCAAGCAAAAGAGTTCCTTTCTGTGCGCTTTGGCTGGTTTTTTATTGTGGTGGTTAATTTAGCATTGATCATGAGTATTTACTTAATATTTAGCAGGTACGGTGATATTCGATTGGGGCATCAGACAGAGAAACCGGAATACAATCTGATTTCTTGGATTGGTATGCTGTTCTCAGCCGGTATCGGTATTGGGTTGCTCTATTGGGGTACTGCAGAGCCGCTACAACATTTTATGGCGCCACCACTCGGCGAGCCTGAAACTATTGCTGCCGCTAAGCAAGCGATGAATATTTCTTTCTTGCATTATGGTCTGCACG
Source organism: Psychrobacter sp. GP33 (assembly GCF_014119005.1). Lineage (GTDB taxonomy): Bacteria > Pseudomonadota > Gammaproteobacteria > Pseudomonadales > Moraxellaceae > Psychrobacter. Next base: position 148,384 of record NZ_JACGYX010000004.1, on the reverse strand, counting down.
TGTGGGCAATCTATGGCATGGTAGCCTTATCATTAGCCTATTTTCACTATCGCCGTGGTCTGCCGTTGGCTATTCGCTCGACCCTGTATCCACTAATTGGTAAAAAAATATACGGCCCATGGGGTCATATGGTCGATACCTTGGCCGTATTTGGTACGATGTTTGGGGTGGTCACCACGTTAGGTCTTGGGGTATTACAGATTAATTCTGGCCTCGAAACCTTATTCGGTATTCCAAACACCATTACCGTACAGATTATTTTAATTGTCTTTATTACCATGTTGGCAGGTCTTTCATTATTTTTGGGATTAGATAAAGGTATCAAGCGTTTAAGCGATATCAATATTTTTCTCACTTTTGTACTGTTAAGCTTTGTGATTATCTTGGGCCCAACACAGTTTATCTTTAATAGCTTTGTAGAAAATATCGGTAATTATTTACATCAGGTTATTCCATTAGGTCTTTGGACTGAATCTTATGCTGGTGTGGACAAATGGCAGTCGTCATGGACGATTTTCTATTGGGCATGGTGGATTAGTTGGTCGCCATTCGTTGGGGTGTTTGTCGCTCGTATTTCTCGTGGTCGTACTATTCGCGAGTTTATATTAGGGGTATTATTAATTCCTATCACTATTTTATTCTTGTGGTTTACAGCTTTTGGTGGTTCAGCAGTACATCTGGAGTTACTAGCGGCTGCTGACCCTAATTTGGCTAGCCCAGGTCTTATTGAGGCGGTGCAGGCTGATTATGGTAGTGCTATCTTTAAGTTAATGGAGCTATATCCGCTAACTCAGCCCGTAACGCTATTAATTATTGTGATGATTGTACTGTGGTTTGTGACCTCATCAGATTCGGCTAGCTTTGTGATTGATATGCTAACATCAGGTGGTGATGCCAATCCGCCGAAAATTCAGCGTCTATTCTGGGCAGGTACTGAAGGCGTTATTGCTGCGGTATTATTAGCAGCAGGGGGACTTGGGGCATTGCAAGCGGCATCTATTGTTTCAGGTTTTCCATTTGCCATTGTAATAGTGGTGATGCTGTATTCTCTGCTACGCGGTTTGAGTCGTGATCGCTTGATTCTATATCGCAATCAGCAATGGTTTATCACTGAGGAATCAGCAGAGCATAACTCCGCTAATGAGTTCGTCGATGAGCATCTATTAACAGGGCCGCCTAAAATTAAAGACCCTAACGAATAATTATTAGAGATATGATCGTAAAAACCCCAGTCTATACATACGTAGGCTGGGGTTTTTTCTATGAGATGTAATCACTCATTTATTTATTATGAGTTAAGTCTGATTAATACTTCATCATTGTACCAAATATTATGCTGCTATAAAGAGCAGAATTAATTGCATGCGCCTTTTGTATAACCAATTGCCGAAGACGTACCGCAGGCAGAGCAGGCGTTGCCCGCAGTGCGATAGCTAATCGTTGAGCCATTCTTAATCTTAACGCACACTGGATCATATTGTGCGTTGCAGATGGTTTGTTCGGGGTTATAAAGCGGGCATTGCGTAAAAACGTTATTGCCAGAGGTTTGGTGGTTCGTGGGCGTATGAATGGGCTTAGTATCGGGCGCATCAAAGCTTGGCATATTATTACAGCCGGTCAACGCCATCGTCACTGATAACGTCAGTAAAGTGAAGAACGATCGCCACGATGCCGAAAAATTATTTATAAACATAATAGCTCCTTATTATAGTTCCTTATTTATTAACGCTCTAACGTCCTGTTAGTAATGAGTATTATTCTTAATCATAACTTGTTTTAAGCATATAAAAGTTAATAAAAGTAAGCCAGCTATTTATCATAGGCAAAAAATAGCCCGCCTACTTATTATTGCTAGTAGACGGGCTATTAATGCTGAGTCTGCTGAAAATTAAATAAATGAGTTACAGACTAATCAATTAAAACATTTATTCACGACTTATGACGTTTTATTAATATTAATATACTTATCAAAATTTTGAGCATAATCGGTCAGATTGTCACTTAACATTTGGCGATATTGTTTAACATAAAACTCTACGATATCGTCTTTTTCTTTGGCAAAATCATCACCCTTTACAAAGCCAATAGAGGCAACCGAAGCACTATAACGGGCTGCGGCGTAGAGTAATGATGCTCCTACTTGTCCTGAATGCGCCTCGTCACCGAGCTGACTGTTTGCTACACCAATAATCGCATCGGCGCGTTGATAGAATCCTTGCATTTCAGGCGTTATTTCAACGGCAGCATCAGCATTGGTTTCAGACTGGCCATTCAGGTTTAATGTATTGTCTTCAGACATAAGCTACTCCTAATAATAGTGGGTGAATATGAATGGTTAACGTCGCTCATTTAAACCATATTATAATGTATGGTATGGCAACGCTGGCTAATAATAAATATCGATAGATAGTAACGCTTAAAAATATAAAGAGTAATATTAAAATGTAAGCTAAAAAGTAAGAACAAATAAAAGCCAGACTTCAAAGTAGGCAATATGCTGCTAGGAAGTCTGGCTTTTATATCATACTTATTAATATTTAGAGCTATTATTTACAGGCTCGTGAGTCGCAAGCTTGAGAACTATAAACCGGCATTCGCTTTTAATATTTCAGCTTTATCCGTTTTTTCCCAAGTAAAGGCAGTATCTGAACCAATGCGTCCAAAATGCCCAAAGCTGGCAGTTTGCTGATACATAGGCTGTAATAGGTTTAGCATGCGGGTTATACCATAAGGGCGCAAATCAAAATGCTTGCGAATCAGACGAATGATCTCTTCATGGCTAATTTTGCTAGTACCAAAGGTGTTGACCGAAATAGAAGTTGGTTCTGCAACCCCAATAGCATAGCTGACTTGGACTTCACAACGATCAGCAATACCTGCTGCGACCAAGTTTTTAGCCACATAACGTACAGCATATGAGGCACTACGGTCAACTTTAGAGGGGTCTTTACCACTAAATGCTCCGCCGCCGTGACGTGCCATACCGCCATAAGTATCAACGATAATTTTACGACCCGTTAATCCTGCATCACCAACCGGACCGCCAATGACAAACTTACCAGTCGGATTAATATGGTAGCGTGTGCCAGCATGCAATAATTCTGCTGGCAACACATGCTTAATGATAGATTCCATCACCGCTTCTTGCAGATCCGCTTGTGAGATGCTTGGATCGTGCTGGGTTGAAAGCACTACGGCATCGATAGCAGAGGGACGATTGTTCTCATATTGCAAGGTTACTTGTGCTTTGGCATCAGGGCGCAACCATGGCAATTCGCCCGCACGACGCAGTTCAGACTGGCGCTGCATCAGACGGTGTGCGTATTCGATTGGCGCTGGCATCAGGACTTCAGTCTCATTGCTCGCATAGCCAAACATTAAACCTTGGTCGCCTGCACCTTGCTCTTCAGGGTCGCTGCGGTCTACGCCTTGGGCAATCTCAGGTGACTGCTTACCGAGCATATTAATAACGGCACAAGTCTCGCCATCGAAGCCGAGGTCTGAGTGATGATAGCCAATACCATTAACTGTATCACGAACAATACGTTCAAAATCCACATTAGCAGTGGTAGTTATCTCGCCTGCCAATACTACAGCGCCGGTCTTAACCAAGGTCTCACACGCCACGCGCGCATTGAGGTCTTCGCGTAGGATGGCATCGAGGATAGCATCGGATATTTGGTCAGCCATTTTGTCAGGATGACCTTCGCTCACAGATTCTGAGGTAAATAAACTGTATTCACGCATAGTGGGATCGCTTAATTGAATCAATAATAATAGGAAAAAGCATAGCGTCTGAGCGCAGCTCTACATAATAAGTGCCTTGCATCAAGGTGCTTGTCTAATAAACTTCTGAAAAGGGTATAACAATAATACGAATGATAAAATATCGTGAGTATAAACGTGACAAAACGTAATGGTCAAGAATGGCGTTAACTAAGATAACTCATATGACCGTATTATAGGAGGTTATGGTTGCTGCTACTAAAATAGCGACAGTTGTCATTATCTTGCGTCAACCCGCATCTTCTATTTATCTGCGCAGTATTATTATCATGAGGCAAGCTATCTAATCTTAGGTGTTCAATATAAGACAGATAGACATTAAAAAGTAGCGTTATTCTACCTTGAAATAATGTAAAACTCTAGTAAGCTGAGTTTGCAGTATTACCAGTAATACTCATTACAGAGTTTATCAAAAATAAACCACAATAATTTTTTAAGATAAGTATCCAATTTTTGGTTTCTTAATTGACAGAATAAACCATCAAAATTATTTGGCAACCATACCCAGCTAAATCTCAATAAAGGCAGCTTTATCCTTAAACATACATTCATCATACACCGGACATGCACCGCATTTAGGTGTGCGCGCCTGACAAGTATAACGCCCATGCAAAATCAGATAATGATGAGCATCAAGCATCAAATCGTCTGGAATCCGCTCTACCAGCTTTTGTTCAACGATTAAGACGTTTTTGCCGGTTGCCAGCCCTGTGCGATTGCCCACTCGAAAAATATGGGTATCAACTGCCATGGTCGGTTGCCCAAAGGCAGTATTTAACACCACATTCGCAGTCTTGCGTCCCACGCCAGCCAGGGACTCTAAGTCTTGTCTGTTATCGGGAACGATACTATCAAAGTTATCTATTAAGGCGCGACAAGTCTTAATCACGTTTTTTGCTTTAGCATTATATAAGCCAATGTTTTTAATATATGATTTAAGTCCTTCCTCACCTAATGCCAAAATAGACTCAGGCGTGTTGGCAACCGGATATAGCTGTTTGGTCGCAATATTAACGCTGATATCGGTCGCTTGCGCTGAGAGTATCACAGCGATAAGTAGCTCAAAATTGCTATCGTAGTGCAATTCAGTGACTGGCTCGTCAATGGTCGCCGCCAATTTTTCAAAGAACGGACGTACATCACGATTAGGCATACGTCGTGATGGTGGGGTATCCGCAGTTTTGTGTTTGACAGTTTTACTCATGGTATTTTGGCTATCGTTATTTAATTTTATTTTAACGGGCTATTATTTTAAGTTGCATTTATTTCTAAGTTAGATTAAAAAATTATATCTAAATCTGCGAAAGTTCGATATTTAAAGCATTCAGTTCAGCTTGCTTGGCAGGATTTGCTCGGACACTCAGTTGTTTTTCTAACTTTTTAATTTTACTGCGTAGTTTTGCGGCAGCAATAGTGTCTTTTGCTTGTTGCTCACTGATATCAAGGGTTTGATTGGCTACATTATTCAATTTCGCCTCGACCATACTGACTACAGGTCTGCTATTACTAGTATCGGCAAGTTGCTTGGTCACCCGTTCGAGATGAGTGTAATAACGTTGGCGTAGATCATCTTGCTCTTGTTCACGCTCGTATATCGATAACTCGCGTTCAATAGTCACTAAGTCAATGCAATCCACCGGACAAGGGGCGATACACAGCTCGCAGCCGGTACATAAATCGGTGAATATCGTATGCATGTGTTTGCCTGTACCAACGATAGCATCGACAGGGCAGGCAGGAATACATTTGGTACATCCAATGCAATCATCTTCACGGATAACGGCACGAACTTCTTGCGGTCGCTGTGTGCGTGTTTCTATTGTCCATTTAGATGCCGCTGCTATAAGGTGCTCCTTGCTTGCTAAGATAGCGGCAATCTTATCAGTAACAGGCTGACCACCCGGCACACATTTATTATGTGGCTCATTATTGGTGACTATGGCAGCAGCATAGGGCAGGCAACCATCTGGATGATTGCATAGTCCGCATTGTGTCTGCGGCAAGCAAGCATCAATCTGCGCAATTTGTGTTTGCACGTCAAAAGGCAGCTCATTAAGGGCTAATGTATCAAATAATATTGGCAAACTTGATAAGCGGTCGTGGATAGTACTGGACATTGAATTACAGACCTTAACAGCAGTCATTATAAGCTGGTATAAAAAATAAAATAGATTTGAAAAAGTAGAATTATCAACCATAAGTGTGAATAATGATTAAAGAATTATTCCCTGCTCATGAGCAATCTGCTCAATCAAGTGATAAGCAATACTGCCTTTAAACGGTATTTTTGGCAAATTCGATATATCAAAAAAGTCTGCATGTGACAGCTCGTCTTCTTGTAGCACAATATCACCACCAGCATAACAGGCGCGAAAGCCCAACATCAAATTAGAAGGAAACGGCCATGGTTGACTGCTAACATAATCAATATCAGTGACTTTAATACCCACTTCTTCGCCTACCTCACGCATTACCGCGTGCTCCAAGCTTTCACCAACTTCCACAAAGCCTGCAATCAGCCCATATTGTAATGGTGGCGTCTGTCTGCCATAACGATGATGATGTGCAAGTAAAATCTGCATCTCACCAGTTAGTGGATTGGGGCGAGTAATGGCAGTAATCACACACGGTTGCACGCGTGGATACTGACGCAAACGACAGTTTGTGCATACCATCGCCCGTTCACCTCGGCTAGCCACAGTGACTGGTTCACCGCAGCGACTACAAAACCTGGTATCTGCTTGCCAGCGTAACAGCTGTATGGCTTGGCTCAGCTGACAGGCTAAGTTTATAGGCAGATGTGGAATTAGTTGACGATATGCCACCAATGCCACACTTCCTAATGCAATCGGCTCATCCGTACTACTACCACTAACTGCATCCGCACTAACCTCTACAGTTGGCGTAGGAAAAACAATGTGTTGAGAGTTAGCGTAACAGACAGTTACGGCGTATGTTGCTGATATAGGAGCGGACTCGTCTAGTTGATCGATTTCTATTGTCTTTGTAGCTTTTGCTGTTTCATTACTTACCAGTAAAGGCACGCAGCCTAACTGGTAAGTTTGATGTGCTCCGTCATTATTAATAAAAGTAAGAGGCATAGCAACCTGAATAGGCAACCAGCCCTCACCTATATAACGGCATAACACTGTCTCATTATTAAGTACAAAACTTGCCGTCAAACTCATAACTCATGTTCCAAATCAGGCATAATATGCTTGATGATTAAAGTACCACAATAAGACAATTAAATATCCAAACGCATGTTACGGATGAGGTTTGCGCTATTGAACCACTATTCCATTGACTAGTATGCCAGTCATTAATTATTTCAGACGCTAAGCGGCTAAAAGCTGTGTGAGACTATGTTGAGCGATATCCAGTGACTGACGACTGATAGGACGATTATTTTCATAGCTCTGCAAAAAGTAGTCCACAGACATCAATACATCAGCGATATGCTCAAGAGTATGACTATTTAAAGGATAGTTAACTGTTATGCGCTTCTCTAAGTAATGAGTCAACTGACTAAGCATACTAGCAGAAATAGGCATTTGTAAAAAACGCGCTGCTCCTGAAACTTGATGCAGCATTTCTGGTAAATTTTGTATATGAAGTACGTCATGATTAGTATCAGCAACATAATCATTTATCGCTTGCTCAGCACTAGCAATGGCAGTTCGGCTTTCTTGAATTAATGTATTATAAGCAGTATCCAGCTGGTGTAAAGAGATGCCTTCATTATTCAATGGTAATTTGACAATACCCGGTGTATGGAGTTTTGCCATCTTAATGAGTGCATTCTCAGCGCTCATCAATGCCTGTAATAGATGATCAAAGTCGCTTGGGCTTGGTACTTGCCATTTTGTCACTGCTATGCCTGCCTCATAGAGCGCGGTTGCTGCCGTATTTAAGCATAGTAGTCGCAATGTAGAGCTCATCTCAATCAGTTCTTGAGTGATCTGACTAACTTGTAAGTCAGTTGCAGTGAGCGAATGGCCACGTGAATAATTATCTACCTTTTCTTTAATATTGTTAATTTTGGCTTGAACTAATTGATGCAGCGTATCAGTAACTTTTCGATTAGGGCCAAATAAAAAGCGTCTCATTTGCTCGCGCTGAGGCATCTCTAATTGATTGATCGCATACTGGCTGCGTAGTTTTTGTCCCTGCGCATTGTCACGCTGACAGGCCAAGCTGACCAGCTTTGCAAACCGGCTATCATTCACCGGCAGGTAACTATGAAACTGCTGTTCTAAATAAATTAACGTGTGTTTTTGGCTGGCACTTAACGGCAAAATAGTCTCAATGTCGGTCATTGCCGCTGCTGCCGCTTGCCAAAATAAGCAACCGCTATGAGCAGCAATAAAAGTACACGCACTACTCATCGCTACTAATTTTTGTAACTCATCATTTGATAACTGACCATCGGTATTGGACAGAACAACTGAGAACCCACTACGGAACGCATTGCTTAAACGCTTATCGTCAAGGTTGAGCGCAATTAACGGTTGAAAGTTTTGTTCAGGATTAGCAATAATAACACTGCTATTACCGAAGTTTAAAAAGTAATCGTCAGCAAGTAGCTCAAGATTGGCATGGGTATGCAACTTATTAATAATTGGCAAAAGTAATGACGGTTCTACCGTTTCCGTTAATAAGACAAATTCAACATAACGATCAAGAGTCATAATCGCTTCTGATAAATCCATAATTAGTGCGGTATTGCTATTATCGTCACTATCATGTAAGTGTTGTAGACCGTGCGCAATCGCACTACTGAGTTTTTGTCCACCTGCCAATAAAATCAGCTCAAATATACGCGACAGCTGAGTCAATACGTCAATAGAGTCAAGTAATAAAGCGCTTTGTTGTCGACCATTGGTAAATTCGTTTAAGTAAACCTCTGTATCTTTAAGCGTAGTAATAATTTCATCATGTAGCAAATGTAGAGACGGTAAGTCGAAGTTAGTAATACTTAACGTCGGTGGGGTTAAAAGATCGTGCTCTGATTGACTCATAATGTTTCATCCATAAAATGCGGTTAATAAGTAACATTATCACGCTATTATTGTCTTTATTCTTTTGGTAATTGGGGTTTTATATACGTTAGCTGCGCAGGTTGGCGAGTCAGGAATTTTCAATTGAATACCAACTGTATCTGCTTGAAAAATAGCCCATTATCACTGGCTTATAACATTTTTAATCTCTGGGTAACTGCTCGATAAGCTTGTAAACCAATCTTTATTTCCGCTGTCATCAGCAATAGATTCGACCAATAACGCAGCAAGATTGGCAAAATGACTATTACTCGATTGTCCACCTTCTGTTGTTTGGATATCGTCTTCAATGGCAAGTGTCACCTGACCACCGGTCATTGCTAAATACACTTCAGCTAAAATCTCTGAGTCTAAGAGTGCGCCGTGAAAGGTACGGTCTTGCTTACCGACTTCAAGACGACGGACAAGTGCATCAAGGGTGTTTTTTTGCCCTGGATACTGCTGTTTTGCCATCACTAAAGAGTCAGTTACTTGTACCCGCTCAGCAAAATCGGTTATCCCGACGCGTTCAAACTCCATCGATAAAAAGTTCATATCAAACGAGGCGTTATGGGCAATGATTTCAGCGCCGTCCATAAAGTCGTATAGCGACTGCGCGACTTGATCAAAAGTAGGTTTATCCGTTAAGAATGCTTCAGAGATACCATGAATACGAATAACGACTTCATCCATGCCGCGTTGTGGGTTGATATAGACGTGCAATTTTTCACCGGTAAATTTACGACCTATCATTTCAACAATACCGACTTCGATAACGCGATCGCCTTTTAGCGGGTCAAGCCCCGTCGTTTCAGTGTCCATAATCAGCTGGCGATTGGCAGCATGACGATTAATAGGCTGAGGTAATAACGGGCGAAAATGTGGATTGGCACGGCTGGTATCGCCGTCAAACTTAGGCAACGATTTTTCTACTGAATCTTGAATTTCTAAAGCAGTGCTATCTGATGTAGAACCTCCTAAAACAGATGTGCGATGAGAAGAATTTGACGCATAACTAGCATTAATAGAATGCGGTGCGCTAACGTCTGATTGATGAGCGGTATTAGTGTCAAGCGCTTGCGTTGAGAATGATTGGTCTGAGCCCTCATCCATCACATTTAACCCTAAAGGGTCATCTAATAGCCAATCACTATGGTCTGCTTGAGAGGTGTTATTGGTCATTAAAGGCTCTTTTTTTTTAACTTCAGAAGTTGTAAGGACAGTGCTTTTAGGGAAAGCATCTTTGCCCTTAGTTTTGCTACTTGATGTCACGCCAAGGTTTGCCAGTTCGTCCGCTTTCTCATTACCAGCATGTCCGGCGTGCCCTTTTACCCAGTGCCATTCGACCTTACGCGTCTGACAAAGGGCGTCGAGCTGTTGCCATAAGTCTTGATTAGCAACTGGCTTATTACTTGCTGTTTTCCAGCCTCTTTTTTTCCAATTAGCAACCCATTCAGTGATACCTTTTTGAACATAACTTGAGTCGGTCCAAATCTCAAGAGTAGGCTCATGCGGGCTATGGGTGAGCGCTTGAATTGCGCCCATCAGCTCCATACGATTGTTGGTTGTATCGGGTGCACCACCATACAAATCTTGTGTTTGACCGTCACTAAATATCAGATGTGCACCCCAGCCACCGGCGCCTGGATTGCCCTTACAAGCACCATCGGTGTATGCCACTGTGGTATCAGGTTTTGCAGCAAGCGGATTAATAGTAGCGCAAGTAGCAGCACTAGCGAGCGACATCACATTATCGGGCATAAAAACTCAATTGGTCAATAGACGCCTTAATAACACAGGCTTAGTGAAAAAGACAACACCAGCACATGGACGCCATTTTGATTTGGCAATGAGCAGGGTTTAGGCGCTATTGATTATAACAAATTCGCTACCTATATGGACATTCTCGATGGTGAAAAAAAATATAAATCAAGCCATTGGGCAATCCATATATAATTTCATAAAGCCCGCTATAAAAGCTTATATCAAAATCAACTGCATCTATTTTTCTGTTAAAATAGATAAAGTAGTTAACCTTTTAAAAGCCAATTTTTTCATGCCTTTACGCCTTATGTAGGATGCCCTTATGTTGAGCTTACGCCCAGATACAATGTATAAAAAATTATCATTGCTGGCTGCCAGTATCACTGCTTGTACTGCGTTATTACTGGTTGGCTGCGACAATAGTCAACAAGCAAAGTCAACTGATACAGCAAACACCAGCGCTACTGCCGCTCAGCCTGATTTGTCTATATTTGCAGGATGCTATACCGTCAGTCATGATGAGCCTGCGCAAATTAAAGTGAGCGAACAAGGCGGTAAGTGGGTGATGCAAATGAAAGAGCCTGCCAGTGCTAATCGCGTTTGGGATACACCAGAGCCGTTAGAGGTCATGACAGCTGAAGAGATTCCCAAATATTTCTCAATTGAACCTAACAACGTTGATGCGATTATTGGGCGTCCTGATAGAGTATTGGTTATGGCGCATGTGAAGCCAGTTTATGCCAATATCGACCCATTGCTCGATAGTGAATATTTATCTTATATTTATAAAGGCGCCAACACTATTTATCGCGTTGAGTGCGACGAGGTTAAGACGGATATTTTAGCCAATCCGCATGCTAATATGAAGCATGAAAAGAATAGTATTGTAGAGTTATAACTTTAGCGCTGCGATCTAAGTGCCAAGACTTACAAGATTTAAGAGCAAACGTTAACCAACTTCCAAATCCTTGAATAACTCGGTCGAATAATATGAATTTTTTTAGTTATGTGGTATTGGGCGGCTTTTCTTATGCCGCAGGTTGGGCGATTCGTACTTACATATTAGATAAACAGCCAGAGCCTGAGCAGCCTTATAATCTAAAGCATCCGCTTATCTTAGGCTACATGGGTGGCTTTTTTATTATTATGCTGATTGTCTCTTGGTTACTAGGACGTTACCTGCTTGGGCACACTACGATTGATTTGCCTTTTATTATTATTAATAGTTTGGTTGCTACCTTTGTCTATTCATTTGGGCTTAATCCAGAAAAAGTGCGTTATGATGTGCCAGACTGAATCTAAATGATGTTAAAAGTATGCATACTATATTTATTCATACAGCATAAAAACATTCGTTAATATGAATAAAAGCAGCGACCGATGATTCACTCATAGGTCGCTGCTTTTTTGCGGCATTAAAATTATTCTTACCACTTTTCTGATTTGGCTTAATAAAACATTAGCATAAGCTAAAATTAAGCGCTGGGCATTTCTGTGCTTGTTTCTGCATCCGTGTCTGTATCAGTATTAGCTTCTTTGTCCGCTTTAGTATCGATATTGCTATCCGTTGCGGTTTGAGCTTCTTTCCATACTTGATACGTTTGCAGGTCTTTTTCGACCATTTTTAAGCAGAACGCAATAATAATGGCGTCGTCAATGTAGCCAATTACCGGGATAAAGTCTGGAATAATATCAAGTGGGTTTAGGATATAAACCAATCCTGCCACAACAGCGGCAATGGATTTATACGGTACAGTGCGATAATTGCCTTGAGAGTAGTCTTTCACTAAACTAATAAACAACCCAACGTCGGTCGTAAAGCGATTGAGATGGCTGCTGTCTTTTAGTTTCTCTTTAAGTTTTTCTTCCTCATTCAGAATGTATTCAAGATCCGCATCCAGCAGTTTTTCATTGGTTTCGCTATGGGCGATTTCTGCTTTTTTCTGATTTATCTTATCGTTATACAGCATATTTTTACTAAGATTGGTGTCGCTTTGGCTCTTATCGGTCATTATGATTATTCCTTGTATAATGTTTTTAAAATTACTGTCCGTGATAAAAATCAATATTTTTGATAATTTCGCACGCCTATACTATAGCAAGCCGAGCGTTAAGTACCAAACCGCTTGGGTATTGTTTTGTTGCACAACGTTTTACTGTATAGCAGTAGGGCGGTGTGACTCTTGTGTATTTTAATAGAATCTAGCTTATATCAAATCGTTCGTCTACTGCCGTGATGATAATAAGATAGGCTACAATGGCATATTATCGAGATACTCATTAAGCATGTGAATCGATTTTAGCGTATTACTTTTTTCAAGAAAGACTTTTTAGAATATTGCCTTGAATAAAACCTTTATAACAATAAATATAATAATCTTATAAAACTGGTGAACCCTATGTCTAACAAAAGCTCAGCCCTAAAAATATCATTTACTGATAAAGTGGAATCCGTAAATGATAAAGTGGAAAGCGCTAACGTTAAAAACGTTGACGTTAAAAAAGTAATAGGGCTAAATCGCCGCCAGTTTTTGCGGCATATAGGGTTAGGAGCTAGTGCAGGGTTAGTGGCTACGCAAAGTATAAGCCAGACTTTGGTAGGAGTTGGTAATCCTCAAGCGAATAGTTTTCAAGGCAATGATTTTCAAGACAGCAATGGACTACTTACCAAAGACGATTTGCCATTGGCACAGCTGCACACGCGTTCGTTTTCTGAGCCGTTAGCTGCGCAAGCGAATTGTATGGTACCAAGTATTGAGACGCGACTATTTGCCAGCTCCAATGTGGGCGGCAATAAAGCCCGTAATGAGTTGGGGTTAGCGCGGCTGGCGTGTGCTGGCTTCAAGGTCAGCAATCCTGATATTGTCAGTCGCCAATATTTACGCTTTGCCGGTACGGATGGTCAGCGTGTCAGTGACTTACAGAATATTGCCACAGGTGCTATTGTTGCGCCCAAACTGCTGCTTGGAGTGCGTGGCGGTTATGGAGCGATGCGTCTGCTGTCGATGATTGATTGGCAAACCCTTGGGCGCATTATGAAAGAGCGCGGCACGATATTGGCAGGTTTTAGTGATGTGACTGCGATTCAGTGCGCGCTATTGGCAAAAGGTGGTATGAGTTCGCTTGCAGCACCGATGCTTTATAGCGAGTTTGGTAAAACTATTCCAGATGAAGTCAGCTCTCGGCAGTTTGTAGAAGCGCTCAGCAATCCTAAGCTAACTATTAATATTAACAGTGCTGATTTAACCAGTAAGAAGTTACCGCTTATTTTAGTAACCAATGCCAGTAATACGATAACGGGCACGATTTGGGGAGGTAATTTAAGTGTGGTATCGGCGCTGGCGGGCAGTGATTATTTGCCACGTATTAATGGCGGGATTATATTTTTAGAGGACGTGGGCGAGCAGCCGTATCGTATTGAGCGCATGCTGTATGATTTGTATTTGGCAGGCGGCTTTAAAAATCAACAAGCTATTGTTCTTGGGGCATTCTCAGGTATAGGGGCAGACAGCTATGATGCCCGATATGATGTGGCAACCGTGATTCAGCAACTTCATAAACTGACCGGACTGCCCATTTATAGTGGCATGAGCTTTGGGCATATTGAGCATAAGCAGAGCTTTCCGCTCGGTGCTCGGTGCCAAATTGCGACGAATACAAATGGCGGTTACCAATTAATCTTTGCCGATTATCCGACCATCAATGCAAAACTTATCCATGTTGCAGGGTTATGGCAACAAGCATAAATGACTGCTATTTATGATTAAAGATGCAACGATTTAACTTTTATAATGATGAAATATTCATTTATGTCATCTTTATAAAAGTAGCATGCTAAAAATGGCATAAGATAAAATTAAGACAAAAAAATACCGTTAACAATAAATCGTTAACGGTATTTTCTGTACTACTATAATGGTACCCGGAGCCGGACTTGAACCGGCACGCTATTGCTAGCGAGGGATTTTAAATCCCTTGTGTCTACCATTTCACCACCCGGGCAAAACTTGTATTTATCTAATTTAAAGCTTGCTAATCAGCAATTATCTTCTTAGATAAGTGGTCGCTATTATAAGGGTTTTTATTATTAATGCAAGATAAAATTAATAAAAAATTTCAAATAATTTGACCTAAATAATTGGAGGCTGGAGCCGGAATCGAACCGGCGATCAAGGAGTTGCAGTCCAGTGCATTACCACTTTGCTATCCAGCCAATCAAGGTGGCCTATATTAGCAAGAATAATTTAAAATACAAGCTATTTTTTAAGCAATTACGTGTTTTTTTAAAAAAAATAAATATTCTATATTTTTATCTTAATATTCTGAGCGAAATTGAAGGTGAGTAATGTAGTATATAATGCCGATTAGTTGCTAAGCTTAAGTAGCGCTTATTTTTAATATAATGTGCTTATTGAGTATAGAAGAATTTTGACCCAATAGGGGTTAACGGGTAGGCTTTTGCAAGCAAGATAGGTACAATACCAACCTTAAATTTGCGCTGACACTACTTTTTTATCGCATTATCTATGGAGTTACTATGTCAAAAGCCGAATCGTCATCAGCCTTATCGGGTAATGAGTCACCATCTATGTCAACTGAGACCACAACGTATGAGGGACAGACGTCGTCGCAACATAAGTCAGCGTTAGTGCTTGATGGAAGAGCACTTGCTCAGCAGATAGAGAAAGATTTGCGTGTGCGTGTCGATGTCATTAAAGAAAAGACAGGTCGTACGCCGATTTTGGCGACGATTTTGGTCGGTGGTGATCCGGCATCAGCAACCTACGTGCGTATGAAAGGTAATGCCTGTAAGCGTGTCGGTATGGACTCTATACGTATTGATATGGCGCATGAAACAACGACAGAGCAGCTCAAAGCTAAAATCCAAGAGTTGAATGACAATCAAGATGTGCATGGTATTTTGCTCCAGCATCCTGTGCCGAGTCACATCGATGAGCGTGCTTGCTTTGAGCAAATTGATCTCGAAAAAGATGTGGATGGTGTGACTTGCTTGGGCTTTGGACGTATGAGTATGCGCCAGCCTGCATTTGGTTCTTGTACGCCGCAAGGGGTGATGCATTTACTGCGTCATTATAATATTGAGCTGTCTGGTAAAGAGGCGGTCGTGGTTGGTCGCAGCCCTATCTTGGGAAAACCGATGGCAATGATGCTTTTGAATGCCAACTGTACAGTAACGATGTGTCACTCGCACACTGAAGATTTGGCGGCTTTTGTCAAGCGTGCTGATATTATTGTTGGGGCAGTGGGTATACCTGAGCTGATACGTACTGAATGGATCAAAGAGGGAGCGGTAGTGATTGATGCTGGTTTCCATCCTTCAGAAGGTGGCGGTGTGGGCGATACCCAGCGTCTTGGTATGAAAGAAGTAGCGGGCGCCTATACGCCAGTTCCGGGCGGTGTAGGTCCAATGACCATCAATACTTTAATCCGCCAAACAGTTACTGCAGCTGAAAAATCAGCAGGTATTACGGTTGATATACTTAGCGAAATATGTGGTTAGGACGGTTGATAATTAGTGAATACTCTGACATTTATACCTAATAACGTGACCTCATTTTAAAAATAGTCATCAAAATTACTGCATAAAAAAGGGCTCTAATTGGCAGCCCTTTTTTTGTACTTTAAGATTTTAATTGTTCTAATAATACTATTTAAATACCGCTTAAAAAGCTTAATAAGGTCTCTTTTTGAGCAATAGGTAATTGCTTAAAGCGCATTTTAGTCGCTTCTGCTTCGCCGCCATGCCACAGTATTGCCTCAGTTAAGCTGCTGGCGCGACCATCATGTAAAAAACGCGCTTCAGGATCACGAGCGACAATACCAATGCCCCAAAGTGGTGGGGTGCGCCATTCAAAGCTCTCGGCATTTTTTTCCTTAACCCCATCATCGAGCCCTGTACCCATATCATGGAGCAATAAATCAGTATAAGGATAAATAGTTTGCTGCGATAAAAGTGGGAAGCGCAGACTATCGCCCGTTTTTTGCTTCGGCGTATGACAGCTAGCACAGCCAACTTGAACAAATAAATTTGCGCCTTTATTAAAAGTTTGCAAATCACTGATGCGACGCTCAGGAACTGCCAACGCAGTCATAAAGTCCGTCACCGCATCCAAGCTGCTATCTGTTACTTCAGGGCTACCACCATTGATTGCCGTCCAGCAAATTGGCTGATTCACAGTACAATTAGGCTCCATAAATAAGGACGTCGTTAGACCCATATCTTGCGACATGGCATTGGCGTTTTGAATACGTAAGCTGGCGTTGATGGCTTTCCAACCAAAGCGCCCGATTCGTTGGCTACCATCAACATCTACCCAATGCACTCGACCGCTGACACCGTCTTTGTTACGATTATTTGGGTCAGCCGCAGCTACAATGCTGGCTTCAGGAATCAAATCAATTAATCCCATACCGACCAATTGCGGTGAAATACGTCCGCTCATGACCGTACTACCTAACGGCTGATTATGATCAGTTGGGGTGAAATTAAAACGAACCCCGGCTGGCGCATAGTCACTTGCCGCTGTTGTAACATACTGCACACGCCCTTCAGCCTCAATATTGGCATCAATGCTTTGGTGCTGCATTTGCTCGCCATAATAAGCGTGCGCTTGACCTTGTTTATCGCCAAGCCGAAACAAAATTGCATCACTTAACTCATTATTCTCCCGATAAATAGGTTTGCGCCCTTCTGCGCTATGACACTGCGTACAGGCGTTAGCATTAAGAAGCGGACCGACTCCATCGAATAGCATGCGCCCTTCACCAGCAGGCGTCCAATGGGTGATAAATAGCTCGCGTCCTGGTGATACACCGCCAAGCGCGCTACTGGGCAAATTGGGCATAATTTGTAAAAATGGACGATTAATATCCGCCGATATCGTGGCTGAACCGCCAGAAGGTAGCCAATTAGTATCCGCTTCAGCTTGGCTATTATCGTTATTGCCATTGTTATCGTCATCAGGGATCATCGGAGGTGCCGGGTTGTTAGGTATATCAGATACGTTATTGTCATCTGAGCCACCACAAGCGCTGAGCGCCATTGTCAAGCTCAGTAGGCTGGCGCGTATGACCGGGAATAAGAGGGTAGGCGTTGGACGAATTGCTGCGAAGAGTAACGATTTTACGGGTAAAAACATGGGGCTACCTAAAAAAATTGGTTTAAAACAGTTTTTAAAAATACTGACTGATACATGTAAAACAAGAGCTATCAATAACCATGATATAAAGCAAAAAGGGCGATATATGACGTGTCCCCTTTCTGTAGCTTATTTCTATAAATTGCTTTGAATCGCTTTTCTGTGGTTTGAGATATAAATATTCTGTATTTTATAATTGATTCGGCAAAATGGTCGGAATTGGATTGTTATACATCCAAATATGGGTGGTGTCTTTATTACCTAATGAACCCTCAAAGCTCCAGCCCCAAGTAAATAAGCTGCCGTTTTTATTGCTCTCACTCCCTTTTTCATGCGCAATCAGATGCATAATGCCCATTGCCATTGTGTCGATATTGGTTAAGCTAGGCAGGGTGTCTGTTGGTTCATTCAAATTGTTATAAACGGTTTTACCTGTACCGTCAGTCTCTCCAAACATTCCCCACGGATAGACCGTTCCATTATCTAGCAAGACATAGCTGGCATTGCCATTAGCATAGACATGACGTACGGCTTTATCAGTGAACCATGGTAGTTTGGTAGGTGTCGTAATCACGCTACCCCAAGCCTTTTCCGTATTTTTATAACCAATACCGTTATAGCCAATTTGGCTGTTGCCATTGAGTCCCCAAGCATAGACGCTGTCTTTATTGGTCAGAGCCAAGACGTGATCTTTACCAGCGGCAAGCTGCATAACTTGTTCAACATTGATAGGGTTTTTTGACTGTTTATCGGTTGCTGTATTTGGGCTGTCGTTATTGACAGTAGTAGCAGGGATGACATTAATAAGAACAGGTACAGCATTAAAGTTGTTACAATTATTGACCTTATTACAGGCTTGACCGCGCCCAAGATTGGCATAGGCATCGCTGCCCCAACCCCACACTTGCCCTTTATCATCAAGCGCATACGAGCTATTGGCACTGGCGACTACTTGAACAATACGACCAATGCCTTGTGCCGCTGAAAAGTCAACCTTGACCGGAGTGCTATTATTAGCAGTCGTCAGATTGGCGTTGCCCAATTGACCTTGCCCATTCGCGCCAAATGCCCAAATACTACCGTTTGTGGTCAGTACCAGATTATGACTATATCCTGCTGCTAGCATAACGGCATGGTCGATACCAGCAATGGCACTGATGTCTAAGCGGCAGTCGTTTTTACTATTGGTACAATCATTATGACCACTGTCACCGCGCCCTAATTGACCAGATTTGTCTTCACCCCAGCTATAGACACGTCCATCTTGCGCAATAGCTAACGAATGGTTTTGATTAAAATCAATAGCAACTAAATTACGAGGTGCACTATGCATCAGCATAGGCGTGTCAGGATGCCCGATAGTATCTGCAATTTTGGAGGTCATCCCCAGACCCGTTTGCCCAAAGTTATTACCGCCAAAGCCATATAATTTGCCATCTTGTAGCGCGCCCGTATGAGAGTTACCAGCGGCAACAATATTGCCAACATACAGCGTTTTGGTAATGCGCATAATATTGCCCGCATTATCCGTTGCTGTTAACGTGACCACGTTACTGCCTGCTGCTAATAAAATACTATCGTGAAAACCACCGTCTTTATCAAGGTTTAGCGGCTGCGCAGGCGTTTGGTTCAGCTGATAAGTGATCGACTGTATACCGCCATTGTCTTGTACCGTCCCTGATAAAAATAAGGCGGCTACCGCACTATAACCGTCGGCAAAGTTGCTGTCAGTTGTCACCAACGGTGGCGTTACATCGTGAACCGTCGTATTCGAGTCAGCATCATTGCCACAGGCAGACAGCATCAAAGCTGAACTGATAAAAATTAATGCTTGAGACAGACGGGATAAACGCATAAAAACCTCAACAAATAAGCATCATGGAGCATAAATTGCCCATACCATACTTAAAAGCTGCGAATACTATTACAAATAAGACTTGTTATCAATAATATAAATAAAAAATAGCGAAACGATTGGGTCACAAAAACCTTTTCGTTTCGCTATTCACGTATAAAAACATGCTGTTTAAAAGTAGATCTAAATGATATAAAAATTGCCTAATATTATATATTAAAGCCTCTTCATATTAAGATAACTGAAGATAGAGCTATGTTAATAAAGCCATCTTAAATCAAATTAATAACCTTATAACCAGCCCAATCTTTTAAAGTTATAGTATAGATAACTACATAATGAGCCGATAAATAACATAATAATTAAGTACGAATATTTCCAGTGTAATTCGGGCATAAAGTCAAAGTTCATCCCATAAATACCAGCAATGGCAGTCGGCACAGCTAAAATACCTGCCCATGCGGCAAGCTTACGCACTACCTCATTCTGTCCCATATTAACCATGGCTAGATAAGTATTCATCACCACGCTTAGCATCTCATTTAACCCATTTATTGCATCAAGTGAATGTAATAGATGGTCATTCACATCACGAAAATAAGGCTTTGCTGCTTGCGAAAAAGAGGAGACCAAGTCACTTTTTTTATGATTGATAAAAAAGCTACAGATGTCTTGCACAGGCAAAATAACTGCGCGCATGTGCACCAATTGCGACTTTAGCTCATACAAATTTTTGAGCGTTTCTTTATTAAATTCATAAGTGAAAATATTGCGTTCTTGTTCGCGCAAGTAGCTGCCCAAGCGATCTGTCACCGGCATATAGTTATCAACAATAAAGTCTAAAATCGCATGCAGAACAAAAATAGGGCCCATACGTAGCTTTTCAGGGCGACGATTGCAATGGTCTCGTACTGGCGTATAAGGATTTGACGGACCAGTACGAATAGTAATCAGATAGTTTTTACCCATAAATATCGCTGTTGTGCCGTAGCGGATTACATTATCTTCAAGCTTGGCAGTACGTATAACCACAAATATCGTATCGTTGTCATAGTTCTCAACCTTAGCACGTTGATGATCGGCAAACGCATCTTCAATCGCCAGCTCATGCAAATCAAAAGCATTTTGTACTTTAGCAATGGTTTTTAAACTGGGCTCGTATAAACCTAACCATATGAACTGTCCAGTATTAGTCAACGCCTTATTAACATCGCTGAGCGGCAGCTGATCCAGTTGTTCACCTGTTTTACGTGAATAGGCATAGCAATTGACGACCTCATCCGCGTTAGAGATATCGATATCTTCATAACGCTCAGAGTCTGGATCGTATACCGTCATGGTTTCCAGTCTATCTTCGAACGTGGCATCCGTATCGCCATAGATGTAGCTGTCATAATCGAGATAAGAGCGGTTGTCCTCCATATCTGAATATGTATGATCAAGATTGGTTTCAGGCGTGATACGAGTCGTTACTTTTAGTGGCTGTAAATCATCGCGGCTCATTCACCCCTCCTTAATAAAAAATATAAATAATAAAAATTAGCCTAAGCAATTATAACAATTCTGCTAGCGGTTATATTGCATAACGCTTTAAGGTATCCATATCAACCAATGTTAATAAACTTTCATGACAAGCGGTCAGCTTAATCGGTGGTGCAACCTCATAGTCTAACGCTTCAACCCAACGCAAAGCACAAATGCACCAAAAATCGCCCGGTTTTAAACCCGGAAAATTATATTCGGGAAGGGGCGTGATTAAGTCATTACCACGGCTTGACGAAAAGTTTAAAAATTCACTGGTCATTTTTACACAAACGGTGTGTTGACCAACATCGTGATTGCCCGTATGACAAAACCCATTACGATAATAACCGGTGATGGGGTCAAAACAGCAACTGGCAAGCTCGCCGCCTAATACGTTAATGCCATTAATAGCAGGATTTGGGTGGTAATCAGATGACATAAGGTCTCCGAGAGGACTAATAAAAGAGTGATATAAGGTATGACTGGCTATGTCAGAATAATGGTCAGGAGGATAGTTAGAACAATAGCCATCAGCCGATAAAAAGTGCGGCTAGTGTAACATGACTATAACGTAAAGATATCATTCAAATCGCGCGCGGAATACGAGTTGAGCGATAGGTTCTATAAGGTATAACTTCATTATAGTAGGTAATCTAAATTCCAAAATAGAGGTTCTCTATTATAAAAACTCTTTGTTTGTATTCACTTATTAAATAACAATTAATCATAGTACGAGTAAATATTAGCGCGAATTGTGACTAGGCGAGACTTAGCGTTTATGCTAAACTTAAGCGTAAAGCGCCTTAAATATTTAGCATGTTAATGGCTTCGTTTTACCTGCTTTACCAATATTTATTATTCACTCATCTGAGATTACCTAGTTTTTTTATAATAATTGGGCTGATGAAGTTGTGCGTTAAAAATACAAAGTGGCTGTCATAAATACCAAATTAATGATAACCCACCCTTATAATTATAATGCCGCGTTTTTTGGTAAGCGCTATGCTAAACAAGGATTCATTGTGTCTGTCAGTTCTGATTCTACTAACCTCGTCTCATCAAGCGCGCCTAATCAAGTAGTCGCTAACAGTCTTCCTTATCTAAGTGACGTTGCCAGCGATGTGGCGAACAGTTGGCTATTGCCTGATGGCGTGGCAGATGTACTTTTTGAAGAGGCACAAAAACAAGAAGTCTTGCGTCACGAGCTGACTCAACAGCTGATTACCTATGGCTATCAGCTGGTTTGCCCGCCGATGATCGAGTTTACCGAATCGTTATTGAGCGAGGCATCAGAGGATCTAAAACGTCAAACTTTTAAGATTATTGATCAGCTTTCTGGTCGCTTGATGGGTGTGCGTGCAGATATTACGCCGCAGATTTTACGCATCGATGCGCATCAAGGAGGCGAGGGTATCGCGCGCTATTGTTATGCTGGGCACGTGGTTCATACCTTGCCATCAGGATTGTTTGGCTCGCGTATTCCACTACAGCTGGGTGCAGAGATTTTTGGTTGTGCATCATTGACGGCGGATATTGAGCTGATTGATATACTCTTTACCTTAATTAATAGCTTGAACATGGATGCTGCTCTACACGTTGATTTAGGACACGTGGCGATATTTAAACGCTTAGCGGTATTGGCGCAAATGCTTGATAGTGACACTGAGCACTTGATGCATCTTTATGCCAACAAAAACTTGCCAGAGCTAAAGCGCGTTTGTCAGTCTCTGCCGATGGGTGATGACTTTTATGCCTTAGCGCGTTTCGGGCATGATATAACGCATCTGTTATCTAAGTTATCAGATACCGCGCAGCAGGATACGCAAATTGCAGAAGCAATCGATGAGTTGCAGCGCTTGACTCACCATTTGCAAGATCATTGGCAGTGTCAAGTGAGTATTGATATCACGGAATTGTCAGGGTATCACTATCATACCGGTATTGTTTTTAATGGTTATATAAATAGTGAAACGCAGC
Organism: Psychrobacter sp. GP33; assembly: GCF_014119005.1. Classification (GTDB taxonomy): domain Bacteria; phylum Pseudomonadota; class Gammaproteobacteria; order Pseudomonadales; family Moraxellaceae; genus Psychrobacter. The sequence continues at coordinate 125,279 of NZ_JACGYX010000004.1, read as the reverse complement.
CTTTGGTACGCGGTGGACGTTTTGATGGCTTACAAAGTCATACCCAGCAGCCACGTGCAGCAACCGGTTTTAGTATGGATGTCAGTCGTTTATTGGCACATACGCAACTTGAGGCGCCAACGGTGGTTATCGTTGATTATGCTGCTTTGAATAATGCTGATGAGACCCAGTTAAATGCGCTAGAGCAACAGTTGGTCAGTCTGCGTGAGCAAGGGTATCGCGTAACCATGCCGTTAGATGCGCAAGATTGTCCTAAAAACAGCACTCATCGTTTAAGTTTAATTGACAGTCAATGGCAGTTATTAGCCGTTTGATAAGTTAACTGCATAAGTTTTAAATGAATATTTTCAAGAAATTTTTACGTTACAGCCCACTAGGGTTATTGTTAAAATCGTTATCGTACACACCTCAATACATCATTGTAAGGATTGATCATGGGTAAGAATGTCGTAGTTTTAGGTAGCCAATGGGGCGACGAAGGTAAAGGTAAAATCGTCGACTTGCTTACCGAAAAAGCCTCAGCGGTTGCACGCTTTCAAGGCGGACATAACGCGGGTCACACATTGGTTGTCGATGGCAAAACCACCATCTTACATTTAATCCCATCTGGTATTTTGCGTGAAGGCGTGACTTGCTTTATCGGTAATGGGGTTGTACTAGCGCCTGATGCCTTACTAAAAGAGATGAAAGGCTTAGAAGATAACGGTGTACCTGTTCGCGAGCGCCTACGTATCTCGCCAAACTGTCCACTTATCATGCCGTATCATGTGGCTCTCGACCAAGCGCGTGAAGCCAAACGCGGTAGCGGTAAAATCGGTACGACAGGTCGTGGTATCGGTCCTGCGTATGAAGATAAAGTAGCGCGCCGTGCCATTAAGCTTGCGGACTTGTTCCGTGAAGATTTAGAAGAAAAATTGCGTAACTTGATTGAATATCATAACTTTCAACTGACGCAGTATTATAAAGTTGAAGCGATTGATTTTGATGAGACACTTAAGCTTTGTAAAGAATGGAAAGAAGCCATCAAAGGAATGGTTACTGACGTCACTGAAGAGCTTGATCAACTGCGTCGTGCTGGTAAAAATCTAATGTTTGAAGGTGCTCAAGGCACGTTACTTGATATCGACCATGGTACGTATCCGTTTGTGACTAGCTCAAGCGTTACGGCGGGCGGCGTATCAACTGGTACAGGTATTGGTCCATTATACTTAGACTACGTATTGGGTATTACTAAAGCCTATACTACGCGCGTAGGCAGTGGTCCATTCCCAACTGAATTATTCGATGATGTGGGTGCACATTTAGCCAAAGTTGGTCATGAATTTGGGGCAACGACTGGTCGTGCGCGTCGCTGTGGTTGGTTTGATGCCGCCGGTTTACGCCGTGTTGTGGTATTAAACTCACTAACGGGTATTTGCTTAACCAAACTTGACGTATTAGATGGTCTAGAAGAGCTACTTATCGGCGTTGGCTATGAGTTGCCAGAAACTGAATGTGCTGGTGCGCATGATGCTGAATTCTATGAGTCAGTTACGCCAATCTACGAGACGCTACAAGGCTGGAGCGAATCTACGGTTGGTATCACTAACTATGATGACTTGCCTGAAAATGCTAAAATTTATATCAAGCGTATCGAAGCATTAATTGATTGCCCAATTGATATCATCTCAACCGGTCCTGACCGCGAAGAGACCATCGTACTACGTGATCCGTATGATGCTTAACTAGTAATAAAGTTAAGTGGCAAAAAAGATACTTAATAATAACCTCTATTGTTTAAATGCAATGGAGGTTTTTTTACAGCATTTTTTTAAACAATCATAAAAAAATGCTACTTCTTAATTACATAAAGTTAGTATAACCCCTTTTAAAAAGGGGTAGGCTTATAGCAATAAGGTGTAGTGAAATTACTATTTTTATTCAATAGCATTTAACAATTGAAGAGGTAACATTGTAAAAATAATATAGTAAAAAGGATTTTGCTAACCGTTAAATAACAAGAGGGATCTATTATGAAAATGAACAGCGTTAATCGTACTATTAGTAAAACGTCTCTAACGATTTTGGCGTCAGCAGCTTTTATGTTTCCTATGCTCTCTTGGGGCGCACAGAATTGTGATAAACCGATCAATGACTTTGACGGATTGTACTGTTTAACCAAGGTATATTTGGAAGCCGATAAAGAGCTGAATAACTCTTATACTAAGCTAAATAAAGTCTTAAATAGTACACAAAAATCTAAACTTAAACGTGGGCAATTGGCTTGGATACGTGACCGCGATGAGCGTTGTAGCTATCATAATGACGAAGGTTTCTTTGTAAATATGAACTGTGCTACTCGTACGACTACCAGTCGCGTTAATTTCTTAAATGATCGAATACGTGAATGTAGCGCTGGCAGCTGCCGCGACAGCCGTCTAGGAGAGTAATTACTCAATCGTAAGCATGAAAAAGCCATTGAGATATGACTGATATTGCCTTTATATAGCTAAGCTTTAAAATTATCCATTTCAAAAGATGGTAATTTCAAAGCTTTTTAAACCTTCCTTTTCTGAGCAGTTAGCGTAATTGCCCCTATCATTTATAGCCTTAATCATTATAATAGACAACAATCACATATTTGGTAGGCTAGAAACTATTTTAGTAAGTGCTATTTTGCCAAGTACTGTGGTCAATTATAATATAAACTTACCCTTTTCACTGTTACCTCATTAGGAGCTTCTCATGGCTATCGAACGCACGCTATCTATCATCAAACCTGACGCCGTTGGTGGCAACCATATCGGTGCTATTTATGACCGTTTTGAACAAGCCGGTCTAAAAATCGTTGCCGCTAAAATGCAACAACTTGATGACGAAAAAGCTGGCGGTTTTTACGCTGAACATGCTGAGCGTCCATTTTATAATGATCTAGTATCATTCATGACTTCAGGTCCAGTATTGGTATCTGTGTTAGAAGGCGAAAATGCTATCGCTAAGCATCGCGATATCATGGGCGCAACCAACCCTAAAGAAGCCGCTGAAGGTACTATTCGTGCCGATTTCGCCAGCAGCATCGATGAAAATGCAGTTCACGGTTCAGATTCAGCAGAATCAGCGCAACGTGAAATCAGCTACTTCTTCAGTGATGACGAAGTTTGTGCTCGTACGCGCTAATCGCATTTACACTAAGAACACGCATGATAAATGTAAATAGTCGTGTTAAAAATGATTGATCGTTCACTATCAATCCTATGAAATATTTATCCAGCGTGTCGCTAAACGGCTTATATCCACTAGGGTATAAGCCGTTTATCTTCTTGTTATTCGATTATTATTTATAATGTTTGTTTAATAAAAAATACTTTAATCAGCTGTCAGTCATTGAAAATATCAGCTCTCTGCCTCATGATAAATGCTTCACGTCACCCTATTTTTATCAGTAACCTATTATTATTAATATGAAATACTGATAAGCTTGTTAGCATTTTCAACGTTATCAATCCTTTATTAGCATACCGTTTGTCTCAAAGTGTTTTACGTTAGTATGCTTGGTACGATAAAAGCGCTTAACGCGAATACTATTATCGTCAGTACGCTGATAAAGAATTGCTAATTTTTATTTTAGTGCATCTTTTATGTGATGCAAACCAGTAAGACCAATAGGTAACCGATTATGTCAACTGTAGCTCCAACTTCTGCCACGCCCACTGCGCCTTCTTCTAATTCAATATCTGAATCAGCGCCTCAGCCAATGCCTAAACCAGTACGCCGCCACAATCCCATTCAGCTGGTAGATGAGGCGCAGGCGAAAACCAATTTGTTGGGCATGACGCCAGCTCAGCTTGGTGATTATTTCAAAAGTATTGGCGAAAAGCCATTTCGAGCCACACAAGTTATCAAATGGATTTATCAGCAAGGCGTGACTGATTTTGAAGAAATGACCAATTTAAGCAAGGGTCTACGTGACAAATTGTCCACTCATGCTTGTGTCATTCCGCCAAAAGTCATTCATCGTCAATATAGCGATGATGGCACGCGTAAATGGATATTTGAAGTCACCGGTGGCTCATTGGTTGAGACTGTGTTAATCCCTGCTGATGATGGTAAGGTCAATGGTCGCAAAACCTTATGTATCTCTTCGCAAGTGGGCTGCGCTTTAGACTGTAGCTTTTGTAGTACCGGCAAACAGGGCTTTGAGCGCGATTTGACCGCCGCTGAGATTTTAGGGCAGTTGTGGGTAGCCAATGCCTCATATATGACGGATGCTGAGGACAGTCTAGAGCATACGGATCACAGCGTATGGGAAAATAATGTCACCAATGTGGTGATGATGGGCATGGGTGAGCCGCTGTTGAATTATCGCCCTGTTGTTAGTGCGATGGAGCTGATGCTGAGCGACCATGCATATGGGCTGTCAAAACGTCGCGTGACCTTATCAACCTCCGGTGTTGTTCCTAAAATGTATGACTTGGCAAAAGAAATTGACGTGGCATTGGCGATATCGCTGCATGCGCCCAATGATGAATTGCGGAATGAGCTGGTGCCTATTAATAAGAAATACCCCTTACATGAGCTGATTGCGGCAGCTAAAAATTATGTCCATGACGTTAATCCGCGCCATAAAAAGCATGTGACCATTGAATATGTGATGCTTGATGGGGTCAATGATAAGGATGAGCATGCTCATCAAATGGTCGCTTTACTAGAAGGTCTACCAAGCAAAATCAACCTTATCCCATTTAATCCTTTCCCGCATGCCGGCTATGATAAATCCAGTAACAACCGCATTCATGCTTTTAGCAATATCTTAAGTGAAGCTGGATTTGTTTGTACCATTCGTCAAACGCGTGGCGATGATATTGATGCGGCGTGTGGTCAATTGGTTGGGCAGGTGGCTGATAGAACGCGCCGCTCAGCCGCTTGGCAACAAAGTATTAAAAATCGTGAAGCTGCGGAAAAATAAATAAACATAAGATAAATAGGGACAAATATGGGAGTTTGAACCGTTTATCTCGGCTTCAACTGTCGTAATGGTAATAGATATGTAGCAAAGGTAACTAAATTTTACTTATGGCTGCGAAATCTATTAAACTGTGGGCTCATTGAAACCCTTTATACGTGCTGATACGTACTAATATGGACTCACAGTGTTAAGATGGCGGCTATTATGAGCTCTACATTTTCTGTTCTACGCGGGGGGCAATTTTTGCCTAATAGCAAAAGTATTGTAACGTTGATGGCATTAATGACAATGCTATTAACGGGGTGTCAGACGGTTCCAGCCAATGACTTATTAGGCAGTGCCGGTTATCAGACCACGGCGCAGTCAAAGGGCAAGCGACAGGTTGACAAGCAGGAAGTAGCACGCGTTCGCACCTCACTTGCCGCGCAATATATTCGTAAAAATGAACTTGATGCTGCACAGCAGCAACTTGAAAAAGCTTTTGCAGCGGATAGCCGATATGCGCCCGCCTATGATATGATGGGCGTGCTGTTGCAGCAAGAAGGTAGCCCAATAAATCTAGAAAAAGCCGATCAGTATTTTAAAAAAGCCATTGCTTTGGATAAAGATTTTGAGCAGGCGCGTAATAATTATGGCGTGTATTTATCGCAGATGAAACGCTATAGCGAAGCAGCAGCACAGTTTGAGATTGCTGGTGCTGCACTGGGTTATGATGGTCGTATTGGGGCACTGGAAAATCTTGGTCGTACGTATTTGCAATTAAATGACCGCCCAGCCGCTGCAAAAGCTTTTTTACGGGCATTAGAAGGCAATCGTAATAGTATTATTGCTCATATTGAGTTGGTGGATTTATTGCTTGAACAGCAGCGCATTACCCAAGCAAAAATGCTTTATGAAGAAACATTGGTATTGGTGCAAGGTCAGGGGATAAGTCCGCGCTTGTTATTACAAGGTATTAAACTTGCCGCTGCTCAAAAAGACATCACCACGCGTCAGCAGTTAGCGCAGCAGTTGCTATCGGCTTACCCCTTAAGCGCAGAAGCAAAACAGCTTAAAGTGTGGCTGAATAATCCAAAGGCTACTTGGCAATGAGTGATTTACCAGCAACCAATAAGTCTAAAAATAAGGCGAAGCGCATAGTGGGTCAGGAGAATACTGCTAAAAAAGATGAGTCTCAAAACGAGGTGCAACCTTCATTTGGTGCAATGTTACAGCAGGCACGCTTGAATCAGCAGCTTCGGTTAGAGGATATATCCGCTGAGCTTTTTATTTTGCAGCGTCATTTGCAAGCATTAGAAGAAGAGCAGTTTGATGCGTTGCCACAAGTAGCATTTGCGCGTGGTTTTGCAATTAATTATGCAAAATTTTTGGGCTTGGATTCAGCACAAGTGGCAAAACTTTTTGATGCTGCTTATCCTAAAGCACTTATGCAGCAATCAGTTGCCAAGGTTGCCACCCCTTTACAAACTATGGGTACCCTGCCGCCTAATAGTGATAATCGCGTGCGCTTGAATCCATTATTAATTATCGCGGTTGCTGCTTTGGTTATTTTGGTAATTTTTTTATCGCGTATGGTAAGTAATGCTCGCCAAGAGCCAGAAGCAGTGCGTCCACTGGCTGAGGATTTGACTGCACAAGCGCAAGAACAAGGGGCAGCCGTGAGTATGGATGCTAATGGGCTAAGCACATCTGATCCGATAGTTGGCAATACTGTGGGCAGTACAGCATTAGAGATTATACTGACCGATACTACGACGGTTAATATTACCGATGCGACAGGAAGCAACTTAATAACGGGCAGCCAAACGCGTGGCAACTATAAGCTTATTGGTACGCCGCCATTTAAGGTTGATATTGATAATATCGATAACGTCAGCTTGTTACTTAATCAAGAGCCAGTGTCATTGCTTGATTATGCGACTGGAAGTGAAGTTGGCGCTGAAAAGCAAGTCAGGTTTGAGCTGACGCTTTAATTTATAGAAGTTTGTACTTTTACTTAAAAATATTGTTATACCATTAACGAGTAAGTAATCGAAATAACTAAGTAACCGATTTTATTTGTTTTGCTCTGATCGAAGGATTTATATATGTCAACATCAGCACCCATTAACCGTCGCCTTACCAAAAAAATCTATGTTGGTGATGTCGCGATAGGTGGTGATGCACCGATTAGCGTGCAGAGTATGACCAATACGGATACCTGCGATGTAGCAGCGACTGTCGCCCAAATTGAGCGCTGTGTCGAGGCAGGCGCAGACTTTATGCGTGTCTCAACACCGACGATGGATACGGTAAAAGCCTTTGGTGAAATCCGAAAACTGGTCAGTGTGCCGCTGGTAGCCGATGTTCATTTTGATCATAAAATTGCGCTTGCCGTTGCTGAAGCAGGTGCAGATTGCTTGCGTATCAATCCTGGTAATATCGGTAGTGATGCTAAAGTACGAGAAGTAGTGGCATGTGCTAAGCATCATAATATTCCTATTCGTATTGGTGTCAATGCAGGCTCGCTAGAAAAAGAAATTCAACGTAAATACAGTGAGCCAACTGGCGCGGCGATGCTAGAGTCAGCAATGCGACACATTGATATATTAGAGCGTTTGAACTTTGACCAATATAAAATATCGGTTAAAGCCAGTAATGTATTTTTAACCTTAGATGCCTATCGCTTAATCTCTGCGCAAATTGACAATCCACTGCATTTGGGCGTGACCGAAGCGGGTGTGTATCGTACTGGTGCTGTCAAATCCGCGATTGCGCTGGGTGGCTTATTGCTCGATGGTATTGGCGATACTATTCGTATCTCATTAGCAGCAGAACCTGAAGAAGAAATTAAAATCGGATTTGATATCCTAAAATCACTGAATATCCGCTCAAATGGGGTAAACTTTATCGCTTGCCCAAGCTGTTCACGCCAAGAGTTCGACGTGATTAGAGTGATGACAGCGCTAGAGTCGCGCCTAGAAGACATCCGTGAACCGATGAACCTGTCAGTCATTGGTTGCAAGGTTAATGGACCTGGAGAAGCTAAAGAGGCGGATATCGGTATTGTTGGTGCTGCACGCAAGTCACTGGTTTACCGCATGGGTGAAAAAAGTCATTTAATCGACACCAATAACTTAGTTGATGAGATAGAAAGTATGGTGCGCGCTCACGCAGATACGTTAGCGAAGTCACGTGAAAATGAGATTATTCGAGTAAGATAGGGATTAATTTCTATTGATATATTATTGATATATGGTTTTTATTAAACGCTATATACAGGTGACTTTAGCTTGCTTACCTTTAAGTATTGATATTAAAAATAAACATAATAATAGCATTAACCGTTAAAAATTTTAAGGATATGACAGCGCCATGATTAAAGCAATTAAGGGCTTCAACGATATTTTACCAGACCAATCGGCAAAGTGGCTACATTTAGAGTCGATTTTGAAAAATGTGCTGGGCAGATATGGCTATGAGCATATTCGTCTACCGATTGTTGAGCAAACTGATTTGTTTGCACGGGCGATCGGCGGGGCGACCGATATTGTTGAAAAAGAGATGTATAGCTTTGCTGATAAATCAGAGCCGCCAACGCCGTTAACCCTTCGTCCTGAAGGCACAGCAGGGGCAGTACGCGCTGTTATTGAACATAATTTATTACGTGGCGATACCCCGAAATTATGGTATATCGGTCCGATGTTTCGCTATGAACGTCCGCAAAAAGGACGCTATCGCCAGTTTCATCAGCTGGGTGTTGAGAGCTTTGGTAGTGCTTTACCCGATGCGGATGCTGAACTCATCGCCATGACCCATCTGATGTGGCAAGAGCTGGGTCTAAAAGATGAGATGCGCTTGCAGCTTAATAGCTTGGGAGAGAGTGATGAGCGTCATGCATATCGTGATGCTTTGGTTGCCTATTTAACAGACAAGCAAGAACAGTTAGATGAAGACAGTAAGCGCCGTTTGACGACCAATCCATTACGTATTTTGGACAGTAAAGAGGCGTCTACACAAGCTTTATTGGCAGATGCACCAAAGCTTGCTGACTTTCTAGGTGAAGAAAGCCAGCAGCATTTTGCTCAAGTGCAAACGTATCTAGATGAGCTGGGTATTACGTACGAGATCAATCCGCATCTGGTACGTGGACTTGATTATTATAATAAAACGGTTTTTGAATGGGTGACGGATAAGCTTGGCAGTCAAGCAACCGTATGTGCCGGTGGTCGTTATGATGGCTTACTTGGACAGCTAAAATCGATGGATAATCGTGATGGCGCGTCGGATAATAAACCAGTTAAGTCTGAACCTGCGGTTGGTTTTGCCATGGGTCTTGAGCGCTTGCTGCTGTTAATTGAAGCCGTTGCACCGTTTGCTGACACGCCCGCTTGTGACGTGTTTGTGGTGACCCATCCAGAAGTTTATAGTGCTGGTATTCGCTATGCGCAGAATTTGCGTTACGCGCGTCCAGATTTGCGTATTAAAATGGCAAGTGCTACCAGCTTAAAAGCGCAGATGAAAAAGGCGGATAAGTCAGGTGCTGCATTGACTGTTATTTTAGCGCAGCAAGAACTGGAAGATCAGACCATTAGTATTAAAAATATGCAGACAGGTGAGCAGACAACGGTTGCTCAAGATTGGTTATCACAGCTTGCTAATTTTTCACGTTAAATAGTTAATAGTAGTTGTTTAATGATACTTGTACTCATTATTAATTCTGCCTTATATTTAAGCACTTCCATATTTAAGTCACTCGTTCTTATCAGGTAAATAAACATGGCTCTGACCCCGAATTCGCCCAACGCAGACAACTCAATGCAGGCACTTAAGCAATATGGTAGCTATATTATTACCGCTATTTTATTGGCATTGGCTGGCTATTTTGGGTGGACATATTGGCAAAGTAATCATGCACGTGTCGATACCGTTGCTGCTGACCACTACGCAGATATTCAAAGATTAAATGCAGAAGTCAGCTTGGCGGCGCAAAATCCTGATTTGGAAGCGGATGCGCAAGCTGCTTTGGCAGCAAGTCGCGTAGAGCTTAATAAAAATATTGACACGCTAGTGAAGAGCCATGGTGATTCGGTTTATGCGTGGCAAGCCCTCATGATTAAAGCGCGTGGGCAAGTCGATAGTGATGATTTCAAGGGTGCTGCGACAACTTTGAAACAAGCGTTAACCATTGATTTAGGAGATGCAGGTTTACAGGCGATTACCCGTTTGCGCTACGCTAAAGTATTGCTAGCCTCTGGCGACACTACGGCAGCATTAGCTGAAGCCAATAACGAGATGCCAAGCTCGTTTGAACCCAGCCAACAAGAATTATTGGGTGATATCTATGTTACCAAGGGCGATAAAGAAGCCGCCATTAAAGCCTATAACAATGCATGGGAATTATTGCGCACCCGCCATGAGACGCGAGCAGTATTAGCATTAAAAATGGAAAGTCTCGGTATTGTTCCTGAACCAATGACTGACCAAGCAGCGCTTATTCAAGCGTCAACTGCCCCTGAAACGTCATTAAGTATTGCGAATGCTGCAGAAGTTGATTCCGCTAATGTCACTGAAAAAATAGCTCAGTAACTTTATAAATGAACTTGTTATTTTGTAAACGAATAAAGTGAGCGTAAGACAGATACAGCAAAGCTAAATACTTATACTTATACTTATATCGCTATTGCCTTCTCATACTCATGTTTTTAGATATTAAAGCTTTTAAAATGTTTATTTATATTAATGTTATTCTTATTTTATAATGTTCTTTGCTTTTATTGATTATTAATTTATTTGTAGTGAGAATCTATCATGACCCTATCTATGCGCTCTCGTAAAACGATAAAAGCGACTGTCATGCACGTGGCAGTATTAGCGCTGATGACCACCGCAGTCGTTGGTTGTAACCGCGGTATCAAACCTGTCGTTAATGATCCAGTTAAATTGATACAAATAGCGCAGCCGATTAGTGTGCTTCAACCGGTATTTGATACCAATATCGGTAGTAAAAATGCCAATAAAAAAGACCCGTTAAGCTTACAAATTGGTTATGACAATGATCAGATGGTCGTTGCGTCACGAGCTGGTGATGTAATCGGTTTTGATAACAATGGCAAACGATTATGGTCGGTTAATATTGGAAAACCAATCACAGGTGGCGTGACTGTAGATGCTTTTAGTCAGACTGCGGTTGTAACTACGCGTGATGGGCAAGTGCTGGCATTTGATAGTATGACTGGCGCTGAACGTTGGGAGCAACAATTATCAGGTTCGGTCTTAACTCCTGCTCTTATTACCAACAATCGAGTTATTTTATCAGCAACTGATGGGTCCTTACATGGATTATCATTGCAAACTGGTCAATCCGTTTGGCAGTTTGCCACACAAGTGCCCGCAATTAGTGTGCGCGGTACCGCTGCACCGACGCTATTAGATGACAAAACTGCATTACTTGCCACAGCTGACGGTCGCTTGCATGCTATTACCGCAGATAATGGCTTACCGCAATGGTCACGCCGTATTGGTGTGGGCATGGGCAGCAGTGAAATCGAGCGTATGAGTGATGTGGATGGCAAACCGATTGTTGATAATAATCAATTATTTGCCATTAGCTATAGCGGTCAGCTAATAGCAATAGACTTGGCATCACGACAAGTGATGTTTGTTAATGAGCTTGCTAGCCTGAAATCATTAGCAGTTAACAATAGGCAAGTGATTGCAACAAGCTTAGATGGCAAAATCGTTGCTTATGATCGCCGTACTGGTGAAAAATTGTGGGAAAATGAGGCGCTTGCTTATCGTAAGTTGACTAATCCTGTTATGATTGGTAACTATATTGCTGTGGGTGATCTTGACGGTGTCGTGCATTTATTTGATCCTGCAACGGGCACTATAGTGAGCCGAGTACAAACCAAAGGTACGTTGACGACGTTACAAGTAGAAGGGAATCGTCTACTAACTCAAAGTACGTCAGGGCAAGTGGCTATTTGGCAAGTTGCCCAATAAATGTCTCGATACTAATTATTGAGTATTTGGGTACCCGCTATGCTTATTTTTTAACTTTATTGAACGCTGCTCAGTCAGCGTTTAGTGCATTATGCAAATTGCTTGTTTAGACTACTGGTTTCGCGTAATCTATGCGCCTTAATGGTTATCTGTGTATGACATTGGCGGCAATAAGCAGATGTTAAGCCGAAACACAATTAATTGTTTTATTATTATTTATCGCTATTTTATTATTTTTATCATTCATTTAAGTTTGCGGTCAAGTGCAGCCTATTTGCTGTCATTATGGTCCGTCACTGAGAGTAACGCATGAGTATCAAGCCTGTGGTCGCCTTAATTGGTCGCCCAAACGTCGGTAAATCCACTTTATTCAATCAATTCACCAAAAGTCGCCTAGCATTGGTTGCTGACCTGTCAGGTCTGACCCGTGATCGCCAATATGGCGATGCCGAATATGAAGGCAAGTCATTTATTGTGGTAGATACTGGTGGTATCGGCGAAGCGGACGACGGCAAAGGCGCGATTGATGACTATATGTCTGAGCAGTCGTATACTGCCATTCATGAAGCTGACATCATTGTTTTTGTAGTGGATGCGCGGGCTGGCATGGTTGGTGCGGATGCCGAGATTGGTAAATTTTTACACACGCTTGGCAAGCCAGTATACGTCGTTGCTAATAAAGTAGATGGCGCTCATGATTCAGCGCCTGCTGAATTTTATGCGTTAGGTTTGGGTGAACCGTATCCAATGGCGGCAAGCCATGGTCGCGGTGTTGGTAATCTGCTTGAGATTTTAACGGCTGATATGCCTGATCAAGAAAATATCATAGAGCCGAGAGGCTTAAAGCTTGCTATTATTGGTCGTCCGAATGTTGGTAAATCTACGCTCGTTAACCGCCTATTAGGTGAAGACCGCGTTGTCGTATTCGATATGCCAGGAACCACACGCGACAGTATTTATATCCCCTATGAGCGTGATGGTAAAGACTATGTCTTAATTGATACTGCCGGTGTCCGTCGCCGCGGCAAGATTGATGATAAGGTTGAAAAATTCTCGGTCATCAAGACTTTGCAAGCGATTGAAGATTCAAATGTAACCGTCATTGTTATTGATGCGCAAGAAGGTATCGTCGATCAAGATTTGCATATGATTGGCTATGCACTTGATGCAGGTCGCGCCTTAGTGGTGGCAATTAATAAGTGGGATGGTCTAACTGCTGATCAAAAGAACTATATTAAAATAGAAATGGATCGTCGTTTTAACTTTATTCCCTATGTAAAAGTGCATCAGATATCCGCTCTACACGGTACGAATGTGGGTAACTTATATCCGTCAATCCTACGTGCTTATCAGTCTTCTATGTTTGAAGTATCAACCAATCGCTTGACCCAAATCTTGCAAGATGCGGTTGCTGCAAGCCCGCCGCCAACGGTAGGAGGTCGCCGAATTAAGTTGCGTTATGCGCATATCGGTGGACACAATCCACCCGTTATTGTGATTCATGGCAATCAGACAGGCTCGTTACCTAAGAGTTATCAGCGCTATCTTGAAAATCAATTCCGTCAGGTATTTAAGTTAGAAGGCACGCCACTAAACGTGGTCTTTAAACTGAATGAGAACCCTTACGCTAACAAAAGTGATACCCCAACCAAAGCAAAAGAGCAGCAGCTACGTCAGCGTGAACGTAATCGTGCGCAGAAATTTACTACTAAGGATAAGCGTCCTGATAAAAAACGGTAATAAGACATACTTATTTGGCGGTATGCCGTCTTATTCCAAGTCTATTGGCGAACTTTAATCTTAAGTATAATGATGGCAACTTTTGTCATCATTATAAGCTTTTACTACATAAATGTAATGACGACTCTTATTCCTGCCGCTAAACGTAACTGTTTTAAGACTATTGAATCTCATGTCTACACATCACGTTAGAAGTATTCCTAATCTCGTCAGGCTTTCTGCATTCCAAGTCATAGCGGTAGCTATTCTGACTGCTTTTTTGCTGTCTTTTATTTATGGCTTTGTCCATCATTACCAACAAAAGCGCTTACATATCCAGCAACTAGCAGATGTTCTCTCAGACATTGCATCCACAGTTGATGGAGCTAATTTAGCTGCCAGAAATATAGGAATGATATTAGAAGAAGATTCCAGTATTCAAAGCATTGTATTTTACCCTAGTGATCATCCGGCAGTTGCTCTTAAGCAGCCTGAAATTGAGGCGAATAAAAATGATTGGTATATCAGCTTATTTATTAACACTATTAGCTTTAACAGTGCAGTAACTAATAGCCATATAAATGATATAAATAAGCGCTCAATTTTCAATGAAAATGAGCAGCAGTTATCGAAGGTTTTATCTTCTAATAATAGGAAGGTGAATACAAATACAGATAACTCGTTAGAATCTAATGCTGTCATCGGTTATATTAATATTACCTTAGACTTAAATAAATTACGTTTAGAATGGGTTCTTAAAAATATTTGGTTATGGCTAGCAACAGTTGCATTTACTGTAAGTTGCATGATATTTATTATGCGTAAGCTTAACTGGTCAACCAAAGATATTACTGAATTGGCAAAGGTTTGCGATATCGTTGTTGGCAGTCCAGAACTAAGAGAGTTACCTAGCGTTCAGCAGAATTTTGATTTTCAGGAATTAAGCCGTATCAGATTAGCAATTATCACTTTATTCAACCGGTTAAAAATAACTGAGAAAAAATTGGATGCAATTGCTGCTTTTGAAGTGCAGTTACATAACAAAGACGTCTCTCTTAGTATGCAGCGCGCCAATTTTCAAAGCATGATCACTCATGAGTTAAAAACGTCGCTGAATGCTATCTCAGGTGGAATCCAGTTGTTAAATCCGCGAACATTAAATGAAGAACAAAAAGATATATTAGCCATTATTCGACAAGGTAGTGAGCATTTAGACAACACACTTGAACAAATTATTCAGTTAAATAAAATAGAAAAAGGTCAGGTAAGTATTAGTCTCAGCGACTTTAATCCTTTGCAATTATTGGCTGATTTACTGTCTGAATTTGAGCCCACAGCGAAGCAAAAAGGTCTAGAGTTAACCAGTAGAGTTAAGCACATTGATTATATGCTCCAAGGTGACATTGATAAAATCAAGCAAATTATTTCAACTTTGATAGAAAATGCAATTAAATTTACCTTATCAGGCCAAGTGATTGTCGAATCGCAGTTGAACTACTTTCATCAAAGTATTCGCTGGCAAATCAAGGTCACTGATACTGGTGTCGGTATTGACGATAAGTATATCGATGACCTTTTTACTGCATTTTTTCAAGTAGATTCCAGCCATACGCGTGAGTACAGTGGGCTTGGTGTGGGGCTGACCGTTGTGAATCAAATAGCGCAGCTAATTGGGGCGTCTATTGAAGTAAGTAGTAAGCTTGATATTGGTAGTGAATTCACAGTAACAATACCTCTGCGTAACGCCTATCAAAATCAGCGTCATTTTTCTTTCACAGGGCTTAATTTTGCTTATTACTATCACGAACAAACCGGTTTCATTGTTGAAGAGTTGCAGCGGTTAGGCGCTTCAGTAACTTGTCATCAGTACGGTCTATCAGTCATAGAGCAGCTAACGATGACAACTGTAGATATGATCATGATTGCAGAGGAAGTTTCACCGGAAAAAGCAGCTCAATTGGCGCGTTATATTCGCGAGCAAGAAAGTACACATCGAGCATTGTTGGTTTATTGGTATCCAGAGCAAAACACTCCTAATTTAAGTAGTTTCGAACATGGCTTGAAAGCAGTGGGAGTAGATTTTCTTCACAGTACAACCCGCGATAGTAAAGAGTTTTATAATTTGCTTAAGCAATGGTTAGCGTATGCTTAATAGAATGTCATCACTATAATTGATAGCAGGTTTTAAAGAGATGTACTTTATTATTTTATCTTTAGATGATAAAAAGACACTCCTATCTGTGAGTGTCTTTTTATTATTTTATGACTTATATTTTATTATGTGATTCATAAAAACTATAAAGCTAATTAAAATGATGAAACAATAATAGGTTTCTTCAAATAGAGATTAAAATTGGGCATTCGCCATATCTTCACATAATTCTTTGTTGTCTTGCTTAGAAAAGCTCATTGTCCAGCTACGCATTCCTTGCAGAATCTGACGGTAATCCTGCTGAGTAGATAAATATTGAATTGCTGCCTTCGGATCATCTAATGTAGGCATCAGTTCATGCAACTGTGTATTATAAGATTTATAAAATCGCTGTTTTTGATTGCCTTTTAACATCGGTGGGCATATCTCTGATAACACTTGCATCACGGCAATTTCATGTTTGGTAATATTCATGCCTGACATATCAAGTGGAATAGTGGTTCCTGCATTATTTGCCGCATTAGTGGTTTGAGACAGCATGGCAACCGAAGTAATTAATCCAGCAACCCCAACTTTTGATACTGTTTTTGACGCCATAGAAACTATAGATAACATCGATTGCTTTTTCATTCGGTGTGACACTCGCTTTGCATGATTGAATGGTGTTATGGTAATAGGAAAAAAAACAAAAGTCACATAAAATATCATCTTATGTGTAGGGGTATTGTGAGCTGAGAGTGTGATATAGCAACATATGCGCAGCATTGATAAACAAGTTACATCAACATTAAGATAGGGATATATCATGTAGTATTTTGTAACGTTTGTCCCTGAGCTAATGAGATCATTTACCGAAAACTATCGTTTCGATTCGTTACTATTAGAGCCGTTTTGCACTAAAAATTCTCATTTATTTGGTTATAACTCTAAGATACATGGCTTTGAATTGAAAGTTTCGTTCAAATATTATGTCAACAGTATCAATGATTTTATAACTGGGTTTATGACGGTTTACTATTCAGTTATACTCTGACTGCCTATAATAAAAGTATTTATTGTCGTTTTTTGAACTTTGCTATGACTTCAATTTTGGAAGGTATTAATAATATACTGACCATCACGGTAACAAATTATCATAATGATAAAAAAAATTACAACAAAAGTTGGTTAATATTAATATTGTTTTTAAAATTATAATTATCCTTAGTATAGCAATTTTGTCCTAACAAAGCAGTTAAGTGGATAGATGGTCGTCTATAAATATAGTGAGCAGTTATGAATATTTTGATAAGTAATGATGATGGTGTTCATGCACCAGGGTTATTAGCTTTATATGAGGCATTGTCAGCATTAGGTGTGGTAAAAGTGGTTGCCCCTGCCACTGAACAAAGTGGCTCTGCCAGTGCATTGAATATTTCTCAGCCATTATATACACAGGAACTAGCCTCGGGATTTATAGCGGTAACTGGTTCTCCGGCAGATTGTGTTTATTTAGCACTGAATCAGTTATATCGTGACATTAAGTTTGATTGTGTGATTACTGGTATCAATTCTGGCGCAAACTTAGGTCAAGACGTATTATTTTCAGGAACGTTCGGCGCAGCATTAACTGCTCAGTTGTTCGGTATTCCAGCGATAGCAACGTCACTGGTTGGTGGCGGGATTAAGAGTAATGTACAAGATGAGATGGTGAAGTATCACATAGCAGCAGCCGAAATCGTCAAACTCTTAGATGAGACGCCTTTACTAGCAGAGATTAAGGGTTTGCCCTATCATGTGTTAAACGTTAACATCCCTGATGTAAATTGTATAACAGAGATTAAAGGGCGCAAAATCACTCGTCTAGGTCACAGTCATATCGCTCGTCCGGTACATCCCGTTACGGATCCAAGGGGACGTGATGCGTATTGGCTGAGCTTACGCAAAGGTGAGCTATCTTCTAAGCAAAAAGGTGTTCAGCCTATTAATGCGATTACAGTTGAGACGCATGATATTGGTACGTTGAATAATGCTGACGTATTGAATAATGCTGACGTATTGAATAATGCTGACGTATTGAATGATATAGATGTATTAAACGATACTGATGTTTACGCTGTCGCAGCAGGTTATATCAGTATATCGCCTGTAAGAGTGCATCATACGCCAACACATACATTAAATCGGTTATCTGCCTTAGTCTCATAGTATAAAATGCTGTTAAATTTTATAGACTAGTAGAACCCAGTCTATTTATTTTGACACCTACTGTCATTCAGATTTTTTTATTTAAATATTGTAATCGCTCAAGTCTGCTTATAAATAATATAAAGTAAAGTATAGGAATACTTGTATGAAAAAACTCATTTTTAAAGCACCGTTTGTCACAGCTGCGCTAATTGGAGCACTTGTAATGACAGGCTGTGCCACAAAGCCCAGCTATCAGCAGGCGTCAGGTCCCAAGATAATTACCAATGCTCAAGGGGTGCCAAACTACCATGTGGTCACGCGTGGCGATACCGTCAGTCAAATTGCCTCTCGTTACCGTCTCAACTATCGCCAAATTGGCTCGCTGAACGGGCTTGATAGTCAGTACACTATTTACAGCGGTCAGTATCTTAAATTGTGGCAAGGCAATGAAAATAACTACAGAAATAGCAGTGCTAATGTCGGCAGTAATAACAACCAGCCTATAGCTACTGGCATCAATACCCCATCAGCCAATCCTGTTTATGACGTAGCAACAAATGCAAATTTAGGGTATGAATACCCAAGTCGCAACCAAGTCGTCCGTAACTTTGATGAGTCAACAGGCTCTTTAGGGATGTTATTCTCAGGAAACATAGGTGACCCTGTTCTTGCAAGTCAAGGTGGTAATGTGATGTATGCCGGTAACGGGTTAGAAGAGTATGGGAATCTGGTTATGATTCGTCATAGTGACAATTACATTACTGCTTATGCCCATAATAGCGAGCTATTGGTTAAAGAGGGAGATTCAGTACAACGCGGTCAGCGTATTGCCAGCATGGGTAATAGCGGACAGACAAATCAAGTCGGGCTTGAGTTCCAAGTGCGTCTGAACGGTAATCCTATCGATCCGCGCTCTGTATTAAGTCGTTAATTTAAACTGTGTTTTATTCCTCTTCTGCTTCTATTCCTGTAACTGGTATTAAAAAACCTACGATATAAACATAAATCGTAGGTTTTTTAATGTCAGAAAATATATCATTACCGCTTTCATTTATGTGCTTTATTCGGGGTCATTTGCAGTAACTTCGGTGCACTTAAACCATGCATAAAAATGGAGATTAAAATTACTATAGAACAGACAATCCATAATTTAATGGCATCCTCTTCACCAAAAAAACCTTGATTAAGCGCATAGGATAGATAATAAAGCGTACCAATACCGCGAATACCCAGTGCCGATATGGTATATTTTTCTGTACGCGGCATATTCAACCCTGATAAGGCAATAATACCGCCAATTGGACGGATAAAAACTAAGAATATAAAGCTGATAATATAAACACGCCATGTCAGCTCAATTCCTGATTGTAACCCTTGTCCGATAAACATTCCAAAAGTTACCAGTACCAAAGACATGAGCAATCCTTCCGATTGTTCAGCAAAATCGTGCAGTTTGTGATGATAAGTATGCTCACATTCGGAGCGTCTGAATGCGAAGGCGGCAACAAAAACAGCAATAAAACCATAACTGTGTACGTATTCAGCCAATCCATAAGCCAGTAATGTCAATGCAATGACTACATAACCTTGAGAAATAGCCGTTCCACGTGTACGTTTTGAAAATATCAGCTTGGCTAACACTTTACCGACGATTATCCCAACCGCTAAGCCTGCACCAATCTTCCATAGCACATCATCAGTAAACCATGTCCATAACATTTTTCCATTGAATTGCTGACCTTCACTATAGGCTTCTGCAATTTTAATAGCTAAATATACAAAAGGAAATGCCAGACCATCATTAAGTCCGGCTTCTGAGGTTAAGGTAAAACGAGGCGCATCTTCACTGCCGGTATTAGGCGGACCGACCTGAATACTAGAAGCAAGCACCGGGTCAGTGGGTGCTAGTACCGCGCCTAATAATAGCGCTGCGCCCATAGTTAATCCGAACGCATAATAACCTAAAAACGCCATAGCAAAGATGCCAATTGGCATTGTAATAAGCAGCAAGCGCGCGGTCGGTCGCCATAATTGCCAAGTAAGTGGCGTGTCAATCTTAATCCCAGCGCCTACTAAAGATACCAAAACGACAATTTCGGTTAGTTTTTCAATGATAAAACCATTATTGATCGGGTCTAAAAAAGACAGAGTCGTCCACCAATAGCCCATAATCATACCAAAGCTGACTTGGAGCATGGGCAGAGAGATGGGCAGGCGTTTAAACATTAGTGGAAATAGCGCGCCAAATAAAAACGCAATACCGCAAATTAATAAGAATAAATTGTAATTTTCAAGCATAAGGTTTGCGCACATCGTTAGGTTAAATTAAAAATAAGCGCATCAATCACGTTAGCTTATCGTGCTTATCATGACGCCATCAGCTTTTAATTTCAGAAAATAAACGTTATCAAAACGGCAGCTACGTTGTTTTTTGGTGAAAAAAAAGCCTGCATGAGGCAGGCTTTAGATATTTTTAATAATAATGCTTTTTAATCAAGGTTATGGAATCTTAACGTTCAACTTGACTCACATCACGTACCGCGCCTGTATCAGCGCTAGTGGTCATTGCCGCATAGGCGCGTAGAGCAGGGGACACATGACGCTCACGACTGACTGGTTTCCATGCTTTGCTGCCACGACTTTCCATATCTTCTCGGCGTGCAGCTAATTCAGCATCGCCCACAATCATGTTAATGGTACGATTTGGGATATCGATATGAATGGTATCGCCCTCTTGTACTAGAGCGATGGCACCACCTTCAGCAGCTTCTGGGCTGGCATGACCAATCGATAGGCCAGACGTGCCGCCAGAAAAACGACCATCAGTGAGTAGCGCACATTCTTTACCTAAACCTTTTGATTTTAGATAAGTCGTTGGATAAAGCATTTCTTGCATACCCGGTCCACCTTTTGGACCTTCATAGCGAATGATAACCACGTCACCAGCGACGATATTATCATCAAGCACAGCAGCAACAGCATCATCTTGTGATTCAAAAATACGCGCGCGTCCAGTGAATACTAAAATGCTATCATCAACGCCCGCTGTCTTGACTACGCAGCCACGCTCCGCAATATTACCATACAGTACCGCAAGACCGCCATCGGTTGAATACGCATGCTGCGCACTACGAATACAACCTGATTCACGGTTTACATCAAGATTTGACCATTCTTTCGATTGTGAGAAAGCCTCAGTGGTACGAATACCGCCTGGTGCTGCGATATAGCGTGCCCGCGCTTCAAGATTGTCAGGATTCATAATATCCCATTTATCAATCGCTTCTTTCATTGTCGCGCTATGAATCGTTGGCAGATCAGTATGGAGCAACCCTGCACGATCTAGCTCGGCTAACAGCGCAAATACGCCACCAGCACGATGCACATCTTCCATATGATATTTTTGCGAAGCAGGGGCAACTTTAGCAAGGCAAGGCACACCGCGACTTAGACGGTCAATATCGTGCATCTTAAAGTCGACTTCAGCTTCATTAGCAGCAGCAAGCAAATGTAAAATAGTATTGGTTGAACCGCCCATCGCGATATCTAAAGTCATCGCGTTTTCAAACGCCGCTTTGGTAGCGATGGAGCGCGGTAGCACTGAATCATCATCTTGCTCATAGCGACGTTTGGCAAGTGAAACGATAGTGCGACCCGCTTCTAAAAATAGCTCACGACGTAGCGAATGTGTTGCCAATAGCGAGCCATTACCCGGTAATGCCAATCCTAAGGCTTCGGTCAAGCAGTTCATCGAATTGGCAGTGAACATACCAGAGCACGACCCACAAGTTGGGCACGCTGAGGCTTCAATCGCTGCGACATCTTCATCGCTAATACTGTCGTCGGCGGCGTCCATCATCGCATCGACTAAATCAAGCTTACGAATGGCATTGCCTTTACTGTCAACACCTTGCGCATCACTTCCGCCGTCATTATTATGACTGTGTGCCACGGTACTGGCGATAATTTTGCCCGCTTCCATTGGGCCACCTGAAATAAAGACCACTGGAATATTAAGGCGCATAGCGGCCATCAACATACCCGGAGTGATTTTATCGCAGTTAGAAATACACACCAAGGCATCTGCACAATGCGCATTAACCATATATTCAACGGAATCGGCAATCAAATCACGGCTTGGTAATGAGTACAGCATACCGCTGTGACCCATAGCGATACCGTCATCGACGGCAATAGTATTAAATTCTTTTGCCACGCCACCCGCTTTTTCAATCTCACGTGCGACTAATTGTCCCAAGTCTTTTAAATGCACATGACCCGGTACAAACTGGGTAAATGAGTTAGCAATGGCAATAATTGGTTTACCAAAATCGCCATCAGTCATGCCAGTCGCACGCCAAAGGGCACGTGCACCTGCCATATTACGACCGCCGGTAGAGGTTTTTGAATTATAATCCATGTGATATTCCTTACGAGTAAGCGAGATATATGAACGGGTTCACCTTCTCAATATGGTTTTAATAATGAGCAGCGATAATAAGCCGCGATAATGAGACGTGATAATGTGTTTTTATGAGTAATAGTGTGCTTTTTATGTTGGGTAACTACCAGTGAATAATACTAAGTAGCTACCATACCATTAGATATGAATAACTAAAAATAATTAGCTAAGCATAATAAAATATTAAAGTTAAAAAACTACTCAAGGCGTTCTAAAATGGCAGTATCAAACCATGGCAGTTGAGCTTTATCTGCCTCAAGTTTTGCAATCACTATTAATGCGTGAGTGGCTGACAACTTTTGATAGTCAGCGCTGGCGTTGATAGTGAGTATTTGCTCATCGGCTTGTGCTTGCTCATCAATACTAATTAGTATCTGTTTGTCGTTTTTATACAGCACATCAATACGCCCAAAAAACTGCCAGTCTTTCAAGGCGGCAGTTAGGGCTTCTTTTGCGCTTTTAGTATAAATCTGCTGCGTACGTTTGCCTGTATTTGTCCAATGCAGCCGTACCGCCAATTGTAGCGCTTCGCTAAAGACAACTAATGAGCCGACAATCTTTACATGCCAAGGTGACATGAGTAAATCACTTGTGATACCGATAACTTCTGCGGCAGCATTGGCTGTCATCGGCGTGTTAAATTGTGCAAGTAGGGCTGGCGTTAACGGATGTGCCTGTTTAGCACTGTCATCTAAGCTATCATAATGGTATAAAAACGGCAACGGCATGTCTTGCGTCACGACCTTTTCACTGATTTTACAATTATGAATACGCCAGCTAATAGCACTATCTGTCAACGCTTGCGTCAAGATAATAGCGTTAGGGTCAACAGTTTTGCTAGGGCTATTATCAAGAATTGGTTCTTGTACCTCGTGACTCGATGAGGAAGCCGATAGCGAATGATTGAGGTTACTGTCATCTGATACTTGAGTTGGCAAGGCGGTCAAATCCATAAACGTAAGTTAGGAAAGTAGGGCCTTAATATACCATTTAATAGAGGTTGCTCGCCAATAAATTAGCGCGTTTGACTCATCAATCTTATATATTATTAATAAATGACTATGGTAACCGTAGCTTGTGCCATCGCCATATTTCATTCACTATATTGCAGAGATAGAAATTAGTACGACTAACCCGTAAATAGGAAAGGAAAAATTATGACGCAAACAAATGATGTTCAGCAAACAATCTACGATGATAATAATATCTTTGCCAAAATGTTAAACGGTGATATTCCGTATCACAAAGTTTATGAAGATGATAAAACCCTCGCCTTTATGGATATTATGCCGCAAGCAGAAGGTCATGTACTGGTGATACCCAAGCAAAAAGCGGTCGATTTGGGTGATTTAGAGCCAGAATATGCCGCTGCCGTATTAATGACCGCTAAAAAAATCATGCAAGCGCAACGTCAAGTTTTCGCTCGAGAAGGTATTATCCAAATGCAATTTAATGGGGCGCAGGCGGGACAGACCGTATTTCATTACCATTTACATCTGATTCCCGCCAGTGTTCATGAGCTTGGTCGTCATGCAGCGTCTGAGGTTGATCATGACAAGCTTGCGGCTACGGCTAAACAACTGGCTGCTGTCATTAACGCATAACTTATTTTTGATGATGATGAGTTTCACTGGTTTTAAAAGCGTTTAGCAACATAATCTAAGTTTTTTTCATCATTATAAAAGAGCAGCTGACAAGCTGCCTTTTTTGTTGCTTGGTAATAGTCGTGTAACGAAGTTTAAAATAATGTTACGAAATAGTCGTGTTTCTGGGGTTTATAGCGTCGTTGTGATAAAAACAACCTTTATTTAGACAAGCGGCGTTCGTTGTTTGTTTTGTTCTTTGGTTTCCCCTATTACGGGGATTAAGTTCTTTGGCTGTCAGAAAGACACGCCGACTTTTTTGAGGAGGTCTCTTATCAGGGATCGCTTTAAGGACAACCGCCTTTTTGAGACTTTTAAGAGACCGTATTTATGAAAAGTAAGTTACCTCGTTCTACTATTTTATTGCCGGTATTTATACCCGCTGCCGTGATTATGTTGTTATTAGTGATCGGTACCGCGATGAATCCTGAATCGGCTGGCGAGCTATTTAGTAGTGTATTGAACTTTACCACGGAGACCTTTGGTTGGTTCTATATGCTGGTGGTATCAATATTTTTGATGTTTATCATCGTATTAGCGTTTTCTTCTTATGGCAGTATTAAGCTGGGACCCGATCATGGTGAGGCAGAATACAAGTTCCTAGAATGGTTCGCGATGCTGTTTTCAGCCGGATATGGCATTGCCTTATTATTTTATGGAGTGGCAGAGCCGGTGATTCATTTTGCCAGTCCGCCACTGTCCAGTCCGCAGACGATTGAGGCGGCAAAAGAGGCGATGCAGATTGCTTATTTCCATTGGGGTTTTCATATTTGGGCGATTTATGCGGTCGTTGGTGTTTCACTCGCCTATTTCTCATTTCGTCATGGTTTGCCGCTATCTATGCGCTCAACGCTGTATCCGTTAATTGGCGATAAAATTTACGGTCCAATTGGGCATACGGTGGATGTGTTTGCGATTGTGGGTACGATGTTTGGTATTGCGACCAGTTTAGGATTGTCGGTATCGCAAATTAATGCCGGTCTTCATTATCTGTTACCTGACTTAATTCCTATAAGTACTACGGTTCAGGTTATCGCTATTATTGTAGTCACTGCAGCGGCACTGATGTCGGTGCTGGCGGGTATGGATAAAGGCGTAAAGCGGTTGTCTATATTGAATATGGTATTAGCAACTGGGCTCATGCTGTTCGTATTTATCGTGGGTCCGACTATATTTATTTTAAATGCCTTTATGGAAAATACTGGCAGTTATTTAGGTAATATTGTTGAGCGTACCTTTAGTTTACAGGCTTATGAAAATAGCGATTGGATTGGTAATTGGACGCTGTTTATTTTTGCCTGGACGATTGCGTGGGCACCTTTTGTAGGTCTATTTATTGCAAAAATTAGCCGTGGTCGTACCATTCGTGAGTTTGTATTGGGTGTGATGTTGGTACCAACTCTCTTTACCTTCTTTTGGTTCTCAGTGTTTGGTGATACGGCGCTGCACATGATTATGGTGGATGGTTATACGTCATTAATCGATGAAGTGCAGAATAATCAAGCGATCGCGTTGTTTAAGTTATTAGAAAACCTACCTTTTACTGAGTTTGTATCGTCATTGACGGTATTATTAATCATTACCTTTTTTGTCACTTCATCAGACTCGGGCTCGTTAGTGATTGATTCGCTGGCAGCGGGTGGTCGCAGTGATACCCCGTGGTGGCAGCGTACGTTTTGGGTGGTGACAGAAGGTGCAGTGGCAGCAGCATTATTATTAGCAGGTGGTTTAACGGCATTGCAAACGGCAGCCATTGTTAGCGCATTGCCTTTTGCGATTATTATGCTGATTTCGATGTTTGGCATGTGGCGAGCGCTACGAATTGAAGGGCACCGTAATAAAAGTTTATATAAAGACAATCATTTGCCACCACATCTGCTCAAGCCATCCGCATGGCGCGACCGCATCGACTATATCACCAATCAGCCAACGCGTGATCAAGTGCTCAATTATATCAAAGAGGTAGTGATGACCTCGATGATTGAAGTGTCCGAGAAATTCGCTGAAACCGGTTGGACCACTGATGTAAATTATGATGAGATTAATAATCGCGTGGTGCTCGAATTGCAACGCGGTAATGATGTTGAGTTTTGGTATGAAGTGCGTTTATCTGAATATGATGCTCCCGATTATTATACTGAAGAGGGTGCTGATACATTGCCGCAACAGCATGATCATCGTGCTGAAGTTTATCTGCGCCGTGGTGGTCAAACTTATGATTTGTATGGCTACCATTCAGAAGCGATTATTAATGATATTATTGACCAGTTTGAGAAATATTTATACTTTGTTAATATCTCACCAAATATTTTGCCATGGCGAATGCAAGAGCATGATGACGATATCACCCTTGAGCAAGGAAGTGTATTTGATAAATAATTAATCGTAATAAGCTTATTAATGATTTAATTAATAAGCTTATTATCTTTTTAGTCGAAGTTAATGACTTGCAATATATGTGTGAACGCTTAGAATAACGGCTTGTTTTTATGATAAATCAAGCCGTTTTTTTATGCCTACTACTCTTTTTTTACATGACTCTATTGAATCTAAACCTCTGTCAGATAATGACCACCCATTATTACAGCCGTTAATGATTGGCGGTTTGACGATTGAAAACCGTCTTATTGTTGCGCCTATGGCAGGGGTGACGGATAATCCCTTTCGCAGATTGTGTAAATCTTTTGGCGCAGGTCACGCCGTCAGCGAGATGATAATTGCTGATACCGCTCTATATGCACGCAAAAAATCCTTGTATCGGGCGAATTTTGATAATGAAATTGCGCCTATTTCTGCACAAATAGCAGGCGCTGAGCCAGATAAATTAGCGCAAGCTGCCCGCTACCAGATTGACAATGGCGCACAAATTATTGACATCAATATGGGCTGTCCAGTGAAAAAGGTCTGCCGTAAGCTGGCAGGTTCAGCGTTACTACAAGATGAGGATTTGGTTGCGCGGCTGCTTGATGCGGCGGTTAATGCCGTAGATGCGCCAGTGACACTTAAAACGCGGCTGGGTTATGAAAATGGACGCGAAAATATTTTACGGGTGGCGCGCCGAGCTGAGCAAGCCGGCATTGCTGCCATTGCTATTCATGGTCGCACTCGTGAGGATATGTATACTGGCGATGCTCGGTACGACTTAATTCGTGAGGTTAAAGAAAGCATTAATATTCCTGTGATTGCTAATGGTGATATAGATAGCGCGCAAAAAGCCCAACGTGTCTACGAAATGACGGGTTGTGATGCTGTGATGATAGGACGCGCAGCACAAGGGCAGCCGTGGTTATTTCGCGATATCAGACACTTTTTGCAGACTGGTGAAACGTTGCCTGCGCCAACCGTTCGCGAAATTAAAGCCATCGTGCTTACCCATCTCCAAGAATTATACGAATTTTATGGAGAGTATTCTGGCTGCCGAATTGCCCGCAAGCATATCGCTTGGTATACCACAGGAATTCCCAACTCTAACGCCTTTCGCCAAGCCATGTATGGTGAAGAAAGTACCGCTGGTCAGTTTCGGGTGGTGGAGACGTTTTTAACCGCCCATGAATAACGCGTATTAACAAACCTCTAATCCACTAATAGCACTCATATAGCAACGCTTTGATGATTATCCGCCATTTAGCTAAGTACTGACTCTTCATTTTTGTTATATTGAACTGAGAAAAATATCGAACAATTGTGCTAGATTTAATGGACGGATAATAATTAATAAGGGCGTTTTATGGCTAATCCTTCAAAAGCAGCAATTACTAAAGTGGTTAACGGCAAGAATATCCTGATTACAGGAGCATCAAGTGGCATCGGCGAGCGTACTGCATACTTGCTTAGTGACTGTGGGGCGCACGTCATCTTGTTAGCCCGTACGGAAGAAAAATTAAAACTGGTGAAGGAAATTATTGAGGCAAAAGGCGGTAAGGCAAGCTACTATCCTTGTGACCTCACCGATATGGATAATATTGAAAAAATCACCGCGCAAATCATTGCTGATTTTGATCATATTGACGTTTTGGTCAATAACGCCGGTCGTTCAATTCGACGCTCAGTTCATGAATCTGTCAATCGCTTTCATGATTTTGAGCGCACCATGGATATTAATTATTTTGGTGCAGTCAAAATCATTCTTGGCTTTCTACCGACCATGATTGCTAGGAAATCCGGACAAATTATTAATATCTCATCTATTGGTGTACTAGCAAATAGTCCGCGTTTTGCCGCTTATGTGGCATCAAAATCAGCATTGGATGCGTTTAGTCGCTGTTTGGCGGCCGAAGTAAAAGGCGATAATATTACTGTAACCAATATCTTTATGCCTTTAGTGCGTACGCCGATGATTGCCCCAACCAAGCTGTACCGTTATATGCCAGCGCTTATGCCAGATGAAGCAGCATTAATGGTAGCAAAAGCCATTGTCAAACAGCCAAACAGCATTGCCAGTAATATGGGGAAATTTGCATCGGCAAGTTACGCCTTAGTACCAGCGTTTAACGTCAGTGTCCAGTCCATAGGCTATCGTATTTTCCCAAGCTCAACGGCTGCGCAGACTACTGACTCTAAACCAAACCTAGCCCAACGTGCCTTTGCTAGAATTATCCCTGGAGAGCTTCATTAGAATCCTGTGAGATTTACAAAATAGTTGATATATTAAAAAGAGTTATTAGAGGTTGCGGGTACTTTTTCTTAGGTAGTGTTTTCTATGGTAATGTTTTCTCGGACATTATTTTGTCAGACATCATATTTTTAGAGACGGTATTTTCAAGCGTGGTATTTTTATTTTGCCAAGGAAAGCGACCTTCTAACTCTACTTGTAAGGACAGACTTAAAAAAGTGCGAATCAAGACAATGAAACCTAATATCAGTACGTCACGCAAGGTAGGGGTTGTAACCACAGTAGCCATAATATCGGCGGCAATCAGTACCTCAAGACCTAATAGGATCGACTTACCAACGGCTTGTCTAATTTCAAGATAAGTGTTATGAGTAAAATTATGAATGGATCTAACAGCTAAGTAGACGGCAAACAGCAACCCTGCCACCATAATGATCACACCAATAAACTCAATAGTTTTGGCAATGATATCAATATAATGCGCTAATTGTTCTATCAAAATACTTATCCTTAGTTAGCGAGCTCACTATTTAGATAGCCGGTTAACATTAATATTGATTAGGTAAGCTGGATGACTGCCTAACCAAATACCCGCCGCAATATCCAAAACAGTCCTGCCATGATAATAATAATAACGAAAATCCGCTTCAACCAATAAGGAACGAGCGGTTTGTTATAGCCCAATTCATTAAGCTTACTGTCAAGTCCACGTTGTAATGTTTTAAAACTTTGTTGGTCTGGGGTTGATTTTACACGGTCTTTGATTAGGACTGGTATCTCTTCGCGAGCCTGTTCTCCATCAAAAGTTAGCGCTTCTGTGGGAATTCCTTGTTTATTGGCAATGGCATTGAGTTTTTGTTGCTGCTTAGCCTTAAATTCGGTCTCATAAGCGTCGATACGTTCTTTGGCGGCATCCATACTGATACTTTCTTCTGCCACTAGGGTTTTGATTGCCATGACAATATTGCCTTTTTCGACCATCATAATGACCGTTTTTGGCAGTTTTACCTTAATAGGTTTTGAGCTGGGATCAGAGTTAAACATGGCAGTCCTTGATGACAATTTTTATGTTTAGAAGGGCTTGTCTTTTGAGGGTTAGTTTGGTGGATAGTTTGATAGTAATAAGCGCAATAATAGGGATATAACCACGAGAATAAAAGTTAGTATAGCAACTTTGTCTCAGTAATCTGTAGAGAGATAGTCATAAATCTCAGCCAAAAAAATACCGCAATCATCATGACTGCGGCATATATACTGCAAAATTAGGTATTACTAAAAATACTAAAACCTATTTATCTTTCCAGCGTTGGATAGATTCTTTGATCACTTCTTTGGCTTCTGCAACATCGCCCCATGATTCAACCACAGTTGTGCCTGCTTTTTTCAAGTCTTTATAGTGGCTAAAGTGGAACTGTAATTGGTTGATAAGCTGTTTTGGCAAGTCTTCTAAGCTGTTATAAGCATTACCGTTGTTACGGTCATCGGCTGGTACCACAACGATTTTGTCATCAACTTCACCATCATCAACAAACTTCATCACGCCAATTACTTTGGCTTTTAAGAAGATGCCAGTAGTCAAAGGATATTCAGTGATAATAAGTGCGTCTAATTCGTCGCCATCTTCGTCAAGCGTTTGTGGAATAAAACCATAGTTGCAAGGTTTGGCAAAAATCTGTGGGTCAATACGGTCAAGCTCAAATACGGCTAAGTCGCGATTCCATTCGATCTTATGGCTGCTACCGGTTGGGATTTCAACAACCACGTTAATAATGCCGCCATCAACATCGCCTGCGTCTAGAATTTTATTAAAATCTGCCATAAAGTGCTCCTGATTGCTTTTGTTATCGCTACTGGGTTAAAAATAAAAGGGTAGTTTTGGCGCAGCAACGCTCATATCGCGAGTCGACGCTGCACTCAATTTGTGCTGCTTGCGAGTATAGCAAGTTTGAATATTTTTTTCTTGCTCTGCTTAAGTCTAAGCGCGCACGATATTATGCACAATTAGACAAACGATTGTACGTGACAATTTAAGTTTCAGTCAGGTTGCAGTTAAATTTCAACTCAAAATACGGCTATTATTTTGGTGCAATGGCACGTAATTCAATTAATCCAGCATGACGTTGGGCGATATTATCAATGAGTTTTTGCGTCACTTGCTCATAATTTAAGGCATCAGTAAGCTTGGCAGTCATCGCTGTAAAATCGGACAAGCGTAGCATTTGCATACCGGCATAGCCACACGGGTTGATGGCATTAAAGGCAGCTAAATCACAATCGACATTAAGCGCGATGCCATGATAGCTAAAGCCGTGCTTAATCTTAAAACCTAATGAAGCAATTTTACCAATCATGATGGCGTTATTAGTCGGCTTATTATTGCTTTTATCAATATCGTCATTAGCAATATTGCCAGCGTGATTGGCATATAAATAAACACCGGGCGCATCACGACGCGCATGAGCGCTAATATTCGTTGTAATAGCTAACGGATGATTTTTTAAGCAGTCATTAACCACATCTTCGATTGCTTGTTCAGCATGAGAAACCAGATGGCGCACACTCCAGCCCAAGCTATGCAAGTCAAACAGCCAGTAAATAACCAGTTGCCCATGTCCATGCCAAGTGACTTGTCCACCGCGATCGGTCTTTATAATCGGCGTATTGGTATGACGTAAGATATGCTCTTCTTTACCTGCTTGCCCAAGCGTATATACATCGTTATGATCGACAATCCACAGCTCGTCAGGCGTGCGCAGTTCTTGCTCTTTTTTAAGGGCAATGCGCTCAAGAGTTCGCTGTAGCATGGCATCATGAGTTGGATTATAATCGGCAGCTATTAGCGATTTGCTTAGAAGGGTGTCGCTTATCAGCGTATCATTACTATGGAGTGTCATGAGGAAGGTGTCTTCTTATTGTGTAGAAAGTAGGATATAGAAATAGAAAGATGATGGCGCAGGCGATTTAAAATCATTAAACTTAAAGTTTCATGATGAAAAAAAGCTGACAATGAATAAGTGTAGCAGCTTTTAATAGCAGCATTCAGAAGCATTATAGGGTTAACGTGCCCAAAAAAATGGCTAAAATTTTTGACAGTACTGTCTATTTTGTCACTTACTTAACGTTTTACACACCGATTGGTATATTAAACGCGCTTTTCTTTTAGGAATCAATAGGCTACATTGACAGACAAAGCATAGATATAGTTCTAATCGAATCTAGTACAGCATGATAACGAACCCTGATACTAAAAATAATATGACTCATGATAGGTAGCCAGTAGATGGATAATCAACAACACGACAACCAGCAACGCAACCATAATGCAACAGCAGCGATGAATGTTACTGATATGGCAATAACGATAGTGACCGATAAGGCGCAACTGCAAGCGCAGTTCTCTCGTCTGCAAACGCTAAGCCGTAGCAAACCTATATTGGATTGGAAAGTGCGTGAGACCCAATTGGATAATTTAGAGGCAATGCTGAGTGACAATCAAGACGCGTTAGCAAAAGCCATTAGTGAGGACTTTGGGCACCGCAGTGTGTCAGAGACGCAGTTTGCCGAATTATTCCCGAGCTTTACCGGTATTACTCATGCCAAAAAGCATGGTAAAGCGTGGATGAAAACCCGCCGTGCGTCTATCTCCGCGCTTTATTTACCTGCTCATAATGAAATTCAGCCGCAGCCCTTAGGTGTGGTGGGCATTATGGTACCGTGGAACTATCCATTATATTTGGCAATAGGACCGATGATTGATGCGTTAACCGCAGGCAATCGGGTGATGATTAAGATGAGCGAGGCAGCACCGCAATTTGCGCACGCCTTTGCTAAAGCCATCGCTCATTATTTTTCAGCCGATATGGTCTGTGTGGTGATTGGTGAGGTGGATATGGCAGAAGCCTTTAGCAAGCTGCCATTTGATCATCTGTTATATACCGGCTCAACTGAGGTTGGTAAAAAAGTAATGGCAGCAGCGGCGCCCAACTTAACGCCTGTGACCCTTGAGCTGGGTGGCAAGTCGCCAGTAATTGTGTTAGAGGACGCCCATTTAGAAAGTGCGGTCAATCGAATTATGATGGGTAAAACCTTGAACGCTGGACAAACTTGTATTGCGCCGGATTACGTCCTTATTCCACGTCATTCTCATGTGCGCTTTATTAGTCTAGCGAAAGCATGGCTACAACAGCATTATCCTAATATTGCCAACAATCCAGACTATAGCCATATCATTAATGATCAGCAATTTGAGCGCGTGCAAGGTTATCTACAGGAGTTGCCAGCAGACAGTATTCATCCGCTGACTGATATTGTTGCTAATGCTGAGACACGATTGCTCACTCCGGTGATTGTTACTGAGCCTGATGCCGATAGCAAACTCATGCAGAATGAAATTTTTGCCCCGATTTTACCGCTGATTCATTATGAGACAGTTGATGATGCCATTGATTTTGTCAATGAGCGTCCGCGTCCGTTGGCATTATATGTGTTTGGTAATAATGAACAGCAGATAGAACAAGTGCTGGCGCGGACAGTATCGGGTGGCGTCTGTATCAATGAAGTCATCGTTCACGTAGCGCAGCATGATTTACCCTTTGGTGGGGTTGGGCATTCAGGCATGGGTGCGTATCACGGCAAAGCTGGCTTTGAGCGTTTAAGTCATCTTAAACCTGTGTTTGTGCAATCTAAGCTGAATGGTATGAATTTACTACTACCACCTTATGGTGACTTATTTAAAAAGGGCATGGCATTATTATTAAAATAATTGAACTATTAAAATAGCAGATTAGCTAGGTATCACTTTTCATCTAAACAGCTTATTCAAATAGCGCTTATGATAATAGGCGCTATTTTTTATGAGTAAACTTTTGTTATTAGAACTATAAATTACTATATTTCTTAGTAAGGTTAAACGATAGTTAAGATGATTGTGTATTTGCCGTTTTATTTCACATTATTGTTACTGTTTTTTATTAAAAATAACGATAAATAGGATATGTCATGCGCCAATGGATTGCGTTAAGTTTACTGCTATTGAGTTCGTGGTTGCTGCCAGTATCCGCAGCGGCGGCGTGTGATACTCCGATTAAATTTGGCGCATTAACGTGGGAGAGTGGTCAATTTACCACTGGTGTGCTCAAGTACATTGCTGAAAATGGCTATGATTGTCAGATTGAAGAAGTGCCAGGCGCAGGTCCAGCGCTTGAAACCGCGCTATCACAAAACGATATTCAAGTCATTGGCGAGCAGTGGGTAGGGCGTTCGCCTATTATGGAGCAAGCCATCAAGGACAATAAAGTGGCAGTTATTGGTGATACGCTCAAAGGTGGCGCGACGCAAGGCTGGTATGTCCCTAAATACGTTATACAAGATAATCCAGGGTTACGTCGCTATCAAGATTTACCAAAATACGCGCATCTATTTAAAGATCCTGAAGATCCAAAAAAATCACGTTTTATGAATTGTCCCTCTGGGTGGGCGTGTGAGGTGTTTAACACGCGTTTGCTCAAAAATACCGGTCTTGTTAATACCTTTAACAACGTTCATCCCGGTACAGGCGCAGCTCTCGATGCTGAGATTGCCTCGGCATTTGAGCAGCGCAAACCATTATTATTTTACTACTGGCAGCCGACGGGTTTAATTGCTAAATACGACTTTGCACCGTTAGAATTTCCTACTCATGATGATGCGTGCTGGCAAGACTTGCTAAGAGCTGATGGCAACGCTGATTGTGTTTCGGGCTTTCCTGTTTCACCATTAGGTATTGCGGTATCAACGCCATTTATAACCACCAATCCAGAAGTCTCTGAGTTTTTCAAGAAAGTGCAGTTTACACCTGATGAGCTCAATGGTGCTATTTTGGCAATGAGTGAAAGTAAGCGTAGTGGCGATGAACAGGCATTAGAATTTCTACGTGACAACCCAACAGTCTGGCAAGCATGGATATCTGATACCGCAGCCAATAATCTTGCGACTGCTTTAGGAATTAACTTAAAAGCGGATAGCGCAGATAATACTAATTCTTCTTCTTCGTTAAATACCTCAGTATCAAAATCACGAACTGATACTATATTAGGATTATCATCGAGCTTTCCTTCGTGGTCGCTTGAAACACCGCTCAACAAGTCTCTTGCCAGTCTCGTTAAAAATTATGGCGATGTCTTTCGTAGTATTAGCCATCTAGCTTTAACCTACTTATTATTGCCTCTTGAGCGCTTATTAACGATTATTCCACCGTGGTTAATCATTGCGCTGGTGACAATATTGGCATGGTTTGGCGTGCGTAAGATATGGTTTGCGCTGGCATGCGGCGTAGGATTATTTTTAATTGGTGCTTTTGGGTTGTGGGGCGCATTAATTGATACGTTAGCGTTATTAATTGTTTCAGTATTGGTGACAGTAGTTATTGGTATTCCTATTGGTATTGCCATGTCAGGGAGTAAACTGCTACGCAAAATTATTACGCCCATACTTGATGTGATGCAGACCATGCCAAGCTTTGTGTATTTAATACCGGTACTGATGCTATTCGGTATTGGTAAAGTGCCAGCCTTATTTGCCACCGTTATTTATGCCTTGCCACCATTGATTCGCTTAACCACATTGGGCATTACTCAAGTTAATCATGAAATGGTGGAAGCAGGACGCTCATTTGGTAGCACTCATTGGCAATTATTAATTTGGATTAAACTGCCGCAAGCATTACCCAGTATTATGGCAGGTATCAATCAGGCAGTGATGATGTCGCTGGCAATGGTGGTGCTCGCGTCTATGATTGGTGCGCCGGGTCTTGGAGAGGACGTATTGCAGTCTATTCAAACGCTTAATATTGGTCAAGGGTTACAAGCAGGCGCAGCGATTGTCATTGTAGCGATTATCATTGACCGCATTACCCAAGCATTTGGTCAAGGTCGCCGCGCTCGCCAAAAAACCATAGCAGATGGTAAACGCCATGTTGGTTAAATGAAGTTTGAATAGACCTTAACGCATATATAAATGAAACAGTGCATAAAAAACGAGAATAATAATGAATCATATTCGGCTAGAAAATATTAGTAAGATTTATAATGCGACCAATGCGCAAGCACAGTCTGCGCTATCATTATTAGCTGAAGGCATGAATAGTATTGCGGTAAAAGAGCAAACAGGCTATTCGGTAGGACTCTATGATATTAATCTAGCTATTAAAGCGGGCGAGTTACATTGTATTATGGGGCTGTCAGGTTCAGGAAAATCCACACTAATACGTCATATTAATCGCCTTATTGACCCGACTAGTGGCAAAATTTGGGTCGATACTGCCATCAACGCTCAAACCAATATTATAGAAGATGACCCTATAGTAGCCCGCGCTTCTCAGTCTACACCTTCAACTATTATTAATATTTTAGAGCTCGATGATAAAGGACTACAGCAGTATCGGCAACAAAACGTCAGTATGGTCTTTCAGCATTTTGGCTTAACGCCACATATGACCGTGCTGCAAAATGTTGCATACGGTCTGCGTGTGCGTAAAATGAGCATAAAAGAGCGCCATGATATTGCACGGCACTGGCTTAATGAAGTGGGTCTGCCAAATTTAGAAAATAGCTATCCTGATGAATTATCTGGTGGTATGCAGCAGCGTGTCGGGCTGGCACGTGCATTAGCCACTGATAATCCTATTTTGCTGATGGATGAAGCCTTTTCTGCCCTTGATCCTTTAATTCGTGCGCAATTGCAAGACCAACTGTTAGAACTGCAAGCACGGTTGAATAAAACGATTGTATTTATTACTCATGATATTGATGAAGCGGTCAAAGTGGGTCAACGTATTAGCATTTTAAATGGTGGACGTTTGGTACAGACGGGTACGCCCAGCGAATTACGAAATAATCCAGTTGATGATTATGTTGCGCAATTTATGCAATCAAGAAAGTAAATATCAAACCATGATTTCTTAAAAAATAGTCTATAAAACCAATCAAAATATAGTAATAAGTATCAAATAGCCTAAGTAATTATAACGTCTTAAATATTTTAAAAGTTATTCTCCATTTTTACATCTTCTTTCTAAAGAGTCTGTTTTCGTTAGACAATTCCCAAGCGAAAATTCAATTAGCTTGTTATTTAAAATGTATAAGCCACTATTTTTATCTACAGTCTTACGCGGCTGTAAAATAAATGTATCTGCTTGTATTTTACTGTTAATTTAAACTAAATTATAAATGTATACTATTAAAATTATCTAATTGTAATTATTATCCAACCCTCGTATCATTTACATATAACCAAATTACTCATCTAAATTTTCGCTTCTATTTATTATTTATATTGTATGAGATAAGGTGTATTTTTCTAAAATAATCTCATTATATTTAATCCTTTTTCATGCGTATAAAAAATTTCAGAGAAATAATAGCTGCTACCTCATAAATAGTCGTAAGGCTTCGTAACAAGGATATATCATGTCATATAAAAATTCTCAAAATGACAATGACTCAACGCCAGAATCACAGCGTCAACCATCGCGTTGGTTAAAAAACATCAGCGCAGTTGGGGTCACCAGTGTGTTAAGTGCCGGGCTATTGTTAGCCTGCGGGCAAATGAGTAGTGCAGAAAATAACGCCAAATCGGGCAGTCAGAAAGCCAACCAAAATAGTGGCGTGACAAGCTCACGTGACATGCTGCCATCCGATATGCTCAAGCAAATGCAAGCCTTACCGCAGTTAACCAAAGGGCTGGGTAAAAATGGGGCAGCTGTTATTGACCCTAATAAGCCAACGCTAGTAAAATTTTGGGCGAGCTGGTGTCCGCTGTGCTTAGGTACATTGGAGGAAACTGAAAGCTGGCGTACTGATCCTAAATTTGCAGGCTTAAATGTCGTTACTGTCGCAAGTCCGGGGCATCTGAATGAGAAAGCCACAGGTGAGTTTGAAAAATGGTATGCAGGAGTGCAGTCTGACTATCCAAAGTTACCGGTATTGGTTGACGTATCAGGCGAGCTAATCAATAAGCTTGGCGTGCAAGTGTATCCAAGTTGGGCAATCCTCGATAAAAAAGGTAACTTGGTACATCTAGTCAAAGGCAATATGACCGAACAGCAAGCCTATGCGTTGGCGGAGAATGCTGGTAACGATTTCGCTGAACTCAAAGCGGGAAGTGCCAAACCTGATGCAACGCCTTTAGCAAATAATAGCAAAATTGAATCTATCAACAAAAAGGGCGAGGTATATTATAACGCCCAAGGTAAGCCGATTAATACTCGTACGATTTACTTAGCAGGTGGCTGTTTCTGGGGCGTTGAAGCCTATATGGAACGGGTCGATGGCGTTATCGATGCAGTATCCGGCTATGCGAATGGTGCGGCTAATAAGCCAAATCCAAGCTATGAGCAGGTTATTGCTGGCTCTGGACATGCAGAAGCCGTCAAAGTAACTTATGATGCTGATAAGACTGATTTGAACACTATTTTAAAATACTACTTCCGCGTGATTGACCCAACCAGCCTTAATAAACAAGGCAACGATCGTGGCGTGCAATACCGCTCTGGCGTTTATTATACGGATAGTAAAGATAAAGCCGTTATTGATGCTGCCGTGAAAGAAGTCCAAAGCAAATACCA
Source organism: Psychrobacter sp. GP33 (assembly GCF_014119005.1). Taxonomy (GTDB): domain Bacteria; phylum Pseudomonadota; class Gammaproteobacteria; order Pseudomonadales; family Moraxellaceae; genus Psychrobacter. The sequence goes on along the minus strand of NZ_JACGYX010000004.1, from coordinate 86,992 downwards.
ACAGAAAGTCGTGGTTGAAAATAAGTCATTAGATAATTTTTACTTGGCTGAGATGTATCATCAAGATTATTTAGCTAAGAATCCAAACGGTTATTGTCATGTTGATTTAAGTCTGGCTGATGACAAACCTGAGGGTGTTGCAAAGACGAAACTTGCACCGGTGACCACGGTTGCTGAAACTTTATCCGCTAAGCGTTACGCTGGTTTTGATAAAAATGCGCTCAAAAACACTTTGACCAAAGAGCAGTATAATATTACTCAAGATGCTGGCACAGAACGCGCCTTTAGTCACGAATATGATGAGTTATTTGCGCCCGGTATTTATGTCGATGTGGCAAGTGGTGAGCCGTTATTTTTATCAACGGATAAATACGCCTCAGGCTGCGGTTGGCCAAGCTTTACCAAACCGATTGACATGCAAGTGATTACCCAGCATAAAGATATGGCATTTAATATGGTGCGCACTGAGATTCGTTCACGGGTTGCCGATTCGCACTTGGGTCATGTATTCCCGGATGGTCCTAAGGATCGCGGCGGTTTGCGCTACTGTATCAATGGCGGGGCTTTACAGTTTATCCCTGTCAGTGCGATGCCACAATCCGGCTATGCGCCATTAGTCAAGCTGGTTAAATAAGTCCCTGTTATTATGAATACATTAGCTTATTTTTCCACTAAATGATTTAACGTATTCACTCTTACTTAACGGTAAAAAAGGCGCTAGAATTAATTTTTAGCGTCTTTTTCGTGGTTCAATTCTTGAAATTAAGCGATAAATTGGTATTAAAGCGATGCTAAAAACGTAGTAGTTTTGCTGTTAATATCGGTCAATTCTGCAAAAAATAATAAACTTCGTTATACTCAAACCTCTATTTATCGACTACTATCATTGCTCCGTCATAAATATGTGCTACTCAAGATTGACTTACAGCGCAACTTTACGGATTGAATGATGCTCACTTTTTATTTTCGCGTTTAAGGCTGTAACATGACCGTTACCCATATTCCTACTAGCGTTGCCCCCATTATCACATCATTACTTGATAACGATTTGTATAAATTCACCATGTTACAAGCGATGCTCCATCAGTTTCCGCAGACACATGGCGTTTATCGGTTTCGCTGCCGTAATAATCAAGACGCCGCTTACCCGTTGGCAGATATTAAAGAAGCGCTTGAGGCACAATTAGATAGCTTATGTGAATTGCGCTTCTTGCAAGATGAACTCGATTACTTGCGTAGTTTACGTTTTATGCGTTCAGATTTTGTCGATTATCTTGAGTTGTTTAAGCTAAAACGTCGCTTTATTACCGTGAGTGCGGACAAGAAAGGTCGGTTGTTTATCGACATTGAAGGACCGATGATTCAGGCGATGTTCTTTGAAGTATTTGTCCTAGCTATCGTTAATGAGTTGTATTTTAATGCCTTATCAAACTCCTCTGTCATTGCAGAAGGTCAGCGAAGACTTGACGAAAAGGTAGCCTTATTACACGATTATGCTGAGCAACAAGCTTCTCAGCAGCAGATAGTTGATAAGCCGCCATTTATCGTCGCTGATTTTGGCACACGCAGACGATTTAGCAAAGCATGGCAGGCGCATGTGGTAGAAACGCTACATAAAGCAGTACCAAAAATAGTGGGTGGCACATCCAACGTATACTTAGCGAAAAAACTCAATATGACGCCCATTGGCACCATGGCACATGAGTTTATGCAGGCATTTCAGGCGTTAGATGTGCGTTTGCGTGATTCACAAAAAGCGGCGTTAGAATCTTGGGTACATGAGTATCGCGGTGACTTGGGTATTGCATTGACCGATGTGGTGGGCATGGATGCGTTTTTACGCGATTTTGATTTATATTTTGCCAAGTTATTTGATGGATTGCGTCATGACAGTGGCGACCCTTATATTTGGGGTGATAAAGCCGTTGCGCATTATCGAAAACTGAAAATAGACCCCAAAACTAAATTGCTTACCTTTAGTGATGGTTTGGATTTGCAAAAAGCGTGGGCGTTGCATCAGTATTTTAATGACCGTATCAAAACCAGCTTTGGCATTGGTACGAATTTGACTAACGATATGGGCTTAACGCCATTAAATATTGTCTTAAAATTGGTAGAATGTAATGGGCAACCGGTAGCTAAATTGTCTGATAGCCCCGGCAAAACCATGATTAACAATGACACATATTTGGCTTACTTACGTCAAGTATTTGAAGTAGATGCGCCGGAATAGTAAGTTTTTCTTAAAGGTTGCTGTTAGTGGATTCTTTATCGGCAAAGGCAGCGTCTAGCGCCTGTTGAATGGCATTAATGCGGGTTTCGCATACGCGATAGGCGGCGATAGACTCTTCAACTGTGGTCATTAAATTATCAATATCTGGCTCATCTTGCTGCTGTAGTTCAGCAGCATTGGTTTTTAAAATATCGTAAGCTGCCTTAAAATTTTTTGGGGCGGCTTTTTTACGTTTTCGAGCAGGGGCAGTGGTAGAAATAGTCATAATATATCCTAATATTTTGAAGTGTTATTAAAAGGAAAGGTTTAGCATAATAATAATCAGGTAGTAATGGGCGTTTAATTTGGTGAATGATCGGTAGTTACGGTTGCGATATTATCATTTTCAACATAGTTAATATGAGCGGTTGCTTGACCATCTTTTAATATAATTTTGATGGTTTGGTCAGGAGAAAGCTGCTCACTACTAGTTAGCCTTTGGTTGGTTTTTCCATCTCTAATGAATGCATAACCTTGTTTGAGTACGCGCGCGGGCTGATGCAAAACGATAACATCGCGTAAATACTGGGTATCTCGCTGTGCTTGCATTACTTGTTGTTGGGCGCTTTTTATAATGCTGTGTTGATAGTCTTGGCTGTTATTGCGCGCGCTATTAATCTGTTGATAAGCGACTGATTGTGTTTGTTCAAGAGACTCTTTTGCCAATCGTGCGGCTTGACTGATTTGGCGCTGGGCACTTTGCTCAATACTGCGCCATGCAAAATCACTGTCTTTTTGTAGCGCTGTCAAGCGTCCAATTGTCTGCGACTGTATTCGATTCAGTTGTCGCGTCGTTTGTTGTTCAGCGGCTTGCAATTGATAGTTAGCAGTTTGCTGTATTTGGCTCTGATAATTTGACACTTGCGCGACTAATTGTGCCAAATGGGCGCTGATAGCCGCGATTACTTTCGATGGGGTATCAAAGCTGGTATGCGCCACTTCATCCAAAATCACTTTATCGCGTTCATGCCCAATGCCGACCCATACAGGTACTGGCTGCTCTGCCACCAAAGCCGCTAGCTCATAATCATTAAGATACGCCAAATCCCCAACAGCGCCGCCACCACGAATAATCACTAATAAATTAGGCAAACGCTGATAAGTTGCATAAAAATGTTGCTGTGCGCTCACAATGGCTTGGCGTATCTCCATGGGCGCATGATTGCCTTGAAAAGTCGCATGATGATAATGAAAATGACAGGCTCCGGTTTGTGCCAGCCTATCGGCATCCGCTTGAAAATCGCCCAAGCCTGCTGCCCTTTCAGGGGCAATGACCAGCACGTGCTCAATATCAAACGGACTAGGTAATTGCTGATTAAGGTGAATCAAACCCTCACCAGTTAATCGATCGACCATTTCAGCGTATTGCCGCGCTAAATCACCCAAGGTATAACTGGGGTCGATATCTTCGATAGTCAGCGAAAAACCATATTGCGCATGAAAGCCTGCGGATACTTTTAGCAAAACCGTTAAGTCGCGATCGAGCGCCATGCCGGTTGCGCGCTCAAATTTTGCTAAGACACGCGTGGCTTTAAAGCGCCATAAATTACCACGGCAGCTTGCAACAACCTTACCGTCATCGTCTTTTTCCGCCAACTCAAAGTAATAATGCCCGCCTTTACTTGAGAGATTGCGAATTTCAGCCTTTACCCATACTCTGTGATCAAAGGTCTGTTTGATAACCATATCAACAGCGGCTAAATAGTCGCTCAAGCGCAACACCGTATCTTCAAGGTTTTCTGCCAAACTGTCTTCGATTTCAGCAAGCTCAGCTTCAAGAGTCGCCAAATCTTTGGCAGGCACCAGTACTTTATCCGTCCCTTTATTCGTTCCTGATTTTTTAGCATTCACATGAGCGATATTGGCGAGATTAGGTTTGCGCATAATAATAGACCAAAAGAATAGCTAGCGTGGAAAAAAGAGAGCGATAAGAAGGGTAGCTTAGCGTAAAATCAGCTTAATGAACAACTTGTTCCTATTATTCACAACAAAAAACTATTTACAATAAAAAAGCCAATAAGCATACGATAAGAAAAATATCTAAATCGTATATTTATTGGCTTTTTTACTTATTAAAAGCAGGTTTTCGATTTGTAAAAACTTTAAATATGTATCAAAACCGATTACTGGCAACGGAAATTAATCATATATTCATAATCATCATTACGTGCGGTATCTGTTGGGGTTTTGCCGAAGATGCCACCGATTTGTCCAATCACTCGACCGGTACGTTCGCCTAAAATACCGTTATATTTGGTTGTGTCATTCACCACAATCACTTGACGAGAGCCGCAGGTTTTTTTGGCACTGTCTAAAGCATTTTGCTGAGCCTTTATTTTAGTAGAGCTTACGCCAGTGGTTTCATAAGTAGAGTTGGCCCGTTGAATCACAGGTGAAGTGGTAGAGGTCGATTGACAAGCGCTTAATATCAGTGCAGCGGCTAATGTGGCAGATACAGTGACAGTATTGCTAAAAGTGGTCATAAGTGAATCCTATAAATAAATCAGTAGAAAAAAATAAGGCAAAAATCGAGAAATACAAAATATGAATTTAACCTATTTATAACCTTACCGTCTAGATGGTTAATGTGTAGGGTGTTGCCACCATGTTTCGTGATATCCATTCCTCATACGTATCCTGCTAAACTAATTTTTGCTTAAGCACTATTAGTATCTTATTGATATGCCATTGATCATCTATAAAGCATTATTTATTCGGTATTTCTCTTTTTTATAACCTTATTGCCCATCAAATAAAACAAACCGAGCAGATACACAGCAAATGACTTGAAATATAACTCATATCTAGGATAATTAGATTATCTTTTTTTTAATGAATAATGACTATTATGCCCTTAATTCCTGCTCCTGCCGGTGTCCTTGAAGTTGATGCGCTATGGCAGCAAGACAATCCTAATGATCCAAATACTGATACCGTCGCTTTATTATGCCATCCTAACCCGCTGTTTGATGGTACGATGAACAATAAAGTGGTGACTACTATGTACCGCTTTGCTCGTGATAGTGGTATGCATGTGGTAAGGTTTAACTTTCGTGGGGTAGGGCAATCGACTGGCGAGCATGATTATGCTAACGGTGAAGTACTGGATGCGATGACCGTATTACAATGGCTGGCAAGTCAAACCAATGCTCGAAAGTTGTGGCTTGGTGGTTTCTCATTTGGTGGTTATGTGACTGCGCGCGTGGCCGAGCAAGTTCTGACGTCAGCCCATGTTTGGGATCTAAGCGACTTTGAAATTGTCAACGTTGCCTTAATTTCCCCTTCTATAGAAAAGAATGACGGTAGTGATTTAAGTTTGCCCATTGCAAAAACCTTTGAGATTTACGGTGATGCAGATGAGGTGATAGAGCCTGAGAATATGCAAGCCTTTGCCGATCGCTTAGGTATTAGAGTCAGTATTATTGAAGGTGCCGGACACTTTTTTCATGGTCGCTTAACAGAATTAAAAAAGCTACTGCAGCAGCAAAGTTTTAATGTCGATACGTAATGATGTATTGATAATATTGTTACTCAAAATGAAGTGATGAGTGCTTAAAATAAAGCGATTGATTTTACTATATTTCGATAAATTTAATTGATTATTGTTACCCCTTAAGCCGTGCTAACCTAGGGAGTAGTGTTAATAAGCTACTCTGACATCTCAGTTGTTACTGTCTCAGTGTAAAAGACATAAGCTAGGATCAACTGACGGTTTCAACACATAATTTCACTATTTATTTTGTCGAATGACGAGCAGTCTTATGAGATTATCTCCATTGCAGCGCTACGAGCAATCCATCAATAATGATGACTTTACTAGAGATGAGCAGCAGTATCAGGCCATGTGTTACCTTGATGAGCTCTATTATCAGCTCAATGTCAGTACGCAGCGCAAAAAAGGTTTTTTTAGCTTTCTAAAAGCAAAGCCTGTTGCGCCAAAAGGTTTATATATGTGGGGCGGGGTTGGGCGTGGCAAAACATGGATGATGGATTTGTTTTATGATTCACTGACCATTGATCGTAAAATGCGTCAGCACTTTCATCACTTTATGCAACGTGTCCATCATGAGTTGAATCTGATTCATGGCGAGTGTAATCCGCTAGAAAAAGTGGCAGATATTATTTATGCCGAAGCGGTGGTGATTTGTTTTGATGAGTTTTTTGTCTCGAATGTCTCTGATGCGATGATTTTAGGTGATTTATTTACCATGTTGTTTGATCGAGGCATTACTTTGGTGGCAACGTCTAATATTGCACCATCAGGATTGTATAAGGATGGTTTGCATCGTGATCGTTTATTACCTGCCATTGCTGAAGTAGAAAAGCATACCACCGTGATGAATATTGACTCAGGTATTGATTATCGGTTACGCGTATTACAACAAGCGGAACTTTATAAATCACCCATGACTAAGAGCAATCATCATTGGCTAGCGAATCGTTTTGCCAGTCTTTCTAACAATATTAAAATCAGTAAAGAGCCTATTGTTATTAATGGGCGTGAAGTTATCATCAATGCTCGAACTGAAACCATCTTATTTTGTGACTTCCGTCATTTATGTATGCAGCCACGTTCAGCTGCGGACTTTATAGAGATTGCCAACCGTTATAGTACGGTCTTGGTCAATGCCGTGCCTGCCTTAAATGATGATTTACGTGACCCAACCCGGCGCTTTATTTATATGGTTGATGAGTTTTATGACCGACGCGTAAAGTTACTGATTCGCGCTGAACAATCTATTCTTGAGTTATATCAAGGTGAGAAATTAGCATTTGAGATTGAGCGAACACGGTCGCGATTGCTAGAAATGCAGTCAGAGGATTATCTTAAAATGAAACACCGCCTTGATGATGCGGCATAATTTTATTGTTAAAAGTGTTTTATACGATAATTTAAAAGATAGACAATTTAAAAATATTTTAATAATGATAATAACAACTAAGGATAAACAATGAGTGATGCTAAGAAGAATAAAGATATCTCTATATCAGAGGCAAAGGGTGCTGCAAATACGGCATTAGCAGATGCCACAGTAACCGATGAGCAGCTGATTAACTGGATAAACTCAAGGCGTAGTATTGGCAATTTGAATGAGCCTGCACCTACACATGTGCAGATTAAAGCTGCCATTCATTGTGCGGCAACCGCCCCTGATCATAAAAAATTACAGCCATGGCGCTTTATTGTGACGGAAGGTGATGCTCGTCACGCTCTTGGTAACGCATTGGTGGCTGCGGCTGAAGCGCAAGCTATCGCTGCTGGTGAGAGTTTATCTGATAAAGAGCGCGCAAAAACTGCCGCTATGCCTCTGCGAGCACCTGTTATTATCACTGTTGTCACTCAAATGAAGGAACATAAAAAAGTACCGAAATTTGAACAAATGCTCAGTGCGGGTTCTGCAGTACAAAATCTTATTTTAGCTTTGAAAGCACAAGGCTTTAGTACCGTTTGGCGTACCGGATTTTTATGTAACGAACCTGCTGTGAAAGCATATTTTGGTGTAGGCACAGAGGATTATGTCACGGCCTTTATCTATACTGGAACAAGTTTGCGTCATACACCGACGCGCAAACCCTTAGATATTGAATCACTGATAAAGTTTGAATCATAATTCCTCTTTGAGTGGTAGTTTTTTAAATCATGGTTGTGCAACAGGCTTGGCAGGTATCAGCAATATAATTGCACTATACCTACCAACTGTAAATGTATAAGCTGCAGGGATAGTGAAAAGTGCATTAACATGGATAAAAGATATGACAAGCCCTATTAAAAATAATAAATCTCCTAAAATTGTTGCGAATAAACCAGTAGCGAGTATAGATGACCGTCATGACAAGCCGGGTGGACTGCTTGCTGGTATCATTGAACGTGCGACCAAAACAGGACTAGGGAGAAAAAAGCTTGATCCAAGCACGGTTGAAGCAGATGTTGCTAATAATATGGAAAAAATTTCCAAAAATTCTGGCAAGTTACGTTTAGCGTTTTTGGGTGGTGGCAGCTTTGGCACTGCAATGGCAAATTTAGCCGCGCGTAATGGCTGCGATACCACGATTTGGGTACGTGATAAACGTACGGTGAAGTCGATGGCAAAGTTGCGGATGAATAAAAAATATCTACCTGGCTATAAGCTTGATGAGCGCCTAAAATACAGCCATGATCTAGAATCGACAGTTAAAGACAAAGACATTATTTTTCTTGCTGTTCCGAGCCTAGCGTTTCGGGAAACGTTAAAGAATATCGCCCCTTTTATGACAGGGCAGTCGCTGGTGTCTTTGACCAAAGGCATGGAAAAAGATACCTTTGCGTTAATGAGCGATATCATTAAAGATGAGCTACCAGAGGTGAATTTTGGGGTAATGTCAGGACCCAATCTTGCCATCGAAATCATGAAAAATATGCCGTCAGCTACCGTAATTGCCAGCGAGTCAGAGCCTCTGCGCCATGCCGTGCAAGCGGCGCTACACAGTGCATTTTTTCGGGTCTTTGCTAGTGATGATGTTCGCGGCGTTGAGCTTGGTGGCGCTCTAAAAAATATATATGCTATTGCAATGGGAATGGCAGCCGCTTACGAGGTTGGCGAAAATACCAAAGCAATGCTGTTAACCCGTGCCTTAGCCGAAATGAGCCGCTTTGGTGTAGAGGCTGGTGCTAATCCATTGACGTTTTTAGGCTTGTCAGGGGTTGGTGATTTATATGCCACATGCAGCTCTGAGCTGAGTCGCAACTATCGCATTGGTAATATGCTTGGGCGCGGCATGAATATTGATGCTGCGGTTAAAAAGCTGGGTCAAACGGCAGAAGGGGTCAATACCATTCAGCAAGTGCATGAAAAGGCAACCAAAGAAGGCATTTATATGCCGATTACCCATGCACTTTATGCGGTTATTTATGAAGACAAAGCGGCATTGGGCGTGGCGCTACAGTTAATGGAAGCTGGCTTCCGGAGTGATGTGGAGTTTGTGATGGCGCATGACCACAGTAACGCATCCCTAACCGCTCAGATACAGGCGGCTACTAAAGATTTTCCAGCCGATACCACTAAGATAGACAACGATAAAAATGACAAAGTGTATAATGAAAAGTCTGATCTCTGATCCACGTTCTACAAGGCAAACGTCTTTGGATTTAGATAATAGCATTAGCTATGACGATAATAACAATGGCAAAACGTCATCTGAGTAATGGCTAATCATCATTAACAAGTTATCTAAAAAGATAAATAGTCAGGAAAATTAGAAAAGTTATGAAAATTATCTTAATGCGCCACGGACAAGCAGAAGATGAAACGCGCCCAGACAGCGCGCGTGAATTGACTGACTTTGGACAACAACAAGCAGCGCAAACAGCAGCCTATATCAGCACTTCTTATACTCCGGATATTTTTATAGTGAGTCCCTACGTTCGCGCACAGCAAACATTGGCACAGCTTCAATTACAGACTCATAATGTTCCCGTCAAGGTACAGAATAATATTACTCCTTCAGATGACGCACGCACTGCGCTTGCAGAACTCGCGACTATTGAAGCTGAATGCGTAATAGTTGTGTGTCATATGTCTATTATCGCTTATCTTGCCAGCTTATTAACAGGCGATACTCCAGAGTCATATGCTCTAGCGGAAGCGCGTGTTTTTGAAATGGAGTTTATTATGGCAGGGATGGCGCGCGAGATTGACCGATTTGTTCCTCAACAGCCGTACTAATATAATACTGCTAATTTTCTTCTTGTTTTATTAGCAAATTGTCAAATTGTTGGTAGTAAGTGGTTTAAAAAATAAGGTCACGCTTAGTGTTACATGTATGGTTAAGAGCACAGCACAGTCCGCTGGCAGTGTGGCATAGCGCTACAAAAAAGTGGCATGCGGTTGATAGCTGGCAACAGCTGCACGATATTTATAGTATTCATGGACAAAAATCGCTATGTTTATATTTTCCATCACAGTATGTATTGCAAGTAGAGACGCCACTAAGTAGTGCACAGCTCAAGCAGCTGGGTACCGTTGGTAAACAGTATTTGTTTGAAGAGGTTTCGCTTGCGCCCGTTGAGCAATTAGCCATACGTCAGCTTGGTTATGCCAATAGCAATTATTTATATGCGCTTCCAGAAAGCGATATTGAATCATGGCAGCAAAGTGCGCAGCTAGTAGGGTTAAGTATTCATGCCTTATTGCCTGATTTTTTTCTGTTACCTATCCCAGAAGAGGCAGCAGAGCAGCAGGTGGTGCTGTATCAAGATGCCTATACTACTTTGTTGCGTCAGTCCGCTCATCAAGGGTTGGCTGTTAGTTATTTACCATTGATTTTTGAGCATTTGCCGCAGTTAAGTGAAGTTTGCGTTTTACCTATGCTTGACCTGTCAGCTAATACAGTGCTTGAGGCATTAACGGCTACTTTAGATGATGAGTTAACAGTGCAAGCTAATATGGCGTTAGCAAGCGCAATATCAGTAGAAACGGTAGCACTATTGTCTGAGCGCCAGTTATTAATGAGTATATTGCCACTTGTGCCTGCGCCCATTGATAACCCTGAACGCCATGCCCTTAACTTTTTTACAAAAGCATCCAGCTCCCAGCTGTCGCCTTATCTGCGAGTAGCCATGATGGTTGCGTTTTCAGCATTGGTGTTACAGATGGCAACCGATGGGGTGCAGTGGTATCGCTATAATGATGTCGCAACTGCCACCCAAGCAGAAATTACTACTCAGTATCAATCCTGGTTTCCAAACGAAGCGCTCAGCACGCGTACCAAATTGCAAGCACAGTTGCAACCAAAACTAATGAATGAGAATCAAGAACCCGCATCGCATACGGCTATCTTGTCGCGTATCGCCCCTCTTATTAAGCAATCCTCCTTACAAGCGCAAGCGTTGGTCATAGCGCCAAACGCCTTGAGTTTTACCCTAATTGCACCTAATCGTCAAAGCCTCGATGAGTTTGCCAATACACTGACCGCGCAAGGGTTAGCTGCTAATTTGCAGCAAGTAAATAGTAATGAGCAAGGACAATTTAGCGGTCAAATTACCGTCAACATACAGCCTGACAGCTCAGCAGTTTCGAAAACGGCTACAGCTGAGGCGGAAACTTAATTAACGGCATTCAAATAAGGTTAGGGCATGAATATATTACAGCGCCGTGTTAAACGGAGCGCTCCAGCAGGCAGTGCATTATCTGCGCGTATCACGAAGTACCATGATATGGTATGGACACGCTGGCAGTTATTGTCTGCACGCGACCAGATGGCGTTGGCGGCGCTAACGCTGTTTTTACTGTTGTTTATTGGTGGCTACGGTGGCTATAGCTTGCAGCAAGCGGCTAAAAAAAGTAAGGAAAACTATCAGACACAAGTGGCTGATTATTTTTGGTTGCGGGCGCAAGCAGGTAATATTGATACCCGTGCTGGTAGTGATGTTGACCAAAATGAGACTGCTATACCGCCGGCAAGTCGTATCAGTACCGCTCTAAACGGTGCCGGTATTAATGATGCACAAGTGGTGGCAACGGGTGATACGGTACAGTTAAGCTTTAGTCATCCTAGCCAAGCGGTGGTTAGTACCACACTAGCCCAGCTTGAACAACAAGGCTGGCAATTGACCCAATTATCTATTCTGCAAGATGCCATTACTAAGCAGTTGCAAGTACAAGCCACATTTAGCACCTAGTGTTGTCTGGTTTCTAGTGCTTAGATTCTAGGGCTTAGTTCCAAGCGTTCTTGAAAACCGCACGCAACGCCACAATGATAATAATAGTCGGCAGTATCATAATGCAATATCAATATCAATATAAAAACATATCCAACACATTTTAAGTAATAAGGCAGTCAGATGATTGATGACAAAAAACGCTCGTTAGTAACTTATAATCATGTGACTTATTTACTTTATGTATTGAGCTATTTTACAGCAGGGCTGCTTTGGATTGTGCCTATTGTGATGAACTATACCAGACGCCATGCAGCGGATGGCACTTGGCTTGCCACGCATTTTGATTGGCAGATTAAGACCTTTTGGTACAGCATTGTCTTTTTTGCTGTTGGCGGGCTATTGCTGGTCATCGCATTCGGAGGTATTGGTTTCAGTGTACTATCAGATAGCGGTAACTTGGCACTTGTCTCAATTTTATTGACCGGTCTTGGGCTAATGATTATCGCGTTTACCTTTATTTGGCATCTGTATCGTATTGTGCGCGGCTGGATTGCGCTGACTGACAGTCGCTCTGTGCCTTAATCTCATCTATTTTATTATTAAATACAATATCAAAATAATTATCTAAGGTTTTGTTTGCCTAACCACAGACTTTTATGAAACTTTGCTCTTCTTTCCGTTAAGCTGATATAATCGCTGCGCTTCATTTGACTCATTTTTCATTCACCTATTTCTTATTCAGGGTTCATCGTCATTATGTCCTACGCCTTACTTCGACCGTTTTTATTTAAGATGGACCCTGAGCACGCCCACGACATGACCTTGTCTTTATTGGCAAAAGCGCACAAAGCACGCGCATTAGGCTTGGTATATGGTCAGCATATGCAGCCTATAGACTGTATGGGTTTGCAGTTTGCTAACCCGGTTGGGCTGGCGGCAGGTCTAGATAAAAATGGCGATTATATTGATGCGCTTGCCGAATTGGGCTTTGGCTTTATTGAAGTGGGTACGGTTACCCCAAAACCGCAAGTAGGCAATGATAAGCCGCGTTTGTTTAGAATTAAACAAGCCGATGCCATTATTAATCGTATGGGCTTTAACAATCAGGGCGTTGAGTATCTGATTGACAATGTTAAGCGCAGTAAATATAAAGGAAATATCGGTATTAATATTGGTAAAAATGCCAGTACGCCGGTTGAAAATGCCGCTGACGATTACGTCTATTGTTTGGAGCGTGTTTATCCGCATGCGTCCTACATTACCATTAATATTTCTTCGCCCAATACCTCAAATTTGCGTGACTTACAAAGTGGTGAGGCGCTTACTTATTTATTAGATACCATCAAAAATCGTCATGACCAATTGGCAACGGAGTACGGTTTTTATGTGCCATTGGTGCTTAAAGTTGCGCCTGATTTAGAGCCAGCACAAGTGGATTATATCTCGCAGCAGCTACTCGATTTTGAAATCGATGGACTGATTGCTACCAATACCACGTTAAGTCGCGTTGGTGTTGAAGACTTGACCGATGGTGACCAAACAGGCGGTTTATCAGGTCGTCCGGTCAGCCATATTAGCACTCAAATACTGCAGCAGTTCTCAGATCAACTGGGTGATCAAGTGGCTTTAATTGGGGTTGGTGGGATTGATAGCGGTGAGAAGGCAGTTAAAAAAATCAAAGCCGGTGCAGATTTGGTGCAATTGTATACGGGGCTTATTTATCAAGGTCCGGGGTTAGTGCAATCGTGTATCCAAGCCATTGGCGGCTATTATGACGCGATGGAAGGCTAAATGCTGTATTTTATCTAAAGGTTGATAATAGCGTTTACTAACACCAAATATAGTCATAAACATTTAGGTAAATTATAGAGCAAGGCGAAAGGTATGAGTGGTTTGGATATTATCATTGCCGTGGTTGTCTTAATTGGCTTATGGCGCGGTTTTCAAGTGGGCTTGATTAAAACTGCAGTCGGCTTGGTCGGCTGGTTTATTGCTTTGATTGCGGCAACGCGGCTGGCAGGTGTTATCGCGCCGCAATTGTCCGGTATGGTAGAAAACCCAGTATTACAAATGGCAGCGGCTTTTTTATTAGTGGTTATTGTTATTTTAGCCATTATGCATTTGGTTGCCTTTGTATTTTCAGGGGTGCTAAAAACGTTACGGCTTGGGGTGCTCGATAAGATGGCAGGCGGTGTGCTGGGCGCTGCAAAGAATGTGCTGGTCGTGTTGGTATTGCTCAGCGTCAGTGCGCCATTATTAATGCAATTACCTCAGTGGCAGTCGTCAATATTAGCGCCTGAATTGTTGCCTTATGCGCCCATGGCAAAAACTTTGGCAGCCGATATGTTGGGCGTGGCATGGGATCAGGTTAATCAGCCGTCAATTTAAACCTGTTAAACGCGAAAGCCAGTATTAAGTAAGCTACTTATTCATAAATATTAGCAAGCAGTACCATCAGTTTAGCGGTAAGGTCGGCCTATTTTAGTCGTCTAATACCGTCATCGTGTTACTAATGTGTGATCTAAAATAGGACATAACTATGTGTGGAGTCGTCGGGGTTGCAGCTCATGAGCCAGTCAATCAAATTCTTTATGATGCCTTAACCATGTTACAGCACCGTGGGCAGGACGCTGCGGGTATTGTGACGTTGCAAGATGGTCGCTTATATTTGCGTAAAGAAAACGGCATGGTACGTGATGTCTTTTTGAACAGTCATATGCTCAAGCTAGTGGGTAAGTTTGGTATTGGTCATGTCCGCTACCCAACTGCTGGCACATCGAGCAGTGCAGAAGCGCAACCCTTTTATGTTAACTCACCGTATGGGATTACGCTTGCGCACAATGGCAATTTGACCAATGCTGAGAGCTTGGCAAAAGAGCTTTATGAGGAAGACCGTCGCCATTTAAATACCGATTCAGACTCTGAAGTCCTGCTGAATGTACTTGCTCATGAAATGCAGAATCTAGATAAGACTCATCCGAAGCCTGCCGATATTTTTGAAGCAGTAACTGCAGTTTATGGTCGCATTGAAGGCGCGTATGGCGTAGTAGCACTCATTACCGGACATGGCTTGCTCGCGTTCCGTGATCCAAATGGTATTCGTCCATTAATATTTGGTCAACGCTTAGCGGACAATGGCGGCACTGAATATATGGTAGCATCGGAGTCGGTAGCGCTTACCGGTTCAGGATTTACGATTATTCGTGATGTACGACCAGGGGAAGCTATTTTTATTGACTTGAATCATCAATTACATAGCAAACAATGCGTTGAGCCAAAAGAATATACGCCGTGTATTTTTGAGTATGTTTATTTTGCTCGTCCTGATTCAATTATGGATAATATCTCAGTTTATAAATCCCGCCTGCGCATGGGTGAGAAGCTGGGACAAAAAATCTTGCGTGAATGGGGCGAGGACCATGATATTGATGTGGTGATTCCGATTCCTGATACCTCGCGTACGTCAGCGATGGAGCTGGCGCTCAAAATGAATATCAAGTACCGTGAAGGCTTTATGAAGAACCGCTATATCGGGCGTACCTTTATTATGCCGGGTCAGCAGCAACGCAAAAAGTCGGTACGTCAAAAATTAAGCCCAGTCCCGCTAGAGTTTAAAGGCAAAAATGTATTGCTGGTCGATGATTCTATTGTTCGTGGTACTACATGCTATGAAATCATCCAAATGGCACGTGATGCTGGTGCAAAAAATGTATTTTTTGCTAGTGCAGCACCACCGGTAAAATATCCCAATGTTTATGGGATTGATATGCCGGTACGCAGCGAGCTGATCGCATCGGGTCACAGTGTAGAAGAAGTGCGCAAGATTATCGGTGCTGATCGCCTGATTTTTCAAGACTTGGATGACTTAATTGAAGCAGTAAAAGACACCAAGCACAGTAAGGTCGAAGGCTTTGATTGTGCCGTATTTAATGGCTGTTATATTACTGGACAAATCAACGAAGCCTATCTTGAGCATTTACAAGAACAGCGTAGTGAGTCAGCCAAAAATGGTGTGGAAGTGATTGCTGATACCCCAGTCGATATGATGGGTGTTGAAGAGTTCTAGGACTTTAATGTATCAATAAGCATTCTTGATTTTAAAAAAGGCTAAACCCTCTATAGGATTTAGCCTTTTTATAGTTTTTAGTTTATTAGTCCTAATTTATCAACATCAAATTATTGGTAGCTATTTTAATTACTTATAAAAAATTTTCAAATATCCACAGCAAGCCGTTAATAGCAGCAATGCCAACAATCATACTGATAAGCAGCTGACGACTGATATGATATACCAGTAAAACCAGTGCCAACGCCCCAATTTGGGCCAGTAGTAAATGCAGCGCGGCATCAGATAAATGTGTAGTGAATGACAGTTCCTGATAGGCAAGGCTGGTAAGAATCAATAATACCAATACTGATAAAGGTAGGCTTTCGTTAAGGCGATGCAACCACGGTTTGTCGAGCATTTTTTGTGGTATCAGTGCAGGAATGGCACGGGTTATAAATGTGACCGCTGCCATTGCCAAGGTTGCCAAAATCAAATAACTACTGCCCATGACTGCCTCCCATTGGCTTATCTTTTACCATAAAAGCGCGCCCTAGGATAAGAAGCATACAAATAGCGATTGCCACCAGTAGTAGCCACTGACTGGTAAATAGCGCAGCAAGGACTAAAGCAATGATAGCAATACCAATCGGAAAATAGCGCTTAATGGTTTGCAACTGCTCATACGCCAATATGGCAAATAAACACACCAATGCAAAGTCTAAATGGGGCACTAAATCATTAAGTGTGCTCCCTATCATTACTCCAATTGCCGTTGCCAGTACCCACCAGCTTTGATTAAATAAACTAATAGGTAGCATAAGTGCCTGCCTTGATTCTGCTGGCAAGCTGGTCATCACTGAAAATGTCTCGTCAGTGAGCGCAAATAAACAATAAGTTTTAGCAAGTTTATGCGTGGGTAGATGGTTCAATAATGGTACACCATAAAAAACATGGCGCAAATTAATAGCAGCAATGTTGGTAGCAACACTACCAATTGGCAGTCCTGCACTTAACATTGGTAGGCAGGCATATTGCGCCGCCCCAGCATAAAGTACTATGCTGAGCATAATCGTTGCCCAAATCGGCACACCTGCGACTTGCGCAAGTACGCCAAAAGCGATACCAGCGGGCAGATAACCCATGGCAACTGGTAAGCTTTTTTTAAACCCTACTGCCCACTGAGTAGATGAAGAGGCTTGCTTAGAATAAGAAATCACAGGCTATCCTAAATTGTTATCGATATTAATAATAGAGGGTCATAATTATCTAGAAATTAATAATTTAATGGGGCTGCAAGCTTGCATAACCGCCTTTGCAGCGTGCATGATATAAGAACCCAGCCAATACCAGCATACGCAATATTAAAATACTCCAAACGCTGAGCCAAATCCCAGTCATATCCCACTGTCGATATAGCATCCAGCTGAGCGGAAAGAATATCACTGCCCACGTTAATGCAGCATTACGAATAGCTCGTCCTGCCGTCAAACCAAAAAATATCCCATCAAGCCAATAAGCACCGACCCCAATCAGTGGTAATAAAATCGCAAAGGACTGATACGCTGCTGCAAGCTCAAATACGGGCTCAATATTGGTCATCATTTGCAAATAATGCGGCATGGCAAACCACCACATAATGCTTAACAGGAGCGCTAGCCCATAGCTGACTATTCCTGTACGCTTTATAATAATGCTAAAGCGTCGCCAATCTCGTCGTCCTGCTGCCTGTCCACTTAATGCCTCGGCTGATACCGCCACACCGTCGAGCGCAAAGGCTGAAATGCTCAATACTTGTAATAAAATAGCGTTGGCTGCTAATACCAAATCGCCACTTTGCGCGGATAGACGCGTCACCCAAGCAAAGCTTAACGTCAGTATCAGCGTACGAATAAAGATGTCTTTATTTAATGAAAACAGCCTAAGTAATCTATATTTGGTAAAATACTGCGGATCTGCACGAAATAGTGCTGACCAAGTTATATTTAGATGCTGCTTACTTAACCACAGTGCTAATAATATTCCCGACCAAAATGCAATCATAGTGCCAAGCGCCACACCCTCGATGCCCATATCCATGCCAAATACAAAAAATAGAGTTAAGATAATATTCATCACTGCAATAAAACCTTGCTGATACAGCATGTAACGGGTCTTACCTTGCCCAGCAAACCAGCCAATAAATGCAAAGTTCATAAGCTCCGCAATGACACCCCAAAAGCGTACGTCTAAGTAACTTTTTGCAGCAGCGCCACTTGCCGGATTAGCAGACAAAGCATGCAAGCCAAAATTGAGTAACCAGGGTTTTGCAAGCAATAATATCGTACCGATGATAAAGGCGAGTAACAATGCCCGCTGCAAGATGGAGAGAAGTAATGCTGCCAATTCACTGGTAACTGGCGCATCTTTGCTACTGCCAAGTTGCCCTAGTGCTTGAGCCGATAATCCTGAAGATGCATATTGTAAAAAGTTAAAGCTGACAAGTAGTAAAGACAGCAATTGAATAGCAAGTCCCATGCCCGCAAGCTTAGCGGCATCATTCATATGACCTATAATCGCGGTATCAATCAGGCTTTGTAGCGGCATGGCTAAATTAGCAAGTAAGACTGGCACAGCAATGGCAATGATGCGAGCGTAACGGGTATCGATAGGCGGCAGAGCGTTAGCCGGTGGTATAGAGGACATGACAAAATCACTTATACAAGAATGCGAAGAGGTAAATACTTTATCGAAAGTAGGCAGTAATATGGCAGCACTAAAGGGCTATATAGTTATTGTATATAAGGTATTTGCTTTAAAGATTACTTTGAAAGTGTATAGTATTGCTACCGCTATATTTAAAGATATTAGTAGATGATGTAAAGATAAAAGCACCTAGATAATTAGGTGCTTTTATGCTTATTTATAAGAAATCAGTGGATATAAATATATATATTGCATCCGCTTATTAGTCTTGTTCAAACATTTTTGGATCATTAAAGGTCACAATTTCTTCTTCAAACTCAGGTTTTACTTTTACGATAAAGTCATCGCGTGATAGACCCATTGCCAATGGAATTGAGCTGGCAATATAGGTTGAAGAATACGTACCCGCAAGCAAACCGATAAATAGCGCTACTGAGAACCAGTACAAGCCATCACCGCCAAGTAGCATCATGGCTAACACCACAAGCAAAACGGTAGAGATGGTCATAATCGTACGGCGCAAAGTTTCAGTCAATGATAAATCAATAGTTTGCCTTGGACTAATACCGCGTACCCGGCGGAAGTTTTCACGAATACGGTCATATACCACAATGGTATCGTTCAATGAGTAACCAATCAGTGCCAAAATCGCTGCTAAAACGGTTAAGTCAAATGGAAAGCCAAATAACGCAAATACACCAATGGTCACGATAGCATCATGGAATAATGATATGACTGCACCAAGTGCTAGTTTAAACTGAAAGCGCAGCGCCACATAGCCGAGCATCGATAGTAAGGCTAAGCCCAACGCCATCACCGAGTTTAAATAAACCTCGTTACCAACTTGACTACCAATAATATTAACGTTGCTTATGTCAGCTTTATTATTAGGTAAATCTAGTGCTTGCCCAAGCGAGGTATTAAGACCATCGATATTGTCCGACTGTGGTGGTAGACGTATTAAAAGCTCTTGACGTGTACCTAAATATTGTACAACCGCATCATCAAAACCGTTGTCAGCAAGGGCTTTTACGACTTCTACCTGTTCAGCAGGCTGCTCATAACGAACATCTGCTGACACGCCGCCGGTAAAATCAAGACCAAAGTTGAGACCATTCACCGCAATCGCAATAATACTACCAATGACTAAGAAAATAGATAACAACGCCATCGGCTTTTCTATCTTCATAAACGGGATGATACGCTGATCACCAATAGATTTAATACCGCCTTCAGCGTGTGCGGCTGCTGCATCCGCTGCATTATCTAACGTATCTTGGTGATTGATATCAGTATTGATATCTTGCGTTACTAATACTTGGTTGTCTTTACCAGCACGGCGCTTTTCTGATTTACCTGCGCTTAGTGTCGCTGGGCTATTGCTTTTATTATTGCTACCTTTACCATCACGGCGCGGCTTATTACGGCGGCGACGTGACTTATCGTTTGGGTTATTTGGATTGCCGTCTGAGCCACCACCTGAACTACTAGACGTCGGCGTATTCTGATTTTCTGGGGGAATATTCTGTTCAATCGCCATATTTTTCTCCTAGCCGATGCTCAAACGTTTAATAGATTTACGCTTACCATAAGCGATTTGTATTAGAGCTCTTGTGACCAACAGTGCGGTAAATAGTGAGCTGATAATACCAATCGCTAAAGTAATCGCAAAGCCTTTGATTGGACCGGTGCCGATAGCAAACAAAATAAATGCAACCAGCAAGGTGGTGATATTGGCATCGAATACACTACTGAAGGCGCGATCAAAGCCTGCACCGATAGCGGATTTGGGTCGTACCCCGTTCGCCAGCTCCTCGCGTATCCGCTCAAATATCAACACGTTAGCATCGACCGCCATACCAATGGTCAATACGATACCAGCGATACCAGGCAGCGTCAGTGAAGAGCCTAAAATAGACATGATTGCCATAATA
The DNA here is from genome assembly GCF_014119005.1 of Psychrobacter sp. GP33. Classification (GTDB taxonomy): domain Bacteria; phylum Pseudomonadota; class Gammaproteobacteria; order Pseudomonadales; family Moraxellaceae; genus Psychrobacter. The sequence goes on along the minus strand of NZ_JACGYX010000004.1, from coordinate 66,416 downwards.
ATCACCACGTTAATGGCAAGGGCAATATTTGCCATCAAACCAAATAGGCGATAGAAAATAATCATGAAGGCAAAGACTAATAAATAGCCCACTTGGGTAGAAAACAAGCCTTTATCAATGTTTTCTTGACCAAGTGATGGACCAATGGTGCGCTCTTCAACAAAATACATCGGTGCAGCTAGCGCCCCTGAGCGTAATAATAACGCCAGCTCAGCCGCTTCAGCATTGCTATCAAGACCGGTAATACGGAATGATGAGCCAAGCACCGCCTGAATATTGGCGCGGTTAATGACTTTGGTTTCAGCATAAGGCGTACGAACTTCAACCGTCTCGCCATTCGCTGGGTCTGGCTCATAAGTAATTTTTTGCTTATTCTCAATGAAGAGTACTGCCATTTGCTCGCCGACTGCGGTACGCGTGGCGTTTTGCATGAGCTTACCACCGGCACTGTCCAAAGTAATATTCACTTCAGGACGTCCGCTTTCATCAAGGCTGGTCTGAGCGTTGGTGACTTTATCACCGGTGACGATAGCTTGACGCTCTAGCAATACGGGTTGACCATCAAGCGTCTTAAAGGGGAATGCTTCGGTGCCAGCTGGTGGAATGCCACCCATATACGTTTCGCTGTCTTTTGCCACCATACGGAATTCAAGGTTAGCGGTACGACCCAGTACACGCTTGGCTTCAGCGGTATCTTGTACGCCCGGTAGCTCAACGACAATGCGATTGGCACCTTGTGACTGCACCAAGGCTTCGGCAACGCCAAGCTCACTGATACGATTACGTAAGGTGGTTAAGTTTTGGCTAACCGCATAACTGTTGATTTCTTCTAACGTAGCATCGTTATACGCCATGATCAGCGCCGCACCTTGCTCATCAATTGATGATTGCAAGTTAAAGGTGGTGCCCATTGTACTTTGTAAAATATTTTGCGCCCGATTACGAATATCAGTATTGGCGAAATGCAGCACAATACCTTGCGCTTCTGTCTTGATACCTTTAATAGCGATACGCTCAGCACGCAAGTCACGACGTACGTCACGGCTGGCACTGGTGAGCCGCTGCTCAAGCACCTTATTCATATCTACTTCAAGTACGAACCGCACCCCACCGCGTAAATCCAGTCCCAGCTTCATCGGCTTAGCACCGATATCGCGCAACCATTGTGGTGTTGTCTGCGCAAGGTTCAATGCCACCACATAGTCATCACCTAAATTCTGACGTAGTACTTCTTGAGCTTTGAGCTGTGTTTCAGGATTATCGAGACGAACAAGGGCACTGTTACCCTCAAAAGTACCATCATGATAGCTTAAGCCTGCCTCTTTAAGCAGACTTTGTGACTGGGTCAAGATGCCCTCTGACAGCTGTGTGCCTGCAGCAGAACTGGTAATCTGTACCGCTGGTTCATCTGGATAGAGATTGGGCGCAGCGTACAGACCGGCTATGATAAGCACGATGATGATGACGAAGTATTTCCAAGCAGGATATTGCATAATCACTTCTTTAGGTTGATAAGATACTGGCGTCACAGGATTAGAAAAGTAGATATTAAGTAGTAGAAGGACGACTAAATTCGCCATAATTATTATCTATTATTTCATCTATGCGTGACGATAATAAAGCGTATCGCTATAAGTAAAGCTACTGTAATTTTAAAAGCCGTTTAAAGCGCAATTTAAAAAATACTTTAAAAAAGTAGAGCACACTATCAATAGAATCCCACTAGCCTATAGGGGCGAATGACCGTAAATTATTAACGGCCACTCATACCATATCTTTAGGATAACTATTAATATGTGAATAAAAAAATCAGTTACCAAAAAACTACGTCAAGCTATACGCCTTCGATAGTACCAGCTGGTAATACAGAGATAACTGAAGCTCGCTGCACCTTGATATCGGTATTATTATTTAAGCTAACTACCGCATAGTCGCCTTCGATTTTTTTAATGCGACCCATTAATCCACCTGCAAAAATCACTTCGCTACCGACTGTCAAGGCATTAACCATAGCACGATGCTCTTTGGTACGCTTAGACTGCGGACGAATCACCAAAAAGTAAAAAATAGCAAAAAACGCAACGGGTAATAAGAATTGACCTAATTGTTCCATATCTCTCTCAATGAATAGTAAGTAATAATAAAATTAGACGCATAGTAACAAAAATTCCCAGACTTGGTAACTGTTAATCATAGCTCATGGGTATTTTTCCGCCTTAACGATTCTTATTATGACATGATTAAAGTAATGGCTTAAGGCTTGAGACAGGATTGCAATGCAATAATACTATTACCGATTATCGTGACTTATTGTTAAATATGCTTATCAATGCTACTATCAAATGGCTATTGTTATAGCCATAAGAAGCCAATGTTTGTCTTCTTTTATTCTTTTCTTTGTTTAGGTTACCTACCTTGTCCACCACTTTTATGTCTGTTCCTCGTTTGTGTCGTCCTCGCGCTTGCCGTCAAACAGCATCTGCTAAACCTCCCCCGACATCGACACGTCATTACCGGCAGCGTGACTCTATAACGGCGCTACCTTTATTCGCACTTGCCCTTTTGCCTTATCCAGCATTTGCTGAGGACATGGTTACGCAGCCAACCACTGCCAATGTGGTTTTACTGATTACTTTTGTTAGTATTGCGATTGGATTGTCTTTTGTATGCTCAATGGCAGAGTCCGTACTATTAAGTATGACGCCCTCATATATTGCTGATGTCAAAGAAAGTAATCCTAAAAAAGCACAAATGCTTAAGCGTTTAAAACAGGATAAAGTCGATCAGTCATTAGCGGCTATTTTAACGTTAAATACGATGGCTAATACATTAGGCTCTATCGGCGCAGGTGCTCAGGCAACGATTGTCTTCGGAAGTGCATGGTTTGGACTGTTTTCAGCCCTAATGACGTTGGCTATTCTGACTTTTTCAGAGATTATTCCAAAAACATTAGGAACCGTATATTGGCGACAGCTTAGCGGACTGGTGGCTTACTTTGTTCGCGGTATTATTATCGTTTTATATCCGCTTATTTGGCTCTCAGAGCGTTTAACTAAATTATTAGTACGCGGTAAAAAAACTGATGTGTTTAGTCGCCGTGAGTTTTCAGCACTGGCTAGTATTGGTGAAGCAGCAGGACATATCGATCCATTAGAGGCGCGTATTATCCGTAACTTATTGGCGTTTGGTGCCATCAAGGTTGAGGATATTATGACGCCACGTTCGGTTATGTTAGCGTTTGATGAAAATAAAACCATCGCTGAAGTACTGGCTGATCGTCCAAAATTAACCTTTTCGCGATTGCCTGTTTATGATGGTGACATTGATCATATCACCGGTTTTGTATTAAAAACTGATATGTTGTTAGCTAAGGTTAATCATGCGATGCACAAGCCATTGACCCAGTTTCAACGTGAGATTACCTTTGTTTTTTCTAAAATGAAGCTGTTTGATTTGCTGGAGTTGATGCTGAAAAATCGCATTCATATCGCTATCACCGTTGGTGAATATGGCGAAGTGAAAGGGCTAGTGACGTTAGAGGATGTCTTAGAAACTTTGCTGGGGCTTGAGATTGTCGATGAAATAGACCGCGTTGAAGATATGCAAGCGCTGGCGCGGCAGATGATGGACAGACGTGTTGAGCGTTTGGGAATGAAGCTAAGTGACGATGAGCAAGAGGGAGATGATGAAGTGGCAGCTACGAAAATTTAACGTGAAGCTTTATATTTAAAGCTCTTAATTTTAAATCATGAATACTTACTAACCTGATTTATTATCATTTTACAGGTTGATATGCTCTTATAATGTCATCATTACCGTAGACGAGACAGCCTATATTTTGCAACTATTTCAAGTAACTATTGCAAAGCCAGTATTTGGCGCGCATTTAACTTAATAAGTAATTTGCCCAGTTTCGGTTCAACAGGCATTCAGCTATTTATACTATCAATAATTGCACATGACGTTACATAGGTGTGAGAATTGAATGCTAACCTTATAGGGCAGGTGCTGGTATATAAATAAAGACAGTCCACAGTCAATTATGACTGATAGATTGCGCACTTATTGCTAAGGAATATCATGAAACGTATTTGGAAAAAAGGGCTGCTGGCATTATTAATAAAAAGCGTTAGTATCAGCGGCTTAATGGCAGTTGCCAGTACCGCTGCTGTTAGCGCAAATGCAGCAGTGATGACCGAAGGATTGGTAAATGATTATGCTGCTGCTATGAAATCAGCTGCCAATAGTAAAAACGTCAATAGAGTGGCGCAGTTGGTGTCAGATGATGCGCTCATTTCAATGTCGCGTAAAGGTAAATCAACAAGTTTAGATAAAGATGCCTATTTAAAACTTATTCAAAGAAGTTGGAGCCAATCTACAGATTATAAATATGACATTAGTATTGATAATGTTGTCATTACAGGTACTCAAGCTAAAGCTAATGTGGTGACAACTGAAAGTTGGTTAAGAGACGGTAAGAGTGCTTCATTTGTTACCAAGTCTCGGGTTACGCTGACATTATCAACAGGTAATGCCATATTATTACGTGCCGTGTCACAAGTTACAATTGATTGAATAAGCCGTTAAAAAGACATTTATTATGGCATTTGCTATTAAATCATTTAGATGACAGTTAACAGCTATAACTCATGTACATTCATTAACAGCATACTGCAGCTAATGCCACTGATAGATTCGTATTGCTGACCGGTCGTATTACTGGCTTATAAGGTGTCTTATCATATTGATGTCACTTGCTATCTTTGATAGTAGCCTAGTGTCTGATTTTTATTGCATAGTATTTTGTATTACCTATTATACTATTCATCCTTTATTTATATCTCGTTAGGAAAATTCTATCATTATGCCTACTGTGTTCTCATCTTCTCGACCATTTATTGCTTTACCTCTGACCCTTGCCGTATCAGCATTGCTTGTCAGCGCCTGTAGCAGTACGCCACCTGCAAAAAATACCAATGCACTTCCTCATACTACTGCGGTGACCAAGCGCCCGACTGATCAGAGTAATACTGTCAAGCCAAGTGGTACGACAGGTTATTCAACTGCTTATTTAGATGCAGAGAGTTTGGATGAGTTGGCTGATCTGTTAGAAGCAACGGATATGACGATGGTAGAGAGCAGTCAGCTTGCTATTCAGCAATATGGTGACTTATGGAATAGGCTGCGTGCAGGCTACCGAATGAACGCTGGTAAGCCCATGTATGATCCCCGTATTGAAGCACAAAAAAGCTGGTTTACCAGTCGACAAGATTACCTAAATCGTCTCACGGCACGTTCTAGTCGTTATTTGTATCATACGGTGCGGGAAGCTGAACGCCGTAATATTCCAACTGAGCTGGCATTACTGCCGGTGATTGAGAGCTCCTATGATCCGACCGGAACAAGTAGTGCTGCTGCTGCTGGGTTGTGGCAGTTTATTCCCAGTACTGGACGTATTTATGGACTAAACCAAAGTAGTACTTATGATGGTCGCCGTGACGTTATTGAATCTACGCGCGCTGCCTATGACTTTTTGACTGCTTTACACAATCAGTTTGGCACTTGGGAGCTAGCACTTGCTGCTTATAATGCTGGACCTGGACGTGTACAAAAGGCGATTGATGCTAATGCGGCTCAGGGGTTGCCAACCGATTATTGGTCGCTTAGATTGCCTACTGAAACCATGAACTATGTCCCACGCTTTTTAGCCGTCGCTGATATTGTCTCGAAACCTTCACAGTATGGTGTGTATTTACCAGCAATTGCGAATCGTCAGCATTTTCGTAGTGTGCCTGTTAATTATGGAGTAGGATTAGCGGAAGTCGCACAGATGACTGGAGTCAGTTATGATGAGCTGCAAAAGCTAAATCCTGCGCTTACTTCAGCCCGTATTGATGTTTCAGGTCCACAGCGCGTGGTAATCCCTCATGATGTTAATCTCAATCTTGATGCCAAACTCAGCTCGTTAAAAGGTAATGGGACTAGCAATGTTATTGCGGCAAGTGCAGCAAGTATTCCAAGTCCTACTTATACGCCGATGCCAAGCAGTTCTACCCCAAGTTATACGCCAACGCCGAGCTATAGTGGGAGCGCTGCTAAGCCGACAACAAGCTATAATAGCCAGCCTTATGGTAGTTCCTCCTTGCCAAACACGGGCAAAGGCTTAGCAGATTATGCAGCCAGTGCCCGTGTCCCTCAGCAAACGACCAGTTATATTGCCCCAGTAACTAAGCCGACCAGTAGCTCTGTTTATAGCAGTAGCGTTGCTGTCAGTAGAGAGCCTGCAATCACCAGCACTGAGATGAATAAAATTAATGCTGAGCTGCAAAATAGTAATAGCTTGCCGACGACCTCAGCGCAGATTACCCGAAACAATACTATCGTTCAAGAGCCAGCACTAACCAAAGAAGAGCGTGATTTTATTGCAGCGCAAATCATGCGCCAAACGCCTGAAGTCAAGGAAGTGATTAACGCTGATGGTAATATTAATCTGTCAGCGATTCAAACTCAGCAGTCTATTCTGGAAGCCAGTGGTCAAGATAAGAAGCTCAGCTTTGCAACTCCCCCTGCCAGTGATCAAAAACCTAAGGGCACTCGCAGTACTTATACCGTGAATCCTGGCGATACGTTAGCTAATATTGCCAGTCGCGCCGGCGTTAGCTGGCGTGATATTGCAGAATGGAATCAGATAGATGCAAACGCTAAGTTATTCTCTGGAAGCACTTTATACCTATACAATGCCAAAAATGTTGAGCCTTTACCTGCTGCTGCGGCTACCGTCAAACAGCCTGAAAGCTATGTGGTACAAACGGGCGACACTTTAATTGGTACGGCCAATCGTTTTGGTTTATCTGTCACCCAGCTGGCGACTTATAACAATTTAAGTAGCCGTGCTGATTTGTTGATAGGGCAAAAGTTATGGTTAGTAGCAGGCAAAGTCACGCCACCCAAAACAACGCCAAGCAGTAGTCCAACCACTAAAAGCCCTAGCAGCAATAACAATACGAATAGTGCTGCTACCGTCTCTAGCAGTAGCAATGCGTCTACCAGCAACTATACGGTAAAAGCGGGTGATACCCTTACAGGTATTGCCAATAGCATTGGACTAAGTACGGCGCAAGTGGCAGCGGTAAATAGTAACTTTGATGCACAAGCGCGCCTGCAAGTTGGGCAAGTGATTAAATTGCCGGTCTCTAAAATTCAAGTTGAGCGCCAATTAAAGAATCAGCCAGCCAGCTATAAAGTCCAATCAGGGGATAGCTTAACGGCAATTGCAAAGCGCTACAATCTTAGCATTAGCGAATTGGCATCTGCCAATGGATTGACGCCCACTTCAAACCTGATATTGGGTCGCACTATTACTATTCCGCCTGTGGGCAGTGCTAGTTCTATTAGCAACAGCAGTAATAGCACCAGCGCCCCTGCTAGTACTCCGCCTGCTAAAAGCGAGCCTACAGCTGCAGTCGTCCGCAATCCTCCGTCAGTAGAGACTAGCAGTAATACAAGTAGTGGTAAAAACTTAAGCAATACTGAAAACTATAAAGTCCAGCCAGGTGATGGTCTAATTGCTTTAGCACGTCGTTTCGGTGTGTCAGTAGCAGATTTGGCTGCAACCAATAATATAGCAACCAATGCTCAGCTACAGCTTGGACAAACCATTAAAGTTCCAAAAACGACCATAAGCTACAAGGTTGAATCAGGCGATAGTTTGATTGTGCTAGCACGTAAATATGGTGTCTCAACGCAGGAATTGGCGGATATGAATAAAATCGCACCTGATGCTATGTTGCAGCTTGGACAGCGTATGACAGTACCTAATCGCCAGTAATGAGTTATTGATTGTGTTTAATTTATGTTTTTTCCATAAAAAAGCTGCTCTTATTAAAGAGCAGCTTTTTTAATAAATGGCACACAGGTTCTATGCTGGTTGCAGTTTCATAATTTCAAGATAACTTCTAATATTACTGACATACTGCATGGCCTGACCATAGCGACTGTTCGAGGCTTGATTTTTTGCCAAATATGCATAAATATTTGCCCAGTTTTTATCATCAATACCATTTGCCGTTAGCTGTTGCTGGATACCTTTAATCGCATTTGGCCCCATATTATAGGCAGCAAGGGCAAACCAAATACGGTCTGTTTTTGGCACATCAGCGAAGTCGGACTTCATCTGCTCCAAATAACGTGCACCGCCACCGATACTTTGCATCGGATCTACGCGGTCAGCAACGCCCATTGCTTTTGCCGTGCTATTGGTCAGCATCATCAGTCCGCGTACTCCAGTTGGTGAGACAGCATCTGCATTTAAGTGTGACTCTTGATAACCCATTGCAACCAGTAATTCCCAATCATGATCATAGTTTTTTGCTTGATTAATAAATGAAGTTTGATAAACAGGCAGTTTTTCTATTAAGGTTTGTTGAAAATGTTGTTGGCTATAATTATCTTTAAGTAACTTTTGATTGTAAAATGCTGCCAAATTTTGGGTACTGTCAAGCTTAACGCTGTCACATAAAAAGTAGCTGGCTTTTTGGGACAACGGGTCATTCGATTGTCTAAATGCCCAACTGACTTTAGGATTTAGCCCATTATTGGTCAAGCTGCTATCATAACCACAGCTGATATTTATAGAAGGCAGTGCCAGTTCATTTCTAAGCTGCGTACTTGCTGTAGTAAGCGCCATATCAACCGCGCCAGACTGTAGCGCGCGCAATGCTGCCTCATCACTGGCATAGGCCTTTAGGTCAATTGACACCTCGAGCTCATCTGCGTAACCGCGTACTAAATCATAACCAAATCCATGCTGAAAGCCGTCTGTCGCAAAATAAGTACTGTCACCTGGAACCGCAGCAATGGTTAAGGTCCGTTGTAGCATCACTTTATCATAAGCCGGTATTTGCGTATTGATATCCATATGCATGGTCGTTAGGCTTTGCGCTGGTAGTGATAGCAACGCAATACTTGATATCTGCACCAGTTTTTTTGTTTTACGAAAACGAGTTATTGGAAAAATAATGGGGGAATCAAGATTGTTGTTAGTGTTAACAGAATCGCTGACAAGGTTAGGTGTGGGTTTGCTTGAGTGAAATAAACGAGAAATACTGCGTTTGGTACTTTGCGGCAATAGATTGGCGCGATACGTCATACGCGGCATGAATGTCTCCTGATAGTCGCCATCCTGCTTTTCTCAAATAAACAGTGTATGCTGATATAAGCTTACATTTATGAAGTACTTAGTAGTAAGTCGCATCATAAAAAACTCATATCATCAAATTGAGATAAGGTCATGAATAAAGAATGACAATGGCAACCCAAATGCTAAGCGGCAAACCGTTATTGAGTGAAAGCGGTTGCACCATTATAGATAACTTAATCATTGGTTTAACTGTTGCCGAGCGGCAGCACAGACGATAATAGGGATATCCTCGTCTATAACACTCATATCATAATCGGAGGCGGTAGTCGATTAAACGTCTCATGACAAAACGTGTATATATCGTTATTTACAAGTTTATGATATGTTGGGCATAGACATATTATTCAAGATATATTAATAAGCGTGTGATAAAACTTAACAATATTCCTCTTATTAAGTAAGATGACTTAGACAGTAATATTTAGCACATATTCTGTTATGATGAGTATCTACCATTAATTATTAACAAAGATATTAATCATTTAAGCAGGATTGGCAATATCGATAAAGGTCACGGGAATATTGAATTGCTGTGCTACCAACTCGCCTAATGCTTGAATACCGCCGCGCTCCGTGGCGTGATGTCCACAAGCAAAGTAATTTATCCCAAGCTCGCGCGCACTATGCGTCGTCCGCTCCGATATTTCACCAGAAATATAAGCGTCACAGCCCATCGTTGCCGCTTGCTCAATCATATCTTGTGCTCCGCCTGTGCAGATGCCCACTCGTTGAATCAATTTTGCCTCGTCAGTATTCTTCTGACTATTCTTATTAGTACTCTCTTTACTGTCATCATCTTTATTAATATGAATCGTATTCTGATATGTGCTAGAAATATGGAGTGGGGCACGGTTTAATGCTTGTGTGATGGTATTAATAAGAGTTTCTGAACTTTGCGGCGCACAAGTGGCAATATTACCCACAGGACGCGATTCATTGGGATATAGCCCACCAACAATCGTCAGTCCTAACATGTTGGCAAGCGTGGCATTATTACCAATGATAGGGTGGGCATCAAGCGGTAAATGATAGGCGATAAGAGATATGCCATTCTGTAATAGCTTGCGAATTCGTCGACCCTTCATGCCAATAAGAGGTTCTGGCTCACCTTTCCAAAAATAGCCATGATGCACCATAATGGCATCAGCATTGGCAGCAATTGCGGCATCAATCAAAGCTTCGCAAGCGGTGACACCAGTGACAATGCACTGGATGGGCTGACCACCATCGACTTGCAAGCCATTGGGGGCATAATCTTTAAATTCCTCAGTAGATAGATAGTCATCACAAAACTGGGTTAATGCTTGGGCACTAAGCAGCTGATTATCGATTGGCATAGCCGGATTTGTAATCGTCATTATATTTCCTTATAAAATCTACTTTTTTTATATCAAATAGCGTAATACTGAGCTTATTTTTAATGGTTATGCGTGACTGTTATGCGTTACTATACTCGTTATATCAGCACAATGGCAAAAGCAGACAGATAGCTGTCATAACTGAAAGGCTACAGGATAGCGTACTATTGTAGCGGCTTGGCAGTTATAATTTGTATTGCTGTACCAGTTTATTACCACCATCTTTTATCCCTATTTTATTAATATAAAGGTTTTTGTATGTCTCCATCCCCGAACGCCAAGGATAAGGTTGCTATTATTAAGTGGTTACCTTGGATTTTATTGCTGATTGCCATTGCAGCATTTGTCTGGTTGTTTGCGAGCATGAGGGCACCATCAGAGGCGAAATGGGAAAAACCTGTCGCGCCACCCGCTGAGCAACAAATAGCTATCCCAAATAGCGATGGCTTAGCACCGATTTCTTCTTATCATGACGCGGTCGCGCGCGCATCTCAGTCTGTAGTCAATATTTATACCACGCAAGTGATGGAAGAGCATCCATATATGGATGATCCTGTTCTGCGCCGTTTCTTTGAGTATCACGGCAGCCCTGATAGTCAGGGCGCAACCAATTTAGGCTCAGGAGTCATCGTGTCGCCGGATGGCTATATTGTCACTAACGCGCATGTGATTGAAAAAGCGGATGAAATCACCGTTGCTTTTAACGATGGACGCAAAAGTCGTGCCAGAATTGTTGGTACGGATCCTGATAGCGACTTGGCCGTGATTAAAGTTGAGATGACCGGATTAACGCCATTGGCTTTCCGTGAAGCGCCAAGTCGGGTGGGTGACGTTGCTTTAGCCATTGGTAATCCGTTCGGTGTTGGACAAACGGTTACTCAAGGCATCATTTCGGCGACTGGTCGTACGGGGCTTGGGGTTAATAAATATGAGGACTTTATCCAAACCGATGCCGCGATTAACCCCGGTAACTCAGGTGGTGCTTTGGTCGATGCTAAGGGCGAGCTGGTCGGTATTAATACAGTAATTTTCTCGCGCTCAGGTGGTTCGATGGGCATTGGCTTTGCCATTCCAACCGCATTGGTTGAGCAAGTGATGAATGCGCTTATTAAAGATGGACGTGTTAGTCGTGGATGGTTAGGAATTGAAATACAGTCGCAGATGCGCGACCCGACGCGTTTAGAGAGCTCAACTGGGGTGGAAGTATTAAACGTCATTCCGCAAGGTTCAGCAGCTAAAAGCGGTCTGAAAGTAGGCGATATTATCTTATCGATTGATGGTGTTGAGATGACCGATGACAACACCTTGGTACAATATGTGGCGCGTAAACCGCCTAATACCGAGCTGCATGCCCAAGTGCTACGCGGTGGTAAGAATAAGCAAGTTAAAATTGTATTAATGGAGCGTCCAGCTCAGGAAAAAACGGAAGAGCCTAATGTTATTTATGACGATGGCTTTACTGGGCAGCCAAACTATCATGGCGATGGTCAAGGTCAAGATGCCCCACCAATGTCTGAAGAAGAACGCCTACGCATGCGAGAAGAGTTGCTCAAATTGTTTGAACAAGATGCGGCTAAACGTTAATTAACAGATTAAATGCTAATAAATAATCGTTAAAAAATAACATGAATCAATAAAAAAGCGCGCCATCTACATTAAGAGGGCGCGCTTTTTTATTGGTTATAGAGAATAAGTTTATAGTAACTTATTCTATTATTAACTCATTATCGATATGAATCACGCCTTGAACCCGACAACAGCAAGGCAATATTTCATCTTCATCAATCATTGCCAAAGGTGCAACAGCATAAGCAACCGCATGCGAGCTTGATATCTTACGAATCCGACAACTGCCACAATAGCCCTCGCGGCACTGATAGTTGACCTCGTGCCCTGTACGCAATAGGCCATCGAGCAAATTTTCATCCTCATGCAAATAAAACTGCATTTTAGGGGTTATTACCCAAGTCATCATTCATCCTACAAAGCGCTATCACGTTTAAATATACATCAAATTTTTAGTTATAATCACGTGTTATAAATTAAATGCTATAACTCAAGGCTTATAATTAAAATCCTATAACTCAAAGTCATCAAAATCAGTGTTTGATAAATCTGAGTCAATTTGCCCAACCAAGTACGAGCTGATTTCGGTCTCTTGCGGCGCAACTTGCACATTATCTGACGACAACCACGTATTAATCCACGGAATTGGGTTTGATTTCGAATTCGGGAACGCGGACGGCAAGCCAACTGCTTCCATACGTAAATTGGTGATATATTCAATATATTGGCATAAAATGTCTTTATTTAGCCCAATCATCGAGCCGTCTTTAAATAAATAACCAGCCCACGCTTTTTCTTGTTCAGCTGCCTTTTTGAATATCTCAATACTTTGCTCGTAACATTCATTGGCAATCTGCGCCATTTCTGGGTCGTCTTTACCGTTACGCATCAGATTAATCATATGCTGCGTGCCGGTTAAATGCAGCGCCTCATCACGGGCAATCAGTTTGATAATCTTGGCATTACCTTCCATTAGCTTACGCTCAGCAAAGGCAAATGAACAGGCAAATGACACGTAAAAACGAATTGCTTCCAACACGTTAACCGCCACAATGCAGAGATAAAGCTGCTTTTTCAGCGATTTTAAATCAACGGTGACTTCTTTACCGTTAATCGTATGCGTGCCCGCACCGTATGAGCTATACAGCTGCGAGCTATGATATAACTCATCGTAGTATTGCGCGATATCGGAGGCGCGCTCCAAGATATGCTCATTGGTCATAATGTCATCAAATATGAGGCTTGGGTCATTGACGATATTACGAATAATATGGGTATAACTGCGCGAGTGAATGGTCTCCGAAAACGACCATGTCTCAATCCATGTTTCCAGCTCAGGAATCGATACCAATGGCAGCAAAACCACGTTTGGGCTACGACCTTGAATCGAGTCAAGTAGCGTCTGATATTTCAAATTGCTTAAAAAAATGTGCTGTTCATGCGAGGATAAATTGCCAAAGTCCATGCGGTCTTTTGACACATCGACTTCTTCTGGACGCCAAAAAAATGACAACTGCTTTTCAATCAATTGCTCAAAAATCGGGTGCTTTTGTTGGTCATAGCGGGCAATATTAACCGGCTGACCAAAAAACATCGGTTCTTTTAGGGCGTTATTTGGCGTTTGAGAGAAAATCGAGTAAGTCATGGGACTGCCTTTATAAGTTATGCGATTATGAATCTAAATTTAAAAATAATGCTGTAGAAATGTGGTCAACAGCGCGTTATCAACGCTTTATGAGCCGTTCTATATTACAAATCTTCTAACGATATCTGTGTCTGTCCATCGTTCATATAGGCTTTAAAGATTTCGCTAAGCTCACTATCGTTTAATGCTTCTAGCTCACCGATAGCGCCATTGTGGTGTGTTCCCAAATCAAGGTCTTGTGATACTTTTGGCGCTTCTTTTTTTGGTTGCTTTTTGATTGGTTTTTTTGCTGCTGTTTCTTTTGGCGCTGTGGTCTTTACTGTCTCTTGTTTTAGGATTTCTTGTTTTGGTTCTGTGCTTGCGCTTAATTGCTGACGCACTGCTGCGATATCGACGGTGACTTGTACAATGTGCGCACCACCATCGTTGCCATTATTTAGGTCGGCAAATACGTTAGGGATAAACAAACCACCGTCTTTGATGATTGCGGTATATTGCACTCTATGACCTCCGTTATTTTTATTCTGTCTGTGTTTTAATTATAGCGGTAAAGCAAAAATATTTTCCTTTAATCAAATATATTGATAGTTAAGGTTTGGTTAACCGCACTACTTAATACCTTTTGCCTTATTAATTCTTTTAGCTTTTGCTAGAATAGTTTTAGATTTATTGTCAAATAACTCAGATAGAACATGTTCTAGTATCTCATATAAATCGATGACATCATTTTTGGTTAAGCTCTTTTCCGGGTGACTACCTTCATTGCCAATCCATTTAATTGCCAAAAGTAATTCCTTAAGTTCAGAATGTTGCTTAGCTAGTTTATCAATTCTATTGTGTAAGTTTATTTTAACTCTCTTCTTTTTATTGTTTATAGTAGTCTTTGGTACTTTGAGATGATTCAATATTAGCTCCAAGGCGGAGCGTGCATGATTTATTGCAGCAGAAGGAGAGCTAAAAAATAATTCAAAAGACTTATTAAGTTGATTAGTAATATCATCTGGAACATTTTCAGGTATGTCGATGATTTTTAATGATGGATAAAAATAATAAGGCTCGAAACATGGTGAATAAACTTGCTGTGGGATACCGTGGTCATCTTCCTCTATATCCACATCCAAACAACCATGACCTGAGCTTGCAAACTGTTCATTACAATTGTTATTTGAACATCTAAAAATGCAACTATATACGAAACTAACCCATTCTGGCTCCCATCCATAGTGAGAGTGTCCTTTTTGAGAAACAGAAGTTTCTTTACTAAAAAACGTATCCTCATTAATCACTAAATAACCATTAGAACAAGTTGAACAAGGCCAAGAAATATTTTGGCTTTTTGTGAAATAGGAAGTTAAGAGTTCTTTATCAATCATGAAATATGGTCTCATGTAGTAAGTCTATAATTATTTATATAGTCATAAATTACCATTCTATTTTTTAAGCCAATGATACAATAATCTTACTTGGCACAGAGGTTTCACCGCTAGTCTCAATATTGAAACATAGCGAGCTCAACCCAAAAGCCAAACCCGCCATCTATCAGAAATTATATTTAAAGAGCCTCTCCTGTAAACCTATATCTTACAAGCCCCGCCAGCACAATCATCTTCCATATCCGCTTGCGCATCATTCGCGCCATCACGAGTATTGTGGTAATACAAGGTTTTTACGCCAAGCTTATACGCGGTCAATAAGTCTTTGAGCAGCACTTTCATCGGTACGCGCTGACCTTCAAAGCGAGTCGGGTCATAGTTGGTGTTTGCCGAGATACTTTGGTCAACGAACTTCTGCATGATAGCGACCAGCTTTAGATAGCCATCATTGTTCGGCATTTGCCACAGTAATTCATACTGATATTTGAGATTCTCAATGTCAGGCACGACTTGCTTTAAGATGCCATCTTTTGACGCTTTGATAGACACCAGACCGCGTGGTGGCTCGATACCATTGGTGGCGTTAGCAATCTGGCTCGAAGTCTCAGACGGCATCAAGGCAGTTAGGGTAGAGTTGCGCAGACCGTGGGTGGTGATTTCGGTGCGCAGCGTTTCCCAATCGAGATGTAGCGGCTCTTGGCAGATTTTATCCAAATCCTTTTTATAAGTATCAATCGGTAAGATACCTTGCGAATAAGTGGTCTCATTAAATGCCGGACACGCGCCTTGCTCTTTTGCCAATTTATTTGACGCTTTCAAGAGATAGAATTGCAACGCCTCAAAAGTTTGATGGGTCAGACCAAGTGCTGAATCATCTGAATAGCGCACGCCATTTTTCGCCAGATAATACGCATAATTAATCACGCCAACGCCTAAGGTACGGCGACGCATACTGCCATTTTCAGCGGCTTTTACCGGATAGTCTTGATAATCGAGCAGGGCATCAAGCGCACGAACAATCAGCTCAGCAGGCTCTTCGATATCGCTAACGTGCTCAACTTTACCCAAGTTCACCGCAGATAGCGTACATAGTGCAATCTCACCGGCTTCGTCATTGATATTATCAAGTGGCTTGGTTGGTAGCGCGATTTCCATACAGAGATTGGATTGGCGAATCGGAGCAACACTGGCGTCAAATGGGCTGTGGGTGTTGCAATGGTCGACGTTTTGAATATAAATACGACCGGTGCTGGCACGTTCTTGCATCATCAAACTAAACAACTCGGTTGCTGGAATTTGGCGCTGACGGATTGATTTGTCTTGCTCGTACTTGGTATATAACTCTTCGAATTTGTCTTGATCTTCAAAGAAAGCATCGTACAAGCCCGGCACGTCAGATGGCGAAAACAAGGTAATGTCTTGATTTTTAATCAAACGAGTATATAGCGTTTTATTAAGCTGAACGCCATAATCCATATGACGGACACGGTTGTCTTCTACGCCGCGATTGTTTTTTAGTACCAATAGCGACTCAACTTCGAGATGCCATAATGGGTAGAATAAAGTTGCAGCCCCACCACGAACGCCACCTTGTGAGCAACATTTTACCGCGGTTTGGAACAGTTTATAAAACGGCACACAACCTGTATGTTGTGCTTCACCGCCACGGATAGGGCTACCAAGGGCGCGGATACGACCGGCATTGATGCCAATACCTGCACGCTGCGATACGTAGCGTACGATAGCGCTGGTGGTCGCGTTAATTGAGTCTAAGTTATCGCCGCATTCAATAAGCACGCATGAGCTGAACTGACGTGAAGGGGTACGCACGCCTGACATAATCGGAGTAGGCAATGAGATTTTAAATTGTGAGGTTGCATCATAGAAACGCTTTACGTAGTCAAGGCGATTTGACTTGTCATAGCTGGCGAACAGACACATTCCAACGAGCATATATAAGAACTGCGGGCTTTCAAAAACGGTCTTGGACACGCGGTCTTGCACGAGGTATTTACCTGCCATTTGCTCAACAGCAGCATAAGCCAAATTCATATCGCGCCAATGGTCGATATAGTCATTCAACTCATCAAATTCAGCGCGGCTATAATCAGCTAAGATATGAGCATCATATTTACCATCGTTGGTTAGCTTTTGCACATGGTCAAATAGCGGTGGCGGGGTAAATTTATTATAAGCAATTTTACGCAAATGGAAAATTGCCAAACGTGCCGCTAAATATTGATAATCAGGGGTATCTTCAGAGATGAGGTCAGCCGCAGATTTAATGATGGTTTCGTGAATATCACGAGTTTTGATGCCTTCGTAAAACTGAATATGCGACTTCAGCTCCACTTGTGATACCGACACATTATTTAACTTGTGAGCCGCCCATTCGATAACCTTATGAATCTTATCTAAATTAATAAGCTCAAGACTACCATCGCGTTTGGTCACTTTAATTTTATCAATATGTGTCATGCTGGCCTCGGTTGTTTATTGCTGGTATTGGCGTTTATAAATACTATTCGTCAGGTTTTTATTACCGTACAATCACTTATCACAGTAACTATTGCAGTTTTTCAACGCAAAAAGCTACCGTCAGTCACTGTTAGTATTAAAAACAGTAAACACTATATATAGCGTGTGGGTTAGTAGATAGGCACAATATAGCGGGAAAATTTTGAAAATGCTATATTGATTTTAGAGGGAAACTATGTTGCCAGCAGTTGATGGCGGGCGTAATGTTTAGCAAAGGGCGATGGGGCAAGGGATAGGCGAATTCATAAAAAAAATAAAATAAAATGCTTGTATTTTCTTGTAGCAGCAACTTTGAAACAGTTGGTCATTTAAGCGCTCGCGACTTTGTAATGACGGGCGCTGATTGTACCTGAGACCACAAAAAATCGCCACCCAAAAGCATGACGATTGCGATTACTGTCAGTTATTTATTTTGAAACTAGGTATTCATTTAAAAAGTTCAGACTACATAACGATGCGTACTGTTTTCGCGCTATCAAGTGCGGCATACAGTGTGTTCACTTGCTCAGCGGTAGTTAGGTATAGATTAACGCGCGCAGAGTGAAAGCGCCCCGTTTTGGACGGTTTGACTTCGATGGATGCTAAATCAAAATCAGGAAACTGACTACCGAGAATCAGCTTTACTTCATTTAATAAAGTTTCGTGTTCACCTTCATGACCGATGATGCTCATCGGATAATTCATTGGAAAATCCCATAATTCAGGATTTTGAATATCGGTTTTTTTACCTTTTATTTTATCATTGCCTAACGATATCTGAGAGACGTTGACATCTTTTTTAGGTTTTTGTTGATTATCGCTCATGGTAGAGTCCTCAATGCTATTTTATAATGGGGTTTAGATGTTGCTAGTATTTTAACAAATATTTTAACAATAGATTATCGAATAAACACAAAAAAGCTGAGACGCGCTCAGCTTTTTGGTCATATATTTTGCGATACAAAAAGATAATATGCTAAAAAGCTACTGTCTTTATAAGGCGCTTATCAGTCATTTTCAAGGAAAGAGCGCAGATGTTCAGAGCGTGATGGATGGCGCAATTTACGTAAAGCTTTTGCTTCAATCTGACGAATACGCTCACGCGTGACATCGAACTGCTTACCAACTTCCTCTAGCGTATGATCGGTTGGCATATCAATACCAAAACGCATTTTTAACACACGTGCTTCACGCTCAGTCAGGTTGCCTAATACATCACGCGTGGCTTCACGTAGACCGGCAGCTGTAGCATCATCAACAGGGCTTGAAATAGTACCATCTTCAATAAAATCGCCTAGGTGCGAGTCTTCATCATCACCGATAGGGGTTTCCATAGAGATCGGTTCTTTAGCGATTTTAAGCACTTTACGGACTTTAGCTTCATCCATCTCTAAGCGTTCGCCTAATTCCTCAGGCGTCGGCTCGCGTCCCATTTCTTGTAATAATTGACGAGAGACCCGGTTAATTTTATTAATGGTCTCAATCATATGCACTGGAATACGAATGGTGCGCGCTTGGTCAGCGATAGAGCGGGTGATTGCCTGACGAATCCACCATGTCGCATAGGTTGAGAATTTATAACCACGGCGATATTCAAACTTATCAACCGCTTTCATTAAGCCAATGTTACCTTCTTGAATCAAATCCAAGAACTGTAAACCACGGTTGGTGTACTTTTTGGCAATAGAGATAACCAGACGTAAATTGGCTTCAACCATTTCTTTCTTAGCACGGCGGGCTTTAGCTTCACCAACTGCCATACGGCGAGCGACGTCTTTCATGTCGTGGATTTCCATGTCGAGCTTATGCTCATAATCACGGATAGCACGCTGTAAAAGAATCACATCGTCGGTCACTTTTTCAAGCGTCGCGGCAAATCCAGGCTTACCTTTTAGACGTTCGGTGAGCCAATCGACGTTGGTCTCGTTACTTGGGAAGGTCTTACGGAACTCTTCGCGCGGCATACGACCACGGCGAATGACCAGACGCATGATTTGACGCTCTTGCTTGCGCACATCGTCATAAACGTCGTGCATAATGGCCATGACTTGGTCTGATAAGCGGTTGTTGAGCTTAAGCATCATGAAACGGCAGGCAAGCTGTTCATACGCTTCGCTTGCTTGTACGCTACCACGACCATAATCTAGCAATGCTTGTTTGGCAGTGATGAATAAGCCTTCAATTTCTTCCAAACGCATGCGTACTTCTTCTGGATCAATACCACCAGTTTCTTCTTCGGCATCGTCGTCTTCAACCACATCTGCTTCTTCTTCCTCGTCATCATCTAAGTCGACTTTGGCTTTAGATTTTGCTTTAATGACAGGAACTTTCTCTTCTTTCGCAGCGGCGGCTTCTTCTTTTGCTGCCTCTTTCGCAGCTAACGTTGCCGCTTTATCTTCCTCAGTTTCAGGATCTAAAAAGCCAGTAATGACGTCAGAGAGTTTCTTTTCGCCATCTTGGACTTTTTGATATTCATCTAGTACAAATTGCACTGTTCCCGGCCAATAAGACATAGCATGCTGAACATCACGAATACCTTCTTCGATGCGTTTGGCAATGGCAATCTCGCCTTCACGGGTAAGTAGGTCAACCGTACCCATTTCACGCATATACATACGTACAGGGTCAGTGGTACGACCGGGATCGGTCTCAACCGCTGCTAATACGGCTGCTGCTTCATCCGCTGCCGATTCATCGTCGTTAGAATCGTCATTCATCAAAATGTCATCAGCATCAGGTGCTGATTCAAAGATTTTGATACCAACGTCGGTTAACATCTGGACGATATCTTCGATTTGATCACTTTCTGTGATCGAGTCAGGCAACTGATCATTCACCTCAGCATAGGTCAGATACCCTTGCTCTTTACCCATTTGGATTAAGGTGGCCAGTTGAGATGTGGACTTAGAAACTGACTTATCGTTCATAAATACTCACTTTGTTTGCGTCGGGAATCTTCATTATATGACCTGCTGAAACGTGATGCGGGGTGGGCGTTGATCGACTCTATATGGTGACCAAAAAACGTCAGGCGTATCATTAATAATAAAAATAAATGGATATTAATAAAACTTAAAATCTCAAATCATTCAAAGTCTTACTTAAATAATATAAATCTTTAAAAAATGTAATTGGTAGGGCGAATATTAGATTTTAAACCCTAAAAATAGTTGTCATTAATATGCGGTAACAACATATAGTAAACATGACAGCGGCATATTTTAACACAGTCTATATAATCCAGACTATGGCTATCCGTCAAGGTGCTGCTAAACCGTCATAATCTGCTGTTTTTCACCATTTCATTATAAAGGCTTGTTGCGCATAATCATTAATAATGGGGTTAAGGCGTATAGTTTTAAAGGGCTAACCCATTATAAGTAATTGTTTAAGCGACCATTTAAGCAAAAGTGAGCCAAAATATATGTTAAACGCTAATCATTTGCGCTGATTGTTCCGCTTGCTGCGCGCGTAGCCAGTCATTGAGTAATTGCGTTTGCTTGCGCACAATAGCCAGCCTAATAGTATCGGGGTTTTTTATTAAATCTTGCATCTTTTTTTGCATACTATTATTAATCAGCTGCATCACTAAGGTTTCAATTTGCTCATCCAGACTCAGAATGTTTCTCGCAGTTAAGGTTTTAAAAAATCCACCCCAACTGCGACTAAGCGATGCTTGAGTAATTGGCTCTAGATTGGACAAAATAAAATGTGCCGCGGCATTTACATCCGTTGGGAGGCACTCTAGGCAACGCTGAGTGGTATTGACCACATCGAGTAGAGCATTATCTTGCAGGTCTGCCCAAGCAAGTGGGCGATTGGCATCGGTCGGCGCTCTTTGCTGAATGTGTGCTGGTAAAGTAAGGCGGTCGATACCTGCTTGCTGCCAAATCGCTTCAATAGGGTCATCGCGGAGCACACGCGGCTGGAACAATAAACACAGCTGTAACTGCTGGCTGATGGTCATATCGCCATCAAAGTTTAATAAAGCGTCTTTTGCTTCACTATTTTGGCTGCGTCTACCGCCAAGTTTTTGGTAAATGTCATTGTTCAGTAGATAGCGAAAGCTGCTGCCTTTTGGCAATGCTGCCGTCAGTGCACGCACTTGTGACATGAGCTTGGCTTTACCTTCAACCAAAGATAAATCGTGGCGCTCACTTAAATAAGCAAAAATATATTGCGACAATGGCATGGCATTGACGATTTGCTCACGCATGGCATCTGCGCCATTACTCTTAATAAAGGTATCAGGGTCATGACTGTTAGGTAGGGTTAAAAAGCGTAATTCTTTATCATCGCTTAAGATGGGTAAGGCAATCTCAAGGGTGCGCCACGCGGCTTTTTGTCCCGCACTATCACCATCAAAGCTTAAGGTTAAAGTTGGATTTAGCGTTAATAAGCGTGAGATTTGACTCTCGTTAATCGCCGTGCCCATCGACGCCACCGCGCCATAAATGCCAGCTTGGTGTAAAGCAATCACGTCCATATAACCTTCGACCACCAGCCAGTCATTTGCCCGCTGTTGGCGTGACTCATAATAGCCATACAATACATGCTGCTTATGGAAAACAGGTGAGTCCGAAGAGTTAATATATTTAGGCTTTACCTCATCATCTAAAGCGCGTCCACCAAAGCCAATGGTGCGACCTTGATTGTCTCGAATTGGAAAGATAATCCGATCGCGCAGCAAGTCATAATCGCGTCCAGAATCAGATTGGCGCACCAAGCCCAATGCTTTAAGACCTTCGATATCCTGCGGAAAAGCATGTTCAAGATGTTGCCAACCAAAGGGCGCATAGCCAAGCCTAAAGGTCTCTAAGCTTTGCTCAGTTATACCGCGCGACTTAAAGTAATGCATGGCATGCGGATGGCTGGTCAAATTCTGCTGATAAAACTGCTGAATTTGGATCAGTAATTCGTATAGATTACCGTCTTTATCATGAACTATATTGTCTGCGCTATCGCTACCAAAGCCTGCATGCATAGCATCACCTGGCGGATAACTATGCGCCCCTTGATGCTCACCTTGATGTTCGTTGTGATGTTTTGAGCCATAATTACTGTCGTAGTTATCAGTATAGTTAGCGCCATAACCGTCAGCCATATAAGGCATTGAACTATAGTTATCTGAATCATAACTGTCTAATGGGGGGTAATCTGCATACCCATTACTATCATAATCTGTCTGCTGTTGTGGTTGCTGCTGATTGTCTAAAGTAGAGCTGATAGACGGCACATCAATAGCTTTAACCGGATTTTTAGTGCTAACAGGTGGGCTAGATACTGACGGTGATTGAACAGATTTCGGCTTAGGCTTAGCTTTCGTGCGTTGATAGCGCACGTTTTGTTGCTCTTCTTTTGGTACTTCAATGCCTGTTTGCTTAGATAATTCAGTGACCGCTTCCATAAAGGTAAGGTTTTCATAATCTCGCAAAAAGCTGATGGCGTTACCGCCGACACTACAGCCAAAGCAGTGGTAAATATTTTTTTGCGGATTAACATAAAACGAAGGCGATTTTTCCCCATGAAACGGACAGCAGCCTTTATATTCACCACCAGCACGTTTCAGTGTGGTATGACGACCAATGATGCTGATAAGGTCAGCTTGGCTGTTTAATTGTTCAAGAATATGATTAGGGATACTCATACAAAAAATAGTTCACCACTAGGTAATAATAAAATCAGTAACAATAAAAATAATGAAAATAGCTCTAAAAACGGCTAAAAAAAGAAAAATAAGGTCAACCAGACAGTTGACCTTATTTTTAGCATAAGTTGTATGATAACTAGCAATAATAATCGCGACTAAATGGGGTCAGCTTTCTAGAACGATTATTATTTATTAGGAAGCGTGGTACGGCGCGTTGGATTGGTGTTTTGTGGCTCAACGACCGCATCTGTTGCCGCGTCAGAAGCGCTGCCTTGTCCTGTTACCTGTTCAGTAGCATTTTCTGGTAAACCTAAACCAATATTAACGCCGCTACGAGCAGGTGCCAGTGTAGCGCGCGACGCTGTATTGCCAGCATTAGCTGCAGGTAAGGTCAGCTTGGCAGCATCATAAATCATTTGCGTTTTTGTCGCGCCGTCATATTGACCTTCAGTAAGTGAGGCACCTTCCACGGTTGAACGCCCCAATTGACCAAAGGTAAGTTTATTCAACCATGTGCGATCCGCTTTGGTACTTAATTTTACGCGCCCATCAGCGGTTATCCAGTTTGGATAATTGATGCGCAATAGCGTTTTATAATCATTTGCCAAATCCGTCAGCCCAAGCTGTTGATTACTATAAGCCAAAATAGCAATGGCTTCAGGTACTGATTCGCTCAGTGGGTAATATTGGAAAGTCCACTTGGCGCGATTCGCTGCGGCAACATAAGCATCACGTTTGATATACCAGTTGGCAGCGGTCAGCTCACTTTGGGCAAATTGATTGTAAATAAACAGCATCCGTTGCGCCGCATCTGGCGCATAAGGGCTGTTTGGATATTTATTAATCAGCTCTTGAAAATTAGCAAATGCCAAACGCAAATAGGCAGTATCACGCTTGGCTTGATTGGTTTTGAAAAGCTTAATGCCTTCCGATGACCCTTGCATATTGGCAACACCGCGCACGTAATAGGCGTAGCTGACTTGCGGGTTAGAAGGGTATAGACGAATAAACTGCTCAGCACTAGACGCTGCAGTTTCATAGCTGCCGCTGGCGTACTGGGCATACATCATATCGAGCAATGCCTGTTCAGAAAACTGACCAGTAGGATAAAAGGTACGCAGATTGGTCAAGTCTTCAATGGCTTGAGTATAGCGACCTTTATCAATTTGGGTAATGGCGTCACGGTAATAGTTCTGCTCAGATTTCTGCGCAGTTTCTATCGTATCGGCATCTTTATTGGTCAAGTTTTTAAAGGTCTGACAACCCACCAAATTGACACTTAACGCCAATAAAGTGATTGATGATAGCTTGATAAACGTGTTGCCAACAGGGCGCATACTTCTCTCCGCACAAGATGAATAATAACAATAGCGCTATTATGCTATAGAACTGGTTAATGATAAAAATCTGTTATTGCAAAGGCATATATACAGGTCAGTGAAACATTTAATAATAATGTCCATTACCGCTGCATAATCACCTGCAAAGTTACCTGCAAAATATCGCCTACTTTATAGAATAAAGTGCGTCTCGTCTATTTTTTCGTCAGCTATTTTGTAGTTGACGGGCGCGCGATGATAATGTGCTATTAATAACCGTAACGTATTTTGCCCACAGTTTAGCATGGTAAGCGCTTTGGGTGAGGGAGAATCGTGCTGAATAGTGGTATCTATATTTTTGAGTTCTGTTGTTGATAAGAGTCTTAGTAAATTATCAATGCGCATTCATTTTAAGCGTGTTACGTAGAGGTAAGATGGGGCAAGCAATAAGCTAAAAATATTCGATACTCACACATCTGTGTTAACCAATGCATAGATAACGCAGGGTAGCTATATGGCTTGAGCGTTGGTCATGCTACACTATAGCGACATTAGACTGGTTTTTATTGCCGATATTATTATTTTTAATGGCTAAAAATTGTCTATCTTTTTTATAAAGCTCACGATTGTGACTTTGCTATATATTAACTTGCCATGAATAATGATGCTATGACCACAAATATAACGAATAAATCTATGTCTAAATCTATGCCTGAACCTATCTCTAAAACTAAGCCAGATACGCCTTTATCAGAAGCAGAATTATCAGGGCAGATGCTTGCGGATACAGATGACTTGTTAAATGAGCCGATGCTAGATGATAACGATTCACCATTTTTTGATAACACAGAAGGTGAAGATATTGATGACGATATCGAAAACGACAGTATTGACGATGATGACGTACAAGATGATGACGCGCCTGCTACGAGTTCAGGACTAGATGTGATCGATGAGACATATATAGTTACTGAAGCTGAAAGCGGGCTGCGTATTGATAAGATTGCCTCTCTAGCCTTTACCAATTTTTCACGTGCTCAGCTGCAAGGCTGGATCAGTGACGGCAGCTTGCTCTATAACGGTGCGGTGCAAAAACCTAAACTGCGCTGTAAAGCAGGTGATGTATTGCATCTTTCGACCACTTTGCAACAGCATAGCCATGATTTGCCAGAAAATATCGATATTGATGTGGTCTATGAGGACGATGATGTCTTGGTAATTAATAAGCCAGTTGGTATGGTCGTGCATCCAGGTGCGGGCAATCAAACTGGTACATTGGTTAATGCGTTGTTGTATCACTATCCGCAGCAGCATCATTTGCCACGAGCAGGTCTGGTGCACCGTATTGATAAAGACACTTCAGGGCTATTGTTAATTGGTAAGACCAAGCCTGCCCAAATGGCATTAATGGAACAGCTTAAAGATAAGTCAGTTTATCGTCATTATCGATGTGTCGTTGCTGGTGATCAGGCAAGCTTGATGCGCCATCGTCGTATTGATGCGCCTATTGGGCGTCACCGTAATCAGCGCACCAAAATGACCGTAATGACTGCTGGACGTGAAGCCGTCACCCACTTGTTAAATGTCACACCATTAAATGATAATTATTGCTTATTAGATATTGGACTTGAAACTGGACGCACGCACCAAATCCGTGTTCATTTGAGTCATATTACTTATCCGCTGGTTGGCGATCGCGTCTATGGTGGGCGTCGTCAGTTGCGCTCCGGGTTAACCGAGCAGCAGCGTCAGGCAATCGGTAACTTCCCACGTCAAGCGTTGCATGCCTATGCCTTGGGTTTTGTGCACCCTGTTACGGGTGAAGATATTGAAGTCACCACACCGATACCAGAAGATATGGAAAAGCTGATAGCGGTATTAAGTGATGGCTACGACGAAGAATTAAAAAATGAGCGCTATAAGCTATCATGACTGTAAACTGTTATGAGATAGAAAGACGATATCTAGGATAATACCCATACTATGACTCATAATTTTCCTATGATGGTACTTGCGACGCTTGGTGATGTGACCGTTTTCCAGACGGCAGCTTTTGCTGATGCTGATATGGTGTCAAATGATATGGGGTCAATAAGTCGTCAGCACATGAACCAAGTAGGGCAGCCAAGTTATGGTAAAGGGAATGTAGGTCTGCATGTGAATGACCATGCGACAAAGGTGTTAGATAACCGTATGAGTTTGTTAGCAACCATAAATCAGCATCTTGCTGCCAAGCACAAATCGCCTATTGAGAGTTTGCACTGGGTTAATCAAGTGCATGGCAAACAGATATATGATGTGGATGTTAATCAGTTTAGTATGCAGCCATCCGATGCGGATGCGCTGGTCAGTCAGCAGTCTAATGTGGGACTGGCAATCATGACTGCTGACTGTGTTCCTATCGTCTTATATCAACCAAGCACTGGGAAAATAGCTGCTATTCATGCAGGTTGGCAAGGGCTGGCATGTGGCGTTATTAAAGCCACTGTAGAGCGTTTTACTGACACGACTCAGATTACGGCGTGGATAGGGGTTTCTATTAGCCAAGCAAATTATGAAGTGGACAGTCAAGTTAGCGATAAGCTATTATCCGGTTGTATAAAAAACCAATTGTTAACAGATAAATATATTCAGGAGTTTGATAAGCTATTCTGTGCAGTCGCTCCAGCTAAAATTAAATCTATCGATAAAAGTTTGCAAAATAATGTTGATAAATGCGTAAATAACGTTACAATAAGCCCTAACAAAGTCAACATAGACTTACCCAAACTTGCGGCTTATCAGTTATTAAGTTTAGATGTCGAAATTGGCAATGAAAGACAGCGCTTTTGTGGTTATGCAAATGAGCAATATTATTCTTATCGTCGTCAGACTCATTTGAAGCAGCCTGCAACTGGTCGTATGGCATTGATTATTGCGCGCAATGTTGAAACATTGACAGAGTTGCCTGAGTAGAATTGTTTTATCTGTTTCTTTTTATCCTCATTTTTAATTCGTTTTTATCATTTATGACTAGAGTATTAGAGTTTGTATGAATACACCTGTAACGCCATCTTTACAGCCTGCTAATGGCACTGATACTCCGTCTAATGTCACGTTCGCCGTCATCTATCATAGCAGTTATGGTCATACCAAGCGCGTTGCTGAAGCAGTCGCCATGGGTGCGCGCCAACAGTTGCCAGAATCACAGGTTAAAGCGATAGATATTCATGATGTGGATTGGGATTTTGTAGATGCCGCAGATGTGCTGATTTTTGGCAGTGCCGTCTATATGGGTAGTGCACCAGCAGCGTTTAAAACCTTTATGGATGAGACCTCAAAACGCTGGTATCATCGCAAATGGGAAGGAAAATGGGCGGCAGGATTCGCCAACTCTGGCGGTTTAAGCGGCGATAAACTTGCTGTATTACAACAAATTTGCTTATTCGCTATGCAGCACGGGATGAATTGGATTGGTATGCCGCTGATGCCAACAGGTCACAATGAAAATGATTTAAATCGTCTATCCAGCTTTTTAGGCTTAATGACCCAGTCGGTGAATGCGCCACCTGAAGAAACGCCAGGACAAGGAGATATTGACACCGCTATCTGGTTTGGCGATCATGTGGCAAAAACAGTGCTTAAGCATCAGCCTGCAAGATAAACCAACACCCTAATTTTTTAAATTAGCCAAAGATAAATAAAAAGAGCAGATACTAGAATAAGTATCTGCTCTTTTTATTTATCTACTGTCATGCCTAACTGCCTACCGATTGTAATTAATGTCTCATTTCGTAGGCGATACTTCATCAATATAGGAAAAGTGACTGGTAACTGGAATAGGACTTTCAACAAACTGAAAAGACTGACAACCGCTTAGAAGCGTTAATACCACAAGTAAGCAGCTCAAATTAAATATTTTCATAATGATTCTCATCATAATAAATCGTTGGCGATAGCATCTTGTACAAGACTGAAATAAACATCGCCAATAAAAATTAATCTATATATATGCTATTAATAGAGGTAGATATTATATAAAGGCAGACATTATAGTAAGTTAATGCCTTCATTTATATCTTTTCTTCGCTTTTGTTTCTATCGCTATATATCAAGTAACTATTAAATTTTTTTATATGGCGGAGAACCAGCTAATTTATCTTAATACCATCTTTTGTAATTCATAAATGATAATGTATCAATAAATTCTGTGTTTAGCTTTACTGATAGTTATGTAAAGAAATTAGAGAGATAAGTTAATAACCAAGCAATATTGACGAAATAGTTTTACTGTAATAGGGCAAAGCAAACACTTTTAAGCAATATATGTTTTATAACAGCAAAAGCTGCTGCGCAGAATTGAGAAGAATTGATATAAGTAAGCTATTTAAAGGACTTAAATTATTATAAATAGCCCGCGAGATGAGGATGTTATGAAGCCATTTTCTATAATGCTATCGATGCTTGCTATGGGCGTCATATCCAGTACCGCCATGGCTGAGGGTATCATGTTACCCAATGTGAGCCCTGCTAATAGCGACCTTGCCAACCGAGGTGCTTATATCGCTCGCTCTGCTGACTGTGTGGCATGCCATGGCGAAAACTATGCTGGAGGCTCACCGATTGCCACACCGATGGGCGATATTTATTCAACCAATATTACTCCATCCAAACGCTATGGTATTGGTAATTATACCAAATCTGATCTTAAAAATGTTTTGCATAAAGGTCGTGCTCCTGACGGTATGCTTTATCCTGCCATGCCGTATCCTTCATTTAGCGGTATGACTGATAATGATATTGATGCGTTATTTGCTTATCTTCAAACCGTGCCAGCAGTGGATGAAGCCCCGGAATATGAAACCAAACTACCATTTCCGTTTAACTTTCGTATTTTAATGGTCGGGTGGAATGCGATTAATGTTCCATCAACAGAAAAACGCGATGGATTGACTAAAGTACAGCAACGCGGTGAATATCTTGTTAATAATTTAGAGCATTGCGGCACATGTCACACGCCACGTAATAGTACGATGGGCTTTAATAAGCAAAAATATCTATCAGGTGCGCCTTTGGGTAACTGGCATGCGCCAAATATTACGCCTGACAAGTCAAGCGGTATTGGCAGTTGGAGTGAGCAAGATATCGTCACTTATTTGCGTACGGGTGAGCTTGATCAGCGTGCCTATGCAGGTGGACCGATGGGCGAGGCAGTGGCGCACAGTACACGCTATCTTAAAGACGAAGATTTAGGTGCGATAGCATCTTATCTAAAAGCAGTTCCTGCTATTCAAGCCGACGATAAAGTTACTCCTGTTGATGTGTCGCGTTTACCAAAACCAATTAACGAGTCTATTACTCATGATTTGATTGCTCAAATAGACTATTTAGAGCAAGCGAAAGCCAGTGTTGCAGGTGGTAGTAATTCTCCTGAAGCCCTTTATCTTGCGGCTTGTGGCAGTTGTCATGGTATTAATGGATACGGTCAGCCTGATGCTCGTTACGCGCCTATTGTTGGTCTGAGCAGTATCCGCCGTGAGAAACCTGACGCTCTTGTCAATGTTATCGTGCATGGGGTTGATGGCGCAACCAATACCAGTCCTAAAATGCCAGGATTTTCAGAAGATTTGAATGCAGAACAGATAGCTGGTATTGCCAATTACGTTCGTGTTAATTTTGGTGGTCTTAAAGACAGTAATGTCAGTGTTGCTGATGTTGATCGGATTATGACCACCAAACCTGCTCAGCCTTTTTTGATTAAATATGCAGGAATATTAGCAGGGCTTGGCATCATCGTAGCATTGCTACTACTTGGTTTATTGGTACGCTGGTTATTGCGTCGGAAGAGTCATACTTATTAATAGCGCTTCGACTCACTAATAATCAGTTGATAATAATTAAGACAGTTTAGATATGATCTGCTTGCAAGATCTAAAAGGATAGGACGATGACAGACACGCTTAAGTCCCCAACACGCCGGCAATTACTCAGTATGATTGGTAAGACGGCAGGGGCAACCGCCATGTATCAAGCAATGACCACTTTAGGGTTTGCCTCCGAGTCAAGCTTTAAAGCAGGAATGGACCTTAAAGGCGCGCCTCCTGGTGCCAGTATTATTATTTTAGGCGCAGGTCTTGCAGGTCTTACCGCCGCTTACGAGCTACGTAAAGCGGGTTATAGCGTCAAAGTGCTAGAATATCAAAACCGTGGTGGTGGGCGTAGCTGGACGGTCAATGCAGGTGAGAGCTATACAGAGCTTGGTGGCGAAGTGGTTACTTGTGATTTTGAAAAAGGCAATTATCTGAACGGCGGACCTTGGCGGTTACCTAGTCATCACTATGGCGTATTGCATTATTGTAAGAAGTTTGGTGTGGCAATGGAGCCGTTTATTCAAGAAAACTCGCGCGCTTATTTACACCGTGCCAATCATTTTAATGGTGTACCGCAGCGGTTGGGCGATGTGCAGGCAGATGTTAGAGGCCATGTCTCAGAACTGCTATCAAAAGCGGTGAATGTCGGTGGTCTCGACCGTTCAGTTAATACTGAAGATAAAGAAATGCTTCTTGAGGGGTTGAAAGGCTGGGGCGTGCTGAACAAAGACTACCGCTATGAGCGTAGTCATGACACAGGATTTTATCGAGGGTTCGAAGTGTATCCAGGTGGTGGCTTGATGCCGGAGTCGAAATCTTCCAAACCTATTCCGTTAAATGCCTTATTACAGTCAGGTATGTGGTCAGACTTATCCAATTTCACGACTTATAGCCATCATCCGACCATGTTTCAGCCTGTTGGCGGTATGGGTAAAATTGGTGATGCTTTCACCCGTGAATGCCAAGAAATGATTACCCTAAATGCTAAAGTCACCCGTATCAACCAAGATGATAATGGTGTGAGTGTCCATTATGTTGATACCAATAACGGTGGTAGTGTTGCAAAAATAGCTCGTGCTGATTGGTGTATCTGTACTATTCCATTAACGGTATTGACCCAGCTGGATGTCAATGTCTCAAAATCGATGAAACAGGCGATGGCAGCTGTACCTTATGAAACCTCATTTAAAGTTGGATTAGAATTCAAGCGCCGTTTTTGGGAAGAAGACGAGTGGATTTATGGTGGCGTCACTTACACTGATATGCCGATTACGCAAATCTCTTATCCATCAGACAATATGTTTGGCGATGGTCCGGGCGTGTTGTTAGGTGGTTATGGTTATGGTGCAACCTCTTATAAGTTCAATGCGCTAACACCCCAGCAACGTATCGATGCTGCACTGGCTTATGGCAAGCATATTCATCCGCAATATACGAAGGAGTTTAAGGCAGGTACGTCTGTGGTGTGGCACCGTATCCCGTGGACATTGGGCTGCTATGGCATTTGGAGTGAGTCCAGTCGCGCGCAGTATTATGATACGCTTTGTAGTATCGATAATCGTATTGTGCTGGCAGGTGAGCATTGCTCATATATTCCTGCTTGGCAAGAAGGCGCGATTTTGTCTGGGTTGGATACAGCAAAGCGGCTTCATCAAAGAGCGAAGCTTGCGGTATAGCTATCTGTCATAAATTAAGCTGTCACAGATTAAGAAATAAAGAGGTGATTATGAAAGATTATAAATATCCAGTCTTGACAGCCATTACTAGTATCAGCCTAGCCATGGTATTACTGTCCGGCTGCTCATCGGCGGATAAAGATGCACCGACTATTGCTGAGCCAGCGGGTAAAACAGCAAACGTCAAGCAGGCCGATACTGTCGATGGCTATAATGTACAATCCAGTCGTAATAATGGGGCTTGGGGCGGTGTCTATATGAGCCGTGAAGAGCTGGCTGAGCCACGTGGTAACCTTCTAGATGTTAAAGCGCTGCCAACGATAGCCGATGACCCTGAGCTAAAACAGTGGCATACTATCTTTGGCGATGACAACTCGTACAGCACCAACGATGGCAAAAAACTGTACCATGAATCATGTGCTGCCTGTCATATGCATAAAGGTGAGGGCGCAATCGGTGCAGGATATTATCCGCCCCTAGCGAACAATAGTAAAATGGAATCAAAATACTATATCATCGATATTTTAATTAATGGCTTCCGTGGTATGCCGTCGTTCCATAGGATGATGGATGATGAACAGATGGCGGCAGTCACTCAATATATTCGTACTGAGTTAAATGGTTATAAAGACCCAGTAACGGCTGAGGATGTGGCACAGCTTCGACATGCGATGCCATCAGATCTTGACCCTTGGGATCAGTGATTGCATAGTGAGTAGTTTTATGAGAAAAGATTGTATTGTCATTACTGCAATAAAGTTGTCAAATTCCCATTATTGAATTGTTAGTAAGTAATTATCAGTAAGGCATTAAAAAAGCGCTTAATAATATTATTAAGCGCTTTTTTGTACTTCATATTTGTTAATTATATAATATTATTTAGGACTTGCTGACCAGACGGGTGAGCGGATAATCCCTTGACCAGACTTGCCAAAAGATTGTCCGCCATTCAAAGATTTAATGGTTAACACGCCTTTACCACCTTGAGTTGAGGCATAGACCACGCGTTTACCATTAGGCGAAAAGCTAGGTGCTTCATCAATGCCCGTGCTGCCAAGGTTTGCCGTCACGCCACCACTACTGTTCATGATAGCAGCGGAACGTCCACTTAAAAAAGCAATTTGTTTACCATCGCTACTAAATTGCGGGCTGGTTGCATAACCGCCGCCAGATACTTTGGTGATACGTCTTGAACCAAACTCATAGCGATAGATTTGCGGCTTATTAAAGCCTGCTTTATCGGAGACAAAAACAAAGGACTTACCATCTGGTGCGTAGCTTGGCTGCACTTCACTGCTCGGCCAACTGGTTAAGCGTCTTGGCGTACCGCCGCTGGCGCTGGTTTCGTAAATGTGTGAGCTACCTTCAAAACTACTAGAGAACAGGATTTTACTGCCATCAGGGGAAAATGAAGGACTTAAGTTGCTGCCTTTAAATGGTGTGATGACAGTTGCCGCACCGCCGCTGACGTTTTGTACATAAATGAGTGGATAAGATTTGTCGCGTTGCACCGCGTAGGCAATGCGCGAGGCATCTGGCGACCACGATGGTGAGAAAATTGAGCCTTTTACTTCGGTAATGGTGGTTGCGTTTTCACCGTCCGCATCCATGACTTTTAGGCGTGATACTTTGTCTTTACCGCGTCCGCTTTCTTCAATATAAGCGATACGACCGGAGAAGTCACCTGGAATGCCAGTGATAAGTTCGTACACTTTATCCGCAATAACGTGCCCGGCATAACGCATGCTTGAGGCATCTTTATTAGCAGATAGGCTTTGTTTGCCTTCAATCACGCGTCCTGTCTTGACGTCAATGACTTCATAATCGGTGATAATCTTGCCGCGATCGGTTCGTGTGCTGCCAACGACCAAATAAGGAATACCTAATTGTTGCCAGACAGGCAATGTTCCTGCAAGCTCACTACTGCTGCGTGGCTGCTGGGGTAGGTTTTTATTGGTGACACTAAGCTCAGTTCGGCTTAAGTCGTTAAAAATAATGGGTGATAAAACAGAATCTCCAGCAAAAGGTACAAAAGCCACTTGGGTTTGCTGGACTGGAATCTCATAATCCAATTCTAATACCACGGGCGCGGCAAATAAATTAGGCGCAACGAGGAATCCCGAGGCGCTGGCAAGTAGGGTTATTAATAGTTTTTTATGGGTGCGCATGACCAAATAGAACTCCTGAAATCGGGGGATAATTATTTTTATAGAGCAGTTTTATAGACCATTTTTTATCACATGCAGGACTGACTAGCGATAAGTGAGTCTTATAAACGAGACAACTCACTTAATATAAAAATTGCTAGTATATCTCATTTGCGCAACGGCTTAATTGCTGCCTTTAAACTGTATGGTAAAGGTTGGATATTTAGGATCGTCAGTATCAATTGGTAAATTGCGCGTGCTCATCACTGCCTGTTTTGCGGCGTCATTCACGGCGCTATCTGAACCTGATGCAGAGACATTGACCACATCGCCACTGCTATTGACGGTAATGGTTAAGGTTGCGCGCTGGGTTGAGCCTTGAGCAGCGGTCGGTGGATTATAGTTTCGTTTGATTAAATTAATAATCTCGCTATTACTTGCGCCGCGACTGCCACTGGAGGCGGAGCGGCTACTGCCTTTAGAGGTACTAGACGTTGACGCATCCCCAGATAGTGTAGACTGACCGTCTGATAAGCTATAATTTTTACCGCCGCCACCTGAGCTTCCGGAGTTGATTTCTATATTACGCTGTGAGCTGGTAGGCTTTTCAATCTTTGGTGGGTTGTTTTTTTTGTCACGCAATTCTTTTAAGCGCGCACTTCCTTCATTATTATCGCTTTTTTTATTTTCTTCAATGCGTTCCAGTCGTTCAAGCGTTAACTCTTCTTGCTGCGCTGCCCATTCAGCAAGCTCACTTTCATACGATTGCGACTGCTCAGATAGGCGCTCATGCTGCTCTTGACTCATGAGTATGGGTGCTTCGCTATAGCCATCGGCAGGGTTGTCGGATTGCATAAATACAGGCACGCGCTGTGAAGTGGACTGCGCACTATTTGCGCCAGCATTATTGGCATTATTGCTATTAAATGGCTCATTGCTAACTGCGCCACTGGCATTGCTATCATTTTGCGTACCATCAGACGCTGCCGCGCGATTGGCAAGGATTTGCCCTTGCATCTCCGCCAGCTGTTCTGGAGATACCATTGTGGTCTCAAGACTACCTACGGTATCGACGTCCATATGCTGATAGGTATAAATCAATATCCCAAGCACGATACCATGTGCCAATACACTGAGCAGCGTAGGTAGCGTAATACCGTTACCTTCAGGTTCGGTAGGCACGTAGACGACAGGAGCAAGATTCATTATTTTAATATTCTTGGACACTTAAATACTCTTGGTCGTGATTTATCGAATGATAAATTAAGCAAATCTGTTTCATTATAACTTAAGATCGTAAGTTTTAATCATCAGTTACTAGTTGCAATAATGTCTATTAAAATATAAGTAGATTAAAACATAGGCACATTACAAAATAGCAGCTATAAAATATAGACATATTATAGTTTGGGCGTTGGTAAAGGCGCACCAGTCAATAAACCGACCTTTTGAATGCCTGCCTGTTGTAAGTTTGCCATCAGTCCCATAATCGCGCCATATTGATTATTTTGGTCAGCATTAATCATCACTTGTAAGGGCTGTAATGCGTCCGCCTTGCCTTTGGCTTGCAAGTTTGACAAGGTATCAATTAGCTCAGGTTCACTGATAGGTACATCAATATTATTTTCATAACTGATAAATATCTCGCCACTGCCTGTTAAGGATACAATCACGGGCAGCTGACTTTGGGTAATAGTTTTGGTTTGCTCTTTAGGCAAATCAACATCAACGCCTGTAGTTAGCATTGGCGTTGTGACCATAAAAATAACCAACAACACCAACATTACATCAATGTAGGGCACCACATTCATATCAGAATTGAGCGCTACTTTTTTACGGGCATACGGACTTGGTTTCATAGCATTATCGTCCTGCAACCTGACTAGCTTTGGCAACTTGAGTAGTGGCGGTCACAACCGTAGGATGCTCAGTACTGGTTTCACGCTGCAACATACCAGTCATTTCATCACAAAACAGGGCGCGTGAATCATACAGTCGACTTGATTTAGAAGTAAAATGGTTGTATGCCAATACTGCAGGGATAGCTGCAAACAGACCCATCGCCGTGGCAATAAGCGCTTCAGCAATACCTGGGGCAACGGTAGCAATCGATGCTTGCTCGTTTTGTGACAGTCCTAAAAAGGCATTCATGATGCCCCAGACCGTACCGAATAGTCCGACATACGGGGCGACAGAGCCAATGCTGGCAAGGGTAGCAATACCAGATTCGAGCTGCTGCTGTTGACGCCCAAGTCCTACGCGTAGTTTGCGCTCAACGCCATCAATGATATCGTCTTTTGGCTGGCGTTTTTTGTGCATTCTTAAATATTCAGAAAAGCCGACATAAAAAATCTGCTCAAGCCCTTGGCGGTCAGGTGAGCCTTGAATACCTTGATAAAGCTTGGCTAAATCTTCGCCTGACCAAAACCATGTCTCAAACTGCTCATCAAAGTTTTTAGCGGTTCCCAAACGCGCGCTTAGGCGAAAAATAATTACCCAGCTGACCAAAGATGCGAGCAACAATAACCCCATCACAATTTTTACCAGTAGGCTTGCTTGGGTAATAAGGTCAATAATATTTAAAGATTCGGGCATATAACAGACTCACTGACGATGAACAATAACCAATTTAAGCGGATGTATCTTATTCTTAAATTAGTGAAAACTTCTAATAACGAAGCTTATATAAGGGGTAAAATAAAGCGTACAAAAGTATGCCATAGTATTAGGATAATTCAGAATGGCAAGCGTATGCTGCCAATAATCTGCTAGTGTACTGCTAAAAGCATCAAAGGTCATTTATTAATATGGTTAATACTCAACTCTTGCGCTTTTATTAACGATTAAATACTTTCAAATATTAGTAAACTATTGTTTAATAAAATTATGGGAATGATTTTGTCTTAATTTAAGAGTGGGGGTATTTATTGAATTTGTAGGTAATATTCTCTAAAATGTTAACCTTTGTTACTATAGCTTTCTAATGAGAATATCCATTTTTTGACGTTATTTTCTTGGTTTTTACTAATTGTAACTTTTTCACTCTCCAGTTGGAAGCGACGCTCATGAACGCAATTGAACGCTATTTTGGGATAAACGGTGAAAATACCACGGTCAAAACAGAAGTTTTAGCCGGATTAACCACGTTTTTAACGATGGCTTATATCATCTTTGTGAACCCTAATGTCTTGGCAGAAGCAGGAATGGATAAAGGCGCTGTCTTCGTGGCGACTTGTCTTGCTGCGGCAATCGGCTGCTTTATTATGGGGATTTATGCTCGCCTGCCAGTCGCGCTGGCACCGGGTATGGGGCTCAACGCCTTCTTTACCTATGGCGTGGTGCTGGGCATGGGCTACGCGTGGCAAACTGCACTTGGCGCGGTTTTTTTGTCTGGGTGTATTTTTGTCTTACTAAGCTTATTTAAAATTCGCGAAGTAATTATTAATGCCATTCCCATGTGTTTAAAACAGGGCGTCGTTGCTGGTATTGGTGCTTTTTTAGCTTTTATCTCGTTACAAAGCTCAGGCGTGATTGTGAATAATGACGCCACATTGGTCGGTCTTGGCGACATGACGACGTTTTCACCCGCAATGGCAGCATTAGGCTTTATTGTTATTTTAGCTTTGTCTTATCGAAAAGTACCGGGTGCTGTGACCATTGGTATTTTATTGGTGGCGTTAGTCAGTTTATTAACCGGTCATACGCAGTTTACTGGCATCATGTCAGCGCCGCCGTCAATTGCGCCGACGTTCATGCAGCTAGATATTGCCGGTGCCTTTGATGTAGGAATGATCAGTGTCATTTTTGCCTTTTTATTCGTCGATTTATTTGATACGGCAGGTACGTTGATTGCTACCACCAGTCAAGCAGGTCTTATTGGTAAAGATGGTAAGATTCCTAACATGGGTAAGGCGTTACTTGCCGATTCAACGGCAACAGTAGCTGGTACCTTACTTGGTACTTCATCAACAACCAGTTATATTGAAAGTGTGTCAGGTATTGCCACGGGCGGGCGCACCGGCTTGATGGCAGTCACGGTTGGAGTGATGTTTTTACTCAGTACCTTCTTTGCACCGCTGGCAGGTATGATTCCTGCTTATGCAACGGCGGGCGCTATTTTTTATGTCGCCGTGTTAATGATGGCGACATTAAAAGATATCGAATGGGGTGATTTGACGGAAGCTGGACCGGTTGTAGTGGTGTTATTATTTACCCCATTAACCTATTCAGTTGCCGATGGTATTGCATTAGGGTTTATCACTTTTACTGCGGTTAAGTTACTAACGGGCAGATATGAGGAAGTAAGCATTCCGGTATGGATATTGACGTTAGTGCTATTATCAAAAATCATATTTTTATAGTACAAAGCGGCATTTTTTATAATGTAGAATCATAGTATTTGCAATATAGCGCTTTATAAAGAGTGAAAATAATTAAAAAACCTTCTTATCATTGTGCGATAAGAAGGTTTTTTTTGGAAAATGCAAAATATTTATTTATAAAAGTAATATTGAGAACAGTAAAGCAAAGTTATGAATCAGTACTAAAAAATAGGTGAGTTAGGTAATAGCAAACAAAAAGTTATGATTGAAACCATATATTGGTAAGATTATGGTAACTAATTGTTTTTAAAAGCTATACGCGCGTATGCAGCCAAATGATTGCATTAGTTTGCACCGGTTTTCCGTGATACCATAATCGAGTTAAGCGCATCACCTCAATCAACGCCGTAGAGGTTTTTCTTATAGTGAATAAGCGGTAAATCAGCGCACAGTTTTTTGCTAAATATGCTTTATTTGTTCTTTAAGAAGGCATCAATAAAGAGTAATCAAGCAAACATCTCCTGAGCTGATTTTATTCACGACCAACAAGAAGAAGGCACTAATGCCGCTTAGCTGATCGTTGTTGCCTTTGCATAATTGAATAGCACATTTAACTTTCAGAAGTGTAAATACTATTTTGCTTATGTTAATCCTCTATATGACCATTACGGAGTTGGTATGAACCCCTTAGATCAGTTTACCCCGCAAGAACCGATTTTATTTAATCCAACTGATTTGCTTGCGCCAGATTATATCAAGCAGTCAGCGGCTGAGCTGTATGCGCGTATTTCGCCTTTATATAGTGCTGACGAAGACCGCTGGTTGACGGCATTGTTGCCACTTGCTAAACCGACTGATGTAGAGCGTGACGCTGCTGCTGAACAGACACGCAAGCTGGTTGAGCATGTGCGTAATGATGGCAAAGCAGTCAAAATGGTAGATTCGCTATTATTAGAATATAGCTTAGATACCCAAGAAGGCATTTTGCTGATGAGTTTAGCAGAAGCGCTGATTCGAGTGCCGGATAACTATACGGCTGATGCGCTGATTCGTGACAAAATGAGCGTGGCGGATTGGAAAAAGCATTTAAAAGATGATAATGGTTTGATTGTCAATGCCTCGACATGGGGGCTGATGATGACCGGTCGTGTGGTTAGCATTGATAGCAGTACCACCGCGTCAGGATTTTTGGATCGGATGACCAAAAAGATGGGCGAGCCGATGATTCGTGCGGCAATGCAAAAAGCCATGCGCATTATGGGGCATCAGTTTGTATTGGGTGAAACCATCGAAGACGCCAACAAAAATAGCAAAAGTTACCGTGATAAAGGTTATACCTATTCATTCGATATGCTGGGAGAGGCGGCAATTACCAATCGCGATGCGGAAAAGTATTTTAATGACTATCTGCATGCGATTAAGGCAACTGCCAGTATCAAAGTAAAAGACGGTATGCCGAAGCCATCAGTTTCTATTAAGCTGTCAGCGCTGCATCCACGTTACGAAGCCACGCAAGAAGCGCAAGTGATGGGCTTACTGCGTCAACGTTGCCTGTTACTAATCGAAGCGGCTCGTGAGGTCAATGTTGATCTTAGTATCGATGCTGAAGAAGCGGATCGTCTTGAGATTTCACTAAAATTATTTGAATCGTTATATCGTGATCCGTTAACCGCTGGTTGGGATGGTTTGGGCTTGGTAGTGCAAGGGTATTCAAAACGTGCAATTGCGATTTTTGCATGGCTGGCGCGTTTATCTACGGAAGTTGGTGACCGCATTCCATTGCGCTTGGTAAAAGGCGCATATTGGGATACGGAGATTAAATTGGCTCAGCAAAAAGGGCTATCCGGATATCCGGTATGGACGCGAAAAGAAGGCACGGATACTGCGTATCTAGCGTGTGCACGCTTCTTATTATCGGAGCATTTACGTGGGCTAATTTGGCCACAATTTGCGACTCATAACGCGCATACGCTTGCAACCGTGATGACCATGAGTACGCACCGAGACTTTGAGTTTCAGCGCCTACATGGCATGGGTGATGCGCTCTATGACCATATTTTGCAAGCCTATAATATTCCGGTACGCATTTATGCACCCGTTGGCGCGCATAAAGATTTGCTACCGTATTTAGTGCGTCGTTTACTTGAAAATGGCGCGAACAGCTCCTTTGTCCATCAGTTATTAGACAAGTCTTATCCGATAGATAAACTGGTCGTACATCCGTATGACAAGCTGCTTGCGAATGATAATTTGCATAATCCCGACATTCCATTGCCACTGGATATCTATGGCTCGCGTCGCGCAAGTTTCGGTCCTAATATCTTTGTTGAGTCACAGTGGCACCCATTTAAAGCGGCGATAGATGCGCAATTAAATAAAACGTGGTCAGCAGCACCTATTATTAATGGACAAGCAGTCAATGAGTTCACAGTAGAGGGCGTATCTACTATCCTTGACAGCCATAAAGTGCGTGCTCCTTGGAATCATGACGTTATCGCTGGTGACGTGCGTTATGCCAACGCTGACGTTGCCAAACAAGCGATAGATGCAGCAGTGGCTGGACAAAAGGCATGGCAATTAGTATCGGCATCGCAGCGTGCGACTATTTTGCGAAAAATAGCCGATTTGTATGAAGAAAATTACGCTGAATTAATGGCATTATGTCAGGTAGAAGCAGGCAAGACGATTCAAGACAGTATTGATGAGATTAAAGAAGCGGTTGATTTCTGCCGCTTTTATGCCGATGAAGCTGAGCGTCTCGATGGCATCGTACATGAAATTACTGATTTATCCGGCATGCCGTTGCATCAAGTCTATAAAGCGCGTGGAACCTTTGTCTGTATTAGCCCATGGAACTTTCCATTGGCAATTTATACCGGGCAAATCGTTGCGGCATTGGCAGCAGGTAATACGGTGGTTGCTAAACCTGCTGAACAAACCAGCTTAATCTCTCATTTTGGTGCGCAACTCATGTATCAAGCGGGCGTGCTTCCTGAGGCGCTTCAATTTGTTACTGGTGCTGGCGACGTGGGTGGAGCTTTGACCACAGCAAATAACATTGCTGGCGTAATTTTTACCGGTTCGACCCAAACCGCGCAGCGTATTAATCAAAGCTTGAACGCTAATCCGCAAGCAAATGGTGAGTTGCCGATATTTATCGCTGAAACTGGCGGTCAAAATGCCATGATTGTCGATTCAACGGCTTTACCGGAGCAAGTGGTACGCGATGCGGTACTATCCGCCTTTGGGTCAGCAGGTCAGCGTTGTTCAGCATGTCGTGTCCTATGTGTGCAAGAAGAAGTGGCGGATGGCTTAATCGAGCTACTTCAAGGCACGATGGCTGAATTGGTCGTGGGCAATCCTACTCAGGTCACTACTGACGTCGGACCAGTCATTGATAACGATGCCAAAAAGGGGCTCGAAGCGCATATTGAACGTATGCAAGCTGAGCCAACTGCCAATATTTTAGCGCAAGCAACGATGAGTGCAAGCTCGGTAGTTAGTCAAGAGAAGTCTACTTTCGTTTTGCCAACTGCGATTGAAGTAAAAAGTATCGATGTCATCGGCGGTGAGCATTTCGGTCCTATATTGCACGTATTGCGCTATCAAGCACGCGATTTGGATAAGCTGATTGATGCTATTAATGCAACGGGTTTTGGCTTAACCTTAGGTATTCATAGCCGTATTGAAAATATCGTTGAACATATCGAGCGCCGCGCGCTGGTAGGAAATACTTACATCAATCGTAACCAAATTGGTGCGATAGTCAACGTCCAGCCTTTTGGTGGCTGCGGTTTGTCAGGAACCGGTCCCAAAGCTGGCGGTCCCCATTATGTCGCCCGTTTAATGCAGCTCACCACTAAACCTCTAGTAAGCGCAGACAGCGTTTCATTCTCTATTCAAGCCGATATCGCATAAGGAGTAGCAACATGGCGACTGAATTTAAAGAAAATCATGCCCAAATTTGTGAAGCTTGGCGATTATTGACAGCCATTGAACGCGCAAGTTATCTTGAACTGGCGCTGCCTAAATTGGCACTACTGACGGGTAATGCCAATAAAGCGCGGCGCTTGTTTGCTCATTTGTTAAGCTTTGCGCCAAAGCTTGATGACGTGCAGCGAATGATTGGTGCAACGGGCGAGTCTAATGACTTATATATTACGGCGCGTGGTAAAACCATGGTTATTGGTGGCG
This sequence comes from Psychrobacter sp. GP33, assembly GCF_014119005.1. Lineage (GTDB taxonomy): Bacteria > Pseudomonadota > Gammaproteobacteria > Pseudomonadales > Moraxellaceae > Psychrobacter. Next base: position 23,601 of record NZ_JACGYX010000004.1, on the reverse strand, counting down.
AATCTGCTAAAACCATGGCGATACTGGGACAATTGGTTGCTGCATTGTTAACTGGAAATGAGGTGATTCTACATTGTCCAAGCCAAGATGAGATGTGCATTGCTGCAGTAAAGGCGCTGTATCAAGCGGGCATTAGTGAGGATGTAATTAGCATTGCCAATGATTCACAAACCGTTACCTTATTGCATATCGATCGCTTAGCTCAAGTTGGCGTCGCTGGTAGTCGAGCTGAGGTGCAAGCCATTAGCCAAAAGCTGGCAGGTACTGATGGTATCCTGACGCAAGTAATTGCGGTCACAGATATGGTCGGCTTAGTAGAGATGCTAGCGCCTGATTATATGTATCGTTTTGTCACTGAACGGGTCAGAACCATTAATACTACTGCGATTGGTGGCAATGCCAGTTTGCTTGAGCTGGGAACGGAATAGATAGTCGGTAGCGATGAGTGAATATGGCAGCCATTTGTCCAACATCAAATATTAGAGTAAGCTATAAAATTAGCAGTCAGCACTTATTTTTCATGCAATGATGAATAAGGATTGATTGCCTTTTATGGCTTATCCTTTTAAGAGTGGCTCTTACGTTGTGAAATGGTGAAACCGACTGCGTTCATAGGTTTTTTTCGATTCGCCACATTGTTTTATTTCTAGCTTAGAAGTTATGCTTTTTAAGTTGCAAGTTAAATAAGTATGCTGCTAGTATAAGTTAACTCTGTAGTTATTTATCCATCACACAATGGCTCATCAATAGATTAGTAATTGTTTTTTAAGTAATAATTTTCTACAACTAACAAGGAAAGTTAGCTTGTTGCCACTAACAAAGGATAGGTTTTCTATGATTAAAGACGTTTTCCGTTTTAAAACTCAGTAACAAAAAACTATACTTTTGTTTTTAGTTTTATTGATGAGATGATATTATTAATAAATACTAAATTCCAAAATTCACTTCGATTAAGCCTGAGCGAGTCAGTAGTCATATAGGCAGTCAGCTTATTCAATACATGTATAACTCTCAGTATTGATGTAGGTATGATGAGCATCATCGTATAAATTTTATGTTCATAATTATCAAATACTACCTTAAAGGCGGTGCATTGACGTGCGTCTATCTTTTGAGATATTGGTTGTTAACATTTTATTATTCGATTAGATAAAAGCATTCTTTTATCTCCCTTTTATTTTGACAGCCGAGTATTGCTATGATTAAATTTTATCTCAACGGCAAGCGCCATGAGCTTACCCACCTTAATCCTAATACCACGGTGCTTGAGTATTTGCGTCTGCATGCGCGGCAAACGGATACCAAAGAAGGATGTGGCAGCGGCGATTGCGGTGCTTGTACGGTCATGGCGCAGCGGTTGCCAATGGGTGACGCGAATAATTCTAAACCAGAGCCTTTTTATACGCTAAATTCTTGTATCACATTATTGTCGCTAATGGATGGTCATCATGTTATGACGGCATCTTATTTAGCGGAAAATCCTGAGAATCATCCAGAGCGTGCGCGCTTGCATCCGGCTCAGCAGGCCATGGTCGAATGTCATGGCTCACAGTGCGGCTTTTGTACTCCAGGATTTGTGATGTCGCTTGCCAGTGTGTATGAAAATAAACGTCTGGAAAAAGGTCAAAATGCTGCCAGTGGTAAACAAAATGATAATAATTTGAGTTATGACGATATTGTCGCCTCAATATCAGGGAATTTATGCCGGTGTACAGGCTACCGACCTATTATAGATGCAGGTTTGATGATGGGAAAAATTGGTCAGCAACGAGATACCGATCAAACAGCAGTAAAAAACTTAACTATAAACCTAGCCACGGATGCGATGGCAAATACTCAAATAAATACAAATCAAAAAGAGTCAATTTCTAAAACAGGAAGAATAGAACCGGCACTCACCGAAGGCTCGCGACAATTATTTATGCCACAATCTATTGATGAGCTGAATCAAGTTTTAGCAGCCCATCCAAAAGCGACTATTTGGGCAGGTGGCACAGACTTGGGCTTGAGCATCACGCAGCACTTAGTCGACCATGACGTCATTGTTCAGCTGTCCGCTGTTGAGGAATTAAAGTCTTGGTCGTTGGCTGATATCGAAGACACTGCTAACTCTCAATCATCCTCTCAAGAGTTAGTTCTTGGTGCTGGCATGAGCTACAAAAAAATGCTGCCAATACTTGAACAGTATTTTCCTAAATTTGCAAACTTGTTCGAGCGCATTGCATCCCCGCAAATCCGTAATATGGGCACTATTGGTGGTAATGTCGCTAATGCATCACCAATTGGTGATTTGCCGCCGATTTTATTGGCATTAGAGGCGCGTATTCATTTGCGTCACTGCGATATTTTAAATAACGACCTTGTCGGACAGCTTTATACTGATGAGACCATACCCTTATCAGAATTTTTCCTAGATTATAAGCAGACCAAGCTGCGCGCTGGTAGCTATATTGTTGCCCTTCATATTCCATTGATGCAAGACAATCAGCATTTATTTATTCACAAGATTAGTAAGCGTTACGAAGATGATATTTCTGCTTGTCTACTTGCCGCAAAAATTGCCCTTTCAGCAGATGGTATGACAATTAGTAATGCAAAATTCGGTCTAGGCGGTATGGCAGCGATACCACTACTAGCAACTCACTGTGAGCAAGCACTTATCAATCAACCTATTGATGTTGCTAGTTTTAAAAAGGCAGCACAAGTGTTGCCACAAGATGTCTCGCCAATGACTGATGTTAGAGCGAGCCGTGAATATCGCATGCACGTGATGCAGCGTTTGTTAATTAAATGCGGCAAACAATTAATAGAAAGTATGCAAAATGAAATCGCATAAAATTAGCGTTTGATCATTATGAAATCGCTATAGCATTAATACCAATAAAAAAAGAATCTCATTGCAAGAGTAACGAAAAGAGAATAACTATGAGCCATCATTCTAGCCTATTTGATAGTTACAGTATCCGCCGCGTGCGTCCACCCAAAAGTAAGATTGGTACTTCAGCCAAGCATGACAGTGCGATTAGTCATGTCATGGGGACGGCAACATATGTGGATGACATTTTGAAGCCGCAGGGTACTTTGCATTTAGCCGTTGGCAAGAGCAGTCATGCGCATGCACGCCTTTTAAGCATGGATTTATCAGCGGTAAAAGCGTCTGATGGCGTGATTGATGTCATTACCTTTAAGGATTTAACCGCAAAAACTGATATCGGACCTGTCTTTGATGGCGATCCGTTGATGGTCGATGAAATTACAGAATACGTTGGACAAACGCTATTTTTGGTGGTCGCCACCAGTCACCGTGCGGCAAAAAAAGCCGCGCTCAATGCAGTGGTGGAGTATGAGCCATTACCTACTGTGCTCTCTATCGATGAGGCATTAGAGCAGGAATATTTTGTGCGTCCCAGTCATTTTATGCAGCGCGGCGATACTGAAGCAGCGCTTAAAGATGCACCCATGCGTATTGCAGGGCATATTCATATGCTGGGGCAAGAACATTTTTATCTTGAAGGTCAAGTGTCGTATGTCGTGCCTTGCGACGATGGTGGGCTTGAAGTATATACCTCATCGCAGCATCCAAGTGAAGTACAGCAGCTGGTTGCTGAAGTGACAGACTTGCCATTTCATGCGGTGAATACTGTGGTGCGCAGAATGGGCGGCGGCTTTGGTGGCAAAGAGACGCAGGCGGCGGCTTGGGCGTGTTTTTGCGCTATCGTTGCTAAGCGTCACAATATACCAGTGAGTATGCGCCTAGATCGCCAAGATGATATGGTGGTGACGGGTAAGCGACATGAATTTGCTAACCGTTATGAAGTCGGCGTTGATGCATCCGGTAAAATAGTAGGCGTTGATATGCAGCTGGCAGGATTGTGCGGTTATTCACCTGATTTGTCCGATGCCATTGTCGATAGAGCGATGTTCCATTGCGACAACGCATATCATTATCCAACCGCTAATATTGCCGGTCACCGCTGCAAAACGCACACCGTATCGAATACTGCTTATCGTGGTTTCGGTGGTCCACAAGGTGTGATGACCGCTGAATATATGATGGATCATATCGCTTATACCTTTGGGCAAGACCCACTACAAGTGCGACTAAATAACCTTTATCAAAATGGTCAAAGTACCCATTATGGACAGCCAATCGAGCATTTTGATTTAGCGACTTTGATGGCAGATTTGGCTGATGATTGTGATTATCATCAGCGCCGTAAGCAAATTACCGAGAAAAACAAACAAGCCGAAGAAGACAGCAGCGATATCCGGTTTGGACTGGCGTTAACGCCAGTGAAGTTTGGTATCTCCTTTACTGTGCAAACTTTAAATCAAGGCGGCGCACTGGTTCATATTTATACTGATGGCAGCATTCATGTCAATCATGGCGGCACTGAAATGGGACAGGGGCTATATATCAAAATAGCCCAAATCGTTGCCAATGAATTTGATGTCGATTTAGATACCGTTAAAGTATCAGCGACACGGACGGATAAAGTACCTAACACCTCGCCAACTGCCGCTTCATCAGGGACGGACATTAATGGTAAGGCAGCGCAAAATGCCTGTTTAACGATTAAAAGTCGTATTATTGACTTTGCTGCTGAACACTTTGAGGTCGCGCCAGAAGCCATACGCTTTGAGAATAATCATGTTTATATTGGTGACAAGGAAACCTTTACCTTTGCTGAGATGATTATTCTTGCGTATCAACATCGTATCAGCCTATCGTCTACGGGCTATTATAAAACGCCAAAGATATTTTATGATCGCTCAAAAGCATGGGGTCGACCGTTCTTTTATTTCGCTTTAGGGGCAGCATGTTCTGAGGTTGAGATTGATACCTTAACGGGTGAATATAAAGTGCTGCGCTGCGATATTTTACATGATGTTGGGCAGTCGATTAATCCAGCGATTGATATCGGTCAGATTGAAGGCGGTTTTATTCAAGGTATGGGCTGGTTGACGACAGAAGAGTTGACATGGGATAAACAAGGCAAGCTGGCATCCAATGCTGCTGCTAATTATAAAATTCCTACCGCGCACGATTTACCGAAGCAGTGGAGCGTTAAACTCTTTGATCGTAAAAATGAAGAGCAGACTATTTATAATTCTAAAGCTGTTGGTGAGCCACCATTTATGTTGGCAGCGAGCGTTTGGTGCGCGATTAATAATGCAGTAGCAAGTTTAGGTAATTATAAGAAAAACCCAGAGCTTACCATGCCAGCAACGCCAGAAGCGGTGCTTAAAGCAGTCATGCGCATGGAAGGCGAAGCGTGGGATATCGATGCCAAAGTAGATGTTAATACTATTGATAGCTTAACTCAAGATGATGCTTGTGGTGTTGACGATGATAAAGTCAAACCGCAGCAAGTACGTCATGCCAAAGATATTAACCCACCTGAGGTTGAAGGAGAATTAGTTGACGATCAACCTGAAGCAATAGAAAACCCTAACGTAGCAACGGCTAGAGGCCCTGCTCACAGTGAATGATTTATTGTCGCCAACAATGCCGCCCACACGTTGGTATGATGGTCTAGCGCAATACCAACAACAAGGTATTGCGCATGTTTTAGCGACTGTTGTTGCGGTCAATGGTTCAGCGCCTAGAGCGTTACAGGCTAAAATGGTCATCACGACTGATAGCTACTGCGATACCCTTGGTGGTGGTGGTCTTGAGTACGATGTGATGCTGACTGCAAGGCAATTGCTAAATGGTGATATAGAAACGAACGTATCAAAAGAAGCTAAAGATAAAAAAGTAAATTCAAAAAATGCTTATAGAAATAGTGAAAGTAACACTGAATTGCTTCAAGCTAAAAAAGCGATTCGCCGTGATGCTGTTTATACTAAGCATTATCCACTGGGAGCTAAGTTGGCACAGTGCTGCGGTGGTAGTGTCACTGTGATGTTTGAATGTTTCAATGTGACGCCGCCGCTGTCGATATTAGTATTTGGCGCTGGACATGTTGCAGCAGCACTCATGACCATACTTTCTGAGTTGCCTTGCCAAGTGGATTGGGTAGACAGTCGTCCTGAGATGTTTGAACCTTATTTACTCAATAAATCACATGGAAAAGAAAGTTTACAGCAAGGTTTAAATGGTCTAGATACACCCACTCTTTACCAACTTCCTGCGCATATTCGACCGCATATTAGTGATGAGCCTGTTGATTTTGTACGACCTTTTATTGAACTATTTAACGAACAAGGTGGTCAGCGTTTTATTCTCATTATGACCCATGACCACAGCCTTGATTTTGATTTGGTGCGAGCGGCTGTCGATATTGGTTTGTCTAATGACAGTCTAAAAAATTCAATGCCCTATATTGGTTGTATTGGCTCAGCGACTAAGTCTGAGCGTTTTAAAAATCGTTTGCTCCAGCGTGGTTACAGTGCGCAAATCGTCAATCAATTGACTATGCCGATTGGGTTGCCAATCGGGGGTAAAGAACCTATGGCAGTTGCTGTTTCCATCGCTGCTCAGATTTTACAACAGTACAATCGTCAGCTATAGCATAGTGGTTGCACAATTAATTTATACTCTCATAACTCAACATTTAAAAGCTTGGTATTACTAAAGCGCTAAGAGGTATATTCATGACCCTACATATCTACCAAGCCCAATTGCTACATTATCTTACCGAAGATGATGTGGATAAGCGCTTACCAAAAATGCCAATAGTTGATAAAGGTGTCACGCTTATGCCTGTAGTTGCTGGCGTGAGTGTATATCCTGAGTATATTGCTAACGGTGCTTTAGTTGTCGATGATGCAACAGGTCTCATTGTCGATTACGGCAATAGTGAAACTATACTAGCCGATTATGCCAGTGCTCAAGAAGGGCTAGAACCCGTTCAGATTCATGACTATCGCCAAAAGCTTATCATGCCCGGATTTATTGACACCCATGTGCATTATCCGCAAATTGATATGATGGCAGCATTTGGTGAACAGTTGCTTGACTGGCTCAATAATTATACTTTTGTGACTGAAGCAACCTTTGCTGATCCAAAGATTGCGCAGGACACAGCCAAGTTCTTTTTAAATCAGCTGCTTGCTAATGGAACAACGAGCGCTTTAGTATTTTCTACCAGCCATCCTCAATCTGTGGAAGCCTTTTTTACCGAAAGTCAGCGACTTAATACCCGTATGATTACGGGTAATGTATTGATGGATCAAAACGCGCCTGCCAATTTGTGTGTATCAACTGAGCAAGGCATTCGCGATACGCAAAATATCATTGATAAATGGCATGAGCGCGGGCGTCAGCATGTGGCGATTACGCCGCGCTTTGCCATCACTTCAACGCCTAAGCAATTACAAATGGCGGGCGAGTTATACGCCAGTTATAACAGCGTTTATATGCAAACGCATTTGGCAGAAAATCATGATGAAATTGCTTTTGTGCGCAGTCTGTATCCCAATCATAAAGGCTATTTAGACGTCTATGATAATATGGGATTGCTCGGTCGACGTACTACCTTAGCGCATGGCATTCACCTTGAGACTGCTGAGTATGAACGGCTGCGCGAGACGGGCACACAAATCGCTCATTGTCCGACCTCAAATTTATTTTTAGGCAGTGGACTGTTTAATTTACCCAAAACCTTAAGCTACACCGGCGTGAGTATTGCCACAGATGTAGGCGCTGGTACAAGCTTATCGATGCTGACGACCTTGTCAGAAGCGTACAAGGTACAGCAATTACAAAGTAATCCCTTATCCGCGCATCAAGGTTTGTATCAAATCACACTTGGCAACGCCCAATCGCTGGTATTAGACGATAAAATTGGTAACTTTATGCCCAATAAAGAAGCAGATTTTGTGGCCATTGATATGGCGGCAACCCCGCTACTAGAACGCCGAATGGCACAGACTAAGACACTTGATGAGCAGCTGTTTGTGTTAATGATGCTAGGTGACGATAGGGTAATTCAGCAGACGATTGTTGCTGGAGTGAATCGTTATAATCGGTTGAGTGCTGCTTAAAGTACTCATGACATGAGTGTTTCTTGTATAAATATAGATAAATCCTAAGCATCGCTTGCATTTATTAAGCGGTGGCTTAGGATTTTTTATTTTGACTTTATAAGTTTTATATTTTAAGCGTAAAGGTTGAATTAAAAAACGGCAACTTTAATCACGCTTCAATTAACCCCATAATCTAACTACTTTGAAACAATAGATAGCCTAAGTAAATATTGTTATTTCTATCCATTATGAACAAAGTATTTAAAATCGATTATAGATTGGGATCATTTTTTCAAATTTATGCGTACGTCCTTCCCCTATAACTTTATTAGATTGAGTATCAATAATTTGAACTTGACAACTGGTATCTTCGGCTTCTATTTTTTCACCCATAAAATTAGTTTTACTTCTAAATTTTTCAGTTGTTGTCTTGCCCTTTAATACGTAATTTCCATTTGGTGTTAGGGTTGCATTTACAGCAACAACGCATAACAATGGCCAGTCTCCTAGTCCTTTTACTACTTTATGTTCATAAGTAAACGTTAAAGGTTTATTAGCCTCAATTATATTAATCGGTCTGAAACTACCTAGGTCTTTAAGTTCCATGTTTATAGTATCTGGCGTACCCACACGACTGTGTTTGAGTTGGATATCTATACGCTCAATAAAGCCTCGATCTATGAAGCGATTAGGGCTATAAAAACTTGAAGTGTCAATATCGTAACTCATTTTTGCAGTCTGAGCATTAGCGGAGGGTTGATAGGATTGACTACTTAGGCAACCCGTCAGCGAAATTGCTAATATTGGTAAAATAGTAATTTTTGTACATGACCAAATTGACATAGATTTTCCTTAATCTAAAGTTGTATTGTAAATTGAGCCTCTTAGGTTGTAGGTGATTCTAACGATTTTTATCGAAATTACTAGAATTAAATTTATAGTATGCATTTAAGTAAAAATATTAATTATCGCCAATGTAATTCTTATCAACATATTCCTAGCTTGAATCACACTCTAATTAACCCCATAATCTAACTACTTTTAAACAATAAATAGCCTAAGCAAATATGCCTAATACTCTGCAAAATATTCAAGAAAACGCCCATCTTGCCCAAACAGAAAGTTTAAGCGCTGATGCGAATAATAAACATCGAGCAGATACAGTAGCTCAAAACGCTATTTCTACTGCTGATTTACCTGTACTTGCCAAAGATGAGTATTATCTCAGCCGCCTTGAACGTGAACTGGCGCGTGCCAAATCGTCTAAAAGCTCTGCATCTAATAGTGAGTCTAATTCAAATAGCAAACACAGTGAAAGCTTAGAGAAAAAGCACGCTCAATTTGAAAAATTAAAAACCCGCTCACAGCAAGCGGTACAAGCGCGCATAGACAGTATTCCGGCTGATTTACCTGAAAAGTTAAATCTTGATTTGCCGGTGAGCCAACGTGCAAATGATTTAATACAAGCGATTATTGATAATCAAGTGATTATCGTTGCTGGCGAGACCGGCTCAGGTAAAACGACGCAGCTGCCGAAGCTTGCTATGCTTGCAGGTCGCGGGATACGAGGTCAAATAGGGCATACACAACCACGACGGCTTGCAGCACGCAGCGTGGCAAACCGGATTGCGGAAGAACTGGGTGAGCAGTTAGGTAATACTGTCAGCTTTAAAATTCGCTTTAATGAGCAAGGGACTGCGCAATCTGTAGTCAAGCTGATGACCGATGGTATCTTATTGGCTGAATTGGGTCATGATCGATTTTTGAGTAAATACGATACGATTATTATTGATGAAGCGCATGAGCGTAGCCTTAATATTGACTTTATTATGGGTTATCTTAAGAAGCTACTGCCCAAGCGTCCTGATTTAAAGGTTATTATTACTTCGGCAACACTGGATACTAAACGCTTTAGTGAATACTTTAGTCATTACGATGCCAAACTTAAACGGAAAATACCAGCGCCCATTTTTAATGTTGAAGGTCGCAGCTTTCCGGTTGAAGTACGTTACCGCCCACTGACTGATGAGCCGGTTACCAGCTCAGATGATGACAGCTATGATAACTTTGAGGAAAATCTACCGCGTGCAGTGGTCGCTGCTGTAGAGGAATGCTTTAGCGATGCGCAAAACAAAGGTCATGCCGATCAAGCCGATATCTTGATATTTGCCGCCACCGAAGCTGAGATTCGTGAGCTACAAGAAGTCCTTGAGCGGCACGGTCCCAAGCATACTGAAGTGCTGCCGTTATTTGCGCGGCAAACTTACGAAGAGCAGCAGCGCATTTTTCAGCCGTCTGGTCGCGGTCGCCGTATTGTTATCGCGACTAACGTTGCTGAGACTGCATTGACCGTACCTGGTATTCGTTATGTCATTGATTTAGGATTTGCGCGTATTTCACGCTATTCCTATCGCTCACGCGTCCAGCGTTTACCGATTGAAGCCATTGCCCAAGCTGCCGCCAATCAGCGTAAAGGTCGCTGTGGTCGTATTGCGCCTGGCGTTTGTATTCGCCTTTATAGCGAGGAAGACTTTAGTGGTCGTCCTGAGTTTACGGAACCCGAGATTCTACGTACCAACTTAGCATCTGTTATCTTACAGATGGCAAACCTGCGTTTAGGCAGTGTCGATGACTTTGAATTTATTGAGCCACCTGATAGTCGTCTAGTCACCGATGGGCATAAGCTGCTTAATGAGCTCGGTGCGATTACCGAAAAAGATGACAAAGTCGTCAGTAGCACCGGTACTACAAACAGCAAGTCAAAACGGCAAGGTTTATATCATTTAAAACTGACACGTATCGGGCAGCAAATGGCACGTATGCCCATCGATCCAAGGCTGGCACGTATGCTGGTTGCAGGTAGTGATTTTGACTGCATTCGTGAAATGCTGATTGTCGTTGCCGCGCTTGCCGTGCAAGATCCACGTGAACGTCCGGCAAATAAGCGCACGCAAGCGGATCAAAAACATGCCGAATTTCGTCAAGATGATTCCGATTTCTTATTTTATTTGAGTCTTTGGAAAGCGCTGTTCGAAAAAGATGAGGATGGTAATAAGCTATCGGGAAATCAGCGTAAACAGTTTACTAAAAAGAACTATCTTAGCTTTCCACGCGTGCGCGAATGGCATCAAACCCATAAGCAGCTGGTACAAATGGTCACTGAGCTTAAGCTGACTAATGAGATATCTAATGGCAAGGCTGATGCTAAAAACAGTGCTAAAAATGATGAATTAGCCAATAGTGATCCAACGGGCGTTAATGATGAAGCGCTAAAAGCGGTTAAATATGCCAATTTGCACCGCGCATTATTAACAGGCTTATTATCTATTATTGCCCATAAAACCGAAAATCGTGGCGAATATCTAGCAGCACGTCAGCAAAAAACCAAAATCTTCCCCGCTAGTACGGTATTTAAGCAAATACCGCCTTGGGTGATGGCGTTTGAGATGGTGGAGACGTCGCAGGTCTTTATGCGCACGGTTGCCAAAATTGAGCCGGAATGGATTATTTCAGCTGCTGGTAACTTATTAAAATACCATTACTTTGAGCCGCACTGGTCGAAAAAAACCGGTCGCGTCAAAGCTTATGCACAGATTAGCTTATTTGGGCTGATTATCATTGGTAAGCAGCTGACCAACTATGAACAAGTCAATTTGATTGAATCACGCGAGATATTTATTCGTGATGGTCTGGTCACGGGTAACTTGGGTCGCGCGGCACCATTTTTACAGCATAATCTGGATAAAATTGCTGATATTGAGCGTATTGAAGACAAATTGCGCCGACGTGATTTATTGGTCGATGAAGAGTCGCTGTATCAGTTTTACGATAAAAAAATCCCTGAACATATTGCCAGTCGCAAAGCCTTTGAAGATTGGCGTGCCGAAGTAGAAAAAACAGACACTAGGCATTTATTCTTCACTGATGACGATGTTTTAAATAGCCAAGCGCCAACCACAGGCGACTTCCCCGAAGTTTGGAAGTTAGGCGATTTGAAATTGCCGCTACGTTATATCTTCGATCCGGCCAGTGATGATGATGGGGTTACTATTCGGGTGCCATTAGTGGCACTGCCGCAGCTGGATGCGATTGAGTTACTATGGGGAGTGCCCGGTTGGCGCTTTGAGCTGGTATTGCAGCTGCTCAAATCGTTACCAAAAGAGATTCGCCGCCAAATCGTACCGATTCCTGATACTGCTGACAGCTTATTTGATGAGCTACAACCAGCGCAATCGCAAGGATTGCTTAAACAATTATGCCAAGCGCTACATCGTCGAGGGATTATGTCGGTGACGCCCGATAGCTTTAATCCGTCCACCATTGACCGCTATCTACAACCGCAAATCTGTGTGGTTGATGATAAAAATCGCATTATCGAAAAAGGTCGTGACCTACAAACCTTACAAATACGCCATGCCAGTGAAACTCGCCAAGCGGTGAATGAGCAACAAGGCGCGCATACTAATTTTCCTGAACATTTTAAATTTAGTAAAAGTCATCATAGCGCCGGCGTGGTGATGAAGCAGTTTGCCGCTTTGGTAACGGATAAATCTGGCGAGGCAGTATCAATCCATCAATATACTGACGTGAATGCTGCCCTACAAGCGCACCGTATTGGCGTCTTAACGCTCATTAAAAAACAGCTGGGCGCTAAGAAAAAACAGTTAACCAGTCAAGTTGACGCTGTATTTAAGCTAGCATTTGCACCGCTTGGCGATATGGAAAAACTCAAAACCATCGTTATTGATGCTGCGTTAGATGCCGCAATTGAAGAGCATTATGTGCTGTTTGATCACAGTGCTGATTTACCAGAAAGCGCCGATAACATTGCTGTAGGCTTGTCAGAAGAGCTACCATTTACGCTAGAAGAATACCAAAAAACGGCTGAAGTGGTCATTAGCAATTTCTTATTAACCGGACAAGCGGTCATTAAGACCCTTAAAACTGTCTATACGCGCTGGCAACGTATTCGCCAAGGGCTGTTAATGATGGATCGTGAAATCTTTGGCGAATCAATTGACGACATCGAAGACCAGTTGGAAGACTTGCATCTTGCCGACTTTGTTTATCGGATGGATTATAGTCATTGGCAGCAGTATCCACGTTATTTAGAAGCGCTTGAGATTCGCCTTGAGCGCCTTGAGCACAATATTGAGGCGGATTTAGACGGGGTTTATGCGCTCGATTTACATATGGAGCGTTTATCTGGTCGTGCAGATAGCGAGAAAATTAGTGAGTATCGCTGGATGGTGGAAGAGTATCGTATTCAATTGTTTGCTCAGCCAATGAAAACGCGCATGGCAGTGTCGCCGAAGCGTCTGAGTAAAATTTGGGATAAGATGAGTTAAGGTTAAGGCTGTTTAATTAGTAGTAAAGTGGGTGAGCTATATGTTAATGGAAAATATATGCTCTACTACTCTACACTTGAGCCACTCTAATCATTAGAACTTAACTGCTATAAGGGAAATAACATGTGGGATGAACGCTACAGTGAAGCTGGTTTTGCTTATGGCACAGAAGCCAATGACTTCCTAAAGGAAGAATTTCATAGAATACCAAAAGGCGGGCGTGTGCTGTGTATTGCTGAAGGCGAGGGACGTAACGCAGTATTCTTAGCTCAAAACGGTTACCAGGTCACGGCAATGGATTTGTCTGAAGTGGGCTTAAATAAAGCACTAAAATTAGCCAAAGACAAAGGCGTTATGATAACCACTCAGGTTGCAGATTTGGCTGATTATGCGTTAGGTATAGAGAGGTGGGATGGTATAGTCTCTGTTTGGGCGCATCTGCCAGAGGCCATACGCCAACGTCTTCATACACAGATTGCGCCAGCGCTAACGCAGAACGGGGTATTTATCCTAGAAGCCTATACTTATGAGCAAACTACTATGGAAAGCGTCGGTGGACCACCTTCAACGCAACAAGAGCTGTTTATGTCATTACAAAAACTACAGCCAGAACTTGCAGCGCTTAAAAAAGTAGTCGCTATTGAGAAACATCGAAGCATTTCAGAAGGAATGTACCATCATGGTTTGAGCGCAGTCGTTCAGTTTGTTGGTGTTAAAGAATAGCCTAGGTAAAATGTATTCTATATTACTATGCTTCTTTGACCTTATCCTTACCCAAAATAAATACCAACACCGCACCCAAAATTATCGTACTTACCACCATAAATCGTACTGTCAGCGGCTCAGCTAAAAATAGCATGCCTGCAAAAGCAGCAAGTACCGGTACACAGAGCTGCACAACCGCTCCTTGTGTACTTTTCAATAGTGGTATTGCCATATACCAAATGCTGTACCCAATGCCAGATGCTATTGCTCCTGAAGCACAAGCTAATAATATGCCCTCAATGCTGATATTTTTTATATTACTCATACCTACTAATAACAGTATTGGAATGGCGATTAGGCTTCTGATAAAGTTACAACCTGTCGTTCGCAGTGGTGAGATACAGGCTTTGCCGCGAATGCTATAGATGCCCCACGCTGTACCACTAACTGCCATCAGCAATGCGCTGATTGGAGAGGGCAAAGCCGCTGACGGCAACATTAAATACACAAAACCGATCACTGCCACTATAAAAGCTGCCCATTGTAAGACACTTAAGCGCTCTTCTTTATAAATACCCCAACCTATCATAGTCAGTTGCACGGCTGAAAATAAAATGAGCGCCCCAGTGCCCGTATCTAGCTTTACGTAGGCAATCGAAAAACATAGCGTGTAAATCAATAGGCTTATACTACTTATCCAACTACCTTTGTCGCCTAAAATGGCACTATTAGCCGCTTGGTTAAAGTCACTCTTACGTTTTAGATTATAAGTATAAATTGTCATGATAATACTAAGACAGAGCGCAGCACTTAGCAGACGAATGACCGTGAAATTCCAAGGGTCAATATAGTCTTCTGCTAACGCCATTCTACAAAACAGCGAGTTCGCGGCAAATGCAATGAGAGCAATAACCGTATACAACGTAACTTTCAAAAGTTATCCCTAATAATGTCTAAGTTTTGTAATAAGGGCGCATCGCTATCAAAACCTAGAGCTTCTTTTATCCCTGTTCATTAACAAATCTCTATCAAGAATTCACTATTCGTAAATCTGCAATAATTTGCTCTAAATGTACCTTACCTTGAGCACTCCAGACATTATAAAAACATTTATTTTGAGGTATAAAAATATACGCTAGCCATTTCCCTGAAGGGTCACCCCCTTCATGACCATAGCTTAATATGCTACCGTCTTTATAAGTAATGTTATAGGGCCAGTTATTAAACGCGTCTTTAGGATCTGCCGTACCTGCATTGGCAACCCCATAGGCACTACGTAGTTTTGGCAAATCATACGCGACGCCCCAACCGCCAGAGAAATTAGCGCGTCGAACGCTATGCCCAGTGAGGTGCGCGGACGCTTTCCTTGGCAACGCTAGAATCGGACATAGTAGTTTACTCTCAGCTTTTAGCCATTCTTGCTGGTAAACTGCATCAGTTTCACTATTAGTAATAGTAGGATTAGACCAAGGCGCTTTGGTGGTTACCTCATTGCCATTAGTAGCAGGGATATTCTTATTATTAGCGGAATCAGTTGGCACATTAATCGAAATAGGAACGGGATAATTTGAGATTGTCTCCGTCTGAGCAATAGAATGAGAAGAGAAGCCAGATTCACAAGAGACAATACCGACACACATTGTCAGTGATAATAGGGTGATAGGTAATTTATAAAGAGATTCCATAAATCTTCCTTAATCGTTGTAGTAAGATATTGATTTATCCGTAATTTTTAACGTTTGCTATTTATATGCCTCAAGCCAGTTCACTACTTGCTGAACGCGCTCATTTTTATCGCCGCCAATCCGCAGAAACGATTTATGATGACGAGTCAGTTCGGCGGCAAACCGCGCGCTTATGTCTTCACGTTCATGCGGACTGTCTCGTAAATCGTCAGCGACCCACGGGATATCGACTTCGGTGAGTAAAATTAAATCGTAATGATGTGCTAAAGCAGCTTTCGTCAGCGCATCTGGGCAGTCATCATAATACCAATAGGCATAAATCATCAGCTCAAATAGACTTGTGTCACAAAACAGAAAGCCACTTGTCCGTTGCTCAGCTTGTAAAGCGAGCTTGTTTTCTAGCGCTATTTGACCTTGCGCTATCGGTAACAAGTCTTCCCACGTGCAGGTTTTTTGCTCACTATCCCATTTATCTTGCAAATAAGTGCGCATATATTCTGGCACCCAAGGACTACCAAAATGCGCGGCTAAGTCGCGACATAAGGTAGTTTTCCCGGTACTTTCTGCGCCCAAAATTGCAACATTGATAACTGATTTAGGCGTATGCTGCGTTAAATTGAACGCGATAACGTCGTTGCCATTCATAATATGCCCAGATTGCAATGAAGGTAAACACCACGTACTGTAGTGCGGTGAAGGTCAGACCTTTATGAAAGTACAGCGGCACTGAGATGGCATCAGCCACGATCCATAATAGCCAATGTTCGATTTTACGGCTGGCCATCAGCCACATCGCCATCAAGAATAGTGCGGTCGTCAACATATCGGTATAATCGACCCATGTAAATAAATGCAAACCGAGTATCGCGCCATCAAAGCTAAAGTTATTGTTAATAACAGGACGGAAGTAATAAATCAGCGCTACAAATGCGACAGTCATTGTTGCTAGTACTGCCATAATGGGTATATCGCTTGACTGAATATGCTCGATAGCCAAGTCGTTTGGCTGCTGTCTGTCTCGACTTGCATTACCATCATTAACCTGACCCGTACTTACTTTATTTTTCGACCAATTTACCCAGCCATATAGACTCATGGCAGTATAGTAGGCATTGATAAACATATCGCCAAATAACTGCCACTTCCATAATAGGTACACAAAAATGGCGGTGCTAACAAGTCCAATAGGAAAGACTAAAATATTGGTTTTGCTGGCAAGTAATACGCTTGCAACCCCAAATATCACGGCGATTAATTCAAGCCCAATAAATAGGGTGGAGTAGTCGGCATACTGACCGAATAGCCAGTCAAAAAGTGCGATCACTGTCTGTCCTTAGTTTTACTTTTAATAAAAGTGGGTATTTTAATCATAGCCAATTATACTTAGGTTTGGCGTAATAAAGACAGTCTTTGCTGGTTCACTGCGCGAAACGGATTATTTGTAACAAACGATTAGAAATATAATATTATTCAGGCATAATAAAGATATCGATTTTAAGTTTACAGTTATTCACCGAACTAATATTCATTAAAAATAGCCTTATGCTATTTTTTCTCACCTTTATGCTTATATTTAAGCGATTAGTAGTAGACAAGGAAGCTTATCATGACGACTTGTATCACCGGCACTGGCTTATACATTCCTCCATATAGCATCAGTAATGAAGAGCTGGTAACCTCATTTAACCAGTACGTGGATAATTATAATGAGCAGCATGCTGAGGAGATAGCCAGCGAAGCCATCCCTGCGCTACAACATTCTTCTGCAGAATTTATCGAAAAGGTATCCGGTATTAAGTCACGTTATGTGATGGAAAAAGAAGGTATTTTAAACCCTGAAATTATGGCACCGGTCATTGCGCATCGCGATATGGATAAAGAATTGTCCGTAATGGCAGAGATGGGTACAGCAGCGCTATTAGCGGCGTTAAAAGATGCTGGTTTAGAGCCAAATGATTTGGACGGTATTATCCTTGCTTGTTCAAACTTTCCGCGTACGTATCCTGCGTTATCCATTGAGATTCAAAATGGCATTGGTATGGTTGGCGGCTTTGCTTTTGATATGAATGTGGCGTGTAGTGCAGCAACTTTTGGCATCGCACAAGCGCATGGACTGATTGTATCAGGTCTGGCGAAACGGGTGGCAATGGTCAATGTTGAGATTACCTCAGCGCACCTAAACTGGCGCAACCGTGATAGCCACTTTATCTTTGGTGACGTGGCAACTGCTTGTATTATAGAAGATTTGGATACGCCAAAAGGTTATGAGGTGTTGAATGCCAAGCTATTTACTCAGTTTTCAACCAACATCAAAAACGAATATGGCTTTATGGATCGCTCAGAATACTTAGCTGCAGGCACTGGGATGTATCCTGATATTAAAGAGCCGGTCACGAATAAATTGTTCTTACAAAATGGTCGCAAAGTATTCCGCGAAGTCTGTCCAAAGGTGTCTGAAATCATCACCGAACACTTACAAGCTAATGACTTGCAAGCCGATGAGATCAAAATGATGTGGTTGCATCAAGCCAATGCCAATATGATTGATTTGATACTACGAACGGTCGTGGGTAAAGACGCCGATAAAGCCATTGCCCCAAGCGTCATTGCAGAATTTGCCAATACCAGCTCAGCCAGTCCGATGATTGTGTTCCATCGTTATAAAGATTCCCTAAAATCTGGCGACTTGGGCGTGATTTGCTCATTTGGGGCGGGTTATTCGATTGGCTCGGTATTGGTGCGTAAAGTTTAACCAGTCACTTAATACTATAATTAGATTCGTCCTTATTTAAAAAATAGCCTAGCCCACGCTTGGCTATTTTTTTGCTTTAAACTTCGCTAATTATGTTTATTTATAGATTTTTGATGAGATAAGCCGTAAGTTTACGCAGTGGTTTTAATTTCACCGCAAAAATTTGCTATAATCGCGGTCTTATTTCCCTCATTTAGATAAAGTTACGTTATGAAAGAATCCTTGCGCCTACGTTTAGACCAGATGGTGGATCGTTATGAAGAGGTGACCGCCTTGTTATCCGATCCTGGTGTCATCAGCGATAATAATAAATTTCGCGAGTTATCGGTTGAGCACAGCGACTTGATGGATATCACCACTTTATGGTTGAATTATGGACGCGCAGAACGCGACCAAGCCGATGCCGAAACGATGTTAACTGATGCATCAGATCCTGACATGAAAGAGATGATGCAGGATGAAATTGATGATGCGCGCAATGCTATTATAGACATGGAAGAAGCATTGAACGTCATGATGCTGCCAAAAGATCCGAACGATAAAGTCCCTGCGTTTTTAGAAATTCGTGCTGGTACGGGTGGCGATGAAGCAGCGATATTCTCTGGTGACTTGTTCCGAATGTACCAAAAATATGCGCAGACGCAAGGCTGGACTCTGGAAGTATTGTCAGCTAATGAAGGCGAGCATGGCGGTTATAAAGAGATTATTACCCGTGTCTCTGGCAACAGCGTTTATGGCCGGCTAAAGTTCGAATCGGGTGTGCACCGTGTGCAGCGTGTGCCTGAAACCGAAAGCCAAGGTCGCGTACATACTTCAGCTTGTACCGTTGCAGTGATGCCGGAAGTTGAGATTGATGATACGGTTGATATTAATCCTGCGGATCTAAAAATGGATACCTTTCGCTCAAGTGGCGCGGGCGGTCAGCACGTTAACACCACAGATTCTGCCGTGCGCTTGACTCACATACCGACAGGAACCGTGGTAGAGTGTCAGCAAGAACGTAGTCAACATAAAAACCGTGCGCAAGCCATGAAAATGCTGATTTCAAGAATTCAGCAAGTTAAAGTGCAAGCACAAGTTGATGCTGCCGATACGATACGTCGTAATTTGGTCGGTAGCGGTGACCGTTCAGAGCGTATTCGTACTTACAATTTCCCGCAAGGTCGTATGACGGATCACCGTATTAATCTGACGCTCTATAAGCTTGATGCGATTATGGAAGGCGATATGGATGAGTTACTTGATGCATTGTTACGTGAGCATCAAGCAGACTTAATGGCGAGTATTGGTGGCGGCAGCGAATAACATAATCAGTAACTATTTAATGATTATGCAGAAGCCATGTAATTAAAAGGTAGCGGTGATTATGATAAAAATTAATAATGACGTATCTTTAAAATTAATGGTAAATCATAGCTCAAAAATTGCCATTTCAATGTTTATGGTCTTTTGTTTGTCTGCATGTGGGATAACGCCATCCTCAACAGTGCAGACCCAAACGCCGGTAACTGCGGTTGATGTCACTAAGAATACCCCTAAACCGACCACTACCGTTGACCCGTTAGCGTATCAGGGCTGTGTGTATCCGCCTGCCGATATTGTGCAAGCTTGTACCGCGAATGAGGGTACAATCACGAAAGTCGGTCGTCAACAGTGTCATCAATGCATAATATCGTATGCAGATGCGGGAAAATCCTGCCAAGATAGTGCTGACTGTCAGGGAACTTGTGAGAATAAGGGAGAATTTATTGCTCCTGGATTACCCAATCAGGTCGGGCAATGTACCACTGATAGCAGCCCCTTTGGCTGTCGTCAATTGATTAAAAAAGGTATTACGCAACCTGCAATTTGCGTCGATTAGTCATAAAAATTATTTTCTAATCTATTTGTTTTCTAATGTATTGCTAATTTATTAGATTTATTTACCCTTTTTATTATTCCTCTAATTATTCAACAATTTTGAGAGTGTTATGTCAAAGCAAAAAAATCAAGACCCAGTCCCAGCGGTAGAAGACGCTAATGAATTGATCGCTCAGTTGCAATCCAAGCTAGACGAGATAAAGGCTTCAGGTAAGCAGCCGTATCCGAATCAATTTAAACGCACCGATTACGCTCAAGACTTGCAAACTGCCTTTGACGGACTCTCAAAGCAAGACATTGCCGGTAATGACGCTAAAGGTGAGAAAACTCAGGTAAACGTTGCTGGTCGTGTGATGCTGAACCGTGGCGCGTTTATTGTTATTCAGGATATGACTGGTCGTATTCAGTTATATGTGGCACGTAAAGAGCTTAGTGAAGAGACGCTGGCTGGTATCAAGTCGTTAGATTTAGGCGATATCGTTGGCGTCTCAGGTTATATCGGTCGCTCGGGAAAAGGTGATCTATATGTACATATCGAAGAGATTAGTTTGCTGACTAAGTCGCTGCGTCCGATGCCAAATAAGTTTCATGGTTTAGCGGATGTTGAAGCCCGTTATCGCAATCGTCATCTTGATTTGATGACCAATGAGGCAACGCGTGATGCCTTTATGATTCGTAGCCAAGTTATTAGTGGTATCCGTCAGTTTATGTTGAACGAGCGCTTTATGGAAGTTGAGACGCCGATGATGCATCCGATTCCAGGTGGTGCGGTAGCTCGTCCGTTTGAGACGCATCATAATGCGCTTGATATGCCATTATATTTGCGTATCGCGCCTGAGTTATATTTAAAGCGTTTAGTAATTGGCGGCTTTGAAAAAGTATTTGAGATTAACCGTAGTTTTCGTAATGAGGGCGTGTCAACCCGTCACAATCCTGAATTTACGATGATTGAGTTCTATCAAGCCTATGCTGATTATCATGATTTGATGGACTTGACTGAGCGTATGTTTGCAGAGCTAGCTAATAATATTTTGGGTAGCACTGAGATTACTTATCAAGAAGAGGCTATTAGTTTAAAAGCCCCATTTGCCCGTCTGTCTATGTCTGATGCAATTGCCCAATATGCGGAAGGCTTTGATATGACGCGTATTGATGATCGTGAGTATCTAGCGGATTATGTCGCGAACACTTTAAAGCAGCAAGTCAAAGATGTCTTTGGTGTGGGTAAATTAAAAACCATCGTCTTTGAAGAAACCGCTGAACATCAATTGCGTCAGCCAACCTTTATCACTGAATATCCGGCTGAAACTTCTCCGCTAGCACGCCGCAGCGATGACAATCCTGAGATTACCGATCGTTTTGAGCTGTTCGTTGGTGGTCGCGAATTGGCAAATGGTTTTAGTGAATTAAATGATCCTGCTGACCAAGCTGAACGTTTCCGTGGACAAGTTGCTGAAAAAGATGCTGGTGATGATGAAGCGATGCATTTTGATGCCGATTATATCGAAGCATTAGCTTATGGCTTACCGCCAACGGCAGGTGAGGGTATTGGTATTGACCGTTTAGTAATGCTATTTACCGATTCAGCAAGTATTCGTGACGTGATTTTATTCCCACATATGCGCCGTAAAATGGATTAGTAAGTTGCTATTTACGGGGTAGCTATTAATTCAAATTAGTAGTGCGCAAACAGAGATTACCATAGCAAGAAGCCAGACGAATGCGCTGGCTTTTTGCTATAATAAACACAGCAAAATAGCTCTTTAAATAGCACTTTTATTGACTTGTTACCTTTAAATAGAAACATTAAATAAAACAATTAAATCGAACCAGTCACTTGGCAAAATGGATAGATATGACTCAGCAATATCAAGTCTTAGCGCGCAAATATCGCCCCAAAAACTTCCATGAGTTGATTGGGCAAAATCATGTGTCGCAAGCACTAATTAATGCCATTGATTATAATCGTTTGCATCATGCTTATCTATTTACCGGTACGCGCGGCGTGGGTAAAACGACTATTGCCCGTATTTTAGCCAAATGTTTGAATTGCGATATGGGTGTAACGAGCACCCCGTGTGGCGTGTGTGATAACTGCGTGGCGATTGACCAAGGGCGCTTTATTGACCTGATTGAGATTGATGCCGCCTCGCGTACTAAAGTTGAAGATACCCGAGAGCTGCTTGATAATGTGCCATATGCGCCGAGCCAAGGTCGCTATAAAGTGTACCTTATTGATGAAGTGCATATGCTATCGACGCACAGCTTTAATGCGCTGCTCAAAACTTTAGAAGAACCACCTGAGCATGTGAAGTTTTTGCTGGCGACTACTGATCCGCAAAAGCTGCCGATAACTATTATTTCACGCTGCCTGCAATTCGTTCTACGTCCATTGTCACAAACCTTGCTTAGTGAGCATTTAGCAAATGTATTAACCCAAGAGCACGTGAGCTACACTCAACCAGCATTATGGCAGCTGGCAAGTGCGGCTAAAGGCTCAGTACGGGATGCGCTATCATTGACGGATCAAGCGATTGCCTTTGGGCAAGGCGCGCTTGATGATGTGACTGTCAATGAAATGCTTGGTTTGATTGATGCTGCTGACTTAGTACGTTTAATTAATGATATTTATAATCATGATAAGTCTTCTGTTGCCATGCATATTGAGCAGATGCGCGCCCAAATGGTCGATGCCACCAGTATGTTTGATGGACTAGCAGAATTGCTTCATCAACTGGCATTAACTCAGCTGCTACCTGAAGTCGCGTTGAATGTGAATGAAGCACAGGCGCAAGCGATAACGGTGTTGGCTCAGCATATCAGCCCTGATGTCTTGCAATTGTATTATGAGATTGTGGTGCAAGCGCGCGAAGGCATTAAGCTTGCTAGTACGCCGATGCAGGCGCTGGAGATGTGCATTTTACGTCTGTTAGCGTTCCGTCCATTGCCAGTTGATGAGATGTTGGTAACGTCAGTTACGCCAGCTATTAATAATCCAACTTCTTTAGCTGCTAATGAAACTATTGTTGCTGCTACGCATGAATTGCAGTCTTACCGTATCGACCAAATTGCTGCTGTTGATAGCGAAACGCCAGTAAAAAATAAACAACAGTTAAATGAAGCAGAATCTTATTTATCAAAAGATACTGTCAATAGCTCTGCATATTTAAATCTTGATTCGCATAATTTAGCGGACAGACATGACGTTGAAGAAGAACCAATTGTAGAACCAATTGTAGAACCAATTGTAGAACCAATTGTAGAACCAATTGTAGAA
>NZ_JACGYX010000003.1 GCF_014119005.1 Psychrobacter sp. GP33 | reverse complement strand
CCAATTGTAGAACCAATTGTAGAACCAATTGTAGAACCAATTGTAGAACCAATTGTAGAACCCGATCGAAATGATTCTCAGTTATTAATTCAGACAGACGATCCGCGTACTTTGCTACGCTGCCTACCGCAAGTTTTAACGGGCGAGTGGACACCAGAAAAATGGGATTATTGGTTACAGACGGTTCGTGAAGCGGACACTTTAGCTGAAGATGAGCGCGCGCTGGCACGTCAAGGCATGATGACAGGTAAATGCAACGGTAACGCTGTATTTATCACTGGCGTTAACAGTAAGCATCTACAAAGTACGTTTTTACAGCTGACAGCGAAGTTGCAACAGCAGTTTCCACAGACAGAGATTAGTTTGCAGACAGATACCAATATTATGCAAGCGGATAACCAAACTCCTGAACGCCGCCAACATCAACGTTTGATACAAGCGACGACTGCCGCAGAGTCAAAGTTACAGCAGTCGCCTGTCATGCGTTATTTGAGCGAGCGTGGTGAAGGCAAAATGGGCAAAGTAAAATTGAATTAAAGAGTAGTTGTTGAGCTGTACTTAATCGATAGAGCGTTAATATATATTAAAGAATGCAAACTATTTTCTGATGGTCGCTTTTTAATTTAAAGCTAAATGAACGCTAGCGTCTATTCTTTAAAATGTATAATAAAGCGTTAACACCTTGATATTATTAGCTTTAATAGTAAGTTATGCTAACCAATCAATACGGTAAAGCATATAAAAAAATACTCAAAATAAGATATAATGGTTAAGTTATATTAAAAACTGTAAAACAGCCTAGGTGAGAGTATGATAGATAATTTACGCGGTATGGCTGTGTTTGCCAGTGTGGTCGGACACGGTTCTTTTAGTGGTTCAGCTCGTGAACTTGGCATCACTACGAGTGCAGTTAGCCAACAAATCCGAGCCCTAGAAAATGAGTTAGGAGTGGTTTTACTACATCGCTCAACTCGTAAGTTAAGCTTAACGGAAGCAGGTGAAAGCTTCTATGGCGCGGCAAGAGACGTTGTCAGCGCGGCAGAGCAAGGCAGAATTAAGGTCAATCAGTTGCGTGATGAGCTGGCAGGTAGCCTACGTATTGCTACTACGCCTGAGCTTGGGGTGAATCATATTCTGCCAGCTTTATCCACATGGATGGCTGCACATGACGATTTAAGCATCACTTATTTTGCAGACAATCATTATATTGACTTGATTGATGAGCGTATTGATATTGCTATTCGTATGAGTCCTAGTATTAACGATTCGACATTAAGCAGCCATCCGCTCACCGATGTTCGTCAATTGCTGGTCGCCTCACCGCAGTATTTACGTCAGAATAATAAGATTGAAATTCCCAAAGATTTGGTTGATCATCAGCTTATTTGCATTGATATCATGAAAGATCCTAATCAAGTAGAGCTAACCCAGACAGAGACAGGTAAAAAAATACGTACTAAAATGGCGTCACGTATTCATACCAACAATGTCTTTATGGCGACAACCTTAGCCAAAGAAGGACATGGCTTGGTTAGAATGATGGAAATGGATATCAAAAAAGAACTAGAAAATGGCGATTTGGTTGAAGTGTTAACGGGCTATCAATTATCAAGCTTTGTGTTATATGCCGTGACGCTCAGTCGAGAACAACAGCCTGCTAAAATAACCCGCTGCTTAGAAGTGCTAAAAAAATACTTTCATGCCGGTTAAGGCTTAATGCTGTAAATAGCTAATGAGTAGTCTGTTAATAAACAATAAAAAGCCCTTAGATTAGTCGTCTAAGGGCTTTTTTAGAACAATATTTAAAACGCTATTTTTTAAGCTATATATTAATGTAATGCTTTTAAGAAATATTTTTAAGCTGGCTTTAAAATAAAGGCTGTAATAATTTAAGCAGGCGCTCTACCACTTGTTCGCTGTCATTACGGCTGATATTTAGTGGCGGCAATAGGCGAATCACATGACCGCCTGTAACATTAATAATTAGTTTTTGCTCGTCACGAGCCTTATCAACCAGTTGGCTACAGTCCATCGTTGCAGGCAAAGCAAGACCAATCATCATCCCAGCACCGCGACTACTAACGCCAAATTTCCCGAGCGCATCGGTGATACCGTCGCGGATAAATTGTCCTTCTGTGACGGCATTATCCATAATGTCACTATTTGCTAATACGTCATACACGCTGTGTACCACACGGCTGGCAAGCGGTGTGCCGCCATACGTCGAACCATGACTGCCCGCACCAAATAAGCCATTTGCTCGTCCACGTACCATACAAGCGCCAACTGGAAAACCGTTACCAAGCCCTTTGGCTGTGGTCAACACATCAGGACGTGCGTTGCTGTGCTGATAAGCAAAGTATTTACCCGTACGACCGTTACCAGTCTGTACCTCATCAATCATAAATAACCAATTGTGCGCGTCACATTCTGCTTGTAGTTGTTCTAAATAAGTAAAGCCATTTGCTGCCGTATTAAGACCGCCTTCACCCTGAATTGGCTCGACCAATATTGCACAAATATCATCGTGCTCTATTGCCGCTTTTTTAACTGCTTCGATATCGCCAAAAGGCACGCGAATAAAGTCATCATCTAAAGTAAAAAAGCCTTCGCGTGCTTTTGGATTCGCTGTTGCCGATAGGGATAATAAGGTACGACCATGAAAGGATTGTTCCATTACAATGACTTTTGCTTGTTTAAAGCCTTGATTATAGGCATATAAACGTGCCATTTTTAGCGCCGCTTCATTGGCTTCAGCGCCACTATTAGCAAAAAACACACTGTCCATCTGCGCGGCTGTGCAAAGGGCTTCACCAGCGCGTTCCTGCCAATCAATGCCGAATAGATTACTGGTATGCACGAGCGTTGCCGCCTGTTGCTGAATCGCTTCTGTCACTTGCGGATGGCAATGTCCCAAACCACATACTGCAATACCAGTTAGTGCGTCCAAATACGGGGTGTCATCTTGCGTGTATAACCAACTACCTGAACCACGTGTAAAGCTGATAGGTTGACGAGCGTAAGTAGGCATCAGATAAGTAGCTGACATGAAATATCCTTAAAAAAGTAAATGGTAAATGAGACAATCACTATAGTTATCATTAAAAGCTAACGTTACTGGCAAGCTTTCATTTTAATCCCGTTAAATAAAGAGAGATGATAAAGAGTGCTGGTATAAATATATTGATGTATCAATTAAGCAGCGCTCATGCCTTTATAATTCATCAGAGAAAGGTGACACTTCAGCAGGTAATGTATATTCTTCGCTTGCCCACGCACCCAAATCTATAAGCTTACAGCGCTCACCACAAAACGGCTTCGATTTATTATCTTGCCATGCTGTATGAGTGCCACATTGAGGACAGGGATAGGTTTTTGGTAGCGGACTTGGGTTTGATGGCGTCATAATAACTGAGGTGAGCCTCGTAATATATCAAAAAATTAGAATAATAAGATGTAAAAGCAGTATATGAATAGAAACAGCGTAGGAACGGATCGTTCAAGCTATTATAATAGCATGCGCATCTTAAAAGACAAATATGAGTCTTATTTAAGTAAAATTTATAAATGCTGTCTGACACTATTGAGTATAATTATAAATAGCCTAAGTAATAAGATACAAGAAATAAATATCTTATATCATTAACAACGCAAAACATCTAAATACAAGGCAAAAATTTTATGACTGATGAAACAGTAACTTTTGAAAAAATGAATGAAACATCTCTCTCTCACCAACAGCAACGTGCTTTTCAGCCAGAAAAATTATCAGCACCACGTGATTTTAGCAAGCCTAGTATGCTTTTAAATAAAGATGCCAACAGCATGCCAATTATTATTGAAATTGGTGCAGGAAAAGGCAAACACGCCCTCAGCTTTGCTGCTGCCCATCCAAATAAGCATTTAATCGCTATTGAACGTACCCGTAATAAGTTTGAAGCTTTCGCTAAGCAAGCAGAGCTGCAGAATTTAGCTAATTTAATACCGGTTCATGCGGATGCGATTGCATGGATAGTTCATGCTATTAAACCTAAGAGTATTGCAAAGGTTTATATCCTTTATCCAAATCCAGAACAGCACAATCCCAATCAACAATGGCTAAACATGCCCTTTTTTGAATTTTTATTATCTCGACTACAAGAGGGTGGAGAAGTGGTATTAGCCACCAATATTGAAGCGTATATGGATAACGCTGTGCAGCAGGCGAAAATAGTATGGCAACTACCCACATTGCGTCAACCAGTAGCAAGCGATAGTCAGCGGACTCATTTTGAAGTTAAATATTTAGCGCGTAATGAGGCTTGTTGGGAGCTTATAATGCAAAAACCAGAAGGTTATCAAACCCGTTTTGATAATTGGGTTGCAAGTTTCTGAGCATGAGTAAACGAGTATAATAACTAGAAAGTAGAGATATATATAAAATAGCCTAAGTATTTATATTAATAAAATAAAAAAACCGCTACTAAAAAGCGGTTCAAAAACTATCTATATTAATTATAAAAAACTGAGCTACTGACTATAAATAAGGTTTAACCAAAGTATTAGAGTCAGTATGCACATCCATCACTGTTAAAAAGGTATAAGCTCCAATAAACTTACGGCTAATAAACATAAACTCTTTGGGAGGTAAATTAAACTCAAAGGACTGCATAGCGCGTCTGGCATTAGCAGAAATACGTGAATGCAATTTACTGTGCGCCCAGATATAACGATTTTCTGCATCTAAACAGAATTTAGGGATATCAGTATTTAGCATAGGATTACTAAAGGGCTCAGTTGCTAACAAGAATAAAGAAGCTACATTAGACTTAACTTGCTGGCTCATCGTATCAAAGAACTCATAACCCGTCATTGCCGCCATCATCACAGTGTGGTCATGATAATAGCCTGCTCGTAATAGAGCGTGGGCTATGGTCAATAAGTTATGGTCAAACTGCCGAATAGCACCAAAATCTAGCAATATCAGTTTATCTATTTTGCTATTATCAGTCGCATTATCATCACTTAAACGCACCAAATAGTTACCAAAATTGGGATCAGTTTGCATCTCGCCCCAGACAAATATCTCTTGCATCATAATTTCGATGGCGGCTTGACCAATGGCGTTGCGACGTTCAGAAGGTAATGACTTTAATGTATCAGAGGTTACCGTGACTCCAGGCTCATAAGACATACACAATAAGCGTTTACTAGAATATGCACGGTTAATTTTGGGCACCACATAGCGTGGGTCATTCTGCAAGCGTCCATAAAAACGTTCAGTTGTTGCTGCTTCAACCGTATAATTGACTTCGTTATGTAATAAATCGCGTATTTCTTCAAACCAAGTATCTAATGAGCGGGTTTGTGGTACGACATTACTGACTTTTAATAATCGCTTAAATAACGCTAAATCGGAATCGATTGCTTCAGCCACACCCGGATATTGGATTTTTAATACTACTTCTTCGCCAGTGGCTATAATGGTAGCGCGGTGGACTTGCGCTAGTGACGCGGTGCCAATAGGTACGGTATCTACCTTTAACTCTTTTAGCTTATCACCCAATATACGCTGTAGATTTTGTTCTATTTTTGACCACGATAAGGTGGCAGTGTCGTCATTTAACGTTTGCAGCGCACGAGTGATTTCTCGCGGCAACACATGTTCACCATATAATGCCAGCATTTGCCCAATTTTGACCACAGAGCCCTTTAATTTGCCCAATTCTTCTGCCACATATTGCGCCTGCGCTTCCATAAAGGCTTGGTTGCGCGCGGTACGGGCCTTCTTATCCAAGAAAATCCCAGAAACACTATTGCCAGCCCAGCGTCGTCCTACATTTAAGGAGGTTTTAGCAATCGACAAGCGACGCTCAAATCCTGACGTTTTCAGGTTATCAATAGATTGCTTGCTTTTAGAAGAGTTAGACGTATCGTGTTCCATAAATATAATCATTCATCAAGTTAGTCATGATTTGTGGGCATCAGACGTACAATACAAGGAGGGTATGATGCTAATAAGCAAAATTGTATCATAGAACGGACAGGAGGTTGATAAGTCACGACCAGCTTATTGAGGTTGCTTTGTAATGATGAAGGTAAGGTAGGATAAAAAGATTAATTACAGCTTAAAAAAATGACCTAGTGATGTACTAGGTCAAAGATTAAAACATTAGAAAATATAGTTATTTATAATTTATTGGTTGTGCTCGCGGATAATAGCATGGTGACCAATATCGCGGCGATAATGTGCTCCATCAAAACTAATGGCAGCAGTAACAGCAAGTGCTTTTTGCTGTGCGCTTAAGATGGTATCTGCCAAGGCGGTGACACATAAAACGCGTCCACCAGCGGTTAACACCGATTGTGCATCATTAGGGTCGATTGCCGCTCCTGCCAAAAACACTTTAACTGATTTAGTGTGGTCAGTGGTTAATGCAGGCAAGCCAGTAATGGCATCGCCTGAAGAAGACGATTCAGGGTAGCCTTTAGACGCTACAACGATACCAAGGGCGCAGCGTGTATCCCATTCTGCTTGTGCAGGTAATTGACCCGCTAGCCCTTGGCTTACCAAATCGACCATTGATGACTTTAGGCGCATAAGAATAGGCTGCGTTTCTGGATCACCAAAACGGCAGTTAAATTCAATCACAAATGGATTGCCAGCGTCATCAATCATCAAGCCAGCATACAAGAATCCAGTATAAGGATGACCGGCAGCTCTCATGGCATCAACAACTGGGCGAATGACTTGCGCCATAACCTTATCATGAACATCAGGGGTAACTACTGGTGCTGGAGAGTAAGCACCCATACCGCCAGTATTAGGACCGGTA
Organism: Psychrobacter sp. GP33; assembly: GCF_014119005.1. Classification (GTDB taxonomy): domain Bacteria; phylum Pseudomonadota; class Gammaproteobacteria; order Pseudomonadales; family Moraxellaceae; genus Psychrobacter. The sequence continues at coordinate 405,846 of NZ_JACGYX010000003.1, read as the reverse complement.
TCGCCTTCAAATGCTCGCTTATGATCTTGGCTGGTTGCCATGGGTAAAATGTTATCGCCATCGACCATACAAATAAAACTGGCTTCTTCACCTTGTAAGAACTGTTCAATGACCACGCGACTACCCGCATCGCCAAACTTATTGTCAGCTAACATATCATCAATGGCGGAATAAGCTTGTTCAATGGTTTCAGCAACGATAACGCCTTTACCAGCGGCAAGTCCATCCGCTTTAATGACAATGGGTGCACCTTGCTCATCAATATAAGCCCTGGCAAGGTCGGCATCGGTAAAGCCCTGATAAGCAGCGGTTGGGATATTATTGGCTGCCATAAATTCTTTGGCAAATGTTTTTGAGCCTTCTAACTGCGCGCAATAGGCGGTTGGTCCCCAAGCTGGGATTCCGGCATCACGGCAAGCATCAATAATACCTGTAACAAGGGGCGCTTCAGGACCAACGATAACCATATCAATGGCGTTATCTTGGCAAAATTCAATGACAGGGCTATGATCAGTATCGCTTATCGTAGATTTTAGCATTACGTTTTGGCATTTATGTTCAAAAGCAGTACCAGCATTGCCGGGCGCGACATACACATTTTGTACTTTATCGTCTTTTGCACATTGCCACGCCAGCGCGTGTTCGCGACCACCTGAGCCAATCACTAAAATATTCATCATCTGTTTTGCCCTTAGTATCCAGTAGTAGCTATCAAAGGTTAAATAGCGAAAGCGTTATTAATGTTTATTTTATATTCAGTCAATTAAGTGTTAACACGTCGACATATTCTAACAAGAAAACAGCATGAATTGCCATGAGTATCATAATCAATCATATATTCTATAATGATATAGTGCTTATCATATTCATAAAGGTTATCAAGGTAGGCTTGATTCATGAAATGATGTTGGGGGGTGGGCAATATTGTATAGGTGCGTTACACTTTAGGTGACGAACTCTGTCACGCACAAGTCTTAGGTAAGAAGAAAATCAATGATACGTGCATTAATAAGCAAGATCATCAAAACAGATAGCTGGACAATATAACAACCTTCATTACGCTTTATCATAAAAGGATTCATGTTATGCCAAACGCTTCGCACACAATCCAACCGTGTGCTCATACTACTGAGATGCAGAATAATTTGCCAACAGAGCAGCTGCGCCAGCGTTTTCTAGATCATATTCCACCCATTCACCAATCCCGTTTTGATGACAAAACAGTACAGGATGATATCAAGCGCTTATTAAGCTTGACCGCAAGCCAGCCTATGATTTGGCATTTGTATCAATCGGCAACAGATGCAGACAATCAATTACACTTAAAGCTTTACGGTAATCAGCAGCCAGTAACCTTATCTGATGTATTGCCTGTGCTTGAAAACTTCGGCGTAGCGGTAATTACCGCGCAGACGTATACCTTTGATTTGGCAGGACAGCCCATTTGGATGCAAGAGTATGAGCTGACGTTGGCGCATGTTGATAATGTCGATATGAAAGTGGTGCGCAGCCAGTTTGAAAACAGTCTGCAAGAGATTTGGTCTGGGCGTGTCGATGATGACGGCTTTAATGAGCTGGTGTTAACCACAAAATTGGATACTTATGATGTAGTGGTACTACGTGCGTTGTCGCGATATATGCACCAAGCCCGCGCTGGGTTCTCAATACGTTATATCAGACAGACAATGATTAAATATAGCGCCATTAGTGTGCTATTGGCAGAATTGTTCGATGCAAAAATGAACCCTAGTCATAATGACAGTGAGCGTGCAGAAAAAATAGCACAGTTCCAAGAACAAATTAAAACAGCGTTATCAGATGTTGATAGCTTGGATGAAGATCGCATCTTGCGTTGGTATTTAGATTTGATTAATGCCATGTTGCGTACCAATTTTTATCAAGTCGATAACAATGGTCAGCGTAAAGACCGCTTATCGTTTAAATTTTTGGCATCCGCAATTCCTAATTTGCCAAAACCGAAGTTAATGTTTGAGATATTTGTCTATTCACCACGCGTGGAAGCGGTACATATGCGCGGCGGTAAGGCGGCACGTGGCGGATTACGCTGGTCGGATCGAGCAGAGGATTTCCGCACGGAAGTTTTAGGACTGGTTAAAGCACAAATGGTCAAAAATGCGGTGATTGTTCCTGTTGGTTCCAAAGGTGGTTTTATTGTTAAATCCAAAACCATAGCAGATGGTCGCGAAGCGTTTCAAGCGGAAGGTATTGCCTGCTATCAAGCGTTCCTTCGCGGTATGCTCGATGTGACCGATAATATCGTTGATGGTAACATTGTCCCGCCAGCCAATACCGTGCGTCATGATGAAGATGACCCTTATTTGGTGGTTGCTGCTGATAAAGGCACGGCTACTTTTTCGGATATTGCCAATGCGCTATCTGCAGAATATAACTTTTGGCTGGGCGATGCCTTTGCCTCTGGTGGTTCGGTCGGTTACGACCATAAAGCCATGGGAATTACAGCGCGTGGTGGTTGGGAGTCAGTAAAACGTCACTTCCGAATACGCGGCATGGACATCCAAAACCAAGATGACTTTACAGTCATTGGTATTGGTGACATGAGCGGCGATGTCTTTGGTAATGGTATGTTGCGCTCAACGCATACCAGGCTGGTGGCAGCATTTAACCATTTACATATTTTTATCGACCCTAATCCTGATACAACAGCTTCTTATTCAGAACGCGAGCGTTTGTTTAAATTGCCGCGCTCAACGTGGGAAGATTATAACAAGTCATTGATTAGCCAAGGCGGTGGTGTATTTGCGCGTACTGACAAAACCATTGCTATCACCCCTGAGATGAAAGCGCTGTTTGCGATTACGGAAGACAACCTTGCGCCTAATGACTTTATCAGCGCCTTGTTGCGTGCACCGGTTGATTTGATTTGGAATGGCGGTATCGGCACTTATGTAAAAAGTGCGGCTGAGACCAATGCTGATGTGGGCGACCGTGCAAATGATGCAGTACGAGTAAATGGTGGCGATCTACGCTGTGCGATTGTAGGTGAAGGCGGTAACTTAGGCTTTACCCAGCGAGGGCGTATCGAATATGCACAAACCGGTGGTCGTATTTATACCGATGCTATTGATAACTCGGGCGGCGTTAACTGCTCGGATCATGAAGTGAATATTAAAATCTTGCTGGGTGAAGTCGTTGAAAAAGGCGACATGACACTTGAGCAACGTAATGAATTGTTAGAAAGTATGACTGATAGTGTTGCAGCGCGGGTATTGCGCCAAAACTATCTGCAACCTCAAGCGATTGAGTTGAGTCATTTGCGCGCTGCGGCAAATCTAAGCGATCATCAACGCTATATTCAGCTGTTGGAAACAGAGCAACGCCTTGACCGAGCAATTGAATATTTACCATCTGACGACGAAATCGCTCGTCGCCAAAAAGCGGGTACAGGTTTAACCAATCCTGAGCTGGCAGTGGTCATGGCATACGGAAAAATGTGGGTCTATGATAATTTATTATTGTCCGATGTGCCTGATGCGCCTTATTTCGTGAATGAATTACGCAAATATTTCCCCGCTGAGCTATCAGATCGTTTCTTTAATGAAATGGTTGAACATCGCTTGCACCGCGAAATTATCAGCACTTATCTCACCAATAGCGTGGTCAATCGTCTGGGTATCGAAGCGTTATTCCGCTTAACGGAAGAAACTGGGCAGCCTTTATCGACCATCATCCGTGCTTATACAGTAACGCGTGAAGTCTTTGAAGTACCTGTCGTATGGCAGCTACTTGAAGCATTAGATAATAAAGTAGATGCTACACGCTTGCTACAGCTGGAGCTGCGCTTGCGTGATGCCATCGAAAGTGGTGTGGTGTGGTTTATTAATGCCTTTGGTCCAGACTTGAACGTTAACGATTTAATTGAGCGTTTTGTCGGTAGCGTTGGACAATTGACCCAAAAAGGCGGCTTTATCGAGCAAGAGTTTGCCCAGCATTTGCAACAAGAAACCACAAGCTTAATTCAAGATGGTTTGTCTGACAGTGACGCTGCGCTATTTGCCATGTTGCCATATCATGTTGACGCCCTTGATACCGCGAGACTTGCGGAGAGCTACGAGCGTCCAGTTGATGAGATTGCGGCATTGTATTTCGAGGCTTATCAAGTGTTGCAGCTTGATTGGTTGATTAATAACATATCAAGCTTACCGCAGCACGACTACTGGGATCGCCGTGCCCGTCATGCACTTGCAAATGAAGTCACACGTAGTTTGCGCTTATTAATGGACACGCTATTATCCCAGCCAAATCCAGCGCAAGCGTTTGAAGATTGGAAAGTGCACCATCATCACTCGCTTGCCGCTGTACAAGCAGAAATGCAAAAGCTCAATGAGTTGGAGAGTAGTGATGAAGAAAATGTGATTAGCCTATCGACATTATCAGTATTAATGAGTGAAATCAGTGTCTTAGTCACCAAATAGCAGTAACCGTAAAAATAATCAAGAAGTCGTTAATGAAAATAACTGGCTGAACAATGATTACTTATTAATAAATCATAACTTATGATAGCTAATTCTGTAAAAAAACCACTATTATGATTAATAGTGGTTTTTTATTGTTGATTCACGCTAGCAACTTTAAAAGCCTATCATTTAATCTGTATATTACCTAAGAAGCGTTTTTAAGCGCACCATTCTTCCTTGTTTTTCAACCCAAACGGTATCACCCTCATCACGATAGCTGGTAAATTGCGGCGCTAAAACCACTTTGGCTTGATCATTGATAACACCATACTTTCCTGCTTGCCGATACATATACAGCTGGTGATACAGCAGTTTTGTAATGGGTGCACTTGATGCTAATCGTATTTTACCAGTGGCATCAATAATCTGTGCGCTGACAATGTCGTCTTTAATATCCTCGCTAAATCCCGTTGCGGTGCTACCTGCAACTAAAGTGCTGCGTAAAAATAATAGCGGCGTCACATTGCTATTAAAGGCTTCTACATGCTGATTGGACGCAAACGGGATAATAGTCTTGTGCTGCTGGTTGATAAGTGCTGTTTTCTGTTGCATACGGGCTTGCAGATAAAGTGGCTTATCGGTACAAGGATTTAATGGCTGAAGCGCATCATAAACTGAGGGAATGACCCATGTGCCTTTATCATCCAATAACCCTACTTTGGGTGTTTTTATAATGGACTTTGACGTGCCAGCCCCAGTCGCTGCAATCACAAAATAGTCGCGATCTTTATTACTATCATAATGCGCGTGACTGATAGAGGTGGGTAGTAGGGCGCGCGGTGCTCTTGCGGCGCGCAGGCGTGGAGCAGGGACTTGTACTTTTTGTTTGGATTGTTTAGCACTGGTTTCTACAGGTAAAGGATAAATCCAATAGCCATGGCGATCAATGATACCTTGCTTGGTGACTCCGTCTGGCGTGTGATTACTGAGGATAAAGCTGGTATAAATATCGGGTTCAAAAGTGACATCATCATATCTAAACGGAACAATCACGTGACCTGTAGCGGTCACCACTCCTTGTTTGCCATATCGCTGCGCCCATACGTACTTATTCATCAGCACATAGGCGTTGGTCAGTTTATCTAAAACAACGCGACCTGTTGGATCTTGTAGCTGCTGAGTGCCGTCTGCCAGCTGTATAAGGTTACCAGCAAACTGTTTGTCATTCTCAATGCGCTTAAAATAACTGCTCGGCAGCGTATCGGCACAGTTCATTGATGCCGAGGCAGTGGTTGCTGTAGACACTGCCAGCGTTGTCGCAATCGCTATACTAATGGGTAGGAAAACTATTCTAGTTTGAAAAATATTTGGGTGAAAATTCCGTGTATAGCAAGTGAGCGCACACTGGGCACTGCTTATTTTCTTAGCATACATCGTGCGAAGTATCATCATACCAACCTCCTAATATCAGGGTGTAAATGCTTAATACTTTAAGAAAACACATTTTTAGCCAGCAATCTTAGCGCAGCCTTGACCACTGATTTCGCTAAAGCCGCCAGCGATTTTTTTGACTTTAATCTGAGTCATAATACGCTCTTTTAATGCCGGTACGTGGGAGATAATTCCGATAAGCTTACCCTCTTGTTGCAAATTGGTGAGCGTGTCTAAAGCAATATCAAGCGACTCTTCATCTAAGGTACCAAATCCCTCGTCTAAAAACAGCGAGTCGACGCGAATATTTTGGCTGGCCATTTGTGATAAGCCCAGCGCTAAAGCAAGACTGATAATAAAGCCTTCACCGCCGGATAGGTTTTTAGTACTGCGCACCTCACCGCCTTGATAATTATCAATGACGTTTAATTCCAACGCATTGTGCTCATCATGAATAAGTAAATAGCGGTCGCTCATTTTTGCCAGCTGTTTATTGGCATGATTAATCATTACTTGAAAGGTTAAGCCCTGCGCAAAGGTACGGTATTTTTTGCCATCCGCTGAGCCTATCAGCTCGTATAGTTGCTGCCACACTTGCATGGTCTGTTTTTGTACTTGAATCGCTAAATTCTGTTCCAGCTGAGCATTTTTTTGCTGCTCATTGGCGGTTAGTTGTTGCTGCATCGCGCCCATCTCTGCAATTCTGGCATCGATAGTTGCTTGTAATTGCGTGCCCTTATCAGTAAGCGTTTCTTTTGGCTCAAGGGTTTTTGGCGTGGCAAGCTGTTCATTTAGTGACGTTTGGATATGATTCATTTGTGTGTTGGCGTGATTTAATGCTTGTTGAATAGTAGACTGGCTCTGTCTTAGGTCATCACGTTCTTCTTTTGCTAAGCGTGCCTGCACAAAGTCGGCTTCAGTAGCGAACTGTGACTGGGCTAATAACGTCGCAAAAGTGTCTGCTTGCGCGTTCAAGGTTTGGCTAGCTAGAGTCAGCTCAGATGATAACTGCTGTATGCGTGCTTGTAGTTGCGCTGTCACTTGCTCGGCGCGTTCATAATGTAGCTGCGTCAGCGAGTGTTTTGCCTTTGCCTCATCAACCGCTGCTTGTAAGCGCTCGGCTTCTTCATCTGGATGCTTAGTGGCAAATATCTGTGTGCGCTCATTTTGCAGGGTATTAAACGCTGCAGTACGGGCGTTGATAAACGTCTGAAGCTTGTTTAGCTCACTATTATCATTATCCAACTGTGTTTGCTTGGTTTCAATTTGAGAATGTAGGGTGCTAAGTGCGTTTAGCAGATTATTTTGCGTGTCTTTTTGATGATAAAAATGATCTTTTAACTGTAATAACCGACTGTGCTGCTGGCGTAAATGATCTAAATGCTCATTATAATCCGTGCTAGGCAATATCGTTTGTTTGCGAATACTGTCGATTAAAGGTTTTATGAAATCTTTATAGTCTAATCTGAAGTCTAAGCGGATACCTAAAATAGCATTTTCTATAACTGAATCTACATCTGGCTTGCCCGTTGCATAGTTATCAAGGATAGCTAACAAGGCTGCAAGAACGTTCGCTAACTCAGTAAAATTAGCCGTGATGCGCTTTGCAACGTCCTCTGTTTTTTGCGCATTAAGTTGCAGTGCGGTGGTGTGCTGATTGAGGTCAGCTGCGCGCGCCTGTAATTTTTGTTCTGCTGTAGCAATGGTGGCACTGATATCGTCACTCGTTTGTGTCAGTGTATCGTAATGCATTAAGGTGTTTTTAATATTATTTTTTTCTTGCATTAGACTGTGTTTGGCAGTGCCCAATAATGATAATAAATGCGCAATGCTTTCACTGATACTTTCACTATCGACTAATCCGGACTGTACCTGACCACTCAAGGTGGTGATGGTATTTACCATTTTCCGAAGCGGATTACGTATTGTATCAACGCTTGCTAAAACATCTGCCTCTTTACTAAGTAAAGCGGTCAGCTCAACTTGAATATCGCTATATAAAGTCTTTGCTTGCAGGTGTAGCGTTGTCAGTTGTTTTTGCTCAATAATAAGGCGATTTTGTGTAGTGGCATAATTGATATTGGCTTGTGATAAGTTTTTTTCTAAGGTATCAATATGTTTATCTAATTCGGCAATTTGCGTTTGCGCCTGAGCCATTTTTGAAGGTTTATACTCAATGCTATTGTCAGACTTATTATTTACCACATTATCCAATAAGGGATGCATGCGGTTTTTATCAATATAAGGGTGCTCGATAGAACCGCAGAGAGGGCATGGCTTACCCGCTTTCAGCTCAATGATATAATCTTCGAGCGCGGCAACTTTTTGTAGCAGACTTATATATTCTTGTTTGTCTTTATGCTGCTGCTTAGCGTCAATAAGGTCGATTTGATGCGCACTGACTACATCTTGAAGCGTCTTTAAGTCTTGCTCAAGGCTAGGAAGTAGCTTTTTTGTGCTATTAAATTGGTTTGATAATGTGGTCAGCTGCTGCAACTTGAAATCGATACGTTCAAGCTTCGAGCTGCGCTTATCGATATCCTCTTGTTGGCGGCGCATAGTGCTGAGTGAGCGGTCTTGGAGCAACTGGTTTTGCTGCTGTTGTACGAGGCTAAGCGCAGACTTATTTTCTATAATTTGTAACTTATCTGCCGTTTGCGGAGCATATAAGTCATTAATAAGGGATTGGAGCTGGCACGCTTGAGCTTGCTGCGTCTGCTGACTTGAGTGTAATGCCGCATTATCTTGTAACAGCAATTTTAAGCGATTACCGTGACTGTTAAACAAGGCAATATCGGTATCAAGCGCTGTCAGCTGTGTATGGTTCTCAAGGTAATCCGTGATAGGAATAAGCTGATTTTTGCTGTCCTCTACACTATGGTGATGGTTCTGAATGTCGCTAGATAATTGACTGATGTGGCTTGCCAGCGACTGTTTACGCTCATTAGCATCGTTAAGTAAGCGTGATTGTTGGCTGATATCGGCATCTAATGCGCGCGCTTTTGTAATGATGGGTAAGGTATCGCGTAACTCTGCGCTGGCTTGCGCCTGAGAGGTAGTCGCTGCTTGTAAATCTTGAGTCGCTTGCGCTAGTAATTTTTGCTGCTTGGGTAATTTATCCGTTAACCCTGTTTTTTCAGTGCTCAACTGTGTGACTTTATCACGATTATAAACCAGCTCTCGAAACGGGCTATCTATCTCCAGCGCTTTATTGGCGGCATCCAAGCGCGCAGCATTCGGCATAAAGAACTGCTCGTCTTGTTCAGCAGTTGACAATAGCGCTTGATAGTGACTTAACTGGTGCTGTAAATCCGCCACTTTATCCAACCATTGCAATTGCTCACTAACGGCTTTCAAGGCTTCGCGCTCACAAGCTTGCGACTGTTCATGAGTGTGCATCTCTTCTATCAGCTGCGCTTCTTCCTCACTGCTTAATAACGGCAAGCTATCAATGCCAGCTTGTAAGGTGGCAAGTTTATGATCCTCTTCACGTTTTTTTTCAAAGACGTTTTTAGAGATTTGCGCGTAAATCGCGGTGCCGGTGATTTTCTCTAAAATAGCGGCTCTATCGGCAATATCTGACTTTAAAAAGGCGGCAAAACTGCCTTGTGCCAGCATAATAGAGCGGGTAAATTGCTGAAAATCCATTCCGATTAACTGTTGAATATAGCTTGCGGTCTTAGACTTTTTTTCTTCCAATATTTTTTGGCTGACCACGTCACTGACTTCATGCTTGATAGGCAATAAGTTACCCTTGGCTTTTTTATGCGCCCGATGCTGATACCAAGAACAGCGGTAATGCCGATCACCGATTTCTATCACTACTTCGGCTGAGCACTCACCAGTACCTTGGGTCATCATCTCATTGGTTGAGCCTGTGATGTCGCCAAGTCTTGGTGTACGGCTATACAGTGCCAAGCAAATGGCGTCCAAAATCGTGGTCTTGCCAGCGCCCGTCTGACCAGTAATGGCAAAAATCCCTTCATTCACAAAAGCGGGGTCAGTGAAATCAATATGCCATTCACCTTTTAGGGAATTGAGATTTTTTAGGCGCAGTTCAATCAGTCGCATGGGCAGGTCTTATCAGTTGGGTGAACGCTAAATGCTGTAAAATAGGTGGTATCGTGCTGGATTTTATTCTGCGTGATGATCTTCATCATAAATGGCATGAATAATCTGCTCGTAAGCGCTACGTAAGGTCAGCTTTTGCGCGTCGGTGACTTCATTAACCCGTAAACAGCGCTCGAACACTTCCATCTCATTTAAGTCTTGTAAGGTTTCAGACGCCAGTTCTTGATTGAGTACATTATGATACGTGCGTGGGTTTTTTATCTTTAGTATCTCGCACGGCAACCCTGTCACCATACCATCAATCTGCTCACGTAAATCACTAACCATATCTGCACCAGTATAAATCACCTCAAGCCAAATGGGCTCTGATAGTGGGTGTGACTGGGTTAGGGTTTGAAGAGTCGATTTAATCGTCACTAAATCACCTGAGACTTGTGCCAATTTCTGAAAACAAGGAATGCATAGGGCGGACACGTGCATCTGCCTTGATTTATCGTGGTTGAATAGATTGTGTTCTAATAATTGGGCTTCATCGGTATTTACTGTTTTGCTTGGCGCAACCTCTACCGGTTCCACTGCATCAAAACCAAATAAATCATTCGTGAAGTCTTGCGTTATGGGTTTGCGCGAGGTTGTTTTTTGCGATAATGGAACTTGATGACCATCATCATTTGATGTAGACGGATTTGATTCTGTGAATGCATCTACTTTGCCAAATTTTACCAATAAAACCTGCTTTTGCTGGCGTGCTTCACCAAAACCCATAGCAAGAGGTGAGCCAGAATAACGGATATGATCGCGTCCGCCCACGCGCTGCGGCACATGCAAATGCCCAAGCGCAACATAATCAAAATAGGGACTGAACATTTCCGCAGAGATTTTCCCTAGGTTACCGACATACAAATCTCTAACGCCATCGTCAGCTGTAGTACTGCCACCTGCAGCAAATAAATGCCCAGTGGCAATAATGGGAATATGACGTGCGTAGGTTTTAACAATATCTTGTTGATGCGCTTTGGCAACATTAGCCACCGCATCATAATGGGCGCAAATACCACTGATAACGCTGGCATCTTTACTGTCCATCGACTCGCCAGCACGGCTGCTGCGCACATCGCGGTCGCGCAAATACGGTACTGCGGCAATAATACAATAAGGTAGATTACTGTTATCGTGCAAAATCAATACTTCATCACTCACGTCTTCACAAGCGGTGCCGACAACATGCACATTTAAAAACTTTAACAGCTGGCTTGGGGCATCTAAAAAGGTTGGGGAGTCATGATTGCCAGCCACGATAACCACATGCTGGCAGCAAGACTTGGATACCGTGCCCAAAAACTCATAATACAACGCTTGAGCACGGTTACTTGGTGTCATGGTATCAAAAATATCACCAGCGACAATAAGTACATCTACCTTTTGATCGGTAATGGTATCCGTAAGCCAATTTAAAAAGGTGGCAAATTCATCGTAACGCCTGCGCCCATAGAGTCTACGCCCCAAATGCCAGTCGGAGGTATGGAGGATGGTTAAAGGTATGGTGGCGACTACGGACATAGTTAGACTTAATTAAGAAGTGAGGACAGTGATTATTCTAGCAAGAATTGGTGGGGTTTGCTGCATAAGACAAGCGGTATATATAAGTACACATAGCAAAACCCCCACCAGTGCAATGACGAGTGAGGGTTATTATATAAATGAAGAACTTCTAATTTTAACCAATCACCAACTGCTCGAAGCTGTCGGCCGCTTTCAGCTCGGCTACATTTGCAACCATTGATAAGGCATGGGCTTGCTGGCGAGAAAGGTTATCCTCTTTTGGAGTAGCTGCTGAGCCTCCGCGTAGCCAATTCTCATCTGTGTCACTAACATTTTGATTGTGCTGCTGGTGATTGACGTTATACCAAGCCAAGTCATGATGCAGTGCCACCACATCGCCCATAATCAGTAGCGCTGGCGTTGGCAATTGCGCTTGTTCTTGCAAGGCAACAATCGTGCCAATGGTGCCGGTCAACACTTGCTGATTGGTCATACTGGCATTAGAGACAATCGCAATAGGCGTATCGGCAGCGCGCCCAGCATCAATTAAGCCTTCGGTCAAACGGGCTAGTGAATGCAGCCCCATATAAAAGACCACCGTCTCATCGGTATTAAGGAAGTTTTTAAAGTTGCCATTTGGTGCGCCCGCCTTTAAAAATCCAGTAACAAAGCGCACGGATTGAGAATGGTCGCGGTGGGTTAGCGGAATACCAGCATAACTGGCAGCCGCATTTGCCGCCGTAATGCCCGGTACAACTTGATAAGGGATATGATGCGTGCGCAAGCTTTCAATTTCTTCGCCACCACGCCCAAAAATAAACGGATCACCGCCTTTAAGCCGTACCACGCGTCGACCTTCTTTTGCTGCATTGACCAGTAATTCATTGATGCCCAATTGCGCCACGGCATGATTGCTGCGTTTTTTACCAACAAATACTTTATCAGCATCACGGCGGCACAAATCAAGCACTTGTGGCGAGACTAACGCATCATAAAAGACGATATCCGCTTGCTGCATTAACCGTAACGCTTTAAAGGTTAGTAGCTCAGGGTCACCCGGTCCTGCACCAACAATATACACTTCACCAACCGGCTGTTTTTCTGACTGAATTACCTCGTTTTTTTCTTGCAACGATAAGGTCTGGACGTTTGATAACTCTGCACTTTTACTAATCTGCGCGGCAGTATGGTTCAAATCTGCTTGTAATTGCGCGGCTGCTTGGGTTTCATTGCCGGCAAACATCAGCTCACTAACTTGACCTTCAAAGGCGCGTTCCCAAAACTGGCGACGTCCGGTAAGAGTCGGTATTTTGGCTTTAACCTCGTGACGAAATTCGCCAGCAAGTTTTGCTAATTTGCCATAACCTTGTGGAATGAGGGTTTCAAGGCGGGCGCGTAGTAAACGCGCGAGCACCGGCGCTTTACCGTTGGACGAGATACCAATAACAATCGGGTTGCGATCAACGATGGCTGGGAAAATAAAGTCGCATAAATGCGGTGTATCGACCACATTCACCGGAATATTTAATTCGGTAGCGTCGGCATGAATTTGATGATTTAGCGCTTCATCATCGGTAGCGGCAATAATCACACGCGACCCTGTCATATAGGTTTTATTGTAGTTCTCGTAAATCAGCTCATGCTTATTATCACTGCTATCATTAGTGAGCAAAGCTTGCAGTTCGGCACAGATACTCGGCGCAAGAATCATGATACATGCGCCAGCACGGCTCAGCAAATCAGCTTTGCGTAAGGCCACGTCACCGCCACCAACGATAAGCACTTTGCGACCTTCTAATTTAAAAAATAGCGGAAAGGTATTCATAGTATTACCAATGATTCAATTTAATATATATAGCTATTATGAATTATCACATGCGGCGGCTCACGTAGCGTATTGGCATTAGCATATTCCATTTTTTAATGTGAGTAGTAGTTTATGCGGGGAAAAGGAATAGCAGTGAGGAAATTGGTATGTTGTATTTGACAGCCGTATTAGAAGGAATAAAAAAACCCCCGCTTACATTATATAAGCGGGGATTTTACTGTCTGTTAAAACTTATTTTAACAGCGCTTTTTAGCAAACAAGCTTATAGCTGAGTATGCAGACCACATTCACGGTGCTCTTCTACTTTAGTAGGGTCAAAGTAGTCAAACTCGTTCGGTAAGCTGTTTTCTTCTAGATATACGTCTAAATCGGCATCGGTTTTTTCAAACAATGGCGCTACTTTTAACACGCCATCTTTAGACAAGCTCAGTACATCAAGATTCTGACGGAATTCAGTTTGGTCTTTACGAATGGCATTGAACCACACGTCAGGCTTTAACTCATCAAGGGCTCGGCGGAATGGCTCAAGTTTAACTTGGTCAGTGAATTCGTCATGCAATGGGTTGTCAATACCCGGAATACCTTCCATCGTTACATCGCGATGCGCCGCAGTTTGTTTTGGGATATAAGTGATTACGTTTAGATTTAAATCACGGATAACTTTATTAGCAAACTTATAAGTGGCATCAGTGTTGTAGCCAGAATCCACCCATAAAACAGTGATATCAGGGCGCTGTTTTGCCACCAAATGCAAAATTGCCGATTCATACGGACGGAAGTTAGTAGTAATGATTGGATTTTTAGCTTGGGTTAATGCCCATTCAACAATTTGCTCAGGCGTTTTGCCTTGCAAGTCTTGGTTGGCTTGGTCGATATCTAAATTTGAGTGTAATTGGCTCATGATAAAATCCTAGGTTGATAATTGATTAAAAGTTGCTTGGAAACAACGAAAAATTTAAGAACAATAATTTAAAAGCAATAACGACTTATAATATATTTAAGAGATTAATACTAAACGCCTGCAAACATCGGTAAAGCAGTCGCATCTTGACCATCATAAGAGCTGGCAAGGGCAGTGAATGCTTGGCTAAGACCGCCCTCAACACCCGATTGCACATCATGTTCGCTGAGCACAAAGCTATCAGCGCCAACCCGTAGCAAATAGGCAATTTGATCGCGACCAAAGGCGCCTGCCATGCGAATCTCACCTTTATAACCTAACTGGCGTAGCGTTTGGGCAAAGCTAAAGCCGCGACCATCAGCGAAGGCGGGCACATGAATAACAATTAGCGCTTGCGTTAATAAAAAATCACGCAAGCCTACCAACACATCGGTATCCGTATTCGCGGTCATCCAAAGCCCTAAACGACTGGTATGTTCGGTTAAGAGCGCATAAACCTGTTGTAATAGTCCGCTGGCAAGTTCGCCTGTTGGTTTTAATAAATCAGTAAGGGGAATCAGAATATCGGGTTTGTCTTGCTTATGCAGCAGCTCGCTCAAGGATAGCTCAGTGAGAGCTACGCCATCTGGCAGCTCAGACGTGGTCAGTGCCTGCCATGTATCTTGACTACTTATATCAACACCTTGGCTGTTTAGCACATGATGATTACCCATAGACCTTCTCCTTAAATGGGGCAATGCCAACGCGATCGACCAGATCACCAAAGCGTTCTACCTGGTTATCGCTATCGCCGCGCAGCTCAAGATAAGTATCTAAAATAACTTGTAGGGTGCTGGCAACATCGTCAGCGGCAACTGCGCGACCCAATATTTTGCCCAGCTTGGCATCATTGCTTGAGTTACCACCCAAGCTGATTTGATACCAATGCTCACCTTTTTTATCAACACCCAAGATACCGATATCGCCGGTGTGGTGATGGGCGCAGGCATTCATACAGCCTGACATATTTAGGCGGATATCGCCCAAATCGTAGAGATAATCGAGGTCATTAAACTGCTTTTCGATTTGCTCAGCGATATTATGCGTGGTGGCATTCGCCAGTGAGCAGTAATCCCAGCCGGGGCAAACAATCATGTCGGTTAAAGTATTAATATTGGCACGGGCTAAATGTAGCACTGCCAATTGCTGCCACAGCTCATACAAATGATTGATTTGTACGTCAGCAAAGACGAGGTTTTGCTGATAAGTACCGCGCAACTCGCTAAAGCTATAACGATCAGATAGGTCAGCTAAGGCGTCCATTTGATCGGCATTGACGTCACCAGATGGGATGTATTTATCATCAACCAAGCCAGCTTTAAGAGAAATCACTACCGCACGGTAGCCTGCAACTTTATGCGCAACGGTATTTTGGGTATACCAATTGGCAAAATCTTTATCCGCACTCAGTTGTTGTTGCAGCTCAGACTGTACCTGTAGCGCATCAAACGACTGATAATCAGGCGCAGTAAAGAAGCTAGCAGCAGTAGCAAAATTATCGTCATTTAAGGTCAGCGCGCCATCTTTGGTATGCGCTTCCCATTCGGCATCGACCAGTTTGGCAAACGCTGCCGCGCCCATGCTTTCTACCAAGATTTTGATACGGGCTTTATATTTATTATCACGGCGACCATGTAAGTTATACACGCGCAAAATCGCATCAAGGTAGCTAAGCAAATGCTGGCGCGGTAAGAACTCATTAATGGTTTTACCAATCACTGGCGTACGACCCAAGCCGCCACCAACCAACACTTCAAAACCTATCTCACCGGCTTCATTTTTCTTCACATGCAAGCCAACATCGTGGACTTGCGTGGCAGCGCGGTCATTTTCCGTACCAATCACGGCAATTTTAAATTTGCGCGGTAAAAAAGCAAACTCAGGATGAAAGGTTGACCACTGACGGATAATTTCACAATACGGACGCGGGTCAGCGATTTCATCTTGATGAATACCGGCATACGGGTCAGTGGTGGTATTACGAATACAGTTACCCGAGGTTTGAATCGCGTGCATTTGCACCGATGCTAAATGCGCCAAAATATCTGGCACATCTTCCAATTTTGGCCAGTTCAGCTGAATGTTGGTACGAGTGGTGAAATGCCCATAACCCTTATCATACAAGCGGGTAATCTCGGCCAATTTGCGCAACTGATAGCTGGCAAGTAAGCCGTAGGGAATGGCAATACGCAACATGGGCGCGTAACGCTGAATATAAAGCCCGTTTTGCAGACGCAGCGGTAAAAACTGCTCTTCTGGTAGCGAGCCGTCCAAAAAGCGCTGAGTTTGGTCGCGAAATTGGGCGACTCGTTCCTCAACCAACGTTTGATCAGCATAGTTATATTGATACATGACGTAATCTCAATTTCAAATTTAAAAAAGCGGATAGCAAAAAGATAGGGTAGCAAAAATGAAACAATAAACCATGGGTTAAAACACGGTAATAGTGAAAAGTACCAACAAGAAGTACGAACAAAAAGTAATAAAAATAATTTTCGTGTATTGCCGTCAGTTTTTGGCATGTTAAAACGGCTCAACAACCAAACAGCTTTACATCATATAAGCTTAATGTTTTAAAGATAAATTCCTTTAAGTCATATCCATAGTAAAACACAGCATAAATTTTCATAACGAAAGTTAGGTAGCCTATAGGCATCCGCTAGTTAGCGACTGCTTATGCAAAGATTAACCAAAAACATCAAGCAAAAATGAATCAATGGTAATTTCACCCAATTTTCCCTCTGTTTAGGATTCTCATGACCCAACTTGCCGAAACGACCTCAAAAGACACTATCTCAAAAAATACGTCAAAACTTGTACCACCTCATGGTAGCAAAGAGCTAAAGCCGTTATTATTAACCGGTGACTTCCGTGCTCAAGCGCTCAAGCTTGCCGCAACTTTACCGAAAATCACATTAAGCTCACGCGAGCGCGGTGATTTGATTATGCTGGGCATTGGCGGCTTTACGCCACTTGATGGCTTTATGAATCAAGCCGATTGGCAAGGCGTGGTCGATAATATGCGTTTGCAAACCGGCGCGAATGCGGGTTTGTTTTGGCCAATCCCGATTACCTTATCTGCGCCAAAAGCCACTGCTGATAGCCTAAATAAAGGTGATAAAGTTGCCCTAGTTGCCGAAAGTGGCGAGATTATGGGTGTCTTAACCGTTGAAGAAACTTACACTATTGATAAAGAACATGAGTGTCAGCAAGTCTTCACTACCACTGACAGCGAGCATCCAGGCGTTCAACAAGTCCTCAGCCAAGATGAGGTGAATATTGCCGGTAGTGTAGAAGTACTCAGCGAAGGCGAATTCCCAACCTTGTATCCTGAAACGTATAAAACCCCTGAGCAAACTCGCCAAATCCTTGCGGATAAAGGCTGGAAAACGGTTGCGGCTTTCCAAACACGTAACCCCATGCACCGCTCACACGAATATCTTGCTAAAATCGCAATTGAGATTTGTGACGGGGTCTTGGTTCATTCGTTACTTGGCGCGCTAAAACCAGGTGATATCCCTGCCGAAGTCCGTCAAGAAGCGATTAAAACGTTAATCGATAATTACTTTAAACAAGATACTGTAATTCAAGCGGGTTATCCGCTAGACATGCGTTATGCCGGTCCACGTGAAGCATTACTCCATGCACTGTTCCGCCAAAACTATGGCTGTAGCCATCTGATTGTTGGGCGTGACCATGCGGGTGTTGGCGATTATTATGGTGCCTTTGATGCACAAACCATCTTTGAGAAGTTAGAAAAAGATGACTTAATTACTCAGCCGTTAAATATTGATTGGACGTTCTGGTGTAATGCGTGTGGCGCGATGGCATCGAGTAAAACTTGCCCGCATGATGCGTCACAGCACGTCAAAGTATCGGGTACGAAGTTGCGTAAGGCATTATCAGAAGATGAGGAAGTGCCAGACAACTTTAGCCGTCCAGAAGTCTTAGAGATTTTGCGCCGTTATTATGCCAATATCGCCAAGGAAGAGCGTGCTGAAGTGAAACTGGTTGGTGCGTCTGCAGTATAAGTTCGACTACGTAGATGAAATACGAAAAAGGTAGCAAACGCTAGGTTTGCTACCTTTTTTATTTTTACTGTCACATCATCGCAACCGTATTCGAGACTGATGAAGTTAATTCAGGTAGCTTGATGCTGAATAAGTATCATTAAATTGATCACAGAAACAGTGTTATACGCAGAGATCATGAACGGTAATTTGATTTTGATACTTACTGGTAGGACCATATCCACCCTCTGAGCCAACCATTCCAACGACGCAAGTAGTAAAAAATTTAGAGTAGTGCCTTTGTCCCATTTTTTCTGATGCTGCCATCAATAGCTGCTTCGGATCCGACACATAATATAACGTACCATTAGCTTCTAGTTCATGAATCTCAAAACTTCTTTTGAAATCTCCACGTAGTGTTATATCTTCTGCAGCTTTCTTTACTGCCGAGTTCGGCGCATTGCTTGGGGCATTGTTATCTTTGTTTTCTACGGAGTCATTACGATTAGACACTGCATGACTACAGCCTATCATCGCAACTATAAGCAGCATAACACCAATGATGGACAATTTAAGCTTGAGCATTTAGACCTCTCTAATCAATCATCGCTAAACTATTTTAAACGACTTCTTTCGTAAAATGTTATCAATAAGGTACATGCTGCAGCGGACAGTATCATTACAGGTAGACGACATCTATTTAACTCAATACCAATTGGCTTGCCAGCTTTTGATAATCACCCGCTAAAGTATCACCCCCTGAACAAAAATAGTGTAGAGCCATTTTATCTTGGCTATCAATAGTCAGTTTACCGTCCTTAAACTGCAAAAAAGTCACGCTATTATTAGCCACAGTCTGAAAAATCACGCCATGTGCCTGATCTTGCCCCATTAATGTCGCCTTGCCATCATAGCTGCAACTGGGATTTTTAATATCGCCGCGTGCGCGCACTTTAATGTCAATTTCTGCGTCACCAAACGGACGTACCATCACTCCGACCCAGTCATAACCTTGCTGACGTTTGCTATAGCCGTCAGTCGCGTAATCACCGATAACCGTTTGCACCGCTGGTGTGAGTTTGCTTTGTGTTGATACTGTGGTTGGCGCTGATATTGCTGCTGACAGTGGCGTAGATACGCTGTTTATTTCAGCACTCGTGTTTGTATGAGTGGAGATGCCGCTTTGACATCCAGTTAAAAGCATAACACCAGTGATAAGGGCAGTAGATAGCAAAAAAGGGCGTGTCTGTAAACGTGATGCTAGGGGAAATAGGGTCATAAACGTACCTCGGTAAGAATAAGGAAATAGGACTTGGGCATAACGATGCCAGCAATAGCAATAAGTCAAAAACGCTCAGCCGCCACCTTGGTAAAAACGAGAACAAAAAAATTCCCTTAACCTTTGCTATATAAGGCTTATCGTCTTATTGCATAACCAGTTTATCATCTTGACTATTAAAGAATAGCTAATAAACGTACTTATGCCAAGTTAATCACTTGATAAGCGCTTTTGTCACTAAGCGATATCCGTGCAAACTGCTAGCATAGCTTTCATGGTCAGCAGCGTGCTTACTTCATTCTTGCCGTGCCTATTAACCGCTTGAATGATAAAACCTAAGCCACGTCTTTACCATAGCTTTTAATCTGAAAATTTAAATTATAACCAATAACTGATGCCTTAATAATGGGCGCACCTTTTTTATCCCGTTACTTTTAGAGAGAGCCACCGATGCCACATATTACTAAAGCTGCTATTCATAAAGATGCTTTATCTCATCACACAACGCCTATTTTACAGGCAGCACAGACTCGCATGGCATCACGTGCAGTATTGATGGGTGGCGCGCTCACAACTGTATTATTAATGAGCGGTTGTAACCCCACCGAAGCCAAAAAAGAGCAGGCGTCTGGGGATAATACGGCAGCAGCTGAGAACAAAGATATCAGCTTACTGAACGTCTCATACGATGTGTCACGCGATTTTTATAAAGAATACAACCCGCTATTTACCAGCACGTATCAAGCTCAGTATCCCAATAGTGAGGTTGATATCAAGCAATCACACGGCGGCGCTAGTAAGCAAGCATTATCTGTGGCGAATGGTCTACAGGCAGATGTTGTGACCTTAAACCAAGAAAGTGACATGAATATGCTGGTTGAAAAGGGGCTGGTAAAAACCGATTGGCGTCAAGCATTTCCAGATAATGCTGTCCCTTATAGCACCACCATGGTTTTACTGGTGCGTGACGGTAACCCTAAACAAATCAAAGACTGGAACGATTTGGCGCGCGCCGATGTCGAAGTGGTCATGCCGAATCCAAAAACCAGTGGCACTGCGCGCTATGCCTTTTTGGGTGCCTATGGTGCAGGATTACACCAGTTTAAAGAGTCAGTCGATAAGCCAACCCAGACTAATGACTTTATGAAAAAGGTACTTTCAAACGTGGTTACCTATGACAATGGGGCGCGTGCAGCGACCACTAGCTTTACCCAGCGCGGCTTAGGTGATGTATTGATTACCACAGAAAATGAAGCGCATTTGGTAGCAACGCAGCATGCCAAAGGTAAGGTTGAGATTGTTTATCCCAGCTACTCCGTTAACATTGATAATCCAGTGGCAATCGTGAGTTCAGTGACTGATAAAAAAGGCTCTACCGCCGCTGCAACTGCCTATCTTAAAGCCTTGTGGGACAAACCAGCACAAGAGCTCATGGCACAACTGTATTTACGTCCTAGCAATAAAGAAGTGTTAGCCGCCCATGCTGGTACGCTAAAAGACATTCAAACTTTTGAGCCAGTCGCCGTATTTGGAGCTTGGGACAGCATTATGGATAAGTTTTTTGTGGATGGAGCGTTGTTTGATAAATTGGCAGTAAAGACAGAAAAGTAAGGCAGTTAATCTCTAATTTAATAACAGCCTAAATCAATCATCATAAGAAGTGCTTAAAACCCCAACTGGCTGATCCTGATCATCAGCCAGTTATTCATTTATAAAGCCAAAAAAACAATCGCCTATAGAATAATACGGCACTAAAAAACAACTATATTTTTTCATTATTCCATTTTGGCAATAATATACGCATATTCATCATTAAAGATAATAAGCTTGCGCTGTTAGCATACTTGCATTCCCCTAGACATTGATCACCTATCTATTTGAGGCAATTATGACATCATATCGCGCTGCTGACTTATCCACTCATACCGCCAAAAGCAAACGCCGTGCGGTTCTTGGTGTAACTGGTGTTGCCTTAGCCCTTGGCTTGACTGGCTGTAGCAATAATAACAATGATACAGCTGCAACAGCACCCAATGCTGATGGCACGCCAGCTGCGACTGAAGGTCAAAATATTGAGCTGTTGAATGTCTCTTATGACGTGGCACGTGACTTTTATAAAGGTTACAACCCACTGTTTATTGAGCATTATAAAACTGAAAATCCGAATGCCAATATCACCGTCAACCAGTCTCATGGCGGCTCTAGCAAGCAAGCCTTGTCGGTTGCTAATGGCTTACAAGCGGACGTGGTTACCATGAATCAGGGTTCAGACGTTGAGCTGCTTGAGAAAAAAGGCTTGGTTGAAGCCGATTGGGAAAGCAAATTCCCGGATAACGCCGTTCCTTTTACCAGCACCATTGTATTTTTGGTGCGTAAAGACAATCCAAAAGGCATCAAGGATTGGGCAGATTTGACCAAGCCGGGTGTTGAGATTGTCCTTGCCAATCCAAAATCAACCGGTAATGGGCGTTATGCTTTCTTAGGGGCATATGGTTATGGTCTACACGCATTTAATAATGATGATGCCAAAACTCAAAACTACGTCAAAGACGTACTAAAAAATGTCAAAGTCTATGAAAATGGCGGTCGCGCTGCTACGACGACCTTTGTCCAGCGCGGTATTGGTGATGTTCTTGTTACTTTTGAAAATGAAGCCAATCTTGCTGCCACTCAGTTTGGCGCGGGGAAAGTCGATATCGTTTATCCTAAATATTCGATTAAATCTGAAAGCCCAGTCGCTATCGTCAAAACAGTCACCGACAAAAAAGGCAGCACGGCAGCAGCAAAAGCCTATCTTGACTATTTATGGAGTGAGCCAGCTCAGCAATTAGCCGCTGATCTTTACTTGCGTCCTAGTGTGAAAAGCGTTCTTGATAAAAACGGTGATAAATTACCACCTATCGAAACCTTCCGTCCAAATGATACCTTTGGTTCGTGGGATGACATCATGGGTAAATTCTTTAGTGATGGTGGCGTGTTTGATAAATTAGCGGTCAATCCACCGCAGTAAATAACCGTCATAAAAAGATAAGGACAGGGCGTCATTGCCTGTCCTTATTGCCGTTACTCTGTTAGCTAATTTATGCTGGCAAGCTGTTTTCACTTTCTTTCTTGCTTTATTATTTTATCTCAATTATAGAGCTACTCTGAATGATGATGCTTTGAGCTCTAGAACCCTAAATAATACGATTCCTACAATAAATAATAATACCCATTACTAATCCCATGCTATGCGCCACGACATGGACTTTTGATATATGCCAGCAGATAGGCTATAGGACTTTACTATGAGTGTTACCCCTTCTCAAGCCAGCAAAGCGACTCACAAAAAGGGCTGGTTAACCCGCTTGCGCCAGCGCAATGTGCTGCCAGGCTTTGGTCTGAGTATGGGCATTACGGTCTTTAGCTTATCGTTATTAGTCGTGTTGCCGTTTGCGATGATGGCCTATACCACAACGCAAATGGGCTGGACAGGATTTTGGGAGACCATCAGTCAGCCACAAGTTGCCGCAGCGATTAAGCTGAGTATTTGGATGTCGTTTTTGGCAATGCTTACCAATATGGTATTTGGTACGTTGGTGGCGTGGGTATTGGTGCGTTATGAGTTTTGGGGTAAGTCGTTAATTAATGCGTTGGTTGATTTACCTTTTGCTTTACCAACGGCGGTCACGGGAATTTCGCTTGCGACTTTATATGCCCCGAATGGTTTAATCGGGCAATGGTTTGATAAGTTTGATATTCAAATTGCCTTTACCCCAATTGGTATTTGGTTGGCTCTGGTTGTTGTGAGTTTTCCGTTTATTGTCCGTGCTGTGCAGCCGGTATTGGCTGAATTGTCCGTTGAATTTGAAGAGGCGGCAGCGGTACTAGGTGCCAATCGTTTAACGACGTTTAATAAGGTGATTTTGCCTGAGCTATTGCCAGCGTTATTGATGGGTGCGGGCATGATGTTTGCGCGGGCAACGGGCGAGTATGGTTCGGTAATTTTTATTGCGGGTAATATTCCGATGCAATCAGAGATTTTACCGTTGATTATTATCAGTAAGCTTGAGCAGTTCGATGTGCAAGGCGCATCGGCAGTGGCGCTATTTATGCTCCTTATCTCCTTTGTGATTTTATTAACCATTAATATAGTGCAGTGGAAACTGTCGCGCCGCGTAGGATCTCGCTAATATGCAAATCGCCAATAGCTACGACTACCAAAGTAACCCTGCGACCAAAGATACGCCGTGGATCAGACGCATTTTTATCACCATTGCCGTGTTATTCATGATTGTGATGTTGGTCTTTCCGCTGCTAGCCGTGTTTTATGAAGCCTTTAAAGGTGGCTGGCAGCTTTATGTTGCCTCGCTGGTTGATCCTGAAGCGCTGCAAGCCATCAGACTCACGCTGATTACCGCAGCGATTGTGTTGCCGATTAACATGGTGATGGGTATAGCGATTGCGTGGCTGGTGACCCGTTATCATTTTAAAGGTAAGCAGCTGGTTACCACCTTGCTTGATTTGCCGTTTTCTGTGTCGCCAGTAGTTGCAGGTTTGATGTTCGTGTTGCTATTCGGACTGAACTCTACCATTGGCGGCTGGCTTGAGAGCATGGGCTTTCAGGTTATTTATGCGGTGCCGGGTATTGTATTGGCAACGTTGTTTGTAACTTTTCCGTTTGTCGCGCGTGAGCTTATTCCGTTAATGCAAACTCAAGGTGACTCGGAAGAACAAGCAGCATTGACTCTTGGCGCAACTGGTTGGCAAACGTTTTGGCATGTGACACTGCCTAATATAAAATGGGCGCTGTTATATGGTTTGATTTTAACCAATGCACGGGCGATGGGTGAGTTTGGCGCGGTCAGCGTAGTTTCAGGTCACATTCGCGGCGAGACGAATACCATGCCGCTATTGGTTGAGATTGCTTATAATGATTATAACTTTACCGCCGCTTTTGCTTTATCGAGCTTGCTTGCTGCTTTAGCCTTAGTAACGCTGTTGGTACAGCAAGTAATGACCAAGCTACAAGAGCGTAAATTTGCCAAATCTGAACGCTTAGTAAGTGCGCCTGAATTGCCAGTTAGTGCCAATAGCACCATCCCCACGCAGCCAAATGAGTAGCTAATCAGTAATTCATAAGTGACTGAAGCGCACCTTTTAATACTAAAGATAATGGCTAAGAGCAATCGTTAAAAATAATAAGAGACCATGCTATGAGCATTGAGATTAGAAACGTTAATAAGAAATTTGGTAATTTTACTGCCCTAAATGATATTAGCATCACCGTACCCACGGGTAAATTAACCACACTTCTTGGACCTTCAGGCTGCGGTAAAACCACCTTGTTGCGTATCATTGCCGGTCTTGAATATGCGGATTCTGGGCAGATATTATTTGATGAGCTGGATGTGACCAATACGCCTGTTCAAAAGCGTCATATCGGTTTTATGTTTCAGCACTATGCGCTGTTTCGCCATAAAAACATCGCCGATAACATCGCTTTTGGGCTGACGTTATTACCAAAGGCGGAGCGCCCCAGTAAAGCTGATATCAATAAGCGCGTGGCTGAGCTGTTAGAGTTAGTACAATTGCCGCAAGTTGCCAACGCTTATCCGCACCAGCTATCGGGCGGTCAGCGGCAGCGTATTGCGCTGGCACGGGCACTTGCTGTTAAGCCAAAGTTATTGTTACTTGATGAGCCCTTTGGTGCGCTGGATGCCAAAGTTCGTAAAGAGCTGCGCACCTGGCTAAAGAACATCCATCATGAGCTTGGTATTACCAGCATCATGGTTACTCACGATCAAGAAGAGGCGCGTGCGGTTTCCGATGAGATTGTAATTATGAATCACGGTATTGTTGAGCAGGTTGGCACCTCAGAAGAGTTGATTCATCATCCTGCCAATGCCTTTGTGAGCGATTTCTTAGATTTGGTATAATATAATCCTAAAAATCGGTGCTTTAACCAGATTCACATTACTATTCTGCCGCTACTATCAAAAAGACTTCATTTCTTATGAGGTCTTTTTTTATGGCTTTTGTTGACAGCGTATAATGACTACTAACTAGTCATAATAATGAAAAAATTAAATAATTGATTAATTTGTTAAAAGTTATTGTAAATGGTAATAATTATCGTTATTATAATGGTCATTAACTCATACGTTTTAAGATATTGATTATTAAGCCAATAGATGCCGGACTGATATCCATCAGCACAGGCAACTATCTCGCTAGGAGCCCACACATGTACGTTTGTATCTGCAATAACGTGAAAGATAAACAAATCAAAGCAGCTATTGCTTCTGGTATTGATACCCTTAATGGTTTAAAAGATACGCTAGACGTTGCAACGTGTTGTGGATGCTGTGAGCCGATGGTCAATGATTATCTCGATGCGCATCATGCTAAGCTGGATATGTTGGCATTTGCGGTTTAACAGCAGCCGATTGCTAGGGCATTTTCATTGATGACATGCTCTTTTAAGAAATAAGCCTTATTGAAAAAGCATTACTTTTTAAATAAAGTAGTGCTTTTTTGCATTGTTAACTCTTAATACTATCAATAATGTTATATGATTTTGCGCATTTACTTATTATCAATAGTCTATGCTGCTATTATTTATTACAATAATAGGAAGTAACGGTTAATGTAGTGATGGCTGGTTATGGTTATCACTTACCATCTTATTCTTAGTTACTAACGTTACAAGCCATAATTTACCGGTATGCTACACTAGCTGTCTTACAGGTAAGTCGTTTTGAGTTTGGATTATCGATTTTTACTAAGCAGTTCACTTGCCAAGTTGTTGTTGCGGTTTTGATGAATTAGACATCAAGCAGTCGGTCGTAAGAGAAGGGCAGTGCGCTGAATAATAAGGGAGTACACGTGATGATAGGCAGCCAAAAAGTTATTGATTATTTAAACTTCTTACTCGGTGGTGAGCTTGCTGCTCGTGACCAGTATTTTATTCACTCTGAGATGTATGCAGAATGGCATTTCGGCAAGCTGTATGACCGTATCAGCCATGAGATGCATGACGAAACCTTGCATGCGCAAGCGATTATCCGCCGTATTTTAATGCTCGGCGGCAAACCAAATATGAAAGTGAATGACATTCATATTGGTGCTACTGTGCCTGAGATGCTGCAATTTGACCTTAATCTTGAGTATGAAGTCCAACAACATTTAAAAGATGGTATTGCGCTTTGTGAAGCAGAGTATGATTACGTCAGCCGCGAGATGCTGGTCGTCCAGCTTAAAGACACCGAAGAAGATCATGCCCATTGGCTTGAGCAGCAGCTCCGCCTTATCGATATGGTAGGTTTACCGAATTACCTACAAAGCCAAATGGCTGAAGTATCGCCCAATCTTGTCTGACCATAATTTTCTTAAGCAGAAGATGGCGATGGATTCAATCCGGAAGTATGAGCTTTAAGGTATTTATAAGGGAGAAAGAGTATGCAAGGTGATAAAGAAGTTATTCAAGCACTCAACAAAGTACTCGGGCAGTCATTAATTGCCATTAATCAATACTTTTTGCATGCACGGGTGGCGCGCCATTGGGGTTTAGAGGCGCTAAATGACAATTTTTACCATCAGTCCATTCAAGAAATGAAATGGTCAGATGATTTGATTGAGCGTATCTTGCTATTAGAAGGGCTGCCAAACCTCCAAGATTTAGGCAAAATCCTGATTGGTGAAGACGTTCCAGAAATCATTGATTGTAATTTACGTTTAGAAAAGCAGAAATTTTCTATCATTACTGACGCCATCATGTTGTGTGAGCAGCGTCAAGATTATGTGTCACGCCAGCTGTTGGTAACACTAAAAGACGGTAATGAAGAGTATGAAGATTGGCTGGATACGCAAGAAGATTTGATTAAAGAAGTTGGGTTACAGAACTATATCCAGTCACAAATGGGTGGCGATAAAGCGCCTTAATTTTCATCTGTTTTAAAACTTAAAAATTGTACAAACAGCCAGCATCTATTTTATTCATATAAATATCTGCTGGCTTTTTTAGGTCTGAAATTTAGGTTTAATTTTTTAATATAACCCTTGTCCATCTTCTGGTTTTAGGCGTAAAAAATGCAGACCGGAGAGTATGGTTAAGATACCAAGCAGCCAATAGGTAATATGAAAGGCGGTAAGCGTATCAATATGAAAGCGCTCGCGCATAACGTTTAGCATCGCTGCGCCAAAGGCAATACCAAAACTGATTGCCAGCTGTTGATTGACCGCCATTAAGCTGTTACCACTACTGGTCTGCGTCCCTTGTAAATCGCCAATGGTAATGGTATTCATCGCGCTAAATTGCATCGAGTTACAAGCGCCCATTAATGTAAGGACAGGGATAAACCATGGCCAGTACGCAGGGTCATTAAATTGTGCCAATAAAATAATCAATATGCCTAATAATGAGGTGTTGTATGTCAGCACTTTACGGTAGCTATAACGTTGGATAATTTTACTGACAAACGGCTTTACGCCAATCGCGCCAACGGCAATGGGTGCTAGTAACCAGCCTGCTTGTGAAGGCGTGAATTCAAACACCACTTGCAGCAGTAACGGCAGCAAAAACGGTACCGCACTGATACCGAGACGGGTAAATAAGTTGCCAACAATACCGATGCGAAAGGTGCGGATACCAAACAGACTCAAAGGAAAGAGCGGTGCTTGTCGGCGCTTTGCATGCCAAACATAGGCGATAAGTAGAATAAATGCTGTTGCCGCCAATAACACACCATAAAGACCTCGACCAGGCTGCGCCCCAAACTCAACAGCAAGGGTAAACCCACAGGCAGCTGCTGCAAACAAAATAAAGCCTGACCAGTCTAAGCGCTGAGTATCCTCAAATAATGCAGGAACCAACTTTTTGCCTAAGATAAAGCCAACAATTCCCATTGGGATATTAATCAAAAATATCCAATGCCAGCTGGCGTACTGTACCAAGTAGCCGCCCAATAACGGTCCGACTAACGGCGCAATGAGTGCCGGAATCACCGCAAAATTCATCACGGTTAATAGCTGATTGCGCGGATAGGATTTCACCAAAATCAGCCGGGCGACAGGCGTCATCATCGCACCGCCCAGCGCTTGAATCACCCTTGCACCAATTAAAAAGTCTAAATTGGTCGCGGCGGCGCATAATAGTGAACCAATACAAAATATAATTATCGCGGATAAAAATACCCGCCGCGTCCCATATTTATCTGCTAAAAACCCACTGATAGGAATAAAAATCGCCAGCGTTAACGCGTAGCTAATTACTGCCAACTGCATTTTTAAGGGCGACTCTCCCAATGCTTGTGCCATTTGCGGTAGTGAGGTATTTAAAATAGTGGCATCTAAAATTTGCATAAACAGCGCCACCGCCAGCACATACGGTAGATATTTATTTTGGGTTGCTGTTAAGGTTACCATAGAACCGCCAGTGTTGTTATTTGCGCCACGCTTGTCATTATCAATATTGGCATCGTTATTGTCATAATTCATCATAAAAACTCTAGTATAAGAAGTCATCAATCAGAACAAAAGATAGGCTAAGTAACGGTAGCGAGATAATAATAGCGTGCTAAAAAAGCGACTTAAAAAAACTACAGTAGTTACAGGATAGGACTGTCACCAGTGGTCACACTCTCGCTATAGTAAGGTCATACTGTACAAAACCACTCACTTTTAGCAAAAGGATATCCCATGAGTAACCACAACCAAGAAACCAGCAACCGTTCAAAGAACGAAAATAACCCTTATACGCCACCAAAAGTATGGACAAACGATAAAGAAAATGGCGGTAAGTTTGCCAGTACCAATCGCCCAACGGCAGGCGTACGTCATGAGCAAACACTACCGATAGGGAACGCGCCACTGCAGCTGTATTCGCTGAACACTCCAAACGGTGTCAAGGTGAATATCTTGTTAGAGGAATTATTGGAGCTTGGTATTGAGGAGGCAAAATACGACGCTTATCAAATTGACATCTCAGCAGGCGATCAGTTTGGCTCAGACTTTGTTGCTATTAATCCTAATTCTAAAATCCCAGCATTGATTGATTATTCAGCTACTAGAAACGAAGGAGATAGTAACAGTCAAGTTAGTGAACCTGTCAAGATTTTTGAATCCGGTGCTATTTTGTTATATTTAGCGGAGAAATTTGAGGTACTCGTACCGCTTAAGCAAGGTGCTGCGCGTGCGGAATGTTTGTCTTGGTTGATGTGGCAGGTGGGTAGTGCGCCATTTTTAGGCGGTGGCTTTGGGCACTTTTATGCGTATGCCCCTGAACCGATGGAATATCCAATCAATCGTTATGCTATGGAGACCAAGCGTCAGCTAGATGTCTTAGATCAGCATTTGGCGCAACGCACTTATATGTGCGGTAATAATGACGCAGACTATAACATTGCCGATATTATTATTTGGGCGTGGTACGGACAGCTGGTGTTGGGTAAACTCTATGATGCCGCTGAATTCTTGCAAGTAGACAGCTATCAATACGTGCAGCGCTGGGCACAACGGATTGCTGAACGCCCTGCGGTAAAGCGTGGTGTGGCGTTGTCGTTAAAACCAATAACGGAAATTCAATAACATGTGAAGATGAAAGCGCAGTATCAAAATCAAAGGCGTTATAGAAAAATGTAGTGACCAGTCATAGCAATGTTTAAGCTGATAGACATTTTCTCTATCAGCTTTTTTTATTGTATATATTAATATTTGCAAACTTATGTTGTTTAACAAAATTAACTTTGTTATTCATTTACACAATGGTACATTAGTACAACGGACAGAAACATAGCTGAGTTAAGATAAAATTGTACACTTTTATTAAGATAAAAAGGCTCATGACAAAAAAAATAATGATAACTTCTAAAAGAATATTATCCATTTTTACTGCTATTGGCGCAGGACTTATCAGCCAGCAAATCATGGCAGCAGCTCCGGTTGAATTTACCTACCAAGATTGGCAGGTGATTTGTGATAACACTCGCACTTGCCGGCTGGCAGGTTATCAAACCGAGGATAATAATAATCTTCCAGTATCAGTGTTATTGATTCGCCGAGCGGGTGCTAATGCAGGCGTCATAGGCAAGGTCAAACTTGGCGGCGCAAAAGACAGCTCATCCAAAGCTTTGTTGCAACTCGGCAACCGGCATCGTATCTCCTTATTTATTAACGACAAAGATTTAGGGGAGACGAAGGCTTTCTCTACTGCATCTGGTGATGCTGATCTTACCTCCGACCAAGTCACCGCGTTACTCGATGCCATCAATAAATCCAGCAAAATTGAGCTTGTATTGCGTAATACCCGCTGGCGGCTTTCGGATAAAGGCGCAACGGCGGTCATGCTCAAAGCTGATGAGGCGCAGGGACGGATAGGCACTTCTAGCGCTTTCATCAACACTATTCCGGTCACTAAATCTAATAATACCGTCTTATCACCAAAACCTGCGCCGCAGCTGCGCCTCGTCACGCCTAATGCGACACTGCGGGCTAACAGTAATAAAAAATTTAGTATGAAATCCTCACAGCTGGCAGCTTTAATGCAATCGACTATCAAAGACGTGAGTAGCGACTGCCCAAACCTCAGTGATACTTCACCGTGGCGAATCAATCGTCTCAACGGTACCAAGATGTTCGTGCAGCATGGTTGCTGGCTGAGCGCATACAATGCAGGTAGCGGTGCCTGGGTCATGAACGACAGCCCGCCTTATAATCCCGTATTAGTAACCACCAACGCCACGGACTATGATAACGGTAAAATCAGTGCGGTACATAAAGGGCGCGGTCTTGGTGACTGTTTAAATCAAACTTACTGGATTTGGACAGGAACGCGCTTCACTAAGAGCTATGAGAGCAGTACCGGATTGTGCCGATTGGTTGAAGTTGGCGGCGCGTGGAGAATGCCAACCTATGTGACAGAAGTAAAAGTATCTCGCTAATGAGCAGTCAAATAAACCTAATATTAAAATAA
The DNA here is from genome assembly GCF_014119005.1 of Psychrobacter sp. GP33. GTDB lineage: Bacteria > Pseudomonadota > Gammaproteobacteria > Pseudomonadales > Moraxellaceae > Psychrobacter. The sequence continues at coordinate 374,359 of NZ_JACGYX010000003.1, read as the reverse complement.
AGGTAAAAATAAATGATACTATTTATTTTACTGTGCTATACTGCGTCTCCACGTTAGCTTAGACTGACGTGAATTATGAGATTGATAACATCGCCTGCGATTTTGGGTCTAGGATGACCATGAGTAATTGTTGCCGATGATTTTGTGTACTTAAATAATCCCATTATTTTTGACTCATATCTTATCTACTAGCATGTGCTAGATTGGTTGTGATTTGCGTTTATCTGCTTTGGACAAAGCATGGATGGACAGCTAAGAACAGACAAGGATAAGACACTCGGCACTACCACCAAAATACGTCAGACAGCGTGCATACTTATTTATCATTATTTTGATAAAAGGTTTGTATGATGAACGGTTATCAGTGGTGTGCATCAAGTTTGCTGAATTTACAGCAGCTTATACCACCAAGGATATTCATGACTGACATCTTATCTGCAATCGCTGCTGAAAACGGCATCATCGAAAATACTGACACCGCAACGACTACTTCAGACAATAATAATACTCAAGCGCCTGCTAATGACGCGACTGAAGAAAACAAAACCACCTTTACTGACCTTAATATTGCCAAGCCAATTCTTAGCGCGCTTGAGCGTAGTGGTTATACTCATCCAACACCTATTCAAGCAGAAGCCATTCCTTTTGCCCTAGCTGGTCGTGACCTTTTATTGTCTGCGCAAACCGGTAGTGGTAAAACGGCGGCATTCGTGATCCCAGTACTTGATCGCTTAAGCCGTGCGACTAGCTTTGATAAATTAACCAAAGCCCTTATCCTAACGCCAACGCGTGAACTTGCTCAGCAGGTACATGATAGCGTACGTACATACTCAAAAGACATGCGCGGTCTGTTCTGTGTGCCATTAGTTGGCGGCGCACCGTATAACGGTCAGATTACTGCGTTGAAAAAAGGCGTTCAAGTTATTGTTGCAACCCCAGGTCGCTTACTTGACCATATCAATGCCGGTCGTGTTGACTTATCAAGCCTTGAAATCTTGGTACTTGACGAAGCGGATCGCATGCTAGACATGGGCTTTGCTGACGATATCAATGATATCTTGAAAGCTGCGCCTAGCAGTCGTCAAACCATCATGTGTTCAGCAACGTGGGACGGTCCGGTTGGCAAGATTGCTGCCAGCTTTACTAAAAATCCTGAGCGTGTTTCAATTAAAGTTGAATCTGCACACATCGAGGAAAAAGTATATTACTGTGATGATTTTGATCACAAAAACCGTTTGCTTGATAAAATCGTTTGTGCCAAAGATATGGAACAAATTATCATCTTTGCTGCAACCAAACGTAGCACTGAAAAATTAGCAAAATCATTACAAGAACAAGGTCATAAAGCCAGCTTCTTACATGGTGATTTGCCACAAAGCAAGCGTAACCGCATTGTGCAAGACCTACGTAATGGTAAATGTAAAATCCTAGTAGCGACTGACGTTGCTGCCCGTGGTCTTGACGTGCCAGCGTTATCGCATGTTATCAACTACGATTTACCACGCCAAACTGAAGATTACGTGCATCGTATTGGTCGTTGTGGTCGTGCCGGTCGTACGGGTGTTGCTATCAGCCTATGTAGTATAGATGATCGTCCACAGCTTAACGCCATTAACCGCTACTTAGATCGCAAAGTGGAAGTATGTGTTATCGAAGGTATGGAAGCTAAGAAAACTTACGTTCCTAGTGACAACAAAGGCAGTCCTCGTGGCCGTGGTCGTGGTCGTTCAGCTGGCGGCGGTAATGGTCAAGGCCGTGGTCGTTCAAGCGGTGGCTATCAAGGTAATCCTGCTAATGCTCGTGGTCGTTCAAGCGATAGCAGCGCCGCAACTGGTCAACGCGCAAGCAATGACAGCGGTTATCAAGGTAAGCCACGTGACGCGTCAGGCAAACCAAATGAGCGTTCAGGTGGCAAGCCGTATCAAGGTAAGCGCACTGGTGCTCCTAGCCGTGGTGATGGCGCAAGCGCTCCACGCGGTGATCGTGCTGCAACGGGTCGTGGTCGCCCAAGCGGTAGCCAAGGTCGTCCTGCCAGCCGTACCGGTGGTCAAGGTCGTCCAAACGGTGGCAACCGTGGTAACACCTCTTCATAAGCCTATTCATTTAGTTGCTTACTAGAGACTCTATTAAAAAGCCAGATACTTGTTATCTGGCTTTTTTGTGTCTGTATTTAAGTCTAAGCAGTTTTTGGTGATATCGGACTTAAAACACCTACTTGCACGTAGTTTTGGGCTTGTTTATACTTGCCAATTTTTATTGTTTCCTGCCATTTGGAGCTATGCGATGCATGCGATTTCTAACTTAGCCATAGAAAGTCTTCCTGTAGCATTTGGTATTATCATGGCGATTATTGGCTTGGTGTTTTATACCCAAGGCTTACCGGGTAAATTTTGGCGACGTTTTTATGCGGTGCTACCGGGAATTGTGTTGTGCTGCTTTATACCGGCATCGCTCAATAGCTTGGGCGTTTTTGCGGATGGTGTTGGCGCGCAGATATACGGTTTTACCGCCACCTATTTATTGCCAGCAAGCTTACTGCTAATGACTTTATCCATGGACGTTCCAAAGATATTGGGCTTGGGCTGGAAAGCCATCGCCATGTTTTTGGCGGCAACGGTGGCAATTGTCATTAGTGGTCCAATCAGCTTGGGACTGGCAAAATGGGTGTCACCGGAGATGTTTACCGATGACACGCTTTGGCGCGGATTTTCAGCCGTTGCTGGTAGTTGGATTGGCGGGGCAGCCAACCAAGCGGCAATGAAAGAGCTGTTTGGGGTTGATGATAATTTATTTGGGATGATGATTCTGGTTGATACCACTAATGCGTCGTTATGGTTGCTAGCAATACTGGTCATGGCAAAACACCGCGCTACAATTGATCGTTGGTTAAAGGCAGACAACAGTAGTATTGAGAGAGTAATTGCGGCAGTTGAGAGCTATGAGCGTGATCATGCGCGCCCGGCAACTTTAAATGATTTGATGGTGATGTTTGGACTGTGTTTTGCCATGGTTGGTTTGGCACATTTTGCTGGAGAACAAATCGCGGCATTTTTTGCGCCGTATGCGTGGGCAGTGCAATATAGCTTTGCCAGCGCGTTTTTTTGGATGGTGGTGATTATCACTTTAATTGGCGTCGTTTTCTCTTTTACTAAAATTAGACGGCTCGATCATGCTGGCGCGTCGAAAATTGGCACGGTATTTATCTTTATTTTAATTGCCGCTATTGGGATGCAAATTAATCTTGCCGGTATTGTATCGCAGTGGCGACTACTGCTGATTGGTTTTGTCTGGATGATTATTCACATAATCATTATTTTTATTGCCGCGAGAATCATCCGCGCACCGTTTTTCTTTTTAGCAGTCGGCTCAAATGCAAATACGGGTGGTGCGTCGTCAGCACCTATTGTCGCTACGGCGTTTCATCCATCGCTTGCACCGGTTGGTGTATTTTTAGGTATTCTAGGTTATGCAATGGGCACAGTGGGGGGTTATATCAGCACACAGTTGATGCGTTTGGTGGTCAGTTAAGGTAATTTATACGGTCAGTTGCCTAAGAATATTGATAGATAAGATAAAAAGGAGCGGCAGTCATATTTTAACTCAGCACTCCTTTTTTTATTTTTCTTTATGCCATCAATAATAGCGCTTAAATTGTTCTAATTGACTTGGTTTCATTAATTACGTCCAATAATCATCAGGGCAGGCAGGTAGCTCAATCAAGCTGCGGCGTATTGATTCTGCCCACTCATAACGTATGGTATTAAAATAGGCATCATGTTCATCAATACGGCGACCTTTTGGCAAGGTTAAGCTGTCATTTTGATACAGCACCACATCGATGGGCATGCCAACGGATAAGTTTGAATGAATAGTTGAGTCAAAAGACAACATTAGCGCCCGTGCCGCATGCTTTACATCAGTATCATAAGTGACTGCACGATCCAGAATGGGCTTGCCATATTTACTTTCACCAAGCTGAAAAAACGGCGTATCTTGGGTGGCGCGGATGCAGTTGCCTTCAGGGTAAATCATATACAGTTCAGGCACTTGTCCTTTTATTTGACCACCCAGCATAAACGAGCTGGTAAAGGTCCTGCTACTGGGATCGTTGGCAATAATTCTGGCATGGTTCATAACGTTACGCATACATTCGCCAACCATTTGCGCGGCATCGAATAGGGTAGCGACCGTATGAAGATTGCTCTCTTGGCGCTGATCAATATCATGCTGGAGTTTTGTAAAGACTGCTTGCGAGGTTGCTAAGCTACCAGACGTTTGTAGCACAATAAAACGTTCGCCCTCAACCCCATATTGATAGAGCTTTCTGAAGGTTGAGATATGATCCACGCCAGCATTGGTTCGAGTATCGCTAGCGAAAATCATGCCTTCTTTTAGCCGAATAGCGGCGCAATAAGTCATCAAACTTCCTTAATAATAAATAACAATTATCAATCGTACCGTTCATATGTCAGTTAAGACAATCGCGTTACCAATACTTGGCTATAAAGACTCTCGTAACCGCCACCCATGCGCACCCCGCGTACTGGCGCGGCATCTAAGTAATCACGCCCAATGGCCACATACACGTGTGAGCTTGGCGCAAACAGCTGATTGGAGACATCAAAAGTATACCAGTAACCATCTAACCAAACCTCCGCCCACGCATGGCTTGCCATATGGTTTTCAGTATCATCATACAGATAGCCGGACACATAACGCGCCGGGATATGCTGGTCACGACAGCAACCGACGAACACATGGGTATGGTCTTGGCAGACGCCTGCACCAATGGCAAAGGCTTCGGCAGCAGTGGTGCCAACATGGGTCATGTCCTTAATAAAAGGCATCTTTGTAATAAGGTCAGCAGCCATGGCTTTTAAGGTGTCATGAGTGGGGTTTTTTAGATAAGGCGCAGCAAAAGCACGCATTGCCTCTGAGCATTGGGTTAACGGACTTTGTACCGTAAATAGCAGGTAGGGCACTTGTGCCATATCCTCTAAGCGCTCGGTATCGGTATTGATTTCGACGATACCTGATGCTTGCATCTGTAGATTATTATGTGCCTCGTTGCGGCTAAGGGTTAGCCAATCATTGCCAAAGCCGTCTTTTTGACTGGTGGCAACTTTAGGCAGCATAACACTCCATTGATGAATAATTTGATGCGGCAACTGCATGGGTGTCATGCGAATATACTGTACGCTGCGGTGCGCCAGCTCGCCATAATAATAGTTGGTCTGATGACTGATTTGTAATTTCATAATATATCCCTATTTTAATTATTCTTTTATAGCGGTTATTTGCCCTTGTTAAAGGGAACGGCGTACACCCTTAAACCCCTTGGCGCAATATGAGGTTAAACTCTTGGCTAATGAGATTAAAGTCACTAAAGCGTTTGCCCTTAATCATCTGATTGGTGAGGCGTATCAGCTCACGCCAGCGCGTATTTTCTGGCAGCTCATTAATCCAATGTTTAAACTCAAGACTGGCTACCATGGCGTCTTCTTCTAATAATACTGCCCGCTCAAGGCGCTCAAAATGCCGTCCTAATTGCCAAAAGCAAGTGACCGTAGCATGTTCTTGTGCCATTGCGGCATTGCAAGCATGTAGTTGCAAAGTAGCGGCGCGGTAGGTGCCAGCGCTGGCAAGACGTTTAATGAGGTTATAGAGCTCAGCCGTGTCTTTGCCAATCACGCCTTTTGCCTCTTGGATATTGGTTTCGATTGACTGAATGACATTGGGAATCCGATTCTGTTCTAAATCACACATCAGCTGCGCTTTCATCACCTTTAATGACTCAGTGCTACTGACGGCAAAGCCCAAATGATGAATCAGATGCTGTACTTGTGACTTTTTCAAATCGCCTTTAATCAGCTGCTTCATGATATTGTCATAATAATACAGCCGCTCGCTGTAGCGTCCGAGCCAAATCAGATGGCTGGCTGTTGATAACAGCAATATCATGGGCGCATCGATTCGACCTTCATATCCTGCCTCGATAGGCTGCACGCGATCATAGTAGCTGGAATAAGTGGCGCTAGATTCTGATGCAGCAGGCGATGGGTCAGCCAGATAGGTATCGGCGCAAGCTTTAACGACGGCATTAACTGCTGGTGCGTTATTGTTTACCGATCTAGGAGATACACGACCACTTTTTGAACGTGTGGTTAACTTGCTATCATCAATCACCCACGTGTCTTTAATGCCGCCACCTTGAGACGAGTTCACAACCAGCGAGCCTTCAACCATTGCTACACGGGTTAAGCCGCCCGGTACAATATCCACGGTGCCATCGCCATGACTTAGGATAAAGGGACGCAAGTCAATATGGCGCGGGGCAATACCATCGCTAATGGCGGTTGGATTGGTCGATAGGGCAATGGTCGGCTGGGCAATAAAACCACTTGGATTGTCTAATAAGCGCTTACGATACGCTTCAATCTCTGGCTTACTTGAGGTCGGACCAATCAGCATCCCATAGCCGCCCGAACCTTGCGTTTCTTTTACTACTAGCTTATCTAAATTATCCAATACGTATTGTAGCTCATCAGGCTTGCGGCACTGATAGGTGGTGATATTGGGTAAAATAGGCTTTTCACCCAAATAAAATTCAATCATATCGGGGACAAAAGGATACAAGCTCTTATCGTCCGCCACGCCAGTACCGGGTGCATTGACAATCACGACATTGCCAGCACGATAGGCGCTCATTAGCCCTGACACGCCTAAAATGGAATCCGAGCGAAATGCTAAGGGGTCAATATACGGATCGTCAATGCGCCGATAGATAATATCGACCTGCAATTTTCCGCGAATCCCTTGCATATAAACTTTGCTATCTTCAACCACCAAATCATAGCCATGAACCAGTGGCACGTTCATCTCATGCGCCAAAAAGGCATGCTCATAATAAGCACTATTAAAGCGTCCGGGCGTTAAAATGACGATTTGCGGGTCATACTTACTGGCGGCGCTGGCAAGACAGGCTTTAAGGCGCTGCGGATAGTCACTCACACCCAAAATAGAATTTTTAGTAAATAAATCGGCGAGTAGCTTTTCTGAAATATTACGACTCTCCAGCATATAAGACACGCCAGATGGCGTGCGCAGATTGTCTTCTAATACACAAAAACGCCCCGTCTCATCACGAATCAAATCAATACCGCTGATATGGGAGTAAATCGGCTTATCAAGGGTAATGCCCATCATCCAAGGCTCATAGCAGCCGCTGGCATAGACGTAGCTGGCAGGGACGATACCGGCCTTCATAATGGCTTGGTCGTGATAAATGTCATGTAAAAAAGCATTAAGTGCGGTGATACGTTGCTTACAGCCAGCCTCTATTAGTTGCCATTCACTGGCAGCAATAACGCGGGGGATAATATCAAACGGAATCATACGCTCGATATTTTTGGCATCGCTATAGACGGTAAAAGTCACGCCCTTACGGTAGAAGATATCAGCCGCTTGTTCATTAAGATGGTTTAAGGTATCGATACTGGCACTATTCAGCCAGTTGCCAATAGCCTGCGCAACGGGACGATACTGCCCGTCATCCTCTTGCAACTCATCAAAGCTTTGCCGTTTTTCTGTCTTTTGAATTTGCGTTTCTTCACTCTCAGCTTTTGGCCCTTGTTTATCATTGACGGTATCAAGATCAGAATTATTAGGTACGGGTGAAGATTGCTCTTGATTTTGAGTTTTTACCGTAGCGTTATCTTCTATTTTAGCTTTAGTTGACTGCTTTTGGTTTTGCGCCTGATTCTGCGCTTGACTTTGACTTTGCGACTGGTTGGATTTATGCTCCATAATAACCTCATTCATCCTTGATGGTGGTTTCCCTTATAATAGAAACTATAGCGTGACTATTGGGTAATACACAATAATTGTTAGGTAATTAAGCTTAACAATTGCGTTAAAAGAAAAGTCTGTTTTTATCAAAGCTTATCGGTAAATATGGCAAACGGTAATAGTGGGGGGGGCTTCTATATATCAACATCATCGCTGCGCTTGACTGCTGCGATAGATGCGTCTTAAGTGGTTAATTATCTTGTATATTAAGAAAGGACAAACCATATGTTCAGCATGATAAAAGACTGGCGTAATCAGCGTATCTTGGAAAACAGCAAGTTCACGCGTGATGACTGGATGCAAGCTGCCAAGCGTATCGTGATACTGGATAGGTTAAGTGATGACGAGATAATGCGTCTGTTTGAGCTGGCGACTTTGTTCTTGGCGGATAAATCCATCACAGGCGCTCAAGGTTTTGAGATTACTGATGTTGTGAAGCAATCGATTGCTTTGCAAGCGTGTTTGCCAATACTGAACCTAAGCCTTGAGTGGTATGCTGGCTGGTCGTCCATTATTATTTATCATGGCTCTTATACCAGCGAAAGTACGACGGTAGATGAGCTTGGCATTGTCCATGAAGGTCATGAGCATCGTAGCGGTGAGGCGTGGCTGCGCGGTCCGGTTATCTTGTCATGGAAGGATGCCAAGTATTCAGGCGAGCGCGATGGTCACAATGTCGTCATTCACGAGTTTGTGCATAAGCTCGATATGCTAAATGGTCGCGCCAATGGCTTTCCGCCATTGCAACCAGATATGAATCCGAAGCGCTGGACTGAGGTGATGACACGAGATTTTGAGGACTTTCAGCGCCATCGTAAATCAGGGCTAGATCGTTATGGCGCGACCAATCCAGCTGAGTTTTTTGCAGTACTTAGTGAAGTATTTTTTGAGACACCGCAGAAGCTAATAGACGCTTATCCTGAAATTTATGAGCTGATGGTAAAGTTCTTTTTGCAAACACCAATTCAGCCTAAATCGTAGCAGTTAGTTCTCTCAAAAATCGAATATAAAGACATTTATAAAGTAGAAATACAAGCAAATAAAAAGGGCAGGGCATCAATCAAATGGCGCACTGCCCAATTTTATGTTTAATTATTCTCATATCAGTTGAAGGGTTATACCGTCCATCTGTCATTCACAATACCGACCAAATAACGTTTGCCTTGATAGTTCTCAAACACCAAGCGCATACCACGCCAGTCCATACCATCATACTTATCGCTACCACTATAAATAAAATCAACCACATCAGCGCCCGGATAGGCTTCAAGCACGTTGTTAATCATATTACCGCGTGATTCAAACTTATTTACAGTAATACGCGCATTATCAAATTTTTTGGCATCAATCCAACTGTCCAAATATACCGGCAAAGGCACCACATAATCTTCGCCAGTACCATCAAGGTCGTCCCACGTAAAACGAATTCTTGACTCTCTTAAATACTGCGTAAACTGCGCCCGACTAAACACCTTATCTTTATTTAAATCCACATAAGCATACATCGAAAAACGTACACCTTTGGTGGGGTGAATGTCATTCGTGATACTTGCATAGTCATTATTAGCCAATGCGCGTTGGATATGCATGGCTTGTTGGGTCACGGTTTTCTGACTATCTGGTGTAGTTGGTTGAGTCGGAGGGTTGGAGATAACTGGAGGTATGGTTGCTGATTGACAACCTACTACAGACAGTAACAAAGTCAAGCCACCACTGATAGCAAGGGGATACATAGGCAGTTTCATAATCATATCCTTACCGTGCTCAGTCACGGAACCATAAGATTTTTTATCAACTTAAATTCTATTATAACAACACCTTAGATTAAGCTAAACGAATACGCTGTAATGAGTTGTTGATGTCATATTGCTACTAGCATACTCAACCAGAACGATACGATTATATCGCCAAATAATAGAATAAATATGGTGTAATGAGTTATTAACCTACGTACAAAACAGACTTAACTTATTGTTTTATCACTTGATTAGTTTTAGAGAACACCATGAAACCACTTGCTTTACTAACCATATTATTTACTTTAGGGTTGACTACCAATGTTGCTATAGCTGACAGCGCCACGACCAAATCAGAAACGCCTGTGCTAGATAGAACAGCTCAGAAAGTAACCACCATAAAAAAAATGTACCAGCAGGATGTAGACAATGAAGGAGAAGATTCTCCCGTTGTGCTACAACAATACGCCAGTAAAGATTTGCAAGCTGCGATGCAATTGGAACAAGAGTATTTTGATAAGACGCAGATATCCTGTCATATCGGCTACGATGTGTTGTGGGATTCGCAAGATCCTGACTATGCTCAAGATAAGGAATTCTCTGTCACCAAGCAAGGTTTGGTACAAGTTAATCTAGCACAAGGCAGCACCGTAGATTATGAGCTGGCATGCAATGATAAAGAATGCCTAGTACATGATGTCATTGTAGATAACAAAGGCACATCATTAAAGGCATATTTAAAGGAAGCCTGTCAGTAACAAAGACTGATTCAAAGTTATTTATCAAGTTTTTATTAATAACATTGGACGATAAGTTATAGCCTTGGTAATGATTAAACCTATATCTCTAACTGCAATACTTATCTTCAAACTTACAAGTGTGTTTTCGCATAATGTATATTATGTTAAATAAATATTATCTGATGATAGTCTCATATCTTACGTATAGCTTGCCAAAGTTTATTCCACTCTTTCATATTATGACTGTGGATAGACTAAAACAATTACACCTTTTTTGTTTTAGTCTTATTATAATCGCTTAGACATTCGTTGGTAATTTCATTTGTTGAACATGATAACATTAGGGAAAAAAATAATGACCACACAAAAGCATATTTTAGCGTGTATTGATGGTTCGGCAGTCACAGAATCAGTTTGTGATTATGCTACGTGGTATGCCAGTCGCTTAGGCTTACCGGTCGCTTTATTAAATTCTATTGAGGTACCGGCATCAATAAGACGAGATTTATCTGGCGCAATAGGTATTAATAGTCGACAAGATTTACTAGAAGAGCTGTCCCAGCTCGATGAAGAAAGGGCTAAAGTGGTCAATAGCTATAGCACCGCATTGGTAAAAGATGCGAAGAGTTATATTGAAAGTAAGTTTGATATACAAGTCGATGTCTACCAACGCCACGGCAAGCTGTTACCTGCTATTGAACATTTTAAAGCGAAAAATCGCGCTATTGTGATGGGACGGCGCGGAGAAGATCATCAAAACAAGAGAATCAATATTGGCAGCCAAATTGAGACCGTTGCTCGTGCTTCAGATATACCCATCTTGATATGCTCAGAAGCGTTTATCGCTCCTACTTCGTACATGATTGCTTTTGATGCCAGTAAAATAGCCATTACTGCCACACAAATGGTCGCTAGAAGTTATTTATTAAAGGATATGCAAGGTCATATTGTGATGGTTGGCAATCATGATGAGCTGTCTAAGCAAAGCCTAGCAGCGGCAACCGCAGAGCTGTTGTCTGCAGGCTTTAAGGTAAAGGCGCATCACTTGCCTGCCACTGATGCGGTAAATGGATTACTGACGTTTCAAGCTGAAAACAATGTCGATATCATTGTGATTGGCGCTTATGGGCGTTCGAAGTGGAGTCAGTTGTTTTTAGGAAGCACCACAACCGAGATTATTGCCAGCACCCTCTCGCCTGTTATCCTAGTACGTTAAATCCCCTCGTTATTAAACATTAAATAAGGAGGTTGACTAATAATACTCATTGAAATATTACTAATATTATTGATTCAACTACCTTATTAACTCAAAAATATATTTGACCCCTCTCATAATGTTAGGAATTTTTCAGTCGATACACAGCGTTGTACTGACTGAAAAACTGACTTTTAGTATAAATATTGAGAGGCATACCACCTCTAATCTTAAGGAGTTTTTATCCTAAAATATGCTGCCAAATTGAAAAAATCATTAGTCACGCATACTATTTTTTACAATTAAATACAGACTGTCTGCAAATTACAGCTACTCATCTGAAATGATTAAAAAATTAGACAAAAGTTGCCTAATATATTTTCTACAATCTATACTGTATGAGAATATCAAATAAGGAGCTATCGTTGAAATTACCTCAATTAATGCGTTTTATTTTTAGCAAAAAAGTAGAACAGAGATATGCGGATGATGAACCTAATAATTTAGTCCGTCATAACGCTGAACTTTTAAAAAGAACGGCTAGTACCTGCCGCTGCGGTGGTTTAGCGCCTCCTATTAAGACGACAGGGCAAACCTACAAATGTATCTTATGTGATAAAAGTTTCGATAGTATCAGCTACAATTTAGGCCCCAGACTACAAAGAGGCACCTTTAATGCTTCGCCCAAAACTCCTAGTCAATTGCTTAATATGGATTATTATAATGAGGCAGTTAAGATATTAAAATCGGAACATAAAAGCTAATAATAAATCGTAAATTGAGCCAGAAAACTCACTGTATCTTTTATTTTTTTGTTAAAAACAACTTAAAAATAAAATAGCACCATCTATATGAGATTTTTTTACCTACTCAGTAGCTTAAATATGAGTTAGAGCCGGTCACGAAGTGGTGTATTGTGTCGGCTCACCACTCGAGTCATGTTGTCATAACAATAAATAAGAAGGAAGCATAGCTTCTATATGACGTCCACTCATTTAAATAAAGCTAATACTACGTCAAATGATATCTGATCAATCTTTAATCTCCCGATACAACGTACTTTGTGCTTCCTCACGAAAATCGTCAATACTGATACTTGGATTAGATGTTATGTGCGGTTGGGCAGTCTCAATAGATTGTTTAGATGTTGCAGGCGTCAAAGGCAGTGACTGTGTGATTCTCTCTGCTGGTATTTCGGGTTTATCTTGAGGATTAGCTTGGCGCTGTTCCTCACTAATCGCCACTCCTTTGTTACCCTCTACCCTACTTTCTTCTATTATATGATTGCTTTGAATGGATTGACTTAACGTTGGTAATAATCCTGTTTTATCCAGTATAAAAATAATTGCAATACTTAATAACAAGCCGCACACTAGTCCAGTCGCCAGCCAGCTGATGTTACTGGCAGTTTTTTCTGTCGATACCTTGGGTTTTTTATGGATTAATGGTTTGAGTGGCTGACTATTACGATAATCAGTTATATCTTTAGTTTTTATTAAATCAATAACCGGTACTATATTATCAGACTCAGACTCAGACTCAGACTCAGACTCAGACTCAGAAATATATAGCAACGGTCTATCTGTACTACTGTCTTCAATGCTGTTAGTAAGAAACTGCAGCTCTTTTTCATTCAGTGGTTCTAGCAGCGATATCCTTGTAAAGCCATCGCTGTTAGAACTATTCTCACCTTGTTTATTGCTATTTAGCGGCTGAACTTTATTAATGAAATCTTCATAAATACTACAATGAGATTTTCTATTCTTTGTTTCCATATTGCAACTGACGGCATCAGATTGTCGATTAGCATCATTAGAGTGTTGCAAGTTTTTCATAGAATATTCAGCCACTGTTATCGTTTTTAGTGAGGATATGACGATTAGAGGCTAATCACCTTCATCGCATGTCATCACGCGTTATATTTTTATATACAATGTATGGTCTTATAAAATAAGCAAAAATCATGCCAGAAATCAGTTATTCTAAAAATATAATTTTATTGGTGGTCAGTATTAGGATATGATCTTATGGATTTAAAGCAGCTGAATGCTTTTATTGCGATTTCAACCTTACAAAGCTTTAGTGCAGCGGCAAAAACAACCGGATTATCGCAGCCCAGCTTAAGTCGATTATTAAAGCAGCTGGAGGGAGAGCTGAATGTGACGCTCATTGATCGTTATCATCGACCGCTACAGCTGACCGAAGCTGGACAGTTCTTTTATGATAAAGTGCGTACGCTGTTAACTGAGCTGGACACGATTACCAGTATGACCAAGAGACTTGCTGCGCCGAGTTCAACATTGAACATTGGCTTTGTACCCTCGGTATTATACGGCTTGCTACCCGATATTATCGCAACCCTGAAGCTGCAGGATCCTGATATCGAGGTCAATCTGAAGGATATCAGCTCTTATCAGCAAATTGAGGCATTAAAGAGTGGCGAAATTGATATCGGTTTTAGTCGTTTTTCTCATCAAGATCCGTGGATTCAGCAAATACTACTGCGCCACGAGCGTTATGTGGTTGCCCTGCCAAAAGCGCATCCTCTTGCCCATATCCCTGAACAACGTTTGATTGATTTGGCTAATAACCGCTTAATCTTATACCACCAAACGCACCTGCCAGCGCAAATAGCCGATAGCAGCGCTTCCTCAAAAACGGATGGTAAAGTTATTACTGTTAACACAGAGACTGAACCGTTACTACATCTGTTTGCGCAGTATGGTATCACGCCATTTACAACCACTAAGGTGAGTGATTTACAAGTAGCACTTGGATTAGTCGCTGCTGGTGAAGGGGTTACCTTAGTACCCGCCAGCCTACAGACGGTACGCACTGAACAGATTAGCTATCAGCGTCTGATTCATGAAAACGTAACCTCGCCTATTTATCTGCATACGCTAAAGGATTTTATTCATCCAAAAATCCCCGATTTACTAAATGCTACTTATCAAGTTTATGAGCGCCGCGGAATTACTTATCGTCGTCAACAATTTGTTTAATGGTTTAATGCTGTCAAAGCACCACTAAAAAATATAGCGCATACCTAACTATCTATTACTGTCATCCGTAAAAATAATCATTATCTTGAATTAAGCGAGTTGTGATACAGTCACCGCCACGATTTATGTCTTTTATACTTTGCTGTAATGATTACTGGCAAATTGCAATGGGCAAGCACTCACAGGATGGTGACGGCTTGCAGCTTGAATTATTTTGAGGTACTCATGACTGCACAACAACTTAACAACCCTGATAATAGTACCGCTATTGACTTAACCGAACCTAATACTAAAGTGGCACAAGAAGGCTTTAGCTGGCGAATTTTTGGTCCCGGTATTTTAATGGCGACTGCTGCTATTGGCGGCTCACATCTAATTTCGTCTACGCAAGCAGGTGCCCTATACGGCTGGCAGCTGGCGATTATGATTATTCTAGCCAACGTCTTCAAGTACCCCTTCTTCCGCTTTGGTACTGATTACGTCTATGATACTGGCGAGAGTCTAATTGCAGGCTATGCCAAACGCTCAAAAGCCTATCTATGGGTTTATTTTATTTTATCCATTTTATCGGCGGTGATTAGTACGGGTGCAGTGACATTACTTGCTGCCGTTATATTAGGCTTTATGCTGCCAGCTTCTTTGGGATTATCAAGCATTACCTTAGCTATCATCATCGTTGCGGTATGTTGGTTTTTCCTGATTGCTGGTCACTATAAGCTGCTTGATGGTGTGACTAAGTGGATTATGATTGCGCTCGTATCCGCAACCGTGGTGGCGGTGATGATTGCCGCTGGCAAGCCGACGGTGATGGTTGCAGATTTTGTTCCGGCATCTCCTTGGAACTTGGCAACTTTAGGCTTTATTGTGGCTTTGATGGGTTGGATGCCAGCACCACTTGAGTTCGCTGCTATTACCTCGATGTGGACCTCAGCCAAAAGAAAAGCGGATAATACAACGCATCGTCAGGGCTTGCTAGATTTTAATGTCGGTTTCTTAGTCTCTGCTGTTTTAGCCTTGTTCTTTTTAGCGCTAGGTGTTTTCGTACAATACGGCTCCGGTCAAGAGATTCAAACCGCGGGGGTCGCTTATATTGATCAGCTTATCAATATGTATACCGCCACTATCGGTGAATGGTCAAGACTACTGGTCGCCTTTGTCGCCTTTATGTGTATGTTTGGAACCACCATTACCTGTGCCGACGGTTACGGACGTGCCAATGCCGAATGCTGGCGTTTGATTAAAGGTGAAGATGAGATTAACAAAAAGCAAATCGCCTTTTGGACCACTTATGCTATCGGTGGCGGTCTGGTGATTATTAGCTTCTTTGCCGGACAATTAGGCGCTATGCTAAAGTTCGCGATGATATCGGCATTTATATCCGCACCTATCTTTGGTTGGTTAAACTACTCGCTCGTAAAAAACCATAAAAAACTATCAGCCGGCATGAATGCTTATTCGATTGCAAGTCTGGTGTTTTTAGGTGGCTTTACCTTGTTGTTTCTAGCCAACCTTGCGGGTATTCTTGGTTAAGAGCAACTGTTAGCCAGTATAAACAATTATATACTTAAGATAGCAAAAGCCCTTTTAGTTAAACTAAGAGGGCTTTTTTATTGATAATAATAAAGGCTAATAGCTAAAATTGTAACCAAATGTTAAATAATAGATAACAAACTATCATCTGGTTCTACCAAAATGAATAACAAGATGACTAAATCAACGATTAATGGATAGTATTATTCATAAGTCAAATATATTTAATTTAACTACATAATATTGTTATTAAATTTTAATAATAAAGAATAAGCGCCCCTTCAAAAATAGAGTAATTACCTATACTCTAAGGACATACAGGCAAGGCTAATAAGCGCTAACGCCTAATCATTTTTTGAGAAGAATAACCCTCTACGCAAGGATACACGCATGACTTCACATTCAGCAGGCGCTCGCTTTCGCAGTGCAATGAAACAAAAAAATGATAATAATCAACCACTACAGATTGCAGGCGCGATTAACGCTTATACCGCTATGATGGCAACGCAAGTCGGTCACCAAGCGCTATATCTATCTGGTGCTGGCGTGGCAAATGCCTCGTTTGGTCTACCAGACCTTGGCATGACTAGCCTTGATAACGTCTTAGAAGATGCGCGCCGTATTACCGATGCCGTTGATACACCATTATTGGTTGATATTGATACTGGCTTTGGTGGCGCGTTTAATATCGCCCAAACCATTCGTAAAATGGAAAAAGCCGGTGTTGCTGCGGTACATATCGAAGACCAAGTGGCGCAGAAGCGCTGTGGTCACCGCCCGAATAAAGAAATCGTTAGTATCTCAGAAATGGTTGATCGCTTAAAAGCAGCACTTGATGCCAAAGTTGATAATGACTTTGTGGTGATGGCGCGTACTGACGCCTTATCTGTTGAAGGTCTTGATGCGGCTGTTGAACGTGCCGTTGCCTTTCAAGAAGCGGGCGCTGATATGATATTTGCTGAAGCGTTGACGGATATCGAGATGTATCGCAAATTCACTGACGTGCTTGATATTCCCGTACTTGCGAATATGACCGAATTTGGTCAGACCGATCTTTATACCACCGAACAGTTACATGGCGTTGGCGTTGATATGGTGCTCTACCCGCTATCAGCCTTCCGTGCGATGAATAAAGCGGCATTAAATGTTTATCAGCATCTGTTGTCTGACGGCACGCAAGAAAAAGTCGTCGATACCATGCAAACCCGAATGGAGCTCTATGATTTCTTAAACTATCATGAGTTTGAGCAAACGCTAGATAAATTGTTTGCGGATAATAAGTAGTTTTAGCAGTTAACCGTTATTGAAAGTGAAAGGCGCTGGATTTTGTATCAATTAGTATGCCAGCGCAGTATGCAAGAGTTATAACACCTTTATCTTTGATTCAATATTAGCTACCAACAAAAAGGAATTTATCATGGCAGCACAAAACCAATCAGGACAAAACCAAACTCAAAAACAGTTATCAGGCGCAGGTCTACGCGGTCAAGTCGCTGGCAAGACGGCTTTATCTACCGTTGGTAAATCAGGCTCTGGTCTGACCTATCGCGGTTATGACGTCTCAGAATTGGCGGATAAATGTATTTTTGAAGAAGTGGCTTACATGTTGCTATACGGCAACTTGCCTACTCAAAGTGAACTTGAGGCATATCAAACTAAATTAAAAGGCTTACGTGGTTTACCTCAAGCATTAAAAGATGTGCTTGAGCGTATCCCTGCCAGCGCCCACCCAATGGATGTGTTACGTACTGGTTGTTCAATGCTCGGTAATCTTGAGACCGAGCTCGACTTTGCTGAAGAAAACGACCAAGCAGACCGTATGTTGGCTGTTTTTCCGTCAATCATTAACTATTGGTATCGCTTCACGCATGATAACGTGCGTATCGAGACAGAAACCGATGATGACACCATTGGCGGTCACTTCTTACATCTGCTAAAAGGTGAAAAACCAAACGAGCTACACACTAAGGTAATGAACGTATCGCTTATTCTTTATGCTGAGCATGAGTTTAACGCCTCAACCTTTACTGCTCGCGTTTGTGCCTCTACCTTGTCTGACATCCATTCTTGTATCACTGGCGCGATTGGCTCACTACGTGGTCACTTGCATGGTGGCGCGAATGAAGCAGCGATGGATATGATTGAAGGATTTAGCTCACCAGATGAAGCCGAAAAAGAGATGATGGCGATGCTGGCTCGTAAAGATAAAATTATGGGCTTTGGTCATGCCATCTATAGCGAATCTGACCCACGTAACGTCGTTATCAAAGGTTGGGCTGAAAAACTGGCTGCTGACGTTGGTGATGATGTACTTTACCCAGTATCAGTACGCTGTGAAGAAGTCATGTGGCGTGAGAAGAAATTGTTCTGTAATGCAGATTTCTTCCATGCCTCAGCTTATCACTTCATGGGTATTCCAACCAAACTGTTCACGCCAATCTTTGTGTGTTCACGTCTGACAGGTTGGGCAGCGCACGTATTCGAGCAACGTGCTAACAACCGTATTATTCGCCCAAGTGCGGAATATACCGGTGAAGAATTGCGCTCAGTACCAGAGATAAGTGCGCGTTAGTATCTCTATTCGTTACCCAGTATAAGCGTTTATGCTAGGTAACGGTTTTGGCTGCTAAATATATTCATTTAGCAGCCAAAACTTTGTTTTTTCTTCATAACCTCATTTTCTTTTTAACTATGTTTTTTTAGCAAAACCTACTTCTGATTCTAATACGACTGATGATGTTTTTGCTAAGAGAAAGCCTCTTTTTTTGAATGCCAACCAGCCAATAGCCAAAGGTGACCCATGGACAACGCTTTAATACAACCAATGAACGACCAATTCAAAAAGCCACTTCCCGATACCGATTTGTATTACTTTGACACCCGCGAAGCTATTGAGAATATTGAAGCTGGCGCGTATGACAAACTACCGTTCTGCTCAAAAGTATTATGTGAAAACTTAGTACGCCGTTGCCCACCAGAAGACTTAACGGCTGCGCTCAAGCAACATATCGAGGGCAAACAGGATTTAGATTTTCCTTGGTACCCTGCCCGTGTCGTTTGTCACGACATCTTAGGTCAGACCGCCTTTGTTGACTTGGCTGGTTTACGTGACGCCATTGCTGAACAAGGTGGCGATCCGTCAAAAGTGAATCCAATCGTACCAACGCAATTAATCGTTGACCATTCATTAGCGGTTGAACATGCCGGCTTTGAAGAAAACGCTTTTGAGAAAAACCGTGCTATTGAAGAGCGTCGTAACGATGACCGTTTCCACTTTATCAACTGGTGTCAGTATGCCTTTGATAACGTCAACGTCGTACCGCCTGGTAACGGCATCATGCATCAAATTAACCTTGAGAAGATGTCACCTGTTGTACAAGTAGCTAAGGGTAAAGACGGCTATAAAGTTGCCTTTGCTGATACGCTTGTCGGTACTGACAGTCATACACCAATGGTTGATGCTTTAGGTGTTATTTCTATCGGTGTTGGTGGCTTAGAAGCTGAAAGCGTCATGCTAGGTAACCCATCATATATGCGCCTGCCTGATTACGTCGGCGTTAAGCTAACGGGCAAGTTGCAAAAAGGCATTACCGGTACCGATTTAGTACTCGCGATGACTGAGTTCTTACGTGATGCTGGTGTGGTTTCAACCTATATTGAATTCTTCGGTAAAGGTGCGCGCCAGCTAAGCGTTGGTGACCGTGCGTCTATCTCAAATATGACCCCTGAATATGGCGCAACCGCGGCGATGTTCTATATCGATGAACAAACCATCGACTATCTATGCCTAACTGGTCGTAGCGAAGCGCAAATCAAACTAGTAGAGCAATATGCCAAACAAACTGGTCTATGGGCTGATGGTATGGAAAATGCGGTTTATGACCGTGTTCTTGATTTTGATTTGTCAGCAGTCGTCCGTAACATGGCTGGCCCTTCTCGTCCACATGCTCGCGTATCCACCACGGACTTAGTTGCCAAAGGTATTGCTCACGCTCCTGAAGACAAATTACCTGAGCCAGAAGATGGCTTGATGCCAGATGGCGCGGTGATTATCGCCGCAATTACCAGCTGTACCAACACCTCTAACCCACGCAATATGGTTGCTGCCGGTCTTGTTGCTCGTAATGCCAATGGAAAAGGTTTATTACGTAAGCCGTGGGTAAAAACATCATTAGCACCAGGCTCTAAGACGGTAAAAATGTACCTAGAAGAAGCCGGCTTGATGTCTGAGCTACAAGAAATTGGCTTTGACGTGGTTGGCTTTGCTTGTACGACTTGTAACGGTATGAGTGGCGCATTAGACCCTGATATCGAAAAAGAAATTATTGATAATGACTTATTTACCACGGCTGTCCTGTCTGGCAACCGTAACTTTGATGGTCGTATCCATCCGTATGCCAAGCAAGCATTCTTAGCGTCACCACCTTTGGTGATTGCCTATGCTATCGCCGGTAACATTCGCTTTGATATTGAAAAAGATTCATTAGGCCAAGACCAAGATGGCAATGAGGTTTACCTAAAAGACATCTGGTTCGATGATGACGAAGTTGATGCTATCGTTGCCAAAGCAGTAAAGCCTGAGCAATTTAACGCTGTTTATATCCCGATGTTTGATGAAGCCAAAAAAGATACGGGTAAAGCCCTAAGCCCACTTTATGACTGGCGTGAGCAGACTACTTATATTCGCCGTCCGCCGTATTGGGAAGGCAAAATGGCGGCAATCAACAAGCTAAAAGGTATGCGTCCATTAGCGGTGTTAGGGGATAATATCACTACCGATCACTTATCACCGTCTAACGCTATTTTAGGTGATTCAGCGGCTGGCGAGTACCTTGATACGATGGGTCTACCTGCTGAGGACTACAACTCGTATGCCACCCATCGCGGTGATCACTTGACCGCACAGCGTGCGACTTTTGCCAATCCAAAGCTCTTAAATGAGATGATACGTGATGAGCAAGGTAACGTGGTACAAGGCTCGTACGCTCGTGTGGAGCCAGAAGGTCAAGTTATGCGCATGTGGGAAGCGATTGAAACCTATATGAACCGTGAGCAACCGCTTATCATCATCGCAGGCGACGGCTATGGTCAAGGCTCAAGCCGTGATTGGGCTGCCAAAGGTGTACGTTTAGCAGGCGTGGAAGTCGTCGTTGCTGAAGATTTTGAGCGTATCCATCGTCAAAACTTGGTTGGAATGGGCGCCCTACCGCTACAGTTCGAAAAAGGTGTGACGCGCAATACCCTCAACATCGATGGTACCGAAATATTCGACGTCACAGGTGAAGTCTCCGCTGGCGGGATGATGACGATAGTGATTAATCGTGCTGATGGCAGCAAAACTGAAGTACCGATTATCTGCCGATTAGATACCGCTGACGAGGTCAAAATGTATAACGCTGGCGGTATGCTTCAGCGCTTTGCCAAAGAGTTTATTGATGGCACGTTGGATATTGTATAAGCATTAACGTGTAGCGCATGAAATATAAAGGAGCCGATGTTGTATAGACTGTCTATATGGCATCGGTTTTTTTATATCCGTTTTTCACCTTTACCCAAGACACCAATTTAAGCAATTTATACATAAAATATAAAAAGGAATAAAAAATGACCCAATCAACTTCACAAAACCAACCAAAATTTGCCCCACAAATCTCCGTCCCTGCTACTTATATGCGTGGCGGTACTTCAAAAGGTACTTTTTTTAAGCTCTCTGACTTACCTAAACGTTGCCAAGTCGCAGGACAAGCACGAGATAATTTCTTATTACGAGTCGTTGGAAGCCCCGACCATTATGGTAAGCAAATAGACGGCTTAGGTAATGGTAGCTCTAGCACATCAAAGACGGTGATTTTATCTAAAGCCGGTAAGGAAAATCACGATGTGAATTACTTGTTTGGGCAGGTCAATATCGCCAAGCCGATGATTGATTGGGCGGGTAACTGCGGTAATTTAACTGCTGCGGTTGGTGCTTGTGCGATTAACATGGGCTTAATCGACACTGATAAGGTCGCTAGTAGTGCTGAAAATGGCATTTGCGAAGTGCGTATCTGGCAAGAAAATATCAGTAAAACCATTATCGCCCATGTGCCTGTCTATTTAAATGCACAAGGCAAGGTACAAGTACAAGAAACTGGCGATTTTGAGTTAGACGGTGTGACCTTCCAAGCTGCTGAGGTTAAGATTGAATTCATTGATCCGGTAGATTCATCTAGCGATATGTTTCCAACAAACAATTTAATAGATGACTTTGATGTCTCTGGCTGTGGTTTAAGTGCCGATAGCGTTAAAGCGACCTTTATCAGCGCTGGTATCCCAACTATCTTTATGAAAGCAGAAGATTTAGGCTTTACCGGAACTGAATTGCAGGGTGATATCAACAGCGATAGCGCGCTGCTTACTAAGCTTGAGAATATCCGTGCCAAAGGCGGTGTGGCGATGGGATTGTTTAAAGACGTTAGTGAGGCTCAAACCAGCCAGCATATTCCAAAAATTGCTTGGGTTGCCCCTGCGCAAAGTTATAGCGCATCAAGTGGCAAAGCAGTTAATGCAGCAGATATTGACTTAGTCGTACGTGCGATGAGCATGGGACAACTGCATCATGCAATGATGGGTACCGCAGCAGTAGCCATTGCAGCAGCAGCGACGACACAAGGCACACTTGTCAATCAAGCAGCAGGTGCTGGGCAATCGACGAAACAACTATATGAAGTGCGTTTTGGTCATCCTTCTGGCACATTGCTCGTAGGCGGAAAAACAGAACAAGTCGATGGACGCTGGCAAGCTAAGAAAGTTTCGATGAGTCGCTCTGCTCGTCGTATCATGGTTGGTGAGGTTTTTGTGCCAGCAGATGCTTTTTAATCCTCTTTAGTCTATGCCTTGTATAGCTTTTTAGGTCAGTTTACTTTACGCTAATAGCATGCCAAACCCACCTACCCTCAGTAAGTTCCCACTGGATAACAAGCCGCCGCTCAAAAAAGTTGAGCGGCGGGCGTTGCTGTGGGATATCCTCAAAAAGCTTGCCATATTTGCTCAGCCTTATCGCTTACTCATTATTGCTACTTTGATATTGACGGTGCTCGGTTCCTTTACAGCGCAGGTCAATGCCTTTGTGTTGCGCTATGCTGTTGACACTTTGACCGAAATCGCCACCCTTGCTGAGCCTTGGGAAGCTGGCGTGCGCATGTTAACCATCATCAGTGCGGTATTGCTGACTAAAGAGATATTGTCAATATTCATCTCTTTTGGGCAACGCTTCTTTGGTGAAAAAATTCGTATCAATCTGTCTCGTGATTTATCACAAAAAATTATTGAGCGTATCTTAACTTACCGTATGGCATTTTATACCAGTAGTGAAAACGACAGTGGCAAATTACAAACCCGTATTGATTATGGTGTTAGTAGCTTAACCAGCTTGGTGCAAAACTTCTTTATCGATATGCTACCTCTGTTTGCCAGTGCCATTGTCTCGCTGATTATTATGTTTTCGACCAACTTTTGGATAGGCTTGGTTGGTCTGATTATCATACCTATTTACTTTTTTATCAGTCAAAAACAAGCAAAGCGTTTGCAAGGTTTTCGTCGTCAAATGCGTGGCTTTAGAGAAGCCAAAAGCGGTCTGGTTATCTCGCTGATTAACTCTATCAGTGTCGTGAAATCTTTTGTGCGTGAGTCTATCGAGGCTGAGAAACATTTAAACATTCAAAAAGACATGACCGCCAATCAGTTGCGTATTCGTAGTATTGGTTTTATTTATGATGCGGTAAAGACCTTTATTGAGCAAATCGGTGTGGTGGTTATCATTGTGCTGACCTCTTATTTCGTGCTAAAAGGTCAGATGACTATTGGTATGATTTTATTTCATGTTATGTTATTTCAAAATGTCGCCGCACCCATTCGCCAATTACATCGTATTTACGATCAAATTAATAATGCGTTGACCTACGCCGAAGGATTTTTTGAGATTTTAGAAGACGATAATCAGGTTGAAGAAATTGCCGGTTTAAGCAGCAAGGACCTAAAAGGGATTATTGAACTTAAACATGTTGATTTTACCTATCCTAATGGTACTCAAGCGTTAAAAGATGTCAGCTTTACCATCAAGCCCAACCGCATTACAGCGCTGGTGGGCTTAAGTGGCGCTGGCAAGAGTACAGTTATTAATCTATTGGTGAGATTTTATGAGCCTGATGCCGGCACGATATGCTTAGATGGTCAGAATCTAGCCGATTATGATACTCATGAGTTGCGTCAAAATATCGGTTTGGTGTTGCAGAGTAATCATATTTTCTCAGGTACGATTAGCGAAAATATCCGCTATGGCGATATGAATGCAGGTGATGAGGATATTATCATTGCCGCAAAAAAAGCCTCGATTCATGAGCAAGTCATGTCGTTACCAAAAGGCTATGAGAGTACCGCAAAATCCTTATCAGGCGGACAGCAGCAACGTATTGCGCTGGCACGAATGTTTTTAAAAGATCCGCCGATTGTATTTTTGGATGAGCCAACCGCAAGCCTTGATGCGATTGCCAGCCAACAGGTAAAAAAGAGTTTAGATTTGATTAAAAAAGACCGAACGGTGATTATGGTTTCCCATAATATTGCCCAAATTATCGATGCCGACGATTTGGTGGTGATAGAGGATGGACGCGTAGTCGAAATGGGCACTCACGAGGATTTATATGAGCAGCGCGGCAAGTATTTTGAGATATTCAGCGCCATGTCAGATAGCTTAAATTTGGATAAAATCAGTCAAACCTTACACGGTTAAGTGGATATTAACGCGTTATACCTTAAAACCGTTATAATAGTGAATCAAAATAGTCTTATAATTAACCTATTTATCCTATACCCCATAAGTTGCCAGAAGCTATTTTCCTATGACCCCTGAATTTTCTATAAAAACCTTTGATGAGCTGACCTCAGTTGATCTGTATCATATTTTAAAAGCGCGCTCACAGGTATTTGTGGTCGAGCAAAATTGTGCTTATCAAGACATTGATGAGGCTGATTTTGACTGTCTGCACCTTGTCGCACATCACAATGAAAAACTGATTGGTTATTGCCGCATTATTACGCCTAACGCTTCCGCAGAGTCCATTCCTGCTATTGGTAGAGTATTGGTGTTGCCTCAGTACCGAGGTAATGGTTTAGCGCGCAAAATCATGACGGAGGCTATTAAGTATTGCCATAAAAAATATGGTAAGAAAACCCCAATCGCCATTGCCGCACAGACCTATTTAATTAACTTTTACCAATCACTAGGATTTAGTGCGAATAGTGACTTTTATTTGGCAGATGGTCTTGAGCATGTCAATATGGTTTTATATCCCGCTAAGAAAGTCAAAGCGCCAACGCAAAGCTCAAGTACCAGCACTATTCTAAATTTTATACTGTTAATTTTAGCGGTATTGTTTGTTATCGGTGTGGTGTATTTAATGATTTAATCGGCTGTATAGGTAGCATAGAATTTATTTTAAATGCCACATTTTTAAATGACACCATGAGCGCTCAAAACTATGAAAAGTAGCACTATAAGTAGCAACCATACACTTTTTTCACCATCATCACTCACATGGCAACTGACATCCTTTGATGAGCTCAGTGGCTATCAGGTCTATCACATCATCCAAGCACGAGAACAGGTTTTTGTAAAAGACCAAAACTGTGTTTATATTGACGCGGATGGTCTTGATATTGACGCGATGCATCTATCTGCTTATCAAGACAGCAATGAAAATCAAAGTACTAATCCGCAATTGGTGGCCTATTGCCGTATTCTAAAGTCTGCTACCGAACCACGCTACCCCATTATCGGTCGCGTCTTGGTATTAGAAGACTATCGCGATCATGGTTTGGCGCGAAAACTTATGATACGGGCGATTGATTATTGCCATACCTATTTCTCTAATCAGCCGATACATCTGTCTGCTCAGACCTATCTGATTGAATTTTATCAATCCTTAGGCTTTGTCTGTGAAGGGGCTGCATATGATGCCGAGGGTATTGAGCATATTCATATGGTGCTAACGGCATAGTGATTCTCAAAACCTAAAGGGTTTTGATTTTACACTATGTCACTGTGGCTATATGGTGATTATGCTATTTTTAATGCCTATAGATGACCGCGACTCACGGATGAGGAGATGATTATGGCTGGTGTAGAAAAGACGACGGTAGAGAGCAATGTCCGTCCAGAATATGATGTAGAAATCCAAAAAATTGCCGATTACGTGCTCAATTACTCGATAGATAACGACTCTCCCAATAGTACCGACGCATGGAATACCGCGCGTTATTGTCTGATGGATACCCTCGGCTGCGGTCTGCTGGCATTACGCTTTCCTGAATGTACCAAACATTTAGGGGCTGAATGCACCGATCAAATTACCTTAAATGGTGCACGTGTTCCCGGTACGTCATACCGCCTTGACCCTATCAAAGCCGCTTTTGATATCGGCTGTATGGTGCGCTGGCTTGATTATAATGATACTTGGCTGGCGGCTGAATGGGGTCATCCTTCGGATAATTTAGGGGCGATTTTGGCGGTTGCGGACTATATTAGTCAGCAAAACGTTAGCCAAGGGCGCGTTCCCCTTATCATGCGAGACGTGTTAGAAGCCATGATTATGGCACACGAAATCCAAGGCGTTATCGCGTTAGAGAATTCTTTTAATCGCGTAGGTCTTGATCATGTGTTCTTAGTCAAGCTAGCATCCACAGCAGTCGTTGCCAAGCTGTACAATCTACCACGCGAGCGCATTATGGCGGCTGTCTCACAAGCGATTGTTGATGGACAAGCGCTACGTACTTATCGTCATGCGCCCAACGCCGGTAGCCGCAAGTCTTGGGCAGCAGGGGATGCCACCAGTCGCGCCGTACGGTTGGTTGATATCACTAGACGCGGCGAGATGGGCATACCTGGGGCGCTCACGGCGCCGCAGTGGGGGTTTTATGATGTGCTGTTTAGCCATACCAATGCTGATTTAGCGCTTAAGCCTGAGAGCGAGCGTCAGTTTACCTTTCAGCGTGATTTTGGTAGTTACGTAATGGAAAATGTTTTATTTAAAATCAGCTTTCCTGCCGAGTTTCATGCCCAGACCGCCTGTGAAGCAGCGGTCATTTTAGCGCCACGTATTGAAGAAAATATTGACGATATTGAAAAAATCGTTATTACCACGCATGAATCTGCCATTCGTATCATTTCAAAAGCTGGCGCACTTGACAATCCTGCCGATCGTGATCACTGTTTGCAATATATGGTTGCTGTGGCGCTGTTAACTGGCGACTTGATGGCAGAAAACTATGAAGATGACTACCATGCAGAGCATCATCTAACCATTGATACCTTACGTTGTAAGATGGTAGTAATAGAAGACTCAAGTTATTCGCAAGACTACCACGACCCTAATAAGCGCTCAATTGCCAATGCCATTCAAATTTTCTTTAAAGATGGCAGCAGTACCGATAAAGTGGCTGTCGAATACCCACTTGGGCATAAACGTCGCCGGCATGAGGGCATTCCAATACTTGAGGCTAAATTTCAAGCCAGTCTCGCCACCCGCTTTATCAGTAGTCGTTGTGATGAGATTATTGCGCTTTGTAATAATCAAGATCAACTAGAAAAAACCCCTGTTAATGAGTTTATGGCGCTGTTTGCGACACTTTAACGTCACATCTTTTCATTTATTTTTCTATAGTAACTTTTTAAACGCCATTTTTTACATTTACTTAACGCTACGTTTTAACTTTAATCCTAGAATCCATACCGTAGCGCTACCACGGTATGGATTCCCCTGCCCAATCCACAAAGCTACCGGACTGAGCTGCGCTCATATTGGCAAGTACTTCCAGTAAGCATTCCGCACTATAGGCTGGCGTAAATAGGTGTCCATCAGCCACATTGCTTTGAAACGGTGCTGATAACTGAGTATTAACCGTACCCGGCTGCATGACCACCACGCACATATCTTTAAGCGAGCGACTCCATTCAATACTGAGGTTTTTCATACCCATGTTCAGGGCTGCTTTACTCATACGATAGCTGTACCAGCCACCAATTTGATTGTCACCGATACTGCCGACACGTGCCGATATGGTGGCAAAAATAGCAGGATCAGCATGGCTACGTTCAGCCTTCTCCAATAGTGGCTTGATATGTTTGGCTATCAGTAGACTTGCTAACGCATTTATCTGCATATTTTGTATAAAAAAATCAGTCTCGACCTGTCGCAGAGCTTTTTCAGGTTGTGTCGTTTCAGTATGTAGTAAACCAACGCAATTAATCACCCAGTCAAGATGGCTGCTGTACTGTCGTATGGCATCTGCTGCTTGTTTAATACTGGTCTCATCACTGACATCCATTTGCAACCAATGCAAATTGTCTGCCTCAAACTCAGGGACGCTTTTATTATAAGTTGCGTAGACCTGAATACCGCTGTGCTCATTCACCGTACTGGCAACCAGCTGTTCTACCATGGCTTGACCAATACCGCCTGTACCGCCGATGATAAGATACGTTTTATGTTTCATACTGACTCCTTGTCGTCTCTTTTCACTATTTTAAATGATCATCACTTCTCATTACTATGATAGCTAACGATATGTCTAGATTATGGCTACTTTTTTGAGCACTTTCTAGTTGAAATAAGTTATAACTTATTTTCTTGTGCGCGCAAAAAAGCCGCCTCAATGGGCGGCTAATAAAGACAGTTTTATCAATACTTGAGCTTATTCTAACAAAGTAAGTCTAACTTTTCGTTTTGAATACTTGCTAATGCGCGGCCGTCTTTTGCACCGTAGCTACTGGGATTTCATTATGCTCAACATCATATAATTTACCTTCTGAGAAGTAATCACCTTCAGTTAAGTCAATCATCAAATCAGGATGTACTGAACGAACTTCTGTGCCCGCCGCAAATACTGATTGATTCTCTGAGTTACCCGTTTTCATGTGGTTAAATAATAGGTTCAGAGCAATTGCCATGATGGCAGATGAGCTGATGCCTGAATGAAAGATAGTCGCAAACCAGTCTGGGAATTGATCGTAAAACGCAGGAGCTGCAATCGGCAACATACCAAAACCGATAGAGGTCGCAACAATGATAAGGTTCATATTGTTAGTGTAGCTCACTTGCGCTAGGGTACGAATACCACTGGCTGCAACCGTACCGAACAGTACAATACCAGCGCCGCCAAGTACTGCGGTTGGAACCGTAGCAATAACGCGACCCATAATTGGCATTAATCCAAGAACTACTAAGATGATACCCGCATATGCTACTACGAAACGGCTTTTAACACCGGTTACTGCAACCAAACCAACGTTCTGAGCAAAAGCACTTTGAGTAAAAGAACCAAACATTGGCGCAACGATACTAGCAACCATGTCAGCACGCAAGCCATTACCTAAACGTTTTGAGTCAACATCAGTCTCAATAATATCACCAACTGCTAAGATGTCAGCTGAGGTTTCAACCAAAATAACCAGTACTACGATGAACATAGAAATGATGGCTGCAAGTTCAAACTTAGGCGCACCAAAGTGGAACGGGGTTGGGAAAGCAAAGATAGAGCCTGTAGTAACACCAGAGAAGTCTACCAAGCCTAGCGCCCATGCAACGACCGTACCGATAACCATAGCCAGCAAGATTGACAAGCGACTGATAGCAGCATTGCCCGCTTTACTTAATAGCAATACCACTAATAAGGTAAAACCCGCAAGACCGATGTTCGTCATGCTACCGAAGTCAGGTGCTTTACTGTTGCCGCCCATTGCCCAACGTGCAGCAACTGGCATCAAGGTCAAACCAATGGTAGTAATAACCGTACCCGTCACTAATGGCGGGAAAAATCTAATAATTTGGGAGAAAATGGGTGTGATTAAGAAGCCGAGAATAGACGCTGCAATCACCGCACCGAATACTGAAGGTAATCCGCCTCCTGCTGTCACAATGGCAACAATAGTTGCAACACTAGCAAAAGATACCCCTTGAACCAACGGTAGCTGGCAACCAAAGAACGGGATACCTATCGTTTGTAATAACGTCGCTAAACCACCAATAAACAATGAGGCGGCAATCAATAAACCAATCTCAGCAGGTGTTAGCCCTGCTGCTTGCCCAACAATCAAAGGCACTGCAATAATACCACCATACATGGTAAGAACGTGCTGAAAGCCATAGGCAATATTAGCAGCAACACCAAGATTTTCATCTTCTGGTCGTGCAAAGGTTGGGTTAGAGGTGGATTTGATATCCATAGATAGGTGTGCTCCCTGCATGTTATATTTAAACGTATCTTAACCGATACATCTTGAATGACGTAGAACTATAGCAAATTAAGTTTTACAACGACTGAGCTTATGAGAGGCTAGATGCCGCTCTTACGCTAAGTACTCAAACACTGAACTCATACATTTAGTACTTATAATCCTTATTTTGCTCGACACGCTTATGCGCTTTTTATACACAGCAAAATAGGGGTCAATAATTAGAGCGTGCGTGTGCACTTATCTTGTCCTTCTTCATAACTTTATTAATATTAATGTATCTGTATTAATATAAGGGCTGAAGAAATCCTTGATGTTACGGTTGACTGATGCAGGAGCATCAAAACCGTCTACTGCCATCATAATCAATTTTTCGATTTATAACCGAATTATAACACTTTTGATTATTTTGGTTATACTCTACTGCTGATAACTTACTTTTAGGATAGCGTGTATTGATAATAACTGCCAGCAATTTTTTGACCATTTGGTCAGTTTATGTGACAAGTCGTTCATTTATAATGACTTAATAGTAAAAAAACTGTATTTTATAGAACATAAAAGATCATGATTTTGTAAAAATTAGCTGTTTTTGCAAAGTAAATGGTCATAGTCAGCCGATAATTTATCTATCGCTGAGTCATCGCTGGTAGATTTGCCCCACTTTATTTTCCCTTTTGATATGGATGTGACGACAACGATGTTCTCACCACAAGACCAACTGACTGAACTGGTACGCTTGCTTGAGACGGATCACCATGTCTTTGCAACTGACCCGCTATTAATCACTGAAAAGTTGCAAAACGAGAGTGGTACGCCTATCCAAAAACTACATCGGCGCGCCTCACGTATTGATAGTAATGGCGCACTAACCCGTGTTCTAGGAAAGATTGACGGTCGCATTAAAGGTATTATGACCGTGATGAGTGTGGTGTGGTGCCTATCAGGATTTTTAGGATTGTTCACTTTATTGCAGTCCAATGTGGTGAATTTTTTCTATGTTTTGGTATGTTTGCTTGGCTTTCATACTCTCATGCTTATGAGCTGGCTAATAATGAGTATGGTCAATCAAGGTAAGCCATCAGCAAATTGGTTTGCAAATTTTGTAAGTCCCAGTCGGTTGATACGGGGTAAAGATGATATTACTCAAGCAGCGGTCAGCTTGTATGAGCAGCAGTTGCACCATAGCGGTATGCGTTGGTATCTGGGACGATTCAATCATCAGCTTTGGCTTGCTACCTTAACAGGAATGCTGTTTTCAATTATTTTTTTGTTGATTGTGCGCCAGTACAGCTTTAGCTGGGAGTCGACGCTGTTATCAGATAAGGCACTGATTACCCTCACCCACATAATTGGCTGGTTGCCAAATCTGGTAGGCTTTGATGTACCTAATGATGCTGCGATTGTACAAAGTCGATTGGTGACAGATGCTCTGCCATTATCTATCGCGCGCCAGTGGGCAGGCTTATTAATTGGTAGTTTACTGATGTATGGCATTGTCCCTCGAGCAATAGCATGGGGGTTTTGTGCCTTGATGTTTCGTCGCAAAAAAATGCGTCTAGATATTAAATTGCCTTATTATCAAAAGATTATTAACTTCTGGCAGCGTCAAGTGGTCGATGTTGATGATTTTTTTGAAGTTGCAGCGCCTGTTGCTCCGCAAGCTAAAGTTAGTACCGGCAAAAAACTAGTTGCTTTATTGGAGTATCCTGCTCCTGATAAATGGTGGCAAATTGGGTTTGATGGGGATAATTCTGATAATAAAAGTATTGATGCGGTTGAAAACTTTGGTATTGTTGATGACCGTGATGACATGGCGCGCTTAACTGCTTATCTTAATCAGTATCCCGTTCAGGTTTGGCTCGGTATCCACGCAAATGCGCTGCCTGATCGTGGTACGCTGCGTAAGCTGGATCATATCGCTACTCATGCTAAACACGGCGTCATTGTGCAGTTGCTGCGACCAGTAAGCGTAAAGTCGCCTCAAAGCCATCAGGCAGCCAACAATAATACCAGTAACACTATAAACGCTAAAGGACAAACTGCGGCACAACTGGCGCGCCATCAACAATGGCAAACGGCACTGGCAGCACGGAACATAGGACTGGTACACCTACCTTAAGCGCCTTCTTTGACTAACTTATTTCTTTTTTTTGCTGATTAGATTGTATCAACCGATGCTCATATACATTTATCATTAATACTCGACTATGAATCAGGACAATAGTAATCCTATGGACAATAAAAATAATAGTGATAAAGATCATGATGCGGCGCTTCAGAATCCGTATGCTGCCACAACTGATATACAGCATCTACCTTTGCAAAAACAGACTATACAAAATCCAATACCTAACCTAACAAACGAGCCATTAGATAGCACGTTGAATGTCACTCCAAAATCTGCTCGTACAAAAACCACCCTAGCCAGTGGTGAGCCGTTAAGACTGGCTGTGGTTGGGCACACTAATACCGGTAAAACGTCTATTTTGCGTACCCTGCTACGCGATGTCTATTTTGGTGAAGTGAAAAACGAAGCGGCGACTACTCGTCACGTTGAGCGGGCACAATTAACTGACAGTCAAACGGGCGAAGCGTTAGTGTCGTTATATGATACACCCGGCTTAGAGGACGCGTCTGGACTTATGGAT
Organism: Psychrobacter sp. GP33; assembly: GCF_014119005.1. GTDB lineage: Bacteria > Pseudomonadota > Gammaproteobacteria > Pseudomonadales > Moraxellaceae > Psychrobacter. The sequence continues at coordinate 341,388 of NZ_JACGYX010000003.1, read as the reverse complement.
TGGCTTGAAGACAATACGGCCAGTCGCCGTGATGGTATCGAGCGTTTACAACAGTTTTTAGCCGCTGATATTGCTCAAAGTTATGATCAAGGTACTGATACCAGTACCAGTTATGCTGATGGTTTTGGCGATTATAGCCAAGAAGCTAAGGTTATTCGTCAGCTGCTGGCAAGTGATATGGCAATTTATGTTGTTGATGCCCGTGAGCCCGTACTTGGTAAGTACAAAGATGAATTGGCAATATTATCTTGGGCAGCAATTCCTGTAATGCCCGTTTTTAACTTTACTGACAGCCAAGATGCCAATATTGACGCCTGGCAAACCATGCTGGCACGGCGGAACTTGCATATTTCTACTCGTTTTGATTCTGTTGCGTTTGAATTTACCGATGAGATGAGACTTTGGCAGAACCTTGCCACTATGCTGACCCATGCTGAGATGCTCGAGCAATTGATGCAGCGTCGGACTGAGGATTGGGCGCAGCTCTATGATGAAGCCAATATTATCATTGCAGACTTTTTGTTAGATATTGCCGCCTTTGTGCGTGAGATTAACGATGATGATGACCCCATGCCTATATTGCAGCAGATGCAAGAGGGAGTGCGTCAAAGCGAGCGTGCTATGCAACAGCGGTTGTTAAATGCTTATAAGTTTTATGATAATGCAGTCGCAGCAACCCCACTTGAGTTGAAAGCCTATCAGCAAGATCCGTTTGATCCTGAATTGCTCAAAAGCTATGGCATACGTACCACCTCTGGGGCGGCGGCTGGCGCGTTACTAGGGCTTGGAATTGATGCTGCCGCATTAGGAACTACATTAGGTTTGGGCGCTGCTTTGGGTGGTATTGCTGGTGGGTTATTATCCAATACCACCAGTATCGCTGATAAATTATCCGGGGTTAAGCGGTTATATATTGACCCTGCGACCTTAACTTTACTGGCAACAAGGGCGATTGATTTATTAGCGGCGCTGCGTCATCGTGGACACGCGGCAACAGATGCCACCCAAATGCTATACAGCAGTGAGTATAATAACTATACAGACAACGATAATAATGCTGCTATCGTTACCCCGTGGGCAACCCATAAATTACCTAGTGAGCTTAAAAAAGCACGCGGTAAGCCGCAATGGTCATCATTAAGTAGCGGTAAATCGGAGCAAGCGCAAAGTTTGCGTACAGATGCAGCTTGGTCGCTGTCTAATAAAATTCAGTCACGTGAAAACTAAAAAAATAATCTTCACTCATTAATTAAACAGTTGGGGTGAACAATTTGCTTAATGCCTCAGTACCTCGAATATCTGTTTGCTGTAAATAAACAGGATAGATAGGATAATTACTAAAATTGCGCTCAATATCATTCATCAACTGCTGTTGTCTGTCTGCCCGTTGTTGCCAGAATGGATCGGTTTGCGCTGGGTTAATCAATTGATTAACCACGATTGCTGCTGGAGTGAGATTGTTTTCTTCTAACTGCTCAATCGCACGTTTCGTTTCCGCTAAAGGCAAAATATCAGCCGTCATTACTAATATAATTGCCGTTTGCACACGATCATGAAGTAATAACCCCGCTTGACGAAATAATTCTTTGCGTTGTTCTAATACGTTTACTGCTTGTGCCCAGCGATCCGGAGTATGTTTAGCAAATGGGTTCGGTACACCTTTTTTATCTGTATGTCTACTATTAGTATCTAAATGCGTGGCAATTGAACGTAATTTGGCTTGCCGTCGTTGCTGCGCTAATAATCCATCCGTCCACGCTCCCATCATCTCAGGCAATACCAGCAAGCGTAATGTATGCCCAGTCGGTGCCGTATCAAAAATAATATGCTCATAACCGCCATCTGCTGCTGTGACCAAATGCTGACACATCGACTCAAGCATTGCCGCTTCTTGTGCCCCTGGAGCTGACTTCGATAGTCGTAAATGCTCACGTATTTTTGGCATCATATCTGGGTTGGCATAGCCTTTTATAGTGCGCTCTACTTGAGCAAAGTGAGCGTCAACGATAATATCTGGATTAAGCTCAATAGCATCAAGATAAGGGTTTAGGACGGTTTTTTCATTAGATAAACGTGTGTTTAAGACATCACCCAAACTATGGGCTGGGTCTGTTGAGACAATCAGTGTCTTTCTGCCTTGACTGGCAAAGTAGCTGGCAAGTGCTGCTGCAGTAGTGGTCTTGCCCACTCCACCTTTACCGCCGACAAAGATAATCGGCTGCGTGGATAGCTGTGCTACCAATGCCTTTAACGGTTGTAATACCATATTTTAATTCCAGTTTTTATTTTTATTAGCCGTATTTTTATAGGTGCTGTTTTTACTTAATACTGATTACTTCAAAATTTTTAGCAACAATTAGCAGCAACCAATATGGTCAAACGGGCATCTGTCCATGCCCATACGAGTATGCCACTCATGAAAATTTTCTAAGAATAACGGCTGTAATTCTAGAGTATAAAAACTAGCAGGATTATCAATACCCAAGCTTTCAGAAAACATTAATAGCATAAAAAAATCTTCTTCGTCACGTGCTGCCCGTGCCATCGTTTGTCTGTAGGGTGCATGATAAAACTCGTTCAATCCTGCTACAAACCGTTGCCAGAAGGGTACTTTATTATCTATTTCTTCATCGTAATGAGCTGGCATGCCCTCTGTTGCCGCTATCTTTTTTAAGTGTTGATTTATATTTGGCTTATTCTCTGAGTTTTTCATTTGCTCTCCCTAGCTTGCTGCTCATAAAATACTTTGGAAACGCATAAGTCTAATTATAGTATATCCATTTCGTGATGCCATGATATAAAAAACGCTAGCAGCTGCCAGCGTTTTATTTTCTATTTAGACATCTTAATAACTACTTTTAATCCCTATTCAGGGTGATTTTTACCTTTATACAGCGACCATTCACGGCGTAACACTGAGAAACTCTCAAAAGTCACTAAGATGGTAGCAATCAAAATGATAATATCCATAATGATAAGTAACCAATTACCATCAACGTAGAACGTTTTAAGCTGGATAAGTAATGCAAATACGGTCATCACCAGTAGGAACGATAATGGTGCTAAGGTATACCAGACTGGCTTGCCTTTACGTAATAAAATAATGGTAACAACCATCAGCGTTAATGCTGCCATTAACTGGTTAGTCGTACCGAATAATGGCCAGATAATCATACCACCTTCGCCACCAATACCACCGGCGCCAAATGCCAATAGTAAACAGGTGCCGACTGCTAAAAATGTTGCAACGCTACCTTTGGTTAATACTGGTAAATTATAAAATTCACCAAACTCTTGGAAAATATAACGTTGCAAGCGCACGCCTGTATCCATCGTCGTACCGGCAAATAACGCTGCCATGACTGTTAGCATGGTTTGGGACAATACCATCTCGATACCAACGCCCGCGTTTAATATCGTTGCGCCACCATCAATAAATGCACCGATAGAGCCGTCACCGAATTTTTGATACACGGCTTCCCAATCGCTTAATGAGGCAAAGCCTGCGGTTGCCGCAAGAATCGCACCCAGTGCCAGCATACCTTCGCCAAGTGCGCCAAAGTAACCTACAAAGCGTGCATCCTCTTCTTTATCAATTTGCTTAGATGTCGTGCCAGTTGCTACTAAGCCGTGAAAGCCAGAAATCGCACCACAAGCAATAGTCACAAACAATAACGGCATAATAGACGGCGTGTCTATTGGTAAATTAGTGTTAATTGCCGGTGCCACGATATCAGGCGATGAAATAAAGATAGCCGCGTATAATAGAATCAAACCAACAAATAATTGCAAACCGTTAATATAATCACGCGGTTGTAGCAACATCCATACCGGCAATAATGAAGCTACCGCCGCATAGGCAAATAAAATGATAATCCAAACGGCATTATCAGGCAGACCAAATATAGTCTCGGGTAATACAACGGGGAACATAGGACCAAGGTAAATTAATCCATATAACGCTACCACCCCAATAATAGATACCCAAACCAAATTCATATGATAACGATAAATACACTGCCCGATAATAAAGGCAACCACCAATGCGCCCCAAACAGGTAACACAGCAGACGGCGTTTTAATCATCATATTCGCAATGGCAACGCCAAATACAGCATTAACCATAAGCAGTAGTAAAAAGATGACAATCATCATCAGGCTACGAACGCGTGTACCCATGACCGTACCAGCGATTGAGCCGATAGATTGACCTCGATTGCGCATACTTGCCCATATCGCAGACATATCGTGAACACCCGCCATCAATATGGTACCAAACACCACCCAAATGACTGCAATAGCAGGACCAATAATTGGCGCAGCACCTGCTACTGATGTAAAATGATGCCCCCATAATACATATTTATTGGTAGGTACATAATCTATTCCATCTTTCATCGTATGAGCTGGAGTGGGACGGTTGTTATCCAATGCCAAAATTTTAGTAGCAATAAATTTTGAGTAAAAAATATACCCTAATATCATCGCAGCGACGCCAAGTAATAATACAATGGCACTGTTCATCTATTCTCTCCTTAGATTTCGTAAAGGTGCGGGCTGAGTTTTTCTTAATTCTTGTTTTTCTAGTAACTGCTGGCGCGATACTATTTATAAAACACTATTACGCTAAACTTATTAAAAATCCTTATTTTTATAATAAAACTGCCTTGTGATAACCACCTGAAAGGCACGATAAACCCTATTAATTGTAATTGATTTGACATAAAATGTAACGTTATATATCAAATAAGCAATCTTTTAGCATTAATATAATATGTTAAAAGAAGTAAATAACGGGTTAAATCATGCTCATTTTATATAAACTACTATTAGTGTCTTTTAATCAATTAATAGGATTGTAAATCACTAATATATCGTACTATTCTTGACTTTATGAACAGTATATAAACGCTACGAAAATAAGTTTTTCTCTTATATTAAAATCCTAAAAAATTAAATTCAGATAACGAATAAAACGCATTAATAAAAAAAGGCTTTTTAATGACATACTATTTTGGCTTCTTACCGTCAGATAAATTGAATCACATGATTGATGAGGCAGAACAGCTTATCGAATCACAATCGTCGGTAGATTACTATCCATATCGTAATGAACTCACCCAGCAAATTGCCCGTGAGTTGAATGATAATCTATTAGTTAGCCTAATCGACGTTATACCCAATCCTGAACGAAAAGCCTCCATGCAAAAAATAGTTAGTACGATTGAGCGCACAACAGAGACGTTATTAAATGTGCTATTAGGTAAAGATAATAATGAAGATATCTTGCCAAGTTTTGACTTTTTAAAAAGCCAAAGTATGTTCATTGATAATGAAGGTATGCGCCGAGTGGGGTTTAAATTATCCGAATCGACTGCTCAGACGATTTGTGACGGTTTTGCCGCTATCACTCCCAACACGGTTGACAGAGAGAAATTCAAAACTGCACTTGAAACCATGACAGAAGCGTCTTTAAACCATTTTATGAGCCGATTTACAGAAACACTAAATCTTGGCATGATTAAACGTAAATCTGTTCCTGTTGCCAAAGCAGCAATTGATAAAGGCATGAGTATGGCACTGAATAAACTATTGCCTCAGTTACCCGATGCGGGTCTAAATCGCCTTGCAACCTTTTATCGTCCTTATTTAATACAAATGAACGATTAATTTTGTCGCAATATACAGGTTGTATTGGGCAAATGGGCTAAAATTTGCTAAAATAAGCAGCACTTTTTACCGAAGGCGCGACCCATGACCCAAATCAGCAATCAAGAAATCGAAAAAACATTACGCAACTCAGAATGCCTAATCAGCAGCATCGAAGTTGCCGCCGCTTATGAGCGCCTAGCCGCACAGCTTAATCTACACTATGCTGGTCTAAACCCGATTGTTATGGTCGTTATGAATGGCGGTCTTATCCCAGCCGGTCAGCTATTGACTCACCTAACTTTTTATCATCGCATGCATTATATCCACGCTTCACGCTATCGTGATAACCAAGGTACGAATGAGCTTGATTGGAAATTTAAGCCTGATGTTAGTATCAAGGGCGAACATGTCTTATTGATCGATGATATTTTTGACGAAGGTATTACACTAAAAGCCATTGTCGAAGAGCTCGGTAAAGAAAGTCCTTTGTCTATCGAATCTTGTGTTCTACTTAATAAAGAACATGATCGTAAAGTTAAAGGTTTTGATGTAGATTTTGTTGGTATCAACGTTGCTGATCGCTATGTTTACGGTTGTGGTATGGATTTTCATGGTTACTTGCGCCATCTGCCGGGTATTTATGCTATTAAAGAAGACAAAATGTAATCAATTTTTGGTTGAATTGATATCATAATAAAAAAGCACCCAGTGAGTGCTTTTTTATTGCTTATTTGTTGATAATTAGCGTAATTAATACTAACTAAAACTGTAATGCCAAGCCAGTACGACGCTCAGTCGGTGTCTGGACAGCTTTTTCAAAAGCGTGTCTCGTGCTATATATAGACACCCGTTTTTTGGCACGTGTTACAGCTGTATAAATAAGTTCTTTGCTTAAAAGTCTTGCATGACTATTATCAAAAGTAATGGCTACATGCTCAAACTCTGACCCTTGTGATTTATGAATGGTCATTGCATATGCCGTAGCAATAACCTCTTCATTGAGCAAATTGACGGCAATTCCTTGCGTTTTGTTCTCAAAGAACACTTCAAGTCGGCTTCTGTCATCTGTTGTTTGAAGGCAAAAACCGATATCACCATTAAATAATCCAAGTTCATAGTTGTTTTGTAGGACCATAACGGGACGACCATGGAACCATGTATTTTGACCGAGCGGCAACTTCAGCTCAGCAAGATGCCACTGAGTGAGATGGTTATTGATGTAATGATCACCCCATTCACCATTATGACCTGCAGTTAAAATTCTAAACTGGTTAAATGTTTGCATTAATGATGTAAGTGTACTTTTTACTGATTCTGGCATGGATTTTTCAGTTGGATTTTTTAGTAAGTTTTTAACCTCTCTCATATATTTATGGTAGTTTAATGTGAGGTTTGAAATAATTTTAATATTACTTAGGCTATTTTTTATTTTACTATCTATAATATTCTCTGCTTGTAAGATATTTACATACTGAAAACTTAGCGCTGCATCCTGTTTCAATAACTGCCAAATAGCTTGTGTATCGGTCTCTGACTGATTGATTTCATAAGCGAGCTTACCAATACCTGAGTCTGCGCTAAATCGTTGACTCTCTGTTAGCTCTGCATGTATGTGTGTTAATAATGGAATGCGGCACAAGTCAGCCAGCACTGCTCCGGCATCTACCGCTGCTAACTGGTTCGCATCTCCCAACAGTATCAATCTGGCACCTGGCTTGACTGCACTTACAAGATGATTCGCCAACTCAACTCCGAGCATAGATGCCTCATCAACGATAATAATATCTTCGCCAAGTGGATTTTTGGCATCATAACGAGGTCTACCCGTCCGACCAATGCCTAACAAGCGATGAATGGTCTTAGCTTCTTGCAATTGTAGCTGCACATTCGCTGCATCTAGAGCCGCTTGTAAAGACTCCTGCATTCGCTGGGCAGCCTTACCCGTTGGTGCCGCTAACGCTAAACTGGCACTGTCAGTACTGAACTTAATGTGCTTATGTTCATCACCCCCACTCTCTGCAGCTTGTTGCAGCGCAATCACTAACTGAGCAACAGTATAAGTCTTTCCTGTACCTGGTCCGCCAGTAATAATACTAAAAGCATTGTTATTAGCCACATTGATAGCCGCTACCTGCTGCTCCTTTAATTTTTCTGGTATTAATATTTCTAGAGGTTTTATTTTTTGATTTAAAATACTACTAACCTGCTGCGCTAAATTAAATTCTGCTTGCCACGAGCGATGTAGCCAAAAAGTTAATAAAAATTTTGGCTTGTTGCTGTTTTGCTTTTTAGTTATTTTGTATATGATAGGCTTATTTATTTCACTTAGGCTATTTTTATATTCATCATTAATAGTATTGCTATTAGCATTAGCGTCAATAAATAAATTTTGTTGATGAATTAATTCAACAAAAGAGGTTAAATCCGTGTTTTTTAATAGTTGGTAAAGCATAACAACTGTGTCAAACCGTTTAATCAGTATCTCTTTTTCATGATTAGTAAGTGCTAGCTGCGCCCATAGCTGAGCGCGCTTGGCAAACATAATATCTAGCAAGACAAATAATGATAACTCAGCTTCAGCTGTAGAATCATCATCTAGCTGCGTCTCTATTCGAGTGTCAATCAATGCTAAGATTGGCGCTGCTAGCATTTGTAGTAATTGCTGCTGCCAAGTATATAGAGTGACCAAATCGCCATTAATTTGACCTTGTAGCGGTATCTCATCCTCAGCTAACTCAATTGTTAAGACGGTATGCCCTTCTTCCAGGTGAGTTGCCAACATAACGAATAAAGCGCTAAACAAGCCTTTTTCTTCAGTTTTATCGATTTGTTTGCTGTCCATATCAGCCGCTAAGTCAGTTACGTTATACGCTACATGCGTTTGCTGACGGCGCAGCAAAATATAGTCACTGATGTTACTAGCCCAACTTTCTTGTAAGCTTACTGCCGCCCTGCTCTTATTGTTATTATTACTCATAGTATTCTTATCTCTATTGTTGCCCAGTTAATCGCTATCATGGTAATTAATCATTTAATTCGTTATTTAATTCGTTATTTATAGCCCGCTAATCTGGCAACCCAAACAACGCATCTAATGCCTTGATAAACTCAACTGGAATATCCCAAGTGACTAATCCATAGCGCTCATTGCGCATTGAGTGGCTATTATCAGGCTCATTAACGTTTTGTGATACATTGGCAGTCGCTTGAGAGTCTGAGTCATACACGCCCCGTAAAAAGACATATTCAACAGCCCCAAGGTACTTTTCTTCATTACCTACATAATCACCAACCCTCATGGCAAGGAAGCGATGTAATGCCACTTGATAGATCGCTGCCTGTAGCCAATATCCTGCTTTGGACATGGCTTGCTTAAGTGTACTTTCGTTATAACTGCTTAGGCTATTACCTAAATAGTTACTTTTATAGTCGACCACGTAATACTTGCCAGCATGCTCATACACTAAGTCAATTTCACCACGCAGATAACGATACAACTGCGTTTTATTTTGTGGAATAAGATTAACGTGTTTGTCCACTTCATTTGGAAGATATTGCTGAAAGAGTCTATTAATATCTTGCGCTCTAAAGCGCTCTGACAGCCCCATATTAAACTCTAATTCAGCAAATCTCTGTTCTGTATTAATAGATTGTAGTGGTTGATTGGACGCTAATAGCGGCGCCTGTAGCACCTCTTCGATCCAGCCAAGCAATGCTTGATGTTTGGTAGCATCTATTGAGTCTAGATCAATTTGACGGGTATCTTCTTTATTCTTCGATTGTAATAATCGGCTTTGCTGTTCAGCGCTATTGTAAACTAGAGGCAACTGATAACTACTAACCGCTCTATCAATCACCTGAGACCACTGCGATTTATTACTGAAATCAATTTTTTCAAATATCTCATGCAAAAATGTACCGGCATTGGCACCTTTCACAAAAGTAAAACGGATATCATCTTCTGGTTTAAGAGAATCTTTAGTAGTGAACGATACTGCCGACTCTGTTATATCAATATCTAAGGCATCATCCATACGTTCATCCACCACAGCCAGCGCCTGTGTAGATTCATCTAGCTGACGAGCTAAAGCCGTAAAGCTGGTCTTAGCCCAACCATAAAAGTAATCTGTTCTCATAATCTCTGAAAACGCAGCATACTCGATAGCCTTAGTTATGGGCTTGGAAGTGGCAAGCTTTGTGTTACTCGCTGAGCCTACTGCATTAGCATCTTTACTGCCATGGTAGCTGTTATAAAAATCATTAACATGATGCCCTCGAATCATCCCTATGGTGCCTTTGAGCCTATCAGGCAAATCAAATTTTGCATCTAATGAATCAAACCAATAAAACACAGGCTTACGACCCATATCTCTTGTGCCACTAGGATCTCGTAACACTATATAAAGCTGCTCACTGGCTCTAGTAAAAGAAACATAGCCAAGCCTGCGCAGCTCATCAAAGTCCTCTTCTGTCTCGATATCAGTGTAATAGCCTTCGGTGGTCGCAGAGCCTTTTACAGGTGAGAAGCGGCGCTGATTGCCCGTCGATTGACTCTCTGTTGATTGTTGCACTAAAATCGATGGAGCTTGCTGGGCATTATATAAATACAAGCCATAATCTTCTTTATTACCCGACTGCCTACTGGCATCTCCCATACCCAATACATAGACAATGGGAAACTCAAGCCCTTTTGATTTATGAATGGTCATCAGCTGCACACCAGACTCAGTGGGTAGCGGGTACTGCTTAGCCCAATCGCTATTAGGCGCAGCATCTATATTCTGTCTAAACCAAGCCAATAGTTCATGCTCACCCATACCTATGCCATACTGGGCCAAGACATCCATCATATGACGCAAATCCATGATGTGACGAGCGCCTTCTGGATGAGACGCTAAGGCTTGCCAAACGCCTTGCGGCTGTACGGGATTTTTATCTAATAGGTAATGCAGTGCCGACAAGACACCAAAGTGCTGCCAATTTTGAGCACCTTGTTTTAGGTAGGTAATAAAGTCTTGATAGCTCTTTTTATTATCAATCGCTTTCGTACTAGCACTACTCAAGCTACTACTATCCGTAACTCCTGACTCATGGTCCGTCATCATGGCTTTGACGTCTTTGATACTTAGGCCATACAGATGGCTAGTCAAAACCCGATTAATCATGTCATGACGATATGGATATAGCATGGCACTGAGCAGTGCTGCCACATCTTCTGCCATGATGGTTTCAAAGATACTGACATCACTGGTGGTCAAGGTTGGCACATTAAGCTTAACGAGCTCGTCTTCAACCCGTTTCAAATCTTTTTTGGTACGCGCCAACACGCCTATATCACTGGGCTGAATTGGTTTACCTTTTAAGGTCTGGCCACTACCAAGTAAAGTCGCAATATGACGCGCGGTGATTTCATGCTCATCGTACTCAAGCTCTTTATCTTTGTCATAAGGTAGGTGTAATAAACTCACTGGTTGAGCGGAGAGCACATCGGTCACTAAAGTACTGCTTTGAGTAGTTGGCTCATTAAACCAAGACAGCTGCTTTTCTGGCTTTGCAGCTTTAATATGCTGATAATAAATACCAGAACCTAGCTGGGCTAACTTATTCTCGCCCGTCTTTACCGTTGACATGCCAAACCAGCAATTGAGTGCATCAATCACACCAGCATTTGAGCGGCGATTAATATCAAGCGTCCAAAGACTGCTTTTCTCAAACTGTGCTTTCATATAATTGTAATTAGCCACATCCCCGCCACGAAATCCATAAATTGCCTGCTTTGGATCACCAACCAACAGTAAGAACTCATGACTGGCTTTATTAGTGGCTGACTGTTTACGTTTACTCTTTGGCAAATAGATGCTTTCAATCATAATGGCTTGCTCGCCATTGATGTCTTGCGACTCATCAATCAGAGCGACCGGATAATGGTGACGAATATAACGTGCCAGCTTCTCTCCTTGCCGACCCGTTAACGCTTGGTTTAAGCGTACCATTTGTAGACTAAAGGTAGTCTCACCGCGCTCTTCTAAGATGATTGGTAATCTATCACGTACTGCAAGCACGATATGACGATTAAGATTGGCTAATAACAACACCATGTGCTGATTTAGACCGTCAGCCATATCTAAGAGAGCCATTAGCTTGCTGATGGTTTCTAACTCGAAAAAAGCTTCATGTTCTCTTTCTTTATTCTTATTAAAATTCTTAATTTTGCCATCTTCATTAGGATATCTGGAATCCTGCAATGAAGTAAGAATCTTGCTTTCGCGTTCATTTAAATAACTAGTAAATGCTAGCTGATATTCCGCTATCTTTTGATGCACCTCAATAACAGCATCAAACTGTTTGAATAAATTAGAACGCCCATTAAACCCTTGAGACTTTCTATAATCAGGATTTAAATACGGCTGGATATCTGCCAAATCTAACTGAGCAAACTCATTAAGCAGTCGCTCATACGATTCAAAATCAAAACCTTGCCCTAGCTTTATGTCATCAATCGGCACTGAAATAAAGTTAAGCGAGCGCGTCACATATTTTTTATGATCGCTAACTGCAGTCAGTTTGCCTTGCTGATCCATTAGCGCATATAGCTTAGGCTGCTCATGATACAGTTTGCTTTGGAACTGCCTCAGCTCATCATGAATAATACTGTCAGTAACTTGCTCGATACTACTGTCTTCAATAATGGCCATACCTTGCTGATGACCGGTCTCACTACTGTATTCAATCAACCATTTTTGCGCCAAGCTATCAAGCGTGCCTACAAACAGCTTATCCAAGGTGGTTAGTACTAGCGCAGTGCGTCGAATTGCCTCGGTCATTGGATAGCTGTGCACATGGTTAAGCAAAAACCCAATCAAATGCAGATTAATAGGGTCTTCCATAGTGCTATCTAAGCGAGCGTACTTAGCCTGTTCTACTAGCCAGCACTCACGTTCTTTTTTTGCCTGTGCACGTTTTTCAGCAGCGATTTGTTGATCATAGCCAATGTCTTGATTGAATTCATTAATATCTGTTTCAACGTCTAAATCCTTGCTTGTTTTTTTATCGTTAGCCGTCTCAGGCGTCACCTGCAATACGTTAGGATACAAGGTATCTTTATTATTAGAGTCAGCACTCAGGCTATTAACCCACTGCAATAATTGATAAAAATCCACCAAACGGTCGTGGATACGCTGACGCATCTCAGCTGCAGCGGCTCGAGTAAAGGTCGTAGCAATAATTTGCTCTGGTGCACGCCGCGCTTCAATCAGCAGACGTAGCATAATCCCAGTTAGTGTCCAAGTCTTACCAGTACCAGCTGAGGCTTCGATCAGATGTCGACCTGACAACGCAACATCAACCGCCGGTATCACATCAGCCTTTTGCTCAATCATAGCCTTATTCATACCTTCGCTCTCAGACATATGAGTCGGCTTATCGAATGAGTTATGTGACTCATCTAGGTAGTCATCAGATAAGTGGGGCTGTATAGATATATCAACGATATCGCTTGTGTCAGTAAAATCAGTCATATAGGCGTACACTTTTTATTATTATCTATGAGATTAATCGGCTAAAAACAAGCTGTCTTAGCCAGTTATTTGTTAGCCATCTAAGCCGTCTAGCGCCACAAACATTGGTTCATACAGCAGCTGTGCTAAGGTGATCAATGCCGATGATAAGGCTTTAAACGCATCTTGGTCACGCAGTACGTATTGCCAAATAGCATGTTGCGAGCAGGTATCGTATACGGTGTCTGTATGGTAGCCAGACCTTAGCCAGTCTGAGAAGTCTGCTCGTTTTGGCCAATAGCTGCCACCATCACCTTCTTCAGCTTTTAGATACTTATCAAGATAACTGAGTGCATATTCCGGCAATAACGTAATAGGCACTTGACCAGATAGCTTGGCAAAAATCGCCCACTTAATTAACTCAGCCAATGCGTCTTCATATACGATTGGGCTTAGTTTAAATGCAATTACTTTGTCATACTTTTTGACTTGCGAGCTGGACTTATTAAAGCGCCAAATGCTCACGCCATCATTTAATGCCGCTTGCTCAGCAGTAGTTCGTCTGGCAACTTGCCAATACAGATGCGACAACCAAAACTTGAGTAAATGCTTAGGACTGCCAGAATTAGGCAATATGTTTAGCCACTGCTTAGGTGATTGCTCAGCATACGGCATGCCAGCCTGTAGATAAGAGCGGCTATTATGAGTATCTATCAGGGCTGATGTTGGTATTAGTACTGGTGCTAATATTGGTACTGAGCCTTTTATCTTAATAATTTTAGGTAGTAGCTTAAGTAGTGACCCATTGTCAGTACGATTTAGCACAGCCGCTAGCTCTATCTGCACAGGGTGCTCAGAGGTTGGCGTCAGTAACTGTAAACCATCTATACTACCTTCTCCAGCCTCATCAAAGCCATTAGCAACTAACTGCTCTTTGAACTCTAGGCATTGCTGTTGCAGTTTTTGTTGTTGATTGGGCAACGTGGTCTGCCGAGCCACACCTGCTGGCATGATTTTTTGATACATCAAAATTTGACTGTCTTTTTTAGCCTCGCCATCATCATTCTTGTCAGTGGCATCGTTAGCTAGTGTATTTATCAAATGCTCTTTAATCTGATAGGTGGTTAAACTGTCTAAAAACAGTGGCTCTTGATGCGCCATTGCCTCTTCGCCTTGCACCACATGCACCTTTTGAGTACGCAAAAAAGTCTTGGCAGGGTGGCGAACTTGGTAGGCGAGCATCCCTTCAATGTCTATCTCCCCAATGTTAAACACGCTATCAAACACTGTTTTGATAAGTGCCTCATTCATATCGCTACTATCACTGACATCAGCAACAGTACTATCTAGCGCTAACATCTCAATCAATGAAGCAAAGACTGAACTGTCTACTTGCCCAAGCTGACCCAAACCTTGACCAAGCAGCTGAGCAATTGATTCATATTGCGCTTTTGTCGGTAAGCCTACCAGCTTTGGATGCTCGCTAGATACTCGCCCCTTTAAGGTATCAAACACAGCTTGCCAAAGCGGCGCAGGCGGAAACTGCTTTTTTTGCGCTAACTTGGTTTTACGTATGGCTTTATTCAACAAAGCATCCAACTCATCGGTGATATCAATAGCGCTATTGTCTTCAGTATCGTTAATCCCATTATTTGCACTGGGATTAGACGCTTGCTCAGAAAAGCTATCGCCTTCAACTTCTGTCTCGAATAAACTCTCATGAAAAGGCAATGCTGGATGCTCAGTCAACAGCCACTGTTTAATCAGCTTAGGCAAATAGCGCTTGAGGCTCTCGGTAGTTGAGTCAATGTTCTCAGGCAGCATGTCCAATGTTTCGAGCGATTTCACCTGCCACTGTATCTCACCTTGTAAAAACTGTAATAGCTCACTGACTGGATTAGCTGGCAGGTGCTCATGAGTGTCCGTCAGGCTTTGACCGTTATAGAATATCCAGCAAGCACTCCGTGCGCACAGCAGCGCGTCTAAGAACGCCCCATTATCATCATCTTCACTGACTCTATCACCGCGACGGGCGTTGGTGGCTTTCATCAAATCGTAGCGGTTATCACGGTCACGCCCGGGAAATTCAGAGAGATTCATATTCAGCATGATTACCAAGTCAAAAGGTACGTTTCTTAATGCACCAAATTTACCAAAGGTAATGACACCTGTCGGCTCAGCACTGACCTGCTGACTTTCAAGCTCCGCCTCAATACTATCTAGCATAAAGCTCAGCTTGAGCGGCAACTGCTCAACGCTCGCTAGCTTTTGCTCTACTTCTTTATTGGCGCTATCACCACTAGAGTACTGTCTATAATGGCGATTGGCTCGCAGACTAGATTTAAAACCATTCATGGCATTATAGATGGCGCGCATCGTGCGTGTTTGATCAACATCGCCAAAGTAACGATGAATGACTTGTGTCTCAATCTGATCGAGCCAGTCTTCTGCTTTCATTTTCTGCGTATGGTCATCGCGTCGTTCAACCAAACCCGCATAAATACGGCAAAGGGCCTCAACAATCATCGCATCGTTTAGGCTCACCTGTGGCAGCGGTAGGGTCATTTCTGGCAATGCAGTACTTGGCCATTCATCTTTATCTAAGGGATATAGGCAGTCGCTCAACTTAGCTTCTGGCATAATCAGACCTAAGGTTAATCTATCTAGCGCTTGCGAAAAACTAAATCGATAATCAAAGTCGTTACTATCTAGGGTCTGCTTAAGATGCAGCTCATCAAAGCCTCGGATAAAGCCCGCCTCTACCAACAAATCGCAACCACGGCTCATTTGTTCGCGGGTTAGCCCAAAGTTTTCAAACAAAGGCGTTAGCATCAGCCAATCTAAGACCTCAGCCGCTTCAAAACGGGCACTATGGCTGCCTAACAGCTTATAAAAACCAATAATGCCCTCCCATAACTGACGAATATCCGCATCGACAACACCGGTTACCTTAGCAGGTAGGGTCAAACCATCTTGACCTTTACCATTAACAAAAATAGAGCTAATCAATGCATGATGACGTTCAACATCAGGCAGCAAGACAACAATGTCTGATATATGGCGCTTTTTATCACCAGTTTTGATAGGTTCATTTAGCCAGCGCCCAATCATAATGCGCAGCACTTCGAGCTGACGCTGCAAGCTATGGCACGAATGAATGCTTAGACTATTATCTTGCGCAGACATTGCCCAAAAACGGTCTTTTTCAAAGCGCTTGTTCTCTAATGCCTCATCTTCATACCATGGTGTTTCTTGCTCTTCTTTATCAAAGCCCAGCTCTATTTGCTTACTCACTTCCTGCGAAACTTTTGCAGCCGTTGCTTGCTGGGTAGATTTCTCATCAAGCATCAACACATCGTTTTGCAAACGTCTTAATAAACTTGGTCTATTTTGCGCAATTTGAGAGCTATTAGCATCATCAACATCATAGAAGCTATCATCAAAACTAAGACCAAACTCATCATCACTATTCTCAAAGTTATCTTGCCACTCTACAAGCGCATCTTGATATTGCTCATTACCTGACAAGTTGGCAAGCATCGCAAAGGTATCTCGCGACTGCTTGCCCAAACGTGACAGCAGGCTATGCCCATAATCACGCAAAAATACACTTTCAGGATTAATAATCTGCTGGCGCTGTAACCACGATTTATCAACAATATCTGCCCAAAACAGTTTTGATGGATTGTAATGCAACAGCGTAATATCCATGTATTGTGACAAGCGCTGCAAAAAGTCGAGCTCAGTCTGTGGTAGCTGCTGAATGGTGAAGATACGCAGCACTTTGGGTAACTGGTTTTGCTCGCTAGCCTTATTTGACTTTAGTGCTTGCCAAAATATTTCTTCCAATACAACGCGGTGCTGATGCACATCGGCAAATAAATGCGACCATAAGAAGCGTTGAGCAACTTCTAACTCAGCATAATGCTCAACCAACCATTCAGGTGTGCCGCGCGCATATTTATCAAAGCGCAATGACAAGGCATCTTTATCTGCTATCAACGTATCCACATTAAGCGGCTTGTTATATGACCATAGTGCCAGCCAATCTTCACGATGGGTTAAATAACGATTAAATACCCGCGCCAAATCACTTGCCAGCTGCCAAATACGCGCATCTTGTTGGGCCTTATCCTGTAGTAAAATGTCTTGTAGTACATTCTCTTTTGGCCCATCAATCAAAGACGCTAATAATGGATTAACCGGATGTTTTTCATCTGCAACAATCAAATCTTGGTAGTAAGTCAAATAGCCAAATAATCGCCACTGCATCACCGTTGGTGATAATACCGCAACCTCAGGCACATTAAAGGTCACCGCTTCAGGGTTCTGCTCTAATAAATACGCGTTATGGCGAGTCAACACATCCTGCATAAGCGTCCACTGATACTGACCCCAAAATTTAGTACGCACCAAAGTACTGATACCTGCACGGCTCGCAATGGTTTTATCCAACCAATCGCCCAATACCATTGAAGGTACAATGACAATAAAAGGCTCAAAAACAGGCTGATTTTTAGACTGATATTGAACAAGAAGCTGATCAACAAGATTTTCGGTGCGGTGGGATTGTATAATCGTAAACATAGATAACCATCAAATTGGGACGATAAAACAAGAAGTAAAGAGCGCATATTATCAATAAGCGACATTCTATGGTAACACGCGTACATTGAGCGTAAATGCTAGCATAGCTGGCAAACATAAAACTTAACGACTTTTCTATCGTTGCCTAGAACTACTTTCTGTACATTATTAGGGGACAATTATTACCGTTAGCAAAGATATTTAACAGTCGTGATATTTTCAGTTTTCTGCTAAAATACACACCCTTTTATGCTTTCAATAATTCATATAACTATCAGCATTCTTTAAATGTATAAAGCACAAATAAATAGTTTAGCTCCAAATCGTCTTGCATATAATAATGTTTAGGCTATGTAAAATAAATAGCGTTGTAGTGTGCCATTAACACAAGAGGCTTACTAGTAACGTATGTGATATTGCGACAACTGGTGTCGTATTTAAAAAGATGAATAGCTTTTTATTGAGCAAAAATTGTGTCATGCGTAAATATTATAGAGTTTTACCTTCTGATTAGTACTACCGTTTTTACTCCCTATTTGACCATTTCCTAAAAGATAAGCAACTCCCTATGAAAGACTATAAACTCATTTTGGTTGGTCTACTGATATTGCTACTTATTATGGTTATTAGCGTTTTTGCTTGGTTATGGCACAACAATCTTAAAAACACCAATCCATTACCCATTGCTGTGAGCCAAAATGAGCAAGTAGACACTGATAGCGACGATAAAAGTAATACAGCCCCTATCAGCATTTTACACGTACAAGCAGAAAAAAGTATGCAGATAACGCTTGATGATATCATTACCAAATTTGAGAAACGCTACCCAGACGTGCAACTGTTAGTACGTTATGTTACTTCAACAATGCTATTTACTCTACCGGATACAAATACCACTGATCAGAAAGACTCTAATTTTATTGTTAATATAGATATTATTATTGCCGATAGCAAAATATCCCAATCACGACTATCTCCTTTGCAGGACTTATTAAATAAGGCTCAAACTGAGCGTAACGCGAGTAAAGTTAATCTCGACGGTATGGCACAACAGACCACTCAGCCAGATAATATTGACCCACCCATCGCTAATGATAATAATCAAGCGCGTCACCTTGCCTCTTTTAATTATGCGATAAAAGATGGGCACACCGTTGACGGTGTTATTCTGACTGAAAATCCTGTTGCTATCAGCTTTCGTAATTTCTTACTCTCAAGTAGTGGACAAGATGTGTTAAAAAAGCACGGTTATGATGATGTAGACGGCTATAAAAATAGCGTGGATGAGCTATTTAACCCAGCATCCAGTCACAGACGCGCTCGAGGGGAGTCAAATGTTAAGCTTGCCGATGCGCTGAGCAATGGTGATAAGTGAGAGAAGAGAGAAACTGTACATAGATACAACCAATCATAAAAAAATATGGCTAACCTTTACCTTAAAACAGATTGCTTTTGTTGTCTCTTTTTTTTACAATGGCACCCTATAACGCGCCTATAGCTCAACAGGATAGAGCAGTTGCCTCCTAAGTGATCGATCCAAGTTCGAGTCTTGGTGGGCGCACTTTAAAATATATTTTTATATCACTTTAGAACCCTGTATCCCTTTGGCTACAGGGTTTTTTGTTGCTTAGCCGTCTTTATTTACTTTTATCTATCTGTTAAATGACGGTATCAAACTGATTACTAAAATAGGATACCGTCATAGTAAAGTCAAAAGTTGCTTCTTAAGGGTTTAGAATGTACTTACTTTAATTAAATCAGAGTATAGAACTCAACTTTTACTCATAAGTAATAAGTAGCGTGGCAACACTACTCTTACTTCTCAAGTAGTAAAGCATATTTTTTTAGGATATAGCATTATCAATAAAATCTTTATATAAATCAAAGCGCTAGGCCTAGTTGTATATATAAAATGCACTAGGCATTTATTATTATGCTTTAGCGAGCTCTTACTATTTCTAGAAATATTCAGGTGGCTTTATTAATATTGGAGTTTGATTTTCAAACACTAAGCGAGCAATGATTGATACTGCTCAGCCATGAGTTTGTCACTCGTGGACAAATTGAACATTATTGCCGGCAACACGACATAAGACCAAAGGTGCTGATGAAGGCCAATTTCTTAAGCGCTGTTCTTGAAATCGTACACCACACTCAATTGACTACATTATTGCCATCCAACATCGTAAGTAATCGAGATAAGCTGATTGCAATCGCACTGGCACCCTCTTTATTTCAGCGCACTGCGGTATTACTGCAACGAAAAGGCGCTTACCAAAACGCAGCTACGAAAGCTTTTATTCAGTTAGCGCATCAGCATTACGAATCAAATTAAACAGCTACTTGAGAAAAAACTAAATAACATACAAAATTCAAGACTAACTATTTACAATAAATATGAGCATTCACTCAAAATCATGAGGCTGGGTTCACCAAGCGTCAGATTCTTGAAATTATTCTTGGTGTGGCTCAAAAAGTCATGAGCAACTATACTAATAATCCATACTAGCCATCTGACCAATACTCCGATAGACAAGCCATTCCAAAAATTTGCATGGCACAAAATTGACTAATCATGCGGACTAATAGTTTAACTCGTTTGGGGTTTTATAACCTTTTTATTGTTCTTGTACTGTTGTTCAAAAAACTATCGCATAAAAAATTGTTGTTCAGAAGTCAATCGGGCAACCATTTTTTTAGTTAAAGTGATAGACAATCGTTAAAGGAAAATTATATGGAACATTCAGAGCCGTCATTATCAAAGCAATTATTAAAAATAGATATCGTATCGGATATATCTTGCCCTTGGTGTATCATCGGCTATCGTCAACTGGCGGAAGCATTGAAGCAGACCAATACCGCATATGAGCTTCATTGGCATCCGTTCGAGATAAATCCTGATATGACACTTGAGGGCAAAAATTTGCGCGAGCACGGAGCCAAAAAACACAATCGTACTGCACAGCAAGTCCAAGAGAGTCGAGACAGAATGACAGTAGCAGGTGCAGAAGTTGGCTTTAAGTTTAGTTTTAATGCCGATACTTTAGTACACAACACTTTTAACTGCCATCAACTGCTACATTGGGCCAATCAATATGGGCGTACCAATGATTTAAAACAGGCATTATTCAACGCATATTTCACCAACAATAGAAATATTTCTGAAAAAGCAATACTTGCGGATATAGCTGCAGAGATTGGTTTGGATGGTGCAGAAGCATTAACCGTTCTTGAGGAACAGCGCTTTGCAAAAGAAGTACGCGACTCCGAACAGCACTGGCGTGAACAAGGCATCCAGAGTGTTCCAGCAGTTATTTTTAACGACCGTCATCTCGTCAGCGGTGCACAAGGGGTGGAGAGCTATATCAGTATTCTAAAACAGTTGGCTGAAATGCCCGATTGATATCCGACTAAAGCCAGTCAGACCATATCTAAACATTCAGAGCTTTGCTGTACTACTTAAACGGACATTTTATGATTAAAAAAATAGTTTTATTAGGGATTGCAGCACTGGCTATCGTTCTGTTTTTTTATTTTGACCTAAACCAATTGCTGACGCTGGATGGGCTAAAAGGCTCAATGGCGGAGTTTGAGCAATATAAAGCGCAATCTCCATTACTAGTTATTGGTGGCTTTTTCTTACTATACGTATTGGTAACTGCCTTATCCTTACCGGGCGCAGCTATTTTGACCTTGGCCGCAGGTGCTTTGTTTGGTTTGGCTGAAGGTTTATTGGTCGCCTCTTTTGCCTCCAGCATTGGTGCTACGTTAGCCTTTTTAGTTTCACGTTATCTGCTACGCGATACGATTCAGCAGCGCTTCCCAGAACGTCTTGCGTCTATTGATGCTGGCGTTAAAAAAGAAGGCGCATTTTACTTATTTACTTTGCGTTTAGTGCCGATATTTCCATTCTTTTTAATCAACCTGCTAATGGGTCTCACCGCTATTAAAGCACGGACATTTTATTGGGTAAGCCAAATTGGCATGTTGGCTGGTACTTTTGTGTTTGTAAATGCTGGTACGCAATTGGGACAAGTGGAGAGCTTATCAGGTATTTTATCGCTTAATCTGATTTTATCCTTCGCATTATTAGGCTTCTTTCCGCTGATTGCTAAAGCGATTTTGAATGGATTTAAAGAACGTCGCGTCTATAAAGATTATAATAAACCAAAAAAATTCGACCGTAATATGATAGTCATCGGTGCTGGTGCGGGCGGCTTAGTCACTAGCTATATTGCGGCAGCTGTGAAAGCCAAAGTCACTTTAATCGAAGCTGGTGAGATGGGCGGTGACTGCTTAAACTATGGCTGCGTACCCAGTAAAACCGTGATTAAAAGCGCCAAAGTTGCTGAGCAAATTCGTCATGGCGAGCGTTACGGCTTAGAAAATATGACCCCACAATTTTCATTCAAAAAAGTAATGGCACGTGTACAAACAGTGATTGACGATATTGCGCCGCATGACAGTGTCGAGCGTTATACCGATTTGGGCGTAGAAGTCCTCAAAGGCTACGCTAAATTAATTGACCCATGGACGGTAGAAATCAAACTTAACAATGGCGGTACGCAAACACTTACAGCACGTACTATCGTTATCGCCACAGGAGCACGCCCCTTTGTACCGCCACTACCGGGTATTGAAGAAACCGGCTATGTCACTAGCGATACCATATGGGATAAATTCGCTCAACTTGATGAAGCGCCTAAAAGGCTTGTGGTACTTGGGGGCGGACCGGTTGGCTGTGAGCTGGCACAAAGTTTTGCCAGGCTTGGTTCAAGCGTTACCCAAATTGAAAGGGGCGCTCGCCTGATGAAAAAAGAAGATACTGAGGTATCAAGTTTTGCTTTTGAGTCACTGACAGCAAGTGGCGTTAATATTTTAACCGAGCATCAAGCGATACGTTGCGAAGCACGCGGTAGTAAAAAATTCCTTATCGTTGAACGTCAACAACAAGAAGTTGCTATTGAATATGATGAGCTGCTTTGTGCTGTTGGCCGTAGCGCTCGGCTTGAAGGGTATGGTCTTGAAGCATTAGGCATTGAAACAGATCGCACGATTGTAACCAATGAATATCTAGAGACTTTATATCCGAATATCTACGCTGCAGGTGATATCGTCGGTCCTTATCAATTTACGCATGTGGCATCACATCAGGCATGGTACGCCGCCGTTAACGGTTTATTTGGTCATCTTAAAAAGTTTAAAGTAGATTATCGAGTGATACCGTGGACGACCTTTATTGATCCAGAAGTCGCTCGCGTGGGCGTCAATGAACAAGAAGCTATCGAAAAAGGCATCGATTATGAAGTGACTCGTTTTGAGTTTAAAGAATTAGACCGCGCTATTACTGAAGGCGCAACTGAAGGCTTTATCAAAGTCATCACCCCAAAAGGTAAAGATAAGATTCTTGGGGTCACTATCGTCTCTGAACATGCAGGCGACTTAATGGCGGAATTTGTATTGGCTATGAAGCATAATTTAGGGCTTAACAAAATACTGGGCACCATTCATAGCTACCCTACTTGGGCTGAAGGTAATAAGTCGGTAGCCGGTGAATGGAAACGGTCACATGCGCCTGAAGGCGTTTTAAAATGGATAGAAAAATATCATGCGTGGCGTCGAGGATAGTTTTTTAGCATGTTTTAAAATGTTTTATCTTTGACTGACTTTCTTATTAAATAAAGCAATAAACATTAATTTTAGACCACACTAATCTTACACAAAAAGTAGACACTAAATGCCCTCTATGAAGTCTTGGCTAATACTGACACGCTACCGCCTTTACTGGGGGGCAATCGGTGTTTTTTTAAGTATCTGCTTGGGGATTACATCAAGCACGGCAATTACCCATACCAGTATCGAAAATCAATCATATTGGCAGCAAATAGAAACACAGGGTAAAAGCCAAGAGGTTTACTTTTATGCGTGGGGCGGTGATCCGCAGATAAATGCTTATCTGCAGTGGGTGGCCAAGCAAGTTAAGGCCAAATACAATATCAACTTAGTGCATGTCAAACTCAGCGATACCAGCGAAGCCGTCAGCCGAGTATTAGCCGAAAAATCAGCCAACAACAACAGCCAAGGTAGTGTTGATTTGGTATGGATAAATGGGGCTAATTTTGCCACCATGAGTGAGCACTCATTATTATTAAAACAATGGTCCAATAAACTACCAAATTTTACCCTTACCGACCCTGATAACAACCCTACCGTTACCTTTGATTTTGGTATTCCTACTGAAGGCATGGAAGCCCCATGGGGGCAGGCGTCGCTTACTTTTTATTATGACAGCTTAGCGATTGATGGAACAAAAAACAATAAGCCACCGACCACATTAAATGAGCTAGCACGCTGGAGTGCCGGACATCCCGGACGCTTTAGTTACCCAAAGCCGCCTGATTTTTTGGGTATGAGCTTTTTGAAATATGCGTTAGTCATGCTCCATGAGCAAAGTCCTGCCAACATAAAGGCACAGCTGAACCAGCCAGCGACCGAGCAGAATACAGCACTAGTATTAGACCCATTATGGCATTTTTTAGACAAATTACACCCGACACTATGGCGCAAGGGTGAGTCTTTTATGCAAAGTGGTGCGCAGATGCGCCGCTTAGTGGATGATACCGAACTCAGCTTAGCCTTCACCTTTTCAGCGCCAGAAATACCTGCTGCGGTACAGCGGTATGACTTACCGACAAGTATTCGTAGCTACGCTATGAATGACGGTAGTTTGAGTAACACTCACTTTGTCGCTATCCCTTATAACGCCAGTCATCAAGCAAGCGCGCAATTGGTTACTAATTTTTTACTTAGCCCTGCCGCACAGGCCCACAAACAAAAACCTCATATTTGGGGTGATAGCACAGTGCTGGTTCAATCCATACTCAGCCCCGAGCAACAAGCACTATTTAAAATAAGTACGCCACATCCTAGCGCTTTGCCTGTTAATAGTATCAAACGCACAGTGAGCGAGCCGCATCCCAGCTGGGTTGAGGCAATTATACAAGGCTGGCAGATGCACTATGGGGTCAGTCCATGAGTACCGAGCCTAATAAAAAATTAGACGACAAAGAGTCTAAGAGAACTGCGAGTGAAGAAACCGATAGCGTACCAATAGCGCATTACAAGGTCGATAACTTTACAAAGCTTGTAAAATTGAGCCCACGATTTTTATTACTCTTGCTTATATTGCCTGTACTTGGCGGTTTAATCAGTGTGCTATTACCGGCCTTTGGTTGGGCGCCAGCACTTGAGCAAACAACATTTGGACTGCAAGGTTTTAAGGCGCTTTGGCAAACGCCGGGGCTTGCGAAAATGATTGATTTAAGCATAGCAGCTGGATTAATAAGTACCCTGCTCGCCTTTGTTATCACACTCATGATGCTGGCTACTTTTTTCAATAGTTTTTGGCTCAATCGTATTGAGCGTCTACTTAGTCCTATTTTAGTCATTCCACACGCAGCAGCTGCGATTGCCGTTGGCTTTTTAATTGCGCCATCTGGTATGTTCTCCCGTTTGATTTCACCGTGGTTAACTGGCTGGGAGCTGGCACCGCACGGTATATTTCCGCACGATGCCTATGGTATCAGTATTATTTTGGGCTTAACGCTAAAAGAGCTGCCCTTCTTATTGCTCATGGCGCTCGGCGCATTGGCGCAACCTGAATTTGGCAAAAAGTTACGCCAGCAGCACAAAGTAGCGCTTAATTTAGGCTACTACCCAATGACGGCTTTTTTTAAAGTAGTATTGCCCAGCCTTTATCCGTTATTACGCTTGCCCATACTTGCCGTACTTGCTTATGCCAGCGCCAGTGTCGAGATGCCGCTTATATTAGGTCCCAATACCCCGCCAACATTGGCTGTTGCCATTATAAATTGGTTTAATGATGTTGATTTAAACTTACGTCTCAAAGCCTCTGCTGGTGCAATATTACAACTTGCCTTAACCGCTGGCTTACTTGTCTTTTGGCTGGCTGGTGAAAAGGTTGTAAAGTTCTTATGTCATCAGTCCATCACCAATGGTCAGCGTAATTATGGCGATACTGTTTGGCAAAAAATAACCGTAGTCGTCACTACTGTGGTTATCGGTTTTATAGTAACGGCATTGATTGGGCTGGTGATGTGGTCGGTTGCAGGATTTTGGCGTTTTCCCGCAGCACTACCAGAACAATTTGTCCTACTGCATTTTCAAAGCGCTTTTATGCAGATAGGCAGCCCCCTCTTTAATACAATTACTATCGGTCTAATGACGACCACTTTTGCTGTGGTGCTCACTTTGCTGTGTTTAGAATCAGAACAGCTGACTGACAAAGCTATATCCCCTTTTACCAGTTTGATTATTTATTTACCACTATTAGTACCCAGCATTGCCTTTTTATTTGGCTTGGTATGGTTACAGCAGTTGGTCAATAACCAAACCGCATTTTTTAACGTCGTCTTTATCCATTTATTGTTCGTACTGCCTTATGTATTTTTATCGCTATCAAGTAGCTATCGGCGCTTAGATCCGCGCTTTGCTAATGTAGCTGCAAGCCTTGGCGCTACCCCTAGCAAAGTATTTTTTCAGGTTAAATTACCACAATTATTTGCACCTATCTTGATTGCAGTGGCATTAGGATTGGCGATCAGTTTTGGGCAGTACTTACCAACCTTGTTAGGTGGTGGCGGGCGTATAGCCACTATAACTACAGAAGCGGTCACCCTTGCTAATGGTGCCAGCAGACGCACCAGCGCCGTTTATGCCATCATACAAATGGTGCTACCGTTAATCGGTTTTACCCTAGCGTGGCTACTACCTAAATACTTTTTTAAAAGTGCAAAGCATTAATACAATTAAATTAAACTAAAAAAAACGGGACAGTGCTACTGGTATGGATTTTTTGCAGCCTCTGTCACGCTGGCGAACAGCAAGCAAGAAAAATTTATACCAGTAGCTAGTTGCTATAAATAACGCTCTTTTATTTTTAATAAACTGTGGTGCGAAGCGCTCAAAGCTCATATTTTTAAACATGCATGACGTCAAAGGTATCTTGATGCAATCCTCTTTACAGATAAAAAACTTACAGCTTTTCCGTCAAGACCAATTACTGTTTAGCTTAAATGAGCAAGTTAATGGCGGCGACATACTCACTATCATGGGACCTTCGGGCAGTGGTAAATCGAGTCTATTAAACTGGCTGACGGGCACACTTGCCAGCAGTTTTACTGCCACTGGTAAAGTATTACTTGACGGTCAGAATATTAGCAACCTACCGACGCATTTACGACATATCGGAGTATTGTATCAAGATGCGCTATTGTTCTCGCACTTATCAGTTGCCGGAAATATTGCCTTTGCAATGCCTAAAACTAATACAGAAAGTAGTGAAAAAGGGAATAAAAAACAAAGGCTGGCAAAAATAGAAGAGGCACTGACGCAAGTAGGCTTAGCAGGTATGGGCAACCGCCATCCTGATAGTCTATCTGGTGGACAACAAGCGCGGGTTGCGTTACTACGACTGCTTCTTAGCGAACCGAAAGCTATCTTACTTGATGAGCCATTTAGTAAACTGGATACCCAGTTGCGAGTGGATACGCGCCAATTGGTATTTGAGCAAATTCGTAATCGTAACCTACCTGCTATTATGGTTACCCACGATCATAGCGATGCTGAGGCAACTAATGGCAAAGTGATTCATTTAGAGAATGTTAGTTTAGAAGGCGTTAATGTAAAAACTATCCACTAAAAAGCCATCCATTCAGCACCCTAATTTTAGAGTCAGCAGTTAAACCCAAAAGGCACCCAGCATGCTAGATAAGTACCTCACTCCCATTATAAAACCACTGTTAACGCCAGTAGTGATACTACTACACAAGCGTTCTATAACGGCTGATCAGCTGACGGTGGTAGGATTTTTAATTGGGTTACTAGCCGTACCACTAATCGCCTTTGAGTATTGGTATGCGGCATTGATTGCTATCATTTTGAACCGAGTTTTAGATGGGCTTGACGGCCCGCTGGCGAGATATGCTAATCAAAGCTCAAGCGCTGGAGGTTATTTAGACATTACTCTCGACTTTTTATTCTATGCTGCTATTCCGTTTGGATTTATTTTGGCCAATCCTGAGCAAAATGCTATTGCTGGTGCCTTATTATTAGCGACATTTATAGGTACTGGCTCCAGCTTTTTAGCATTTGCTATTGCGGCTGAAAAGTTTAAAATTGATAGACCACAGTTTAAATATAAAAGCTTTTATTACTTAAATGGTCTAACCGAAGGCACAGAAACCATTGCGCTGTTTATCGCTTTTTGTATTTGGCCACAGCATTTTGCCTTATTCGCAACGCTCTTTGCTATTGCCTGTACGATTACTATTTTTACTCGCATATACGGCGGCTACCATACCCTTAAGCGGCAAGAAGCCAACATCCAATCCAGCATAGAAACTGAAACAAAAGGAGCAAACCGATGACACATGAAATATGGTGGCGACTCGGCTTCTTTTTTAGCATTTTAGTGATAATGATGCTATTTGAATGGCGAAAACCCGCACGACAATCCCTCATTAAGAACAGTAAGCGTTGGGTTGCTAATTTTGGTTTGGTATTCACCTCATCGCTTATTTCGCGCTTAGCAGTACCGATTGGTCTGACGGCGGTGGCAATTTATACCCAGAAAAATGGTATTGGCTTATTTAATCTAATAGAGCTGCCAAATGTAATAATCATCGTACTTAGTTTGATTTTGCTTGATATTTTAATCTATTGGCAACATCGACTGTTTCATCGCGTCCCTATATTGTGGCGTTTGCATCGGGTTCACCATGCCGATGCGCATGTCGATACCAGCACTGGTCTTCGGTTTCATCCGCTTGAAATTATACTCAGTATTCTGATAAAGCTGATTGCCGTCATTGTACTGGGCGTGCCTGCGATAGCAGTACTTATATTTGAGATCGCGTTAAATGGTTTGGCATTGTTTAATCATGCCAATATTCGCCTGCCACCAGCTATTGAAAAGCCAGCACGCCTTATATTAATGACCCAAATATTGCACCGTATACACCATAGCCAATTCGTCAATGAGACCAATTCTAACTATGGCTTTAGTGTCATTTGGTGGGATAAATTATTCGGTAGCTATACAAGTGTCGCAAAAAAAACCGATGATCAACTTGATATCGGTTTGATTGAATATCCTACTGCCAAACAAAATGCTTCATTGTGGCGCTTGTTAATAATGCCATTTCAGAATAAATGAGTGACTTATTAATTGGTTGCTGCCATGTTATTGATATCACCTTTATAAAGCGCCTCCAACGATAACGCCATATCTTCGGCGACCTCATGGACAGCGCTACTATCAATTTCACGCTGAGCAAAAGCACGAAGCCCAATGACTTCAGCTTGCAGCCTTCGACCAAGGCGTGATGGATTTAACTGACCGTCTATCTCTCCAAGCTGCTGCGATTTGATAAAACAATTGGTAAAGTGTGTTTCCATCCCTGCGAGCATGCCTTTGACTTTCTGCAAAGCTGACGCCTCACGTGCGCCAATCTCTAATAAGCTCTTAACCAGCATACACGCACGGCTCGGTAACGCTTCATTGCGTATACCGCCAAGTAAACGCAATGAAGCTGCCAAACCCAATAATGGCGATCGGTGCTTGCTCAAGGTACGTTCTAGCTCAACCATTGCCGTACGGGCATTATAATCCAGTGCTTCTTGAAATAGCACGTCCTCGCTACCAAAGGCGGCGTAGATACTACCAGGGCGTATATCGAGCGCTTTTTCTATATCCTTTAAAAACATAGCATGAAAACCCTTTTACCAGAACAGCTGTAAAGCTCGATCTAAAGAGTCTTGTCGATTATGAAGGGTTGCACGAGCCATGATGGATTCCAGTTTATTCAAAGTCGCGATCAGTGAGTAGCTAATGACAGCACGATAAACGCGACAGCATAAATTTGAATAATTACTCAATTTCATCTTAAATAGTCCTTACCGTCCAGTTAAAGTTAAGCAGCCACGCTATATTATGGCCCTTATTTTATCGACTATACGAAAAAGGATGCCTCATGGCTCAGAACAAAATAACTCAGAATGGATTTCCATCTATTATCGTATTCGATGTCAACGAGACCTTACTCGATATTACCAGTCTCGAGCCGTTATTTAAGCGCGTATTCGGCGATCGAGCCATTATGCGTGAATGGTTTGCACAGCTGGTTTTATATTCACAAACCATGACGTTATCCGGACTTCATACACCCTTTGGTGAGCTTGGTGCCGGTGCCTTTCAGATGATAGCGACTATTCATCAGATAGAGATTATAGACAGCGGCATCACCGAACTAAAACAGCACTTAAGCAACATGCCAGCCCATCCTGACGTTATCCCCGCCCTCACCCGCTTGCGTGATGCAAGCTTTCGATTGGTAACCCTGACCAATTCGCCTAGTAGCACATCACCCACTCCATTAGAAAAGGCGGGATTAACCGAATTCTTTGAACATAACTTTAGCGTTGAGAGTGTTGGTAAATTTAAATCTACTCCCGAAACTTATCGCATGGTCGCTAAAGAATTATTGTATTGAGACATAAACTCGCGTTATCCAAGCCACTTCAAACCATTAGTACATTATCATTACGATCTATAATAGACCATGCCAGCAATCAAAATCATCGTGACTATGTGTTGCGAAGTATTGAAAATCTGTATGCCAAAATCACTGCAAAGTTATTAATGCTTATTAACTAGATATCGTTTCTAGCAAAGCTATTTCTTTCATAAATGCAACTTAATAAAAAAAGCCGAATGTTACGATTAAAAGTAACATTCGGCTTTTTTTATTAATATTTTACAAAACTAGAAAGAAGTACGGCGATAATTTCGGTATTTAGGTAACCAGAAATTAGAGCTCAATCGACGTTCTAAATTTTCTACGGTTACAGGTAATGCTAATTTATCTTCAACCGCTTGTAGCGCAACAGCATAGGCTATTTTTTCACTGATCTCTCTGATATATTTAATAGGCGGTAATATAGCACCGGGTGCTTTTTCATATTCCATTGAGATGTCTGCAAGTGCTTGGCTAGCAGCCGTTAACATATTATCGCTGATATTCGTCGCACGTGCTGCTAAAACGCCTAAACCAATACCTGGGAAGATATAGCTGTTATTACACTGAGAAACCTCAAAATTCTGACCATCAAAAGTTGAATTAGGGAAAGGGCTACCCGTTGCAACGATTGCTTTACCTTTGCTCCAGTTAGTCACTTCCTGCGGTGTGGCTTCAATACGTGACGTTGGGTTTGACAGTGGCAATACAATTGGATGTTCAGTATTAGCACATAACGATTCGATTAGCTCTTTGGTAAACAGACCTTTTTGCCCGCTCACGCCAAACAATACTGTTATTTTTGCTTGTTTAACTACTTGCGCTAAGCTGAGCTCCTGACCTTTATCCCAACTCTCAATATCTGATCTTTTTTGTACTAATGATGCTTGGAATTCTTGCAGTTCTGTCATGTCATCGGTTAGTAAGCCATAACGATCCACCATAAATACCTGTTTACGCGCCTGCTCTTCTGATAACCCTTCACGCTGCATTTGGCGAATAATATGCTCGGCGATACCACAACCAGCGGATCCTGCACCTAAGAATGCTATTCTTTGCTCACTGAGTTTTTGACCTTTATTTAAACACGCTGCAATCAATGTACCGACTGAAACAGCAGCAGTTCCTTGAATATCATCATTAAAGCAACATAGCTGATCACGATATCGATTCAATAACGGTGTTGCGTTCTCTTGGGCAAAATCTTCAAATTGTAATAACACTTCAGGCCAGCGACGTTTAACGGCTTGAATAAATAGATCTACAAATTCATTATATTCATCGCCAGAAATTCTTGGATTTCTCCAGCCCATATACATAGGGTCGTCAAGTAACTGCTGATTATTGGTACCAACATCTAACAAAATTGGTAGGCAGTAAGCTGGGCTAATACCACCACAAGCTGTATATAAAGATAATTTACCGATTGGAATACCCATTCCGCCAATACCTTGGTCACCTAAGCCTAAGATACGTTCACCATCGGTGACAACAATTACTTTTACTTTTTGTTTAGTGGCGTTTTGTAGCATATCATCGATTTTGTGGCGCTCAGGATACGAGATAAATAAACCGCGCTTACGGCGATAAATTTGTGAGAATTTTTCACAAGCTTGACCAACCGTTGGGGTGTATATGAGGGGCATAACTTCCTCAATATGCTGCTCAATCAAATGATGGAATAACGTCTCATTAGTATCTTGAATATTACGCAGGTAAATATGCTTATCTATATCACTGGTAAATGAGCGAAGTTGATGATAAGCGCGTAATGATTGCTCTTCAATCGTCTCAATGTTGTGAGGTAATAAACCTGTTAAATTAAAGCTATCACGTTCTTCTGATGAAAAAGCGCTACCCTTATTTAATAAAGGGGTTTCTAATAGTGCGGGCCCAGCAAAAGGAATATATAACGGACGTTTGTTCGACATAATGAAATCTTCTTATTAAAGGCGTATGAGTAAAAAAGTCTGCTCGTGCTGTATTGTACAGTGCTGCATTATACATAGCATCAGCATCTTTTTCTTATTTAGTGTGTCACTGAGGTGATGTGCTAAATACCGGGGTTTAGTGCAAAAAGTCAACTTTAGTAACCATTTTAAGCATAAAAATGGTTAATATAATCAAAATCTAATTATTTATAAGAAACAATAAACTGAATTAGAATCATAAAGGTTAAATTTGCAACAATAATGAGCATAGACTCGCGATTCGAATGAATATAGCGGTATTCTATTGCTATTAAATATGTTGTTACAATTATCTATTATAAGGCTATTAACACTTTTAATAAATAGCTTACGCTTAATAATTGATGCGCAATTTGAGCACTCTGTTAATATATTTTAATAATGCTTATCATCACGCAGACCTTATACCACGCTATGCATTGATTTAATAATTAAATTAATGCATAGCGTGGTATAAAGCCAAAACAACGGTATCATAAATAGTATTCATCGATAGCAAAAAAGTGGATACCGTTAAATCATAGCACAAAATAACAGGATAGTTACTTCCCTAACCCTCTTCCAAAAGCTACTCAGTATTACTCACTTTAAAATCATGATATAAGTTAAAAAATACCGCAGGGTCTTCAACATTATCAAGCAACTCTCGTTTATTGAGCGCCACAAACATCGCTAGAGCATAAGCTGCACAATGGATGGATTTTTTTGGATTAAATTCCATATCAGTAAAGGCTTGATATTGCATGACCTCTTCATGCAGCTGAGGATTTTGCTTGAGGGCATTCACATACAGCCAATCATAAAACGCGGTCAATGGCTCTACGCTCCACTCTATACCAAAATAATTGTAGCTAATTAATTCACCTGAAGTTATTAATCGCTCATACTTTTTAAGAATCACTTGATGCATATCATGGATGGATTTGTTCTTTTGTCTACTGGCGAATCCCACATGCCACTCAAACCTAACCATGTCCATTTTTATCAGATTGTCAGTGTTAATTCTAGGTATGAGTACGGGTTTGTATTTTATTTTATCTATTAGCGCAACTCATCAACGACTGCCAACATAGCAACCAACGAAGCTTCCCCTAGTTTAATCGAACGCTCTGGCGACCAACCTCTAGCGGCATCGGGCACATTATCGTTATCTTTAAACGGCATCTCTAAAGTATTGGCAAGGCAGTCAAAACGTTCAGCAACCCAGTTAGTGGCGACAGTCATATTCGCTTCCCCCGGTGCATCGATATCGTAACCCACGTCAGATTGGAAGTCAGCACTGGCGAGCTTTAGTACTTCTGAAAATCTATCTCGTAGAGTAGCCAACCTATCGTTGTAACTTGGCGTCCCCTGTGAACCCGCCAAAAAAACAAAAGGCAAGGCTTCATCACCGTGCACATCATAAAACAAATCCACACCTGTCGCCTCCATTTTATGAATTACATGGAAAACTTCAGGACTTTTTTCTAAACTGGGATTTAACCATTCACGGTTTAAATTCACCCCTGCTGCGTTAGTCCGTAGATGTCCGCGCACACTACCATCAGGATTCATATTAGGTACAATATAAAAGTTAGCTTTCTCTAATAATAATTTAGCGGTCGCGTTATTGCTATCTAATAAGCTATGTATCAGCCCATCGACTAACCATTCAGCCATTGTTTCACCAGGATGCTGACGCGCAATAATCCAAATGTTGCGTTTATCACTATCACTATTACCAATTTTGACTAAAGTTAAGTCGCGCTTATCCAAAGTCTCCCCTAAATGCTCTAAACTTACTAGTGCGTGTGTCTGCACGGCTGCTAATAAGTCTTGATGACGCTCATAACTGTAAGGTGTAAAATAAGCAATCTGGATGGTTTCGCATTCCATATCTGTCACTATAGTTAATTTACCGTCCTTATAAGAGGTTGGCAGACGAAACCAATGCTGACGATCGTATGAGGCAACCGCTTGGTAATTCTCCCAGCCTTTAAGGTATGACGCTTCACCAGCATTAATAATATTAAAGACATATTGCGATCCAATCTGACCTTCGAAACGGAAGTTAAACCACTGCAAAAACTCTCCGCCAAAATCTGGACGAATCGCCAACTGAATGTCTTTTTTATCCTCCAGATTAATAACTTCAATATTACCTGAATCAAAATTAGCAGTGATACGCATAACCTTTCCTTAATCAATTTGTACAATTATGATTTAAAGAATAACCTCTAATTCATCTACTTTTTAGGTTACAGTATTTTTATAAACTAAATCAACCAAAATTTTATGTACTATAAGTCTTAGACGACAGTGTGGATTTTGGTGAGGTCACTCATCATTGTATTTAGACATAATCCCTAGTGACTTCGATTCCTTCAAAATCATTATATGTTTTTTTATCTTAAATGTTAAAGGAGCCTAATGATAATTTATAAAGAATTAATCACTTTCGGTAATACAGTTTCACATTGGCCTGTTATATCAAAACTCACTGCTTTTCTTAGTACTAGTGTAGTTCAGTAAATGATAATGTAACTAATGAGAAATCTTCTATCTTCTATCTTCTATCTTCTATCTTCTTATTCAGTAAAACGCTAAGTTTGTACAATTAATTAACTATATTTATCTATTGAATATAAAAAAGCAGCCAAATCATTTATTTGGCTGCTTTAAAGTATATTATCTTTATATACTAAGCTTTAAGACAATTAACGTAAGATAACTATCTGAATTGTTATAAAGAAATCTTCTGAGCTTGACCTTTTTCAACAGCAAGTTTGGCAGCAGCAGAAGCAACAGCTAAATCTTGCAGGCCAACACCTGTACCATCAAATAGCGTGATTTCATCATCTGAGCTACGACCTGGATGGTCGCCATTGATAACGTCACCTAGGGTAGTGATATCGTCTTGCTTTATAGCACCAGATTTAATAGCATGCTGCGCTTCACCAATACTAATAGACTGGGCAATTTCGTCAGTAAATACCGTGGCAGCAGCGATTAATGCTTCATCAACTTCTTGCTTACCAACCGTATCAGTACCCATACAAGCAATATGCGTACCCGGTTTGATCCACTCTTTCATAAGCAGAGGCTCAAATGCTGAGGTAATAGTAATGATTACATCCGCTTCTGCACACAACTGTTCGCGTTCAACAGATTCAAATGGCACGCCTAGTTCTTCAGCAACTGCTTGTAAGTTTCCAAGACGATCTGCATCTTTATTCCAAGCGACTACTTTTTCAAAATTGCGTTGCTCAAGCGCAGCACGTAGCTGAAAAGTAGACTGATGACCAGCACCGACCATACCAAGCACTTTACTATCTTTGCGTGCTAGATGGGCGATTGATACCGCAGACGCTGCTGCAGTACGTATGGCAGTTAAATAGTTACCGCCAACTAGTGCGCGTAATTTGCCATTATCAGGATTGAATAAAAAAATCGTTGATTGATGATTGGTTAAGCCTTTAGCCGCATTGCCTGGCCAATATCCACCTGATTTAAGACCCAATGATTTACCAGCACGATCAAATCCTGATTTAAAGCCATATAACGCATCAGCATAACCAATTGCTTCGCGAATAACAGGGAAATTGTACGCATCGCCACGTGACATAGATGCAAATACATTTTCGACTGCGGTAAAGGCAGAATCACGATCAATCACTGACTTACAAGCATCTTCCGATACGATCAATAGACCTTCGTTGTTTTCTTCACTCATTATAAATTCCTTTTTATTATACAATTCTCAAATAAAAATGGGCTGCTGTAGGCTAAAGCTACAACAGCCCATTTAGAAAACTAAACTAATTCAGCGTATAAAGATTAGTACGCGCGACCACGTGCAGATACTGGCCATACAGTTTCAACTTTACCGTTACGGACACCAACATAAAAATCATGGATGTTACAAGTAGGATCACAGTGACCCGGTACAAGCTTCAATTTTTCATTGATTTTTAATACAGCGTTAGGATCACTTACAACGCCATGCTCATCTGAGCATTTAACGTATTCAACATCATCACGACCGTAGATGAATGGTAGGCCACTGTCTACTGATTGTGCTTTTAAACCTGCGTCAACAATCGCTTTGTCAGGTTTGGCATGACTCATAACTGACGTTAGGATGAATAAAGCATTTTCCCACTCACCAGCATCAATACGGTTGCCGTCTTCATCTAGGATACGACCGTAGTCAGCGTCCATGAATGCGTAAGAACCACACTGTAACTCATTGAAAACACCTGAGTTACTTTCGAAGTAGTAACTACCTGTACCGCCGCCAGAAACGAATTCCGGTTTTAGACCGATTTCAGTCAATGCATCGATAGCATGTTGTACTTGAGCGATAGCGACTTCAGTTTTAGCTTTACGATCGCTAAAGCTGTCCATGTGCTGCATTGCGCCTTGATAAGCCTGAATACCAGTAAATTTGATATTTTCAGCAGCATCAATCGCTTTAGCAATTTCAACAACAGCTTCAGTGGTAGTCACACCACAACGACCTGCGCCACAGTCAATTTCAATGTAGCAATTAAGTTGCGTGCCGGCTTTAGTTGCAGCAGCAGATAGTTCAGCTGCGCTATCAACGTCATCAACACAAACAGTAATGTTTGCACCTAATTTAGGCAGATTTGCTAAACGAGCAAGTTTGGCAGGCTCACGTACTTGGTTTGATACTAAGATATCTTTGATGCCGCCACGTGCAAATACTTCAGCTTCAGAAACTTTCTGACAGCATACGCCGATTGCGCCGCCAAGCTCTTGTTGCAGTTTTTGTACGTCAACTGATTTATGCATTTTGCCATGGCTACGATGACGCATGTTATGGGCTTTCGCATAATCGCCCATTTTTTTGACATTGCGCTCAAGAGCATCAAGATCCAATATCAAGCAAGGAGTTTGGATATCAGCTTCATCCATACCAACTTCAGCAGGGACGTTAAAACCAACTTCTAATTCTTCAGTAATCATACTTATGCTCCATTTGTTTTCATTGATTGTATTTTATAGTATGAAAATGCGTTTGAACTTGCGCATTTTCATACTTATTTAACGCTTAATTCATACTTATTTAACAATACTTACTCGCCGATAATTAGTTCCAAGGCAATTTATCAAGATCAACGTTACCGCCAGTGATAATGACACCAACCTTTTTACCTGCAAAGACGTCTTTATTTTTTAGAATAACGGCAAGTGGAACCGCACAACTTGGCTCAATAACGATTTTCATATGAGTCCACGTTAGCTTCATCGCTTCAATGATTTCTTCTTCTGTCGCAGTCAAGATATCAGTCACGTAATTACTAACAAAATGCCACGTTAAGTCTTTAAGCGGTACTTTTAAGCCATCAGCAACGGTGTTAGGTGCATCATCAGCAATGATATGACCCGCTTTGAAGGAACGTGCAGCATCATCAGCGTTTAATGGCTCAGCAGCGTATATTTTAACGTCTGGTGCAAGATTCGATAATGTTAAGCAAGTACCAGATATCATACCGCCGCCACCGATTGGCGCAACAACCATATCCGGCTTCACGCCTCTTTCTTCCATTTGCTCTAAAAACTCACGTGAACAGGTCGCTTGACCTGCGATTACGCGTGGGTCATTGTATGGATGAATAAAGTCGCCGCCAGTTTCTGCTTGAACTTTAGCAAATACTTCTTCGCGTGAAGTGGTAGATGGCTCACATTCAGTAATGATACCGCCATAACCACGTACCGCAGCTTTTTTAGCTTCTGGTGCGCTATAAGGCATGACCACATTACAAGGTATACCACGACGACCTGCAGCATAAGACAAAGATAAAGCATGGTTGCCTGAGCTGTGCGTACAAACGCCTTTTTTGGCTTCTTCTTCAGACAGACCGAAGACTGCATTCGATGCACCACGTACTTTAAATGCACCTGCTTTTTGGAAGTTTTCGCATTTGAAGAACATCTCACAGCCTGCCAACTCATTTAAGAACTGAGAGGTCAACACTGGTGTACGATGAATATACGGCTTGATACGCTCATGAGCCTCTAACATATCATCAAGAGTTGGAATCACTAATCCATCGTCATTTGTTATCATAAAAAATATACCTTAGAGATTTTTGTTAATTTGTTAAGTGGTTTCTTCTTAACTTGTTTTATATCTGATTACTAATTTTTCTTATTTGACAATTAGTTATTGCGGAAGTATTCTTGCGCAGCTGCAACACCTTGACCTAGCGTGATTGGATAGTTCAAATCAGCCATTGCCATCTCAATTGTTGCTAGTCCTGCTAATACCATCACTTCAGTCAATGAACCTAAATGACCAATTCTGAAAGCCTTACCATTCATCTCGCCTAAACCAATACCAAAAGAGATACCGTATTTATTAAAAGCGTGATCGGTAAGCTCATTACTGTCAAAACCTTCAGGAACAAAGATAGCGCTTACAGTATTAGAATAAAGATCAGGAGTTTGAGCACATAGTTTCATACCCCATGCACTAACGGCTTGGCGTACGCCTTCAGCTAAACGATAATGACGCGCATAAACGTTTTCAAGCCCTTCCTCAGCCAACATCTCAAGACTTTCTCTTAAACCATAGATTAGGTTTAATGGTGGTGTATAAGGAAAGCCGCCATTGGCATTTGCTTTCAACATATCACGGAAGTCAAAATAAGTGCGTGGTAGCTTAGCTTCGTCCATATGACTCAAGGCTTTTTGACTAACGCCTAATACTGCCATACCTGTTGCGAGCATAAAACCCTTTTGCGAACCAGCAACAGCAACGTCGACGCCCCACTCATCCATCTTGAAAGGTACAGAAGCAATTGAGCTGACGCCATCTACAAACAATAGAGCAGGATGAGTAGCGCTATCCATTGCCTTACGAACGGCACCAATATCGCTCATTACCCCAGTCGCTGTCTCGTTATGCGTAACCATGACCGCTTTTATCTCGTGCTCTGTATCTGCACTTAAAATAGCATCAAATTTATCGGCAGGTGCACCAGTTCCCCAAGGACATTCAACGATTTGCACATCAAGCCCGTGACGTTGACACATATCGATCCAGCGATGAGAAAACATACCGTAGCGTGCAATTAGAACTTTATCGCCAGGTGATAAAGTATTACTGATAGCCGCTTCCCAACCGCCTGTCCCGCTAGAGGTAAATAACAGAACTTCACCATCTTGCGTACCAATTACTTTTTTGACACCAGAGAGCACAGGCAAAAAGGTATCTGAGAAATCAGGCGCACGATGATCTTGAGACGGCACATTCATCGCGCGACGTAGTCTGTCTGGAATATTAGTAGGACCAGGAATAAAAATTGGGTTTTGTAGTGACATGATTCACATCCTTGTAAGTATAGACAAAGGTTACATACAAATTGTATAGGCAGGTTAAAGTCTAGAGTCTTCCTGACTCATACAGTTTTGTTTTTTGTTTTTTGCAGGTTTTAAAAGTTAACCATGTTATTAAAAGAATGAAGTTGCAGGTAATTTATCATTTTACTACTTACTGCATTCTTTCTATGGTGTTTGTTGCGGTAAACGTTTATGCGAATAATCGGCTTATATTTTTTGGTTGAGAAACTATAAATACGAGTCAACTCAATAGAATATAGCATCAGCAGAAAGTTGTTATTAAGATACAGGGAAATCTGCTTTATTACAAGTAGTAGAGCCTATAATATTTTTCGACCACCTTCGCGAAGCTTGCTAAATTTTTCATACCAATACTGCCAAGACTACCGAATAGCATTCTTTAAAATTATCTGAGAGATAGATATTTTATCAATGACATCCGTTCAATAATTAAAATGATAGGCATTTGCTTTACAAATAAATACCTTAAAAAAGCCTTTCAAATCTGCGCTTAACAATCATTTAATCAATATTTTTTGGTGGCTAAACTCACGTTATGTCGCGCCTTTAATGAGCTATGATATAGGCTAAATCGTTGTTTTAAAAATAAATTTTAAAATCTTTATGTTGTTATAAGTCTTCATATCATTCAAATAAGACTTCCAGAATAACTTTGGTATACATCTGACTTTTAATATAGAAAATCGATTATGAAATTTTTGCTACTTCTTCTACTCGTTTACCAGAAAATTCTGATCGCTTTATGTTATGAAGGAAAAATCACTACCTCATCACCGTCTTGCCATGGTGTAAACTTGGTCATCGCCTCAAGAAACAACGGGTGTTCCAACCAATTTTGTAGCCACGCCTGCAGGTTTGGATAGGGTAGATTATTAAAAATATTTTTATCCACATGAGCGAATTGACGAATAAAAGGCATGATACAAATATCGGCAAGGCTCACGCTATTCCCTAACAGGAAAGGGGTTTTAGTTAGTAATGCTTCTAAAACATGTAAAAAGGCTTCACCCTGTTGTCGATATTCTATTTGAGTCATCTCGGGATGGCGATCAGCATATTTATAACAATTCAGCCAATGTTTAAAGTCGTTATCATTTTGTTCAATCAGAACAGTGGCTTGATGCAAAACTTCTATATCTAATAACCCTTGAGGGTCTTGACACTTAAGCGCCCACATAATTATCTCTAAGCTCTCTTCAATTACCTCATCATCGACAAGCTGCAAAACAGGCACTGTTCCTTTTGGACTAATCGATAACAGCTGAGCAGGTTTATTTTTTAAAACGATCTCCCGAATCTCTATAGGTAACTCTGCAAATAAGAGACCCAAACGCGCACGCATCGCATAGGGACAGCGACGAAAAGAATACAAGCAAGGAAGTAATGAGGTCATAGGTATTTTTCGCAGTTACTATGTAGTTACTATAAAGGTGAAAGGAAAATAATGGACTCAAATCTACTGATTCCAACTATTATATATTTTGAGCCTAGTCTGTAATAAAATTAATCATACAGTCTATATAATACATATAAGATAATTAAGTATTTTACAAGGAGGTATGACATGAGCACATCGAATAAAGTAAGCTTTGATGATTTCATCCAAGCTCAAAATACTATCTATTCTTCAGTAATCAAAGAGTTACCTCAGGGTAAAAAGCGTACACATTGGATGTGGTTTATCTTTCCGCAGATTCGGGGTCTAGGCTACAGTACGATGGCACAGCGTTTTGCCTTAGATAACACGGCACAAGCGCAGCAATACTTACAACACAAGGTACTTGGTAAGCGGCTATTAGAATGTGCTGAATTATTGCAGCAGCACTCTCATAAGAGTGCTGCTGCAATAATTCAGCACGCCCGATAATTTAAAACTGCACTCTTCATTAACATTGTTTGCTATAGCCGCTGGTAAAGACTCAGTCTTTGAGCTGCTTTTAAACCAGTTTTTTTCAGGCAACTATGATTTGAACACAATGTCTATTTTAGAGCAACAAGTCAAATAACAGAATAAGCTCGATAGAAATAGAAAAATCCAATGCTAAACGCTTTATTTAAACGTCTAACATTGGATTGATATTAATCATATCTTACTTTAAAGCCTAACTTTCCAACTGATCTATCATGCTTTGGTATTTTTCTTTTTTCGCAGTAATTTTACTGCGCTCTTCTGCTACGTCATCTGCTGAGCTCTCAGAGCTTTCTACTTTCTTATCTAGCGCTTCAAGTTCAGCTTTCACACCATCAAGCAGTCTGTTTAGTAGCATGGCTACTGCTTTCTCAGAAACTTCATGAGTAATACCTGATGTTTCAGCTAGAATGTCGTCTTTAAGCTTTGTTGCCCATTGATATATATTGGCAACAGTCGCGCTTTGTTTATCAGTATCTTCAGAGCCAGATTTATCTTCTCTATCTGACATGAGCTCATCTTTAAGTTTAGTCGCCCATTGATATATATGGTTAATTGTTGAACCAGACTTATCTTCTTTATCAGACTCGTCTTCTTTATCAGACTTACCTTCTTTATCAGACTCGTCTTCTTGATCAGACTTACCTTCTTTACCAGACTTACCTTCTTTATCAGACTTACCTTCTTTATCAGACTTGTCTTCTTTGTCAGACTTATCTTCTTTATCAGACTTGTCTTCTTTATCAGACTTGTCTTCTTTATCAGATTCATCTTCTTCAAAAATTACGTGATCGCCTTTTAGTACCTCTACAGAGGTTACTGGACTGTCTTTATGAGCATCTACTGCCTCATTTTCTTTATTGTTGTTACTGATATTATCGATATTAAGAGGCTTATCTGACATAGTTTCTCGTCCTTATAGTATTTAAATATGGAGTTACGCGAAATATTGTTACCTAATACTAAGCCAGTACCATCTTTTGTTCAGTGTATTAATGTAAATTTACATAGCAAATTCTTATCTAGCAAAAAATATAAGATATTTAATAACTCACTTTAAAACATAGCTTTGTTTAATAATTGATGCTTCTTATACATTTAGCGGAACTACTAAGCTTTTCTAAAACTTTAAACCATAATTTTTTGATTACTGTAGCCATTAACACTATTT
Organism: Psychrobacter sp. GP33; assembly: GCF_014119005.1. Classification (GTDB taxonomy): domain Bacteria; phylum Pseudomonadota; class Gammaproteobacteria; order Pseudomonadales; family Moraxellaceae; genus Psychrobacter. Next base: position 298,639 of record NZ_JACGYX010000003.1, on the reverse strand, counting down.
TAGCATCAACCGTTTTGTCAAACTCCTCCTCTTTATTACAATTACAGAGGTCGTTGACCGTCGCTGTATTATTGTCACATTACAATCATTTATCTCATTAATCAGACGTAATTTCAAACCTATAGAAGCACTAAAATCTATAGAAGCGATAATAGTCAATCAACCTATCATCTATCAATGCTCATGATAAATACTATTTAAGGTTACAGAAAATCTGTTGGTTCCCGACGACACGAAAACCATTCGAAAACATACTTTTTCTACTTTTAAAACAGTGCAGCTTTATGCTAAGGCACTGTTCAAGTATTCCCTATATGCTATTACTACAATGTTCCAATTGCACATTAAAATAACAAGTTTCAATCTATAATCCATCTAATGACTATTAATTATATTTGTTTGCCTTTAATTGTTCATCAGTTCTTTTTTAATTAGCATTAATTTTAAAAATGTATAGCCGAGCTAGAAAACAATGAGTCCTCACTTGTTTATGTTTATAAGTTGTTATGTGAATTTATAAGTTAACTTGTAGCTAGCCTAAAGAATAACACCTGCCTTAGTAATTAATTATTTAACTTGGCATTTAGTAAAAATGATATAAAAAAGGACAACTCGTTTGCAATTATGTACCACTCGTTTGACATGGGTACGTTTCGTACGATTTACGACATTGTTAAGCCTTTCTATATTACAGTTTTGATGGTATAGGACAGGTAAGTCATATTCTCTGAAACGGATTATTTGGAGTGAACGATATGTCAAAGAACAATACTAATAACGTAGACAAAGTAGATAACGTAAAAACAGGACATAAGCAGAAGAAGAAATTCGAGATGCCTCATATTTATGTCATCTTATTTGTATTTAGTGGTATGGCAGCCATTTTGACCCATTTTCTACCATCGGGTAAATACGATCGGGTTCTTGGACCAGAAGGCAGAACCACAATTGATGCCACGTCTTATCGCCTGATAGAACAAACGCCTGTTGGAATTGCTGAATTTTTAACGGCTGTGCCTAGAGGTTTAATTGAAGCAAGTGAGGTGATATTCTTTATTCTCATCATCGGTGGCATGTTTATGGTGGTTAGAAAAACCGGTATTATTGAAGTAGCGGTTGATAAACTTGCCGGAAAATTCGCTAATAATGGTTTGTTACTCATCGCTGTATTGACCACTGTTTTTGCCTTTATTGCCACACTTATTGGTACCGTAGAGTTATCTTTAGTATATATCCCTGTGATTATGCCTTTAATTATCGCCTTAGGATATGATTCCGTAACGGCAGCTTCTATTGCGTTATGTGGCACTGCTGCTGGCTTTAGCGCTGGTGTACTCAACCCAATCAATACTGGACTTGCACAAAAACTCTCCGGGCTACCTGTTTTTTCAGGGATGGGATTACGCACAATCGTATTATTGTTAGCGATTGCTACCGCTGTTCTCTTTATCATGCGCTATGCTCAAAAAGTTAAAAACAACCCATTAAAGAGTTATGTTTATGAAGAAGACCGTGCAAAAAGAATAGAGTTTACTAAGGTTGTCAGCGATGATGTCTTAACCATGTCACCTCGTCAAAAACTAGCAGCATATACAACTTTCATTATGTTTGGTGTACTGGTATACGGTGTCATCAAGCAAGGATGGTTCATGGTAGAGATGTCAGGCTTGTTTGTTATCATGGGCGTAACAGTTGGCTTGGTCGCTGGTCTGAAACTTACTGAAATATGTGATGGCTTCAACCAAGGCTTTCGAGATGTATTGATGGGTGCGCTCATCGCCGGTTTAGCACGCTCAATCGCGGTTATCTTTGAAGATGGCAATATCATGGATACGATTGCCTATACGTTAGGCGCTTTAGTTGGCAATTTACCTCCTGAGTTTGCAGCGGTTGGTATGTATTTTGTTCAGACAGGCATTAACTTAATCATTCCATCTGGTAGTGGCCAAGCGTTAGTCACCATGCCGATTATGGCCCCACTTGCTGATATCGTTGGTATCACCAGACAAACTGCAGTTCTAGCGTATCAGCTCGGCGATGGTTTTACGCACGTACTTTTCCCAACCAGTGGTTATTTTATGGCAGCGCTTGTGATTGCTGGCGTTCCTTACCAAAAATGGCTACGCTTTTTCTTACCACTTTTTGGAGCGTGGGCGACCATTGCTATCGCTGCATTGATTTTCGCACAACTGATAGGTTGGTCATAATTAGGTATTGTTAGCAGTATTAAGAAGAAAGGATAAATTATCCTTTCTTCTCTTGCTTCATATCACAATTTTTAAGTGATATTACAACCCAAGCACTTGTTTAACGGCTTTCACATACGAGCGACTTACCGACACTTTAGACCCATCCTTCAAAACGATTAAGTAAGTTCGATTGAACCAAGGCTCTAAGGCGGCTATTTGTTTGATATTAACAATATAGCCTCTATGCACTTGAACGAACCCATCTCCAAGTTTGTCCATTATCTTATAAAGCAGGGTATCTGTTTCATACTTCTTATCTATAGTCTGAATATAAGCTTGACGATTTTCAGTACCGATATATAAAATATCTTTAGTATTAATTACAATAATTCGGCCTTCTTCTTTGACCGTAATGCTGTATTTTTTGTCCTTGTTTTCTAAAACTGGTGGCTCAACTTCGGTTTCTAACTCCTGCTGTCCTCCGAGTTTTATCAGTTTATTGATCGCTTTTGTCAGTCTAATCTTATCAACTGGTTTGACGATATAATCTATAGCATCAAGCTCAAAAGCGTCTACTGCATATTCATCATAGGCGGTCACAAAAACAATCATAGGCGAATTTTTCATATTCCTAAATTGCTTGGCAAGATCAAGACCATTGCCATTTTCAAGCTCTATGTCCAAAAATACCGCATCTGGCTGTTTTTCATTAATATCCCACAGGGCTTGATGAATATCTTCTGCTTCACCAACTACAGTTACCTTTCCTGTATCATTTAGCAAATAAATCAATTCTTGTCTTGCCAATACTTCATCTTCAATCACATAGACATTCATCAGCACTTTTCCCTAAGTTTTAGCTGGCAATGTAATGGAAACACACGTTCCCTTACCAGGATTACTACTGATAGCAAACCTAGCATCTTGACTATATAAAGCAGTAAGCCGTTCTTTTATATTAAATAATGCCGTTCCGCTGCCGTCCTTTGATGACTTGACCACACGCTCACCCAAATCTATCCTTCGATTTGGATGAACACCTATACCATTGTCTTTAACTTTAATGGCAATTAAATTATTAGTACTGGCTTTAATTTCAATGTGAACAACACCTTTTATTTTTGCTTTTTTAAATTCACCGTGCTTGATTGCATTTTCAACTAAGGGCTGGATAATAAATGGCGGAATAAGCAAATCGGCGACATTATCATCGATGGCTATCTGCACATCAAACTTATTGGGAAAACGCGCTTGTTCAATCGCCAAATAGGCTTGTACATTCTCCATCTCTTTATTAACCGATACTAGAAAATCTCCAATACCCGATAAGTTGTTTCTCAGATAAGTCGATAAGTGCAACAATAAATCTCGGGCAAGCATGGGATCAATTCTACATAATGCCACAATCGTATTTAGGGCATTAAATAGGAAATGAGGTTGAATTTGTGACTGAAGCGCCTCTATTTTTGCATCTTGTAATAATTTATTGTGACGCTCAATCTCACCAATTTCTAGCTGGCTCGAGAAAAGCTTTCCTAATCCTTCTATGAGTTCTCTTTCAACCGCTGTAATATGTATCGAACTGCCATAGTAAAAGGTAATAGTGCCGATTGTTTTGTCATGAACACAAAATGGCAGCACTACCGACGCTCTGCTCTTAGCTTTATTTGAAAACACCCACTTTGACTTTGATTCACTTAATACAGATTTTCCTGTTTCTAAGACCTTTTTACGCAGCATTAAATCCTGCTCAATATTTCTCTTCTGATCCGTGGCTGTCCCTGTGTACGCCAGTTCGCGTAGCCCTCTTGTTATGGAAACGTGCTCCACACCTGTTAACTGTTTAATAATTTTTGTACTTTCTTTAGCAGAGTTTTCATCCAAGCCTGCGCGAAATAAAGAAAAGGTACGATCTGCAATTGAGAATGTTTTTACCGTCTGATTTGCTCTTGTGCTCTCCTCTTCTTGCACTGCATTGTAAAAAATCATCGCACATATCCAGACACCAATACTATTGATAACAATAACTGGAATGCCTGTAAAACTTATTAGTTTAAGTGCCCTCATATGATCAGCATTTAAGATAGGAATGGCTATGATTTGAATGGTTAAGATAATAATACTTATGAAAAACATGTGTTTGGGTTTAATAAGACTCATACCGCGCCGTTTGTAGCCAAACCATCCTGCAAGTCCACCTCCTAAAATAGATATCCAGAAAATAGAGCCGCTAATAAAGCCGCCCATTAATAGACGATGCCCTCCTGCAATTAAGGATGCGCCTATGCCAACGATTGGACCTGCAAAAAAGCCGCCAATAATGATGCCGATGTTCCGGGTATCTACTAGGGCATTATTTGACTCAAGAGTGGGATTCCATAAATTTGAGACAATCGTCTGATTGCCAGGCTCTACAACCAATGCCGTATAATTGCCAATAACACCAAACATACCAAAGATACTGATTAAAACGAATAAACCGCCGATACCGACCCGATGATAAATCATTTTTCTAAAGATAGACAATCTCGTGATTAGAAAGGCAATGGTTATAATAAGTGTCATCCTTGACAACATTTGTGTAATCAATTCCCACATTAACATTTGCTATTCCTATTATTTTTTGCCTAATTAAAAGATAATATAAGTGCGTACCTCGCCGCTTTTACAAGAGTTATATAGGACAAAAGTATAAAGCTGCAAAAAGAGATATGAATATATTTCTTTATTAGACTTCTTTGAATCACATTAAGAAATCAGTCCTACTCATTTAACCATCCTACTCTAAACTTAAATAATAACCGATAATAGTTTGTCATATAGTAAGTCCAATCAATATACAAACTCACTATTATAAAAATTAAGGTTTTTAAGTATCATATATTGAATTATCATAATTAGCGTTTAATACTATAAAGTCTACTGCTAAGAGTACTCTGTATCATGTTTGAATTTGATTTAAGCTTAAAATTAATGGTATATCATTTTCTTCAATTAGGTATTGCTTTCATACTGTCGTTACCGATTGCCCTGAACCGTGAAATGAAGGATAAGGGTGCAGGACTCAGAACCTTTCCTTTGGTGAGTATTGCATCGTGCGCTTTTATGCTGGTTGCTGTAGATATCTATCATGGCTCACAACCTGAAGCGAGAATCATGTACGCTATTATTACTGGTATGGGTTTTATTGGTGGTGGTGCTATTTTTAAAGGCGATGATAGCGTAAAAGGAACAGCAACTGCAGCAAGTTTATGGAATACAGCGGCTATCGGCATCTCAGTTGCTTATGGGCGTTATGAGATTGCGATTATATTGTCGGTTGTTAACTTTCTAATCCTTCAATTCTCAGAACCATTTAAGGCAAAAAATAAGCGTTAGTTACCTTTCTAATAAAAAGCCTGCCGATAAAATGGTATTTATCGGCAGGCTTTTTACTATTAATCATTTAACACTCTGCTTGGTTAATTATTTTACTATTAATCATTTAGCCAGTTATCATTTAGCTAGTTATCATTGGCAGCCAACGACATCAAAGCCAATAAGGTTACTAACAGTAACAGTAACAGTAACGGTAGCGTAATCAGCACGTCCACGTGTAAGCCATGTGAATTTCACCAGCTCTTCACACACATCGACGATACTCTGATATAAAGGCGATAATTGCATCCGATTGTCGTCATTAAATTCTAAAAAGACTTTTGGGATAGAAGATTGATTAGGGATAGTAATCATACACATCCAACGCCCAAGAATACGCGGCTGATTGCCAGTGTTTTACCTTGTGTAGGTCGCACACCCCCAAATGACACTGGTATCCAATTAATCTGCGCTTTCATAAGACAGGTGATGCTGCCGTGACGCTCAGTACTTACCCACAGCATACCCTCTGACCATACCAGCGTAATATTCGGCTTGCTTCTTCTGCGGCTAATTTAGAAAATTAGCATTCACGTAACGAGCCGTACAGCACCAATACCTTTGGGCATGGCGCGGGTCGTATGCTCCAATCAAAGACTCAATATCAATCGGATGCAAATATTCATTGTCAATATTTGACAAGTCATTCAAATCTATTACTGCTTCTGGAGTATGACTTATCGCATTACTACCAAGATATTATAATACTTCACCGTCTTCTTTAATAAAACGACTGATAGGATGCGTTAATAAGTCAAACACTCGCTCTGAAGGACGACACAATGCAGCACCTTTATCAGTGATCACAATGGGACGGTTGATTAAAATAGGATTCGCAATCATGACATCGATAAGCTGCTCATCAGACAACCCTGCATCATCCAGCTCCAAAGCAACCATCTCTTTTTGCCGTAATAACTCACGCGGTGAAATTTTCATTAAGTCGAGCAGTTCAACCAGATAATCTCGTGTGGGCGGCGTTTTTAGATACTCGATAATATTAGGCGTTTCACCTGACGCTTTCATAATGGCTAAGGTATTGCGCGAAGTACCACAGTTCGGATTGTGAAAAATAATGGGTGTCATAACGACCTTGTGTCAGGTAAGAATTGTCATAATTTTAGTGAGAATAGCAGCTATTAGCGATATATTGCATCGATTTACTCAGCTAACAATTTAGTGAGCAGCTCATCAATTTCTACTTTAAACTCTTTATCTTCAATCTTATTAGCGGTTATCTTTGCGTTCTGTAGGCTGGTAATAGCAGCATCCTTTTGCCCCAATTCAATTTGAATGACTGCCATAGAAAACGCAATTGATGACAAATGATCTTTTGAATTGATGGCTTTGGCTTTCTCTAGTGCCTTATCGTAAATGACTAGCGCTTCGTCTAAGTCTGCTGTGAAATCTGCTAGCGTTTCCCATTGTTCTGGATGGTCTTTATCCGTATTATCATTGTCGACACAAATTGCTTTTAGCTCGCTATATAGCCAATTAAAGGCTTCTTGATGCCCTTTTCTATCCGCTTCTAGTAGCTTTTCAGCCAATGTATAGACGGATTTATATATTTTGGTATTAATCATGACTCACTTCCTTTTTAAAATTGGGCATATCCACTTTGGGCGAGAATATGAGTGAAACTGTGGGCGAAATATGGACAAATCGTTATTTTAACATCATTTGTGTTACTGCTGAACGGCAGACGTAAGCAAGGGCTGTAAAATAGCACCGTACCTGCGCTGACTCAATAGAGAATTGAATTTATTCACTGTTTATTGTTGAGCAGTTTATTATTAAGCGGTCACAGTAATGTAGTTATCACCGTTTTGTTTATAAGGTTAGCGCCAGTTCATTAAATATATTGCCAATAAACATAGGAAAAGTAAAAGTCATGGATATTATTATTGAAAATGCCCGATTGGAAGGTCATCAGGATATAGTAACGATAAAGATAAAAAACGGGCTGATTGCTGCTATTGAAGATGACAATCATATTATTGATGATAGTCATACTGAAAGAGGCGAAGATAAAGCCACTGAAAATAACGATAGCACCAGCATTTATGATGCTAAAGGCAATTTTGTCTGCGCAGGCTTTTATGAAAGCCATATCCACCTTGATAAAGCTTGCATACTCGACCGCTGTAGTATGGAAAGCGGTGATTTAGAAGAAGCAGTGAATGAGACTGGGCAAGCTAAAGAAGAATTTAGTGAAGCCGATGTATATAAACGTGCCAGCAAAGTGATAGAGATGGCAATAAAAAAAGGCACGGTCGGAATGCGTACCTTTGTAGAAACGGATGCCAAAACGCAATTACGCAGCTTTAATGCGATTAAAAAAGCGCGGGAGAAATATGCTTTTGCAATGGATATCGAGATTTGTGCCTTTGCGCAAGATGGTTTGACCACGGCGCCACAGACTTATGCGCTGTTACAGCAAGCGTTGACACAAGGGGCGGATCTAGTTGGTGGTTGCCCTTATAAAGATGAGCATCCAGACCGTCATATCGAGATGATATTTGATTTAGCAGAGCAGTTTAATGTCAATGTTGATTTTCATTTGGATTTTGACTTAGACCCTGAAGGCTCAAGCATCCCTAAAGTGGTTGAAGAAACCATCAAACGTCATTATCAAGGGCGTGTTTCCATCGGTCATGTGACCAAAATTTCGGCGATGGATACCTTAAAACGCGGCGCAATGGCAGGATTATTAAAATTCGCGGATATATCATTAACCGTCTTGCCTGCAACCGATATTTATTTAAACGGACGTGATTACAAAGAACTAATTCCAAGAGGGATGGTGAACGCCAATGAGTTGGCAGAATTGGGCATTAATACTACGATAGCCAGTAATAATATTCTAAACGCCTTTACGCCTTATGGGGATGCTTCTCTTATCAGAATGGGAAATATGTATGCCAATATTGCGCAACTCTCAAAAGACAAAGATATAGAAACAGTCTTTGATATGATTGGTAAAAACGCAGCAAAAGTGTTATCGATGCAAGCAAAAATAACCATAGGTGCGCCTGCGACTTTAGTGGTATTAGAAGCAAAAGATGCGGTGAATGCCATTAGAACCAATGCTCAAGCTTTAGCAGGATTTAAAAACGGCAAGCAGACCTTTTGCAATGCGGCAGCTTTTATTTGTTTTGACCAGTGATTATTTAGTAAAAAATCCTACCGTTACATATATCTAAATATCCACTTTACCACGCAGTACTTTTGTTCTACCGCGCTGGGTTTTACTATCCATACGCTTACGCCGAGCATTGTTGCTTGGCTTGGTAGGCTTACGACGTTTCTCGATATGAGTAGCAGCGACGATAAATTGCTTGAGACGTTCCAATGCATCAATTTTATTGCGTTCTTGAGTACGAAATTGCTGCGCCTTAAGGATAAGCACGCCATCTTTAGTTATCCGGCTGTCTTTACTGGCTAATAAACGCTGTTTATTAGTGGCACTCAAACTTGAAGCTGAAATATCAAAGCGCAGGTGAATGGCTGAGGAGACTTTATTGACATTTTGTCCGCCAGCACCTTGTGCGCGTATGGCATGAATCTCCACCTCATAGTCGTTAAGGCTAATATTATTGGTAATAAAAATCATAATTCTCTTTCGGTTTAAATAAATAGTTATAAAGGTTTATCATAAACCATTAGCCGATAGACAGCCACTGCATTGAACGATAGCAGTCCTCTGTCAAAATACATTCTAAATATACGCCCTCAAACCAATTAAAAAGCCGCTACATACAGCGCTGTATGTAGCGGCTTTTTGATGTTTAAAATTCACTATTCAGGTTGTAAATTTTTAGGAAATATTACTACATTTTTTAGAATGCGCCACTTAATCCTACAAACAAGCTGGTGTTTTTATCATCATCTCCTTGCGAATGCGTCACACCTGCATTAGCATTAAGCTGACCGAAGCTTTTAGATAGACCCAGTGTCATTGCAAAATTATCGTCGTCAGTTTGTACCATAGGGGTATCAAAGCTAATATCCGCTATCGTATTTAAACGTGCCGATGCCGCTTTACGATTATCACTAAGCTGTTTTTGGTAATGAATATCACCGAATAGATTTAGATTCTGAGCCACATTATGATTGGCTTTTACCCCAAGCTTGCCATAAGTTGTATTATATTTTTGCTCATCAAATTGCATGGCAATGCCAGACATCTCTTTTTCCTTTAATCCATCTATTGTTACACGACTGGCTGTTGCACCAATATATGGCGTGATACCAATGCCACTTACCTGCATCGGGTAACCTGCCTGCAAGTTGGCATAATAACGCTTACCGTCAGCATTAGATTTAAAGTCCTGTCTATTACCACCAAGCGTGACCGCACGTGTGACATCGACATCCATGTTGCCAAAGCCAACAGCACCGTTGACCTGCACACCGCCAAACTTGTCTAGAGTATGGCTATGATAAACACCAAAACCGACTTCATCTAACCCAATATTACTAAGACCTGTGGTAACACCTGAATTCTCAAAATCTTTTTGGGTGATGTTGCCATATAATCCTGTTACAGCGTTTGCTGAATTGGGATGAGCGAAATCTACACCCAATAAGACTTGCGTATTACCATCACTTTCAAACCCTGCAATGTCTTGGTTTTCAAACTCACCGGTTGCCCACAAGGTACGGGCAGGCTTTTGCTTGCTACTTTGAATCTCATTGACATGCGTTTGTAAACGCTCATTAATAGCCAGCCCTGTTGCCGTTGCAATATGGGGCAACACACCAATTTGGCTCGGAGCCGTGACGACTGCATAGGCATAGTCTGCGATCAGTTGATGAGCGCGACCTGTGGGATGGATGCCATCAGCAAAGAAATAACTGTTATTAGCGTTTGAAGTTATAAGGTCGTCACGTCCACATTCTAATGAGCTTACACCACCACAAGCAGGCGTTTTTACATCAGTGAAACCATAAGCAGAAGGATTGTCAGCAACTTGTTGTAATAAACTAAAAGTATCTAGCGGTATAATATTTGCGCCAGTAGCAACAGCACCGTTGTACAAAGTTTGGTTATATATACTGGTAGCGAGAGTACTTTGAGCTTGAACGGCTGCACCTTGCGAAATGGCTCTAGGAGTTAGTCCAACATCTGGAATATTGGGTACTAAAATATAGTTTGCACCATTATCTTTTAATGCTTTAATAGCTGCAACTTGGCTACCAGCTGCTGTTGAAATAGTTTGGATTGCATTGGTTGAGCTTTGTTTAGCTGCTTCAAGTAAGTCGTTTGCGCCTGCCCACACCACATACACACCGTTAGGATCGACTTTTTTATTAGCGAGATAACCATTAACTTGATTGCTAACAGAAATAATAGGAATACCATCTTCACTAACAACATCTACGCCGGCTCTTGCGCCACCAATAGCATAGTTATTACCGGTCTTTTCACTACCAAATTTATTGGCAACCGATGTGGTGCCAAGTTGCTCAGCAAATGAAGTTGCCCATGTATTATCAGGATTCGTAGTGAACTGCCCTGATTGATTTAAACCTAAGCTACCTTGGGTTATCGGACTAAAGTAGCCACCGTCCGTTAAACTATCTCCAAAAAATGTCACACTACCATATGAATTAGCTTGAGCAGCATTGGCATGAGAATAACTTATTGCCGAGAAGGTGATAGCAAGTATACATTGCGTTAATTTTTTAATAGGTAAATGGCTTATAGGCTGAGAGATAGTATGCATATTGACTTCCTTGTCTAAAATATGGCAGATTAATTTATTAATTGTAACGGCTTTTATAAAATCTAGCAATTATTCTAAGAATATAACTCTACATAAGTTGCTTATTATTAATGAAATAAATGCTAATACTTTATTGGCACTAATGAGTATATTTCACTACTAGACTTTAAGAAATGAAACAATACTGGTTAATGACAAGCGGCTTATAAAGCGCTATAAGTTATTAAGATTCTTTTTACTAATTAAGATACTTTATGTGTACACCCACGGGGCAAAAAATCACTCAGCACCAGCACGCGTGGCTCATTCCCTTTGCTTGTTTAATTGGTCTTACCGCATTGGCGTTTCTTTTTTGTGCTATAACGGGAACAGCATTTTTACTGACTACGGTTACTTTGCCCTACCTTTTCACTGGTAGTACCGATGGGCTAGACGCTGCCATTTATAGTTATTGCCATACAAGCGTTTATCTTTGCCGCGCCGTTCCTACTATTATTTTTATTACAAAAAACAAGCAATCCAATTTTGTTAAGTTTGCTTGGTACCGTTTGGTCGGTGGTCGGTGTACCTATTGCTATTTTTCTACAAGGCGAGCGTCCACCGGATTGACTGCTGCTTGGCGCGTCTCTTATTGGGCTGGAAGTATTTTTTGTCACTTGGGGCGAGATACAGATAAAAGATCTGTAAACTTAAAACTCCATTATTATATTTTGGAAAACTCATTAGCAAATTAATTAATCAGGTTAACTTATCATTTCTTTTGTCAGACAAATGTCGCTTGATAAAAAAGCCGACAATAATAACAGCTGCTAGTAATAAGAACACTTTTGAATAAGGCGCGAGCATCACTTCGATACGGGCATAATTCTTGCCCAAGTAATAGCCAGCAAGCGTTAGCACGGTCGTCCAAATACTGGCACCTACTGTTGTTAATACTAAAAAAGAGCCTATAGGCATGTGATTCATACCGGCAGGAATAGATATGAGCGAGCGAATACCGGGTACCATACGTCCGAAAAAAACTGCTTTTTTGCCATGTTTGTTGAACCAATCATCAGACGCCAAAACATCATCTGGTTTAACAAATACATATTTACCATATTTTTGAGTGAATAGGACTAAGCGCTCTTTATTAAACACACTGCCCAAGTAATATAATGGCAATGCGCCTAACACAGCGCCAAACGTACCAGCTATTATGACCAGTATCAGATTCAGCTGACCTTGCGCCGCGGCAAAACCAGCAGCTGGCATAATTAGCTCAGAGGGTATCGGTGGAAAAACGTTTTCAGCAAACATGGCAAATACAATGCCAAAATAGCCAAACTTTGCCATAATCATCAGCACCCAAGCGCTTATTTGATTCATTCTATATTCTCGATTATAGGATCTCAGTGATATATTTTAATTAACGTGTATGGTCAAGATATTTTAGACTACATTAGCGGCGTCATATGCTGTTTTGATAGCATGTGAGATATCTGCTACTTCTAAGCAGTCACCTACTCTGACCACATCAATACCTTGATCCATAAATCCTGAAGTATCAAAAACAATAGAACGTGCACCGCTGGCAATAACAACGTAGTCGCATGGAATGTATACGGATTTTCTGTTCTCGTCCACGCAATGCAATTCCTCCGTATCAATTCTAACTACTTGATGATTCAAATACTGTTCTACGCCATAAACTCGATAATTCTCAAGCATGGTCGGTAAGATAGTCGTACTTATGTCACTTGCAATCTTACCTTGCATTTCGACTACAGACACTTTACAACCTTGTTCAGCAAGATATTCTGCCGTCTCACAACCAACAATACCGCCACCGATAACCACCACCTGACCAGATACTTTTTGCTCACCCGCAAGTACTTTCCACGCATCACGAACATTTTCACCATCCACGCCTACTATAGGCGGTGTGAAGCTTGACGCACCAACGGCTACGATTACAGCGTTGGGCGTACACGCCAGCACATTTGAGACAGTAGCAGTTTCCCCAAGATGCAATTTCACGCCCTCACGGTGGACTGCCTGTACCAAATCCTCTACAGCACGGTAGATTTCACTTTTGCGAGGAGGAATATTGGCAATATTCAACTGCCCGCCCAGCTTATTTTCTTTTTCAAATAAAGTGACGCAATGCCCTTTTTTTGCAGCGACGCGGGCAGCCTCTAATCCTGCAGGACCGCCACCAATGACGACAATATTTTTCTGAGTTTTAGCCAGTGTGATAAAGCGCGTTTCTTCAAAGCCATTCTCAGCGTTGACCACGCAGGCGATAAACGAGCGATTGAGAACATTATCAACGCAACCTTCGTTACATGAGATGCAGCGGACAATATCTTGGGCGTGACCTGTGGCAGCCTTATTCGTCCAATCAGGGTCAGCCAACAGCGCACGACCAATGCCAATCATGTCAGCCTTGCCATTTCGGAGCATATTTTCACCCATATCTGGATCAATAATACGTCCTGAAGTGCTGACAGGAATAGAAACTGCCTGTTTAATATCGCCTGTAATATCTGCAAAAAAACAGTAAGGCTGCACCCCCATCGGTGGAATCGTATCAGCCATATTACCGGTGTGATTCGCCTGCCCAACATGCAACATATCCGCGCCAGCAGCCTCAAGCCACTGTGCGAACTGTGGCGCGTCAACCTCGTCAATGCCACCTTTACCGCGCTCAGGAGTGACTACTGATAATTTATAATCGATAATCATGGTTGGTACGGCTTTTTTTAATGCAGCCACCAACATCAAGGCAAAACGAGTACGATTTTCAAGAGAGCCACCGAATTTATCCTTGCGTGTATTCATTTGCGTGCTACACAGCGCGCCCACTAACCTATCACCATGTATTTGAATGACATCCACACCTGCTTTTTGAGCGCGCACTGCACAAGCACACATCTTGTCAATAATAGCCATCAAGTCAGCTTCAGACACCTCATTAACGAAAAACTGCATATCATGATGTAGTTGCGCACGTACTTTGTCCATTTCACCCGCAGCAAACAACGCATTAAGGGCATCGCAATCATATTCTGGGTGGAATATTTGTACACCAAGTTTAGCGCCATAAGCATGTACATTATCAGCAAGCAGGCGAAAACTTGCTATTTGGCTATCATCAAATAGCTTAGGTGTGGGTGCAAAGCTGCGGATAGGTGCGACATCACCCAACACGATATATCCGACGCCACCTTTAGCGAGGCGTGTATAAAAGGCATTGCTTTGCGAACTAATCGTACCGTCTTTGGCTTCATACCCTGTCGTCAGTGGCGGAAACATGATGCGATTCTTAAAAACTACACCGCCAATCGTGATCGGTTCCAATATCTTCATAACCATTCTCTTAATTATATTCCAGAAATAACCGTCACTTTTAAATGGTCGTCTCCCGCTATCCTCTCATTCCGTGCTTTAATTGTGAGGTTTAATATTTTATTAGATTAAGATTTTTCGCTCGTCAAAAGCGGTGCAAGAAGCCAATGATGGCATGGCATCACACTACCCGCAAGTCACTATGCAACAAGAGGACAGCTCGAGCACAGTAGATGATAAGATTAACAACTATGATTATATTGGCAAACCTATAGTTACTACTAAACCTTTGACCCTCTGAGCATTAGGTTCACTGTTGTGCACCTCAAGCTGACCTTGATGTGCCATCACCACCGCATGCACAATCGCTAATCCCAAACCATAGCCACCCGTTTGCCTGTGACGAGCAGAGTCCAATCGAACAAAGGGCTGGAAGATGCGTTCTAAATCTTGTTCAGCCACGCCGCCACCTTCATCGCTGATACTTATCTGTATGCCTGATGTGGTTTGCGTCAATGGTACTTTCTTAATAGCAGCGGTGACAGTCGAGCCTGCAGGCGTGTGCATAAAAGCGTTACGAATCACGTTTTCAAGGGCGCTATATAGCTGTTCTTGATTTCCAGTAATAATAAAAGGCGCGGTAGGCGCATTCCACTGCCAGTGCACCTCTTTATGTTGGAACTCAAAGCACACATCTTGTCCAATCTCACTAATAATTTCTGCAATATCAACGGACTCGCCTTCTCTATCGTTCATGGTGTATTGCTGCATTTGCAGGGATTGAATGCGAATAATTTGTTCAATCAGCTCATTCATACGCGCCGACTCTTTATCAATGCGATCCAAATATCGGCTGGCATTGGGGGCAAAATCACGGGTCAACTCCGTGGCGACATCAAGTCGTGCCAGCGGTGAGCGCAATTCGTGCGAGATATCACTAAGCATCTGCTTACGTGCCAGCTCACTGGCAGCCAAACGTACTGATAGCTGCGCCACATCTTTTGCCAGCAGCCCTATCTCGTCACTACCAAGATGAGACAAATCAGGATTAGCTTGGTAATCGCCCTCAAGCATACGATGAATACTGTGTTGGACACGCAAAATACGCTTGGACATTGTTCTGCTTAGCCAATAGCAGACTAAAATACTAAAGAGTAAAATAAGAGCTAGGCGTAAAGTAAAATGTCCTCGCTGTAGCTCTAGTACGTCTTTAAACAGGAGGTGCGGTCGTAGCTGAATAATGGCAGTTTCGCCATTAGGTAGTGTAACGGTTACTTCAGCCAATTCAGGGCGACTGTCTACATCGGCAATGGCTTTATGCGGGGGCATCGGCTGCAAAATATCATCAAGTAGCGAAGGTTTTGCATTTATATTATTGCTATCACTATTACTTAGGCTATATATATCATAAGGATTTTTACTGGCACGCGCCTTATCACTAAATCGACTATAATCCGACTCATTGCTATTAGAGCTGTCGTTATTCAAACGCTCGTTATCAAGGCGGCGATTATCTGCTGAATTTGTGGGGGGCAGTTCCTTTAAACGATTGTCATCTCGACCTCTTGGCATTCCTTCTCGATACCGATAGCGTGGATAAATGATTGCACCTTGCTCATCGTAGACCCTAATCTGATTCATCAACCGACGATCATCTGCATACAATCGTTTAACCGCTGTCATATCACCAGCTTGTAGCGCTACTATCAATATCTCTCGTTTAGACAACAACTTCTCGACTTGGCTGTCCATACGCGTTGCCAGCTCTTGCTCATTAAGCCAGCGTTCCCCGACAATGGATATCAGCGAGGTAATCAAAATCATGAATAGTAAACTTAAAAACAGCCGCCAAAATAAGGTAATTGGTATATTAAAACATAATTTTTTTATAGAATTAGTTTCCAAAGTATTTTTTATCATAATACCAACTGATAGCCTTTGCCCCGAATGGCTTTGATTGGCTCATCATGGAAAGGTTGCATCTTTTTGCGTAGGCGCGACACATGCACATCGAGGCTACGATCGAACGGTTGTAGCTCACGCTGTAAAACATGCTCTGATAGCCACGCCTTACTCACTACCTCCCCTTTTTGTCTTAACAATGCCACCAATAAATCAAACTCCGTGCCGGTGACTTGTAGCTCGATATCATCTATCTGACAAATACGCTGGGTTTGATCCAGTTGCAAGCGACTATCCGGTAGCGGCGTATGCTCTGAAGATGCCACATTAGTGCGTTTAATGACGGCGTTGATACGTGCCAGCAGCTCGCGCGGATTGCACGGCTTAGTAATGTAATCATCTGCACCAAGCTCCAGCCCAATAATTCGATCAATCTCCTCCCCTTTTGCGGTCAACATAATAACGGGAATATCACTGATCGTCGGCAGTTGACGCAGCACACTTAAGCCATCCATTTTTGGCATCATAATGTCGAGTACCAATAAGTCATAAGAAATAGCATCATTCGTTGCTGCTTTCAGTCGTCGCATGACCGCCTCTCCGTCATGGACACACTCACAGTGAATACCATGATTATGCAGATATTCTTGTAATAACTGAGTCAATTCCTCGTCGTCATCACCGAGTAGAATATTTGGCATCTTAACTCCTTTATCATTAAGCATAATTAAGCGCTTTATCTTCCAGCACCTTATATTCTCTATTATCAGGCAAGTATAGGACAAGGCGCTACAAACGTTACCTTTCTTAATGTTTCATAAATGTTCGTAACGTCGGTCTGCTCTATTATAGGTTCTATCGACAGCACGTATTGTTTTATAGCAGTTAGTGACATTGCCGTTAAATGCTTTAAACATGACATCTTTACGACGACAAAATATACTTTTGAAAATAATTTAAGGAACAAATAATGAAAAAATTATTAATGAGCACTGTAATTGCAGCATCAAGCATTTTTGCCATCACTGCAGGCGCTAATGCTGCTAGCCCAGCCACCGACACTGCAACGCAAAGCAGCACACAAAAACAACATAGAGCGGGCGCACACAACCCTTACTCACAGCTTAATTTGACCGCCACGCAACAGGCGCAAATCAAAGCGATTATGCAAGAAAAATATGGCGCACAAAAAGATAAACGTGGCGACTATAAAGCAGAACGTGAGCAAATGCAGAAACAGATTCAAACCCTTACTGACAGTAAAACGTTGAATAACACCACGCTCAACCGTTTGGCAGATCAGGAAGCCGCAAAAACCAAACAACGCTTTATTGAACGTGTTCAAACCCAACATGCAATTTCGCAAGTGTTGACGCCTGAACAGCGCACCAAAATGGCACAGCTAAAGTCAGAGCGTCAAGCTAAAGGTCGTCAACACCTACAAAATCGTAAAGCCAATAGTAATTATCAAAAAAATATGTAACTTATAAACAGCATTAAATGGATAATAGATAAAGCGTTAAAATTAGTTATCAGGTTGTTTAGTAAGTAAGGTGCATCCATCGTGATGCGCCTTTTTTTGGTTTCAGCAACTTAATTGATATTTCCTTAGAGATTTTTCAATGTTATTTTTCTTATTCTATTTTCTAAGTGCTACTTTTTCATAAGCATTTTTTTACAGCCCTTTACAATCCTTTTTGATAGACTAATCTGAGCAACAAAAGTTTATGGTTTTATAGATACGGATAGTGTGTTTGTCTCGTAGCGATTTTATATCACATTTATTCGTCACTATTATGGAGAGTTAACCAAACCTCTTTCTTCACTCGTAAAAAGGAATTTGCGATGCCAACTGTATTATCAAAAACTCAGCAAGATACTACCCATGTTCATTCTAAAAATAAACCCACCATCAAAGCCGCAATATTACTCATAAGTAGCACCTTTCTAGTCTCCATATCTGCACATGCGCTTGAACCTAGTAAACAAGCGCTAAATACTAATACGATAAATGCCAGTGGTATTAACACCAGCGCTATCAATCTCGCTATCATGACCGACGCGCCAACTGTCGTGACACAAACACAGCGGATCACTCGCGCCAGCTCTAACAGCATAAAAAATGCACCCGGCGTAAGTTCATCACTTATCGCAACCGCCACCAAAGCCGACCAAGCTATCTTTTCAAATGATGCTATTGAGCATCCGTTATGGGCAAAAAATGGTATGGTCGCAAGCCAAGAAGCCATTGCCTCTGATATTGGTCTGCAAATTTTAAAGCAAGGCGGCAACGCTGTTGATGCTGCCGTAGCAGTCGGCTTCGCTTTGGCAGTCACATTGCCTCGTGCTGGCAACATCGGCGGCGGCGGTTTTATGATGATTTATGATGCCAAAAAAGGTAAAACAGTAGCGCTTGACTATCGTGAAAAAGCGCCAAGCAGCGCAACTCGGGACATGTACCTTGATAAAGAAGGTAACGCAGTCAGCGACTTATCTCGCTATCATGGCTTAGCAGTTGGTGTACCCGGAACGGTTGCCGGATTATTAAAAGCATTAGAAGAGCATGGCAGTATGAGCCGCGGCGCTGTTATGGCACCAGCGATTGCTTTGGCGGAAAAAGGCATTATCGTCACCCCTGGGTTGACTGAATCGCTAGAAGCCCTTAGTCCGCGTTTGCAAAAATGGTCAAGCACTAAAAAGATATTTTTTAAACCCGATGGCAGTGCTTATCAACCTGGTGAGCGCTTAAAACAACTTGAACTTGCCCGCTCATTAAAGCTTATTGCCGCTAAAGGAGGAGATGGATTTTATAAAGGGGAAACTGCACGCAAGTTAGTCAAAGCAGTAAATGAAGCAGGCGGCAGCATGAGCTTGCAAGATTTGGCAAATTATAAAGCCATTGCGCGTGAACCGGTTAAAGGTAATTATCGCGGCTATGAGATTGTCTCCATGCCACCACCGTCATCTGGCGGCATTCATATTGTGCAGATTTTAAATATTTTAGAAGGCTATCCATTAAAAGATTATGGTCACAATAGTGCACAGACTATTCATCTTATGAGTGAAGCCATGCAGCTGGCTTATGCTGATCGCGCTGAGTATTTGGGTGATTCAGATTTTATTGATGTACCAGTAAAAGGTCTGACAGCGCGACCGTATGCCGATAAATTACGCAATCTAATCAATCCAAACAAAGCCACGCCTGCCGCGACCATTAAAGCCAACAATCCACTACCGTATGAAAGTGACCAAACCACGCATTTTTCCATTGTGGATAAAGACGGTAACGCGGTGTCAAACACCTATACCCTGAATTTCTCTTATGGCACCGGATTGGTCGCTGAAGGTACGGGTATCTTACTCAATAATGAGATGGATGACTTTTCTGCCAAGCCAGGCGTGCCTAATGGTTACGGCTTACTGGGCGGTGAAGCCAACGCTGTCGCCGCAGACAAGCGTCCTTTATCTTCTATGAGCCCAACTTTAGTGTTCAAAGACAAAAAGCCATATATCGTGACGGGTAGCCCCGGTGGTAGTCGCATTATCACCACGGTCACTCAAGTAATCTCAAACGTTATTGACCATGATTTGAATATCGCTGAAGCCACGCACGCGCCACGTATTCACGACCAATGGTTACCGGATGAAATTCGTATTGAAAAAGCATTGAATATCGATACGATTAGAAAACTTGAATCAATGGGACATAAAGTGAGCGCCCAAGAAGCCATGGGCTCAACCCAATCCATTATGATTACTCCAAATGGCGTGTATGGCTCGTCAGATCCGCGCATTGTTGATGCTGCTGTGGTTGGATATTAATTCTATTTATATTATTAATAGTTAAAAAATTGATAGCAACTTAAAAGAAGTGTCACCCCATCAATGAGGTGACACTTTCACTTTAGATAACAGTTAAATAATAGTTAAATCGTGGCTTGTTAATCATTAACGCTATTTAATTGTTATTAATGACAAAAATTGAGTCAACTTGTCTCATTATTAATGGACTATAGACGTTAAAAGTGGCACTATTTTTATATTGATGATAAATATCAGACATATACACCATATAAGCTAGGGAGAGCAGCGATATGAACCAGAGCGAAAGACCGGATAAATCGGCACTCGTGCATATGTTTCGCGCTTTTATTAAGCCGGAATATGTCATCAGCGATGAAGAAACGCAAAAACCGTTCGAGTGTGATGGGTTGTCAGTATATTGTGATATGCCGCTGATCGTGGTATTGCCAGATACGGTGGCGCAAGTGCAAGAGGTCATGCGTATCTGTCACCGCTATCAGATTCCGGTGGTAGCCCGTGGTGCTGGCACAGGGCTGTGTGCCGGTGCGATGCCCAATCCTGATGGCGTATTGTTAGTCTTGTCACGTTTTAAACACATTCTCGATATCGATCCTCTTGCCCGTATGGCTCGCCTGCAACCTGGCGTACGCAATCTTGCGATTAGCGAGGCGGCAAGTGCGTATGGTTTGTATTATGGTCCCGATCCTTCCTCCCAGATTGCTTGCACGATAGGTGGTAATGTCGCGGAAAACTCAGGTGGCGTACACTGTCTAAAATATGGGCTAACCGTCCATAACTTATTAAAAGTAGAAATGGTCACAGTTGAGGGCGATTTGATTAGCATCGGTAGTGAGGGGCTAGACAGTAACGGCTTTGATTTAATGGCATTGATCACTGGTTCAGAAGGGTTACTGGGTATTGTTACAGAAGTTACCGTCAAGTTATTACCCAGCCCTGAAAAGGCACAAGTCATCATGGCGGCATTTTCTGATGTACAAACCGCAGGTGATGCAGTCGGCGCGGTAATTGCAAAAGGCATCATCCCCGCTGGGCTTGAAATGATGGACAGTCTTGCCATTATAGCAGCAGAAGCATTTGCTCATGCAGGCTATCCAACTGACGCTGAGGCACTGCTACTGTGTGAGCTTGATGGCACAGTCGCTGAGGTTGACGAGCAGATTCGTGAGGTGGAGCAGCTGTTTATTGAACTTGGTGCTATTACTACTCGCGTATCGCAAACTGAGGCGGAGCGCGCTCTATTGTGGAAGGGTCGAAAGTCTGCATTCCCTGCTGTTGGTCGAATTTCACCGGATTATTATTGCATGGATGGCACCATTCCGCGTAGCCAACTTGCCCATGTATTGACTGAAATGCAACGTCTCTCCGTAGAGTACGGATTAAAAGTAGCAAACGTATTTCATGCCGGCGACGGTAATTTACATCCGCTGATTTTATTTGATGCCAATATGCCAGGTGAGCTTGAAAGAACCGAGGAATTTGGTGGGCGTATCCTTGAGCTGTGCGTTGAAGTAGGCGGCTGTATCACAGGAGAGCATGGCGTTGGCGTAGAAAAGCTGCGTCAAATGAGCGTGCAATTTAACGAGCAAGAGCTGTGTCAATTTCATGCGATTAAACATGCTTTTGATCCAGTTGGTACCTTAAATCCAGGAAAGGGTATTCCTGTTCTGAAGCGCTGCCAAGAATATCGCGCGCTTGATGGGGCTAGACCTGAATCAATGCATGAACATTCACACCAGCAGGGAGAGCTCGCATGAAGGACATCAGTCAGGAGCTGATTGAACAGGTAAGACAAGCAAGTAATGATGGTACTAAGTTACGTATTATTGGCGGTGGTAGTAAGAACTTTATGGGTCGCCAAGTTGAGGGCGAACCTCTCAGTCTTGCCGAGCACAGTGGTATTGTCACTTACGAGCCGATTGAATTGGTACTGACCGCGCGCGCTGGCACGCCTCTAGTCGATATCAATGCCGCTTTAGCAGAGCACAATCAGAGGTTAGCATTTGAGCCACCGCTATTCGATGGACGAGCGACCTTAGGTGGGACGTTAGCCTGTCATTTATCAGGACCCGGACGACCTTGGAATGGCTCAATTAGAGATCACGTGCTGGGCATACGTTTGATCAATGGGCGTGCAGAAGAGTTACGTTTTGGTGGTCAAGTGATGAAAAATGTAGCCGGATATGATGTCTCACGCATGCAGGCAGGCGCGATGGGCACTTTAGGTGTTATTAGCGAGGTTAGTCTCAAAGTCATGCCAAAACCTAAAGCGAGTATTACCTTTAAGCAAGAAATGGCAGCACCGCAAGCCATTGAAACGATGAATCTTTTGGCAGGTCAAGCCAAACCATTAACCGCTGCTTGTTGGTTCGATAATCATTTATATCTGCGTGTAGAAGGCGCGCGAAGTGCCGTCGATAGTACAATGAATCAGTGGCAAGGCACCGTATTAGAAAACGGCAATGATTTATGGACTCAGCTACGTGAGCAGCAATTAGCCTATTTTTCTGATGATGCACCGTTATGGCGTTTCTCAGTTAATAGCAATGCGCCACACTTTTTACCAGAAGCAGAATGGCTCATTGATTGGGGCGGTAGTCAGCGTTGGCTAC
This sequence comes from Psychrobacter sp. GP33, assembly GCF_014119005.1. Lineage (GTDB taxonomy): Bacteria > Pseudomonadota > Gammaproteobacteria > Pseudomonadales > Moraxellaceae > Psychrobacter. Next base: position 275,638 of record NZ_JACGYX010000003.1, on the reverse strand, counting down.
GCGGTGATTTTTCTGTTGAAGAATTAGAAGTACTTGCTGCAAGCGCAGGAGGTCAAGTCAGCCTATATCGAGGTGGCGATAGGCTTCAAGACGTTTTTCATACTAAGCCAACAGCCCTACGACAATTGCACCAACGGTTAAAGCATGCCTTTGATCCTCAAGGTATTTTTAATCCCGGTCGTCTCTACAGCTGGATGTAATAGGAAATCATTATGCGTACCCAAATTAATGTGAAGTATCTGGATCATCCAGACATTGAGGAAGCAGACGCCATTTTGCGCAGCTGCGTGCATTGCGGATTTTGTAATGCCACTTGCCCTACCTATCAAGAGTTGGGTGATGAACGCGATGGTCCACGCGGACGTATTTATCTAATGAAACAGATGCTTGAGACTGGTGATGTCAGTGAAAAAACACAGACGCATTTAGACCGTTGTCTGACCTGTCGCAGCTGTGAGACCACGTGCCCCTCTGGCGTAAAATATGGACGCTTAGCTGAAATTGGTCGCGATATCATGGAGGAGCAATTAGAACGTCCGTTGCAACAAAAACTGCTGCGCTGGCTGATTCGTAAAGTGCTGCCCTACTCACGTCGCTTCGGGTTCTTGTTACGCTTAGGGCAATCGGTGCGACCACTATTACCGAGTACGCTAAAATCCCAAGTACCCCTTAGACAAGTCAAGCTTGCGCTACCAAAGCAGCAGCAAACGCGCCGCATGCTAGTACTTGCCGGATGCGCCCAACCGTCAGCCACGCCTAATACCAATATTGTGGCAGCCCGTGTCCTTGATAAACTTGGCATCAGCTTGTTCACTGCACCAGATGCTGGCTGCTGCGGTGCTGTCAGTTATCATATGACCGCCCATGAAGAAGGGCTAGGATTTATGCGCCGTAATATTGATGCATGGTGGCCTTATATTGAATCGGGCGTAGAAGCCATTGTCATTAGCGCCTCGGGCTGCGGCTCAATGGTCAAAGAGTATGGCGAAAAGTTGAGCCATGACCAAGAATATGCCACCAAAGCGCATCGCGTCAGTGAGCTAACCAAAGATCTTAGTGAAGTATTATTAAAAGAAGACTTGAGCCAGCTGGAATTGCAAGATAAAGGACGTAAAACAGCTGTGCATTGCCCTTGCTCATTGCAACATGCTCAGCAATTGGGCGGTCATGTTGAGCAAATCTTGCAACAAGCAGGTATCACTTTGACTCGCACCAAGGACAAGCATATATGCTGTGGCTCTGCCGGTACTTATTCCATCCTTCAGCCTGAGATGAGTCAAAAATTACTGAGCAATAAATTGGCAGACTTAACGATTGATAATCCAGAACAAATCGTCACCGCCAACATTGGTTGCCAGCTGCATTTAGGCAGCCGATCCAACATACCAGTGAAGCACTGGATTGAACTATTAGATCCAAGCTAGCTCAATTATCTGTTGTCGTTTAAACAGCCCTATTTAAGTTGTGATAGATAAATGAGCTTTGCGGAACTGAGTGGGCGACATACCTGTGAACTGTTTAAACTGGCGACTAAAGGCACTATGGTCGCCATAGCCGCAGTTCAATGAAATTTGGGTAATTGACATCTCATGTCTGGCTAATAATTTAATAGCGTATTCAAGCCGCAGTTTTTGTACAAACTGCAAAGGCGACATATTCAACACTGCTTTAAACGTCCGTTCTAATTGCGATAGGCTTAAATTCGCCAATGCTGCCAACTCCGTGATATTAATTTTTTGATCCAAATTGTCGCGTACAAATTGTGCCACATCAGCCAACCGAGCGTGTTTACGTAAAATGCGCTCATTATCTTCATCGACATCAACCGAAATACCCACCATGGCGATCACTTGCTTATTGACATTATAAATAGGTAGCTTATTGGTCAAGCACCAACCAAGCTTGCCTGACGCATAACTGTGTAGCTCTAAATTATCAACAATCACTTTTCCTTCCTGAATTACCTTTAAATCCTGCAGCACATAGTCTTTACCTTGACGGTGAGAAAAAACCTCTTCTGAGGTAAAACCGACAATGTCTTCATGCTTATTCAATTTGCAGCGTTTCAATAACGTTTTATTCGCCAACTGATAACGCGCCTGCTCATCTTTTACAAAAAATACAACATTAGTCAAAGTATCCAGTAGCGGTAATAACAGTGAAATACTGCCAATAAACACCGAACTATTATCTGGATAATAATTATCTAAACTCTGCTGCAGTACGGCTACCAGTTTTTTTTCTTCTATAGCGTTATTAAACATATCACTTCCTTTCACTTTCTTACCTCCTATTTTTGTCACTTTTAATATCGTATCTCGTGGCATGCTCCCGTCAAGCATACCTAAATTATAGGCTAACCTCCTCTTTTTTATTCCCCATTTATTCGCGGTACGCTACTAATCCTTCGTACCTTCTCATTAAAACATTCGCTAATTTAAGTATCAACTATGCAGAAATGCGCATTTTTTACCAAAAAAACAGCAAGACGATACATTTAAAAAAGTCCAATCTATATACAGACCTTAGATATTCAGTACTGGCTATGACGTATTAGGTATTCAGTAGTTAGGAAGATATCGGGTCTGATGAATGACAATGGAATGTACCTTTTACACGGATGAATTAGGATGTCGGTCATGGCTTCTACACTATATAACTTTGAGATTATAGATTCGCATACCGGTGGTGAGCCCACACGTATGGTCTATGATGGCTTTCCTACTCTGGTTGGCGACACCATTCAAGACAAGTTGCACTACTTCAAGCAAAACTTTGATCATCTACGCCAAAGTATCATTTTAGAACCTCGTGGCAATGATGTTCTTGTTGGTGCTTTGCTGTTACCTGCCACCAACCCTAAAGCCACTGCAGGAGTTATCTTTTTTAATAACGCCGGCTACCTTGGGATGTGTGGGCACGGCACTATTGGCGTAATGATTTCTTTAGCGCATCAACAAAAAATCACTGCAGGCGAGCATTGGTTAGAAACACCAGTCGGCTTGGTCAAAACCACTTTACATGACGACGGTAGCTGCAGCGTACAAAATGTCCCCTCTTATCGCTATAAAAAACAAGTTGAAGTCAATGTCCCTGAGCTTGGTGTGATTCGCGGTGATATCGCGTGGGGTGGCAACTGGTTCTTTTTGGTGAGTGAGCATGGACAAGATATTGCTGCCAATAATGTTGAAGCGCTGACGCAAGTATGTATCCAGATTAAACAAGCTTTAGTCGCGGGCAATATCACAGGGAAAGACGGTGGTGAGATTGACCATATTGAGCTGTTTGCCGATAGCACAGAAGCTAACATTGATAGCAAAAACTTTGTGTTATGTCCGGGTGCTGCTTATGACCGCTCACCTTGTGGTACGGGCACTAGCGCCAAACTTGCCTGCTTAGCCGCTGATAACAAATTAGCACCTGAGCACTTATGGCACCAACAAGGTGTGGTTGGCAGCTCATTTACCGGCAGTTATCAATACGCAACGCCTAGCCTGCTCGACCAAACGGGCACATATCCTAACAATACCATTATTCCAACAATTTGTGGTCATTCTTATGTCTGTGCAGAAACCCGCTTAATTTTACAAGATAATGATCCTTTTAAGTGGGGCATATCTTCTTTATAAGGCGAGCTAAATTTACAGCACTGAAAAAATTTGTATTCGTCTATTTTAAGTACCTATGCTGAAGTAAATATGAGTTATCGAGAGCATTTATGGACACCCAAAACTTCGACTTACATATTATTGGTGGCGGTATTATCGGTCTAGTGACAGCGGTAACGTTGCAAGCGCGGGGCGTAAAAGTAGCACTGCTTGATGCCAACGAAGTGGGTCAAGGTGCTTCATTTGGTAATGCGGGTCACTTAGCAACCGAACAAGTGTTCCCCATTGCTGACGCCAGTATCTTACGTCATCTCCCAGCGATGTTGTTTAATCCTGCAGGTCCGTTACGGCTAGATTGGCGCTACTTGCCACGCTTAATGCCATGGGCAATCCAATTATTAATGAATATGCGCCCTGAGCCATTTGCCCGTATTCATAAGGCTTTATTACAGTTAAATCAACACAGTTTACAAGCATGGCAAGACTTTGCCACTCAGTGGCAGCTCAATGATTGGGTACAGGTAAAAGGCTCATTATTAACAGTCGAAAAGCCTGCCAGCATTGCGCATTTAATCGCTCATGGCAACCGTCTTAACGACATTGGCGTAGCAAATGAGTTATTGAGTAAAGAGACATTGCAAGAACGTGAACCTGCCTTGCAAGACAATCAGCTGAATGCGTTGTTTTTTCCTGATACCGGTCACGTTACCAATTTAAAAGCCATCATCAGTCAGCTTAGCAATACCTTTCGACAACTGGACGGTCATATCATTGAACATTGCCGTGTGCTTGAAGCCACGCTTAATGCAGAAGGGATTCTTCTCACCACCAGTCAAGGTGAAATGACGGCAAATAAGGTAATGCTATCTGCAGGCGCGCATTCAAAAGCACTTGCCAAGCAACTGACTGGTGTGAGCGTGCCCTTAGATACTGAGCGTGGCTATCACTTGATGCTTCCTCATGAAAATACGCGCTTGCAAATACCCGTATCAAGTATAGATCGGCGCTTCATTATGACTCCGATGCAAGATGGGCTACGGTTGGCAGGGACGGTAGAGTATGCCGGATTAGATGCGCCTGCCAATATGCGACGCGCGCAAATGCTCTTGCCACTGGCGCAGCCAATGCTTAAAGAAAATTTAGATGCCACAGATAGCGTGCCGTGGATGGGATTTCGTCCTTCAACCGCAGACTCATTACCTGTCATCGATAATATTGGTCGCGTATTTTTAAATTTTGGTCATCAGCATTTAGGCTTAACGCAAGCAGTGGTCAGTGCGCAAATGATTGCAGCGTATTATTTTGATGAGCCACACACTATCGACCCGACCCCTTACCGATTAAACCGTTTTAAGAAAGCCTGATATGAAACTCTATGACGCTATGTCAAGAAAGCCATATCAAGAAAGAAAGGTAAAAAAAATAAGCGATTTAACTTTAAATCACTATGAATAAAATCATCAATAACCAATTTATCAATAACTAAGGATAGTCTCATGAATATAAATGGAATTTTAGTCCCAATCGTCACCCCTTTTGACAACCATGGCGATGTCGATGCCGAAACCTTAACCACGCTAGTAGAAGCATTTATTGACAAAGGCGTGACGGGTATTGTCGCCTGCGGAACTACTGGTGAATACTACACCTTTTCAGACGCAGAGCGTGAACTGGTGCTAACCACCATCGCTAAAGCTGCCAAAGGTAAAGTTACGTTAATCGCTGGTATCAACAACTTATCAACTGATCACTCTATTAAACTTGCCGAACAAGCCAAAACTTTAGGTTATGACGGCTTAATGCTATCTGCTCCGCCTTATAGCTTACCTGAGCAAGACGGTATCATCGCCCATTTTGAAAAAGTCGCGGACGCCAGTGAGCTGCCGATTATCATGTACAACTTCCCTGCTCGTGTTGGCGTGAGCATCGATTTTGACACGGTGGCGCACTTAGCAAAACATCCTAATATCGTGGGCGTTAAAGAAAGCAGCGGCGACTTTAGTCATGCGCTACGCATGCTGCAAGCAAATTTTGATAACTTTGAAGTGGTTTGTGGCTGTGACGACCAACCGGTTGATTTCTTCTTTTGGGGCGCAAAAAGCTGGATTGCGGGCGCAGCTAACGTTTTTCCAGAAGAACAAGTCGCCCTCTTTAATGCCACTCAAGAAGGCGACTGGGACAAAGCCAAACATATCATGAGCAAAATCTACCCCGCTATCCATTCTATGGAATCTGGCAACTATAACCAAAAAGCCAAAGCCGGTTGTTTAAAAGGCAGCGTCAATGTCGGTTCAGTACGTGTGCCCTTGACTGACATGCCAGCGGACGAAAAAGCAGAATTTTTAGCATTATTGCCTAAATAGCACTGAATTTAGTAACAATAATGTCAAGGATAACTAACGCCAAAGCTGATGCCGTGTTCAAAACACAAGCTTACGGCATCAAACTAAGCAGACAAGGATGATAAAAATGATTACTAAAGAAAAAACTACTAAAGAGCAAGTATTTGAGCAAGCCAAACAACAAAAATTATGGGCAGGTCAATTAACGGTTGCTGAACCTCAATCCGAGGCGACATTAGACAATCATACTCCTATTGATAACACCCTTATCGGTCAAATTGCCGCAGGGACAGCAGAAGACGTCGATGCTGCCGTGAAAGCTGCGCGTGACGGTTTTGAAAACGGCACGTGGCGACGCTTAGCCCCTAGCGAGCGTAAAACCATCATGCAGCGCTGGTGCGCCCTCATGCATGAGCATTCAGAAGAACTTGCAGCATTAGATTGTGTCGATGCGGGTAAACCCATTACCGAATGCTTAAATACCGATATTCCAGCAACCATCGAAACTTTTGAGTGGTATGCCGAAGCCGCTGATAAAGTATTTGGTAAAGTCGCCCCTACTGGTAGCGCCGCTTTAGGACTTATTATCCAAGAGCCCATCGGTGTCGTAGGTGCGGTGCTGCCATGGAACTTCCCTGCACAAATGTATGCATGGAAAGTGGCACCAGCATTGATGATGGGCAACTCCGTCATTGTTAAACCTGCCGCATTAACCTCATTATCTGCTTACCGCTTAACCGAATTGGCTTATGAAGCAGGTGTGCCTAAAGAAGCGTTACAGCTAATTTGTGGTACGGGTAAAACTATTGGCGCTGCCATCGGTCGTCACATGGATATCGATATGGTGTCATTCACAGGCTCAATAGAAGTGGGTCGCCTATTTTTACAATATGCCGCGCAAAGCAACTTGAAAGAAATCGTTTTAGAATGCGGTGGCAAAAGCCCACAAGTGGTATTTGATGATGCCGTATTAGACGATGCTGTGATTAATGATATTTTATCAGCCGCCTTTTGGAACATGAGTGAAAATTGCAGTTGTGGCTCACGCTTACTAGTACATAGCAGTCAAAAAGAAACCCTCCTGAATAAGCTTAAAGAAGGGCTTAAAGGTTGGAAAATCGGCTCGCCTTATGATGTCGATACCGCCATTGGTCCTATGATTGAAAAAGCGCATTTTGAAAAAGTTTGTCATTATTTAGAGACGGCAAAAGCAGAAGGCGCAACCCTAGTGGCAGGTGGCAAAATTCATACTGAATTGGGTAGCGGTTGGTATATCGAACCGACTATTTTTGATGATGTCACGCCCGATATGACGCTATTTAAAGAAGAAGTCTTTGGTCCCTTGCTTGCAGTGACCAGTTTTGAGACGGATGAAGAAGCCATCGCGCTTGCCAATGATACTGAATTTGGCTTAGCGGCGTCTTTTTATACGCAAAATATCAAGCGTGCTTATCGGGTTGCTTCCGCTATTAAAGCAGGCACTGTTTCTATTAATGGCTTTTCAGAAGGAGATATTACCACGCCATTCGGTGGCTATAAGCAATCAGGATTCGGTGGTCGTGATAATGGACTTGAAGCCTTATCACAATATACGCAAACCAAAACCATTTGGTTGGTAAATTGATAGCTTTGGTAACGCGGTCATGTCGCTTAATACGGTGATATGACCGCATTTTATATTAAAAAAATAATCTAAGACTTTAGTCACATACTTACAGGGAAGTAAGATCATGGAAGCGATTATTAATACCATTGTCGGCTATATATGGAGTGATGCGTTAGTATACCTAGCACTCGGTGTTGGGATTTACTTTACTGTCATGACACGCGGCGTCCAGTTCCGCTACCTCAAAGAGATGGTTAGACTGTTATTTGACAAACAACAGTCTGACCAAGGCATTAGCTCATTCCAAGCGTTTTGCATGGCATTATCAGGTCGAATTGGCGTCGGTAATATCGCTGGAGTTGCTACTGCCATTGCCGCAGGTGGTCCTGGCGCAGTATTTTGGATGGTGATTATGGGTCTGCTTGGCGGTGCCAGTGCTTTTATCGAATCAACCCTTGCGCAGGTGTATAAGCATGAGGTTGATGGTCAATATCGCGGCGGCTCACCCTTCTACATTGAGCGCGGTCTAAAGATGAAGCCATTTGCCGTCATTGTAGCTTCTGTGACTTGTCTCTCTTACGGTGTACTTGTTCCGGGCGTACAAGCCAATACTATTGCCGATTCATTTAACACAGCTTTTAATATACCGCCCATGGTAACTGGTATTATTATTGTTGCCATGCTAGCCGTTATTATCTTTGGGGGCGTCAAACGTATTGCCAGCTTTGCCGGTAAAGTCGTCCCCTTTATGGCAATTGGTTATATCGCCATGATGGTCATCGTATTATCCTTTAATGCCTCAAACTTGCCTGCTATGTTCGCCTTAATTTTTAAAAGCGCCTTTGGTATGGATGCAGTTTTTGGCGGTATTATTGGTCTAGCTATTTCTTGGGGTGTACGTCGTGCGGTCTTTTCAAACGTTGCGGGCGCAGGCGAAGCGACTTTCAGCTCAGCTGCAGCAGAAGTCTCACACCCTGCCAAACAAGGCTTAGTGCAAAGCTTTTCTATCTACATCGATACGGTTGTCGTATGTACCGCAACTGCGCTCATGATTTTATCTACGGGTATGTATAATGTCATTCCTACAGAAGGACTGACTTTGGTCGAAAATCTGCCCGGTATTGAAGCTGGAACTGCATTTACACAAGCAGCAGTATCCACTGTATTTAGCCAATACGGCAGCGGTTTCGTTGCGATTGCTATATTCTTATTTGCTTTCACTTGTTTGATTGCTTATTACTATATCGCCGAAACCACAATGGTATATCTAGATAGCAAAATGCGTTACCCTATCTTAAAACCGTTATTAAAAATCGTATTTTTAATCGTCTGTTTTAGCGGCAGCATACAGTCGGTAGGCATGATGTGGGCGCTAGGTGATATTGGCTTTGGCAGTATGTGTTACCTCAACTTTATCGCCATTGTCTTACTCAGCAAAACAGCTCTAAAAGTGTTGAAAGACTATGATAAGCAAATGAAATTAGGGCTCAATCCTGTGTTCGACCCAAGGAAAGCTGGTGTTGAAAATGCGGATTTCTGGATAGAATATAGTGATAGACATGATAAGCGCTAAATATTAATTAGAGTATTTCTGATACTTTTATAAATAAAAACCCTTACTTTTATTATGACACCGAGAGCTTGCTCTTATAAAATATATTATAGCTCATCGGAACCTATCAATCTCATTTATACTAGCCTGTTGAGAGCACTTATGAATACTCAAGAATTCGATATACATATTATTGGTGGTGGTATTATTGGTTTAACGACGGCGGTAACGCTACAGGCACGTGGGGTAAAGGTATGCCTACTCGAAGCCGATGAGATATGTAAGGGTACTTCATCAGGTAACGCAGGACATCTAGCAACCGAGCAGGTATTCCCCGTTGCTGACGCTAGTATGTTACGTCATATTCCCGCCATGCTGCTTAATCCTACTGGACCGCTACGATTAGATTGGCGCTATCTGCCGCGTTTGATGCCGTGGGCGCTACAGCTCTTGTTAAATATGCGCTCTGAGCCTTTTGACCGTATTCATAAGGCGATATTAAACCTCAATCAAAGCAGCTTAGAGGCATGGCAAAACTTTGCAACTCAATTTGAGCTAAATCAGTGGGTGCATACCAGCGGCTCACTATTAACCATAGAGCACCCCACTAATCTAAAGATACTAACCGATTATGGTAAACGTCTTAATGATGTTGGGGTGGTCAATCATCTGCTAACCAAAGAAGGTATTGCAGAGTATGAGCCCGCCTTGGACAACAGTAAGCTCGATGCTCTATACTTCTCCGAGACTGGACATTTTACCAATCTGCAAGCCATTCACGATAGTCTTGCTAACACCTTTAGGCAGCTTGGAGGTCATATCATTGAGCATTGCCACGTGCTTGAAGCTGTGCCAAGCGAGGACGGTATTCACTTAAAAACTAACCACGGCGATATTATTGCCTCTAAAGTTGTCCTATCAGCAGGCGCTTACTCAAAAGCATTAGCCAAACAACTTACGGGCGTTAAAGTGCCACTGGATACTGAGCGTGGCTATCACTTGATGCTGCCGCATGAGAGCAAGCGCTTAAACATGTCGGTATCGAGTTTGGATCGGCATTTTATTATGACACCGATGGAAGGTGGTTTACGCCTAGCGGGCACAGTGGAATACGCAGGGCTCGATGCGCCTCCTAATATGCAGCGTGCGCACAAGCTACTGCAACATGCACAGCCTATGTTAAAAACACCATTAAATACTGATGATAGTGTGCCGTGGATGGGCTTTAGACCAACGACAGTGGATTCTTTGCCAGTCATTGATAGAATTGGGCGAGTGTTTTTAAACTTTGGTCATCATCATTTAGGTTTGACTCAATCGGTCGTGAGTGCACGGATGATTGCTGAGTACTATTTTGACGATCCACACACTATTGACCCTAAGGGGTATAAGCTTGATCGTTTTGGTAAAAAATCTCATTGAGTTATTATTGTTAGTATTAAAAAAGCCTTCTATATTGTTATGATATAGAGGGCTTTTTTAATACCTTTTATATCTTAACAAGGTAACGGTCTGCTTAAATCTGCTATAGAACCACTCTTATTTTCAGTAAATATTATTTCTAAGCCATTTATTATGTAGCTCAACTAACAATACCTACGTCACTGAATAAGTGGCTGTAGACGCTAAATAATGCTATGATTAGCGCCCAATATTAGGACAGAAATATAAGGCTATTACAGCCTTTTTATCAACTAAAGCATTGATAATTAAGTATTTCTTACTTCTATACTAGTCTCTTTATTAGTATTCTTCTTTTTTATTTGCATCCGTAAGAGTCTTCTATGGCATTTGTACACCTTGGCATCCACAGCGAATATTCCATTACCGATTCTATTGTTCGTATTAAATCGTTGGTTAAAGCGGCGGCGGCAGACAATCAAAGCGCCCTTGCCTTGACGGATTTATCCAACCTGTATGCGACGGTAAAATTCTATCGTGCTTGCTTAGGTTCGGGTATTAAGCCTATTATCGGCAGCGAAGTCATCATGGATAATGAGGACTCGCGTTTGGTACTGCTGGCAATGAATAATGAGGGTTATCAAAACATCACTCGTATCGTGTCGCTTGGATTTACCGAAGGTCGTGCTGACCCTGCCAATCATGGTGTGCCTATTGTTAAACGTAGTCATATTCTTGAGCATGCGGCAGGTGTGATTGTACTCTTTACCGAAAAGTCAGACGTTGGACAGGCCTTAGTCGGCTCTATGCCGGAAAAAGCCGATGAGCTACTTGCAGAGTGGCAAGCGCAGTTTGCTGATCGCTTATATTTTGCGATTAAGCGCACCAATCGTACGGGTGAAGACGCCTTTATTAAGGCGGCTATTTACTCGGGTGCAAAACATCATATTCCTATCATTGCTCATAATGATGTGCGGTTTTTGGAGCAAGACGATTTCGATGCTCATGAAGCGCGGGTTTGTATTGCTGGCTCTTACGTACTCGCCGATCAAAATCGTCCGCAGACTTATTCTGATGAGCAGTATCTGAAAACTCAAGCACAAATGCAGCAGCTCTTTACCGATATCCCGCAGGTTATTGACAACACCTTGCGCTTGGCAACGCGCTGTAATGTAACGTTGACGCTTGGTATTAATGTACTACCAGAGTTTCCAGTACCTGAAGGTGAGACGACTGAATCTTTCTTTCGCTTAGAATCGCAGCGCGGGCTTGAAAATCGTTTAGACAAACTATTTCCAGTTGACATACGTAGTGATAATTGGAGTGATATTCGCCAAAGGTATGATGAGCGTTTAGAGTATGAGCTAAAAGTTATTTTATCAATGGGTTTCCCCGGTTATTTTTTAATCGTAATGGACTTTATCCGCTGGGCAAAAGCCAATGGCGTCCCAGTCGGCCCCGGTCGTGGTTCCGGTGCAGGCTCGCTTGTCGCTTATGCACTCAATATTACCGACCTCGATCCTATTCACTACGACTTATTATTTGAGCGCTTTTTGAATCCCGAGCGTGTCTCCATGCCCGATTTCGATATTGACTTTTGTATTGAAGGTCGCGACCGCGTTATTGATTATGTGGCGCAGACCTATGGTCGAGAAGCTGTTTCGCAAATCATTACCTTTGGTACGATGGCAGCAAAAGCGGTTGTACGAGACGTAGCGCGTGCGCAAAGCAAATCCTACTTTCTTGCCAGCAAAATGTCTAAACTTATTCCTAAAACACCGGGCATCACACTTAGTCAAGCGCTTGAACAAGAGCCACAGCTTAAAGACTTGATTTCTAATCCTGACAATATGGATTATGAAGATGCTACTGAAGTGTGGGAGATGGCCATTAAGCTTGAAGGCATTTGCAGAAACGTCGGTAAACATGCTGGCGGCGTGTTAATTGCGCCGCACAAGATTACTGATTTTAGTGCCATTTACTGTGATGACGAAGGTCATCGTGTCAGCCAGTTTGATAAAGATGATGTCGAAGCGGTTGGGCTGGTAAAATTTGACTTTTTAGGACTACGTAACTTGACGGTGATTAATGCTGCTGTCGAGAACATTAACCTGCGCCGTAAAAAAGAAGGCGTGGCAGAATTGGTATTAGAAGACTTGCCACTTGATGACGCTAAAGCCTATAAGCTCTTGCAAGATGCCAAAACCACTGCCGTCTTTCAGCTAGAAAGTATGGGCATGAAAAAGTATTTGGCTAAGTTGCAACCGACCAATATCGAAGACGTTATCGCCATGTGCGCGCTCTATCGCCCCGGTCCACTCGATGCTGGCATGGTTGAGATGTATATTGACCGTAAGCATGGTCGCGAAGAAGTTATCTATGACCACCCCAATCTTGAGCCCATTTTAGAAAATACCAATGGCGTTATTGTTTATCAAGAACAAGTCATGCAAATATCGCAGGTAATGGCAGGCTATAGCTTGGGCGGGGCGGATATGCTACGCCGCGCTATGGGTAAAAAGAAACCTGAAGAAATGGCAAAACAGCGTGATATTTTTGTCACTGGCGCAACTGCTCAAGGTATTGACGAAGCGACATCTGGCGGCGTGTTTGACTTGATGGAAAAATTTGCTGGCTACGGTTTTAACCGCTCGCATTCTGCCGCTTATGGCGTACTCGCCTATCAGACCGCGTATCTAAAACAATACTATCCTGCCGAATTTATGGCAGCCGTACTCACATCAGATATGAACAACACCGATAACGTGGTGTTCTTTATCAATGACTGCCGTGAAAACTTTGCTTTAACGGTAGTCAATCCATCGGTTAACCGTAGTGAATGGCATTTTGTTGCCGATACGCCGACCAATATTATTTATGGTTTGGGCGCGATTAAAGGCGTTGGTGAAGGTGCTGTTGCATCTATCGTCGATGCGCGCCGCCGTGAAGGACCTTTTAAAGACCTATATGATTTTTGCCGCCGCGTTGATATCAAAAAGGTCAATAAGCGTACCCTTGAAGGACTGATAAACGCTGGTTGTTTTGATGACTTTGCAGCCATTTTACGACCTGACTTGCCATCAGATGAAGCATATGAGATTCGTGGCGCATTAATGAGTCAGCTACCAAGTGCCGTGCAAGCCGCGGAGCAAGACCGTCAAAACCGCGAAATCGGTATGATGGATTTGTTTGGTGAAACGGATGGCGTCGTCGCTGCACCGCCACTGGTTATGACCCCAGAGCTTATTTGGGGTGACAAGCACCGTCTGAAAGCTGAAAAGAACACTTTGGGTCTATATTTAACAGGGCATCCAATCAATGAATACTTAGATGAGCTAAAGCGCTATACCTCAGGTGCACGACTCGACAAATTGGCTGATACTGGCTATAACGGCAGCTGTTATTTTGCAGGATTAATCATTGATATTGCCAACTTCGGTAATCGTAACGTCATTATTTTAGATGACGGCACCTCAAGGCTTGAAGTCAGCTGCTACGCTGAGCGCTTTAACCGCGTCAAAGAACAATTAAAAGTTGATGAAGTGGTCATTATCAAAGGCAGTATCCGTGAGCGTGACGGACGTTTGTTTGCCCGTCTTGATAATGCCATGAGCATGGTTGATGCACGCCTGCGTTGGCTAAAAAAAATCAGTGTTAAAATTCATGCAAGCGATATTGACTTACTAACGCGCATGCAACCGGTGCTTAAATCTGCCCAAGCTGACTTAATACCTGCACCGCGCCTGAATCAGAGTAATGAGCAAGACGGACAAAGTGATAGCAACGTTAATGATTATTACAATAATAATGTGATAAATGAAGACAGCAGTTTATATGATGAAAATGGCAATGATTTATTAGCATTAGACCAAGATATTAATCAAAATCATGATGATAATGCACTTAATAACATAGACATTCCCCTAAATGATAATTGCATTCCGCTTGGGCTAAGTATCTATGCAGATTATGCTATTGCTAATGTTGGGTTGTCTGAGCATTGGCGCATCTATCCTAATGATGATAATCTACAACAGTTAAAGAGTATAATTAACGCGGATAACTTACATTTACATTATAACTAATACACATTCCATAACTAACATTTACATTGATAGCCAGCGCTCCTGCAATAAAAGAAGCAGCTTCCTCTCATTTTATTAAAGGGATATCTCATCGTGGTTAATGCACATTCGTCCAAGCATTCTATTGATAGGGAAATTATTAATATAGAGCAATTTGAAGACATGCGTGATTTATTCGAAGAGGATTTTATAGAGCTTATTCAAGTTTATTTTACTGACAGTAAACAGCGTATTGCGTCGTTATACTCCGCCTTGACAAATAATGATAATGTGGCAGGTTTTGAAGCTGCTCATGCATTAAAAGGAGGAAGCGCCAATTTGGGTGCAATACAGCTGATTAATCTTAGCGATCAACTTCAATCTGCCTGCAGCGCTCAGAAAATCGACCAATCAAGGTTACTTGTCGAAGCACTAGCGCTAGCATTAAAAGAGGTTGAAAATGAAATCAATCAACGGCTGAATAATTAATGAGTAATCCATTTGTAGCAGAACATACCGTTCACGATTATTTATCTTGTTTGCAAGTTGTTATGGTAAATACCACCTTACCAGCAAATATCGGCTCAGCAGCACGGGCAATGCATACCATGGGTTTGTCACGCTTGACTGTGGTTAATCCTAAACTGCCTATTGATGAGACCAGCGTATCCCATGCGGCAGGTGGCAACGACGTTTTGGCAGCCGCAACGATTACCCCGACATTAGAGACAGCTATCGCTGATTGCCAACTGGTTTTTGCTGCCAGCAGCCGCAGCCGTCATATGCCGCGCCCTGTAGTCACGCCGACACAAGCAGCCAAAATTATGCTGGACTTTATTGACAATCAGAGCCTTACTAATAAGCAAAATAGCACTGATGCCATACCTAATATCGCTATACTATTTGGTCGTGAAGATCGTGGATTGACCAATGAAGAGTTAGGGTATGCCGATTACCATATTCAGATTGATGCCAATTCCGATTATCCTGTTCTTAATGTCGCCTCGGCTGTGCAGGTGATTGCCAGCTTTATTTTTGCTTATGCTCAAACTCACATCTCTAGCAGTATGTATAGTGGTGGAACAATAGATAATAATGAAGCGTCAAACAGTCATGTGTCACCCATATTAAACACTTATATTCGGCAACAATGGGATGAGCCAGCCATTACTCAACAGCAGCTACAACAATTAACGGTGCGCGTCACTGAGCTGATGGTTCAGCGTGGTCTTGCTGATAGCGATCATCTAAGATCATTACCATTACGCTTATCACGTCTTGGTTCACGTATACAACTGGACCAAAAAGAGTTTCAGTTATTAAGCGCCTTAGTCGCTAAACTTCTAAAAGACTAAAGCTTACGTATAAAGTATATCGCGCTGAACTTTTATCAGTATTAGAGATATTAGCATTGGCTACCCTATATTGACTGCGACTGATATACTACTGCGCGCCACACCCAACATTTAGTAGTTATTATTTTTATAATCAATACCAGCAATCGCTAACTAGCAGTTGCACATCATTTAATAATAAAACGGAGTTAATTATGAATTGGACAGTCTATTTATCTGGAGAAATACACACTGATTGGCGTCAGAAAATCATGCAAGGCGCAAAAGAACTTGGTCTTCCCATTGAGTTCACATCTGCTGTGACCGAACATGAAGCTAGCGACGCGGCTGGCGATGTGCTGGGTAAAGACGATAATTCATTCTGGCGTGACCATAAATCGTCGAAGGTCAATGCGATTCGTACTAAAAACCTCATACAAAAATGCGATATAGCTATTATTCGTTTCGGTGATAAATACAAACAATGGAACGCTGCATTCGACGCTGGCTGCTGTGCTGCCTTGGGCAAGCCGTATATCACGCTGCATGCTGAGGATATTATTCATCCATTGAAAGAAGTTGACGCTGCAGCAATGGCATGGGCGCAAACACCTGAACAAGTGGTCGAGTTGCTAAAATATACTACCAGCAACTAATAGATATTGCAGTGAAGGCGAAATACATGTGGCAGTATTGCGGACAAAAATGGTCGCCTTTAGATAAAAAACTAATGTTAGATTCCAATCTGTTTTTATTTATAACTCATGGCTATGTTTTATAATACAAAGCTGCTATAACTAAAGAGATTGTAATCAAAAATACGATAGGACGCCTTATGTCATTGCCAACCGCCTTATTCAAATCATTCAGCCACATTAGAAAAGACTTAAAAGAAGATATTGATGCCGTCTTTACTCGGGATCCTGCTGCGCGCAATAGCTTAGAAGTCATACTCACCTATCCAGGTATTCATGCGCTTATACTACATCGCAGCGCACATTACCTATGGAAACATGACCACAAACTATCAGCGCGCGTCATCTCTTACGGTTCACGTATTATGACTGGTATCGAAATTCATCCGGCTGCCAAAATTGGTCGCCGGTTTTTTATTGATCACGGTGTGGGTGTGGTCATCGGTGAGACCGCTGAGATTGGTAACGACGTGACTTTATATCATGGCGTTACTCTGGGCGGTGTCTCCTGGAATAATGGCAAGCGTCATCCGACTTTAGAAGATGGGGTAATTGTTGGTGCCGGTGCTAAAGTATTGGGTCCTTTTACCGTGGGCAAGAATGCTAAAATCGGCTCCAATGCAGTCGTGGTAAAAGCTGTGCCAGCAGGCGCAACGATGGTTGGTAGCGCAGCACGCATGATATCAGAGCATCATGATGAAAAAGGTAATCCGTTATCCAGTAGCGCCGATAAGGTAGTACCGCAAGAAAAAGCGATATCATTATTAGACAGTCAGTCAGAGTCCAGCACTAAGCGTCCTACAGCACGAGAAACCGCTTTTCAAGCGTATGGTATCGACCCTTATTCCCAAGACCCTGTTGCTGAAGCTTTTGCTAAAATGCTCGAACATATTCAACAATCAGAAAATCGCCTTGATCAATTGCAAGCAGCAATGTGCAAGATTGATCCTGATTTTTGCACAAAAGAGTATGATAAATTGTGCTTAGAAGATATCGATGTGATTGGTCGAAGTGATTTAAATAACAGTGATTTAAATCACTTGGAAAGTAACGCAGATCATACAAATACTGAATTAAAATAAGACATCTCTTGCAATTAATGCAGTTATCCCAGCATTTTCATGTGCCTTAAAGGGATAACGATCTGCCATTATTATCCAGCAGCTGCCACTCGCCTCATTATCCTCTGACTTTATCAATAAAATATCAATATCCATTGTGACTTGTCGCCATGCACTTGGTGGCAAGACAACTTGAGATAATTCAGTTTGAGCTAAGCTACCTTCAGACAACGCAGGTAATATAGATGCCGATTCACGGACTCTATGACACTCACCTTCAAATGATTTGAATAATTGTTGTAATTGTTGCAAGCTCATTCCTGAGTCTAATTCTAAATAAACACACTGATTGGTATAATTCGGCTTTGGCTGCTCTTTGGTCGCTGTAAAATCTGGATTTTCAAAGGCAGCAGAGCATTTTAGTTTGCCAAGGGTCGCGAGTTTTTCACGCACACGCGATAAATACTCTGTGGCGCGATGATTACTGCCCAATGCAAGGATAACTGCCGTTACCATCTGCGCCTGTAAATACTTAGGCTCATATTGATTTAACGTTGCAATATCTATCGACAATGATTTGTCTTGCATAATGTTTTGTTTCTTTTTATGCATCGCCTTAGATATCAGAAGATGTTTTATCGGTCGTTTGCACTGTATCATCTTGCAATGCATCGTTTTGACTTTTGGCAGCTGGAGCATGGCGGGTGATTTGTACTCCAACTGCATCCGCCTGTGCAATAGCAGTCGGTTTTGCCGCACTTAACGTCACGGCTTTACAAGAATAGTTTGCAATCAGCCTATCTGCGATTTGCCCTGCTAAGTGCTCAAGCAACTCAGCCTGAATTTCTTGACACCAAGCACTGACATCATCACAAACTGCCTTATAATTAAGCGCATCGTTTACATCATCAGACAGAGCTGCTTTACTAATGTCTGTTTCAAGGGCAATATCAATAAGTATCGGTTGGTTGATAGCGCGCTCCCAATCATAGACCCCTATCACCGCCTCTACCTTTAAGCCTTTGACAAACACCACATCAGATTGGGTATGGAACATGCTCGCATCCTTATTTATTGTATTTTCTAATTAAAGTATTAACTGCACCCTATTGATTGTATTTTCTACAAACTGTCAGTTTGCATACTAGCCGCTTTCACTTTTTTACTGGGACGATGACGCCATAAGTCAATGCTAAACAATAATAGTCCCAGCCAAATCAAACCAAATACCGCAAGACTATGTAGGTCAAAAGGCTCTTTATAATAGAACACAGCTAAAAAGAAAATAAAAGTCGGGGTTAGATAATTCATAAAGCTAAGAATACTATAAGCAACCAGCTTGGTTGATCTATTAAACAGTAACAACGGTATCAAGGTAATCGGACCTGCCAGCATCAGTAGCCAGATGTTTGAAGTAAACCAAAAACTTAGCTGACTGCTCATTACATCCGCTTGCCAAAACCACCATAGACAGATGGGTACTAGCATTGCCGTCTCTACAAACATGGCATCGACAGCAGCCAAAGGGGTCTGACGTTGAATGGTGCCATAAGTGCTAAAGCTAAATGCTAATATTAATGATATCCATGGCAAATTGCCCATTATTACCACTTGAATAACCACGGATAACAGCGCAAATCCAATCGCTACCCATTGTAGCGTACGCAGGCGCTCTTTGAATAGTATCATTGATAACGCCACGCCGACGAGTGGACCAATAAAATATCCTAAACTTGCTTCTAATATGCGGTCATTATTGACTGCCCACACGTACGTGAGCCAATTAGTGCCAATAATTAGCCCTGATATAAAACTGAACGCGATCCACTTCGGGTTTTTCTTAAGGGTATCGATCCACTGCCAACGTTTGGTGACTACCAGCACCACCGACAAACATAAAAATGTCCAGATAATACGATGACCGATAATCTCGGTAGCATCATAATCTACCAAACGCTTAAAATATAGTGGGAAACCGCCCCAGATAAAAAAGGCAATAAGCGCAGTTATAATGCCACTTCTGGTGGTTTTTATCGGTGTAACTGCTTTTTTGACAATAGTTTCGGACGACATAAGGCAAAACAACTTTTTGGCGCAACGTATATCCTTATCCTTTTTACTCAACTTTAAAAAAGGCAAAGATGTTAAGTGCACTAGGCGAAAAGATTACGTGATATTAAAAATCAATAAAATATAAAAGTAATAAAAGAGAAAAGCAATGTATCAGTGCCAACTGCGACACTCATACATTGCTACAAACGATTTCAAAAAAAATTAAATTGAGTGCCTATTATAACGCTTCTTTAATAAAAATTAAGCGTTATCATTATTGTCATCTGCACTATCAGTATTAACACTATGCACTTCAATCGCCATACCGATTTGATTGGCAAGCTCTGCAAAGCCAGGGAAGCTGGTATTGACAGTTTCAACGCCTTCAATAGTAATTTGCTCGGATGCGCGCAAACTCGCAACTGCAAAGCTCATAGCAATACGGTGGTCATGATGCGAGACAATGTGTCCACCACCGAAGACAGGTGCGCTATTATCAACTGCATTGCCAACTACCTTACTCGTCTGCCCATGTGACCCTTGCCCTTCAATAATTAACCCATCGTCAGTAACGGTACAATCAATGCCAAGGGCTTGCAACCCTTCCGCCATAACGGCAATGCGATCCGACTCTTTAACACGTAGCTCTTTTGCACCGGTTAGTACGGTACGTCCTTGCGCGCAACTGGCGGCGATAAACAGAACCGGAAACTCGTCAATCGCTAAAGGAACCAGACTTTCTGGAATTTTAATCCCAACCAAATTAGAAGCACGGATGGTAATATCGGCAACTGGTTCTTCACCAATATAAGTCTTATTACTCAAGGTAATATCTGCTTGCATAAGCTTTAGGATATCGATTACACCGGTACGGGTTGGATTAATACCCACTTGGGTTAAAGTCAACTCACTGCCTTGACTGATAGCAGCGGCAACCATAAAGAATGCCGCTGATGAGATATCTGCTGGCACCGCAATGTCACCGCCCGTGAGCGTGCCACCGCCAGTCACACTAATACGGTTCCCCTCAACTTTTACCGGATAGCCGAATGCAGATAACATACGTTCAGTATGGTCGCGGCTAATCTCAGGCTGAGTGACGGTCGTCGTTCCCTCTGCCCACAATCCTGCTAATAGTAAGCAAGACTTAATCTGTGCCGATGCAACGGGCATATTATAATCAATACCTTGTAACGGTTTGCCAACTTTGTCACGCCCAGTAATACTCAGTGGCGATGTGCCTTTATGTCCTGTACTTTGAATTACAGCACCCATCTCACGTAGCGGTGTGGCTACGCGCTCCATAGGACGCTTATTGAGACTGGTATCGCCCGTTAATACGCTATCAAATGACTGCGCCGCTAGGATGCCTGCCAATAAGCGCATACTGGTACCAGAATTGCCCATATATATCGGCGTTTTGCTGGGTTTTAAGCCATGCATACCCACGCCATGAATGGTCAACTTACCATTCTCAGGACCTTCAATGGTCACGCCCATATCGCGAAAGGCTTGCAAGGTTGCTAAGGCATCCTCTCCTTCCAAAAATCCAGTAACATGCGTTACCCCAGTAGCTAAGCTGCCGAGCATGATGCTGCGGTGCGAGATAGACTTATCACCAGGAATAGCAATAGTGCCGGAAACGGTTTGACTTGGGGTAATTGTATAAGAAGCTGACATGGCAGAAATATCCGTATAAGGGGTGCTGGTCAACATATGACCAAAATGTCGCCGTGCGGCTTGCGCACGGCCCAAAAGTCCCATCAGGGCGGTTGAATTTTTATCAATGATAAGCTGACGCATCGTTTGCAGATAGTCGCTGTACTCATCAAGGGCGCTTACAATAGCGCTTTGGTTGGCAAAAAAGATATCATGCCACATTTTTGGATCGCTGGCAGCAATACGAGAAAAGTCTCGAAACCCACCTGCGGCATAACGAAACATATCTAAATTATCATTGTGACTGGCAAGCTGTTCTACAAGATTAAAAGCAAGCAGGTGTGGCAAATGACTGGTATGCGCCAATATCGAATCGTGATGATCGGCTGCCATTGCCATAACCGTTGCACCCACGCCTTCCCATAACTGACGTATTTTAGCAATCGCTAATACATTGGTTGTTGCCAGCTCGCAAATAATAACACTATGTTTGACAAATAAAGCAGCACGGCGCGCATCATAGCCAGAATTTTCCGCACCAGCTATCGGATGTGCTGGCACTAGACCAACAGGTAAAGCACCAAATACACGTTGTGCGGCATTAATAATATTGACCTTGGTACTACACACATCGGTAATAATACAGTCGGTTGCCAACTGACCACTGTCCATAGCGGCTTTAATATCAGAAAATACGGCTTGTACTGCTTGTACAGGCACAGCAATGACAATTAAATCACTGCCCAACACCACATCTTGTAGCACAGAGCTGCCAGCGTTTAATAAGCCTTGAGCAATAGCCGCTTCTATACTTGGCACGTGCCTATCGACAGCAACCAAGCGCGTGCTCAACCCATTGTCTTTAATAGCTTGTGCCAAACTTGCGCCAATAAGCCCAAGCCCAATGACACACACCTGCTTAAATAATGGTGTTGCTGATTGATGGTTAGTATAAGCTTTTGTCTTGCCCTTAATGGGCTTATGGCTAGCAGTTTTCCTATCCAAAGCTTGACTGTCTGAATCTTGCGTTATGTTTTGCATCATATTTTTACATAGTTTATTTGAATAATTTTTTATAAGTTTTTTGAATAAATGGCAATAAATCACACCATTTAGCTCTGGTCGGATTTTTTAATCATCGGACAGAATTGACCGCAAAGTATCAATCAGGCGCATGTTTTCTTCTACCAAACCGACGGTAATACGTAGCCAATCAGGCAGCCCGTAATTTGTTAATGGGCGTACAATAATCCCTTGCTCAAGTAGCGCTTGATTGACAAGTGCCGCTGTGGCGTCTTCCATCTCAACTTGCATTTCAACCATAATAAAATTAGCATGCGACTTAATAAAACCCAATCCTAAAGCATCAAATTGCTTCCCTAACCAGCGCCTTTGCTCGTCGTTGCTTAAGCGTACTTTATTAATAAATTCTTGATCGCTTAGCGCGGCAGTAGCAGCAGCCACGGCAAGGCGGTTAACATTAAACGGCTGACGCACTCGGTCTAATAACTCAGCAATGGGTGCTGAACTCAACGCATAACCCACACGCAGACCTGCCAGCCCATACGCTTTAGAAAAGGTACGAACAATCACCACATTATTAAACTCATCTAATAAGGCACGATTGTTACTCTCTGGGCTATATTCGATATAGGCTTCATCTAATACGACGAGCACTGAGCTTGGCATACTAGCTACAAATTCACGCACTGCGTCACGTTCAAGCTGTGTGCCCGTTGGATTATTAGGATTGGCAATAAAAACGATTTTGGTATTATCATTGTCAGTAACCGCTTGGCGCATGGCGTTTAAATCATGACCAAAATACTGCGCTGGCACTTCAATGCCCGTTGCACCTTGCATTTTTGCCAGCATTGCATAGACCACAAAGGCATATTGACTATAAACAATCGCGTCATCCGTACCGACAAACGTACGCGCCAAGATATTAAGCAAATCATTGGCACCACTACCTAAGGTAATGCAATTAACGTCAATATCATTAAAATCAGCAAGCGCTTGCTTGAGATAATAGCCACTGTCATCCGGATACCGCGCCAACTGACTCAACTGCTCAGTAATTGCTAAAGTAACAGACGGCGAGCAGCCCCAAGGATTCTCGTTACTAGCAAGCTTAATAACATCTGATACTCCGTATTCGCGAGTCAGCTCTTCAATCGGCTTACCCGTCTCATACGGCATTAACGTTAGGATACTATCATAAGCCGTCACTGGCGCATGTGACATATATGACGTCGAATTTGCCGTGTTTCCTTTTGTACCTTGGATATCTTGGGTTAATTGATTCGGCTGCATACTCTGTCCTTAGAGGTCATTACCCCTTTTATATTAAGGGAAGCCATTATTAAGCACTATGTTAAGCACCATCATTATTCATGGCAATAAAACTATCATGAATAAATACGCTATTAACCGATATCATGATTAACAGATACGCTATAAGAACCTTTAAATCACCGCTTTAGGGTATGAACCTAAGATACGCACATCTTTAACCAATGGGCGAATATCATCAATCGCTGCTTTCACATTGGCATCCTGCATATGTCCATCCATATCAATGAAAAAGACGTACGCCCATTTATTAGGACGCTCAGGACGCGTCTCGATACTGGTCATTGATACGCCATGCTTAGAGAGTGGCTTAAGGATTTCAATCAGCGCACCAGCTTTGTCATGGGCAGAGACCACAATAGAGGTTTTATCCTGACCAGATGGTGCGACCGCTTCATGACCAATGATTAAGAAGCGTGTAGTATTGCTTGGATTGTCTTCAATATTGGCGTATAGCTTATGTAAATCATATTCTGCGACTGCCACATCCCCTGCAATCGCCGCAGAATGCCACTCATTCTTTAGACGGCGCGCCGCTTCACCATTACTAGATACCGCCACACGCTCGACATTCGGATAATTCACATCAAGCCAATGACGACACTGCGCTAATGACTGCTGATGGGAATAAATACGACTGATACCATCAATCTTAGTATGCTCAGCAACTAAAAAGTTTTGATGAATTGGCAATTCCACTTCACCAATGATTTTTAACGTTGATGATAAAAACCCGTCTAAGGTATGGTTTACCACGCCTTCAGAGGAATTTTCTACAGGTACTACACCATACATTGCTGTTCCTGCTTCCACTTCACGGAACACATCAGTGATTGTGGTAAGAGGTACCGTATCTGCTGCTTTGCCGAAATGCTTTAGTGCTGCGGCATGAGTAAAGGTGCCAAGCGGACCCAAAAATGCGATACGTTGCGGTGCTTCTAAATCTAGGCAAACCGACATAATTTCACGAAATAGACGTGCCATTTTTTCATCAGCAATAGGCCCCGTATTGCGAGCCATAACCGCTTTTAACACTTGCGCTTCACGCTCAGGACGATAAAAAATAGGATTGGTTGTGGGTGCATTAGCGCTATTAGCCACGTGGCTTTTCTTAACCACCGCTACTTGCTGAGCAAGCTTAGCGCGATTATTAATAAGGGTTTGAATTTCACAGTCTACCGCATCAATATTTTGGCGCAGCTGATCTAAAAACGCTTGTTCGGATGAGGTGTCGTTCACATCGGGGGTTACTTGGTTTAGATTATCCATGTTTTGCTCTGCTGACTGCTCACTCATACCGCCTATCCTTTTTTAGAACGTATTATTTATTATTAACTTTATCATTATAGGTACGACTCTCA
This sequence comes from Psychrobacter sp. GP33, assembly GCF_014119005.1. Taxonomy (GTDB): domain Bacteria; phylum Pseudomonadota; class Gammaproteobacteria; order Pseudomonadales; family Moraxellaceae; genus Psychrobacter. The sequence goes on along the minus strand of NZ_JACGYX010000003.1, from coordinate 250,548 downwards.
TAGGTATTACCCTACTTATCGTCTGCTGCCAAACATTATCAAGCCTTAATGCCCTACTATTTACCCGTAAATATGTCACAGCCTGATACAACTGTCCATACTATAACAAAAACTAGGGAAAGTGCACATGCGTAAATGAGAGAAATCTTATCAATTAATATTTGCCAAACAACTATAGATAAATTCTGGCACAAAACTGTGCTAAAGTTTAGGACTAAATGCTGGCAGCAGCATACATTTATAGCATGAACTATTTGCAATATGATAAATGAAATCAATAACGATCAATTGACTATAACAAAGGATAAATGATGAGCGCATTGCAGCAACTTTGTACGATGACCACTATTGTCGCTGATACTGGCGATCTTGCCGCCATTGAGCGATTAAAACCTATTGATGCGACCACCAATCCAAGCCTGATTACCAAAGCCCTTATTCATCCTGACAATCAAGCCATGCTCTCAGACACTATGAACCATTATCAAGGTGATGTTGATGCCGTGATTGACGCGCTCACTATTCAAGTCGGCTGTAATATTTTAGAGTTGATCGAAGGTCGGGTATCTACTGAAGTCGATGCGCGCTTGTCTTATGACACCCAAGCGACGATTAGCAAAGCGTTAGAATTTATGGAAGCGTATCAACGCGCGGGCATTGATGCAGAGCGTGTATTGATTAAAATGGCAGCAACATGGCAAGGTATTGAGGCAGCGCGCTATCTTGAAACCCAAGGTATTCACTGTAATTTAACCTTGCTATTTGGGCAGCATCAAGCCATTGCTTGTGCGGATGCTGGTGTCACCTTAATTTCACCATTTGTTGGACGTATTTTAGATTGGCAAAAGCATCAACAAGGTCGCCAAGAGATTGCTGCTGCTGACGATTTAGGTGTTCAATCAGTAAAATTGATTTATCAATATTACAAGCAACACGATTATAAGACGCAAGTTATGGGGGCAAGCTTTCGCTCAGTCGAGCAAATATTAGCACTGGCTGGCTGTGACTTATTGACCATTGCACCAAATCTTATTGATGAGCTTGCTGCCTTAGATATTCCTGTTACACGTCAGCTTTCACATGAAATGGCAATGGACGCAACGCCTATGAGTCGCGCCAGTTTAAATCAAGAAGCGTTTAGTCAGGCTTATCAACAAGATAAGATTACCCAAGATTTATTACCTAAAGGTATTGATGGCTTTATCGGTGCGCGCGATGAGCTTGCGCAAACATTAGCAGCAATGCGTCATTAAATTTTAATCTTAGCAGCCACTTTCAACTGTCATAAGTTAAAAACAAGTCATAACAAATAAAAAAGCGCCCTGAAACCATCAGCGCGCTTTTTTATTTATCATGTTTTAAGTTCTTTTTTAGGCACTTAGTTTTAAGCTCTTAATACTGTGTAAATTGGCACAGGAAACGCCCCGTGTAATTTTACTAAATCGAGCAATACCAGCGTCCCGACCACAGTATGGCCAGCGGATTTGCACAGCTCATAGGCGGTGGTTAAAGTGCCACCCGTAGCTAAAATATCATCGACCAACAAGACCCGCTCAGGCGGTAAGTTATTTTGCATCTCAAGGGTGTCTTTACCATACTCTAGTGCATAGGATTTATTAGCAACTGGCGGCGGTAGCTTGCCCGGTTTACGGAGCAAAATCATCCCTTTACCTAAACGTCCTGCCAGTAAGCTTGCAAATACAAACCCACGCGCCTCAACTGCACCTAAGCAATCCACCTCATCTAACAACCCAGCTGGTAATGCCGCCAGTAAGGCATCAATAACGCTGTCAATATAACTACGCAGTAATGGCGTAATGTCATAAAAATCAATGCCGACTTTAGGAAAATTTGGGACGGTACGGATAATCTGCCAAAACGGATGATCGGTGTTGAGCACAGTAGATGATTCAAAAGCGGTGGTAGGAACGTTCGCTTCGGTGAAGCTCATAATAACCCTTAATTTAAATAGCTTTAATAAAATATAATAATGATAAAAAACGTGTCAACAACCTCATGCCTATAAGGTTATAAACGGCAATTATTGTAGCATAATTAGCACTATTTTTAAATTGGATGTGGCAGCCTCTTACTTATAAATTGATAATAAATGCCTCTTAAAGCCTTGATAAAAACCTCCTTATCTCAATATACAAGTGTAAACTTAACCATACCAATTATGGTTATATGCTACACTACTCGCGTTTTTGTGCTCTGCTTGTAGACTGCAAAACTGATGATAATTGATAGGATCCTATATGAAACGTTATGAATGTATTGTCTGTGGTTGGATTTATGATGAAGCGCTAGGTTGCCCTGAAGAAGGTATTGCCCCCGGTACGTTGTGGGATGACATCCCTGATGATTGGACCTGCCCTGAGTGCGGCGTGGGTAAATTAGATTTTGAGATGATACAACTATAAGTAGGAGCGCTCATGGCGAATTCAAGTTATCCAAAGCCTGTAGTACAGTCAAGCGATCTTAATGATACAGATTCGCGTGACATGGATTCGTCTGCTCATACTGTGACTTATCCAACCCCTGAATGGCAAAAATTTGGCGAACATCAGTGGCGAGCGTCTGATCTGAGCGAGCATTTGTATCAAGCCATGATAGATATTGGTGATGGTATTGAGCTGTGTGTTGAGGCAGGTGGCAATCCTAATCATCCACCTCTTCTTATGGTCATGGGGCTTGGTTCACAAATGGTCTTTTGGCCCAATGATTTTGTGAAGCGCTTGATTGACGCTGGTTTTTTCATTATTCGCTTTGACAATCGCGATATTGGTCTGTCCTCAAAAGTACAAATTGATGGGCTTCCGCGTGTTAGTCAATTAAAGATGATGCTGCGTTTGCAAACGGGATTGTCGAATAAAGGACAGCAAGTCGCTTATAATCTAACCGACATGGCTGAAGATACCGTACGTTTGATTAAAGCCTTGAGGTTAAGCAGCACGCATCTGCTTGGTGCTTCGATGGGCGGTATGATTGCGCAAATCGTGGCGGCGCGTTATCCAAGCTTAGTTAAACGTATGGCGTTGATGTTTACCACCACCAATCGCGCCTTTTTACGCCCACCCAAACCGCGACAGCTTTACACTTTGATTAATCGCCCCGAAAGCCATTCTGAACGTGATATTGTACGTCATAGCGTCTGGTTTATGAAAACAGTGGGCACACCGGGACATGTTAATGTGCGCACGGTTCGTGAGATTGCCAAATTACGCTATCAGCGCAATTTTCACCCGCTTGGTTCGGTACAGCAGCTCAATGCTATCTTATCCTCTGGTTCTATTAGTCGCTTTAGTAAACAGGTGAAAGCACCAACCATTGTGATTCATGGCAGCGCGGATGGACTATTACCAGCTTCGCAGGGACGAGTGGTTGCAAAAACCATTCCTAATGCTAAGTTTCATCTCATCGACGGAATGGCACACGATATTCCAGCTTATTATCAGCCTTATTTGGTTGAGTTAATTAGTAATCACTTACTTGACTAAGAAAGCTTTGTGTTAGTTGTAAAATAAAAAAGAGGGCAATGCAGATAAATCATTTATTTGCGTTGCCCTCTTTTCTATGAATGCCATTATTCACAACCCACATAAGACCCTTCTTTATTGATACACATTTTGGCACCATTACTAAGATTATTAACCCACGCTCTACCTTTTTTAAATACAAATGACGGCGTTTCTGTAGCCTTATCACTGGGTAAAATGCGATTATTATCAAAATCAAAAGGAATAACCACTTCTCCGCCTAGATTTAAAAAGCCCCAGTTATTATCGACACGGACACCCGCCAGCCCTTCTGAAAAAGGTCGTACTTCATCAAATGAATAAGTAATCATCACTACATTACTATCATCAACGAATCCCCATTTCCCATCTTGCTGGTTGGGCTGTAAAGTCGTAAACCCTCTGGCAGGTTGCTGATACGATTCGCTATCAGTGGCTATATCCTCTTCAATCATAGACTCATAAACTGATTGATTGGTGCGAGGAGGCAATTTCGAGTCATATTTATCACCAACATTTTTAGGCGTATTAGCAGAAACATTAGATTTGGTATTTTCACGCGATTCATTACGATCAGCTGCTGGTGTCGCGGCGAAGTCCTCAAAAGGCTTGCCGTTTTTATCTATCCAACTGCTGGCTTTATTTTTACGAATGCGGGCACGTCCGCCTTTATAATTGTCTATATCACTAATCGCTGCTGAAAAAGGCACAATCGTTTGATTACTGGTATTAATAACGCCAAACTGTCCTGATTTTTTAACCACAATACGTCCTTCTGACGCTGCTCTCGCCCAGCTCTGACCGCTACCCAACATATCATATATAGGTGGAATGACTTCTCGCCCTTGCATAGTAATGTAGCCAACTCGACCTTTACGCAACACGGGCATTAAGCCGTCACCCATTTTAGTCGCATCTACTTTTTGATAAGATGATAAATCGGTAACAACCTTACCTTGACTATTAATTAAGGCGACTGGCTCACCGTAATCTTTAATCGCCAAAAAATATCCAGGAGCTGCCGTACAAGAAACATTTTTATAATAGCTTTTAGGGATTTTACAACTGGCGGCTTGCGCAGTTGGAACCATAAATAAAGCTGCCATAATCGTGCTTACCGTAAAATATAAATGCGGCTTTGCTAGCGTAAGTAAAGTGCCTTTAAGCGGATTATGATAAGGTGATGTAAAGCGTTGAGACATAGTAAAACCCAGACTAAACGTAATGAATTAAAGGAGATTAAGATAAAATAAAGAAAAATAATTTGATATAAATAAGGTTCGTAACGCAGTGACTAATCGTTATGATAAAGTATAAATTCAATGAATAGTGGCTTAATTGCCGACTTGAGTCAAGTAATAATACCCTTATATACTACAGTTTTTGTGAATGGCTAGACTGGTGCGCTTATCGATTGTCATACATAAAATATTCTGAAAAACCGACTTAATAATAAGAAATATATAAACTGATCGTATTTGTATTGTGGTTTAAACTTTATAATACCGTCCACTTAATATCTCCCTCCATTCATAAAAGGATTACGTATGGCGGTCTCGTCACGTTCTGCACCCATTGGCTTGGTTATAGGCTGTGTTATTTTTGGTTTAGGCAGCCTAATAGTCGCTCATGTCAATATTGGCGGCTGGGCAATGGCGTTTTGGCGGCTCGCAATCTCAGGGGTGATATTCTCATTATTAACAGTGTGGACAAAGCAGCGCTTACCGCGCTCAAAACCAGCGATTATATTTGCGTTATTATCTGGGGTATTTTTAGGCTTTGACTTAGCATTTTGGCATGAGAGTATTCACGCAGTGGGTCCGGGTATCTCAACGCTACTGAATAGCTTACAGATTTTCTTTTTAGCGGCGATTGGATTTTTATACTTTAATGAGCGTCAGTCGCCTCTACAACTGGTCAGCTTGTGTCTAGCGATACTGGGCGTGGCAATGATTGGCAGTCCGGAATTTGCGCAGAATGATAAGGCAGTTTTTGGATTTGTCACCGGTATTGTTTCAGGTGCTATGCTAGCAGCGTCGATGACTTTTATACGTAAAACTCATGATGCCGAGCCCACACCGATATTTGTTTTGATGCAACTAATTAGTATCGGCGGTGTGGCAGCAATGATAGTACCCATGTTGATTCTTGATATGGGTCATATATTGCCAAATACATGGGCTGAGATAGGCTGGATATTGATTTATGGTTCCGTCATGCAGTGCTTAGCCTGGGGGCTGATTGCTTACTCTATTCCCAAGTTGTCATTAACATTAACTGGTTTATTACTATTAACTGAGCCAATTGCTGCCTTATTGATTGATTATAGCTGGTTAGATAAACCTATTAATACCTTACAATGGAGTGGCGCGCTGCTCACAATGTTAGCGATTTATTTGGGCTCGCTAAAACCAAAAAATCGCGCGCTCAGACGTTATCGCTTCTTTGCGCGCAGACATAAAGGAAAAGAAATAAAGGTAAAATGATAACGCTCATCCTTCTATATTAAATTACAGGTTAATCACGTTGACGGTTAAATAAAGCATTTAGCACAATGGCGGTCAAGGTTGCGGTTCCAATGCCACCCAAATCAAAGCCGCCAATATGCAAGCTAAAATTACCGGTTCCCATAATCACAGTGACAGCAGCAATAATCAAATTACTATTTTTGCTAAAATCAACATGACTGTCAATCCAGATTTTTGCGCCAGCAATGGCAATTAACCCAAATACCACGATGGACGCGCCACCTAGTAACGCTGGTGGGATAGTTTGAATAATTGCACCGAATTTTGGTGACAATCCCAGTAATACCGCCACAATACCTGCCATCACAAATATGGTGGTACTATAAACTTTAGTTACCGCCATGACGCCAATATTTTCCGCATAAGTGGTCACGCCTGTACCGCCAAAGCCTGCTGAAAACGTGGTTGCTAAGCCATCAGCAAAAAACGCGCGCCCCATATAAGGCGTAACGTGCGACTTAGTCATACCCTCCACCGCCTTAAAATGTCCCAAGTTTTCGGCAATTAAAATAAAAGCCACTGGCGCAATTAAAATAATAGCACTCATCTCAAAACGTGGTGCGTGAATGCCCGGTAGACCAAACCATGAAGCGGCAGCTATGCCACTAAAATCAATGGGCACGCCAAAGCCGAGTACGTTGGTCATTACAAAATAAGCAACATAAGACAATATCATTCCAATCAAGAGCAATAAGCGTCTGAGCATACCCCGGGTAAAGACTGCCACACCACTAATAAGTAATACGGTTAATGCTGCCATCCATGCATCAAACTGATTGGCAGAAACCCCTTGAATAGTAACTGGCGCAAGGTTTAAACCGATAATCATCACAATCGCACCTGTCACAATCGGCGGCATTAAGCGCTCAATCCATCCCGTACCCGTCTTAATCACCAACAAGCCAACCAACGCATAAATGATACCGCAGACCATAATACCGCCCAATGCGACATTTAGGTTGGCATTAAAACCGACCCCTGCATAGGCAGTTACCGCAATAACGGGTCCTATAAAAGCAAAACTCGAACCCAAATAACTAGGCATCCGCCCACCAGTAATCATAAAAAATATGATTGTGCAGATACCAGACATCAAAATAGCTAAGTTTGGATCAAACCCCATTAATAAAGGCGCTAAGACAGTAGAGCCAAACATCGCAAAGGTATGTTGCATCCCAAGTAGCACACTTTTGCTAGGCGGCAAATACTCATTGATACCAACAGGATGACGATCAAGATCGCCTTGATAAGGACGCCACGTTGGAAACCAGCGTCCATTATCAAAGTCCGGATTATGAGCAAAGCGGACCGCATTTGATTCAGGGCTTGCACTTTGTTTGTTTAGAGGTTTTTGCTGTGACTGAGAGGGATGCTCTGATTGGGAGGTCATGCGCGCTATTCCTAAGTAATCTGAACCAGTGATAATAATAGAAGCTTAATCGCTAGCACAAGTTATAAAATAACCTGTTGAAAGGTAAATCACTATAAGATAAATGATGGATTTCTGGTGCTATAACTCTTGAATGGGAGTGACACTTTCTCTTCATCATTATCTTGTCTAGTCAGTTTGAGCCAGCAGTTATTGCTTTTATAGAATATCTATATTCTTCTAGATGTATGCTGTAAGATATGTTTTACTAAACACAGCGCCACATACCTATATTCAATATTTTTTATATCGACAATATCGTTTATGATATAAGCTGTATTACAGGATGTTACATAGAAGATGATGCCAGGCATCATAACGGAATTTAATAGTAAAAAATAGATATTATTTATCCATTATCTGCACAATTAGGTTTAAAAAACTTATAGATGATATCCAAAACCAAACAATTAGCAGTATGTATTCCTATCTATCATATTTGCTATATTGGCATTATATTTCTAAGCAATAGTATTCATGCTGACTCTATTTCACTCTATTTGGTAACTGATTATGATTAGTGTATTTGACTTATTTAAGATTGGTATTGGTCCATCAAGCTCACATACGGTCGGTCCAATGGTGGCAGCTAATTTGTTTTTAGCATCTCTTCATAAGCAAACAATATTGACAAAGGTAGCCGCCCTAGAAATTGAGCTATATGGTTCATTGGCGGCAACGGGTAAAGGTCATGCTACTGACACGGCTATTTTACTCGGCTTACTTGGTCACAAACCAAGCACCATTGATACCCGCTTAACGAGTCAGTATCTTTCACCTATTTTTTCTGATAAAACATTAAATCTCGCAGGTGAACATACCATCGCTTTTGATACCAAAAGTGACATTCACTGGTATGGTGAGACCGTACTACCATACCATCCCAATGCGATGACGATTCGTGTCACCTTAGCAGATGGTAATATTTATCAGCAGACCTACTATTCAGTAGGTGGCGGTTTTGTAATTAATGAAGAGGATGCGACCAACCCTGACGAAGATCATGCCACCCCTAATATTGATAGTATCCCTTATCCATTTAATACTGCCGCAGAGCTACTCCAGCAGTGTCGTCAGCATCGTTTGAGTATCAGTGAACTGGTATTGGCAAATGAATTACATTGTCGTAATGAAGATGATGTAAACGCTTACTTAGATTCTATTTGGGCGTCAATGCAAGATTGCGTAACTCGGGGCTGCCAAAATAGCGGTATTCTGCCTGGTGGTCTTGATGTCAAACGCCGCGCGCAAGCATTGTACTTACAGCTGTGTGCAGAAAAAGACCTGCCTAGTAGCCAAGAAGATAAGCTTGTGGCAATGGACTGGATTGACTTATATGCCCTAGCAGTTAATGAAGAAAATGCTAATGGTGGCAACGTCGTTACTGCGCCAACCAATGGAGCTGCCGGTATTATTCCTGCGGTCATGCATTATTACCGAGACTTTTTATCCAATTATAGTATTGAAGGGGCGCGTAAATATTTGCTTAATGCAACCGCAATTGGCAGCTTAATCAAGCAAAATGCTTCCATCTCTGGTGCAGAAGTTGGCTGTCAAGGTGAAGTCGGTTCTGCGTGTGCAATGGCTGCATCGGCTTTAGCTGAAATACTGGGCGGTGATCCGGCACAATGTCTTAATGCGGCTGAGATCGGTATTGAGCATAACTTAGGACTAACCTGCGATCCCGTAGGTGGTTTGGTGCAAGTGCCTTGTATCGAGCGAAACGCAATGGGCGCGGTAAAAGCTGTGAACGCCGCTCGTCTTGCCTGCCGAGGGGATGGTCAACACTTTGTCTCTTTTGATAAAGTTGTGGAAACCATGAAGCAAACTGGTGAAGACATGCTAGATATCTATAAAGAAACCTCACGTGGCGGCTTGGCTGTCTATGCTGATAACAGAATCCCTACTGCGACTCATGGCGTCAGCGTAAAATACAGTCAGTGCTAATTTATTACTATTGTTAAGCCTTCTCTAAGGGTGTCTTGATTTTAAAAATAATGCTAAAAATGAGATAAATTGCAGCTACACAAGGAAAATAGTCCAGACATTATCAGGTTATTAACCAGCAGTTTGGTAATATTTAGCTATTTTTAGCATATTTATTTACTTTCGTTCATATTAAAGAAATGACTTAATATAAGTAATCAGTAAATTTCCATATAAAAAGCCTCTAATTTATTAGAGGCTTTTTTTACTCACTGATAATTCCTAAAATAGGATTATGCAATAAACAAAGCTTATCATTAATCATCAAACGCTTAAAAGTTAATGCTTTTCACTTATTCTGCCGTTTTTGAAATAATTTTATTTAATATCCAAACTGGTTTAACAACGCCTGAAGTGGTATCAGCAACGGCTTCTTGACGCACATCTAGTACATAGCGGAAGTTTGGCTCGTAAGTAAAGCCTTGAATATTGCCAGTTAGAGTATTAAAGTTTCTTTGATAGGTTTGACGATATTGTAAACATTCTGCTTCAACTTTCATACCTGCGCTATCTGTCATTTCACATATGGCTTTACGGGGCGCAATCTCTACCTCAAGACTTGGAATGTTAATCACTTTAACAGTAACGGCTTGTCCTTCGACCACCATCGCCCGTTCATCAACCAAATCGGTAGTCGAACAACCTGCTAAGGTAAAAGTAGCTACTAACGCTGCCAATAATAATTTTTTCATTTTTTTATCCTCAATGACTGACAATTTAATTAATTTCCTTATTGAGGCTTTATACCAGTTATCAAAATAAATCGTCTTAATACTTTAGGTAATTTTATAATCATAAGCATTAAAATAATCATATTCAAAAACTAAGTTAAAGCCTTTTTATCTCAACTCATTGAGTATAGTCTGTGCAAAACCTATTGCTCTATAACTACTTTGTAAGTTAACGTCAGCTTTTGCAACCGTTGTTATTCTATCGTACCTCTCCGGCTTCATTTATCTGATAAAAATATTTAGGAAAATACTAATACTAAATACAAGGAACAAAGTAGCAGTAAGAGTTTTCACGCTAAAAAATTTTCCTATTAGCTACGATAATCGGCATTAATTTTGACATAATCATAAGACAAGTCGCACGTATAAACGATATCGCTTGCCTCACCACGAGCTAAATCAATATGAATGGTAATCTCAGGACGACTCATGACGTCATTGCCTGCAGCTTCTGTATAGTCAGAAGCCACACTGCCATTTTGACAAATCATCACCTCATTAAGCGAGACGTTGACTTGTTCAGTATCTAAATCTTCGACGCCTGCATAGCCTACCGCTGCAAGGATACGTCCCCAATTGGCATCGCTGGCAAAAAACGCAGTTTTGACGAGCGGTGAATGCGCCACAGCATAAGCCACAGCACAGCATTCTTGAGTGGTCTTTCCGCCTGTTACTTTAACGGTAATAAATTTTGTAGCGCCCTCGCCATCACGAACGATAAGCTGTGCTAAGCGTACAAAGACATCGGTTAAAGCAGCAAACAGGGGCTGATAATGCGGATGTTCTGGGCTATCAATCACGGACGCGTCTGCTTTTCCAGTAGCAATCAAAACGCAGCAGTCATTCGTTGAGGTATCGCCGTCAACCGTAATGCGGTTAAAGGATTGCTCATTGATTGCCGTCAGCATTTCTTGCAACAAATCAGGTGCAATATTGGCATCAGTAGCAACGTAACCAAGCATAGTTGCCATATTAGGGCGTATCATTCCTGAGCCTTTAGATATGCCTGTAACATGATAGTCAGTGCCGGTAACGCTAATTTTTTGACTGGCAACTTTCGGAATCGTATCTGTGGTGCGGATACCATTGGCAGCCGCAAGCCAATTATCAGCGCCTAAATTGCTTACAGCACTATCAAGCCCAGCTATTACCGCGTCACTATTTAACGGCTCACCGATAACCCCCGTAGAAAATGGCAATACGGTATTGGCATTCACACCTACTTTATCTGCTAAAGCCATACAAATCGCCTCAGCCCGCTTCAGACCATCTGCGCCCGTACCTGCATTGGCATTGCCCGTATTAATCACTAAATAGCGCGGAGCAGCTTCGGCAAAGTGGGCGCGCAAAACGCGAACCGGCGCGGCACAAAAGGCATTTTTAGTAGTGACGACGGCAGTTGACGCAGACTCGGCTATTTCAATCACGACCAAATCATCACGGTTGGGATAACGTACGCCTGCAGCGGTGGTACTGAGTCTAATACCATCAATGGCATAAATCGTTTCAGGTACTGCAACATTGCCAACAGCCATTATAAAATCCTTAATTTTTAGTTTTAAATGAATCTTTGAGAAACGTATAGGTAAAAATCACTAATGGTACAATAGATAATAAAAAAGCATTTTGCCAGTATTTATTCTTTATCCATTTAAAAAAGACACTGCTAAAATTACGATTGATTTAAGTCAAAAGCTGACCAAATGGGCGCATGGTCTGACGGCTTTTCCATTGCTCGCAGCTCATAGCTGATACCCGCACCAATGCAATGTGGCTTTAAATCGGGCGTGCAAAGAATATGGTCAATACGCAAGCCGCGCTTAGGCTCATCGTTAAAACCACGACTGCGGTAATCAAACCAGCTGTATAAATCTGAACTTTCTGGATAATGAAGACGATACGTATCAGTCAGCTCGCGCCCCATCAACTCTGAATACCATTCACGCTCTTCCGGTAAGAATGAAGTTTTTCTATTTTTTAACCAACGCTTAGCATTTACCTCACCGATACCTATATCGATATCTTCTGGGGCAATATTCATATCACCCATGATAATCAGCGAGCGACCTTCAGCTTTTAGCGTATTAATATACGTTATCAAATCGGCATAATACGCACGCTTCATCGGAAATTTGGTCGGATGATCTTGGCTTTCGCCTTGGGGAAAATAACCATTTAGCACATCAATCTCGCGCCCTTGCAACACATAACGCCCATGAATAAAGCGCCTTTGTGCATCCTCATCGTCATTAGGAAAACCTTTTTGCACAAAAATAGGGGCAACTTTAGACAATAACGCCACGCCATAATGCGCCTTTTGCCCAAAATACTCGACGTGATAACCCAAGTCTTCGACCATCTCAATCGGGAACTGATCATCATGGACTTTAGTTTCTTGCAAACCAATGATATCAGGATCGATGATGTCGCGTAAGGCTTCAAGTTGATGTGGGCGGGCGCGAATGCCATTGATATTAAAGCTAACAAAACGGCTCATGCATTATCCTATTGTTTTCAGTCAAAAGTTCATTGGGAATTAAAAATTAATGGAAGTAAATACAATTTATTAGAAAAAATCGCAAATAATCTGCTTAAAATGATGGTTTATTTTGCTATAGTTTGCCGATGATTGGTATGATTAATATTAGCATTGTATTATTTGTACTACATGAAGGTTTTATCCGGTAAAGTTACCATCCTTCTTAATTATTGCAGTACGCTTTATAACAACTTTAAATACTATTAACAGGTTATTTTATGTCTACCATCATTACGGAAAAACACACCTCTATACCTACAGCAACCTCTGCAGCAATTAAGCCTCTCTTTGCAGTCGATTATCACGTCTATATTAATCATACCGACGCTGGTGGTATAGTCTATCACGCTAATCATTTGGTGTTTTTTGAAAACTGCCGCCGCGATTGGTTTACAACTCTTGGTTTAAACACTTACTTTTTACAAACCGATGATGGGCAAATTCAGCACTTTGTGGTGAACCAAGTGGAGCTTCAGTATCGTAAAGCTATATTTCTAGATGAATTAATCAGTGTTCGTATTGATAAGATAGAGCTAAAGCCTGCTAGTATTGTATTTTATCAAAGTATCCATCGCAATTTCCCTGCTGATAGTGGCTTGCCTGATAATATGACTAACGCTAAAGCATCTCTATTAAGTAGTGCCAAAATCGTCATCGCCTGTGTGCAGAATCAAGCCAAAGGTCATGAATCATCAAATCAGTCAGCTGACAAAGCAGCACCAAGTGCTGCCCCTATCCGTCCTATCCGCGTACCAGAGCAACTACAAGATATCATTAAGCAGGCTATGACGCAGCAAAGCTTGCAGTCATAATCCGTTGTCGATGCCTAACTTTACCACCAGCCCATTATTGTCTTTTGACAATATTTGGGTGCATGGCAGTCACCACTTGCCTATAAATAAAGATAATAGCTTTTTCGGTATTAGTATCAATCGCTATAAAACACTAAATCAGCAATTAAAATCATCAATAGCTGCTCAAGATAATGACGCACCCTTGTTAATAAAAGCGGCTGGTGGTGAATTGTTATCAGGGCAGCTAACGTTACTAACGGGTCATTCCGGTAGTGGTAAATCTATATTACTTCGGGTGCTAGCAGGATTAGTACCTTATACCACAGGTGATGTTTGGCTTTGTGATAAATATAAGCGTCTAAATAGCCATGATATGCCGGCAACTCAATGGCGTGCCAAAGTAGCGCTACTGGCGCAGCATCCCCAGCTAGTAGAAGGTAGTGTGTTGGACAACTTGAAACTGCCCTACACCTTTCAAGCCCATCAACATCGCGTTTTTGATATTGACTGGCACGTTGAGCAGTTAACTTTATTGGGGCGTAATCAATCCCTGCTACACCTGTCAGCAGCGCACCTATCGGGTGGTGAACGTCAATTGGTTAATACCCTACGGCTGTTACAATTACAGCCGCAGATTTTACTGTTAGATGAGCCTACTGCAGCACTTGATGAAGAAACCGCGCATTATTTCATACGATGGCTAACACAGTGGTTAACGGCTGAGCCGAAGCGTGCCCTGCTTTGGGTTACACACGATACGAACGCCATTATGCCATTTACTAATAAACACTGGCTTATGCAATCAGGTGTCCTAACCGATATATCATTAAACGACATTCAATCCTAAATATATTAAGTCATAACCTTTTGTCCTATTCTTTCAACCTTCATCATCGTGAACGTAGCAGACGTATATTCTTTTTTAATTAATGATTACTGATTTCTAAATACTAACTTCTAAAAGCTGATAGCCCATAATGACTGACAAGCATGAGCTACAAATCTTACTAACTTATTGGGATGTGGTGCTTGCCAGCAGCCTAATATTGTTGGTGCTTGTCATTTCGTGGCGGTTGCGTTTACGCTTGACTTCAACACTATTGATGGCAGCAGTGCGTACCATTATTCAGCTTAGTTTTATTGGGCTAATACTGGCATGGATATTTGCTCGCGAGCAGTGGTACGAGGTTTTGATAATCTTGACTATCATGACCTTGATTGCGTCAAGCGCCGCTAAAAATCGGGTAAAATGGGGCTATAAAGGTCTATTAGTAGATACCTTTATTGCGGTCAGTGCGTCCGCTATTTTGGTAACTGGACTTGCTATTGGTATGATTTTACAAGTGCAGCCTTGGTATACGCCGCAATTTATTATTCCTATCTTGGGACTGATATTGGGTAACTCCCTCACCGCCATCTCTTTAACCAGTAATCAACTTATTAATGACATTCATGAACAACACGCTCGTATTGAGATGAGGTTGACATTATCAGCGACGCCATTTGAGGCGGTACATGATTCCATTCGTGCTGCTATTATTAATGGAATGACGCCCACGCTAAACTCAATGCTGGTGGTCGGCATTGTCAGCTTACCTGGAATGATGACGGGGCAAATACTGGCAGGCGCTGACCCGACTCAGGCGGTGCGTTATCAAATTGTCACTATGTTTTTAATTTGTGTGAGCAGTACGCTTGGCTGCACATTAAGCGCCTTACTCATTTATCGTCGGTTTTTTAATCGTGAGCAACAACTTATATTGCCTAATTGATATTCCCAGTTGGGTATTACTAATGATGGATGATTAATAACTGCTTATGGTTACATATAGTCATTCCACACTTAATTACTTTACCCACCGTTTTTGCTGAGGCATCTCATTCCCTAATCGTCTAGCTTTTTTAGCGTACTTTCACGTTCTATATTGGTATTATTTATATCAATTATCATTATGTTAAGATGACGCGCCTATTTTTAATACAATATTACTAGCTCTTAGGGAATCGACCATGACAGACAATAAACCTTGGCTTGAGCAATATCCGTCGAGTGTCCCTAAAACCATTGATCCTGATGCTTATAGCAGCTTGATTGCTTTATATGAAGAATGTTTTGACCGCTATCGTAGGCATCCTATCAGCATCTGCATGGGCGTGACGCATACTTATGATGATGTGGACAAAGCTTCGATTGCGATTGCGGCATGGCTACAAGCGCAAGGGCTACCGCTAGGCAGTATAGTGGCGCTGATGATGCCCAATGTGCCACAGTACCTCCCAATTATGATTGGTATTCTTCGCGCAGGCTATATCTGCACTCCCATTAATCCGCTGTATACCGGTCGTGAGCTACGCCACCAGTTAAACGATTCTGGTGCCAAAGTTATTTTTATTGTCGATAATTTTGCGCAAGCGCTCGAGCAAGTAGTCGATGAGACAGCAATCAAGCATATTGTACTCTCAAAAATGGGCGATATGATGGGACTCAAAGGCGTGATGGTCAATACGGTTATTCACCAGGTCAAGCGTTTAATACCTAAATACAAGCTCGACAGCCCAGCCCATGCTTTAACCAAATTTCCTGAAGTACTCAAAAAAGGCAAACAACTGCCTTTTATTCCACCAAAAACCACATTGCAGCAACAGGCTATCTTACAATACACGGGCGGTACAACAGGATTATCAAAGGGGGCGATATTGACCCAACGCAATGTTGTCGCCGCCGCGTTACAGTCTGAAGCTTGGTACCGTCCAGTCACTTCAGAAATAAATGAGGTGTATATCAATATGGTAATGGCGTTGCCGTTGTATCACATCTTCGCTTTTATGCTGACCTTATTAGGTATGCGTTCAGGCTATACTTTTATATTGGTACCCAATCCCCGTGATATGAACGGGTTTGTTAAGACTTTATCCAAACAACCGTTCCATATTTTTCCGGCTGTTAATACGATGTTTAAAGGCTTACTTGATCAGCCAAACTTTCAGCACCTTGATTTTAGCGCCTTACGAATCTCGCAAGCAGGCGGTATGGCAGCAACCGAACAAACTGCAGCGCGCTGGCTTAAAGTAACCGGCTGTCCTATGATTGAAGGCTGGGGTATGACTGAAGGCGTGGCTGGGGGTACTGCTAACATAGTCACTGACCGTAAGTTTAATGGCACTATCGGCATTCCTGTACCCAGCATAGACGTCATTATCATTGATGAAAATGATAGCCGCGTTGACCTCAACCAGCCGGGCGAGATGTGTATTAAGGGTCCAAATGTAACGGCAGGCTACTTCAATCAGGATAATAGTCACAGCTTTACCAAAGAAGGGTTTTTTCGTACTGGCGATATTGTCAGTATGGATAATAAGGGCTATATTACATTACTTGACCGCAAAAAAGACATGATATTGGTGTCTGGATTTAACGTCTTTCCTAATGAAATTGAAACCGTTATGCTTGATTGCCAAGGCATCATTGATTGTGCCGTTATCGGTATTCCGGATGATAATCAAGGAGAATCGGTGAAAATATACGTGATAAGAGAGGATAATAATCTAACAAAAGAAATCATCAAAACGTTTGCCCTTGACCATCTAACAGGCTATAAATGCCCACGCCATATTGAATTTGTTAATAGTCTACCAAAAACCAACATCGGTAAAGTTCTACGCCAGCAGTTACGTGATAAACATACAGCAGACCAAGCCTAACAGTAGCCCTTCACTAAGTACTGTAAAACAGAAAGAGCCTCTACTTTTATTAGGGTAGAGGCTCTTTTAGATTTCAGCGAAATCTAAAAAAATATAGTATATACCTTGTTCATAAGTTTCGATTAACTGATTTTATTAACCATAGACAGAGGCAAATGCTTCATGGCTTGCCCAACAATCGACCACGGCAAACTGGGTACACATGCTTCATTAACGCCTGCTTCAATCGCCGCGACAATTGACGCCGTACCAGTTTCTGCATCGACTTCGAATGGCAGCGGCTTGGCATTGGTATTAATTTCAGTACGAATATAGCCCGGATAAATAGTGGACACTTTAATAGGCAAATTATCCAAAATCATATCTGCACGAATGCCTTCTGCTAAATAAGCCAAGCCAGCTTTGCATGCGCCATAAGTGGTCATATGTTTCGGCAATCCACGCATCGCTGACATGCTCGATATCACCACTAAATGTCCACTATTTTGCGCCCGAAATATCGTCATGGCGGCTTCACATTGCGCTAATGCTGAGACAAAGTTGATCTCTGCGGTGCGACGGTTGGTCTCAAAACGACCTTTACCAATGCGGCGACTTTCACCTACCCCAGCATTCACCACCACCCGATCAATTTGACCAAAATCTTTAGCAAAGGCATTAAAGACATGAAAAACAGAAGCATAATCACTGACATCTAACGCCCGATATTCTATACGAATGTCCGGATGGCGCGCACTCAACTCTGCCTGTAATTGTGCTAAGCGCTCAGTACGACGGGCACAAATTGCCAGGTTATAGCCGAGCGTCGCGAACAAACGCGCCATACTCTCACCGAGCCCTGAGCTGGCACCCGTGATTAGCACCGTTTTACCGTGTCCCACTTGCTGCTTTAACAAACCTTTTAAATAGCGCGCTGGTTGAATGGCGCTATATACTTGCAGGCTACCTTGCTTAGCAGTTTGGGTGGCTCGTTCTATTAATTTATGTGGCATGGGCACTCCGTTATCGGTAACTACACAGGTCAATATTTCGATATGCATAGGGGAGGAAAAGCATAATACAAATGAAAAATAAAAAAATTGAAGTCGCATATTATAATAGATATTTGTCGATACCTAAATGGCGATTATGTATTAACTTTTATAGGTAGTCACGCAGTCAATTACCTATAAAAGTTAAATAGCTAATCAATGCTTAGTCACAAAGCGCTTGCCTTGTATAAATAGATGGCTATGCTCATTAAAAGATAAAAGTTGCGGAGTAGGCTGTTGTACATCGATAGCAGTAACGCCGGTATTGACTGAGCTTTTGGTCAGTTGATACGCCATTTGACTGCCTTGCTCTAACAAATGAGCAGTTATCGCTGAAATCACGCCCCCTGAGGTAAATACTAATACCGTACTGTCTTCTCCTAAGTGTGTTGATTCTGCTAATTGTGTACGCAAGCCCTCTAATGCTTGCTGGGCGCGCTGACTAAACGTAGGCCAGCTTTCCACATAATCCTCATCATGACCACCCGCATGCCAGCGCTGCATGGCTTGCCCGAACATCTCACCTAAGCGCATTAATGGCTGGTTGTCTCGCGCAAGTTCAGCGGCAATTTGCGCTTGTGTGCGTAAATGAGGCGTTGACTTCATAAACACATCTTCATGATTAAACTCATCAAACGCAGGCAACACATAATTGCTAGAAGTCGCCATATCAAATATAGGCAACTCACCACATCCCTCTAGCACTGGCTGATACTGCGACCAAAAATGCGCTGCTGAATCACGCTGGCGTACCAAGCTGCCACTAAAGATAGCATCAATACGGCGCTCTGCCCGCGCATAATGTTGCCCAAGCAGGCGTGCTTGCTCGCAACCTAAGTCTGAAAGCTGGTCGTAATTTGCTTGTCCAAACGATGCTTGACCGTGGCGCGCTAAGAGAATGGTTGTCATGATGGTATCCATTTGCTGATAATTTTAGGTAATAGTTATTTTTAATAAAATTTGCTTTATGTTCATTGACGTTATATTGACATTATAGTATGCCGGCGTCACTTAACGTGCGGAGCTTTTTTAAACTAAGATAGCCAATGTAAGACTTATCTTCCTGCTCTAATGCCCTGTCCGCTTCAGTATTTATCTCTACATTTGTGAGTGGTGTGATAATTAATCGTCCGCCAGTGAGTAAATCATTCACATTATAAATCTCATCAATATCGACTTGCTGCTTGTCATCAATATGAGACGCGGCATTAAAAGGCGTAGTTTTATCTTGAAAGCTATAGCGCTGATAAAACGTTGATTGCTTTGCTTGTTTAATAGCGTCCGCTTGAGTTGGCGCGACAATTAATAATTTATGATGAAGCTCTTCAAACTCGCCCGCCAAATAACCGCCTAAATTAATAAAGAACAGTTTCAATTCTTTCTCTGTATTAGAGTTTGGTGCTTCGGTGGTTGCCTGCCACTGAATACAGTGATTATCTACTATCGTTACTTGCCGATAAGCATCTAAATGCCACTTATTCTTAACCTCAGACCAATGGCTATTAATCGCTTCAACAAAGTCGCCAATCCGCTCCCCAACACCAAAATAGATATCATGCTGCTCAATCAAGCGCCCTTTTGGTCTCGCCCCAATTTTAATCATAAACAATGTCGGCATTCTAACTCCTTATTTTTGGCCTTATCCTTATCATTACAAAAAACCTCTGTGCTGTCTTTAGATGATACATTGAGCTTTATATATAAAATACTTTAGATTCTAGTTACATGCACACAGCAAAAAGACGTACCCATTAAGGACACGCCTTTTATAAAATCATACGGTCTTATGATAATAAGTCAATTTATGGCACGCTACTTTATGACACGTTATTTTAAAATATTAAAGCGACTGTTAAAATCCAAACGCGATAGCACCTCAGGTAACTTGTCCACTGCAATATTTAACGCTGACTCTGCCGCTTGTGATAAACCCAGCTTTTCTGCAAAGGTTGGCTTTTGGCGTGAATGTAAGGCATAAACGTCATGATTTTCCATAAGCTCTAGCAAGTAGCTGTCAGACGTTTGCAAGCGATCGACCAAATTTAAATGTACGGCATCTTCGCCATACCAGTGCTCGCCTGTCGCTACTTTATCTAAGTCCAGCATACCGCGATAACGATTAACGAAATGTTTGAAAAGCTCATGCGTTTGCTCAAGCTCTTCTTGATACTTGGCACGGTCTTCATCGTCATTTTCGCCAAATACAGTCACCGTGCGCTTATAATCGCCTGCGGTAAACATCTCATAATCGACATCATGATTTTTTAGCCATTTATGAAAGTTTGGCAATTGCGAGACCACACCAATAGAGCCGATAATCGCAAATGGCGCGGCAACGATATTATCTGCCACACACGCCATCATATATCCACCGCTGGCAGCGACTTTATCGACGCATACTGTTAGCTTAAGACCGGCATCCTTCAGTCGCGCCAACTGCGCTGCCGCTAGACCATAGCTGTGTACCAAGCCGCCACCAGACTCAAGACGAATAACGACTTCATCGCCTTTATTGGCGGTACTGATAAGCGTGCTAATCTCTTCACGCAAATGCTTGACAGCAGTGGCTTTCATATCGCCATCAAAATCAAGGACAAAGACTTGCGCAGATGTATCTCTACCTTTTCCTTTACGCTTACTTTTGGCTTTGGCATCTTTCTTATCTTGCTTGGCGAGCGCCTTTTTAAATTGCTTAAGGGCAGCCTTACCTTGCGTGGCTTCTACCAAATCCTGCTGGCGCTGCGCTTGGCTTTTATTTAAGTGCATGACTTTGAGTTCAACAGGGTTTTTGGGCGGATGAAAAAGCATAATCATAATTCCTTAAATACTTACTGTTATATATTAATTGACGACATTGTGTTTGTATTATCGCATTTGGCAATAGATAGGGTTATAAACGTGCGCTTAATATGCGCGCTTGTCGATTCACTTTCAAGCTTAGTTGTCATATTTAACCAATCACTTACATGACTGACTTATTAGGTCACAGCTTATCTACAGTTAATGACATTCTTAATGTAATATTGTCCTTATTTCCGAGCGCTTAATAAAGTGGCTGCAAGCGAACATCCTGCCTGAATGTGTTGGTGCGGTTGTATAATAAAAGCACTTTAGGCATAATATGCGTTTACATTTAATTTTCTGTAGCCTACGTGATGACCATTTGTTTACATCGCGTTGTCTGTGCTGTTTTTTTTGCTAATGACTCACCTTAGCAGTGAACGCTACGCATAGGGCTGCATGATTGACTTTTTGAATCGGGCTGATAACTGGACAACTATTATTATGACGAACAGCACTATGATGCAAAGTGAAACCACTCACAGCCAATACCGAGATGAATATTGCGGCGCGGTAACTGAAAGCTTACTTGAGCAAACCATTACTATCGTCGGCTGGGTACATCGTCGTCGCGATCACGGTGGCGTGATTTTCTTAGACATGCGCGACCGTGCAGGCATTCTGCAAGTGGTTGTCGATCCAGATACGCCAGAAGCGTTTGCCACTGCTGATGCCGTACGTCCAGAATATGTGCTAAAAATTACTGGTCGCGTTCGCCAACGCTACGCGGGCACTGAAAATGCCAATATGACCAGTGGTCAGATTGAGATATTAGGCAAAGAGATTGAAGTATTAGCAAAGTCTGAGACCCCGCCTTTCCCATTAAATGATGAGAAAACAACGGTATCAGAAGACTTGCGTTTAAAATATCGTTACCTTGATATGCGTCGTCCAGAAATGCAGGATCGCATGGTATTCCGTGCCAAAGCCACCTCAGCAATTCGTCGTTATTTAGATGACCATGGCTTTCTAGATGTTGAAACGCCTATATTAACCCGTGCTACGCCAGAAGGTGCGCGTGATTATCTCGTGCCATCACGTACGCGTCCGGGTAACTTCTTTGCGCTCCCGCAGTCGCCACAGCTGTTTAAACAATTATTGATGGTTGCTGGTTTTGATCGTTATTATCAAATCGCTAAGTGCTTCCGAGATGAAGATTTACGTGCAGATCGCCAGCCTGAATTTACCCAAGTGGATATTGAGACTTCCTTCTTAAATGAAGAAGAAATCATGAATATCAACGAAGGTTTGATCAAGCACGTCTTTAAGACGATGATGAATATTGAGTTTGAACAGTTCCCGCGTATGACCTACGCTGAAGCGATGCGTGACTATGCGTCAGACAAGCCTGACTTACGTATTCCGCTTAAATTGATTGATGTTGCTGACTTAATGCAAGCGGTTGATTTTAAAGTATTCTCAGGTCCTGCGAACGATCCAAAAGGTCGCGTTGCTGCTCTACGTATTCCTGGTGGTAGCTCATTAAGCCGTAAGCAAATCGACGAATATACCAAATTCGTTGGTATTTATGGCGCACGTGGTTTGGCTTATATTAAAGTTAACGACGCGAGCAACATCAATAACGGCGTTGATAAAGAGTCTGGTCTACAGTCGCCAATCATCAAGAATATGACTGACGACGTACTGGCTAGCCTAGTTGAACGCACCGGCGCAGAAGATGGCGATATTATCTTCTTTGGTGCCGATAAAGCTCGTGTTGTTAATGATGCAATGGGCGCGCTACGTCAAAAAATTGGTTTAGATTTAGAGATGACCACCTGCGAGTGGGCACCACTTTGGGTTACCGACTTCCCAATGTTTGAAGAAACTGACGATGGTAAATGGACATCAATGCATCATCCATTTACTAAGCCAAAAGGCTCAGTTGCCGAGTTAAAAGAAAGCCCAGCAACTGCCCTATCTATTGCTTATGATATGGTACTAAACGGTACTGAAGTGGGCGGTGGTAGCTTACGTATCAATACCCTTGAGATGCAAACGGCTGTATTTGAAGCACTTGGTATCGATGAACAGGAAGCCGAAGACAAGTTCAGCTTCTTACTTGATGCCCTAAAATATGGTGCGCCACCGCATGGTGGTTTGGCTTTTGGTTTAGACCGTTTAATTATGTTGATGGTAGGCGCAGACTCTATTCGTGATGTCATCGCTTTCCCAAAAACCAAAACTGCTGAGTGTCCACTAACTCAAGCGCCTGCCGAGGTTGATACCAAGCAGCTGCGTGAATTGGGTATTCGTGTCCGCGAAAAAGTACAGGCTGATACTAATAAACCTACTGAATAAAGCAAACCTGCTGAACAAGTAGTCTAACGATGTGCAGATATTTTTTACTATCTGACTCATTGCGCCATGACTTATATGCCCGTGATTGATATGCCCTTTACGAGCATATCAATCACAAATATGTGAGTGATTATGAATCCATATGAAATATTTAAATTCGTGCCACTGTCTGTCTTGCAGACGCTGGCACGTTTTGCTGCGTGGGTTATTGTAAAGTTCCCAAACTTAAGTATCATGCGCACCATTAATATTAATTTGCAACTGGTTGCTCAGACGTTAACAGATACGCAAAAACAAGCGTTGGTTAAAAGTATTGTGCAAAATCAATGCTTAAGCAGTGTTGAATCTATTAAAAGTTGGGCGATGTCGCCTAAATGGAGCATCGCTCAAATTCGTGATGTTCATCATAAAGAAATCCTATTAGAAGGGCTTGCCAATCCTAACGGAATGCTCGCCATCGTACCGCACTTAGGAACATGGGAGATGATGAATGCGTGGCTTAATCAATTTGGCGCGCCAACCATCATGTATAAGCCTGTTAAAGGCGATATTACCAATAACTTTATATTACAAGGACGGGCACGGCTAAATGCTACCTTAGTCCCGACTGATGGTAGCGGTGTGAAAGCAGTATTTAAAACCCTTAAGCAAGGTGGCTTTAGCATCGTACTACCCGACCATGTACCCGAACCATCAGGTGGCGTCGTGGTACCATTTTTTGGTATTGAAACGCTCACCAGTACCCTTGCTTCCAAGTTAGCAAGCAAAACAAAGTGTGCTTTGGTAGGTCTGTCTTGTATTCGACGTGATGACGGACAGGGATTTGATATTTATTGCTATCAATTAAACGATCCGGCGCTATATGACCGTAATGTGTCTATCTCTACCTATGCCTTAAATCAGGCAATGGAACAGATGATTCAAGCAAATTTCAGTCATTATATGTGGGGTTATCGGCGTTTTAAACATATACCTTATTTAAACGACCCGTATCGCGCAGACCCTGCAACACTTGATACGTTTATCCGTACCCAGTATTCTTCTAACAATTATATGGACGGTGATGTTCATAGCATTCACGATGAAAACGTTAAAGATTGAGCATTCATGATTGCAACATACAAATAAGACGGTTTACGCTAAGATAAACGAGTAACTTTACTTTTATCAATACTAATACGAGCGCATCATGGCAATTGACGCAACTGGAAATTCATCTTCTTCTGTCCTAGAAACAGACATTAATGTGCCTGAACAGCGCTATATTATTTGTATGAAGTGGGGTGATAAATACGGTGCCGAGTATGTTAACCGTCTATATAATATGGTCAGTCGTCATTTAACCTTAGATTTTCAAATGGTCTGCTTAACCGATGACAGTGTTGGTATTGATGCTGCGGTACAGTGCTACCCTATACCGGAACTTAATCTACCAGCAGGACCAGAACGAGGCTGGAAAAAACTCACCACCTTTAAACCAGAATTATATGATTTAAAAGGTGTCGCATTATTTTTAGATATTGATATCGTTATTGTAGATAACATCGATGCGTTTTTTACTTATCAAACTGAGCACGACGATAGCGTGGTGATTATCCGTGATTGGAAAAAACCGTGGCGTATGATCGGTAACAGCTCGGTTTATCGTTTTAATATTGGTATGGGTACATATCCTGATTTGCTAGCAAATTTTGAGCGCAACTTTGAAACCATTCGCACTCAAGTTCGCCATGAGCAGGCGTACTTGTCCAACTATCTGCGTGAACATCATCATTTAGAATATTGGGATAAAACGTGGTGTGTCAGCTTTAAATACCAATGTATGGCGCCTACTCCATTAAATTTCGTACGCGCGCCTTATCTGCCTGAAGGGGCAAAAATCGTCATTTTTCACGGAGAAATTAATCCACCCGATGCCATTCGTGGAGGCGGCGGAAAATGGTATCGTCATGTCAAACCAAGCCCTTGGTTACAAGATTATTGGCAGTAACACCCTTCATAAATAGGCGTTAATATCTGTTGTTTAGGCTTATTGCAACCCTGTAGAAAACAATCACTGACTAAATCGGATTATAATATGGTGCTAAATCTGGCATTACCTCCTACCGCTGATTTTGTTATTAACGATCAGCTGATTACTATTAAAGCGTTTAATGCCAGTGAAGCACAACAGAATCTACATGGGCAAGCCGTTAATATTATTGCCTCCGGTCCTTCAATTTCTGAATTATCATTTTCAATGCTGCAAGATACTGCTACTATTTTTATCAATGGCAGTATTAGCCTTATTGGTCAACATGATTTCACTAGAGTAGTAGGTTATGTGATTAGTGATGATCGCTTTATCAATCATCAACCTGAGATTTTACAGACCTACTATAAAGGGCAGCCTTTATATGCTACTTTAGCAGTGTTCGAGGCAATGGTAATCACGCACCCCGAAATCATGTGCACTTATTATGATTCAATGCGCATCTTATACCCAGTTGATAGACCCTGGGGCGTCAAATCAAACCAATCTTTATTAAGTAAGTTGACCTTTAAAAATAAATGGCTGCATAGAAGAAAGCCATTATCTTGTTTTACAGATGATGACCATTTTATAATTGATGCAAGTCATAAGCCTGCTGCCATTGGTGTATCACTTGATATTACTCATGGATTTGTAGAGGCGGGAACGGTTGCCTATGTAGCAATGCAATTGGCATTTGCTCGTCAAGCAAGTGCTATTCATTTGTACGGTATTGACTTACTAAACAGCAGCCAGCCACGATTTTATGAAAGCGCTAGCAATAGCGCACCAAGTAAACTCGACAAAGCAGTTCATGAGCGTATTGTGCCATCCTTTGATTTATTGGCTAAAGTCTATAAATCGCACGGCGTATCAGTTATCAACCATTCCCCTATTTCTCAATCTCTTTTTAATTTTAATTAATGATCTTTTAATTAGTATCATTCTTTATTGATAATAAAAAATCTAAATACTGTTGAGCAATAATAATGGGTGACAATTGCTGCTTAAGAGGTACATTGTAAGTGTCTGGACACACTACAGCCTCATCTATTAGAACTGACAATCCGTCGATATCACCAACATCAACTAGGTTTTTCTTGGGTAACAACTCTCTTGGACCAAATGGGCAGTCGGTGCTAATCACCGGTACATTCAATGCTTGCGCTTCAACGATAACGTAGCCAAACCCTTCAAATTTTGAGCTTAATATCAGCAATGCAGCATTAGCAATAAGAGGATAAGGATTGTTTTGAAATCCCAAAAATTTGATATCGTTATTAA
Organism: Psychrobacter sp. GP33; assembly: GCF_014119005.1. GTDB lineage: Bacteria > Pseudomonadota > Gammaproteobacteria > Pseudomonadales > Moraxellaceae > Psychrobacter. Next base: position 223,853 of record NZ_JACGYX010000003.1, on the reverse strand, counting down.
TACTTAATTCACATGCCAGCTGTTTAATTTCTTCTTCAAGTCGCCCTTTACCGACCAAAATTAATGGCAGCTTACGCTGTGTTTTAGCATAAGCGTGCAGCAAGTCTCGATGACCTTTCATACTGTCAAATGAACCAACATGAATGATATAGCTTTTATTAGTCAAGCCAAATTCTTTAAGAGAAAAAGGCTGGCTTGCCAATTTTTGGATTTGATTCACATCACAGGGGTTATAGATCTTCGTTACTTTATCAGAATTACCGATAAGAGCTAACAAGTCTTGACGCGCGCCATCACTCACACAGCTACAAGGATGAGCGCGATAAACTATTTTTAAATGTTTAATCATCTGTTTAGGAGTGCTCTTTAAATCCTCTTCAAACTGTCTGGATAACGCGGTATGTAAGACATTTACGATATTAGGCAACTGACTATATGCCATAATCCAATTGACTTTGTAGATATTCGCCAGAATTAGTTCAGGCATTCCTATATTCTTAAGCACATAGTTATCGATGCGCCCTGCAACTTGTTTATAAGTCGCTGCCTGCTCCATTTCTGTATCCAATAACGGCTCATTATAATGCACGATATGGTAATGTACGCGAGGGTCTAAGCGCATATCCTTTGTGTCCTCTAAACACAATACATGCACATCATAGCTCATCTCAATATAAGCACGCGCTAATGTCGTGACCATGCGTTCTGCACCGCGCCCTTCCAGTGCTTTTAAGATGAATAAGATAATGGGTGGATTCATAAGATTCTTAATATATTTAGTAAGTTCTAAAGATAAATACTGAGCATCAGTAGATTAATGTCATAATATTTGTCAAACTACTTCACTGAACTACTCCATGCAACAATTCAATATAATTATCTTTATGAGCAAGGCTTTAATGATATGACAACATCTTCAGGATGGCAGCGTCAGCTTATTTTATTATTTAAGAGTGAAAAAACACTTAATGCTAAAGCAATTATTAATAGATTTACTGAAAAAAGTATTGATGAGATGAAGGCTTCGATTATTACTCCCTCAATGTGCAATCCTATGGCTATAACTAATAAGCCTCGCACAAAGGATTTAAAAGAGCATTTGGATAACTTAAAGCATCAATTTATTGAACAGTCGGAACTGTGTTTTTATCATGCGAACTTAATTGTATTACTACGTCGAGGCTACAAAACGGATGAGACCTTTGCTGAATTTGAGAATCTATGGAATACAGAAACAGATTATTTATTAAATCATTTATCGCTACGATGGATTATTTCAGCTTGTGATACGTTTATTGATCAGACAAATGATAGGGTTAGAGCTGCTATTTTGTTGAATGTCTCCACTCTCATGAATACGCTCAGAGTTTACGAAACCAAAAATTTTTTACAGTTTGATTCTGACTCTATACCCTTAGTCGATGACAACATAGAAGCACTTTATCGCAGTGACCTTCCTTTATACAATGGCTTAACCTATTTTCGTATCGGTTCCGACGACACTTTAAAAAATATGCGTAACCGTTATGAAAGTTTTTCTCACTCTGATAAGCTAGCAACGTCTATATTATTGAACGTTTTTGATAAGCTGCAAAGTAATGATAGTGCCTTTGCTACTATGCGCGCATTACACAAAGACGAAAAATCTAAATGGTGGTCAGACTCACTTTAAGTTTTTGAACCATCTTACTTGTTTTTAATTTATTGAGTGACTCATGACAACAACTTTACCCTCTTCATCTTTTATAAATATGAATGCTCCTGATAGCTTTCTTGTGTGTTGCTTCTACACCGACAGCTATCGCGATCATGCGATGTCTTTAAAACAATCTCTTGACGATTTCAACTTAAATTATTATTTTAAAGAAGTCGAAGATGCAGGATATTGGGAAGCAAATACCCGCATCAAACCACATTTCATCTTAGAATGTTTACAGCAATTTTCAGAAAAAGATATCTTATATTTAGACGCTGATGCGCTTGTAAAAAAACCTTTGGATTACTTTAATCGTATCGTAGCAGACGTTGCCTTTTACAAAACCAAAGGGATGCCTGGTATGTCGCATGATTATCTAGCCAGCACCATGTTCTTTAAAAATACCAACAACACTACTAAACTTGTTGAACAATGGATTACTGAGCAGGTGAATGGCAAACGCACTCAAGTTGATCAGGACAGTTTGGATGTTGCTATGGACAAGCTTGGCGATACCTTAACTGTCGAGCCACTAAACCCCGGTTATATAAAAATATTTGATAAAAACTACGATGGTGAAGTTTATATCGAACAATACCAAGCAAGTCGTGGTCAAACAAAGCTTAAAAGGAAAAACATAAGAACACGCAATCGGATTATTGGTTTAGGAGTTTTAGTTGTTATTGCTATCATAGCATACAGTATATTTAGCTAATATTTTAAGACCTCTAAAACCCAATAGCATATTCTTCATCTAAAGGTTAATCTTAGCTCTTTAATCCCTTTTAATCTAAGGTTAATCCTTTCAATAATATTGATAGGTTGTTTAATTAGTCGTTTTCCTTCTCTAACTACCTTATCCATAAATTTCTTATTATTTTTAGGCATTCCATATCTATCATTTCTTTCATGCTCAAGATAACTAATGAGTGATTTAGCATGCTTATAATGCTGACTTTGAATGCAAATTGCAGGCAAAATCTGATATATATTAGCATCATAATTATGTAAAAAATCACCAAAAACAATATGGTCAACAGGAATTAATCCCTCATAATTTCGTACTATATCGAGTAAAATATGAGCGGTTTCGAGTGTAATTACATACCCTGCACAGCCAGTATGCTTTGTCGCCAATTTTACAAGTTTTCTGTCGCCAACCTTTAGGCTTTTAAAGCGTCCATTAACTTTAATGTCTTTATTATAAACTTCTAGTTTCAAGATGTGAGCGTCATCAGGCTTCCATTCTAAGATATTATTCAAATAAAATTCTGCATTTTCACCTAAATAAACATCATCCTCAAAAACGCAAACATATGGATAATTATTTTCTACAGCTAACTGCCAAATGCTAGCATGACTCAAAAAACAGGCGATTTCATTTGTCCCTAGTCGTGTATTAGTAATTGGAATATTCAATTTCTTAGCAACAGTGTCAATCTGAGTGGCATTGACTGCATCAAAAAACTCATAAGAAATATTATTACTTTCAAACTGTTCTTTTATGTGCTGCCTTCTATCGTGAGCATTTTCTAAACTAATAATAAGCTTTTTCATTAAGTTCTCAAAAATCCGTAATTAAAAATAGAGCTATCTTTTAATGATAATTAACAGTTTCATTTGACAGTTCAACGGTTAAAAAATCGCGAAAAAAATGATTTGGAATCTTTTGGGCGGGTTATTCTATTACCTTTATAGCGACGATGGGTCTTTTTTGGAAAGCGTCCAAAAGGGTCTATGCGATAGCTATCGAGCTGATGACCAGCAGCAAGCGCTTCATTATAATAGCTATCAAATAACTCGACCAGCTCTAATCTTGGATGTGGCATGATATTGCCATCAAACCAATGCTGAAAACCTTCTTCCTTCACTCTTGCTAATGCATATTTATGACTAAACTGAGTACCCATATCTGAGTAGTGTAGTATCTTGATTTCTTCTATCGCTAATGATTCTCCGTCTACACAATTATAACTGTCTTGATAAGGTTCAACCAACTGTGGGTTCTTCTCAATCATACTCATCATTAATTTATGAGCATTAATATCTTTTTTTAACTGTTCAATGGGTAATACTACATTTTTTGCAGCACTACAGTCCCATACACAAGTACATAAACGGATCATATCGGCATTTGTTTTTGCGGCTACTATCGCTTGTCCACCAATAGGATAATTCCATAGTTCTGCTAAATCGCTTAGAATAACAACATCAGCATCCATATAAATCGCTTTTCCAGTAAAATCGCAATACTCTGGAATTGCCCAGCGGAATCCTGAGAAAGGCGTTGCCCATTTAGATGTATTCCAGCCCTCACCCGTTTCAGGGTTTGAGTACCAATAACTGTTAGGATCGCGTGATAGTTGCATCCATACAATTTCAACAGGTAAGCTGGTATGCTTATGAATGCTGTAATCCAGTACCATCATCTGTTCTAAATCACAGTTGTTGGGATCACATCCAACAAATACTTTGATAACTTCATCGTCCATAATATACTCTCTTAATCTAATGAACCATTCGGAAATGGGTATTGCGTAGCTTTTAAAAGCATGAATTAAAAAATTAATATCGTGCTTATTTATATAGTGTTTAGCTGATTTACGTTACATATTTCACACAACAATAATTTGGGAGATTAACTCTATACCGCAGAATAAATATTTTCTTACTATTATCACTTATCGATACTCTCTATAATATCGCTCAACTTTACAATATTAGTCCATCGTAATTATAAATTACTGTGATAAAACGAGTTACGTAATTTCGGGCACGGTGCCGATCGAATGATAAGAAGAGTGTAGTCATGACCCAGTTCTTCAACAACGAGCCCAACTCTCATACAATGTTACCATGTGATGGCATTATTGATAGACAAAAAAACTGGCAGTTGTTTGGTTTTTTCTTATTGGCTTACTTCCTGATTTGGACGGTTGCGCCAGCTTTCCTCTCCAGCAGTGTACCACTTGACGTCAGCGAAGGTATTAATTGGGGCAGTGAATGGCAATGGGGCTATTATAAGCATCCGCCTTTCTCCTCTTGGGTATTGTACAGTTTTTACCGAATATTTGGACATATTGGTCCTTATTTACTCAGTCAATTGTATATTTTACTGACGCTTGTTTTAGTTTATCAGCTGGGTAAAAAAGTTTGGTCAAAAGAGACGGCATTACTCGGTAGTGTGTTGACCCTTGCGGTCACTTATTATGTCTATCCAAGCCTTGAATTCAACCATAATATTGCTCAATTTCCTATTTGGGTCGGGCTATACTTAGCTTTTTATCAAGCGTTAACGCGTAATCTATTGACTGACTGGATATTGCTTGGAGTATTGGGCGGTATAGGAATGTTGACGAAATATACCGTCATCTTTTTGCTGATTCCTATGGCGCTTTACTTAGCATTACCAAAACAGTGGGCACTTCTTAAAAAACCGCAACCATGGCTCGCTGCCTTTATCATGCTAATTATTTTTTCACCGCATCTGTATTGGCTGATACAGAATGATTGGCTGCCGCTTAGTTATGCTAATGGACGCTCACAAGAAGGAAGTGCGCTTGCCAGCAGTATTAAGCGCCATTTTAGTGGGATTGGTTTTATCGCAGCCCAGTTGGCTGCCCATACTCCTTTATTATTGATGCTTATTTTTAATCGTAAGCGTCTATTTAGTGTATATTCCTACAAGCATAACTTACCAGCTGGTGCAGCACTGTTGTGGTATCTTTGGATCGCACCCATGATGGTGGTGGTTGTATTAAGTTTAGTGTTTGGCATTGGTCTGCGTGATATGTGGGGTATGCCTATGTGGGGACTGTCAGGATTATTGGCAGCGTCATTTATTATCCCTGCTGCACAGGCTGTAGCCACGGTAAAACTTCGTAAAGCCTTAACTATCTGGTTGATACTTGCCACAGTATTGATGATGGTATATGTGGGTTTCGGTGATAAAATACGCCATAAACCTTCTCGTATGCAGTGGCCTGAACAGGCATTAGCTGCGCAGGCGCAAGAGACATGGCAGTCATTAAGCATCTGTACTTTAGATAGCGTGTCAGGTGATCGCTGGCTTGGTGCATTGGTTGCGATGAATAATGGCTTTCCTTCACAAATGATTTCAGGACCTGCAAGCCACTCACCATGGATGACAAGCGAGCGCCTACAAAAAAATGGTACGTTAGTAATGTGGCAAGATAATAATGATATTGAATTGCCCCTGCTCGATGAGTTGACTAATACTGCGCTTAATAGTACGAATAAAGGTTGGGTTAAACATCAAGGCCAATGGCAAGTTAATTGGCGCGATAGTAATGCTAAGCTATCACTTATTGTGAATTGGGTGGCTTATGTGCCAATACATTGCCAAAAGTCGGTACGATAATCGTCAACATAATGACAATCGGTACAGTAATCATCATAAGAAATAGATATCCATGCATAACTGTTCGGTAGTTATTCCTGCTAACCAATGCTAATGAGTGTATTCATGTCTAAAGTCCAGCCTTATTTGTCGCTTATTATGCCAGCGTATAATGATGCAGAAGCTTTGCAATCATTTTTACCTCAAGTGTTTGCCTTCACGGCAGCATTGCCTGCTCATACTAATGATAGTGCTGGACTTAAATCTTCTCATCAAGATAGCCTTGCAAATAAACCTTTAGCAAACTGCGAGATTATCATTATTGATGATGGTAGCCGTGATGATGTGGTCGGCGTGGTCAAGCGATTAATGCCTATCTGCCCACTAAATACGACATTGCATTTGGTGCGATTATCGCGTAACTTTGGTAAGGAGCCTGCATTGAGCGCTGGTCTTGCCATCGCAGAAGGTGAGCTTGTGACAATGATTGATGCGGATGGTCAGCACCCTTTATCCGTATTAGCACAAATGCTCACTATGATGACGCAGTCTGATATCGACATGGTGGCAGGTATTCAAGCAGACCGCCCTCATGAAAGTCGAGTTGCAAAGGCATTAAAAGGTAGTTTCTATCATTTTATTCAAGACAGCCAACGCTATAAGATTCGACCCAATGCTGGTGATTTTCGAGTGATGAATCGTAAGGTGGTGCTGGCATTGCGCGCACTTCCTGAGCGGCAACGGTTTATGAAAGGCTTGTACGCTTGGGTTGGTTTTAACACGGTTTATCTACCATTTACTGCGGACAATCGCGATACTGGTGAGAGCAAATTTAACTTTGGCAGTTTATTTGAGTTAGCACTGGTCGGCATTACCTCTTTTTCACAAAAGCCGTTACGGTTAATATCACGGATGGGCTTTGCAGTCTCCGCACTGGCTTTCTTATATGGCTTGTATATTGTTATTGAAACAATATTATTTGGCAATGATGTTGAAGGTTGGGCGACAGTAGCGGCTGGTATTATGTTCTCAACAGGCATTCAGCTGGTATGTATTGGCGTGATTGGTGAATATATCGGCAGACTATATGAAGAAGTAAAACAGCGTCCTCTATACTTGATTAGTGAGACCATTAGTAGTAATGATGGTAACGAAAATGCTGCAAATAATTGCATTGTTAATGACAACATTATAAATGAGAAGGTAGAGAACCGCTCTATTCTTCAAATGCATTCGCCTACTGCTCCTACTAGTCATGAATAATGCCAGCACGACATCGTCGTCTAAACCGTCATCATCTAAGCAGGCGCTTTGGTTTTTGGTAGTAGGTGCAAGTGCGGCTCTAGTGCATTTTTTAGTGCTGGTTGGTATCGTTAATATCACTGCCACTCGCCCAGCTTTAGCAAATATTTTCGCTTTTTTAGTGGCATTTATTGTTAGCTTTATGGGTCATTTTTATCTCACCTTTCGTCATTCTATCCCTGATACTATCAATAGTAACACTAGTCAAGACAACGCAGACACGTCCTATAGGGAAAAAACCAATACGTTACAAACACTGCTAAAATGGTTCGCCAGTTCCGCTGCCGGATTTATAGTCAATCAAGGATTGTTCGTACTGGGACTCAACTGGTTAGGTGAGCGCTACTACATACTGATATGGTTGGTCGTGACCGCTATTATTACTGTTATGACTTTTGCATTGGGTAAACTTTGGGCATTTAAATCATGATTACAATAAAACATAAAACTGCTCGGCAAAAGAGCACACTACCGTCAAAATCCGCCCGTGCCATTATTATCAATGTTGATGATCTTGGCTTGTCCAGCGCAGTCAATGATGCCGTTATTCGTCTAGCGGAACGTGGACGTGTTGGTGCCAGTAGCTATATGGTAGGTGGTCATATTACTGATGGTGATATCAGTACACTGACACAATTGAATGTAGATATTGGCTTGCACTTAGACTTCACAGGTATATTTCCCTCAGAATTGCGTAGTTCATTAAAATCTTTGGTGATAAGTAGCTACCTGCGACGTCTTAAAGTAGCACAAGTGACTGATATCATTCGTCGACAACTGGATAGTTTTGAGAATACCTTTGGTCGCGCGCCTATTTTTATTGACGGTCACCAACATATTCATCAGTTCCCCTTCATTCGTCAGAGCCTGATTAAAGAGCTCAGTGCCCGTTATGGTGAAGAAACGCGAAACTCAATTAGCGCACGTGCCACTATGCCATTGGTTAATGATTTCAAATCTTGGATTATTTACGGTCTTGGTGGTCATGCGTGGCGCAAACTATGTTCAGAAAACCATATTACGACAAATGATTATTTTGGTGGGGTATATGGCTTTGATGCTGGTTTTCAAGAGCTTGCAGTGTTGTGGGAGCGTTGGTTAGCCAATACCCCACGCACACCATATTTAGCGCCTGCGCTGCATACATTGCCCTTCAGTATTGAATCATTGGGTACCTATGCACAATATGGCTCCACTACCCCAGCCATTCACGCGGCTCCGATTGCGCTACCCGATAATGTCACCACAACTCTGATTATGTGCCATCCTGCCATTCCAGCCAATCACTGGCAAGATGAGATTAAAATAGCGCGTGAGCATGAATACGAGTGGCTAATGAGTCATCAATTTGAACAGTTATTATATGATTACGACGTACGTTTGCTGCGTTGGTCGGATATTAGATAATTAGTGTCAATAACTAATAGCTGTTATAAAGACTATTACTAATACCTTTCTTTGTTAAAAAAAGCCGAGACTTATCATAGTCTCGGCTTTTTAGTATATCGCTTGTTACTTGTCGACATTACTTATAAGAATTGCTTATCAAAAAGACTTAATCAATAAAACTTAACCAATCCATATATTGCTCATTGCGACCATGAACCACATCAAAATATAAGGTTTGCAATTTTTCTGTCAGCTCACCGCGACCACCGTTGCCAATAACACGATCATCATATTCACGAATAGGCGTGACTTCCGCAGCAGTACCAGTCATAAAGATTTCATCGGCTAAGTAAAACTCATCGCGCGTGATACGGCGCTCAATAACCTTAATACCCAAGTCATTAGCAAACTGAATGATGGTACGACGAGTGATGCCGTCCAATGCACCGCCTGCTAAATCTGGCGTATGTAGCACACCATCTTTTACTAAGAATAAGTTTTCGCCTGCACCCTGGCATACAAAGCCTTGCGGATCCATCAAGATAGCTTCGTCATAACCACTGCGCGTGACTTCTTGGTTCGCCATGATGGATACAGGATAGTTACTTGAAGCCTTTGCTTTGCACATGGTTACATTTGGCATATGGTGGGTATATGATGAAGTTTTGACACGGATGCCATTTTTAATGCCTTCATCACCAAGATATGCACCCCAATGCCACGCCCCAACCATGGCATTTATACTGTTATCACGTGAGGACAAGCCAAGCTTTTCTGCACCAATCCAAATCAATGGGCGAATATAAGCTTCTGCTAAATTGTTTTGTTTGACCACATCTTTTTGCGCCTGCTCAAGGGTTGCAGCATCAAACGGCACGTCCAACTGAAAAATCTTAGCAGAACCAAGCAGACGCTCAGTATGATCTTTTAAGCGAAAAATTGCCGTGCGGTTATCATCGGTTTGATAGGCACGCACACCTTCAAACACGGCTATGCCATAATGTAAGCTGTGGGTAAATATATGAACCTTAGCGTCTGGCTGATTAATCATCGTACCATTCATCCAAAGCTTACCGTCTTCTTTTGACATATCCATTCAATAATCCTTATGCTAGCGTAAGTGTCTAACTTTCTTTTTCGTTGAGTAAATAAAATACAATAAAACCGTATCGTTGTCGCCCATTTTCAAATATAGATATTTTATAGGCGGATTTTAACCGTTCTTATCGTTTTTAAAGGTCAGTTTCCACGCCTTTTTTATAGGGTGTAAAATATTATATCACTGGCAGCGAAATGAAATGAAATCTTTTAGTTTGCTCCCATCAGGCTTTTTTTTATCATCTTTTTATACAGAGTGTATAGTCTGTATAATAATGAGCATCATATTCACTAAAGCTGCCCTAAATTCTAATGCTTACCTCAGTTGTAACCTGAGTCAAAATCTCAAAATGAGTTATCGTCTATATCATCTGCAGCCACGCCCATTAAATGATGCCACTGTGCTTGTACAAGTAGCCGCGTGTCATGCCAAAGTGCTTCATCTACCAAGAGCGACTGCTCTGACAGTGCCAGCTGATGGCTTGCTGCACGTATACGCAGATAAGCGTCAGTTAAGTCTTGACATACGGACGCTTCCCAAATCCCAAGTGCAGCGACTTCTTCAAAAATCCGTACGTTATCGCTCCATTTGGTTAGGCTAGGATACTGATGGGAATAAGCGAGCACGGCAAATTGTGCCAAAAACTCAATATCAACAATGCCGCCTGCATCTTGTTTAAGATGAAATTTGCCATCTTGTTGTTTTCGTGGGCTACTGCCAAGATGTTTTTGCATTTTTAAGCGCATACTGGTGACTTCAATACGCACTTGTTCAAGGGTACGCGGCAGCGCCAATACCGTTCGGCGAATGGCACAGAAACGCGCTGTTACCCGTTTATCGCCACAAATAGCGCGCGCCCGTACCAATGCTTGATGCTCCCACGACCATGCTTTATCTAGCTGATAAGTCTCAAACGCATGGCAGGAGACGACCATCATGCCAGCATTACCAGAAGGGCGCAGACGCATGTCTACCTCATAAGCGCGCCCATCGCGCGTTTGGGTATTCAGATAAGTCATCAGTTTTTGCGCCAAGCGTGCCGCAAATTTCATACCACTGACGGAAGTTTCACCAGTGGTCATGCCCTGCTCTTTTATTTTATGCAAAAATACCAAGTCTAAATCAGACGAATACGATAATTCTAAACCGCCTAATTTACCGTAACCAATAATGGCAAAGCCGCAATCCGCTTCCGTCACTGGATCGCCATCTTGAGCAATAGGATAACCGTAACGCTTGACCATTTCGGCAAAGGCACGCTCAAGCGCTGCCTCTAATACCACTGCTGCAATATAAGTTAATGAATCCGAGACTTTCATAATCGGGCGCTCAGCTAACACATCACTTGCTGCCACTGCTAAGACTTGATTTTTTTTAAACAAACGCAAAACGCTCAGCAATTCCTCTTCATCGTCAGGTTCAACTCGTAGCAGCTGCTGACGTAAAATATCACGCAGCTCTGGTTTGTCTGGCAAATGACGATAGCGCTGCTGTAAAAAGGTATCCAGCAATACTGGATAACGTGCCAGCTCATGGGCAATCCAAGGACTGGCGGACAACATAGGAATCAGCGCAGCGGTCGCATTTGGGTTTTCAGCAATCATAACCAAGTAAATGGAACGGCGGCAAATGGCTTCTAGTAGCGCTATAAGACGCGGCAACGCTGTATTTACCAATCGCTCCTGTGCTTGATGGGTGAGCAAAGCGTGCACAATAACCGGATAGACATTATCTAAGCGGACTCTTGCTTCTTTACTGAGACTTGCCACCATTTTTGAGTGCCAAAAATTTTGTAGTTGAGTGCGGCTTTCGGCACTTAATACCGTATCAAGCTGTGCCATTTGCGTATCAAAACTGGATGGCTCAAGTGTTACATTATCTTGCGTCGGTATTTTCCGTTCAGTCACCATCCGCTCAAACGGTACGTTGACATTTTCTCGATGCTTATTGAGGGTGTCAAGCAGTGCTGCCCAATCATCAAAGCCAAGGGTTATTGCCAAATTGTGCTGCCATTGCTCATCGTGTGGAAGGCGCTGGGTTTGTTGATCATTTATCGCTTGAATAGCATGCTCAAGCCTGCGTAAAAATCGATAAGCTGCTTGCAGATGCTCATAAGTGGTTTGGTCAAGATACTCTAGTTTACATAGCTCATACATGGCTTGCAGGCAGGGTTTAATTTGTAGCTGCGGATGCCGCCCACCATAAATGAGCTGGAACGCTTGAACAATAAATTCAATATCTCGAATACCACCAGCGCCAAGCTTAATATTATCTAAATCCTCGCGCTGTGCCACTTGATTCTGAATCAAAGACTTCATCTCACGCAACGCGGAAAACGCACTGTAATCGACATAATAACGAAACACAAACGGCTTAATTAGTGCCTGCAATTCTTCATAAAACGGCGGGTCAATCTGTCCGACCACGCGCGCCTTTAACCAAGCAAAGCGCTCCCATGCCCGACCATGATTGCTAAAATATTTTTGTAGCGCGGATAAATGAATCGCTAAATCACTGCCATCGCCCCAAGGACGCAAGCGCATATCTACCCGAAATACAAAACCATCGGCAGTACAGTTGTCAAGCAACTTAATAATACCTTGACCAAGACGTGTCATAAAACGCTTATTATCGATGCTGCGCGTGCCATTGGCTTTATCACCATCAGTCTCACCACGTGCTTGATGGATAAATATCAAGTCAATATCACTAGATAAATTTAGCTCATGAGCGCCAAGCTTACCCATCGCCATGATTGCCATATCATCGATATGCACAACCCCTCTAGCATCTCTAAAAGTCGGTTGACCGTACTGCGCTATCAGTTGCTGATACGTATAATCCTTTGCATATACAATACAACCATCAGCAAACTCAGACAGCTCGTCAGTGAGCTGCTCAAGCGCAACAAACCCTAATGCATCTTGCCAAATCCAGCGCATCATCAGCAGCATTCGCAAATGACGCAAGCCACTCATTACTAGAGATTCATCGGCAACCTGATAATTCTCATCAAGCGTATAATCTTGAATTAAATCGTCAATTTGCTGCCGTGTCAACGTCTGCGCTAACGGATAACTGCGTATAAATGTCTGACACGAAATTGTCCGGCTCTCCCACACATGATAAGCAAATTCACTGGCAGTCTGCAAAACTTGTAATTGTTCGGTTGTAGGCTGACAGTTTGTGACGTTGGACGTAGGAGTCGATGTAACGGAGGGTATAGCTGATGGCACAACAGATGACATAATGTTAAAACCCCTTGCAGCCTAGATTAACGATATGATCTAGAGAAAATGGCGAATAATATTAGTTATATTTTTTATAAAATAAGCATAACTGAACTGCTTATAAAGCAGCAAATCAAATGCTATACAGACGGCTCAATACAATGTGCTTTATAGTAGCATGGAATACTTATCTAAAAATGATAGGCGATGAATGACAACCATGTAGTGTTATAAACTCACTCACCATTCAAAAATGTACTAAAAGCCCTATTGAAAGAAAAGCTGATTAGAAAAACAATACAGTAGAAATACTTGTAGTGATATAACCGCTTAATAAAAATAGTTGATTAATAAAAAGGTCATTAGTAATGAACAATAACAAAGAACAAAACCAAGAAATCGTACTGGCGAAACACCCTTCAGGCGCTGTCCAAGCAGATAATTTTAAATTTAATGATATCGATATGCCGACCTGTAAAGACAACGAAGTGTTGATAAAAAGCCTTTATGTATCAGTCGACCCCGGTATGCGCGGATTCATGGATAAAGGCGTTGACGACGCTGCTGGCAATAAATTTAAATTAAATCAACCAATTACCAGTAGAACCGTCGCACAGGTTATCGATAGTAAACATAATAATTTTAAAAAAGGCGATATTGTACACGGACGGTTTGCTTGGCAAAAATACCAAACGGTAAGTACAGACCATATCGAAAAAGTAGATCCTACCCTTGCGCCTATCTCCACTGCTGTCAGTATGCTCGGCATACCGGGTTTAGCTGCTTATTTCGGTATGCTGAACATTGGGCAACCAAAAAAAGGCGAAACGGTCGTTGTATCTGGCGCTGCTGGTGCAGTAGGCAGTATCGCTGCTCAAATTGCTCGAATTAAAGGCTGCCGAGTGATTGGAATTGCAGGTTCACCTGAGAAAATCGATTATTTAGAAAACAACTTAGGTCTGGATAAAGGGATTAATTATAAGCAAACCGAAGATATAACCGCAGCAATAAAAGCGGCATGTCCCGATGGCATTGATGTGTTCTTTGATAATGTCGGTGGCGAGCTGTTCGATGCTGTCTTTGCCAATATCAATAAGCACGCTCGCGTTGCTATTTGTGGGCAAATCGCCGATTATAATGAAGAAAATCCACCTCAAGGTCCACGACCCATGCATAAATTAATCAAAAAAAGTGCACGCATGGAAGGTTTTGTAGCTTACGATTTCAGTGATGACTTTGAGAATGCCAAGAAACAAATGAGCGAATGGTATAACGAGGGTAAGCTAACCTATAAAGAAAACCTAATTCATGGGTTTGACAATATTCCTGCTGCCTTTATGGGTTTGTTTTCAGGTGAGAATATTGGTAAGCAAATGGTTAAAATTGCCGATGCCGAAGAATTTTAAGCCTATAATACGCTATCATTATTAATCACTACTGACTTGTGACTACCCAATTATGACCATAAAATCCACCCCACTTTTACTGATTACTGCTGATCCCAGTCATCCACTTGCGCATTTAGCGCTACGTTATGCCCAAGCGGTTCTTGAGCAAGCAGAAATAAGCGCAAATACCGAGACTACTAAACCAGCGATAAACGTGTTTTTCTATGCCGATGCTGCATATACGGCGAATCGTCTACGTTGGCAGTCCGCAGATCAAACCAACCTTACTCAAGAATGGCAGGTATTGGCTGAGCATTATCAGCTGCCACTCGACATTTGTGTCAGCACCGCTTTGAGTCGTGGCGTGAGCGACGATGATAATAGCGCGCGCCATCAGCTACAGGGTGATAATATCGCTAAAGGGTTTCATCTGGTCGGTTTAAGTGAACTTGCTATGATGATGCAAAGCGACTGCCGTCTGATACAGTTTTAGAACGGTTTTATTAAGGATAACAGATGAACTTACTGATTCAATTGCGCACGCCTACTGAGATGTCAAGCTATGAAGGTTGCGCCCTTGCTTTAACCTTAGCGACCTTTGGGCATCAAGTACAGCTTTATTTGGACGCGCCTGTTTTTGGATTATTGATGCAACCCAAATCGCGTTTGCATGGGATGATACAGTCACTAGAATTGTATGATATGCCAGCCGCTTGGTTACCTGACGATGTCTTTAGTGGCTGGGTGACCGGCATGCTTCCTAACGATTTGGCGGCGCAATTAACCTTTGTACCTGAAGTTGTTGATACTCAATATTTTGACCAAATTCTTACCTTTTAACAGGTGAGTACAGCTACAAAACAAGGCATCATTGACAATTAAGTCCATTAGCAGTAACTCTAATACTTTACATTTAGTGAAATTGGCAAACAACGGATATTTATATGGCGACCTTATATCAACTACATAGTCCAATGGATACACTCAGACGCAATACCAATGAGATGGCACGGACGTGGCGCGCAGGCGATAGCATTATTCTATTGGGTACGACCGTAGCTTTTATTGATTGGTTCAATGCCTATATAAATGAGACTGACATAGAAGGCATCGCTGGCATATACGCCCTTGCAACGGATGTGGCGGAATTGGGTGTCAAGACATCAGCGCAATTGAAGCTTGAGGGGAAGTTAAGCGCATTACTGACAGATAGTGATTGGGTAAAACTGACCCAAGATACCCAATTTGATAAAGTGGTGACCATCGCCTTATGAATATTGCCATCAAACCAGATAATCTAACGGCTAACGTCGAATTGGATAAAGATGGACACCTTTGTGATTATACTATTTGGACACCAGCGCTTGCCCAACACCTTGCAGATACCCTTGATGTTCGTTTAAATATTGAACATTTAGAGATTTTGCAGCAAGTTCGCGCATTTTTCACTAAATTTAATCACGCGCCATCAACGCGCCCATTGATTAAATGGCTACAACAATGCTTGCCTGAATATGATATTAGCAACCAAAAGTTGCAGCAGCTGTTTAATACCGGTTTGGTTGCTCGCCATGTCAATCGTCTGGCAGGATTACCTAAACCGCCAAATTGCTTATAGCGGTACATGCTGTTTGGGCTATATTTTTCAATTATTAAGGCATTTATACTAAGTGTTTAAACGTATTATTTTGGGTCATAGACGGTCAATGTCTCATAACCAATACTGCGACCTTCATCTCCTGCAAAACCCTGCTGCCGCCATACTTCATATAAACAAATTGCCACGCTATTAGACAGGTTTAGGCTACGCGAGTCAGGCAGCATCGGTAAGCGCAACCAGTTGTCGGTACCGACATCTTCACGAATCTCATCGGCTAGCCCTGCCGTCTCTGAGCCAAAGACCAATGCCACGCTTGGTACATTACCTTCAATTTCCCCAGTAAAATCGTAATTATAAAACGGTTTGCTTAATTTGGTGGTTAAAGCAGTGATAATATGACAATTCGCTGCAGTTAATGCCTGCTTTGCTGCATGCCAATCTTGATGCACTTTCAAGTGTGCATATTCGTGATAGTCAAGTCCTGCACGGCGCAGTTTTTTATCATCAAGCTCAAACCCCAAAGGCTTTACCAGATGCAATTGTGCGCCACTATTGGCACACAAACGAATAATATTGCCGGTATTACTGGGCATTTTGGGGGCTACTAACACGATATGAATGGTCATGATATTTCCGTAACGATGGATAGAGAACAATATGTAGGCAATGAATGTGAAGTAGAAATATTTTTTTAACGTTAATAATTTTACCAATAGCAATGTTAATAATAGGATAACTATCCACTTAAGCATTTGGATTTATAGGATAAATCGTTTTACCACCTAACCGCTTTATGAAATACGCTATAGCGATAGGTAATCAAAAGTTACAGTTTGCTGTCAATTGTTACATTTTAGTACTGGGCATATTTTTTTACTTTCACTATGATATCTGCAAAGGACAACTTGATAATGAGAAAAATGCCAGTATGCTTTTTTATTTGGCATTATCGCATTACGATTTTATCCTCTATATTGCCAGTGATGTTTAAGTAAAACACTTTCCATTATTGTCGTTACTTGTAAGAATCCATTTATTTTTGAGGACATTATTATGAAAAAAGTAATCATCGCATCTTTAGCTGCTATGTTTGTATTGACTGGTTGTAACACTTTTAAAGGTCTTGGTAAAGACGTATCAAGCGCCGGTAATGCTGTAACTGGCACTGCACAAGAAGTACAAAATAAAATCTAAGTTTTAATTAGATTTTATATTTAAGAGGCTTACCAAACGGTAGGCCTTTTTTTATACTTTGTATAAATTATCGTAATTTTATTCCTTTTAAGGACACTACTATGAAAAAAGTAATTATCGCATCTTTGACCGCTATGTTTGTACTAACTGGCTGCAACACGTTCGCAGGTCTAGGCCAAGACTTATCAATCGCTGGTAATGCTATAAGTAGTACTGCTCAAGAAGTTCAAGGAAACATTTGAGTTTTTATTAGCTGTTTCCTTGAAGAGGCTGACCCAATGGTAGGCCTTTTTTATTACTCTTTATGATGATTTTTCATACGTCATAAAAATGCTCGTAATATCTGATTAAGATAACGTTGACCTAACAACGTTGGTTGTAATCTATCAGCACTCTGTATCAGCAACCCTTTTTCCACCAAAGCCTTTATTTCATTTGCAATAATGGCGTAGGTTAGCCCTGTTCTGGCTTCAAATATTGTCCAGTCGACGCCACTATGTAACCGTAAGGCATTAAGCATAAATTCACTGACCAGCTCATCCTGAGCAATGGTTTGCCAGCCGACCATTTTAGGGGCACTTAGCATTCCATCAGACTGGGCAACATAATCTTTTGGCAATCTTGACTTACTAAAGCGATAAATGCCAGAGTGAGCCAATAATTCATTATCCCCAAGACTATTTAACACTTTATCCGCAATACTCACTTTACCGTGCGCGCCAGCACCAATCGCTAGATAATCACCAAATTGCCAATAGTTTACATTATGTCGACAAGACATATCGGATGCGCCTGCCCAAGCGGAAACTTCGTAATTATCATAGCCTAAACGTTGCAATAACGCCTGCCCTGCCTGCTCGATATCTGCCAAACTATCCTCATCAGGCAACAAGGGCTGACTGCGATAAAATACGGTATTAGGCTCAATGGTTAATTGATACCAAGAAATATGAGTCGCGCCCGCATCGTGTGCCAACTGAATATCATACATGGCCTCAGGTAATGTCTGCTGCGGCAGCCCATGCATCAAGTCCACATTGACCCGCTCAAACCCAGCTGCACGCGCTGCCTTAATAGCCGTCACTGCTTGCTCCGGATTATGAATACGCCCAAGTGTCACAAGCTTATCAGCAGCAAAACTTTGAACACCAATGGACAGGCGGTTAATTCCTACTTCTAAATACTCAGCAAAGGGCGCATGTTCCAATGTTCCCGGATTGGCTTCCATTGTGACTTCTATATCACTCGCAAAATCAAAAATAATGCGCAATTGACTAAACAAGCGCTGATACTGAGCAATAGGCAATAATGACGGCGTGCCACCGCCAATAAATATTGAGCCAATCTTGCGCCCTTGAGTCAATGGCTGCTGCATACGCGCATCTAATAATAGCGCGTCTACGTACTCTTCATACATGGCATACGGCATATCCTCAGGCTGTTCATGCGAGTTAAAGTCACAATACGGACATTTTTTCACGCACCACGGAATATGTATATATAACGCCAGTGGAATGCTCAATACATTGATATTATTCATATTAAAAGCATTTTCTATATGAGCAGAATGCGACGATTGATGGTGCTGTAATTGGCTTTGTAAAAGCTGTTCAGGTTCAGACATAAAGTAACTTATTTATCGGTTATAACACTGTTATTAACAGCAAAAATTTAGCGCTAGGATAACGCCTAAGCGCATTAAAAAAAAGGTTAAATTTAAGAAAGGCAGTTCAATGACAAAACCATTAACAAACGCTCATATTAACCCCGCGTCATTATTGGCAAAATAGCTCTGATTAACGCGACATCATTATAATAAATTCTAGCTAAGGATACAAAAGATGGCATATTGGCTAATAAAATCCAATCCGAATTGTTTTTCAATAACAGACATACAGCGTTTAGGCACAGAGATGTGGGATGGCGTGCGCAATTATCGCGCCCGTAACTTTATGCGCGATGATATGAAGGTTGGCGATACCGCCTTTTTTTATCATTCTAGTGCTAAACCTTCAGGCGTTGCGGGTATTGTTAGCATTGCTAAAGCTGGCTACCCTGACCCCACCCAATTCCATCCTGAACACCGACATTACGACCCGAAGGCAACGGAAGACGCGCCACGCTGGTATATGGTCGACGTGAGATTTGAGCGAGCGTTTGATGATATCCTGCCACTATCGACGCTTAAGTTTCTGCCAGCGCTTGAGGATTCATTGTTACTTAGAAAGGGCTGCGAGCAGTTAACCATTCTACCCCTTGAGCCTAAGCATTGGTACGCGATTATGGATTTGGTAGAAACTTCACAATAAAGGGATAAGTGTGTAGTGTAGCGTGTCAAGTAACTACTTAGCTAAATGCAGCTCTTCAAAAATTTTAATTCCTTTTCAGTATTTGCTATATTTGATCGATTATTCTTCCTTGAACATTTTTTTAAATTTCAATATAGTACCCGATAATTTTTCTAGCTCTATTTTTCTAACTTTGTCGTAAATTTGCTATATTCATCTA
Source organism: Psychrobacter sp. GP33 (assembly GCF_014119005.1). Lineage (GTDB taxonomy): Bacteria > Pseudomonadota > Gammaproteobacteria > Pseudomonadales > Moraxellaceae > Psychrobacter. Next base: position 204,087 of record NZ_JACGYX010000003.1, on the reverse strand, counting down.
TACTTATACAAATGTCCGCTTCTTAGCTATTTTACTCATAGCTCACCTATAGCGTGCTAACGACTTTTCACTTTTTAGGATATATTTATGAGCACACCCAAACTGCTACTATCAGTATTGACAGTCAGTCTATTAAGCCTCAGTCTTAGCGCATGCGGCAGTGATAGCGAGAAAGTCAAAGAAGAATACGATCGTATTGAAGACCAGGTCAAAGATAAATATGACCGTATCGAAGATAAAGTGAAAGACAAATATAAAAAGGTTGAAAGCAAACTCAGTAATGATGAAAAAAGTATGGCTGAGATTTTAAAGTCTATCTTTTTACCAGAAGAGTCTTTAGATAAATTTTTGGATAAACTGACTCCAGAAGGCGGGCGTGGCGGGTTATACGCGGGTCACTTTATTGAACTCAATGACGGTGATAACAATGATATCGATATCGGTGCCGTATACTTTGATATCAGTGAAGCCGGGGCTGGCAGTGTTGATGGTCGTATCAGCTATCAGCAGCAAGCATGTCAAGAAAACCGCACCCTCGATGTTAATACTGGCATCAAAGTAGACAACTATATTGCTGGCAAAGTCACAGGCAGTCTTGATACACTGAAATTCTTGGATATTAAGTATGTGAATGATTTAAACCTTGAAGCCCCAAATCTTTTAACAACCTTTGCGGGCAGCTTTAAGAATAAAGAGCTGGGTGCACCTTGGATGGGCAGCTTTGAATATCAAGATTATTTAGGCGGTAAAAAGCTTTCCAGCGGTGATGCTAACTGTCCTGTTACTTATACGCTAAGCGATCGCGCCAATTTCGTGACCTATCCTCTCGATTATAAACTTGGCGATATGGCAGTTACTGTCGCTGGTATCGGTAGCCAAAAAAATATTACTTGGAAAAATCCTACCAATACTCAGCGGATTTTAGTAAGTCAAATTAACGTGAATAAAGCAGGCTCAGGTGCCAACGGTTATGAGCAGAATGTGGTATTAAGCAACAATGAAACCCAATTTGCACCGGTCATTCCAGCCAATCCTACTAACTACGCTATTGTTGTGCAAGCTTTCGATTTAAATAACAAGCTAATTGGTTATCAAGCGATTGTGCTGGATTTACCTGAAGCACTATAGTGGCATAGTCGTTTAAAGACATAAGCGATGTGCTGAATGACGCGGCATATCTGTAGGGTCATACCTACATTTTTAATATCAGCCAGCTAGATATTGCGTCATAACCGTTGACATCATGCTTGCGCTTCTTTACCATCTTGTCTACTTTTAACCCGTCCACTCATCTATTGAATGGACGGGTTATTTTTATTTTAGCGTTCAGATTTTATCTTATTAATAGCGATTTTCGTCCATCAATATTAACCACCGTGAATAATGAAAAGTTGCTAACCATGGTTTCCCCAATATCATTTGTAGATTTTAAGAGTTACAGTTTACGCTTAGGCATTCTTGCTTTACCTATTTTAGTTACCCAGTTTTGCCAAGCTGCCCTTGGCGTTGTCGATGCGATTATGGCAGGACAAGTATCGGCACTCGATTTGGCAGCTGTTGCGGTTGGCGCAGGTATTTGGCTCCCGTTATTCTTATTAGCCACTGGTATTTTGATTGCTACCACGCCTTTGATTGGTCAGGCAATTGGTCAAAACAATCACGCTAATGTACCGCATATCACTCAGCAGTCGCTATGGACGGCAGCGGTTATTGGGATTATTGGATTTGTCATTGTTAATTTAGCGCCCAATGTTTTGGGAGTCATGGGTGTACCCGCCAATATCCAGCCTATTGCCACCCAATATTTACATGGGGTATCTTTTGGCTTCCCTGCCCTTGCGATATACGCGGTATTGCGCAGCTATTGCGAGGCGGTTGGACGACCTGAACCCGTTACGGTGATTAGTATTATTGGTTTATTGGCAGACATACCGCTGAATTATATTTTTATTCACGGTCTGTTTGGGATGCCTGAGATGGGCGGTGCAGGTTGCGGGGTGGCAACGGCGATTGTATTATGGATTAACGTAATTTTGCTTGCCACTTATACTGCCTTTACCAAGCGTGAACAATTTGCCAGTACTCGTTTTTTCCTTGGCTTTACCGCGCCTAATCGCGTGCAAATTACAAAACTACTTAAACTTGGACTACCCATTGGTATCTCTATCTTTTTTGAAGCCAGTTTATTTAGTTTAGGGGCTTTGGTAATTAGTCCCTTAGGGGAGCTAGCGACTGCCTCGCATCAGGTCGCTTTATCAGTTACCTCACAGCTGTTTATGATTCCCATATCCATTGCTATGGCTTTAACCATCATGGTATCGAATCGTTTTGGTGAAAAAAATCTCACTGCTGTGCGTCATGTACAAGCGACAGGACTTATTTGGACGGTCATCATTGCCTTTATTTCCATGCTTGGCATTTGGCTCTTTAGACCTCAATTAGCAGCCGCTTTTACTGACAATGTCGAAGTGCGCGCGCAAGCAATGCATTTATTAATTTTTGCGCTTGCCTATCAGCTGTTTGATGGCTGGCAAGTGAATGTTGCCGGTATTTTACGCGGTATGCAGGATACGACCGTGCCGATGTGGGTGACGCTATTCTGCTATTGGATCGTTGCATTGCCAGCAGGTATTTACTTGGTGCGCTATACTAACGTAGGCGCACAAGGGTTTTGGATGGCATTAATTGCCGGATTATTCCTATCCTCTATTTTGCTTACGTTACGCTTATATTATCAACAAAAACGCTTACACGCTCATTGGACAGCTGAAGCAACCGAGGTTAGTCGTTAAAGACAGAGTGATTAAAAATTATTAATAAAAGCTAAAATAATGATAAAAACCGTTGCCTATTATTACGCGACGGTTTTTTTATTGCTCAACTATTTAAATGTTTTAATTGATTATCCTTATTGAATGTCCTCTTTAAACTTTCCTTATATATCTTTATCGTAGCATCTAGTAACCAGTACTAGCGACTCTAAGCGACATAGACTATATTAATAGTAGTATGTGACTATTACCGTATTGCCAGCATAGTTGTAATGAATTGGTGCTAAATTAATAAAGCTACCCTTAATAAAAGTCTTGAAATATAAAGCAAGTCTCACTAATGCTCGCTTTAACGTTAAAAATATGTAAAAATTCCAGTTAACAACTGTACATTGATTGCTCATTGTCCTGAATATAGGTATCATTAGCAGTTAATCAAACAATATTTTGTTACACTATTTACCTCTTAACTCCTATTACATTCCTCTTAAACCCTATCAAAAGGTGTCATAAAAATTATGGATATTGAAAAAATACGCACGCTTGTCGCTCTTATGGAAGAAAACGAACTGGTCAACTTGGAAGTGAGTTCAGATGATGAACACATCAGTCTGACTCGTCATTATGCTGCGCCTGCTCCAACCATGATGGCAGCGCCTGCTTTAGGTGCCGCGCCTGCTGCACCAGCCGCTAAGGCTGCAGTGAAAGCTGGTAGTGTTGAGACCTCACCTATGGTGGGCGTGTTTTATTCGGCTCCTACCCCTAATGATCCTCCGTTTGTTAAGGTCGGACAAAAAGTACAGGCAGGTGATACGATAGGTATCATTGAAGCCATGAAAATTATGAATCCGCTTGAAGCTACTCAAAGTGGTGTCATCGATGAAATCTTAGTGGATAACTCTGAAGTGGTACAGTTTGGCCAACCGGTAGTACGCTATAAAGCCTAACGGTAATTGCCTACTTTATATGGTTATGATTGCTCACTTTTTATGATTGCTACTGTATCCGCGCTTACTATTTGAATCACTATTTATTTAGCTATCTAAATGGTAAACGCCCATATAAGCCAATCAGCCATAACAGGTGAGTTAATGACTGCCGCTTTGATAAGGATGACCCCATGATAAAAAAACTGCTCATTGCCAATCGAGGCGAGATTGCGTTACGCATCGTCCGTGCTTGTAAAGCGCTTGGTATCGAAACCGTTGGCGTCTATTCGACTGCTGATGAAAACTTAATGCATTTGCGCTTTGTTGATGAAGCGATTTGTATTGGCAAGCCCAATGCCAACCAAAGTTACCTAGATATTAGTACTATCTTGACCGCTGCTGAAATCTCGGGCGCTGACGCCATTCATCCCGGTTATGGCTTTTTAGCAGAAAGTGCTGAATTTGCGGAGCGCGTTGAGGAAGCGGGGTTAACCTTTGTCGGTCCTAATGCTGACCATATCCGCCTAATGGGTAACAAAGTATCTGCCATTAATGCCATGAAAAAGGCAGGCGTGCCAACGGTACCAGGCTCAGTAGGCGCAGTCAACATGCACAATGCTGAAGAGCAAGCGCGCAATATTGGCTTTCCATTACTGATCAAAGCTGCGTCAGGCGGTGGTGGTCGTGGTATGCGCGTGGTTGAGCGCTTTGATGAGCTGGTCGGTCAAGTGCAAGCAGCAAAGCAAGAAGCTGAGCTGTGGTTTGGCGATGACACCGTCTATATGGAGCGTTATTTACAAAACCCACGCCATGTCGAGATTCAAGTATTGGGCGACGGTAATGGTAATGCTATTCACCTGTATGATCGTGACTGCTCGCTACAGCGCCGCCATCAAAAGGTATTAGAAGAAGCCCCTGCTCCTGACATTCCAGATGACGTGCGCCAACCTATCTTAGATGCTTGTGTGAAAGCGTGTGAATTGGTAAAGTATCGCGGTGCAGGTACATTTGAATTCTTATTCGAAAACAATGAATTCTTCTTTATTGAGATGAATACACGTGTACAGGTTGAACATCCAGTCACTGAGATGATTACCGGCATCGATGTGGTGGTTGAGCAATTAAAAATTGCAGCAGGCTATGGTTTATCTTATCGTCAAAGCGAAATTGAAGTTCAAGGCAACGCTATCGAATGCCGTATTAATGCTGAAGATGCCAAGACTTTCATGCCATCTCCTGGTAAGGTAACGCAGTTATTTGCCCCAAGTGGCGCAGGCGTACGTTTTGACTCGCATCTCTACCCGGGCTACGTTATTCCAAGCTACTACGATTCACTCATCGGTAAGCTTATTTGTCATGGACAAACGCGCCAGCAAGCCATTGCTAAGACGTTGCATGCTCTTGACGAATTGATTATTGAAGGGGTTAATACCAATATTTCTCTCCATCGCGACGTGATTTTAGCTGATGAGAAGTTTACTACTGAAGCTCAAAATATTCATTATCTTGAAAGAGAATTATTAGTAGCAGATAAAGAAAAAACTGAAGCATCGCTATAGTTTTTTCAATAATAACTGTTGTTTTATTCTTATAGGCTGAACACGTTATTAATCATTTTAGTATTAAAAAAGCCGTTATCTTAATAGATAGCGGCTTTTTTGTATTTGGTGTCATTTATTTGATTACTTTACTAATTACTTTACTAATCAATAATTTTGCTAAGAACTACGGTCGTACACGGTGAAAGCTCATAAAGCATTCTTTGCCTTCAGCATCCGCGCACCACTGCATCTCATTACCTTGATGCTTTAAAAAGGCAATAAAAGATTCATTAGTTTGATCAATTTTATTGCCAGAACAATCCACTTCGTTATTATCGTATACAGTTTTCATGGCAATAACTGGCAACCCTTCATCGAGGTGTGTGACCAGATAACGACCATACGTCCATTCTTTACCACTCACCGCCCACATTTCATTGTCAGCAGCAAAGTTATATAACTCACGACACTGACCTGATAATTCTGTGTTTGCTAATATCGGCGCTTTTGCTGTAGCAGACTCTGGTGTTAATTTATTTTTAATATTGAGGTCTGCCAAATCAATCTCCCACTGCCCAGCAATGGCAGGACTGATATGGGTGGTAATCACAGATTGACCAACCTTATCCCCTGCTGAAGGTAATGAAGACAAAACAGATGCCAACGTGAATGTAGCCAGTGCAAGCGATGCCATAATAAACCTTTTCTTAAAAAACCAATAATAAATAATAGTCTTTAGCGTAAGACTTAGATAGTAAGAATACAAGTAACAATATGCTATTTCAAAAGCAGAAGGCTCAGTTAGCGATACTAACTGCGTTATAAGACCGGCATAAAACAGCCATTAAATAATATGTAACTATAAACCATAAAAAACGCCATAACTGATGCTTGCGCAGCAGTTATGGCGTTTTATCAACTGTATCTTATTTTTACGTTCAGCCAATAATTATGACATTAAATCATGCAGTCTATGCAGACAAAGTTGTTGGGGCTTGGGCAAATGCAGACAACGCGCCTTTTAACATGGCGGATACGGTGCTGCTACACGTACCAATACCTGAGTAAACCTCACCATCTACATTAAGCTGGATATAGGCAGCAGCATTGGCATTGGTTTTATTGTCGCTGTTATTGTCATCATCGATACCGTTATTACTGTGCTGAGGATTGATCGCATGCTCCGCATAGTTGATTACATGCAATGACTTACCAGTATGCTTGGCTAGACCATCAATGAATGAGGATAATGGACCATTACCAGTGCCATCAATGGTGATAGTGTCACCATTCATTTGTACCTGACCATTAAAGTAAACTTCTCCACCTTTATTATTAACACTGTAGTCTAGCAATTCAAAACCACCTTGCTGCAAATACGTCTGCTCAAAGGCCTGTAAAATCTCATCGTTTTGTAGTTCGCGTGCGGTGGTTTCGGCTTTATGCTGAACCACACGGCTAAAGTCAATTTGCATCCAGCGCGGTAGATTAAAGCCATAGTTGCGCTGTAATATATACGCAACGCCACCTTTACCAGATTGGCTATTGATGCGTACCACATCTTGGTAGCTGCGCCCAATATGTGCCGGATCAATCGGTAAATACGCAACATCCCAAATGTTGGCTGTCTGCTCGTTATGCTGCTCATTATAATCCAAACATTTTTTGATGGCGTCTTGATGCGAGCCACTAAAAGCAGTAAAGACCAGTTCACCCACATAAGGATGACGCGGATGTAGTGGCAAGTTATTGCATTCGCTCACTACCTGCACAATTTCGCTCATATTACTAAAATCAAGCTCAGGGTCAATGCCTTGGCTAAATAAGTTCATCGCCATGACCATTATATCCATATTTCCCGTACGCTCACCATTGCCCAACAGCGTACCTTCAATACGATCCGCGCCTGCCAATACACCAAGCTCAGCAGCAGCAACCGCACAGCCACGGTCATTATGAGTATGCAAACTTACAGTCACATGCTCACGCTTGGCTAGATTGCGACAGAAATACTCAACCTGATCAGCAAAGACATTAGGCATAGAGGCTTCAACGGTCGCAGGCAAATTCAAAATAACTTCTTGACCATTTTCAGGCTGCCAAATCTCACAGACTGCATCACATACTTCTACGGCATATTCCGTCTCAGTTTGGCTAAAGCTCTCTGGCGAATACTGAAATACCCACTCAGTTTCTGGATATTTGGCAGCATATTCAACCAATAACTTGGCACCAGTGATGGCAATTTCTTTAATCTCAGCTTTATCTTTACCATATACTTTTTCACGTTGAATGCGACAAGTTGAATTATAAACGTGCACGATGGCACGTTTTGCCCCTTTTAAGGACTCAAAGGTACGGGCTATTAAATGCTCGCGCGCTTGTACCAATACTTGCAAGGTCACATCAGCCGGCACATGATTTTCTTCAATCAATTTGCGGGCAAAATCAAACTCAACTTGCGCCGCTGACGGAAAGCCAATCTCAATCTCTTTAAATCCAACGCCTACTAACGTTTCAAAAAAACGCATTTTTTGGTCAATGGTCATCGGGTCAATCAATGCCTGATTGCCATCACGCAGATCCACACTTGCCCAAATTGGAGACTTTTCAATTGTCTTACTTGGCCACGTGCGATCCGATAATAACGGCGCAAATGCAAAAGGACGGTACTTTTTGTAATCAAAAGCACTGTGCTTTGGCGTCACTGTTGATGACTTAGGGGCTGACGTGCGTGTGGCATGGTTAGACATAATCAATCCTTGGATAATAGATAAAGAAGATATATAGAAATAGGAAAAAACGAAATTTATAGTTTTGGCAGCTTAATAACTTAATAACTTAATAACTAGCATAGTCTAATAATTAACAGGTAAGCCAATCTGCATTTATCAGACGAGATAACCAGTGTCGATGACATTATAATAACAAAATAAAGGCAATAGAAATCTGCTTTATTTAGCCAGTATTTTACATATTTTAGTGATAAACACTCATTTAATCGTTATAATTAGTTTTATTCACTACTATTTTAAAATTCATGATTAATAGCACTTCTCATAATTCCTTAATACCTGATATCGACGATATCGATAAACGTATCTTAAGATTGTTACAGACCGACGCGCGCATGAGTATTACTGAGATTGCTGAGCACGTTAATTTGTCCGCAACGCCGTGCGCGCGTAGAATCAAGCGTCTAGAAGATACGGGCATTATTACTGGCTACCAGACCCAAACCGATGCGCAAAAGCTTGGTTATCCTTTAGCGGTATGGATTGCAATTAGTATGGATCGCCATACGGCAGAGCGTTTTGAGATGTTTGAGCGTAAAATACAAAGCTTTAATGAGGTCATCAGTTGCAGCATTGTCACTGGTCGCAGCGAAGATTATTTAATAAAGGTGCGCGTGCGCGATATGGCACATTATGAAGAGTTTTTATTACACAGGTTAAATCGTATTGAAGGTGTTGCGCAAGTTCATACCAGCTTTGAGCTGCGCGAAGTTTTTAACCGCAGTATTATCTAATGACATTTAATTTAACAACACACTATTTAGCTTTAAAATATTTGACAGCACACGTTCAAATTAATTATAGGATAATATTTTGCTTTAACTTGTTAATTAGTAATGCTCGTCTGGCGATAAAACCATATTAATAATATTAAGCTGAAGAACAATCCGACACCTGCAACTTGTAAGCCAGCATTAAAATTATTGCTTTGCCCAGCTAATGCAACCGTTACTAATGGTCCAATAAATTGCCCAATGCTATAGGCTAAAGTAGCAAGCCCCATCAGTAAATTAGAATAAATAGGATTGATGTTTTTAATAATGACTAGGGTCATGGACACAATACCGGCAAAAGTTAGTCCTAAAATAACAGCATTACCGTATAGCCCTGACGCGCCATCCAACCATAATGGCAATAACATGCCCAAAGACTGTAATAACGTTAAGCCCATTAAGGTTTTAATCTCACCAATACGTTTGGCAAGCGCGCCCCAGATAGGGTTTGATAGCATGGCAAAAATACCGACAATCAACCATATTAACAACCCTGAATTATTTTGCCCAGTCGTGCTTTGTTCCGTTAGCCGCTGCACTGCCATTACTGGTAAAAAAGTTGCAGAAGTAATATAACCAAAACCTGCCAGCAGATAGCTGGCTGATAATAATGCAATGGCGGTCGTATGACCAATTACGGCGTCATAAATCGCCCGTTTAAACTCAATATAGATTTGATAAATAGAGTTTTTTTTGACCTTATGACTATTTTTATTGTTATCAGCAAGGTTTGAATTATCTACTATTGTCGGTTTAGACGGACGAATGGCAAACAGCAATATCACCACAGGTAAACTGATGATAGCTGCACTGCGCCATATTAAGTCAAAATGAAAACCCCACGCTAATAGCACCCAACTAAGGATGGCAGACGCACTGATTCCAGCGCCAATACCCGCATAATGAATGGAGGACAGCATATAGCGGCGCTCATCAGTAAAGCGCTGAATCACGAGCGACGAGCTTAAAATCATCGCTACCCCACTTGCTACCCCTGCCAAAAAGCGAATCCCATACCATATATTTAATGATAATTGCGACATGCTAAGCAGCAGAGTAGTCACGATACTGACACTTACCCATAGCATCAACATCTGCCATGTCAATCGATGTGGCACAAATATCGCAATAAGCGCGCCAAAAAAGTAGCCAATATAATTAATAGAGGCAAGCCAGCCTGCAATTGGTGTTGATAGTGACAATTGGCTCATTATATCAGGCAGGGTGGCAGTGAATAAAAAACGACCGAATCCCATCACCACCGCCATGCAATACAGCCCAATAAAAGCGGTTGCTGTCTGATTGGTAATGATAAATTTGCTATGGCTTTGGGAAAAGATCATCATGACAATGTTACATCGCTACATTATGATAGATAGCGCACAATCCTAATCATCTGTACGCAAAATAATTTTAGGAAAAATTAAAACAATATCGCTTATAAAATTTTATGAAAAGGCTCATATAAAAAACTATTATTTGCTAATCATTGCCACATCTGATGCTAAGCTGTCTTGCCCAAGTATCTGCACCCTTTGATCACTAAACATATCCATATCAGGTGCCAGCGTACGCATAAAGCGATCAAAGTATAAGAGTTGCTTAGTTAATAAAGCAAAATCACGTGGAAAATGAATCCCATGGCGCTTACCCACACCGACAATCTCCAGCATCATTTTATTAAGCTCATCCGCCTGCTCTTTCGTGTTAAAAGGTATACCACTGGTAAAAACTTTGTCTTCAGCCATAATCGACTGCATCATCCGTTGCAAATCTTGCGCTAACGCTGCCACATCGATATCACGCCCATGCGTCATTTCCATATCAACCATATGCTGCGCCATGGCTTGATAATTATTATCTTGCAATGATTGCATCATGCCCATACAAGCGCGCCAACTTTCAGCTTTCAGCTTACCCACAATACCGAAGTCCAAAAACCCAATGCGCCCATCGGTTAACAACATGAGATTACCCGCATGCAGATCGGCATGGAAGCTATTGCATAACATCAAGCTGGCAAACCAAGTGTTTAACGTATCTGCCATTACTTGCGCTGGATCATCACAATATTGACGCATGGCGGTTTCATCAATCATCGATACCCCGTGCAATCGACTCATCGTCAGCACGCGCTTCGTCGTCAGCTCATCGTATACCGTAGGAGCAACCACACGCGTATTGCCCGATACCGATAAAAACTGCTGAAAATCACGTATGTTGTGTGCTTCGGCAATAAAGTCGGTTTCAGCCAGCATACGCAAACGAATTTCATCAATAATTGGGGCAATACTAGCAAATTTCATAGAAGGCATTGCCAGCTCTAATAGCTTAGTTGCTGCGTGCAACACCCCTAAATCTGTTTGCATGATGGTTTCTACATCTGGCTTTTGTACCTTTAAAACTACCTCGTCGCCATTATGCAACCGCGCCGCATGAACTTGGGCGATAGACGCAGACGCTAAGGGTTTTTTGTCAATATAAGCAAAACTATCTGCTAGTATGCGCCCGTTAACTGCCAGCTCATCGGTCAGTACTTGCTCAATATAATCGTATGATAATGGCGTCGTTTGATCCAAACAGCCTTGGAACGCTTCAACATATTCACGCGGAAATAAAGAAGGTGTACTAGCAACAAACTGTCCAATTTTGATGTAAGTCGTACCCAATTGCTCAAAGGTATCTTTTAACATGGTTGCATCAGGTTTTTCACCTTTCGCCACACGCAACGCTGATAGACCAGCAACACTAGCCGTCTGTCGAACGCGATTCATAACATTGAAAGTATGCTTTAATAAATGAGGGCGATGAGTTTTCATAAAAGACAACTATATAGAGGGAAAAAAATAAGTAGATAAATAGAATGAAAGTTGATGGATAATAATTTGAATAATTATATATTGATTAATAGCACATTCAATAAACGGCCATCCATTAATCAAATGCTAATGATTACTACAGACAGGACATAGCTTATCTGGTCGATAGCCCATCACGCGCTGCTGCATCAGCTTACCATCCCATAATAATAATTTATTAGCCAGTGGATTGCGATTCAAGCCTAAATATTGCAAAGCCGCATTGGCTTGTAAGCTGCCCATAATCGCCGTCGTACTGGCTAGCACCCCAGAATTGGCACAGGTGCGCTCATCAGTAACCGCCTCACTATCATGTTCACCAAACACACAATAATAACAGCCGCTATTTAAGTGTGGTTCAAATAATGCCAACTGTCCTTGCATAGCAATCGCAGAAGCCGATAATAGCGGAATTTGATAGCGAACACTAATACGATTAATGATATCGCGCGTCGCAAAATTATCCGTACAATCTAACAGCAAGTCCGGCTTGCCAGATGTAATATCGAGCAGCTCATCAGCATTGTCTTCGCTAAGACGAGCAACCGTGCCACGCGCTTCAATCAACGGATTGATTTCTTTGAGCATCGCTGCTGCAGTCAAGGCTTTAGGCTGACCAATATCAGTAGGTAAAAATAACGTTTGCCGCTGCAAATTGCTGGCTTCAATCACATCATCATCAATTAGATGCACCTGTCCAAGACCAGCGCGCACCAGCGTTTCAGAAGAAGGGCAACCAAGACCGCCTGCGCCAATTATAACGACACGCGCAGACTTAAGCCGCAACTGAGCATCAATATCCCAACCATCGAGCAAGACTTGGCGAGCATAACGAAGAAGTTCTTCATCTGTTAATTCTTTTGATAAGTGGGTATCAATATTAGGGTGCATGTTTTATCACACTTATGATTAAGAGTCGATTGTAGCCAAACACCCAAGCGTCACACGCTCATTACCACCGTAGTCTGGCACCGTTTTTACCGCGTTAAAGTTATTATTTAAAAATAGCTGGCGCACTGCTAAACCTTGATCAAAGCCATGCTCAATTGCCAAGAGTCCGCCTGCACGCAAATATATTCCTGCTTGCTGAACAATATGTTCGATATCAGCCAAACCATAATTAGGGGCACTTAAAGCGCTAATAGGTTCTGCTTGCAAGCGTTGTAAATGCTCATCATTTTCGTCGATATAAGGGGGATTGGAGACAATAACATCGAACAACTCATTCTCATGAATCGGTAATGCTTGATACCAACTGCTGTGCACAAACTTAACATCAACCTCATTACTTACTGCATTAGACTGAGCAACTTTCAACGCCTCTAACGATAAGTCAGCAGCGGTGACTTGCCAGCTCGCGTGTTTTAATTCATGAGCCAAACTAATCGCTATACAGCCTGAACCTGTACCTAAGTCTAGCAAACGCTTAGGTGCTGTATTATTGGGTGTACTGTCATTCGGCTGACTGGCTATCCAATGCAGCACTTGTTCGACCAGCACTTCAGTGTCGGGTCTTGGTATTAATGTATGCTCATTGACCTTAAAACCAAGCGACCAAAATTCTTGTGTGCCTGTCAAATACGCTAACGGTATACCGTTGTGCATTTGCGTGATGCCGGCAGCAAATCGCTCTTGCTCTGTTGCCGACAATAAATAATCAGGATCAGTCATTAAAAACAATGCCGGCTTATTGATAACATAAAGCAGCCAATCAGTTATCCAAAACGTTGGAATAGCCGATTTTTCTGATATCGTTTTAGCCTGCTGCTTGATGTCTTTTACAGTCATTTTTTGTATATTAGGCATGGTCATCAACGATTCTTCATTATTATTAGTGTACTCATTTTATGTTCATTCACGCCTTATTCTGATGCACGTGGTGGCTCATTAGTATCGGTCAAGCTTGGATTGGCTTTTGTAAGTTTATCACCGCCACTGCTGTTATCGTCACCATAAATATCATCGTTATCACCAATCACAATATGTTTATCAACCAAATAAATCAGTACCAAAATAGGAATACCAATTAAAAAGGTAAAGGTGAAAAAGAATGGATAGCTCATGTTATCGACAATAGTACCTGAATAGCCACCCAAAACTTTAGGCAATAAGGTCATCAGTGATGAGAAAATCGCATATTGTACGGCGGTAAAGCGAATTGAGGTCAGCGCTGATAAGAAAGCAATAAATACGGCACTGGCAAGACCGGCTGCTAAATTATCAAAAATAACTGCCAGATACATATATTGCAAGCTACCAGGATGATAGGTCAGCAAGACAAATAACATATTACTGACTGCCGCTAATATTGCCCCAATCATCATCGCTTGCATCATGCGTATTTTTTGCGCCAAGATACCGCCTAAGAAGCCGCCACCAATGACCATAATGACACCGACCAACTTCACTGCTGTAGCGATATCCGTTTTGCTAAAACCCATGTCCTGATAGAAAACGTTCGACATGACGCCAGCAACGATATCAGAGATTCGGTAGAGACCAATGAGGGCCAATAGCAACAGCGCCTTTTTACCATAGCGGCGGAAGAAATCGACAATAGGCTCAATCCAGGTGACATAGGCCATTTTTTTATTAACTAAACCAGCCCTTACCAGTAGATAGCCCACTACTAGCGCTATCGCCAAGCTAGACAGCATACGCACTACTTCAAATAAAAATTCGATAGCGACACTGTCACTTTCAGGTAGTATCTGCCCAGCATAGATAAACGTCATAACGAACGCAGATACCGATAATAAAAATACAAATACCAATCTGACATAATCAGTCGACTTCTGCTCAATTCTAACTTGCGTACTAATAGGCTCATGAATAATTAAAGTCGTCGCGACACCGACACCCATAACGGCTGCCATAATCCAATACGTATTGCGCCATGCTTCATAACTATATAATGCTTCCGTTGAGCCAAAATAGTCGGCTAAATACAGAGCGCCTGCTCCCGCGAAAATCATCCCTAAGCGATAACCAGCGGTGTACATCGCCGATAGTACTGATTGTAGACTTGGCGGTGCCAACTCGATTCGATAGGCATCAATGACAATATCTTGCGTTGCTGATGAAAATCCGAGCAACACCGCGCCTATTGCCATATATGTTAACATATCATCATTAATAGGATTGACGCTGGCCATGATACAAATAGCACCAATAATCAACAACTGTGAAACCAGCATCCATGCTCGCCTGCGCCCCAACCACTTAGTTAGTATAGGCAATGGCACTGCATCAATAAGCGGCGCCCAAATAAACTTAAACGAATAGCCCAATGCTGCCCAGCTAAACGTCGTGACCACGCCACGTTCGATACCCGCCTCGCGTAGCCATAACGACAGACTTGAGAAAATAAGTAGAATCGGAATGCCAGCGGCAAAACCTAAGAACAGCATGATAAGCGCACGCCGATCAAGATAAGCTTTTGCCGCCTCGCCCCATGATTTTTTGGCGACTGGAGGATTGGGTGGTACAGATTGGACAGCAGACATAATAACTCACCAAAACTTAAAACAAAAAGAACACCACAGTGCGCTATTTCTTAATCAATACTTATACCTAATATTTTTAGAATAAAAATGCTGCTCGGTATAAATAAACGTAAAAAACTGCCTAGCCCTGTAAAAAGAAAACCTTTCATACTACAAAATTGCATAATGGTACTTCAGAACGCCTATCTTGACTAGACATTCTGCTGATATTTTTACACAAGCAACTACACTTCGCTTTTTATAATTTCTAATTTACATCTAAAACGCAACTCTGTGTTTCTTAAGATTGCTTGGCTGTTATAAACTTTAACAACGATGGGTAAGTTACAGCTTAAAAATATTGCTCTCTATTCAAAAAACACGAAATCAATAAAGTTAATTTTTTGCTTCCTTATTATTCCTAAATGGTATAATTAGATAACTATTTATTATATACAAGAATATTAACTTTAAATTACACTAAGCTGCTAGCAATGCATTAGATTTTTTATAGGTATCTTGATTTTCTTGTACTTTTTATTTCTCATATAGAGACAATTTATATTTTTATATTGATTAGGGATTATGGATTATGGCAATTGATGTAGTAGTGAATCAACGGCATCTACAGATTCAGCTCAAGCAGCTGGAGACCGTTTGGCATACAGTGGTCAATGGTTATAATCTAAGCCAAGCAGCAACAGTACTACATACCAGTCAGTCAAGCCTTTCAAAACATATCGCCGCGCTTGAAAATCAGCTCAAAACGGAAGTGTTCGTACGCCAAGGTAAACGTCTGACTGGTCTTACTATTATGGGTACGGCGCTGATGCCGCATATTGAATCTATTTTTGCAGAAATTCGAACCATTGAAAACCTCAGTCTTGATTTCAATAATCCTAATATCGGCACGCTAACCATTGCAACCACCCATACTCAAGCGCGCTATGTATTGCCGCATGTGGTAAAAGAATTTAAAGAACGTTTTCCTAAAGTAAATTTAATCTTACAACAAGCAGACCCTGAAACCATTGCCCAAATGGTCATTCGAGGGCAGGCAGATATTGGTATTGCGACTGAATCATTACTACATAATAATTATCTACGCTGTTATCGTTATTATGATTGGACGCATCGGGTGATTGTGCCGAGTGACCATGAGCTTGCTGGGCTTGAGAGTATCGACTTACCTACCCTTGCCAGCTATCCGATAGTTACTTATCATGGGGGCTTTACCGGTCGCGGCGCTATTGATAAAGCGTTTAGTGACGCTGGTCTTGAGCCTGATATTGTTCTAGCGGCGCTTGATGCGGATGTGATTAGTACTTATGTAGGTTTAGGCTTAGGTATCGGTATTATTGCTGAGATGGCATTTGAGCCCAGCCACTATCATAACCTGACTGCAATCCCAGTCGATCATTTTGGACGCTTTACCAGCTGGATGGCAGTACGCGATGATGCCGAAATTCGTCAGTATGGGCGCGCTTTTATGGAGCTGTGTCAGAATCAATTTAGCAAATAGCACTGTTAATCCGATTAACGGTAGTAAATAGTACTTATTCGTAATGAAAAAGTTTATAATAAAGACTGCACTATAAAAATAGTGCAGTCTTTTTTTATTTAAATTTAGCTTCTTTGTCTAACTGTTCTACTCTAGTACGCATTAATACCGAGTACTTGCTTTTAGACAAAGTAGAAAAAATTATAAACAAGTACATTGTTCAATATAGGTAGTGAAATGGTGGTTCTATTACATCTACTAAACCTTTATAACAAAAATACAGTGCTATTATTAATATAACAGTGCGAATATTGAGCTGATATCGTATTGATAGGTGATTTATGAGTAAGAACATTCCCTTATCCTTTTTGGATTTAGCGCCCGTCCCTACTGGTAAAACTGTTGCTGAAGGCATTGCTCAAACTGTTGAGATGGCTCAGCGGGCAGAACAGGTAGGCTTCAATCGCTATTGGATGGCAGAGCATCATAATATGCCAGGCATTGCTAGCGCTGCAACATCAGTACTATTGTCTCATATCGGCAGTCAGACGGAACACATTCGTATTGGCGCAGGCGGTATCATGCTTCCTAATCATGCCCCACTAATAGTTGCTGAACAATTCGGTACTCTACAAGCGTTATACGGTGATCGAATTGATTTAGGCGTTGGACGTGCGCCTGGCACAGATGGTATTACTATTCAAGCACTACGTCGACAAATGAGTGATGCAGAACGTTTTCCTCAAGATATACAAGAATTATTTTATTTATTAGGTGACAATACGGACAGTAGTCCCGTTCAAGCATTCCCTGGGGCAAAATCAAAAGTGCCTGTTTGGATATTAGGTTCCTCATTATTTGGAGCGACGCTAGCTGGACATTTAGGTTTGCCGTATGTTTTTGCTTCTCATTTTTCACCACAAATGCTCAGTTCGGCTGTCAGCACTTATCGTGATCACTTTCGCCCTTCTGCTCATTTAAATAAGCCTTATGTGATGCTAGCGGCAAATTTACTTCTTGCTGATGATGACGAAACAGCAGCGTATCACTTTACGTCAGCGCAGCAAAGTTTTGTGAATTTGCGCCGTGACGTTCGGGGACAAATGCCAAAACCTGTTGAAGATATGGACGTAATATGGAGCTCAACAGAAAAAGCGATGGTTGATAGCGCCTTATCCGTATCCTTTGTCGGTTCAGTTGAATCCGTCAAACCTAAGCTTGCTGATTTTATTGCGAAATATGAACCCGACGAGTTGCTTGTTACTGCTAATATTTATGACCAAGCAGCACGCTTGAAGTCATTAGATTTAGTACCGCAGTTAAATTTGTTTACTTTACAATCGGATTCAATGCCAGCATAATTATTGTGTCATCCTTTATGGATTCACGTTAATGAGGTTATTGTTATGGACGCATCTCCTCCTATTGGCATTTCAATATTTATATATATCCTTGCTTTTATCGTGGTTATGATTATTGCTGGTTATTTTACTTATCATATTAGCCCAGGTCGTAAAAAACGGCGAGAAGAAAAACGCAATAATCGGCGTTAACCGATGAATCACCTAAATATTAAAAACCTCCTGTTTATATATAAACAGGAGGTTTTTTCATAGGTAAAGTTATATTTTATAATTAATAAAGCTTATTACACACTTAGTTTTTGACCTCTAGCAAAGTGATGTACCAATTTTTTGTTGTTGGGCACGTTTTGCTATATATAGTGCTACAGCGGCATCAAAACTTGCAGCGCCTACAGATTTAAAAACAGTGATGTCAGATTCAGTCTTGGCAGCTTTGGTCTTAGTAAGCTTCCCAGTTACTAACGCTTGTAAATCACCGCTGAGCTGATCCCATGTCCACGTACAATATGTTGCATCATTTGCTTGGATTAAATCGCCCGCTTCGTGATGGCAGCCTGCTAAATCATCAACGACAACCATGCGGCTATTTTCTATAACATCATTACTAATTTCTTTCATTGACGGTAAATAAGCGCCAACTGCGTTTATATGGGCATCGGGTTTGATTTGGTCAACACTGAATAACCCCTGTGTCGCGCGAGTAGCTAGATTGATAACATCTGCGTCTGTAACAGCATCGACAATCTGTGCACAAACCTGAAACTCAACATTCCATTGCGAATAATCGCGAGCGAACTGAGTTTTAAACTGCTCTGATCCTGTTGTATTTCTATTCCATAGATAGACTTTTTTTATTTCTGGACGCACGGTCAGTACTGCATTTAATTGTTCATACGCCATGCCGCCACAGCCTATTACCGCCACACTTTGGCAGTCTGTTTTTGCCATATACTTGGTTGCAATGCCTGATAATGCAGCAGTGCGAACTTGAGTAATATAAACCCCATCCATTACAGCGAGTATTTCACCCGTTGCGTTATCAGAGACGGTAATAATGGCAGTAGTGGTTGGCAAATCACGGCTAGGATTATCAGGGCAAATGGTTACTAACTTTACCGCAGTGTACTCTTGCGCGCCATCATAGATAGTGGCTGGCATTGATAAATGTGAGCCTGTGCTATGCTCCTTATCCTCGCTAAACGTTTCTATAACCAAACGTTCAGGCGATTTAACCCAGCTTGGGTGCTCAGCTTGCTGATGAAGCAGATTTTCAATCGTATCGATAGCCGATTGCATAGTTAGGTGTTCGGTAACAGCTTTTTGGTTTAACCATTGCATTATGATTCTTCCTTATAAATGAGAAAACGCCTAACAGATCCATTGTAGCGAACCACTTATCATGCCCTACCCGAGATAAATCAGCAATACCAATAGCAATCCAAAATTGGCATCTTTCTATATAGAGAAACCCCATAAATTACTTATACGAATACTAAACCGTCTTCAGTATGATGAGCTTTAATATCGACATGATACACCTCACTTAACTGTCGACTGGTCATTACTACATCTGGTAACCCTTGCGCTACCACTCTACCTTGATTCAATAACACTACCTCATCTGTATAACGATGGGCATGGGTCAAATCATGTAATACGACAAGTATACTTTTGCGTTGACGGTGCACCAGCCTTTGCAGATATTGTAATAAAAAACGCTGATGGCGAATATCCAAATGATTGGTCGGCTCATCAAACATCATAATTTTCGTGTCTTGCATTAGTGCTCGCACTATCGCTAAACGCTGCTTTTCTCCACCGGACAAGGTCTGTACTCGCGCATTTACGAATGTGCTGAGCTCAAAATCATGTAATAAGTGCATTGCTTGGCTTATATGTTCAGCATTTGGGCGTTTGTACCAAGCAAGATTGGGCGATACACCAAGCAAAGCATAATCAAGAACGGTCAAGGGTAATTCAAAACGCTCATGTTGCCCGACCCATGCAATATGCCCACAGTTTAACACCTCCGTTATTGGCTGTCCTTGCATCAGAATCTGACCGTTTGTTTTAAGTCCTGTACCAGTATGCTGACCTAATATAGCGTGTAATAAAGTGCTTTTGCCTGCACCATTGGGACCAATAAAGGCAATTAGCTTTTGACTGGGTAAGGTTAATTTATCAATATTTAATAAAACTTTGGTGCCATGAGCGACTTGAATACCTTGTATATCCAACAAATTATCATTTTTATTACTTAGGCTATTATTATGTTTATAATATTTTGACGATAAAGAAATGGTAGACTCAATCATAACGCTTACCCTTTATTCATTATTTTTATGCTTAAAATTAATATTGCTATCTAAGTTGTAGCTAACGGCGACTACTGCGTACGAATAGCCAAATAAAGAAAGGACCGCCAAGTAAGGCGAGGACAATACCAACTGGAACGTCAACAGGATACGCCACATGACGCGCCATACCGTCAATCACCAATAGCATCATCGCCCCAAGCCACCCTGACCATATCATCAAGCGCATGCGCCCACCACCGAACAATATCGCTAGTAAATTCGGTACCATCATACCAATAAAGCCGATTACCCCTGCCAGCGATACGGCAGCGCCTGTCAATAATGCAGAGGCAATAACGACCAAACAGCGCACTGCCCCAACTTTAATTCCTAAAGATTTTGCAGCGCTCTCACCCAGCATAAGCCCATCAAGCTGACGCCCTAATGGCAATAAAATCGCCATGCCCAATATCATAGAAATAATAGAATAACGCAGCGGTACAAATCCCGCTTCTGCCATACTGCCAGACAGCCAATTGGTTGCAGAACGCAGCACCATATCATCAGATATAAATAAAATTAAACTGACAACAGCCCCACAAAAGGCACTAATAACAAATCCTAATATTAATAATCCCATCTGACCACCACCTAAAAATCGATGACAGGAAAGAATGAACAAACAGACCAAAACACTACCTGTAAAGGCTGCTAGTGGAATGCCAATACCGCCAATTCCCATCGCCAATACCAACACAACACCCAGTGCCGCACCGCCTGACGTGCCAATTAAACTGGGATCTGCTAGTGGGTTCTCAAACAACGCTTGTAGTGCCGCACCGCTGACCGAGAGTGCCATGCCAACCAAGAGCGCGGTTGCCACGCGTGGATAGCGTAGCTGCCAGATGGTGTCATCCACATTCATCGGATTTGACCAGTCGCCAAAACCAATACCTAGCGCCAACCAAATTAACAATAACGAGCCAATAACCGCCACAATATAGCTAATGGTGTGCTTATATTTTCTGACTGGCACAGGGACAGCCGCAATGAGTGTATTTGCCATAATAAAATAGTCTTATTAAATAATAGAGAGACGCCTTAACAGAGATATTGGCATTAAGAAATATGGTGACAGGCTTAGATTATAATCCCACCATTCTCACCCTTTTTACTGTACGGCTATTTTGCGAGGCTATTGATTTTTTTGAGGACTTGTGGTGATTCTAAGCTGTAGCGTAAAAATGTATCCGCTGACCAAAAGTGTACACCACCATTTTTACCCGCATTACTGACCGCAATCTCAGGACGTTGGCTAAATTTTCTTAATCCGCCAACCACCGCTTGATTGTGTTCTGCGATAATAATGACATCTGGTTTCGCCGCTAGCCACCCTTCACGTGACATTGGCTTTAGACCTGATACATTAGCAGCATTGATACCGCCAGCGCGGCGTATCAGCTCATCGCCGACGGTTCCTTTACCCGCCACAATACGACCATCGTAGCTGAGCAGGTAGCGTTTGCCAGTTTTTGGCATGGGGCGCATCTCTTTATTCCAACTATTGGCAAGGCGCGTACCTTGATTTTTTTTACCAACATAGCTGCCGATGGTTTTGATGCTATTGGCAAAGGTAGCCACTTCTTCTTTGGGCGCTACATTCACCGCTTTTATTTTCAAACCATTTAGGCGCTGATAAATACTGGCAGGCTGCACCATGTAGCTACCGAGCACGAGGTCAGGCTTGACGGCCAAGATGGATTCAGCGGTAATATTACGATGCATACCCACTGCAGGGACATTTTTGAGTGCTGGATTATCATTTGTGGCGTCTTTGCCGACCAGTTTATTAGCGCTGCCTAATGCCACAACCACATCCGCCACATCTGGACTCATAGCGACAATACGGTTATAAGCGTGTGCGGATAATGACGGCACGATTGCGGCGCAGGTGATGACAGTCGCAGTGATAAATGGTTTTGCGGATTTTGTATTCAATTTGCCTAATGATGATTTAGTTACTGCTAATTTATCTATTGATAGAGAGAACATAAATGCTCCTTTTTTGCTAACTTTGATAGTGGCAGAATTTTATTGATTATATTGATGGCACGAATAAATTGAACTTGGATCTAACACTTAATGGGTATAAAGGGCGAGATAACAGCCTTTAACCATTAAGTATCAGAAGCAATGATGATGTTCATTTATCCTGTTAGCTTTAAAATGTGCAGTTAAGCCAACTCTTTTTCAGCGTTGGTTCCGGCACTTGTCTCAGCATTAGTCTGTAATTTTGACGCTTCCAATGAATATTCTGCTACAATTTTTGCGGTGATATCTTGCCATGCTTGCAACTCGGGTGTGCCTTCAATACGCTGCCCAAAGATACTAAAAATACTGACACCTTGATGATCAAAGCCTTCAATACAAGTCACAATGCCGTCTGCCGTTGGGCGCTTCACGCACCATACTTGCGCAAGAGCGGTATCTTTGAGATGTAGAGTAAAATTATTATGAGCTTTATCTAAAATATTAATCCAATCGCCCATTCGTTTTAAGGTTTTCACCGTACCCGTTTGAATTTGTACCATGCCACTATTACCAACAAAAATCATAATCGGGCATTCGATATCACGCGCTTGCTCAAATGTAGCGACCACCGCGTCAACACTTAACTGGCGTGTCATCTGCTCAGGCGCTTGACGGTAGCTACTGGCGCGGTCAATTTCAAGCTTGCTTAATAAGTAATAAAACTGATGCACATCTGTCATCTTGCGCCATCTGCGCTGTAGTTCGTCACGCTTATCATCACTCAACTGCTTATATTGCCACTCAGTGTCGGGCTCTTTTTCTACCAATGTCAGTACGTCTTGGCTGACTGTTTCCACTTGCTGCTGAATCATATCTTGCCAGCGCGAAATTATCTCCGCACTCAAGTTACGCAGATATACTTTATCAATCGCTGCGCCCTGCTCATCATAAAACTGAATGCTATACGACGGCTTATCGCTACGACTGATATCCGTCACCGCTAACATATGCTGCCAACGCCCCATAAAAAAGCGCAAGTCCAAACCGCCCACATTAAGCGCCAAACCCATTTTATCGCCAAGCTTCAAGTTATGATAAGCGGCAGTTTTTTCATGGACAGCCAATGCATTTCTAACAATACTTTCCACTTCACCAAAGTTTTCAAACTGCTGGAGCACCACTTTACATTCACCACCCATATATTGGCTATGCGGTGCTGCTAACATCAACTCAAGCTCGCTTACGCCTAATACCGCAGCGCCTTCAGTTGGAAATAGCATGGGCGTTTGTGATTTTTTATCTTGATAGGCTTGCCATAATGCAGTGTTTTTTTCAGTAAGTGATAAAGCATAGCTCATAGTCAGCTCCATAAATAAATAAAAATAGGTAGATAGATAAACAATAACAATTAAATATACATTGTTCGGAAATGAGTCGCGTGGCAGGTATGTTTTGCTTAGCTGCCTTGCCATAGTCTTGTCATGTTATACAGCTTCTCATCGTGGCGGCTACTATAACTGGCTTTTTTTAATTTGTAAATGATAATAATTATTATTTAGATATTGATAACTAATATCATTTGTATTAACCTGTTCGCACTTTCTTACTGAAGATTAATTATTCCGTAACATATTTTGTCATCTGCTCTTAGTTTCAGGGTTTTATTTTCTTATTGGTATTGGGATTTACTTTACTCATGTCACGATTACTCTCACTTATTTCCATCATGAATACTTCAAATCTGATCGCTCAAAAGCAGACAGATCAAAAGCTGTTTTATCCTCATCCTTTAGCGGCAAGCATGGCATTGATACTTTCTGCGTTAATTCCTTTATCTGCTCAAGCAGCATCTGACTTAACCGACAGTCATAGCAGCGTTGATAGCGCTAAACAAATAGCAAATTCTGGAACCAATACAGTAAAAGCAAGCGTAGCAAATAAGCCGCTGCCGACAACTCGACTTGACCCTATCGTTGTGACCGCAACGCGCTCAGACCGCACGCTTAGTGATGCACCGGTCAGTGTGCAAGTGCTAAGTCGGCAAAAACTCGATGACAATCATGCGCATACGCTCAAAGACGCCCTAGCCTTATTGCCAAATGTTTATTTGCGCGAAGTACATGGCAAAACGGGCTATGAGGTGAGTATGCAGGGTTTTACTGGCGATCAGGTGTTGGTATTGATTGATGGCTTGCCGATTACTGCCAGTACAGGCTCAACGGTCAATCTTAATCAATATTTAAATATGGATATTGAGCAAATTGAAGTCGTACAAGGCGCAGCGTCGGCTCAGTTCGGCAGCGCCGCAATGGGCGGGGTGATTAATATCATTACCAAACCTATTCATGCCACTAGCGCCCACATCACTACTGAAATTGCCAGCAATGGCAAACAAAATCCGTCCGGAAATGGTTTTGATGCCAATAAGCGCTATGTTGAGGCGAGCATGGAAGGGGCACTTGATAAAGGTGAGCGCATACACGCTAGGCTATCTGGCTCGTATCTCGATCAGCAAGGTCTTAGCCTCAACCCTGAAGCATGGGCGCAGCTCAAAGACAAAAGCGAGCAATCTCAACTCAGCGCGCGCTTGACTTATACCCCAGACGGTAAACGTTCACTGCAAGATAAAGCAGCTAACGATAATAATGAGTCACGGCTATTAAAAAACAGCCAATATTGGTTAGAGACCAGTCATTATAAAGAGGACGATATCAGCCGATTTAACTATTATGTCGCGCCACGTTACTTGCCTCAGCAACGTGATGAAAGCATTACCAAGCAACGCGTGACCATTGGCGGTCGCACTGACATTGCACCTAATGCCGATGACCGCAGTAAGGTGTATAAACTGTCAGCCCAAGCGTTATATGAGGATTATCAAAGCAACTCCGCGACCAAAACCAATCAAATGATCACCAGCACTCGCGACAGCACCATCACTACTGCCCTTGCTCAAGCACAGCTCGACTTGCCAGCATGGGTATTGTCCGATCGGCACACACATCTATTACAACTTGGTGGGCAACTACAGCAAGACAAGCTGAGCCAAATTAAAAATCAAACCAGCGAGCTGACGCAAGATAAGGTCAGTCGGGATGTGGGGGAGTTTTATTTACAAGATGATTGGCTCATTGATGAGAATTGGGAAGTACTGAGTGGCATTCGCTATCAAAATGACGAAGATTTTGGTGACCATGTTGCGCCTAAAGTTGCGGTCAAATACAACCATTTAGACTCTCAAGGGCGCGAGCATATCTTTCGCAGTAGCATTGGTAGTGGCTACCGTGTGCCCAATTTAAAAGAGCGCTATTACGTCTTTGACCATAGCAATTTGGGCTATAAAGTACTGGGCAATCCTGACTTACAGCCTGAAACATCAACCAGCTATCAACTAGGTTATCAAGGTCAACTGAGTGAACGGCTCAATGTGAGTGTGAATGGTTTTTATAATAACGTTGATAATTTGATTCAAACTGATGAAGACCCAACCACCTTTGAGGGCAATATCGCGGTTTATAAATATATGAATGTCGATAGCGCCAAAACGTATGGCGGCGATATCGGTGTTGATTGGCAATTACAAGACAACGCCAAACTACAGGCCAACTATGCCTATATCAAGACCCATAATAATGTCAGTGACACCGAATTGACCTATAAACCCAATCATAAGGTGATGCTGGCGTTGGATTATCAAATCAATGATAAGTTGCAACTGATTCCGCGTCTTAACTACGAGTCAGAACAGCTCGTTAGCACAGCAGATATGTCTTACTCGCCATCGTGGTGGACGCTTGATAGCAAACTTAATTATGATGCCAGCAAAAATTTAAGCGTTTATGTCGCCATCAATAATATATTTGATGTGCAACGCAATATCAGTAATAGCAATGACTATCGCCCGATTGACAATCGTGAATGGCTGCTTGGTGCCAGTTATCATTGGTAATTAGGGCTTAAGCTCATATTTATAAGTTCATATTTTTATCGTGCTATTTACCTGTCAAAATTCTAATAAAAACACTATTAATAAAATAAACAAAGATCCTAAAAATTCTATTATCAAAACCTTCGATGCAAACCATATGACCATCTCTACCGCTACTTCCTATCAAAATACATTGACCCGCTCCTTATTCACCTTAACCATCAGCAGTCTGTTATCGTTAAGTTTAATAGGCTGCGGTGGTGATGATAGCAGTAGCACGACTAATAGTAGTAATAATGGCAGCAATAACGGCAGCGGAAATAATAATAGTGGCGGTGGCGGAAACAACAATAATGGCAGCAGTGGCAATACTGGCGGAACCCCACCCATGCCACCGGTGAATGCCGGACAATTCAGCAAATCTGCCACTTGGGAAGTCACCAATTTTGCCCCCAACGCTCAGTCGTGCTATGACTTTGATGCGCAAGCTGCCAGTGATTGTAGTGGCACAACTTGGGATGTGAAGTTTGAAAATCAAGCACGTGGGGTCAAACTCTGGTCAAACAGTGGCAGCTCAGGTACAGGTAAGGGCGGCGTATTTGGGCTTATGGATTGGCAGGATTTGGGACGTTATCGCAATGCAACTCAAAACCCTGACAGTGGGCGCGACATTGCCAGTCATTATATTGCCGACCGTAGCGGTGGTATTTTTGCTGAACAACCGTGGTTTGAATACAATTTACAAGGCAAGCACCAACTGTACCCTAACAATCGTGTCTATCGTATCACAACCGATTATCGTGACCCGTCAACTGACAGCACGGTATTAAAGCCCGTTTATGCTTTGCAAATTATCAATTATTATAGCGATACCGGCAAATCAGCTCAGCCGACAATCCGCTGGATTGATACTGCCTTACCGAATAATGTCCAAACCCTGACTGTTGACGCCTCAAGCAATGACCAATGGGTATATGTTAATTTAAAAACAGGACAACATAGCTCTGATAAAAACAGTGCATGGCATATCGGTTTTAAACGTAACGATGTGATTTTAAATGGTGGTGACTCAAGCAGTGAGGTAAGTAAAGGTCAAGTCGGCGGTGCGCTTGCGATCAAGCCAAATGGCTATTACGTTAATAAAGAAGGCGCGGACAAAGGCGAAGTTATTCCCAGTAAATTTATGACGGATGGCAGTGAGGCAACATTGAAGGATTTGACCACTGTGAGCAACTATCAGCCGCAGACAGGCTGGGTAATTGACCGTCAAGGCTCAGATCTCAATCCTGCCTATACTGGTAGTTTCCCCAATTTGGATTTTGGCTGGTATATCTACAATGGCGCAACCCATCAGTTGACTGCTAAAGCAAAAAACGCAAGTAAAGGCGTATTGCTACGATCTGCTGAAGGTAACAGCTATGCACGGATGCGCTTAGACAGTATCAATTATCCCAATGGTAGTGCTCAAGCTGCCAGCTCATGGGTATTTCACTTTGATATTCAACCAGCAATAAAGTAATTTCTACAAAGTTATGCGTTAAAAAAACCAGTCTTGCCTTAACAATACTGGTTTTTTTAATGGGTTATTTTAGCATTAGACAAAATTACTTTTTCACGTATAGCTTTTTTCATGTAAAATTTTTACATCAAACCCATACCGCGCAACAATGCTGCTCCGATTGCCATCCCAAATAAACCAACGACAGTGGTAAAAGCCAAAATGTTTGCCGCCAGCACCTCATTACCGCCCATCGCCTTTGCCATCACATAACTTGCTGCTGCCGTCGGCGCTGCTACCATTAAAAACAGCACGCCCATATGCATACCCGTTAAACCAAAACTAAGCCCAACGCCTATAGCTACTAGCGGCGCAAGCACGATACGCCCAATACTTGCCTGCATGGATAGCCCAGAAGGACTCAGCATTGACCTCAAGTCAATACTGGCACCCGCGCAAATTAATGCTAGCGGCAATGCCACCGCCGCTAACAAATTCCCTGTGGTCTGAATCACGCCCGTTAAAGGCGGTAATGCCAATGCTTTATACGCAAATGCCCCAATGAGTGCAATCATCAGCGGATTGGTCGCCAGCTTTTTTAAAATCATAAGCGTACGACTGACCCACGTATCTTCTGCGCTTTTGGACACCCGACTTAAGGTAATGACTGCAAGGATATTAAATAAAATCGTTATCACGCCCATATAAACGGCACCGATACTTAAGCCCTGATCGCCATAAGCGTTGGCGACCGTAGCCAGACCAATAATAGCCATATTACTGCGGAATACGCCTTGGACAAATACCCCTTTATCCGCAGGTTTACGGATAAAGCGACTGGCATACATCTCTGAGCCAATAAAC
Organism: Psychrobacter sp. GP33; assembly: GCF_014119005.1. GTDB lineage: Bacteria > Pseudomonadota > Gammaproteobacteria > Pseudomonadales > Moraxellaceae > Psychrobacter. Next base: position 175,452 of record NZ_JACGYX010000003.1, on the reverse strand, counting down.
AAGATAAAGGTGACCGCCACCCCAGCCATGATTAAAATAACTTGCTTGGCGTAATCCACTTCACTATTAATCACACTAAAAAATAATAAGCAGGGTAAGCAATAGTTAAATACGAAACTCGATGCTTGGTCAATAAATGCTTTGCTGGCTTGTCCATTTTTTTGCATAAAAAAACCCAACCCCATAAGTATCAGGTTGGGCAAAATAATCGTAATGGCAAATATAATGGCTGCAATCATAGACAGACTCAGGTCAGCATAATGCCACGCTTAACAAACGTGGCATTATAGTTAATTAAGAAGCAATTCGGGAATAACTGGCTATCAACTCGTTACTAATCAGAAATTAATGTGGGAAAATCAGTACAGATTAAAACGACCAATATTGAAATGAGTTATAACGCTAACGCCGCTTTTGCTTTTTTCTGTTTTTTAACCGTCATTGCTAGAATTTGAATGGCAGCTGGAGTAACACCGCTGACCCGACCCGCTTGCGCTAAGGTTGCCGGACGTACTTGCGCCAGCTTTTGTACCACCTCATTAGACAAGCCGGACACCGCGCTATAATCAAAATCTACGGGCAGCGCCGTATTTTCTAAGCGCTTCATCTGCTCGATATCTTCTTGCTGACGGTCGATATAACCGGCATATTTAACCGAAATTTCTATCTGCTCACCCACTAAGGTATCGACTTGAGAGCCCGTAATGGCAGCGATATCAGGAAAATGAATTTGCGGACGTTTTAGTAAGTCATAAGCCGTTGACTCTTTTGACAACACCTCGCCGGTTTGCGCGCTTACTTTTGCCCCCAAATCATTGATAGGCGTTGCCCACATGTCTTTTAAGCGCGCTGTTTCCTTAGTAATTGCTTCCATTTTTTCTTGATAAGCTGACCAGCGCACCTCATCAACCAAGCCAAGCTTACGCCCTATTTCCGTCAAACGCTGATCCGCATTATCTTCACGCAGCAATAAGCGATATTCAGCGCGGCTGGTAAACATACGATACGGTTCGGTCGTGCCATGGGTAATCAAGTCATCAACTAGCACACCTAAATATGCCTGATCTCGGCGTGGTGTCCAGATATCAAAGTCACTATTATTAGTGGTGACTAATGCGGCATTGGTTCCGGCTAGTAAGCCTTGCACGCCTGCTTCTTCATAGCCCGTTGTACCGTTGATTTGCCCCGCAAAATACAGACGTTCGATAGACTTGGTTTCAAGAGTGGGTTTCAGACTTTGTGGATCAAAATAATCGTATTCAATCGCATAACCAGGGCGCGTGATGTGCGCGTTCTCTAACCCTTTCATACTATGGATAAATTCTAGCTGTACATCAAACGGCAAGCTGGTTGATATACCATTGGGGTATAGCTCATGGGTGGTCAAACCCTCAGGTTCGATAAAGATTTGATGGCTGTCTTTATCAGCAAAGCGATGAATTTTATCTTCAATAGATGGACAATAACGCGGACCTACGCCCTCTATTTTGCCTGAGAACATTGGCGAGCGGTCTAAATTTTCACGAATAATATCATGCGTGCGCGCATTGGTATGGGTGATATAGCAATTGACCTGCTCAGGATGCATAGATACATCGCCCATATAACTCATCACTGGCAACGGCGTATCGCCCGGTTGTACGGTCATGACACTAAAATCAACACTGCGCGCATCGATACGAGCCGGCGTTCCGGTTTTCAGGCGACCAACTGGCAATTTCAACTCACGTAACCGATCCGCCAGTTTAATAGACGGTGGATCACCCGCGCGCCCGCCCTTTGAATTTTCAAGCCCAATATGAATAACGCCACCTAAAAACGTACCTGACGTTAAAATCACAGTTTCAGTTTTGAAAACAATCCCAGTGGCTGACACAACCGCCGTAGCGCGACCGTTTTCAACCAAAATATCATCAGCCGCTTGTTGAAATATATCAAGGTTCGGCTGATTCTCAAGCGTATGGCGTATCGCTGCTTTATACAAAATGCGATCCGCTTGCGCGCGTGTGGCTCGGACAGCTGCCCCTTTACGACTATTCAACACCCGAAACTGAATACCCGATTTATCGGTTGCTAGCGCCATTGCACCGCCAAGCGCATCAATCTCACGCACCAGATGCGATTTACCGATACCACCAATTGCCGGATTACAACTCATTTGCCCAAGCGTTTCGATATTATGGGTCAATAGCAAGGTCTGCGCACCCATACGCGCCGCTGCCAGTGCCGCTTCTGTACCAGCATGACCGCCACCGATCACTACCACGTCGTAAATTTTTGGGTATTGCATGTATGCCTCGCTTGACAAATGGTTACGATCGCCCTGCAAGTTATTGATTCGTTAACCATAACTTGCCGATTGTTCAATGTGCATTGGTCGTCTGTAGAAAATTAATAGCTGGTAATTATAGCAATTTTTGGATGCTTTTTTGAGATGCTTTGCAATTATTTGCAGTAGCAGCCTTCAAATAGACCCTGACCACTGCATAGAAGCCATCCTATTTTATAAATTGGATTATCCTAAATAAGCTTAACTTAATGGTACAATCTGATCAGATTGACCACTACTCAGCATATGTTCGCTACCATGCCCTTGTGGATTGGCTTGCAAATACTTGTTCATATGTGCAATAGCGTCACTGTCATTACTGGCTAAAATTTGCGTTTTAATCATATCAACCGGTGGCACACGCAAGTTTTTAAGTAACGCTAATCGTTGTTGATTATCACCTTCGGCAATGACCAATTCGACCAACTGACGCACATCAATCGGTAAATCAAGCGTACTTTGCGCCAGTAACGTTAAATGATAAGCACCGGCTGGGTCTTGATCGGTCATGATGCGCTGTTCAATCGCCAAATAGGTGGCTTCGGTTGCACCGCCTGCCACACTGAGCTGATGAATACAGCGCAACGCAGAATGCGGTTCCGTGTTGGCAACGTCTATAATACGCGCAGACTCTGCTTTTAGGCGCTCACGGCGTAACTCAAGTGCCTGTTGTTCACGCGCTTCTTTGTTTTCTGTCTCTTGATGGACGGTTTGCGATTCTATTTTTTGATGATTCATAACACTCTCTTGTTATTTAATTTGCACTAATACGGCAGTAGTCTTGAGCACTATATAGTGTCAAAAAGCAGAAAAACAATAAAAATTTCTGCGACTAAAAACAATAAAGTCCGAGAAGTCAGTACTGGACTTCTCGGACTTTTATAAACTTAGATTAATCTTTTAAAGCAAATATTAGGCAGCTGGGCTGTTCGCTTCAACCAAAGGCTTAAGCTCGCCTGATTGATACATTTGCAAAATAATGTCAGAACCGCCCATCAATTCGCCGTCAATCCACAATTGTGGAAAGGTTGGCCAGTTGGCAATTTTTGGTAACGTCGCACGGATTTCTGGATTTTCTAAGATGTTTACAAACGCGAATGGACGACCGATTTGAGTCAACACTTCAATAGAACGCGCAGAAAAACCACACTGCGGAAATTGCGGTGTGCCTTTCATGTATAGAATAACTTTGTTGTCACGAATTTGATCACGAATCAATTGTTCAACATCGCTAGCTGGGGTTTGGGTTTGCTCAGTCATAAAAACTCCTATTTATTAAATTTTTATCTTAAAAAAGATCGTTCACATTAAATTTGGCGTGTTGCTGCTACATGGGGCAATCATGGCCTTATTACAAGCGTAATCAGTAGCTATACGCAGCAATCAGTAGATTATATGCCAGACACACTCGGCACTAATAATACCACGGCATTTGCCATAATGCCTTCTTGTCGACCCGTAAACCCTAATTTTTCAGTGGTAGTCGCCTTGACACTAATATTGCACACGTCTGTCTGTAAGTCACTGGCGATATTATCACGCATAGCCTGATTATAAGGGGCTATTTTTGGACGCTCACACATAATGGTGATATCGGCATTACCCAGCTTGTAACCTGCCGCCTGCACTTTGCCATAAACATAACGTAATAATATGCGCGAATCTAAACCTGCGTGCGTGGCATCGGTATCAGGAAAATGCTGCCCAATATCACCAAGTGCCAACGCCCCAAGTAGCGCATCAGCAAGCGCATGCAATACCACGTCCCCATCAGAATGCGCCAGCAAACTGTGCGTATGCTCAATAGGCACACCTGCTAGCACCACATATTGTTGCTGCTCACCAGTATTATGAAAAGCGTGAACGTCGATACCTTGACCGATTTTTATCATGATTATTCCAAAGCTTATTAAGGATAAAATACAGGGATAATTTAACGTATAAAACGATATTTCTAAAAGCTATCAATACTCATTATTTAAAATTTTATAGCCGAATAGCTGGGCAGCTCGCCACCCGTTTCAATTAGCTGTTATAATATGACGCTTATTTTACCATAAGTAGTTGAGCGCTTTGTTATGTTAGCTATGTCCGATACATCCGCCACCCAATCTCCAAATTCTGTCAGCGCCCAGCGAGCCTTGACTCTCTCTGATATTAAAAACCCTACGACCACGCGAGTGATTGTTGGGATGTCAGGTGGTGTCGACTCTTCTGTCTCTGCTGTTTTGCTTCAACAGGCAGGTTTTATAGTCGAAGGTCTGTTTATGAAGAACTGGGAAGAAGATGACGGCACTGAATACTGTACGGCAATGGACGATTTAGCCGACGCGCAAGCGGTATGCGATAAAATTGGCATAAAATTACATACTGCTAACTTTGCCATGGAATACTGGGATCGCGTTTTTGAGCATTTTTTAGCCGAATACAAAGCCGGACGCACGCCCAATCCCGATATTTTATGCAATAAAGAAATCAAATTTAAGGCATTTTTAGATTATGCCTTAACGCTTGGCGCTGATTATATCGCTACTGGTCACTATACGCGTCGCAGCGTGAATTATGAGAATAACGACGGTATTGAAGTAGCGCAATTACTACGCGGTCTTGATAATAATAAAGACCAAAGCTACTTTTTACATGCGGTTGGTGGTGATAAAATCGCCAAAACATTATTCCCAGTGGGTGAGCTTGAAAAACCAGTGGTTCGTCAAATTGCGGAAGCACATGATTTAATTACCGCCAATAAAAAAGACTCAACCGGTATTTGTTTTATTGGTGAGCGCCGCTTTAAAGACTTTTTACAGCAGTACTTACCTGCGCAAAAAGGCGATATTGTCACAGACGATGGTCACATTATTGGTAAGCATGACGGGCTGATGTATTACACTTTAGGTCAGCGCGGTGGTATCGGTATTGGCGGTGTGAAAGACCGCCCTGAAGAGCCATGGTTTGTACTCGCTAAAGATTTGGATAAGAACCGCCTAATCGTCGGTCAAGGTCACGAACATCCTATGATGCTGAGTAATGAGTTACAGGCTTATAAGCTGGACTGGGTCGATGGTTTGCCACCTGCTGATATCTTTAGCAATGAAGGGTTACGCTGTATGGCAAAGTGTCGCTATCGTCAGCCCGACCAAGCCTGTAGCGTATTCGCTGCTAATGAAAATGGCAGCGAGGTGCGTGTCGTTTTCGATGAACCGCAACGTGCTGTTACCCCTGGTCAATCAGCCGTCTTTTATATTGATGAAGTCTGTTTAGGCGGCGGCGTAATTGCGTCTATTGATGCGCCTTGCGGGTTTTAATCATATTCTTCTGTAAATTTTCAGCGTTGTATTATTTTTTAACTTGTATTTATTCTTAATTTCCATCCCTTCTGATCACTACTTGAGGTATCGTTATGAATCTACTTACTGCCCTATCCCCAATCGATGGTCGCTATGCGTCCAAAGCCGACAGCTTGCGCCCTTATTTATCTGAATTTGGTTTGATTAAAGCACGCGTGACCGTTGAGATTCGCTGGTTACAGTCTTTAGCCGAAAATGCTGCCATTGGTGAATTAGCCGCATTTGATACCGATACCAATACCTTTTTAAATGCTATCGTTGATAATTTTAGTGAAGCGGACGCACAAGCGATTAAAGATATCGAAGCGACGACCAACCATGATGTGAAGGCAGTTGAGTATTTCATCAAAGACAAATTCCGTGGTCAGGCGGCACTTGAGGATTCATTAGAATTTATTCATTTTGCTTGTACCAGTGAAGATATTAACAACTTATCGTATGCATTAATGCTAAAAGACAGTCGCGAAATTGTCGTTGCTAAAATGCAAGAAGTGACGGATAGTATTGTTGATTTAGCAATTACTCACGCTGATCAACCGATGTTATCACGTACCCATGGTCAAACGGCTAGCCCAACGACTTTAGGTAAAGAGATGGCTAATGTCGCTTACCGCTTAGCGCGGCAAATCAAGCAAATGGGTCAAGTTGAGCTACTCGGCAAAGTTAATGGCGCGGTCGGCAACTATAACGCCCATTACGCTTCATACCCTGACGTTGATTGGCAAAGTCATGCCGAAAGCTTTATTAATGAGCGTTTAGAACTGACGTTTAATCCTTATACCACGCAAATTGAGCCGCATGATTATATTGCTGAGTTATTCGATGTGGTAAAGCGTTTTAATACCATCTTAATCGATTTTAATCGTGATATTTGGCAATATATTAGCTTAGGCTTCTTTAAGCAGCGTCTAAAAGATGGTGAAGTTGGTTCTTCTACCATGCCGCATAAAGTGAACCCAATTGATTTTGAAAACTCTGAAGGCAATCTTGGCGTAGCCAATGCCATGCTTGCTCATTTGGGTGAAAAATTACCAATTTCACGTATGCAACGCGATTTGTCCGACTCTACCGTATTGCGTAATATCGGTGTTGGTCTGGCACAAAGTATGATTGCATATGATGCGTGCCTCAAAGGCGTAGGCAAACTTGAATTGAATGCGCAGCGTTTAAACGATGATTTGGACAACGCCCAAGAAGTATTAGCAGAGCCGATTCAAACCGTGATGCGTCGCTACCGTGTTGAAAATCCATACGAGAAGCTAAAAGCGCTAACACGTGGCAATGCAATGACCCGTGAAGCAATGCTGACTTTCGTTGAAAGTGATGAGCTCTCTGCGGTTAGTGATGCGGATAAAGCGCGTCTACGTGAGATGACGCCAGCGACTTATATCGGTAACGCAGCTGAGCAAGCGCGCACGATTAAAGAGTGGATTGCTAAGCTCGATAAATAACCCAGCTGAAGCATAAAAAAAAGCAATGAGTACCGGTTAGGTGCTCATTGCGATTAACTGCTAACCTTATTCATCGGCTAAACTGTCATTCAGCATAGCCGATGAATAAGGTTTTATTTTTTCCTTTTATCTTCTTTATCGTCATCACTATCGCCCGGAATAATGGCTTTAGTCACGGCAACGGTGCCTTTAACCACACCTTTGGTAGTTTTATACGCAACTTTTACGGGTACAGTAACGAGTTTGTGCACACAAGCTTGTAACAAAAACATACTAGCAAGTATGACGATAATGGATAGTTTTTTCATAAAGTTCCTAGGCGTGTCGTGATGGCTATTTTGACGACTCTTTTATGTTGCGATTTGCTTGATAATGGAGCTCATCATAAAATATCCGTTATATGATAATCGCCAATAATATACGATTCCTTACATTTTCTAAAGTAAAGCCCATCTTTATCTTAAAAATTAAGCTTTTATTCGTTCAATGCCAAATTAATCACATGGATTTATCAATGAGTGCTGTTAAACGTTGTTTACCCGAGTCAATCACCGCCGCGCAGTTTTTAAGCGACTATTGGCAAAAAAAACCACTTTTGATCAAGCAAGGCTTACCGCAGTTAATCGGTATGTTTGAACCAGAAGATATTTTAGGCTTATCAATAGATGAGGACGCTACCGCAAGGCTACTAACTCAAGCTACGAGCAAGCAAGACGGTCAGCCGCAATGGCAGCTTAAAAAAAGCCCACTGACTGAAGCAGATTTTGATAATCTACCTGAGCAATGGTCAGTATTAGTACAGAATCTTGAGCAGTGGTCGCCAGAACTTGGCGCGTTATGGCAGGCGCTTGATTTTATTCCGCAATGGCAGCGCGATGATATTATGGTCTCTTATGCACCAAAAGGTGGATCTGTTGGCAAGCATTATGACGATTATGATGTGTTTTTAGCGCAAGGTTTTGGCTCTAGACGCTGGCAATTGGGCAAGTTTTGTGATGAGCAAACCGAATTTGTCGCTGATGAGCCGATACGCCTATTTGATGATATGGGCGATATTATTTTTGATGAGATTTTGGAAGCCGGTGATGTACTGTATGTACCGCCCAAACTAGCGCATTTTGGTGTGGCGCAAGATGATTGTTTGACCTTCTCATTTGGCTGCCGCCGTCCAAATTTAATGCAAATTATTGACAGCTTAACGGATGTGGCGACCAATGACAGCGCTTTATTCATACCCATGTTATTGCCACAAGCTGTGCAAGCGTCAGGTGAATTAAAGACCGACAGTATTGAGGCAATTAAAGCGCAATTATTGCAATTGCTACAATCTGAGCGCGGTGACACGATTATTCACCAAGCCGTGTGCGAGGTGGTGAGCAAGCGTCAATATGATGTACTTGTGCCAGAAGATACGGCAACGACCGATGAGATGATAGCGGCATTGGCAACTGGTGCGACGCTACAAGCCGATTATAGTAATCGCTTATTGCACACTCAAACTTCTGATGGCATTACCCTATATGCCAATGGTCAGCGCTTAGATGATTTGCATGAAATATCGATAGCGCTACTTGTACGCTTATCTAATGGCGAGCATTTAAGCCTTGATGATTTGGAAGGGATTGACCCTGATGAGGTAATGGAGTGGCTAGAAAATGGCTGGATATGGGTTAACTATCCTGAGTAAGCTCTAATAACTTTAGCTTTATTTAACCTTCATTAAAAAAACCGATTGTTGAACATTCTCAACAATCGGTTTTTTGTACGGTGTTTTTAGCTAATAAAAGCCTACTGCTAATAGGCTAAAGCGAATATCACTTTTAAATAAATTAAATTAAGAAGAAATATGCCCACAGTCCCACAATAATCGTAGCAATGATATTTAAAATAACCCCAACCCGTATCATCTCTGTTTGCTTAATCAATCCTGTACCAAACACAATCGCATTAGGCGGCGTGGCAACTGGCAACATAAAGGCACATGACGCACCAATACCAATAATTAGGACCAGCACCTCATTCGGCAAGCCCATTTGCTCAGCAATGGCGGCAAAAACTGGTACGAGTAGCGCGGCTGATGCGGTATTTGAGGCAAACTCTGTTAAGAAAATAATAAATGCCGATACCGCCAGCATGACTAAAATAAGTGGTGCAGTAGACAAAGCATTAGCAACTGTTTGCCCTAGTACTAACGACGCACCTGATACCTTCAAAATGGTCGACAGCGCAATACCGCCACCAAATAACATAAGAACGCCCCAATCAGTATTGTCAGACACTTGCTTCCATGAGACCAACCCTAAGCTCACCACTGCGGCAGCTGCCGATAATGCCACAATGGCATCAGTATCCGCAATATCCAGCGCTGTACCGATTTTTTTGGAAAATATCCAGCTTAATGCGGTAATGATAAATACCGTAATGGTCACTACACGCGGTTTATTCCAAGGAATAGGCGCTTCTTCATTAAACACCACGATACGATTTAGATTGGGTTTAAGGTACAGATACATGGCACCCAATAATGTCGGCAATAATACCAGCATCATCGGCACACCAAACTTCATCCAATCGACAAAATTAATATTCAAAGCTTTAGCAGCGATAGCATTCGGCGGTGAGCCAACAATCGTGCCTAACCCACCAAGGCTTGCAGAATAAGCGATTCCCAACAAGACAAATACAAAAGTACCGCGATCATTTTTACGGTCTACCTGCGTTAAAATACCAAGCGCTAGCGGCAGCATCATCGCTGCTGTTGCCGTATTCGATATCCACATTGATAAAAAGGCGGTCACCCCAAAGATTAAAAATACTGCCGTACTCAGCTTACCTCCTGATAAAGATAAGATTTTGATAGCAATCTTTCTATCCAACTGCTGAACATGTAAGGCAGCAGCCAAAGCAAAACCACCAAAAAACAAATAAATGGTCGGATTGGCAAAGCTTTGTAAACCCACTTCAGCATTAAATTCTGGTATACCAATGAGAGTACCAACCACTACCACTAACAGCGCAGTAATCGTCACATGCACGGCTTCAGTCAGCCATAACGCCCCAATAAAGAACAGCATCGCTAGCCCTTTACTAGCATTTATATCAAACGGTAATACATTGTAAATAACCATACTAATAATTGCAGCGATTGCCACCACTATTAAACCCTTACCTGTACCTTTTGGAAAGGTATCCGTAAATAAATACTCATTACCATCTTTTGGCAGATGGCTGTCTAATTGCTCTGACATAAAAAATCCCTTGGTATCCAAGAATAAAGTTCAAATCGCCCTAAACTGCATCATATATCTTAATATAAGCCAGCAATTGTCACGTAATGAATAGTTACATGGCAGTACATTAATAAACACATAGTTAATAGCGATATGATTTTATTCTATTATCGATACAAATTGAATTGATTTAGTAAACAATAAAAGAGTTATTCACATAAATATTCTTAATATTAGTTACACACCGATACCAAATGTGCTTCATACACCTATGTACAAGTAAAAGTCGTTCTTCCATACTTTAAAGGTTAACCAAATCTAAAGACTCTCTGAATGTTATTGCAAAAGTGTCTTTAATATCCTGATAATAAATAGGAGTACACCATGCCAAATTCTAATAAAACTGATAAAACCACTAAAATGGCACCGAAAGATATCAACCAAGATGGTCTGGCTGAAAAAGACCAACAGCGCACCGATGAATGCGCTCTTGATATGATGAAAGGCTTACATGATCATGAAAATCATGAAGAAGAAGATGAAGAGTAGTGAACTCCTACCTTTTTAATGGTTTATACAAAATATCTTAAGTAAAGAATGTCTCAGATAAAAAAAGCGCTTATCATCTTGGTAAGCGCTTTTTTCTAGGTTGGCGTCGTTCTGGTAGATTATCTGATGCATGGTTATATAAAAATGCCGCCGCCAACACAATAGTGATGGGTACAAATAAAGCACCATAACCGATTCTGGCGTATAAAAAAGCACCAACTGCGCCGCCACCGCAAAAACAATACCAAATAATAGCTTGGAAACCGAGCGTGGGCTTACTGATAGGGCGACCTGCCAGCCAATTGCCGATTGTAGCGCCCATATCTGATGTCAATCCTGTCAAGTGCGTGGTACGAATAACTGCGCCGCTATACGTCGCTACCATTGCATTTTGCAATCCGCAAGCCATTGCAGCGGTTAATTGACCGAGATAGTCATGCTCTTTATATAAAAAATAGCTGATAAGCAGTAGGGTCGCTTCAAGATATAAGGCACTACCATAACGTCTGCCCAGTTTGAGCGACTTTTGCCCAATGATATAGCCACTCAAGATTGCGCCCAGCAAAAACGACAATAGTGATGCGCCAATATAAAGGATACTGCGCCCGTCAAAATGCGCCACAGCGGCAGCAAACAAGCTTACGTTACCTGTTACATGCGATACCGACAAATTGGTAAAGCCCATCAGTGCTGCGGTATTCACACAGCCTGCGCTAAATGCCAATACTGCACCGCCCCAAAATATCCATCTGGGAAGTCTGGTAATCATACTCGCCACCTATGTTCTGCTATTAAAATCCTACTACTAAAGCATCTACTCTCAAAAGCTTTGCTACTGACAGCCTTTTTATTAAGAATGTTAAAAACAGAAGCTAGAGGAACCAAAAGCGCTATTATACGCTGATGTGACTCATATCTGGGAGCAACAAAAAAGGCAGCCCATAGGCTACCTTTTTATAATGATTAACACATTGCTATTGATACTTTGCTATTAATATATAAGTACTGTCAGTTAGCACTGTATCCTAGTTAATATATTATTTCTGATTAGGAGTTACCGCATCCATCATCATCAATTGTTCGCTAATGGCAACGGTATTGAACCCAGCATCAACAAACATAATCTCACCTGTGATACCAGATGCCCATGGTGACAATAAAAATAGAGCCGCATTACCGACTTCCATCTGAGTAATATTACGCTGTAACGGAGCAATTTTTTCACTGATATCTAGCATTTTGCGGAAAGACTTAATGCCACTTGCTGCTAATGTGCGAATAGGACCGGCTGAGATAGCGTTCACACGAATTCCCTCACCGCCCATCGACGTCGCTAAATAACGGACACTTGCCTCTAAACTAGCTTTTGCCATACCCATGACATTATAGTTTGGTAAGACCGAAATACTACCTTCATAAGTTAAGGTCAACATAGAACCGTGACGCATGGCTAATAATTCGCGCGCTTCTTTAGCAAGGGCAACAAAGCTATAGCTTGAGATATCATGGGCAATCTGACTGCCTTCACGGGTAGTCGCTGAGGTAAAGTCACCATCTAACTGATCCATCGGTGCAAAGCCAATAGCATGTATCACACCATTAATACCGTCGCCCCAATGCGCCGTTACTTGCTCAAAGCAGGCTTTGATGGACTCATCCGATGCCACATCGCACTCAAGTACCAAGTCAGCTTCAAAATGCTCAGCTGCCATATCCACACGTTTTTTAATTTTATCATTAGGATAGGTTAATATTAATGAGGCACCTTCGCGATGCAAAGCTTCAGCAATTGCCCAAGCAATAGAAAGTTTACTGGCGATGCCGGTCACGACAAAGCGTTGTCCTTGAAGTAGCATAATATTTCCTTGTTAGAGGTTTGAGGCGAGTATTTATTATTAATAACAGCAGTTTACTATAAATAAAATCTATCCACTACTGACATAATCCGGACAAAAAGAGCTGTCTTATTATACACGAAACAAATTAAGTAAACACTCGTAAACTATTACCGCTTTATTAACAGACATTGGCTATTAGATAGTGCCATCGAATAGTGTCCAATAAAACATACGGTATTAGGGATAGCAGTGTTAAGTTGCCCCATTTTCAAGTATAATCTTACCCCTTCCAAGCTTGCACGGTTTTATATAAATCCTTTACAACCGTTGTTTGTAAACAAGGATTTAGCGTTAAGCGATACCCACATTTTGGATGGCTGCCAAACTTATGAGTAACACCCCAATCATAGCAACAGATTATCAAGAAAGCATCGAATCTTATCGTCAATTGATCGGCTCAACCGGTGAAGATTTAGAGCGCGCCGGTCTTATAGATACGCCAACGCGTGCGGCTAAAGCATTTGCACATTTGACGCGCGGTTATTGCCAAGATTTAGATGAAGTGGTAAATGATGCCCTGTTTCCATCGACCAATCGTGAGTTGGTGTTGGTACAAAATATCGAATTTTACTCGTTATGTGAGCATCATTTGCTACCGTTTCATGGCGTGGCTCACATTGGTTATTTGCCAAACGGGCAAGTTTTAGGCTTATCTAAATTTGCGCGTATCGTGAATATGTTTGCGTGTCGTTTGCAAGTACAAGAAAACTTAAGCGAACAAGTGGCGCAAACGATTATGGATGTAACAGGCTGCCGCGGCGTTGCGGTGGTTATGGATGCCGCGCACATGTGTATGATGATGCGTGGTATTAACAAGCAACATTCAACCACGCGTACGACAGCAATGCTTGGTGAATATGTCCATGACAACCAAGCGCGTAATGAGTTTTTGAGCGCTATTCCGAAACGCCAACCTGCATTTTAATACATATTGGCTATTCACCAGTATAAAAATATCAGAATCAAGAAAAGGACGCAGTGGCGTCCTTTTTTATGGTGCATGGTTTAATATAAAAGACTAAGAATCATACATTAATCAAGAAAAGATTAGCGGCAGTTTTACGAGAGCTCTTATGCTAACGACCCAACATCATATTAGACCGTCTTGGCTAGCCAGTCACTGGCGCTTGCTTGGCAGTTTAATAATAGGTGCCATGATAGGTTTTGCAGTAGCGATAATAGAGGCTGGGTCTTTAAGCACCAGTTTTATCATCGGTTGGGACAGTGCAGTGATACTCTATATTATCAGCATCGTGGTCATGATGCGTAACAATACCTTGCATAGCCATTTAAACCAAGCGCACGAAGGTAAAGCAATTATTTTAGCGCTGATTATAGTGGGGAGTTTAATTTGTTTGTTGGCTATTGTTGCGCAAACACAGATTGGCAAAGATTATGCCGGAACGGCACGCCTGCTGACCATCATATTGACCGTCGTTACTATTTTTATCACTTGGTTTATGATACAGATTATTTTTGCACTGCAATATGCCTATTTATACTTCGCTAAACAGCGTAAAGGGGCGCTAAAGCCGTTTATGTTTCCTGAAACTTTGCTAGATAATGACCTTGATAGTAACCAAATAAGTGAAGAAGATGAAAAGTTGAGTAAAGATTCTAATAACCAGACTAATAAGCCGCACAAGCCAACAGATAACGTTAGCTTTGAAGACTTCTTTTATGGTGCAGTGGCGATTGGCACTTCAGGTCAAACCGCTGATATTGCTTTTACCTCAACTGCTGGGAGGGCGCTTGCAACCTTACATAGCATTGTCGCATTTGTATTCAACTTAGTTATCATTTCATTATTAATTAATATTATTGCCAGTTATTTATAATAAGTTCCTTATAACAAGTCTTTTATAATAAGCCCCTATAATCAGCTATCCGTAGCAGTATTAACTAAAACACAAGGGTGATACACAGCCCAGTTGCTTGTTGATCGGAGCCTGAGATTAAGGTAGATGCACCCATAAAGACATCAATATTTGCTTGCTGGCAGATGGTTTTAACAATAGAGAGTCCTAATCCTGTCCCTTCTATTTCATTGCTTCTATCTATGTTACTTTCTTTTTCTATCCTAGTACCTGTTTCTAGCACAGTTATTTTTTCTGCATAATTTTTTGTTAAATTAGATTTTGCAACGCTGTCTGAACGCGCTGTATTACTCGATTTTTCCATCAAATTTTCTGCGGTTGATACTGTTTGACTTAACCTAACAAAGGGCTCAAAGACGCCGTCATAATCAGTAGCAGCAATACCCGCACCCGAATCCATGATTTGTAATACCAGCGTACCAGCCAATGTCCCTGCACCGGATAATTTATGTGGCTTTCCTGAGTGAATCACCTGCGTACCAAAGTTCGCATAAGGGTTTACTGCAGTAGTTTCTAACGCATCGATAGGGTTAGGAAGATAAAACAATCTAATAGCCACTTGTCCGTTCTTTGGTGTATAAACAATGGCATTTTGGACAAGGTTTTTAATCAGCATTAATAAGACCGTTTCTTCTACTGCTACTTTAGCATCAGTATCCAGTTGAACGCTCAGCGCTATATTTTTATGATCGGCAATAGGAATCAGCAGCCCAATAACCTGCTCTATGACCTCATTGACTGCAACCGGTGCATACTCAGCTTGATTAATCATCGTCATATTGCCAGCACGAGCAAGCGTTAGTAGCTGCTCGACCAGTTGCTGATTACGCTTTAGGCGAATAGCAAGCTTTGTTAATCCTTCCGCCATTACTTCATCCTTATTAATGCGTTGCAAGCGTTGCAGTTGTAAGGAAACCGCAGTCAATGGCGAGCGCAACTCATGCGCGGCATCAGCAATAAAACGCTGCTGACGCTCGATACTAATTTTCACTAAGGCTAATAGACGGTTTAACGATTGGGCTAATGGCAGAAGTTCAGTTGGCAGATTATTGATAGATAAGGGACTTAGATCACTTTCTTGACGGCTGTTAATCTCACTATGCAGCTGGCGTACAGGTTTGAGCATCCGCCACATGATAAAAGGTAGCAGCACCATCAAAAATGCCATGGCAATAAGTAATGGCAAAAAGGCTTGCATAGCATTGGCTTCAGCTAAATCTTCTTGAAACTCAGTACGCTGACGTACAATGATGACACGACTCTCATGGTCACTGCGATAAACGCGCCATTTTTTATTATCTATCGTTTGGGTACTGATACCTGCGGGTATTAATGCAAGATTTTTTAAACTAATATCATCAGAGCTGATATTGTTAACATTAATATTGGTATCTTTAAGACTGGTATTTTTAAAATCGCCATTATCGGGCTCTTTATTGCGCTTTGTCTTATTCTTTTGCGGTGATTTATCTGTTTTTGCTGATGTCCATGCCTTGTTAAGCACATCAACGGTGATACTACCTTCATCCTCATCGGTTTCAAAATGGATTTTCTTCTTCTTTTGTAGCGGGCTAGCATCAGAGTCTTTAATATCAATTGTTTGTTCCAGTAACGCTGACATACTTTTAAGATTGTCGTCTTGAAAGTCATTAAAATCCTCATAACTATACCAAAATCCATACCCACCAGCGACTATTGCTAACAATAATAGCGTTAGCACTGACCAAAAAATCAGCTGAAACTGCATGGATTTAAAGTGTTGGCGGACAGGCAGCATGGCAGGACTCTTTAAAAATAAATAATAGCAAGCAACGTCATTACATATGGAAAGCATATTAACGGTTACCGTTAGCTGCTGTTATTAGTTACTATTGCTAATATACCAACCTAGACCTCGAACATTTTTAATTCTCTGTTGCCCTATTTTTTTTCTAAGACTGTGAATTAAAAACTCAACGGCATTGCTTTCAACCTCGCCGCCCCAGCCATAAAGGGAGTCTTCCAGCTCAGTTTTCGACATCACTTTTTCAGGCGAAAGCATGAAAATGTTAAGCAGCATATATTCTTTTGCCGTCAAATCGACAGGGCTATCATCCATAATTACGCGCTTGTGCGTGGTATCCAGTTGTACATTACCCACAATAAGCAAATTGTCCGCCTGCCCCTGCGCACGACGAATTAGCACTCGCATCCGCGCAAACACTTCTCCGAGCTCAAAAGGCTTGACGACATAATCATCTGCGCCTGAATCCAGCCCTGCTATCCTATCTTTGACCTCATCACGGGCAGTAATAATTAAGACGGGCGTTTTAATTTGAGCATGCCGAATGGTATTCAGTACGCCCATGCCATCCACCTCAGGCAAACCTAAATCTAATAAAACAATGTCATAAGGCTGCACTTTTAGGGTCAAAATAGCTTGGCGACCATCTTTGACCCAATCGACGATATACGCCTCATCTTGCAAGGCATCACTCAAACTTTCGCCAATCATCTCATCATCTTCGACCAGTAACACTCGCATCAGACAGCCTTATTGTTATCGCTTATTATTATAGATAGGATACGTCCAGCAAGTATACCGCTTCCCACGTTACGTATTAACAATGTTACGTATTAACAATTATATATATCAAAATCTAGATAAAATTTTATGCGCGTTATCATTACTATTTGAAGTTTAGTTAACATTAAGCAGCCTTATCAGCGACCTTTATAGGATTAGTGATAAGCGCGCCAGTTAAACTGTCAACTACCATCTTATGTAATTGCGCGTCTTGAACCACTTTAACCTTATAAACAGACTTACCATTGTCACCATCAAACTCTGCTTCAACAACAGTCCCACTAATGGTTTGTTTTGCCTGCTCAAGCGCCTGTGTAAGACTTACGTTCGCCTGTTTCATGGCACTATATTCTGCTAAACCTTTAGTCTTTAAAGCTTTTTGCTTAATGGTTAACACATTACCGGTATTGGCATCGATGTTAACTTCATGCGCGATACCTTGTGCAATGATACTGATTTCATATTTCCCATTAGCCTGCTCATTACTTGGCTCAAACTCCGCCTCAATCACATCGCCTTTAACCATATTATTAGCAACTACCAAGGCTTGTTCAAGCGTGATTTTCTCTTTTTTATTGACTATAGTGGCGGCTGGTAAAGTGGCGATGGGCGTCGTTTGCTCGACGGCATTAGCCATATTACTAACGCCGGCAACGTTGAGTATCATAAGGAATAGGTGATTGAGCATGGTTAAAGTGGACATAAGTAATACTATCTCTTTTTTGTTTGCTGGTTACAGCGCTTATCTGTTATAAGCCGCTGGGGTGATGATTCCATCATACAAAACTAGACATAGGAGAAACTTAGCGTGACACTAAGATTATATAAGCGCGGAAAATATAACTACCGAAAATTTGATGTGGATATTCAATCAATAGAATTTAACTAAACTGAGCTAAAAAATCTAAACTATAACAGTCCTGCTTGCAATAAGCGCTGTGCATAAGGATGCTGAGGCTGATTGAAAACATCTTCAGTGGCGCCCGATTCGATACAGATGCCATCTTTGAGTACCATAATATGCTGACATAATGCACGGACGACTTTTAAATCATGGCTGATAAATACGTAGCTGATATCTAATTTTTGTTGAATTTCACGGAGTAAATTAACCACGGTCACTTGTGTGGTGCTGTCAAGCGCCGAGGTTGGCTCATCTAAAATTAGCAAGCGCGGCTGCATGACGAGGGCGCGCGCCAGTGCTACGCGCTGACGTTGACCACCAGATAACTCATGTGGATAACGCTCTATAAAATCGGCAGGAAGGTGTACGGTCTGTAAGCTATCCAATACGGCTTTAATCCGCGTTGCCTTATCGATTCCTTGTACCAATAAACCTTCTTCGATAATTTGCATGACGGTCATGCGCGGATTGATACTGGCAAACGGGTCTTGAAAGACCATTTGGATTTGAGCGCGGAATTGACTCAGTGCTGTTTTAGACAGTTTGGTGATATCTTGACCGTTTACCAATACTTGTCCACTAACACGCGCTTGATTGGTCAAAAGCTGACTCAATGCCAGCGCAATGGTCGTCTTACCAGAGCCTGACTCACCAATAATGCCCAATGCTTGCCCCGTGTATAGGTGCATATCAATATCTGTTACCGCATCGAACCAGCGCGTGGTAGTGCCAAAGAAGCTTTTTTCTATAGAGAATTTTACTTGTAAATTGTTCACCTTTAGCACTGGTGTTTGCTTTTCTACAGCGTCATTATTACTTATATTAAGCGCCTGACCAAAGTCTTGATTCATTAGTGTGCGGGTATATTCTGCTTTAGGATAGCTAAAAATTGCTAAGGTGTTGCCTTGCTCAATAGTCTGTCCTTGGCGCATCACAATAATCTCATCACTATAACGCCTAACAAGATTGAGATCATGGCTAATTAAAATCATTGCCATATTGCGATCACGCTTGAGCGTATCAAGTAACGTTAGAATCTCATGCTGCAAAGTCACATCAAGAGCAGTGGTCGGCTCATCAGCAATCAAAATATCCGGCTGCTGCGCCAATGCCATAGCAATCATCACGCGCTGACGTTGACCACCGGACAGTTCATGTGGATAACGGGATAATTTATCTTCTGGATTACTAATATTGACGTCATGTAAAAGCGCTATCGTTTGCGCATGCCACTGTTTTTTTGGAATACCATTTAAACGTAGGGATTCCGCAATTTGCTTTTCGACAGTGTGTAGCGGATTGAGCGCGGTCATCGGCTCTTGAAATACCATCCCAATACGCTGACCACGAATCTCCCGTAGCGAGCGATTACGGGTGCTATCATTTGCAATCTGGAGACTGCCAACACCTACCAGCGTTACTTCGCCGTTAATCGTCAAACTCTCAGGCAACAGTCCTAATAACGCCAAGCTAGCAATGGATTTTCCTGAACCGGACTCTCCTACCACCGCCAGCGTCTGTCCAGATTTTAGCTCATAAGATAAATCATCAACCAATAACGCGCCTGCTTGCGTTGTAATACTTAGGTTAGCTACCGTTAATAGTGTGTCTGTTAACACCATATCTGTATTTAACGTCTTATCATTGGCACTATTTTCGGATTTGTTAGCCGCTCTACTATTAAATTTTGACGTGGTCATATTAAGAGCGCCTCGGGTCAAACGCATCGCGTAGCGCTTCGCCAATAAAAATAAGGAGTGATAATACCAAGGTCAAACTAAAGAATCCGGATAACGCCAGCCACGGTGCATCAAGATTATTTTTACCTTGTACCATAAGCTCCCCTAGTGATGGCGAACCGGGCGGCAAGCCATAACCTAAAAAGTCTAGGGAAGTCAGGGCAATAATATTGGCGGTAAGAATAAAAGGCAATTGCGATAAACTCGATGCCAGCGCATTAGGCAAAATATGTCGTAGCATAATCTGGCTATCCGCCACTCCTAGATTACGCGCCGCACGGACATAATCGAAGTTACGCGCTCGTAAAAACTCTGCTCGCACCAATCCAACCAAGCCCATCCAGCCAAATAACAGCATCATGCCAAACAAGACAGTAATACTTGGGCTAAACAAACTGACTAAAATAATAATCATAAACAGCTGTGGCATGCCGCCCCACACTTCCATAAATCGCTGTCCTGCCAAATCTACCCAGCCGCCATAGTACCCTTGAATCGCTCCAACGATAATACCAATCAGCGCTCCAGCTATCGTTAATGCCAAGCCAAATAACAACGACACACGCAACCCGTACAAAATACGCGCCAGCACATCACGCCCCATATCATCCGTGCCTAACCAGTTTTGGCTATTAGGCGCTGCCGGATACGGAATACCTAGCTCGACATTAGGCGTTTGATCGGCGAAGGGAATGGGCGGCATGACATAATAGCCCTGCGCGTTGATAAACTCTTGCACCGCAGGGTCTTTATAATTGGTTTCAGTCTCAAAAATACCGCCAAATGCGGTTTCCGGGTAGGCTTTTAGCACTGGAAAATAATAACTACCGTCATACTGCACAACAAGGGGTTTGTCATTGGCAATCACATTAGCCACCATACAAACGAAAAAAACGAGCGTAAAAACGATAAGTGATATCACTCCTAAGCGATTGTGACGAAACCGATTAAGCCGTGCTTGCCATATCGGATTTAAACGGTTTTTTCTAGTTGCTGGTGGCGTTGAGAGTGGTGTTTGTGGTGGCTGAGCATTAGATTTATTTAACCCATTAGTCATCAAGGGTGGCTGAATACTTGACATTAGCGACCCTCAAAATCAATACGTGGATCAATCAGATGATAACTTAAATCACTAATTAGCTGTAATAGCAAACCAACCAAAGTGAATATAAATAGAGTACCAAAGATTACTGGATAATCGCGCTGCTGAATCGCTTCAAAGCCTAGCAATCCAAGTCCATCCAGTTTAAAAATAATCTCAATCAAAAAGTTACTGGCAAAGAATATACCGACGATAGCCGCAGGAATACCAGCAATAATAATCAACATCGCATTGCGAAACACATGACCATATAACACTTGGCGCTCGTTTAATCCTTTAGCGCGCGCCGTCAATACATACTGCTTACCCAGTTCTTCCAAAAAGCTAAACTTGGTTAAATAAGTCAATCCCGCAAAACCGCCTACCGTACTTGCTAGTAGTGGTAATGCTAAATGCCAAAAGTAATCCTTAACTTTACCAAGCAGTGATAATTGGTCAAAATTCTCAGAGGTCAGCCCTTGTAGCGGAAACAGATGCCAATAGCTACCACCGGCAAAAAACACCAATAATATTACTGCAAACACAAATACCGGAATCGCGTGCCCGACTGCTAACAGCATTGCTGTGGCTTTATCCACTGCTGAGCCATGATGCATCGCTTTATAAATCCCCAGCGGTATCGCAATTAAATAAATAAGCAGTGTACTCCATAGCCCAAGTGAGATAGATACCGGTAGTTTTTCGACAATCAACTCTGTTACCGATTGTCCTTTAAAAAACGATTCGCCAAAATCTAAACGCGCATAGTTTTTTAGCATCAACCAAAAGCGTTCAGGCGCAGATTTATCAAAGCCATATTGCTTATTAATTGTCGCTACCATATCCTCAGACAGTCCGCGCGTTCCTTGGTAAGTACTACTAGTACCGGCACTACCCGCACCGACACTGCCATTGACGGCATCATATTTCGCACTTTGTTCAATAGATGCAATTTGCTGTTCAACAGGACCACCCGGTGCCGCTTGCACAATTACAAAATTAGCCAGCAGGATTAAAAATAGCGTCGGTAATATCAATAACAACCTTTTTAAGATATAACGACCCATCATGTTAGCTTCCTAGCAGGCAAGAATAAAACAAAAATTAATGTAAAAACCTATTACCTAAAAATCATTTTTCAGCGATCGTAAAGCGGTAAACACGGTTAACGGCTTATCGTCGACAAGTGGCAATTGTGCCTTAACACCACTGATAACACTGAGCACATCTGCCCGTAAAAACACATTCGCTGCTCGTTCATGCGCGAGAGTTACTGGCAGCGTGGGGATGCCTTGCGCGGTCTTTTCTTCAGCTTGTAGTAATGCTTGCTGAATGGCTATATTTTCAGGCTCAATCGATAGACCAAAACGCATATTACTGGCAGTGTACTCATGTGCCGGATAAAGTAGCGTTTCAGCAGGCAAACCGTTCAAGCGCTTAAAACTGTTATATAACTGCTCTATTGTACCGGTAAAAACACGACCACAGCCGCCACTAAATAGCGTATCACCACAAAAGCAGTGCTTACTTCCCTCAATATCTAAAACATAAGCCATATGGCTGGCAGTATGCCCAGAGATATCCCACACTTGAGCTGTGCATCTCCAAGCATTGACCTTACTGCCATCTTTAATTGTTTGGTCTTCATCAACGTTGTGCTCACTATGCGCAACAAGATGGGTCATCGGAAAATGCTCTTGTAACTCAGCTACTCCACCAATATGATCATGATGATGATGAGTCGTCCAAATCGCCGTTAACTCCAATCCTTGCGCCTCTAAATAGTCGATGACTGGCGCGGATTGCCCGGGGTCAATGACAATGGCTTGTTTGTTATTATCATTAATCAATGTCCAAATATAATTATCATTAAACGCTTTAATCGGGTGAATATGGATACTCATATTAAATCCTTAGCAAAAATTATTTTTGGTGGTTTATATTAAAACGTTAAAAAAGCTGGCTCGACTATACTCATATCACTTTTAAAAAGCCCTAATCATACCTTAATCTATAATGCTTATAAAAATAGCTTATTGTCCGAGATATTTATCAACGCGTGCAGCCGCTTCTTTATCCACCCACCAGTAATCAACACCAACCGCATTAGTAGGCAGTTTTTCAGCATGGCGATATTGATTCCAGTAGGCGACATTGGTGGAGGACTTACCATATAACGGTACCAGATAATAACCAGCACGTAGCAAGCGATCCAATACATGAGTGTATAAAATAATCTCTTCTCGACTTTTGGCATCACTAAGTTTGGTGATAACACTATCAATGGCAGCATTTTTAATACCAATGGTATTATTATTACCTGCTTCATCAGCGGCAATACTGCCCCAAAATGCTGATTGCTCTGCACCGGGAGATAAACTCTGTGCGAATACATCAACAGTCATATCATAATCAAAATTACGCATACGCTCATAGTACTGAGGTCCATCGACTTGGCGTAATTTTGCATCGAACCCCAAGCGTTGTAAATTACGAATATAAGGCAGTAATACCCGCCCCATCGTATCGCCGGTCATTAGAATCTCAATGTCGGCACGTTTACCGTCTGGCTGATACAACTTCATATCTTGATAATAAAATCCAGCCTCTAATAATAACTGTCGTGCTTTTAACAATCCTTGACGGTTAAAACCACCGCCGTCACTAACTGGTAGTTGCCACTCATCCAACACTGCTTGGCGTTGTAGAGGTTCAAGCTGGGTTAATAAAGGCTTAATAATTTGCATCTCAGCAACCGATGGTATACCCGTCGCAGCAAGCTCTGAACCATGGAAAAAACTTTGCAATCGCTCATATTGACCATGAAATAAGGTTTTATTCATCCATTCAAAATCATAAGCCGCCGTTAAGGCTTGACGCACTCGAATATCTTGAAAAATCGGTCGGCGTACGTTCATCACCAATCCTTGCATGGGCACAGGATTTTCACTGGTTATTGACTCTTTATTAATCAAGCCTGCTTTAACCGCGCGAAAATTATAAGCCGTCGCCCAATTTGAAGCTTTGTTTTCCGGACGAAAGCGATATTGACCCGATTTAAAGCCTTCAAAGGCAATCTCATCACTTTGATAATAAACAAACTTAATCATATCAAAATTATAGCGACCACGATTAACCATCAACTCGCGCCCCCAATAATTGGGGTCGCGTATATATGTCACTGAGCGCCCAACATCGACACGCCCGAGCTGATAAGGACCACTTCCCATCAAAGGCGTTAAGCTTATTTTCTCAAAATTAGCATCAATAGAGGATTTGGCAAAAATAGGAAACTGCCCGACCGTCAGCAGTATTTCTTTATTGTCATCGGAGGCAAAGATAAATTTTACTTGGTGCTTATTCAGGGTCTGAATCTCTTTAATATCACTC
The DNA here is from genome assembly GCF_014119005.1 of Psychrobacter sp. GP33. Taxonomy (GTDB): domain Bacteria; phylum Pseudomonadota; class Gammaproteobacteria; order Pseudomonadales; family Moraxellaceae; genus Psychrobacter. The sequence continues at coordinate 151,091 of NZ_JACGYX010000003.1, read as the reverse complement.
AAATAGCTACGAACAAACATCGGACCCTTAGTCAATAACGCCTCATAAGTTGCTTTAACATCGCTACTGGTAACTGATGAGCCATCCCAAAAACGCGCGGCAGGGTTGATATGATAAATAATCCAGCTGCTATCATCAGGATCGTAAGTGACGCTCGTTGCCAGCTGCGGATACATGGTAAAGGCTTCATTTAATGAGCCTGTCATCAAGGTATCATATAGATAGTCGGTGCCAATCATCGCCACACCAGTCGTCATCCATTTATTTGCCGTATTAAAGGTGCCACGCGCATCAAGTGATAACGTGCCACCTGTTGGCGCATTTGGATTGGCGTAAGGCATAAAGGGCGCGTCAACATACTCAGCCGTACTATTATGCCCAAGCGCAGTCGTTGTGATGGGCGCTGCCATAGCAGGCGATATCGAGCTTAGCGCGCAGCTAAAGCAAATGGCAATAAAGAGCTTATTTTTTATAGGCATTATGATAATAATAAACCTGTGGTTAGGAACAACAATAGAATCATAAGAGCAATTTACAAAAATTTATCATACCAAACTTAGCTTTTTTAACCTAATGCTTTGCAGTAATGAACTCAGGTAAGTTATTTTGAGATAAAAAAACGCCACTATTTTAGCGACGTTTTTATTTATGAAAACAACTACTCTTGTTATAGTTTTAATCTTAAGCGTATTTTTTCTCAAAGTCTTGCATAAAGTCTACTAATAACTGTACCCATTCAAGCGGCACTGCATTATAGATACTCGCACGCATACCACCTACATCGCGATGACCCTTTAGATTAAGCAAGCCTGCTTTTTCTGATTCTTCTAAGAACACTTTATCAAGGTTACTATCAGCTAAAGTAAACGGAACATTCATAATAGACCGATGATTATGCGCTACTGGATTATTATAAAAGGCGCTGTTATCAATGGTATCGTACAGTAATGTCGCTTTTTGCTGGTTAATTTTACCAATAGCAGCAACGCCACCTTGTTCTTCTAACCAGTCAAACACCAAGCCTGCAAGATACCAAGAATAAGTTGCCGGTGTATTGGACATCGACTCTTTATCTGCTTGATGCTCATAATTAAGCAGCATTGGACACCAGTCACTAGCACGACCTAATAAATCCTCACGGATGATAACAATGACTAATCCTGCAGGACCGATATTCTTTTGCGCCCCTGCGTAAATCATACCAAACTTGGACACATCAATCGGCTGCGATAAAATACAAGATGACATATCAACGATAATAGGTGCATCAACTTGTGGTGGCTCAAATATTTGCAAACCGTGAATGGTCTCGTTGGCGCAATAATGGAAATAAGCCGCATCGCCGCTAATGTTCCACTCATTTTGCGCTGGTACATCAGTAAAGTTATCGCCTTTACCCGTCGCGACTAGGTTAATCTCACCTAGACCTAGCGCAGCATAACGCTCTGCCTCTTTTATCGCCTTACCCGACCATGCGCCTGTAGTTAGATAGTCTGCGCGTCCACCATTTAATAAATTCAAAGGAATGGCTGAAAACTGTAAACTTGCGCCACCTTGTAAAAACAGTACTTTATAGTTATCTGGAATGTCCATCAACGAGCGCAGCTGAGTTTCTGCTTTTTGAGTAATGGCCACATAATCACTGCTGCGGTGACTCATCTCCATTATCGATAGACCGCGACCCTCCCAATCAAGCAGTTCTTGTTGGGCACGTGCTAAGACAGGCGTAGGAATAGCTGCCGGACCTGCACAGAAATTTGGTAAGCGATGTGCCGTAGTCGTTGTGGTCATAATCATTATCCTAAAGGTGGATGAGTAGCAAAAAAGATGCATCAATTGATAAGATTCTAAACAAGCTCCTTACTTTAAAGGAGTATGTCGTGTAAGGCAACACCGCTGAAACATCATTAGAACACTACTAATAGCGGCTAGTTTGACACCTTTTCCCACAAAATACGTTTTAAGCCAGCATTGCCCAGTATTTCATCTAATGTCGGTACGCTGACCATATTAGGATGGTGCAGCCCATCTGGTAATGTGGTCAGTGCGGCAACGTGGATATCTTCGCGTCTACCTAGCTTAAAAATGTAACCGGCTAGACTGGCATTGGCAAGCTCGGCGGTATCCATGCCCGCACAAATAGGAAAAGAGCTGGTCTCACAAGAGAGTGATAATGCTTGAGTAATATTCTGCCACAACTTTTGGCTGACGCTGGTTAGTGCTTGGATATCGACCAATAATACCCAATTGCCATAACGCCCTCCTTGTAAATCAAATGGTATTACTGTCGCTTGACTATCATCTGCTTCTTGATTACCGAACTTATCTATTAATGAATCTACGAGTGGCTCTACTACTTGTGATACATGAGATAGCGTGTCAATACTGTATGTTTTTTCTGCCGTTTGATTCGGGTTAGTATCATCGGTAAGATTAACCGGACTTTGTAGCGCCGTGTTTAAATGAGTTTCTGAGTAATGTGTTGGGATATTTTCGTTCAAGGACGAAATAGGAGAGCCGGATTGCAATTCTTGTGATTGATGGCTCAGAGATTGATTCGCTGGCGATTGAACACGAGTTTGCTCAGCATTTAAAATATGCGTATCTGTAGTTATATTATCATTTAAAGTAGCTTCTGGCAGCACCATATCTGCCATATTTATCGTTGGCGAGTCAGCTTGCACCCATTGCGGTATGCCCATCATCGCCAATATCTGACGCTGCTGCATTTGCCGTTGTCTTAAGATTATATTGTCTTGAACATCACTCATTAGTGCACACTATCCTACTTATTTATCACAACTTAGTTGTCTATCGTTATGCTCACAAAGTGTCGATTCGTGATATTTAACATGACAACATCAAAGGTTCTGAAAGTTATAACCAATACGTATTATAAGCTATTTAATCACTACCCTGCTGCCTCTTATCTTTAATATAGCCAGTCGCTGTAAGTACGCAATAGATCTTTTCACTATTAAACATGAACACTAATCATTGTCAGTATTCAGTAAATACACCATGCAAAAATTGAACAAAAAAAGTCCTTACAAATGAAGGACTTCGTACAGAAAAAATCTTAACTATTCTTAGGAATTACCAAATACTAAGCATTACCAAATTTCAGGCAAAAAAAAGCGACTCCATCAGCACATCCTCGGCACACATTATAATTATTACCGTTGCTACCTTCCGGTCCTGGCGGGGTTCATAATTCAATGTTGCGAGGCTACCAATGGAGCCACCAGTCGCAAATTATACAAGATTTTTGCAGTATTACAACCCCTAAAGCAAAATTGTTTTCTTAGAACGATGTAGAATCTAGCAATATGCTGACAAAATTGTTACAACATATTATTTAGAATTTGCTATTTTAGCCAAATAATCAACAAAAACCTATTTCATTGCCGTTCTTATTGAGGAGTTTATCATGAAAAATGCTCTACTAAACAAAGCACTCATGGCATCTAGTGCCGCCTGCCTTCTTACCTTTGTTATGACAGGCGCACAAGCCGCCCCAACCGGTTATGATCAGCTCAACTTTCAGACGGAAGTAAAAGAAGAAGTGGCAAATGACGAAGTGCGTGCCAGCCTTTATAAAAAGGCTCAAGCTGCCGATGCCAAAACGCTGGCGACACAGCTTAATACCACCGTCAATAAAGCCTTAGCGATCGCCAAACGCTATCCGAGTGTGACGGTCAGTACCGGACAGCAAAGCACTTATCCGCGCTACGATAAAAATGACAAAATTATCGGCTGGACGGGACAAGCCAATATAGACATAAAAAGCACTGATTTTGCCGCGACCAGCCAGCTGATTGCAGCACTGCAAGAGACGCTAGTGATGGATAATCTTAACTTCGGGGTTTCAGATACTAAGAAAAATACGATTGAACAAAAGCTAATGACAGACGCCTCACGCGCCTTTCAAAACCAAGCAAAAAATCTAACTCGCGCTTGGGACGCACGTAGCTATCGCGTGTTAACAGTCAACCTTAATACCAACAATAATAACTATCCACGCCCAATGTATAGCAGTATGAATATGAAAGCAGAAGCGGCTGACGCGTCCGTACCTCGTCAAAGCTTTGAATCAGGTAATAGTACTATTTCGGTTACTGCGGGCGGTACGATTGAATTGACCAAATAGCAATAAAGGCAATCGCTAAATATAGAGATTGCCTTTATTTTATTTAAATAGGCGTTGCTATAACTGTAATTTAAATTATAGCAATCAGTGACTATGTTCTTCATATAATATTATTTACCACAATCTACTTAATCGCTGGTTGCTCAAGCGTCATCGGTGTATCCGTTTTTGGCTTATTAGAAGGCGTGTTCAGTTGTATATTATCTTGACGCAGTTTGAGCAGAATTTTTTGATGCAAAGGCAATTGCTCATACGCCAAAAGCTGTTGGGCAATTCTCTTATTATCTTGTAGAGTCGGCGTGTTTTGAATCACGTACACGGTACGCGATACTTGCGCCATACTCTGACCTTTCTCATTGCTCACCACCACCTTAATAGTATGCGCACCGGGCAAAATATTTACCGTAGCAATGGATGTACTTAGCCCTTGTGCGACTTGATTACCATCCAAATAAATAGTAATAATATCACCTGTTTGTAGGGCGGGTTTGAGTTGTACTTTAACGTCAATACTTTGGGCAGGACGGCGATACGCACGCTCCGTACTTGGCTCAAGGAGGGTTAACTGATAGTTTACTCTTGGAGAAGCGGTCGAAGGTTGAGCAGGCGCTGTGTTGGCATTACTATTAGATCTATTAGACGCTAATGGATTGGCTGGCGTTTGAGTCGTATTGACATTTGCATCGCTATTATTAGCATTGGCACTGGCTGAACTGTTAGTAGTAGGCGTAACAGTGGTTATTTGGCTAATTAGTTTACCTGCTTGCTGTTCATATTTTTGTGGATTATCAGTAAAGGTAACGCGTCCTGTCTGTTCATCCACAATTTTATAAACGGGTGCCGCATTGCTCATTGGCGCATAAAATACCGCTACGCCTATTAATAGGCTGGCTAATTTATATTTTTTATATACCACCTTGTGCCCCTGAGCAGCTATCCCTTCATTTTGTTCTAACCCTTTTGATAATAGCCGCTTTGATGCGAATTCCTTCATTAATCGTGTCATTGTCAGTCCACCTTTGCTTTCAATATTCATTATAGTTGTCAGCCTCTTTTTTAGAAGATGACAGTTTGCCTCTGTCTTTACAAGTCTAGTTATGCATTAACAATTATTAAAAAACCATTAAAATCCAGCCAATAAAAAACCAGCCAAGTTATCCTTAGCTGGTTTTAATTTATTAATAAGTCAAGATTTTAACGATCGATTAGCAGCTGTAATACAAGTCAAATTCAACAGGGTGTACAGTAATATTCACACGTTGGACTTCTTCTTCTTTAAGTGCGATATAGGCTTCTAACATATCTTTAGTGAATACATCGCCTTTTAATAAGAACTCATGATCTTCTCTTAACGCTTGCAGTGCCACTTCTAAGTTTTCAGCAACGGTTGGGATCAATGCTTCTTCTTCTGGTGGCAAATCATATAAGTTTTTATCAGCGGCTTCGCCTGGATGAATCTTGTTTTGAATACCATCAAGACCAGCCATCAATAACGCAGCAAAGGCTAGATATGGGTTGGCAGCTGGATCAGGGAAGCGTGCTTCAACACGTACCGCTTTTGGGCTGCTAACGTGCGGAATGCGGATAGACGCTGAACGGTTAGATGCCGAATAAGCCAATTTAATAGGCGCTTCGTAATGCGGTACTAGACGCTTATAGCTGTTGGTTGAAGGGTTGGTAATAGCATTTAGCGCGCGGGCATGCTTAATGATACCGCCGATAAAATATAGTGCCGACTCAGACAGACCAGCATATTCATCGCCCGAGAAGGTATTGACACCATCTTTTGAGATAGAAATATGCACATGCATACCAGAACCATTGTCACCAACGATAGGCTTTGGCATAAAGGTTGCCGTCTTACCAAACTGATGCGCAACATTATGAACCGCATATTTCAGCTGCTGTACTTCATCCGCTTTACGCACTAAAGTATTAAAGGTAACGCCGATTTCTAACTGGCAAGGCGCAACTTCGTGATGATGCACTTCGATACAGCCTTCACCTACGATATCTTCGATACGGTCGCACATAACCGCACGCATATCTTGCGAGCTATCCACTGGTGGTACAGGAACGTATGCACCTTTGACACGTGGACGATGCCCCATGTTGCCCCATTCGTAGTCTTTATTGGTTGACCATGCTGCTTCTTCAGCAACAATCTCATGGCTCACGCCTGCCATATCAATCGACCATTTTACTTCGTCAAATACGAAAAATTCAGGCTCAGGACCGAAATATGCAGTATCACCAATACCGGTTGACTTTAAGTATTCTTCAGCACGGCGCGCGATAGAACGTGGATCACGGTCATAACCTTGTAAAGTTGATGGTTCAATAATATCACAAGTCACAACCACGGTAACCGCATCAAAGAACGGGTCGATAAATGCAGTCTCTGGATCAGGACGCAAGATCATATCTGACGCTTCGATACCCTTCCAACCAGCGATTGATGAACCATCAAACATTTTGCCATCTTCCATCACTTCTTCATCGATGGTATGAGAGGGAAAGCTCATATGATGCTCTTTGCCTCGGGTATCAGTAAAGCGAAAGTCAACCCATTTAGCATTAGATGACTTGATAAGATCTAGTAATTTATTCGACATAAAAAATTTCCCTCGTGATTATCATAGTATTGCGATTTAAGATCGTAGCTAACATTACGGATGATGTTAATGGGTTTGCAAGGTCTATAGTGACACTGTGCTATCGTGATTTCACGCAAACTTTTGCAAACTTGTTCAACGCTGGCGCTATTTTAGCAATATCTGACCAATAATGCTGAACTGTTATGCACCCTTTCACACGCTGTTTATCATTATTGGGCATAAGATTCTCATTATTCAGGGTTTTTGTATAGCTTTATATGAATAATATTTTTAAGCAGCGCGCAGCTACAGACGACATTTAACAGAACATAAAATAATGGTAAGATAACAGTGCTCGGTAAAAATGTGAGCGTTCAAATAAACACAATCAATAAGTATTACCTATATTGCCTATCATATATTCAGCATGATAAGTATATAGCCATAAACCTACCTTTATAAAACAAAAACACATCCATAGGTTGAACCCATCATGATTCTAATGATCGATAATTACGACAGCTTTACGTACAATATTGTACAGTACTTCGGTGAATTGCAGCAGGACATCACCGTTTGGCGTAATGATCAGATTACTTTAGAAGATGTTAAAACACTGGCACCGGATATCATTGTGATTGGTCCGGGTCCTTGCGATCCTGATCGCGCCGGTATCTCATTAGATATCATTGCTACCTTTAAAGGAAGCATTCCTATTTTAGGCATTTGCTTGGGTCATCAAGCTATCGGGCAAGCGTTTGGCGGTCAAGTGGTCAAAGCTGGCGCAGTCATGCATGGTCGTTTATCTGCCGTGTATCATGATAATCAAGGCGTATTTGCAGATTTACCTAACCCTACTCAAGCCACACGCTATCACTCACTTGTGGTCGATAAAACCAGCTTGCCTGAATGCTTAGAAGTGACGGCATGGACGCAAAATAAGGATGGCAGTATTGAGGAGATTATGGGCTTCCGTCATAAAGAATTTGCCATTGAAAGCGTGCAGTTTCATCCAGAATCCATCTTAAGTGAAGCCGGTTACCAGCTGCTGAATAACTTTTTGAAAACCCATAATTTAGCAAAGCTAAGCACCGATGAGTTACCACAAGTTGGCTAGTTTTAGGCTAGCGTCTTATTTTAGCTACACCAAATAAAATCATAACGCTTTAAATAGCCTTTATCATGAATATAAAATAATAATAGAAAGTGAGACCTTTATAATGAATGTTGATAATTTGGCTACGAACAGCCAATCTATAAACCCTACTCTTTTAACTTCCATGAGCCGCGCTGATGATATCGCTAACCTTTCAGATGAGGACGTTCACACCTTACTGACCAGCGCTTTAGATCGCATTTTTCAGCATATTGATTTAACCTTTGATGAGATGCATGAGGTGATGCTGATTATCATGCAAGGCAGATGTAGCAACGCAATGATGGGTGCTATTTTGACCGGTCTGCGCATGAAGGGAGAATCTATCGATGAGATTACCGCTGCTGCCAGTGCCATGCGGGCGTTGGCAGAGAATATTGCACCACAAGGTTGCAATCATATGGTTGATATTGTCGGTACAGGCGGCGACGGTGCCAATTTATTTAATGTCTCTACAGCATCAGCCTTAGTTGCGGCAGCGGCAGGTGCTCAAGTTGCCAAACACGGTAATCGCGGTGTCTCTACCAAGTCTGGCAGCTCAGATTTGCTTGAGCAAGCCGGTATCAGCTTGGCGCTAACACCGATGCAAACGCTGGATTGTATTGAAAAGCAAGGTATTGGCTTTTTGTTTGCGCCCAATCATCACAGCGCGATGCGTTATGCCAATCCGGTACGCCGTGAGCTAAAATCACGAACGATTTTTAATATTTTAGGTCCTTTGACCAACCCTGCTGGCGTACCTAATTTGGTAATTGGCGTCTTTACTGCGCGCTTATGTGAGCCAATGGCAAAGGTTATGCGAAATCTTGGCGCGCGGCATGTGATGGTCGTTGGGGCAAAAGATGGCCTAGATGAGATTAGCCTTGCCACCTCCACCACCGTCGCTGAGTTAAAAGATGGTGAAATCTCTGTCTATGACATCATGCCAGAAGATGCCGGAATCGAATCCCAAACTCTCATTGGATTGGATATCAATTCACCAGCAGAAAGCCTTGCTTTGATTCGGGCTGCCTTATCTGGTGACGATACCTCTGAGCGCGCAGTTTTAAAAGCTCGCGATATGATTGCTCTAAATGCTGGGGCGGCTATTTATACTGCCGGACTTGCCAGCGACTATGCTAGTGGCGTACGACAAGCGCAAGCAGTCATTCAAAATGGCTCGGCATTAACTAAGCTTCAGGCACTGGCTGAGCACACCAAACAGTTGTCGCACAACTAGCTTTTAAACGGTTGTTTTGATGGGTTATCTAATTTTAAACAGCCGCCTTACTTTAAACAATGGTAATACTTTAAATAACTATTTTAATGTAAGAAATAACTTCAATTGAGCTTTATAACACTTATAAGTATACGGATATCACCATGACTGCCACTTCAGATTCTGCCATTCCCTCAGTATTACAACGTATTGTCGCCACTAAACACGAAGAAATTCGCGCCGCTATTAACGAGGTATCGCTTGCCGAGCTGCAAGCCCAAGTTGCTGCTGATACTCGTCATCGTCGCGGCTTTGCCAACGCCTTACGAGCGGCAAACATGGGCAAAGGTATCGGCATTATCGCTGAAATTAAACAAGCTTCTCCCTCTAAAGGCATTATCAATCATAACTTCCAGCCAAGCGAATTTGCCGCACAATATGAGCAAGCGGGTGCCAGTTGCCTATCCGTGTTAACCGACCGTGATTACTTTAAGGGCAATAACAGTTATCTCGTGCAAGCACGTGCTGCCTGTCAGCTGCCTGTCTTGCGCAAAGATTTTATGATTGATGTCTATCAAATTTATCAATCATACTTGCTAGGCGCGGACTGTATTTTGCTGATTATGGCGTGTCTTGATGATGCGCAAGTGCACGAGTTACACGCATTGAGTATCAAGCTAGGTATGGATGTATTGATTGAAGTGCATACTGCTGGAGAATTGGCACGCGCACTAAAGCTGCCGCGCTCAGACCATAATATTTATGGTATTAATAATCGCAATCTAAACACTTTTGAGGTGGATCTGCAAACCACCCTAGATTTAAAAAATATATTACTGCAAGCATTAGTTACCGATAATAATAATGACCATGCTGATAATAAAGAACCTTTATTAAAGCCGCTAATTGTCACTGAAAGTGGTATTCATAGCGCAGACGATATTGAATTAATGCTGCGCCATGATATCCAGCACTTTTTAATTGGTGAGCAGTTTATGAAGACAGAGCATCCAGGACAAGCGTTACAATCCTTACTTGCGAGCGTCTCGTTGAGCGCGTAAAGTAACGAATACAGCAGTACTTATTTAACCATTCTTACCTATTCATTCATTAAACAGATGCGTTCACTTTTATGGCAAATTCTCTATTTTCACAAGAAATGCAAGACCAACTCAAAGAGCTAAAAGGTCAACTGAGCAAAGGTCGTGATACTACTGCACCTGATGGCGACAACGGAAAGCCGACGGAGCCGGTCTCTTTACTGACTCAAAAACAAGTTAAGAAAACGGTAAAGCAGCTCGATTCTGAGCACGTTGATGATGACAAAGTATTGTTTATGCAAGCGATGCATGGCGTTAATCAGCTTGATGACAAAAATGTCCGCTCACCTGCTGGTGCTAAAAAAGGCAGTAAGCCTGATGCCGCAACGTTATCAAAACGTGCAGCGGCGCAAGGCAGTGATGCTGCGGACTTAGGCGCTGGGCTGTCAGACATGCAGGCGTTACTAAATCCGGTTGCGGGTGAAGCTTATTTATCTTATAAAAACCCAACGCTGCAAAACAAAATATTTACACAGTTAAAACAAGGTAAATTACGTTGGTATGATGCCGTTGATATTCATGGTTGCACTATTGAAGAGGCACGCGTGGCAATGACGCAGTTGCTCAGCCAAGCTAAACAAAATAATGAAACCTCAGTGAAAATCGTCCACGGCAAAGGTAGTGAAGCTATTCTAAAAACCTGTGTTAATGGCTGGTTGCGCCAACTGCCAGAAGTACTGGCATTTTGCTCAGCTCCACCAAAAGATGGCGGCAATGGCGCGGTATTGGTATTGCTCAAAAAGAACAAGACCGATGCTGAATAAATAAAAAGTATTTGATATTATTTTGCCATAAAAAAAGGACTGTGCTTATGCAGTCCTTTTTTTACGTCTGTTCAATCTTAATGTTTTATACCAGCGCATCGTTAGATACGATGTACACACAATCCTTAATGAGACTTATGATTTTTCATTTTAGGAAAACGAAAGCCTTGTTTGATATATTTAAACTCACGACCCATAATCGATTTTTTATTATTAGTTTCAGTAGGATTGGGGCTTTCAGCAGTATGTGTAGGTTCTTTGCTTAAATCAACCCTGCTATCATTATTAAGATTCTCGAAATCATCCTCTGTTTTAAACTCTTCTATATCATCGTTTTCTATTACTTCTTCTATAGCATTTTTTTGCACGTCTATATGCTCATTTTGCTCCATGATAAGCTGCTGCGTCGGCAACGCATGTTCAACATCATATTTATTCACCAGAGATAAAACATCAATCAATAAGGTATCTTGTTTGCCATAAAATTCGGTGGCATCAACAGCATTCACATAAGCGCGCAATTGTATGACATAACAATCTTGGCGCAGCTCTGAGATATTCGCCTGATTCCATTCTTGATTGGTCAATTTATGCGTGTCTAAAAATTTATTTAGCGCTTCAACCATTTTAAAGACCACATCGATATCAGCATTACGCTTAATATACAAGTAATGCAAAAAGTGGAACATATCGCGTGAGGTAAAGTTTTCAATTTGCATGGATGAAAAGTCACCATTTGGTACGGTTACTATCGTCCGGTTAAGCGTACGCACACGCGAAGAACGAATACCAATATCGACTACTGTTCCTTCATATGTCCCAAACTTACAATAGTCACCTATTCGTACTGGTGAATCGGCTACCACAACCACACTACCGACCAAGTTCTCGATGGTCTTTTGTGCCCCCAATGCCAGCGCTAAACCACCAACACCTAATGCGGCAATACCAGTCGTCAGATCAAAACCCAAATTACCAAAAATGACAATAATGGCAAATATTAACAGCAGCGCTTTGACGATTTTGCGCAGCAATCCTAAAATAGATACTCGCTCAGTATAGTTCTTTTTATAGCTGAGATTGACCGCACGAGTAAAGATAGCGTCGATGACTCGTAGCAATAGCCATGTCAGCGCCAGCCACGAGGCAATTTCAGTAAAGCGATTAACAGGTTCGCGTAGCGTGACCGATACCCCAAAATACACCATAATCTCGGATAGCATCAGTGCCATAATGACCACAGAAAGTGGCAAGATGACCTTATCAGGCAAGCCAAGCGGCTCTCTGCGTAAGCGTGGATAAATGATATTCAATAAGTGATACCACAACCAAACCAAAATATAGGTCAACACAAAGCTACCAATGGTAATGGCGACTGCAGCGATTAAATCAGTAATTTGATAGCCAAACAGCTTTTTATCTTCAAATCCATCCAAGGTATAACGCGAGATTAAGGTGGGCTTAGTATCCTCAATGACTTCTGGAATAGAATTTAGCGTTTCGCGAGAAAACTGCCAATACTGTTCACCATCTTTAGCAACGACGCGTTCCAGCAGTAAAGGCACATCTTTATCATTAATTTTAATACTGCCAACCTTCTCTTGGCTTGGCGGTAGCTGATCGGTTAAGTTGCCCTCTAGCGTATTATTAATCTGTAACTCTGACTGAAAGCGCCCCCCTGCATCCAGTGCTTGCTTAAACTGGCGCACAACTGTAGTGGGATTTTCAGATTTTGATAAATTTAAATAATTACTTGCTAACAAATAGTCATTATCACCCAAGGCACTGATAAACCCTTGTACCGTATGGCGTGGCGAATCGCGTCCGAATGCATCAGGCACCGGCTCGCTCACAGCTTCCTCACTACTGCCACCCCCAATACCAAGAACACTTGCTTCAACTGCCAATGCTGACTTAGGTATGATTAATATCAATAAGCTTAAAAATAGCGCCATGATAAATGTTAGCAATACACTCGACACCAAGCGCAATTGCGATATAAGCCGTAAAAAGATGCTGAATGAACTTAGGTGACGCTTAATAAACAAAACAAACCTCTTCGTATTAGAGAAAATAGACCGCACGATTAAACAGCTATGGTAAAGGATTATCATCGCAATAAAAATGTTCCTATTGTTTGCAATATGCTACTTGATATTGACTCCTAAGAAGCATAATCCGATATCCATAATAGTGTATTAGTCATAACGCCATAACATGAATACAGTTCAGCTTATACTGAATAAACGTTAGCTTAAAATGGTTTATAAAGCCGTTACTTTTATAGATAATAAGCGCATGTAATTTATTTAGTGTTTCTTGTAACTTTTAATTACTTAAAGATTTGCTATTGTAACTTTTGCTTTTTGACTTTGGAATTCATTATGGTTTTATCACGCTCATCTTCAACCACCTCTCTTCGGTTGTGTATTTTAAGTGCTCTTGGTGTATTTGCCGTTAACGTTACCGCTGCCACGACTGATGTAACGGTCGCTGACGATAACGAGCTACCGCAAGTTGAGCTTGATAAAATCGTGGTGACTGCCACGCGTACGCCGACTAAACTTAGTAATACCATCGCGCAAGCGCGCGTGATTGATGAACAAGAACTAAAGCGTTATCAAGGTCAAAGCGCGCTTGAAATTGTTACACGCCAGCCTGGGTTTAGCCATTACTCTAATGGCGGCATGGGAACAGCCAATAACTTTTATCTTCGTGGTTATGACAGTAAGCAAATCTTGGTACTCATCGATGGTATTCGTTATAGTTCAGCGAGTCTGGGTGGCGCTGCACTTAATCTGTTACCAGCTGATCAAATCGACCGTATCGAGATTTTATATGGCGCATCCGGCTCTAGTATTTATGGTGCAGATGCCATGGGCGGCGTGATTCAGATATTTACTAAAGGCAATAATGTCAAAAAAAGTGGCGCTTCTGTGACTTTAGGTGCAGGCTCGCATGATCAATATACTTATGGAACCAGTGCTCAGTTCACCAACGATACGGGCACAACTATCAGCCTTGGGGCAAGTCGCAATCAAATTAAAGGCTTTAATGCCACTTTGCCGAATACTAGTAAATACAATAAAGACAATGATGGGTTTAGCAGCAATAATTTTAGCATTGCCTTAAATCAACGTATCAATGAGCAGTGGCTTGCTGGTGCCAGTGCGCTTTATAGTAAATCCAATACCAACTTTGATGACGGCAACTTTAAAGACGCCCAAGCTGACCAAGAAAATGGCGCGGCGCAAGCGTTTGTTGACTGGCGTTATTTACCCGGATCCTCACTCAAACTACAATATGGTCACTCCATTGATAAATCAGACAACCTAGTTTACCAAAGCATTTATAATACTAAGCAAGACCAAATCAGCCTTATTGGTCAGCATAAATTGCCTGTAGGTCAAGGGATTTATGGATTAGAGTATCTCAATCAAGGCCTCGATAGCTCCGCTTACAGTATCGATGACCGTAATGTGAAAAGTGCATTTTTAGGTTACGTATTGGCGAACAATCAATTTGACGCCCAAGCAAATCTGCGCTTTGATGACAACTCTCAATATGGCAATAAAACTACATATAATCTAGGCGGAGCTTATCACCTAAACCCAAATTTTAGACTAGGTGCCAGTTATGCTAAGGGCTTCCGTGCTCCTACTTTTAACGATATCTATCCAGGTTTTAGTGGTGACCCTGATTTAAAGCCTGAAACCAGTGACAACTATGAAGCGTTTATGGAATACAACACTTTATTCCAAACTACCCGACTTACAGGCTATCATAATAAAGTCGATGACTTGATCGCCTCTCCTGCGCCCACTTACCAAACTCTAAACATAAATGATGCCAAAATTAATGGTATATCGCTAACTTCAGATTGGGTGCTAGATAATTATTTATTCGGCGGTAGCTATGATTATCAACGCGCCAAAGATAATAGCGACTATAGCAGTAGAGCAGATGATTATAATGGCAACTCTTTACCTTATCGTCCTGAGCACAAAGGATTAGTATATGCAGGTTACCGCTTACCAAGCCTAGATCTTCGCGCTGAATATCAATATGTGGATGATTACTATAGTGGTATTGCCAATACCGACGCGCAATCTGTCGATAGTTACGGCTTATTTAACATCAGCGGTAATTATCAGTTGAGCGATAACTTGTCTATGACCGCAAGACTGAACAACATTGCTAATAAAAAATATATAACAACGCCAGGTTATGATACTGACGGCACAAACTTCTTCACCTCACTCACCTATAGCTGGTTCTAAGCTTATTTAATATTTCTTAAAGTTCAAATAAATAAAAAGGTCATCATTAATTGGTGACCTTTTTTATTGCCCAGCATTAAGAACAAGTCTTTTAAAACCGCGCTATAGTGTTTAATAACATATTATTTATCTTCATTATTTATCTAAGCCAATAGGTGACAAATTACTCATCATCCTTTACAATAACGACCTCCGAGAGGTGTTGCACCATAAATATCAATAGTCTGGTTTATATTTAAATCTTACTATTTATTCTTTATGTTAGGCTCGGTAACTGTTGAATAATCACAATACTAATTGGTGCTGATTATTGACAGGGCAAACAACGGCACCTGCGTTATTATTCTTTTTATCATAAATTTATCACTGATAGGAGCATATTATGGACGCAGTGTCTAAAGCCCCCTCTGCCCATACGATCAATCCCGCTTTCACAGATTATAAAGTCGCTGACATTAGCTTAGCCGATTATGGTCGCCGTGAAATCACTCTTGCTGAAGCCGAAATGCCTGCCTTAATGGGCTTGCGTCGTCGCTATGAAGCAGCACAACCTTTGCAAGGCGCAAAAATCGTCGGCTGTATTCATATGACGATTCAGACTGCCGTACTTATCGAGACTTTAGTCGCGCTTGGTGCTGAAGTACGCTGGACTTCATGTAATATTTTCTCAACTCAAGACCATGCTGCAGCTGCGATTGCTGCTGCCGGTATTCCTGTATTTGCTTGGAAAGGTGAAACGGACGCAGAGTACGAATGGTGCTTACGTCAGCAAATACATGTTGGTGGCGAAGAATCTGGTCAGCTTTGGGATGCCAACTTAATCTTGGATGATGGTGGTGACTTAACCGCATTGATTCATAATGATTATGCTCATTTACTCGATAACATGCATGGTATCTCAGAAGAAACCACTACTGGCGTGCACCGTTTAATTGAGATGTTAAATAAAGGCACATTAAAAGTACCTGCTATCAACGTTAATGACGCGGTGACTAAGTCTAAAAATGACAATAAATACGGCTGCCGTCATAGCTTAAATGACGCGATCAAACGCGGTACGGACATGTTCCTTGCCGGTCGTCGCGCCCTTGTTATCGGTTATGGCGATGTGGGTAAAGGCTCAGCACAAAGCTTACGTCAAGAAGGCATGATTGTTCGGGTTTCAGAAGTTGATCCTATCTGTGCGATGCAGGCTTGTATGGACGGCTACGAAGTATTATCACCGTACATTAATGGCGACAATACGGGCGGTGCAGAAGGCATCAATACTCGCCTGTTAGATGACACTGACATGATTGTCACCACTACTGGTAACTATCATGTTTGTGACAAACACATGCTAGCTGCGCTAAAAAAAGGCGCTGTGGTGTGTAATATCGGTCACTTTGATACCGAGATTGACACTCAGTTTATGCGTGATAACTGGCGCTGGGAAGAAGTTAAGCCGCAAGTGCATCAAATTTTCCGTTCTGATGACGTGAGCGATTACCTCATTTTATTAGCTGAAGGTCGCTTAGTAAACTTAGGCAACGCTACTGGTCATCCATCACGCGTGATGGATGGCTCATTTGCTAACCAAGTATTGGCGCAAATGTATCTGTTCGAAGAAAAGTTCGCGGATTTGCCAGCTGATAAGCGTACTGAAAACCTATACGTTAGAGTGTTGCCAAAGAAGTTAGACGAAGAAGTCGCTGCAGCAATGGTTGCTGGTTTTAATGGTACGCTAACAAAACTGACTGAAAAACAAGCTGAATACCTAGGCGTGCCAGTTGAAGGTCCGTTCAAGCCTGACGCTTATAAATACTAATAGTAGTACTGAGGAGCACGACTGTGAGTAAGCCCGCTTTTTCTTTTGAGTTTTTCCCTGCCAAATCTGAGCAAGGACATGAAAAACTACTCAGTACTTATGATGAGCTAAACCATTTGTCACCAGCTTATTTTTCAGTGACTTATGGTGCTGGAGGCTCAACACGCAGTCGCACTTTAGATATCGTGCAGGCGTTATGCGCGCGCGGTGATACTGATATCGCGCCGCACATGTCTTGTATCGGTGATGATAAAGTCGAAATCGCGGGGTTGCTTGATCATTATAAAAGCTTAGGTATCAAGCGCCTTGTTGCACTTCGTGGTGACTTACCGTCAGGTCAAGTTGGTATGGGTGAGCTACCATTTGCAGTAGATTTGGTAAGGTTTATCCGTGAGCACTCAGGAGATCACTTCCGTATCGAAGTGGCCGCCTACCCTGAAATGCACCCTCAAGCGCGGAGCTTCGAGTCTGATGTCGACAACTTGGTTAATAAATATAAAGCGGGTGCTAATGCCTCGATTACTCAGTTTTTTTATAATGCAGACAGTTATCTGTACTTGCGTGATAGCTTAGAAAAACGCGGTATCGATACGGTTGCCCAACCTTTAGTTGCTGGCATTATGCCGATTACCAATTCTAGCAATCTGATACGCTTTGCTGATAGTTGTGGCGCTGATATTCCACGTTATGTGCGTAAGCAGCTTGCTGACTTCGGTGATGATCGTCGTGCCATCCGTGAATTTGGCTTTGATATCGTTTATCGCTTATGCGAGCGTTTGATCCATGAAGGTGTTCCTGCCATGCACTTTTATAGCATGAATAAGGTTGAACCAAATAAGCGCTTAGTAGAAGCATTGGGTCTTACTACCTAATATCTGATAGATAAATGGTGTATTCGACTGGCGTTCTTAGGAACGCCAGTTTTTTTATATCCTGTTTTTCTTATCCCAATTTTTATGTTGCTTGTGTCCATCACACTAAAATATTTGCTATAGTAAACTTTATTTTGGTCTTATACTATATCTTTACTAGATGATGGTAATATTCATTAACAAGCAAGCGCGATTTTAAAATAGAAAAATGACATTTCGATTTAATTTTTTTCGTTCTAATTTTTATTTACTAGTATTTCATCATAGGAAAGAAAAGCATGCGCCGATTTTTTTATGCTATTAGTCATGATGCAACAGATCAACATGCTAATAACAAGACTGAACGCTTGCCAAAATTAAACACATTATCTATTGGAAGTGACATTCCATTGACTGATACCATCATTCATCACTGGTGCCGTGTCTTGCGTGCCAATGTTGGCGATGAAGGGATTTTATTTGATGGTTTTGGCGGTGAGTATCACGTACAGCTACAATCTATCAGTAAAAAACAGGCAACGGCGAAATTATTGACCACTAATAGCAATGACCGTACTGCGCCTATTATAAGCAAAATCGGCTTAGTGATGAGTCGAGGTGAACGCATGGATTATGCTATTCAAAAGGCAACTGAACTGGGGGTTACTGCCATTCAGTTGCTCAGTAGTCAACACGGTGAAGTCAATTTAAAACCTGACCAAGTAGAAAAAAAACTACTTCACTGGCAACAAGTAGCTATAGCCGCTTGTGAGCAATGCGGCTTAAATCGTCCACCTCTTATTTTAGCGCCCCAGCCTCTTAAAGTATGGCTGCAACAAGCAGATTCTAGCGGTATTGCTGTAGACTTAGCCGTCAGCCCACTAGTGGCAGCCCTTAGCCAAGACTCTTATTATAATGTTTTAAGGCAACCAGCTAATTTACGTTTAATGTTAAGCGTACCTGCCGCCGGTCAGCCTTTGATGCCAGTTACATTATTACCCGTATTGGCACAAAAGAGACCTTACCTTGAGTTGCTGATTGGTTCTGAAGGCGGACTCAGTCAGGAGGAGAGCGTACAAGCAGAAGCGGTAGGTTTTTCCCCTTGGCAAATCGGGACTCGGGTGCTGCGTACAGAGACAGCTCCAGTGGTTGCCTTAGCTATTTTACACGCATTGATAAACTAGCTGTTACAGTACAACGCTGGTATATATAGCTATAAAAAGTAGAAAAATTCTTTTGCGCCAGTTTTGCTGGTCTTGTATTGTTTGTTGTATTCACCATGAGACATTTTATGACTATTTTTAGTCCAATTACCGAACATATAAAGCAGCAGTTGCTGACTCAATTATGTGATTGTCTTGAAGATGGTCTATTTATATTAGATGCTAATTTACGTTATATGTCAGCGAATGCCGCTTATGAGATGATGATTGGTTATCAAGAAGCTTTTTTAATTGGACGTCCACTAGGTGTTTACGCTGTCGATTTTTTGCCAGATGTTGAACGAGATATATTTCTGAGTGTGGCTGAACATCTCGATAAAGATGGCTTTTATGAGAATAATTTTTCTATAGCAACCCGTTATGGACAAACTTTAAACTGCCATATGACGTTTCGTAAATTAGATTTAGCTTCTAAGGTTTACTATGTCGGTATGGTTCGTGATACTTCCGCAGTCACCAAAGATAAAGAAGAGTTAATACATTTACTCAATTTTAATCAAGACACAGGTCTGCCTAATCGAAAAGTGTTTTTAAGCCAAACCAGTGATTTGCTGTTAGAAAGCTATCAAGAAGTGGCAATCGCGCGCTTTAATATTGACCGTTATCGGATGCTTGCCAGCACTTTAGGAACGGATAAGGTAACCACCTTATTGAACCTTTTTGTTAAACGAATTAATGATCTTAAATTGACTCACTTACGTTGCTTTTCTCATTTTGGTGGTGATGATTTTGCGCTGTCATTTGAGCTTACTGACACTCGTATGGTGCGCCATCAGATTAATAGTTTGATGCAAATGTGTGAGCGCCCTTTTTCCCTTGATGGCAATGTTATTTATTTGCGCATCTCTGTTGGTGTCAGCTATTTTCCTGAGCATGGCACACAGCTGTCAACGGTACTCTCCAAAGCGGAGAAAGCACTTAACTATATCAAGCAGAATGGTGGCGATGATGTGGGTTGGTATCGCGAAGAAATCAACTATGTTTGTATTGATAGCTTGCAGTTAGAAGCTGAACTGCGAACCGCTATCGATGAATGTCAATTTATCCCTTATTATCAACCAAAAATAACGCTAGCGACGGGAGAAATCACAGGGTTTGAAGCTTTAGTACGCTGGCAACACCCAACACGCGGTTTGCTTCAACCCGTCGATTTTATCGATGCTATCATTACCTATAAGCTGTCTTTCGATCTGTTTTGCCAAATGGCAATTCAAATTGCTGAGCAATTATCTGCTTGGCAAGCGATAGGTTTTACTCAGCATATTTGTATTAATGCTGACGCCGCTGAGTTTACTCATCCTGAGTTTCTCGAATTTATCGTTACATTATTTGATCAGCATTGTATGTATCCACATCAATTACATATTGAAATCACCGAATCATCATTGATGCTTAACCATTTGAGCGTTAAACAGCAATTGGTGGCACTTAAAGCACTTGGTGTTTGCTTAGCAATGGACGATTTCGGAACAGGGTACGCTTCTCTTAGCTACTTACAAGAATATCCCTTTGATTTTATTAAAGTTGATAGAAGCTTTATTTCAAAAATCGTCGATGACCATATTCAATATGCAATTGTAAAAGCCATATTAGAGCTGGCAAATGCTTTAGATATGAAAGTTATTGCTGAAGGTATCGAGACTGACGAACAATGGCAGTTATTATTGGATATTGGCTGCACATATGGACAAGGCTATTTATTTAGCCGTCCGCTTACCGCTGAGGATGCCACTACCATGCTAATGCGTCGAGCCTAATCAACATCAATATTTACTATAGTGTGACCGTAGCCTCTAACGTTCCGCTCTGAAACTTTATCATTAGTTTTTGATAATCGACTATAATTCTACTGCAAGCTACCCTACTACCTTTCCCATAAGCCTTATTCTAAGGCACTAATATTACAGTGATTTTCTTTATTCAACATCACGGATATCTTATCAGTTACCCTTGATTGCTCGTAAGATGCAAGGCAGGTTGATGACTTATCAGTATTACTGCCAAACTTGTATAATCTTCTGTGAACGCCTATCTTTTATGCAGAAATATGACCTCAATAATTACGGTACTGTGAATTTAGACAGTCGTTTAATGAGCAGATTGCTTACACAATATCGGTCATATCTTATTCATATTCGTATTCACAATAGGACAGGACCTTATGCAATACAAAGCACCTCTACGCGATATCAAATTTGTCATGCATGAACTGCTTGATAGCGAAAGTCATTATAAAACCATCCCAGAATTTGAAGACACTGACCGTGAATTGATGGACAGTTTGTTTGAGATGGCGGCAAGTTTTGCAGAAAATGAGCTGTCACCGCTCAATCAAAGTGGCGATGCGGAAGGCTGTCATTTTAATAATGGTGAAGTGACTACGCCTAAAGGTTTTAAAGAGGCCTATAAAGCGTTTTGTGAGCTTGGCTTTCCTGCATTATCGGCTGAAGAAGCCTTTGGCGGGCAAAATATGCCGTTCTCATTATCAACTGTGATTAATGAGATGGTGGGCACAGCGAACTGGTCATTTTCTATGTATCCCGGTCTGTCGCACGGCGCCATTCAAACCATCGAACATCATGGTACAGATGCTCAAAAAGACACCTATTTAGAAAAAATGGTCACGGGCGAATGGTCAGGCACCATGTGTCTGACTGAAGCGCATGCCGGTTCTGACTTGGGTATTATCCGTACCAAAGCTGAGCCAAATGACGATGGTAGCTACAATATCACAGGGCAAAAGATTTTTATCTCAGCCGGCGAGCACGATTTGACTGACAATATTATTCATATTGTATTGGCACGTCTACCGGGCGCACCTGCGGGCACTAAGGGCATCTCGTTATTTATCGTGCCCAAAGTTATGGTCAATAAATATGGTAGCTTAGGTGATAGAAACAACGTCGTTTGCGGCTCTATCGAGCATAAGATGGGTATCAAAGCCTCGTCGACTTGTGTCATGAACTTTGATGGCGCAGTCGGTTACTTAATTGGTCCTGAAAATCGCGGCTTACAATGCATGTTCACCTTTATGAATGTGGCGCGTATTGGTACGGCAGTGCAAGGCGTAACGGCTGCTGAATATGCGTTCCAAGGCTCACTTGCCTATGCAAAAGACCGTCTTGCCATGCGCGCGCTATCGGGTATTAAAGCACCTGATAAGGTTGCCGACCCAATCATTGTGCATCCTGCCGTCCGTAATATGTTATTAACGGAAAAAGCCTTTGCTGAAGGCGGTCGTGCCTTAATGTATTACTTATCACATTTCGTTGATACCGTAGCCAAAGGCAATGGTGATGAGCGCGAGTTTGCTGACCAAATGCTATCATTACTCACTCCAATTGCCAAAGCATTCTTAACCGAAACTGGTTTAGAAGCCGCAAATCATGGTGTGCAAATTTACGGTGGTCATGGTTATATCAGCGAATGGGGTATGGAACAAAATGTCCGTGATACCCGTATTGCTTGTCTTTATGAAGGAACGACTGAGATTCAAGCCTTAGATTTGCTTGGTCGTAAAGTGCTCGGCTCACAGGGCAAATTACTCGCCAACTTTGTACAAGTGATTCAACAGTTCTGTGAAGATAATAAAGACAACGACGAGATGGGACAATTTATCCGCCCACTTGCTAAGCATCTCAAAGAATGGGGCGATTTAACTGCGCGTATTGGCATGCAAGCCACCGAAAATGCTGAAGCAGTCGGAGGTGCAGCAGTTGATTATCTATATTTTAGCGGTTACGTTACCCTCGCCTATCTATGGGCGCGTATGGCACTGGTTGCGCAGACGGCGATTGCTAACGGCACAACTGAATCAGCGTTTTATGATGCAAAAATTAAAACTGCGCAATTCTACTACGCCAAACTCTTACCGCGTACCACAACTTATGTGCAGCGTATCAGCACGGGCGTTGAGCCATACATGAGTATGGATGTTGAACAGTTTGCTTTTTAATTAGCATCATTAATCGCTTATTGTAAGCAATATTAAATTCAACTTGAATTAAACTCAATAGGCAACATACTCCGGGATGTTGCCTTTTTTACGGGTCAATATTTATTTACTAAGCCCTTATTTAATTATTAGATACTCGGTATATACAAGGCAATCACATAAACTTTTGGTGTACGCACAATTCACGAAGAGATACACAAGCTAAGAAACTAATTTGCTAAACTTTCTGAACCAATAACAAGTATCTGTAATCCATAAAGGTTGTTAACAATAGCTATTAATAACAACCTTTTAAAAATCATACAAAACAAATTTACTTTGCTCCGTTATTTTCATTTATTACTATCAAAGGAATATTTATGTCTGTCTATAATGCTCCCCTCAATGACATGCGTTTTATGTTAACAGACGTCTTTAAAGCCCCTGAGTTTTGGCAAAACAATGCTAATCTCTCTCATGTTGACATGGAAACGGTCGATATGATTTTAGAAGAAATGGCAAAATTATCCAAAAACGTCCTACTTCCTATCAACCAAAGTGGCGATGAAGAAGGCGCGACATTCCAAGGTAATGGTGTGGTCAGAACCCCGACTGGTTTTAAAGAGGCGTATCAGCAATATGCCGAATCTGGCTGGGTAGGGTTGGGCGGCAACCCTGAATATGGCGGGCAAGGCTTTCCAAAAATGGTCACGATGCTGACCGAAGAGATGTTATTCACTACCAATCAATCGTTTGCCTTGTATCCGAACTTGACCGTTGGCGCAACATTGTGCTTAAACGCAGCGGCGAGCGAAGAACAAAAACAAACCTATTTAGAAAAAATGTACGCAGGTGAATGGTCAGGTACGATGTGTTTAACAGAGCCACATGCGGGTACAGACTTGGGTATTATCAAAACCAAAGCTATCCCTAATGACGATGGTAGCTATCAGATTTCTGGTACCAAAATCTTTATCACTGGTGGCGAGCACGATTTAACCGAAAATATTATTCATCTGGTATTGGCAAAAACACCTAACGCACCTGAAGGCTCAAAAGGCATCTCTTTATTCGTCGTACCGAAATTCCTAGTCAACGATGATAGTAGCTTAGGTGAACGCAATACCTTAGCAGTCGGTTCTATCGAGCATAAAATGGGCATCAAAGCCTCAGCCACTTGTGTGATGAACTTTGATAACGCAAAAGGCTGGATGGTTGGTGCTGAAAACACCGGTTTGTCATCAATGTTTATCATGATGAACTATGAGCGTGTGACGATGGGTCTACAAGGCCTTGGCGGTACAGAGCTTGCCTATCAGAACGCAGCATTATATGCGCTTGAGCGCGGTCAAGGGCGCAGCGATACCCAAATTCAAAGCCCAGAAAAGCCTGCAGACGCCATCATTTATCATGCCGATGTACGCCGAATGCTACTAAATGCTAAAGCCAATAGCGAAGCATCACGCTGCTTTGCCATGTATGTTGCTAAGCAACTAGACACGGAGAAATTCAGCACCGACCCTGAAGCAGCTCAAGTTGCCGCTGCCCGTGTGGCATTGTTAACGCCGATTGCAAAAGCTTTCTTGACCGATAAAGCGTTGGAAGCTACGGTTGATTGCCAGCAAGTCTTTGGTGGTCATGGTTATATTAAAGAGTGGGGTATGGAGCAAATCGTCCGAGATACCCGTATTGCCCAGATTTATGAAGGCGCAAACGGTATCCAGGCGCTCGATTTTCTTGGTCGTAAAGTTGCTCGTAACGATGGTAAATATATCATCAACTTCTTGGGCGAAATTCGCGATTATGTTGCTTCAATGACCGCAGAGCACGGCATCAAACAAGCGACATTAACGGCAGCGGATACGGTAGAAACGCTAACCAAAACAGTACTCGCTAATATTAGTACCCGCAAAAGTGAGATTAACGGTTGTGCGGTGGATTATATGCATGCGGTTGGCTATCTGTGCTACTCCTATATGTTCGCTATGATGGTA
The DNA here is from genome assembly GCF_014119005.1 of Psychrobacter sp. GP33. Classification (GTDB taxonomy): domain Bacteria; phylum Pseudomonadota; class Gammaproteobacteria; order Pseudomonadales; family Moraxellaceae; genus Psychrobacter. Next base: position 126,037 of record NZ_JACGYX010000003.1, on the reverse strand, counting down.
GAAGCAGCGGATGGTCAAAAAGGCAATTTTTATACCAATAAAGCCAAGCTTGCTGATTATTTTGTCGGGCGTATCCTGCCACGCCTTAATGCCCATGCTCAGATGGTTGAAGCTGGTAGCGACCCAATCATGAGCTTTGATCTTGATTACTTTCAAGTGTCTGCCAGCTAATTGCTAGAGCGTGCTCTTAATTCAAAAGATAATATGTAAATAGGTTAAAAATTATCTTAAGTTAAAAAAGGCAGTATAACTACTGCCTTTTTTTATACCATATTAATTGCTAACAAAATAATTGCCCATCTTTTCGTCGTTCAGATTAGAATAACTGACATTAAGGGTCAGTAACAACCATGAGATGTCGGATATCAAGCTTTCACAAAGAGGCATTAAACAACTAACAATACTTTGTATAATCCTAATCTTCTCTAGCCCCACTGCCTATTTTGTGTAATATTACCGGGCTTATTACTCTTATTTTTATTCGGTTATATTTTTGCACTATTATAATTTTTGTTTATCACCCTTTTCTACTACCTTCTTTTGAAGCTCTCATTCAAATAACAGTATGAAAACCTGAGCCAAAAGCAAATACCATTACAATCATAGCAATAATAATAAAGGGTACCTTGTGTCAGAAGTTAAACGCATTTTGCAGCAGATTACTGCCTTAAGCGATGTGCCCGATGCGTCGGTGCTCAAGCGCTTGATCGATGAGCTTAGGGTCACTGAGAAAAACCCAGCCCTTGCCAATAGAAAAATTCAATCATTGATTGAGATTATGCAGCGGCATCCAGAATATGGTGATGGACTTGCCAGCTTTGTATTAAAGCTCATCATTCAATATCGGCAAATTGCTCTGTATACCGATACGGGCATCATGTCAGACGAGGGCTTTTTTAGCAGCCTACGCCGCTTAATAGGTCACCGATTTTTGCCGTTATTACCGCAAGATGACTCGGTTGTTGAGTTGGTTGGCTACTTATTTGATCAACGCCAAGACGAGCACTGGCTTGCCAGCATCAATAAAGACAATTGGGAAGTGCTGGTTGAGTTACTTAAAGTTCGAAAAGAGCATCTAGATTTAGTTGCCAATGCCAAAAACAATATCTTAAACGCCATCATTATTTTGTCGTATCGCGTTAGTGGTATTGGACTACATCCTGATTTGATGGAGTCGTACCCGCAAATATTAAACTATTCAGCATCTTTTGTGGCGCAAAATCAAGAAGCAGTACTGTTCGTCAATCAATATCGGCAGGCGCATGAGCTGGATAATTTAACCGATATTACCCCTGAACAAGCGGTTAGTGCTGACCCCTTACTCGTGATGGTTGAGCAGTGCGAGGATATTGTTGCAACGGTTCGTAAGCGTATTTACAAAACGGGCATCTCTATTCGATTGACTAATATGATGCTGAGGCTTGATCAAAGCTTACAGCGTATACGTATCTTAACCAAGCTGGTATCTATTGATGGACTCAAGCGCGATCGCGCTATTATTGAGCTGATTCAAACCTTAGTAGTAACAGCAAATCGTCGCTACAGCATTGGTCATTTGATTGATAACAATACCAAGCTGTTATCGCGAAAAGTCACTGAAAACGCAAGCCGCGTCGGTGAACACTACATCAGTACGGACAAGTCCGGCTATCAAAAAATGTTTAAAAAAGCCTCGATTGGCGGCTTTATTATCGCCTTTATGGCAACCACTAAAATTGTGACCTATCAGCTGGCGATTGCGCCTATGGGTCGCGCCTTTTTAAACAGCATGATTTACGGATTAGGCTTTGTCTTTATTCATATTGTGCATGGTACGGTCGCCACCAAACAGCCAGCCATGACGGCAGCGGCTATTGCCTCCACTATTTCTGATAGCTCAGGGAAAAAATCTCATCAGTTAACCAAGTTGTCAGAACTGGTAGTTGATATTATGCGTACCCAGTTTATAGCTATCATGGGCAATATTATGATGGCTATTCCGGTTGCCTTTACTATCTCATATATGTGGCTACATTTTTCTGGCATACCAATGATTAATACGGACAAAGCCGGACACTTATTACATGAACTCGATCCTTTTACTTCATTAGCCTTGCCGCATGCAGCGATTGCTGGGGTTTATTTGTTTTTATCAGGACTGATTGCTGGTTACTATGATAATTTAGCCGTTTATAACAATATTGGCGCGCGTATTCGTCGCCATCGCTTCTTACAGCGTTTACTACCAGCAGCATGGCTTGAGCGTCTAGGCACCTTTATAGAAGCCAATCTTGGCGCGATTATGGGTAACTTTATTTTTGGTATATTCTTGGGCAGTACCGCAACGATTGGTTTCTTATTCGGTTTACCCATTGATATTCGTCATATTGCCTTTGCTTCAGCAAACTTAGCACATGGTCTATTTAACTTAGCACCCGATCAAATGAGCTGGCAAATCATCCTGCTGTCCGTCATGGGTGTATTAATGATTGGTATGGTCAACTTGATGGTCAGCTTCTCGCTTGCCTTATTTGTGGCACTACGCTCAAAAGAAGTACAGTTTTTGGAATGGAGTCGCCTTACCAAGCAGTTATTCAGTCATATGCTCACTCATCCTTCAGACTTTTTTTGGCCACGTGATAAACCGATGAAGTACGCGCGGATTGACAGTCAAGGGCATATGATATTTGACGATAGTGCTATACAAAATAGTGGCAAGCCATTACCCAGCAACTATGTCGTCAGGCGTTTGTCTGATGTAAAAATACTACCAAAATCTAAGTTGGCTACCACAGTGGAAACCGACATTCATTATCAGAATCAACCTCAAGGTCAAGGTCAGGGTCAGGGTGCTAACACAGAACACGAAACCCAAACCACATTAACTAATAGCTCGCCAGAAAAGGTCATCAATCTTGATGACGGTCTGGTCGATGAAGCCTTAAATAGTACACCTTACAGCGATGATATTCAGTATGATAAAGCGACCAAAACCTTGGGCGCTCATGCAGGCGTAAACGACAGCACAAGTCCTGATAGCAAAGCCGCTGGCGATGCCAAAACGCCTTTACCAAAACCTAAAAAGCCGCCAAACCTACCCAGTTAGTGACGACCCTAATCGTTATTTTTGCTATTTAAATATTAAGAATATTGATAGCTTATTCAAAATATTTAAAGCATTTAAGATTGTAGGCGGTTAAAAAGATAATATTTTGACAATTTAAGATATCAGATTAAGAAATGACACGCTCGTACAAAATTTGCTACCATCTATTTTTAAACATCGATGTTACTATATTTAAAATTTATACCTCATTACTTAGGTGATTAGATCATGACCAAAAATGCCCTTCAGGCGCAACTGTTAAAAGCCGGATTGGTGGATAATAAAAAAGCCAAGCAACTTAGCAAACAGTCTCAGCATGCTAAGCGTACTGGCGATGCAGAAAGTGTTGCTGCCAAAAAAGCACTGGCTGAAGCACAAGCTAAAAAGATTGTCAAAGATCAGCAGCTTAATCAAGAAAGACAACAGCAGCTAGAGCAAAAAATGCTCTATGCCAATATTATACAGATGATTAAGCAGCATCAGATTACAGAAATATCAGGCGAGATTAGCTACCAGTTTGTTGATCAATCCAAAGTGAAAAAACTCTATATTACTCAAAAACTGTATGACCAAATCGTAGCAGGTCATGTGGTGATTGCACGATTAGAGGAAAATAATGACTTAGATTATGCGCTACTCCCGCGCCCTCTAGCCGATCGTATTAATGCCAAGCTCGAAGGCTTCATCGTTGTATCAAACGATCAATCCGAGGCTGAGCTGGAAACGGATGATCCTTATGCCGCTTATGTGATACCTGATGATTTAATGTGGTAATAGTTTTTATTAATGTTTAGCATGAATGCCCTTTTGCAGTCACGCCTTATTATTAAAACAAAAAATCTTATTTAAATATAAAAAGCCCTCATAGGCTAATAAAATCTATGAAGGCTTTTGCATGGCATATATATTAATAGAACCTATCAGAGATTGGCTAAGTTAATACTATTTTTTCTGAGACGATATTTGATTAAGGCATGGGACATTTTGCACTTGACGTAAACACCTTGCCATCACTCAAGCGGTAAGCCATCAAATGATTGCCCCAAACGCAGCCACCATCAAGCGCGCGCGCATGCGGTAAATCAACCTTACCCTTTAAAGCCGCCCAATGTCCGAACAATATCTTACGCTCGCGAGGTACTTGCCATTCAAACCACGGAGCAAAGTCGTCTGGCATGGCATCATCAAGGCTAGAGGTAAAGCTAAACTCTAACGTGCCATCTTGTTTGCATAAACGCATACGGGTAAAATAATTGGCAATCGCACGCATTTTCGTGAAGCCATTAATACCATCATACCAGTCGTCCGCAGTATTGCTATATAAATGCGGCAACAGTCTATCCAGCTGGTATAAACTGCCTTGCAACTGTGCTTCTAACTGCTTAGCATATAATTCTGCTTCATCCAACGTCCAATGCGGCGGAATACCGGCATGAACCATCACGGTACATTCATCAGGATAGGCTAATATAGGCTGATGACGTAACCACTGTAGTAAATCATCTTTATCTTTAGCCGCAAAAATAGGTGCAGTCTTGTCCTTTTTACGGATTTTAGTCACACCGCGCCATACTGCTAATAGATTTAAATCATGATTACCAAGAACCGTGGCTGCTGCCCCTTGTTCGCACAAGGCTTTGACATCGCGTAAAGTATTTAACGAATCCTCACCGCGCGCGACCAAATCACCCGTAAACCATAGTTTATCTTGCTTGGGATCGAAATCTAACTTTTTAAGAAAATGACAAAACGCAGCATGGCAACCTTGCAAGTCACCGATGACATATTGATGGCGAAAACTCATGTTACCTCAATTACAATGACAGATAACGATTATCAACACGACTGGTTCATAATCGTTTTGTGAATGGCGGCTATTGTTATACATAGAAATAGCTCTACTTATTTTATCTTTATCGTCTGTTAGCGTATTAAACTTCTAACGACTTTGCCTGATTGCTCAGTGCCACAAAATCACTAACGCTCAGAGTTTCTGGACGTGCCTGCGGATCAATACCACAAGCGGCAAAATCATCTTCGCTTAATGTTGGTAGCAAGGTTGAGTTTTTAAAGATAGCACGCAAGGTTTTGCGGCGATGATTGAAAGTTTCGCGTACTACGATTGCAAAATACTGTTCATCTTCTGCAACGATGGGTTTGTTGATATGTGGCGTTAAACGAAAAACCGCGCTGGTGACTTTTGGTGGTGGATTAAACGCACCGCGAGGCACCGTTAATAGATAATCGGTATCACAATGATACTGCATGATAACAGATAGACGACCATAGGTTTTGCTACCCACATCAGCAGTAATACGCTCGACTACTTCTTTTTGCAGCATAAAATGCATGTCTTGAATCACATCAGCATAACTGAGTAAATGAAACAATATTGGCGTAGATATATTATAAGGCAGATTACCAACTACTCTCAGCTTACCGCGCTCTAAAGTATACAGCGCACGATAGTCGACATTCATGGCATTGTCTTTAATAATCGTAAAGTTCGGATGGCTATTAGCTCCGATGCGAATACGCAAGCTATCTGCCAAATCACGATCCAACTCAATCACTGTCATTGCATCTACTTCAGCAAGTAGCGGTTCGGTTAGTGCGCCCATACCGGGACCAATTTCTATTAAATTATCATCGCGCTCTAAGCGAATACTTTCAACAATCTCGCGAATCACACTACGATCATGTAAGAAGTTTTGACCGAAGCGTTTTCGCGGTTGGTGTTTTGCAGCGCGTAAACTATCAGACAAAGTTTTGGCGTCAAATGAAGGCTTAGACATAAATAGTTCTTAATTAAAAAAGTAAAATAGTCACTGCCATTGAATCAGGCAATAAATGAGATGTTTATAATATTGAAATTATATCACAGCTCATTATCAGACTGTATTTTGCATTCGCTTTCGCTGTGACAAATCGACCAGTTAATCCGCTAACGCTTTACTTGCCATCTCATCTGCCATTACTAATGCTTGGTATAAGCTAGTAGCACTAGCACCGCCACGCCCTGCCAAATCAAGCGCCGTACCGTGATCGACTGAAGTGCGAATATACGGCAAGCCCAATGTTAAATTAACGGTATCACCAAAACCATGCGATTTAAGCACCGGCAAGCCTTGGTCATGGAACATCGCAATAACGGCATCACAATTGCTAAGATGTCGTGGTGTAAATAAGGTATCAGCTGGCATGGCTTCTGAAATATCAGCCCCTTTGGCAATAAACTCTTGTAACACCGGATTGATAATCTCAATCTCCTCCATTCCCAAATGCCCACCCTCACCAGCATGCGGATTCAGACCACAAACTAATATACGCGGCTGTTTAAGACCAAACTTCGAACGCATATCATCGAGCACAATTTGTACTGTTTGTCGTACATTTTCTTTAGTAATTGCCGCAGGAACATCTCTTAATGCCAAATGAGTAGTGACAAGCGCGACTTTCATCGCTTGATTGGCAAGCATCATCACTACTTTATCACAGCCACTTTGCTGCATAAAAAACTCGGTGTGTCCGCTGAACATGGTGCCATCTAACAATTTAATATCAGCGTCAATCAACGCGGACTTTTGCAAGGGACCGGTGACAATGGCAGCGACTTGGTGAGTGACAGCAAGTTGATGGGCAATCTCCAACTGCTGAGCGACCATAATCGCGTTATTAATGTCAATTTGTCCGGCAATCACAGGTGCACCGCATGGCACATCGAGCAAGATAAAATCATTGGCAACCGCATCATTGCTAGTCAGCTGTGCTACTGCCTCAACAAAATCAGTTGCTTCTGCTTGCGCATCTACGATTTGCCACGCGGGACAACTCTGTAGCACGCCCGCAGCAATAAGCTGTTCTGCGCGTGCCTGCATCGCTTCGGCATCGGCAGTCACCCAAATAGGACGTCCAGAACCTTGTAATTTATTTTCTTGCGCCAAGATTAGTACCACATCCATACCAATTCCGGCAGGCTCACCCGTTGTTAGCAGTAAAGGTTGTTTTTGCATAGCAATATCCTTATTAATTTTTAACTATCAGTTTTTATTGTGTTTTTTAAGTATAGGCTGGTGTTTCAAAATGTAGCTTAGAGTATGATTTATACGCATAAGCGCACGCGAGTAGTGACGAAAAATCATCAATATAGAACTCAGTGTGCTCGTAATGTGATAGACTTTCGCCCTTGATTGTAACATCAATTACTGCGTCGTTAGCGCTCGTTTTGGTACCGCTATTGTTGGTACTTAATGCATTTTTTGAAGATATTGCTTGTGACAGTATTTGCTTATAATGGTAATTGCTTTTGATGGTAATCGCTTGTCATAGCAATAATCCTGACGCGGTCGATTTTATGATTTCTAACTCTTTTAACTTTTATATACTGATGAACAATTAGGCACTCATGGCAGACACCGACAAAACTGACGACTTACTCAATCAGACACCGCCGCACAATATTGATATTGAAAAGGCGCTACTGGCCTCTTTAATGAGTATTGAAGAAGCGTACGACAAGATCGCCGATATCGTTTCTAAAGATGACTTTTATGCCGGACGTCATCAACATATTTTTGATGCGATTGCGCATTTGGCAGCGGTAAATGAGCCTTATGATACGGTAATGGTGCATGATTGGTTAGAGGCACAAAAGCTATTAAAAAATGCAGGCGGTGACAGCTATCTTGCCGATATTTTAAGCCAAAGCCCAGCGACTTTATTTAATCTGACCGCCTATGCTCAGCGCGTCCGCGAGCTATCAACGCTGCGCCAGCTCATTACGACTGGCAATGAGATGCTAACCTTGGCATATAACCCTAAAGACAGAACCGTCAGTGATATTTTAGATAGTGTCGAAGCGACTATTTTTAGTATTAATGAGCAACATAATAAGCGCGCTGAGCAACGTGGACCCGTTGGTATTACGGCGGTTTTAACCAATGTGATTGATAAAATCCAAGAGCTAAAATCTAATCCTGATGGCATGATTGGACTGCAAACGCCCTTTGTGGAGTTGAATAATAAAACTCAAGGCTTGCAAGCGGGCGATTTGGTCATTGTTGCAGCGCGTCCTTCAATGGGTAAAACGACCTTTGCAATGAACTTAGCCGAAGGAATTTTATTTAATGAAGATTTGCCTGTCGTCGTATTTTCAATGGAGATGCCGGCAGAATCTATCGTGATGCGTCTGTTGTCGTCGTGGGGAGCAATTAACCAGACCCATTTGCGTTCAGGACAAATGAATGAGGATGAATGGGCAAAAATGATGAATGCGATTCAGCATTTGCAATCCAAGCATTTATATATTGATGACAGTACCGCCCTACCGCCCTCCGAGCTACGCTCTCGCTGCCGCCGTATTGCCAAAAACCATGACGGCAAACTAGGCGCCATCATTGTCGATTATCTACAATTAATGAAAGTGCCTAGTCTTGATGGTAACCGTGTTGGGGAAATCTCAGAGATTTCACGGAGTTTAAAAGCATTAGCGCGCGAGCTTGAATGTCCAGTTATCGCGCTATCGCAGTTGAATCGCAGCTTGGAGAATCGCCCCAATAAGCGCCCAATCATGTCAGATTTGCGCGAATCTGGAGCAATTGAACAGGATGCCGATTTGATTATGTTTATTTATCGCGATGAGGTTTATAATGAGAATTCAGACCATAAAGGCGTGGCTGAAATCATTATTGGTAAGCAGCGTAATGGTCCTATTGGCACGCTACGATTAGCGTTTGAGGGTCAATTCACCCGCTTTACCAACTTGACGCCTGAGTATTATCAAGGCAGGAGCTTTGATGATGAGTAGCACTTAAGTGATTGCTATTTATTCGTTAATTTATTTTTCATCCATTTTTTTAATCCTATTCCGCTACGGATAGTAAATTGCTATTTATAAAAAGAGCTTTGACTGATCTGTAGCTTTGCTTTAAAACCCTGCTAATAAAGAAGCCGATTATGCGCACCATCACGATTAAGCCTCAAGCACTTACCCACAACATAAACCAAGTCAAAAAACGAGCGCCCACTGCTAAAATATTAGCCATGGTAAAAGCCAATGCGTACGGACATGGGGTTAAAGCGGTATTACCGGCGCTCGCACAGGCTGATGGTATTGGTGTAGCAACGTTGTTAGAGGCAATAGAAGCGCGCGACTTGGGTTGGGTTAAAACCATAGGCTTAATCGAAGGGGTGTTTACTCAAAGCGAATGGCAGCAAGCGATTGACAATGATTTAAGCTGTGTGATTCACCATTATCCGCAGCTTGAATGGGCATTAGATAATATCCCAGCGATAGACAGTTCAACACGGCAAGTATGGCTAAAATATAACACCGGTATGAACCGTTTGGGCTTTAATGAGCAGACTATTTTGGATGCCGCTCAGCGTTTGCATGATGCCGGCTATCAAATGATATTAACCACTCATTTTGCCAATGCTGATGATGTTCATCATCCTCTCAATGCCATTCAAAAACAACGCTTTGCCGATATGCTTAATATCTTACGAGAGACTGTGAGCCAAGATATTCAAGGCTCGCTATGTAATTCATCGGGATTAATCAATTTTCCCGATAGTCATTACGATTGGGTACGTCCAGGTATCATGCTATACGGCAGCTCACCCATTAAGAATATGTGTGCGCATGATTTAAACTTGCAACCAGCGATGGATTTTAGCGCGCAGATTATGGCGCTACAAACGATAAAAGTGGGTGATGCCATTGGCTATGGCAGTCACTGGATTGCGCAGCAAGAAACCAGAACTGCGTTGGTAAGTATTGGCTATGGTGACGGCTATCCGCGCATACTCAATCAAGATGCTTATGTTTCAGTTATCGATGAAAGCACCAATCAAAGCTACCCTTGTCCCGTTCGCGGTCGGGTGGCGATGGATATGATTGTCATTGATATCAGCTCCACGCCTATAACGCTTGCTTTAGATAGTAAGGTGATACTCTGGGGCAGCGCGCCGCATGTTGATGAGGTAGCGAACCATGCTGGAACGATAGGATATGAATTGTTATGTCGCCTAAGTACCCGACCGATGCGCGTACAGAGTTAGGCAGCAGCACATCATAATAGTAAATCCTAATCTTATCGTTAATAAAGCGATCTTAAAAGTAGTCCCAAAATAGCAGGTAAATATTTTAGTAAGTGGCTTTATTCGTAAATCATTTTCATAGAAAAATGGTCAAATTTATTATGGCAAAATTGGGCGTTTACATTATCCTTAATTACGCTATACTAAAATTTTGTTGTCAGCACGGTATTGGTCATTTTGCCATGTCGTTGACCACTGATAACCTTCCTTTTTTCATTGACTGTGATCGACTGCTAGGATTGCTATGAGTTTGCGCCATTTTTTGACCTTATCTGATTTAACCAAACAAGAACTAGAAGCCCTTATCAAACGCGGTAGCGAGTTGCGCAAAATGCAGCATGCCGGCGAGATTTACCAACCTTTTGTTGGTCGGACGTTGGGCATGATTTTTGAGAAGTCCTCTACCCGTACGCGTATCTCCTTTGAGACTGGCATGGGACAATTTGGCGGCAGCGCGATATTTTTGTCACCGAATGATACCCAATTAGGTCGCGGTGAGCCGCTTGAAGACTCCGCGCGGGTGATATCCAGCATGGTCGATATCATTATGATTCGTACCTTTGGGCATGAAAAAGTTGAAACCTTTGCAGAATACTCTAGCGTACCAATTATCAATGCTTTAACTGATGAATTTCATCCGTGTCAGTTATTGGCGGATATGCAAACGTACTATGAGCATCACGGCAGTATCGAAAATAAAATCGTCACGTGGGTTGGTGATGGTAATAATATGTGTGCCTCTTATATGCAAGCAGCAAATCAGTTTGGCTTTGAGCTACGCATAGCAGCACCTTACGGCTTTGAGCCAGATCCTGTACTTATGGAGCGCTTCTCACATTGCGTCAGCTTGGTTGAAAATGTCCAAGATGCCGCAAAAAACTCAAATCTTATTGTCACCGATGTGTGGGCAAGTATGGGGCAAGAGTCTGAGCAAAGCACCCGCGCGCGTCGTTTTGCGCCTTATCAAGTGACGCCATCGCTATTGGATAAAGCTGATCCTGATGTGGTGTTTATGCACTGCTTGCCTGCGCATCGTGGTGAAGAGATTTCTCACGATATGCTTGATGATCCGCGTTCAGTCGTTTGGGATGAAGCTGAAAACCGTTTACATGCTCAAAAAGCACTGATGGAATTTTTATTAAAAGATAAAATTAAATTATCTTAATCATATAAAAACGTAATTAAAAAGCACATAAAAAAGGCAGGCTACTTAACGTAACCTGCCTTTTTCTTATCTTTTACTTAAATATTCATTAATCAACTTATTAATGAATATTTAACGCAGCAAGCATTAATGCAGAATAGTTTTAACGCCATCATTGCCAGCTTTGAGTAAGATATCCGCTTGATTAGCAGCAAAAATACCATTACAAACTACGCCAACGATATTATTTAATTGCTGTTCAAGGGCGATAGGGTCACTAACATCCAAGTCATAAGTATCTAAAATTACGTTGCCATAATCAGTAACGAAATCTTCACGATATACTGGCTCACCGCCCAATTGTGCCAACTGGCGAGCGACATACGAGCGTGCTTGTGGTAAGACTTCAATCGGCACCGGAAATGCGCGCCCTAAAACATCAACCATCTTGCTGTCATCAACCATGCATATAAATTGCTTGGACGCTGCGGCAACGATTTTTTCACGGGTTAATGCGCCACCACCGCCTTTAATCAATTGCAAATGTGCATTCACTTCATCTGCGCCGTCGATATATAAATCAAGCGTACCGGCAAAGTTTAAATCGACCACTTCAATACCCAGCGCACGCAGCTTATCTTCCGTCACTTGCGAGCTGGCAACCGCACCGGCAAGTCTGAGCTGTGGCAATAACTCAATCAGGCAATTGACCGTGCTGCCCGTCCCTACACCAAGTATCATATCGTCTTCAATATAGCGTAGCGCAGCCTTGGCAGCGGCTTGCTTTTGTGCGTGCTGATCACTCATCTTAAATCCTTGGCAAGGTAAAATAATATAAAAAATGCGCGCTTATTATAACTGATAGGGCTAAGCACTGGCTATGCTTGTCTGAGGTCATTGATAACCATTCATTGATATTCTCGTATTAAAAACAGCCTATTATTATAATAATCTACCCATTTTATAGGTTAAATTAATACTTAAAGTTAAGCTGACACCCTTATCGCCTTAAAATGGATGGCAAAAATTGCAATTGTGTCTTGCAAGATACTGAAAATCAGCATAGGCTAATCTATTTCGTTTTTACCATTGTTTGTCTTCTATTTATTCACATCTACATTAGGAACCGTTATGCTGTCACACTGGGTACGAGCCATCTTGCAAGCCACCGTCTATGACGTTGCCATTCAAACCCCTCTTGAGCCTGCACCCAAGCTGACCCAGCGTTTTGCTAATGATATTCGTCTAAAACGTGAAGACCTACAACCAGTTTTTTCTTTTAAATTACGTGGCGCTTATAACCGTATTAGCCAGCTGAGTGACGAGCAAAAAGCGCGTGGCGTCATTTGTGCATCAGCGGGCAATCATGCTCAAGGCGTGGCTTACTCTGCTCGTAAACTATCGCTAAACAATATCATCGTCATGCCAACCACTACCCCAGACATTAAAGTCGATGCGGTAAAAGCATTGGGCGGTAATGTTGATTTATATGGCGATAGCTTTGATCAGGCAAATCGTTATGCGATTGATCGCGCTGCACGTGAAGGCTTAACTTTTATTCCGCCTTATGACGATGAACTGGTCATTGCTGGACAAGGAACAATTGGGCTTGAGCTGACCCAACAATGGCGCAATATGGATTATGTGTTTGTAGCCGTTGGCGGCGGCGGTCTTATCTCAGGAATTGCAGCATTTTTGGGTGAAGTGGCACCACATGTAAAAGTCATTGCGGTAGAAGCGGATCAATCGGCTAGCTTAAAAGCAGCGCTGGAAGCCAATGAGCGAGTAATACTGCCACAAGTAGGTTTATTCGTCGATGGTGTTGCCGTTGCCCAAATAGGTAAACTGCCGTTCGATGTGGTGCGTATGCAAAAAAGCGATAACTCAGGACCTGTTGTTGAGCCAGAAGTCGTTACTTGTACCAATGATGAAGTGTGCGCTGCTATTAAAGATGTGTTTGAAGAAAACCGTAGCATCGTTGAGCCTGCTGGCGCGCTCTCCGTTGCTGGTATGAAAAAATATATCAAAGCGAATAATTTACAAGGTAAAAACTGCGTTGGCATTATCTGCGGTGCCAATATGAATTTTGATCGCTTGCGCTATATTGCTGAGCGTACTGAAATTGGTGAGAAAAAAGAAGCTATTTTTGCCGTGACCATTCCTGAAAAAACGGGTGCATTTTTAAACTTCTGTCGCAGCTTACATGGCCGTAATATCACTGAGTTTAACTATCGTGCCGACCATCAACAGTCACCCGACTCTATGGATCCGGCGGCTATTTTTGTAGGTATTGCACTAAAAGAAGGCGATAAAGAGCGCGAGACTATCAGCAATCAATTAGCCGCTGACGGCTATCTAGCGTATGATTTAACCGATGACGATATTGCCAAATCGCACATTCGCCATTTGATTGGCGGTCATGCCCATGTCGAAAATGAGCAATTATTAAAAATCAAATTCCCTGAACGTCCGGGCGCTTTATTAACTTTCTTAGAAAAATTGGGTGATGACTTTAATATTACCTTATTTCATTATCGCAATCATGGCGCTGCTGAAGGTCGGGTATTGGTCGGGCTACAAGCCTCTGAGAGCAATTCACGCTTATTACAAGATGCGCTGCTCGATATCGGCTATGACTGTATCGCTATCAATGATAATATCGGCTATCAGTTATTTTTAAAATAAACACCTCACCAATTACATAGTGAATAGTAATAAAAAGATGCCATTATGAAAAAAACAATGCTCGTTGTTATATTATTAATATTGGCATTTTATAGCTATCAACACTTTCAAGCTAAAGGTGATATAGATAGTAACGCGTCTGCGGGCGTGTCATCATCTGCTATGAGTATTGCTGACGTTGATAATATTGCGCCAACTTACGTGGATGATGAAGCCATACAGCCCGTTGCCGCAAATTTCTCTTGTGACGGCAGGCAACATTGTTCACAAATGACGTCCTGCGCTGAAGCAACTTACTTTATTCAACATTGCCCTAATACGCAGATGGACGGTAATAATGATGGCGTTCCTTGTGAGCAGCAGTGGTGCCATTAATAAGTAATACCTGCACAAAACTTAGACTTTTAATTAAGGTATTTGACCTCATTTATATCTTAATCTGCTAACGAGGTTTTGATGAGTAAACATAATGATAACGCTGGTGTGCCAGCCAAAATCCGCCTTGATAAATGGTTATGGGCGGCGCGGTTTTATCGGACGCGCACTCTTGCTAAGCAAGCCATTGAAAGTGGTCGCGTGCATTATGCTGGCAGTCGGGTAAAGACCAGCAAAGAGATTGCCGTTGGCGATGAGTTAACCATTCGTCAAGGCTCTGCCACGGCAATGACTGAAAAGACAGTTATTGTTGAGGCATTAACGATGCAACGTGGCAATGCGACTGCCGCACAAATACTGTATTCTGAAACAGAGGAGAGTGAAACACGTCGCGCTCATTATGCGGAGCAGCGCAAACTTGCCAATCTTGCTCGCCCAGACAATAAGCCCAATAAGAAAGAGCGCCGCGATTTGCACCGCTTTAAAAGCAGTCAAGACTAAGTATTTAAGCCGTTAAGTAATGCTATTATTAATTTGTTGATGCGCTTAGCGAGATTTGGCAATGTCTCGAATGACGGTATTGTTTAGTGTCGGCTATTGCCATCCGCTTAATTAAGCGTTACGCTGAGCGCGAATACTGTCGCTATTGACATGCCGATACGCCAACATTGCGATGCTGGTTTGTGCTGGCATGTTTTTTTATGGTTATAAAAGGTACTATTATGCTGATTAAAGCGTCTGCCCCTTCATCTGTATTATTGGTGTGCTTAGGCAATATATGCCGCTCCCCAACTGCCGAAGAAATCTTTCGTCAGCAAGCTGCGGTTGCAGGGTTTGAGATTAAGGTCGATTCTGCCGGTACTGGAGATTGGCATATTGGTCATGCACCTGATGAACGCGCGCAACGTCATGCAAAAGCGCATGGCTATAACATCAGTAAACTCAAAGCCCGCCAAGTAAGTGCGGATGATTTCCATGACTTTGACTTGATTTTAGCGATGGATGGTCAAAACTTAGCCGACTTACAAGCAATCAAAGATAGCGTGGGGGGCGAAAAAGAGAACTTGGCTAAATTGGCTTTATTTAGTGAAGAAGACCCTACTTATGGTGGTGATGATGTTCCTGATCCGTATACTGGTGATGGTGATGCCTTTGAAGAGGTCATTGAGCGTATCGAATCAAGTGCGCAAGCTTGGATTGAGAGCTGGAAGAGTAACTAAGCCATTTTTACTGTTATAGCTATGCCTTGTTATGTTCTATCCTTTAGTCTATAGGATACTTTAAACCCTTATCCATTCGCCACATAGGTCGTTTTATGACGTTAGCTTCACGCTCTGCTTTGCATACTCATGATGACTTGATGCTTAAACAGCAGCATGATCTGTCGCAAGCTAATACGATGGCACTAGCTTGCGTGGCAGATACGGTAGTGACATTAACAGATGAGGCGCAGCTTGATGATTTTATGGCGGGCTATCGCAATAATGATGAGCAAGCGCCTTTATTTGTATTATCTGGCGGTAGCAATGTGTTGTTGCCAGCTACGTTAAAAGCGACAGTGTTACAACCACACATGCGCGGTATTCATCTGATTGAACATACGGATGATTATGTCGATATTGAAGTGATGGCGGGCGAGAACTGGCATGAGTTGGTTTTATATACGGTCAGTCAAGGTTGGTATGGGCTAGAAAATTTAGCGCTAATTCCTGGGCTGACGGGCGCGGCACCAGTACAGAATATTGGTGCATATGGTGTACAGTTAGACGACTGTTTACAATATGTGCGCGCCTATCATTTACCGAGCAATACTTGGCATCAATTATCAGCGCTTGATTGTCAATTTGGCTATCGCGATAGTGTGTTTAAGAGGGAACCCAATACATGGCTGATTAGCCGTGTTGGCTTGCGTCTACATACTGATGCGACGCGTATTTTAGCCAGTTATGGCGATGTGCAGTCGATCGCACAGCGTTATGCTGATAATCAGGGTCGTCAAAAGCCCATACCTGTCGATGTAATGCAGGCAATTATTGATATTCGCCAACAAAAACTTCCTGACCCCAAGCAATTGCCCAATTGTGGCAGCTTTTTCCAAAATCCAATTATTCACCAAGCACAGTTTACCGAACTGAAAGAGTCTTACCCTAATATTGTCGGCTACCCTATGCCAGATTCTATGGTCAAAGTCGCAGCAGGTTGGCTCATTGAGCAAGTAGGCCTGAAAGGCGGCGGTATTGCCCCAATTATGACGCATAGACAACAAGCATTGGTATTGACCAATCATGCGCCCTTTATGGCTACTCAAAAAAATGTAGCAGCGGCACAAGACTATATCGCAAGCTGTGTATATGAAAAATTTGCCATTACCATTATGCGTGAGCCGGTGTGGGTACAAGTGGACGCAACGATTGGACTTGGCAACCATGCCGTCTAGACGTCTGTTATCAAAACGACTATGGCGCTGTTACTTGCGCTCAGCTGAACGCACGATTAAAATTTTTCGTATCATCAATATTACTTTTATCATTGGTACAACCATGGTGATTGTGGTTATTATCAGCTTATTTACCCCGTTGTTTTCGCGCACCGTTGTCTATTTATTTCAGCATTTGCCATTACCGCTGATGACAGGTGCTGCAATGAGTTCACCACCAACTGCCTATGTCATACTTGGCGGCGGTCTTACCAATGATCATAATAATCGTACTATCTTAAACGGTTATAGCCTAAACCGCGTTCGTACAGCGGCAACCGCGTATCACGATTTGCCGTTACCCATAGTCTTGAGCGGTGCTGAGGCTCCATGGCTTGGGCAATGGCTGATTGAACATGGCATTGACGGCATTATTAGTGAAAATGCCAGCATGAACACGTGTGAAAATGCGCGTTTTACTGCCAAACGTATACCTTTACATCACGTTTATCTAATCACTGATAGCTACCATATGGCGCGCGCAAGGCGTCAGTTTGCGCTCAGTAATATTAATACCACAGCCATGGCAGCGCCTTTACCGGTCAATCTTGACTGGATGCAACCAGCGCAAAACCTAACCCACTCACGCCGCGCTGTCTATGAAATTGCCGCATATCTTCGAGATATTCTCAGACCCCAATCCAACTGCCGTCATGCTGACGAAGTTAGTGAGCAGCAACTCTTAACACCAAGAGGCAGTGCAGTAAAAACCTTCCCTTAAATAGACAATTTTTAACACTCGTACTCTCTTATCAATTTGATTATGAATACAATATAATCAATGGCAAGTATCATAGTGCGCATTCATTATGCTGATAAACAGCGTATAATGAATGTGTTCCTTTATCAAAACCGTCAGCCAAGAGGTGTTTCATGCTCAGCATATTTTTATTAATTCCATTAAGTCTAATGCTGTTTGTGGTCGCCATTTGGGCAGTACGTTATGCAGTAAAATCTAATCAGTTTGAAGACTTAGACAACGCTTCTCAGCGTATTATTTTGGATGATCGCCAAGAGCGTAGGCAAGTCATAAATGCTCATCAAACTACGGCTGCTAGTGACCAAGCAAACTTATCTATTATTGATGATACAGCTCTTAACTCCTCTACTGCTGATAATAAGAGTGAAACTAATAAGTGATGATCGTTAATCAATCATCGTGCTATCTATTGTTAAAATCACTCATAGCAACACCACCTATCACGTTATATAAATTTTAAATTGTTTTTTAAACTGCCTTTCATATTAAGAGATACTTATTATGACCATTGCTTTATTGGTTGCTGCCTTGCTGATGGGATTTTTTGGTTCACCGCATTGCTTAGGGATGTGTGGTGGGTTGGTTGCTGCTTTTGGGCTATCCATGAAGGATGTTAGCCCAGCAAAACGTCGTGGCTTAATTGCTACTTACCACGTTGGGCGACTGCTCAGCTATGCATCATTAGGGCTGTTAGCCGGCGTTATTGGCACCACTGTGTTAGCACCACTGATGGTGGGTAATAATATCCCGCGTATTTTGCTTGGTTTGGTGTTGGTTTTTGTGGGTATGATCATGCTTGGCGCACCATTTTTAAATAAGCTTGAGCGCTTAGGCATGCACTTTTGGCAAGCGTTAGCCCCTTTACGCAAAAAGGTATTCCCACTTACGACTTTTCCACGAGCGTTAACAGCTGGTTTATTATGGGGATTTCTGCCCTGTGGTCTGGTATATGGTGCATTATTGATTGCGGTGGTCGGACATGATCCATTAACAGGTGCCGTATTAATGTTTGCGTTTGGCTTGGGCACTGTGCCCATGTTGGTGGCGACTCATGGCACGGTTAATTGGCTACGCACTCAAATCGGACGCTGGCGCTTACGGCAAATGAATGGTGCGATTATGATGCTATCAGGACTGGCGGTTATCGTCGTACCGATAGCTATGAGTAGTATGCATGGTGGACACTCTGGGCATGGCGCTGGTATGCCTATGGATCATAGCGCCCATTCAGCCATGATGTCCAAAGAAAGTATGTCTCATCAAGCTAATATGAGCCATATGGATCACGATATGACACATAATGCACATGCCGATATGAATCATAGTATGGAGCAAAATATGGATGATATGCCAAGTGAACCTCATATGAATAGCCAGCATTCAGCGTCAACAGAGCATGCTCATCAATAATGTTTTGATAACCGCTATAACAATAGTTTTTACTAAAAACTCAGTAATTTTCATTATAAAAAGCCCTTAACGTCATGATTAACGTTAAGGGCTTTTTTATGATAATTAGCTAGTTCATAGCTTGTTCTAAATTATTCTTGCCACTGCTCAAGCGTAAACTTAGTATCTAAATGCTTCTCTAACTCTGGAATATTAAAGGCATCATCTTCGCTAACAAAGCTAATACTAATTCCAGCTTGTCCTGCGCGTCCCGTACGCCCAATTCGATGCACGTAATCATCTGGCTGATCCGGTAAGGTATAATTAATCACATGGCTGATATCATCAACATGAATACCGCGCCCTGCTACATCAGTCGCCACCAATATTGAAGCATGACCCTCTTTAAAACGTTGCAAGTATTTTTCACGTTTTTGCTGAATCACATCACCTGATAACATGACAACTTTATGAGCTTGGCGCAATTTATGATACAGTCGCTTCACTTGATCTTTACGATTAGCAAAAATAATAATTTTATCGACAGAGTTATCACTAAGGATACGCTCAAGCGCTGCTAACTTTTGACTCTCGCTTAGAAGATAAAAATGCTGATCCACCAATTCACTGGTTTTATGCTCAGGCTCAATTTCGACAAACTGCGGCTCATGAAGCCAGCGATAGGCTAAATTCATGACATCTTGATTAAAGGTTGCTGAAAACAGTAAACTTTGGCGATCCGTATTGGCTGGCATCTTCCCAACCAAACGCTTAATATCAGGAATAAAGCCCATATCTAGCATTCGATCTGCTTCATCTAACACCAACACTTCCACCCGATCCAAATACACCATGCCTCGATTAACAAGATCAATCAAGCGCCCCGGTGTCGCTACCAAAATATCTACATATTGTCGCTCGAGCTCATGCTGCTGGGTTTCATAATTGGTGCCGCCCATAATACAGACGCTGTGCAGCGCCGTATATTTCGTTAAAGCAATACAATCATCAAATATCTGCTGGGCAAGCTCACGCGTAGGCGCCATAACTACTGCTCGTGGCTCTCCCAAATAACGCTCTTCATCGTCAGCAAATGGTCGCGTCAGCAACGACTGCATAATGGTTAGCAAAAATGTCGCAGTTTTCCCGGTACCAGTTTGCGCCTGCCCGATAGCATCTTGATGGGCTAAGGTATGCGGCAATATTTTTGCTTGAATAGCCGTTAGTTCCGTAAAACCTAGGTCATCAATCGCCCGTAACGTTGGTTCTGAAAGTGGCAAGTCCGTAAAGGTTATGAAGTTACTCAAAAAATTATCCTTACTATAGTAACGGCTGATATAAGAGGTACAAGTCTTTAATAAAATTATCTTAAGTACAAGATTTTAAATATAGAGCTCTTAAGTATAAAAGTCTGAATTACAACAGCCTTCAATGTAAACTATCAGACACAAAAAAGCCAAACCTAATGCCATAATCGCACCGCAGACATTGTGATAATGCCCCTATCGGTAAGATAAGACAGGCTTGGCTCGTTAGTATATCAGTAGTTCATCAAGTCACCACCACTCAACGGTAATAATGACTAAATGACTTTTACAAAATACCAAATAATTCACTTAGCTACTTAGTCTACCTTTCGAACTTCTTCTGCTTGTAGACCTTTTTCACCTTCAGTCACGCTGAATTCTACCTTTTCACCGTCTTGTAGTGAGCGATAGCCATCACCTTGAATAGCGCGGAAATGGACAAAAATATCCTCACCACTATCGCGCTGAATAAAACCAAAACCTTTTGAATCATTGAACCACTTGACAATACCTTGTTCACGAGCTGACATAATATTACTTCCTAAAAAGTGTGCTTAGCCCCAAATCCCTTTGCTAAATTGCATATAAGCGGGGTCTAAATAAAATCATGAAATTAGTATCTAAAATGATGACTACTCGTAAAGCCAAACAAGTTAGCTTTATTAGCGCTATTCTTTTAGACACCAGTCGTTTGCAAGCATATCTGTAACAAGCTTGCAATGTTTACCACCTAAAAAATATCATAGCATGGGTTTCTAGTAACATAAAGCCTTTTAACCCGATTTTTGACGACTATATGGCATTTTGTGTAATTTTTTTATAAAATAATTTTCAAACTGTTATGATAAAAGCTTGCAGTAATTACAAGAGTAGTTATAGAACTATAGATAGTCATAAATAACAAATATCATAATAAAAAATAGTCTTTCATAAAAATACTAAACAACGGTCTTATATTTAAAAAATTTTATATTGAAACAACTTGTTTTTACTCAGCAAACTCTTTTATTATTATACATACACAGAGAATTTTATGAGCAACCCTTCTGTCCCTAACGTCCAATCTCAATCTGTATCCACACAGCTACCTCGAAACTTGACTCATAAACTATTACTAGTGAATGGCGTAAACCTAAATTTACTGGGCAAGCGTGAACCTGAAATCTATGGACATACCACACTTGCTAATATTGAGGCACAGCTCACTGCTAAAGCTGCAAAATATGGGATTGAGCTTATCTGCATTCAATCTAATTATGAAGGCAAATTGATTGACGATATCCAACATTATGGCTTGTTGGCTGATGCTAAAGTACAAGTTGATGCCATTATCATCAATCCTGCTGCCTTTACCCATACCTCTGTCGCAATCCGTGATGCGCTCCTTGCCACGCAAAGACCTTTTATCGAAGTGCATCTATCGAACGTTCATAGTCGAGAACCGTTTCGCCATTTGTCTTATCTAAGCGATGTGGCAGTGGGTGTTATTTGTGGTTTAGGCGCTTTAGGCTATCAAACAGCGCTGGATTACTGGCTAATAAATACCTATAACATTGATTTAAATGCTGAATAATGGGTTACTTGGCACGGCGGATAGCTTTAGTAACGCAAGCCAACTGGTTAAAGATTTATAGTTTGATTACACTGTATTTATTGCGCCCTAGATTTATTGCAAAAAGCAACCTTGTATATTGAGCATAAATATCAATATAGAGTGGCGGTCAGTATCGATATTGAGCCCCTATAAACGTGGCAATAATAAATAACTTACGACTTAATAAATAATTAATAACACACAGACAGTCAATAAAACACGGTGATATGAATGGCACAATCGTCCGGAAAACGCTTTATGAAATTGGCGGGCATGACGGCAAGTATTGCAGGTAAGGCAGCGAAGAATTCATTAAAGCACCTATCTAGTGACGAAGAAAAACGTCTGCAAGCACGTTCAGACATGATGCAAGATGTGGGTATTCAGATCGCAGAAACGCTAGGTGAAATGAAAGGCGCAGTGATGAAAGTGGGGCAAATTGCTTCACAGTATAAAGATGTGTTTCCCCCGGAAGTGGCAACGGCATTAGAAAAGCTGCAAAAAGATGCGCCGCCGATGCCTTATGCACAGATTAAAGCCCAAGTTGAGCGCGAACTGCAAGGGAATATTACTGAATTATTTGCTGAGTTTGAAGAGACTCCGTTTGCAGCCGCGTCTATCGGTCAAGTCCATAAAGCGGTTTTGCCTTCAGGGCAGCATGTTGTCGTAAAGGTACAATATCCTGATGTCGACAAAAACTGTGATAGCGATTTAAAACAAGTACGTATGGCGCTTAAAATCGCAGGCGTACTGAATATGAGCCGAGCGCTACAAGAGCAACTATTTGCCGAAATTCGCCAAAGCTTACACGATGAGCTTGATTACGTTAAAGAGGCGCACAATTTACGCATTTTTGGCGGATTTCATTCTCGGGATGACGGTATCATTATTCCCAGAGTCATTAGTAGCCATTCTTCCAAACGAGTATTGACACTGACAGAAGAGATGGGTGAGCCGCTTGCCGTTGCCGCAACCTGGGATAATGATATTAAGCAAAAAATAGCCACTCATTTATTTCACTTCACCGCAGGACAGCTGTTTGGCTTATACCGAATGCATTGCGACCCTCATCCGGGCAATTTTGCTTTTCGCGCTGATGGTAGTGTCGTTGCTTACGACTTTGGCGGTATTCGAAGCTACAGTGATAGCGAAGTACAACTGTTTCGTCGTTTCGCTCAGCATGCCATCAAAGGTGATGTGACCGCTCTTGAACAAGATTTAATTGCGCTAGAAGTCCGCCGCGATGATAGCAGTTTGGTTCCAGGGGATTTTTATCAGCAGTGGTTAACAATTGGACTCAAACCGTTGTCTATCCCCCCTTATCAAGAAGGCCCATTTGACTTTGCAAACAGTCACGTGCATCACGATGTCATCGCTCAGATGAGAACTTCGCTCAAATACTTTGGGCAGTTTCAACCTTCTGCAACCACAATGATGCTGGATCGCACCGTATCTGGGCAATATTGGAATTTGGTTAATTTAGGGGTGAAAATTGATTTGTCACTGTTGGTTCATGAGTATTTATAGATAATTAAATGACAGGTAAGACATAATTATTCGCAAGTGAATATATGAAAATAAAGATTAGATATGCAAGGCATGACCACAACGATCGCAAAACGTAGCATTTACTGCATGACCAAATTTACCACAGTTTGGACAGGCAATAGGGTTCAACTGCGGACGCATATTACGTGCCAGCTCAGCAGTAAAGATTCCGGTCGGTACGGCAATGATAGAATAACCAGTTATCATGACCATAGACGCAATCGCCTGCCCGATTGGAGTCTTAGGTGACATATCGCCATAGCCAGTTGTGGTCACGGTCACAACTGCCCAATAAATGGACACCGGAATACTGGTAAAGCCATTTTCTGCACCTTCAACCACATAGATAACCGCGCCAAAAATTGTAACCAACAATACCAGAGACAAGAAAAATACGGTAATTTTTTGCTGGCTTGTCTTTAACGCTGATGCTAAAAATCCGGCTTGCTGCATATAAGCCTTAAGCCCAAGTACCCGAAATATTCGCAAAATTCGCAAAATTCGAACAACTAATAGATATTGAACGCCCACAAACATTAAGCTTAAATAACTTGGTAATACCGATAATAAATCCACTACCCCAAAAAAGCTAAATACATAACGTAAGCGATTAGGTGCTGAAAACAGTCGTAAAAGATACTCAATAGTGAATAAAATAGTAAAAAACCATTCAGCATAAAAAAATACCGTGCCAAACTGTAAACGCATATATAGCACACTATCGAGCATCACTACGCTCACACTGGCTAAAATTGCAATTAGCAATATAACATCAAAAATTTTACCCAAACGCGTATCTGTGCCTTCAACAATAATGTGAATGCGATTACGCAGATGGGTTACGGCTTCAGCAGTTGGTTGCTTCATAAAATCAGTAGGTTCGTGAACTCATGGATGGGTGCGTAAATAAATATACATTTATAGTTGCGCATGCTTTAAATAGAGATAGAGTGGCTGAGAGTGATTAAATTACATAGAAGTGGTTTATAATATGACCCACTCACGGTGTAATTTTTGACAGTGTAGCAAAAATTCGTCGGTAACAATATAATATTCATTTATTTGCATGAGTGCTTATACAAATTTTAGCGCATATTGAGTCTCTCAATATACAATGTAAACTTTGTAAAATAAAAAAATATAAGAATCTATATCAACTACTGTTTTATTAGTACTATAAATCGTCAGCAACAGTTAAGGATGTAACATGGCAGGTCATTCAAAATGGGCTAATATTAAACACCGCAAAGCCCGTCAGGATGCGGTAAAAGGCAAAATATTCACCAAAATTATTCGTGAAATTGTCTCTGCTGCCAAGCAAGGTGACCCCGACCCTAATAAAAATCCACGTCTACGCGCCATCATTGAAAAAGCCTTGTCCGTCAATATGACAAGAGATACTATTAATCGTGCTGTCGCGCGCGGTACCGGCGGCGGTGACAATGACAATATGGAAGAAATAAGTTACGAAGGCTACGGCATCGGTGGCGTGGCGGTATTGGTCGAGACTATGACTGATAATGTCAATCGCACGGTTAGTGAAGTGCGTCACGCATTTACCAAGCATGATGGCAATTTGGGTACTTCAGGCTCTGTCGCTTACCTATTTGATAAACGTGGTGAAATCAGCTTTAATGATGTGAGCTTAGAAGATGAAGTGATGCTAGCAGCATTGGATGCAGGTGCACTTGATATTGAGAACGATGGCGACACACTATTAGTAATCACTGACGTAGAAAATTTTGGACAAGTAAAAGATGCCTTAAATGCAGCTGGCTTGGTCTCGGATAATGCAGAAGTGACTATGTCACCTGCGACCACAGCAGATATTGACAATATCGATGATGCGATTAAAGTAATGAAAATGATTGATATGCTAGAAGATATTGATGATGTACAAGACGTATATAGTAATGTCAATTTCACAGATGAGGTGATGGCGCAGCTTGAAGCACAATAGTAGTGGTTCAAATAACTATTTGTTAAACTGCAAAAAACTACATTAAATAAAAAAGCCAAACGGTCAAAGCGTTTGGCTTTTTTATTACTTTTAACTTGATTAATACTTTAAAGAATGAGTATTTAACACAGCATTTATATATTACATTGGACACCTTCAATCGCTAATAGATACGCTTTCTTATCTACCCCGCCACTATAACCGCCAAGCTTACCATCGCTACTAATGACGCGATGGCAAGGGACGATAATACTAAAAGGATTTTTTCCATTGGCATTAGCAACTGCTCGAAACGCTGTTGGTTGATCAATATTATCTGCTAATTTAGCGTAGCTAATAGTTTTCCCATAAGGTATCTTTTGCAGCGACGCCCATACTTTTTGCTGGAATGGCGTTCCTATACTGACATCAAGCGGCAAGTCAAAATACTGGCGCTTACCGTTAGTATATTCATTGATTTGTTGAATAGCCTTTAATAATAATGCTTGGTTAACCTCATTATCATTAAGGTTATCTTGAGCAATAAAATTAAAACCATCCTCGTTAATGGAATAATGTTTTTTGAGTAGTCCTAAAGCCTTAGATTCTTGCCACTCTTGATTCTCTGACAGCCAATCTATACTAACCATTTTAGGCACATTATTTACCATATGACTTGCTAGCAATAACGCAGCTTTAGGATATGATCGATGGTTATGAGTCATATCTGATAGCGCAACACGGGTGATAATCATAGCTATAAACCCTTTAGAAAGGTTATTAGAACTTACTCTTTATCGTCGGTTTCAAACAATGCTGCGACAAACTGCTTCGGACTAAAGGCGCGCAAATCATCAATCGACTCGCCAACACCAATATAGCGAATTGGCACATCAGTGGTTTCAGCAATATTAAAGACCACGCCACCTTTTGCGGTACCATCTAATTTGGTAATAGTAATACCCGTTAATGGCACAACCTTATTAAATAACTCAACTTGATTAATCGCGTTTTGACCTGTGCCCGCATCGAGTACAATCATGCCTTCATGGGGCGCGCTGGGGTCAGCTTTACGCATAACCCGAACTACTTTTTCAAGCTCTGCCATCAAATGGGTTTTATTCTGCAAGCGTCCTGCAGTATCAGCAATCAGGACATCAATATTTTTTGCTTTAGCCGACTGCATGGCATCGAAGATAACAGAAGCGCTGTCAGAGCCATGACCTTGAGCGACAACTGGGATGTCATTACGATCACCCCAAATTTGTAACTGCTCAGTAGCAGCCGCACGGAAGGTATCACCCGCAGCTAGCATGACCGACTTACCCTCGCCTTGTAAGCGTTTGGCAAGCTTACCAATAGTGGTGGTTTTTCCCACTCCATTTACACCCACGACTAAAATAACAAAAGGTTGTTTGGTAGTATCAATAACTAAAGGCGCAACTTTTGGCGTTAAGATATCAACCAGCTCGGTTTGTAGCGCTTTATAAAGCGAATGAGCATATATCAAATCGCCACGCGCGGTTTGTTCGGTTAAGCTTTTGATGATGCGATTGGTGGCGCTCACGCCAATATCAGCAACTAGCAGCTGGTCTTCAACTTCTTCTAATAGCTCATCATCAATCTCTTTACCACCAATAAGAATACTAACCATACCTTCAGCAAGATTTTTGCGAGACTTACTGAGTCCAGTTTTCATCCGATTAAACCAGCTACCTTTCTGTTTATCTTGTTGCTGACCCTCTTGGCTTTCTTGCAGGTTTTGTTCGGAGTATTGTGATGTATTTTCCTGCTCTTGCGTAACCGTAGATGACTCTATGGGATTGCTTTTATTATTAGCATTGGTAATATTATTATTAGTAATACTAGAGGTTATAGCGCTGGCATTTGTAGCATTAACAGCTATCGAAGTAACCGCTACTCCGTCGCCCAATTGCGCTTGTAATGGCATTTTAGGAATGATTGATTGATCAATAACAGGCTTCGGTTGAGAGCTTGTTGATGGTACAGTTGATAAGCCACTTGATACTTCTATTTCAGTTGGCTTAGTTGTTTCTGGTGAGATAATGGGTGTACCCAACGCAATATCTTTGCTCACATTGGGTGCTGATACATCGTTATTGACCTGGATTTTTTGCTGACTTAAAGCGTCCTGACTAGTTTGCACGTCTATTAGCGCGTCTGCTTCATCAATTATCGGCACCGATTGCACCGGCATGCTGGGTAAGGTAATATCATCGTCATCCAAGTCATCAAACCCTCCATCTAGGTTGATGACGACACGATTGGCATTATCTGCATTATTCATAAATTCGCCCTAAAATTGGTATCTTGAGTAATATAATTATCATGCCGGTTATAGCTGCACGGGCAACAATACTAGCAACAGTATGCATTTTTATTATAGTTTAGCATAATTCAGTCGACGCTCAGCCCCATGATAAGGGCTATTACTATTCCATTTAATGCTTCTAAGAGAGGTTAGCTTAAGGTTTAGTCACAAAATTATGACTTTTGCTACGCTAAACTTCGCTACAGTCTGCTTACCGTTATGTCGTCATATAAAGTCCATTATAACTTTACTCATAATTGTCCTATTATTTCCCCTGTTCATTAACTACTTTTGGAATTGTTATGTCATTAACTCCTCATGCTAATTTATCTGCTACAACACGTCTTACCAATTCGTATTTTTCAAAATACTTAAAACTAGGAATGGTATGCACAACAGTAACATTAATGATGTCTTTGACAGGATGCAATACAACACATGAATTTAAGCCAACTGCCAGTGTCATAGTTGGGGCGCATAAATCTTTATAATTATAGCCCATGACAATAAATATCAATAATGAATCGTTATGACAAGGTTGAGTATTAACAATCACCAGCGTTACTTTGAATAAATAAGGTCTATCATGTTGCGTATACTGCACTCACGTACAAATAAAACGTTCAGAACTATACCTAAAACAATAACTAACATTATCAATGCACTATTTATTATGGCACTGTGCTACTCGACTTTTGGTTGCGCAACGTTACAAGCACTTGAACCAACTGCCATTTTTATTTCTAACATTAAAGATATTTTATAGTCGAATTTGGCAGTTAATATCTGATTACTTTAAGAAGATTGTTCCATTTAGCAGCATCAGAGATCAAAAATAAATCTTTAGCATAAACTCATTCAGACATCATTTTTATAAGTAGAGCTTTTATGTCATCTTCTATTGTCTTGCGTAACGCCTTCGCATTAGCCCTTGCCAGTACCCTTGCCGCTTGTCAGACCACTACTCTCACCCAACCTGATGCATCGTCATTGCCCACAGTACCCCAAGCCAATCAAACCACAAATACGCAAACTGACAACTCATCACTTAAGCCGTCAAAACTAGCAATGGATATCTCAGGGCGTCATGAATATGTGCTGGATAATGGCTTAAAGGTAATTATCAAAGAAGATCACCGTGCCCCTGTGGTTATGACCCAAATTTGGTATCGAGTGGGTTCAACCGATGAGCCGCTGGATAAGGGTGGTATCTCACATCTACTGGAGCACATGATGTTTAAAGGTACCAGTAATGTATCTAGTGAAGACTTTGAGCGGCTGATTGCAAAATTTGGTGGGGTCAATAATGCGTTTACCAGCTACGACTATACGGGCTACTACGAGCTGTTTCCAGCGAATCGCTTGCCACTAGCGCTAGAGTTAGAAGCGGATCGCATGGTCAATTTACGCTTTGATGCTAAGGAATTTGCCAAAGAGCATCAAGTGGTAATGGAAGAGCGTCGTCAGCGTACCGATGACAATCCACTTGCAAAGGCTTATGAGTCGTTTCGCCTGCTGGCTTTGCCCAACAGCCCTAAAGGTGAGTCCGTCATTGGTCCAATGAGCGAGCTTGAATCGATTACCTTGCCCGAGTTAAAAGACTGGTATAAAACATGGTATGCACCTAATAATGCCACGTTGGTTATCGTTGGCGATGTGAAGCCTGAAGAGGTATTAACTCAGGTTAAACGCTACTTTAGTAAGCTGCCGATCAGTCAGCTGCCCCAGCGTCCATCTGTCAGCCAACGAGGTTTTCGCGGTTATAAACAAGTTAGCTCCGAGCAAGCAGTACAAGTGCCTGTATTACTCATGGGATATAACGTACCAAGCTTACTGACGATAGGCGCAAAAGATGAGAAGCAAGCTTATGCCTTATCGCTTGCTCAGGACGTATTAGATGGCGGCTTGTCTGCGCGTTTAGAGAAGCGTTTGATTCGCGAGCAAGGTTTACTAACCTCCGTTGGCACCTCATATAACTTGTTAGATCGTGGCGATGGGTTGTTTTTAATTCAAGCCACACCGCGTGAAGGTGTTAGTTTAGAGCAGGCACAACAGGCAATTATCGCCGAAATCAATAAATTGACGACGGATCCAATTGCACCCGATGAGATTAGCCGTGCCAAAACCAATACCGTCACCGGACTTATCTACGCTCAAGACAGTATGGAAGGACAAGCGCAAATGATAGGCTCGCTACAATCTATTGGACTGGATGATCGACTGCTTGCGACTTTACCTGCTAAGCTCGATAGTATTACGGTTGCCGATATTCAGGCAGCAAGCAAAAAATATCTGGTTAAAGACAACTTAACTGTCATGCATATCGTTCCACCCGCTGATAAAGCAGGAAAGACTGACGCAGCAAAAACGAATCAGACCACTAAGATAACCAGAGCTAAAGTCGCTAATTAAGACTACTAATTAATATTGCTCCTATGTGCCCTTAGCTACTTTATGCAGACTCATATTTAATCAACCATGCGTGTTCATCTTTAAACAGTATGGTTTTAAAACTTATTATTAAGAAGAGCGTGATGACTTATAAGACTTCTATATCGCCGAATGTAAAAACATTTACGACAGATAATATCCCTTCAATACGAAAATCTTTTTTAACCTCAACTTTGACGTTAAGTATAACTCTCGCATTAACCGCTTTAGTAGCGCCCGCTTATGCCGATGAAAATCGCGCATCGGCTGCCACGATTGATACCAGCGCACCCATTGCCGCACTCTCAAAACTCAGTAGTCTTGATAATGTCAAACCGTTAAAAGTCACTGTACCCACCATTGAACATTTCAATACCAGCTCTGGGGTACCAGTAGCTTTTGTTCGAGCAGAAGCACTACCGATTGTCGATATTGATTTACGCTTTAATGCTGGTAGCGCACGTGACGGTGACATTCGTGCTGATGGTTTTGGCATTGCCAATATGGTAGCAACGATGCTCCCACAAGGCACCACTACATTAGCTGAAGATGACTTTACGCGCGCGGTGGAAACTTTAGGCGTTAATTTAGATAGCAGCGTTTATAAAGATATGTTTATCGTATCCTTGCGCAGCTTGTCTGATGATGAGCACTTATTACCTTCGGTTGAGTTGATGACCCAAATGCTGACCACGCCAAGTTTCGATGCCAAAATTTTAGCGCGTAATAAAGCACGATTATTGGTAGGTTTACAACAACAAAAACAAGACCCTGGCAGCCTTGCCAGCATCGCTTTTAATCAAGCGTTATATGGCACGCACCCTTATGCCCATCCCACTTCCGGTACGCTCGATACAGTCCCCAGTATTACACAAAAGGATCTGACCGATTTTCAAAAACGCTATTTGGTGGCTGCTAATGCATCACTGGCGATAACAGGTAACTTAACCTTAAGCCAAGCCAAAAAAATGGCTGACAGTCTCACTGCTGACCTACCAGTTGGCAAAAAGGCGGCAATGCTGCCAGAGCCTAAACCCTTAACGAAAGCGCAGCATATTCATATTCCTTTTCCCAGCACACAAACAACGGTCTTAATGGGACAATTAGGCGAAAAACGTGCTACTGACCCAAAAGCTCAGCAGCAGCAAACCAACTTTGCCGTTGGCAATGAGGTTCTGGCAGGTGGTGACTTTAATGCCCGTCTGATGACTGAGATTCGCCAAAACCTTGGCTATACTTACGGTATTTCGGGCTCTATGAGTCCCATGCTCGCGCGCGGTCCATACCAGATTGGCTTTGCCACGCGCAATGATAAAGCACGAGCCGCGATTGATGCCAGTATTGAAGTTATCAACGATACTTTAGATAAAGGTATCAACAACGCTGAGATGGAGTTAACCACGGATAACTTAAAGAATAGTTTTCCAATGGGTTTTGCTAGCAATGCTGGAATTAATGGTTTGTTAGGTATGATGAATTTTTATCAATTGCCCGATGATTATTTAAACAACTACATAGCGCGTATTGATAAGGTTCAGCTTCCTGCCGTTAACCAAACGCTACGCGACACGTTGCAGCCCGATACTTTTTTAATCGTAACGGTAGGCGAAAATAATCCATGGAAAAATACTAAAGATAGCAAAAAGGTAAAATAAGTAACGAGCTGAGGCTGATGATATTGCAAGCTAAGAACTTAAGCTTTAATAATTAAGTACTGAGTTCTTAATTATTAAAGCTAATAGTGAAATCATAGGTTAGTTGTTTGGGCGGATACTCAGTACCATTGTAGGACAATCGTATGACATGCTTATCGTAAGAATCAACTCGGTAATCACCATCAGCGAAATTGTGCACACTTGGTACGATTAATAAAGCTTCAATTTTACTATCACTAACCTTAGTACCAATTACCTCACCACTCTGAGGATAAAAAAAGTAATCACAATATTCATTGATCATCACTTCGCCCACGCGTTCAATAGTATTGTCGCCCACCTTTTTTTGTAGCATTTTTGGACATATATCCAAGTGATTAGCGGCTAAACGGGCATGGGAATTGTTAATACTATCTTCGATTTCAGCAATTTGTTGTTTTTTTAACGCTGAATTTTTGTCCCCTGAGGACGCAACAGTCTCTGTAGAGTTATATATATTGATTAGTACCAATACTACAAGAGAAACAATGATAAGAAATATATGAACCAAATTTAACGGTATGGCTAAGTATCGACCCAAATGAAAGTAATGCGTTTTTGTTATTGCTGACCACAAGCTTTTCATAAATCTCACTTATGCCTATTTATTACCCCTATAATCGACAATTTACATAGAAAGGATCAAAATAAGCTTTAAACATAATAATGAACATTAATCCGCCAGTATTAGAACATATTTCCCTCTGAACCTCTCCTCCGCCCATCTGTATTTCCGACCAATTATCTGTTAATTTGAATATTTAGCGATTTCTATATAATATTTATGGATATTAACAGCCTTTGACAAAAGAAATATACACGACCATCAGTTTTTTTCTCTTGTCGTGCGAACTAAATTTATTGAAGGTAAATAATAATAATAACTATATTATGGCATCTTTCGATTAATATCGGCAGGTTGAGTTACTACTGGCATGGTCAAAACCCCATTTACGATAGCCTTGTGTATCCAGATGAATGGCACCGGTTGCATATAAGCCAAGTCCAAAGCTGTAAATCTCACCTTGGTATTGCCAAAACTGACACAAGCCATCTTGCATACTACTGCGTGCCCATAAGTTGTTTTCATATTCAGGCACCCAAATATCTATCGCTCCCGCTGTCATATGCTTACTACTATTAGCACCGCCAGCGCAGGCATTCAAATCAGGGCTACGATATACGGAGCGAATTTCGGCACTACGTGGCAGGACGCCTTGATTTTTTAAATTACTATACAGCCGTAGCGTTGGTACGATATTTGACCATAATTCTTGTGGCGGCAATTGATACGGCTCATAGCCACATTTATCCCAGCTTCGAGCAGTGGTCAACAGCTGCGCCATTGGCGGCACATTTTTGGCACCCAACTGGGCGTTTAGATAACGTTGAAAACTGGCAATTTGTTGAGCGCGATAGCTATTTGTATTAAGCCAGCTATTAAAATCTAGTGCTGTAGATTGACTATAATCGCGATTACCTGTGTTATAAACAGGGTCAGAAGTCGTGTTATAAACAGTATTGTAAGCAGGTAGCTTTTTATTAATATGGACACGCTTACTTTCATCGATTGATAGCTTGGCGTCGAAATCGAACTCACGCTGCTTTTGTTCTATGAGTCCTTGCATACTATCGCCATTTAGCTCATTGCGACTGACCATACGTATGCCATTATCGTCCATGACATTTGGCTGCGCTTTACTAATGTATCCTGTGCCACTGCTTTGTCTCACTTGGACCCGGCGCTCACTACTATCGCTGATGATAGCAGCCTGAACCGTTGCAGCACTCATACCGAAGACAAAGATCGATAAAAATGGTTTAATATTAGCAGAAACAAATGAGAGGATAGTAAGACTATGATCAGACCACAGCACTCGTCTCGTCTTATTAATAATTATGTTTTTCATTGCAAACAGCTGTCTCAAAAAATATGGTATCGATACTACCAAATTTTAAATGGACAGGCTAAAATATCGTCCGTTACACTAGGCTCATTATGGCTTATTAACACTTATCCTTATAAGTTTTAATAATTACGTTACTTGATTGCTATAGAGTTACGGTTTGATGATAGTATTTACGCTTATGTTACGTTGTTTTATGGCTTTTAATTTGCCACTTTTAAACAATCACTAAGTTGCTACAATTAAGTTGTTTTTACACCCGTTTTAAATACATTCTTTTTATAACTTATTTTTTTCCTCTCTATTTTTTCTTTCTTTAGTATAGTCACCTGCCGCCTATGTCTTTTAGCTCACAATATCGCCTGTCACGTCAGAGCTCCTATTTCGATCCTTATTCTGAGACGACTATATGGCAACGCCTGCATCTTGATCCATGGACAACCCTATTATTATTGACCACATGTTGTGTTGGGCTGACTATTTTATATAGTGCTTCCGCTCAAGACAGCGAAATGATTTTACGGCAGATTGCCAGCTATGGTATTGCTTTTGTTGTGATGTTTATTATGGCGCAAATCCCGCCTCGACTTTATTACACCTTTACGCCCATTTTTTATGTTTTAGGTCTGGTGTTATTGGTTTTGGTGGATATTATTGGAGAAGTGCGGATGGGTGCACAGCGCTGGATCAATCTACCAGTATTTGGCAGTGTGCAACCATCGGAGTTTATGAAACTTGGGATGCCGATGATGTGTGCTTGGTTTTTATCCAAGCGTGAATTGCCGCCCTCTTTTTCTAGTATTGCGATAACGTTAATCCTTATCATATTACCTGTTTTATTAATCGCTAAAGAACCTGATTTAGGCACCTCATTACTCGTCGCAGCGAGCGGTTTTTTCGTATTGTTTCTAGCGGGCTTATCATGGTGGATGATTGGCGGTGCTATCGCGTTATCTATACCTATAATGATATTTGCCTGGAATTTTTTATTGCATGACTATCAACAAATGAGAGTGTTGACTTTATTTAATCCAGAAATAGATGCGCAAGGGGCTGGTTGGAATATTATTCAATCGCAAACGGCAATCGGTGCAGGAGGCATCACGGGTAAAGGGTATTTAGATGGTACGCAATCGCATCTTCACTTCTTACCAGAAGGTCATACTGACTTTATCATTGCCGCATTCTCTGAAGAGTTTGGCTTAGTTGGGGTTATACTATTACTCTTTCTCTATGCTTGTCTGCTCAGCCGCGCTCTATACATTACCTTTACTCATCCTGATACTTATAGTCGTCTCTTAGCAGGCGCGATTACTATGTCATTTTTCGTTTACATTTTTGTTAATGTCGGGATGGTTAGTGGTATTTTGCCTGTTGTTGGTGTGCCTCTACCGTTTATCAGCTACGGTGGCACAGCTATTGTGACATTGATGGGTGGGTTTGGCATACTAATGTCGATCAATACTCATAAAAAACTCCTAATGTAAGCTATATAATCCTTTATAACTACACCTTCTATAAAGGATATCACTCCTTGAATGAGTCAATCCACCTCTAAAATATTGGAAGAAAAGCTAGGTGAAGTATTTGAATATTAATATTTATGTAGGATAACCTTCTTAAGCTTACTCTTACTTATCTCATTTAATAATTAATGTTTTATATATACTAAATTAACGAAAAACACTTATATCTACGCTTGTTACTCTTAGGTTTTTACTTTAAAAAGACAGAAAAATAAGCCAATTAAGTTATAACCAATGTGTCTCAATGGTTAATATTTATTAACAAATACTGAATATTAACCTTAATATACCCCTGATATCAGTAATACTAACTATTTGTTTTTATTGGAAATAAATGTAAATATTTATACTTCTTATAGGCTAGCAATCTACTATTTCTTCATATTTTCCCCTAAGTATTAAGACTTGTTTTTTACAAAAAATTGCGTTACTCTCTTTTTACTGTGTTTTTGATACATAAGCCGTACAGAGCTACTAAATAAGTTAGCATTTGATTCTAGTTGGGTGGGAGCTACTCACTATAATAAGAATTCAGACAACTATGACGAGCCACTGAACGGTAATAGAAAATTTAAAAACAAAAATATTCTGTGGTCGTATCTTATCATTACCCTCTACTGACTATAGTGCTGGCTCGAAGTAGGTAATCATCATTTAAAATGGTGATTTGCTATTTCATTATTTTAATAGTAGATTATTGTTGATAATTAATATTTGAAGCATGCTATATTTTTTAAGCGTGACAGTATCTTCTGTCCTGTGAACATATCATTATTGTTAGTATGTCATATGTGTATTTACACGATCGCCCGCAATCTTATGATGAATTAAAAAAATTATCCATATGTTAAAATCTATTAAAGCTTCTGACACTACACTTTCGGGTGATAGTGTATTATACAAGGCTTTAGAGTACGTCTCGTCATTAGAGTGGTCTAATGCAGTCATGCTCAATCTGCGACCGTTAATAGTAAGTTTTAACGTAGATTAGGTTTTAAGGTATAAGTTATAGAGGTATTTATGAATAAGCGTTTATCTGGTTTACTGACTATGTCTTTATGTGTATTTGCGGGCTCAGCAATGGCCTCCAACGTACAGGCAGCAGAATCCAAAACCTCTCTTGTGACTTTGTCTCAAGATAACGCCTCCCATATCGATCGTGTACTCGGCGAACTTACTCGCCAGCATAACAATGCATCAAGCCTAGTTAAATCTGCTCGTCAGCCTACATCACTGGCCCTTAGTAGCTCGTTACTTGCGAGCAATAGCAGTCAAGCAACCGATGATGAAGATGTGCTTGAACGTTTAACCGCAGTAGCATCAAACTCTGTCAGTAAATTTAAGCAAAATGGTTTGGCTTCTTGGTATGGTCGTCAGTTCCATGGTCGTAAAACTGCCAGTGGTGATACCTTTGATATGAATGGTTTAACGGCAGCGCACCGCTCATTGCCATTGAACTGTTATGTGAAAGTGACTAACAAGAGCAATGGTAAGTCTGTTGTGGTAAAAGTAAATGACCGAGGTCCATTCCATGGTAATCGTGTTATGGATTTATCTTATGGCGCAGCCAAGCAGCTTGGCATCACCAGTAAAGGCGTTGGTAATGTATCTATTGAGCGTGTATCTGGACCTTAATTATAGATAATTAATTATTATAGATTTAATTTATTGAATTTGAACTGATTTATTTTATAAAAAAAGTGCCTTGCTATTAATTTAGCAAGGCACTTTTTTATGTATCTATTATTAATCTATCTATCAATTTATTATTAATACCAACATTTATAGCAGTTATAATTCGAAAGCTCTTTGAATGGCATCATCCAATCGTTCTACTGCAATAATGGTAATGCCTGCAAATTGAGCACTATTAGTACTTGGTGCATTGGATTTTGGTACGATAGCATGAGTAAAACCATGCTTCATGGCTTCTTTTAAGCGTTCTTGTCCATTAGGTACTGGACGAATTTCACCCGATAAGCCCACTTCACCAAATACTGCTAATGATGAAGGTAATGCTCGCTCCTTGATACTGGACGCACATGCCAGTAACACTGCTAAGTCTGAGCCCGTCTCGATAACTTTTACTCCACCCACAACGTTGACGTACACATCTTGCCCACTGGTATGAATACCGCCATGACGATGCATAACCGCAAGCAGCATCGATAAGCGCTGAAAATCAAGCCCAAGCGCCATACGTCTTGGCTGTCCTTGCGAATCGTCCACCAGTGCTTGGACTTCCACTAATAATGGACGTGTGCCTTCGCGGCTAACCATCACCACTGACCCAGCAACTGGTTTATCATAGCGACTCAGAAAAATAGCAGAAGGGTTCGCAACTTCTTTTAACCCCATATCTGTCATTCCAAAAATACCCAATTCATTAACCGCGCCAAAGCGATTTTTGACCGCACGAATCATACGAAAACGCGAATCCGATTGTCCTTCAAAATACAAAACCGTATCAACCATGTGTTCAAGCACTCGCGGTCCTGCCAATGTACCTTCTTTTGTCACGTGACCCACTAGAAATAGTGCCGTTCCTGTTTGCTTAGCATAACGAGTCAAAATAGCCGCAGATTCACGAATTTGACTGACGCCGCCGGGTGCAGAATTAATCGCATCGGTATAAATGGTCTGAATCGAGTCAATAATAGCAATGGCAGGCTGTTCTTGTGTTAATGCGGCACAAATAGTCTCAACATTGGTCTCAGCCAATACGCGCAAACGATCCGCTGGCAGATCTAAACGCTTAGCACGCATAGCAACTTGCGCAAGCGACTCCTCACCAGTCACATACAACGCACTGCCTGCTAATGAATCAGCGCGCGCCATATTAGTCGCTGTTTGTAGCAAGATAGTCGATTTACCAATGCCAGGGTCACCACCAATAAGCACTACAGAACCCGCTACCAAGCCGCCACCCAATACTCGATCAAACTCGCTGATTCCTGTCGGCATACGAGTATCCAGCGTCACACTCACAGCATTCAGTGGCATGACCGCACTATGTGTTCCGGCATAGTTACCTGCTTTTGCATCACTGCTAGGGATACGCGGGGTAGCACGACTGCTATGAGGTTTCGCCGTGCTTTTATTATGATGCGGCATGCTAACATTGGGCGCTTCAACCAAGCTGTTCCATTCACCACAATCGGTACATTGCCCTGCCCACTGCCCAAAATGCGCACCGCAATGCTGGCAGATATAGCTACTTTTATTTTTTGCCATGAAATATAAGCCTTATTTAAATTAGCAATTAAGAGTATTTATTATTAATAGACAACGAGAGCAGTTGAGCAATAAAGCATCTAAAAATAGCAAATATTTTAGATACGTCTGCCTCTGCTAGATAAACCGTAATAGGTATAATGATATGAGTAAAATGATAGCTTGAGAAGAAGTAATGTTTTGAATAAGACGATATACAATAAGGATCAGTCTCTAAGCTCAATTGAAAAGACATTACATTGTAGAGAAGTTTGGCGATATATCAAAAAAACATCTGATGCAAACCAGTAGCGTCATAATGATAAACGGTACTGGTCTATAGAAAAGTGATGCGTTTACAAAACGCTAACTCTTATACTTGAAAATCTTTACCCAAATAAACACTTTTCACCAGCTCATTATCTAAGATATCTTGCGGTGTACCTTTAGCAATGATAGCCCCTTCGGATACAATATAGGCTTTTTCACAAATAGCTAAGGTGTCACGGACGTTATGATCGGTGATTAATACACCAATACCGCGATTTTTTAGATTTAAAATAACATCTTTAATATCACCAACAGAAATTGGATCGACACCCGCAAATGGCTCATCCAACAATATAAATTTAGGATTCGCAGCCAAAGCACGAGCAATCTCACAGCGTCGACGCTCACCGCCTGACACACTCATACCGAGCGATTGGCGTACATGCTCTAAATGAAACTCACCAATCAATTTTTCAAGCTCTTGACGTTGTTCTGCTACTGACAGTTCTTTACGGGTTTGCAAAATCGCTAAAATATTATCTTCAATAGATAGTTTGCGGAAGATAGACGCTTCTTGCGGTAAATAACCAATGCCTGCGCGCGCGCGCTCATGCATGGCGTATTTGGACAAATCCATTTTACCTAAAGTGACCCGCCCTTTATCCATATTGACCAGACCAACCACCATATAAAAACTGGTGGTCTTGCCTGCCCCGTTAGGACCCAATAGCCCAACGACTTGCCCTTGTTCAACCGAAAAAGACACATCTTTCACAACCCAGCGCTTACCATATCGCTTGCCCAAGTTCTGCATAACCAAGGTAGGAACGGCTGAGTTTAAATTTAAATCAGTAGTCGATTCTTTTTTGAGCAGTTCATTGTCATAAGGCTCTTTATTA
The DNA here is from genome assembly GCF_014119005.1 of Psychrobacter sp. GP33. GTDB lineage: Bacteria > Pseudomonadota > Gammaproteobacteria > Pseudomonadales > Moraxellaceae > Psychrobacter. Next base: position 86,363 of record NZ_JACGYX010000003.1, on the reverse strand, counting down.
AAGCTGACATGTGCTGACTCATGCACAGTTGCTTGTGCCTGCTGCCCACGGATGTCGTCGTTAGTATTGCCATCATGCTCAGTAACATTATTACCGTTACTACTGGTATTGTTGAAATTATTATCACTCATACCGTACTCTTGCTATTACAAAATTTAAATGAAACTAAGATTGCATTATCATGCTGCTAATTAGCGAATGCTACGCTGGCTGTTACTATTATTGGGCGGGAACACCAATTCAACGCGCTGATTGCCGCCTGCTGTGGCCTCAACATCACCCGCTTTTAGGCTATAACGGATGACATTACCAGCAAAACTTGCTCCATTTTGTACCAGTCTGGCATTACCAGTCAAAGTAACAATGCCTGTAACGGCATTATAGTCAATGGTATTTGCTTGCCCTTTTGCGAGACCCTTTTCTTGAGTCACAATCTGTTGCATCGTTGCAGGTCGACCGGTTGCTACTGCAGAATTAATGCTGCGCCCTTGAGACAGATTAACCGTAATATTATCTGCAGTCATCTTCAGCGAGCCTTGAGTGATAATGACACTGCCTGAATAACTGGTTACCCCGGTACGTTCACTATACGTTGCCTTATCTGCCAAAAGTTTAATAGGCTGATTTGCATCTGACGGCAATGCATGACTGTATAACGGTAGTGCCAGCAACATCATCGTTGATACCGAGCGCACATAACGTGGAACTTGAAGGCGGCGCGATACTGAGCGCACAGTCGGCAAAAAGTCGAATTTCATAAATGATTACTCTTGTGATAATGAATAAATAATGCGCTCAGGCAAACCAGATTAGGTATATTAGATAGATGCTAAATACAAAGACAAACCAGAAAAATAATAGGTTAAGTATAAAGGGCAATGCGACAAAATGGCAGTGCTTTAAAAAAGCGCTTTATCCTTTCGAGCTGCTGGGGTAAAGCTAACCGCAACTTGACCAAACTCATATTCACCAGTTTCAAGATTTGCCTTCATGCTGGACGCTTGAAAACGGTTCATCCCTTGTTCCACTTTAACCGGCTCATTACTATATACCTGCCGTGATTTGGTGTTGCCTTTGAGGGTTTGACCGGTCACTGTAATAGGCTCAATACCCGTTGCTGCTTTTTGCTCTTCACTACTCAAGGTAAAACCGCCTGACAAGCGCAGCTCCCCTGTCTGCTGATTGATAGCAGCGCTGCCAGCTTGAATTCGGTAGCGCTGCTCATCGGACGGTTCCCAATTCATCGTAATGCCGGACATCTCATCTTGATTAGTGACCGGATTATGCGTCAATGACTCTGCGTTTACTTCATATTCCGTCTCACCCTGCTCGTTAGTCTGTACCGCCTTAATATCTGTCGCTTCATAATCCACTTCAGAAGGCGCTATCTTAACAGGAGGTGCGATTTCGCCTTGCTGCTGAAAGAACCAACCAGCAATAACGGCGATAATTAACGCTAAAATAATTAAAACACGAGTATTCACGACAAGTTATCCTGAGCACTACCTAATGAAGAGTGAGGTAATGTGTGATGGGCGATAAAATCTTTATAATATCCATGACCCTTTAAAATAAGATCACAAACCTCTCGCACTGCGCCATAACCACCTGCCCGAGTGGTGACCATATCACTACGGTTGATCACTTCTGAATGCGCATTAGGCACAGTAGCAGCAAAGCCAACTGATTGCATGGCTTTAATATCAGGTAAGTCATCACCCATATAAGCGCAATCAGCGACGCTTATATTAAGCGATTTGTCAATAGTAGACAACAGCTCAGTCAAAGCAACCAGTTTATCATCGCGCCCTTGTATTACGTAATTGACGCCCATTTCAGCAGCCCGTTTATTCACCATAGCACTGCTACGACCGGTAATAATGGCGGTCAAAATACCATAGCGTGCTAATGACTTTACGCCTACACCATCTTGCACTGAAAAGGCTTTAGTCTCAATGCCATCAGCATCATAGATAATCTGCCCATTGGATAAAATACCATCCACATCCATTATGAGCAGCTTAACTTTACCGGCTTTTTTAATTAAATCTTGCATGAGTGGTCTCTTATCTATTTTATTTTTAGTTTGTGATATTTTTAATTTATGACACTTTTATTGGCAACGTTCTTCTATTAATAGCAATTTCTAATTCACATCATTTTTCGGTCATAATACTACAGTATAAAAATGCGCCCTACTTAAAATATAAGCTGCTTGGCAAATAAAAACATTATAGCGTTTAATACTTATTTAACTCCAGCATTTAGCAAGTCATGAACCGTAATAATAGCTTCCAAATGAGCGTTCTCATCCATTACTAATAACTGACCGATAGCATTCTCATTCATAACACTAAGAGCATCAGATGCGCGCATGGTTTTGCTAACATGGCGAGGATTGCGTGTCATTATTTTACCCATAGTCGTGTCAAGATCAATTTCTTTCTCTAAACTACGCCGTAAATCGCCATCAGTAAAGACACCAACAACTTTTTGCGCCTCATCGGTCACCACAGTCATTCCTAGACGACCGTTGGTCATGGTAAATAATGCTGTACGAAGAGGCGCTTGCTCATCAATCACGGGTAGATTTTCCAAGCGCGTATGCATTAAATCCTCAACTCGCGTGAGCAATTGGCGACCAAGCGCGCCAGCTGGATGTGATAAGGCGAAATCCTCAGAAGTAAAATTGCGTGCGTGAACCAGCGCCACGGCAAGCGCATCGCCTAAAGCAAGAGTAGCCGTCGTGCTTGAAGTCGGAGCGAGATTTAACGGACAGGCTTCTTGTGAATGCCCTAAGGTTAAAGCAATGTCGGCAGCATGAGGTAGCATGCCACGCTTATCACGGCTAATACTAATCAGTGGAATACCTAAACGTTTTACTACTGGCAACAACGTTCTGATTTCATCAGATTCGCCAGAGTTAGAGATAGCAATCAACACATCGCCTTTGACCACCATTCCTAAATCGCCATGCCCTGCTTCACCTGGATGCATAAAAAACGATGGGGTTCCGGTAGAAGCAAACGTCGCAGCTATTTTACGACCAATCAGTCCAGACTTACCCATTCCGGTTACTACCACCCGACCTTTACATTCCAAAATAGTATCACAAGCTTGTGCAAACCGATCGTCTATCTGCTCTATGAGTAGTGCAAGTGCCGACTTTTCAGTAGTAATGGCTTCAATAGCGGTCAAGATAAACTGCTCATGGGTTAAGCTTCGGTTAGAATTACTCATAAATGAACTCATTTTTTTGATTCAATAGTGATAAATTACTGTTTTGTTTCACATCATCTGCGCTGTCATTAGTACCGTACTAGGCTTAATATAAAAACTTCATGAAACTTAATAATATTCTCTAAATATAGATACGCTAAAACTTAGAATATATAAGCTATAAGAAGATATGAGGTTAAATGGCTAATTTTAAATTTAATATTAAAAAATAAAGGTAGACAATATAAAAAGACCTACTAATGAGTAGGTCTTTTTATAAGCTAAATAAGAGATAATATCTTTATATGCTGTAGTAACCTATTACCTAGCCATTATTATCATCATCAGTTGGCGTATGATCAAAGCCTGAGTTATCTGCTGGCGGCTCAAAACCTCGGTCTTGACCGAAGCCACCACGCTCAAAACCGCGATCCTGACCAAAGCCGCCGCGCTCAAAACCGCGATCCTGACCGAAGCCACCACGATTAAAGCTACTGCGTCCTGCTGCGAAGCCACGATCTTCATAGCCAGTACTCGGTGTGCTGCTACGCTCATTACTTGTACCACGCTCAGGGCTACTACGCTCAAAGCCACTACCCGTGCTACCTTGATACCCTGATGGCGATCCTTGAACTTGTCCAGTAACGGCTGTAGCGCTACTAGCTCTTGGATTACGCGCTGGCACTACGGTTGAAATGGCATGTTTATAAACCATTTGGCTGACTGTATTTTTAAGTAGCACAACATACTGATCAAATGATTCAATTTGACCTTGTAGTTTAATACCATTTACTAAAAAAATAGAGACAGGGATGCGATCTTTACGCAACGAATTCAAGAACGGATCTTGTAAGGTTTGTCCTTTTGACATGAAATCTCTCCTAAATGGTGTACATATTTATAGTATTAACGCTGGTGTAATTATAATAATTATATTCAGATACAATGATAATTGTTATTAATGAAACGTATCTAAATAGGCATTAACACTGCTTAAGCTATTTTATTGAAATAATCTAGTTAATACGTTTAATCTTGAAACACTTTGTCTTAATATATTAATATTATAACAGTCATGACTATTATGCTTGGAAACTTCTTATTATTCGTTCTTTTATATATGGCATATAGTTATGCATTGTAACTGTAAGCAGCACAGCATCATTTGTGTCATTATATATCTTAGTTTTATTCTAAGTATTTTTAGGTATGGAACGAAATTCATAACTGCTAACGACTATAACAGAAGTTAGCGCAAATAATGAGCTGCCTGTTCCATCGTAATACATGACCTAAAAATAGTATTAAGCGGCCCAATATCAAGTGATTCTGTCAGCATAAATACGCCTGATTGATCATAAGGCAACTGATTCAGCTTACGTAACCAAGTATATTGACGCTTTGCCAGCTGCCTTGTGGCATATAATGCCTTATTTTGCATATGATAACAAGCAAGCGCCTCAGGCGTATTATTTGGCTTTGGTTTTTGTGCCGCTGCCAAAATATCGTTACCTTGAGTCACTTGAACTTGAGACGGCACCTCAACTGGGGCAAATGCTGCATAAAACTGTGCCCTATCTAAATGCGACTGCTCAAATACTGGGTGCTTTATTTGCACCAGATACTCTAATACTTGTCGATAGCCCACACAGCGCATGGAAGGTAGATTTGGTGTCAAAGGATAATGTTCGAGTAAGCCAATTATTTCAGCGACTAGTCCTTCATGCCACATGATATCCAAGCGCTGAGCGATACGCTGATGCAGCCATGCGCGATCAGGCATAATGGTAATGGCATGCCACTGCTGATTTTTATTGTGTGATAAGGCAGATTTTGGCTGGCGCTGCCACTCACTGATAGGCGTATCTGTCTGTAAATAAACCTCAACGGCTCGAGTGATACGCTGGGTATCGGTAGGTTGCAGACGCTGCTGACAAACGGGGTCAACCTTGCCCAAATATTCATATAACGTCTGAATGCCTTCACTTTGTCGCCACGCCTCTACTTGTTGGCGTATATTATCGTCGCTATCAGGTACTGGTGACAATCCATCTAATAGCGCCATGTAGTACATCATCGTTCCGCCAACCAGCAACGGTATCTTGCCGTTTTGATGACAGGTATCAATAAGTCGTGCAACATCTGTGACAAACTCAGCCACACTATAGCTCTGCATGGGATCAATAATATTCACCAAATGATGCGGATAGCGTGCCAGCTCCTCAGCGGTCGGTTTTGCCGTTCCTATATTCATATCGCGGTAGATAAGAGCTGAATCGACGGATATTAACTCATAGCGCCCAGTATCATATAACTCATACGCCAATGCCGTCTTGCCGCTGGCAGTCGGTGCCATCAAGCATACCACGCTATTATCCGCTAATTTATTATACAAACCATGAGATAAGTTACGAGAGGGCGATTGCATATATTTGCCTTGTATAAAAATGGTGGCGTAAATCAATGAACAATGAAGGACAATTAAAAGCGCTTAGCTTATTAATGCGAGCATTTATTATGATGAAGAGGACAACATAATGCTGAGTAACTGCTTAGTATCCATACGAGCGCTCGCATGTTGTTGTAAAGCGTACTCGAACGCAGCTGCAAATTCATCCAAATGCTGAGCCGACAATTGAATGACATGGCTACATATTTGTTGATTAATAATCTGAGCGTTAATGTCCTTTACATCTTTTATCAATAACGGTGGTTCTGCTAAATAAGTGATACCAGCTTTATTAGTAGATTCCAGTTCATCTTTAAATACGGTTTGCCAAATAGTTTGCCAGTTTTTCTCTGTAATCAATAAACACTGATTTTGACTATAAAATAATAGTCCCTGCGCTGAGCGGTCATCCTCTGTCGACAAAAATAGACCTTTACCAGAATAGCTAGGTAAGCTGTTGTCTAGTACCTCTAAGCAATGAGGTAACGTGATGTTATTATTAGAAAGCACTAGAAGTAGTTTATCGTCACAGGCGTTTTCAGATTTAACATCACTAGCGACTAAACCTGTTATTAGTGAACGTTGATAAGGCGTTTGTGATGATGCCACATGCTGGCGCGTGCGTTCATTTTGAACTGAACGACTTCTAGCACCACTTTTATACGATATTTCTTTATTTATCTGCTGTTTGAAATCTAAGATAGGAGTTGATGTTCTTGGGACATTTGTATCGGTAATACCATCTATATTACTAACGCCATCATTAACTACTTTGCTATTTGTAGCACAAATATTACGCTGCAAGCTTTTAAGCTTAATCCCAACCACATGTCCCAAATGCGCCATAATATTATTTAACGGGCTAATTTTTATGCGCTGCTTGGTCGGATGTACATTGATATTGAGCCATTGGGTTGGCAAGTCAAAATACAGTGCATAACCAATACCGTCGAGTTGCGCACTTGCTGCCAGCTGGCGTAATTGATTATTAATGAGCGCTTCTTTAATAAGCCGTCCATTGACGTAAAGTAGTTTTGGCAATGTCGTTTGCGATTGCTGGCTTGTCCATAACCAACCACTAATCATTGCCGATGTTTCTAGCGGTTCTACAGCAGACTGTAGCAAACTGGATAAATCAACGATGATTGGCATGGCGTTGGTCGTTAATGCTGTACCCAATGCTTGCTCAAGCCGCGATAATGGCAAACGGCTATTATTAATATTGGTATCAGTCTCAACCGAACTTGCTGATAGTAATAACCGTTTTTTATTATCATGAAAAAGACTGAGCGTCACATCCGCGCGCGCCAGTGCCACCTCACGAACAATATTTTCAATGTGGGCAAATTCAGTACCAATAGATTTTAGATTGCCGCGCCGCGCTGGTACATTAAAATATAAATCTTTAACGGTAACGGTTGTGCCTCGATTATGGACAACTGGTGTCAGTTTTGGCAAATCCGCTAAGACGCCTGCCACCTGTAACTGGCGACCAACCCCACTGTCATCATGACTGCTCATAAGGGTCAAGCGTGACACCGCCGCCATCGCCGATAGTGCCTCACCGCGAAACCCTAAGGTATTAATCCCTTGTAGGGTAGCAATATCAGCGACTTTGCTGGTTGCATGACGGGTAATTGCCATGACCATATCGTCAGGATGAATGCCTGAACCATTATCCACGACCTCAATCATACCCATACCGCCTTGGGTAATACGCACCTCAATATGAGTCGCGCCAGCATCAATCGCATTCTCAAGCAGCTCTTTGACCACAGCTGCCGGACGCGTGACGACCTCACCGGCTGCCAATTGATTGATCAGTAGCGGTGATAGTTTTTTAATTCGAGTGATAGCAATATTATCCAGCATAGTGGTAAACACGTTTTTTATAAGGCATATTTTTAGAACATATAGGTTTTAAAGACTGAGCTAACGCACTTATTATATTGTTATTAAAGATAAATCCAACCCTTGCGCTTGTCCAACTTTTGAAAGCCTTAACTCAACGTGACGACTGTTATTTGCAGCTTGGCTAATATCAATAAATAAAGTGGGTGGCGGCAAATAACTGTCCGCACGGCTTGCCCATTCGATAATAATCAGCACATTTGGCTCATCAAGATACTCATCAAAGCCAATAAAGGATAGTTCCTCAGGATCTTGTAAACGATATAAATCCACATGATAAACTGGCTTGACCGTACCGTCTTTCTGTTGAATCTGATACGGCTCAACCAACGTATACGTCGGACTTTTTACTGCGCCAATATGACCAAGCGCTTGCAACCAATAGCGTGTCAATGTGGTCTTGCCTGCACCCAAATCTCCTGCCAGCCACACACTACCTGATAACGGTAACGCCGCCAGTTGCTCGGCTAAACGCTGCGTATCTGCTTCTGAATATAGGGTAAACGTTTGCAAATATTCATTACCATTAGACATCAGGCAACTCCTGAATCACTTACAGATACTTGCATCTTCACTTCTGGATTCACAAAACGCTCACCACGAATCAGCTTGGCATACAGTTCTGGATCATGCCACTCGCTACTGACTTGTTCACTAAACTCAAAATCAGCAAGCTCAAGCTTACCCATTTGCTCATTAGCAACGTCATCGCTAAAGCATTGCGCATAACCGGTTGCAGTTTCGTGTGCGATTACCGAATAGACACTGACATCCGACTCACCATTTTTCATTTGGGTTTGCTTGAGAATTTCTTGTGACCAAAAGAATATGACTCGTGAGAATTGCTCAGCTGAAGGCGATACCGGCAAACTTATCCAGCGCGCGCTGAATTTTTTGCAAGCCGCGATATATTCAGGATCATCTTGATTCCAAAAACAAATCGCATGATCGAAGCTATCAATGATATCTTTAATCGATGATTTTAATAAGCCAAAATCATAGACCATTTGCCCATGGTCTAACCTCTGGGCTTCAAGAATCAACTCAATTTGATAGCTGTGACCATGAATAGAATGTTTGCAGCGCTCAGAGCTACAATTGCGGACAATATGAGCATTTTCAAATTTAAAAAGTTTACGGATACGCATAATAATAATTTAACCAAAACAGTGAGCGCCTGTATTTTTCACAGGTGCTACATGACAGTTTGCCGAGCGTGACGCCAAGCTTATGCGCTATTATAGCAAAACAGTTATAGCAAATCAGTCGCTATCCGTAAGTAAGTATTAACACTAGTATTTATTTGCTAAATGCTTGCTAAGTGTCTACTAAGCGATAGCTATCTATTGCACAGACTTAGGGCTATACTCATTTTACTAGATATTAATTGTTCACTTAAAAGGATAGTCTCATGGCAAAAAGTCAAGATAGTAAGAAAAATGTCAAAAAGAAACCGCTATTAACGGCAAAAGAGAAGAAAGCAGCTAAACAAGCGAAGAAAGACGATAGCGGCAGTATTTTAGGCAAGCATTAATCGTGATTGTATGACCATTAAATACTATTACTCGAATCACTATGCCAATTGAACCACATGGTTTGATTGGCATTTTTTAATGTTGATTTAACTTAACAAACTTTGAATGCATAAGTACTGAGACGCAAGTTTCAATAATCGAGCTTTCATAAATAAGATTCAATGCACAATCTAGGCACTATTATTAGATGCAGCTAGCTACTACGCGGCGCAAACATAATAATTGCCATGCCGCAAAGTGCCACGACTGAGCCTACAATGTCCCAAGTCGATGGGCGAATACCATCCACTGTCCATAACCACATAATCGCCATAAAAATATATACCCCGCCATAAGCGGCATATACCCTGCCCGTAGCCGTCGGATGTAGCGACAATAGCCATACAAAAGCCATTAAACTCAAAGCACCCGGTACCAGTAGCCAAATTGACTTGCCTTCTCGCAACCAAAGATACGGCAAATAGCAACCGGCTATCTCTGCCAGTGCTGTAACTGCAAAAAGTCCAACCGTCCTCAAGACAGGAAATTCAGGCAAAATCACCTACTCCTAAACAGTGATAAACCCTGTTAAATACTGTACTGCATGACCAGAAATGAATACTCTGTCACCCGCAACCACACAATCGAGCACCCCGCCACGAGCTGAGGCTTGATAAGCGACCAATTCATTTTTATGCAGACGTTCAGCCCACAGTGGCGCAAGTCCCGTATGCGCTGACCCTGTTACTGGATCTTCATCGCCACCATTTGCTGGCCAAAAATATCTGGAAATAAAATCGTAGTTATCCCTTTCTGACTGACAGGTAACCACCACATTAAACGGTGCAAGCTGTTTAAGTTTTTCGTTATCACGCACGATGGACAGCACATCAGCTTCAGACGGATAAATCACAAAATAAGCTTGCGAGTTGCGATACACTTCAACCGGAGCGATGGATAAGCCAGCTGACAAATTCTCAGGAATAACATCAACTTTTTCAGGCTTTTTATTGGGAAAATCCATTTGTATTTTGCCGTTGTCCGTTTGTACAATAGTTAATACGCCCACCGCTTTTGCTACCAACTTAATCAATGCCAAATCAGGATTCTTGCTAAATAAAACAAAAGCAGATGCTAATGTTGCATGACCGCAAAAATCAATCTCAGTCAGCGGTGAAAACCAGCGAATATGGTAAGTATCATTATTGATTGATTCATCATTGCTTGACTCATCCGCTACTAAAAATGCAGTTTCGGATAAATTATTTTCCATGGCTATCGACTGCATTAATTCATCGCTCAGCCAATTATCGGTTATGATAACTGCGGCAGAATTCCCTTTAAAAACGGTATCTGTAAACGCATCAATCACATTAATTTCGAGCTGCATATTATTTTCTCATTTCTAATAAGTTGTAAAGATAGAAGTATATAAATAGTTGGTATCGACTGGTTATTTATAGTCGTTATTTTATAGTAGTTATCAGATATTAGTCTTCACACCCAGCGTCTAACTCGTGCAAGATAGGCTCGATATTTATCACCAAACTTTTGTTTCATAACCCTTTCTTCAGGCAGAATTTGAAAACGAGTGATATAGCTGATAAAAACAGCAAGCAAAACCAACGTTAGAAGATGAGATAAGTATAACGCCCATGCCAACAAGATTAGAACCAATCCTACGTACATCGGATTACGGGTATATTGATAAATGCCACTGGTCACTAAATGAGTAGCATTCTCAAGCGTTTTCGGATTAACCGTCGTTTGGGCTTTTTTAAATTGAGTAACGCCCATAGCGGCAACGCTTAACCCAGTAATTCCAAGACCCACACTTAACCACTTTGAGCCAGTAACCGAAAATTTCAACATTGGCAGCGTTTTAGATACGCCATACATCGCAGTAGCAGTAATGATGACTTGCAATGGAGGAGGTATTTTAAGCTCTAAAGCATTCATAATATTCCCTTATAAAGACGTATCATTATTGAATCCTAAACTATACGCTACTTTGTGGTCGGTATTCGCTACAGCTCTGTCAGATTAGCAATAATAGCGTTAATTAGGCATCCTGTAACCACCCCTCTCGTACTGCCATTTGAATATTATCAAGCATCCACGCATGAATATCAGGAAAATCATTGGCAATAAAAGCATGAGCCTTTAATACTTGAGATCTCTTAATGCTCTGCTCACGCCACGTTTTACCTTCGCTCGATATATTGTGTAAAAAAGGCAACATTCTATCGACGACTTTGAGCAATTTGGTCTCTATGCTCGTGCCAGTTTCTTGCTCTTCCCATAGTATGGACAGTTCAGTAACCGCATTGCCTTTATGACTTTCCAAGCGTTTTACCCCGTCTCGCTCGGCGCTATGAGCGCTACTTCTGTCGCTAGCATATAAAAAGGTGTCACCAGCATCAATTTCACCTAAGTCATGGATGAGCGCCATTTTTAAGAGCTTTTCTTCAGAGACGTCAAGCTTAAAACTTCTCGATATCGTCCAGCACGCCATTGCTAAATGCCATGAGTGTTCAGCCGAATTTTCAAGGCGCGCGCCACCGTCTATATAAGTGCGTCGATTAATAAGCTTTAAGGCATCAAGCTCGAGAAAATACTCGGTAATTGCTGTTAATCCATTTGACAAGATAAACTCCTTAGATAGTTTTACGGTCATATAAAAGCGAAAAATGGCTTTAAGTCTATCTTATTCATTTTAATTAGAATTATAGACCTTTTACCTCAATAAACCATTTTGGCTGCATCGCATCAAAGTCCGTGCGGAGATTACAAGGTAAATAACTGGCTGAATCTAAGACCACAGACTGACCATTAATACGCTTAAATACCACCCAATGCCAATAGTTTATACCATTGATACAATGAGGTTTAATAGCGAGTAAAGCGGTGTCAGGCAGTTTATACCAAGAGTCAAACGGCGTTTCCTCTGACGATATGCTAACGCCCGTGTTTGTTAATAATTTTCTGACGTATTCCGTATCTGACCACAGCGATTTATCATCGGCATAAATACCCATAGAATTAGCAATCAATTTCATCTGCTGATAGCTTTTTCCTAAAATATTAGCAACAGAGGCGATACCGCAGCCAGTGGCTTCTTCTTGAATGACTGGTGGTAGCATTAAAAAAGTTCCTATTATAAGAAATAAGACGAAATATATGGTTTAACTTATTTCTTAAATCATTGGTATTTCTTAGCAAAAAACTTACTTATGCTTGCAACTGCGCTTGAACCATATCCGCTACAGTTTTATCGTTTTGCTTTGTACTGGCAGACAATCCATCAATAACGCCTACTTGGTTTACTAATGGTTGGTTTTGACTTAACTTCCATTGTCCCGTAATAGAGGTCACCGCTATCTCAATACCAACAATAGCAGGTAACATCTTGTCAATATAAGGCGCGGGCGCATCAGATATCGCCCATGGATTATCCAGTCCGAACTCATGCTCATCGGTTAGATTTTCTAGCGCTTGATATATCCATGCAGCATCATTAATAAAGGAGATGCTGCCTTTGACATGCACGGCAACGTAATTCCACGTGGGAACGGCTTTACCCGTTTGCTGTTTGGTTGGATAATGATTTGGCGAGATATAACAATTAGGACCGTTAAAAACAACCAGCACTTCTGAGGACTTAGCTACAGATTGCCAAAGGCAATTCACTTTAGCAATGTGCGCATGCAGGTATAGCTTATCTTCTTGCCATGACAGAGATATCGGCAGATGATTTGCCTCCATGCCTGATGTGGAATGAGTGATAAGCGTTGCAAAAGGATACTCGCGCATCAATTCTAAAAGCTCCGTATCGTTTTCTTGCTTAAACTGCTTTGGAATGTGCATTACTCTTCCTTGAAAATTCACGCTAAAAATAAAAGGTATGTCCATAAAGTAGCCAACTTGTTCAGCTGGTTATTTTAGTGATAGCTGTAGCCACAATTCGCCATCAAGTCTAATTGAAACTATGGCAAAGTGATATCTGTCTCTCAATATTTTGGTAGCATTCTACTAATTAACTATTATTAAATAATATCGCTGTATCAAGCCATCCAGTTGCTTAGCGCTCAACATGGCCCTACAATGTGGGCGCTGTCATTATCAGCAGGGTTAAAGTAATGGTTAAAGTAACGTTTGGCACAAAAAAAAGGGAAGCCATGAAGCAAATTTTGATGTTGTTATTCGTCGTTCTGGGCGGCATGGCGCTGGCATTAGAGGCGGCATTTTTAGGACCGTTGGGCGAGAACATTGGCCGCTTATCAGCGTCTTTATCCATCTTCCTGATTGGGGTTATCGTATTTAGTGTGGCAATGGTCGGGCTAAAACTCGCAGGCAAACGCAACTATTTAGCCATATTACCCAAGCAGCCACGCTGGCTATTAACAGGTGGTCTGGTCGGTTTTATATATACCATTGTGCTCACTATCACCACACCATTAGTTGGTGTTGGCACAACGATGGTTGGGATTTTATGTGGACAAATTACCGCCAGTCTTGCCATTGACCATTTTGGGATTTTGGGCAGTGAACGCCGCGCCATTGATATTTATCGAGTGTTTGCATTGGTGCTGATTATGATTGCTCTTTGGCTCATTTATTAAAAATAATGATGAAAAAAATACGTTGTTAAGGAACATCCCATGCTATTAACCTTTGCCTTCCCTTTGTTATTGATGGGCGGTATGGCAATTGCCGCGCAGTCCTCCATCAATGGTACACTCAGCGTCCGTACCGATGTAGTGACAACGGCATGGCTTGCCAACGTTGTCGCAGCGTTAATTTTATGGGTATTGGTGATTTTCTTTGAACCGCCACAAGCAGCGACGATGTTTAGTGTACCGACTTGGCAATTATCAGGCGCGCTGTTTGGTACGTTTTCTATGGTAGCTATCGTAATTGGCGTGCCGCGTATTGGTACGGCGGCAACCATTGTGGCGGTCATCGCTGGACAAATTATCATGGGGCTGTTGGTCGATCATTTTGGCTGGTTTGGCAATACGCAACTGAGACTGGATGAAAAACGCATGGCGGCTATCGCTCTACTCGCTGGCGCGTTGTATTTGATTTATTTGAGTAATGTAAGGAGCAAGGTAAATATTTAAGGTGACGAAAATCACACCTTAGCTTTCACTAAACTACCTTCATATAATGCTGATCGAATGCTTTTTGAATATTTGGATTATAAAATGTTTTCTTCCCACCGTTTATATTTTTGGGATTTAAAAACCTTTCATAAGCATATCGCTTATCTTCTTCCAATTCTTTACGGATTTCATGATACTTAGCGTTCATCTTAAAGTCAGAATATCGCTTTGCTAAGCGTGTGTTTAGAACTTCATAATCCCAAGGATACTTATCTGTCATATCTTCTTCAGATAACATAATAGCCGTAGCCCCTATGTCATTAGTAACATGAACTGGTAATCCGGAAGTACTTTTAACTTTTTGAAATTTAACATCAATTCTTAATGTCAAATTATAGTCACCAATCTCGTCATTATCATATGCTTTTTCAGATTTATTTATATAATCTAAAACCTTTTTTTCATTTGCGTTTAAAGCTACTCCAGGGGCATCGTCAAAATTTCTAAAGAACGATAAAGGCATAAGGTAAAAATTATATTTAGTTAAAATATCACCAAACCATGTAGATACTAAGTGAAGATAGTTTTGAAGCGAAGCACTTCCTAATTCTTGTACCTTCATTGAAAGAAGAAGGTCATCGTTAACGAAATGGATTGAGTTATCTCTAATCTCAGTTAATGCAATAAGGTTGTCATTTACAATTTTTTCAATTCTTACTCCATATTCTTCAGTAATAATTCTATACGCCTCAAACAGACTAATAGACATCTGGTTACCAGATCTATTTCGCTTAGGAGTTAGGAAATTAGATTTCTTACCAGTCTTGAGTACTTTATATTCCATAATATAAAGTGACGCCAACTTATTACTAGATAAATTAAGAACTTTAGCTTTTAGTAGAAGCTCCCATGAATTAATACATAAAATGGCAAACGTTTCTTCACGATACTTAAAATCTGGCTTATTATATATCTCTATGGCTGAAAGCATGGCAGCAATTGATTTATCTAACATTAATCTAGACCTAGACTTCATAAACCACCTTTTTAAAGATTAAAGTAAATCTACTATATTTAAAATAAATACATTTATGAACTACATTAGCTAAGATTAAATGCGTAATTCAATTAATAGTTCCGACTATAGCAGGGTTGTGCTGTATAGCAAATAGCAGAATTATCTTCCCGCCATCTGCCCAATCGTATCACTTCTTACCCAATACCAATATCGCTTAACCTAACCCTTCATCTATATCCATAGGCGTCGTCAAAAACGTCAAATAAGCCTCATATTGCTCAAGCACATCATCAATAACTTGCTGCTTGGTTAATCCGGTCAAATCATAACCGCCCGAACCCGTTTGCGTGGTCACTTCTAGACGATAATACACATCAGTATCCGTAGCCATTTTACCGCTAAAGGTAGGTGCCGGGGTTTCAACCATTGATACTTGATAATAAAAATCATCCGTCGCGCTGGTCGACAAGCGTAACAATGGTCCTGTTGGCGCTAGCATGCCATTTGAGTCAATGGTCGCTGCATTGCTATCATGATCCGCATTGATACGCTCGACATCATAACCCTGACGGCGAAACTCATTGGCAACATCATCAAGCGCTGGGCGCACGATACGCTCAAGAAAGCGTACAGACTCGCGCTTGGACGGATAAGTAAGCATACGCCCCAACCGCTGTGTCCATGAACGCTCCGGTATATGACCGCCACTTGGCGCGATAGACGGACGGCGCAGCACCTTACCCTCACGCTCAGCACGCTCAATGCGTAACGCTTTATAGAAAGAGAACATCACCAGATACGCAATAATCGTCACTGGCAAAGCGAAAATAAGCGTTGCATATTCCATGGTAATGACGCCACCTGCCAGCAACATTGAAATGGTCAATACTGCCGTTAGTACTGCCCAAAAGATACGTAACCACTTTGGACCGTCTTTTGAAGGATCAGGAATGGACGCAGAAAAATTCGACATTACCATCGCGCCAGAGTTCGCACTAGTAATATAAAATAATAATCCTGAAAACGTTGCTAAGGCAATTAAGAAAGTCGCACCAGGGAATGTTTCTAACAACGCATACCAGCCACGCTCAGGGCTTTGTACGGCAAGCTCAGCAAAGGCGGTATTGCCTTGTAAGACTTCATAAAGTGCTGAATTACCAAAGAAAGAGACAATAATAAAATCACATAAGACTGGAACCGTAATCGCAGCAATCACAAACTCACGTAACGTCCGACCGCGAGAAATACGCGCCAGGAATACCCCAACAAAGGGTCCCCACGCCAGCCAAAACGCCCAAAAGAACAGCGTCCAACCGCCCATCCACTCACTACTACCGGGCACATAAGCAAAGGTTTTAAACATACGCGCTGGTAAAGTAACGAAGAATTGTCCTAAATTTTCCACTAACGCATTTAACAAAAATGCTGTTTGTCCAGCGATGAGAATATACGCCATCATCGCCACCGCACTCCACAAATTCAGCTCGGATATCCAGCGGATACCGCGATCAACGCCTGAAGTCGTCGCGGCAATGGTCAGCATAACCGCACCAACGACTAAGGCAATCTGTAGCGTGATGCCTTCTTCAAAACCAAACAATTTAGAGAATCCGACGTTCAGCAGCACCACGCCGATTCCCATTGTCGTCGCCACACCAAACACGGTGCCAACCAAAGCCACAATACTGATACCATGACCCACTGGACCGCTGACGCGTTTACCGAGCAGTGGATAAAGTGCCGCACGAATGGACAATGGCATATCCCAGCGATAGGCAAAATAGCCCATAGCCATACCAAGCAGCGCATACACCGCCCAACCAGCGATACCATAATGGAACATCGTCCATACTACGGCATCTTGTAGCGCGGCCGCATTGGCACCTTCACCCGTTGGCGGCGTAAGATACTGCACGACCGGACCTGTGACCGAGAAGAATAACAAATCAATCCCGACCCCTGCCGCAAATAGCATTGCCACCCACGTTCCCAGCTTATATTGCGGGCGCGAGTCATCTGGACCCAAGCGAATATCACCTTCTTTTGAAAATGCGACCCATACCACAAAGCCAATAATCAAAGTCATGGTAATCACGTAATACCAACCAAGATTCGTTGCAATCCAGTCAACGATATGTCCCATCGTCATATGCGCATTATCTGGCATGACAATTGCCCAAATCGAGAACGCTACAATCACCAATGATGAGATGATGAGCACGCTCCAATTAATATGAGCCGTACTGTTTTTGGATAGCTCTTGCGCTGCTTTTTTTAGGTCACTTTTTGAGATGGGAACATCATCATCAAGATGATTTTTGGGTTGGCGCTGTGAGCCACCAAACTGACTACGCTCAAAGGGCGTTTTTGTCTTTTCGGTCTGCGTAGTCGTTTGATTAAGATTATTTTGATTAATATTGTTTTGATCGTCACCGTCTTGATTAGAAGTATTTGGCTGATTTGACTGGTTTGAATGAGACACTTCAGATAATTTGTCGTCTGATGGGTCAATTGTCATGGTGGTATTCCTTGCATTTAATTAGCGTACACGCCATTAAATAGTTTTTTTAAGAAGGTAAATAACGCATTTAATAGCGTCATAAAGAATAAATAGCGTTGTAAAAAACGTATAGCAACAGAAAAGGCATCGCGAGCTTATTGCTACGAATGAACAGGTACACTTATCAACGATTATTTTGCTAAGGTCAGTGATTGACCTGTTTTTTATAGGAACTATTTTTATCGAAGCTATTTTTTATTGAAACTATTTGAAAAGATAGCTGGTTATAAAGTTGATGACCGTAGAAGCATTTGTAACGATGCATAAGTAAGATGACGAGATAACTGCAGCATACTAACGTTATTTGATACTTAATATTGAATATTTAAGGCAGCATGTCTTGCGGAATGCAATCGGTGATAGTAATATTTTTAATGCACTGTTGCCAATCTGCCACGCTAGGATGCGGAAGATGATCCAGAACATTTAACTTGCCTTTATAATTCGCTTGGAATTTTTTGACAAAATTGGTTGCCACAAAACCACAAGGCACAATAATAAGATTATTCTCTTTTGGTGCTTCTATTGATACTTTCGTTGATGTGGCATTAATAACAGCCATTAAGCGTTTAGCAAATTCACTGAATAGCTCACATTCTGGCGCAGATGGTTTGATATAGTCTGCATCAATACCTTTACCCAATTGTGTTCTCATTGCCATCAATTTATCGACAAGCACCGCTTTCTCTTCTGCCATGCTGCACGGATAGAATTCTTTATTCATCGGTAATGAAGAGCAATTCATAATGCCTAAAAATGGATAGTGCTGCGTTTTAATATTACAACCGATGGGCAAATCGTCGTTAAAGCAATTGGCATAGCCTTGAGCGGTAAAAAATTTCGTCAGCTCGGCAGCAGCATTTCCGGCAGCCGGATGTCTGTGGATATACTCATTGATATGTGGTGATTCTAATACCAATAACACATTAAGCTGGGTAATATCTTCGATTAAATCAAAGAGTTGATAGCGCTCTAGCGGTGAATTTGTGGTCAAAATAGCTGTCCTTTATAGCACTTTGTATACACTAGGATAAATAAGCGCAAGCCTAATTGCAAATTTACGCGTGCTAGTAATAAAAAAACACCGCATCAAGTCGAAACTTAATACGGTGTTTTTAGGTGTATCTTATTATTTAAATATAACAATCGTCATATTTAAATAATCAACTAGATGTCAAATTCAAGTGCTCTATCACCATCGGCATCTTTAATACGCGTTGGTAAACCAATTTTATTCAGCAAATTGATGAATGGCTTGGCATCAAGCTCTTCAACGTTGACCATTTTGCCTGCATCCCACTCGCCCGTAGCGATAAGCATGGCAGCAGCAACTGGTGGAACACCTGCGGTATAAGAGATACCTTGGCTGCCCATAGCTTCATAAGCTTCTTTATGGTCAGAGATATTGTAAATAAATACCTCGCTATCAACACCGTCTTTTTTACCTTTTACTACATCGCCAATACAGGTTTTGCCGGTATAGTTCGGTGCTAATGAGCTTGGGTCAGGAAGCACAGCTTTGACAACTTTTAGCGGAATAACTTCTAAGCCTTCAGCGGTAACTACTGGTTGCTCAGATAACAAACCTAAGCTTTGTAATACAGTAAAGACATTGATGTAATGCTCGCCAAAGCCCATCCAAAAACGGATATTTGGCACATCTAAGTTGGCAGATAACGAATGAATCTCATCATGACCACTTAAGTAGCTGTTTTGCACGCCAACAACTGGTAAGTCATCAGTACGTTTGACTTCAAACATTTTATTTGACTGCCACTTGCTGTTTTGCCAAGAGTAAACCGTACCGGTAAATTCACGAAAGTTAATCTCAGGATCGAAGTTGGTCGCGAAGTATTTACCATGGCTGCCGGCATTGATATCGATAATATCAATATCAGTCACTGAGCCTTTATCCATCATGTCATAGCCAAGACGCGCATAAGCGTTGACCATTCCGGGATCGAAGCCTGCGCCTAAAATGGCAGTGATATTATTATCGGCACAACGCTGTTTACGCTGCCACTCATAATTGTTGTACCATGGCGGCGTCTCACAAATCTTACGAGGATCTTCATGAATCGCAGTATCAATATACGCCACGCCTGTTTCGATACATGCTTCTAACACGCTCATATTTAAGAAAGGTGAGCCCACATTGATGACAATTTGAATGCCCGTTTCTTTGATTAAGGCAATCACTGCTGGAATATCTAGCGCATCAAGTTCATGCGTGTGTAAGGTTGCAGGCTGCTTAAAGCTACCTTTTTCGACAACGCTTTCGGCGATAGCATCACACTTGTCTTTGGTACGTGAAGCGATATGAAGTTCGCCAAGCACATCATTATTCATCGCACATTTATGCGCGACAACTTGTGCCACGCCGCCTGCACCGATGATAAGTACGTTTTTTTTAGCTTTTTTGGTATGTTGAGTGGATGTCAAGGCAACAATCCTCCTTTGTGTCCCTGTCAGTGCCATTAATAATGACGATGCAAAACAGAAACGAGTGAATGATATGCGTGAATTAAAAAGGAAGACCGAGGAAAACCCACGCACCCAATGGACAACTATAGCTACTTTTGCCCGCGCCAATTATAACAATGTTTAACGCCTTTTCGGCAATAATTAATCATAAAATAACCATGCTACTTAACTGCACCAAATAATCATGCTTATTTATAATGTCAATTAGGGCTAGAGTGGCAGACAGCTTACGATAAGCTTGCTTTATATTCTTGATAATCAAACTCGCGCTGAATATCAACCGTTCCATCAAGGCGACGAATGACAATTGCAGGCATATTAACACCATTAAACCAGTTCTTTTTAACCATGGTATAACCGGCTGCATTACCAAAAGTGACCGTATCGCCCACTTTTAAGGTATTTGGTAAACTATATTCACCAAAGATATCACCAGCTAAACAAGAGCGACCGTAGATAATAGTGTTTTCTGCTGATGGGTTGTTAGTTAATTCCTCACTATCCCTATCTACCATGTCTTTATTTAATGCGGTATCCAAGGGTGCAATAGTAACAGTTTCATCATTGACAGCCGTTATCAGCGCGGACTCACGATAAATCAGTAAATCGAGCATATGCGCTTCAATAGAAGAGTCGACCACGACTAGATTTTTTTCATTGTGCATGGTATCTAACACGGTAGTGACCAACGTACCAGCGCCATGAATGCTCGCTTCACCTGGCTCAAGATAGACTTGTACGCCATATTTTTTACTAAACGCTTTTAAGCGTTCGGCTAACTTTTCTAATGGATAATCAGGGGCAATAAAGTGAATACCACCGCCTAAGCTGACCCACTCGAGCTGCTGTAAGATATCGCCAAAGCGCGCTTCAATATTCGCCAAGCTTTCGCTAAACGCTTCAAAGCTGTCATTTTCACAGTTGTTATGAATCATCACACCCGTAATATCATCCAATACTGCAGCAATACGGGTTTTGTCATGCTCGCCCAAGCGACTAAACGGACGTGCAGGATCTGCAATAATAAAGGAGGAATTGCTAGTTTTTGGATTAAGACGTAAGCCGACTGGAATATTTTGCGCCTGTGCTTGGTCTTTAAAAGCACTCAGCTGCGAGAACGAGTTAAAAATAATTTTATCGGCATACTTTAATACTTCTGGTATCTCATCAGCGCTATACGCCACGCTATATGCATGCGTTTCTTTCTTTTCTAACTTATCCGCTGCATTATCATTATTACCAAAAGTCTCGAAGCCTAGTCTAACCTCATTAAGTGAAGAGGACGTCGTGCCATGCAAATAAGGCGCCATTGCATCAAAGACACCCCACGTCGCAAAACACTTTAGCGCGAGTAACGCCTTGGCACCCGACAATTCGCACAAGCGCGCGATAATCTGCATATTAGCAACAATCGCAGTTTCATCAAGAAAGTAATAAGGGGTTGGTACATTGATAGATTGTGCAGTGAGCGATACATTCATAATAGATAACCTAGTAGCATTTGATAACGGTGGCGAATAGCGCTTGATAATGATTAATAGCCATATTTTCGCTATAGTAGACTAAACCCATGATAATTAGAATAGTTTATGATGCTCTCAACAAATAATTCAATACCTCAATCTCAACCTAATTTAACCCTGCTCAATGCTGATTCTCGTGCTGTACTAGAATTTTGGTTTGAAAAAGATAATGAGCCATACTGGTTTATAGCCGATGATAATTTTGATAAGCAAATTGACGACAAGTTTGGCACGGTTTGGCAAGCCGCCATACAAGGTGAATGCGCATATTGGCGACGCAATGAACAACAAGCCAATAGCAAGTTAGCAACTGATACAGATAATTTCCATACAGCTAATCTCGATAAAGATAATTTAATGCTCAATCTTGCTGGACGTTTGGCGGAGATTATCGTACTGGATCAATTTTCACGTAATTTATGTCGCGGGCAAGCCGATGCCTTTGCCCAAGATAAAATGGCACTGGTATTGGCACAAGAAGCCATTGTTCAGCCAGACTTTGATACCTTACCAATGCCGTGGCGTAAGTTTATGATTATGCCGTTTATGCATTCTGAATCTGCAGTTATTCATGAGAAATATTTGCCTTTATTTAAGCAGTTAAACGATCCGTCAACCCTTGATTTTGCCTACACACATCAAGCGATCATTGAAAAATTTGGACGTTATCCGCATCGCAATGCGGCGCTTAATCGCGTCTCTACAGCGGCAGAGCTTGCCTTGTTACAGCAGCCTAATTCATCGTTTTAGTTATTTTTTATTTTTAGGCATTTAGTAATTTACATTACCGGTTTTAAAGGTAAATTGTTTTTTCTCCAGTTTTTTGCCGTCTACTAACACAGTAAAGCTGACTTTATACTCGCTATGACCATAGAGCCCACAGTTTAAGCCTTTACGTGCACCCACTTCGCAGCTTTTATGATTATCCGTAATTGGTAAAATAAAGGCTTCATTCTCTTTGAGTTCATGATTAGTGCCTTTATGCGGATCATTACGATAATCAAGCAGCTCAACCTTAACTTTGGCAGTACGCTGTATGTCGTAGAGACGAATATTCCTGACGATAATATGTTGAGCGGACGGTATATTGATATAGACGGGCTGTCCGATAGGCGCTGTTCTTAAATCGCGCTTGGTACGTGCCACGGGGTTTGGAGATTCGTCATATAGAGCGGTATGCGTACCGATGGTATTATCGCAAGGATAGGTGAAAATTCCTTGAACCGTATCATGATGCGTATTATAGGTGGGTGAGGAAATATTGACAAAAATATACCCTTTGCTTTTATCTGCCACTTTGCCGTGAGGGCTATAAGCTACAGCACTTGATCCGGTGTGACTTAGGGTTGGTAGCATGAGCGATCTTAGGTGATAGGGCGCGCTTAATAGCGATTTTACTAATGTTTGCGCGACATAATCAGGCGATGCTACTTTACCTATTGAATTAAAAAGTACCGTATGAGAAATGTTTTCAACCGCACCATAAAACCGGTTAGAGTATTGCGCATTAGCCAGACGGTCTGTAATGGTAACGCCACTAAAATAGGGATTATTCTGCCCTGTCCACTGTTTAATAGCAGCGATTTCATGTTCATTATGAGCATTAAAAGCGGTTGGTGTGACATTAGCAAAGATATACTGCATGTATTGCGCGTGTTGGGTAGCGATTTTGGTCAGCTCCGTGTCTACTGTGACCGCACCCAACCCACAGTTTTGACGGGCACTGCTAATTAGTATGGAACCAACAGCTGCTGCTTGGCTGTGGTTTTCATTGGTAATATTATTTGCTTTTATTTCTGTCTCACCAACTTGTGACACGATATCTGGTTCAATAATATTTTTAGATTTAGTTGGCTGATGTGGCTTAAATATTGTTGATACGGATGATAATTTTTTGGTTTCTCCTTTATACAGAACCCCACAAGTCGTCAAAAATGGAATCGATAGCATGACTGTCGTAATGCTCTTGGTTAATGTATTCAAGGTTATTGCCTATTCTAGATTAAAAGTATTAATACCTAGGCTATTTTTATATTTATGAAGGAAAATTATTCAGCATCTCATAATTAACCAATCAATTGCTACTGAGCTTCCAATGCCCGCCGTACAGGCGCAAAACTACGGCGATGCTCAGGTAAAACGCCATAATCATCGACGGCTTGCATATGCGCCTTGGTTGGATAGCCTTTATGTTGAGCAATTCCGTATTGTGGATATTGAGAGTCCAGCTCATACATGGTTTGGTCACGGCTGACTTTTGCCAAGATGCTGGCGGCAGCAATACTGGTATGACGTGCATCCCCTTTCACCCACGCTTGGCAGTCAATGGCTGACTTTTCGATACCCATTTTTACAAGCATTGAGTAATCCAGTTCGGGACAGCGATTGCCATCAAATAATAGTTCGGCTTGTATTTTATCAAGTGTATTACTTGAGATTTCCTGTAGATAATTTGCTATGGCAATCAATAATTCTTCTGTACATAAGCGCATACCAAGCATAGTCGCTCGCAAAATATTGATCTGATCTATCACCGCCGCTGGAATATCGGCGATAAGGTATCCTATAGCATGTTGCTGGACTAACGGATAAAGGATATCGCGCTTTTTTTCACTGAGTTGCTTGGAGTCGGTTAAAATAGACAACTCTGTATCTTGTAGCGGTTTATTTTCTATCAAATCTGACCATGCATTAGGCAATATAGCCGCAGCCACATTAACACTACCCAGCAAAGGACCACGCCCTGCTTCATCGACACCAATTTGTAATGGCTCATCTTGCTTAAGCTGATATTCTGCCAATAATTTATCGGTATTTAGCTGCCCAGTTAACATGATAGGCGCAGCTAGGTTGATATATTGACCTTTAATCTCAATGTGTTCAATAGTTATTGAAATAGGTAGAATATGATTATCTAAAATAATTATCTTAGTCATAATTTTATTATCTTTTTTATGTGCTAAAGATTAGCGAGAATTTTGCGCATACCATTGTTCAATCACGCTACTGGCAGGATTATGGTTGCTTTGCTGCTGCAAGATTTGCTTGGTGCGCCTAAGGGCTTGTAATTGCTCCTTATAAGCGCGTGGCTGCAATAATTTTGTCACCGTACGGCAAATACTAGCGCCACTCGCTTGCTCTTGAATCAGCTCTATCACGATAGGCGCATCGGCTAAAATATTAGGCAACGCAACATAAGGTACTTTTACCAAGCGTTTAGCAATTTGATAGGTTAACTCATTCAGCTGATAAATCACTACCATTGGTCGTTCAAGCAGCATGGCTTCAAGAGTGGCGGTGCCAGATGCCAGCATTACGATATCTGATGCTGCCATGGCTTGTTGGCTAAAGTTCGGCTGGCTTTCATCATAGACAACAACAATGGCAGCCTGCAAGAGTTCTGAGCGCTGATCAATCACCTCTTGTACAATATACTGATGGTTTTTATCAACCGTTGGAATAATAAAACAAAGCTTGGAATCTAACGCTAATAACTTTTCAATACCGTCCAACATCAGAGGTAATATCGCCTGAATCTCACCACGCCTTGACCCTGGCATCACACAAATCAGCTGACTAACCGCATTAAAACGCTCAACAAAAAATTGCTGTAAGCCGTCATTATGCCAAACCATTTCGCTACGCAACTGATGCGTTGGCGTATCAACCAAAGTCTGATTCATAGTATGCAACAAAGGATGACCTACACAAATGGCGGGATGGTGGTGGCGCTCATATACTGGCAGTTCAAATGGGAATAGGCATAGCACGAGGTCAGTTGCCGCCTTGATACCATGAATACGGGACTCACGCCACGCCCAAATGGACGGGCTAACATACTGCACGCAAAACACGCCTTGCGGCTTCAGCTTCTTAGCAACACGCAAATTAAAATCAGGGGCATCAATACCCACAAACCAATTAATCTGTGCGGTTGCAAAAGCAGCGAGCAGCTCACGGCGCGCTTTTAGTAAGTCTGGCAACTGCGATAACACTTCAACCAAACCCATTACGGCTAAACGTGACAATGGGAAAATACTGTGCAGACCTTGCGCCTGCATCTTAGCACCACCAACGCCCACCCAGACAATGTCACTGCGCAAATTATTCATCTGCTGCATAAAGTCAGCACCCAAGCTATCGCCCGACACTTCACCGGCGACAATACCAATGATAAGTGGCTTAGATTTGGTTGGTATAGATTTGGACATTGCTTCTGGCGTATGTGCCAACGCCTGATGTGACGCTTGAGTATCCGCATTCGCGGTGATGACAATCATGAACCATTCTCAATAATAAGCAAACAACAGATGCATTTTTAAGCGTATAAACACCTTTAAGCACCCACGTAACCGGCAAGTATAACAAAATATTGGTTTTGACATTCCAGTTATCAGTCAATTAACTCAGTGACTGCCCTTGTCAACGCATTGTTTTCAACGCATAATGAATATTCCTATAAATTAGCTAGACGACATATAACTATGACTACACCAGCTACTCATAACGCAGATATTGATGACGTGAATATTGCACAATTCATCCCTTTAATTACTCCAGCTGAGCTAAAAGCTGAGCTACCGCTTACAGAATCGGCTTATAACACTGTTTTAAAGGGTCGCCATACTATCCAAGATATCTTGGACGGTAAAGACAAGCGTCTGTTCGTGGTTATCGGTCCTTGCTCTATTCATGATATTAAAGCGGCTCATGAATATGCAGATCGCTTAGCCATATTGGCAAAAGAAATTGAAGATACTATTTTTGTGGTGATGCGGGTTTATTTTGAAAAACCACGTACCACGGTCGGCTGGAAAGGCATGATTAATGACCCCGATATGAATGACAGCTTTGATATCGAAAAAGGTCTGCGTACTGCTCGTAAACTGCTGATTGACTTAAATGAAAAAGGTCTGCCGTGTGCGACCGAAGCCCTTGACCCAAATACACCGCAGTACATGCAAGATTTAATCAGCTGGTCAGCCATTGGCGCGCGTACTACCGAGAGCCAAACGCACCGAGAAATGAGCTCAGGTTTATCGTGCCCAGTAGGCTTTAAAAATGGTACCGATGGCGGTATGACCGTTGCCGTTAACGCCATGCAAGCGGTAAAAGCCGGTCACAGCTTCTTAGGTCTGTCCTCAGATGGCAAAGTATGTATCATCAAATCAAAAGGGAATCCTTACGCGCACGTCGTATTACGTGGTGGTAATGGCAAACCTAACTATGATGAAACTGCCGTTGCCCAAGTTGAGAATGAATTAGCCAAAGGTAAAACTAGCAGCAAAATCATGATTGACTCAAGCCATGCCAACTCTGGTAAAGACCCGTACTTGCAGCCTATGGTTATCCAAAACGTTGCTGAGCAAATCAAAAACGGTAATAAATCTATTATCGGCATGATGATAGAAAGTCATCTCAAAGGCGGCAATCAGAACTTAACGGCTGATTTGAGCGCTTTAGAATATGGCGTATCAATCACAGATGGCTGCTTAGATTGGGATAGCACCGTCACCGCGCTTTATAACTTACGTGATACTGTAAAAGACGTTTTGCCTAATCGCTAATTGTTAGTTCTATGAACTATTCATTTTATTAAAAATGTAAAATCAAAAAGCCCATCTATATAAGATGGGCTTTTTATTGCTGAAACCACTAAAAGAACTTGAATCTTAATATAGATTAATTATTAGCTGCCCCTAAAACGGTATCCAAGCTTTCAAGAACATGCTTTGAGGTGGCAGTTTGCTGTAATTCAAGCAGCTGCTCATGCGCCATGTGACGACGTGGTTCAACCAAGGTATACCAACGTGCCAACACTTGTAGCAGGCGTGAGGCGAGCACCGGATTGGCCTCATCCATCTTTTTAATCACGCTCATATAGATATCTAGCCCTTCAGGCGTCCACAATACTGTTGGCTGCGAGGTAAAGGCGCTAATTACTGCGCGTACTCGATTTGGGGTATGCCAATCAAAATCAGCATGTTCCAGTAAGGATTGAATAGTATCCGTATTTACATGCTCTGCAGATGCTTGCACACTAAACCACAAATCAATCACCAAATCATCGGCTTGAAAACGCTGGTAGAAATCAGTTAAGTAATCCTGATATCCTACCACTTGATGATTCACCATGGCTTTTAACGCACCAAAACGCTCAGTCATACAACTGGCATTATCGTATTGCTGCTTTGCCCAATCGGCAGCTTCTGCAACTTTTGCGGTCAATGACATATCAAGCACGACATTACGTAGCGCCCGCGCGCCAAGCGCTTCAGGACTGTCAGAATAGGCTTGCAACGGCGATTGTTGATACAGCACCGCCCACTGTTCTTTTAGCGATTCAGCAACCTGTTGGTATAACTCCTCTCTCTGCTTTTTAATCAGCACTGGGTCATAACTTTGCGCTATAGCCGTTGCCAGTTCTTGCTGCGATGGTATATCTAATAAGCGCGCGGCAAGCATCGCATCTTCAGCTGCTAGTTTAGGCAACGTATCCACCAACGCTTTCAAATACACTTTAGCATCATTGTTTTGTAGCAAAATACGATTGACCAGCATTTGCGTTACTTGCCAGCGGTTAAAGCCATTGGTTTCATGAGTCAATAAAAAGGCTAAGTCTTCATCTTGATAATCATAATTGAGCTGAACGGGCGCACTAAAATCTCGCAGCAATGACACCACAGGCTCACTCGTTACATTGTCAAAGCTAAAGACTTGCGTTGCTTGATCAAGCAGTAACATTCGCTCAGCAATGATATTGCCAGAATCTTTATCAAAAAGTGCCGTTGCAACTGGGATTGGTAATGGTTTTGGAGCATCAAACCCTGGCACATGACGCGTCTGCTGGCTCAAAATAATGGTTAAGGTTTGCGTCTCAGAATTATACTCTTGATGACCTGATACCATCGGTGTACCCGGCTGACGATACCAATCAATAAAATCTGTAATCTTACTATCAGTAATACTTAATGCCGATAAAAAATCTTCCACCGTCACCGCTTGCCCATCATAACGACGGAAATATTCATCTGTACCCTTACGGAAATTTTCTGCCCCTAAGGTATTAGCAAGCATGCGCACGATTTCTGCGCCCTTTTCATACACCGTCGTGGTATAAAAATTATTAATCTCAACAAAACTCTCAGGACGTACCGGATGCGCAAGCGGTCCTGCATCTTCGTTAAACTGATAGGCGCGCAAAGTTGCGACATCATCAATGCGCTGAACCGCACTAGACTGCTGATCGGCAGAAAAGGACTGGTCACGATAAACGGTAAAGCCTTCTTTTAAGCACAATTGGAACCAATCACGGCAGGTAATGCGATTGCCCGTCCAGTTATGAAAATACTCATGAGCAATTACTGCTTTGACATTAAAGCTGCGCGCATCGGTCGTGGTTTCCGGACTTGATAACACACAAGCGGTATTAAAAATATTCAGCCCTTTATTTTCCATCGCCCCCATATTAAATTGACTCACGGCAACAATCATATAACGGTCTAAATCATAAGCGCGCCCATAATTAACCTCATCCCAGACCATTGAATCTTTCAACGCTTGCATGCCCACATGACATTTTTCAATATCACTAGATTTAGCATACAGCTCAAGCGTCACATCGCGACCCTCACTAGTGGTATGAGAATCAGTCAACACATCTAAATCGGCAATCACGCAGGCAAACAGATAGCTTGGTTTATTGGTTGGGTCATGCCAGATCGCATAATGGCGCTCTGGTGCGTCCGCCACTCCGCCTTGCTCAACCAAGTTGCCATTGCCTAATAATGTTGGATAACGCTTATCGGCTTCAATACGGGTGGTAAATATCGCCAGCACATCTGGGCGATCGGGATAAAAAGTAATTTTGCGAAAGCCCTCAGGCTCACACTGGGTAACAAACATCGTCTCACTACCACTGCCGGCAATATATAAGCCTTCAAGGGCAGTATTGGTCTGTGGGCAAATCTTAACAGATAATTCTAATGTCACTTTATCAGGTGCATTTGCAATTATCAATGCACCAGCATTTTGCTGATACTCTTCGGACGCAAGCGCTTTACCATTCATTGAAAGACTAAGCAGCTCTAGCTCTTCACCGAACAACACCAAATCGCCAGCCGTTTCTCGTACCATATGCAACGTACTATCAACCTGCGCATAGTCATCAAACAGCTTAATATCTAAATCAACCGTTTCGACATCAAAACTTGGCGGCTGATAGTCTTTTAAATTAATTTTTTGATTGGTTTCATGAGGCAGATGTGATGGCGCATCAGGTATTTCAGGATTAATAATTTGAGCATCTTGTTCAGCGATAGACATCGTTATTCCTATTTTTGAGTAGTGGCAAATATCGTATAGCGGATTATATTTATAAAAGCATTATAATAAAGTTAAAATACACCTGAATGACTGGTCATATTACCTTTTATTATATACCTCTAAGATTTAATAGCCTTATGATTACATTGGTTCAGGCTAGAACATTTCAAGGCCAAATAAGTTAAGCTAAAATGCAGTCGAACCGCAAGAAGAATGGCAATAAAAAATTATAGGTGACTGGCTAGACTACGAACTTATGTACCCTATTGCAAAGTACATATTGAATTAATGGGCAAAATTTGACATGATTTACAGTAATGCTATTTACATAACGTAACATACCTTCTACTATAAGCAGCAATTGCCTAGGTTTTATTATAAGCAGTTTTAAAATAACAAATTTGATTAAAAATTTAGGAGCTCACTATGTTTACCAGCCTTACTTTATCTAATACGCCATCAAAAATGCGTTTCGCTAAAATCGCTGCGCTTGCCGTACTTTCTACGACTGTAGCACTTACCACAGGTTGTGCCACCAAACGCGCTACATCTGAAGTTGTGGTTGCCCCACTAGGTATTCCTGGTGGTCAAGTTGGTTATACAGGCGGTATTGATATTAATAACTCTGCGGCTGTTATTTCTGCTGCTAATAACTTACAAGCCGTGGTTTATTTTGATTTTGACAGCAGTGACATTACTTCGCAATCTGCCAGCGTATTAAGCCAACATGCAAGTTTACTTAGCGCAAATCCTGGCGCTGGTGTATTAATTGCTGGTCATACCGATGAACGCGGTAGCCGTGAATACAATATGGCACTTGGCGAACGTCGTGCTCAATCTGTCAGTAGCTATCTTACCGCGCAAGGTGCTGCATCTAATAACATCCAAGTGATTAGCTATGGCGAAGAGCGTCCTGCTGCTACAGGTGCTGACGAATCTGCCTATTCTCAAAACCGCCGTGCAGAATTGTCATACTAATGTTTATTTAGCTTAGCTAAGAGCAGTTATGTTCAAGCTAACTAACTTATAATAATAGTATAGAATAAAAAGAGCCTAGCAATTTACTTTTGTTAGGCTCTTTTTATGATAAAACATTAGACAAAATATCATGGAAAATATAAACTTTTTTTTTAAAAATATTATTCACAAAAATTTGAATGTTCTTAACTATTTCAATCACTATGTAAATAAGAAACCATGCTAACTCTATCTTTGCAAAATATAGTCTACACTAAGCTTAATCCTATAACATGGTGCGCCACCGCTCAAATTGCCTCACCATTATTGTCATTGACATATAATTGTCCTACATCATCCAAGCCCTTAGCTCCTTTTACACCATTATCTTGCCTAACCAAACTTTACTCTCATACTTTTTACCGATTAGATAACAACATTAATAGCCTCTTATCAGCACGACAAATCGCTCAAAATAGACGGCGACAACAGCGTAAAGGTGTACGCTTATTATTACAATTACTGCTTGTTAAGATAGGAATAACCGAGACTTTAGATGAATCCCAATTTCCCTATCGGCTCAGTAATAGCGGCTATTACGTATGCTTCAGTCATTCTGGTGACGTTGATATAGCCAGCAGTCAGCTTACTGATAAAGTCGCAGTTATTATCAGTGCTGACCGTGCCGTTGGTATCGATATTGAAATTCAAGATATCGCTTGGCAGGTGGCGCAGCGATTTTATCATCCTGCTGAGATTGAAATTTTAGCAGACCTAGCCATATATCAGCGTAACATTATTGTTAGATGGCTATGGCAGTTTAAAGAAAGCTTTATTAAGATTTACCAATATAAATTAGCGCAAGGATTGGGCATGTCTTATGCAGAAATTATCCCTAAGCTTATTGCTAGCTTAAATGAGGATTACTCAACAGATACTGTAATTAACAATACCCGAAACGGTTATCAAATTACAATTTTACCTTGCCAACAAACCGTAGTCGTTTTCTAATACTATTCCATAACTTCGAAAGCTCTTCCTAAAATAAAAATTTGAAAACAAAAAAAACGACCCGAAGGTCGTTTCTTTATCTTAATCATTCATAGCAGATATTATTTATCATGAATCATTATTAGAAGCGGTAGGTTGCACCAACTTTAACAATTGGCATCCACTCTAACCAGCTTTTGTCTTCTAGATCTTTTTCTGCATCACGAGCCGCTTGATCTGCTGCTGCTATATTAATAGCATCGCCATCAACACCGCCAACACGTTTGATGTTTGCGTCTACTTTACCCATATAAGCTGCACCAACTTCACCAAACACACCAAAGTTATTGGTGATGTTAGGACGGAAGCCAATAGTAGCATAAGGAGCTAACTTGTTACGATGCTGAATGTTACCTTCTAAGTTACCAACACCATCAGCACCAAAGTCGTCATCGCCGCGCTTATCTGCAGCTACACCTGTATAGTACTTTTTACCATCGATTTTGTAGAAACCTTCGCCTTCAGCATTAGCACGAACATCGATATCGTTATCAGGAACGATAATACCAGCGCCCATAGTGAACCAGTTAGCCATAGGACGGTACTGCACGCCTAAGTACGGGTTACTAAAATCAGTATCAACGTCATAGTTGATATCGTTAGCATCGAAGTCACCACCGAATAGATCAGCTACATCACCACCTGCCCAACCGGCTTGTAGTTCAGTTTTTTCGTTAAGTCCCCAACCGATGTTAGCACCATAACCTAGTGTACCAACTTCAGCACTAATAGCTGCTGGATGAGTTACTGTTTGGAAAAAAGTTTTAGTGCCACCAACAACTGCACCAGCAGTGTTACGAACAACACCTGCGTTGGCATTATAAGCAACTGCAACTGGCTCAGCTTCATAGGCAACTGCTACAGGCTCAACTTCATAAGCAACTGCTACAGGCTGCGCCTCATAAACTTCTACATCGTCAACAACGACAATAGGATCAGCTGCTAGAGCAGCACTAGATGCCAATACAGCAGCAGAAATAGCTGTTAATTTAATAAACTTCATGATTACGCTCCTCAGATATAACACAAATAGATATAAAACAGATGACCTGCAAAAAAACGATTATCTAGCCTTTATTTTAAACAATCATTTTGTTGAGCAGATTAAAACAATTTTGGCGTAAAAAGTCACCCCTAAAGATGCCCTTTTTATTTGCCATTATGTAAAGATTGCATAGATATTGTAATAATTCCTACACGAAACCATAGAACATGACTTTAGTGTTACACAATACCCCTAAACTGGGTAGATAACAATACAAGCATATAGCGCCTAAAAATCAGGACGTTACAACATAAGATGTGATAATGCTCATCTCACTTATTGTCACTTTCTAATAACGATTTAGACATAAAAAGCCAAATCACGTGTAACAATATGGCAAACTATGGCGCTATAATGTCGTAGTTCTCGTGCAAACTCAATAACAATTTTATAAAAGAATGACCTACTTTGTTATCTTACGTTCACTTGACCGGCTATGTTTCCCCCTTTTATCTACTTGAAAACAATTAAAAATGCTGCTAAATAATATATAAACACTTTATACTATTACTGTTTTTATGCTCATTTTATTACCTCTTAACTTATCAGTTCTTTGTTCTATTTTATCTGTTACTGGTCCCTTTTCTTACCGAGTGTTCCTATGCCTAAAGTTTCCTCGATTACCCGTGTGTTAGAAATCATTGAAGCCGTATCTTACGCACCTAAGCCAATCTCTCCTCTTGAATTATCACAAGTGCTCGATATCCCTAAACCTACTATTCATCGATTGATTCAAAATCTAGTCGATGAAGGTTTTGTGGCAGTAGATATCACGGGCGGTATTATCCCTGGTAAACGTGTTCGCAATTTGAGCGTTGAGCTATGGCAACAG
Source organism: Psychrobacter sp. GP33 (assembly GCF_014119005.1). Classification (GTDB taxonomy): domain Bacteria; phylum Pseudomonadota; class Gammaproteobacteria; order Pseudomonadales; family Moraxellaceae; genus Psychrobacter. Next base: position 52,371 of record NZ_JACGYX010000003.1, on the reverse strand, counting down.
CGCCACTTTTTTAATGAGCGTCAAGTTGTTTTGCAAAGACTGGTTGATGATATAAAAGAGTCATGCGGCATTGCGATTCCGTATCAGATGAATATGACTTATACCAATCGCGTACAAACAGAATTGCCCTTACAAATTTATTTACCGGTTGGCGCAAAGTCACCGATGTGGTGTACAGGGACAGGCAAGCTTTATTTGAGCCAGCTGTCTAAAGCCAGCCGCCGTAAGATGCTTAATAGTTTACCGCTCAGTAAATTTACTAAAAATACTATGGTCGACATTGATGTACTAAATGCTGAACTTGATCGCATCGCTAAAACTGGCATTGGTATCGATAATGAAGAGTTTATCTCAGAGATGGTAACGGTTGCTGTGCCAATACTAGATAAAAAATCACGTTATTTAGCATCACTATATGTTCATGCTCCAACGATTCGAATATCGCTAGAAGAGCTGCTAACGCACGTACCGCGCTTGCAAGAGGCGGCACAGGATATCCAAGGCTTGGTTTATGATTTACAAAGTTGAGTCAATTAATATCACTCCATTTATCCCCAACTTTATTTAGCGGACGGTTTGCACACCGAGCGCCTCTATGCCTAGCCAATTATCAAAAGGATGCTCACCGGTAGGATAAGGGCTGATGAGATGCTGATGAATATAGTGGCGACCCTCCACAGTTAGGCAGTCTGCTAATGATCGTAACCACTGCGGGTTTTTATCTTTATCAATCAGTAGCGCACGTACGCCTTCTTTAAAGTCAGGATTTGCAGCACAATGGACAGCAACATTGGTCTCTAAATATAATATTTGCTCTAGCGAAAGCTGGGCTGTCTGATGATAAAGTGTATAAGCTAAGGCAATAGTGACCGGGCAACCGTGACGATAAGTGGCAATGGCTTTTTGCGTCCACTCATCAGCCGCAAATCTCGCATCAAACTGCGCCAATGCGTTATCATCTTGCAATATGCTATCAATATCAGCCAGGCCACCCCTGTTCATTAATCGCTGAATGGTTTGCCAGTATAATCCGAGTTTACTCTCTGCAAGAATTGCCACAGGCAAAGTCGCTAACGCATGGCTGACTATATTATGCGCTGTATCGGAATAACTTGTACTAGTACCATTTTCATCATCAAAAGTATTTATGGATTGCCAATCACTTCCGATTAAACGCTGTAAAACAGTCTCATAGTCATGGCTTGACACTGCATACTCTGCTAAATTAACCAATAACGCATCGTTGCCATTACATTGAGCGCCTGTTAATCCTAAAAATAAACCTGTTTTAGCAGGCATACGCGGTAAGAACCAACTACCAGAAGCATCTGGGAATAAACCAATCGTTACCTCTGGCATTGCAAAACGCGTACGCTCGGTAACTATACGATGGCTACAGGCGGCAAGCAGACCCATACCACCACCCATGATAATGCCATCGCCCCATACTATTAAAGGTTTAGGATAGAAATGCATTTGTCGAAATAAACGATATTCATGTCCAAAAAATTCTGTGGCATAAGGATTAGGTATTGGTGCAGTATCCGACATACTGTTATACAGCTTGCGGATATCGCCACCGGCACAAAATGCTTTATCGCCAGCACCCTTTAACAAGATTGCCACCACATTGGTATCTTCTTGCCACTGCGTGAGCTGCTGCGATAACAGTTTACACATCTCCACACTAAGCGCATTTAACGATTTGGGTGCATTAAGCATCATGATACCAATCAGATGACCACTATCTGTTGGTTCGGTATTAAAAATAACGGATGCTTCTGGTAAATCATTCCCTGCAATTGATGAGGTATTTTTATTATCGCGGTCATTTATCATGATAAACATCCAATTTGGGTTAAAAAATATTATTAATATTCTGCTAGCTTTTTGCTTTATTAACGTAATACGTGAGTAAACTTATAGCTTATTAAATATAAAAACCGACTCAGTCATGAATCGGTTTTAGTTTGCTTAATATTATATTGCTAACTTAATTTGTAGAATAGCCTAACAAAATTTTGCGACAATATAAATAAGAAAAAATGAACAAAATCGTATTGCGAAAGACTCTATATGTCTATGTCTGATTGGCGTATATTTCACGCATGACTTTTTTATCATGTTTGCCTACCGAGGTTTTTGGCAACTCCTCTACAAATTTGAACTGGCTAGGTACACCATATTTGGGAATCATGCCTTTACTAGCCGCTTGTTCAGCCAACGCTTTAATATCGTCGCTGCTGGTATTTTGGCAATTGGGCTTAAGAACTATAAGTGCCAACGGACGCTCGCCCCACTGCTTATCAGGAATACCAATCACTGCCACATCAGCTACCGCTGGATGCAGTGATAAAATAGTCTCAATCTCAAGTGAGGATATCCATTCGCCACCTGATTTAATCACATCTTTTAGACGGTCTGTGATTTTAATAGTCCCATCTCGGCGCATGTAAGCAATATCTTGGGTGTGCATATAACCATGCTCCCATAGCTCAGCGCCTGCATCTTCATTTTTTAGGTAGCTTTGGGTCAGCCATGGCGCACGTAATACCAATTCACCAGTATTATCTTTACCTGTGCCTACAGGATGATTGTGCTCATCCCAGACTTGTGCATCGACCATTAGTACAGGCTTACCGGTCATACAGCGGCGTGCGATATCTTCTTCTTCGCTCAGCTCAGGTTCATTCAGACTAAAATCTGTTAGGCTAATGAGCGGCGCCGTCTCTGACATCCCATATCCAGTGTATACCTCAATCCCTTGTGTAAGTGCAGCTTTGGCCAAACCTTCGGTAAGCCTTGAGCCACCGATAATCATTTTTAGTCCATTAAAATTGGCATTACGATCTTGCGCCTCTTTGAGTAGCATTTGCAAAATTGTTGGGACACAGTGCGTGATACTGACCTTTTCATTAATGATTAAGTTAAGTAAGCTATCAGGCGCATAGCGTCCCGGATACACTTGTTTTAACCCTGTCATCGTGGCGGTAAATGGAAATCCCCACGCATGCACATGGAACATTGGCGTCATTGGCATATAAACATCGCCATAGCTAACGCCCTGCTTATTCGGTAGCATGCCCAGCGATGCTGCTTCTGCTAAGGTATGTAATACCAATTGGCGATGGCTAAAAAACACCCCTTTAGGGTCGCCTGTTGTACCTGAGGTATAGAAGGTGGTGGCAATGGTATTTTCGTCAAAATCTGGAAAGTTAAAATTATCGTTGGCGGCTTCCAGTAACGCCTCGTACTCGCCAGTGACACGACTTTGATTACTACCAAAAATGCCTTCGGACGTCACTCCATTATCATCCAACCAAATAATGTGTTCAATACTGGAATTTTCAAACTGATAGTCTTTGACGAGTGGTGCAAATTCAGAATTAAGCAACAATACTTTAGGCTTGGCATGGTTAATGGTATACAGCACTTTTTCAGGGGACAAACGGATATTTACCGTTTGTAAAATGTACTGCGACATCGGTATGGCAAAGTAGGATTCAAGATAACGATGACTGTCCCAATCCATCACTGCAATAACGTCACCAGATGCAAGGTTTAGGCTATCTAAAACGTTCGCCAAGCGATTAATACGATTAAATAAATCATTATAAGTAAAACGCTGTTTATCAGCATAAACAATTTCTTGGTCTAAAGAAACGGTCTTAGCACGGTTTAATAATTGCTTAATCAGCAAAGGGAATGAATAGGCAGAAGGCGCACTAGGATAAGTATTTGACATGATATTAACGTCCTTGTTGTCATGAGTAAAATATACACTATTTGTTTTTTTAACTATTTTTAATCAATAGTATTTGCCACTTAATTACCGCTATTTAATTAAAGTTACTTATTTAAAGTCACTTAATCAAACGTACCCATTGATAGTAAGAACAAAGCAATACCATGTAAAGTGTACCCACGTAAACACAACAATACCGGAGGTTCGTTTATTATTGTTTTGCCGAGGACAGTATTATGTTAGCCACTGTTAGGATTCAGCAGTAATTTTTTTAGTCTTAATCATCCCAAAGCTCGCTATCAACAATGCCAAAATCTGCACGATTAATAGTAACCATACTGTCATCGACCAATCTCCTCGCGCATACGCCAAACCACACAGCCATGCGCCCATCGTACCGCCTGCGTAATAGCCCATATAATATAAACCAGAAGCTAATGAACGCCCTTTTTCAACATTGACAGCGATATAGCTGATGGTTGCCGCCTGCGTTACAAAGACACCTGATGACATAATGGCAAGCCCAACGATAATGCCCCATAACGGTGTCACTAAGGTTAATAACACACCTATCATTGAGAAAACTACTGCCACTCGAACCGTACGCGCTGAACCAAATCGACGTAATAAAGTGGTCGATAATGGGGTAATAACAACGCCGATTAAATACACTGCAAATATATTGGCCAGCTGTCCCGTACTCAACTCATAAGGCGTACCAGCAAGATGTAAATTAATAAAGGTAAAGCAACCAACGAGCGAAAATAATACACATGAGCCAAGTAAACATGCGGTCACCACATAACGATTAGTCAAATGCTCCCCAAGCGTCTGTATCGCTGAGCGGAAATTTGGATTGGCTTCAAAACAACTCGACTTTGGCAGCATTTTTCCGACCCACACGCCACCTATTAACGTCATGACCGCCATCACATAATAACCATGCCGCCAGCCCATAAATTCATGTAAATGCCCAAGTAAGAAGCGCCCTAAAAAGCCGCCAAGTACCGACCCTGAAACATAAAACGACATTAGCTCTGTGACCGCACGCCCTTTAAACTCTTCACCAATATAAGCAATGGTCACCACCGTAATGCCAGGAACGGACAACCCTTGCATAAAACGAAAGATACCCATCCAAGCGATACTGGGACTTTGAGCAATCAACGCTGTCGGTATCGCTAAAAACAACAACGCGCCAACAATAAAAGACTTCCGTCCAACAGCATCAGAGAGCATGCCCAAAAATGGCGACATAATCGCAATTGCCATCACAGTTGCGCCAACAATCATACCGGCTTGCACTTCTGTGGCAGCAAAATCGAGCATTAATACTGGCAATACTGCCTGAATGGAATACACTTGTAAAAAGGCAAACATGCCAATCATACATATGGTCAGCTTGAGCACCCACGAAGGCGCATCGGTTTGCGGAAATAAATGCAATGGAGCGTTTTTTTGAGTCGGGCTGATGGGTTTATTCACAAGAATACTGACTATGTTGGACGCGATTGTTTAAGCGTGAGTGAGAGATAGTAGGCATCAATATACCTACACTTATAATCATCTAGAATTTGGCATAATACATATATTATGGTATCACATTGAAACGATTTGATAGAATTTGAAGTGTGGTTACAAGTTTCAAAAGCATAAAAAAGGCTGCTAATATTAATAGCAGCCTTTTTAGAATACGTCATCTTATGCCTTAACTAACCATACTTTAATTAATCATGCGCTAGTTAAGACACAACATAATACTTATTCACAGCTGGCTTTACCCGTGCGGTGATTAATAGCACCATTAGCAGCCAATAGTTTTTGCATATCCACTAAATCACGCGTACAGGCATAAGAGTAAGCGCCTTGATTATACGAGCCCATTTTTTTATCTTTGGTCGTTGCCACTAGATTTGGATTTGCCCCTTGCGCCAATAGATATTTAACCGTTTCAATACGGTTATTACTTGCCGCTACCATAATTAAGGTTTCGCCATCACTTTCTTGCGTCTGATCATTTAAATTTACAGGCGCTTTGGCATTCAATAATTGATGAACTTTTCTGACGATATTAGTATTTCCACCTAAAGTAGCCGACTTCATAACGTTATAGACATCGCCTTTATCAGTCGCATAAATGCTTGCACCTTTGCTGATTAAATAATCCGCCATATCTTCATAGCCGATAAATGCAGCCCAACCTAGCGCCGTTTGGTCAAGATTACCTGTATCCTTGGCTTCTAAATTTTGCCCATTTGCCACCATATATTTAACCGTTGGCAAGTCGCCACGTTTTACGGCATCAAACCATTTGGCATCTACACCCTCTGATGGTTTCGAGTAAAAATTGCGATAAGACAACCTGTCTTTATTGGCAATATCAAAGTTCTCAGCCGCGCTAAAGCGAAAACCGGTTTGCGGTGTTGGTGCTACTTGAATTACTTGAACTGCTGTGTCTTTAACAGACTTATTATCCGTACTTAAACTGTTACAACCAGTTAATAACATCGCTGCTAGCACCGCTGAAGTGCTCATTTTGTAAAATAAATTCATGATTTAACCTTAAAAAACTGGAAAATATAAAGTGCCATTATTATGCAGATTTGTTAAACAATAATCAACATTGAGTAAGATATTAATGACAGTATCAAAACCTTAGTATGTAGTTATTAATTTTCAATAGTTTTAATACATAAAATCCACTTACTTTCTTAAATTAAAATTTAAACAAGTGTTTGCTTTATTGGTATTATTCTGTTACAAAACACGCTTAAAAATTATTTTTGTTTTTAAATAATTAAAAACACTAATCATACTGTGAAGTAACTATTATTGATTAGATTTACTGTTTATATTTGTATAATTTAAAAAATATTAAGGATAATTAAATGAATCGCAACTATTTAACGGCTGCAATAATCGCCGTCAGTGCTATGAGCATTGTCGCTTGCACTTCTACTACTCAAAATATCAACCAAACTGCTACGCCAAATAGTAAGAGTATTGTTGAAAATTCAACCAGCAAAAATACGACTGGCAAAGATGTCCATCATCCAAAATGGTCGTATAGCGGGGATACGGGTCCTGAGTCTTGGGGCGATGTAGAAGGTGCGAGCATTTGTAAAATTGGTCAGGCGCAATCACCTATTAATATCAGCCGCGTAACTACCGGTACCGCTATTGCTCCAGTGGTCAATTATCGCCAGTCAAGTAATATTCGTATTCATGACAATGGTCATACGGTTGTGTATACGCCAACGACTGAAGACAATAGCATACGTTTAAATAATGATACCTATATGCTAAAGCAATTTCACTATCATACGCCAAGTGAACATCAGTTTGGTGAAAAAAATTATCCGGGCGAGATTCATTTTGTTCATGCGAATAGTCAAGGCAACCTTGCTGTCATTGGCGTGATGCTCAACATTGGCAATACCAGTGAAGTATTGCGTCCATTAATTGAAGGGACATTACGTACCACGCAAAATGACGATGAAGTGATTACGGCTATGAATTTGTCAGCCCTCGCCCCTACTGCCGCTACTTTTTACCATTATGCAGGTTCGCTGACCACGCCACCTTGTTCAGAACAGGTGCAATGGTTCGTCAGTAAACAGCCACTGACACTTGCCAGCACACAGTTTACTGTATTGTCTGACTTATATGACGGCAATAACCGTCCAGTTCAGCCACAAGGAAGCCGTACTGTACAACAGCTTAGCCATTAATATTATTCATAACTGATAAATACTCATAATTAGTGGCAATTATTAGTGTTATGTTGATTGTATAGTCCGTAAAAAAGCGCCAAGACTGATTAAATAGTCTTGGCGCTTTTTTACGATGAATAATAAATGTCTGACTACATGCTTTTATAATAATAACGCTGACAGCTCATCCTTATTAGTAATAATATCTGCCAATGTATAACGTTCAAGCACAGCCATAAACGCTGTTAATGCTTCAAAAAACACCCCTTTTAATTGGCATGCCGGGCTGATAACACAGCCTAATGACTCTCGATCAACACTCTTATTTTCATTAACTAAAATAATAGACTTCTCATTTTTTCCAATAACCTGTTCCATACTTTGTTCATTATACTGCTTATTATTAGCAGCAATACTAGGTAATGATGTGGCAAAGCATTCCACCAATGCAAAATCCGGCTCAATCTTTTTAATTAATACCCCCAAATTAATGTCTTTTGGAGCGCAAGCCAAGCGAATACCACCATTTTTACCACGCACACTATCAATATAGCCAAGCTGTCCCAATTGGTGAATAATTTTGGTCAGATGACTTTTAGAGATGTTATAGCTATTAGCAATATCGCTAATATTCGCTAATAGATACGGGTCGGGCTTGGTCGCCAAATATATTAATGAGCGCAGCGCATAATCACTGTAATTGGTTAATCTCATCTAAAACCTCTCTTGTTTTTATACTTTTTAATAACGATTAACCAAATAAACCATCAGGACGTGGACTTGCTAAAATACGTAGATAGCTGCTGCAAAACAATACGAAGCAGGCAATCCAAGCACCTTGAGCAATCATAATCCATAATGAATAATGATTCATATCAACCAACGGCAATAATACGCGACTGATAAATACTAATACCATTAATCCAAATATCGCATTAAGCGTTTTGGGTGGCGTATGAATACTACGTCCAGTATGACCAAGCGACACGCGCGACATCATAGCTATGGTCATCATTCCAACGCCTGCAATTGCTAGCCCATGTACTGCAATGCTATGGTTATAGCCTAACCAGGGTTGTAGTGCGTACAACAAAAAGCTTAAACACATGCCCAAAAACGCGATGAATAGCGACCATAATAAGGGCTTTTGCCAAATACCGCGATGATACCAACCCATTAAGCGCACGATATTGACCACTGCCACGCCTAGCGCCGTTATAGTTAGCAAATACTTGTTAGGGTAAAATAAATCAATGATAAAAAAAACAAAGAAAAATAGTAAACTTGCGATATCTTGTACTTTACTATTACGTACAGTCACCGTTTCTGCCACGCCTGCCGCATTAGGAATACTCAAACCACGCTCAATAAAGAACGGCACCACGCGACGACCAATGGTCAATACCAAGCCAATGATAAGATAGAAACCCAAATAAACACCAATCTTTGTCATATTCATATTGGCACTCATTATGCCCCAATAACACAGTCCATTACCGAGCGTTAATAACGCAAGCTTTGCCAATATGCCCATCTGCTTATACTGCTTTACTTGTAGTACAGCGCGAAAAATCACAAATGCCATTGAGCCGATAAACAATAAATCAAATACTGCAGCTATATATAACCAAGCACTTTGCTCAATACCAACATCAATTCCTAAGCCAAAAGCTATCCAGCCTAAACGTGCCAGCAGCCAACAGACAAAGATACCTAACAATTTATAACCATACGGCATCATGACGCCAGTCCACGTCTTCACCGCTGTTAATAAAAATCCTGCCACAATGGCTAACGCATAACCATAAATCATCTCGTGCCCATGCCAGTACAGAGGATTCAAAGTTTGCGCATCTATATTGGTCTTTCCAGTAAAGATAAATGCCCACAATGACATTGTGATGATCGCAAACAGTGCACCAGCACTAAAAAATATCCGAAAGCTCAAGTTAAGGATAGGATGTGGCGCGCTTGGCGGTTTGCTCGGTAGACTGATAGATTGCATTATTTTCTTCTTATTATTATAAAGTTGGAAGACTTTTCCTAAATATTCATTTTAAATGAACCTTATAAAATATTCAATTCATTTCATTTTTTAAGGTACTTGTAAAAGTCAATGATGCACATAAAACATTATTTACAATTGTATGGCGATAACAATAAGTGAGACAACCACTATCAAAGTGACATACTTCCTAACTTTAAAATAATTATTGCTAATGATATGGGCTTGATGAAGACCATAATCAATCATTAACATGGCGATAAAGCCAATGACTAGTAACCACATAAAGCCAACATTTGATAAGCTTAAAAAGCCAAGCCATAAAGCAAGTGCGATGATATTACTAAATATAGGCAGCTTAATCGCCCATGTATCGTCATCCGCTAAATTAAGATGGTTGCCCCAATGCGCACCCGCCATAAATGAGGCAATGACCAAACCATATATAGACAAAATATGAGCGGTATTTCCTAAAACAGGTATAGCATCAATACCGATAATAATGAAAATAGCGCAGACGACGAATGGAATAGCGCCTGCAAAGGTTAAGTAAGGACTTGGTTTTTTCATAGTCGTAAATTTATCTCGTGTTTAAAGTTTTAATTTAGAGTTCGATATCGATTTCAACTTATCCCTTTACCCTGCCATTTATCAATAAAAATACCATTGGGGTCATGTTGTTCGGTTTGTTTCACCAGATTAAACTGTCTACACCCTCTTGGATCAGCCCCCACTCCTGCTAAATACTGCCAATTACCCCAATTACTGGCGACATCATAATCAATAAGATGCTGCTCAAAATAACTTGCTCCATAACGCCAGTCTAAACCCAATTCATGGATAAAACAGCTGGCGACAATTTGTCTACCACGATTGGACATATACCCTGTACTTTTAAGCTGATGCATACAAGCGTTGACGATAGGATATGGCGTTGTACCTGTTTGCCATTGCTGCAGACGCTGTTGAGCAAGCTTTTTATCTGAACGTGTCATTGGCTTTTGACTACTGATCCCTTGAAATAAAAATATCTTTTGTTGATGATTCATTGCATACCAATAAAAATATTCGCGCCATAGCAGCTCAAACCATATCCAATAGGTGGATTCATTAGCAATAACGTCGCGCTCATATTGTCTTAAGCGATTAAGCAGCACTTTAACTGACAAGCTTCCATTCGCTAGCCACGCTGAAAACTTAGTAGAATGTGTCCAATCATCAAGGGCATTTCTCGTCGTCTTATAATTACTTGGTGCTTCAGAGTTAAAATAGTCAGTCAAATGAGCGCTTGCACTTGTTTCACCACCTTTAAAACGTGCCTCCTGCTGTGCGTGCTTATCAAACGTTTGCGCTTGATAAAAAAATACACTGTTACTTATCATATCATCAGGCAATGGCGGTAGAAATTTTGGCATTGGTGTAACAGTAAGGTCGTTATCTCCATTTAATAAATCATAATTTGATTCAACCTGTTTACGAAATTGAGTAAAACTTTTGGGTAAATCTTTAGTGGGCATCGCAGTAAATAAGGTAGTGGTTGGCTGACTGTGCCAACTTATCTGCGGGAATCTAACTTGCAAAGCAGCATAAGCTTGATTTTGGGCATAGTCTGCTGTGCGGCTGACACAAATATCGGTGACAGATTGTTGCTCAATAAGATGGCATAGCTGTGTAAATGTGTCTATTTTTGATAGTGAATTATCTGTCGATAAACTGTCTGTTGGTAAATAAAGCAACTTATTGCCAAGATGGTGCAGCGACTCATCTAAATCAGCTAAGCTCTCAGCTAAAAACTGCTGACGAGCAAAGCCCATTTCATCAAAGTGGTAAGCTTTACTCCAAGTCTTTTGCTTATCCGTATTAGTTAAAGATGAGGCATAAAGTAGCAGTAAGCGACCTTGATTACTGCTAGCTAACGTTGCCGCGTGCTCTAATGTAGCATTGTCATTGACACGGAAATCATTATGGAATAATACTAAGACGATCTTTTTAGGGGTATGGTTATCCGTCAAACTTTCTTCTGGCAGGTGTAACATATTAGCAACTCCAAAATAGCGCGATGTGCTCAATTAACTGCTGAGTATCGACTATAATGGTTTAAAATAAGATATACCACATATGAGCTGTTACTCTTTTCTCAGATAATAATTGTCGATATTGCACAACACTTTACCTTTTATTGGCAGTAACTTACTTGCTTTAAAACTTAGGAGAATGTCATGACTGAAGAACACGCTTCCGCTCAAAAGCGTAAACTTATCAATAGGTTTTTGACGAAACTTACCCAAGAAGAACCACAAATGTATTATGCCTCAACATCTGAGGTCGCTCGCAGTATTCATACCATGATAAAAGAACATACCAATCGCTTGTCAGTAGAAGAACAAGCGCTTGTCAGGCATGTGTCTATCGAAGAGATACAGGGATTATTAGGCTTTCATCTTAAATAATTATATTCTCAAACTTTTCATAAAAAAAGACTGCCCACTGGCAGTCTTTTTTTGATAATAGTCTCTATCCAAAATATTTAAAGCAGATTGTTTAGAATGAAATATTTAGAATGGATAGTCGCGTGGCGTATGCTGAACCGAAATCCAATGCAGCGTGGTAAATTCTTCAAGTATCCATTCGCCATTAAAACGTCCGATTCCTGAGTTTTTCTCTCCACCAAATGGCACATTACTTTCATCATTGACCGAAATATCATTAATATGTGTCATGCCAGCTTTGATACCGCGGGCGAAACGCAGACCTTTTTCCATATCTTGAGTAAATACAGCACTTGATAGCCCATACATAGAGTCATTGGCAATCGATAGCGCATCATCTTCATCTTTGGCGCGGATAATACCAACCAATGGTCCAAATACCTCATTACAGGATAAGTCCATGTCGCGTGTGACTTCAGTAAAGATATGCGGTGGCACGACTTGACCTTTAATCTCACCACTCAAAATCATTTTTGCGCCTTCTTGCTGCGTCTTAGCAATTTTCTCTTTGAGCGACTTGACTTGTTTTTCATTGATAATCGGACCGACCGCAGTATCTGCTTTACTCGGGTCACCGACGTTTAAGGTTTTAACGTGAGCTAAGAAACGCTCTACGAAATCATCATAAATCTCATCTTCGACAATAATACGGTTAATGGCAATACAAATCTGACCTTGATGAAGGAATTTTCCAAAAACTGCCGCTTTGACCGCTTGTTCAATATCGGCATCTTTTAATACTACGAATGGACTGTTACCACCTAACTCTAACGCCACTTGTTTGAGATAATCGCCACCATTCGCTAATTCACCAATATGCTTACCAACTGACGTTGAGCCAGTAAACGATACCAAACTTGGAATATCGTGCGTGACAATGGCATCGCCAATTTCGCTACCGCTACCGACAACGACGTTTAATAGCCCTTTTGGCAAACCAGCTTCTTCAAATATTTTTGCTAATAATAAACCACCGGTAACAGGCGTATCGCTAGCCGGTTTTAGCACTACAGCATTACCAAGTGCCAACGCTGGGGCAATAGAACGCTGGGTAAGATGTAGCGGAAAGTTCCATGGACTAATCACCGCAATCACGCCCATTGGTTCGCGATAAATGAAGTTCTCTTTACCCAGCGTATTAGACGGGCGAATCTCACCATGCACCCGATTAGGGAAACTTGCGGCTTCAAGGGTAATCGCCCGTGCACTACTAAACTCGACCATCGCCTTAATGCGCGTACTACCTGACTCTTTAATGAGCCAATCAATAATCTCATCTTGCCGCTCATCAAAAATACTGACCACTTTATAAAGTATAGCAGCACGTTCATTCGGAGTTTGCTGCGCCCATTTTTTCTGAGCTGCATTTGCCGCTTGATACGCTTCATCAAGCTGCTGTTTGGTGGCTTGCTGAATTGTTACCAATGTATCGCCGTTAAAGGGATTGGTATCGGTATTGACGCTATCATCTGCACCTTCCTGCCAAGAACCTGCAATATACTGCAGATGGAAATCCGTATAAGCATTTGGCTGGGTATTTTTAGTCTCGGTTGACATAATTATCCTTATTTATTTTTGGTTTCTATTTGATTGAATAAATTCTTTTATAGACTTATTTATTTCTAAAATTTGATATTCATCGTCATAGGCAGTTAACTACCTATGACAAATGTAACTTGCTAGACGACTGGTCTAATGCTAACATAGGTAGTATAGAAATAAACATCTTTTAACCTCATTCTTTGTTGAACAAACGTAATTTATTCTTATAAACCACTCATGTTTAATAATTAACACTCAAAAATACGTCTCTCTAAGGAGAACATAAACGATATGTCTATACCTAGTACTATAAAAAAAATGAATGCTGATAACGTATCTTCAACTATTGCACTATCAAACACCAAAGAACATCTATTAACGACGGGTTATATGCTCATTGCACAAAAGGGTTTTACTGCGGTTGGCATTAAGCAAATCTTAGATACCGCAGGCGTCCCAAAGGGTTCTTTTTATCATTATTTTGCCTCAAAAGAAGCATTTGGTGAGGCTATTATCAGCCACTACTTTACCCAGTATAAGCAGCGCTTAGATATTATTGGGTCACAAAATGTCAGCGCTCAACAAAAGCTGTATGATTATTTTCAAAACTGGTATGACACCCAGCAAAATAACTGTGACCATGAAAAATGCTTGGTAGTAAAGCTTAGCGCTGAGGTTGCTGACATGTCGGAACCAATGCGTAAAGCTTTACATGCAGGTTACCAGCAAACCATTACTTGGCTTGCAACCCAAATCAAAGCCGGCTGGGAGGACAACTCTGTCCCTCGTCCTGCTAATGTGTCAGCTGAGAGTATGGCAAAGCGTTGGTACTTTGCTTGGTTGGGCGCTAGCTTAGTAGCTAAAGTTAGCCAAACAGACACGCCACTAGCAGAAGTTTGGCTGATGACCACGACTGAAATGGGACGCTAAACTCTCTTCCTTTTACTGTCTTATCGATTTTGTTTATCTATTTACTCACCTGCATGCTTCATTTTTATATTCCTGCCTATCTTCTATTTCCATATCCTTGTTTGGCTAACTATCAATCTTTAGTAGGCAAGGATTCTTTAACCATACTATTAAATTCTCCACTCAACATTCGATCGAATGACATTTCAATACTCCTATTGTGCAAAATGCTTATATGATAGTTTTGTAAATATTAAACATAATTACTAGACGACCGGTCTAATTAATATATAATGCGAATAGATGCAAATAACCTGCATACTTTATTTTCATTATTAAATACGCTTTTCATACTTATAAATCTATTAGGAATATTATGAATAACTTTCAATATTACAATCCCGTCCGTATCGTATTTGGTGAAGGTCAGATCGAGAAGTTAGCTGATCTTGTACCGACAGATGCCCGTGTATTAATTACCTATGGTGGTGGTTCAGCACAGCGTACGGGTACGTTAGATGAAGTCAAAAAAGCATTGGCAGCCAGTGGCAATCGCGAGGTATTCGAGTTTGGTGGTATCGAAGCCAATCCGGAATTTACAACGCTACTAAAAGCCGCTGATATGGTCAATGAGCATAATATTAATTTCTTATTGGCAGTTGGTGGCGGTTCAGTCATTGACGGCAGTAAATTTGTCGCGCTGGTATCGTCATTGACAGAAGAAAACGGCACAGTATCACGTGATAAGGCATGGGATGCACTGACCAGTTATTGCAGAAATATTGACTCAGCAGTTGATTTGGGCGCGGTATTGACCATTCCAGCGACTGGCTCTGAGATGAACTCAGGCGGCGTGATCAATTATAGCGAACGTCAAGCAAAGCTACCGTTTGGTAACCCACTTGCTTTCCCTAAATTCTCAATTCTAGACCCGACTAAAACTTTGACGCTTCCTGAACGCCAAGTGATGAACGGTGTGGCTGATGCCTTTGTACACGTAATGGAGCAATACCTGACGTATCCTGTGAATGCGAAAATTCAAGATGCCTTTGCTGAGAGTTTACTGAAAATTCTGATTGAAGAAGGTGCAGCGGTAAAAGCCGATCCAGAGAATTTAGAAACGCGTAAAAATATCATGTGGACAGCGACCATGGCATTAAATGGTCTGATTGGTACAGGCGTACCTCAAGATTGGACAACGCATATGATCGGTCATGAATTGACTTCATTGCACGCGATTGACCATGCGCGCACGCTGACTATCATATTGCCGTCCGTGCTGCGTGAGCTTAAAGACAGTAAAAAAGAAAAATTGCTTCAATATGCCCGTAATGTTTGGAACATTAAAGCCGACGATAATGGTGCCGAGCTAAATGATGATGCCATCATTGAAGCGGCTATCAAACAAACTGAAAACTTCTTCCGTGAGCTTGGCTTACCGGTCAGCTTAGAAGATGCAGGTTTAGACGCTGCTGCCATTGACCCTATTATCAGCCAACTTGAAGTACACAAAATGGTCAAGTTAGGTGAGCATGGCAAAAACGACTTAGCAGTATCACGTCGCATCTTAGAGCGTGCCATTACTAGTAAAGCTTAACTCTCTTAATAAATATTTATAGCGACATTGTTATTATAGAAACTACTAGCCTGTCACTTTAGAGTGGCGGCTAACGCTACACCCTAAAATAAATAAAAGAAGGTAATTTATCATGAGCTTTAGTCAACAACAAAACCAACAACAAAACCAACAACAAAACCGTCAAATCAAACTTGCCAGCCGCCCACATGGCGCGCCAACTGCCGATAACTTTGAGCTAGCGATTGGCGAGATTCCAACAGCAAACGACAAACAAATGCTATTACGCACCGTCTATATGTCACTTGACCCTTATATGCGTGGACGCATGAGCGATGCCAAAAGCTATGCTGACCCGTTAAAGGTCGGTGATGTAATGCTCGGCGGTACGGTCGCGCAAGTGGTCGAATCTAATGTCGATAATTTCGCCGTTGGTGACTTAGTCGTCTCAAATTCAGGCTGGCAGGACTATAGCGTCAGTGATGGGATGGGCGTACTAAAACTTGATAAAAACATGACAAACCCATCTTATGGTCTTGGTGTGCTTGGTATGCCAGGTTTCACCGGCTACATGGGTTTGACTGATATTGGTAAACCAAAAGCAGGTGAAACATTAGTCATTGCAGCAGCGACAGGCCCGGTTGGCGCGACCGTTGGACAAACTGGTAATCAACTTGGTTTACGTACTGTTGGTATAGCAGGCGGTGCGGAGAAATGTGCTTATGCGGTTGAAGAACTAGGCTTTGATGTCTGTCTTGATCATAAAGCCGATGACTTTGCTGAGCAATTAAAAGCCGCTTGTTCAGATGGTATCGACATTTATTACGAAAACGTCGGTGGCAAAGTATTTGATGCCGTCATGCCACTACTGAATGCTCATGCCCGTATCCCTGTGTGTGGTTTGGTCTCACAATATAACGGCACTGAACTGCCTGAAGGTGGCGATCGTTTGGGCGTATTAATGGGATTAATATTAAGACAGCGTCTGACGGTCAAAGGTTTTATTATCTTTGAAGAGTACGGCGACCATTTCCCAGAGTTTTTGAAAATCATGAGCGGCTGGTTAGAATCTGGCAAAGTCAAAACCAAAGAACATATCGTCGATGGCTTAGAAAAAGCACCGCAAGCTTTCTTTGATATGTTGGACGGTAAAAATTTCGGTAAAACCGTGGTAAAAATCGCTGATGTTCAATAATTTATAAGAATAAGTTGTAGCGATAGCTGATATCAAAGTGTCTTAAAATAACCAGTTAACAACATAAATCGTTAAGACAACTACTGAAAGTCAGTTCTAAAAAAGGAATACTGTGTGCAGTTAGTTTTGTGTAGCGTTGCTGCTTTTTGATGGTACTGCTAATTTTATAATGATAACTGCGACACAGCACTGATAGCTTTAAACTATAAATAGCAATTATAAACGTCAATAATAAATAAGGATAATTATGAATATTTTAATGGTACTAACCTCACACGATAAGTTGGGTGATACTGGTAAGAAAACAGGCTTTTGGCTTGAAGAATTCGCCGCCCCTTATTATGCTTTTTTAGATTCCGGTGTCAATATCACACTTGCTTCTCCTGCTGGTGGTCAACCACCTCTAGACCCAAGTAGTGACACTGAAGACGCCCAAACCAAAGACACCAAACGTTTTAAAGAAGACTCTGAGGCTCAAGAGCACCTAGCAACGACCAAAAAACTCGCTGATATGAAAGCTGAAGATTTTGATTCCGTATTCTATCCAGGTGGGCATGGTCCCTTATGGGATTTGGCAGTTGATAAAAACTCGATTGCATTGATTGAGACGTTTATCAAACAAGATAAGCCTGTGGCTTTCGTTTGTCATTCACCAGCTGCGCTTAAAAACGTCAAAGTTGATGGCGAATATCTGGTCAAAGGTAAAACTGTTACCGGCTTTAGTAATACTGAAGAAGAAGGCGTTCAGCTTACAGACGTCGTGCCTTTCTTGTTAGAAGATGTCCTTAAAGCCAATGGCGGCAACTACGAAAAAGGCACTGATTGGGAATCATATGTAGTCGAAGATGGTCTGTTAATCACTGGTCAAAATCCAGCCTCATCAGAAGAAGCGGCGAAGCGTTTACTCGCCAAGCTACAGGCTTAATATATAAAATACGCCAAATTTAAAATAGCTAAAGGTCTAACCACATGATTCGTTTACATCACCTCAATCAATCACGTTCATTACGTACGTTATGGCTTTTAGAAGAGTTAGGGCAACCTTATGAGCTTATTAGCCACCAGCGCGATGCCAAAACGCATCTGGCACCAGACAGCCTAAAAGCCGTCCATCCACTTGGTAAATCTCCAGTTATTGAGATGGATGGCGAAGTTTATACAGAGTCAGGTGCTATCATTGAGATGTTAATTGAGCGTTTTGCGCCCGATAGTTTACGTCCTGCTATAGATAATTCAGATTATGGTCACTATTTGCAATGGATTAATTTTGCGGAGAGTTCGTTGATGGTGCCCTTATTGCTTGATTTATTTACTAAAAAAGCAGGTGTTAATGATAATGAGTTTTTAAGTGGCTACATCAGTGAAGAAAAACACAAACTACTAAGCTATTTAAATGACGAGCTTGAAGGCAAATCCTTTATTGTAGGAAATAAGCTAAGCGGTGCTGATTTTATGTTATCGTTTAATTTAATGATGCTTGCACAAAGTAAACAGTTAGAACGTTATCCTCATATTGTTCAATACACCAGGCAGCTGAGCGCCCTTGATAGTTATCAACGTGCCATGCGTCTAGAAGCGAACCATGATAAAACGAGCGCTGCTTAACGGTATGCACCTATGCTTAACGATACTTAACTAAAAGTTGGTGTCACCTAAACGCAAACGATAATTAAAAACTATGATAAAATAGCTCAAGCTCGTCTTGGGCTATTTTTATTTTTCTATCGTGATTATCGTTTTAATAATAAGCACTAAGACTAAAACGGCATGAGTGTAGTTGACGATGCTTATTTGCGCTCATCTGGCAAAGCCTGATAATTGGGAGAGATTTCATGAATTTACACCATCCATTTATACAGACGATATATAGCCCATGAGTACTGACTATCAATTCAAACCCCATGAACAACCGTTTATGCTGGGTTCACCTGCCACTCCTGATCATCCTACGCGCCGAAAAGTGTTTTATTTGCTTATCGGTATTTTTATAGGCTTAACCGCAAGCTTCCAAAATGGCTTACTGGTCGCCAATCTTACTCAAATTCAAGGCGCAATGGGCTTAACACCTGTTGAAGGCGGTTGGATATCGGTCGCTTACAATATGACCAATGCCTGTGTCACTGTACTGCTGTACAAAATTCGCCAACAGTTTGGTATGTCACTATTTAGTAAAATTACCTTATTTTTTCTACTTGCAGCGACCAGTATGCAGTGGTTGGTCAGTAGCAATCTGCTTAGTTCAACAACAGGTATTAGCATTGAGCCTTATTATTTAGAGCTGATAGCTCGTGGTTTTAGTGGCGTAGTTGCTAGTGCCATGACGGTATTGTCCATTTTTTACTGCTTACAGGGCATGCCAACCGCACGGCGTATCAGTGGGCTGATTTTAGGCTTTGGTTTGGTGCAGTTTGGGATTCCTTTATCGCGTATTATCTCGCCCTATCTTGCGATTGACGGTCAACTTGAAGGCTTGTTTTTATTTCAAGTTGGATTGGCATTGATATGCTTCGGTTTGATTAATATCCTCGAGCTACCTCCGGGCAATACCGAAAAGGTGTTTGAGAAACTCGATATTGTCAGCTTTGCTTTTTTTGCAACCGGTCTTGCCGCCTTGTCCGTATTTTTGGTACAAGGGCGCATTTTGTGGTGGACGACGCCTTGGCTCAGCTATCCACTTATCATTTCTGTAGTAACAATTTCTATTGCTTTGTGGATTGAAACGCACCGTAAAAACCCAATGCTGCAAGTCCGCTGGATGCGCAGCCGAACGATTATTGCCTTTATGATAACAGGCGCTGTCATGCGTATTTTGCTGTCTGAGCAAAGCGTTGGCGCAGCAGGTTTATTAGCAAATCTTGGCTATGGTAACGATCAGTTGATTGTCTTTTATGCCGTAATATTAGTCGCAAGTGCACTGGCATTAGTAATTAGTATTTTCAAAACCAATGCCATGGATTTACGCAGACCCGTAATTTTTTCGGTGGCATTGATTGCAATTGGCGCGTGGATAGATACAGGCGTGTCGCTGAACTCTACTCCTGCTATGTTTTATTTCAGTCAGTTTATAATTGCCTTTGCTGCTGTGTACTTTATGGGTCCGATGGTATTTGAAGGCATGTTCCGCGCCATTGCCAATGGTCCTGCGTATATTATTAGTTTTTCAGTAATTTTTGGAATCTCACAAACGGTTGGCGGGCTTGCTGGAGCCGCTGGTATTCAAGCTTTTACCACCATTCGCACACAAATGCATTATGCTGATATGGTCAGCTCAATGGACGCGGGCAATCCGGCAACGATGACCCAAATGCTGCAAGGGATTCA
Source organism: Psychrobacter sp. GP33 (assembly GCF_014119005.1). GTDB lineage: Bacteria > Pseudomonadota > Gammaproteobacteria > Pseudomonadales > Moraxellaceae > Psychrobacter. The sequence continues at coordinate 31,876 of NZ_JACGYX010000003.1, read as the reverse complement.
GCGTCAAGCAACCATCTCCGCTTATGACGATTTGTTCTTTTTAATGGCAGTGAGCGCTACGATAACTGTAATCTATCTATTGATAGTTTATTTTTATTATCGTTATCATAACCGCAACCCACTTGGCAAAGAGCTTGCCGCGTTAGCAGAAATGATGGGAAAAAAATAGCAGATAGTGCAGATTTTATTGTGTATTCTGTACCTATCTTTCTCTCTCATTATTATTTTTTAAGTTATCTATTATGTTTATTAAAACCCTTAGGAGCGCGTCATGAACGAAGACAAACCCAACAGCTTTGATGACGCAAGCACCCCTAACAAAGTAGCTAAGAGTGCTGAAAATACTCAAGCTACTGAATCACCAGTAATTAGAACCGTTGAGGACGCGCCAGCAGAAACACACGTGGTTGCTAGTGCAAATACAGATGATAATATCGATACTATAACAATTAAACCTGAGCCTGCAGCATCTAAAACAAGGGTTCAAACAAATAACTCTAATGATTTACTAACCGATGCTAATAAGCCTATAAACGCAGTTGAAACTGATAAAATAGACAATATTAATACAGTCGATGACGCAGATGATACGCCGATGCCACCTACTGAGCCCATTCCTGGACCTGCTGGTTGGTCACCAAAAAAGAAGTCATTTTTTAATTTAGGCTTACTGATTGCCTTGATTGTCATTGGCGTGTCTTTAATTTTGTATGCTTGGAAATTACCGCCCTTTACCCCAACAGTACAGCATACTGATAATGCTTTTGTGAAAGGTCAAACCACAATTATAAGTCCACAAATCTCCGGCTATGTCACTGAAGTAGCGGTAGAAGATTTTGCGAGTGTTGAAGCGGGTGACTTATTAGTAAAAATAGATGATCGCACCTTTCAGCAGCAGCTTGAGCAAGCCCAAGCCAATATCGATATTGCCTTAACCAACCGTTCAAGTAACGCGCAAGATACAGGAACCAGTCAAGCGCAAATCGAGGCGCGCGAGGCAGATGTTTATAGCGCTAAAGTGAGTGTTAACAGTGCCCGAGAGGACGTTAACCGTTATCAAGGTTTGGTTGCTATTGGCGCAGTTGCTCAAGCCGATGTTGCCCATGCCGAAGCCCAATTAGCAAAAGCGCAAGCTGGAGTTCAGCAAGCTGAAGCCAACTTGCAAGTAGCGAAAGAAGGCAGCAAAAAAACCACCGCAAGCCGCGCTTCATTAGATGCCAATATTAAAAATGCTGAAGCGGCAGCTAAGCAAGCACAGATTAATGTAGACAATACAATTATTCGCGCCCCTGAATCGGGTCAGTTAAGCCAACTAAGCGTTAAAACAGGGCAGTATGTCACCGCTGGTACGCAGCTTATGTATATCGTGCCAAAAGGTGTTTGGATCATCGCCAACTTTAAAGAAACGCAAGTAGCGAATATGACCGTTGGCGAGACAGCAACTGTTCAAGTCGATGCTTTGGGTGGTACAAAATTCCGTGGACGGGTTAGTAATATCTCACCGGCAACTGGTAGTGAATTTAGTGCTGGTGCTGCCAATCCTGCGACAGGAAATTATATCAAAATCGCCCAACGTATTCCCGTACGTATTGACTTAGACCAAGGTCAGTCTAAGCTTGAGCAACTGCGTCCTGGGATGTCGGTTACTGTTAATGTAGATACCAAGTAACCAAGCTTTAAAAGACCTAACTTAATATAAAAAATCCCCTTAACCTTCCATATCAATATGGCAGGTTAAGGGGATTTTTTTAGATATACGACTTATTATAAGTTTGAAATGTAAAGTATCAATATTACTTAAGGTAGTAAACGTTTGGTACTAAAGCTGCCATCTGCCTCTTTGTAATAGACAATGCGATCATGCATACGACTGGCGCGCCCTTGCCAAAACTCAATATTATCAACAGTAATTTCATAACCACCCCAAAACTCTGGTGTGGGTACGGGTGATTGTTCTGGATAATCACTTTGCAACTGTGCAAATGTTTGCTCCATCACATCACGATTGATAACTTCACCGCTCTGCGGTTGGCTGACCCAAGCGCCCACTTGGCTATCATGAGGACGCTTTTGAAAATAGGCCGCAGACTTATCAGCATCAATTTTAGCAATACTACCGCTAATACGAATTTGACGCTCAAGCTCATGCCAAAAGAACAATACTTCAGCATTAGGATTTTCAGCGATATCCTGACCTTTCGCGCTTTCGTAATTAGTATAAAAAACAATACCTGTTTCTGTAATTTCACGCAACAGAACAATACGTACACTAGGTTTATTGTCTGCGCCGCAAGTTGCTAGACTCATGGCATAAGGCTCTTTTACTTTTTGCTCCGTCGCCTCATTAATCCAGCCTTTTAATAGCTCAAACGGTGATGCCGGTACAGATGACTGATCAAGACTGCCTTTTTCGTATGATAACCGCTGATCGGTAAAATCCATGCTCATTACTGTTCCTTATTATTGCTATCGAACTTGTTAGTATCATAAAGTCTATTATCAATTTAAGATAATGGTTAATTATCCGAGCACAGTCTTAATTTGCTTAGCTAAATCATTCGCCATGACGTCACATTCTATCTCATCATCTGACTCAACCATGACCCGAATCATAGGCTCAGTACCTGATTGGCGAATCAGTAGACGTCCGCGACCTTCCAATGTAGCACGTGCGCTATCAAACGCAGTGACCAACTCTTGATGCGCAAACGGATCTTGCATCGTGGTTAAACGTACGTTAACCAGCTTTTGTGGCAATACTTCAAATCCTTCTGTCAGCTCACTCAAGGCTTTATCTTGCGCTTTCATTACTGCCAATATTTGTAATCCTGCAATAATGGCATCACCGGTTCGACTTTTATCCAGACATAAAATATGCCCTGATGGTTCACCGCCTAATATCCAATCATTAGCATCCAGCTCTTGCATCACATAACGATCACCGACGTTAGCACGCGTAAAACCAATACCAGCCGCTTTCAGCGCCAACTCTAGACCCATATTGGTCATCAATGTACCCGCAACCCCTGCTACTGGCTGAGCGCTTTGCGTGGCAAGGACATACAATATACCATCACCATCGACTAGGTTACCCGCCTCATCAACCATCACAATACGATCGCCGTCACCATCTAAGGCAATACCAACGTCTGCTTCATACTCTAAAACCGCCTTTTGCAGCACTTCAGGATGAGTAGAACCGCAATTTTCGTTAATATTGATACCATCAGGTGTATTATTGATCGCAATTACAGTGGCACCAAGCTCGCGTAGGACACGTGGGGCAACGCTATACCCTGCACCATTAGCGCAATCTATCACCACTGTCAGATGATCTAAGTCATATTGATAAGGAAAGGTACCTTTACAGAATTCGATATAACGCCCTTTGGCATCATCTATGCGATGGTTCTTACCCAGATTTGCAGGATCAATGATTGGCATAAGTAACGATTCATTATTAGTGCTATTCATGATGGCTTGCATTTTATCGTTGATAGCATTTTGCATCTCATCCGATAACTTTTTACCATCTGCTGAGAACAGTTTAATACCGTTATCATAATAAGGGTTGTGTGACGCTGAAATAACCACACCTGCATCAGCGCTAAAACTGCGAGTCAAATGAGCAATAGCTGGGGTGGGCAAAGGTCCGAGCATATATACATCGACACCTGCCGCATTAAAACCGGCTTGCAATGCCCCTTCAATCACGTAGCCTGAAAGGCGTGTGTCTTTACCAATCACAACACTAGGCTTACGCTCAGGTGTATCGCTATTTTCTATCAAAACGCGACCGGTAACATAACCCAATTTTAGAATAAAATCTGGAGTAATTGGCATCTTACCAAACTGTCCGCGAATACCATCTGTACCAAAATAGCTCATTATAATTATTTCCTTATCCTAAAACCAACTGCTAAAAATAAAAGCGTAGATCGACGCATATATGAGCGAACCTAAACACATTACTACGAAAGTCTATAGCCGAGTTATTTTACAAAAAAAACAGCCAACAATGGGTGAGCATTGTTGACTGTTTGTATCTTGCGGTCACAATAGTCGTATAGTGTCGCCGTTAACTATTAATTGAATAACGTGACTAGCAATGACTTTTCTACATATCTACTTTATAACATACTATTGTTTATAAAAGTAGATATTAATTGACACGATAGTTTGGCGCTTCTTTCGTGATTTGTACATCATGGACATGTGACTCTTTCATACCTGCTGAAGTGACACGAATGAACTCTGGTTTATTACGCATCTCTTCGACGGTCGCACAACCTGTATAACCCATTGATGAGCGTAAGCCACCAACCAGTTGATTGACAATACCTGCAACTGGTCCTTTATAAGGAACGCGACCTTCAATACCTTCAGGCACTAATTTTTCCACGCCTTCTTTGGCATCTTGGAAATAACGATCTGATGAACCGTTTTCGCCTGACATCGCGCCTAAGCTGCCCATACCGCGATAGGCTTTATAATAGCGACCTTGAAACAATTCCACTTCGCCCGGTGCTTCTTCAGTGCCTGCCATTAATGAGCCAACCATGATACACGATGCGCCAGCTGCAATCGCTTTTGCCATATCACCAGAGTAGCGAATACCACCATCAGCAATCAATGGAATGCTGTCCTGTAGGGCACTAGCAACACTATCGATAGCAGAAATTTGTGGCACACCAATACCCGCAATGATACGCGTGGTACAAATTGAACCAGGACCGATACCCACTTTTACTGCATCAGCACCAGCGTCACGTAACGCTTTAGCCGCATCGCCTGTAGCGATGTTGCCACCAATAACTTGGATATGTGGAAAATTCTTTTTAACCCAAGCAACTTTATCAATAACACCGCGTGAATGGCCATGAGCAGTATCGACAACAATCACGTCAACGTCAGCAGCGACTAGGGCTTCAACGCGAGCTTGGGTATCTGCGCCCGTACCGACAGCTGCGCCCACACGCAAGCGACCCTGCTCATCTTTACAAGCATTCGGGTTATTTTCCGCTTTCGCAAAATCATTAACAGTAATCAGACCGCGCAGACGAAAGTCATCATTAATCACGATAACCTTTTCAATACGATGCTCATGCAATAAACGTTTGATATTTTCGTTGCTCTCGCCTTCATGAACCGTCACTAACTTCTCTTTCGGGGTCATAATTTGGCTAACGGGCAGACGCAAATTGGTTTCAAAACGCCAATCACGATGGGTGACAATACCAACTACTTTATCTGTGCCCTTTTCAACCACTGGTACGCCTGAGATATTATTATCGTGAGTAAGCTTTAATAGCTCACCGATAGTCATTTCTGGATGCACAGTAATAGGATCAACAACCGTACCAGCTTCAAATTTCTTCACACGGCGCACTTGCATAGCTTGACGAGCGATATCCATATTCTTGTGCAAAATACCCATTCCACCCAATTGTGCCATCGTAATCGCCATATCAGACTCAGTCACCGTATCCATTGCCGCTGAGATAAGGGGCAGATTCAGTGTGATACTATTGGTCAGTCGCGTGGATAAATTAACCATTTTTGGCAGGACTTCAGAATAGGCTGGCAACAATAACACGTCATCAAAGGTGAAGGCTTCATCGACAATACGTAACATATATACCCCTAGCGGTGGTTATTTTGATGGGTGGGAGCTTAGCATTAAGGGTGTCAATCAAACATAAAATCATTGGCAACGGATTAATATAACCGCTGTTAGACCATTATGAATCATTAATAGAGTAGCCATGCAAATGTAGCATCGCTTTACTCTTGACAATGCGTTTATCCCTTAAAAATAACGACACATTATAACAAAAAAGTACACCCAACGTATAATAATTTTACCCGCTTATTTTAGCCTACTTATATTATTTGTCGTACCTTTACCCTATTCACTTTTACCTTAGCATTAATCATCAGCCTTAAAAGTAAAACGTTCAATAGGCAAAGATTCTTTTTGCTGCTGATATAGATAGCGAAGCATTTGCTCGCGTACCGCGCATTCCAATGTCCATGCATTTAATGGACTATCGGATGCTACAGTCCCGCGCAATTCTGTGGCAGTTTCGCTGACGGATACTGCTACCAATTCCGGCTCTGTCTCGCCATCCCACAACGGATTTTCTTTTACCAGCTCGAAATATTTTTGTCGAATGGCAGTAATATCTGCTCCAAAGTCGACGTAGAGATACACTACACAGGTTTGATGCGATTCTGTATGCGACCAATTTTCGATAATTTCCGTGATGAAGTGACGCATGGGTACGATTAATCGGCGCTCATCCCACGTTTTTAGTACCGCATAGGTATAACGTAAATCCTCAATCGTTGTCCATTCTTCTTCTATCATTACTGTATCGCCGATACGAATCGGCTGGGTAATTGCCACCTGCATACCAGCCATAATATTGCCCAAAATAGGCTGAGCTGCAATACCAATAACCGCGCCAGCAATACCCGCGGACGTTAATAATGTTTTTCCCAAGCCATTGATATTGGTAAACTCACTTAAACCAATCCAAATACTGCCTAAAATCATAACAAAAATAAAGACTCGGCGAAATATGGATACATAGGTACGGCGAATGCGTTCTTTATCAAAATGCTCGTCGGCAAGATTCTCAATTTGTAAATTTTGATAGCGATTGGCAAAAAAGTTAATAACGCGAATGCCAAGCCACATGGCACCTAGTACCAAACCAATCCAAATAATCGGTCGCGTAGAAGATGCCACTGCATCCAAATAAGGAAAGCCGCCGGACACTAGCGTAAAAACCAATGAAAAACTGATAGTAAAAGTCAGCGGTACGGTCAACTTGCTGACCAAGTCCACCACGCCATTACTACTGTCAATGCTATGACTGATAGTAGCTTCAGGGTACTCATCGGTGATATAACGACTGATAATCTTGCCAGCGGCTTTACTAAACAGCCATCCTAAACCCATGGTCAATAAAAAGAAAACAACAAGCGCAACCAGCTCCCAAATGGCAATACCAAAAAACCGCAGCTTCATCCAAACGGGTAAATAACGCTCAAACTGAGCCGGGCGATACTGTTCATATAAGTTATCAATATTGCCCACCGTTTGAGCAGAAAACACCCAAAGTGGCGCGCTATCACCTACCCGTACATGCTGCAAATATATCGGCACGCGGCGCTCTCGATAATCAATATAGCCAAGCTGAATAGAGCGTCTAGGCACGCCCATTATACTACTGTCATTACCAATAGGCGGCTCAATTAAGCCATCGGGACGGTCTGGTAATTCATCAAACACATACAAGTCTTTTTTACTTAATAAAAAATCCAAGCGTTTAGACAGCTCAATAGATCGATTGCGCTGTAGCTCTTTATCCAGCAGATTCATATTGAGCGCATAGGCTGCCAAATCATATTGCTGCTTCATCACAGCAGACTGAAAAAACTCCAACGTTGCCAGTGGCGTTGACAAGTTAGCAGGCTTTGCTAAGGGCGGCAGGCCGTCATTTAATGAGGTCAATGCATAGTAGCTTTCATTGTAGTCACCCGTGAGCCCTTCATCGCCTTGCAAATATCCTGCTTGTTGCGTGGCATTAGTCTCTAACGGGTCAAAGACCTCCTCTACCATCTCAGAAACACTGATTTCTTTGTCTTTTATACGTGCAAGTTTTTGCTCAGCATAACCCATAAAAGTGTCTGGCTGACGGGTGTTATTTGGCTCTTCAGTAGCAGCAAAGCCAATCGGCATAAACAGTAAATAAAATAGGGTTAATAAAGCACTGATGCATATTTTCATAATTGGTGATTGCTTAGCTAAATGAGGATTATCATTATTGAAAACAGAAGTAGAAAAATGGCGCGGAATTTTTTTCATAGCATGACATATATTTTATGGGTAACTGCTCAACTAACTTGCGCCATAAAAAAAGCCAGCATAACACTGACTTTTTATAAGAATAAGTTTAGATAGGCGATAAAAAGATTGTTAATGTTTAAGTATATCGATATTTAATTATAGTACTATCCAAATGCATCAATGTTTAAACATTAAGCACGGCGCCAAGTAGTAACAGCACGACTATCTTCTAGCTCAATTCCTACCTCTTTCAATAACACCCGAATCTCATCGGCACGAGCAAAGTTTTTATTGGTTTTGGCATCAACTCGCTCAAGGATTAAAGCCTCAATATCCGCATCACTAAAACCGTCAACTGGTGCATCACCAATCATTGCCTGCAAAAACTGCTGCACGGGTTGCTGCAATATATTGAGTGACTGAGCAAGCGCTTTTAATTGTTTTGCCAATTGCCATGCCTGCGCCACATCGTTTGCTTTAGCGGCTTTATTGATATCACGTGCCAGTCCAAAGAGAATACTGATAGCAGAAGAGCTATTAAAGTCATCATTCATCGCAGCAATAAATTCTTGCCCAGCTGGTGTACTGTAAGTTTCGTTAATAAGTTCATCACTAATGCTAAGCGTTTGCCCTTGTAGTTGCTCCGCTGCTTTTAGAGCGTGATACAGTCTACTTAGGCTATTATGAGCTTCATCTAAGGCGCTGTCTGAGAAATTCACTTGGCTACGATAATGACTTGATAATAAGAAGAAACGAACCGTTTCTGGTAAATATCGTGCCATTACCTCACGAATGGTAAAGAAATTATGCAAAGATTTCGACATCTTTTCGCCGTCAACATTGATAAATCCGACGTGCATCCAGTTACGCGCATATTCACAGCCAGTGCTGGCTTCTGATTGGGCAATTTCATTCTCATGATGCGGGAACTGCAAATCGTGCCCACCGCCATGAATATCAAAAGTATTGCCCAAACATTTGGTTGACATCGCTGAGCATTCAATATGCCAACCAGGACGACCTTGACCCCATGGGGATGCCCATTGTGGCTCATTAGGTTTCGCCGCTTTCCACAATACAAAGTCAAACGGATTACGCTTCACGTTATCAACTTCAACACGTGAGCCGGCTTGCATGTCATCTAGATTACGCTTAGACAATTTGCCGTAATCAGCAAAACTATCGACGGCATAGTAGACATCACCATTATCAGCGGCGTAGGCATACTCCTCTTTAACCAAGGTGCCAATCATATCTTGCATCTCGTCAATATGATCGGTGGCACGTGGTTCAGCATTTGGCGTTAAACAGCCCAGTGCTTCAGCATCTTCGTGCATGGCAATAATAAAACGTTCGGTTAACGCGCCGATATCTTCACCATTTTCCGCAGCGCGCGTGATGATTTTGTCATCAATATCGGTAATATTACGCACATAATTCACCTGATAGCCTAACTGAGTCATCCAGCGTACCGCCATATCAAAGGCGACCATCACCCGCGCATGCCCAATATGACAATAGTCATAGACAGTCATACCACACACATACATACTGACTTGCCCTGCTTTAAGCGGTATAAACGTCTGTTTACGTCCCGTGAGCGAATCGTAAATAGACAGCTGAGACATAGCATTAGCAAGTGGAGTGGTCATTATAAATAGCCTTGTAGGTAAAAATATTATTAATATAGATGCACAGTAAAGTATAAGTGGTTAGCAATAATAGCGTTAAACAAGTTATTTTTGCCGTCCGCTGCCAACAAACTGCCCAATTCAACAACAATGTATCTTAGCTAAAATAACCGTAAAATACTACAATGGTCGGGCTCAAAGACAATGCTCCAGAATACTTTCAACTGATAAAATACTATAAATAAACAATCAATTATAAATAACTGGCAAAAATAAGGATGAATCATGGGTAATCGCTTAAGTAAAATCTACACTCGCACCGGAGATGATGGCAGCACCGGCATGGCAGATGGTAGCCGTATCAGTAAAGCGGATAACTTATTCAGCGTCATGGGTGATGTTGATGAGCTTAACTCTCATATCGGACTGGTGCGTGCGCATCTATTACAGAGCTCATCTAATGTGGCTAATCAATTCTTAGTTGAGCGCTTAAACTCACAAAATGAGGTAGATTTTACTCAAGCACTTATTATTATTCAGCATTTATTATTCAATGTCGGTGGTGAGCTGGCAATGCCCGAATATGAAGGGATTAATGCCAGTCATATCGACTGGTTAGAGCAGCAAATTGATGCGATGAATACCACTTTGCCACCGTTAAAAGACTTTATTTTACCGACAGGTTCTGTATTGGTCAGTCAGCTGCATGTGGCACGTACTGTGTGTCGCCGCGCTGAACGTCAAGCGGTATTATTACAGCAGCAACAGCCCAATGCAATTCGTAGTACAGCGGTTAGTTTAATCAATCGCTTATCTGACTGGCTATTTGTCGCTGCTAGATTTTGTACCGATCCTGCCCATGTTTCAGAAGTATTATGGGACAGCCAAGTGTTACATAAGCTTGCCAATAATCAAAAATAACCAGTCTTTTAATAAACAAGATTTTAAAGAATAAATTTAAAAACTAAAAAAGCGCCCATAAATTGAATCAGTTACGGGCGCTTTTTTAGTTTTTATTCGACTTAAAGTTTATTAATTTATACTCTCAAAAATAGTTAATACGTAGCGCTATCGTCTTCAATGATAACCATATCAATAGTTTCATCTTTTGGTACAGCTGCAGGCGCTTTTGGTGTGACAGGGGCGCTTGCTTCAGGCTTTTGCGGCGTTTTTGGTATTGATGCTGATTCGTTGCTTTGATTCTTTGTCGATGGCAACGCAGGTTTAGCTGGTTGTGCCGGCTGAGCAGGTTTGGCAGGCGCTGTTGGCTTTGGTTGACGTACAGGCTGGTTTTGATTGTTGTTTTGATCTGGCTCACGGCGACGCGGCTGTACTTGAATTGGTACTTGTACTTGCAAGCCATCTATAGCTGATTTTAATAATGACGTTGCCAAAATGTCCGCTACAATACTGGTTAATGCAGGCTGCCCAGCAATACGTACACGCACTTGTCCACCCTGTGCACCTGCAACATAAGTAAAGGCATCATCAATCAGCATATTATCATTAATACGGATATTGCCTTGTGCCAACACCGTCTCTAAACCCGGTTGATTGTTCGCGGCATTAACCTGACTCGCTTGATACAAGTCCTCAGTTGGTACTGTAATACTCACAGTAGCCTGACACGTTGTCATACCATTGGCATTCGCTTCTTGCAATACAGACGCATTTTGTACATTAATGGCAACCCCATTGACCTTACTACTGACTGCCCCACTCTCAAGGCTTATTTCAGCATTATTGGCATAGTTGTTAGACAGTATTTGCGCTTCCTGATAGAGCATATTTTGTAATGATGCTCTGAGCCTATCTTGTACCAATGGATTATCGCAGCCAACAGCGGGTGCAGCGGTACTTTCAGTAGCAGGCTGCTCAACCTGAGCCTCAGTATCATCCGTTTTATCTGAGCGACTACAGCCGGTCACGGCCAAGCCGCACAGCATACCAATACCGGCAACGTGCTGCCATTTTACCCATCTATTATTTGCGACGCTCATACTGGTTGTGCTCCCAAGTTACTCATTTTGCCACTGCCGATAGACGGTGTTTGACATCACTTAATTTGATATCACCTAATAAAAAGTGATCGATAGAAAATATGGATAGAAAAATCACGCCATTATACGAGGTTTCATTGAAATGGTCATCACGTCAGCCCTTTGATATACAAATAAAACGTAGCTTTAGCCCCGAATAGTATTTTTAGTTGCAAAAGTATAACAAATAATGGCGAGAATACTGCTAACTCCGACACAATCTCTTCTTACAATAATAGCAAGGCTAGTAAAATTGACATCGTTGAATATAAATTATTCAATATGAATTTCCTATGGATAAGATGCTTTCATCTTAACGCTAAATATACTGTATAGATAATCTATAAAATAATTATGTGATTTCAAGTCTGGTTATAAATAATGATAAACTTTAAAACCACTCGTCTATTAGGTCATCGCGGTGCACGCAGTGAAGCACCAGAAAACACTTTGTTCGGTTTTCAGCATGCACACAGTTTACAGGCGCGTGGTTTGGCTGGGGTCGAGTTTGACGTACAGTTGACCGCTGACGGACATTTAGTGGTGTTTCATGACAATACTTTATTGCGGTTGTGTGGCTTACAAGCGCGTATTGACCAGCTTAGCCTTACCGAAATACAGCGCCATTCACAAGACGGGCATCAAATCATTACTTTAGATGCGTTATCACAAGCCATGCCCTTATCGTTAAAAGAACTTGCAGCATCAAAGCTGTCGGCGGCGCAATTATTGTTCGAACTGCAAAAACGGGCACGAAATAGTTTATATGGACTACCTAATATTGCACCCTTTTTATCAGCAACCTCCAGCGTAGAGTCGCAAGCACATGCTCTGATTCGCTTTACTCACATTGAGTTGGAAGTAAAAACTCATGATCGAACTAATTATCGTCAGTTAATCAAAGCCTTAGCTAACTATCTGGTCGACAGCCCACTTGCCAGTTTACCCATTGTCGTTACAAGTTTTGATACTTATCTTCATGCCAAGATTCAGCGCCATAAAGCCCTTAATAAGCTTCGACGCAGCTTGTTGGTACGAACACAACAAGGTTTGGATACTGCTCCCAATACAGCATTGCAGCTTGGTTGTATACAGCTTGGGGTCTACTATCCATTGCTAACTCGTGCAGTGATTCAAAATTGTCATCGTTACGGTCTGCTCGTTAGCGCGTGGACGGTAAATGATATTGAAAATATAAAGGAACTGGTAGACTGGCAAGTTGATTTTATTATTACCGATATTCCAACGAAGCTGTTATAAAATCAAAAAATTACTCTACCAATAATATATTGCCAGCATTATTACTTATGAAAAATCACTTATAAAAATCTTCAAGATTAATTATTACAATCAATTACTTAGAGTTTATTTCACGTCTACTACAGACCGCACTCTTTTCATTTTCGTCTACCCTCTTCATCGAAAATCAGCCTTTTATATTCAAGCCAGCTTTAACACAAAAGTGCTACTATTTACACATTTACTCAATTCCTGATAGCTAGTAAGGTTTTTAGCAGATAGTATTCTATAATTCATACAAGTTATTGTTATTTAGTAGGATTTTTCTAGTGTATAACCGTTCACTTTCCTGTATTTTTAGGGTAATATAGAGACTGAAATCAATACCGTTAGGGATATTATATGATTGCAAAAAAAGCAATGGGCTTACCACTTAAAGGCTTACGTTTGGCTATTAAGTCTGGTGACACGCTCATACAAACGGCTGGCACTCAAGCATTACGTTTTAAGACGTGGTTCGATGATAGCAAGGCTGGTGAAGTTCTAAATGAGCAGCCTAGTGCAACACGCGGCTATATAACGGATAAATCTGTTGATGCAAGCAATCAGGATTCGGTGTCTATGAATGAGACTATCGATATTCGAGAACTTGAGTTTAAGAAAGCCCCAATCAACTGGATACCGGCTGCTGTTTTAATAGCGACGCCACTTGCTGCTGCTGTTATTACACCGTGGTATCTTATAACCCATCAAGTCAGTGCGCCAGTATGGGGTGTGTTTGGTGCCTTTATGGTATGGACAGGTATTAGTATTACTGCAGGTTATCACCGCCTGTTGTCGCATCGCGCTTATAAAGCCCATCCTATCGTTAAGAACTTTTTATTGCTCGGTTCTACCCTTGCAGTTCAAGGCTCAGCTTTTGATTGGGTATCAGGTCACCGCAGCCATCATCGTCATGTCGATGACCGCTTAGATGACCCGTATTCAGCGAAGCGAGGGTTTTTCTTTAGCCATATGGGTTGGATGTTACGCAACTATCCAAGTGGCAGATTTGATTATAAGAACATTCCTGATTTAACTAAAGATAGAGTGCTACAAATTCAGCATAAATATTATGGTCTTTGGATATTAGCCGCGAACGTTGGCTTAGTATCGGCAGTTGGTTGGTTGGTTGGCGATGTATGGGGTACGTTAGTACTTGCTGGACTGTTACGTCTGGTATTAACCCATCACTTTACTTTCTTTATCAACTCGTTATGTCATATCACGGGTACACGCCCTTATACAGATACCAATACGGCGCGTGATAACTTTTTCTTAGCCATATTTACTTGGGGTGAGGGTTATCATAACTACCATCACTTCTTCCAATACGACTATCGTAACGGAGTGAAATGGTGGCAATATGACCCTACTAAATGGCTGATTGCTGGATTGTCAAAAGTAGGCTTAACTTCTGAGCTACGTACGGTTGATGACACCACGATTAAGCATGCTGAAGTACAAATGCAGTTTAAACAAGCTCATCAGCAAATTGATACGGTGAAATCAGGTGGACTTGATATCACCCATGCAATGCAAAGTTTCCAAGACCGTATTAAGTTTGAATTTGACGCCTTTACCCAAACGGTTGAAGAATGGCAAGCCTTGAAAGCTAAAGCAATTGAGATGAAAAAGACTGAGTTTGCTGACCGTCTGCATGAAGTTGATGAAAATCTTAAGCATGAATACGCAAAGATTGAAGAAAAAATCCATGCGCATAATGATAATTTAAAAATAGCCTTCCGCTCTATTGGCTATAATAATAAAGCGGCTTAAGTCTTCATATCATAAAAAGTTGTTTATTTTAAAAGTTTCTCCTCCCCTTTATCTAGATTAGATAGAGGGGATTTTTTTATGCAGGGTTTTAGTTAGGCAATTTTTAGGCTATGTTATAGTGGTTTGATATTATTTATATATACACGGATACTTTATATGCGCTACCACAATACTTATAAAAACTTAGATACCCGTCTTTATACTCGCCAGTTACCAACACCACTTGATAATCCACGTGCTGGGCATTTTAATTTGCAAGTGGCGGAGCAACTTGGCTGGCTTGATGACACGGATTTAATGGCGCGTTGGGTTGAGATTCTTGGTGGTCATTATGTGCCTGATAAATTTGCACCATTATCTATGGCATATGCAGGTCATCAGTTTGGTCAATGGGCAGGACAATTGGGTGATGGGCGCGGCTTACTGATGGCGCAAGTGCTGAATAAAGATGGTCAATTACAAGACTTGCATTTAAAAGGTAGTGGTCTGACGCCTTATTCTCGTATGGGTGATGGACGTGCGGTGCTACGTAGTACCATTCGCGAATATTTGTGTGGTCATGCGCTCACGCAATTGGGCATTGCATCTTCTAATGCGCTCGGGTTTATCGTGTCGGACACGCCAGTACGCCGTGAACGTATAGAATCCGGTGCGGCATTAATGCGCGTTGCTGACAGTCATATTCGTCTTGGTCACGTGGAATGGATTGCCAGCTTTGCGCCAGATTTATTGGGCGAATTTACTGATTATATGATTGATACTTACTACCCAGAATGCCGTAATAGCGAGAAGCCAGTATTGGCATTTTTACAAGCGGTGGTTGAACGCACAGCACGGATGATTGCCGATTGGCAGCTGATTGGTTTTGCGCATGGGGTGATGAATACGGATAACTTGTCCATTACTGGTAGCACGTTAGATTTTGGTCCGTTTGGCTTTATGGAACGTTTTAACCCTGCTTGGATTAATAACCATTCTGACCATAGTGGGCGCTATGCCTATCAGAATCAGCCTGCTATCGGACATTGGAATCTTAATAATTGGTTACCGAACTTTATGCGTTTGACCCAAGCTGGCGTCACACGTGACAGTTTGGCGGATTGCTTAGAGGTCTATGAGCCAGTCTTTATGCAGCATTATCAGCAAGGGTTGTGCCGAAAATTAGGACTGCCCCATCAGTCCGAGAGCTTAATATTAGCGTTTGAATTTCTAACTTTCTTAGAAGATAACTTATTAGATTATACCAATAGCTTTCGAGCATTACTGGGACTGGTCTCAGCAGAGACATATTCTTATGAGCAGCAACTGTTATTAACCATGCTTGCTGAGCTTAATGAGGACGCCAAACAGGTTTGGCAAAATTGGCAAACGCGTTATATGACCCAAATTCAATCGTCTAACCAAGAGCAAGTTGTGCTTGATTTGCAATCAAACAATCCGGTCTATATTTTGCGTAATGATATGGCACAATGCGCTATTGACGCGGCTGAACAAGGACAGTTTGAGGAAGTTGCGCGACTTTTTGACTTACTAAATACGCCTTATATCGTACAAACTATTGCTACTGATTTAGATAGCCGTCCGCCTGCGCCACATGCAAGACCATTGCCAATTAGTTGTTCTTCTTAAATCCAGTATTTTACTAAAGAAAATATAACTATTGATATCTCTATCACAATTTAAACACTTATCATCAATATACTAAATATTGAATATTAATTTTCGCTATATTTACATATTTCATCTTTGTTCACTAGGAACTCAATTATTAATAGTGCTAGAATAAACTGCTGTCAACTTTCGTTTGTCTATAACACCTTCAGCTTTTAAGGTGTTTCTTCATTAACAGTATAATCTAAAGCGTTGATTTCACTCTATTACAGTTTATTCCAATTTACTCTAACAATGGCTAAGACTATGAATGACGATACTAATTTGAATATGGATAATCACAATACGGACAAAGAGCAGTTTGAGCAAGCGGCGCTGCATTACCATTCCCACCCGCGTCCGGGTAAAATTTCGGTCACTCCTATCAAACAGCTTGCAAACCAACGTGATTTGGCGTTGGCGTATTCACCTGGTGTGGCAGTGCCTTGTCTTGAAATTCAAAGAGACCCTTCTTTAGCGGCAAAATATACGGCTCGTAGCAATCTAGTTGGAGTTATTACTAACGGTACGGCGGTGCTCGGTTTAGGTAATATTGGCGCATTGGCATCCAAACCTGTAATGGAAGGTAAAGGTGTTTTATTCAAAAAATTTGCCGGTATTGATGTTTTCGATATCGAAATTGCCCAAGAAGATCCAGATAAATTTATTGAAGCCGTTGCTGCTTTAGAGCCCACTTTCGGTGGTATCAATTTAGAAGACATCAAAGCACCCGAATGTTTCAAAATCGAGCGTGCATTACGCAAACGTATGAATATTCCGGTATTCCATGATGACCAGCACGGCACCTCTATTATTGTTGCCGCAGCAATGCTAAATGCGTTAATCATTACTGGCAAAAAAATTGAAGACTTAAAAATTATCTGTTCAGGTGCAGGTGCAGCAGCCATTTCTTGCTTAAATATTATCTGTGCACTTGGTGTTAATAAAAATAATATCTATGTATCTGACTCACGCGGTATCATTACTACCAGCCGTGAAAATTTAGATGAAACAAAGCAGTTATATGCTCGTGATACGACAGCCACGACTATTGACGAGCTTATAGATGACGTGGATATGTTCTTAGGTTTATCTATGCCTGGAACGTTGACCGCTGATATGGTTCGCCGTATGGCAAAAGACCCAATCATCTTTGCCCTTGCTAATCCAACGCCTGAGATTATGCCTGAATTGGCACATTCTGTACGTCCAGACGTCATTATGGCAACGGGTCGTTCAGACTATCCAAACCAAGTAAACAATGCTTTATGCTTCCCTTATATCTTCCGCGGTGCGCTAGATGTTGGTGCAACGACAGTTAATGAAGAAATGAAAATTGCATGTGTACGTGCAATTGCTGCAATGGCACATGTGGAAGCTACTCCAGCGGCAAACGCCAAAAATATCGAAAACACGCCAAGCTTTGGTCGTGAATACTTGATTCCAGGACCGCTAGAGCCAAACTTAATCATTGAGATCGCTTCTGCTGTAGCCCAAGCTGCAATGGACACTGGTGTTGCCACATTGCCTATTGAAGATATGAAAGCATATCGTCAGCGTCTATCTGAGTTTGTTTATAACTCAGCCTTCGTTATGAAGCCGATCTTTGCCCGTGCGAAGTCAGCCCCTAAACGTATTGTGTACTGTGAAGGTGAAGACTATAACGTTCTACTTGCCGTGCAAGTTGTGGTTGATGAAGGTTTGGCACAGCCTATCTTGGTTGGTCGCCCAGCAATCATTGAAGCCAATATCAAAAAACTCAGCTTACGTTTAAAAGATGGTGACAATATCACTATTGTGAACATTGATGATGATTCACGCTACAAAGACTACTGGCAAGGCTACTACGAGAACAACAAACGCAATGGTGTTAGCATTGAACTTGCACGTCGCGATGTTCGCCGTGAGACGACGCTAGTCGGTGCCTTGCTGGTTGAAAATGGCGATGCCGATGGTATGATTTGCGGTACCTTTGGTCATTATCAATTGCATCTTAAATATTTGCAAAACGTTATCGGTAAAAAAGAAGGTATCAGTGATTTTTATTCTATGAATGCGGTGTTGATGCAAGATCGCAACATTTTTATTGCAGATACCTATATTCATGAAGACCCAACTGCTGAACAATTGGCAGAGATGACGGTATTGGCCGCTGATCAATTACGTCGTTTTAACATTACTCCGCGTGTGGCCTTGGTATCGCATTCCAACTTTGGCACCTCAGATCGCGCCAGCGCTGTGAAAATGCGTAAAGTATTCCAGTTGCTCAGTGAGATGAACGTTGACTTTGACTTTGATGGTGAAATGCAAGGTGATGCGGCATTAGATGTTAATATCCGTGCCCATGATTTGCCATCAAGCCAACTCCAAGGTGCGGCAAATCTACTTATTTTGCCAACGGTAGATTCGGCAAATATTGCCTTTAACCTGCTTAAAACAGCGACTGGCAGCGCCACTATTGGACCTATTTTATTAGGTGCCAATAAGCCAGTTCATATCTTAACCCCGTCAGCAACAGCACGCCGTGTGGTTAATATGACTGCCCTTGCCGTCACTGAAGCACAAGACTTAGAAAACGAGCAGAAGTAGTTAATTATATAAATTAACGCGCTACGATAAGATTAACTGTAAAGGCTCACTATCATTAATTTGTAGTGTCAGTCTGTTATAATAAAACCAGCCAACGCCGTCACAATCGCGTTAGCTGGTTTTTTTTGGCATTTTATTTAGCATCATTAACTATTATAAAGCAAATACATTCATAAAATTATAAAGAGGGTGCGATGCAAGTCTATCTTGTTGGTGGTGCCGTACGCGATCAACTATTAGGTCGTCCCGTTAAAGATAAAGACTTTGTGGTAGTAGGTTCGACGGTCGCTGACATGCTTGCCGCTGGGTTTAATCAAGTGGGCGCAGACTTCCCCGTCTTCTTGCATCCAGATACGCAGGAAGAATATGCTCTGGCACGTACAGAGCGTAAGCTTGGACATGGCTATCAGGGCTTTAGCGTTCATGCAAGCCCAATAGTGACGTTAAAAGAAGACTTACAACGCCGTGATTTAACTGTCAATGCGATGGCTATCGAGGTAACTAGCCTTACTGATGATAGCCATACTAATGGTGAAGTCATTGATTATTATGGTGGCTTACAAGATATTGAAGATAAAGTTTTGCGCCATGTGTCAGAGGCTTTTAGTGAAGATCCATTACGTGTTTTAAGAACCGCACGTTTTTATAGCCGCTATTATGATTTGGGATTTTCTATTGCTGAAGAAACCTTACATTTAATGCAAATGCTGGTCAGCTCCGGTGAGCTCGCGCATTTAAGTGCGGAACGTATCTGGCAAGAATCAAGCCGCGCCATGATGCAGAACTCCCCGCAAGTTTATTGGCAGCAACTGTTTATAAGCGGTGTACTGCAAGCTTGTTTTGCGCCCCTACATCAGGCTTGGCACAATACTCATATACGTGAGACTGTCCAAACGGCGCTTTATTTTTCAGCACAAATGCAATTGAACCTATCACAGCGTTGGGCATTGCTGATGACCAGTCTCAATCCAGCGTTATTTGATTCAAATATTAATATTGATAATAACCATGATACAAATGCTACTGTCAAACAAATTAACAGTATTGGCAACACGGTTAAAGCGCCCAAAATCCACACTCAGTTTGCCAGTTTATTTATCCAACAAGCAGAATATTTAAAGGAGATAAACACGCTGACAGCTGCACAAAAAATAGATTTGCTTCAAGCCTGTAGCGCTCATAAAGAGCCAGATAAATTGTCTCAACTGTTGGTAACGAGTCATGTGTTACAATTGGCACAACAGCACCGCCAAATGATGCTAGCGCTGAATAGTTTTCATGCTATCGGCATAGCAGATATCGCGCCAGACCTTAAAGGGGCGGATATCGGTGCAGCGTTACGCCTTGCACGTATTGACCATTTGCAAGTGCAAACGATGGCTATAAATAATAAAATATCAATAGTGTTATGAACGAAACAGCCTCTAACGCAAACGTAACGAATCAACTAGCCCCCGTTATGCTGGTAACTGGTAGTGCCAAACGTATCGGTGCTGCCATTATTCATGCAGCTCATAACCAAGGCTATCGCGTTATTATCCATTGTAATTATAGTGAGCACGAAGCTAACGCCCTAGCGGATATGCTCAATCGTAGCCGTAATAATAGTGCAGCGGTCATTATTGCTAATTTAGCTATCGTTAATAACGATATGGATTTGCGCCGATTTGCCACTCAAATTTTTGCGACTTTTGGTCAGCTTGACGTCTTGGTACACAATGCATCGCGGTTTTACCCCACACCCTTTGGTCATATTAATCATGCACAGTGGGATGAGCTGTTTTTAAGCAATGCCAAAGCGCCCTTACTGCTGAGTCAGGCTTTAATGCCCCATTTAAAAGCCCAGCATGGCTGCATTATTAGCTTACTCGATATCCATGCAGATAATAAACCGTTTAGCAGTTATACGGTCTATAACATGGCAAAAGCTGCTCATCGCATGATGGTGCAGTCATTAGCATTAGAGATGGCGCCTTATGTTCGGGTCAATGGGGTTGCACCGGGGGTTAATATTTTACCCGAAGCGGATAGCGATCAAGCAATAGATCCTGTGCAGCAGCAAAATATTATTGATAGTATACCGATGCAACGTGTTGGAACGCCTGATGATATCGCCCATAGCGTACTGTATTTAGCACAAGCAGACTATGTCACAGGCGAGATTATTAGTGTCGATGGTGGACGTAGTTTAACTTTAGCGGGTGGTAATCGCTAAACAATGTATTTTTTACTTGAAAAACTTTTAGAATCAGGTATTATGATGCGTCTAACGTTAGGGCCCATAGCTCAGTTGGTTAGAGCAGAGGACTCATAATCCTTTGGTCGTAGGTTCAAGTCCTACTGGGCCCACCAAATTCAAACCCTTACAGCAATTGGTCTGTAAGGGTTTTTTATTGCTTAAATTTTAGTAAAATATAATAGTATTAAAATTTTTGATACTATCGTGATACTTTGATACCTTTAACAAATAAAGTATGCTGGATACTGTTATAACAGTTATTTATTATAATTAGGTGGAATATGAAGATAAAACTTACTAAAAATTTATCGACTCAGTAAATCATGCCACCAATGGTACTGACATCTATATGGACGATGTACTAACTGGATTTGCTCTACGTGTAGTGTAGGTAAACAATCTAAACGCCATACATTACATAAGCGTATTAGTAGGAAATTATATCGAGATAAAGTAGAGGAAACCCATGTTTATGATGGGCCTCATCATAACTTGTATAACGCGAGAGATAAGACTAACAACGTACCAACACTAAAAAGAGCTTATAACTATTTCAAATCGACGAAGACTAGCTTAGCTAAAAGCACTATTACAACTTATGATTGAGCTATGCTGAAGATTGGTTATATCACTACAATCATGAGCTGCGTAATGACGGCTTTACGCCAATGCAGAAACTAAGTCAGGCAGCTTAATTCTATTGATTAGCAATCTTATACTTAAGAGAGCTACCAGTAAAAATTAAATTAAATTCTAAATTATTAGATAGTAAACACCTCAATATTATGGTGTTCAAAATACTAATAAAATATCCAAATGACAAAGAATGATTTTGCTTTAGAAGGTAGAAAAACTTCTACACGCTGTTATTAATATAGTATGGAGGACTGATGTATAGAGTCTGCTTTTCTTGGGTGATATTGTCATTATTGGAGCTTGAGTGTTCGTAAAAGCCGTTACCATAATGCTAAACGGGTTGCCTTATTTAGCTCTATAACCTAGACTCTACCAACCATAACTATTAGTAAAGTCATTACTATTAGTTATTCTCATATGAATGAATTCTAGAAAACGCTTGAAGAATTATACACTTAGATAAAAATGTAACAATATTACTAAAAGTAAATATAAAAAATAAGGAAAGATAAAAAATGAAAATTGTAATCTTAGAATCCCTAGGAATTAATGATGAAGAATTAACTTTAATCTCAAAACCTTTAACGGATAATGGTCATGAGTTAGTGGTATATGACGATGGAAAGTTAGATGATGAAACTATTAAGGTCAGAATCAAAGATGCTGAAGTTTTAGTACTCGCTAATACGCCACTAAGTGGCGACGTGATCGAAGCGGCAGAAAAACTAAAGTATATTTCAATCGCCTTTACGGGTTATAACCATATCGATTTAGAAAAGTGTAAAGAGAAAAGCATTAAAGTCTCAAATGCCGCCGGTTATAGCACCAACTCTGTAGCCGAACTGACCTTTGGGCTAATAACGGCACTGTTACGCAACATTGTACCGTTAGATGCGATAACCAGAGAAGGTGGTACTAAGAATGGCTACCGCCAGACTGATTTAAATGGTAAAACCTTGGGAATATTAGGTACTGGTGACATAGGTAGTGCAGTCGCAAAGTTAGGTTTGGCTTATGGCTGTAAGGTCATTGCTTATAACAGAAGCATAAACCAAGAACTGGTGGATAAAGGGGTAGAATATAAGTCGCTAGATGACGTCTTAAAGACGAGTGACATTGTCACCCTTCATATACCACTAACCGCTGAGACCAAAAACTTAATTAATAAAGATAAGCTGGCATTGATGAAAACCAGTTCATTCTTAATCAACACTGCCATTGGACCAATTGTTGATCATAACGCTTTAGCAGAAGCCCTGCACAATGGAACCATCGCTGGCGCTGGTTTAGACAGAGTGGAGATGGAACCACCCGTTCCTACAGATTATCCTATCCTAAGTGCTCCAAATACGGTACTTGTTCCGCACATCGGCTATGCAACAGAGGAAGCCATGGTAAGAAGAGCCGAAATTACCTTTAATAATATTATTACATGGGAAAAAGACAAACAAGAAAATATCGTTATTTAAAGTAGTGCAAAACAGCTCAAAAGAATTCAAAACAAACCTATCGTCACGGTAGGTTTGTTTTTTATTGGAAGAAAATGAGATTTCAGCCCTACCTGTTAAACTTTAATTATGTTTTATTTTATTATAAGTATAACGATATAACAGATGGGAAATCGAAAAAATATTCTTTGTTTCATTGGTATGATGATAGCGGCCATACTGTTGCAGTTCGGCTTAGAGGTATTTAGAGCAGCTAATACCCTACTTTTTATTACCTTTAATATGTTTAGCGATCGAAGAAGACATCGTACTACAGCTTTTAAGTCGCAATAAATCGTCTGTATATTAAAATATGATAACTCTAAGAGTCTAGCACGCTCTATTTCAAAGCTTCTATACCTGCTTTAGCGATGCGAACATCTTGACTACCATGCGCACCACCTACTCCAATACCATCAACCACAATGCCATCAATATATATGGGCATGCCGCCATCCATCATCAACATGCTTTCACCTAGATATCTAATATCATCAGGAATAGACCCATCTGCAATTTCCTTAGCAATAACCGCCGTTTCTCTTTTTTGTGAATTAGCAGCATAAGATTTTTTATAACTGGCACGAAGGGTGTGCATGCCTGCTTGATGCTCTCTTAACACTGCTAAAGTCTGTCCTGAAGCATCAACGACGGTTACTGATAGCATCACTTGATCCTTTTTAGCTTGTAGAAAAGCAGCGTTGATCATGTTCTGTGCCATTTCACCAGTTAATACAGGAATAGTTACCATATAAGCTCGAGAGTTGACTGCTTTCGGTTTAATTTGATTGTTTTGTAGAGTTCTGGCACAGACTATAATCAAAAAAAACAGAGGTTTGCTTTAACAACTGAGCACTCTGTATTTTATAAAATATTTTGAATGTCAATATTCATGTAATTATCACGGTAATAAAAAGGTTGTTAACACAATGTTATATATAGTGTTAACAAAATTTCTTGTATTTAGTGTTTCACTTAGGTGATATGTTCAATACTAGAGTTCGTTTATATCGATTAATATTACCTCATAAATTTTTTCTTGAGTAAGCTATTAATTCAGGGAATCGTCTTTGTTACTTAAACTGCTACATGCTCCCAAATCTTAAGCTATACTCATATTATAACCATAATTAAAAAAAGGATATAAAAATGCCTGTACAAGCAAAAATACTATCAGGAGTCTACTCCGATTCAATGACTCTAATGGCGCTCTCAACTAAGGTAAATAAGTTGCCGGGCGTGGAAAAAGCCATGATTGGGATGGGCACTGCGATGAACAAAGCGGTTATCAGCGACGTTGGTTTAATGTCACCTGAAATCGAAGCAGCCTCCACTAGTGACATGATTTACGTTGTAGAATGCGAAACTGAAGAGATGTGTGCTGAAGTACTAGCGAAGATAGACGAGCTGCGAACGGCTTCGGTTGCTGACCAAAATCAGGAAACCTCCTACCGCTCACTCGATAAAGCCATCGAAGATAGTGATTCTAACTTAGTTATCATCTCAGTACCCGGTGAATACGCTGCTGCTGAGGCTCGTAAAGCATTAAATAAAGATAAAAACGTCATGATGTTCAGTGACAATGTTAGCGTAGAAGATGAATTGGCACTCAAGCAATTGGCTCACGAAAAAGGTTTGCTGGTTATGGGGCCGGACTGCGGTACCGCTATTATTAATAATGTTGGTTTATGTTTTGCCAACGCTATCAATGAGGGCTCAGTCGGTGTTGTTGCCGCTTCTGGTACTGGCGCGCAGGAACTTAGCGTACAAGTTGACGCACTAGGCGGTGGTATCAGCCAACTTATTGGGGTTGGTGGACGCGATTTATCTGAGGATATCGGCGGTATTATGATGATTGATGGTTTAAAGATGCTGGTGCAAGATGATCAAACTAAAGTTATCGTGCTGGTCTCAAAACCACCAGCAGAAGCAGTCGCTGTTAAAGTACTTGAAGTAGCTAAGGGCATCGATAAGCCAATAGTAGCCTGCTTTATTGGTGACACCTCAACAGAAAGTGACGCAACAGAAAATAGTGCCAACCTACACTTTACCAATAATACCTTAGAAGCTGCAAAAAAAGCCGTTCAAGCAGCGGGTATATCTGTTGATACTGATACCAAAAGCTACGACTTCGACTATGAAAAAATTAATTCTTCGTTTGCTAAAACCCAAAAATTTATTCGCGGAGTTTTCTGCGGTGGAACTATTTGCGATGAAGTGTTTTATATTCTAAAAGATGCCACTGATAATGTTGTCAGCAATGTCGCGAAAAATGCCAAAGATCAATTACCAGTTGGTGCCACTAGTCACGATAACGCGCTACTTGATATGGGTTCTGATGAATTCACCAGTGGCAGGCCACATCCAATGATTGACCCAACCGCTCGTAATGCTCGCCTTATCAAAGAAGCACAAGATCCTGAAACCGCAGTTATATTGCTTGATTTTGTACTTGGCTACGGCTCAAACGACGACCCAGTCGGAGCGGCTACTGACTCAATTCAACAAGCTTATGAGGCTGCCGGAAATGGTAAGCGCTCGCTACAAATTGTTGCCTACGTTCTCGGTACGGACCGTGATCCCCAAGGTAAAAGAAGTCAGATCAGTCAATTAAAAGACTTGGGTGTTCATGTCGTCGATTCAGTCGTTGATATGGGTAATGTCGCGCTAAAAATGATACCTCAATAATGAATAAACGCTACTAAGTAAATTATAAACACATAAATAAAGGAAAAATAAGATGTCATTATTTGGTAAAAAAGCGAAAGACATGACCATTATAAATGTTGGTCTCAGCTCATTCGCCAGCGATATTGAGAAACAAAGTGCGAGCGCGCTACAGGTCAACTGGACACCACCGCGCCAGTACTCTCAAGAAGTACGTGATGCTTTAAAGAAGCTTCAGCATCCAGAAATAGCCGCCAAGATTAAAGCCGCTAACCAAGAAGTATTTGAGAAGATTACGCAGTCGCATCAAGTGCTGACAGGTTATGAGCAAGCTATTGATGTCGTCCCTGGTATGACCAAAACCACTATCTTACATGCAGGACCACCCATCGAATGGGATGCAATGTGCGGCGCTATGCGCGGTGCTGTTACAGGAGCCATTGTCTTTGAAGGTCTAGCCAAAACAATCGAAGAAGCCGAAAAAGTCGCCGCTTCAGGGGGTGTGCAGTTCTCACCCTGTCACGAGCACGATTGCGTCGGTTCCATGGCTGGTGTGACGTCAGCCTCCATGTACATGCATGTGGTTAAAAACAAAACTTACGGTAACGTCTCTTACACTAATTTGTCTGAACAACTCGCAAAAATTCTACGCATGGGCGCTAACGACCAATCCGTTATTGATCGCCTTAACTGGATGCGCGACGTCCACGGCCCTATGCTATCCGCTGCGATGAAACTCGCTGGCGAGATTGACCTCCGCTTATTGTTATCTCAAGCCATCCATATGGGTGATGAAGATCATAACCGTAACTTTGCCGGTTCACTGCTACTGATGCAAGAGCTTGCCCCATACATTATTCAGACTGATTTTACCAATGAGCAGAAAAAAGATGTCTTTGAGTTTGTAAAATCAAGCGACTATTTCTCAGGTCCAACTTGGATGGCGGTATCAAAAAACGCTATGGACGCCGCGCATGGTGTAGAGAACAGCACCATCGTCACCACTATGTGCCGTAACGGTACCGAGTTTGGTATTCGAGTCTCACATATGGATGGTTTTCAGTGGATTACCGGACCTGCTCAGCAAGTCATGGGTCCTATGTTCGCTGGCTACAAACCAGAAGATTCAGGCCTTGATATTGGCGACAGCTCAATTACTGAAACCTTTGGTATTGGCGGATTTGCAATGGCAGCGGCACCGGCAATTATTCCTCTGGTCGGTGGTACCGTTGAAGATGCACTAAACTATTCAAAGGATATGATGGATATCACTACGGGTACTAACCCTAATATCACCATTCCAATTCTTAACTTCCGTGGTCTCGCAACGGGTATTGATGTTATCAAAGTTATAGAAACTGGCGTGCCGCCTATTATCAACACCGCTATTGCTCATAAAGACGCTGGTATTGGTATGATTGGCGCGGGTCTTGTAAATCCACCGTTTGAGGTGTTTGAAAAAGCAATTGTTCTTCTGGCAGCTTCAATTAACTAAATAAATCAATTAACTTCATTGGCGCAACTGGCTTTGACTTAATTAATAGTAAGCTCACTAATAGGTATAGCTATACAAAATGCAATTTATCGCTATCACAGCTGACAGCGCTTGGCACACGGCAATTCAGATTCCTAAGACTGCTACGGTTAAAAGTACCTTTCATCGTGCACTTAATCTGCAACTTGATAGTGGTGAGCTACTGACTATTTTTCCAATTGGTAGCCCAAACGCGCCAGCTGGTTTGATAGGCTCACATAGGATTGGTCAAAATTTAGGCATTGTTGGTGAAACAGTTCAACTGTCCCCAATAGCCATTACTTTTAACACCACAACTATCGTACTCGATAACTGTAAGTTTGTGACCAATAGTTTAGCTGAGCGCCAATTACCCTTACCAAGCCACAATTATCTAAAGCAATTTGAACAACGCGTGCAAGCTCAGGCTAAAAAAGGCAGCTTCTACGGTGCTATGTCCGGCGACGTGTTTAATAGCGCTCAGGTCGCTAGACTTGAAAATGGACGCACGCAACTAAAGCAGGCTTGGGCACAGGCAGTGTCTGAAGACATTGCTAATGCAACCAAGCAACTGATTGGGCTTGGCATTGGACTAACGCCGTCTGGTGACGATTATCTACTAGGGCTACTATTGGTTCTAAACCATTCAATAGCGGCTAACAGCATCAATTTAATCACCATGAAGCAGGCGATTTTAGACAATATCACAACGACAACTGAGGTTAGCCAAGCCTGTTTAGGTGCTGGACTTAACTGCCGCTACAGCACACCACTGCGCGAGCTACTTATTGCCATCACTAGTCAAACCAGTGCATTTGAGCCGGCATTACAAACGGTACTCGCGCACGGCGCCACCTCAGGTCAAGATACTTGCGTCGGCATGCTTGATGCTTGGAAGTTACTACAGAACATTGCTACAAGGAACTATGGTTAGAAGTTGGTATATGAATAAGTAACTGATACTTACGTAAATAGGTGATAAGGACAATACCCTATGGACAACAAACTAATCTATACGCTCGGTACGGCAGCCGTTACCGGTATACTCTGTGGACTTTGGGGCGGTTATGCGGGTGCAATTGGCCTCGTGGCTTGGGCAGGATTTGCGAGCACGACAGCTTACTTTGCAACGGGTATGCGTTTTTTATCAGGATTTTTTATGACCGTCATTACTACCCTATTCGGTGTTTTTTTTGCATGGCTAATGATTGGAGGCGCTGAGATGTTGGGTGGTAGCGATGGCGCTTATGCCTTTGCAGTTGGCGTGTTTGTCATGTGTATTGTGTTGATGGGTCAAGTTAAGTGGACAGCTTTTGTTCCCGGTATCTTCGTGGGTACCTTTTCATTATTTGCAATGCCTGATAACAATGTGCTGCTGCTTGTATTGTCGCTGTTAGCCGGTGCTATCCTAGGTCTAGCCTGTGATTGGCTGGGTAAAGCAATATTTGCAAAGTACGCACCAAAGATGACTGAAAAAGTTGTGGCGTAGCTATTTTTGCATATGATTATTCTTATATATAATTGTTCTTACGTATAATTGTTATAAATCCTAGCGACAGCAAAAAACCTATCATACAGTTGATCTCATTTAAAAAAGATACAATGCTACTATAAACGTATCTCTTTTATTATGAATTGACTATACGATAGGTTCAGTATTGTGCTATCTACTTGGCAAAATGAGTACTAAAAAAGAAAGCTACTCGTAATAAAAATCCCCAAAACTAACAAGCTAAGGGGTAATCGTTGTGCCAGCATGACCTGCCATAATAGCTTCAATTGCACTTAGCTCACCAATAACGGCATTATTACCAGAGTGATTTACAAACTGCTGGGCGGCCTGAACTTTTGGTAGCATACTGCCAGCGCCAAACTGTCCATCATCAATATAGCGTGTGATATCATCGCTACTAACCCTCTCTAAGGCAGTCTCTTCAGGGGTACCAAATCCCAACATAACGGTCGACACTGTCGTCAATATAATAAATTGATCAGCCCCTAAAAGTTCAGCTATCAGGGCTGCTGAAGAATCCTTGTCAATCACTGCTTCTATACCTTGATGGCTATTATCAGTCTGCTTAATGACAGGTATTCCACCGCCACCTGCGACAATTGGTATCACTCCAGCATTTATCAAAGCTTTGATTGCATCCGTCTCAACTATTGCAACCGGTGCTGGTGAAGGCACAACACGTCGCCAGCCACGACCAGAATCCTCATGGAAAGTATAAGCTTGTCCATCAGCAGCATTCATTGCTTCAGCTTTGGAATCATAAAATGGACCAATTGGCTTGTCTGGACTAAGAAATTTTGGATCATCTTTGTTGACGATTATTTGAGTTATTATAGAAACAGCTTGTTTATTAAGATTGTTTTTTTGAAACTCATTATTCAGTGCTTGCTGCAACCAATAACCAATTGAGCCCTGAGTCATCGCGACACAAGTATCGAGCGGCAAGGCTGGTATCTCTGTAGATTCAATGGCATGCTGTGCAAGTAGTATATTACCAACCTGCGGCCCATTACCGTGGACTATAATCAGCTGATGCCCTTGGCTGACGATTGCCGCCAGCTTTACTGCCGTCTCGCAAGCTACTGCTTTTTGATCAGCGGCTGAGGCATTGCCATCGCGCTGCAATGCATTTCCACCTAATGCTACGACAATTATTGCCATCAATACCTCCGGTTAGTCATAATATTAATCATCTTTATATCTACTCATAATAATTCGAGTACAATATAGACCTAGTTTGATTCGATAGCACTAAAGCTATCTTTTGATATCCACCCTAATGATTCAGCTCTACTTTACGGGCTGGCTTGTAGTATCTTATCTTTTCGTTATCTTATCATGGGTGTGATACAAATATTGAGTTTGTGGGTGAAGGTCATTATTGAGATCATCTTACTACCTAGAATATGACTTTGAAGATGCTAAGGTTTGAAATAAACAAAGTACATGCGTAAAGATAATAAACCACCTACGCTTAACAATAGATAACAATATTTTTCATAGGGTTTGTAGCTCTAAATTCGACTAAATAAGTAGTTATCCACTTAAATAAATTATTGATGTATTAGTTGGTATAAGGAATTTATTAATAGATGACACCCTTTAACATCAAGTGGTTAAATATTAATTTCAGTTGATACTAGGCTCACCATATTTATATGGCGCAAAGAAAAAAGGCTTGTTCGCAATGATGCGGCAAGCCTTTTTTATGGCGTTCATAATTACTTTAAATAAATAATTTAAGCAATATAGGTCTATAACACTCTATTTACTTTCAATTCATATTATTTTTAATAAATTATTCCCCCACAAAAAATCCTGAATTGATCTAATGAATGTGGTATAGATAAGCTTATTATGAGGTTATCTAATTTAAAAGCTGCTCTTCATATCTTCTAACCACTCATAATGAACTGTCAATAATTATGGTAAAAACCACTAAAATGATCAGTAATTTATGACTCCTACATTACGTATTCAATCAATTAACTTGACTACAAACGACTTAGATCTCATATAGTAATTGAGCATTCCAATAATGGTATAAAAAGCTAAAAAGTACAGTTTAAGTTTCAATACTATATAGCGCAATCTGCCTCATAAGAACTGCAGATTAATGGATTTTTTGCATAGTAGTGACGCATAAAC
Organism: Psychrobacter sp. GP33; assembly: GCF_014119005.1. GTDB lineage: Bacteria > Pseudomonadota > Gammaproteobacteria > Pseudomonadales > Moraxellaceae > Psychrobacter. The sequence goes on along the minus strand of NZ_JACGYX010000003.1, from coordinate 849 downwards.
CTTGATTATTCGCTCTAAACAAGGGTGTTAATATGTATAAATGAGTAAAATTTAACGCTTACCATTTGACGGAAAACTCTTCTTATCGGTCTATAATTAGTTGACTAATTTAATTAAATAAGAACTAAAGTCCGCAAAAGATACATAAAACCATTTAATAACCGTTTAAACATGTTAGAATGCGGAAGTTTTTTAGTACATATTAAGTTTAATTGCTTATCAAACTGTAATTCATAGTAGAAGTTGATCATAATGCCTTTAAAAATTCAGCAATCATTTTGCGTTACTATCGCCTGTACTCTGATGATTGGATTAACCTCAGGCTGCACCACGACCCCCACCATAAGCGCAGGGTTAAAATCAGGTGAACTTCCTCCTAATGGCGCCTTCGTCGCTGAAAATGGCATCGAATTCAACATTCAACCGCTGACCTTAGCCACCCTACCACCAAAGTTAGCCGCCGTTCCAAATAGCGACCTATCTCGACTGCTGAGAACCTCAGGGCGTACCGACTATCGCATCTCTCAAGGGGACATCCTAAGCATTATCCTATCCGGATATCCTGATATTGCCCCCATTCCAGCCAATGGCGGTACCCCTTACGCCTCAGGATTCCCAGTTGATCAACAAGGCTATGTCCAGTTCCCCCTTATCGGGCGCATTAAAGCCAGTGGACTCAGCGTACCCCAATTCACCGCAAATCTACAAAAACAACTTCAACGTTACCTAAAATTCTCAGACCCTCAAGTCAAAATTATCGACTATCGAGGCAATAAGTTCTTTATCGACGGCGAAGTCAAACAGCCAGGCGAATTTAACATTGCTGATGCCCCCGTATCTTTATACGGC
>NZ_JACGYX010000029.1 GCF_014119005.1 Psychrobacter sp. GP33 | reverse complement strand
TGTACTCAAACTTGAAGAAAAGACAGCTGATAATGGCGATTGGTTTACAGTTGAGGGACTAAGCGACAAACAGCTAAGGCGAATTGCAGGTAATCCTAATTTTGTTGCCGATTACAATCATTTAGTAAAATCCACCAGTCCGGCAGGTCAAGATCCTAATGCATGGGAATTTGAGATGATCAATCGTCTAAAAAAAGACGCCTCTCAATTTAAGAAGCGTCCAATTCGAGAGTATCTTGACTA
>NZ_JACGYX010000028.1 GCF_014119005.1 Psychrobacter sp. GP33 | reverse complement strand
ATCCAAGATTTTTATATTTACTTTATAGAACTTTTAATACTGTATACTTTTCAATGAGTTAGAAGAAATGTTTATTTAGACGACTTTGGCTCTATATGCTAAAGATTTAAGTAGATCTGCTATTGGGTTGAAATTGGACAGCTTTAAAACAGTAATAACCCTGAATATTGCTTGGTATGTGGTGATATGACATAAAATGTATTCAATCAACAAGTAGATAACGGGCTTTAGAAAAACAAATTCAAACCAGTCCATAATTTCTAAATCTTCACATCAACCGAGAGAACAGCCTCTCTCCC
>NZ_JACGYX010000027.1 GCF_014119005.1 Psychrobacter sp. GP33 | reverse complement strand
CCAAAACATAAAATCACTAAACGATAATCTATCTATCATTAGAGTTGTTTCTGTTATTAAATGATAGTAAACTCTTGGTTTTATCAATGGACCTGTATAATTAAGTCTAAAAGAAAAAAGGTGGGATGATGACCGTTCGTATTTATGTGAGAGCCAGCACTAAAGATCAAGACGCGACCAGAGCATTAGCAGATTTGGTTGCGTTCAGTAAAAGCTATGGTGATACCTATATGGATTACGTTGAGCACTTCAGTGGTACAAAGCTGGAAAGACCAGCACTCACTCAGTTACTCAATGATGCTGAACAAGGCGATATTTTACTGGTTGAAAGCGTGGACAGGTTAAGCAGGTTATCCCAAGATGACTTTGCCATCCTAAAACAGCGTATTAAAGATAAAGGCTTGCGATTGGTGGTGGCTGATCTGCCAACCACGCATACGGTGAATGACGGTATGACTGGGGATATCCTAAAAGTGATCAACGATATGCTAATTGATTTATTAGCGACAATGGCAAAGCTTGATAACGATAAGCGTAGAGAACGTATCAAGCAGGGATTGGCTAATAGTGGCTATAAGCCCACTGGTAAGAAAGCCAATACAGTGAAACATAATCGTATCAGAGAATTAGACAGTCAAAACAATATGACCAAAGAGGAGATCGCTAAAGCAGTTGGTGTTGGGGTAGCTACGGTCTATCGTGTGTTAAAAGAGGGCTAGTA
>NZ_JACGYX010000026.1 GCF_014119005.1 Psychrobacter sp. GP33 | reverse complement strand
GCCATCTCCATGGCCGGCGGTGCCCTACCAACGGGTGACTCAAATAATCTTGTCCTCAACCGTAATGGGGTGAACTACAACATAGGCTTACAGTCACTCAGACAACTGGGTTCCTCAGCCAACAAGATTTATGTCCAAAACGGTGACTCTATTCACGTGAATAGTCAAAGTCGCAATAAAGTATATGTCTTAGGAGAGTTTGGTCGGGTAGAACCGGTCCCTATTCTTGAGCAAGGATTAAGCTTAGCGCATGTGCTTGGTGAGTCTAGAGGTCTTGACTCCAGCAGTGCCAATGCCGCGAAGATCTATGTGGTTCGAGACAATCCTAACTATCCGCGTACCAATATCTATTATATTGATATGCAAACCATCACCAGCTTTTCATTGGCCAACCGATTTGAGATGCACCCCAATGATATCGTTTATGTGGATCCGACCGGTCTCGCTCGCTGGAACCGTGTGCTCAGTGCGCTACTGCCTTCTACATCGGCAATCAGAAGCCTTTCAGGTATATAAGTTGAGCTATCACCATGTCATTTAACAATATCTTAGTGGTTTGTGTGGGCAATATTTGTCGTAGCCCCATCGCTGAAGCTTTACTACAGCACCACTTCCCAGACAAACATATTGATTCTGCAGGATTGTCCGCCTTAGTCGATCATCCTGCCGATGAAAAAGCCATTGCCGTGATGGCGTTAGATGGCATTGACATGCGTGATCATCGGGCGAAACAGATTGATAAAGACTTAGTCACAACTGCAGATTTAATCTTAACCATGTCAGACAGTCAAAAAGAATGGATTGAGGGTAATTGGCCGCATTGTCGGGGTAAAACATTTAGAGTGGGGCATTGGAATGATAAAGATATCGCTGATCCCTATGGGCATGATCAGGTAGCATTTGAGGCAGCCAAACAAGATATTACTGTCAGTTTGGATCATTGGTTTAATAAAATTTGAGTAGCGATTATTTATGAGTACAGATTCGAAAAGCTTATC
>NZ_JACGYX010000025.1 GCF_014119005.1 Psychrobacter sp. GP33 | reverse complement strand
AAAAAAGCCACCCTCTTTCGAGGATGGCTTTTGACTAACGGTTTAGCTTTAACCGAGTGGTTAAGACTTAAACGTTAACGTTAGCAACAACACCAGCACCTACGGTACGGCCGCCTTCACGAATAGCGAAGCGAAGACCTTTGTCCATAGCGATTGGGTGGATAAGCTCTACGCCCATCTCAACGTTATCACCAGGCATTACCATTTCAGTACCGTCTTGTAATTGGATTGCGCCAGTTACGTCAGTGGTACGGAAGTAGAACTGTGGACGATAGCCGTTTAGGAATGGTGTGTGACGACCACCCTCTTCTTTTGACAATACATATACTTCAGCGTCAAATTTGGTATGCGGAGTGATAGAACCTGGCTTCGCAAGTACTTGGCCACGTTGTACGTCTTCACGCTTAGTACCACGGAGTAGTACGCCACAGTTTTCGCCTGCACGACCTTCGTCAAGCAGTTTACGGAACATCTCTACACCCGTACAGGTGGTTTTTTGAGTGTCACGGATACCGACGATTTCAATTTCGTCACCAACTTTAACGATACCAGATTCAACACGGCCAGTTACAACGGTACCACGACCTGAGATTGAGAAGACGTCTTCGATTGGCATTAGGAATGCTTTGTCGATGTCACGCTCTGGCTCTGGGATGTAGGTGTCTAGGATGCCTAGTAGTTCTACGACGGCTGGTTGGCCGTATTTTTCTTGTGAGCCTTTTAGGGCTTCAGTGGCTGAACCTTTAACGATAGGAGTGTCATCGCCTGGGAAGTCATAGTCGCTTAATAATTCACGAACTTCCATTTCTACTAGCTCTAACAGTTCTTCGTCATCAACCATGTCACATTTGTTCATGAATACGACGATGTACGGTACGCCAACCTGACGTGACAGCAAGATGTGCTCACGGGTTTGTGGCATAGGGCCGTCAGTGGCAGATACCACTAGAATAGCACCATCCATCTGTGCAGCACCGGTGATCATGTTTTTAACATAATCGGCGTGACCTGGGCAGTCAACGTGCGCGTAGTGACGTGCTTCAGTGTCATATTCTACGTGTGAGGTGTTGATGGTGATACCACGGGCTTTTTCTTCTGGAGCTGAGTCAATAGACGCGTAGTCTTTGGCTTCGCCACCTGAAGTAATAGCAGCTACAGTTGCGATAGCGGCTGTTAAAGTGGTTTTACCATGGTCAACGTGTCCGATGGTGCCGACGTTGACGTGTGGCTTTTTGCGTTCAAACTTGGCCTTTGCCATGAGTATGTCCTTTTTATG
>NZ_JACGYX010000024.1 GCF_014119005.1 Psychrobacter sp. GP33 | reverse complement strand
CCACGATTCATAATATTATTCGGATCAAACACCTTCTTAATCTCTTTCAGGTATGCAATCTCAGTTTCACTGCGGCTGTAGTGCAAATACGGCTTCTTTGTCATCCCCACCCCATGTTCTGCCGACACCGAACCGCCATACTGTTGTACCGTCTCAAACACAAACTTATTGACCACCTGACAGGCCGCAAAGAAATCATCCTTACTCATAGCTTCTGGCTTAAGAATGTTGAGATGCAAATTACCATCGCCAATGTGCCCAAACCAACACACCTCAAAATCTGGATAGTTATTGCTAACAATGGTATCAATATCATTGATAAATGCAGGGACGTGAGTGATTAACACCGACACATCATTCTTATAAGGCGTGAACACTGAAATGGTCTCTGAGATATACTCGCGCAGCTTCCATAATTCCTGCGCTTGGGCGATGCTTTGGCTCATCACCCCATCGACCACCCAACCTTGTTCCATACAATGCTCAAAGATTGCCATCGCCTTATCCATGATTGGCTCATACGGCGCTTCAAACTCTAACAAGGTATAAAACCTGGTACGGGATTCAAACGGCTCTTGTACTTGACCATGCGCCATTAGCTTATCAATCGCCACGCTATCAAAGAACTCAAAGGCGGTGAGGTCAATCTTCGCTTGAAAAGCCGACAACACATTCATCACATCACTGAAGTTGTCCATACCCAGTACCATGACGGTTAAGTCTTGTGGTGGACGCTCAAGCTTAATCTGTGCATGAGTGACTAATCCCAATGTGCCCTCACTACCGATAAACAAATGGCGTAAGTCATAACCCGTGGCATTTTTAACCATACCGCGATTCAGATGCAAGATATCGCCCTTACCCGTAACCACCGTCAAGCCCATAATCCACTGCCGAGTCATGCCGTAACGAATCACCTTTATACCACCGGCATTGGTGCCAATATTGCCACCCATTTGGCTAGACCCTGCTGAGGCAAAGTCTACAGGATAATAGAGGTCGTGAGATTCTGCAAACTGTTGCAACTGTTGAGTGATGACGCCCGCTTCAATCTCAACCATCCGGTCGGCAGGATAAAAGGTGCCGATTTTATTCATCTTGTCCATGCTGATGACAATCTCGCCATTGGCGGCTACGGCACCGGCAGATAGTCCGGTACGTCCACCACTGGGGGTGAGGACGACATGATGCTCATTTGCCAAGAGGACTAAGGCTTGAACTTGGTCGGTGCTCTTTGGAAAGACGATGGCACTAGGCGCAGGTGCAAAGTGTTTGGTCCAATCCTTGCCCCAATGCTCTAAACTTTCAAGGTCGGTGCGGATTTGACTGGGGTC
>NZ_JACGYX010000023.1 GCF_014119005.1 Psychrobacter sp. GP33 | reverse complement strand
ATTTTTTCTTTATTTTTCTTTATCTTAAACTTAAATGTAAATCCTGTAATCACTCGCCCTTGTTTATGCTGCTCATATTCAACATTAATATCCGTGTACTCATTAATTTGACCAATTGCTAGAGCCAAGACCCGTCTCTTAAAAGCTTCTATTCTTTGGTATTCATCTACCAATCCCAGTTTTCCGCGTAATTCTGCAAGCGATATCTGATTTGTTTTGCCTACTGCTCGCCATTGAATAATCAACTCATAAAGCCTTATTGCATATTCACTTTGCAAGCCTACAACCTGTTTCAACTCGTATTCCGTATAACGTGCTTCAAGCCTAGTAATCAAAGGAATTACATCACTCGCAAATACCAACTCAACACAACCTAAATCATCGATATAACCTATTTTATCAACCCAACGGCTTTTGTAATGTCCTATCTTTCCCGAACGTTCATCTATCTTACTATAAGTAAAACCTGCCTCATATAATCCTTCTACCGCTCTTTTCATCGCCTCGTATGATGTATGTTTTTTCACATCAAATTGTTTAGCATAGCTTTGTGCGTAAATTCGTAAAAGTCCTCCTGCTTCTATTAATGTTTTCTGTTCCCTTGCCTCAATAATTGCTAGAAAGATTAAGCGTTGTTCGACTATTCCTAAGCTATAACTTGCACCAATTAAAGAGTTATCTTTAGTAATTAACTGCTTACACATATAGTCTTCTCGACAAAATTAAAGCAACTATACTTATTCAAAGTTGTTAAAGCAATTTTTATTAAATTTAGTTGCTTTATGGTCGTAAGACGTTGCTTTAAGGGTCGTAAGACGTTGCTTTAAGGGTCGTAAGACGTTGCTTTAAGGGTCGTAAGACGTTGCTTTATGGCTTCTGCACCTCTTTACCAGCAAGGGTTACAGCGGACGTAAAAGCTTTTAAAAGTATTTAAAAACATTAAAAACCCTTTTGGTTGTGGATAACTTAAAATACAGGATAAAAAAATCATTTGATTAATTATTTGAAAAAACGAATTTTTTAAAATAATTGGGAACTATTGCATGGGTTACTAGTTTAATGAGATTAAAACTATCCTATCTTGCTCTCTCTAAGGTCATAAAGTTCATTTGGTACGTAACTAGGTAAATTAGTTTTAAACCCTGTTAAACGGTTAATGTAAGCTTCTATGGCTATATGTTGACCCCAATTAATGTTGATGTTCACCATATATTAATTAAACAGTGAGGAATAAAGAATGAATATTTATTGGTTTTCAATTAACTTCATTTCTTATCCTTTAAGTTATCCACAACCAAAAGGGTTTTTAATGTTTTTAAATACTTTTAAAAGCTTTTACGTTCGCTGTAACCCTTGCTGGTAAAGAGGTGCAGAAGCCATAAAGCAACGTTTACCCTGCTATAAAGCAACAATTAATAATAAGTTGCTTATCTAGTATTTGTATGTGATTATCTACCCAATCTAAAACTTAGAGGTGTTTATGAAATTGGTGGTTAAAGATAACTCATTGATTAACGCTAGTTACTCACTTGGCTTAGTTGAGCAAAGGATAATGTTGCTTGCAATCGTTGAAGCAAGAGAGACGGGTCAAGGGATTGATACGGATACGTTTTTAGAGGTTCACGCTCAGCACTATGCAGATCGTTTTGACATAGACATAAATAACGCTTATTCCATGTTGTCAGAAGCTACACAAGCTCTTTTTAATAGACAAGTAACTTACACGGTACATGATGAAAAACGTAATAAACCTGAGAAAAGGGTAGTGCGTTGGGTAAGCGGTATTTCTTATGTTGAAGGAGCAGGAGTAGTGAAACTGCGCTTTGCTCCTGAAGTAGTGCCTCTAATCACTCGATTGGAAAAGAATTTTACGAGTTACGAGCTTGAGCAGGTAAAAGATCTAAATACTTATGCTACAAGACTATATGAAATTCTAGTAAGTTGGAGGAGTATTGAAAAAGTTACGGTAACCCTTGATGAGTTGCGCAATAATTTAGGCTTAATTGATGAGTATTCTAGATTGGAGGCTTTTAAAAGACGGGTTCTAGACTCAGCGATTAGCCAAATTAATGAACACACTGATATTACTGCTCAATATGAACAGCATAAACAAGGGCGAGTGATTACAGGATTTACATTTAAGTTTAAGATAAAGAAAAATAAAGAAAAAAC
>NZ_JACGYX010000022.1 GCF_014119005.1 Psychrobacter sp. GP33 | reverse complement strand
AGACCATCTTTTCTAGATATTATTGAGACAGTAAAATTTTTTTCATTTGGAATAAGAGATATTTTCTTACTATCATAATCATTTTCATCAGAGTTATAAAATATAACTATTTTCCCAGTATCCTGATCGATAGCAACATCAGATTTTTGAATTTTTTTCGAAGGAAGTATGTAAAGATAATTTAAAAAAGAAGCATAGTTTATATTAATAGTTTGATCATCTTCAGAAAAAGCTTCTTTTAAATTATTCTCAAGGCTATTTAAAATGGCTTTACTGAAGTGCATTCTTAAAAAACTCAAAATTTCGTCAATAGCTATTGCGTTAAAAGGTGGATTAGAAAATAGATAGTCTAACTTGTCATCTCTAATTTCTTTTACTTTATTAATATGTGTTTCGTATTTTTCTTTAAGTACATGCGTATTAAGTACATGAAAATAATCTAATTCAGGTGTTTTTGAAGTATCGCTATATATATCTTTAATATTAATAGAATCATAAATAATTTTATGAAAATCAAGCTGATTAGCGATATACTCTTTACTCTTATTAATCTCTGCGTTCATTCTAGATATCTCTCTAGAATATTTTATACGCTCTCTAACATGAACATGTTTTCCACCTAAAACATCATTCAAGTCTATAATTTTTTTTGTAGCTTCTACGACCGTGTCAAGAACTGTTGTTTTTTGACTGATCTTTGAAGGCCTTCTAGACACACGAGGTGCTGTAACTACCTCTCTAGACAAATAGTTTATCATGAGCTATCTCACTCTTCCAATTTAACGCTATCAACCTCTATTTCCACTTCTAATTCTTTACTCACAAGAGTTAAGCCTTCTACAAGGTTTTTTAATATAGTCTGAGGTAAGGCAAAATTATATATATATTCATCTTCAGAATTCATTGCGTCAATTAGACTTAAAAATACAATTTTGTCATTTTCATTTACTTTTATACCTAAGCCACTGATGAAAACTGTATTAGCATTAGTATTACTCATAATCAGTATCTCGTTAATTTATAATAATTTAAATTTAATATCTGCATTATATGGGTTTCTGTAAAAACCTCAAGACATGGTTAGTGTTTAGCTTTTTACTAATTATTCACATATATGCTTTTATCGCTCTATATCTTGATCCACTCTAACATCTTGGCGTTTTAGCTCCAACTGTTGTTGGCGCTGTTCTCTTAATATTTTGACTTGCTCTTGATCGTATGCTGCTACTTCATCTTCCATAGTACTAATACTCTGGTATTCCACAGGGTTTCTACGGTGCTCGTCTGCATGAACTGCTTGTATAAGCTCTGCGGTTACGCCCTGATTTTTCAAATCATCAAACGATGATTTAATGTCGTTATGCTGAGCTACTTTCTTATCCAATTCTGCTTGCCACGCCTTTGTTTTAAAGGGATTCCATGGCTCATTGTGTTTTAGTCGCTGTATTTCAGCATAGATAGGCTCACCTTGTGCTTTTAGTATCTTTAACTGGCTTCTATGTGCTTGATTTGCCATTTCCTTACACCGTTGCACAAAACCCTTAACCAGTAGACGCTTTTCGGCTATCTCATCGGCTCTATTTGGCGCTGTAGGCGTTTTAATGGCTTCTTCTGTGGCTTGTGGTGCTTTTGGCTGTTGAACATGTTCTATGGACTGCTGTGGCGGTTCTGCTATATCTCTAGGTGCGGTGCTTGTGACTGCCTTATCCGCAGGTCGGACTTCGCTGTTATGTCCTTGCCCCAATTCGTTGCTCTCGCTGCTACCAACTGGCGGTAGTTCTCGTCCTCGCTCATTTGAATCGCTCTCAGGGCTTGGCGATCTATCCATTGGCTCACTAACTGGCTCGATTCTTTCTCGTTCTTGCTCATCATCAACACTCCTAATGGGTTCAGGTTCAGCCGTTGGTATTCCTAGATCATCAAAGGCTTGGTATAGCTTAGGCTGTTTTTCAGCAATGTCTCTTTTGACTTCGGGCAGTCTGCGTTTAACAAAAAGGACTTTGTTCTGAAACTCAGTTGCTTGCTTGAGTTGCTTTTCCAAAAGCTCATTAGCGGCATCAGGATCATAGGCACTTACCGCACGATTAAAGTTACCAAGCTCCGTTTTAATCCCTTTACGCTCTAAGGCACTTGCCGCAACGCCCATCTTGATGGTTGGCTCACGCTCTAAGCCCTGATCTTTCAGGCTTCTATGGTCAATACCAATAAGATTATTATTCTTATCTCTAATACCATGCTCATGTAGATGCTCATTGGTAGTTTTCGCCCACTGTTCACGCCAATAGACCACCTCACCGCTTTTTCGCTCGTCAAGCTCACGGGTTTTCGTCGTAAAACCGTCTTGTTCCAGTCTTCTGGTACTCAGCATGATATGAGCATGGAAGTTTTGCTTCTTATTTCGGCTTCTATCATCATGCAAATGAGCATCTACCGCACAGCCATGTCTTGCTACGATCTGCTTAGCAAAGTCCTGTACCAGTGCAATGCGCTGTTCTTCATTGAGTTCATGCGGTAACGCCACTTCAAACTCTCTTGCTACGGTACTATTTTTGCGCTTCTCTGCGCTCTCTACTTCATTCCACAGCTGCTGACGATCTAACGCCCACTCTGGGGCGTTATCCGGTAAAAATATCTCACTGTGCAGTACATCACTTTTTCTCGTGTAATCATGATGACACCTATCACGGTCTGAATATATTTCTGTACCGGCACGATAAGCCACAGCAGCAGTAGCAGATTGTGCATTGCTGCGTGAGAATGTTTTGACGGATAAGTGATAGATTGCCATAACTTACTGATTCATTCCTTGTCATTTTTCAGCAGAAAAATGTTTTGGTTTTTAGGGGGTGCAGGGGGATTTCTCTTTGCCGCACGCAAACTATGCTAAGCTCACCGATAAGGGGAGTTTAGCATAGTTTGCATAAGTGCGCCCTTGTACTCAATTATGGTACTATTTTTAAGTCTTATACAAGGGTAGGAGCAAGTTAGGTGTCTAAAATAAGAAAGGAACTAGAAGATCAGTTAGCTAAAAAATTGCTTGAACGTGATGAGCTGCTTGCTGAAATGAGATCGGTTCGTTCAGCAGTCGTAAAAGACAATCCAAAGAAAAATAAATGGTTGCTCACTGCGATAGAGAGAATCGAAAAGCTAGATAAATATATCAGTCAGAATAACAATAGAATACAGGACATAGATAAGCGTAAGGAAAAGGCTGATGAAGCTATCAATACTAGAAAACATAATCAGCAGAAGTATCTATTGGGTGCTATGGTTGAGCATTTATTGAAAACCGACAAGCTAAGTAAAGATTTTGTCCGTAAAGAGCTAGATAGGTTTTTAAGACGTGATTATGATATAGAATTATTTTCTGACTATTTTGATGATAGTGTTGAAGATTTAAGTTAAGAATGTAGTTCGTTTTTTCACTCGTCTTGTTAGTTAATAAAAAACAGAAAAAGGCTTTTAATGTTTTTAATGCTTTTAAGTGCTTTTAGACATGCTAGAACCATTGGTATTAAAAGCGTACAGCGTCCATATGACTACTTCTAGTTACCCATATGACTACTTCTAGTTACCCATATGACTACTTCTAGTTACCCATATGACTACTTCTAGTTACCATTAACCTACTTATTTTTTTAAGTAGATTAATATACATCGTTATGATAGCGTAGTCATTATTTAATTTATGGATGAATCAAATGTCAAAAGGTAACCTAGTCGTTAAAACAAATCAGCTAAATTCAGCATTACAGAACCTATCGTTACCTGAAATTCGTATCATTCAGTTAGCAATAGTAGATGCGAGAGAAACAAATACAGGATTAAGTACAGATAAGCCTTTACGCATTGACGCTTTGCGTTACGCAGAAATTTTTGAAACAACGCGACAGAATGGTTATCAGCGTATGAAAGATGCTGAGGAAAACTTATTTAATAGGCGTTTTAGTTACATAGACGAGAGAGGAAAGCTTATTAAGTCACGTTGGGTTCAGCAAGTTACCTATCTTGACGATGAAGGTGCAATTGAGTTGGTATTTACTCTTGCTGTAGTTAATGGCATTAGTCGTATTGATGGGGCAGAAGATTTTTTCACTTCATACTTGCTTGAGCAAACCGCCAGTATGGATAGTATTTATTCCGTCAGGTTGTATGAGCTGCTAGTACAGTGGGTAGCTGCTAAGAATACACCCTTGTTTGAGCTTGATAAATTCAGAGACCAGTTAGGTATAGAAGGTCACGAATACAAGCGGATGGGTAACTTTAAATTAAGGGTTCTAGACCTTGCTGTTAAAGAAATTAATGAGAAATCAGATATTAAAGTCAGCTATTCGCAGGTGAAGAAAGGTAGGACGATTACAGGCTTTAAGTTTATAGTTCATGAGAAACTGAAAATTAAGACAGACAAAATAAGTAAGCTGCGTGATGTTGATACTGCTGATATGTTTACGATTGAAGGTCTAAATGATAAGCAGCTAGGACGTATCGTTCGCAATTCCAATTTTATAGCTGAATATAATCATTTAGTAAGCCCAACTAGTCCGGCTGGACAGTCTCAGAAAGGATGGGAGTTTGAAATGATTAATCGACTAAAAAAGGACGCGTCACAGTTTAGTAAGCGTCCGATCAGAGAGTATCTTGAGTGATAAAAACTAGAAGCAAGAATAAAGATTTAACGAACCGTGTTTTAAGTTTTTCTCATGTTGACATATGGCAGCATAAGAAAATATTTCAGTGTTGAATTTTTCTTCTAAGCTTATTAAGTTTTCTATTTCTCGCAAACCAAGAAATAGATATAATTCTGTATTGTGAATCTTATATAAGCATGCACCTACCATAAATATCATTGGGACCAAAACTTCCCAGTATGCGATATGTGGAGCAAGTATAAAGAGCATAGAAAAAGTGATACCTACAGATATAATCAGTAACTTTAAACGCTTTTTTTCAGCATAACGATAGTAGTGCATCGATGTCATCATACAAAGTATTCCTGGTATAGAGTTTTAAAACTTACTGACGATCATAGACTAAAAAATGTGCGAATACTATAGTGGGAAACACCTTACATCTCCTTCAATTGATCAACTGAAAAAGACACTTTACAGTGTAAGAAATCTATCAAATATTACCTGAGTTATTCTAGTTAACAGTATATTAGAGCTATTGAGATCCAGGTATATCATCTACTATATTGTAGTAAAGCGATAATGCAATTTCTAAATGTTGAGATTCTGGTAAGTCATGACGATTTATATAAAATAATCCACAATGAGGATCTCTATCAATAACAGCATTCACCACCTCTTCAGAGAAATTTACTTCATCTTGTACTTTGATTAGATCTACCATCACCAATCTACCGTTCTTACTAGTTTTATAGCATGGTTTTGCTTCATATATTTTATATATATCAGATATTTTATCTTCTTGAGTTCTTGAATTTATTGAATTCACATCGAAGGATAAACACTCTTCTAGTGTGCCGTCTGGATAGACTCTCAGCTTAAAAGCTTCACGGTAGTTTTGAGACTTAGACTTTAAGGGTCCTATATATCGCCATGCGCAAGATAGGCGTTGTTGATCTGCACTCAAATCAAAGTCTCCATCAGAAGCTCAATCTTATAATATGCTTCAGGAAATCTTGATGCATAAACTCCATGAAATTTAGCT
>NZ_JACGYX010000021.1 GCF_014119005.1 Psychrobacter sp. GP33 | reverse complement strand
CTTGACACCCTCATCAAACTCTATATAATACGCCCCACAGCAAAGGAAGCTAGGCAATAAGATAACAAACTTATTACCTAACTAACCAAGTTGAAACGAATTAGAATAAAAGCTTGACAAACATAGTTAACATGATATGATAGTCAGCTCGCTAAGCAAGATAGGCCACTGGCTTTGATTGACTGGCAACGAACATCTCCTACTGGACGACAGTAGAGACACTATTTAAAAGCATAACTAAAGAACAACTTGTGTGGATTTTTGCTGATTCAGAATGCATAAAATAAAGTTGGTTTTACTTCCTTTTCGGGAGTTATTCTAACTATAAAAATTATCATTTAAGACAGTAAAAAAACTCAAAGTTAATTCATTACGAACATAATTTTTAGCGATTTTGCCAGATTAAATGAGCCAAGTTTAGAAGCTTCTTTAAAGAGCTTCATAGCAAGATTAAACTGAAGAGTTTGATCATGGCTCAGATTGAACGCTGGCGGCAGGCTTAACACATGCAAGTCGAGCGGTAACATTTCTAGCTTGCTAGAAGATGACGAGCGGCGGACGGGTGAGTAATACTTAGGAATCTACCTAGTAGTGGGGGATAGCACGGGGAAACTCGTATTAATACCGCATACGACCTACGGGAGAAAGGGGGCAGTTTACTGCTCTCGCTATTAGATGAGCCTAAGTCGGATTAGCTAGATGGTGGGGTAAAGGCCTACCATGGCGACGATCTGTAGCTGGTCTGAGAGGATGATCAGCCACACCGGGACTGAGACACGGCCCGGACTCCTACGGGAGGCAGCAGTGGGGAATATTGGACAATGGGGGCAACCCTGATCCAGCCATGCCGCGTGTGTGAAGAAGGCCTTTTGGTTGTAAAGCACTTTAAGCAGTGAAGAAGACTCCATGGTTAATACCCATGGACGATGACATTAGCTGCAGAATAAGCACCGGCTAACTCTGTGCCAGCAGCCGCGGTAATACAGAGGGTGCAAGCGTTAATCGGAATTACTGGGCGTAAAGGGAGCGTAGGTGGCTCGATAAGTCAGATGTGAAATCCCCGGGCTCAACCTGGGAACTGCATCTGATACTGTTGAGCTAGAGTATGTGAGAGGAAGGTAGAATTCCAGGTGTAGCGGTGAAATGCGTAGAGATCTGGAGGAATACCGATGGCGAAGGCAGCCTTCTGGCATAATACTGACACTGAGGCTCGAAAGCGTGGGTAGCAAACAGGATTAGATACCCTGGTAGTCCACGCCGTAAACGATGTCTACTAGTCGTTGGGTCCCTTGAGGACTTAGTGACGCAGCTAACGCAATAAGTAGACCGCCTGGGGAGTACGGCCGCAAGGTTAAAACTCAAATGAATTGACGGGGGCCCGCACAAGCGGTGGAGCATGTGGTTTAATTCGATGCAACGCGAAGAACCTTACCTGGTCTTGACATATCTAGAATCCTGCAGAGATGCGGGAGTGCCTTCGGGAATTAGAATACAGGTGCTGCATGGCTGTCGTCAGCTCGTGTCGTGAGATGTTGGGTTAAGTCCCGCAACGAGCGCAACCCTTGTCCTTAGTTACCAGCGGGTTAAGCCGGGAACTCTAAGGATACTGCCAGTGACAAACTGGAGGAAGGCGGGGACGACGTCAAGTCATCATGGCCCTTACGACCAGGGCTACACACGTGCTACAATGGTAGGTACAGAGGGCAGCTACACAGCGATGTGATGCGAATCTCAAAAAGCCTATCGTAGTCCAGATTGGAGTCTGCAACTCGACTCCATGAAGTAGGAATCGCTAGTAATCGCGGATCAGAATGCCGCGGTGAATACGTTCCCGGGCCTTGTACACACCGCCCGTCACACCATGGGAGTTGATTGCACCAGAAGTGGATAGCCTAACCCTCGGGGAGGCGTTCACCACGGTGTGGTTGATGACTGGGGTGAAGTCGTAACAAGGTAGCCGTAGGGGAACCTGCGGCTGGATCACCTCCTTATAGACGCATTCGGTCAGCAAGAATTCACAACAAGTTGTTCTTTAGTTAAAGCTTACGTTTATTGCAAGCGTAATTGGGTCTGTAGCTCAGCTGGTTAGAGCACCGTGTTGATAACGCGGGGGTCAGTGGTTCAAGTCCACTTAGACCCACCATTTTATATGGGGCCATAGCTCAGTTGGTAGAGCGCCTGCCTTGCACGCAGGAGGTCAACGGTTCGACTCCGTTTGGCTCCACCACTATAAACTGCTTTAGATGCTAATAAATAAAATAGGTATAAATAGAAACAAGTGATTCAGCCAACTGGCATTGATTACTTCTTTCTGTTTTATACAGAATCTGTGACTCGACGAGAGCATAGAGACTATTTAAAAACATAGATATGAGTCTGGGTTAGAACAACATGTTCACGTGTTGTTCTAACCTTGATAATCAACCTCTTAACGACATCAGTTGTTATCCCAGAGGTTGGTTATCAAAAAAGTAAAGAGAACTGAATCAAGCGTATAAACATAGGTGATATCGTTATCATAATTAGACTGATATAACACTTTGAAGTTAAAATCTATTTATAGATTAAGACTACTTGGGGTTGTATGGTCAAGTAATGAAGCGCACATGGTGGATGCCTTGGCAGTCAGAGGCGATGAAAGACGTGACAGCCTGCGATAAGCTTCGGGGAGGCGGCAATATCCTGTGATCCGGAGATTTCTGAATGGGGAAACCCACCTAGCATAAGCTAGGTATCTTGTACTTGTACAAGAGGCAAACGAGGGGAAGTGAAACATCTCAGTACCCTTAGGAAAAGACATCAAATGAGATTCCCCAAGTAGCGGCGAGCGAACGGGGAGAAGCCGATTAATGCTAATGTAGAAGAACAGCGTGGGAAAGCTGACCGTAGTAGGTGATAGTCCTGTATTCGAAACATTAGCGTTAACATATTAAGTAGGGCGGGACACGAGAAATCCTGTCTGAAGATGGGGGGACCATCCTCCAAGGCTAAATACTCCTGACTGACCGATAGTGAACCAGTACCGTGAGGGAAAGGCGAAAAGAACCCCTGTGAGGGGAGTGAAATAGAACCTGAAACCGTGTGCGTACAAGCAGTAGGAGCCTCAATTTATTGGGGTGACTGCGTACCTTTTGTATAATGGGTCAGCGACTTATATTCTGTAGCAAGGTTAACCGTTTAGGGGAGCCGTAGGGAAACCGAGTCTTAATAGGGCGTTTAGTTGCAGGGTATAGACCCGAAACCGAGTGATCTATCCATGAGCAGGTTGAAAGTGCCGTAACAGGCACCGGAGGACCGAACCCACTGTCGTTGAAAAGCCAGGGGATGACTTGTGGATAGGGGTGAAAGGCTAATCAAACTCGGTGATAGCTGGTTCTCCCCGAAAGCTATTTAGGTAGCGCCTCGGACGAACACCATTGGGGGTAGAGCACTGTTTCGGCTAGGGGGTCATACCGACTTACCAAACCGATGCAAACTCCGAATACCGATGAGTGATATCCGGGAGACACACAGTGGGTGCTAACGTCCATTGTGGAGAGGGAAACAACCCAGACCGCCAGCTAAGGCCCCAAATTCCTAGTTAAGTGGGAAACGAGGTGGGAAGGCATAGACAGCTAGGAGGTTGGCTTAGAAGCAGCCATCCTTTAAAGAAAGCGTAATAGCTCACTAGTCGAGTCGGCCTGCGCGGAAGATGTAACGGGGCTCAAACTAGGAGCCGAAGCTGCGGATTTGAATTTGTTTTCAAGTGGTAGGGGAGCGTTGTGTAAGCCTGTGAAGGTGTGTCGTAAGGCATGCTGGAGGTATCACAAGAGCGAATGCTGACGTGAGTAACGATAATGCGAGTGAAAAGCTCGCACGCCGGAAGATCAAGGGTTCCAGTCCAACGTTAATCGGGGCTGGGTGAGTCGACCCCTAAGGCGAGGCCGAAAGGCGTAGTCGATGGGAAATCGGTTAATATTCCGATACTTGTTTATAATGCGATGGAGGGACGGAGAAGGTTATGTCAGCCTGGCGTTGGTTGTCCAGGTGAAAGGATGTAGGCTTACAGTTTAGGCAAATCCGGACTGTAATATGGCTGAGATCTGATAGCAAGCTGTACTTGTACAGCGAAGTGGCAAATACCATGCTTCCAGGAAAAGCTTCTAAGCAATAGTTATAAACGAATCGTACCCTAAACCGACACAGGTGATCAGGTAGAGAATACCAAGGCGCTTGAGAGAACTCTGCTGAAGGAACTAGGCAAAATGGTACCGTAACTTCGGGAGAAGGTACGCTGTTGATGGTGATAGGACTTGCTCCTTGAGCTTTCGACAGTCGCAGATACCAGGCTGCTGCAACTGTTTATTAAAAACACAGCACTCTGCAAACACGAAAGTGGACGTATAGGGTGTGATGCCTGCCCGGTGCTGGAAGGTTAATTGATGGGGTTAGCGTAAGCGAAGCTCTTGATCGAAGCCCCAGTAAACGGCGGCCGTAACTATAACGGTCCTAAGGTAGCGAAATTCCTTGTCAGGTAAGTTCTGACCTGCACGAATGGCATAATGATGGCAGCGCTGTCTCCAGCAGAGACTCAGTGAAATCGAAATCGCAGTGAAGATGCTGTGTACCCGCGGCTAGACGGAAAGACCCCGTGAACCTTTACTACAGCTTTACATTGAACTTTGACCTGACTTGTGCAGGATAGGTGGGAGGCTTTGAAGCAGACACGCTAGTGTTTGTGGAGCCAATCTTGAAATACCACCCTGGTCATGTCGGGGTTCTAACTCAGGTATAACAATACCGAGGACAATGTATGGTGGGTAGTTTGACTGGGGCGGTCTCCTCCTAAAGAGTAACGGAGGAGTACGAAGGTGCGCTCAGAACGGTCGGAAATCGTTCATAGAGTATAAAGGCAAAAGCGCGCTTAACTGCGAGACCCACAAGTCGAGCAGGTACGAAAGTAGGTCTTAGTGATCCGGTGGTTCTGTATGGAAGGGCCATCGCTCAACGGATAAAAGGTACTCTGGGGATAACAGGCTGATACCGCCCAAGAGTTCATATCGACGGCGGTGTTTGGCACCTCGATGTCGGCTCATCTCATCCTAGGGCTGAAGCAGGTCCTAAGGGTATGGCTGTTCGCCATTTAAAGAGGTACGCGAGCTGGGTTTAGAACGTCGTGAGACAGTTCGGTCCCTATCTACCGTGGGCGTTGGAAATTTGAGAGGATCTGCTCCTAGTACGAGAGGACCAGAGTGGACGAACCTCTGGTGTTCGGGTTGTCACGCCAGTGGCATTGCCCGGTAGCTACGTTCGGATGGGATAACCGCTGAAAGCATCTAAGCGGGAAGCCCACCTCAAGATTAGATTTCCCTAAAGAG
The DNA here is from genome assembly GCF_014119005.1 of Psychrobacter sp. GP33. GTDB lineage: Bacteria > Pseudomonadota > Gammaproteobacteria > Pseudomonadales > Moraxellaceae > Psychrobacter. Next base: position 397 of record NZ_JACGYX010000021.1, on the reverse strand, counting down.
CCGTTGAAGACTACGACGTTGATAGGCAGGGTGTGGAAGTGCAGCGATGCATGTAGCTAACCTGTACTAATTGCTCGTTTGGCTTGACCATACAACACCCAAGTGGTTTGTATGAACAGCTCTAATTAATCTATCTTGTATAAGCGTAAGCTTATAGAATATATATATTTCGATATCACCTTTAACCTTGATTCAGTTGGGTTACAAGTTGGTCGACCAATAGATACTATCTTGACGTCAAAACAATAATAACAGACTCATATCTAACCCCCTTTGCTGACGACAATAGCACGATGGAACCACCTGATCCCTTCCCGAACTCAGAAGTGAAACATCGTCGCGCCAATGGTAGTGTGGTTCGCCCATGTGAGAGTAGGTCATCGTCAGCTCTCTATTC
>NZ_JACGYX010000020.1 GCF_014119005.1 Psychrobacter sp. GP33 | reverse complement strand
GAGGCTTATTGCATTATATTGATTTCGTTGAGCACTAATAGGTATATATAGGGTTTGTAAATAATCTATTTAAAACAGATGATAATCGATTCTATTAAACTACTTATATCTAATTACCTTTCAAAATATTTTATTCATACTCGAGCTTTTATTATCAATAATATACAGTCACGGTCACGATATCAGAGTAAGTAGCTGGTTTGACGTCAGTATTTGGCACAGTAACATAGACAATATATGATTCAAGCTCTCCACTTCCATCATCAGAAATGGCATTTCCGTTATTAGTAGTCATATTACCCCATGGGTTTTTAGTCATACCTGGCTTGGAGCGCAATTGATAAGAGATAGTGTCCAAGCTACCTGTACTGCTCATAACGCCAGCACCATTTGTATTCTTATTAGAAGGAGTTAGTCCTATGTAATAAGGCATATCTTTTGTGCAGGTGATAGCGATATTATTGTTACCAGTAATATCAGTTGTGCCTGCTATATTATTGCCTAGTTTTATATCGGGTGCTGCATTGATAACACAGCTAGAAATAACAGTGGCTTTTACTTTAAAGGAAAATTGGACGCGCTTGTCACTGATTTTTGAACAATCAGGTATACGTGAGTCAGAACTAGAATCTATCGTCAATTCGGCATGGCTACCATTAAAATTATTGGTATAGATTCCTTGTTTAACCTGACCATTTTTCTCTCCTGGTATTAGAGAGACAGTGATAGGCACCTGACGTGAGATATTTTTTTGACCTGCGAGAATATAGATTGGTTCAGAACTATATTCAGTACCCTTATTTTGACGACGATCTCCCCAAATTATGCCACCCGGTAACTTCATATTAAACGCTAACTTGTCACCAGATGCAGATATCATATAACGCGGAACAATATTGCCGGGTTTATCGGCGCCGCCATCGGCTGCAAGGCAAACGGATATGTATCCAGCAGTATCACCTGCATTATCGCAGCTGTAGTTCAAGGTGCCAGTAATACTGGCATTATCTGCGCTTGCAGGCGTAATCTCATCAAGGTTAACAGAACCATTATTCATGTTTGCGGTACAAGTCACACTGATATCTGCCTGCGCGTTAGTGGGCATTAACCATAGCGCACTGCACAAAATAATAGGCAGCAATAATAAGCGATAACCGTAATGAAACAATATCATATCAAATGGCATTATCATTTTTTTGTCTCCTGACAGGTAAAGGGTCCAATAAGCGGAATCTCATCGCCTTGCTTGATGTAGTCGAACTCAACGGTACAGATGGTATCGGTCGGGGTGGTCACTTCGAGCACATTACGTTCATCGAGCGTGTCCAGATAAACCTCTCCATCAAAACCAACGACGGTCGGCGGCACATCTGTATTGGTGAGCTGGCGTACCTGACTGCCAAGCGGCAGCGGTTCGTTAGCACTGTCTACTAAGATAACCGATGCTGAGCGTACCGGAGTGATACCAAAAGTGACGAGGATACCAGCGCGGTCAGTAGGCGTGGCATCAATGCTCACTTTATCAATACGCATATCAGCAGGCAGTTGCAAGGGGTCAATGGCGATTTTATTATTTTGATACGCATTGAGTGGTGATATTAATAACAGACCACGACGATTGGTGCTACCAATGAGGTTGTTTTGGAGTAAGACGGGCACATCTGCGATACCGTCAGTAGAGACCACCGCAAAACCGCTATTAATTTGGCGAGCAGCAAACACGCCACCGCCCATCTTAACCAAGGCTCCGGTAGCACTGGCATAGCTTGAGTATTGACCGTTATTACTACTAATGCTTGCTTGCGCTCGACCATAACGTCCAAGGTAATTCAGCTCGACAGCCCCACTTGTATTATTGTCGTTACTGGTCGCATCATCTAAACTGCGTCGAGCTTGTGTGCGCCACCCGAAGCCACCGATACTGGGCGCTGAACGTGAGACGTCTGTTGCGACAACGGTATTGTTTTCAGTATGCTGCAGATTGCTATTGAGTGAGATATTGTTATTCAGTGAAAATGAGGCGCTAAGAGAGGCGCTGTTATTAGCAGAGTCATTGAGATCATGGTTATAGTTGGCGCTCACATTGAACCTGCGACCAAACGACTTCGACCAATAGGCACTCGCAAATCGCCCTGTCTCTTTCTCTGCCTGCGTCACTTGATTATAACTAAATCCAAATCGACCAAAATCTTGGGTACTATAACCTGTCGATAGCTGTTCGCTACGGCGTGCCAGTGCAGAGCCATATTGGGTACCCACATCGCGATACGTGCCGTTTGTACCCGTCGCACTGAGCCCAATATTAAAGCGGCGGTTATTCCAAGAATAGTTGGTACTGTATTGCATACCAACGTCATCTTGGCTTTTACTGCCTGCTAATGAGGCAAATAAAATACCGCCCGCACGACCTAATAACCATGTGCCCCCAACGCCGGTATTGGTGAGACCTTCACTAATCTCTGCATGGGTCTCTGCGCTAAAGCGGTCACTAATGCCACGACGCCAGGTGCCAGTCGCCACAATAGCATCGCCATAATCAAATGAACGGTTGCCATAATTCTCACGTACTGTCCCAAGCTCAAATGACCAGTCAGAAAGCCCCGGCTGCAACAATCGGTGCGCATCATATAAAGAAAAATTCAAGGTTGTGCGTTGTCCTAAGGCATCGGTCACGACCAGCTGCGCATTACCTACCCCACTAAAGCTAGGCGTAGTATTCAACTCAAAAGGTCCGGCAGGCACATCACCGCTGTATTGCTTCAGACCGTTCACGTACAGCTCTACCGCTGATGGCAGCGTAGCAGAACCAAAAAAAGACGGCAGCGGTGTCGTTGAGCGATAGGGTTGCAAATCAAAATTGGTGCCAATCTGTAAGCCGCCCAAACGCGTCGACCGTGTCCATGACAGCGCCCCTGTGAGGATATCGCCTGCACGAACGGTAATCAGCTTGTCAGGATAAGAGCGGCTCCAACTGGAGTCCAAGCGCACAACTTTGCTGTTCCAGTCGCCGTTATCATGCGCGCTACTGGTAGAATGATTGGCAGTCGCGAGCGCAGTCGAGCTGAATACACCGCTATCATTAAACGCGCGCAGTTCGGTATAAGCACTAAAATTTTTAATGCTATTCTGAGATTGGCTACCATAGAGGTTGTAATTTAATAACATGCCGGGAGAGACAGAGGGTTTTGGACGGTTATTTGTGCGAGTATTCAGGACGGTAGCGTCCAAATTGAGCATACTCAGAGGGGCAATAAGTTTTAAAGTTTGTCGCCGTGCATCATAATCAATCTTGAGCTCAGGCAGGCTGTTAAGCGCTATCGGTTCGGTACTGTTAGGCGGCACAATAAAGCCAAGCTGTTGCAGAATGGCTGCACTGGCTAAGAGCTGATCATCACGGAAATAGAAATGAACCAAGCCTGAACTGGCGCCATTAAGGATAACGTCCAGATACAGGTCAAGGCTAGAGTCATCATCAGGATTGTAGCTGTCTAGATTGAGCTGAGACAGTCCATCATCGGTAATGTCTGTAGAAGCAATGTCATTTATTTCTACAGCGTGGCTAGCAGATACCGCCACACCGTAGAGCAGAATGATTTTAGCGAGTGGCAGTGCCCATCGTGACGTTTGGAGTCGTCTGAGTTCCATTGAGCATAACCTTGAATTTACCACCGGTCGTTAGTGTAGATGGCGGTACTTTCAATATCCAGTTCATAGTCGCACCGGGTAACACATAACCCAGCAGACCGGGATTGATAACTGTACTAGTGCCAGCACTATCCGTAAAGCTCAACCCAGCCAACTGGGCATGGCTATTGCCCCTATTACTGACGCGGAGGGTTATATCTTTGCCATTCGGTTGCATATGCGTACTCCACTGCAACTGCGGACTGGTCTCAGCTACTCCAACAGGCTGCACAAATACTGGTAGTGAGTAACTCAACGCAAATTGTAAGCCTATCGTTTGAGTAACAGACTTAATGGGTATCTCATTGATCAAAATCCGGTAAGCATCCTCTACAGCGCCTGTACCTTGCGGTGGTGCCTTGGCACGGATAATACGGATAAGTTGCTTTTCGCCCGGTTTAAGTTTAATCATTGGCGGACTGGCCAATAAGCCTCGTGAAGGAGTAAGCTGATCGCCTTTTTCATCCTGCAACCACTGGTACACCCGCACTTGCGCCTGTACCATGTCATTACTAGAATTACTAAGCGTCAGACCACTGGCGCTCTCCCGAGCTTGTAAGCTCAAAGAAATGGGAGATACCTGCAGACCACTTGCTACTGCCAAATTAGAAAACAGTAGCAAGTTAAAAATAAGCGCATATTTTAAAATATGACGTAAATGTATATTTAGCATAAATATCAGTATAGGACTTTAACAGTAACATTATCATTATAGAGACCTACTGCATTGTTTTCCGTACTACCTTGCACTGTTGCATATACAGAATGATTGGTTGCTGTAGTTAAGCCCTTTCCTGTGTCAGATACACTATTACCTACTGTTCCTAAAACCCCTGTATTGCCCCAAATATTGGTACCAGCATCATCAGAGTATAGTTGATAAGCAATTTTTTCTGCTGATAAAGTGGCATGTGTCATATCGCCCAAACCGTTAGGATTTTTGTTTGACGGCTCCAAGGTAATAATGTAAGGAGCTGCCTTAGAACAGTTCACAGCAATAGCTAGTTTAGACTCTTTATTAGCGGTCGGCACTACACCTGCAGCAACACTTCCGAAACTAATATCGTTAGCACCTACGCTTGTTGCTATGTTGCAAGCAGATGTAACTGTCATATTTACTGCAAACGCGCCTGTTTTTTCACCTGCATTCGCAGACATAGCAGCAAATCCACCAAGGGTAAGAATTGTAGCGGTAAGTAGGGTTTTATTAAAAGTCATATTCATTCTCCAGTGAGGTTAGATCTCTTAGTTTCTTAATAGAATATAAGGTTATAGCTCATGAGAGCTTTACCTCTAGAGTCTTATAAGCCCGACATTATGCTTTTTTGTAGTATCTAGTCTACTAACATTATTTAGTTACCTTGAGCTAACATAATATTTACTCGCAGAAACCTAATTATTGTAATTTGAAATATTTAATTACAATAATTATACACTAATTTATCTTCTTCATATTTGTTTAATTAAACATTTATCGTCCAAATAATATTATAGAATCACTTTAACTTGACTGTTAAATAGAAGCGATAGTCAAGATTCTTACTAAAGTTCTAGTTTTTTGGATAAATGAGAAGAGCTAATTTTGTCAATATTTTGGATACTAAGTTAATAAATAAAGCTATTGGGATTTTTCCTCATCTACCTTACTATTTTTGAGATTGCTTAGGGAGGTTGCAACTGACTACCGCTGCTTTTTTAAATATAAAAGATGAAAATATTCTATTGTAAAAAAATAGACTTTAGTTTGCCTTAAGCAATTGATACTGTAAGTAAAGTGTTACAAAATTGAACCACCTCTGAACTGTCGAGCTGAAAGAGCACGATAATCACGAGGTAATTTAGTTTAAGTATTGATGGTGAACGAGAGTCTTATTTATTCATAGACTCAAATCTCTACATAGCAATATTCTTCAACACTACCGCAGTCAGCTGACATGGGCATTTAGCTGTTTTTTTAGACGTTAGAATAACTGTGACTGAACTCTAGCAGACTGCTGACAATCTTACGCCGCTACCCTAAATACTGGATGGTCTTAATAATACAAATTTTTAATCGCTTATTACTTATCTTTAACAAATAGTAAAACTATAATGTTAAGTATAACGCCTCTGAGACATACCCATAAAACGTTATAAATCAGTTACTTAATATTAATAATAGACTTTAGATGTCACAGTAGGAAAGTTAGTGTTAACGTTTAAAAATTTCATT
>NZ_JACGYX010000002.1 GCF_014119005.1 Psychrobacter sp. GP33 | reverse complement strand
CAAGATTTTTGATATGGATTAGATAATTAACAAACTTTAAAATAAGAAATAAAAAAACGCCCAGTGTTAATGTTGGGCGTTTTTTTAATAATTGAGATAGGTTATAAAAACAATAAAAAGATAGCCACTATAATCAGCACACTTAGACAACCCTGAACCAGCAAAAAAGCTTGATGCGGAGCAGCAACATGGCGCAGCATATTGCCCAATGCATTATAAGTAATGCCTGCGGCGTTAATATGGGGTGGCGTATCAAAATATTTGATAATTCGTAAAAAATCTTCCGTACGATTTGATGACCAACCGTGCGGAGCAAAAGGTAGAAAGGGTGAAAGCTGGGTCGCTTGTTGCTTGGTAGCGGGAGACCACAGCCAACGCTCTAAAAATAGTAAGCGCATGCGCCAATCTATAAAGCTACGTTCATCGATAGCTTGCAGTAATAGCACCTTAACATTCTTATGGCGCTTATCAGCAAAAATTCGCTGCTGTAGCGCTAAAACTTGCGATTTCTTGCCCTCAATACACTGCAAAAACTGTCCATTGCCGTAACACAGAATACCCGTGATACCTTGTTTCCCATTATAAGCACGCGCGTGCCCTTCTACTTCCTCAAATATCGCGGTGTTCAAACGTCCTACTAATGTCAAACTGCTCACATACACCAACTGAATCAAGGCTGACTCATCTATTTTTTCTAAAGTATTGATCGTATCGATATCACCTAAAGGCATAAAACTATAATCCTAAACAGCCGCCATAATTAGCGACTCAAAAACACAAATACTTAAATATAAAATATCTAAATCAGATGAATAAAGTATAGGCAATGATAAAATAACATTGCCAAAGCTCACAAAAATATAGTAAATGTTTACTACGTTACGCTTTTATTAAGCCCCAAGCTTGTTATCATAGCGGACGCCTGCAGCCACTTATAATGTCATTAGTAGCTAAGCTATAATTATTCCAAACTATTGTAAACATTGGAATATTGTAACTTTAATATGACGCTATTGATATCTTTTTAAGGTCGCAACTTAAGCGTTTATGGAATAGCTTAATTATTAATTACAGACATTGACGACTATGACTGCCCTGATAATTTTGCGTCTATAACGTTTGCCTTTACAAACATTTAAATTTACAAAAAGCTGTGTCAATGTATTGAGTAATAGCGCCTCTCATAGCATTAGACATGCAAACTGCTAAAACAGGAATACTATGAGTAAAATTGAGAAAATCGACGACTTTCATTTAACCATCGCCGAAATTAAGAAAAAAGATTATCCGCAATTAAAAGCCTTGATGGATCGTGTCTATGCCAATTTGGGCGGTTCATGGTCAAAAAATACCATTAATACATTAATTGATGCCTTTCCAGAAGGGCAAATTGCATTATTTGATCATGAAAAATTGATTGGTATCGTATTATCAATGCGCGTTGATTATACGAAGTTTTCTAATCCACATACCTATGATGATTTAATCGGGCAAAAAGAGATTATTAGAGACAATCCAAAAGGCGATGCCATTTATGGGTTAGATGCACTAATTGATCCTGATTATCGCGGTTATCGTTTAGGTCGCAGACTTTATGATGCCCGTAAAGAGCTGTGCCGACAGTTGAACTTCCGCGCTATTCTTGCTGGCGGTCGTATTCCAAAATACTATGACCACCAAGACTTAACACCGGGTGAATATATCGAGGCGGTTGAAGCGCGTGAGATTCACGACCCTGCATTATCGTTTCAGCTGTCAAATGGCTTTATCGTCAAACGTATTTTGACCGGATATTTGCCTGATGATAAACAGTCGAAGGGCTTTGCAACCTTGCTTGAGTGGGCAAATATTTATTATGAACCCCAAGATTATAAGCCCAATACGCGTAAATCTGAAGTACGCATTGGCGGTATTCAGTGGCAGATGCGTGAAGTTGAATCTCCTGAAGAGCTGCTGCAACAAGTAGAATTTTTCGTCGATATCATGGCGGACTATAATTCGGACTTTGCTTGCTTACCCGAATTTTTTAATGCACCGCTCATGGGGCTGTGTGAATCTACCGACCAAAATATTGCCATTCGTTTTTTAGCCGGTTACACCGAATGGTTTAAAAACGAGATTTCTCATTTAGCGGTCAGTTATAACGTCAACGTTATTTGCGGTTCCATGCCATTGCTAGATGAAGAAGACGTTTTATATAATGTGAGCTATCTATGTCGCCGCGATGGGACCGTTGAGGAGCAACGTAAAATCCATATTACTCCGCATGAACGTAGCGCGTGGGTGATTGAAGGTGGTGATAAAGTACAAGTCTTTGATACCGATGCTGGTCGTATCGGCATTTTGGTTTGTTATGATATTGAATTTCCAGAATTAGCCCGTTTGATGGCACTTGACGACATGGATATCTTATTCGTGCCGTTTTGGACCGATACCAAAAACGGCTATTTGCGCGTGCGTATTTGCGCCCAAGCACGTGCGGTTGAAAATGAATGCTATGTGATGATTTGCGGTTCCGTCGGTAACTTACCGCAAGTTGAAAGCCTTGATATTCAGTATGCGCAGTCGTCCATCTTCTCGCCATCCGATTTTGCCTTTCCGCATGATGCGATTATGGCGGAAACTACTCCCAATACAGAAATGGTTTTCTTTTCTGATATCGATCTCGATAAACTGATTCATGTGCGTAATGAAGGCTCAGTTCATAACCTAATTGACCGCCGTGATGACTTATTTAGCCTCAAATGGAAACGAAAATCAGCCATTTCAGCCAGTAAATTAACCACAGAAGAGCGTCATGAAAACTCAGGCAGTGTGTTAGATGGCGATCCCTTGCAAGGTCGTGCTTTAAAGCCTTAAGTTTAAAAATTTAGTTTTAAAACTCTAGTCTTAAAACTGATAATAGACTCTTAATATTAAATAATACGGCTGACGATTCAGCCGTTTATTTTTATCTGCCAAAAACAATTAACGTAAACCATACATTTGAAATAATAAGGCTAGAAAAGCAAATATTATGACTAACAATAGTAATATTGAAAAAATTAAAATCAAAGCAAGCTCAAAGCCAAGTCCAAAAAAGCGACTGCTATCGATACTTAAAACTGCCCTACTCTATGGCACAGTATTTATTATTGTTTATACCGCCGTTAATTGGTGGCGACAACCGATTATGCCTGCTAATCCGCAGTTACAACTGACCGATTATCAAGGTCAAACCATTGATTTGGCAGATTTAAGTGCTGATAAGCCAACGTTGGTTTATTTTTGGGGCACATGGTGCCCGATATGTCGCACAACTTCGCCTGCTGTGAATACGCTTGCCGAACAAGGGAACTATCCTGTGGTCACAATCGCCATAAAATCCGGTAATAATCAAGAATTGCATGATTATTTAAGTGAGCATAAATACAGCTTTACGACAGTGAATGACCAAGAAGGCGCTATATTCGCCGATTGGCAAGGACAAGTGACACCCTCATTTGTGATTTTAAAAGATGGTGAGATGAGCCAAGGTCTTACCGGCATCCAACCATTATGGTCACTTAAATTAAGATTATGGCTAAGCTCTTTATAACTTATAATCACTTTATCGTAAAAAACAGACCAGAAAAAGCCTGCTAATAAACAGTTGTCACCCTAATTATTATAGGGATAAACCATCACTTAACAGGCTTTTTATTTACCAGTGATATCACGAAAATAGCTTTAAATTATATACCGAACATCAATTGATAAGTGAGCCTAGCTCAACAAAATCGTAGCCTAGTGCATCGGCAACGGCTTTATAAGTCACATGACCTTGGGCAGTGTTCACGCCTTTTGCTAGCGCTTCATTATCATTACAAGCTTTCTCAAAGCCTTTATTTGCCAATGCCATCACATACGGTAGCGTCACGTTAGACAATGCCATGGTTGAAGTGCGTGGTACCGCGCCTGGAATATTAGCAACGGCATAATGAATCACGCCATGCTTGACATAGGTTGCATCATCATGGGTTGTGATACGGTCGGTAGTCTCAAACATGCCGCCTTGGTCGATGGCAATATCGATGACAACGCCGCCTGGCTGCATTGATTTAATCATCTCTTCAGTCACTAACTTTGGCGTTGCTGCACCAGGAATCAGAACCGCACCAATAACCAAATCGCTGTTTTTAACACTTTCAGCAATGTTTAATTTGGTTGACATCAACGTCTGCACACCACTACCAAACATCTCGGATAGCTCTTTTAGACGGGTTGGGCTCAAGTCCAAAATAGTCACGTCAGCACGCAGACCAATGGCAATTTTTGCCGCTTCCGTACCTGATACACCGCCACCAACGATGGTCACTTTACCTTTTTGGACTCCCGGTACGCCGCCAAGCAAGATACCTTTACCGCCATAAAAAGACTGTAAATACTGCGCGCCAATCTGTGTACTCATACGTCCAGCAATTTCACTCATAGGGGTTAATAATGGTAATGAGCGGTCTGCTAATTGGACAGTTTCATATGCGATACCATTTACTTTACTCTCTACTAGTATCTTGGCAAGTTTCGGCTCAGCTGCCAAATGTAGATAGGTAAATAAGGTTAAACCTTCTTTTAAATAAGGGTACTCATCAGATTGAGGTTCTTTCACTTTCACTAACAAATCGACATCCCACGCTTCAGCAGCAGTCGTCACAATAGTCGCGCCCGCATCGCTATAATCAGCATCGGTAAACTGTGAACCAATACCGGCATTGGTCTCAACATAGACCGTATGACCGGCATCAATCAGAGCATTTACGCCGCTTGGGGTTAAGCCAACACGATTTTCGTTGTTTTTTACTTCCTTTGGGATACCTACTTTCATTGTTGCTCCTTGCGTGGTGGTTACTCTAGGTAAAGAATTTTCAACTTGGGTTAAAAGGTTCCATAAATCAGACGACGTAAAATCATGAACAATACTGAATGTTTTGGCGTATTAAAACGTAGACAGCACGGATGATTATGACAGAATAATAAAGTCGTTAATATCTCAGTGCGAAGATTATCGCGTTTGAATGCTACTAAGGATAAATTGTCGATGCTATTGCAGTTCAGGACATTCTGCTGATAGTGACATTATTAATAAAGGTTATCACAATATTATAATCAGATATTTATTACCGTTAAGGTAAGCAAAGTGATTTTCACGCTATGATAACAAAGAGGAAATAAAAACCATTTCAAACAGATAGATTATGGTCATGCTCGGTATGCTTATTGAATATCATAATAAGAATGATTGAATACAGCTCTAACAAACACCTTATTGTGATGACATGTGTTTTAATGATAAACAATGGGTATCAGCGTTCATTATAATTTGATGATAAGATACTTCATAGCGATAACGTCTGATAAGCGAATAACTGCTAACAGTAATCTTTATTTTTAGTACACCTTTTGGTTTGGTAATCATAACCATTAAGAATACATTTTAGTATTTAGTATCGCTTAAGTTAGCACAATATCAGACGATTGTTAAGCGTGGTTATCATTATTATTACTATTGAATTTCACATAAATAAACAACAGCCGTAACAACACTTCTTACCCTACTCGTTTTGTCATATAATGACAGGCGTTTTTAGCGCTTTTTTGCTGATTTATTTTTATACTTCTATTGGTTTTATGATAAACACCCTCATCGACTATTCACCACTCCTACATCAAATAAAGAACTCCCTCTATGACTGATAAACCAAGCCTTGATTATAAAGATACGTTAAACCTTGCTGACACTGTATTTCCGATGCGTGCCAATTTAGCCAATCGCGAGCCAGATTGGTTGAGCGCTTGGGAAGCGGACGATGTATATGGCAAGATTCGTCAAGCACGTGCAGGCGCACCTAAATATATTTTGCACGACGGTCCTCCGTACGCCAATGGTCAGATTCACTTGGGTCATGCGGTCAATAAAGTGTTGAAAGACATTATCGTCAAGTCAAAAACCTTATCCGGTTTTGATGCGCCTTATGTACCGGGTTGGGACTGTCATGGTCTGCCTATCGAGCAAAAAGTCGAAGCCAAAGTCGGTAAAGTTGGGCAAAAAGTATCGGCAACAGAGTTTCGTGGATTATGCCGTGAATACGCCAAAAGCCAAGTGGCGCTACAAATGGCGGATTTTAAACGTTTGGGCGTGTTTGGCGACTGGGACAATCCTTACTTGACCATGAACTTTGCGCAAGAAGCCAATATCGTGCGCTCGCTTGCCAAGATTTATGACAATGGTCATGTGACCCGTGGCATGAAGCCGGTTAACTGGTGCTTGGATTGTAGCTCGGCATTGGCTGAAGCCGAAGTAGAGTATCAAGATAAAGTATCCGATGCTATTTATGTGAGCTTTGATGTTTTAGATACTGACAAGATTGCTGAGTTGGCGGCGATTGAAGGCGGTATGGCGGCAGTTATTTGGACGACGACGCCTTGGACATTGCCTGCTAACCAAGCGATTTCAGTGCATCCCGAACATGACTATTCAGTCGTTGCGACTGAAAAAGGTAATTTATTATTAGCCACTGACCTTATCGAAACGGCGCTAACAGCGCTTGAGCTAAGCAATCAAGGTGTATTAGCAACCGTATCAGGTCGCACCCTTGAAGGGTTACATGCGCAGCATCCACTGATTAGCGAGCGTCAAGTACCATTGATTTTGGGCGATCACGTGACGACCGATAGCGGTACTGGCTTAGTGCATACGGCTCCCGGTCACGGTGTAGACGATTATATTGTTGGCTTAAAATATAATTTACCGGTTGAGAATCCAGTCAATGGTAATGGCGTGTATTTGGATACCGCAGCAGTATTTGCAGGCGAGCATATTTATAAAGCCAACCCAAAAATTATCGCCACTTTACATGAAAACGGTCATTTATTAAGCCATACCAAAATTGAGCACAGCTATCCACATTGCTGGCGTCATAAGTCGCCAATTATCTTTCGCGCAACCCCGCAGTGGTTTATCAGTATGGAAGCTAAGGGCTTACGTGAACAGGCACTTGCTGATATCAAAACTGTGAATTGGACGCCAGCATGGGGTCAAAATCGCATTGAAGCCATGATGACCGATCGTCCTGACTGGTGTATTTCCCGCCAGCGTACATGGGGCGTGCCGATTGCTTTCTTTACCCATAAAGAAACGGGCGAGCTGCATCCTAATACGTTGGAATTGATGGAAGTGGCAGCACAAAAAATCGCAGCAGGCGGCGTAGAAGCTTGGTTTGATGCCAGTTGTGAAGATTTTTTGGGCGCTGAAGCGGCAGATTATGATAAAGCCACGGATACGCTAGATGTGTGGTTTGATTCTGGAACGACCCATTTTACCGTTCTTGAGCAACGTGATGAGCTGACCAATCCTGCCGATTTATATTTAGAAGGCTCAGACCAACATCGCGGTTGGTTCCAGACCTCGATATTAACGTCTGAGGCGATGTACGGTCGCCCGCCCTTTAAGCAAGTATTGACCCACGGCTTTGTCGTCGATGCCAACGGTCGCAAGATGAGTAAATCGCTTGGCAACATCATCACCCCGCAAGAGGAAATCAATAAAACGGGCGCAGATATGCTGCGTTTGTGGATTGCTTCTAGTGACTATCGCTATGAGATGAGCGCAGGCAAAACGTCATTTAAAGGTGCGGTCGATATGTATCGCCGTATTCGTAACACTTTACGCTTTTTGCTTGCCAATACCGATGACTTTAATCCTGCTACCGATAGCGTCGATATCAATGAGTTGGTCAGCCTTGATAAATTCATCATGGAGCGCGCGCAAACGGTACAAGCACAAATCGTTAGTGCTTATGATGCGATGGACTTCCATCAAGTCACTCAGCATGTGACGGCATTTTGCTCACAAGATTTGGGTGGATTTTATCTCGATATTATCAAAGATCGTCAGTACACCACTCAAACGGATGGCAAACCGCGCCGTTCAGCGCAAACCGCGATTTACCATATCGCCCAAGCGTTAATTCGTTGGATTACACCGATTTTAACCTTTACCGCGCAAGAAGCGTGGGAAGTACTGAATAAAGATGATACCAATGCCGAGGGTTATGTATTTACGCAAATGTGGTATGACTTTCCAGCGTTTGAATTAAGCGCTATCAGTGCTGATGACTGGCAACATATCATGCGTGCTAAAGATATGGTCAATAAACATATCGAAACCGCACGTGAAAATAAGCTGATTAACGCCAATCTATCCGCTGATGTGGTGTTAACTGCCAATGGTGCGATGTATGACAGCTTAGCGAAGCTTGGTGAAGAATTACGCTTTGTATTGATTACCAGTAAGGCTACTTTGCAACCCAAGAGTGCAGCCGTTCAAGACACTAGTGCAGACGGCAACATAGACGAGTCAGCAGATTTAAGTATTGAAGTAAAAGCTGCTGAAGGGACTAAATGCGTACGCTGCTGGCATGTGCGTGATGATATCGGTGTTGATGCCACCCATCCTGAGCTGTGCGCACGCTGCGTAACCAATTTGAGCGGTGATGGCGAGGTGCGTCATTATGCATAAAGCGCCGCCTAACTCGATCACTGATACGCCTGAGCTCGATGTTATTAATGAGGATGAAGATAGCAAAAGTACTGTAGACATCATTACGTTAGACGATGCCTCGATTGAGACCACTCATGACAAGGTAGACGTCAATGCAAGCAACAATACTAATATTGATATTGCTGCTAATACCAATGCCAGTCATGAGAAAGCAAATCATGAAAGTGCTAGTAGAGCTATTTTTAGCCAAAATGACAGTTCTGAGACCATCAAACCTGCGCACGTGACTACTGGCAGTTCACTCACGCCTAAAGGTCGCCTGAATAAGACACCAAAGCTTATTGCGAATGGCAACTATGCGGTCAGATGGTACGGACTTTCGCTACTGGTACTCATCATTGACCAATGGACTAAATGGCTGGCTGAAACCAAACTTACTTTTCAAGAGCCGGTATCCGTTATTGAGCCGATTTTAAATTGGACCTTAGCATACAATTATGGTGCTGCCTTTAGCTTTTTAGCCGATGCTGGTGGTTGGCAAAAGTGGTTTTTTGCCATTCTTGCGCTAGTGATGTCAGTATTTTTAATCGGTTATTTGATTAAAGCCCCCCGTCAAGCAAAGCTGTTATCATTGGGTTTAGCGTTGGTACTGGGCGGTGCAGTTGGTAATTTAATCGACCGCTTACTGCATGGTCACGTTATCGACTTTATCCATGTACATTATGCGGATGCATGGCATTACCCTATCTTTAATATTGCCGATATGGGCATCAGTATTGGGGTCGCTTTGATTGTGATTGACATGCTATTTTTGGAAAAAAAGCGCCAAAACTGATAGAAATAACCATTGAATAAAAAACCCGTCATAGTTCACTATGGCGGGTTTTTTATTCAATAATGATAACTTTCAATATAAAATCTCAGAAAATCGACAACTATCAAAAAGGTAACAGCTCTTTATTGGTTAATAAAACCAACAACCCAGCCAAATTAATCAATACGGTTAAATAATACGTCATCCGAAAATCAACTTTTTGCGATTTATGACGTAAATAAGTCTGCGCGACCATCGCACCTACCCAACCGCCAAGCACACTTAAGAGATGCAAAGTCGATTCCGGTGTACGCCATTCACTACTTTGCGCAGCTGCTTTGTCTTTGGCATACATCAAATACGTCACCAGCCCCAAGGCGATATACCATCCAACAATCAACCAGCTTAATTTGTCCATAATTGCCAATAATATAAGCACCAGATAAAATCCAACGCCTACGAATAAACGCTTTTTTTGGCCGGCTTCAAAATCAGCTTGAATACTGCGTTTATGATTGCGCTGACGAATTTGTTTGTTTTTTTGTGCCATCTGCTGCTTTACAAAACCAAGCTCTTGTACTTGTTTCGCTTGCATACGTCCTTGATTGTCATATTCGACACTGAATACCACCTCTTCGCCGATATTTGGACGACGCTGCGCTTTAAACTCGCTGACATGAAAAAAAACCTGCTCGCGCGCCTCAGTTTCAATAAAACCGAAACCCTTATCTTCTTGCCATTTTTTAATTTGACCTTGCTGTCTGGCTGCCATTTTTACCTACCTAATTTATGACTATAAAATATATTAGGTATATATGATATCTCTGATATAAAATTTTTACTTTATTATTAACGACACTTTTTTTGCTCGAAGACATCAGCTTCTGCTATTTCACTGAGAATTTGTTGACATGATAAGTTAACATCGCTTATTTTTTTAGTCTGTACTACATGTGGTGTAGCACAACCCTGTGCTAGTAGTGCAAAAGTTCCAAGCACTAGAATAATTTTTTTATTAATATAAGGCGAGAAATGGGATTTATTTATCTATACTAATTCTCATTTAACAGTTCGCAGTGTAGGCATTATGCTAAACTATTTTTTGAGCTTAACTTCTCTTACTACTTCAAAAAATGGCGTTACCACTATGACCGACTCGCAATTTATCAACCCCAATGAAGACACGCGCATCACTTATGGCAGCCTTGTAAAGTTGCATTTTGAAGTGTCATTAGAAAATGGGACAGTAATCGACTCCACCTATAATCGCGATATGCCTGTGACCTTGACGATTGGCGATGAGAGTTTGCTACCAGGGTTCGAGCAAGTGCTGATGAACCTACGTGCAGGAGACACACGCAGCGCCCACTTGGAACCTGAGCAAGCATTTGGAGACTGGAATGCGGATAATGTTCAGCATTTTAGCCGCTCTCAGTTTGCCCTTATCGCGGATAATCCTGAGGTTGGCATGCTGATTGAATTTGAAGATAAAGGTAAAAATACCTTGCCCGGTACTATCAGCGCGGTCAATGCAGACGAGATTGACGTGGATTTTAATCATCCACTCGCAGGACAAATGGTATTGTTTAAAGTGACAATATTTCAAGTAACACCGCCTGGGGTTACAGGCATTCAGCTGAGTTAAAGATTTTATTATTAAAACTTTATTATGGCATTGGAATAGCACAGTTATCTTGATAGAAAACTTTAGACCAGCAGTAAATCGGCAAGAAATAGCATAAAAAAGGACACGCACATGCAGTATCAAACTCTGCCCCAACTGAATGAAAAAGTTTCCAAAATATGTTTAGGCACCATGACTTGGGGACAACAAAATACTGAAAATGACGCGCATGCCCAGATGGATATGGCGTTAAGTGAAGGCGTCAATTTTTGGGATACTGCTGAGATGTATCCTTCCCCACCTGATAAAGATAAACAAGGTGATACTGAGCGTTTTATGGGTACTTGGTTCGCAAAAACCAAGCAACGCAATAAGGTCATACTTGCCAGTAAAATATCACCAATGAGCTTTTTGCGTAACGGTCAAACCCGTTTTAACGCTCAGCATATCAGTAGCGCGATTGATGACAACTTAACGCGCTTGCAGACCGATTATATTGATATATATCAGCTACATTGGCCTGAGCGTCAAGCCAATTTTTTTGGTCAGCTTGGTTATGATAATGACATGGCAGCACAACCATTAGATAACTTAACGCCATTTTTAGAAACCATTCAGGCATTAAATGATGAGATTAAAAAAGGGCGTATACGCGCTTATGGCCTATCCAACGATACCCCGTGGGGCATCATGCGCTATTTATGGGAAGCCGATAAAAACAACTTAATCGCGCCCATTACTATTCAAAATCCATATAGTTTGCTGAATCGTCTTTATGAAGTGGGGCTTGCAGAAATATCACACCGTGAAAATATTGGACTATTGGCGTACTCGCCTCTTGGCTTCGGTGTGTTGTCTGGCAAATATCTGGGTGGCAAACGTCCAGCTGGCGCGCGCTTGACTGAATACGATCGCTATGATCGCTATATTAATGAGCAGGCTCAGTGGACAACCGCGCAATATGCCAAAATTGCTGCGGATGCTGGGCTTGATATGGCTCAGATGGCATTGGCGTTTGTTAATTCCCGACCTTTTGTTACCAGTAATATTATTGGTGCTACCAGCCTTAAGCAGCTAAAATCTAATATTGACAGTATAAATATCACATTAAGCGCAGAGGTATTAGAAGCGATTGAGACAGTACATATTCAGCAGCCAAATCCGTCCCCTTAAGCGTATATTCGATTTTTATAAAGGTAAAAATGCATTCTAGTACTAAAGTCAAAAAAGGCGTTAATCATCGAGATTAACGCCTTTTTTATAACACTAATATAGAATGTAATTACTTATAAAACAGTTGCCGTACCCTCAGAGGAGGTACGTAATACACGTGCATGGAGCTCTGCTAGACCTTCTTGCATCTGCTGCTGTAACATATTGGTCAGCTGGCTTTTGTTATAGCCATTCGGATCGAGTGGAGACAGCGGTAGGACATAAGCAGTCACACCTTTACTATCAAGCACACGTTTTATACTGTCCTTCATGGTCATTTTACCAAAATAGGGCAACTCTTCACTTAACGTGCCGTCTTTATTCACGTAACACAACACTACTGGCTGAATAGGTACGCACGCATCAATAGCAGCTTGTAACAAAGTACCATGAATGCGTCTAATTTTTTTGCCATCCGTGGTAGTCGCTTCTGGAAAAAATATAACCGAAAACCCTTCATTTAAAAAGCTGGCGATTTGGGAGGTGACCGAGCTCACATCACCTGAACCACGCTTAATAAACACCGTGCCAGCAGCGTGAACCAATTTACCAAAAATTGGCCAATCGCCAATCTCTGCTTTTGATAAAAAAAACGCTGGACTGACACTACCTACGACAGGAATATCCATCCACGACACATGATTCGAGACCCATAAGCCATGATGCTGAGGCACCGGCTCAACCTGCACCACCTGCACACCAAAGGAACCTGCCATTTTGCGACAAAAGGTTTGAATATAGCGCGGTAGCTTTTCCCGCGGTGGCTCGCGAAAAGCGCCAATACGCTGAGCGGTACGCATGCCACCTGCAATCGTGGTAGTCATACCAGCGATTTGCTTACCACGACCTAAGTTTTTTCTGACTGAAAAGCCTGACTTTGATTGGCTCATCTGTGTTCCTCATGTATGAATAACGGTAAAAAACGATTTAAGTATAGCAAAGTTTTATGAGTCAGTGATGAATTGTTCACTCAATGCATGAAGTCTATTTGGTGTTAACTTTAACTCTACGCAGCTCGAAAATATCGCTATCTAGCTTAAGACTGGTGCGCCTGTTTTAAGCCAAATGGGATTAAATAAATAAAGAAGAGATAAAACATCCTAGGATAAAAACTGTAACATAAAACCCTTATTAATTACTTACAAACGCTTTAATATCAAGTGATAAGACCGCATATTAAGGGTTATCTGAACGCTACTTTGATATGCCTTTGTATAAGTAGTAGCGATTTATTTACTTTATTTATAGGTGATACTCTTTGGAATATTTTGTAAGACATGAAGGTGGCGAGCGCGCCATATTGGTACATTTGGACATCCGCCAGATACAAGATCCTGATGACTTGAACGAGTTTGAGTTATTGGCAGACTCAGCGGGTGCGAACCCATTAGCATTGGTTACCGGATCACGACAACGACCGGATGCCAGATACTTTGTGGGCAGCGGTAAGGCAGAAGAAATCGCTGAATTGGTGCGAGAACATGAGGCAGATATCGTGCTATTTAATCACAGCTTATCGCCATCACAAGAGCGTAACTTAGAATCACTTGTGCAGTGCCGCGTTCTTGACCGCACGGGTTTGATTTTAGATATTTTCGCCCAGCGTGCCCGTACTTATGAAGGTAAACTGCAGGTCGAGCTTGCTCAGCTGAATCATTTATCAACGCGCTTGGTACGCGGTTGGACGCATTTAGAACGTCAAAAAGGTGGTATCGGTCTGCGTGGACCCGGTGAAACACAGCTTGAGACGGATCGCCGCCTACTACAAGTTCGAGTTACTCAGCTAAAATCGCGTATTGAAAAGGTCAGACAGACACGCGCACAAGGTCGTGCCCGCCGTCAAAAGTCAGACGTACCCACCATCTCATTAATCGGTTATACCAATGCTGGTAAATCAACGTTATTTAATCGCTTGGTTGATGAAAATATTTATGCTGCGGACAAATTATTTGCGACTCTAGATCCTACCCTGCGCCGCTTAGATTGGCAAGGCGTTGGTCGTGTGGTATTGGTGGATACGGTTGGTTTCGTGCGCCACTTACCTCATGAATTGGTTGAGTCGTTTCACGCAACGCTCGAAGAAACCTTAGAGGCAGATTTGCTGTTGCACGTGATTGACTCTGCCAGCGATGATATGCATGAGCAGATTCAAGCGGTCAAAGATGTGTTGGCTGAGATTGACAATCATGTGCCTGTGCTCAATGTGTATAATAAAATCGACTTGACCAATGAGCCGGCTCATATTAGCTATGCAAGCGAAGGTCAGCCCAGCCGAGTTTATGTGTCTTCTAGAGAAAATCTCGGTATGGAAGAGTTGTCTTTAGCGGTGCAACAGCTGCTTACTGGCACGTTGACTACCTTTGATTTAACCCTACCTTATACCGCAGGTCAGCTTAAAAATTCCTTGTATGAGCTGGGTGTAATTTTAGAAGAAAGCTATGATGATACAGGGCATGAGCGCTTAACTATTCGACTGCCAAGTGACAGACTCAAGCAATTACTTGGTCAAGCAGATTTATCCCCACTTGATGTGTTGCCATTGGCACAAGCAACCTTAGTAATGCCTATTTTAGAGCCGTTTGAGCAACCAGATAGCGTTGAAGAAAAGGCTGATGCTGGCACAGAGCTCGTAACAGAAGAGATATTAACGGAAGATGGCTATCTTGCTGAAGAAGGTTATTTAGTAGAAAACGCTGATTCTAAGTCTGTTAATCCGTCTGTATAACGCTTCGTAATAGCTTAGATTTAATTAAAGGTCTGACGGTTTTCATTATTTTTCATAGTGGATACCATCAGACCTTTTTTCATACAATTTTTTAGCACTAATTACGACTCTGAAAGCACTGTAAAGTTTATAACTGTATGGCCCTGTCAGCATATGGTATTAGCAAGTATGGCTATCTTTACTTGACTAACCTCCTCACATTCCTTAGTTCTACTTCCATCTTCAATCGATTGTCAATTTGGCAAGGATTAACTATTTATGAAGCCGATTTAATCCTCTCGCCTCCCTTTGTAGCTTGATATTCTTCTCACCTTAATGATTGTCATCGTGGTACGCGAATCAGCGGTCATCGTTTGTGATTAGTTTGGCATTAAAAAAGCTGCAAATGTGGTGGTGATGTTTATCATTTTAATGAGCTGGCGCATGCTTACAGGGTTGCCAAGTTGGCTGACTCGAGCGAGTAATACTTTATTGGTCGACAGTGGCTTTTCATTTTTGCCCGTATCCTAGCAAAGCGCGTGCCGTGACTGCCGATGGTCATTACCGCAATGGCGCTGGGCGTTCTTTTCCTATTCATTTTTCGATGGGATTACAACCACTATTATAGTGTAGCAAAACCCGTTTTTGACAACTCACTGGGTTATGTGACAGTGTTACTGGTATTATTGTTGGCGGCTATGGATTTTAAAGGATTACCGATCAAGCAGCTGATTATTATTGTGGTCATAGCCAGCGTGGGTGGTGCTTTATTACCGATGGGACTGGCGTATCTGTTCTCACTCAGCCATGACACGTTACTGGCGTTTGCAACACGCTCAGTTAGTACGCCAATTGGCTTAAGTGTTGCTAGCCTCATCAAAGTACCTTTAGCATTCGCTAACCTTATCATTATTGTGTCCGGTCTTATCGGTGCAACCTTTGCGCCCGTACTATTCCGTAATGTCAAAGACGACCGCGCTAAAGGGTTGGCATTAGGGCTCACCGCTCACGTTTTGGTACGGTTGAGGCATGGCAAATCAGTCATACGGCGGGACGCTATGCAGCGTTTGAATTTGCTGTAAATGGTCTACTTACAGCAATATGGATACCTATATTTGTTAGCACTTTTGGTATTTAAATAGATTGGATTCTTTATATTTATTGGTTATTCTAGTGCGCCTAACGCACCAATTAAATATCTCAAAATGCAAGTCTTGAACACCTAACTCTTACTATACTAATCGCTAGGATTTTGATTTGTTTCACCTTTTTACAAATCAATCTTGGTTTTCATAGGCTTTTCAAGTAACAAAATAGGGCAAAAAGTTATTTTATGCTATAGTAAGCAGCTATTATCTTTTGTATCCATTACAATTGTCTTTCGTAAGTTTTGTCAGTAATTTATATGCATACTGACAATTACGGTAAACGTATTGCCCTGCTATACACTGTCATGATTGGCGCGGCACGTTACTATTATTCGATAACAAGTGATATCTATATGATGAATGTTACCACTTTTTTTAGCCGTCGGCTGCCCTCTGCTCTACTTACTACACTCACCCTATCTACCCTTGCATTAACCACAGTTACCACCGCTCAAGCTGCCAGTGTGGCTATTTATAAAGATAAGCGTGGTCAAGTATTACTGACTAATGTCCAGCCTAGTGGTAAATTTGACAAGTACAATAAAAAAGTCAGAGAAACGTATTATCGTAACGATAATAGTAGTAACACCTATACTGATAATATCAGTAATCAAATTTATGGCAGCAGCACCACAAGTAATAGTAATAGCCGCAATGCTTATGACAGCTACATTCGTGATTCAGCCCAGCGTCATGGTATAGACCCCGCGCTGCTAAAAGCAATGATGCATACTGAGTCTTCATTTAACCCAAATGCACGCTCTCCTGTAGGGGCGCAAGGGCTGATGCAGCTCATGCCAGCGACCGCACGACGCTTTAAAGTCAGTAATGCTTGGAACCCTTCTGAGAATATCGAAGGTTCTGCTAAATATTTAGCTTGGCTGATGCGCCGCTTTAATAATAGAGTGGAATATGCAGTAGCTGGTTATAATGCTGGTGAAGGTAATGTCGATAAATACAACGGCATTCCACCGTTTAAAGAAACCCGCAATTACGTTAAATCAGTCATGAGTCGATATAATAGTCTGTATAAAAATGATGCTAGCCTATTTGGCAATGGTGGCATGAATGCGAATAATATTCCGGCACAAGCATCTAACGATGGTGGCGCGGTTAGAGTCAGTTATGGTACCAATAATAATAGTAATAGTAATAGTAGCGGTCGTGCCAGTTACTCTAATTCTGCGTATGCTGCATTACGCTAACACTATCTAATAGATTTATCATTGATATAAAAAAGCCCGTTATCATATAGCGGGCTTTTTTATATCAATATTTAGCTAAGAACTATCAAATTAGGTATTACTTAACTTAATAGCATTTAACTAAATCCAATTCTCAACCTAGCAATTACTGATTAGCAGCTGCTTGGGCTGCGGCAACTTCAGCAGCAAAATCTTCTTGTTTTTTCTCGATGCCTTCGCCAACTTCTAAACGTTTAAAGCTAAGTACTTTTACGCCTTCAGCTTTTAGTACGTCACCAACTTTTTTCTCATTGTCCATGACGTATGGCTGACGTAGTAAAGTTACTTCGTCTAGGTATTTACGTAGACCGCCTTCGATCATTTTTTCAACGATGTTGTCAGGCTTACCAGATTCACGTGCTTTGGCTTCGATGATGTCTTTTTCGCGCGCCAATACGTCAGCAGCAACGTCGTTATCATCTACAGCTACAGGGTTGAATGCTGCGATGTGCATAGCAAGGCTTTTGCCAGTTTCTGCATTGCCACCTTCAAAAGACACAACAACACCAATGCGTAGACCATGACGGTATGATGCAAGATTACTACCTTCAAGTACTTCAACGCGGCGTACTTGAATGTTTTCACCGATTTTTTGTACCAAAGATACGCGAGCTTCTTCAACAGTCTGACCGTTGCCATATGGCAATTCAGCGATAGCGGCTACGTCAGTCACATTATTTTCTAATGCAATATTCGCTACTGTTTCTGCAAATGCAGTGAAGTTTTCGTCTTTTGCAACGAAATCAGTTTGGCAGTTTACTTCTAATAAGAAGGCTTTATTATCGCCTTGAGCGATAATGATAGCGCCGTCAGCTGCGATGTTACCGGCTTTTTTAGCGGCTTTCGCTTGACCTGATTTACGTAGGTTATCAATGGCAGTTTCAACATCACCATTTGACTCTTCTAACGCTTTTTTACATTCCATCATGCCAAGACCAGTACGGTCGCGCAATTCTTTTACCATTTTGGCAGATACTTTTACTTCTGACATAAGAGTTACCTTACTATTGTTATGTATGGGAGTGCAGGATATCTAAACGCACTTAAATTCTGTGTAGCGTCTTAACAATAAGGCATGATGAGTAATACTACATCATGCCTATTGTTAACATATATACTGTTAGTCACGTTATATGGTGGCTCATTGATAATCTATCAAGACATCCATCATTACAACGTTAAACTATATCAGTCAGCAATTTATTCTGCTGGAGTTGCCGCTTCTTCAGTTTGAGCGTCAGCCGTTTCTTCAACAGCAGGCGCTTGCTCTGCATCTTGTGCTTGTTCAGCTTTACCACCAGCTTGAGTTTGCGCGTATTCTTTACCGGCGATGATTGCATCAGCCATAGAAGTTACGTACAAAGTCACAGCACGGATAGCATCATCGTTTGCTGGGATGATGTAATCAACGTTATCTGGGCTAGAGTTGGTATCAACAATACCGATAACTGGGATACCTAGATTTTTAGCTTCTTTGATAGCAATCGCTTCATGATCCACGTCTACTACGAAGATTGCGTCAGGTAGACCGCCCATGTCTTTGATACCGCCCAATGAACGCTCAAGCTTTTCCATATCGCGAGTACGCTCTAGCGCTTCACGTTTGGTTAGCTTCGCAAATGTACCGTCTTCTGCTTGTTTTTCAAGCTCTTTTAGACGATTGATTGATTGGCGAAGGGTTTTCCAGTTAGTCAACATACCACCCAACCAGCGATGGTCAACATAAGGCATACCAGCACGTGCTGCTTGCTCACGGATAACGCCGCTTGCTGCGCGTTTGGTACCAACAAATAATACTTTGTTTTTCTTACTTGCCAAGCTGTTCACATAAGTAAGCGCTTCATTGAAAGCTTTTACAGTATGCTCTAGGTTAATGATATGAATTTTGTTACGCGCACCAAAGATGTACGGTCCCATTTTTGGATTCCAAAAGCGAGTTTGGTGACCAAAGTGAGCGCCAGCTTGTAGTAAGTCACGCATCTCGATTTTTGTTGGATTCTTTGTAGCCATTAGATATGTCCTGTTGGTTGGGTTATGCCTCCACATCACAAAAACTGCCTATTTAGTGACACGCATTTGCATAGGATAAACACTTAAAAAAGCGTAACTAATCATGCAAATTAATCAAGTCACCAAACACCCAGCAATTTTTTACCATGATGTGTGTGTCATTGGTTGATTTAAATTGAGCCATAGTTAGTGTATGAAAGCACACTCTAAAATGGTCGCGCTATATTTTACCATATAATGACCGTTAAGCTCCAGCCATTTGTTAGTGTTATAGCAGGACATTTAAAACTATAAAGTGATGGCAAAAACAGCTGAGCATAAAAAAAGCGCCGTATTAACGCCGCTTTTTTATCAATAAATTATTAAATTCAGGCGATACAGATACCAATCATAGCCTGATAACCACGCCAAGTGAAAGGCGTGATGTAGCTTTGCCGCTCTTTTGGTAAGTAAGACAACCCGGGTACGCCCTCTACAACCTTTGGCGGGGTAATAATAAAGTCGGCACCAAACTCTGTACGCGCATTGCCTGAAATGGTATTTGCCATTTCACCCAATAAGTCCTTCATCATGCTTAAGGATGAATCAGGTTCACCCATTACCTTGAGTAATTCTCGCAGCAAGGTACTTGGCGCGCTCACATAAACACAGCCCTCTAACGGCCCTGATATTTTGATCACACCACTATAATCAAAGCCAATTGCACTTCTATTATTATTTAAATAAGGCGTATCAATTACCACTTTTGTATTATCAATTTGCGAGAAAAACGAGCTAATCGAGGTCAAGAACACACCTAATTTCTCTACATTTACCATAATATTTCTTGTCCATACTTATTGTCTAGGCGGATGCGGTTTAGTTCTGTAGACAAACCACAATCTCCCCAACTTGACCATACCAAGTAACGGGAATAATAAAAGAGCGCTCATCTTTTGGTAAAATAATGCTTTGCGGTGAGCCTTTAAAGACAAAGGGTACCGAGATATGGAAGCTTGCACCAAACTCATTGCGTGCATTGCCCGCAATGGTATTAGCCACTTCGCCAACCAAGTCAACAAAATTATCTTCACTCTTATCAGGTTCGCCCATACTGTCAAGAATACGAGATAATATCTCACGTGTTGCTGAGAAATAGACCACGCCTTTTTGAACTCCTGATATCCCAATCACACCGGTATAATCATGGACTTTAGGCTGCTGATTCTCTAACAAGTAAGGAGTATCAACGACCAGCTCTTCACCACCGAATTGATTAAAATAATTGGTAACAATGTTCAAGAAAATCTGTAGTTTTTGTTCTTTCATAGTTTTTTATTCTTTCATTAAGTGTCAGCTTAAGGCATCCGCCCAGATTAGTCCTGCATCAATTCATATAAAGACTCTGCCAGCTCTTCTGCCGAAAAAGGTTTACATAAAAATCCACTGGCACCTAAAGATAAGGCTTGAATACCAGTGGCTTTATCAGATAATGCTGATACCACTAAGATACGAACATCAGGGTCTAAGGCGATGATTCGCTCAATGCATTCTAGTCCATCCATTTGTGGCATGGTCAAATCCATAGTGATGACATCAGGGCGATGTACATTGAATTTTTCAATCGCTTGCACACCACTGGTCGCTGTAGCAACTAACATGAATTTTCCTGAATCATAAGCGCGCTGAATACGGTTACGAATAATATTTGAATCATCAACAATCATTAATTTATACATAGCTTTTTTATTGTCCTTAATTAAGCAGCAGGCAAAGTGATGACAAAACGGGTCATCTTACCAAATTCACTATTTACATTAAGCTTACCGTCATATTCTTGCACTTGAGCTTTGATAATATCTAATCCAACACCACGACCGCCATCTTCATCAGCCGTATCTTTGGTTGAGAAGCCAGATGAAAATAAATATTTCAATAGCTCATTACGTTCAAGCTGCGGTGCACTTTGGGCATCAATGCGTCCCATAGCTACTAATTTGTTGCGAATACTCTCGAAATCGATGCCCTGTCCATCATCCTGTAGGATCATGATAAAGTTTTGCCCATCATTTTTCATTTGTAAGTCAATGACACCAGTAGCAGGTTTTCCTGCCGCGGTACGAGTATGAACGTCTTCAATACCATGAACGACGGCGTTACGCAGGAGTTGAATACTGATATCTTTAACCGCTTTTTTCAGATGAGTAGGAATACTTACCTGTGCGACTGATTCTAAGTTAAGCTTCACTTGCTTGCCTTGACGCTCAGCAATTTGCGCGGCAAAATCTTGGTAATAAGGTAATAAATGACTGTCTGAATCAGTTTCTTTTTCTTCCCCAAAACTGATGTTTACGTCATCTAATAGATTATTAGTATTCAGAGCGTTACGATTACCAGTGTTTATAGTATCCCACTCGTGTCCAACAGCTGGTACCGGTTTTTCTGTAGGGATTGGAGTACTGATGTTAGCCATAGATCCTTGGTTAATACGTTGACCTAAGGTATCAATAGTATTTGATAAGCTAAGTAGCTCATCCAAATGTACAGTCAGCGGCAAGAAGTCGTTACCTGCAAGCTTGCCTTGATTTTGTAGAGCGTTTAGCTTGTCTTCAGCATCTGACGCGATAGTAGTAAAACTATGCAATTTAAGCGCGGATGCCTCCCCTTTCAAACTATGCATCTCACGATAAATGGCGTTGAGTTTGCTTTCAAGCTCATATTGCGAGCTACCTGGGTTCTTTAAGATATTGTTCATCTTATCGATATGCAGCTTAGTATTACCAATAAACTCATTAATAATTTTTGGGTTAACGTTCAAAATCGTGGTCAACATCTCAATCTGCATGTCGTTTTGCGCGCTTTCTTTCTCTAAGCGCTGTTCTAAATACACGGCATCTGATACGTCACTGACGTTTACCAAAATACGTGCAATCTCTTTATCTTCATAAACACGTGAAAATTTAAAGTCTAAATAACGGCTATCAGACGCTTGTGCGCCAGAGATGTCATGAAGCATCACTTTATGTAAAGGGTTTAAAGAATCGACCAATTTTTCTTTTACGCGTGGATTATATAGCTGTTCGATAAACTGACGCGTGGTATTAAGATCTTTATCAGAAATACGACCACGAAGTACACTGGCAAAGTTCTCGCCGCCCAAACGATTAGAGCCAATAATTTTGGTTAAAGCGGTAGAGTATTGCTGACCAATATTTAAATCTTTATCTAGCAAGAATAGACCAGTATTAACTGTTTCCATAATTTCTTGCGTTTCACGGCGCGCACTAATCAGCTCTTTATCTGAAGCTTTTAATCGGCGAACAAAATACAGTACGAAAACAATGAAATAAATAATCGCAAACGTGATACCAAAAATCTGCAAGTTTCTTAAGAAACCTGCTCGTTGTCCATTTTCATGACTTAGGCTGTCAGTCAAACCCGTTGCGTTATCATAAATCCCCTGGCTTGCATCCCCAAACTCGTTTTCCAACGTGCTAGGATCTAAAGCAGCATCAGCATTAACAAATTTTAATGCTGCCTCCTTATAAGGCGTCCATAGAGCTAAGGTTTTTTGTGAATATTCGACCTGGTCTGTTTGGGTCAAAGGCGTAAAGACATCTTCCTCATCCCGAACTTTTACCTTACCACCATCGACGAGTGTCTTTACTTCATTATCAATCGATTGAGTCAACTGATTAACTTTATTGGTTTGCACCTCAAGCTCTGATGCAAGCTGATTTTGGTCGCGCATGGTATTTAGAAGGTATACCTCTTGCGTGAGGCGAGGAATATCACTGCGCAAGTTGGCACTTAATGTTGTACCTGCACGTAAATCACGAATTTTAAGTGAGTTATAAATACTGGTAAATAGAACCCCTGAGGTTAATAGCAAGAAAATAACGACAGAGACAATAATTGCCGTATATCTATTTTTGGAAATTTCTAAATTTGACCCTAATGGTGCAGACACAATTAACTTCCTTGTTCAATCAGAGAATAAAAATGAGGGTAGATTCTATAAAGAGAGGCAAACACAGCTATTTAATAAAGTTAAAATTACAACTCATAGCAGAAATATTTTGCCAATCTATAGTAATACTGGTCATAGCAAGAGCACAGTAACGTCATCGCTGCTGTGCATTTAAAGTAGAATAAAATTTGGTTTTTTTTGGTGCATCTTATGAGTGGTGCACGCAAATATATGGTGGATCGATAATCTTGCAGGAGTAACAAATTATTGATAAATGAGCACTAAATAGAAAAAAATTTAAAAAAAGCGAGAAATAACAGATATTTAAATGTCAAAAAACTCTTATTATGGTGTTAATAATCCACTTAGATGATAAATACTTGTTTAATAGATGCTAGACACATAAAAATATAATTACTATACAATTGATACATAATTTTACTTTTCATAATACTCAAGTAGTTTTATAAAAGCAACGACAAAGTTCCACTATTTTACCGTTTATCGATGAGTGGTACCGTTTAAAATCGTATTTTATTCAACTAAGCTTATTATTCAGCATTATCAAGGTCTAAATTCCGATCAATGCGCCAAATTAGCAGACAGCCGAGGCTCATCAGCAGAAACATGGTAATACCAAGTTTAAGCACGGGATTGACTGGAAAGAGGTTAAGCAGCAGCCCGCCAAAAATGCCTACAGAAAACATGAGTGAGCCTTGAAGCGCACTTGCCATACCAGCACGATGTTTTTGAAAAGCAAGCGCAATAGCGGAGGAATTCGGTTGCGTCAATCCAAGACCTGCAATACAAAAGAAGATACAGGCCAAGACAAGTGGTAGCCATGCCTCAATGCCAAAACTAATGCCTAAAATAAACAACCCAGCTGAGGCAATAACCTGCATCATCGCACCAAAGCGTAATATGCTGAGAATACGAAAATGGTTGGTTAACCATTGATTAAGCTGGGTTAAGCCTACAAATCCTGCCGCATTCAATCCAAAAATCCATCCAAAATGGGTTGATGAGATACCGTAAGTGTCCATAATTAATTCGGAAGCCGCGCTGATATAAACGAACATTGCGCCCATCAGTAAACCACCACCAATCGCTGGATAATTAAAGGTAGGATCTTTTAATAAGTCCCAATACTGACTGAACACTTCCTTAGCGGGACGGACGTTACGATTTTCTTCACTTAACGTTTCAAAAAAGAAAAGTCTGGTTAGGACTAAGTTCAGTGCACCAAAAGCGGCTAAAAACCAAAATATAGAATGCCAGCTAAAAAACTGTAAAAACAATGCCCCCAATGAAGGCGCTAATATCGGCGCTAAGCCCATAACCAATATCATGATAGAAAAGGCTTTTGCAGTCTGCCTAGCGGTGAGACGATCCCGAATTGCAGCCCGTGTGACCACTGCTCCGACGCAGGCACCGAGCGCTTGGAACGTGCGTCCGACAAAAAGTACATACTCATTATTAGTCGTGGCACAAATCACTGATGCAATGATATACAACGTCATCCCAAAATATAATGGCTTTACGCGTCCAATACGGTCGCTCAATGGTCCATACACTAACTGCCCAAATACCAAACCCATAAAATAAGCAGGTACTGAATTGGCAATAAATGCGGTCGATACGCCAAAATCTTTTGCCATTGACGGCAGCGCGGGTAAGTACATATCAATCGATAAAGGACCGACAGCAACAATCAGCCCCAGCATCATAATCCATGCAACAGGCAGTTCAGCTGAGCGGACACGATTTGAAGCGGAAGACTCATGAGACAAGTTAGACTTTGGAGCAGACATAATTTAGACCATTAGGGTTATATTATTTATGGTTAGGCTATTAGCAGATCAAGTGATTGCTAATTTGACGCAAAAAAATAGCAGACAGAGTTATATCGTACTGTCTGCTAATATTTCAATGAACGTAAAATGTTTGGCAACTAGCCCTCACATAAAGGCTACCGCGCTTACTTATTCATAAAAAATGAGGTTGGAGATTGATTTTAATCTAACGCTAGTTATTTTAAAAAGATGCATGCTAGTGAAATTGACGTTTCGTAAATACAGTACTTGCTTGCTTAACTTTTTTGAGCGCAAGTTTACGGTTACGTCCGAGCATGAGTTTTATTTGCCATAATTTTTCTTGATAAAGGGTCATCGCAGATTGCTGATACATCGCATTAATAACCCGTTTACTTGCCAGCACCGCATCGGGCGAGAGTTGGGCAAATTCGGCAGCAAGGGCTTGAGCATGCACTAAAGGCATATCGTGACAATGGCTAATGAGCCCTAACTTTTCAGCTGCAATCGCATCAATTACTCTTGCACTCATTGCTAACTCTTTTAACACATCGACACGCACCACACCGAGCGCCGATTGCGTCAAGCCCATATCTGGCACCAAACCCCATTTCGCTTCCATAATAGAAAATTGACACTCAGGGCTACTAATCCTTACATCACACGCCAATGCCAACTGCAATCCTGCACCAATACAATGCCCTTCTAACACAGCGATAACCGGAATCGGCACCTCACGCCAAACCAAGCAGACGCGCTGAAATAAGCTTTGACACGGCTTTATTAATTCCCATAAAGCATAGGCTTGGTTTTTAGTTTGATTCAAATCGCCCAAATCAATACCAGCACAGAATGTCGCATCCGCCCCATGAATGATAACGGCGCGTAAGGTTTTATCTTTTGTAATTCTTGCAGCAGCAGCAATCAGTTCCTGCATCATCTCAAAGCTCATAGCATTTTTTTTATGCGGACGATTTAAAGTCACGGTTAAAGTATCTTGGGCAATACTCACTTGTATGGTTTGATATTGATAAGCGGCGATGGCATGCATGACAGTCCTTAATAGCAGAAATATTGATACGAAATAAATTAATAAAAAAGAAGTTATTAATAATAAAGCTGATTTCAATATTATCAGGCTTATATCAGTGCTGCCTTATCAATAACTGACCGTAAAGATATGGCATTTTTCCACAACAATTAGCATTCGTATTAAGCATTGCAATGAACCTCAACGCTTATTATCAAATCATTTTCCATGTCATATCATTTTCGCTCAGACGATGAAAACCTAACTCTGGATAAGGGTCTAAATCGAGCGTTTGTAAATTAGTCAATGCCAGTAGCAACGTTTCATAATAAGGCTTGAGCATGGCAAACTGTGCTGGCGTGGTATGTTGAATGTTTAATAAGCATTTATCCTCTAAATCTTGGCTGGCCTGGCGCAGTTGTGGCACGCCTGTATAACGACTCGCCCCTAGAATACGATGGGCAATTTGACTAAGTTCACTACGGTCACGATCTTGCCATGCTTGCGCTAGCGCCTCTTTTTCATTAACAATAGTATCGAGCATCATGATAACCAAGGTAGCCGCTAAATCTGGTTTATTTGCTGAACGGGTTAATGCGTCTTGCCAATCCAAAATCGCAAGCTCAGCTATCGCACTGGAGTTTAAACGGCTGTCTGACGGTAGATAATCCGGCGACTGTGTCACTTGCTCAGTGATTAAGTCCGGCTCTGACTGTTGCAAATGCTCTTGATAGCGTGGCTGCGTGATACGCTGAGGTTCACGCAGATAGTCGTCACGCGGCTGACTATCACGCAGATAGTTATCGCGTATTTTTTTAAGCGATAACGGTCGTGATATGTTGTGATCCTTGCGCATCCCAGGTTTTCTGGTGCTGGTTGGAACATTGGTGTTCTGATAGTTGTTCTCACCAGAATTGGATAGCATATTTTGGGTAAGTAGCTTTGGCGCCGTAACCGATTTAGCCAAGCTGTCTGCCACTGGTAAATTTTGCGTGGATAATTGCGTTTGGGACAAGGTTTGTGTATGAGTGGTCGTAGGCAACACATCAGGTGCAGAGTTAGACAAAGTGTTAGAAGAAGAATTAGACAAAGTGTTAGAAGAAGAGTCATGTAAAACATAGCGCTCAGACGTGGCTGGGCGATTTAGCCATTTTTGCAGCACTTGTAGCAGTTGTGGCTGACTAATAGGTTTACCGACATAATCATCGATACCACTGGCAATCAGCTTGTCACGCTCATCTGACAATCCATGCGCAGTTAAAGCAATGATAGGAATACGCTGGTCAGGATTTTCGATATTCCGAATTTGCTCCGCTGCTGCGCGCCCTGACATGCGTGGCATTTGAATGTCCATAAATATCAGGTCAATGCGATCTTTATCATCAGCGCGGACTTTTTCCTCTACGTTATTATGAGTATTAGCATTAGAATGAGCAGCAGTTTTACTGACTTGCGCTCGCGCTTCGGCTTTAGAAATTTGTGTTTTATTAGATAAACTTTGCTGAGTCGTTTTAGAGGTTTTATGATGTTTGGTCTGTTGTTTACTGATAATCTCAATGGCATCAAAACCGCTATTAGCCGTAATGACATTGATACCAAACTCGCTGAGCAGCGCATCCAAAACCAATAGATTGGGCAAATGATCGTCAACCGCTAACACCGTCACCCCATGCCAACGCGGCATTTGGTTTTGTACAGGCAAGGTTTTCTTTTGAGTATCGAGCATGGCATAAAGTTGGCGCTTGTCTAACGGCTCGTATAAAATATTGGCGTGATAACGGTTGAGTAATGCTTGGTCAGCAGCAACTTGATACCCAAAGACCGCCAGTTTACCTTGATAATGCAGGCGAATTTGTTTAAGCAGTGCCATCATATCATCTTGAGTATCATTATCGACAATCACCCAATCCCAATAATTGCCGCGCTCTTTTAGCGATTCAAGTACGCCCGGTAAGGAGTTAGCTTGGGTCAAATGAATGGGCAAATTTTGTAGACTTGCTTTGAGCACTTGCCGTGAGGCGGCATGATTTATCCAAACCAAGACATGGAACTCATCGGTGGGACTGGCAAGAGGCGATAATATCGGTAGGGCAATAGTTTGACCAGTTTCCGCTTCTAGTACGTCGACATGGGTTGGCATTCGAAACCAAAAAGTCGCTCCTTGATTGGCAATGTTCTCTTGCGCATTGTCATAAAAACCAATATCACCACCCATCAAGCGTGTTAATTGTTTGGAGATGACCAAGCCAAGTCCACTACCACCATACTGACGAGTAATTGACGGATCGCCTTGACTAAAGCTTTGGAACAGCATTTTTTGATCGGCAGCGGAAATACCCTTTCCACTGTCTTGCACACTAATCATTAGATAATTGTCTTGATAATCGTCTAAGCTAACACGCACCACCACGTCGCCTGTATCAGTGAACTTAATGGCATTACCGACAATATTGGTCAATATTTGCTTGAGGCGCAGTGCATCACCGACGATACGCATTGGTACATCGTTATAAAACAATACTGCCACGCGCAATCCTTTTTCTGCCGACACCGGCGAGAGCATATCCACGACATCATAAACGGTGTCATACAGGTCAAATTCATGACGATCGAGTAATAATTTGCCAGCTTCAATTTTAGAAAAATCAAGCACATCATTGACTAATGCCAGTAAATGCGCGGAAGATTTACGAATGGTCTGCACGTACAAGTCTTGTTCTGCATTTAGCTCGCCGTGGCGCGCCAGCAAATTAATGAAACCATCAATGCTGTTTAAGGGCGTGCGCAATTCATGACTGATATTGGCTAAAAATGCCGACTTAGCTTGGCTGGTTGAAATCGCCGCATCGCGCGAATTACGAATGGAGATATTCTGCATTTCCATCTCATCAAATGCCAGCCGCAAGTCATCTTCGCTTTGTTCAGCGTGGTCTTTTAACTCCTGAAAGCTTGAGTGCAAACGACGTAATGTCTTGACCAAATCTTGTTGTAATAAGTTCAGCTCGCCATCCGATTCTACGGGAATGGGCTTATATAAATTATCGACATGGGTACGTTGCAGTTGTAAGCGCAGCTCATAAATCGGGGCAATCCAGCGCTTGGCATAAATATTTAAGCTGAGTAATAAAATCAGTAGCGTCAATAAACCGGTAATGATCAGCGCCATTGCGATACGATAACGGGCGATAAATAACGGCTCATTGTCCATATCAACCAGCAGCCATAAGCGCTGCCCTTCAAACTCGCCTAAAATACTGCCATAAGCCGTACCGATTGGCGTGGCTTGCTGTGCTAAAAAATTTTTCGAGGCATCAATAATTGGCCATGCTTCATTGACACCATACCCCACGGTCGCCAGCACTTGGTTGTCTTCATTAACAATAGCAATGCGTTGAACGTGCTGTTCGGACTGCATCCGGCTAAGCTTATCGCGAATCGCTACCAGCGTTGCCATTGCGCCTTTAGGGACGACCGTAGAATTGGTACGATTGGCATCAATAGCGCGGTTTTCATCAATAATAATCGCATTCGATGCAGTTGGCGTTTTTACTCCGCCTAGTGCTTCTTCTGAAAGCACCGCACTGCTAAGACTGCCACCACGCGCACTAATATAATGGTCAGAGTGCACTTGCGATACGGGTAATTGCGAATTTTTCATACTGGTTTCAAGTGCTGTCTGACTAGCAGATGCTACACCACCAACGATTTCTTTCGCCGTTTTTTCATTGTCTTTTAATTGCTCACGTTCTTGCTCAAGCAATTCAGGAATCAGCTCTGTGACCATGGGTTTATAACGAATTAATACCGCTTCTGCTAACGCCTCTTGTTCCGACTCACTGGCGCGCATGGTCTCATGAAACACCAAGATACCGCCAACCGCTGCGAGCACACAAATGGGCAAAAATACCAAGATAATCAACTGACCATAGGCACTACTGGTATCAAAGCGTTTTTTATATGCCATGCTAATTATGAACTCCTGTAAATACCATTGAGAATTTGGGACAGCATGAATGCTCCGCTATTTTAGCAGCATTTATAATGCTAAAGGCTGGCAATGTTTTTATTCATTCTTTATAGAGAAACACCTATAACCCTTATATTCACAATAATCTCTACTCAGCTAGAATCTCAACAAACAATTTACTAAACAATAATTTTGGATGCCTTCAGCGCATCTAAAAACAAAATGATATAATAATGCCACTTTTTATCCACCGATAAAGCGCCGCTTTAACCCTTTTATCGAAAATAACAACAAGGATGTCTTATGTCGTCTACGACCATATCAAATGCGAACTTTATCACCCAAATTACTGACCTTGCTGATTGCGTGGGGCAAACGCCACTGGTGAGATTGCATCGCTTGCCTGAACAAGAACAGATTAACAATGGCGCACAATTACTCGCTAAGTTAGAAGGAAACAACCCAGCCGGTTCAGTAAAAGACCGCCCCGCTTTTAATATGATTTATCAGGCTGAGCAGCGCGGTGACATCAAGCCCGGTGACACTTTAATTGAAGCCACCAGCGGTAATACTGGGATCGCCCTTGCGATGGTGGCGGCAATGCGTGGTTATCCAATTACGCTACTCATGCCAACCAATTCGACCCAAGAACGTAAAGATGCAATGATTGCTTATGGCGCAACGTTAATTGAGGTTGACGAAGGCATGGAAGTAGCGCGCGACTTGGCGTTACAAATGCAAGCGGACGGCTTGGGTGTGGTGCTGGATCAGTTCAATAATCCCGATAATAAGCAGGCGCATTACCTGACCACAGGTCCTGAATTGTGGCAACAAACGAGTGGTAAAATTACCCACTTTATCAGCTCGATGGGCACGACGGGCACCATTACGGGCGTATCACAATATTTAAAAGAACAAAATCCAGCCATTCAAATCATCGGCTTGCAACCTGATGAAGAAGCGTCAATTGCGGGAATTCGCCGCTGGCCTGCTGCTTATATGCCGGGTATTTATGAAGCCGATTTGGTCGATGAAGTGATGGATATTGAGCAACACATTGCAGAAGTTTATATGCGTAAATTGGCAAAAACTGAGGGAATATTTGCAGGGGTCTCTTCTGGAGCGGCAGCATGGGCAGCAGTACAAATTGCCAAAGCCAACCCTGATGCTGTGATTGCCTTTATCGTCTGTGACCGCGGTGACCGTTATCTATCAACGGGTTTATATAATGTTGATGACAGTGAATAACACAACATCCAAACTGTTAAAGTATAATTTAACTAACGCTCATAGATGGTAAATCAGGATACGGTTATGACCCCTTCTCTACCTTACAATCCGGTACTCGTCTTCGATATTGAAACGGTGGCAGACATTGATGCCGCGCGTCGTATTTATCCGCAACTGGCAGATTTAAATGATGCCGATACCTTTACTGCGCTGCAAGCAATACGCATCCAAGAAACTGGGCGCGATTTTATGCGCGTACCGCTACAGCGCATCGTGTGTATTTCTGCCTTTTATGTCAAAAACGGTGAGAGCAAACTGTTTTCCTTAAGCGCTGAGCATTTATCGGAAAAAGAAATCTTACGTAAGTTTTTTAAAGCCTTTACTGAGTTTCAAGACTTGCCGCAATTGGTCAGCTGGAATGGCTCAGGCTTTGATATTCCAGTACTGATTTATCGTGCTATGCTTTATGATTTGAGCGTGCCGCTACTATTTGAAGAAGGCGAT
Source organism: Psychrobacter sp. GP33 (assembly GCF_014119005.1). Lineage (GTDB taxonomy): Bacteria > Pseudomonadota > Gammaproteobacteria > Pseudomonadales > Moraxellaceae > Psychrobacter. The sequence continues at coordinate 526,571 of NZ_JACGYX010000002.1, read as the reverse complement.
AATATCAGCAAGATGCGCTATGACAATTATATCAATCGTTATCACAATCGCCATTTAGACTTGATGGATAGGTTTAGCCAATATGGTGCCAGTGCACGCCAATCCATGGACGTGGTTGCAAGCTTGTACGGACTGCCCGGCAAAACGGATGTTGATGGCAGTATGGTCGGTGATTTGGTGAAACAAGATAAATGGGAAACGCTCACGGTGTATTGTGAAAGCGATGTCATGAATACCTGGCTGATTTATTTGCGCTGGTTACGTTTAACTGGCAAATTATCTTCAGAAGGCTTTAACACGTGGCAAGTACAAACCCGAGATTATTTAACCGCAATGACAGAAAATGATGGCAGCGTTCGCCATCATGAATTTCTTACGGATTGGATTGCATTATAAAGATTGATTGATAAGTATCGATTGATAAGTGCTGGGTCATAAGTCTAAAACTATTTATCAAAACAGCTTTTCAAAATTTTATTAAGACGGCGACCATAGTTTATCTATAGTCGCCGTCTTTTTACTGGTACGACTGAAACGCAGTCGAATACCTAACGCGTTTTATATGTTAAAATTGTCCCCATTTTCAATACCTTCATTATATAGGCAGGTTTATGCAACCCACCGACTCAAAGACATCTGTAACTCCCAATGCCGCTGCGAACAATAGCGATGCGCAAACCATCACCATTCCGCCCAGTAAGAAAAAGAACAAACCTTCGCCAAAGGTACGCCGCCGATTAAAAGATGCTGAACCGCTCTCTTTTACCATTGATGGCTTATCACATGATGGGCGCGGCGTTGCCGTTTATGGCAATGGCTTTGGCGTGGCGGACGGTCATGCGGAAGAAAAGCACGGTAAAAAGGTGTTTGTGAGCTTTGCCTTACCGGGTGAAATTGTCGAGGTTAAATTAACCAATAGCCGCGCCAGCTTTGAAGAAGGTGATGCAGTTGCGATTACCGCCAATCCAAATCCTGAACGTGCCGTTCCACCCTGCCCTCATTTTGGCGTTTGCGGTGGCTGTAATTTGCAACACTGGCAGCCAGAGAGTCAAATTACCTTTAAGCAATCGGTACTTGCCGAGATGTTGCAGCATCAAGCAGGCGTACAGCCTGAAACGTGGCTTGCGCCCGTGGTTGGCGACCGTTTAGGCTATCGCACTAAAGCACGTTTGGGCGTGCGTTATGTGGCTAAAAAACAAACCGCGCTGGTGGGCTTTCGTGAGCGTGCCAGCAACTTTTTAGCTGAGTTAAATGAATGTCATATTCTTGACCCGCGTATTGGCTTTGAGATTGAAAACTTAAAAGCCTTAATAAGTACTTTAGACAGCCGTGATAAAATTGCCCAGCTTGAGTTGGCAATGGGTGAATATTTACCTGAGTTGCCAGATGGCAACCAGCCTGTCGCGCTGATTGTACGCAATTTAGAACCGTTGTCAGATGCTGATGTTGAGAAACTCAAAGTCTTTTTTGCCGCGCGCAACTGGCAGCTTTATTTGCAACCTAAAGGCGCGGACAGTGTCGTGCGCATTGCTCTCACCGCTGATGATGATATGAGCCAGCAGTTCGGTCGCTTGTACTATCAACTGCCTGAATATGACTTGACGTTTGAGTTTATTCCGACCGACTTTACCCAAGTTAATCTATCGGTCAATCGCCAAATGACCAAACTTGCCTGCGACTTGCTAGAGCTAAAAGCAGGCGAGCGCGTGCTTGATTTATTCAGCGGATTAGGTAACTTTAGTTTACCAATGGCACGTTTGGTTGGTGAGACTGGTTCAGTAGTTGGCGTTGAAGGCAGTGATGCGATGACCGCACGCGCTGCGGAAAACGCCCGTCGCAATGGTCTACATAATACCGAGTTTTACACCCAAGATTTGACCCAAGATTGTACGGATAAACCGTGGGCGAACCAAGGTTTTGATGCGCTACTTATAGATCCACCGCGTTCTGGTGCGTGGGAAATTATGCAATACTTGCCTAAGTTTAATGCAGAACGTATTGTTTATGTGTCTTGTAATCCTGCTACGCTAGCACGTGATACCAAGGCATTGCTGGAGCAAGGCTATCGGTTAACTCATGCTGGCGTGATGGATATGTTCTGCCATACCGGTCATGTAGAATCTATTGCTCGTTTCGAAAAGATTGCTGTATAAATTTATTAAAAAATTAATTTCGCTATAATTATCATATTATTATGGCGAAATTAAATTATTCTTTCTCATATCTTTCATCCAAATTATCATTATTTTTCAACCACACTTTATCTTAAATGATCTTATTGTTGGTATATTTCCATCTAATAAGCTCACTATCTTTTTAGATTACCTCCATAACTATCACTTCTTTCTTATTATTTATCCGATAAATGTCTATGTTTATTTAGTGACAATATGACTTTAAAAAGTGCAATTATTACAGTCCTTCGCTTGAATGGTAATTTAAAAGTGACATAATAAGGCAATTAGTAACGTTTAATAATTGACGGTATTATCATTATTTATTAATAACAGACTGGATATTAAAACAATAAAGAAGCGGAATACCGTTTCAGAGCCGCTAAGAGGATTTGGCTATGGTAAAGATTCGCGAAGGTCTGCCGTTAATAGACGGTCAGACCACGCAAACTGATAGTGCAACATCAGCGGCAAAACTGGTGGCCACTCAGCGCTCTCAGCAATCTGCCAATAGCTATGCTCAACTTCCACTCGATATTCAGAAGCAGCTGTCAACGCACAAGTTGCACACCACGTTTGATCGCTCGTCCCATCCTGCTTATCACAGTCACGACCCAAATGTGAGCGCGACTTATGTGAGCAACGGTTATTTAGACCATGCCATGTTACAAGAGGCGAATATGATTTCTTTAGACATCGAAACGCTTGATCTGGATCATACTAATATTGATGTGCCCGCGTGGCTCGACAAGGTTGCTAAGCGCATTGGTCAAGAGTCAGTTCCCAAGCTAACCATGGCATGTGAGCTGATTCGCAGTCGTATGAATACTCATGAGTCTGAGCGTTCGGGCGCTTATATCACTGGTATTGGTATGACCGATATCTTGACCTATTTGTATCAAGATGAAGATGCTTTAATCGCCGCTATGCTTTACCGCAGTGCGCGTACGTCATTAATCAGCATGAGTGAAATTGAAAAAAACTTCGGTAAAGATATTGGCACTCTTGTCAAAGATACTTTAGCCATGGGCAAGCTGTCTGATATTATCGAAAGTAACAAGCGCTTAGAAGATCACTTTGTTAACAATGAGCGTGAGCAGCTATCGAATATCTATAGCATGCTGATTTCAGTGACTAATGATGTGCGCGTGGTGCTGATTAAGTTGTCCGAACGTACCTTTGCTATGCGCGAATTATCATTCTCTGACAGCGATCGTCAGTACCGCGTTGCCCGTGAAGTCATGACGATTTATGCGCCCCTCGCCCACCGATTAGGCATCGCCCAACTCAAATGGGAGCTTGAAGATCTTGCCTTTCGCTATCTTGCACCTGAGCGCTATAAAGAAATTGCCAAGTTACTGGCTGAAAAACGCAGCGAGCGCGAATCTTATATTCAACGCGTAGAAGATCAGTTGAGCGAAGCCTTAGCGGAAGCAGGAATCGCCGGTGAAGTCTCCGGTCGAGTCAAACATATCTACTCTATTTATCGCAAAATGAAGCTTAAAAGCTTATCCTTTGACCAGCTCTACGATATTCGTGCCTTACGTGTGTTGGTTGAAAACCCTTCAGATTGCTATCACGTATTGGGTTTGGTACATGGGTTGTGGCGTTATATTCCTGAACAATTTGATGACTATATTACTAACCCTAAATCCAACGGCTATCGCTCCTTACACACGGCGGTCATCGCTGAAAACAAATCTTTAGAAGTTCAAATTCGCACCAATAGTATGCATTTTGAAGCCGAGCTTGGCATGTGCGCGCATGTCAATTACAAAGAAGGGCTTAAGAATAAAAAAGACACCTATCTTAATCAGCGTATCAGCTCCTTGCGCCAGTTATTATCGATTAATAATGAAATTCGCAATCAGAGCCGCACTACTCGTGCTGATGGTGAAGAAAGCGATGACAGCGATTTAATTGATGATTATGAGCAAACGGTTGATTTTGATGAGCTTGAACGCATCTATATTTTTAGCCGTGACGGTGATATCACTGAGCTACCGAAAGGCGCGACCGTTCTCGACTTTGCTTATCATGTGCACACCCAAGTGGGCAATCGCGCTCAGGCAGCGCGAGTTAACCAACGTTATGTACCGCTTACATATCAGCTTAAAACGGGTGAGCAAGTTGAGATTATCACCAAATCTTCACGAGAGCCAAATCGAGACTGGCTAGTTGCCTCTTTAGGGTATATCCATACCAATCGCGCACGCTCAAAGTTACGCCAATGGTTCAATAAGCAAGACCGTGATAAGAACATCGAAATTGGGCGGCACATGCTTGCTAAAGAGCTCGAACGTTTGGCTGTGCACCCAAACAGCATCGACCTAAACGATTATTTACCATTATTTAATGTCAAAAATGCCGATGATATTTTAGTTGGCTTGGTGACAGGTGAAATTGGTATTAACCAATTGACTGGTCACATCTCGCGACAGCTACATTTAGAGCCTGAAAAAGAAGAAGAAGAATATACCCCAAGCGTTGACCCGAGAGCGACAGGAAAAATAGATGCATACAAAATTTGCATCGATGGCTTAGACAATATTGAGATTACTCTAGCGGGCTGCTGCCATCCGGTTCATGGTGAGCCGATATCCGGCTACATCACTTTATCTCGCGGTGTCAGTATTCATAATCGTGGCTGTGCAGAATACATTCGTTTGGTTGAGCGCGATCCTGAGCGTGAGATCAGCGCCTCGTGGACATCAAAATCAGGTCGCTTTCAGCCAGTTGATATCCACATCGAAGCTTACGATAGGCGTGGACTGCTGCGTGACTTGACCCAAATTATTGATAAAGAAAACGTCAATATCCGTAAAGTCGACACCCTAAGTACTGATGATAATATTGCCTCTTTAAAGTTTCATGTTGAAGTTGCAGGGCTGGCACAATTGTCTAAACTGCTTGCCAAGCTTGAGCAACAACCTGGCATCATACATGCTCGCCGGGCTGTTATTTGATTCATCAATTTTTTAATCATTAAAAGAACCGATATGCCTGAGTTACCTGAAGTTGAAACCACCAAAACTAGTTTAATGCCATTGTTAGGACAATCGGTTAATGCCGTCAATGTCTTCCAGCCAAAGCTACGCTGGACAATGCCTGACGACTTATCAGATTTAACGGGTTATACCCTTGAATCAGTAGAGCGGCGGGCAAAGTATCTCATCCTGACCTTTTTACCGATGACAAAGGAGAAGCCTGCTCGGCAGCTGATTATCCATCTAGGAATGTCAGGAAGTCTACAGCAGCATCCGTATGGTACGGATAAGCGCAAACACGATCACTTAATCATGGTATTTCAAAATTTTAACCATACAGGTAGTGCAACACAGCTGCATTATCATGATCCAAGACGCTTTGGTGCTGTACTATGGTTTGAAGATTATAGTCACAAACTGCTCGATCACTTAGGTCCTGAACCGCTCTCAACAGAGTTTACTGCTGACTATCTATATCATCTGATTCAGCGTACAGAAACCAATGAGACTACTGGTCGTAATAAAAAACGACCAGTAGCACGTCCAATAAAATCAGTCATTATGGAGCAACAGGTCGTGGTTGGAGTAGGTAATATCTACGCAACCGAAAGTCTATACTTAGCAGGTATACATCCTGCCACACCAGCGCATCAGTTATCCTATACTCAGATTACGCTATTGGTTCAGCACATCAAAGTCATTTTGCAAAAATCCATCCAGCTTGGCGGATCAACGTTACGCGACTTTACCGTAGCAAGTGGTCAAACTGGATATTTCCAACAAACCTTACATGTTTACGGCAAACAAGGTCAACTTTGCCCTAACTGTGAGACGCCATTAGCGAACATTAAGATTACCGGTCGTGCTAGTGTCTTTTGTCCCAATTGTCAGACATTATAATTATCGATTATTTTAATTGTTATACAATATGGATAATGCTCAACATGAGTATTAGTCTTAATACAAGCGGTCAACATCACCCATCATTTAACTCAAATTAAAAAATACAGGTTAATAGCTAATAGATTGCTATATTGGAAAACAAAATCCTTTTTCTGTTGCTCCTTCGCGTCCAACTTGTTTTAATGGTAGCCTCTATATTTATTTTATTTTGACATGCTTACAGCACTAGTATCCTTCCGATGCTGACTATTCTAGCCCCTTTTTAGGATATTGTTATGAACGTCCAAAAGCCAAATTTTACTAATAAATGGGTAACCACCTTTGTCAGTATGAGTTTGTTGATGGTAATGATGCAGCCTGCATCAGCTGCCATAGAAATTAATGAAAAAGAATTCGGTCCTTCTTACGAAACCATGGTCGTGGATACCGTTGCAGGTAAACCATTACAGTTTATTAACGCTGTGGCCGGTACAATTGCTTATGTAGTCAGCCTGCCATTCTCATTGATTGGTGGTAATGCAGAACAAGCTCAGCAAAAGCTCGTTGTCGAGCCTTGGGACGCTATGGCGCGTTGTTTGGGCTGTACGGTTGCTGAAGACAATTACTATAAATCGCAAGTGGTCAACGATAATGTAGTACGAATTATTGTCGATCAACCTTCTGAGATTTTAATCAATACCAATGATTATGTGGTTGTAAATCCAAGATAAATTCATAATTAATTAATAGCGGTAGGTAAAATAAAAAAGGCTAACTTCACAGTTAGCCTTTTTTATTATTTTATTAAAAGATATTTATTTAATACTATTATTACTACCAAGTTTGGCACTAATCTCGCGCAGCAATACAATTTCTTCTGCTATCGCATCAGGTACAGGCGCTTGCTGACGGCGTAAACGATTGACGAATTTTACCATCATAAAAATAATAAACGCTAGAATAATAAAGTTAATCAATACTGTAATAAAGCTACCGTAAGCCAAAACTGGTATACCAGCCGCTTTTAACGCATCATAATTTCTAGCTACACCCTCAGGAATATCTCCCAAGACCACAAACATATTTTTGAAGTTGATTTCACCACCAGCCAATACAGCGACAATTGGCATCATGATATCTTCAACCAATGAAGTAGTAATGGTGCCAAAAGCGCCGCCGATAATGACACCGACTGCCAAATCCATAACATTACCTTTAATCGCAAACTCTTTGAACTCAGCGATGATACTCATAATACACTCCTCCTATAATCATTCCATTGAATCACGCTTGATATTAACGCATAGAGTAGTGATAAACCTCTGTTTGTTACGCCCATAAAAAAATAGTAGCATAAAGTGAACAATATTACGCTCACTTCATACTACTATCTTTAAATACCAACCTTAGACATATCTTAAATCTATTGATATACCTATTTAGATCAGTATGTCATTGACTTGAACGTTAGGTAAAAATAACGTTTAAGTCAATATTAAGCACCTTTCTTACGACCATGACGCTTACGCTCACTTTCGGTCAAATAACGCTTACGCAAACGGATTGCTTTAGGTGTTACTTCTACCAACTCATCATCTTGAATAAATTCAAGTGCTTGCTCAAGAGTAAACTTGATAGCTGGTGTTAGTGTCAACGCTTCATCCGTACCACTGGCACGAACGTTAGTCAATTGCTTAGCAGTCGTTGGATTCACAGCCATATCATCGTTACGAGAGTTTAGACCAACGATCATACCTTCGTAAACTTCAAGCTGTGGCTCTGCAAACATTTTGCCGCGCTTTTGCAAGTTAAATAAGGCAAAACCTAGGCAAACACCTTTAGCCATAGAAACTAATACGCCGTTAGAGCGACCACCCACTTCACCGATCTTCTGTGGACCGTAATGCGAGAAGCTTGACGTCATAATGCCCGTACCTGAAGTCAACGTTAAGAACTCAGAACGGAAACCGATCAAACCACGTGCAGGTATGGTTGCTTCAATGCGCATACGACCTTTACCATCAAGCTCCATATTGGTCATCTCGCCTTTGCGTAGACCAACTTGCTCCATGATTGGACCCTGATGCGCGTCTTCAATATCAAACACAACATTTTCATATGGCTCTTGAAGTTTACCATCTACTTCTTTCACGATCACTTCTGGACCGGATACACCCATCTCAAAACCTTCGCGGCGCATGTTCTCAATCAATACTGACAGATGCAGCTCACCACGACCTGATACTTTGAATTTATCAGGAGATTCTGTGTCTTCAACACGTAATGCCACGTTGTGAATCAGCTCACGCTCTAAACGTTCACGAATATTACGTGACGTCACAAATTTACCATCACGACCTGCAAATGGTGAATTATTCACTTGGAAGTTCATAGATACAGTAGGTTCATCAACCGTTAGCGCTGGTAATGCTTCTACGTTATTTGGATCACAGATTGTATCTGAGATATTAAGCGCATCAATACCAGTAATACAAACAATATCGCCAGCCTGTGCATCTTCAACATCAATGCGATCAAGACCATGATAGCCCATAATCTTTAAGATACGACCATTACGCGTTTTGCCGTCTTTATCAATGACAGTCACTTGCGTATTAGTAGATACGCGACCACGCTGAATACGACCAATACCGATAACACCTACGAAGCTGTTATAGTCAATGCTTGAAATCTGCATGCGGAACGGAGCATCGGCATCAACTTGTGGCGGTTGTACAACATCAACGATAGTTTTGAAAAGTGGTGTCATGTCATCCGCTAAATTATCAGCTTCTAAACCTGCAATACCATTCAATGCTGATGCATAGACAACTGGAAAATCTAATTGCTCATCAGTAGCACCTAAATTGTCAAACAGATCAAATATTTGATCCATTACCCAATCAGGACGTGAACCAGGACGGTCAATCTTATTAATAACAACAATAGGCTTTAGACCCTGCTCAAACGCTTTTTGAGTCACAAAACGAGTCTGAGGCATTGGACCATCGACACCGTCTACAACTAGAAGTACACAGTCAACCATTGACATCACACGTTCAACTTCGCCACCAAAGTCGGCGTGACCTGGAGTGTCTACGATATTAATACGATATTCAACGCCATCAGTTTCATCTGTCCATCTGATAGCCGTATTTTTAGCCAAGATGGTAATACCACGTTCTTGCTCAATATCACCTGAATCCATTGCGCGCTCGGCAATGTTTGCACGGTCACCAAAAGTACCAGATTGATGTAATAGCTTATCAACCAAAGTCGTTTTACCGTGGTCAACGTGGGCAATAATTGCAATATTACGCAAATGTTTAATATCGTTCGCCATATAGAATGCTCGTTTTGTCTTAAAAAAATGTAGTAGCAGTAGGCGCCGCTGGATAAGCTTTCATCATCAATCAGTCAGATAACCTATTTTACTGTTAAACGTCTGCACGATAGGTGCACTAGAATAAATCAATAAGTAGGAACAACAATCTATACCGATACATCCATCGTACCGTTAGCCATGCTAGTACACACTCTGTCAATTTACAAAGTGTGTGGGCGGATAGTATAGCATTATTACGCCTTAAGTTTATGTAATTCATTATTTATCTCTTCACATAACAAAAAAAAGCTACCCATAAGGTAGCTTTTTTTGTAAGTTTATAAACTATTTACTTTAGAAAAAATTACTATTTATTCAACAACCATGTCTTTGGTTTGTTCAACAGTCATAGTTTTGTCACCAGTGATGATGGCATAAACACGACGGTTCATTGCACGACCTTCTTCAGTGTTGTTGTCAGCGATTGGGCGGTCATAACCGTAACCAACTGTTGATAAACGGTTTGGCTCAATGCCAAATTCATTAGTCAACATAGACTTAACAGCAATAGCACGGGCTTCAGACAGACGTTGGTTATAACGTGCTGATGGACCAGTTTTAGAAGCATGACCTTCAACGCTAGCGATAGAGTTAGGATACTCGCGCATCTTCTCTGCTACTTTAGCAATTTCAGGTTTATATTGGTTTTTGATAGCTGATTTATCGTTATCAAAGAATACACGTAGCTCCATTTTTAGCTCATCAGTAATATCTACTTGTAATGGGCAACCACGTTCATCAACGACCACATTCATTGGAGTGCCTGGGCACGCATCGATGCTATCAGGTACGCCATCACCATCAGAATCAGCGTCGTCAACTACAACAATCGGCGTACCGATAACTGGAGATTGTGGCTCTGCTGAAGGTGGAACAGCAACTACTGGTGCTAAATGGCCGCCAAGTACGACTTCTAGACCAGCTAGAGCCATACCTTCCCACCAGTTTTGATCAAAGTTATGAATCGCACGAGCTTCACCACGTAGGCTTAGCGCATCATTAATGCGGTACATGGTACCTAGACCTAAGTTACCAATAGTATCTTTAGTTTCTGATACTTCATTGCCGGCTGCATTCTCGATTTTGATCTTAGACTGACCAGCACCTACCAATACATAAGGCTTAAGCTTATTATCAGTATAACCAGTAAATTGCTCAGTACCGATTAAGAAGTTACCAGAAATCATGCGTTGTTCAGCATCGTTATCATCTGAGCCAGTGCTACTTACAGCATCAGTGTTTGATACACCATACTCTACTTGGAACTGAGTAGAAGGAGTAAGCTCGATACCAAGGGCTGCACCTGTATATAAACCATTTTCTTTATAGAAGCTTTCACCACTACCATCAGAATTTTTTAATAAGTCAAGTTGATCATCATCAGCGCCTTCGCTGTAATGATAACCTAGTAATAAAGGGCTAATAGTAACGCCAGCATTAGCAGCTAGTGGAGCCGCTGTTACGGCAAATAAAGCTAAAGCAATTTTATTCAATTTCATGGACTTCCTCCAAAGGATTATATAAGTGATGCGTTAAGCAAGACCACTTCCTAAATAATATAACGATATACATTTTTTTGTACACATTGTGGTATAACACAATCAATTAGGGAGTAGCTTATCGACTATCAATTTAGTTTACAACTTTTTTCGTCACTCAGCTACACATTATTACACGATAATGTGATAACTAAAACACAATGCACAGTTCAGTTTACTAAAAAATAACATAGCTTACATTGGATATCTTTAACGCTTTTGAACAGCAGATTAAACATAAGTTATTTTTCATTTTCTGCAATCAGTTTAATACAATTACCTACTTTTCTCTATTCAGAAAACTGGTTATTCACTAATTGTAACATTTTATGACAGTGAATTCATATATAAATTACATTATATTAGTGAACAATATTCTACCAATAAGATATTATACTGTTGTATTAGCTTTTAGTAACCCCCATACGGAAAAATCATAGTGTTGGTTAACACTTCTGTAATACCGAAACAAAGTTTCTAAACTCTTTAAGTTGACCTCACTTACCTGCTATTAATACATTTAATTAATGTTACTTTCAATATAAAAAGCTATCAGATGAAATATATAAATTATAAGAATATACTCCCTTCTTTACTACTTAATTGTACTAAAAGCTATTATGAAAATAAGAATATATAGAAGTTATGGGTTCACCTTAGTTGAGCTGATTGTCACAGTTGCCATTATGGCTATCATTCTGACTATTGCTTATCCCCATATTATGACGCTGTTAGCAAATATGGAGGCAAAGCGCATCAGATATGAAATAGTCAACACGCTGAAATTAGCGAAATCAGAAAGTTATATTCAACGCCAGAATGTAGTGGTATGTTTGTCAGATGATAATAGGCGTTGTGAGAAAGACAGTAACAACGCTCTATTATTATTTTTTGATAAAGATAATAATCAACAGTTCGATAGCGCCGTTGATGTATTAATAGAAGAGCAACGATTAAAGCCAAAATATGGATCGCTGCATTTACGAGCAGGACAGCGACATTACGTAAGATTTGCTGGGGATAGTGGCAATCCGCGCGGATTTTTTGGACATATTAAATATTGTCCACGCTCAATATATAATCAATCAATGTATCAAATATCTTTTAATCAAGCAGGTATTATTAAATATAAACCTGATAGCAAAAGCCAGCCTACGAAATGCTCATCTTAAATATTCATATCAATATTCTATTGATACATTGCCACTTTCATCATCTTAACGGCTTCTACTAGACCTACAAACACTGCATCTGCAATCAATGCATGACCGATATTAAGCTCATAGATACCTTTAATTTGGGCGATAGCATTCACATTGTCACGTGTCAAACCATGTCCTGCATTAATAAGAAGGTTACTATCGGCTTGTTGGGCAATACTAACGGCGTTTTGAATCCGCTGTAGCTCTGCCTGTTGTTTATCCATATCATCCGCTAAACCCATTTCTGCATAAGCACCGGTATGCAATTCAATCGCATCTGCGTGACAGGCAACAGCGGCATTAATTTGAGTTTTATCTGGGTCAATAAATAATGACACCTTAATACCAGCATCATGCAGTTTGTTAATATAATCAGTCAACCAAGCTACCTGTCCTGCAACATCTAAACCACCTTCAGTAGTCAGCTCAGCGCGCTTTTCCGGTACTAAGCAGACCCAAAATGGCTTTACTTCACAGGCGATTGTCAACATCTCTGTTGTGGCTGCCATCTCTAAATTTAAACGTGTGGTTAATTGCGCTGCAATTTCATAGACATCGGCATCTTGGATATGGCGACGGTCTTCACGTAAGTGAATGGTAATGCCATCAGCACCGGCTTGTTCACAAAGTAGTGCAGCTGCTAAAGGGCTTGGATAGTCAACGCCGCGCGCTTGACGCAATGTCGCTACGTGATCAATATTCACCCCTAGTAATGGCTTTTGAGACAAAGGTAAGTCTTGTACTAAAGTCGTCATATAAAAGTCCTTTTAACGATAACACTCAATGAAATGATAGCTTACTAAGCTACCTATTAGGCTTATAAATAAGCTGACCTTTAAACATACAGTGGTCGACATAATAATACTATTCATAACGATGCTATTAATAACGTCACTATCGATAACGTTGCTGTTGTTGCCAAAGTAGCCGACTTTGTAGCGGTTGATAATCAAGTAAATGATCCAGCAATAGACGATACAAGCGCGACCAAGCAGAAAGTGTTATATCCGTAATACCTAAATCTGACATAGCTATTAATTCACTACCTTCAAATAAGATCTGTACAGTATCTGATAGTTGACTATCGGTTTGAGAAACTAACACTAAGCCAACGTCTGGTAAAAATCGATAGATATTATTGGGATCAATAGTCGTTAAACTACTATCATGTGTCAAAGAAACCGAAAACCCTAACTGGTCAAACAATTGCTGCTCGAACTGACGTAAGCACAGGCGCAATTGCTGTGACGTCAACGGCTGCTTTAATATAATTATACTATCTTGATAATATTGCCAAAGGACTGGCATTGGATCTTCGATAGACAATAACTTCCATAATATCTCATTAAGATATAAGGCAGCATATTGTTGCTGACCCGCAATCTGCGCGTAGCTTATGGTTTTTTCGCTTGAATTGTCATATGCCAATGGTGCTAAGTTAAGTTGACTGAAAGTTTTTAACTCTTTCTTACCGGTGGCGAATAATTGTAATGGTTCAAATAACGGTGCGCCTTTTTTACCGACCCCGTGAATTACCCCGTGCTCTTTGGAGAAAAGAGAATAGAGCGCACGCTTTTCTTGATAGGGACGTTGATGTAATAAATAACCGATTAACGCTTCATTACGCATTATGAATGACCTCAGCATTTATTACATTAGCAACTATTATCCCGGCACCTACTATCTCTGCATTTACATAACGGCTTATTAATATCCCAAGCTGGTCAATGCACGCTCATCGTCAGACCAACCACGCTTCACTTTTACCCATAATGTCAGCATTATTTTTTTATCAAACAAGAGTTCCATATCTTTACGTGCATCCATACCCACTTGTTTGATGCGCTGCCCTTTATCACCAATGACAATGGCTTTTTGTCCGCTACGCTCAACATAGATTGTCGCATCAATAAAAGTACAAGCTTTACGAGGACGACCCGTTTTTGGATCAGTATGAGCAGGTTCGTCTTTAAAACCATCAATTTGTACAGTCAAATCATACGGTACTTCATCACCAGAACTACGCATGATTTTTTCACGAATAATTTCACTGGCTAAGAAACGCTCTGAACGATCGGTAATTTGCTCTGTATCATAAATAGGTGCTGCAACGGGTAAATGCGAGGCAATCACTTCTTGTAGACGATTAAGATTCTGATTTTTTAGAGCAGAAACAGGGACGATATCAGCAAAGTCAAAGCTGTCACTAAACGTCTCAATCAACGGTAATAGCGTGCCTTTATCTTTTAATGTATCGGCTTTATTAATCACTAAAACTACGGTTAGATTGGTATCACCAAGCTTTTGTAGTACCAGTAAATCATCATCACGCCATTGGTCAGAATCAACCACGAACAAAACTAAATCAACATCAACCAATGCAGATACTGCCGCTTTGTTCATGCGCTCATTGATAGCGCGCACTTCATTGCGATGAATACCTGGGGTATCTACGAATACCGCCTGCATCTCATTATTAGATAAAATACCATGGATACGGTGACGGGTCGTTTGCGGCTTACGTGACGTAATGGAGAGTTTTTGACCCAGCAAATGGTTCATCAATGTCGATTTACCAACATTTGGACGACCAACAATCGCTACATAACCAGTTTTAAAACCATCATTAAAATGCGTGGGAGCCGTTTGGGCAAAGAAATCTTCAATAGCATCATCATGGTTTAATTCAACAAGACTATCATCTTGCTGAGTTTTTAGTGTGTTATCAATATCTTTTATAAGACTTGCGTCAGTATTTTCGGTCATATGATTCGTATTATCTTCATGGTTAGATGGCAAGTCAGTGTGATTGCTCATAGGTCGTTCCTGTGATGTTCGGTCTTAATATCAACACTCTTAAATAAACTGCTGCTTAATAGAGTGATGCTTTAATAAAGTTGTACTTTAAAAAATTTTAGTATCAGCGTCACTAATTACTACAAGAAATCTTGTTGGATAGTTAAATGCTAATAACCTTACCCTAGCCTTTTTTTAGCGCATTTGGAAGCTTATGGAGCTGATTAATCATTAATTCTGCCGCTTTTTGCTCAGCGATACGGCGGCTTTCACCCGACTCAGTAATAGATGGACAATGATTAATATTAACATCACAGCGTACCACAAATATCTGATAAGGCGCATTACCACGCGTTTCTACCAATTCATAATGAGGTAAATCAAACTGTTTGGATTGCAACCATTCTTGCAGGCGACTTTTAGCGTCTTTTAATACTTTCTGTTCATTAACATTGTTAATCAAATCACCATACCATGCCAATAGGCAATCACGTGTCATCTCCATATCTTTGCAGTCAAGATAAATCGCGCCCAATAATGATTCAACGGCATCAGCTAATATCGACGCACGATTTCGTCCTCCACCTTTACGCTCGCCAATACCTAAAATCAGATGATTGGACAAATCGAGTTGCTGAGCGATGATGACCAGCGTCTCTTGGCGTACTAAAGTCGCGCGCATACGCGTTAAGCGTCCTTCATTTTGACTAGGATAACGATGATATAACGCTTCGCCAATAATCATACCCAGCAGCGCATCCCCTAAAAACTCCAAACGCTCATAGTTTTTTTTACTATCGAACGAGCGATGGGTTAAAGCTAGCTTCGGCAAACTAATATCATTAAACTGATAGCCCAGCCTACGCGATAGAACCGCTAAGCGCTGAATAAAATCAGCCGATATGGGCGTTATGTCCCAAGATTCACTATGTTTGTTACCTTTAGAGACGGGTACAGCTTGTGGTAAAGTTGGTTTCATGCGCGGTGGTTGGCTATCCTATTAATGGTGCTAACTTATTTAGGGTATGGAGTGGAAAATAAAGGTTTAAAATCATAACCTTATTTTTAAATATTCTATGAATCTGTGTTTATGGTAAATAATATTTATACTAAAAAGTAATAACTATTCTTATCAGAAAAATGTCTATTATTCGACTAAGCCAGCTTTGATATCGCCTTCAAACCGACTGACAATATCAACATTACTAAAAAAATTATTGGTTTTCTCATATTTTTTATGAATTGCCAGCTGACCAGTAGTATTATTAGT
This sequence comes from Psychrobacter sp. GP33, assembly GCF_014119005.1. Classification (GTDB taxonomy): domain Bacteria; phylum Pseudomonadota; class Gammaproteobacteria; order Pseudomonadales; family Moraxellaceae; genus Psychrobacter. Next base: position 510,337 of record NZ_JACGYX010000002.1, on the reverse strand, counting down.
AAAAGTAAAAATCTCTTTAGCGCTGGTATCATAATCAGCATTAATAGATAGCTGGCGATCAATACGTTCAACGAACTGAGCGGCGCTCTCTTTACGGCTATTGGCTTCCGTTAACTGCTCTGTCAGCAGTTTACTTAACTGATAGTCACCAATTTGCGCTGGAACAATCGCTACCAGCAGCTTACCTGCCACCACGATGACAATCAGCAATAATACAATACTCGTAACGCTAGCACCACGCTGAGACGACAAACTAGAAAGCTGATGCACTGCAAACACTCCTGAAGCACACTATAAAATATATAAAATTCGCAACTATTAAGCTGCTGAGGTCGCACAATAATAGCTGCCACTCTTTATTTTAGTTGCATTATCAGTCGATAGTACCATTACGCGCAAAGCTCGGCAGCTTTAAACCTGGTGGTTTGTGCATCCAGATATAGACCGCTTTACCTGCTAGATTATCATCAGGAACAAAGCCCCAAAACCGTCCGTCAGCGCTGCGATCACGGTTGTCACCCATCACAAAATACTGACCTTCAGGTACTTTAATAGACCACTGCGTTCCGTCAGAGCTGACCACTTCTGGCGACTCTTGCTGCAAGAACGGCGCATATTGTGCGCTATTCATGCCGGGAAGATAACGAACCAGATGCTGATGCTTGCCTTGTGTTTCTTGGAAATACTGTGCATGGTCTTCTTCTTGCTGACTCATTTGTACCGCGTCAGTTGCACTGAGTACTTGTCCTGGGGCAACTTGACCTGCACCATAGAGCTGTGAAGTCAATTCTGCACTATCATCAAAATTAACCGCTTGAGTGGCAACGGGCACATCATTAATCGCAAGCTGACCTTGATTATAACTGACCATGTCGCCCGGCAGCCCAATCACACGCTTGATATAATAAATACTTGGATTTTCAGGATAGCGAAAAACAGCAACATCGCCATGCTCAGGCGCGCCAGTATCGAGCACTTTATTATAAGCTAATGGTAAACGCACACCATAAGCGTATTTATTAACGGCAATGAAGTCGCCTGTATATAAAGTGGGTACCATAGACGATGATGGAATATTGAATGGCTCAATTAAAAAAGAGCGTACAATAAGGACCACCGCTAACACTGGAAAAAAGTCATAAGCCCAGCGTATTAACAAGCTCTCTTTACCGCGACCACGTGTTTTGCGTTGCTTGAACGTTAGCTTATCTAATAGCCAAATAATACCCAAACCAATGGTTAATGGTACTAAAATTAAATTAAAATCAAAATCCATACTCAATTGCCTATTAACGAGCGACTTATCTGGCTATCTACACTATCAAAACTGTCGGTTGTCAGTCATTTAATAATGACCTAATCTACCTGCAATACAGCTAAGAAGGCTTCTTGTGGAATCTCCACATTACCGACTTGCTTCATACGTTTTTTACCGGCTTTCTGCTTCGAGAGTAGCTTTTTCTTACGCGAAACGTCACCACCATAACATTTGGCTAAGACGTCTTTACGCATCGCTTTAACAGTACTACGCCCAATGATTTGGCTGCCAATTGCTGCCTGAATCGCCACGTCAAACATCTGACGTGGAATCAATTCTTTCATTTTACTCACCAGCGCATTACCACGATAGCGTGACTGGGTTTCATGCACAATCATTGCAAGCGCATCGACTTTATCGCCATTAATTAATACATCCACTTTAACCAATTTATCGATTTGATAACGCTCAAAATTGTAATCAAGTGACGCAAATCCACGTGATACCGATTTTAGACGATCAAAGAAATCCATGACCACCTCGCCCATTGGAATGTCAAATATGAGCTGCACTTGACGACCCATAAAGCGCATATCAACTTGCACACCACGGCGCTCAATACAAAGCGTCATGACATTACCCAAGTAATCTTGCGGTACTAAAATCTGACAACGGGCAATCGGCTCACGGAATTCTTCAATATTATTCGGTTCTGGCAATCTTGATGGATTATCAACGTAGATAATACTGCCATCTTTTTTTACAATCTCATAGATAACTGATGGCGCTGTGGTAATCAAATCCAAGTCATATTCACGCTCTAGGCGCTCTTGGATAATCTCCATATGTAGCATACCGAGGAAGCCACAACGGAAACCAAAACCTAGTGCATCTGAGGTATCAGGCTCAAAGAACAACGAAGCATCGTTAATTTGCAGTTTTTGCAACGCCTCACGGAATTTTTCAAAATCCGTAGACTCCACAGGGAACATACCGGCATAGACCTGCGGGGTAATCTGTTTAAACCCAGGAATACGCTCAACATCAGGCGTACTGGCATGAGTAATCGTATCACCAACTGGCGCACCGGCAATATCTTTAATACCAGCAATAATAAAGCCCACTTCACCCGCTTCTAAGATACCCGTATCTAGCGGCTTCGGCGTAAAGACACCAATTGATCCGACTAGATGGGCATCTTTGGTAGATTTAATATAGAGTTTATCGCCTTTTTTAATCGTTCCTTGGCGCACTCGTACTAATGACACCACACCTAGGTAGTTATCAAACCATGAGTCAATAATCAACGCTTGTAGCGGCGCGTCACGATCACCTGTTGGCGCAGGGATAAATTCAACCAACGCCTCAAGTAACTTATCAACGCCCAGACCAGATTTTGCCGACACACGTGGTGCATCAACGGCATCAATACCAATGATGTCTTCAATCTCTTGAATAACACGTTCAGGTTCAACTTGTGGCAAGTCAATTTTATTTAACACCGCCATGACCTCAAGCCCTTGATCAACTGCGGTATAACAGTTGGCAACCGACTGTGCTTCAACGCCTTGCGCCGCATCAACCACCAACAGCGCACCTTCGCAAGCAGCTAGTGAGCGTGAGACTTCATAAGAGAAATCCACGTGACCGGGGGTATCAATAAAGTTCAACTGATAGCGCTCGCCATTTGGATGGTCATAATAAAGCGTTACCGACTGAGCTTTAATAGTGATACCGCGCTCACGCTCAATATCCATGGAATCAAGGACTTGTGCCTGCATCTCGCGATCTTGCAGCGCGCCACACATTTGAATAAAACGATCAGCAAGGGTCGACTTGCCATGATCAATGTGGGCAATAATAGAAAAGTTACGAATATTGGCTAATGCAGTCACAAAGCGCCTACTAAATAAGAGGAATGGGATAGTTATGTTTTAAAAACAGGGTTCAAAAAGCAGTCATCTATAATGCCAAGCGTAACATAGCGATAATACTCGCCATAACGCATAGATATTTGTATGTATTCTAGCAGTTTTCAGCTATAAAGTAAGGCGATTTTGTCAGCAGTCATCTGACCGCTTATTTGTCCATGTCATAGCTAAAAGGTAATGCCGAATAAAAAGCCCTTGTTAACGTCAATAATAATTTAGTCGACCATAATTTAACGAGCAAAAAAAAACCAATCACAAAGGATTGGTTTTTTTAAAATATGGTGGCGATGAAGAGACTTGAACTCTTGACCTCACGATTATGAGTCATGCGCTCTAACCAGCTGAGCTACATCGCCATTTAAGGCTCGGTATTATGCCGATACAGATGACTCTCGTCAACCCCTAACTGGCACTTTTTGCAAAAAGAATTGAATTAATATTAAAATAAATGCAATTCTTAAGCTACCAAGCCTGTAAAACGTAAAACACTAAAAAATGTTGGTAAACCGATAAGCCGGGTTCTGTCGTGGACAATCATTCCTCTAGGCGCACAATCGCTCGTACGCTCAAGCAACCTACCCGCATCGAACGCGGGCCGCGCCATGCCGATGCCTATTTGGTCTTGCTACGCGTGGAGTTTACCATGCCGTGAACTGTTGCCAGCCACGCGGTGCGCTCTTACCGCACCCTTTCACCCTTACCGATAACATCTTGCGATGCCAAAGGCGGTCTACTCTCTGCTGCACTGGTCGTCAAGTTACCCTGCCCAGCCGTTAGCTGGCACGCTGCCCTATGTAGCCCGGACTTTCCTCCCCTGCTCATCTGTTGCCAGTGTGCAGCGGCGATTGCCTAGTCTACCAAGCGCGCTAGTATAGCAAAATAAATCCTGCTTTCGGAAAGTTTTTTAGCTTATTTTTAACGGTGATTTATATAAAGTTTTGAGGGAGGATAAAATCTACATTTCTACAGCCATCATCTCCTTGCACCGGTAAGGATAACCAATGCGTATTCGGATAATACTCAGTCAAGTAGTTTTGCAAAAAATTAATCGTACTAGTGGCTATCTGTTCATCCGTCTGAGCAGCATTGTCGTGAATATGATTGTAAATAACACTATGAACCTCTAAACCACGAGAAGTTATCGCTTCTAAGCTGAGCAAGGTATGATTGATACTGCCTAAACGACCGGAAGTTACTAAAACAATCGGATATCCTCGAGCTGCAATATAATCTAAGGCTAATAATTGCTCAGTGATAGGCACTAATAAGCCACCGGCACCTTCTAATAAAACCACCTCATACTTGGCTTGCAAACACTGGGTGGCGCTGGTAATGACATCAGGATTGAGAATATCATTGGCAAGTCTTGCAGACAAATGCGGTGAGGCAGGTTTCTCATAGCGATACGGACAAGTCGTGTTATCAATATCACACGGTTGTAGCGGAATACCCATCAGCTGACGATGAACAATAATATCGTCAGCAATACTTATTTCTCCACTATCCGGATTTATCGCCACACCCGTTTGCACCAGCTTTTGGGTAATGACCTTAACGCCTTCCTGAATCAGCGCTTTGGCAATCATACCCGTCGCATAGGTTTTGCCGATGTCGGTATCGATACCTGATATAAAAAGAACGCTCATGACTATTCTTACTACCCTATTGCTATCAAAGAAACTTGGGTTAAATAAGCACTAACTACTTTTAATAGCGCTTGGCACAAAGTTATAAGCTCGTCATCAGTAATGATATAAGGCGGCATGATATAGACCAACTTACCAAATGGTCGTACCCAAATACCATTCTCAATAAGTAAGGATTGAAAGACTGGCATATTAACCGCTTCATTTAACTCAACAACGGCAACTGCACCCAAACAACGAACTTCCTTAACACCCTCTAGATTCGCTGCTGGGGCAAGTTGTTGTTCCATTACGAATTGCGTATTTGCGGTACGCGCTTCAATATCATAAGATAATATTAGGTCAATCGACGCACAAGCTACCGCACAAGCCAGCGGATTACCCATAAAAGTCGGACCATGCATCAATGCTGGATAATCACTTTGGCTAATGGTATCTGCAACCTTACGCGTACATAAGGTCGCAGCAAAAGTCATATAGCCGCCAGTCAATGCCTTACCAATGGTCATAATATCAGGGCTAATATTGGCATGATCACACGCAAATAACTTACCACTACGACCAAAGCCTGTAGCGATTTCATCAGCAATCAGCACTACGTCATGCTCATCACATAATTGGCGCAACAGTTGTAAATATTGAGGACTATAAAAGCGCATCCCGCCTGCACCTTGAATAATCGGCTCAATAATAAAGCCTGCTAATTTATCGCTGTTATTAACGAAAAAAGCTGTTAATTCATTACGTTCCTGTTGGGTAGTATCACGTTCAAACCCCATTGGCGGTGCCGGAACAAAATGCTGCATGGGCAACTGATTGCCATATAAGCTGTGCATGCCAGCGACGGGATCACAAACACTCATCGCATGCCACGTATCGCCATAATAACCGGAATGGGTCGAGGCAAACTGCTGCTTGGTTGGGCGATGGGCAGCGATTTGATATTGCAATGCCATTTTTAGGGCGACTTCTACCGCGATGCTGCCACTATCCGCATAAAATATAGCATCAAGTCCAACAGGCACGATTGAGAGCAGTTTTTTTCCCAGGTCTATAGCGGGCTGATGGGTCAATCCACCAAACATAACATGTGCCATTTTGCCCAATTGGGTGGTAATCGCAGCGTTTAACACAGGATGATTATAACCATGCACGCTCGCCCACCATGACGACATACCATCAATCAGGCGCTTGCCATCTTGAGTGACAATATAAATACCATCAGCATGGTCAATCACGATATTAGGATAACTTGGCGGTAGACTGGCATAGGGATGCCAAAGGTGTTGCTGGTCAAAATTGCTTGCAGATAGTGCTGATGTCATTACTGTTGACCTATTATTGACCGGTAATGCGTTTGTATTTTGACAATAAGTCACTTTGGGTTTCGACATGATTAGGGTCATGTGGAATACAGTCAATTGGGCAAATCACCACGCATTGAGGTTCGTCAAAGTGTCCAACGCATTCGGTACAAAGGTCAGGATTAATCTCGTAAATATCTTCACCTTCAAAGATCGCGTCGTTGGGGCACGCAGGCTCGCACACATCACAGTTGATGCATTCATCGGTAATGAGTAATGCCATAAGATGCTCTCTATCTTAGAATAAATGATGAAAAATAACGGTAATGCCCATTATAGTCAGTGCCAGTTATAGTAAGCGCCAATTATTACGCTAACTTTTGCGTAAAGGCAGTGGCAACACAAGGCGGCACAAACTTAGTCACATCACCACCAAGTTTGGCAATTTCACGAATCATGGTTGATGAAATAAAAGAATAATTTTGCGAGGGTGTCAAAAATACCGCTTCAAAATTCTCATCCAGCTCGCGGTTCATATTGGCGAGCTGAAACTCATATTCAAAGTCTGACATGGCGCGCAGACCACGCAACACCGCCGTAGCGTTTTTTTCACGCATAAAATCTACCAGTAATCCTTCAAAACCAATCACCGATACTTGCGGCAAATCAGCAAACACCGTCTCAACCAAAGCCACACGCTCTTCAAAATTAAACAATGGTTTTTTATGATGACCGGATGCCACCGCAATCACCACTTCGTCAAACAATTTGGTCGCACGTGTGACTAAATCGACATGACCGTTGGTAATCGGGTCAAAGGTGCCCGGATATAAAATCTTGGTATGTAGTTTTGAAGAAGTAGCAGCAATGCTCATAGCGATAATCTGATCGGTAATAGTGCTGTTCATCTTAGCAAATTTTGCTCAAATTTAACACTCATCTGCTACATTTGTTATCATAGCCCATCTACATTTTCGCCACATGCTTTGGTACAATAGGCAGTTCGACTCATCCACAATAAAACCTAGCGCTATAAAATCTAGACAGTTAGGATGAGGAATTATAGACAAGGACACGCTGATAATATTAGTAGTTGTCCTCAGAAGTCCTTACGAGGAAACCATGTCAAAAAAATCAAAAAAGCCAGACAATCAGATTTGCGCCAATAAAAAAGCACGACACGAGTATTTTATTGAAGAAACCTTTGAGGCAGGAGTGGTATTACAAGGTTGGGAAGTCAAAGCCATTCGTTCTGGTAAAATGACCATTACGGAAGCCTATGTCATCTTCCGTAATAATGAAGCTTTTCTATTTGGCTCTCATATTCAACCGCTACTAAGCAGCTCAACCCACGTCGATCCTGATAGTATTCGTACTCGAAAGCTATTGCTTAATCGCCGCGAGATTGAAAAATTATTTGGTGCGGTGAATCAAAAGGGTTATTCCTGCGTACCGCTATCTTGTTACTGGAAAAATTCGCTGGTGAAATGCCAAATTGGCTTAGCACTCGGTAAAAAGCAACACGACAAACGCAAAACCTTAAAAGACCGTGATTGGGAACGTGACAAACAACGCGGCTTTAAAAATGCAGACTAAATTTATTGGTTTAATGCTATTGTCTTAAATTAATTATTTTTAGCATAATAAAAAGGACGATTTAGCTATTTTGGCTGAATCGTCCTTTTTTATGGCTTTTTTATTACCTTTACAATTACTAATCTAATTATACAGTTTTATCTATAGTAACAATTTGAGCTTTGCGATTCAGACGCAATTGCTTCACGCCATGCGCAATTAAGAACGCAATGCCTAACCAAATCAAGCCATAGCTATAGATCATCGCGGACTCAAACGGATTACCCAATAACGTCACTGCTAAGATAAACAGCAAAGCTGGTTCTAAATAACTCAGCATACCGTATACATTGACTGGTAGCATTTGACTGGCATCAATATTGGTTTTCATCGCCAGTACACTCAGAATACCAAGACCTGCCAGCATTAGGATAAAGAACCCAGAACCTGCAACCAGCACCAAACTACTCGGTGCAATAAAGAATAGATAGGCGAGCGCAAACGGTATAAACAAAGTTAAATCAACCAACATGCCCGTTATCGAATCAATGCCCTGTAGCCTACGGATAATATAATACAACGGATACGTGCCGCATACCCACAGCGTCGCCCACGACACACTTTGCGTGCGGAAAATCTCACTGCCCACACCCAACGCTGCAAATCCCACCGCCAACCACTGCAAACGGCTTAATTTTTCGCCAAACAGTACGCAACCAAACACCACCATCATCAGTGGAAATAGGAAATAACCCATCGCGGTTTGTACGCCTTGGTTATTGACTGGTGCCCACATAAATAACCATAATTGGCTTAAAAATATCGGCGTTGGCAGTAGCAGCCATGCCCACTGCTTTACTGTATTCAGTGCGCGTAACTTATTAAGATGCACATTCAACCGACCACTAATAAGTAGATAGCCGACTAGCGATACCCACATAGCAATCATGCGCCAGATAAACACTTGCGTACCTGACAATGGCGCAAGAAAACTGCTATAGGCATAAAGAACGCCAAACAGCACATTCGATAAGACGGCGTAAGCTACCCCTAACATTAGGATGCGCTGCTGCACGCTGCCAGTTGTCCAAATGGAAGGTAAGAACCTCCGTGACAAGGTAGACGCGAGCGTATTAGAAGAAGTAGTCAACATGCTAGGCACCATAAGTTAAGGTAAAGGTCAAAAATATAGCAATGAAGTGAAGCAGATAACCTCTATTATAGAAGATAGTAATAAGAAAATTTTTCTATATTACTTAAAATATGATTTTATTTCTCTTAATAAGTACTTTAAACTATATTATTTATTGTCCATTTGGTAATAATGCAAAAAACACACATTTTAGGCTATAATATTAGTTCTATTTAAGCCGTAATAGCTAATATTAGCAATAATAGTTAACCTATAACGCTACCTCCATCACGAGCCATATAATCATGACGCATTTATTAGATGACACCGATAAAGCCATTTTAAATGTGCTCCAAGATGATGCAACGCTACCACTAAAGACAGTGGCAGAATATGTTCATGTTTCAACAGCTACTGCTCAGCGTCGCATTCAAGCGCTGATAGATAGTGGGGTCATTACCAAGCAAGTGGCGATTGTGGATCCGAACAAGGTCGGCTATGGTCTGACAGCAGTGGTCATGATAGAGATGGAGCGCTCGAATAACTCGATGCAGCATCGGTTTGAGCGCTTAATGAATGCACAACCACAAGTCATGAGCTGCTATGAAGTATCCGGTGATGTGGATTTTATGCTAATGGTCAGTGCAAAAAATATGAGCGACTATCATCAATTCACTCGTAGCACGCTCACTTATGAAAATAACGTACGTAATTTTCGTAGTCAGTTTGTGATGAACTTTACCAAGAGTGGAACAAAGATTTTTTTGGATTAAGGTACTAAGGTACTAAGGTATTAAGGTACTAAGGTACTAAGGTACTAAGGTATTAAGGTATTAAGGTATTAAGGTATTTTTGAAGGTGCAGAAAGATACAGAATGTAAGGTATAGCAAAAATTAAAGATAAAAAACCATATACGAATAAAATAGACAAAAATGTACCAACGTGGATACCGCTTTTACTCAGGTTCATCAAATATTCAAAGGTTATCAAAGCCATGCCTGCTATAGGAAACAAGATAGCGATTAACAGATATTTGATAGTAAACGACCTGCTTCGATAGTAGCCTTTTTTTTGAAAATAGAGAATAGCTATTATATGAATGAGTAGGACTAAAGGCATAAAAAATACTAATAAGAGCATAGCAAGCATTTTATTTACTCCAGTTGTGTTTTGAGTATTCGCTAATATCTACACTTTAAAACACATAAATATATCTATTTAGTTTGATAGTTATACTTTTGAATAAACCCACTTGCAGTAGATAAGCACTATCGTAATATTAAAGCAGTTTACCTCGCACTATCAATAACTTATCACTAATCGTTTATCGCATAGTGAGGGTTATTCATGTTAAGATGAGCGCCTTTAAATATCTAGCTTATCTTAATAGCCAAAGGTTGTCCCATGTCTGCCGATACCATCGCCCGCACCGCTTTTAAACAGGGCACTACGCCCCTTTACGATTATGACAAACATTGGGCAAGCTGCTACGAGCCTGCGCCATATTTACCGATGAGCCGTGCTGAGATGGACGCGCTGGGTTGGGATGCGTGTGATGTGATTATCATATCCGGTGACGCTTATGTCGATCATCCTAGCTTTGGGATGGCAATTATTGGGCGTTTGTTAGAGTCACAAGGCTTTCGCGTCGGTATCATTGCGCAGCCCGATTGGAAAAGTAAAGACGCGTTTATGGAACTGGGTAAACCCGTTTATGCCTATGGTGTGACCGCTGGCAATATGGACAGCATGATTAATCGCTATACCGCTGACCGCAAGATTCGTAGTGATGATGCGTACTCACCAGGTAATGTCGCGGACAAACGTCCTGACCGCGCGGCAATCGTGTATAGCCAGCGCTGCCGTGAAGCGTATCCTGATGTGCCGATTATTTTAGGCGGTATTGAAGGCAGTCTGCGCCGTATCGCCCATTATGACTACTGGTCAGATAAAGTGCGCCGTAGTATTTTGCTGGATGCCCGTGCTGATGTTTTATTATATGGTAATGCTGAGCGTGCGATTGTTGATGTGGTACATGGTCTATCGAAAGGCTATACCCTTGAGCAAATGAGTAAATTGCGCGGTACCTGTTACTTATTAACCCCAACACGTCGTCATTGGCAAGCAGATATGACCGAAGTGGCGAGTAATGACGTTGATACTGTCGGTCGCGTTGACCCGATTATCAATCCGTATGTGATGACGGAAGATGTTGATGCTTGCTCAATTGAACAAGATAAAACCACAATATCACCACTACAAAGCTCAATGTCTTCTCAGTATCCAGGCTTTGTATCTGAGCCGGTAACCAATAAAATATTGAATGCTGAGCAAGTGGACGAAGACACCCAAGTGGTGCAGATGCGCGGTTTTGACAGAACAGAGAATGATAAGCCTAGAACTGCCCTCAAATATAAATTGAAAATGCCACCACGCGAAAAGACGGTCATCCGTCTGCCAGATTATGAGCATGTCAAATCTGATCCGGTATTATACGCGCATGCCAGCCGTATCCTGCATCTTGAGACCAATCCGGGCAACGCGCGCGCATTGGTTCAACGTCATAGTAGCGGTGCGGGCAACTCGCACACTTCGATTGACGTTTGGCTCAATCCACCACCGATTCCGCTATCAACGGAAGAGATGGATTATGTCTTTGACTTGCCATATGCGCGCCTGCCACATCCAAGTTATGGCGATGCGCGTATTCCTGCTTATGACATGATTAAATTTTCGGTCAATATCATGCGCGGCTGTTTTGGTGGCTGTACTTTTTGCTCCATTACTGAGCATGAAGGGCGCATTATCCAAAACCGTTCTGAAGAATCTATCTTACGTGAAGTAGAAGCCATTCGTGATACTGCACCGAGCTTTACTGGCGTGATATCCGATCTTGGTGGACCAACAGCGAATATGTATCGTCTGAGCTGTAAAGACAGCACCATTGAGAAGAACTGCCGTAAGCCGTCTTGCGTCTATCCTGACGTCTGTGAAAACCTCATTACTGATCATAGCAATTTAACCAAGCTATATCGTAAAGCGCGTGATATTAAAGGCGTGAAGAAAATCCTTATAGCTTCAGGTCTACGCTATGATTTGGCGATTAAAGACCCTGAATATGTTAAAGAATTGGTGACGCATCATGTCGGAGGCTATCTTAAAATTGCCCCTGAGCATTCAGAAGAAAACGTGTTGTCCAAAATGATGAAGCCGGGCATGGGCAATTATGACAAATTTAAAGCCATGTTTGAGCAGTATAGCCAAGAGGCAGGCAAAGAGCAGTATCTGATTCCTTACTTTATCGCCGCGCATCCGGGCACTAAAGATGAAGACATGATGAACCTTGCGATTTGGCTAAAAAGCCATGGCTACCGCGCTGACCAAGTACAAGCGTTTTATCCAAGTCCGATGGCAACTGCTACTACCATGTATCACACTCATAAAGATCCGCTACATAAAATCAGCCGTCTTGAAGGTGATATGGATATCGTCAAGTCAGGCAAACAACGTAAATTGCACAAAGCATTCTTGCGCTACCATGACCCAAAAAACTGGGTATTACTGCGTAAAGCGTTGCAAGATATGGGACGTAGTGACTTGATTGGTAAAAATCGTGGTTGCCTGATACCGCCCTTTAATGCCAGCTTAGAAGGGCGCGAAGCCGCACAAGACAGCTATCAATCGGCACGTAAAAAGAACAGCCGCCTTGGTAATGACTCCGTGAAGCGTAATAATAACAGTGTGAGTGCTACGAAAAACTCAACGGGGAAAAACACTGTCGGCACACACAGTAAAAAGGTCAGTAAAGGTAATTTCCAAACCCAGCATACTGGTCTACCGCCACGCAAAACCAAGTAATCTCAGCCTTTAAGCTAATCTCTATTCATTAGCACCAATGAGTTAAAAATCAACTCATTGATAAGCGCACAATAGACGTTAAGCTGTTGTGCGCTTTTTATTGCCTACTTATTAGCAGTGATAAACATTTACATTAGTCATTAACTAAGTAACGAGGCTGACAGTTAGTGCACAGGTAAGGAACAATTTCTAACATTGTCGAGGATTGGTTTTCGATATTATGAACGTCATGCGCTTAGCGTATTTATAAGACGATATTTAGCTTATTTTTTATACTTTTGGAGAAGATTATGACTAACATGTTAAAACTTGCTACTGCCCTACCAGCCCTTGCTTTACTTAGTGCCTGTGCTACTACTGCTCCAACCCCATCTACTCCAGCTGAAAGCGTGACCGATGCTGCATACGATCGTATGATGCCAGAGCGTTATACTTGTACTGACGATTCACAAATCATGGCAAAACAGTCTATCAATAAGCAACAAGTGATGGTTAATGCGACTGTGCCTAAAATCAAATGGACACAACAGCCAGTATTATTAAATGGTGGTGTTGAAGGTGATACTGCAAGTTATGTGAATGATGCCAATCCAGACGTGTCTTATGCATGGCACATGAAAGGCGATAAAGGTATCCTTGCTATGAAATGGAAAGACGGTACGGCTTATCAAGTAAACTGTGAAAAGCGCTAATTGATTGCTGTTCTAATTGACTACAGTTATAGATGCGCTATTTAAAAATAATAAGAAAAAATAGCCAACTATAATAGTCATCAACGCCGACGCAATATTGCTAGAAAAAACAGTCATCAAACGATGGCTGTTTTTTTATGCTGATAAGAATAATATACAGCCGTTAGCGTTGCGCTGGTGAATGGGCACAAAAACTGTCAAAATACATTACAGTAGACTGGCGTATCAGCACGTCAATTGTATAAATTAAAAAATAACCGTTATGATGACGAAAAGTCAGGAGATGTATCGATGGCAAAGCGCCTAATCAATATGCTAATTATAAGCGCGGCGGGCGTGTGGATGCTAAGTGGATGCAATAACGCAGACAATGCCAATAGCACTGCTCAACAGGATAGCGCTCAAGCAGAAACTCAGCCAGCAGCCAGTGCAACAGACAGCGCGCCGACAGCAATAGATTGGACGCGTATTGATAGCAGCGAAAAAGCGGCTAACCGAGATAACTATCAATATCCCTTTGCCCTCGATAGTCAAAATGTCCGCGACTATGCGGGATACTTCAAGGTCGATAATGCCACCGCCCAGCACAATCTGACCATAAGCATGGCAAGTAATGAGGCATTATCAAAGGTGCTTGATCAGCTTAGTACCAGTTATGTCTCACATGGGCTGACGGATACTAAAGATATGACGCTCATTATCCATACCACGCCCGATATCGCTGCTAGCAGCTATGATTATGTACTGGCAGGTGACTTCGCTAAAGGTCTGATATTACCTATCGTGATTCAGCCGGATGGTAAGGAAAGTGATGTGAAGGGGCATGGAGAGGTACAGAAGTAGAGGATTTAGAATAGTTAATAATAATTTTATAGCTCAAGTTTCGATTCTATTTATCCAGAATGTACGTTCGGTGAGTTTAAAGAAACCTTCAATCATACTTGTGATATTTTCCAGTAACACATCAAGTTTTTTATCAATATCTTGAGACGATAAACCTTCACTTAAAACTTGTATTGCTTCTTCGCGAGTAAATTTACTAGGTAATCTTTTAAGTTGTTTCTTATCAAGTAAGTAGTGAACATATAAGTTTCTAAGTGAAGACTGTTTTATTAACCATTTTGCTTCGACTTTACCGAGAGTTTCTTTGAAAAACATTCTTTCATTATCAGATGGTGTTCCTTTCATAACTATACTTTGAATCTTATTTAAGCTTTTTAAAGCATGATAAGTATTAAGAAACTTTACTCGTATTAGAGTATCGCTATGCTGTGGTAAAAACTCAGATGTTATTGTCTTCGTATAATTCAACCGTACTAAAATCAATATCAATGCTGATGCAAATTTCTTATTATCGTTTTCAAACTTACTTCGGTTGAATAAGTTCTTACTTTTGATATCTAACATTTGATAGTCTTCTTTTCTGCAAATATACTTTTTCTCAATACATGTTTCATCTACCTTAAAAATTCCAATTATAGTTTGTAAATAATCACCAACAGTTTCTCCAAAACTGAACAAACTCTCCTTTTCTAATATCACTTCTGATCCTAAGTCAAAAATAGTAGAATGAGTCGTTGTTATAAAATGTCCTTTATATTTAGTTAAGCCAAGGTCGGGCTGAATCAATTTCTTTAATTTATATAACTGACCCTTATGATGACTCTGAAATCTATCAATTTGATTAATATTTATGCTGTCTAAATCTAACAAACCATCATTAATATCTTTAACATACTCAAGCAATTTGGCTCGGTGGCGCATATTTCTCAAATGCTCAATATTTTGAGTTTCAAAAGACCGCTTAAAATCTGGATTTATTTTAATTAAAGTATCATAGCTTTCAATCACAAACATTGTCAATTCAGACATCAGCCCATTTATAATCATACCCTTTTCTGGTAGTTCAATTATTTGAACTACCATATCTCTAAAATATATTGCATCTAGTAATAATGCTTTTAAAGCTTGAGACCCATTATCTGAGTAATTACTATTTATTTTAATAACCCATCCCCCCAACCAACGCCAAAAACTCTTCCTCACCCACCACTTTTACGCCAAGTTTTTCTGCCTTCGCCATTTTTGATCCAGCCTTTTCGCCTGCCAATAGCGCAGTGGTCTTTGCGGAGATGCTTCCTGAGACTTTTGCGCCCAATGCTTGCAGTTTGGCTTTGGCTTCATCACGCGCCATGCTATGCAATGCGCCTGTGATAACCCACGTTTGCCCATCGAGCGGTAATCCTTCTGACACTAATTGCTCGACTTTGTTCCAATGGACGCCTGCCTCGCGTAGCGCGGTGATGACTTCGATATTGTGCGGTGCACGGAAGAATTTATAAGCAAGCTCAGCGGTGATAGCGCCAACATCAGGCGTGAGTAGTAATTTTTCGATACTGGCAGACATTAAGGCATCAAGTTCGCCAAATTGCTGCGCGAGGTTTTGTGCCGTTGTTTCACCAACGCCGCGAATACCGAGCGCGTAGATAAAACGTGATAACGTGGTATGTTTGCTAACTTCTATTGCATTTAGGATGTTTTGCACGGACTTCTCGCCCAATTTTTCAAGGGTAATCAACTCTTCTTGATGCTTGTGTAACTGATAAATATCGGCAACCGTTTTGATTAATCCATGTTCAAAAAAGCCAATCAGCCAACTTGCACCCAAGCCATCAATATCCATCGCCCGACGCGAGACGAAGTGAATCAGTGCTTCTTGCTGCTGGGCAGGGCAAAACAGTCCACCGGTGCAGCGCGCCAACGCTTCATTATCCGGCAATATCACAGGCGAGTCACACACCGGACAAGTGGACGGCAGCTGCACAGGTTCAGAATCAGCTGGGCGCTGATCAATCCAAACGCGCGTAACTTTCGGAATGACGTCGCCTGCACGGTGGACGCTGACCATATCACCGGCGCGCACATCGAGACGCTGAATCTCACCAAAATTATGCAAGGTGACATTGCTAACAGTAACGCCACCGACTTTCACGGGTTCTAATTTACCCACAGGAGTAATGGCTCCGGTGCGCCCTACTTGCCAATCAATCGCTTGCAGCCGCGTCATGACGGTTTCGGCAGGGAATTTATAGGCGGTTGCCCAGCGCGGCTCACGTGATAAAAAGCCAAGTTGTTGCTGGAGCGCCAAGCTATTAACTTTAATAACTGTACCATCAATCTCAAACGGTAATTTTGCACGCTTATCAATGACCGACTCATAATACGCTTGCGCTTCGCGTGGATTTTGTATCACTCTGACGGCGCTGACGCTAAAACCAATGTCACCAAGCCAAGCCAATGCTGCGGATTGAGTAGCAATAGTATCTGGCAAGCCTTGGTTTACTGAATAGCCATAAAACGCTAGTGGACGACTGGCAGCGATAGTAGGGTCAAGCTGACGCAAACTACCAGCCGCCGCATTGCGCGGATTGGCAAAGACTTTATCGCCATTTTCTTCCGCCAAACGATTCAGGCGCTCAAAACCTGCCTTGGGCATGACCACTTCACCGCGTACTTCTAATAATGGAATATCAGTAGCTGCCGCAATCCATAACGGTAAATTACGAATGGTCTTGGCATTTTGAGTGATATCCTCGCCGGTTTGCCCATCACCGCGCGTTACTGCTTGCACAAACGTACCATATTCATATTTAAGCGACACTGCCAAGCCATCTAGCTTGAGCTCCATTTCATACTCTGGACTTTGCTGCGCGACACTTAAGCGATCATTAACGCGGCGCATAAAATCACGTAAATCGTCGTATTCAAACACATTGCCCAGCGATAGCATGGGCGTGTCATGAGTAACTTGGGTAAACGCAGATAATGGCATATCGCCGACTTGATTTATCGGGCTATCTGGCTGCACTAAATCTGGATATGCTTTTTCAAACTCAAGTAACGACAGGCGTAATTGATCATATTCAGTATCTTCTAAAACAGGATTGTCGAGGACATAATAAGCATTGTTATGAGTTTTTAGAGCGGCAATAAGCGCACGCATTTGGGCGATAATGGATTCGTCAGTTGTCGCAATGACAGACGTTTCATTATTTTGAGAAGTGGTTGGTTGCGTGTTGGTGTGCGCAAAAGTAGGCGGTACGATAGGAGTGGTCATGGTCGGCATCTGTGCTATTCAAGATGCCGATATGATACCAATTTTCTACGGAAGGAGCACGGATAGCTGGCACAAATCACCCAATCATTATGATTAAGTTAAGGCAGTTAATGTCATTATCGATGCTTTTTTATAAGTTAATTTATGCGGGGATGATTAATCTTTATTTTAATATTAACTGTTTAACACGTTCAGCATTTACGCTTGATAATCGCGTACGTAATTGCGTAGTTGCTGCTTATATTCAGGCGTAATTGGTTCGTTGTTTTCATCAAGCATCATCGCGTCTAAGTCATTTGCCATCATATAAGCAATACTCATCATGCTATCAAAGCTCACGAGCGCGCGTGGATGCGGCAGCGATAAAAACAGCACCACACCATTATAAGTATTGGTCGCCACGCTATGTGGGTCAAAGGGTGCAATACCATTATCCGTAATACCCATCATGCTAAACCACAAGATGCCGGTACCTTCTTTTTGCTCATAACGGTGGAACATATTCATCGCGCCAAAACGCAAACCGTATTTATCCACCAAACCCAATAAATCCTGCCCACGAATGATAGCTGGCGGACGGTCACGATATTGATGCGGCAAAATGGTTATATTGATATTGTCTTGCGCATGAATCAGCGGACTATTTTGTGCCTCATCAACCGGCTCTAACAGATGCTGATCGAGTATTGGGCTATTATCAGTAAAGGCTGGCTCAACGGCAGTATCAATAACCGGCATTAAATTGTCAGTAGCAGACATTAAGCTTGAAAAGGCATCGCCTTCTTGATTGCCATTCATTTGATTATGTTCATCGCTGTACAGAGTTTTGGATAATTGCCCAAATTCTGCATCATCTTGCTGATTCTGTTCTGCTTGCCAGCGCGCAAAGTCTGCACTGGTTTTTTCGTTATGCTCTTGATAATCTGAACCCTGACCACGCGCAGGTACGTCTTCAATCACGGCATGCAAATAATCGCGATTGGGCGTGATAGTGGTTTCGCCAGCAACCGTATCATCAAAGTCAGGTTGATCGACAATATTACGCTCGTGGCGTGGAATAATAGGGATACCGTTTTTGTCATAATTAATCACTGGCGTATCCGCGCTCTGGCGACGCTTGAGACTGCGCATGACCATAAACAGCCCTGCAAACAATATAAATGCAGCAATGACAATCAATATAAACTGAATCACAGTCATGAGAGAGTTATCCTAATATATGACAAAAAGGGAAATAAACGGAGAAATAAGGCGGTTAATAATTGGCAATAGTCTAGCATGGCTGACCTTTATCGTCATCACATTGTGACGCTTTCGTAAATGCTTATAAGTAGCCATGTAAAATATCTCATTCAAGCGATACTAAAGACAGATTCAAAACGTATTTAAGCCATCCTGCTAACTCTCAATATAACGTACGGCATCTTCTAACGATACGCTCACTAATGCTGAAATACCCGCGCTTGGCATGGTGATACCTTTGAGCTCATCGGCAATTTGCATGGCAAGCTTATTATGACTGATAAAAATAAACTGTAAGTCATCCGCCAATTCATGAATCAAGCTGGTAAAGCGCGCAACATTGGCATCATCAAGCGGTGCATCAACTTCATCAAGCACACAAAAAGGCGCAGGATGCTGCTTAAATATCGCAAAAATTAAACTGAGCGCGGTTAATGTTTTTTCACCACCGGACAATACCGCTAAGCGACTATTACGCTTGCCTTTGGGCTGTGCCATTAAAGTGAGACCAGCGCGCCACTGCTCTGACTTTGGCGTATTGCTTGGCATATCATCTGTATTGAGCGTTAAGCTGGCTTGACCGCCACCGAATACTTTGGCGAATAAATCACCAAGGTCGATATTGACGGCATCCAATGTCTGCATAAATAAAGTTTTGGTAGTCTCATCAATTGAGGTAATCGCCGCTTTCAAGGTATCCATACTGGCGGCGATATCTGCGGTCTGTTGGGCAAGCGGCTCTAGGCGCTCATTAAGCTCGTCGAGTTCAGCAACAGCAGCTAAATTAACCGCACCAATTTTAGACAATTGCTGCTGAAGTGTACTCTGCTGGGCGCTCAATTCAGCCATTTTATCGGGACGAACTCGGCGCGCATGACTGATAAAGTCGGCTAGTAAATTTATAATATTAATAGCTGGCGCTTGGGTTTTATGATATTGCGCGACTATTTTATGATAATGCGCCACGGCCGTCTCTGCGTGTTGAATCATATCTTCTAAGCGCGCTGTACTCAGTGCCAATGCCGTTGCATGGTCTGCCAGCTGGCTTTGCTGCGCTTGTAGCTGAGTTTGCCAACTATCTAACGTGGTCTGCTGTTCATTATGTTCTTGCTTAGACTGCGTTAATACGGTTTCGCGCTCAGACACCATCAACTGCTGCTGGTCACGCTGTACTTGCGCCACTTGCAAATCCGTTTGTAGCTTGGGTAATTGCTGCTGGTGCTCGCTCATACGAGTTTCCAACATCTGCATTTTTTGCCCATATGTCTCATATAACTCGGTGACCCGTACAAGGCTGCTGTGACTATGCGCCAGCTGTATCTCGCTTTGCTGAATATTCAGCTGTAGTGACTGCCATGCATTATCGTCCGCTTGCCGAGCCCGGTTGCGCTCATTGCGCGCTTGTTGTAGCTGCTGGCAATGCTGTTGCGCTTGGGTTAATTGTAGACTAAGCTTTTCTTTATCGGCGTCAATTTGCAGCTGCTCACTCTTTAACACTTCAGACTCTTGCTTTAGTTCCTGCTCTTCTTGCTCAAGTACGCTTTTATCTACATATAAGCGTTCGCTATCGGCTTGCAAGCGTTCCTGCATTGCTTGCTCGCGACTCAACTGCTGCTGAATTTGATAACTGTCGCGGGTTAATTCAGTAATTTGTGCCCGCAGCTCCTCAAGATTAACCATAAGCGCATCATAATCGCGCTGAGTATGCTTCATGGTTTGCTGCTGACGCTCTAGTTCTGCATCACCTTCATCGAGCAACGCTTCTAATTCTTCTAGACGTGTACGCTGAGTCAGACGCTGGGACAAAAACTGACTGCTGCCTTGATGGTCTTTAATGCCGGCAAGCTTAGTTATATTAATAGTTCCGCTGCTACTGATTATCCAGCCATCGATGGTTAATATTAACGCTGACGATGGCAATGCTTTTAGGATAGTTGATAGTACTTTAACGCGATCATCACCATTATTAGTATTAGAACAGTCTTTTGGTAGATATAAGTAGCACTGTTGCCAAAATGCAAGCGCTGGTTTAACAATCAGCGCTGATAAGGGTACGATTTGCTCGGCTAAATCATCTGGAAGCTCGTTTCGAAGAGCTGTTGTAAAGGTGTTTTTTTGAGCCGCACCTATTGCTGCAGGTAACCATAAACTGTGATGAATGTCATTTTTCGCCTGACCTGCTTGCTGCTGATAAGTGAGCAACTCTGTGATATACGCGCTGAGTGGCGCGCACGTATTATCCATATTTTGGGCATCACCTCTTGCTATCAGCACATGACTGTCCAGCCATAGCGCCAGTACTTTATCTAAAATAGCGGCATACGTTTGACCGCGCTTACTTAACTCAATGTGCTCACGTAAAGTAGTTACTGATAGCGGTTGTTCATTGCTTGTTATATTATAGCTAACGGTTGATTCGGTATTTGTATTCTCTAATTTTTTATTAGTTTTCGGATGCAATATTTGATGTAAAGTTTCATACTCACCCGATAACAGTGCTTGTCGTTTTTCATGTTCGGCAAGTTCGCGTTGCTGATGAGCTAAGCTTTTCTGCAAATCCAATGCCTGCGGCTGCAAATCTTCTATACGTTCTGATACACCATCCTGTTGGCGAGTGATTTGTTGCAGCTGCTGGCTTAACGCTGTGATTTTGATATTTGATAGCTGCTGTACGACTGGCTCATGATTTATGCTAGATTCATTTACTGCAGTATCAGTACCCGATATAGACGCTTGCAGCTGCGCCCATAATGCTTGCCAACTGTCATGACGACGTGTCCATTTTTCTTGCTGAATGGTTAAACGTTGCTGAGCTTGGCGACTTAATGCCTGCTGCTGCTCAAGAGCACGTGACTTTTCTTGCAATTTAATAAGCTGATGTTGCGCTTCATTCCATGCACGCTGCTCTGACTGCTCATTTTTTTGATAATTAGCGCGTTTAGCAGTTAATGCTGCCAGCTGCGGGCGGCTGTTTTCAAGCAATTGTTGTTGTTCAATTTGCGCGGTTTTTAGCGTAGCAATTTCAGTATCTGCTTGATTGTGCTGCTGCTTCGCTTGACTGTATTGCTGCTCAAGTGTCGCAAGTTGCGTCTTTACGTCGTTAAGCTGATACTCGGCTTGTTGATAATGCAATTGCTGCTCATAATACGTACTTTGGGCATCGTCTTTGAGCCATTGTTCTTGATTAATATGGACGGTGAGCTTGTCTTGTTTGGCTTTTAGCTGTTGATAATCCGCTTGCAACATAATGACTTCGCTAGCGCTGCGTTCATAGGCAAGCTTTTGCTGCTGCTGGGTATGTTTGGCTTGGTATAACTGTTGAATAGCAAGCTGCTGCTGGATGTCCGCTAAGCTTTCGCTTAATTCATGATAGCGCTGGGCACTGGCTGCTTGCTTGGATAAGGTCTTTTGTTGACGCTCCATCTCGCTTTGCATATCGTGTAGTCGCGCCAGATTATCTCTCGTTTTTTCTAGCTTTTTTTGTGTCTCCTCACGCCGCGCTTGGTAGCGCGATACGCCTGCCGCTTCTTCGATAAACTCACGTAGCTGCAATGGGTTTGAGTCGACAATGCGCCCAATCATCCCCTGCTCAATCACCGCGTAACTGCGCGCGCCAAGCCCCGTACCCAAAAATATATCTACCACATCACGGCGGCGGCAGCGCGTCCCATTGATAAAATAATCTGAGCGCCCCTCCAAGTTGACTTGGCGACGCACGGACAGCTCTTGATAGAGATTGAGCGCATGACGAATTCCGGTCTGCTCATCTTGGGTATGCTCAAAGGTCAGCTCGACACTGGCAACACTTTTCGCCGCTTTATCCTGCGTACCCGCAAAGATGACATCGCTCATCGCCCCGCCACGCAGCTGCTTTGCCGAGGTCTCACCCAGCACCCAGCGAATGGCATCAATCACGTTGGATTTGCCACAGCCGTTAGGTCCGACAATGGCGGTAATACCACGGGGAAAAGTAAAGGTAGTCGCATTAGCAAAGGACTTAAAGCCTGCCAATTTTAGAGATTTTAAGCGCATGAACGGTCAGCAAATCGACAAAAAATGAGCGGCTATTTTACCTGAAATTGTGAGGGGTTTTTGGGGTTTATAAGAGTGGGTTTTGATGGATTAAGTATAATCTGATATGTGTTTTTTAATCCTATCGTAAAGCTTGTCAAATTCTTTCTCAAATCTTATCTTTAATAATTCCCGATTGTCTATACTGTTAGAGCTATCGTTAAGACTATGAGCAAAAAGGTACTGGCGTGATACCGCCAAAAACTCTTCGCAACAAGTATTTAATTCAGGAAAATATAAAACAGTAATCACCTCAATTTTTGCACCTTTTTCTGTAAACTCATCAGTATTTATCTCATCTTCATTTACTTCTTGAGATAGTTGTACATTCAAAATATGTAGGATAGAGGTAAACTCAATTAGATGAAACGCTAATTCTTCATACTTTTGTCTTAAAAAAATTTGCTTTTCGTATCTATGTTCAGATTCTTGTTTCACCAGATTGTGAGTATGGTCAGAGTTTTGCTTTAAAATATCCTGTTTATATCTTTGAACATTTGAGAAGTAACTAGTTGCAAATGAAATTAAACCTCCTATAAGAGCACTCAAAACACCAATTGCTACCACACCCATTCGTTACTTCCTCAAATAATAGTTTCTAAGATAATATATCTATTTACAACACCCCAATCCCATTTAACAATAACTGACCACCGACAAATAATAATAAGACCCCAAAGGCACGCTTTAACGTTGCTGCAGGCAATTGATGCGCAAGCTTGGCACCGACTTTTGCCATCATAAAGCTGACCACGGAGATACATAAGAATCCAGAAATATGCACAAAACCTATTGTCCCAGATGGCAAATTCTCAACGTTTTTACCAAACCAAGCAAATCCAAGCGCGCCAGCAATGGCAATCGGTAAGCCACATGCAGCAGACGTACCGACTGACTGCTTCATCGGTAACCCTGCCCAATTAAGAAACGGCACAGTCAAGCTACCACCGCCAATCCCAAAGATAGCAGATGCCAAACCAATCCCCGTTCCTGCACCCATCTGCACGCCCTTTGACGGCATTGGCTTACCCAGCTGTTCTTTATTGGACATAAACAACATATTAATGGCGACCAATAGCGCTCCAACCCCGATAATTGCTTGTAGCGATTTGCCATCAATCATTTCTGCGACGCCAGCCCCAACCAAACTACCAATGACCAAACCAAGCGCCATATTACGCCAGATATCCCAGCGTACACCGCCACGTTTGTTGTGCGCGGTCATCGAGCTTATAGATGTGATGATAATGGTGGCAAGCGATGTACCAATTGCCAAATGGGTGACCACATCAGGCGGGAAATGATAGGCAGTAAAAATCCATACCAGCGCGGGTACAATAATCAACCCTCCGCCCACACCAAATAGACCAGCGCACACACCTGCAACCGCCCCTGCAATCACAAACCACACATATAACATCATCGAGCCTACCTTTTATTGAGCTTATTTTTGTTTTGTTTATCTTCTAATATGCGTACCTTTTACCGCACCTGACTTTTATTGCGCCGAGTTCTATATCATAATGAGCGCCACGGATATTAATGCTTATTTGCCAGACGCTTATTTGTCATCAGCCTTTAACACATGCGCTTTTATCCGTCGCCCTGATTTTAAGCTCACAATCGCTGTAGTATAACAAAGATTGTCCCTGCCACATGACTCACATCGACTAAACTTATGCCGCTATCCGATTCGCTCTCAGCCCCGCTTTCCGACTCAATTTCAAGCCTCAACCATCGCCACGTTATTAGCAGTCCATCGACCAATAGTGAGCTGATTAATGCCATACAAGACGGCTCACTTTGTGCCAATAAGCTGCACCTGTTAACGGCTGAAACTCAAACGGCAGGGCGCGGGCAACGAGGGCGCTCATGGCAGTCACCGCTCGGCAATGTCTACCTGTCGTTATATCATCCGGTACAAGTGCCTGTTAGCGGCTTATTGTCGCTGATTATTGGTGTTGAGTTGGCAAAAATACCGATTATTCAATACTTAAATACCCAATTGCAAGCGCAAGGATTAACGTCTATCGGGGTGAAATGGGCAAATGACTTGGGCTTTTATAAGCAAGATAGTGAAAAAGATAGTGAAAAAGAAATCCAGCCACAGAATGACCATGCTCAAACAGATGAGGAAGCGATTATTTATTTTAATAAGCTGGCTGGCATTTTGATTGAACCCGTTTGGCGCGCTGGTAAATTAGTGGGCGTGGTGATGGGCGTTGGTTTAAATGTACAAGCCACACCTACGTTGACCACGCAAACTTGCGAGGGCATGAGCTATCAAGCGCTCAGCTTACAAGATATTTTTGAGTTACTGAATATTCAAACCAGTCTAGCTGTAAGCTTGAGCTTGCCTACTTTGCAAGAGTTATACGAGCAAATGAGTAAGGCATTAATAGCAGCCATGACTAGCTTTACGCAAATATCAGCCGAACAAGCCAGCACTCAAACGCCTTATAGAAATGAGTTTTTACGCCAATTTGCCACCATGGATGCCCTTGCAGGATTGCGATTGCGCGTCACACAAAACCACCAAGGTGAGCTACAAATCATTGAGGGGCACGCCTGCGGGATTGATACACAGGGATGTTTGCAATTACGTCAAGATAACGGTAAGCTTGCCGCGCTTTTTACTGGACGTATTGATGTTCTTAATAATGCTTAAACGGTAACACTGGTTACTCATGTAAGGATAGTTATGCTTTGGCTTGATCTTGGCAACACCCGTCTTAAATACTGGCTGACTGATGATATTGGTCAGATTATCTCTCATGATGCCACGCAGCATCTACAAGCACCTACCGAACTACTAATGGGTTTGACCGATCGCTTTGAGCGTTACGCGCCTGACTTTATCGGTATCTCCTCGGTACTAGGCGATACTTTGAATGTCAAGGTGTCAGAGACGTTAAGTCGGCTTAATATTCCATTTGAGTTTGTCCATGTAGATGCCACTCACCCTTTGATGAATAGCCATTACGATGCCAATCAATTGGGCTGTGACCGCTGGCTACAAATGCTGGGTACAGTTGATAAAAAAAAGCGCCAATGTGTGATTGGTTGTGGCACAGCAGTAACTATTGATTTGATTGACCATGCAACCCATTTAGGGGGCTATATTTTCCCCAATATATATTTGCAACGCGAGTCATTATTTTCTGGCACCAAGCAAATTACCATATCAAACGGCACGTTTGATAGCATTACTCAAGGCACGACCACACAAGATGCGGTACATCGCGGCATCCTGCTGTCTATCGTGGGCGCGGTCAATGAAATCAGCAACCGCCATCCTAATTTTGAGCTGATTATGACTGGCGGCGATGCCAATATGATTGCTCAACACATCAATCGTCCGGTACATATCCGTAACGACTTATTGTTAAATGGTCTGGCGCGCTATTTTGAACAGAATAATAAGGCGTTATAAGCCACTCATCACCAGCTATTTAAAGTCGTTAAAAATAAAAAAGCAGTAAGTATTACACTTACTGCTTTTTTGTCGTCTATAAAATGTGAGTTATCATCAGTACTAATAATTCATATTGGTAAAAATTAAACTATTAAACTGTTGCTGGTGCTTTAATAGTCACCGTAGCACTTACTGCTTCCTGCTCATCTAACAATTCCATGACCAGCTCATCAGCACTGTCTGTTTTGACTTGCCAATTGCCCTCAGCACGCGGCACGCCCGTTGCCATGACAGAAATGGCTTTGTTTTTTAGACGAATCATGGGCGGCTTATGCTCATAGCCCTCATGATCAATCCCTAAAACATCATCAGCGATTGTCGCTGCCTGTGCCCGTAATGGCGCGACATAACGACAAGCCACCCCATTAATAGACATACAATCGCCAATCGCATAAATATGTGCCGTTTTCGTACGCAGCGTTGGCGCATCAACGACAATTCCGGTTCGGCTATCAAACTCAATCCCAGCAGCGGCAGGAAGTTTGCCATCAACAGTCAGTCCAGTACTGGCAATCACATGATCTACGGTAATGGTAGTGATTTCAGTCACTTCATTCTCAGCACTATTATTACTATCATCGTTCACTGGCTTTAATGGCGCATAACTGACTTGCAAGCTGCTATCGTCATTACGAGTGACGTCTGATACGAGGCAGCCACCCAAAAAGCGGATTCCTTGTGACTCAATCGCTTTAGCAATACGCGCAGTGGCTTGCGCTGGTAACATTTGTGACAATGGCGCGTTATTTAAGTCAATCAGCGTCACCTCATGACCGGCTTTTAGCAAATCTTCGGCGATTTCTGTACCAACCATGCCAGCACCAATAATAGCTACGCGCTGCGCACCCGTTGCCAATTGAGCTTGTAGCTGAGCAAAGCGCTCGATATGGTTAACATGCCATACCAGCTCTTGCGGCAAGCTTTTAGGAAAAATAGGATGCGCTCCGAGCGCCAATACTAACTTATCATAGCGAACGGTAGCGTAATTCGTGTTGGCTGGATCTGAGCGCAGAGCAGAGATTAGCTGCAATTGTTGAGTGGCAGCATCAATATCCGTCACACTGGTATATGCCAGTAAAGTGACCCCTGCTGCTGCTGCTGCGTCCTCACCTGTTGCCCGTACTAAATCTGCTGCTTGTTTATTTTGACTGATTGCCATGGTCAGCATGGGCTTGTGGTAACGATCACCGCTATCAGCTGTGATAAGGGTAATCGGGATATCTTTATCTTTAGCACGAATCGCATCAATGACATGCCAGCCAGCAAGACCTGCACCGATAATCGCAATACCAGACACTGTAGACGATGCCGCTAGATTTTCTATACTCATAAAAGCTCCAGAATAATTGTTATAACCATAAATATAAAGGTATACCGTGAATTTTTTATAGACGGCTATTCTTTAAATAGCGTGAGTCATTGTTTTAAGGATAAATCATCATAGTGCTAAAGAGTATAGCAGTAAATAGATAAGCGCTCATCCGACAACAAAAAGCGCCCGAAAGATAGGCGCTTTTTACAGTCATAAAGGGCAATAATGAATACATTACTGATTTAAAATTTTTGATAAAAACTTCTGTGCCCGTTCACTACGCGCCCCTTCAAAGAATTCATTTTTACTACAGTTTTCAACGATATAACCTTCATCCATAAAGATAACCCGGTTAGCAACTTGGCTGGCAAAGCCCATTTCATGAGTCACACACATCATGGTCATGCCATCGCGGGTCAGCTCTACCATCACATCGAGCACTTCTTGAATCATCTCAGGGTCAAGCGCGGAAGTCGGTTCATCGAATAACATGGCCACCGGATCCATCGCCAACGCCCGTGCAATTGCCACACGCTGCTGCTGTCCGCCGGATAGTTCAGCCGGATACTTCTTCGCCTGTACCGTCAATCCTACTCGATCAAGATACGCCATTGCCTTTTTCTTAGCGTCATCTTCCTTGCGACCCAATACTTTGATTTGTGCGACAGTCAAATTATCCATAATGGTCAGATGTGGAAACAGTTCAAAATGCTGAAACACCATCCCAACTTGGCTACGCAATTTTGGCAAATTAGTCTTTGGCGCACCGACAGAAATCCCACTGACCAGTATTTCACCTTTTTGGAACGGCTCAAGCCCGTTCACGGTTTTAATTAACGTTGATTTACCACTGCCCGATGGACCACAAACTACGACCACATCGCCTTTATGTACGTGCGCGGTACAGTCGGTCAGCACTTGGAAATCGCCATACCACTTACTTACACCAGTCATCTTAATGACAATCTCATCACTAGCATGACCGTTATCCGTGACCAGCCCGCCAAACTCATTAATATACGTATCAGGATTATTCATCGCTGGCTCCTAGCCGTTACTTTTTTGGATAACTTTTATTAATCATTGGCATTACCCAGTCGTACGATATAGCTTAAACACTTTTAGTCAAAAGGTACGTCAGACTTTATTAAAATCTCAGACGTTTTTGGATTTGTTGCACCCCAATAGACGCGCTAAGACTAATAATAAAATAGACCGCGCCCGCGCCTAAAATATAAGGGGTTAATAATCCCATCAACTCACCGCGAACATAGGCGGCACGGAAAAAATCGGTCAAACCGATAGCAAAAACCAAAGTCGTATCTTGGAATAGAATAATACATTGTTGCAAAATCAGCGGTAGCATTTTACGAAAGGCTTGCGGCAAAATAATCAAACGCATGGTTTGCCCATACGTCATCCCTACAGCTTTAGCTGCATTGACCTGACCACTTCCAATAGACTGAATACCAGCGCGCACCACCTCAGAAAAATAGGCTGCCTCAAACATCATAAACGCGACCACACAAGAGGTAAACGCGGTATCAAGTTGCAGATATTTACCTGCTATCCAAAAATATAGCATTGGTACGGCAAAGTAAAACCATAGCAGCACCAATAATAGCGGTACTGAACGAAAGTAATTAACGTAGAGTTTGGCTGGAATTTCAAGCGCTTTGATACCCGATAGGCGCATTAATGCCAGCACCGTACCCAGTCCAATACCACCGATAATGGCTAAAAAAAGCACCTTTAATGTGGTGAGCATGCCGCCCATCAAACCTGGATAAGCCGTGGCAAGTTCAGTCATCATATTCATTTTTGACCTCCTGCGATAAGCCCAGGTACACGCAGTTTGCGCTCAATAAAGCCCATAATGGCAATTAACGATAAGTTAAATACCAAATAAATAACGGTCGCATAAGTATAAATCTCAAGGCTATTTTGGGTATATTCACTAATGGTTTTGGTTTGGCTAATCAATTCCATGACCCCAACGAGCGAGGCAACCGACGCATTTTTAAAACAGTTGGTCAGCTCCGAGCTAAGCGGCGGTAAGATAACGCGAAAAGCTTGGGGCAGCAGGACTTCTTTATAAGCTTGCGGCACTGTCAACCCGAGGGCATAAGCGGCATTGATTTGACCTCTTGGCAAAGAGTCAATACCAGTACGAACCTGTTCGACAATACGTGCAGCAGTGAATAACCCCAGACCAATACTGGCTGAGAGCATGGCGGACGTATTCGGTGACAAGCCTTTATACCACCATTCTTGTAGTGCAGGCGTGAGCCAACCAGGGGCAATATAAAACCAAAAGAACAGCTGCACCAGTAACGGTATATTACGAAAAAATGTCACGTAAGCGGTGCCAATACCACGAGCCGTTTTATTGGGTAATGTGCGCATGATACCGAATACCGTACCAACGACCATAGCAATCGCCCACGCGACACTACCAATTAATAACAGCCAGCCAAGACCGGTAATCATCCAGTGAATATACAGCTCACTGCCAATGCCAGTCCGCTCAAAGAGCACACCCCAGTTCCAGCTATAGTTCATAATTGTCTCTCCGAGTCGCGATTAATAGGCGCATACGTCAGGCAATGTACATGATTAAACATATATACCTGACGCATGAACGAACTATATTCAGGGACAAAAAGTCGTTACTGAGCAGTCGCTTCTTTAGGCTGGTCGCTATCATGTGGATTGGCAATAAGCGCTTTTAAGTTGTCCGACATCTCAAAGTTTAAATTGACATTTTTTGGTGGAATCGGATTTAAGAACCATTTGTCATAGATGCTGTTAATTTCACCTGATTTATAAACATTGGCTAATGCTTCATCGACCACTGCTTTAAATTCAGGGTCGTCTTTACGCATCATACAGCCATAAATCTCAAACGATTGCGGTTTACCCACGATAACCCAATCATTGGGGTTTTTCGCTTTGGCTTTTTCGCCTGCTAGCAACACATCATCCATCATAAAGGCATCCGCACGACCACTTTCAAGCATGAGGAAAGCCTCACCGTGGTCTTTTGCGGAGATAATACTCGCACCCAGTTTCTTCTCATCATTATATTGACGGATATAACGCTCTGATGTCGTGCCTGCAGTAGTGACTACTGCTTTTCCTTTTAAGTCTTCAAAGTCTTTAATACCAGAGTTGGCTTTGGTCAACAGGCGCGTGCCAATCTCAAAGAATCCATTAGAGAAAGCAACTTGTTTTTGGCGTTCTTCGTTATTGGTGGTTGATCCACATTCAAAGTCTATCGTACCGTTTTGTACCAATGGAATTCGCGTTTGCGAAGTAATTAGGTTGTAACGGACTTTTAGATCTGGCATGTTTAGCTTATCTTTTACTGCTTCTACAACTTTCATTTCTAAATCATGCGCATAACCCATTGGCTGATTTGGGTCGGCAGCAATGTATGAAAACGGAATAGAGGAGTCACGATAGCCAACCACGATAGTGCCGGAGTCCTTAATTTTCTGTAAGGTATCGGCAGCATTGGTGCTCGAATCGTTAGCAGTACTATCTGCTGAGCCATCTGTAGAGGTAGATTGATTGCTATTGTTACAACCCGTCAAAGTTAATGCCATAAAAGCGACTAATGTTAAGGGTTTTGATAGTGCATAAGCCATGAGATATATCCTTTTATCACATTGTGACCAATTTGGCAGAGATACTAAAAAGCTATTAAAACCGCATGGTTATCAGCAACATAACCGCTATGCATCCCTGATGTTACTCTAGTTTATAGTAATGAAACTTAATGTTACTTTATATCAACATTCCCAACGTTAGTAAAGTTCTTTAGTGTATAGAGCGATACGCTGGGCAAAAAGCGCGCTGTCTTGACAAATTTAGCTCATCTATAAATATTCAATGTTATCTAAAGGGTTGTTATTAACTATTAACGGTCGTAATACGCTTAAAAAATAGCCGTTAACGGTTAAGTATGGCTAGTGAATATTGATAAATGAGGAATAATCCCCATAAAGTTAGCAACTTCTTAACCATACACCTGACTTATGACCCAAGATTCGCAAGCCCTAAATCCTGAGCACCCTCAGTCTGATACCACTCCTATCGATAACGTCGTACTCGATAACGTCGTACTCGATAACGATGTGCGCCAACGCTTTTTTATTCAAGAGTCACCCGTGCGCGGTGATGTGGTGCGTTTATCACGCAGTTATGCGAGCACCATTGCCCAAAAGCCTTATCCTGAAGCTATCAAACGCTTATTGGGTGAGATGCTGACGGCGGCAAGTTTATTGATTGGTACGGTCAAAATCGATGGTCACTTATCCATTCAATTGCAGTCGTCTGATAAAGACAGCTTGCTGAATTGGGCAATGGCAGAATGTGACCAAGATGGTGTCATCCGCGCCCTTGCCAGCTGGAAAGCAGATAACGATGAGCAAGTACAGGCGTGGGAAAATATGACCAGCGCCAATGATGCTTTTGCTGAGCTGGGCGCATTTGGGCAAGGGGTATTATTTATTAATATTCAGCCTAAAGGTGGCGAGCCGTATCAAGGTATTGTTGAGCGCAGCCATGACAATTTAGCCGACTGCTTAGCTCATTATCAAAAACAATCAGCCCAGATTCCAACGCTAATTAACTTGGCATCGGACGGTTTGCAAGCAGGTGGTATTTTAGTGCAGTTATTGCCGCGTCGTGATGACGAAGAGCAAGAGCACGTCGATAATGATTTATGGCCGCGCTTGTCCGTATTGACCCGTACCATTAAGCCTGAAGAGTTGACCACATTACCAACCACTGAATTGTTATATCGTTTGTACAATGAAGAAGATGTGGTCTTGCCAGAGCCTGTAGCATTAACCTTTGGCTGTACCTGCTCAAAAGAGAAATGCGAGACAGCGATATTACAAATCGGGCAAGATGAGATGCTGGATATTTGTGACGAGCAAGGCGGTCAGTTTGAAATGGATTGCGGATTTTGCGGCGCGATTTATCGATTTGATAAAGAGGATATCGCTGAGATATTTACTGAATAACTTTTGTTTAGCTATTTAGCCGTTTAGTTAAGTTTAATGAATTATCAAAAACCCTTGAGCGTAATGTTTAAGGGTTTTTTTAAATTATAAAAAGGTGATAAAGACTGCTCTAATATCTTGATTTACAACGTTGCTACTGCTACTTTATTTGACATATAAAACCTTCAAATCATCCGACAGATTTTAAATTACCACGCCAAGCTCATCAGGATAAGACTGTATGCAAACATTAGGTATATTATCGCTGCGCCCATTCTGTAATAGCCATGCAATGACTTGCTTATGCACCCTGTCGTTATACAGTAAATCGTAATGACTCACTCCATAAAAAATTGCCTTATGCCCTTCTGGCACAAATAACACATGCTCGTCAGTATGCTCACCTAACGCTGAGTCTATCGTGACCAATCCATCACCTAACAAGCTTGCAGCCATAAAATCGTAATGAGCCTCAGCTAATGTGCCTGCAACTAAGTAGGTATGAACATGCAGTGGCAGTTCAGCAGGATGGCGAAATTCATGGGGAAGAATACTGCGACCTTCTAAATACTGCCAATCTTCATCACGAATACTGCCATGACGCAGGTCGATGATACCTGCACTACGCAAATCCCCAAGTTTGGCTAACGACCCCGCAAAAGGTAGCTTTGCAATCCTATCTTGTACAAAATTACCAATACGCTCAAGGCTCGCGCCATGATGCGGTGAACC
Organism: Psychrobacter sp. GP33; assembly: GCF_014119005.1. Classification (GTDB taxonomy): domain Bacteria; phylum Pseudomonadota; class Gammaproteobacteria; order Pseudomonadales; family Moraxellaceae; genus Psychrobacter. Next base: position 476,979 of record NZ_JACGYX010000002.1, on the reverse strand, counting down.
AAGGGTAATGAGATTTCCCACGCGTTTTACCCAGTTAAAGCCTTGTTGCTTGCCATAAAATAGCGCACTACGCGCGACCAACCCACCCATACTATGGCCAATCAAATCAATCTGTGTAATGTTTGGATTATTATCTGCTAAGTTCTGGATAACTTTAGAGAGGTTGCGTCCATTACTTGAGATGTGGCGCCCTGTATTGTAATCAAGATATAAAACGGTAAGTGTCGGCTGACTTTGGATGATACGTTCACCTAAACCGTCATTTTCGAAAGGATGCCAGCTTAAATGACTCATGCAAAGACCATGACATAGAATGACAATACGCCCTGCTACTTCACCTTGTTGCAAATATCCGTATCTATCATAGAATACCATCGGAATAGCGAGCGGATTATGATGCGTAACCAGATGATGACCCATGACCCCATTCAGTACATTGACCAATCGTTTTAGCTTTTCAGGGAGCGGTTGAATATTTTTCTTATTCAATATACTGTCGTACAATCTGACTCCTGATGCGACATTATCACCTATCAGCCGCGAGGCATGTCGTACCGTACCATAGATACGCCCGACAAGACCGCGCTGCCACTTACTTTGATTGCGGTCATTAAATCGCCCTAATGGACGCAAAACGATCTCACGGTGGATAGCTTCTGCAATATCGGTGACTTCTACCACACCCATCGTCACCAGCTGCGCCAACCCTTCAAAAAAATCAACCAAATTGACAGGTTCACGATTGATATCATCATCGCTGTTATCCAGGCTTAACGTTGCTTGCTTATCCATGTAAATGTAATCAAGATTAGCCAACTGCTCATATACATTATCCTGAAAACCCTTGCTAGATTCACTGCTAGGTTGATTCTCAGAATCATCGTGAGGATGAGCAAAGAGATCATGGATAGTATCGATTGGCTTAGTATTGGGCATAATTTTGATAGTTTCAACGATAAGGATGGCCTCATATACTAGCCTGTTAATGAGAAAAACAGAAGAGAATGATGACATTAAGCTTATTCAAACGCAAAACCCCAAGTGATGATTTGGGGTTTTTTTCGGTAAAAATGGCATTGATACTTGATAAAGTTATAATCTAGATATCGATACAATACTGCATCTGTTTAGTTAAAGCTGATTAATGACATCCCTTTATCTTGTACGCTTAACTGGCACTTGCAGGCGCAAATGATTCTGCTAAAATCACATCGCCATCTTCTTTAGTAATCATCACTGTGGCTGAACGCGGTATTTTGCCACCTGCAACGGCGCCCCATTGATTGCCCGGATGTTGAATGTTAATAAACAGCGTCTTAAAATCCGGGGTCAAGGTAATACCAGTTACCTCACAGCCTTCTGGTCCAACAAAAAAACGTTTGATATTGTCATTATTGGCCGGCATGCCAACGCGGGTTTGTTGCCCTGCGGTCGTGATGGTTAGCGCGCCATCACTCACCTTACCGGGCAGTGCAGCAAGCAACATACAGCTGCTGGTGTCGGTATATGCGCCATCATCGGTTTGAATCCACAGTACCCCACGCGGGTCAAAATATAAGCCGTCTGGGGATGAAAAATCATTATTGTTCGTGAGTTTTGAGAGATTTTCAGCGGCTAAATCATGGGGCGCAGCAAACAAATAAATATCCCATTCAAAGCTCGTTGCTGCATGGTCGCCGTCCGTTTCTGCCCAGCGTATAATGTGACCATTGTCATTACCACGGGCTTTACCGGGCGTCTCATAACTGCGTGGATTGGTTGCCGATACTGGCTGGTCATCACTGACACCACGATATTTATTATTGGTTAAGGTCACATAAACCTCACCCGTAATTGGGCTGACTGATACCCATTCTGGACGATCCATTTTGGTGGCGCCGAGCACATCTGCCGCTGCGCGTGCAAATATTAATACTTCGTCTTGTCCATTAAAAGGCAATTTACTATTAGAGCTATTCAGTCCATTTTGACCATGGATAAGTGGCTGCCAACGACCGCTGCCATCGTCATTAAACACCGCAACGTATAAGGTGCCGTCATCCATATATTTGCTACCGGCTTTTAGACCGCCACCAATATCATTATTTGACCACGTGGCTTTGGAGACAAATTTATAAATATATTCGCCCCTCGCGTCATCACCCATATAAAAGACAATTGGCTTGCCTTGCTCAACCGGCGCATAGGCGCAGTTTTCATGAGCAAAACGACCCAATGCGGTGCGCTTTTGCGGGACAGACTGCGGGTCAAAAGGATCAATCTCCGTGATATAGCCAAAGGTATTAAAGCCATTGCGATAGTCATCCGCTGCCGTGACACCAACTGCGGTCATGTCCCAACGGGAAAATTCATCCATTATTTTGGCGTCTTTGGCTTCGGGCGTATGCCATAAATACCCAAAACCTGGGAAATCCTTTTTTGCGCCATAACGCTCTCGACCATAATTATGCCCTGGCGTCAGTTGGCTGGCATCTTGACCACGCGCAAAGACACCTAAGAAGTTCTCTTCAGTGGTCAAATACGTGCCCCAAGGTGACAGACCTGCACCGCAGTTATTATTAATGCCGCGTGTTTGCAAGCCAGTCGGGTCAAATTTGGTTTTGACCAAATCAGAGCCTGCTACTGGACCCGTCAATTGCGCCACCGTACTGCTGGTAATACGGCGATGATACTTTGAATTGGGTACGATCTCATAACCGCTGCCATTAGTTCGGCGCTTCATTTCAACTACGGCAACCCCATGACAATTGACCTCACGGCGTACATCACTGGCAAGCCTACGATTCTTAAAGATAGGCGCAGCATTGTTATCTTTGATTAAATGGTAACCAAATGGACTTAGCTCAGCGCTATTCACATATTCATGGTTCATGACTAGTAGCCCATTATCCGAAGCTTTTGGGTCATAAGCGGCACCGTTTTTGCCAAAGAACCACATGCCATCATGGTTATCGCCCATACGCCATTCAAACGACTCAGCCGATTGCTCGCGATTGTCCTTCCAATCATCAATGCCAGAAATAAGAGGCATACCAAGCGGCAATATTATCTCTGCCTTATAGCCTGCTGCCACGCTCATCTCCGCCGCTTTAGAATGGGCAACTGCTTTAAACTTTAAGCTTTCAGGGCGGTTTAATGTACCCGAGGCAGGAATAGCCGCAGTATTATCATTTTTAATAATGGGACGTCCATTAGGCTTACTGTCCTCGCTATTACAGCCTACCAACGGTAAAGTGCCGAAAAATGCAGCGGCGGTCAATCCAGTACCCCCTTTTAACAAACTGCGACGGTTTAAGCGGCGACTAATAATGGTTTGAAAATCAATATTATTACTAGGATTCGAGTCTTCAATTTCTTCGTGAGCAAGATTTTGTTTATGATGTGATAAAGTCATGTTCAGTCACCTTGGCAGTTGGGCGCGAGGGGCAGGCAAATTCAGCAATTAAGCGTAGCGCCGTATAACGGAGATACATTACGCTGTATCCTACTGAGCATTGATGACGGTTTGATGACTTTTTAATAACATAACGGTTTTTGGTTAAAAGCACTCCATTTAAAAACCATCCATTAAGAACAAAAAAAATCCCAAGTCAGCGCTTGGGATTTTTTTAAAAGTGTTTTTTTGACTTATTATGCGACGCGCATTTGCCACTCATGTGTATCCAATACCAAACGCAACTCATCATCCGCTTGCAAGACACCAACACCGCTTGGCGTACCGGTCATAATTACATCGCCTGCTTGTAAACTAAAAGCATGACTAATCTCAGCAAGCAATTTATACACCGGAAACAGCATCAACGCGCTATCGCCATCTTGCTTAAGCACATCATTAATATAGAGCTGATAACGCACTTGCGTAAAATCACCAAAGGCTTGCGGGTCAACCCAATCTGCAAGCACACACGCACCGTCAAAACTCTTGGCACGCTCCCACGGCTGACCTTTGTCCTTCAGCTTGGTTTGCAAATCGCGTAAGGTTAAATCCAGCCCCAAAGTGACGCCACCAATAGCAATTTTTGCCTGTTCAATAGTTGCGTTACTTAAGTCAGCAGATAACTGAATGCAAAGCTCTGCCTCATAATGGGTTTCACCAAAAACAGTAGGATTTGGACGAACCAAGGTATTTTGAGCAGCAACAACACAAGAAGAAGGCTTCATAAATAGTAGCGGTGACGTCGGTACTTCATTACCCAATTCACGCGCATGAGCGGCATAGTTACGCCCCACACAAACGACTTTGCCAATCGTCCGATGCGCCGTGTGACTGATATCTTTATCCACTACATTTTCATCACTAATATTGACGCTATCTACAATCAAGTCGGCAATCGGAGTGTGTGAAGATTGGCTCATAACAGGCTCTCATTAGAACGATTAATTGGACGACTATTTATAATTTTCTATTACTCTTAATAAGCTACTTAAACTTGGCTTCATCTACAAAACGATATTTTGCGGCGATTTCTTTTTTCTCATTGCCTTCATCAGCGGTAAATAGTAGTTTGGCAACCCCATTTACTTTTACTGAATCAATGCCTTCGATATTTTTCAAATCTGATAATTCAGGTAAATTAACAGGAATAGGCGCGTCGTTAGGGTTGCCACTCCATGTCCAAATTTTTGAGAAGTCTTTGCCTTTATCATCAGGAATTTCATTGGCAATCACAAACTTATTCAAAATAGTACTAAAGTGTAAAGAGCGAATACCACCGCCGCCTAGATTAAGGAAAATAGGCTTGCCAAATACAGGCGCTGCATTTTTCTCAAACACTTCTGCTGGGTTTTCAATCGGCACGATAATAGCAGACTCGCCTGCCATCGGGGCGCGCAAACCTAGCAGCAAATCATCGGTTTTATGAGCATAGGTTAAGCCCTCGATATTCAAGGTATCAAAGTCAGGCTCTTGACCCGTTTTTGCTTTAATGGCTTTTACCAATGTTTTTGACTGCGACAATTCATCACGTAACGTTCTCACACTGTTGATGTCTTGTACTGCATCGCCTACAACCCGAAAACGTATCAGCTGCTCACGATTATGGCGACGTTTGCCATTTTTTAGTGAAGAATGAGAGGTGGTCATATAGATAAAACCATTATGATCTGCCGTTAATCCTTCTAAGTCATCAAGCTTATGCTCAAATCCTTGACTCAGCTTTAGGTTATCGTCTGCATTTTCAATCAGACTGCCATTGTCTGAAATCTTTAAAATATTTAACGCACGATGCTCTTCATCTTCAACGATGAGTACGCGACCATCTGGAAGCTGCAAGGTTGCTGATGGCTCGTAAATATCGTTAAATTTGCCCATGCCATCTTTTGTCAAAGCTGGCGATGAGGCAGCATTAACCGAACTGCTGGGATAAAAGAATAAAAATAGACTGACCACAATAGCAGTCAATAGGGATGCAAGTATTGCTAAGCGAAGAACTGAAGGGGACGTTGCTTTGGACTGTGCTTGGCTCATATAGCGTCTCATGGTAAAAATGATGTATAGGACTTATTATAAAACGCCCTAAGGATACTCAGGAAATAAATTATAAGCGTTAAAGTAACTCAATAGTCTGTTTAATGATTCTTTCTGTCTCAAATATTGCTATCGGCTTACTCATAACACGATTTGGGTACTAAAAGAATAATAATTCGCAGGATAAAAAGGCAATTTAATATTAAACGCCTTTCTATTTATACTTATTTTGCAGTTTAGTTAATCGGTAAATTTCTTGTAATCAAGCATGACGTAACGGGCATGAACGGCTTTTTTCGCATCGCCTTCATCTGCCATAAACACCATCTTAATAGTACCGTTGATAGTAATAGAATCAACTGCTTCAATGTTTTGCAAAGGCGCTAACTCTGGGGTGTCTATTTTTACCGGCTTATCTTTAGGATTGCCTGACCACGTCCATATCTGTGCTTGCTTGTTGCCAGCGGTATCGTTGATTTCATTGGCAATGACGAACATACTTAAGACTGGATCAAAATACAGCGAGCGAATACCGCCACCATTTAAATCAAGGAAAATGGGCTGACCGAAGACTGGCGGCGCGTTACTAGTAAACATCGCTTCTGAGTTGACAATCGGTACGATAATAGACGACTTGCCTGCCATTGGTGTACGTAGTCCGAGCAGGATGGAGCGCGTGCTATTGTCATAGGCCAAGCCTTCAATATCCAGCTCATCAAAGTTGACGCTGGCATTCATACGGGCTTTAAATGCGGCATCAAGTATGGGCGATTTAACCATCTCATCACGTAAGGTGGTGACCGCTGCTACGTCGCCTGCGATATTACCATTGACACGGAATCTGAGTAGCTGCTCACGTGTTGGATCTCGTTTGCCACTGGTATCCGATGAATGTGACGTCACTGCGTAGACAAAGCCTTTATCATCAGCCGTTAAACCTTCAACGTCATTAAGCTTGCGTCCAAAGCTGCGTGTTAGCTGCAAGCTTGCGACCGGATTTTCACTTAAGCTGCCATCAGGCGCAACCGTCATAATATTCATCGCCCGCTGTTCTTCATCTTCAGCCACCAACACGCGACCATCAGGCAGTTGCTGTACTGCAGATGGCTCATAAACTGCATTTAGTGTACCCAAACCTGAAGCATCAAGCTGCGGTACAACCTCGGTGCCTGCTGCCGGATAAAAGAACAGTAATGCTTTTAAGAAAATAGACGCTAATACCGAGAACAGCATACCCCAGCGAAATATAGAGTAAGATATATTCAGCATCTTGCCGTTACGCGCGGCAATTTGTCCAAGCCAATACAGCTGATCACTCATTGAATGATACGTCTCATCGCGATCACGCATCAAAATCTGCATACGCTCCCAGTATTCTTCGCGCGTCAATTGCATACGATCTTTATTAATCAGCAGATTGACTTCACCATCTGAGGAGCGATTAGCGCGCGCTAAGTACTCACGAAAATCACGAAAATGCGCTTCACGTTTGATTAAGGCTTTAAACCATTTAGAAAATCCAGTGAAATAATGGGCTTTTTCAGGGGAAGCAGCAAGAATGGCAAAAAAGATAGAGGCGGCAGCAGTAAACATAAACATGCCTGCTGGCACCAAGAATGCGGCTGATGAGACAAAGATAAATGCCCCAGAAATCATCAGGGCAGAGATGATAATGCCGTTTAGCGAAATCATGATGTTGGCTTTCGTCGCAGCCAGCGCGATTAAATCAAGCTCGGTACGTAAAGCATTGCGAAACATGGTTTCGACTGCTTTTGATGTTCCTAGTGGTGCTTTAGCGTCTGCTTCAACGGTGATAGCTTTACTTGGTTTTTCAAAGCTGATATCCGTACTCGGTTCCGGCTGAGCTTTCTTTTTTTTCTTCTTTTTCTTTTTCTCACTTGAATCTTTGGTTAAGTGTTCACTTAAAGTCTCATTCAGATTGTCATCTAAAGTTTCAGTTAAACTCTTATCCAGTTTATCATCTAAACTTTCATTAATATTATCGTTAGATGCGGTATCTAAATTTTTATCTAGATAATCTTGAAGATTTTTGTTTGAAATTTCACTCAACTTTCACCCACTTTTTCAATAAAACAACGTTGGAAATAACTGACAATGACGCAGTGACAAATAAGGAAAATAAATAGCACCTGGACGTCAAAAAAGGAACGTATTGAGACCAATACGCAAAAACATCTCGCTAGAGCATTACCCTAGCAAATTATATGGTTAACATATTCTATACAATTATGGTCAAATCCGCCATTATAAAAAACTCATTAACAGTATCAATGAATAGCGGATAAGAAATATCAGAAAAGAAATAACGGCTAAAGAGTAGCAATCTAAAGGGCGTTTGGCGTACGTACCTCAGGTGGAACATAGGTCATATAGCGGTTCATACGTTTTTCAAACAGTCTAAAACTGAACAAAATCACCCATGATAATAAAAGATAGACGATACCTGCTGCAAAGAACAATTCCATCAAGGTATAAGTACGGGCACTAATAGTACGAGCAACGCCAGTAATATCCATTAAGGCAATCGTCGATGCCAAGGCGCTACCTTTGAGCATAAAAATCACTTCATTGCTGTACGCCGGAATCACGATACCAAAGGCGCGCGGTAAGGTAATACGTGTGAGCTTCTGCCACTTTGACATACCAATTGCGTCTGCCGCTTCAAGCTCGCCCACAGGAATGGTCTGAATCGCACCGCGAATAATCTCTGCTAAATAAGCACTGGTATTTAAAGTAAAGGCAATAATGGCGCACCAATATGCTTGACTCAGCACCGGCTCCCATAAGAAAGAATTACGAACAAACTCAAACTGCCCCAGACCATAATAAATCAGGAAAATTTGTACTAAGAGCGGCGTACCCCGAAAAAAGAAAATATAAGAGAAGGGTAAGAGCTGTACCGCCCAGCTTTTAGACAAACGCAGCTGCGCTAAAATAAGTCCAAAAAATAACCCGACAATACCGGATATCACCACTAATTGTACGGTTAATACCGCACCGCCCAAAAGGTCTGGGATATGATCAAAAATAACCTGCCAATTCCAATCCATAAGACGCTTCCCTTACCCTTTAACTGATTGATGGGTTAGTTTTTTGGCATACCGTGCTGCTGGATTGGCGCGCCATTCAAGCCACATCATAAAACCTGTGATTAACATGGTCAGCCCTAAATAAATAATCGCTGCCGCCATATAAAAGGTAAAAGGCTGCTGGGTCGACTGCGCTGCACGCGAGGATTGATACATAATATCTTTAAGACCAACGACTGAAACCAAGGCAGTATCTTTTAACAGTACTAAAAACAAATTTCCCAAACCCGGTAGCGCAATCTGCCATACTTGCGGCAAAGTAATGCGCCAAAAGGTCTGCAAAGGACGCATACCAATCGCTTGTGCAGCTTCATTTTGACCAATGGGAATCTCTTGAATCGCCATCCGCAATATTTCGGTCGCATATGCACCAAAGGCAATCGATAGCGCCATGACCCCGCCCCAAAAGGCACTAATCTCAATATAATCGTTATAGCCGAATTTTTTGAGAATGGTCATGAGCAGCATAGAGCCGCCATAGTAAATAAAGAGCACCAATAATAGCTCAGGAATACCGCGCATCGTTGCCGTATAAACGGTCGCAATCTTACGCAGTAGCCAGACGTTAGACAACTTTGCTGTGGCACCAAGTAGACCTAAAATCATACCGATAGCAACACTGGTCGCGGCAAGTTTTATGGTGACGGTTGCGCCGCTTAGTAATAGCGCGCCAAATCCTTGTAAATCAAACACAATTGTCCACTCAGTCTCTTTATAATCGTCAGTTAACGAAATAATGATAAAAAAATCGCATCGCTAATAGACTCTATAATGGTTTGCAATAGGCACAAGCACACAAGGCTATTCTCACAAATGAGATCTATATCATGGGATAACCGATTGACTCGGCAAAAATGACTGGTGATTTTATCATATTCATGGGGCAGCATGTTACTGCTTGCAGGCAAAACGAGGGGTGAAATAGGCTGTTATGGGCTAAAAAGTGCTATAAAAATCATAAATTTAACGGTACTGGGCAGTCAATTATTACAGATGACTCATTTTTATCAAATAAATCAGCCTTTTACTGCATGGTATTAGAAAAGATGCCTACAAGTGATGTAGTACCTTTTACCCATACTTAACAGAAAATTTAGGATTAACTAGCAGACTTATGCTGATATTTTTTAATGGTAAATGTTAAAAAATTTTACAGATTTTAATTATTTTCACTAGTGGTAAGTGACTTATTCAGAGTCATGCTGCTAACCATCATTGATTACAAGAACAAATGATGGATGGCTAGTAACAAGGATGACTCAAATAAGATTTTAAATATAGCGGTGACTATATTTATAACTACTGTATCCATAACCACTGTGTTAACGGCTATTTTGCAACGCTATCGACTGGTGCAGCTTGCACACTGGCAGACGGACTTGATTCTACAGGTACGGCAAAGTATTTTTGATTAATTTTATCGTACGTGCCGTTGGCTTTGATATTGGCTAAAGAATCGTTAATCTTAGCCTGTAGCGCGTCACCGGGGCGTACAGCAATGGCAAAATTGTCATTGATATCAATCTCAGCCCCTTTAAGAATAAAACCGTCGCCTGCAGGTGAATTGAGCCATTGAATGGCTGGTAGTTTGTCAGATACCATCGCATCAACGCGCTCTGAACCTAAGTCCAAAAAGGCATTGCTCAGGGTATCATACAGTTTCATATCGGCTTTTGGATACGCTTTTTCAAACCACTGTGAAGAGATGGTGGCGCGCTGAGCGGCGATAGAATTAGCATTAATATGACTGTCTTGAGCAGGGTCAAATTTGCTGTCTGCTTTGGCTAAAAATACCAACGTATTGCTAAAATACGGATCAGTAAAGGCAACTTGCTGCGAGCGCTCAGGCGTGACCGACATCGCGGCTATGATCGCATCATACTTGCCTGCTTTTAGCCCGGGAATAATACCATCCCAGTCTTGCGCAGTAATCTCACAAGTGACTTTCATATCGGCACACAGCGCGTTTGCAATCTCTACATCAAAACCGCCTAAGCTCCCATCAGCATTGGTATAGTTAAAAGGAGCATACGCCCCTTCTGTCCCAATACGCAGTACTTCGCCCGTTGCTGACGTATTATCAGCGATATCTGTAGCTTTTTTATCAGCACCATCTTGCGACTGATTACAGCCTGATAGCGTTAACGTACAGACAGCAATACTTGCTAGAATTGGACTTAAAAATTTACTCATATTCATCCTTGACTGTCTATTACGTTAAAAACTATTAGGCGTGCATGATAACTAATTACTATCGCAGGCTATGATTACCATTGACTGCTATGCGCTACCTTTATTTTGCTACCTCAGCATTTGTACCTTCTTGCGCGACTGCTTCGGCTGCTGCACCATTCACAACTGCTTTTTGAGCAGCAGCGGTAGAGCTGGTGCCAAAATAGCTGCCAGAGATTTGATCATAGGTGCCATTAGCGCGGATTTCAGCAAGGGCTTTATTAAATTTAGCCACTAATGGATCGCCTTTACGGAAGCCAATACCCATAGCATCTTTATCAGTGGTGATTTCTTGCCCTTTGACTTCATAATCTTTGCCAGCAGGGGTTTTTAACCAATCAATACCGGTGACTTTATCCGACATCATGGCGCGTACGCGACCTGAAGTTAAGTCTAAATAGGCATTGTCTTGGGTATCATAAAGTTTGATGTCTGCTTCAGCATGTTCATCTTGTAGATATTGTGAGGCAACCGTGGCACGTTGTGAGGCAACCGGCTGACCTTTTAAAGCGTCAATATTGACATCATCACCTTTTTTACCAATCAAAATAATACTGGTATAAAAGTAAGGGTCTGAGAATTCAATTACTTCTTGGCGCTCAGGAGTAATTGAGATACCTGCCATAATCGCATCAAATTTTTGCGCATTTAAGCCTGGAATGAGACCGTCCCAGTCTTGCGAAATAATATCGCAATCTGCTTTCATTTGCGCGCACATGGCTTCAATCAGCTCAATCTCATAGCCGATAAGTTTGCCATCGGCATCGGTATAGCTAAAGGGCTTGTAGCTTGATTCGGTAGCGATTTTTATCGTAGATTGCTTACCATCAGTGGCATCGACTGCGCCATCTTCGGCTGGTGTGGTGCTATTGCTACAGCCCGCCAGCATGAGCATTGCAGCGCTAAGCGGGGCCAGCCACAAGGCTTTATGAGTGATTGACATTGACATGGTTGTTTTTCCTTTATGAGTAAATTTACAGGTAGATGACTTGCAAATTATTGACCCCTAATATATCTAACCCAAAGATGATGTACAAAAAAGGCAGTTGGTTAATAGCCTATTGACCCACTAAACTATTGACCGAAATTTTGCTGCTCAAGTAACGCCAGCTTACCGTTGCTACGAATGGCACTCATTGCTTTATTAAAGTCTTTTTGCAGCGGATCACCTTTACGAACAGCAATGGCAATATTGTCGTTATTGTCAATCTCATCGCCGACGATACCAAAGCCTGCTGGGTTGTCTTTTAACCACGATTTTGCAGAGACTTTTTCTGCTAAGACGGCATCACTACGACCTGATTTCAGGTCTAAATAGGCATTGTCATAGTTATCATACAGCTGCACGGTATTGCCGTCTTTACCTTCATAATTATCTTGTAAGTACGCGCCTGGCGTGGTTGACCGTTGACCACCAAGGGTAAGATTTTTAATAGTTTTTGGGTCAAAGCTGCCTTTGGTATCGGTCAGCCATACCATGGTATTGGCAAAATACGGCTCAGTGAAATCTACTTTTTCTTGACGCTCAGGGGTGATAGACATACCGGCAATCACCGCATCGTATTTTTGTGCCAACAGTCCGGGAATAATGCCATCCCACTCTTGGGCGACAATTTCACATTTGACTTTCATCTCTTCGCATAACGCATTGGCAACATCGATATCATAGCCAGCAAGACTGCCATCCGCATTGGTATAGTTAAACGGAGGGTACGCGCCTTCGGTGGCGATACGTAAGGTTTTGCTCGCAGCACCATTATTGGCAGCATCAGCATTGGCATCAGAAGCATCTTGGGATGGGCTACAGGCACTAAGCGCGAGGGCGGCAGTGAGGGTCATCGATGACCACAATAGGTTAGAAGTCGACATCGTACATTCCTTAGTTTCTGATATTGGTTTCTGATAGGTATTGCTGATTTTTCAGCCTCTGACATCCATGCCAGCCAACGAAAACAATAACCATTTTGACAGGTGATAAACTCGTCGATAATACCTGACTCAAAAATCAAAAACAAACGTTTTAGGCATTGACTGTCATTATGCGGTAATAAAGGGTCTTATGAAAGACCCCTTATTGCTTCAACAGTTATGACAATGACTATTATGATAGTTAGATTAATAATCAAATGAGCAGCGACGTGAATAACAGATTAACCATAAGTAAAAATACTGCAAACGATACTACGAACGATGGGACGCCATAAAGTCTCTAACGCGTTCAGATTTTGGATTATCAAAGACTTGTTCTGGCGTGCCTATCTCTTCAATCACCCCTTGATGTAAAAACACCACTTGGCTAGATACTTCACGGGCAAAGCGCATCTCATGGGTGACAATCAACATGGTACGCCCCTCTTCTGCCAGCTCACGCATAACCGCCAGCACTTCATTAACCAGTTCAGGATCTAGAGCAGACGTCGGCTCATCAAACAATAACACGCGTGGGTTCATCGCAAGGGCACGGGCAATAGCAACTCGCTGACGTTGACCACCCGACAAATTCGCCGGATACGCGTCTTTTTTATCCAGTAAACCGACTTTGGCAAGCAATTTTTCTGCATCGCTAATGGCTTGGTCTTTTTTAATCTTTAAAACTTGCGTTGGTCCTTCGATAATGTTTTGCAAAATCGTTTTGTGCGGCCATAAGTTAAAATTTTGAAACACAAAACCCACGCGCGCGCGCAAGTTTTCTAACTGCTTGTTATCTACCGCCTGTAGCTCACCGGATTTATTGAGCTTTAATTTCAGCGCCTCATTACCGATAGTGATGCCGCCTTGGGTGGGCTTTTCTAACAGATTAATACAGCGTAGTAAGGTAGATTTCCCAGAGCCAGATGACCCCAAAATGGAGATAACATCGCCATCATAAGCGGTTAATGAGACGCCTTTGAGTACAGCTAATGAGCCATAACTTTTATGCAGGTCTTGTATGTCTAGCGCGATAGGACGCGTCGAATCTTTAGCAATATCAGGCATGGTTTAGCAGACTTCCAATAGTGTTGAATAAATAGTTATCAGCGAATAATGATGAGTAAACAATAATGAAAATAGGCACCATAAAAAACAGCCCAGACTGCCATTGCAACTCTGAGCTTATTTTATCATTTTAATGGATGCTATGCTGTTTTATACGATTGAGCTCATAAATTACCTTACTCGTTCATATTAAGGTGCATTTTAGAATATTTGGGTTAGTAAGTCGAGACGTGCTCTTCTGATTCGCTACCGTCCATTACTTCAGAGTCATCAGCAGTAGCTACAGCAACATCATCGTTTGGCATATCTGTAGTCGCGATTCCCTCATTGGCGCTTGCTACTGCGACCTCGTCATGAGCCGTCGCTGATCCTTGTTGCTCCACTGAAGCTTGAGCATCGACAGCTGATTCGCCTTCTGTCACTGATGCGTCTTTTTTACCACAGGCACTCATGGTTAATACCGCTGCTGCTAAGGTAACAAATATCAATTTTTTATGAATCGTCAGTGCCGTCTTTTTATCCGTTATCGTCTGTGACATCATAGCTTTCTCTCATGCTTGGTTAAAGTTGCTAAAAATTTTAAACGCTATGCAATACTAAAATTGCTTACTGTTTAAGTATACGAATATAAAAATGCAGCCACCTTAGTAGTTACACCATGATTCTGTTGAGAACGCGTAACTGTATAATAGAAGAGAATTGGCGATATTCGGCATAAAATAAGACGGTTTTTAGCGCATTATAAAAGTACGCTCAAAGAGACTATCTTGCCAATACAATAATCATTGATACAGAACTCTATTCACAAATTCATCTTTACTATCGATCTAATCTGCTCTATGTTAAATAGCATGACGCTATAGAGGCATCAAAACTTCCATTTTTATCAATCACTGCCGATATGTGGCATATTCTTCGCCTACTGATGCGCATTTGCTTTATTTAGTAAACCGCTTGATACTTTTTATTAAAATCTAGTTTTCATTAAAATTCAGTAACAAGAATTTCAGATAACATTTTGTTATCTATTTATATATAAGGAAATTAATTGATGAGTCAATCGACTACTTCAGATATCAAAACCTATATGCAAACCGTTGGTCAACAAGCGCGCGCCTCCTCGCGAGCCCTTGCTGCTGCCAATACCGGACTTAAAAATACTGCTTTACTGGCAATTTATGATGAGCTAGCCAGTGCCAAGACAGCAATTCTATCGGCAAATAAAATCGATATGGATAATGGCACGAAAAATAATCTTGATGCGGCACTACTTGACCGTTTAGAGCTCAATGATGCTCGTTTTGACGGCATGCTGCAAGGTTTAAAAGACGTATCCACCTTGCCCGATCCTATTGGTGAAGTGACGGATATGACCTATCAGCCGTCTGGCATTCATTTGGGAAAAATGCGCGTGCCATTAGGCGTCGTTGGGATGATTTATGAGTCACGTCCGAATGTGACGTTAGAGGCAGCATCACTCGCTTTAAAATCAGGCAATGCTATTATTTTGCGCGGTGGCTCTGAAGCGTTTGAATCGAATCAAGCGATTGCAAAATGTATTCATCAAGGTCTCAAAAATGCAGGACTACCTGAGCATAGCGTGCAAGTGTTACAAACTACGGATCGAGCAGCGGTTGGTGAGCTGATTACCATGACTGAATATGTCGATGTGATTGTGCCACGTGGTGGTAAAGGCTTGATTGAACGTATTAGTCGCGATGCCAAAGTACCAGTGATTAAGCATTTAGATGGTAATTGTCATACTTTTATTGACAGTGATGCTGAGGCAAAAATTGCGATTGACGTTAGCGTGAATGCCAAAACGCATCGCTATGGCACTTGTAATACTATGGAAACGTTATTGGTTGATGAAGCCATTGCTGAGACGTTATTACCGCAAATTGCCGAAGCTATCGTGCAAGCGGATGATGCCATGCAGCTGCGTCTTGACGATAAGTCGCAAGCCATTTTAAATAATAATACCAAACTTAGCGGTCATTTATCAGCCGCTACCGATGACGATTGGGATACCGAATATTTAGCGCCGATTTTAGCGATTAAAATTGTCAGCGGTTTGGATGAAGCCATTGAACATATCAATACTCATGGCAGCCATCATACCGATGTGATTATCACTGACAATTATAGCAAGTCGCAGCGCTTTATCCGTGAAGTGGATTCTGCTAGCGTCATGATTAATGCCTCTAGCCGTTTTGCTGATGGTTTTGAGTATGGACTTGGCGCTGAAATTGGTATTTCAACCGATAAAATCCATGCGCGTGGTCCAGTTGGACTGCAAGGTTTGACCTCACAAAAGTGGATTGTTTATGGTCATGGCGAAACTAGAGCGTAATTACCATTCAAAATTGTGTTAATTTGATATAAAATGTATCTTTTATATAAAACGTCAGCGTCACTGCTGGCGTTTTTTTATTTTTTACTTAAACACATAACTTTTCATGCGCTCACTTTTAATTCTGAAACTAGCATGCGAATGAGGTTTACTCGACAACAAAGCGCATCACTACTATTGTTTTAGTTGTTATCTTTACAGTATCTTGCTGGAAAGCTACTTTTTGTATACATAAAATAGAGTTTATGTCTGCCTAACTGATAGTAATATAACTCATTGATAGCTTTAGTTAGCCCATCCTATATATGAAAATTTTAATGTTTTTAAAGACTTAATTGAAGTAGCAATTGATATTTTTGGTAAGTTGCTTGGGCGAATAGTAATGATGAATGCTGGCAAATTTGCTATTTCGGCGACTTATGTTTCAAACCTAAAATCAAGATAATACCAGCCTTATCCCGAATTCAGGTTAATTTATATTTATAAAAGGATGCACTTATGGAAGTTACTTTAAACGGCTATTACACGCTGATATTTGCAACCTTAGTGTTGTTACTTGGGCGTTTTTTGGTCAAGAACATCAAGTTCTTAGAGGACTTTAATATTCCAGAGCCTGTCGCGGGCGGTCTGGTCGCTGCCGCCATGGTGTATGCGCTTAACTTGGTATGGGGTTATACTTTTAACTTCAATCAAGGTCTACAAACAGCGACTATGCTGATGTTTTTTGCCTCAATTGGTCTGAGTGCCGATTTTGGACGCCTTAAAGCTGGTGGCTCACCGTTATTAATTTTTACCATTGTCGTCTCCGTTTTTATTATTTTGCAGGATGTGGTTGGGGTGGCAATGGCAAGCGTGCTTGGGCTTGATCCACTGCTCGGTTTGGTCACAGGCTCTATCGCTTTAACCGGTGGGCATGGTACTGCAGGGGCATGGGGCGTTGTGTTAGAAGAGCAGTACGGTGTGGTTGGTGCAACCACACTTGGTATTGCCGTTGCTACTTATGGTTTGGTGGCAGGTGGCCTGGTTGGTGGTCCTGTTGCGCGCAGATTGATCAATAAAATGGGCATTAAGCCGGCTCCCATAAACCCAAATCAAAGCGACGTTGAAAAGCTTGCTGGTAAGCAGTCGTTATATAGCACCAAGCATGACGAAGACAGTGATGATAGACATGAAGAGATGTTTGAAAAGCCGGATAATATTCGTCTGATTACCGCCTCTTCTACTATTGAAAGTTTGGCTTTATTTGCAGGGGCTTTAGCGTTTGCTGACTTGATGACTATCATTGCGGAAGGTACGGCATTTGAATTGCCTACGTTCGTTTGGGCATTGGCAGGCGGTGTGATTATTCGTAATGCACTGACTATGGTCTTTAACTTTGATATGTTTGACCGCGCTATTGATGTGATTGGTAATGCGTCGTTAAGCCTATTTTTAGCCATGGCACTATTATCATTGAAACTGTGGGAATTGACAGATTTGGCAGGTCCAGTCTTGATTATCTTGCTCGTTCAAACTGCCGTCATGATTGCTTATGCTTACTTTGTCACTTACAAAATCATGGGCAAAGATTATGATGCTGCCGTTTTAGCAGCGGGTCATTGTGGTTTTGGAATGGGTGCAACGCCAACGGCAATTGCCAATATGCAGGCGGTCACCGATCGCTATTTGCCATCACCTAAGGCATTTTTGATTGTACCTATGGTTGGTGCATTCTTTGTCGATATCGTTAACGCTACGGTATTGCAGATATTTACCAAGTTGCCGTTTTAAGCTATTAATATATTTAGATTAAAATAAATAAGGCTGATCTACGATAATGTAGCTCAGCCTTTTTATTTGTTATTAAACCTCTCTATAAAGATTTGAGTGAATTAACCTAGATCATTAACTAGTATTGAGAGAGTGATATTAGTAAAAAAAACTTATCAAGTTATCAAAGGAAGAAGAGCAATTATGAAATTTGTCGATAGCAAGTTATTTGGGAGAATTCACTCACCAGAGTCTATTGAAGAATTATTAACTTTAGTAAAACAACATACTCCTGAGAGACGCAACGTTTATTTCTGGAGAGGTCAAAGCAATATTCAATGGGCTATTCACAGTTCTGCATATAGAAGGTTAAAGAGAACTATGAGTGAAGTAACTGAGTGGCAAATGCAGCATTACGAGAAGCATTTGCTTGAACACGCTACTCATCAAGGTTATAGATACGATAACAGTAGAAATCTTACAGATTTAGAGTTGTTAGCAAAACTTCAACATCATGGTGCTGCTACGAGACTGATTGATTTTTCTAGAAGTATCATGGTTGGTCTTTGGTTTGCTTGCTCATCTGAACCAGAACAGGCTGGGCTATTATTTGGATTTCATTCTCATTTTGTAGGAGGAGGCGAAAATAGAGGTGGAGTGACAGACTATGTTGAAGTATTCAAGGAAATAGAAAATGGTAATAACCCTATTGTATGGCATCCGCCAGTAGTTTCCAAACGCATTGCCTCTCAAAATGCTCAGTTTCTCTATAGTCAAGTTGTCGAAAATAGTATTGGTAGTTTGGCTCTTAGTGATAGTCTCGACCCGTACATCTCTATAAATATAAGTCCTTCCTTTAAGAAATTGGCTTTAAAGGAACTATCAGAAACTTTCGATATACATCATTTAACTTTATTTCCTGATATTGACGGTTTTGGTTATGCTAGCAGCTTTAGGTTTGACGAGTATCAAAATGAACGCTGGTAACAATTATAATTTAAATAGCGCATGCTAAGGTTCTTACGCCAAGAATTTAACATAGAGAACAATCACTTTACCGCAGGTTTTGCTAAAAACAGAAGACCTGCCAACAAAAAACCGCCTAGCACATGCTAAGCGGTTTTTTTATGGCTTAAATACTAAATAGATTAATCATCTTTTTAGTTTTTAGAGATTACTGATTTTTAGCATATACCGGTTTTTTGGCACAAAGCGCTTTGACTTTTTCGCGCGTATTAGCAATCACTTGCTCATCACCACGGCTGTCTAGCACATCACAAATCCAGCCCGCCAACTCTGTTACGTCTGCTTCATCGAAGCCACGAGTGGTTACGGCTGGTGTACCGATACGAATACCAGAAGTGACGAATGGTGATTTTGGATCGTTAGGAACTGCGTTTTTATTAACCGTAATATAAGCATCACCCAACCACTTATCAGCTTCTTTACCGGTCATTTCTTGCTTAACCAAGCTGATAAGCATTAAATGGTTTTCAGTACCACCAGAGATGATTTCATAGCCACGGTCGATGATTACTTTCGCCATTGCTTGGGCGTTTTTCACCACTTGCTGCTGATAGGTTTTAAAGTTGTCTTCTAATGCTTCTTTGAATGATACCGCTTTGGCAGCGATAACGTGCATTAATGGACCACCTTGGTTGCCTGGGAATACGGCAGAATTTAATTTTTTCGCCAGTTTTTCATCACGAGCGAGAATCATACCTGAACGTGGACCACGTAAGGTTTTATGCGTGGTGGTAGTGACTACGTCAGCAAAAGGTACTGGGCTCGGATAAACACCAGCAGCAACCAGACCAGCGACGTGTGCCATATCAACTAAAAGATACGCACCAACTTCGTCCGCGATATCGCGGAAACGCTGCCAATCGACCACTTGTGAATAAGCTGAGAAACCAGCAATAATCATTTTAGGTTTATGTTCACGAGCGAGTGCGTCAACTTGGTCATAATCAATCAGACCAGAGCCTTCAATTAAGCCGTACTGCACCGCATTGTAGTTGATGCCTGAAAAGTTAATGTGTGCGCCGTGGGTCAAGTGACCGCCCGCATCAAGGCTCATGCCAAGGATAGTATCGTTGGCTTTTAACAGCGCTAGGAATACTGCTGAGTTGGCTTGGCTACCTGAATGTGGCTGTACGTTCACATATTCTGCACCAAACAATTCTTTTGCACGATCAATCGCTAATTGCTCAACCACGTCTACGTGCTCACAACCGCCATAATAACGCTTGCCAGGATAACCTTCGGCATATTTATTGGTTAGATCAGTACCTTGTGCTTCCATCACTGCTTGTGAACAGTAGTTTTCTGAAGCAATTAGCTCAACATGATTTTCTTGGCGAACACTTTCAGCGGCTAACGCGTCAGCAAGTACGGGGTCAAATTCCTTAATCGAGATATCTTTAAACATAGTTATACCCTATATGATTTCTTTTATAAAAAGGAAGCTACTAGAAGATAGAAGCCTGCAATCAGCTTATCATGCTTAGCAATAGTATTGCTGTGCTCATGTATACCTTATGCACAACTCGTATCGCTGTAAACCAGTGTAGCATGAAACTTTATATGACAAGCGCGAAAAAAGTTCATCCTAGCGTGATTAAACGACATGTGTCTATTGTATTCATAGTGCTATAAATATAAGTGTCTAACAGACTATAATCTATAAATATAAAGCATGATTCATCACCATAAATTTATCAGTTCTATAGATAAAAAATTTGAGTAGAAAGAAAAAAGCTGTCCAATTGGTCAGCTTTTTTAGCTTAATGATGATGTTCTCAATCTACATTGAGAAATTTAATTTTTTAGTATTTGTTGGCAAAATTGCGGTAAAAAAGTCTCGCTTATCAGCAAGGTGCGCCCGTACCAGTCGTAACACGTCTGGCGACACCAGCCCTCACCCGTAGGATAGATAGAGCGTTGATTCGGTAATGTTCGACGACGCTTGAATAAAACATAACCGATAGGTGTTCCCTTAAGCTGTTGCAACCGTCGCGCCTGCCCTTGCAAACTTGTTAAAGGGAAAATGCTTTGCGCGGTTACCCATGGCAGCTCATCATTGCCATATAATTGTGCTTCGCGCACCCACGCCATGAGCGGACGATTTAAAGAGTGTCCTTGTAACCCAAGCTGCTGCTTTTGAGTTAATGTCAAAACCCGATAGCCTTCAAAACTGCGTACCACCCGTAAAGGCTGACCAGATTTTGCTTCTAACATTGCAGTCAATGAACCATTGGTATCGAGCCATGGCAGTAATGCTGACGGTGGCGAAATTTTTGCTGACGTGTTAAAGCGATTAGGGCGCATAGTTAATGACTAATTATTAAGTTAAATAAGTAAAACACTAAATATCAGAATTAAAGACTGCTATCAAAATCAGGCATATTGTCAGCGTTAAACGGTAAAGCAGCGTGCGCTTGCTGACGATAGTCCGCCATACGTATACGATCTTGAGCACAAAAGTCAGTAATCGCGGGCACAAAACGCGGATCATAAATACGATGTAATGAATGAGTCGTCGTCGGGATAAAACCGCGAATCAGTTTATGTTCACCTTGGGTGCCAGGATCAAAATGAGTAAGACCTTGCTCAATGGCAAACTCAATACCTTGGTAATAGCACAGCTCAAAATGCAGACTGTCATACTCACCCAGTGCGCCCCAATAGCGCCCATATAACGTACGTTTGCGCGTATTTTTTGTATCACATGTATCATGAGCAACATCGTATAAGAACAAGCTGCTGGCGATAATCTCGCCCTCGCTGTCATAAGCTTGCGCCAGCATAATATGCTCTGGCATCGTCTGTGCCAATGCTGTAAAAAAATCGGCAGTTAAATAAGGTTGCTGCCCACGGACGGCATAAGTCATCACATAACAATGATAAAAGGCTTTCCAATCGTCATCGCTGATATCATCACCGCATTTACGTACACAATAAATACCTTGTGCCGTCACTTTGCGGCGTTCAGCGCGGATATTTTTTCGCTTTTTAGCAGTCAGTGTCATTAAGAAGTCATCAAAACTGGCAAAGGGCTGTGCATTATTGATGAGGTCTTTATTTTGCCATAGGAACTGACAGCCTTGACGCTCAAGGATAGGTATAGCAGTAGATAAAGCGACGCTCGTTAACTTTGAATACAGCGTTTCTATGACACTATCTATTTCAATATCTGTTGATGCCGCAAGCGTTGCAAGCTCAGGCGTCACAAACAGTCCATGCCAGCTCGACGCACCTACTTGCTGCGCAAGGTCGTCCACTCCTGCCATCGCCATGTTTATAATCTCAGTGCTCAGACTTTCGCCTTGTGCCAACCACAAACGCTCACCCGTAATCGGTGTATAAGGCACACTGGTCACCAAGCGCGGATAATAATCAATGCCATAACGTCCATAGGCTTCTGCCCATGCATGATCAAAAACATACTCGCCGCGATGGTGACCTTTTACAAATACGGGCATCACTGCTACTGGTTCAGTTATATCTGTAGTTGGTAAATTTTCATCGGTTAAACTTGCTGCATGAGTGATATCTGTATCGCGATATACCAATATAAAAATAGGCAACCAACCCGCATCCTCACCAATCGCGCCAGTATCAATCAGCGCCTGCCAAAAGGCAAACGACATAAATGGCGTATCAGGTGTCTGCCACTGGGTTTGCTGCTGCCAGCTCATATCGCCCACGAGCGCGTACTGTAAACTCATAATGCTCACTAATTATTTTTAGATAAATCTAGCGTAGCAAATTTTTACGCTTATGCTGTCACAATTTGCAAAAATACTGTAGATATTTAAGCTAAAAATAGGCAAATTGGAGTTAATGATATCGCTGTCATATTTAGGAGACCTATATGTCTACTTTACTGACTACGCCATTTAAGACCACTATTAAATCAATAGTCGCAGCAACTTTGATGAGCAGTTGCTTGTTAATCGTAAGCGCCTGTGACTCTCAAAAGATTACCAGTGAATCAACGGTAGGCAGCAATAATATCGCACAGACCACTCCTGAAATCATTGTGCGTAACAGTATGCAAGCTGAGACTCCTAACGCATCCTTTAATACACAGACGCTTAGTCCTTCAGGTTATAAAGGTCTGCACTTTGGACAAGCCATCACGCCCGATGTTATTAGCCGTTTAGGATTGATTAAAGGCGAGCATGGCTATGATGAATGCTACTATCTCGAAGACCCTACTAAAGCCAGCGTAAATAGAGACGGCACTGACTTTGAGCCAATATACTATCAAATAATAGATGGTAAACTGGCGCTTATTGGTTTTAATGCCTCTGATATCGAGTTTTATACCGGTATCCGTAGCGGCGATAAAGTCGATAAAATTATCAGTACTCATCCGAATAACTTACGTTATAGCATGGATAAATACGATGAAACAGGTGACTACTACCATTTCATTTCTGACGTTCCAAGCCAAGCAAATACTTTACCTTTACAGATTAAATACACGATGAAGGGTGGTAAAAAAATTGCAAATGCCAGTAGTATGACTCAGCCCGTAGATAAATGGTCAGCCGAGCAACGAGCCCAACTACAAGGACAGGTTGAAACCATTGAGCTAGGAACACCAGAAGCCAACATGTTGGAGGAAGGGTGTTCATAACACTTTTGACCAAGTTCAGTAGCAGTGCTTGCACAGAAAAGATGAAATTTATGCGGATGACTGGTAGAATAAGGCTACTAATCATTTACTATAATTCAGATAGATGGGATATGAGCCAAAACAGCATCCTAAGTTTATGATACGAGAATGATATCGTATCTGAATTATAGTGAGTTCGCTAAAATATGCCCTCGATAATTCGCTTTCAGACAAGTCAGATATCTAGCTACCTTGCCTTTTTAACTTAGCTAACTTAATTAGCTTGATGACAGTTAACGAAAGACCATTCAGCGAAAGCAGCGAAGCAAACTCAAAACTCTTTAAGAGTCTGTATTTTTCAAGAGCCTACATATAATGTATTTGTTCTCAATATATAACCCATGATTGCGTGGGGGTGTATAGAACTATTGCATTATATTTAAGCGTTATTATTCACAACAACCCAAAGGAATGCCCTACTACAATGACAAAAATTATTTATACAAAAACCGATGAAGCCCCTGCGCTTGCTACCTTATCTTTTTTGCCTATCGTTGAGGCATTTACAAAAACCGCAGGAATTGAAATTGAAACCGCTGATATCTCTTTAGCGGGTCGTATTATTGCGTTATTTTCAGAGTTTTTACCAGAAGAACAACGTATTCCTAGCGCCTTTGTAGCGTTAAGTGAATTGGTAAAACAACCTGGCGCCAATATTATTAAACTGCCAAACATTAGTGCCTCTATCCCGCAGCTAAAAGCGGCAATCAAAGAGTTACAAGATAAAGGCTATGATTTACCTGATTATCCAGACCATCCAGAAACCGATAAAGAAATAGACGCGCGCGAGCGTTATGACAAAATCAAAGGCAGTGCAATGAACCCTGTCTTGCGTGAAGGTAACTCTGACCGCCGTGCACCAAAAGCGGTAAAAGCGTTCGCCAGAAACCATCCGCATTCAATGGGCGCATGGAGTGCTGACTCTAAGTCACACGTAGCCACCATGCAACATGGCGACTTCGCGGATACTGAAAAATCAGTAACGTTAGATAAAGCAACAGATTACCGTATCGTCCATACCGCAACTGATGGCACAGT
This sequence comes from Psychrobacter sp. GP33, assembly GCF_014119005.1. GTDB lineage: Bacteria > Pseudomonadota > Gammaproteobacteria > Pseudomonadales > Moraxellaceae > Psychrobacter. The sequence goes on along the minus strand of NZ_JACGYX010000002.1, from coordinate 452,368 downwards.
GACTGAATTAAAAGCACCTGCACCATTGCTAGCTGGTGAATTGATTGATGCAGCTATCTTGAGTCATGAGGCATTAGTAGAGTTTTTAGAAGAGCAAGTAGAAGACGCTAAAGCAGAAGATGTGTTGTTCTCATTGCATCTAAAAGCCACCATGATGAAAGTGTCTGACCCCATTATCTTTGGTGAAGCGGTCAAAATCTTCTTTAAAGAATTGTTCGCAAAACATGGCGATACCTTTAAAGATCTTGACGTGAACGTCAATAATGGTTTCAGTAACTTATTGGCTAAAATCCAAGAATTGCCTGAAGAAAAACGTGCCGAAATCGAAGCCGACATTCAGACCATCTACAAGAACAATCCTGACCTTGCCATGGTTGACTCAAGCAAAGGCATCACCAACTTACACGTACCAAGTGACGTGATTGTTGACGCTTCTATGCCTGCTATGATTCGCAGCTCAGGTAAAATGTGGGGCGCGGACAATGAGTTGCATGACACCAAAGCCGTTATCCCTGATAGCAGCTATGCGTGTATCTATGATGAAACCATCAAATTCCATAAAGAGTTTGGCGCGTTTGACCCAACGACTATGGGCTCAGTACCTAACGTTGGCTTGATGGCACAAAAAGCTGAAGAATACGGCTCGCATGACAAAACTTTCCACATCGAAGCTGACGGTAAAGTTCAAGTATTGGACAGCAATGACAACGTCTTAACCGAGCACGAAGTGAAAGCGCAAGATATCTGGCGCATGAATCAGGTTAAAGATGCACCAATCCAAGATTGGGTAAAATTAGCCGTCACTCGCGCCCGTGCCAGCAACATCCCAACCATTTTCTGGTTGAACCACAAACGTCCACACCATGCTGAATTGATCAAAAAAGTTGAAAAATACCTTAAAGATTATGACACCACTGGTTTAGACATTCGCATCATGCCAGTACGTGAAGCGACTCGTTTCACTCTAGAGCGTCTAAAAAAAGGTAAAGATACCATCTCTGTGACTGGTAACGTATTGCGCGATTACCTAACGGATTTGTTCCCAATCTTAGAATTGGGCACCAGTGCTAAAATGCTATCTATCGTTCCTCTAATGAACGGTGGCGGTTTGTTTGAAACAGGCGCAGGCGGTTCAGCTCCTAAGCATGTACAGCAGTTGGTTGAAGAAAACCATTTACGTTGGGATTCACTCGGTGAGTTCTTAGCGTTGGCGGTATCTTTAGAGCATCTAGCCACGCATGAAGACAATGCTAAAGCACAAATTTTAGCCGATACACTAGATAAAGCGACTGAAAAACTGTTGTTAAACAACAAATCACCATCACGTAAAACTGGTGAATTGGACAACCGTGGCAGTCATTTCTATCTGGCTATGTACTGGGCTCAAGAGCTTGCGGCACAGACTGAAGACACTGAGCTACAAGCACAGTTTGCGCCACTTGCTGAAAAACTTGCCAGCAACGAAGACGCTATTGTTAAAGAATTAAATGACGTTCAAGGTCAGCCTGCTAATATCGATGGCTACTACTTCTTTGATGAAGCTTTAGCAACTAAAGTCATGCGTCCAAGTCAGTTATTGAATGACACGATTGACTCTTTATAATTGAAGTAACGTTGTCACCTAAATAGCTTTATATTTTAAAGCTGTTTAAGTTTATATAACTTAAGCTTATAAAACAAAGCACCCCAACTGTCTTAGATGGTTGGGGTGCTTTTTATTGCAACTATCTATTATTAGAGTGAATAATTATTAACCGTGCCTAGTATTTAAAACATGATATCAACTTAAACAATACTGCTGGTATGGAAAAGATGAAATTTATGCGGATGACTGGTAGAATAAGGCGTTTGATACGCTTAATATCATTCAGATATACGTACATATACAGATACATACGACAAAAGCGACAAAAGATTAGCGTTAAGTTATTTGATGTAACCGCACAGTTTATTATTGCATAAGGGTGTTGAGAACTATTTATTTAGATTCCAGCCTTATTATTAACGATAACTAAAGGAATGTCATACCATCATGTCAAAAATTATTTATACCAAAACTGACGAAGCACCAGCGCTAGCAACCCTATCATTCTTGCCTATTGTTAAAGCATTTACCCAAACCGCAGGCGTTGCTGTTGAAACCAGTGATATTTCTGTTGCCGCGCGCGTGTTGGCTGAATTCCCTGACTACTTAACTGAAGAACAACGTGTTCCTGATAATCTCGCTGAGCTTGGCAAACTGACTCAAGATCCTAGCACTAATATTATTAAACTGCCTAACGTGAGTGCCTCAATTCCTCAGCTAAAAGCCTGTATTAAAGAATTACAAGGTAAAGGCTTTGCGATTCCTGACTTTCCAGATGACCCAAAAACGGATGAAGAAAAATTAATTCGTCAGCGCTATGGTAAAAGTTTAGGCAGTTCCGTGAATCCGGTACTGCGTGAAGGTAACTCAGACCGCCGCGCACCGAAAGCGGTTAAGAACTTTGCCCGTCAACACCCACATTCTATGGGTGAATGGAAGCAATGGTCACAAACGCACGTATCGCACATGCACAGTGGCGATTTTTATGCCGGTGAGCAGTCACTCACGTTAGACAAAGCGCGTACCGTACGTATGGAACGCTTAGAAGACGATGGCACTATCAAGGTGTTAAAGCCCGAGATTGCATTGCTCGATAAAGAAATCATCGACCTGATGTTTATGAGTAAACAGGCGCTGTGTGAATTTTATGAGCGTGAAATGGAAGACTGCCGAGAAGCGGGCATTTTATTTTCCTTACACGTAAAAGCCACCATGATGAAGGTGTCGCACCCAATCGTATTTGGACATGCGGTTAAAATTTACTACAAAGAAGCATTCGAGAAGCATGGTGCATTATTTGACGAGTTAGGCGTTAACGTCAATAACGGCATGGCAAGTTTGTATGAAAAAATTGCTGAGCTACCTGCCAGTAAGCGTGAAGAAATTGAACGTGACTTGCATGCGTGTCAAGAGCATCGTCCACGTCTGGCGATGGTTGATTCTGCAAAAGGTATAACCAATTTCCATTCACCAAGTGACGTAATTGTCGATGCATCTATGCCCGCCATGATTCGTGCAGGTGGTAAAATGTGGGGTGCAGATGGCAAAATGTATGACTGTAAAGCGGTCATGCCTGAGTCTACCTTTGCGCGTATCTACCAAGAAATGATTAATTTCTGCAAATGGCATGGCAATTTTGACCCAACCACGATGGGCACTGTCCCTAACGTGGGCTTAATGGCGCAACAAGCCGAAGAATATGGCTCACACGATAAAACCTTTGAAGCCAGTGATGCAGGTATCGCCCGTATTGTTGACGTTGAGACAAATGAGGTATTGCTTGAGCAGCGTGTTGAAAAAGGCGATATTTGGCGGATGTGTCAAGTCAAAGATGAGCCAATTCAAGACTGGGTGAAACTTGCCGTACGCCGTGCACGCGAGTCTGATACACCTGTCGTATTTTGGTTAGACTCTTACCGTCCGCACGAAAACGAGCTGATCAAAAAGGTAAGAACTTACTTAAAAGACTATAATACCGACGGTCTACATATTGAAATCATGTCACAAGTTCGCGCGATGCGTTATACCTTAGAGCGCGTCGCTCGCGGTCTGGATACCATCTCTGTGACCGGTAATATTCTAAGAGACTATCTCACCGACTTGTTCCCAATCCTAGAATTAGGCACGAGTGCAAAAATGCTATCAGTCGTACCACTTATGAAAGGTGGTGGATTGTTTGAAACTGGCGCTGGCGGTTCAGCACCCAAGCACGTGCAACAGTTATTAGAAGAAAATCATTTGCGTTGGGATTCACTGGGTGAGTTTTTAGCCTTGACGGTATCTTTGGAACATTTGGCAACCAATGACCACAATGCCAAAGCGCAAATCTTGGCGGATACACTGGATAAAGCGACCGAAAAGTTATTATTAAATAACAAAGGTCCATCACGTAAAACGGGCGAATTAGACAACCGTGGCAGTCATTTCTATCTTGCCATGTACTGGGCACAAGAGCTTGCGGCACAAAATAAAGATGCTGAGCTACAAGCACAGTTTGCGCCACTTGCTGAAAAACTAACCAGCAATGAAGACGCGATTGTTAAAGAATTGAATGACGTTCAAGGTCATCCTGTCGATATCAAAGGCTACTACCTTGCTGATGAAAAACTGGCTGAGCAAGCGATGCGTCCAAGTAAGTTATTCAATGAGGCGTTAGCGTCATTGTAGCATCGCAGTAATTGCGCTTAATTAACGTCATATCTTTAAGCGCATATTTTTAAAATTAGATAGAAAAACACCTCAACAGTTTAACACTATTGGGGTGTTTTTTTGTCTTGGAAACGATCATAATTTTGCGTAGATAACCGTTATAATGGTCACCATTTGCTATTCTGCCAATGTTTGATAGTTTCAGTTCATTGCAGTTCATTTATGTTTTAGGAATACCTATTGTATGTCGACCTCTAGCCTGATTCTTTTTAACAAGCCTTATGGAGTACAAAGCCAATTTCGCGATGATGGTGGCAATGCGCACACCACTCTTGCGCCTTACTTTACTGATAAGACTTTGCGCGTTGCAGGACGATTGGACGCCACCTCTGAGGGGTTATTAATTTTAACCAGTGATGGACGAGTGAATAAAGCAATCACCCAACCGCCGCGCTCTACTGATTTTAAAAACAGTAACAAGCAAGGCAAAACGTATTTGGTGCAAGTGGAAGGCACCATCAGTACTGAGCAATTGGCACAACTCACACGCGGCGTGATGCTAAAAGACGGCAAGACCTTACCGGCAATCGCAAAAATCGTTGATGAAGTCGATTTACCCATTGCTTTATGGCAACGCGACCCTCCCATTCGTGAACGCAAAAGTATTCCCACGTCTTGGTTAATGCTGACCATTTATGAAGGAAAAAACCGCCAAGTGCGGCGTATGACCGCTCATGTGGGGCTGCCTTGTTTGCGTCTGATTCGCTGGTCGGTGGCAGGATTTGAGCTTGGAGAATTGGGCGTTGGTGAGTTTGTGCGCGTTCATTTGAATAGCGAGGATTGCCGCCGATTGGGTCTTATCCATTAATTAAAGCAGTTACAAGCTTTTAAGGTTAGCGCCTCGAATGGGTAAGGTTTATCTGTTAATATTGAATTTACTATGCCCTATCTCCTATGCATTTTTTCTTATTATTAGCACTTATAATTAGCGCTCGTTATTATTACTTGCCATGCATAATTTCTCATTCATAACCATATTGAGTGGTTTTTGCTCATTTCCACGCCTGTTTCAATTGAGGACATCTCATGACTGTTTCACATTCATCGTATCGTTGTGCCTATTTAGTCACCAGTATCGCCGCAGTGCTTGCTCTTAGTGCTTGTCAGCCGAAATCAGAAGACACTGAAGCCACACTGACAGAAGAGGTTGCGCCAGAAGCTGAAGCCACACTTGCTGATGCAGACGAAGCAACAGACGCGCATGCTGGACATGATATGTCCGACATGCTAAAAGATTACACCAAGTCGATGACCGATATGCACGCTGAGATGATGGTGGGTATAGGTTATAACGATCCGGATACTGCATTTGCCAAAAGTATGCTTGGGCATCACCGCGGTGCGGTCGATATGGCAAAAATCGAGCTAAAATATGGTACTGATGTTGCTATGCGTGAGCTTGCCCAACAGGTTATCGACTCGCAGCAGCTTGAAATTGATACTATGAAAAAATGGCTTGCTAACCATCCTGATATAGCAAAACCAAAACCTGAAACGCAAGAAATGCAAATGACATATGCCAATGGTATGGATGCCATGCATGGCGAGATGATGGCAGGCATCGCTGACCCTGTGCCGGATATGGCATTTGCTCGTGGTATGCTCGCCCATCATATTGGTGCAGTTGATATGGCAAAGGTTCAGCTTAAGTATGGTAAAGACAAAGAGATGCGCCAGCTTGCCCAGCAAATCATTGACGCCCAGGAGCCTGAAATTAAAATAATGCAAGAATGGATTGCGATGTATGGCAAAAATGATGAATTGCTTGAAGATGAGCAAGAGCTAAAAGAAGAACAGCAAGCCGAGCAGCATGGTAAGAATCACGCTGAAAAAGTTAAAGGGTAAATACTTTTCAAGCCTTATCCCTACATTCTCACCCTTTTAAACCTTAACAAAAAGCCCTTGCGAAACTACTGTTTTAGCAAGGGCTTTTAGTATGTTTTTATCCATTTATACCGCTATATATTTAATTCTGATACTTAATTACTGATACTGAGTCATAAAATCTAGCCATACACTCCATGCTGGTACGCTCGACTGCTTTTGAACCTTATTTTCTGCAATCTTGGTTTCTGAGATTTTATCAGACTTTGCTAAACGTAAATTTACCGTATGCGGATAAGATAGGCTTTGGCTAAATTGTTCCTCATCAGCATAAGAAGGCGGCATAACGGAGACACACATTAGCTCATCACGGCGAAACAAATGACAGTCAATAGCACGCTGAGCACTTCTCACCGTTGCTAATTGCTTAGTATCCGCTTTGATACCATCAAGGGCAACAATCACATCATTTGCTGATATTCCTGCTTTGGCAGTGATGCTATCACGCTGAACCCGATTGACCAGCAGCCCCGCTGGCGTGTCACTACAGCGCATACCCCACGGCACTTGTTTGTGAACATTGTCCTTACTATCGGCATGCATCACAATGCCATTGTTGGACAATAAGGTTTCTAGTGGCAGCTCATCAACTCCATTGACGTAGCGGCGCTCAAATACTTCCCATTCCGCTATCGGCATAAACTGTCCAATCACTGCGCCCATATCAGCACTACTGATACCAATACGACAGTTGTCATTAACTTTGGCTTGCTCATAAAATGCCTTGACCACATCGAATAAGCGATATCGACCAGCACTTTTTTCCAATAAGGTTAAGTCCAGACAGAGCGCCACTAATGCGCCTTTATTATAATAACTGATGCCTGCGTTGCCAGTATTTTCATCATTACGGTACAACTTAATCCACGCATCAAAACTCGATTCAGCAACGCTTTGATGGGCGCGTCCATGGGTTTGATAATAACGGCTGATTTGGTCAGCAAGTAGGGTCAAATAACTGGCTTTATCAATCACCTTTGAGGCTTGCAACATAAAATCATCAATATAAGAAGTAAAACCTTCAAAGACCCAAAGCAGCGGAGTAAAAGCTTCTCGTCGCAAATCAACCGTGAGCATCACATCCGGGCGCACGGTTTTAACCCACCACGCATGAAAATACTCGTGACTACAGAGCCCTAAAAAACGTTGATAACTGGCGCTTGCCAGCTCCGGCTCATCTATACTGGGTAAATCGCGGCGCGGAGTAATCAGGCTGGTCGAATTGATATGCTCCAAACCGCCATAATCATTGCCGCTGGCATAAGTCATAAACGTATAATCACTAAAGGGCGCATCGCCCAGCCAATTAAGATACGTCTGGCAAATCTTAGTCACATCCTGCTGCAAACGCCCCAAGTTGGCGCTATGCTTGCCTGAGAGAAAAAAGCGATGGCTAAGCGTTTGATGCTCACTGTCTCGAATAATAAAATCAAATCGGTCTTGCGCTGCAATCTCAAACGGATGATCAATTAACTGCTCATAACTGTCCGCTTGTAGACAATAGCCATATTGTTCATCGCCATATTCATTGACACTGTGCAAATGAGTTGCGTCAAGTCCGCACGCCAGCATGACATCACTTTCATTTTTATCCGCTAAGAATGCGGCGGGTACAAGCAAGCTCACTTGTATCGACGACTGCTCTTGCCCTGCAACTGCCAATGCCAGCGAGGTAAAATTGCCATACAAACGCTGCTGATCAGCATAAGCAGTGCGCACCGATAAATCATAGCAATACACTTCATAATGTACCGTTATCGCCTGCCCTGCTTTTACCTCTGGTAATTGCCACGTATGCTTATCAATTTTTTGGGCACGGTAAGCGTTACTATCTTTATTATTGCTATCATTACTCTTATCGGTGATTTGATAATGTACCGCGGTAATATGGCGGGCAAATTCACGCATCAAATAGCTGCCCGGAATCCATGCCGGCAACCACAATTGCGGTGCGTCATTACCGGCAGTAAAGGTGAGCGTAATATCTACCAAATGCTCATGATAGCGTTCAAAATTCACGCAATAATGAATAGCAGTTGGTAAGATGGCATCGGTCGTCAGTACTTGAGTCATAGTATTGTCTTATAGTTAGCGGTCTTGTGATTAATGGTATTGTCGTTATAGTCATAATCTTAAGGTTATAATCATGGTAAGAGTCCACACGTTAAAACGCAACTGTCAAATAGTTACTTACGCTCCCTACTTTTTAACATTTTTTTAACATCATCGAGTCTTATTTAATAAAAAGAACTCAATAATTTGAAAATTTAGTGAATAATTTAAACTTTTTAGTACTTTTGCCTTGAAAGTTATTCAGACCATCGCAATTAAAGATGCTAACTGCTAAAGTTACCCTAATAAACTGATGATAATTGACTAATGACGTGGCTATTTGGCTGGCTAATTGGCTTTTTTAGGTTTATTGCAACCGTATTTAAATTTTTAAATCAAAATATTTAGGATAATTTATGACTACTATCGCAAAAGATACTGCCGTCAAATTTAACTACACCCTTAAAGACGACGAAGGTAATATCCTAGACCAGTCTCCAGAAGGTCAGCCATTAGCGTATTTGCATGGACATAGCAACATCATTCCAGGTCTTGAGCAGCAGCTAGAAGGCAAATCAGCTGGCGAAACTGTGAATGCGGTCGTTGAGCCAGCTGATGGTTACGGCGAATACCAAGCACAAGCAGTACAGCATGTACCACGCTCTAACTTCCAAGGCGTTGATGATATTCAACCGGGTATGCAGTTCCAATCAGAAGCTGGCGGTCAAGTAATGCTAGTTACTGTAACTGACGTAACTGATGACGAAGTGATTGTTGATGCAAATCATCCATTGGCAGGCAAACGCTTGACGTTTGATGTAGAAATTCAAGAAGTTCGTGCCGCTACTGAAGACGAGCTGAACCATGGTCATGTCCATGGTGCAGGTGGCGTTGAGCACTAATCTAACCAGTCAATCTCGATGGTTAGATTACTTTAAGCAGTGAAGTCGTTATGGTTATTTTTTTAGATAGTTGTTATTTTAAATAATTACTCCCTTAACTGCTTAAACCAAAAAGCCAGTAACTCCGTATTATTATATACGCGGTTACTGGCTTTTTTTATTGGCTATGACTATTGAAGAATAGTGAAGAATTAAATAATACGAACGTAAAAAAACCGTATAACGGCAAGCGCTATACGGTTTTTTTACGTCTACATCCTTGTTCGTTACAGCCAATCTAATCCCGAGATTGACGATCACTAAGCGAGCATCCAGCCCTATCATCCATGACTAGCAGTTCATCCCTGAAACAATCTATAAGCTATTAATAACTTCCAATCCCTAGTTATTATCAATAGTATCGTTAAATTGTGCAGTGGGTGTATCATCGCAGATTCCACCATCTCTGATAAGAGGTGGTAGCGTCATTGCTTGTAAGCATATGCTTACGCAATCAATCATCAGCTCTCTGTTAGCATGATTATTTAGCGGTCGGTATCGATGTCTTTTGTGTTGGAATGGCACTGGCTTTTGCGTCAGCATTTAATACTTGTGCCTCAGCACTAAGCATCAGATAAGCGGCTTCATTAATATAAACTTCATCTTCTGGCAACTGTGGGCGCTCCAAGGCCTTCATTTGACTACGCTCTTCAAACTTAGCATCCATTGACGCTTGATACGTATTCCAGTTTGTATAAGGGCTCTCGCCACTGGCTTTCAAGCGTAGGTTTTCAGCTTCTAATGAGCGTTGTTCGACCAGCTTCATCTTGGCACGGCGATTATTAATATCTAAGGCAATCGGTTTTTTACCGTCTTCCATATCGCGAATTTTATTAAGAGCGGACAAATACACAAACTGTGGATTTTGCTGCTGGCGAATTTTCGATTGTTGATTTAAAGTGGCAAGCGTGTTGGCAGTAAATTTGCCTTCAGGCTTATAAGGTGAGGTGCTGATAGTATCCCAAGGCAGCGCTTTTTTCTGCGCACGTTCGCCAAAAGTAGCATCATCATAAATATTCACCAGCTCAACATCAGGAACAACGCCTTTATTTTGCGTACTGCCGCCGGTAATACGGTAGAACTTGCGCTGGGTCAATGTTGCTGAGCCCAATGCTAAATTGTCCAGCTGAATTTGTGCTGAGCCTTTACCCGTTGTGGTGTTACCAACGACTAGACCGCGACCGTAATCTTGAATTGCCGCTGCGAAAATCTCACTGGCAGACGCCGAAGCTAAGTTAGTTAGTACCACCAACTTGCCATCGTATAATTGCTGACCGCCATCATCATCACGGAACACTTGGACGTTACCACGATTATCACGAATTTGTACTAACGGTCCGCTCTTAACAAAAAGCCCGAGCATTTTTGCCACTTCATCAAGCGAGCCACCAGGATTGTTACGTAGATCCACCACCAGACCATCGATGTTTTGTTTGTTTAATTCTTTGAGCGCATTTTCGGTGTCAATACTGACGCTGCGATAGTCCTCGCCATTACGGCGAGCGCGATAGTTTAGATAAAAGCTTGGAATTTCAAGCACGCCAATACGTTTGGGCGTGGCATCAATGTTGGGGCGCTGAATCTCAACCACACGTTGGGTGACACCAGATTCTTCTTGTTGAATGATGTCACGTATTACCGTCACCGTACGGGCGCTGGCTTCAGGTGAATTTGGCTGACGCACTTTAAGAGTGACTGGGGTGCCACGCTTACCTCGAATCAGACTAACAATCTCACGCGTTGACCAACCGACGACATCGGTCATGGTCTTACCGTCTTTAGCGATACCGATGATAAGATCATTTGGCTTAATTTGTCCGCCTTTAGCAGCAGGACCGCCTTCTACTAAGGTGGCAATACGCGTATAGTCAGGATTTTTACGATCCGGTCGGATAGAAACACCGATACCTTCTAACTGTAAGCTTGACTGAATTTGTAACTCATTTGCCTGAATGGGCGCATAGTAATTGCTATGCGGATCATAAGTCAGCATGGCGATATTAAGGATGGTTTCCATCACTTCATCGTCGCTCAGGCGCTGCATTTGTTCGTGCTGACGAGATAGACGATTAAGCAATATCTCACTGGGTGAACGTTTGTCATCACGCACCAAATCTTGTCCACGCGTGATGTCCGGATTGGCTAAAAACACTTGTTCTTTTGCCTTTTCATCTTCTTGACCTAAGGTGATACTAATCAGCTGAAACTTTAACTGGCGCGTCCAATAGTCTTGCTGGGCTTTTTTGGTTTTAAAGTGTCCCAATTTTTCGCGGTCAAGAATAATGGTCTCTTTACCCGTTAAGCTTAATTTAGTATTCAGCAGTTTTTCGGTTAAGGCAAAATACTCATTTGAGCGTTTACGGTAGCGCTCAAATATCTCAATACCTGCGGATAAATCACCGCGTTTTAGGCGGTTGGCAAACTCATCGGCATATTTCTTTTTAAACTCATCGACATCAGATTGCAAAAACAAGGTGTGATTAGGGTCAAGGCTATCGATATACATCGTTAAGATTTCGCTGCCCATTTTATTATCGAGCGGCTGATTAAGATAGTGACTGCGATCGAGCAGCGCTGCAACTTGCCGGGTGGTCAGCTGTTGTTCAGGAGTCTGAACAATACTTCCAGTTTCCGTGTTCGCCACTGCTGTGCCGTAGCTTTGGGTCAAAATAATACCGGCAACGCCCACTGACGCGACACTGAGTAACCACTGTGCAGGTTGTTTTTTCATCATATACACCTAATTGTCTCAAAAATTTTATGACGGTAAATCAAATGAATCTTACCGCAAATAAGTATGCTTAGCGTTGAATTATTACTTAGAATAACTGGCGAGCATTTCTTATTAAAAAGTACTCAATATTATCACGATCGTGTGTCTTGCACTGTCTTAAACTGTATAAACATCTTACGCATAACCTCGATGACTAATCGTTTTTCACTCATACTTATTTTATTTCTAATTACTTTATACTCTATTTATAGCTGAGGCAAAGGTTGAAATCTTGCTCTTATGCTTAACTCTTATAACCTGTCATTATGGTTATTTACTATAACTTTTTATTATAGTTTGCTAAGTGATACGCGAGCATGATTAACTGGCATAATAAATACTGACGGTAAAATACGCCTGATTAACTGCTACTTTGCAATAGTAGTATTAAAGCCATAAATTTTATAGCGTATCTATAACAAATCGTTCTTACCACTCTATTTTCTATAAGTCATCACCACAATACAACCCTCTGGAGAGCATGCAATGTATGGCGTCTTAATGATAGATATCGATAGCACCGCATTAACTGCTGAAGATATCAGCTTAATCAAACAAGCTCAAGTGGGCGGTGTCATCCTGTTTGCGCGTAATGTGGCGCATGCCGCGCAAGTTCGCGAGCTGTGTGACAATATTCGCTATCATAATGCCGATATTCTCATTGGCGTTGATCAAGAAGGCGGGCGCGTTGCTCGGCTGCGTGATGGTTTTACGCCGCTTCCAGCAATGGGTAAGTTGGGTCAACTGTTTGATAAAAGTCCTAGTCAGGCATTAACCTGCGCTTATGATTGCGGCTATTTACTGGCAGCAGAAGTGTTGGCGGTGGGTATCGATGTCAGTTTTGCCCCTGTCCTCGATATTGATGGAATCAGTCAGGTGATTGGCGACCGCAGCTTTCATGCTGACCCACAAGTGATTGTCGCGTTAGCCTCGCAGCTGATGCGCGGTATGAGGGCAGCGGGTATGGCAACAACTGGCAAGCACTTCCCTGGTCATGGCTCTATTGCGCCAGATTCCCATGTGGCGGAAGCTATTGATAATCGATCGTTACCAGAAATTATGGCGCACGATGTACAGCCATTTATTCAGACGCTGCCATTGTTAGACGCGCTAATGCCCGCGCACGTTATTTTCTCACAAGTTGATGATAAACCAGCCGGATTCTCCAAAATTTGGCTGCAAGATATTGTTAGACATCAGTTAAAATTTGATGGGGTCTTGTTCTCCGATGATTTATGCATGGCTGGCGCGTGTGCGGTAGGTGATATCAGTGCCCGTGTCCACGCTGCCATTAAGGCAGGTTGCGATATTGCCCTGGTTTGTAATGACAGAGTTGCCGCTCACGAAGCGGCTGAAGCGGCGCGAGATTTACCTTACCCAAATCAGCGCCGTATTAAAACTATGTGTGGTCAGATTCCTATATGGCAAGGAGATTTGGAATCAACATGCCAGCAGTTCGCTCATTGGCAATGCGCCAAAGACAATATTTTGCAGACTTTTTTTGGTGCGCAAACGCTGACAGAATCAGCAGATAATGCTTGTCACTTAGCAGATCCAACAGACTACAAGCTTAATGAAATTTAAGTCTAACAATTTTTTAGTCTAATAACATGTCGTGCTAATGAACTTTGTAAGTAACTCGACTTTATAAAACCAATAGCCATAAAAAAACCGCACCCTATAAAGAGTGCGGTTTTTTATTTAATATTATTGCTAAACGGTTCTTAAAATTTATGGTTTATTGAGCCTTAGCTTTTGGATCAAGTACCGTACCACGGCTTGGATCATCACTGTCTGGCAATATGTCATCATTATTGCTGTCTAATGGATTCAAGTCTGGATCTATTGTTACCGCAGGCGTATTAATAGCTGTAGCCGCGCCATTAGTAGCAACGACTGCATCATTTTGAGCCGATTCATCATAAACGGTGAACTCAATGCGGCGGTTACGGAAGCGACCTTGCTCGGTTGAGTTATCCGCGATAGGATCGGTTTCACCCATGCCTTTGGTCATAAGCTTCGCAGAATCAGCCCCTTGTGACACCATGTAATCTTTCATCGCTTGGGCGCGCTCTTGTGAGAGCTTCATGTTATAAGCAGCATCCGCAGTTTTATCCGTATGACCGATAATCATCAGCTTCATATCAGGCACTTGTTTCATCAAGGCGACAGCACGATCCAGCAGGCGCTTGTTTTCATCAGGAATAACGGCTTCATCAACGGCAAAGTTGACCACTTGCAAGCTTAACGCACGCGCAACATCACGTGGGCTTGGTTGCTCACCAAGGTTATTCATTGCAGTTTCAGCGGCGGTCATACTATTATCGATTTCGCTTTGCTCATTCAATGGACCTTCAGCAATCACAGTCATTGCAGGTACAGCAGCTTGCAAATCACTAACCAGCTTAGTTAATGCAGTTGCATCCGGTGCATTAACAATGATTTCTTCACCTTTAATCATCATGCTGGCATTAGGTACACTTTTGATAATCGGCAAGATAGTTGCCAACTGAGCAGCTGCTGGCATGTCCATGGCAAAGTTATCATCCACATCTGCCTTACACTTATTGGCATCGGCACCGAATGCTGTATCTACTGCATTCATTACTGTGGTTCTGAGCGTTTCATCTCCCACATTCAGGCGGCAAGCATATAAAGTATTTTCCATATCGCCCGTGGTGATACGCAACGACGCAGGTTCAACAGTAGTTGCAACGGCGGTTTGCTTTTCGCCATCCGTTTGCTGCTCTGTCACCATTGGCGTTCCTACAGGCTCAGGATTATTTTGACAGCCGCGCAGTAGCGCCCATGCTAATGCTCCTAAGATAATCAAACCAATAATCGGTAACAGGGCTTTCATAAAGCCACCGCTTTTTTCTTCGGTATGTTGAAGCGGTGCCATACTGACCGTATCAGAAATACGCGTACCGGCGGGCGCAGCTGCAATCATACCAGCTGGTACCACAGCCGCTGCCCATGCAGGAATATGGCTGTCAAAAGTGCTGCGATTGTCATTTAAAAACTGCGGTACAGGTGTCGTCCCTGCCAAGCTTTTAATCTCATGATAAGCTAAGGGTGCTGCCATCGCGACCAAACCACGGGCTGCTGTAGCATCCACATTATGCGCTGTGGCAAGTTCGCGCGAGATACTGTCACGCTGACTACCTTCTGTCCATACTCGATCATAAAAACCTTGATCATCGCGCGCAATAGTATCATTGCCAAAGCGATCGTAAGTGGCTTTATCCGCTAATCGTGCCGCAAAAATGGCATAAAACTGTTCAAGTAAGTTCTGCTTGGCTGGAGTATGGTCGTCTCCTAATACTGCCGGGCTGACCGTACGTGTTAAATGATTGATGATATCCATAATGTATTTCCTCCAATTATAATTGTTTAATTTTCATTTTTTGCATTGTCTTATTTACAGTATCTTGCTTTTTTAAATCTATTTTTGAAGAATAATTATCTAACACGCAAAGTTAAATAGCGCGATGTTCTTATTATAGAATTGTGTAGGGAGTTCTCACAATCAACTCGCTGTTGTGTAAATGATACGAGAGGTAATGTTTCAGTTGCAACGCGTAACTACAATTGGTATTGGCTACGATACATAACAAAAACGCTCCATACAAATGCATATTTATATGAAACGTTTTTTGTTGTTAATACTAAATATAGAGCCTACTGCCTAATTCCCAGGTTTTCCAATAGTAGCGCGATCTACAAAGATAGGTTTCTCTAAATCTAACGTATCAGGAGTCATTGGCGATGAAGATTGCGGTGTTGGATTGTTTTGTGGGGGTGGAGGCGGTGCAACGCTATCAGTATTATTAGACACCGGCGGTTGGCTTTGCTGATTGCTAATCATATTGTTCGTTGTGGTGATGGGTGCGCTGCCGTTATTTGGGATTGCCCCATTTATTCCATTATTCGATACACCATTATTATAAGCACTATTATTATAGGTTTCATCATAGGTGTTAGCAGGCGGCTGGGCGTTGGCATTAGTGGAAACGATAGTAGGAGCGGTAGAGGTAATATTAAGCGTTGGCAACAAGGTACGTACACCTACTAGTAGCTGCTGAAGCTGACCACTATCTGGCGATTCTAGATTCATGCTGTCATTTTGCAGTTGTAAGCGTGCAAATGGTGTGGTTCGCATTAAAGTTAAGACATCAGGTAAGGTTTCAATATTGATATTGGTTAAACTGGTGGCGACCCCTGTCTGAACGCTAACCTGACAGATAGCCGCTTGCTCACCAAAACTGGTATTTAACGCTTTCTTTAATACTGTCTCTAAGCCAGTATCGCCAACTGTCGCCGAACAAGAATATAAATTACCACCGGAATCGACACTTACAAGCAATTGCGCGGGAGCCAACGGCTGGGCAGGCGGAGCAATCTCAGGGGTCGCATCATTAACCGGTGCGCTGACCACGGTTTCTACCGGCACTTCTTCCTTATCAGATTTAAAGACGAAGAGCCATAACAGTAATATAGCACTGATTGCCGCTGCCAGTAACAGCAGACGAGTCATCAAGTCATTACGCTGATTGCGAGCTCGTATTTCTGCGCGACTGGCATTGGAATGACTGTCAGGATCGCGGTAAGCAGCAGGATTGGCATGAATCGCATCCATGCCATCAATCAAATGCGCGGTTGCTGTCTCGCCAGTATTTGTCTCAATAATGACAGGCACGGAATCTGCAACCAATAACTGTTCTGTATGAGCAGCCGCTTTTGGTAATTGACTGTTATTATAAATCAGCGCATCGGGTGCCAGTGCTGTTTCTTCATTAACCACAGCAACCACAGGTGCAATCACTGCTGCTGCCCATGCTGGTAAATATTGCCTGACGGTGGGCTGCTGCAATTGTAAAAATTCTGGTAAAAAATATCCATTAGCGACCAGTTTCAGCTCTTGATAGGCTAATTGGGCAGCATTAATCAGCAATGCTTCAACCGTTATTTGTGGAATATGATGGGTCGTTGCCAACTCTTGAATCAATAAATGTCGCTGACTGTCTTGCTGCCACAGCTGCTCAAATAAGGTGCTGCGCATGCTAGAGGGTTTTAACAGGCTTTCCTCATTATATCTTTGCTCGTTGTATTGTAGCTGCTGATATACTTCAGGTACTGCCAAACGGCTTACCATGAGCGCATAAAAATGTTCTAACAAGCTGATTTGTGCCACGTTGCCGCTTACGCCCAATACTGCTGGGGTCACTATCTGGTCGAGTTGCGTAATGATATTCATAAATATGATAGTTACCGAAGTTGATGTCTGTTATTAAATTGTGATTATTAGGTGTTGTTATCAAGCATTTGCTAAACGTAGTCACTGAACCTGAAAACCTTATTCATGAGCAATTGATGTTATAGGTGAGCTAGTTATTATGGAACTGTTATAAAAGCATTATAAAACAAACCCTTTATAAACCCTGCATAAATAACACGGCTAAGAATAGCGAAAGCCACTGGCATAAGTTAAGCAGTCATTGGTCTTAATTTGTATGGGTATGTAACTTCTGTTGACCTATGATTGTGATTTTACGGTAAATTATCTAAGATAACGGAACATTGCCAGACTTATTTTTTCTATCTGCTTTCTCCATTACTTATTATGCTCATTTTCAGGCTGATTTATTGGCTACCTCTCAGCTACTGCCAGTAGGCTTTTGATATCGTTAGGTATCAGTCTTGGCCTAAGGATCGTGCTTTGCTCAACCATACGACGCTTATTATTATCATCACCGTTATTATCAGCTTATTGGCGTGGCAAAATAAAAAGCTCTTTAATAGGCTGATTTTCTATCCGCCAGCGGTGACGGCAGGGCAATGGGATCGCTTTGTGACCCATGGATTTATTCATGCCGACAGTATGCATTTATTATTTAATATGTTCACGTTGTACTTTTTTGGACGTGCTATCGAAGGCTTATACCGTCAATTTTTATTTGGTTATGGCTTTGTTATATTTTATATTATCGCTATTATTGTTGCGATAATTCCCAGCTATATTAAGAATAAAAAAAATGCCAGTTATCTCAGTCTTGGCGCGTCGGGCGGTGTATCAGCTGTGCTATTTGCGTTTATTTTACTCGCGCCATGGGAGATGTTGTATCTGTTCGCTATTATTCCCATTCCGGCAATAGTATTTGCGGTAGCCTATGTGGCATATAGTATCTACGCAGATAGACGAGGCGGCTCGAACATCAATCATATGGCGCATCTTTGGGGTGCCGCGTTTGGAATAATTGCAACCATTGTGTTGCAACCATCGGTGCTGCCACATTTTATCAATGCGTTATTATCGCCCAGCTTTTAGAGAAAATCTTTTAGCGCAAAACTGCGTTTACCTTTTTTCAATTTGATAACCGTTTATGGTTTTTTGACTCTATTTTACGATTGATACTATTTTATGATTATAGACATTATCGGTGATGTTCATGGTTACGCAGATAAGCTGACTGGTTTGCTTGAGCAATTGGGCTATGTACATAATGGTGAGTACTATGTGCCGCCAGAGGGGCATCGGGCGCTTTTTATTGGCGATTTGATTGACCGCGGTACGCAGCAGTTGGCAACCCTTGAGACGGTTTTTGCAATGCTAGATGCAGATGTTGCCGATGCGGTGATGGGCAATCATGAATATAATGCGCTGGCTTTTGCAACTCTTGACCCTTATAACGATAACGCCAATGATGACAATGCCAAGCGTTATCTGCGCTCACACAATGAGGTACACACGCGCCAACATAAGGAGTTTTTAGCCGAAGTACCGTTTGGTTCAGACTTGCATGATTATTGGTTGCAACGTTTTTATGAAATTCCGCTATGGCTTGAAACTGACTATGGTTGTTTTGTCCATGCCTGTTGGGATGTCGATAGCATGGCGGTGCTCAAACCCTTGCTCACGGCTGATAACTGCCTGACACCTGACGCGCTTATTAAGACGTCGCAAAAAGGGTCTGTATATTATGAGGCGCTTGAGCGTGTACTAAAAGGGGTGGAAACCGCCCTTCCTGAAGGTTTGGTTATGGTGGATAAAGATGGCGCAGAACGCACCCAAGTTCGCGTCCGCTGGTGGCTTGATGAGCTAAATACCCGCCCCATTCACGAAATTGCTCGCGCCTCTGCTTCAGGATTAGCGCAAATCCCAGTCGATGCGATGGCTGAAAATATCGATTTTGCGATTAAAACGCATAAACCAGTGTTTGTTGGGCATTACTGGCTGACGGGAAATCCTGAACCACTTAGTATACAAGTGATTTGCACCGATTATTCCGCAGCGGTTGATAGTGGTTATTTAACATGTTATCAACTTGATACCACGCAGCCATTACCACTTCATGCCGATAACTTTGTACAGTATCGTCATGAATAACACGACTAAAACAGCCATACTTTTCTTATAAACCTTGCCGATAAACATCGCTGTATAATGAATGATTATGCTGACTTTCTCAATAACTATGAAACTTGACTTTACGGCTGGGGCAAAACTTTTGTATGATGGTCTTTTTGAGGGTATCGCATTATGAGCAACGCACCTATCCATGCTACTGAACCACACGGTCCTATCAAGTCTCCTGCTGGTCAACCGTTGGTTGGCATTATTATGGGTTCACAGTCTGATTGGGCAACCATGTCTGAGGCGGCGCAGCTGTTAGCAGACTTTGATATTGCTTTTGAATGTGAAGTGGTATCTGCACATCGCACGCCTGACAGACTATTTGATTATGCCAAAGGCGCAAAAGACAATGGACTACATGTCATTATCGCTGGTGCCGGTGGTGCTGCTCATCTGCCTGGTATGTGTGCCAGCCAAACGCCGCTACCTGTCTTAGGTGTGCCAGTAAAATCCTCTATGCTCAGCGGTTGGGATAGCTTATTGTCTATCGTACAAATGCCAAAAGGCGTGGCGGTTGGCACACTGGCTATCGGTTCAGCGGGTGCTTATAATGCTGCCCTACTCGCCATTCAAATATTAGCACTACATGATAATTTGATTGCCACAAAGCTGCATAATCTTCGCCACGAGCAGACTTCGACGATTCTAGCCAGCCCAACGCCCGGTATTATTAATCACTAATTTAATACTCTATTTTAATAGCTGGTTTTATAAATCGCTTTTACTCAGTATAAGGTGCCTACAGTGCACCTTTTCCTATTTTAATTTAGCATTCTACACTGCCTTTTTTAGTGTCACTTTTAACTGAATAAAAATTCTATTCATTGCCAACCCAAAGAGCCTAACATGACCACAGCCAACGCTTATCCTATTAACCAAACCATTCGCACTATCGGTATTTTAGGCGGTGGTCAGCTCGGCATGATGCTCGCTGAAGCAGCAATGCCATTAGGCTATCAATGTGTATTTTTAGAAGACAATGCCAGTTGTCCTGCCAGTCTCTATGGGCGCGTATTTAGTAGCGCACAGTTAGAAGATTTTATTGCTGCCGCTGATGTGTTTACGTTAGAGTTTGAAAACACACCAACGACAACCGTTGAGCAATTAGCAGCCTTATCAGCGAATGGTAGCAAACAAGGGATGTTCCCGCCACCGATTGCTCTTGAAATTGCCCAAGATCGCTTAAAAGAAAAGCAGATGTTTAATGATTTAGACATCGCAACCGTGCCTTTTATGGCGGTTAATTCTCAAGCTGAATTACAACAGGCGTGCGAGACGTTAGGACTGCCAATTGTGCTTAAAACCAGTCGCGGCGGTTATGATGGTAAAGGTCAATTTGTCATCAAGCAAGACAGTGATATTAACGCGGCATGGAATGAACTGAAAGATGCGGTGAGTGGCAAAGGTAGCCTGACCGCCACCCCTGCACCACTGATTGCGGAAGGTTTTATTAATTTTAGCCGTGAAGTATCTATCATTGCCGCACGCGCGCAAGACGGGCAGGTTCGCTGCTATGATTTGGTGGAAAACCATCATCACAACGGTATTCTTGCCAAAACCCAAGCACCAGCGGTGGGCACCAGTCATTTATTTCAGCAAGCAACCGATGCGATAACCACAGTGATGAACCGTTTAGATTATGTTGGCGTTATGGCATTAGAATTATTTGTCACCAAAGATGAGCGCGGACAAGACTATGTGCTTGCCAATGAGATTGCCCCTCGCGTCCATAACTCAGGGCACTGGAGCATTGAAGGCGCGATTACCAGTCAATTTGAAAACCATATCCGCGCTGTCGTTGGACTGCCATTGGGCGATACCGACAATATTCACCCTTCCATTATGATTAATGTACTGGGGCAATATCCTGATATCAGCGCGGTACTGGCTATCGATGGCATGCATTATCACAGCTATCATAAAGAAGAACGTAATGACCGCAAAATCGCGCATATTACTTTGATGACTAATGACGTTGCAGACTTAGAGCCCGCACTCGCCAAACTGGTCGCTGTCTTACCGAATAAGGTTGGTCTTGATAAAACAAACAGCGCCATCACTGAAAATAGCGTTGAGCTAAATAGTACAAACGCTACTGAAACCCAAGAATCCGTCCTTGACGATAACCTAGATACTAAAACTGATAGCACCAAACAAAATAGCATCGAATTAAATGATACCAAAGCAAGTAACGACCAGAAGGCAAAAAAGTAATGCAAATTTGGGTTGATGCTGATGCCGTACCTCTGATTGCCAAAGACTTAATCATCAAAACGGCTGAACGCACGCAAACGGTGGCGATATTCGTCGCCAATCAGCCCATTAAGCTGCGTAAATCACCGCTATTGGTTATGACCGTGGTGCCGTCAGGGTTTGATAAGGCGGACGATTATATCGTTGACAATATTCAAGCTGGAGATTTGGCAATCACCAGTGATATTCCATTGGCGAATGACATTCTAGATAAAGGCGGCAAAGTCTTGACTACGCGCGGTGTGATTTATGATAAAAACAACATCAAGCAAAAGCTCAATATGCGCGACTTTATGGACACTATGCGTGGTACTGGCGTATTAGAATTGCAGCAAATGAGTGGACAAAAACCTTATAGCGACCGCGACAAAAAAGCATTTGCCGATGGGCTAAATAAATTGGTGCGCGGCTAATTGTCGTCATCATCTTTCTTTGTTTTTAGAAAAAATTAAGCCAAATCGCTAGGAAAAGAGATAACCTCTTGTAGATTTTTTGCGCTCGTTAAAACCATTAACAAACGGTCGATACCAACAGCTATACCACTACAAGGCGGCAGATTATCACAAGCGGCTAGTAGATGCTCATCAATAGGCATTACAGGTAAGCTATGTTGGCGACGTAATACGTTATCTTGCTCAAAGCGCTGCCGTAATGCACCTCCATCTGCGAGTTCATCATAAGCATTGGCAATCTCAATGCCATTAATATACAGCTCAAAGCGTTTCGCCACCAAATTACCCTCCTTATCAAGGGCGGTTTTTGCTAATGCCGCCGTCGCCGGTGGATAATCGGTAATCAATGTCGGCAAGTCATGACCTAAATTTGGCTCAACGGCATGGCTAAACAGCAAATCCAGCCAACTTTGCCGACTGTCTTCTTGATCATTGGCTTTATCACTGTTTGTATCATCAGACGAAAAATCAAAACCCGTTAAACCTTTATCTTCAGCCACTGCCTGTAGCGCGTCAATACTTGCAGTCAGTGGATGAATACCGACAAAATCCATAAACGCATCAACGTAACGATAATGATTTAATATCACTGGATAACCGTATAATACTTCGAGCAGCGCACCCAGCTCATTAGCCAAATCCGCCAAACTATAATGTGGTTGATACCACTCCAACATCGTGAATTCAATATTATGGCGCGTGCCAATTTCATTATCACGAAATACTGGACAAATCTGATAAATGGCCACTTGCCAGCTCGCCAATAGTCGCTTCATAGCAAACTCAGGGGAAGTATGCAGATAATAGGTGACACTTTGGTCTTGATAGGTGACATCAGCAGACACCGATTGCAAAAAGGTATCGGTATTGCCAGCCTGCGATAGCAGCGGTGTATGCACTTCTAATACGTGACGCTCAGCAAAAAACTGACGGATATCATGCAACATTTTGGCACGCTTATGTGCCATGGTCAGCGTCATAATTGGCGCATAGCTGTGATTAGAAGAAAGCGGATTACTGTTTTGGCTCATTATTAGTGACTGTTTCTTATAATAAATTACTGTGGCTTATAAACTGTAAAAACTGATTGTTAAAAACTGGCAGTTATATACTGACGGTTAATTTTAAGCTTGCCACTCACGGCGCAAATGATAATCGCGGCGGAGCTGATCAAAATCTGTGCCACTCACTTGACCATTGCTAACTTTTTTGCGCAATAACTGGTCATCTTGCATGATGTCATAAAATTTAATCAGTCTGTCTGGGTTACTCTTCAGCTCAGACCACTGATACATATTCACTGGTAGCAGCTGATGCATCGATAGCGTTGGGGTCACATTGAACTGCTCACATAAAGCATCATAAATCATCTGCGTACCGCGCAGCTTACCTTCTAAGGTATATCCTGCGATATGCGGTGTGGCTATTGTTAATTTCGATAATAATTGATCAGTAATTTGCGGTTCATGCTCAAAGACATCGAGCACCACTTGCCGTGCGGTTTGGTCGATATTAGCCTCAAGTGCTGCCGCATCAATAACCGGACCACGTGCACTATTAATTAATATCGTATCTGCTGGCATTGCCGCTAATGCTGCGCTATCAATCAAATGCTGGGTTGGATAGGCGCTGCTATTCATACCTTCTGCATGCGTTAACGGCACATGCAAACTGATGGCATGACTTTGGCGAATCACCTCATCAAAACTAGCATTATTAAATTTTGATTCTGGCAATAACGGATCATAGCCCAGCACTTGCCAGCCCAAATCCGCCGCGTATTGCGCCAGTGTACTACCAATATTACCCAGCCCAATAATGCCTAACACGAGTGGTTGGCTCAAAGGCTGCTGCCAATAGTGCGGACGCAAGGTTAAAATAGCGGTCAGCACATATTGCGCAACCGAATGCTTACTGCAACCCGCCGCATTAGCAAAGGTAATATTGCGCTCAGCCAAATAATCTTGATCGACATGATCGGTGCCAATGGTCGCTGAACCCACAAATTTAACACTGTGGTTGTCGGCAAGTAATGCCCCATTAACAGGCGTCACTGAACGTATTAATAACACGTCTGTCTGCACATCAGCGAGCAGCTCTGCCGTAATCTCACGCCCTGCTACGGTAATAATATCGACCGTTTGTGCATATTCAGTACCGAGGGTATCCACGTTAAAAAAATCATTCAGACTGGCAATATTGCTATCGGCGATAATAGTCAGCGCGCGCGCACTTGGCACATCTATACCATTCGTATTGGTAAGTGTATTAGCAGTAAAGGTACTGATATTTATATTAGGCATGGTGTAGTGCCTCCATTATTAGAAGGTTCTTATTGATAAAGTGTCATAAGCATCATAGGTGATAACAAAGGTTGTGCAAGTAATTTTACTTAACAATACACTTATGGTTAAGCATAAGTTTTTAAGCATTATTATGTTGAGCAGATTATTTTGATAATAACTATTTACTGTCTTTTATAGGCTCACTCTCTACATCATCACCCGACATTTGAGCTTGGTTGTCCATTAACAGCACTTCTTTCGGTGCAAACATCTCATTTTTATGTTGCGATATCCACTCGCGCCAGACCGCAAGTCCGATTGCCAATACCACAGGACCGATAAATAAGCCGACAAAACCAAATGCAGTTAGACCGCCTAGCACTCCGATAAAAATAATGATAAATGGAATTTTAGTTGCGCCGCTAATCACAATCGGACGAATCAAGTTATCAACCCAACTGATGACTAGAATGCCCCACAGTGCCAGCCCAATCCCTTCAGCATTATAGCCTTGACTCAGCAGCCAAACCGATACCGCACCCCAAGCAAATGGCGTTCCAAAAGGAATCAGCGCAATCACAAAGGTAACAAGGGTCAGTAAAATAGGACTTGGTGCACCAGCAAAATAATATCCAACACCAGCTAGCACAGCCTGCGCCAATGCCGTCAGCCCAATGCCATACACTACTGCCCGCGTTGTACTACCTACAGAATCAATATAACCATCGATTCGATTACCGATAATATTACGTAACGCTTGGCGAATTTGGCGAATCAAACTGGTGCCATCACGATAAAAGAAAAACAGCGTCATTAGTGCCATACCGAGCTTGGCAAGGCTACTAAATACCACATCCAGCGCAACTTTACCATAGTATAGATGCGACTGAATCCAAGTCTGAAAGGCACTCAAAGTACCAGCAGGATCTTTATTAATTTTCCACAAAATATCTTTGATTTGTTGACCAATAATGGGCAAGTCTTTTAGCGAATCTGGCACATCAACATAGCCAACTTTAACCCGATAAATAAAATTGGTAATCAGGGTCATCGCTTCTTGCTGCAGGATAAATAAGCCAATCACTAACGGCACGCCAATGATTAGCGAGATACTGACGGTCATAATCGCCGCACTAAAACCAGAGCTGAACCTAACTTTTTCATTAAAAAACTTGTAAATCGGAAACGTTACATACGCTAAAATCGCCGCCCACAATGCCGGTACGATAAAAAACTGTACCACCTGAAAACACAGGATAAACAATACGACTAACAACGTAATCGCCAGCAAACGCTGAATAATGAACTCTTTGGTCCAGTTTTCCATCATAGTGTATTAATTAATCAGAGATAGCAGAAACAAAGGCGTCCGTGCTATAAAATTTAAAGGAAAGACAACGCTATATATCGCGCCGTACCGAATAGCTCTACTAAATAAAAGCAACGGATAAAATAAGGGCGCTAAATATAAACATGCCAGCGAACTGATACCAAGACAATGGTCAACCGTTATTATGCAATAACCTACTTCAAATAAATAATACTATGTTGTAATTTTTACTTACAATTTATTTCAGCATCAATTCTCCATGGAGGTGATAACTGATTAACGTTCATTGTGAAGCATGCTTATTGGTTTTTAGATTTCATTAGACTATTAAGCGTAGGAAAACGTTGCAGCGTTCTCGTTGGTAGAAAAATTGATGGTATACTAACGGGATTATTATGCATGTTTAAAGCATGCTTACAGACTATTAGCCTGATTATAGGCATCGTTAAAGCCAGGTTTTGGGCGTTGCGTTGTGGCGCCATATTGTCGCCCCCACACGGCTGGCTTTATTAGCAAGTTGTTGTCTTTATTAGTAGCTGATATGCGTTACCGATATAGATTGCTGATAGGTTTGCTCTAATTTATTAATCATGAACACAATTTAACAATTACCATTTGATAACCTACTTTTAATAACCATTTTTTAATAACCTGCTTAGACGTTACTTACCATGCATAGTCATGGGTCACGCTAAGCCAAACATTATTCTCCCCAATTTGAACGATATATTGATAGGAACAATAACAATGTCAAAAGACAATAATGCCACTAACCTAACCGTAAAACCTGTGGCGAATAACAATGTAGTATCGCCGGATAGCATCACCTTTGCGTTGGCTCAATCCCATTTTTTGGTGGGTGACATCAGTGCTAACGTTGAAAAAATGCGCACCCTTGCCTTAGAAGCACGCGAACAAGGCGCGGATGTGATTGTATTCCCAGAACTTGCGCTACTCGGTTATCCGCCCCAAGATTTACTACTACGCCCAAGCTTATCCGGTCGTATCAAAAGCGCGCTGTCTTCATTGAGTGATATTAATGATATTGTGATGATTATCGGCTATCCGCACGTCGACCACCATGGCACGTTTAACTCTGCTGCCATTTTACATAATGGTCATCAAAAAGGCTTTTATCACAAACAGTATTTGCCAAATTATGGCGTATTTGATGAGCGTCGCTACTTTGATAAAGGTCGTAATCAAGTCTTGTTTGACTATAAAGGTATTACCATTGGTTTGCTGATTTGTGAAGACTTATGGGAAAAAAACCTTATTGCTGAACTCAAGCAAGAAGGCGCTGAGCTGATTGTGTGCTTAAATGCATCACCGTTTGAGGTCAAAAAACAAGAGACACGTAAAACGATGTTGGCAAAACGCAGTCGCGATCATAAGCTGCCAATTATTTATGTCAATGCGGTTGGTGGTCAAGACGATTTGGTGTTTGATGGCGGCTCAATGGCAGTCCAAGCAGACGGTAGCGTCGCACACGAAGCAGCGCGCTTTATGAATCAGCTGATGTTTGCCAGTTTAAACGTCAATACTTTTACTTTTAACACGCAAACCAAAGCGCCATTAACCTTAAGCCGTGAGTCAGAGATTTATCAAGCTCTAGTCGTTGGTTTACGTGATTACGTGAATTACTCAGGATTTACCGGTGTCATTCTCGGGCTATCAGGTGGTATTGATTCTGCCTTAACCTTATGTATTGCAGTCGATGCGCTGGGCGCTGACAAAGTATATGCGGTAATGATGCCGTACGAATACACTTCAAAAATTAGCTTAGAAGACGCGCAAGCACAAGCTCGCCGCCTGAATGTATCTTACACGGTCTGCCCGATTTTTGATGCCGTTGAAGGGATCCGCCATACTTTAGCGCCTTTATTTAACAAGTCGCCTGCGGACACTACCGAAGAGAATATTCAAGCGCGCGCACGCGGTGTGATTTTAATGGCATTATCTAATAAATTTGGACATTTAGTACTAACTACCGGCAATAAGTCTGAGCTGGCAGTGGGCTACTCGACCCTTTATGGCGATATGGCAGGCGGATTTGATGTCTTAAAAGACGTTTATAAAACCCAAGTTTATGATTTAGCCAATTATCGCAACCGCTTAGAGGACACGCCTGTTATCCCTGAACGCGTCATCACCCGTCCGCCTTCGGCTGAGCTACGCGCTGAGCAAACCGACCAAGACAGCTTGCCAGATTACAATGTGCTCGACGGTATACTGACCCTTTATGTCGATGAAGACTTGGGCTATAAAGATATTGTTGACAAGGGCTTTGATGCCGATATGGTCGCCAAAATCATCACTATGGTGGATAATAGCGAATATAAACGTCGCCAAGCACCTATTGGTACTAAAGTTAGCCAAAAAGCCTTTGGTCGTGAACGCCGTTATCCATTGGTGAATAAATGGACACTAAAAGGCTAATCTTACCTTAACGGCTTCATCACCTTATTAACGGTGTTGAAGCCGTGTGAGACATATTGTTTATAATATTCAATCATTAGCTGGGTGCTTGCCCAGCTTTTTTAGGTTTAAAATATGAGATATTTTCTAAGAAACCTTATATTCAATTTATTTTTTAATATACTTTAATGAACCACTACTCTTTACCCCATTTAACTTCCTATTTCCCATTTACTTT
Source organism: Psychrobacter sp. GP33 (assembly GCF_014119005.1). GTDB lineage: Bacteria > Pseudomonadota > Gammaproteobacteria > Pseudomonadales > Moraxellaceae > Psychrobacter. The sequence continues at coordinate 424,034 of NZ_JACGYX010000002.1, read as the reverse complement.
CCCAATGTTGACGGTCATTTTGATCAGTTTTTATCCGAGTATGTCATGAGTTTGCTAACTGCCAGTCTGTTTATTTTTATATTAATTGCGCTCAGCGCCCTTGTCTCCAGCTCTGAACTGGCACTGGCGTCCTCCCGTAAAATCAAGCTACAAGTCATGGCAAAAGAGGGAGACGTGCGCGCCTTAGATGTGCTCAATGTGCAAGAGCAACCTGGCAGCTTTATTACTGTGGTACAAGTGGCGCTCAATGCGGTAGCTATTTTAGCCGGTGTCATCGGCGAGTCAGCGGTCAGCCCCTATTTGGAACGCTTGTTTGGCAACGAGACAGTAGGCTCAGTCCTCTCTTTTATTTTAGTGACCAGCGTTTTTGTACTATTTGCGGATTTGATGCCCAAGCGCTTGGCAATGTCTAATGCTGAACCTATTGCGGTCAAAATGGTTCGCCCGATGATGTTTTTAATTTTTATTTTTAAGCCTATTATTTGGGTGTTTGATGGCGCGGCAAACGCTTTCTTTAAGCTGCTTGGCGTATCAACTGTTCGCCAAGACGACATGACCTCAGAGGACATCTACGCCATGATGGATGCCGGCGCAGAGGCAGGCGTTCTGAAAAAACATGAGCACCATCTAATTGAAAATATTTTTGAGATGCAAGAGCGCACCGTGACTTCAGTAATGAATCCGCGCGAGCATATTGTTTATTTTGATACTCAAACCCCCACCGAACACGTGGTTTCGGTAATGATTAAGCAGCCGCATAATAAATTTTTGGTCTGTCATGATGATGACCTAGAACATATTATTGGTTATGTCGAATCGCGCAGCTTTTTGGCGTCAGTACTTGAACAGCAAGAAGTGGGCTTGACTGATAAATCATTATTAAAACCAGCGTTATTTATTCCTGATACTTTATCGCTGTTTGAAGTATTAGAAACCTTTAAATCCACGGGCGCAGATTTTGCCGTGATCGTGAATGAATATGCGTTGGTCGTTGGCGTCATTACCCTAAAAGATGTAATGAGCATCGTGATGGGCGAGCTTGTGACTTTGGAGGAGCAGCCAATTGTGCAACGTACAGATAATTCGTGGCTGATTGATGGGATGACCCCGATCGAAGATGTTATCCGTGCGTTGGGTATGGTCAATCTGCCGCACAGTGAAAACTATGAAACTATCAGTGGCTTTATGATGTTTATGCTACGTAAAATTCCAAAGAAAACCGACAGTATCAAATATGCCGGCTATCATTTTGAAATTTTGGCGACCGATAATCTTAAAATCAATCAGCTGCTGGTCACTAAGTTTGATATTGAGTAATCTGATATTGAACAATAAAAGGGCTAAAGGCTAATGTTTGTGGAAAAGGATTAGGAGCGTATTTCACTAATCTTTTAACGACTCTTCTTGCATTGCCTTTCTGTATACTCCTTCCCTATTTAAACCCTTCTCCTTTAATCCCGCGCACCAAATATCGCCGTACCAACGCGCACCATGGTCGAGCCATGAGCAATGGCATCCGTCATATCGTCACTCATGCCCATGCTTAGTGTATCCCATGCGCTCAGTTCTGGATGCTGCTCCTTAATACTAGCAAAAAGTTGCTGGGTACGCATAAAGGCATCGGTATTTTCCTTCGCCGGAATAATCATTAAACCGCGCAGTTGCAAGCGCTCATAGTTTTTAATAGTGCCAATAAGGGCAGATAACTCATCAGGTTGACAGCCAGATTTGCTGTCCTCTGCATCAATATTAACTTGAATCAGCACATTTAGCGGTGCCATGACTAATGGACGCTGCTCATTTAAACGCTTGGCAATAATGTCACGCTCAACGGTTTGCACCCAATCAAAATACTCAGCAATATCCCGGGTTTTATTACGCTGAATACTGCCAATGTAATGCCACACAATCTCCGCACAATCTTCATCATCTTTTAATAAAGCAATTTTCTCAATCGCTTCTTGCAGATAATTTTCCCCAAAATCACGCTGACCTTGTTTTGCAAGGGCTGCTACCATGGCAGCTGGCTTGGTCTTTGAGACTGCCAGTAGAGTAACTTTTTCAGCATCTGCATGACCTGCTTGCGTACACGCCTGTGCTACTTGCTGACTTACTGTATTCCAGTTAGTGATTAAATGTTCAGTATCCATAAATTACTCATTATTGTTGTAAGTTAAAAAAGGAGTGGAAAAGTAGATTTGCTGATAAAGGTGATAAAAAATACAGGTAGTATGTTTATAAATTTATCCTTACCCTCTATCAAATAATCGACTATTCAAAAAGCAAAATAATAAGTCGATTATAACATTAGCAAAGATACCGTAAATTTATAAGCTTTTTTTACTTTTAATCGTCGGTGTTGATGGTGAAATATAGAAAGTATTGTTATTATATTGTTACAATATTTATCTTTATTGTTTACCAACAGATTTTATTGCATCACCATAAGAAGTTATCTCTTATTTAATCATTTTCTTAGTTTTTACTTACTATCGTGTTTACTATGCATTTTTTCTCTACTATCCGCCTATTCACCGCTAGGAATACTCTACTATGAGCGAAAAAAATAGTTTAAATATTGAAGATTTGCTGCGCTTTACCGTTAAACATAAGGCATCAGATTTGCATATCTCTGCCGGTATGCCTGCTATGATTCGGGTTGATGGCGAGATGACCCGTATTAACATGCCTGCAATGACCCATCAGGTGGTGCACCGACTTATTTACGACATTATGAACGATAAGCAGCGCGCTGACCTCGAAGAATTTCTGGAAACGGATTTCTCTTTCGAGATTCCAGGATTGGCACGCTTCCGGGTAAATGCCTTTAATCAAAATCGTGGTGCTGGTGCGGTCTTTCGTATCATTCCTTCCAAAGTGTTGACTATGGAAGATTTAGGGATGGGCGAAGTTTTCAAGCGCGTATCAGACTTTAAGCGTGGCGTAGTGCTGGTCACTGGTCCTACAGGATCAGGGAAATCAACGACGTTAGCGGCAATGATTGACTATATTAACGAGACTCGAAAAGAGCATATTTTAACCATTGAAGACCCTATTGAATTTGTGCATGAATCTAAAAAAAGCCTAATTAATCAGCGCGAAGTACATCGCGATACTTTGGGTTTTGAGCCAGCGTTACGCTCAGCATTGCGTGAAGATCCAGATGTAATTTTGGTCGGCGAACTACGAGACCTTGAGACTATTCGCTTAGCATTAACTGCTGCTGAAACAGGTCACTTAGTTTTTGGCACCTTGCACACCAGCTCAGCTGCCAAAACCATTGATCGGGTAATTGACGTGTTCCCTGCGGCTGAAAAAGATATGATTCGCGCTATGGTATCAGAATCGTTACAAGCGGTCATCTCACAAACCTTATTAAAACGGCAAACCGGTGGTCGAGTGGCGGCGCATGAAATCATGCTCGGCACACCTGCAATTCGTAACTTGATTCGAGAAAATAAAATTGCCCAAATGTATTCTTCTATTCAAACTGGCGCAGGCGATGGGATGATTACCCTCGATCAAACCCTCAAAAACTTGGTAGCAAAAGGTACGATAAGTAAAGAAGTCGCGCGCCCTTATGCCAAACAACCTGAAGCCTTTATGTAAGATAAATGCATCAATAGTTAGCTATTTTCGACCTGCTTTTGTATTTTTCTGCAAATATTTATCACCTTTATTAACAAATGCGCTATTACCGTGGATATCTTATGGATTTCGATAAACTGCTTCAATTGATGATTCAAAATAACGGTTCTGACTTATTCATTACCGCGGACGTCGCACCTTCGATGAAGATAAATGGCAGCATTCGTCCAGTGGGTAAAACACCACTGACGCCCGAAAATACGCTGGCTTTGGTTCACAGTGTGATGAGCAAAAACCAGCAGAAGGAGTTTGCAGAGACCAATGAGTGCCAATTTGCTATCACAGATGCTGCACAGCAAGCACGCTTTCGCGTTAGCGCATTTATGCAGCGCGATATGGCAGGAATGATTTTACGAAAAATCGAAAATAAAATCCCGACTGTTGAAGAGTTACGCCTACCCTCTTCGCTAAAAGCACTGGCTTTAAAAAAGCGTGGTATTATTTTATTGGTTGGCGCAACCGGTACAGGCAAATCAACTACCCTTGCCGCTATGGTTGGTTACCGCAATCAAAACTCACAAGGTCATATTATCACCATCGAAGATCCTATTGAGTTTGTGCATCAGCATCAAGGTTGTATCATCACTCAGCGTGAAGTCGGTATCGATACCTTAACCTTTGAGGCAGGTTTAAAAAACACCTTGCGCCAAGCACCCGACGTTATCCTAATTGGCGAGATTCGCAATCGTGAAGTTATGAGTTATGCGATTCAATATGCTGAAACCGGACACTTGGTCTTTGCTACTTTGCACGCCAATAATGCCAACCAAGCCATTGATCGTATCATTCACTTTTTTGAATCAGATCGACATAATCAATTATTTATGGATTTATCCCTAAACCTCCAGGCGATTATTGCTCAGCAGCTGATTCCCACACCTGATGGCAAAAGTCGCCGTGCCGCCATTGAGATTTTATTAAACTCGCAGCTTATCAGCGACTATATTCGTAAAGGTGAGGTGCACGAAATTAAAGACGTCATGACCCGCTCTCGCGATAGTGGCATGCAAACCTTTGATCAGGCGCTGTTTGATTTATATGAAAATGGCGAGATTACCTATAATGATGCTATCAATCATGCCGACTCGCCTAATGACTTACGCTTAAAAATTAAGCTGAGCAGTAAAAACAGTCAGCAAAACCTTAATGAAGGCTCGAACCATCTGTCATTGGATATTACTTAGCAAGTCATAATCATTCATAATGTTACGGCATAAAAAAACAGCGCTGATTATAAGCGCTGTTTTTCATTTATAACAATTACTAGTGACAGAGAAAAAGTTACCAGTCACACTTTACTAGCCATGATAGATAATAGAGTCTTACTTCGCACTGTCTCTACAGTCTTGATTATTACAAATACCGTATAGCACTAGCGAATGTCCTGATAGTTTAAAGCCATGTTCTGCAGCAACTTTCAACTGCTCACTCTCGATAATATCATTATGGAACTCAATAATAGAGCCGCACACATCACAGACTAAATGGTCATGATGCTTGGCTTGAGCAATCTCAAATACCGACAAATTATTTTCAAAATTATGACGCTCAACGATGCCCGCTTGTTCAAATTGAGTCAGTACCCGATAAACAGTGGCTAGACCGACGTCTTCTCCTTGTTCAATCAGTGCTTTATACACCTCTTCTGCGCTCATATGATGCAGTTCCGCACTTTCAAGCAACTCTAAAATTTTGATACGTGGCAGAGTGACTTTGAGTCCTGCTTTACGTAAATCTTGATTGGTAATAGAAGCCATAATATATCCTTTGACTATAAAAGTCTTAGCAAATAAAAGTAAATAAGAGTTCATTAATACAAGCGTTAAAGAGGCTATGACGAGCCATTTGCTATAATAATAAGAGGTTCATAGAAATAACGGCATATAATAGCTTATCATTATTTCACCACATTGGGGTAAGTGCATGAATTCGCACCATAAACATAGAATTATAGCCAATAGGATGCGGTAAATAATGTCGTAAGTGGTAGGCAATTGCAAGTAAATGACGTATCATTTATCAGTGATTGCCGGTAAGACTTGCATTCGCTGCACTTAGCCGCGCCTAACCCATTTCTTATGAGTCATCTTACCATGATAAAGCCGTTAATTTTTCGTACCCCAAATACCACTTATAGCCCATTCCGCAAGCTAACCATGAGCGCTATACTTGGTATGGCAGTTGCCATGTCAGGTTGTTCCATGCTGAGTGTCTATAAAATTGACTTACCGCAAGGGACACCGATTACCCAAACTGATGCCCAAAAGCTAAAAGTCGGCATGAATCAGAATCAAGTGCTGTATATCCTTGGTAGTCCTGCCATTAAAGATACGTTAGCACCCAATCGTTGGGACTATATTTACGACTATAAAGCAGGTACAGAAGGACGCCGAAAAGGGATTGCTGATGTAAAAAATGCTAGCCAGCATTTGGTTATTTACTTTGATGCAAACGGCATTGTCACACGCATTGAAGGGATTGAAACCCTGCCTACTGCTTAGTCAATAATAGTTATAAAAGCTGCTGTATTAAAGATAGCCATTTGAGATGACAATTTAAAAAATGGTAATCTTTAAGCTGGCAATAAAAAAGTGACACCACTCAGGATGTCACTTTTTTTACGTCTGTATTACCGTTACAAACTATTGATTGTATTTGATTTTTTGGGTACTTTTATTCTTACGCTGAGACATAGGATCAGCGCTTAAGCTCCGATACACTTCAATACGATCTAGCGGCTGGAGTACATAGCTAAGCGGCTGCTTCTGTGCATAAATGCCCACATGCCAACGCTTGGCGTTCGGTGTCTCTAGCTGCACCACCTGTTCACACCAAATTGCCAACTGTGGAAACTTAATTAGCCACTCTGCCTTCGCCAATGCTTCGTATAAAGTCATACCCGCCACAACTTGCAAGCTTTGATAATGTTGGTGCTCGGCAGTTTCTGCATATGCCAAATGAACCTTTATTAGCTCAGCCACTGCATCACCCAACCTATCAGTGCCAATATCAATGCTAACGGTACTACCAAACGAATGGTAATACGCCATAAGTTGTAAAAGCCTTCATTACCAAAGTTTAATGACTTGCGCAAATGACTGATTTTCATTCGCCAGCCTGCAAAAATGGATAATAACAATACCGCGATGCTACTGATAATTACCAACACCCCAACCAGCCAGGTAGTCGGTATTGCTATCACCAGCACCAAACCTATCACTAAGGTGATTAGCAAACTCAGCAGTAACCCAAACTTATGCGCCAATTGCTGAGCACTGTAATGCAATAAGTAGCTGGCGACAAACAACACCCCAACCCAATATAACAGCTGACCGATAGGTGGCAAGACTACACCACTACTTAATAATGCAATCATCCCAACTACCAGCTGCAATATCCAAATCGGTAATACTAATTTGGTCGCACGATAATTGCTAAGCTCGGTATTCTTTGCCGCGCGCACACTGCTAGCATCATGCTGACTATCATCGACTGCTGTCACGGTTTGTTTGGTCACCAAATGCTGACCAAACCAATATAATCCTGTACCCGCGCCAACGCTGACCAATGCCAGTGCTACTGCACGCGCCCACTCACTTAAACTGATACTTGTCATTGCAAAACTAATCTGAGGAAAGCCACCAACAACGCCCATAATCAGACCTATCACCATCAGCCCTAAGCCTATAGGTAACGGTGCAACCGCAAGCAAGCTGAGCAACACTGTAATAACCATCAGACCTGCTGCCAGTGCAAAGCTTGGAATAGCAGGCGCACTGTCTAAAGCCGTCAGCGCTGACAATATGCCGTCACTGGCACCTGAGATGACTAGTGCTGCAATCACAATAGAGACGAGCGCTGCCAACCAGCCAAAACTGCGCCACAATGGACTGGCATCTGCCTCACGTGTCAATTTCTGCATACCAGCGACAGGCGCTTCAGTACTGCGATAAGCCAGCGCTATCTCGGCATAAATAACCGGTAGTGATACCAACACCATCGCCAATAACCAAAGCAACCAGAAATCAATCTCACCTATAGACGTCGGCGCAAACCAGCGGAATAATAATAATGGCAGTAAAGCTGCCATAAAATAAGAAGCATAGCGGATCATCATAATCTTAATCCAAACGAACAAAAGTGAATAACAGAAAGTCTAAATTAGGAATAATAAAACAGCAGTAATAAAATATAAAGCTATTGTAAACTATCCTATCTTTGCAGGTTTTCTAAGCAAAACCTGCAAAGATAGGATAGTGAATCGACAACAAAGAATACAGCTGTAAAAAAACCCCGAAATCGGGGTTCTTATCATACAAAATACCAGTCAGTCGTAGGTTTTAAAATACAACATACTCAGCATTTAGAAAATGCTCAGCATTGAAAAATAAGACTTAAAATCAGTTCTTAGTGAATTGCGCTCACATAATCTGACAAGATACGAATATCACGATCTGACAGTCTTGATGCAACCGTTTGCATCATGCCGATTTCGCCTTCTTTAGCGCCATCATTGACACGCTTTTGATCTTCACTGGCAATATCATCTTCACGTCCCGCTGCACGGAATAATTTTAGCTGGGTTGCAATATACTCAGCATGCTGACCGCCTAAGCGCGGGAATGCTGCCCACGTATTACCACCACCATCTGGACCATGACAGCCGGCACAGCCAATAACGCCGCGCTTTTTGTCACCACCCAAGAAGATTTTGCTGGCTTGTTGCGCAGTTGCAGGATTGCCATAACCCACACCCCAAGGTTTTTGACTAGAATAATAGCCTGCAACGTTGGCCAAATCTTGCTGAGATAAGTTGGCAACTTGTGATTGCATGATACCGTTTTTACGATAACCTGCTTTAAAGTTTACCAACTGCTTGTATAGATATTTGACGTTTTGACCACCCAAATTTGGTTGCGCAGGAACGATACTTACCCCATCAACACCGTGACAAGCGGCACAAACCGTTTCAGCGATTTGTTTACCTGCATTAACGTCATATTCAGGAACAGTGATAGCAGCTTGTACGCTGAAACTTGCAACACATAAGCTGGCGGCAGCGATTAACTTTTTCATGGATACAGATCCTACTAACTTGACGGAAGCATTATTTAGAATGATTGTAACTTGGAGAAGATATACGAATAGAATAGCCACAACCTAATATAAGCTACCTCGTTACTATATAAGGTAACCCGTGCAGTTGAGAGCTTTATCACAATCTGCCTGAAAGTACTTACTAACATCAGGGTTTATTTGCGATTATTATAGCAAGACTTTATACAATTTGCCTACTTAATCGTAGCATCTAGAAGTTTTTCTATTTACATTATAATCTAGCCGCTACCTTCAAAAGACAGGATGTATAGAAACTCACTAAGATCAACCCTGTTTACTGACTCATATACTCAATCAGCTGACGATAATCCTCATCTTTACAATCGGCACAGAGTCCGCCTGCTGGCATTTGCATCATACCACTTTTTACCGCATTCACTAATGCAGGCATGCCTTTTTTCTTAATACTATCCCATGCCGCCTTATCTCCTTTTTTAGGTGCATTTAAAGCACCGCTATCGTGACATACAGCGCATGAAGCTTTATAAACACTGGGTGCATCGACCGCAGATGACGGACTTATAAGTGCCATACTTAATACTAAAACTATGATGCTGCTAGAAAACATAGGACGCATAAGAGTAAGAGATGGTTTGAAAAAAGACATAAGATATCTCCTATCGGATGTACTATCTATTGGGTATTTTGCTGGGTGTGTATAATAGGCAGTATAGGCAGTTTTGCTAAGTACCGTCCTTTTATAAACTTTATATAAGGTTCTCTTATCTATAATAACTCATCTCAAACCATACCGTCTGTTGACTTATATGGTACCGATAGATTTATATAAGCAATAACATAATGATTATTGCGATAATTTTTGTTAAGTACTCTTTCAGTTTAATGTTATGCTGTCTTTATTTTTTAATTTTCGCATGTTAATGAGTCAGTTATGAGTACCCCGTTTAAAGATGTCGCCGCTGAGCATGCGGCGTTTAACACCAAAGCCCGTCAACGCATTCAGCAAACTGAGTTTATGACTTCAGCGCCCACCTTTCGCCTATGTCCGGCTGACATTGGTTTTGAAGTGGCATTTGCCGGTCGTTCCAATGCCGGTAAGTCGTCAGCAATTAATGCCTTAACCAATCAGCGACAACTGGCGCGGTCATCTAAAACGCCCGGGCGCACGCAGATGATTAACTTTTTTAGTATTGGCGATACCGATAGACGCTTAGTGGATTTGCCCGGTTATGGATATGCTGCCGTACCACTCGAGATGAAAAAAGAGTGGCAAGTGGAACTAGAAGAATACCTAGTATCACGTTCAAGCCTTGCCGGTTTGGTAATGATGACCGATATTCGTCATCCATTAAAGTTTTTTGATGAGCAAATGCTGCATTGGGCACATGCGGGAAATCTTCCGGTGCATATTTTATTAACCAAAGCAGATAAGCTAAAATATGGCGCATCTAAAAACGCACTGCTCAATACCCGTCAAGCGCTCAAAAAATTGGGCTTAAACTGCACCATTCAGCTTTTTTCAGCACTTAGAAAAGAAGGGCTGGATGAGTTGGCAGGGGTCATGGGCAACTGGTATCGCTATAAGCTGGATGATGATAAAAATGGCGAGCCGGTTCTTGATGAGCAATATGACATTAAAAAACATCATGTCATTGATAGCGAGTCAAATGATAGCGAAACTGAAAGCACTGTGACACAAAATAGTGAGTTGATGCATAGTGAACAATCAAGCTTGTCTCAAGAAAGCGTTGAACCAGTTACTAATGAACAAATAGCTGAATCAAAAGATTCTGAATAAGATTTATTAAGTAAACTTGTAATAAAAAAGGCTTTATCGTTAATACGATAAAGCCTTTTTTTACTCTAAAAACAAAACTATAAACACTAACCGCACAGTAAATTGACTAATTCTTGCGGGGTATCTACCTGATAACTCGGTTGCTCGCCAGCAAGCTCATCACCTACCGCTGTGCCATAATTGACCGCAATACTGGTCATGCCCAACTTATTTGCCATTTGAATATCGTAAATACTGTCACCAATAAATACAGCATTGGCAATGGTCTGTTGGGTGTGCGCCAAAATATCACTGAGCATTTGTGGATGCGGCTTTGAGCCGGACTCATCCGCACAGCGTGTAACGTCAAAATAACGCCCGCTGTTTGAGGCAGCCAGTACTCTATCTAAACCGCGACGTTTTTTACCCGTGGCAACTGCCAACTGTTTGCCTGCATTTTGCAAATTTTGTAGCATGGTTTCAATAGGGCTAAAAAAAGGCGTGCGGTGACTGTTGGCAATATAATACTCACTATAGCTTTTTTCGATTGCCAGTTTTTGCACCGAGTTAGCTGCTGGGTACAATATGTCTATACCGGTTAGCAAACTCAATCCAATGATACCTTTAACAGCTTGGTCTGTGGTCTGAAATCCATGCGCTTCGCCAGCGATATGCATGGATTCAACGATTAAGCCAATCGAATCCATCAAGGTGCCATCCCAATCAAAAATAATCAGCGTTTTATCCATTAAGCTAGAGGTTACAGCTGGAGAAAGGTTTGAATCATTAATGCTTGAGTCGTCAATCTTTAAATCGGCAGAAACAAACAAGGTGCTGTATTGATCGCTTTTTTGCTGACTCATCACTCTACCCTTCTATAAACATTGTAAAACGGACAATGATAACGACTCACTATGCAAGATTGGGAGAGTTCAACTATACCGTTGGCAATTCTGTACCTTCTGGTAGTAAAGCGGCGATATCTTCTGGTAGTGGCGCGATAATCGGCTCGTAACCAGGAATATCTAAGCGCCACGCATGCAAGCACAGACGGTGCACGCCTGACTTGTCATGAACATTATATTTATCATCGCCCAAGATAGCATGACCGATATGTGCCAGATGCACACGGATTTGGTGCGTGCGCCCAGTAAGCGGCTTAGCCTCTATCAAGCTTACCGGTTGGTCCGCTATCGTAAAACGGCTGTGTACGATAATATTAGTCTGACTTTCTTTGGCTTGCTCATCTTGCTTGTCAACCTTGACACGGCGCTCACCACTTGCCAGCGTATAACGTAATAATGGCGCATCGATAGACTGCTCATTTAGCACAGGCTGACCTTTAGCCAGACATAAATAATGCTTTTGAATGGTTCTATCGACCAGATGCTGCTGCAACGCTTTTAGTGAAGAGCGCTTTTTAGAAATCATCAACAGACCTGAAGTGTCTTTATCGATACGGTGAATCAGCTCTAGGTATTTTTTACCTGTCACTTCACGCATCGCTTCAATCACACCAAAATCAAGCCCACTACCACCATGTACTGCAATGCCTGAAGGCTTATTTAGTACTAGCAAACCCTCGTCTTCGTAAACCACTCGCTTTAATAAGCTTTTGGCAAACTCAGTACTGATAATTGGTTTTTCGCGGGTTGCTAATACGACTGGCGCAATACGCACCACATCTTCACGATGCAATCTATCATGGGCTTTACAGCGCTTATTATTCACCCGAATCTCATCCGAGCGAATCATTTTATAAATATGCGGTTTTGGTAGACCTTTTAAACGATTCAGTAAAAAGTTGTCTAAACGTTGGTCATGTTGATGGCGGGTCACTTCAAGATAGTTGACCTTAGCAAAGTTGCTAATCTCATCGTCAGCACTTTGTGGGCGGGTTTTGCTATTAAAAATAGCGGGGGCTTCGGGGGCGTTTGCGTCGTCAGTCATTTTTGAGTTTGTCATTTTTAGGTAGGTATTTACAGAAAGATTTGCTATAGTTTAACATGTTGAGCGCCAATTGCGCATCGGTTACGGCAATATTCGTTATTGTCTTAACCTGCTAGCTGCCATCCTGACTACTCGCTAGTTATGAGGTATTTACTGCTCGCTGCGCGGCTCATCTAAATTTTATGACAATATGCTTGATAATATAAGGCATGGCGTTCATTAAATGGTAGTGATACCATCCATGATCAACATGTTTATCTGAGCCTACTTGCTCAGCGGACACTTGATAACCATACACAATTTACTCAATTAGCGCATGATCACGATTTGCTAGACAAATTTTTTGAGCAGGTGCAGTTGAGCAAGTAATGATAGTTTGACGTTAAGATTTTACTGCTGCCCACTTATTGGCGGTCAAACAGAACATACATTGAAAGAATCATATATAACTGCATTGATCATCCAATGCTCGATTCTGTTTGCCAAGTACGCCCCGCTGAATAACCGCACAGCGATATACTAACTGACGCTAACACTGATACTAGTGATATTAAAACGTGATGTTGAAACGAAACATCAAAAGACAATAGATAAACCTTAATTGCCCATTAGCTAAGCATTTGCCTCAAAATAATTAGATGCTTTTTATATAGATTTACGCCCTATATGATAGCCGATCTGCAACTATGACAGATAATTGCTACCGCCTTGCCAGCATTTGCTGCCACTGCATTAGGTATACATCAAAGACTTGTCATAGTTATAACTGATTATAAATAATATCGTAGCAATAATGATTTATAACTGAAGATAGCCTTACACCCTACTTTACTTATTTTCATAGGATTTATTGCTCATCATCTTTATTGTTTATAGTCGTTTGGATTGAGCATTTAGCATGGTACAGGTTCTTATCATAACCGGCAGGGTTTGTTTTTTTATCCGTTTTGAATATTACATATACTTTATCAGTTGCTGATGTACTCATTAGCGCGACTTGCTGCTGCCCTTTTTCTGCTTACTAACTCCGTCATATCCTGATTATGCGTACTCATAGGATAATAATATGAAACGCATTTTAATCAACGCCACTCAAAACGAAGAAATTCGTGTCGCCCTTTGTAAAGGCAATCATCTGTACGATTTTGATTTGGAAAACCGTACACGTGAGCAAAAAAAATCCAATATTTATAAAGGTCATGTCACCCGCGTTGAGCCGTCACTTGAAGCTGTGTTTGTCGAATACGGCTCACAGCGTCAAGGCTTTTTGCCGATTCGTGAAATTTCAGCAGAATATTTAAGTGGTAACCCACGCGACGAAAATATTAAAAAGCTTATCAAAGAAGGCGATGAGCTAATTGTTCAGGTCGAAAAAGAAGAGCGCGGTAATAAAGGCGCAGCATTATCAACCTATGTATCGCTTGCTGGTCGTTATTTAGTACTCATGCCGAACAATCCACGTGGCGGTGGGATTTCACGTCAAATATCAGGCAAATTGCGTGAAGATATGAAGCGCATGCTAAGCAATTTGGATTTACCAAAAGGCATGAGCGTTATCATCCGTACCGCAGGCATTGGCAAAACCCAAGAAGACTTGCAGCACGATTTAAACCATTTGCTCAATATCTGGCAAGCCATTCAAGAACAAAACGAAAAGTATCCGTCACCGCGCTTAGTGCATCAAGAAGCAGGGGTTGTCACCCGTGCGGTACGGGATTATTTGCGTGACGATATCAGTGAGATTTGGATTGATAACGAAAATGCTTATGTTGAAGCAGCTGCTTTTATTGATGCAGTGATGCCTACGCAAGCGGACAAGTTACGTAAATATACTGATTATGAGCCGATGTTTGCTCGCTTTAATATCGAAAAGCAAATCGAAACTGCCTATCAGCGTGAAGTGCGCCTGCCTTCTGGCGGATCAATTGTTATTGACCAAACTGAAGCGTTGGTCTCTATTGATATCAACTCCGCTAAATCTACTAAAGGTTCGGACGTTGCCGAGACCGCTTATCATACCAACTTAGAAGCGGCAGATGAGATTGCCCGTCAGCTACGTTTACGCGATATGGGTGGCTTGATTGTCATTGACTTCATTGACATGAATGACAATAAGCATCAAAAAGAAGTGGAAAAACGTCTGGTTGATGCTACCAAATATGACCGCGCGCGTGTCCAGTTTGGTGATATCTCAAAATTCGGCTTGATGGAGATGAGCCGTCAACGCTTGCGCCCATCGCTAGAAGAGTCTACCGGCTATATTTGCCCACGTTGTCACGGTAATGGCATGATTCGCGACTTGCGCTCATTGTCACTTTCTATAATGCGTGAAATTGAACAAATTGCCCTAAAAGAGCGTCAAGGTGAAGTGCAGGCAGAAGTACCGACGGATATTGCAGCCTTTTTATTAAATGAGAAACGAGATAGCATCGTTTATCTTGAACAAGACAGTGGCACGCGCATAACCATCTTACCGCATGCCCATTTAGAATCACCGAATTTTAAATTGCATTTTAACCGTGATGGTTTTGCCCCTTCAAGTTACGAGCGTATTAGTGATACTCAGCAGCAAGAGCATAGTGGTCTAGGCTACGATGTTGATTGGCAAACCGCTGACAAAGAACGCCCTGAACAGCAGCCAACACGCCAGCCCCGTAAAGCACCGAACCACGGCAATGATGATAGCTCGCAAAATAGCAGTGAACAAAACGGTAATACTGCACAAAACACAGCTAATGCAAATAACCATAATAGAAATAACAACGAGCCGGTAAAATCGACACGCGCCGTACAAAATGCTATTACACAAGATACACCTATCCAAAGTAGCGCTGCTCAAACTAATCATCAAAACGCGCAGCCTGCTCCTGTAGTCGCGCAAGTTGCTGCCGCACAACCGCAAGCAGTAGCCTGGTTATCTAATCTTTTTGCTCAAGCACCACAAGCTCAGATTACAGCCAGTGTTAGCAGCCGTGACGCTGCCCAGGCGATTGAAGCATTGGTTAATACGGGCACTCAAAGCTTAGGTTCATTCGGACAAGTTAATAATGAGGTGTTAAGTACTGCTAAAGGCGCAGCTGTGTTACCTTCTAATCAGGCAACCAATCGCCATGAAGAGCAGGCTACGAGTACTCAAGCTGCCCAAACGCAAAATGGTAATGCCACTGACACTAATGATGCCGATAGCGATACCAGTGCTGAAGATAGAAGAAGACGCAAACAGCGCAAATCAAGAGCCGCAAAGCCGCATCAACGCCGTGAGTCGCGTGATGAAACAGTAGCCAACGATGAGCGTCATACGGATAATAAATCTGCCAATGTCCGTACTGATGATCATACCGACCCTGTTGCTGACACGGCTACTGATAACAGCGCGACAGATGACAAGCACGAAAAACGCAATCAAGACAATGGACGTGGTCGCAATCAGCGCCAAAATAGTGCACGTCAAAATGACGAACGTAGCGAAACCACGGACGCGCAATCACCGGCAGCAACAGAGCAAACGCGAAGCAAACGTAAGCCGCATAGCCAACGTAACTCACGCGGTAAACTTGAGCGCGGCGAAACTCTAAC
Source organism: Psychrobacter sp. GP33 (assembly GCF_014119005.1). GTDB lineage: Bacteria > Pseudomonadota > Gammaproteobacteria > Pseudomonadales > Moraxellaceae > Psychrobacter. The sequence goes on along the minus strand of NZ_JACGYX010000002.1, from coordinate 408,004 downwards.
GGCTGATAGCAATACTAAACAGCAATCGTCGCAACATGCCGCAAGTCAAGACAGAGCTACTAACAAAGAGACAAGTGCACGCCACCAAAACCCCAATGAGGTAAGCTTACACGTTAATGTTGCGCCGCCTAAGCACAAAGCCCCAGAAGTGGTTCATCTGTCATTAGATGAAAGCAAGTCTGAAAAAGGTGCGTCGCATTCTGTTGATGAAAAGCCAGCTCAGCGCGATTTATCGGGAGCTGATGCCGTAGTGCCCAGTGCAATTATCGCTACTGCTCAAGCTTCGGTAGCACAAGAAGTAACAGTAGCTACGACAATGGCTGAACCAATAGTAGCTGTGAATCCTACTGTTATTGCAGCTAATACGGCTAAAAATGCCATTGGAAAAAATGTAGAAGCTGTTGAAGAAGCGGTTCAAATGAATGAGCCAGAAATTAGCAAAGACACAGAAATCGAAGCAGTTGAACCAATTACTGATGAGGCTGTGAAGGTACATGTAGTAAGTGAAGGCATTGATGACAGTAAAAATGACACAGCGCAAGACAAGACTGAGAGTAAGCAGCCAGTTGTTGAGCCCACTTTTGCAGCTGAGAAAGCAGATAACGCTGTCGCCAAAGCTGATGTGCAAATAAAACAACAAGTTCAACAACAATCTATAGAACCTGCTCAAGCTGAATTTAGTGGCGTAAAAGCCGACTTTAAAGAAGAAGTCATTGAAGGCAAAACTTCTGACGAGCGTTCTGTGAAAGATGATGCGGTAAATAAATCGCCAGCGCTACTTGAGCTGACCCATGCAGCATTGTTTGGTAAACGTTATGTGACTGCCAGTAAGTTTGGTCAAGCCAGCAATGACCCACGTGTAGTGCGTCAGCAGGTACAGTCGCAAGTCACGTTAACTGCGCCAACCGCTCAAGTTGAAGCAGAGCAAACGGTGGCGGCGCCTACCATTCGTGGCACGGTGGGCGACTTTATTCAGTCAATGCTCCCTGATGCTCAAACCCGCCTGCTTAATGACGGGGTGATTCGGAGCTTTATCGAAGCGGTTAGCATGCATAATCAGCAGGTGCAGCGTACTGCAGTGGAAATTAATCCAAATAGTGGTCATGCTCAATCGAGTCGTTCGGATGTAATCTTTGACTTTAGCAATTACGGCTATCAGCCACTTGCAGCGGATTACCTAACCCGCTTTACAGCGATGACTCAAGCGGTCAGTCAGTTTGCCGCCGCGCAAGGTAAAACAGAAGTCGAACCACGTCCTATCACCCAACGTGCCAGCAACGATCCACGTGGGCAGCATCCTGACTATCAGGTACAAGCAGTCACTTTGCCTGTAGAACCAGCAGTGCCGACAGCGCAGACAGACAGCGCGCTTACAGAAAGCGAGCTTAATGTGTCTGATGTTGAAGCAGCCGCGCTAGTCAATCAAGAGCAAGCTAATAACGTCAGTGTGCAAAGCGAGAAACTACTCCAATCGGAGCAGAAACTAGAGCCTGAGCAAGGGCCTGCCGATACGCAACCGTCTGAAGTAGAAACAGAGGAGACTCCTGCCATGCCTGAGGCGGTTATGGAATCTATAAAAGACGACAACCAAGCAAACAAGTCAAAAACTACCATTGCCAGTTATAAAAATATGATTGAGAATGTGGCAGAGCAATTGTTACCGCAAATGGGTATGTTTAACTTAACCACGCCCAAGGTGCCTAAAGCGCGCAGTCGTAAACCAAAAACTGAGCAAAAAAAGCCAGCGCAGACGGATAAAGTAGAGCAAGAAAATACAGATGCTAATAATACAGACAATAGTAACGACTAATCTGTTATCTAATGCTCTGTTGTTAAATAAAAAAGCCCCAAAGTTATCATTAACTTTGGGGCTTTTTCATGGTTCAAAGATTTGGGTTTAAAAGCACATCTATAAATTTTTTAAATGGTGCTCTTTAGATATCTCATTAATCTCTTATTTCACTATCAATGGGTAGCAGACGAATCAGTGTCTTTATGACGCATTTTACCAACTATAGTGACTACGGCAAACACGGCCACACCAACCAATAGACCAACAAACCCATTTAGCAACATTGTGGTTAAACTCTCAAATATACCCGTTAAATGGGCTAAGTCTTCAACGCCATGGTGTAAGAACCCAATACCGTGGACTAAAATACCACCACCGACCAAGAACATCGCAAGCGTACCAGCAATCGATAGGAACTTCATTAATTTGGGGGCAAATGACAATAAGAAGCTGCCAATCTTTTGCTTTACATTGCTAGACTGCTTCAACAGATGCAAGCCTAAATCATCCATTTTGACGATGCCGGCAACCAAACCATAAACACCCACCGTGATCACGACGGCAATAATAGCAAGGACTAAGCTTTTCTCTAAAAGCGTGGCACCAGCAGCAGAACCCAAAGCAATGACGATAATCTCTGCCGAGAGCACAAAGTCAGTACGCACTGCGCCTTTAATTTTTTCCTTTTCAAACGCCACCAAATCGATGGTTTCATCCGCATTAGCACGCAGTCGCTCGTTTTGTTCTTCATCATGCGGTAGTAAGTGTGGCCAAAATTTATGAATGACTTTTTCAGCACCTTCATAAGCCAAATAAAGCCCTCCACACATCAGCAGAAAAGTCACAAGCGGTGGATAGATGGCGCTAATCAATAGCGCTGCGGGCACTAAAATCAACTTATTAATGAAAGAGCCTTTTGCTACTGCCCAGACCACGGGTAGCTCGCGATCGGCTTTGACTCCGGTTACTTGCTCAGCATTTAATGCAAGGTCGTCGCCTAATACCCCAGCAGTTTTTTTGGCGGCAACTTTAGTCATTAATGATACATCATCCAATATCAAACTGATGTCGTCCAATAATGTTAATAAACTCGCCCCTGCCATATGTGCTCCTTAGCGTCAATTCGCTGCTATAAATGAAATGAATGGTTAAATAGATGTTCTATTATCAAGATATTATTGCACGCATATTAGCAGTAGATCACGTAGTCAACCAGATAGATAAAACAGCATAAATGTATCTAAATTTCGATTGTTACACCTTTATTTAGCGATTGCTTACCTAAAGTGTACTTAAACCCAGATGAGAGGCGTTTCGGCTGTTATTTATAAAAATATGTTAAGATAAGGCTTGCTCTTTGCCTCTATTTTTATGTACACAAGATTAGGCGCACCTGCCTATAGGAACGGTTTTATGTCCTTGTTCAGATTTTCTAAAGCTTGTGATTCAACAACTGTTGTTTCACCTAACTTACCAAACCGACTCTCTCGCGGTCTTTTAAGTGCCGCATTGGTCGTTATTGCGGCTGGCTGCACCAATAATGCAGCGGACGCAACCGGCAATGCCAGTGTGGTAAAAAGCAGTCAAGCTACAGCTAGTAAAACGGTTGCTAACAGCGATACTGCGGTGGTCAAAGCGCTACAAGAAAACCTAAAAGCCTCTGGTATTGAAGAGCGTATTACGTCGGCTGAAGCGACGGCGATGGATGGTATTTACTGGGTGACGGCTGAAGGCTTGCCGCCATTTTTTACAGATAAATCTGGCAAACATATTATTCAAGGACAAATCATTGCCGTTGGTAATGGAGAACCCGTTGATATCGGTAGCGCATTAGTCGCCCGTACCGCGCAGCAGGCGCTAAAAGCGGTCGATAAAAAGGATATGATTATTTATCCAGCCAAAGGGGTCACCAAATCAGTCGTTTACTCCTTTACCGATGCTGATTGCCCTTATTGCACCAAATTGCACGATGAAATAGACGAGATTAATGCATTAGGTATTGAAGTGCGTTATCTAGCATGGCCACGTAGCGAACAAAGTGTGCCAAAAATGGAAGCCATTTGGTGCAGTAAAGATCGCATTGCCGCGATGAATAAAGGTAAATCAGGTGAAAATGTCACTGCTGCCAGCTGTAACAGTCCGGTACAAGAGCAGATGGCACTTGGTGCGCGTCTAGGCGTACGCGGAACACCTGCTATTTTTACCGAATCAGGTGAACAAGTGGGCGGTTACTTGCCAGCCGCGCAATTGGCGCAAGCGGTTGGTATACAATAAGTTAGTATAAAATAAACAGGATAATAGTGTGCTGCTATGCGTACCAGCACTGAGTTATTTGTACTAGCAATGAATAGTCGTAAACTGTGAGTGGTCAACAGTACCACTCTCATTTAATAAAAAGCATAAGCAGCTCTGTAATAAGGTAGACGCTGCCCGCGCTTGACGGTATGATAAGATAATGCAGGACAGCAGAATCTAGTGCAGCAGATAAGGATATCAACCCTTCTATTCATTATTCTCAGTGGCAATATCCGTATACTTGCCTGCTATTTATCCGCTATTATTACTATCAGCTAACCGCATTTATCGTACTATTATTTATAGTGCCTTATACAGCATGCTGTGCGTATAATTAATTTATCCTTTATTATTCATGTATATATAACCTATGCATATATTATCCATGCGTAGCCATCGATTTTTCTTTTTTCTTTTGCCCTTTCATCTATTTAATCTCTTGAGGATACTGTGAGTAAATCCATCAAATTAGCGATACTTGGTCTTGGTACTGTCGGTACTGGCGTGATCAACCTTATTAATGACAATTTAGCCGAACTTAAACGTCGTAGTGGACGCGATATTATCATTACCGAAGTCGGTACGCGCCGCCAACGTGACGATATTGACCCGACTATTATGCAAAATAGTGATTTGATGGCAATTGCTGCCAGCGATAATGTCGATATTGTGATCGAAGTGATTGGCGGTACCACTCTTGCTAAAGACATCATTACCCACGCTATCAAACATGGCAAACACGTGGTCACCGCTAATAAAGCGTTACTGGCTGAGCACGGTAATGAGATTTTTGCCCTAGCAGAAGCGCACAATGTGCACGTGGCATATGAAGCTGCAGTTGCCGGCGGTATTCCTATCATCAAAGTCATGCGCGAAGCCCTTGCCGCCAATAAAATCGACTGGCTTGCTGGTATTATCAATGGTACTGGTAACTTTATTATGACTGAGATGCGCGATACTGGTCGCCCATTTGCCGATGTGTTGGCAGAGGCGCAAGCGCTGGGTTATGCTGAAGCCGATCCTACTTTTGATGTCGAAGGCATTGATGCGGCGCACAAGCTTGCCCTACTTGCCTCTATCGCCTTTGGTATGCCGCTACAGTTTGATAAGGTCTATTGTGAAGGTATCACCGAGATTACCCTACAAGATGTCAATTATGCCGAGCAACTTGGCTATCGTATCAAGCATGTAGGATTTGCGGTTCGCCGTACCAATGCTGAAGGTGAAGAAGGCATTGAACTGCGTGTACACCCGACGTTGATTCCGCAAAATGCGCTATTAGCCAATGTTAATGGCGTAAAAAATGCGGTATTGGTGAACTCACACCCACTCGGTCAGACGCTTTACTATGGCGACGGTGCTGGCGCAGGCGCAACGGCATCAGCAGTCATGGCAGATGTAATGGATTTGGTGCGCGTCTTAGGCTGTGAGCGTTCAGACAGCAATGCCCAGTCAAATACAGATGCATATAGTCAAAAAGGGCAAATAGGGCATCATGTGCCGCATTTGTCTTTTATGCCTGAGCAACTCTCGAACACGCCGATATTACGCGCTGAGCAAATGATTACCGGCTATTATCTGCGAGTCCATGCCTATGACAATCCTGGCGTTCTCGCTGATATTACCCGTATTTTGAGTGATGCTGGCATTAATATTGATGCGATTTTACAAAAGCCGGCGCATAAAGTTGGTCAAGTACCGGTCATTATTTTAACCTTACCTGTGGTTGAAAGTCAGATGAACCTTGCGATTGAAAAAATCCAAAATCTGGCGGCGGTTACCGATAAAGTGGTGCGTATTCGCTTGGACGAGTTAGCATAGGTCTTTGTTTAAGTCAGTTATAGAGGCTAGCATTCATATTAACGCATGAGGATTGACTCATAGGTGCGCACTATCATGACTATTTTTCATAAAAACTTGTTATAACAGAAGCTAAGTAAACGTTATAACAAGTTTTACTCAATAAATAAAATAGGATAAGTAACGATGTTAAATGACCCCATTGTAATTGTTAATAGTGCGCGTACACCCATGGCTGCCTTTCAAGGGGCATTAAAAGACGTCAGTGCTACCGACTTGGGCGCAGCAGCAATTAAAGCCGCGGTTTCGCGTGCAGGCGTTAGCGCTGATAGTATTGATGAAGTGATTATGGGCTGTGTTCTTACTGCCGGTCTTGGTCAAGGCCCTGCCCGTCAAGCTATGCGTACAGCTGGCTTACCCGATACCACGGGCGCGGTGACGATTAATAAGCTATGCGGCTCTGGGCTAAAAGCCATTATGCAAGCGTGTGACGGTATCAACGCAGGCAGCTTTAACGTTGCGGTGGCAGGTGGTATGGAATCCATGACCAATGCGCCTTATATCATGCCAGGCGCACGTGCTGGCTATCGCATGGGTCATAAAGAAGTCAAAGACCATATGTTCTTAGATGGTTTAGAAGATGCCGAAACGGGCAAATTAATGGGTCAATTTGCGCAAGAAATGGCAGATAAAAAAGGCTATACCCGCGCGCAAATGGATGCCTTTGCCATTGAATCGCTCAACCGTGCCCTAACCGCTATCAATGACGACCATTTCAAAAATGAAATTACTCCAGTCACTTTTAGCACACGTAAAGGCGACACCACCGTTGACACCGATGAAGAACCGGGTCTTGCCAATGCTGAGCGTATCCCAACGTTACGTCCTGCCTTTGCTAAAGACGGTACGATTACCGCAGCAAATGCCAGCTCCATCTCAGATGGTGCAGCAGCGGTCGTGTTAATGAAAGAGTCTCAAGCAACAGCAGAAGGTTTGGATTATCAATCGCGCATCATTGCTACTGCCTCAAACTCACGCCATCCAGGCGAATTTACCATTGCCCCCATTGGTGCTATCGAAAAAGTATTGGCAAATGCGGGCTGGTCAGTTGCTGATGTCGATCTATGGGAAATCAATGAAGCCTTTGCTTTAGTGACTATGGCAGCAATTGATGAGCTTGCTATTGACTACGCAAAGGTCAATATCGAAGGCGGTGCTTGTGCGCTTGGTCATCCTGTGGGCTGCTCTGGTACGCGTATCGTAGTCACGCTGATAAACTCTTTACAGCGTATTGGCGGTAAAAAAGGCGTTGCTACCTTATGTATTGGTGGTGGCGAAGCAGTCGCTATTGCTATCGAATTGCCATAAATAGTCATTTTACTCTACTTAACTAGTGCTTAATCAGAATGAGGCGCTAGATTTCCAACCATAAATATTAAATTTTTTAAGTTTAATAATCAATTTTCAATAATTACCGCACTGACAAGCTCAGTGCGGTTTTTTTATGGTTAAAATTATAATTAAGATATTCAGTACAGTAAATAATGTCGAGTGTTGTAAAAAAGCGTTAATTTATACGCGTGCGTTGTTATGGCGTTTACAGCCCATTACACGTAATTACGTCAGATGCACACTTTGCTACCTTGCTCATATATCCCCACGAAAATCTCAGTGTTACGATAATGACAAGTTGAGGCAGCAGAGATTAATTAGCTTTATTATTTAAATACAATTAATCATTTTTGGTAGCAAAAGAAATTAGAAGAACCAACCTACCATTTATTATTCAACGATGGATTTACAAGTTTTTATAATCGGCGTTAATGTTTAACGCTATTATTTTGAGTTTCACTTTTAACCATTAATAATTAATCGAATAACTATTTATTCATATAAAAAGGATATAACAATGAGCCAATTAGTCCGTTTACAAGACATCCAAGCTACTCACCGTGATCTTATCGGTGATGACTATTATGACCCAACAGGTAAAACTGCTTATGGCGTCGATGAAGACAAAATCGGCAAAATCGAAGGCGCATTAGTAGAAGATACTACTGGTCGTATTCGTTATTTAATCGTTGATGCAGGTGGCTGGTTCAGCTCAAAAGAAGTATTGGTACCAGCAGGTCTTGCTCGTATCGTTGGCGATGACGTATTCTTTGACAGCTTAACCAAAGCTCAAGTTGAAGCCATGGAAGCGTACGACCATGATTATCAATACAGCTATAAAGAGCAGTATGAAAATGACCGCAAAGCCTTTATTGCTGATACCGTTCCTGTTGCGGAGCGTATGGAAATTCAAGATCATGCTTACAACGCGCCAAATACCCTTGAGCTATTAGAAGAGCGCCTGACGGTTAATAAAGACCGTATCGTTGCCGGATTGGTAAAAGTAGGCAAGCATGTAGTAACCGAAGAGCGCAACATTGACGTTAATCTTGAAGAAGAGCATGCGCATATTGAACGTACCAATGTTGATCGTCCAACAGATCGCCGAATCGGTGATGTCGATGGCAATCAAACCATCGAAGTTGAGCTAGAAGCAGAACGTGCTCGTGTCAATAAAGAAACCTATGTTGCAGAAGAAGTATCTGTTGGTAAAACTACTGAGAGCCGCACTGAAACCATCGTTGAGACTATTCAGCGCGAAGAGCTAGATATTGACCGTGATGGTAATGTGGTTGACCGTGAAGGTAACTTGTTCGACCGTGATAATATCACTGCTGAAGATGTACGTCGCGCTCGTGGCATGTAATACATTTGCTAGTCGCGCCGCTTATTAGGCTAATGGAATGAATACAATTTCAAGTTATATACCTAAATTATTCCAATAGGGCGGCAACGCTGGATGCTAACTGAGATTTAATACTCAGTATGAAAAAGACCAGAGCCTATCTCTGGTCTTTTTTAATGCCTTCAGTTTAAATTTATTTATTTACTTTCATTTATTTATTTATTTTTATTAAATTTCCATACTATTATCTATTTAGCTTACTTTAAATTTAATATTTGAAAATTCTGACTTTAAATGAGCGATATTAAATAAAATATTTTTTAAATATTTCTTAGTAATTATTTATTAAATCAATATAAATAGTACTTAATAATACTAATAATTAATCCTACTAATCGAGCGTAGCTTTATTATCAAAATATAATGACAATATAGCTGTATCGACTATTAGAATAGCCACGACGTTTGTTAAAAAAGGATTTAAACCATGAATAATGATAATGCTAATAGTGGTCAAAGCACACATAATGATAACCACAATATTCATGATGAGGATGTGATGAATACCAACTTATCGTCGCCTGATATAAATGTTAAGACGGCTAGACTTGCTGATCACAGTGCTGAGAATAAATTACCCGCCCCCGATAAAGTGTCCCAATATGTGAGCGCTACGACCGCAGTGAATAACTCTGGTCAAGGTGGACGCTTAGAGTTGTTAGAAGAGCGACCAGTGGTCAATAAAGAACGCTTGGACGTCGGTAAAGTTACCATTACCAAGCATACTCGTACTAAAACCATCACTGTACCTATTGAGCTGATTGAAGAATACATCACGGTAGAAACACAATATTCTGATGAAGATAGCAAAGCATTACTGATAGGCGACTACAACGATGAAGATATAGTGCAACATGTCGACCCTACCCTAGATACACATGCAGTGGTAACAATCAACGGTAAGCAGGTTGAGATTGGCGATGCGCCACTTGAGATTGTTATCTCACGCCAAGTTGCCGTAATTACTAAAGATACTCATGTGATTCAGGAAGTTGAAATCAATAAAACGACCCATGTCCATACCGATACTATCCCAGTGCTATTACAACATGAAGAGCTAGAGGTTTTTGAAGAAGGGTTTTTAGATCATAAAGGTGGAAATGGATTAAAGAAATAAATTGTATTATTCCTTATTCAGCCATGATTGGCTTTAATATATAAAATAACATGCACAAAAAAAGCAACCTAAGCGTTGCTTTTTTTATTTGGCTTGTGGAATGCTGACTTTATATTATGGCTTGATAGTAATATTTATTATGTTTTCTTACAATCATAGGTGCTGACTTTACTAGCATCCGCACCCGCCATGCGCAACACAGCCGTTGCTCGATCTTTATTGGCTACACGCCATTGCATAAAGCCTTCACTGCCATCAATCGCAGTTGCCACCTCGTAGACTTCAGGGTTAGTACCTTCGTTGGTCTTGGTTAAGGTTAACGTTCCTTGATCCGTTCCGATCACTACTTCGTTACCTTCATAAGTCGCATCGACTTTTAACTCAGGTGAGCATAAATAAGTCATTTCTGTAAAAACTGAGCCAGCATTCGCACCCATGTCATCGGCAGCTTCTTCCAATGCAGCTTCGTTCAATGCAGCGTCTTCGGTTGCTAAAACGGTGATATTAGGGTCGGCTGGTTCAGCTGACATTGGAACTGTTTCTTCGGCATTAATGCCGTCGTCTAGATTTGCGTCAGGATCTGGTTTTTGCTGACAGGCACTGAGACTAAGCGCACCAGCAAGCACACTCATGATGAGGACAGAAGGTCGTACATGCCCTAAACTCATAACACTCTCCTAATTTAATATGGTAAACACTATAGCCTGTCTACTGATGCACGCCTATATCGAATTTGTAAGCACATCTTAGCAGATGTCATTTTAATCTGTTGGCGTTGGTATTACATCCTAAACGCTACTCTATTGTTAAAGGCTTGTATTCCAAAATTTTAAGGTCAGGGCAAAACTTAAAAAAGCCCAGCACATAACCTGCACTGGGCTTTTATTAGCAATTATAAAAACTGATTATTCCAAAATAGATAAGATAAATAATCGTATTAAGTGACGATATTAATTAATATCTTAAACCATTATATTTTGCCATGACATTGTTTGTATTTAAGTGCCGAACCGCATGGACATGGGGCATTACGGCTGACATTCATCCCCGCATAAGGATTCGGTTCAGCATTCCCACCGTCCATTATAGCGGCAGCGGCAGTAGCACCACCAAGATTGACGCGCATCTGACCATTCGCACGTGCATCTGACTCTGGTTGTGACTCGCCTGCTAAATTCGCCACCTCATCGTGCTCAAAATGCATCTGCATTTGTGCAGCTTCTGCACGTTGCTGCACCTCTAGCGCCTCTAGCTCTTCTTGGGTTGGAATATGAACCCGTGATAAATCTTGTACGGTTTCAGATTTAATCGCGCCCAGCATCATTTGGAACAGCTCAAACGACTCACGTTTATACTCTTGCTCAGGATTCTTTTGCGCATAACCACGCAAGTGAATGCCTTTACGCAGCTGATCCATTTGCGTTAAGTGATCTTTCCAGTGCTTATCAAGACTTTGGAGCATGAAATGACGCTCTAACTGAGCCGCACTTTGAACGCCCATTTGCTCACGGCGACCACGATAATGCTCAAGTGCAGTGTCAATAATCTTGGTACGCAGCCCTTCTTCATCCAAACGGCGGTCGGCATCGAGCCAATCATTAATGGGCATATAGAGCTTAAATTCGTTCTCAAGCTCATCCTCTAACCCATCGACATTCCATTGATCATCTACAGAGCCGGGCGGAATAAACTGGCTAATCATGGCATTATAAACATCATAATGCATGGCTTCGATGGCTTGTAACAAATCCATATCTGCGAGTAAATCATCGCGCTGACCGTAGATAACTTTACGCTGATCGTTCGCCACATCATCATATTTTAGCAAGTTTTTACGAGCATCAAAGTCGCGGTTTTCAACTTTGCCTTGGGCATTTTCAATGGATTTTGAAACCATTTTATGTTCAATAGCTTCGTCTTCTTTGAGACCCATGGCGCGCATCATATTGACGACGCGGTCACCGGCAAAGATACGCATCAAGTCATCTTCTAGCGATAAAAAGAAGCGCGACATGCCAGGATCACCTTGACGACCAGCACGACCACGCAGCTGATTATCAATACGGCGTGACTCGTGACGCTCGGAACCAACGATATGTAAGCCGCCTGCCGCAACCACTTGGTCATGCTTGATTTGCCACTCGGCTCTTAGACGCGCCATTTCTTCAGGGCTGACCGACTCAATATTTTCAATAAATGACTGCCAGTTACCACCCAAGATAATATCCGTACCACGACCTGCCATATTGGTGGCGATGGTCACGGCTTTTGGGCTACCCGCCTGCGCGATGATTTCGGCTTCACGCTCATGCTGTTTGGCGTTCAAGACGTTGTGCTTCACGCCTTCTTGATCGAGAAGATAAGACAACTCTTCACTGGCTTCAATCGTTGCCGTACCAACCAGCACTGGCGCACCTTTTGCCTGAATCTCTTTAATCTCGCGGATGATGCCTTGATATTTACCCAATTTGGTTAAGAAAATCTGATCTTCTAAATCCACCCGAGCAATCGGCTCATGGGTTGGAATCACGATGACATCCAAATCATAGGTCGATTTAAATTCGGCGGCTTCGGTATCCGCTGTACCGGTCATACCGGATAACTTGTCATATAGACGGAAAAAGTTCTGGAACGTGGTGGTTGCAAGGGTTTGGTTTTCCGCTTGAATCTCAACGCCTTCTTTGGCTTCTACCGCTTGATGCAGACCTTCTGACCAGCGGCGACCAGGCATGGTACGACCGGTGTTTTCATCAACGATGACCACTTCGCCATCATCAACAATGTAATGGACGTTTTTGACAAAGACATGATGGGCGCGAATAGCCGCTTGCACGTGCGCGAGCAATGGCAAACGGCTTGGGCTATAAAGACTTTCATTTTCGCCAAGTTCACCCACTTCGATTAAGAAGCGCTCAATTTTCTCATAACCTTTTTCGCTGATTTCGATTTGACGATTTTTTTCGTCAATCCAAAAGTCTTCTTCTTCATTATTCTTATTGGCTTCTTCATCTTTTGAACGAATAAGCACTGGAATAATGGTATTAATCAGCGCATACATCCGCGATGAATCTTCGGCTTGACCCGAGATAATGAGCGGCGTGCGCGCTTCATCAATTAAGATAGAGTCAATTTCATCAATAATACAGAAGTTTAGTGGACGCTGTTTTTTCTCGCCCAAGCTAAAGACCATATTATCGCGCAGATAATCAAAGCCGTATTCGTTATTAGTACCGTAAGTGATGTCCGCTTGATAGGCATCAACCTTTTCTTGCGCTGGTTGCTGCGAGTAAATCACGCCAACGGTTAAGCCTAAAAAGGCAAATAAAGGACGGTTTAACTCGGCATCACGCGCTGCCAAATAGTCGTTGACCGTGACCAAATGCACGCCTTTACCACTAATGGCATTAAGATACATCGCCAATGTCGCCATCAAGGTTTTACCCTCGCCAGTTTTCATCTCTGCGATTTTACCTTCGTGCAAAGTAATACCACCAATCAGCTGCACATCGTAGTGACGCATGCCGTTGACGCGTAACGATGCTTCGCGACAAATGGCAAATGCTTCTGGTAATAACGCATCCAAGCTTTCGCCGTTTTGATAACGGTCTTTAAGTTCTTGGGTTTTTTGTTGCAGCTGCGCATCAGATAAGGCTTGTACTGCTGCCTCTTGCGCATTAATTTTGGCAACGACTTTACGCATGCGTTTTAGTTCGCGCTCATTTTTGGTGCCAACCACACTGCCTACAATCTTTGATAACATAATTTTTTAACCTATGGAATATTAGATAATCAACAAAGTCACTTTAGCAAAGTTGCGACAGAACGTGCGAGCCTGTCGCCCTTTTATCATTCGACTCAGTACTACCTAATCAAGTATCGCCCAATTAAGTGTGTCGATATTATATATGGTTATGGCGCTAATGGATACAAGGGCAATGGGCAGTTATTTGCAGGGGCCTTTAAGCCGTCAGTCATGGTAAAATAGCGCTAAATATTCGTTTAAAACAGATTAAATCCAAGCGAAACATAAGCCATAAAAGAGACTGTGCATGACCGAAACAGACGCCAAATTGCCACGCAACAATCGCCATCAACATAACTATTTAAATAATATTCATCACCCCAAAACAGAGAGCGCGGACACGCTTATCATCGGTACAGAAACCTATGATTTAGCCGACCATACGCCAATGATGGTGCAATATCTAACGATGAAAGCCAACTATCCCAATGCGTTATTGCTGTACCGAATGGGCGATTTTTATGAGCTGTTTTTTGAGGATGCCAAACGTGCCGCGCAGCTGTTAGATATTACCTTAACACGCCGTGGTACGGATAAAGCAGGCAACACGATTGCCATGGCAGGCGTACCGTTTCATGCTGCGGACAGTTATATGGCGCGGTTAATTGCGGCTGGGCAAACGGTGGTGGTCTGTGAACAAATCGACGAAGCAATACCTAATAGTCTGCCCGCCATTGGCGATAAAAGTAAAAAAGGTAAAGCCAAACCGCCTACTATTATGCGCCGTGAAGTGGTCAAAACCCTCACCGCAGGCACGATTACTGATGATGCCTTAATTGCGCCCAATCATACGCCTACGGTGGTAGCTATTGATATAGCGTTGCCTAAAGGTAATAGTCATCAACCGTTACAAGCTGCGGTTAGCCAATTGGACTTGGCAGCAGGAACGTTGACCACGCAAATGCTAAGCGTGGAAAATAAAGACGATTCTGATAGCATTAATCAGACTGAACAACTACAAGCGCAACTGCTCACAGTATTGGCACGCTTTGCGCCTAGTGAATGTATCATCAGCGAGGCAATGAGTGACAGCCTTGGTGAAAGTATTGGTGAAAAATGGCTGTTGTGGCTACGCAGTCATCTTGATTGCCCCATTATCGAAGTGGCAGCAACGGACTTTCACCGTAACCATGCCAGCGCGACTATTTGTGAGCAGTTTGGGGTTCAGCGCTTGGATGGACTGGGCATTGCCGATGCCAAGTTAAGCCAAACCAGCTGCGCTGCCCTGATTCATTATGCGCGCCAAACCCAACAGCGCCATGTACCGCAGGTCAATCAGCTCATCGTTGAACAGCATGATGACTATCTCATCATTGATGCCAATAGCCAGCAAAATCTTGAGCTATTTACGCCGGTAAGTAGCAATGGCACCGCATTAATATCGGTAGTCAATCACTGCAACACACCCATGGGCAAGCGCCTACTGATTCAGCAGATGAAACGTCCACTACGCGAACATAGCCGCATCAATCAACGCTTGGATGCCATAATGCGCCTGCTAGATACCAATCTTGAACTGGTAAATAATCTACGCAATACTTTAAATACCATTGGTGATATCGAGCGTATCAGTAGCCGTATTGGACTGATGAGCGCCCGTCCGCGCGACTTGCGTAAACTTGCCGACGGTATTACGAGCAGCAATCAATTGACCATTCTATTCACCGAGTCTGACATTTTGCCCGAGCATAGCGGCTTATTGCCCATGCTCATGCAGCAACTGCCTAATGAGCTGCCAGCCATACAAAGCGTTGCTGAGCTGATTGAACGCGCCATTATTCCTGAGCCTCCGGCACATATTCGTGATGGCGGTATGATTGCCAGCGGTTTTGATGCGGATTTGGATCGCTTGACACATTTACATGACAATATTCAAGCCACCCTTGACGAGATGGCAGCCCGAACCCGCCAAGAGCACCATTTACCCAGTCTCAAAGTCGGCTTTAATAAAGTCAGTGGCTTTTATTTTGAGCTGCCAAAAATGCAAGCTCACAACGCGCCCGAGCATTTCATCCGCCGGCAAACGCTCAAAAATTGTGAGCGCTTTATCACCGATGAGCTAAAAACGCTGGAGACAGAATACCTGAGCGCGCAAACCTTAGCTCTTGCCCGAGAAAAACAGCTGTATCAACAGATATTAACCACGTTAAGCAGTCATTTAAGCGAGCTGCAACAGCTCAGCGCGGCAATCGCGCAAATAGATGTGCTGAGCAATTGGGCGCAACTTGCCCGTACATATCAATGGCAGCGTCCAGTAATGCGCTATGATAGCAGCACAAATCATAATAGTGCTGCTAATTCAAAAACCAATACCAGCACTAATATTAATGCTAATGCCAGCATCGATATCAAAGCTGGTCGCCATGTCGTTGTTGAAGCGGCACTCAATTCCAAAAATCACTCTCACGCTGAACATCCGAGCGCTTTTGTCGCCAATGATTGTCAATTAGGTAGTAATGCTAATGGTGTTAATGGTAAAGGGCACTCTGAACGGTTAATGATAATTACTGGTCCCAATATGGGCGGCAAATCTACCTATATGCGCCAAACTGCGCTCATCGTCTTGCTCGCCCATGTTGGCAGCTACGTGCCCGCCACGCGCGCCATTATCGGTGATATCGACCGTATTTTTACCCGCATTGGCTCAGCGGACGACCTTGCTGGTGGCAAATCCACCTTTATGGTAGAAATGATAGAAACCGCCAATATCTTAAACCAAGCGACCGATAAATCCTTAGTACTCATGGATGAAGTCGGACGCGGTACGGCAACCACCGACGGACTCGCGATTGCCCATGCCTGTGTCAATCGACTGTTAGAAATCGGCTGCTTGACCTTATTTGCCACCCATTATTTTGAATTAACCCAGCTCGCAAAATCATCGGCTAGCCATAAGAGTACCTGTAACGTCGATAATAACGGCATCCGTAACGTTCATGTTGCAGCAACCGATATTGACGGGCAATTATTACTACTGCATCAAATTCGTGATGGCGCAGCAAGCTCCAGCTTTGGACTCCATGTCGCCAAAATGGCAGGTATCCCCGCGAACGTGCTACAAGACGCGCAAAATTACCTAAATCAAATGCTACAAGGTAATAATGACGGCAAAGCAGCGTCTACTATTGATGACAAAAATGACTTAGCTAAGTCGAAAAATGATAAACAACTGCCTATTGATTGGGATAATAGGACTAACCAATCTACTGTCGTTAAGCAAGGCAGTGACACTACCGAAGATAATCAACAACAAAAACAACTGCTTAGCTTGTATGATAAGCTTAATACTATCGACCCTGACAGCTTAACCCCCAAACAAGCATTAGATATGCTCTATAGTCTAAAACAACTCATTAATCGCTAAAGGGGTTTGTTTAATCGACATAAAGGCGCTAAAATATGCCTTATTTTTATTTAAACGCGTTTATCGACTCGCGTTTATTTATCTCACCCTTTTTTAGCCGTCGTCTTGATGAGTCGGCGCATCAACCACAGGTAGCCGCCGCCATGACCTTTGTCGTTACAGATAACTGCATCCTTTGCAAACACACCGACTGTGTGGAAGTCTGCCCTGTGGACTGTTTTTATGAAGGACCCAACTTCCTCGTCATCGACCCTGATGAGTGCATCGACTGTGCGCTATGCGAGCCAGAATGCCCAGCAAATGCTATCTTCTCTGAAGATGAAGTGCCAAAAGGTCAAGAAATCTATATTGGACTCAATGAAGAGCTGGCACAAAAATGGCCAAACATCACTGAGATGAAAGACAGTTTGCCAGACGCTGAAAAGTGGGATGGTGTTGAAGATAAATTGCAGTATTTAGAGAAGTAACCAGCAACTGATACTTTGAATACTGAATAGGCTGGGGTTTACCCCAGCTTTTTATTGCCTGCTTGGCTGCGCTGAGCGATCCGTAGGCTGTGGCTTTAGCCCAGCATTCAATAATTGACACAAATTATTAAACAAGAATTTTTGTATGCCGTGGCTTTAGCCCAGCATTTTAACCTCGCAGAGTTTGAGCTGGGCTAAAGCCACAGCCTACCTTCTTTACACCTGCTTTATTTTAAACACAAAAAAACCAAACAGAACGTTTGGTTTTAATAGGCGGTTACATTTTTGGATGATAAGCTGGGCTAAAAGCCCAGCCTACACTTGCTAAATTCTTTACCCAACGCGAACCTATTTTCTTTAGATTAAGAGAATGATTGTGGTAAGAATGGAACCACTGTAGCCGTACTAGCTACTGTACCTTGTTTTAATAGACCGTTATCGGAAACTGCCATTGATATTACGGCGCTAGTCAGCTTCTTCGATACACCAGTAGCATTAAATGTATAAACTATACCACAGCCACTCTGCCCTAATACATCGGTAACAATTTTAGCTGTACCATATTTACCAACTATTGTGTCGCCTGACCCATCTACTATTGCAGCTGTGCCGCCTTCAAAACATGTACCGGTTTGCAAGTTAGTTGAAATAGTTGTCTTTAAACCACCTGCTAGAGTAAAAGCTTCAGCTACTTGAGCTTTTGCAATGTAGTTTTGATACTGTGGAATAGCGATCGCAGCCAAGATACCGATAATGGCAATTACGATCATTAGTTCGATTAAGGTAAAACCTTTTTGAGCATTCATAGTACATCCTTTTGGGTAATATGCCGACAGGGTGATAACCATCTAATGCGCGGTTACACGCTATCTGCCAATAATAAGTAGTTATTCATAATGGTAAAGTCAGTTAAGCTAAATATTAACGTACTGACTGTCTTGTTATTATTGTTGCAGATACCGTGCCAACTTTTTATATCTGTGAGAATATTTTTTATATTATTTAACAATATAAGTATTAGTAGATATTATCGACTGATTATTAAACTACTTATTTAGAATTGGTATAGTTAACACTATTTAAATTATAAGGATTAACCTGTTAGTGACCTATGAATAAGCATATGGCAGTTATATTCGAAAGAAAATAAGGCACGCATTGCTGACAATTTTTGTTAACTGCTCTATATTGCCGTGATATTGCTGAAAAGTGTCACTTTCAATTATCAAAAGTTGGACTACTAATATCCGGCTGACACTTTTTGTCAAGTAATGTCACTTAACATTGCTGATAGCTGTCTATCTACTTAATTCCACTCATTACCCGAACCACATAAGGCAGCGCGGCATTTGATGCCTTGATAGTCGAGGGTAAGCGTGCCATCGCCTGCCATTTGAGTACCTATTTTGGGTGTGGCAATGATTTGCCATTTCGAGGTTAAGTCGCTTCTTCCTGTTACCCCAGCTACATTACCAATGGTTACTGTATAAAGCGCCCCTTGAGCTGGATAATTACCATTTAGTCCAGTAGTTATAACATTGCTATAATTGCCTTGTGCCAGCTTTTGGCTTTGAATTTCAGAAGCAATATTGTGCATTTCGCTCATCATATCGGTGCGTTTAGACTTAATGACATAACGCTGATAGTTGGGATAGGCAATCGTGGCAAGGATACCGATGATGGCAACCGTAATCATCAGCTCGATAAGAGTGAAGCCGTTTTGTTTTGAGTTAATACACTTTATCATTACCATTCCTCTTGCCCTGTGCCGCAATCGTTGGCTGTTAAGGCGACGCTAGTATTTTTGCAGCGTGTACCAGTACTGGTGAGCAGGATGAAGTCGCCACCCTTAGCGCTGCTACTGTTTGGTTCTGCAAGCATTTTCCATGTACGTCCAATCATAGTATCGAGCCCTGACGCCAGTAAGGTTTTGGTAGGGTCTGCGCCATCAACTAATGTAATTTTATAGCGGTAATTGCTAGCCGTACTGCCTGTTGGCACATAGATAGTATTGTTATCCGCATCATAAGCGTAGCTGGGCGTCGTCTTTCCATCACTGTCGATGGTCAGTTTTTGCGGAACAAAGCCTTGATAAGTAAGCGCGGAGCTGCGCCAACGGCCAAGCTGAATTTGTAATTGCAGCATTTTTGCCTGTGCCTCACGTTCGGCATTAATGATTGCATAGCGGCGGTAGCTCGGAATAGCGATAGCGGCAAGTATGCCGATAATAGAGACAATGACCATCATCTCTATTAAAGTGAATCCGCGTTGATTTTTTTGGTACTTTTGTGACAGCATGACTCTTAGCGGAACAAGGGCGCTAATGTCAGGCGTATCTTGAAAATGAGGCATTAGCCTATTAGTTACGCTACTAGCTAGGATACGCATCAGTTACCCTCATACCACTGGGTAGGCTTGAGCACATAACGATCACGGAATAGTAAGTCTGCCATTGAGCCATCGCCTTTCTCGGTGGTGGCGTTACCATAACTGTTGGTAATTTCATTACCGGTTAAAAACGGATTAGGTGCAGTGCCTTTTTTACCATCGGCTCCGTAGCTCAAACGCTCATTTGCCCGTTCATTCAGGGTGCGTGTGCCTAGTAATACAGTAGTGTTGAGATTGGTTGAATTCACCGCGCCAAGGCTTAATTCTTGGATACCCTCGCCTGCGGAGATAAAGCCCCCTGTACCTGTTTCTGAGCTATCATCCGTGCATACCCCATAAGGCAAGCAGTATAATTGATGCTCTGTACCGCCTAGCACTTGCGCTTCACATACATTTTTTTTACTAAATGCCATATTGGGGTCATAGACTGATACGTATAGATAATTGTTAATCACACGATAGTCACCCATGGCTTTAATATGTGGTACTTTTTCAAAACCGCCAAATCGAGTCAAGGGATAAAACCAGCCGTATTTACTTTTATCTTTCATAGGTTGGGTCAATGCCAGTTTAGCCGCTTCAGTATTTGCCGTCAGCTTATCCCCACCAAGCTCAACCAAATCTGTACTACTATTAAGCTCTTTAACTTTCAAGGTGGACAACTCAGCGGTCAACACGTCAGCACGGGTGACATCACTATCGATGATGCCATATAACCTGTTGGCTTGTTTAATATCAGTGCGATGCTTGGATAACGGCGAGCTGCGATCCCCTGAGGCGATATTAATTAATGCAAATAATGAGTTAGACTGGTCTTGATAAAAACTCACTACTGGACGGTTATAAAAACGATAGGCGATAGGATTGGTCACCGTGTTTCCAGTATCACGCTTGGAAGCATCGAGAATGCGTATAACGCGCACATTACTAAAGGCTTTTCCTTTTTCATTAATAAAGTCAGCACGGAATACGTTGCCGCCCATATCGGCAAAATATAGATGATCGAATAGACCATCATTATTACGGTCAAGAGCCGTCACTCCAGCGACAATACTGTGATTATAGGAATTACTCCATGACCAGAGCTTAGCACCTGTCTTTGCATCGCTAATATATAATGAGCTGCCTTTGGTAGTAGTAGCACTAGTCGGACTGAAGGTTGGGCTTTCGTACTTGATATCGTAGCCACCCCCAAATATAATGACATCTTTATATTTACTATCACTTGCCGATTCGTTCATACGCGCGGTAGTAACGGTATTCCATATTTGCCCGACGTTGCTATAGTCACTATTAACCGTAGTGGTCTGAACACCATTAATATTTTGATGCAGTACAGGATTGCTATTTGTCACATCAGGCGTAATACTAAAAAGAATTTTCGGTAAGTTTTTATCTGCCAAATCTAAGCCATATAGACCATCACCGCCCATACGGAAGCCACCATAGGCGGCAAGCGGTAAGAAGTTACTGGTATTAGTCACATCATTTGCACTGTTGGTATCAGGTTTATATAACGACACTTTACGGGTTTTTGTGCCACTGGTTGCTATCTCGCTACCATAACGGTACTTGGCACTGACGAGCCACGGTGCATCGACACCGAATGCTAAATCACCCATTGCATCCTTAACCAAGGCGTCTGGTTGTTTACGGAACATCTCTTGTAATACTAACGCCCACTGCTCTTGACCTGTTTTGGAATCAACCATGTGTAGCGCGCCATCCATCGTACCAAATAATAGGTAGTCATCGCGATTATCCACCGTTACATTACCTGCCGTATCGACCTCTGCACTATAAGAGACTAATGCAGGCTTAGAGTGCACTACACCTCCAACTTGGCGAATGGGCGATAGCGGCATATATTCTTGCATTCTAAACTTAAATATCTCTGTATTGTCAGTTGTATTATAAGGAATGGTATAGCCTAAAAAGTTGAGCAATAAACGCTTGGACTGAAGCAGTCCAAATCCGCCTTTATTGTTAAAGTAAACCGGATCATTGACAATAGGAAAACCTGTTGGCTGACCGATATCACTAACCCCAATTTTTACAACTCCTTCAGGGATCGGAGTACCACTAGAACCGATATAGTTCTCAACAAATACATTACGCGTACTGGTTGGAAGTTGCGAAGTTGGCGCAGTCAATTGGGCATAAAACCCACCTGCAGTAACAGCGGAGTTTCCTGAACTTAGATAAGGTGTCGGTTGCCACAAGTCAGCTGTGCTGTCTCTTAACGAGCCGCCTTTTTTAGTGTTGTCATAAAGCCTGCCGCCATTAAGACCATATAAGGTACCGTTTTTAGTGTCGTATTTTTTAAGGTTACCCGGCCACACTCTGTAGGTATCTCCGACTTTTGGCTCCAGTAGTGGTAGATAAGCATAGGGTAAAGTTGCACTGGTCTGGTATGGGTCATCAGGTACGCTGATAGTACCAGCAGGTATAGTGTTGATGGTTTGGTTTAGGTCAGTAATGAATTTTTGCACACTATTGGCAATATCAAGTGAGGTCTCTGCATAAAAGAAGCCGCCGTGCCCATAATCTGGTCCGCCCCACTTACAGGCATTCTTAGCATCCAAATTCGTAGCAGCATCACAGTCATAGGTGCCATCTGACTTCTTGGGTATACCTGCGAACGATGAGCCAAAGCCTGCTACTGCGGTTCTGATGCTAGTGGCGGCGGGATTCTTTGTAGGGTCATATAACCGCTTAGCGTATTCACCGATATATTCCCAACCTCCAGTTTCACCAGGGAAGAGGTTAGATTGTAGTTTAGGGGAAACCAGACCAGTTGGCGTTCCGTTAATGGCAGTTGAGCCAACCAAAGAGTAGTTCATGATGGCTCTTACCATGCTGTCTTTAGTTGAGTTAGGTGCACCGTCGGTTAGGAAATAAATGCCATTACTGTCACACTGCTCTTTGCTACTGCCTTTAATGTAAGTGTTGCTACTGGTATTTTTGGTATCTGCTGCTGAATATCTAAAACCGCCCACATCGTTGTCTGCAAGATCAGTCTTTAGTGTGAATGGATTGGTTCGATAAGATACCAATCCCGTAATACTTTCACCATAACCCCAAACTGTACCAACGATAGGCTCAATATCAAGTGGCTCTTGCGCTACCTTTAACCAACCACCGTAACGCCAACCAACTGGTAAAGTGTCATAAGTATCCCACAAACTCGTCATTACTACTGCTTTACCAGTCGCAGTTTGAACTTTGGCTTTAAAGTCAGCTTGGTTGGTAATCTTGCCCCAGCCACCTGCTGCTAACGGATAATAAATACCGCCTGTAACTGTACCGCTAGCAATATTACTGCCATCACGACCTGGCCAGTTATTGACACACTGCTTGACGGTTGCGCCGATAGCGTTAGTATCATTAGTACCTAACTCGACACAAACAAAGTAGATTTGCTTATCTTCTGTAGCTGACTTTTGCTTAACCATATAGCCATCATAAATAATTTTAATATTTGTGATGTTTGTTAAGGTACTGTCTGTACCTGTACCTGTACCCATCATGTATGCACCTGCTTCAGCATAGGCATGAGCAGTAGGTGTACCACTGGATGATTTGGTAACGTTAGGATAGCTATTACTAGACAGTTTTAAGTTTGTATTTACAGTACCATCTTCATTGGTAGTGGTATCAAGTGACTGAATCTTAGCCAATTCGGTAGCGATTTTTTGACGCTGCAGAATAGTTAAAGGCGCTGAAGGTACCAATATACGTCCTGAGTGACCATCGACGAGCTTATTAGTTGCCGTACCAATACTCATCTCCGTCTTTGAAGAAAAATGCCCGAGTCCCATATAAACTTTATCGCTTATCTGGTCACTGGCAAGCAATGGTAATAACGCGTCTTTTAAACGTGATAGGCGGTCAAGCTCAGTGACAGTTTTTGCATTGCTCCCAGTTCCGATTGTTTTAGTACAGCCACGCACATAGTAGGGGTAATTGACGCCGCCAATGACGACGTTTCTTCTAATAGAAGTTTTACCACCTGTTGAAGCATCAGTCAGGTTGTATTTCCATTCAAAAATAGTATTAGTACTTGATCGATTATTTTGATATTCAGCAACACCGATGCGGTCACATAACGCAACGTCCACGTCACCTGGACTACCATAGGGATTATTTTTAGGTAGCACTAGCGAGCTAATACCCATTGAGCCTGAGGTATCAATCATCATCATCAGGTTAGTACGCGCAGCAGCTGCGGGTTGGTAGATGCTTAGGTCACCTATTTTTGAGACTGCACCCTGCTCATTGACAGCAGCCTGTGCTACTGGCATACACAGCATACCGAATACTGCCGCCGTTAAGCTTGAGATACGTAGGCAAGCGGGCGATACTTGTAGCGTCCTGTGTTTGGAGGCAGTCTCTTTAGGCGTAGCATAATAATTAGGTTTCTTGAATTGCATAATAATATTTCCTAAATACGGCTACCATAGACGCGATTTTATGAATAGGACAGCGGAATTAAATGACGTATATGACACTTCGTAAAACTAACTTTAAGTTTTTTATTAAGCACAAACTTTATGTCGGTAAACTAACATTAGCTGTCTCTACATAACTTGTTAGTACTACTGCCACTTGTATTACCAAAAAAGTTGCAAAATTCACCATTTTGAATATTGGCAACATCTACTTGCTCAACCAACATTTTATTGGGGATATTATTATCCGTCATACACTTCGATACGCCATTGGTACTGTCTGATGCATCTTTTTGAAAGCATTCTTGTATTTTACCGGTTTTAGCGTTGCCATAAGACGGCAGTACGGATGTCGAATAAATATCAAAGGTATACATTTTAGCAGTTTTGGCTTCTGTATCTGAACCAAGTGTCATATGTCCAAAAGCACGTGTGCCAGCTACGTTACTGACATTTTTCACCATAACTTGGGTCATGGTCGTGTTACGAGCACTGGTGTAATCTTCTGTTTTTTCCGGATTGCAATAGCCTTCATTGTTACTCACCAGCATACCCGTATTGCGCCGTATCACTGCCTTATCTATATTAAAAAAGCCTGCACGTGGACGATAACAAAAATCGATAATGTCGCTGTCAGCACTACTATTCAAAATATAGTAGCCAAAAATACCAGTAAAACTCATGATTTGCTTATGTTCTTGGCTTAACGGATCGCCATTAACAGACATCTCAATTTTATTGTTCACGCTATCGGAAGATTGCAATAACACAGTATTAATCTGATCGCTGGTTGCAAGCTTTAGATCAATAGTACTATTACGTACCGCAATTACGCCAACCATCATGATAAGGATTAAGAATAGTAAGACCACAATTAAGACCGCGCCGCGCTCATGGGATGATATGGAAGGATAGACGGAAGGTTTCTTAACATTCATGACTTACTACCTTTATTAATATGCATCTACACTAAATGTGGCATCTGTAATATCTGTTCTAACCATGACTGTCCAACGTTTATACAACAGTCGTATTAATGACACGCATGATACGCGCATTACGCAGTAAAATATTCGACTCATAGACGCGGCGTAAGTATTTTGGCGCATCTTCTTGCTCTTTTAGACTCTGCTCTTTGCCAAATATCAGAAACTTATCAGCGCTCGCCTCAGGGCTGTTAGCGGTACTACGCGCGAGTATCGCAATGCGTATATTGATAATCGCTGGTTTCTCACCACTTAGCGCCATATAATCTGCGACTGTCATGTCTGCATACTGATAATTTAAAGGGTCATCATCGACTGACGAACGCTGAACGCCCAGGCGAATATTAAACTGGTCAATATTTTCGATAATGGTTTCGCCACTATCCATAAAATCCTTAAGCGTACCATCAGTGGTTATACGTCCAGCATCACAGCGAAGATTGAGGTTCTCTCTTGTCTTACCAGTACCAGTACTACTCTTTTCTACAAAGTAGCGGGTAATAACACGGTCATTAAGCGCGATCTCTGCACCTTCGCAGTCGTATAACAGATGCCCTGTAGTATTGGTATATTGAATGGTCAACTGATCACTGGACTGGTTAGTGTTACTTAAACCTTCCCATATGTTATCTCCACCACTAGACGACATACTACCGCTACGCGTTAAATACCCGGAAGCCAGACCCTCTTTGACAACGACATTAAATAAACTTGGTTTACTGTATAAAACCTTTTGAAAACCAGCTCTTTTAAAATCTGTTCTCTGAAAAAATACTGCTGGTTGGGAATTTCTATAATCTCCCTTTTCTAAATAACTTGCTTCTAGTATACTGCTGTTATTTCCATAATTTTCTCTAATACTTTCTTGCCTTTTATTTATTTCTATTTCTCTTTGTGCTATATCCTTCACTTTTCTATTTATTTCATTCAATTTATCTTTTGAACCATCTTGTATGTCACCTTTTAAGTTATCTAACTTCTTTTTTAGACCTTCCAACTCATCTTTTAGACCTTCCAACTCATCTTTTATTTTTTCTATTTCATGATCCAAAAGATCTTTTTGACTATCATCTAAACCATTTTTTAACTCTTTCTTTAAATTATCAAAACCTTTTTTCGATACATTATCAATAGTATTTTTCATACCATCTAAGCATTTTTTAGAAGCGTTTAGGGCAATTTTACGTTCGGCACGTTTTTCTGAATCTAGGGCTTTATTAATATCACATTGGTCTTCATCTTTATCGTCTTCTTTATCTTTATCGACCTCCTCTTCTTTATCAGTAGCATCTCCGCCATTATCTTCACTGTTGCCAGCTGTTAATACGATGCCACCTAATACGGTAGTGTCGTTAGTAGGCACACCATCATTACCTAAGTTGGCAATCCTGACTTGAGATTCTATAGCTTGTAACCCAAATACCGCTTTGTCCTGAATCTCAGAAGCTGCTGTTTGAATACGGTCTACTCGTTGACTGGTCAAAAATACTTGCATAACAGCGGCTGATATCAGCAAACCTAATACCAGCGATATCATGAGCTCAATGAGCGTAAAGCCATGCTGATGTCGAATATTATTGGTAACAAATTTGGTAGTAATATTTCTCATCAGTACGCCTCCACTATGACGCAAGTACTACCACTTTTATAGACGCCCATACTAGTCGCGCAGGCATTAGCCGTATCACTCATCACAGGTTCCGTATCACCCCAAGCGGCGATAATACATTTAATTTCAGAAAAACTAGCCGTACCCGGACAGGTGACCATATTTATATTGATATCATACTCTTTAAGCTTTTTCACGGCTGCATTTGCTTCTTTGACTGCTATCTTATCCGAAGTACAATTATCAGCCAATTCCCCGCAACTCACGACAGTAGAAGGCGTTGTCGCATTAATCGCATCTTGATACGCTTTAAGTTGTAACGGGTTAGCACGCATATTTTCGGCAAGCCCACGTATCACGCTAAGCGCCTGAGTCCGAACCAAGCTCTCTTCAGTGGCTTTAATCGCTTGTAGTTGCAATGCACTAAATCCAAGCACCGCGACCGACAACAACAAGACAGAGACCAGTACTTCTACTAATCCGACCCCACGTTGATAAGATACCCTCATCATAAGCATGATCCTGCAATTTGATTGGTAATATTACCAAGCTTACTGACACTAATTTGTCGGGGTGACGCCGCAGTATTGCTATCGCAGATGATATAAGTTTTCTCATTAGCTGTTTTATTGCTATAAAATATAATGTTACTGCCATCCTTGCTCTTAATAATACTTTTATCATCATAGTTATAGCTCGCTATAGACTGACCGTCCGCATCTTTAATAATAATGGACTTAGGACTGCCGGCATTATTGTAGCTTACTGTTATCGCCTGACGTCGAATCACACTCTCAACCCTCGCTTCTTTTAAAGTATTATGCAACGTTGCTGTTGTGGATTTCACGCGTTGGTTGGCAAGCTGATTGCTAATATTAGGAGCGGCAATACTGACAATAATAGCAAGGACAGCAATCGTCACCATCAGCTCAATAAGGGTGAACCCTGAGCTTCTCTTTGGCAGTGTACATGACGAGTTCTTTATGGACGTTTTCACATCGCTATCCCATTACTATAATGATTGCTCAACACTTATAGCAGTGACACTTTAAATGATTAGAAACAACAATAAAGCCTCTAATTTTAAAGGATTTATAGAATATAACATGCAATTTTCGTTCCACTATTTTAAAGGAACTGTCATATAACCATTATATCGCTAGGAGCAGATTCGGGTTTGATTATGTATTATGGCGTTGGCTACCATGCGCTAGGGCGTAAGCGCTGATTTGATAGGAAGTGGGTGAAGAGTAGAGAGTGGTTGTACGAGGTAGATTAGCATTAATACTGGTGGGAGGAAGTAAGGTGCGCGCCAATGATTGTAAGCTAGCACCGGTGGTGGCAACATCATCAAATAAGAGCAATCGCTTAACGGGAGGCTGCTCAATAACGCTAAAAGCGTCAGTAAGATTGGTTAAACGCTCAGCACGCCCAAGTCCACGCTGGCTGACTGTATTATCAATCCGTTGAACACCATGCCAAAGCGGAATACGCCAATGCTTGGATAAATAAGCGGACAATACGGTCACCGGATCAAAACCGCGTGCCCGCAACCGACTATTCGTGGTTGGCATGGCAATGATAACACTATTACCCGTATGGCAGCCTTTAGGACGCGGTAATTGCCGCAGTGCATGTACCAATAGCGGCAGTTTGGTCATGTCTTCTTGATGTTTAAACGCATGAATGGCTTGGCGAAGAGGATAGTCATAATAGCTTGCTGATTGAATACCCAGCGAGGTGCTAGCAGCGATATCTACATAAAAAGGCTCGGGCAACCACGCGATATTTTGATGGCAGTCGGCACATAACAGCCCACTATTCACATACTGACTGAGTGAAGACAATACGTGATGCGTGCCAAATGGTGAAGCTATGGACATGGGCTGCAAAACGCTAGCAGCTACGCGGCACAGCTGACAGCGTTTATTCACATATTCTGCCAGCCATAGACCGCTTTGGTAAGGCGCTAAACGGCGCATCTATTTACCATAATTCAATGTGTCGCTGCTGCATACTATTTAGACATCCTTTCAGCTTATTATAAGCCTTTCCAGTCATTGAGCATGATGCCAATACCAACACCGGTATTTTTATGATTATAGTCAATAATAGACTCACCGTAACCGCGGAACAGCTGAACATAACCGTTAACATTATTCGACAGCGGATAGACATAATCGACTTGAGCCGCGCCATTTTCGGTTTTAGGGTTATAGCGCAAGGTGCCACTGATGCTTTGCTTATTCGGAAAGTCATATAAGAAAGTAACATCGCCATAGCCCATGAAATCTTCGATATCTGGGTTGTCATCAGAATCACTATCAGTTTCTGTATTAATGCGCGTCCATATTCGCGGTACGATGGCAAACTTACCCCATTCGGCACCCGCCATCAAATAAGCACGGTTCCATGAGCGTGATAAGGGGTCAGACTGACCGTTTGAATGATGCGACGCTCCTGCCCCAAGCATGCGGAGACGACCGCCAAAGGGTAGATTTGCCTTTACTGGTTGAGTGATAAAAATCTCAGGCTCATAATCAGTTGCTCGAAACGGTCGCGAATTGTCTTCATTATAAACTTGCCAATGTGACAGTTGACTATAACCAAACCACATGTCCGCTTGAGTACCGAACAAATCTTCGGCTACTTTGGTTTTAATAGATACTTGCAGCTTTAGCTCAGCGTTACGCATCTCATTAGAATCAATAATCACTTCTTCTTGGTTTGGGCTACTAGGACTGCGGTTGGGGCTGCTGTTCACGAATATAGGCAATAAATACATTGGACGGTGTGGACGAGCCGACCATGTACCGCGCTCACTGTTTTTATCCAAATCATATGCCAAGCTCAATGGGGTATATTTTTCAATATCGCTTTTAGTGACACCCACGCTTTCTAAAATCTCTGCTTCTGACTTTAGCTGACCATTATCCAAATATTGCGTCGGTACAGGTTTATTAGTAACCAATACTGTGTCTGCTTCTTCCACCGTTTCGCCATCAATAGGCGTTATATTTTCAGCCAGCACTATTTGTGGACTACCTGAAATAGTGCTTTTGAAGGTTTTTGCTAAATCTAAAGGCTGCTTAGTAGTTGTATAACTCGGGATGGCACCTTGGCTAGCAACCTTATCAAAACATGCCAAGCGTGCCCCATCGGTCAGCACGTGTGTACATTCAATAAATAGCTGCTTTTGCAGAGCCACTTCGTCAAGCATCACAGTAAGATTATTATCGACGCGAGCTTCAGGATACTTTGCCCGTTTATTAACTGTATGGGCTTTAATGGTGCTGGTTTGTGCAGTGGTCACGGACTCATTCGTGTCTGGCATTGTCTTAGGGACGTTTGCTTGTGCCGTTACGGCAACGCAGCTTAGCAAAGCCCCAATACTGACCGTCAAATAAGTCGGTGTGCCCTGAAATATAACGCGGCGCTGCAGTGAGAAAGTATGAGCAAACATAAAAGTCCTTTATCTTACTGGCAGGATAGCCAGCAGAGTCACAGAGGTAACGGATAGGATAACTGGCAGCACAGCTCAACATTAATAGTCAACTGGCTCATATAAAAAATGGCTTAGATAGAAAAATGACGTTATAAAAGCGGCAATACTTAATTAGCATTGTCGCTGTAAAATGTTACTTTATTGTAATGAAAATAGATGCTGGTTACCAGTAGTGATTGATGATTCAATACTGACTGGCTGTTACACCAATTATCATATTCATTTGTAATAAGAAAAAATATCGATTTAATAAACAAGCTATTAGTCCGATTGCAATTCATCTCCCGTTATTCATAACGTACGCCGTTACTATCAATCCAGCCGCCTTGATGACGAGCTGCTGGGTCATGATGCGTCCAATGTACTAAGCCACCTTTATCATTATAAATATATTCACCATAAAAACTTATTGGCGTACCTTTTGCAACATCAGCCACGCGCGGTGCTAAGTCAATATTATGCACAAGCAATAAAGTCTGCTTGGGGGTTACGTCTGTCAGCTCAATGAGGATTTTTTGATGGTGGCTACCCTCATTATCATCTGGCAATGCTTTGATAATCGTGCCACAGCCCTGCACCTGACGCTCGGATTGCTTGGCTTGAAAGGCTTGTATAAGTTTGTCATTGCGACAACGAGTGGCTGCACTATTATCAGAAGATAGATGCTCATTATGAGTAGTCACGTTATTGCTTTCTGCGACAGCACTCCTGTTGTTATCACTTTGGGTGACCACAGCAGTAGATGATGATGTCTCACTAGGCTGACAACCGCTTATAAAAAGGGCAGCGGCAAGGATACTTATTGCTAAGCCACCATTTTTCGAATATAAAAATTTTATATTATGGCTAAAATTCATGACGATTATCACTCTTATTACTCAATTTTTTATCATATTTTTAATTATCAGCTTAGCAAAAGCAGACGAGCCAGTATCTGTATGATGATAGATACTGGCTCGTCTCACGAAAAATTTGGCTGATTTTGCGTTATTTATTCAGCTCAGTCAATGTTTGTTCAAACTCTTGACGACCGATTTCACCGACTTGTTTATTGACCAACTGACCATCTTGATAATAGAGCAGTGTCGGTGGACCAAATAGTTGATAGCGCGCCAAAATGGCTTTTGAATCAGCGGTAGTATCCGTAATATCTAAGCGCACCAATTGCCAATCCGCCATTTGCGCAGGGCGATTGGTAAATAAATTTTTATCCATAATACGGCATTCAATACACCAGTCCGCAGTCACATCAACCAACACTTTAGGATTGGCGGCGGTAATCGTATCCAGCTCAGCAAGCGTGGTTATTTTGGTATCTGATACATTATTATTAAGAGCAGGCTGACCGTCAATTGTTTGTGACATTATCGGAGCCGCAGACAGAGATGCTAATGGATGCAAGCTGTCATCATTACCAAGTGCTGCGCCAATGATTAAACATGCCGCCCAAATACCGGCAACCAGAGCAAGCGCTTGGGTTAACATGCGCCCTTTACCCAACCAGCGCCACGCCCACATTGCCACAACCATAAACCAAAGCGCCCATACCAAAAGCATGACAGGCGAGACAAAAACACGCTCAATCAATAGCAATGCGACTGCGAATAATAATAATGCAAAACCTTGTTTGACCCAGTTCATCCATTCGCCCGCTTTTGGCATTATTTTACCTTGCGTTGCACCGATTAGAATCAGCGGCGCAGATAAGCCAAAGCCTAGCATAAATAAAGCGGCAAAACCGAGTACTGGATTACCTATAGTAGAGACCGCAAGCAATGCCCCAAATAAGGGCGCGGATACGCAAGGTGATACCACCAATGCTGATAAAAATCCAGCCGCTAAACTACCGCCTGCACTACCAAGCTTACTATCGCCCGCTTGGCTTAAGCCTTGCATCTTGCTGGCAATTTTATGCGGCAAACGAATGGTAAATATTTCCAACATATACAAGGCAAGCAGCACAAATACAATGGCAAAGCTGATGAGAATAATAGGGTTTTGTAGCCAGCCGATAATTCCTAATGACTCACCAAATACGGCAATAATCGCCCCTAAAATACCATAAGCAATAGAAACGCCCACCGCATAACTGGTGGTTAAAATCACGCCTTTTTTTACGGTTGGGTTCTGCTGACGGGCAACAATATTGGCAACAATCGGCAGCATTGGTAATACGCAAGGCGTTAATGCTAGACCTAGACCCGCTAGGAATAATAAACCCAATGCCAGCCAAGGGTGAGACGCCAATCCAAACGGATCACTTTCCGCAGCATTGCTTGTAGCACCGTCAGCGTTGTTAGTGCTGTTATCAACACCACTGTCAGCACCAGTAATAGTAGTACTGTCGGCACCAGTAATAGTATTGTTCGCGCTACTATCAGCGTTTACTAAATCTGCATTTTCTACAGGATTTTCTTCTAAAGCATCAGTATCATTGCTTTCTTGCGGCAACTGTTCATCGACTAAAGCAGCAGTACCTCCTGCATCGATAGTCGTGTCTGCACCTGATATCGTATTGACTTCGCTGGCCGCAGCGTCGGCACTTTGTTGTTCCAAATTGGATGCAACTTTTACAACGTCAGTTTTTGTAGGATTACTGGTGGCGGTTTTACTGGCAGCATTGGCAGGAGCAGTGGTCGATTTTTGTGATGGGGCAGCAATCGTCACCGTCGTTTTAATCTTTTCAGGAGGATAACATAGCCCAGCTTTGGCACAGCCTTGCCAGCCAATGCTTACGGCAGCATTATTGACCGATTTGCTACTGGTCAATATAGTCGTCGCTACCACATTGTTCTGATCAAATACTGGTACGCGCCCAAAGGTTGGGTCGTCAATCGAGACTGGCTTCTGACTAAACGTAAAGGGCGCAGCAGTTACGCCAGCGGGTAACTCTAATTTGAGGCGGTCTTTATAAACGTAATGTTCAGGGGTGATGTCAAAGTTAATGGCTAAGCGCGTGCCATTAGCGACCGCTTTGGTGGTACTGCCAACCTGAAACGCTTTATCAACGGATAAAAACTTCTTTTGCGTGCTACTGGTATCGCTGTTAAACAAATCACCCAAACCGGCGGCATGAGTCGTCATGGTCGTCGCAGTCAGCCCAGTCAACAGCGCACTACTGACGATAGCCACTGCAAAAAAAGGAGAGGTTTTAGCGGTAGTTTTTAAGATTAATGGTGATTTTTTCATAGGTGTCTTTATAGACATGAACGGCTACCTTGTATTACTAACAGTGAAACAGACTGACTCATGCGACCGGTTAAACTAAGAGTACTATTGTATTTGACTCTTATATGAGGATTACTTTTTAAGAGCGTATATCATTAAGTTATATTCAGGAATTATTTACGAGACGCCGCAATATTTACTGTGGTTTTTATTTTTTCAGGGGGATAGCACAGTCCTGCTTTAGCACATCCTTGCCAGCCGATAATCACGGCGCCATTTTTAATAGGTTTACCAGTAGTTGAAGTCAACATTGTGGTGGCAACCATACTTTTTTGGGTAAATACCGGTACTTTACCAAAAGTAGGGTCGTTGATAGACACGGGCGACTGACTGAAGGTAAACGGCGTTGCGCGCACTCCTTTCGGGAACGTTAAGGTAATCTGGTTTTTATACACATAATGACCCGGCGTAATATCAAAGCTGATCGAAAACCGCGTGCCTGCAGACGTCGCCTTACTACTGCTGGTCACTTGAAAGGCTTGATCAACCGATAGAAACTTCGATTGCGCCGCGCTATTATTACCAAATAGCTCGCCCAAACCGGCTGCCTGCGCAGGCATCATCGTTAAGCCCACCAGCAATAAGGTTGCTAAAACCGCGGCTGCCGATACTGAAGTTTTACTGCGTAAATTATGTGCTGCTTTAATAGTCATAAATAATTACCTTTTATTGCTATTGCTCATCAATAAGATATCAAGCTGATTCGTTATTAAAATAATTAAGCTGTAAATGAACTAACATTTGGCAGAATAAAAAATATCAACCAATAATAGCTCATTGGTTGATAATCCTTTTGGGTCATAATCCTTGATTGGACTGGTGAGTCCAACTTGCCTATATAGTATTGTTACTGAATATAAGGTGATAACTGAGCACAGGTTTATAACTGAGCATAAATATCAGCGTCTTGCCCATCACCGCCCTGCTGGCCATCTGCGCCAAGCGAGAATAAATCATACACGCGCCCCTCAGAGCCAGGAGCAACATATTGTAGCTCGTTTTCCCAACCATCCGTTGGATAACCGCCTTTAATATAGCCACCTTCAGGATAGTTTTTGGCATCAGCAGGTGGCGTAGTTAATGCATCGAGCCCTTGCGCGGTAGACGGATAACGCGAATTATCAATCTTATACATATCCAACGCATTAGAGACGGTAGCAAGCGCGGTTTCGGTGGTTTTTACTCTTGCTTTATCACTTTGTCCCACCACTTTTGGGACGACCAATCCAGCAAGAATTGCCAAAATCACAATGACTACCATGATTTCAATCAAGGTAAAGCCAGATTGAGACTGATTATGTTTATAATTAAAACGACCAGCGCGATACTGTGCTGGATTAGACGCAGGCAACGTCTCTTTTTGTATAATTTCTTTTATTGGCATTTGTAGATTCATTAACAATTTTATAGTCATAGAAGCGGTCATCACGGTTAGCTATTAAAAGGATACAGTCAGTTTTAATGCTTAAATGATAATCACTATAGACGATGGTTTTATATTTATCTACCATTGCTTAGCATTCTTAATAGGCACAGTCATATCGTTTAGTCATGGTTAGTCTAACCGCAGCGTACTACCCCATTATTGTTATTTTATTAGTGATTGGTTACCCGCACTGTACTATTAAAGAATCTTGACCAGAATTGCGATCAGTACGAAATACTATAGCGTAACGATGCAATGACCCATAGTAAAAACAGCTGTGAGACAACAATATACAACAGTAAGAAAAACTTAAGAAACCTAAAGAGTAGTTAAGTCAAATTGATAGATTATTGAGGAATAATAGATGGGTGTATGCGAAATAAAAAAGGTGAAATTGCTCAATGAATATTATTGAATAGATAAATTTTAGTGCTGCCCAGCCCTTAACCTGCCAAATCATTCATGTTTACAATTGGTAGCATCACTGCCATCACAATAATCATAACCACAACGCCCATTAGCACCAGCATTAATGGCTCAAGCAGCGACAATAATGTGCTGATAAAGTTGGTAGCTTCTGCCTCTTGCATGGTGGCGGCACGACTGAGCATGTTTTCAAGCTCGCCTGAATTCTCGCCACTTTTAATCATTTGCACCATCATCGGGGGAAAATAAGCCGATTTTTCCAGCTGATTCGATAAGCTTGCGCCTTCAGTGACCCTATCAGCGGCAGAAATAATGGCTTTCTGAATATGCAGATTGGTAGTAACTGCCGCACCAATATGTAGTGCTTCAATCAACGGCACGCCCGAGCGAACTAAGATGGCAAGGGTACTGGCAAAACGTGCCGCATTAAGACCTTTTGACAAGCGCGCAAGAACGGGCAGCTTGAGTACCAAACTGTCTAGACTTAGCTTGCCTGCTGGCGTTTGAGCAAGACGATATAAGAAGAATGCACCGCCGCCAATAATCAATAGCATTAGCCACCACCACTGAGTAATGACATTGGACATGGAGAGTACCACTTGAGTAATTAGTGGTAACGCCTGCTCGGATTGCTCAAAAACTTTGACAATCTTCGGCACTACAAAGCTCATCAATCCCATAATAACAGAAATCGCCATGATCATTAAAACAATGGGATAAACCATTGCCCCTTGAATTTTTTTTTGTAAAGCGAAGCGGTTTTCAGTGTAATCAGCGAGCTGATTGAGAATTAAATCCAAGTGACCTGACTTTTCCCCGGCAGCAATGGTGGCGATATATAGCGGTGGAAAGCTGGTAGCTTGCTGCAAGGCACGGGCAAAGCTTAACCCTTCTAAGACGTGCGACCGTACGGCTAGCATTAAGGATTTTATATGGGTTTTTGGTGACTGCTTGGCGACGGCAGCAAGGGTTTCTTCTAAAGGAATACCCGCAGCAAGGAGCACTGACAGCTGACGGGTTAATAATGCCAGCTCATACGCAGAGGGTTTTTTATAACGACCTTGTTGACGGCCTTGGCTATTGTGAGTGGCATTGACCGCGCCAACTTCCATCGGCGTCCATTGTTTATCGCGCAGCTGTTGGCGCACTTGCCGCGCAGAATCGCCTTCTAACAGCCCCTTTTGGACCGCACCCTGTTCATCCAATGCTTTATAATGATAAGCGGGCATAGCAGTGGTCATCCTACAAGGTTGCGCATATAGAGGAACGGCAAAAAAGCAACATAACGCGAGTAAAAATACAGAATTTATACGACTAAATTATCAAAAATTAGTCGATTGAAAAAAGGTAATTAAATGAAGGAAGTTTTTAAAACAGCGGCGTTGAGTCACTACTCTCTGGCATCATCCCTTGTAACAGCAAAACATCCAAATGCTGCTGCTGCAATTTTTTATCGAAGTCATTAACCTCGGTAATGAGCATTTTTTCAATACGCTTATCAGACGCATAGACACTCAAGCGAGCGCAAATAACCGCCAGCTGATAAATGCGTTTTTTACAATAACCATCTAACCCTTGCAATAAGCGCACCATATGCGGCGTCTCAAGGCTCGCATAATCATAATCGATAACCACGTCTTGACCAAGGGCAGTAACGCTATAGATAATCGATAAGTGCGCACAAAAATAACAGCTGAACAGATAACCTATCACATGACCGATATAATAACCGCGATCATAGGTAAAGCTACTGACACCAAAATGACCGAGAACATAACTGGTTAGGCTAGCTTGGTCTAATATAGGCTTAGGATGTTTTAAGGCACCGACAGTCGGTAAGCATAAAGGATTTTGTCCCTCTTGTACCGTTATCTGCCAGCCAGCTGGCTGCTGGGCGGGCATATGCTGGACAATATCAGTAATAATATCGTCGACCACGTGCAGCTGTTGCCATAAACGCGCCAGCGCTTC
Organism: Psychrobacter sp. GP33; assembly: GCF_014119005.1. Lineage (GTDB taxonomy): Bacteria > Pseudomonadota > Gammaproteobacteria > Pseudomonadales > Moraxellaceae > Psychrobacter. The sequence goes on along the minus strand of NZ_JACGYX010000002.1, from coordinate 370,580 downwards.
GGTATCAATTAGACCGCGTTTATCCAGCTGCTGCGCCAACTCATACTGCTGATATTCTATGAACTGGCGTTTGAGCAATTGCACCAAATAAGTGGGACGGGTATGAACCGATGCCATATATAGCTGTCGGGTGCGCTCATGCTGCCACTGGTAATGCAGGACTCGCAAACGCTCCACACTCATCTCACTACTATCGGATACAAAAGAGGTATGAGCAAAAAGAGGATGATGAGATAAAGAATGATGAGCACTATCTACCTCAGCAGGAATAGCAAATAATGCTATTAGTCCCGCTTTGTCTAATATGGGCAGCGTGCTAGATTGGCTATCACAAATGAGCATGGATGCTGCTCGAGACTGGCTTTCAAAGTCATTATCATTAATAGAAGGAGCAGACTTGCCATGCTTAACAGACGCCTGAACGGCAGGTTTAACGGTCGGTTGGGTCATAATGTACCATCACCAGTAAGAAGTAGATGTAAGCATAATCTGTATATAGCTGGGCAAACATTCAATAGTCAAACCCAGTTAACCTAAGCTGTTCGTTAAAAACAAGCACTCAGCTAGAAAATAAGTGCTTAGTTAGAAACTAAATGCAGATGGCTTACTGCCCCATAATACCTGAAGCCAGCGCCCTTGTCAGCTGATGTCAGATTGGCCCAACTGACACATTATCAGCAGTTAACCTTTAATCAAGATCTTAGCTACACATGTAAATGTAACCACTGCTAACACACACATCTTTTATACCGTTATGATTTTTCGTGCGTCTGTTTTTGATATTGCTGCCGATAGGCTTTTGGCGATAACCCATAAACGCGTTTAAATGCTTGGCTAAACGTCGAGTCCGACGCATAGCCCACCAGCTCACTGATACGACCAATACTATTTTGCTGTAAGCGCAAGTAACGCGCGGCAAGGCGCAAACGGTAATCAATTAAATAGGTCAACGGCGGCATGCCCACACTGTCTTTAAAACGCTGCGCAAAGCTTGAGCGCGACATTCCAGCGACTTCTGCCAACTTATGAATCGTCCAATTACGGCTTGGGTCATCATGCATCACCGCCAGCGCCTTGGCAAGATACGGATCTTTCATTGCCCGTAGCCAGTTATCCGTCGCCTCAGGCAAACGCTCAATATACGTGCGCAGACACTCAATCATCATGATACTTGCCCAATGATTGATTACTGCTGTCTTACCCATTCGCTCATGCTCAGACTCAAGCGCCAATAGCCTAATAGCTACATCAATAACTTCCAAACGACTCTCAGGTAAATCATCAATTTCAGGTAAAATCGATGGCAATACCGACAATAGCGGGCGTATCATATCCTTATCGTATTTACATTCAATCAATATTAAATGCGCATCAGAATCAGCTTTGTTTTCATTATCATCATTTATCATAATACTCTGCGAGCTTAGCCCTAACAACTTATCATCCAAAGCCTGAGCAGTATCACCGTGATAATTTGTAGCGTACGACACATGCTGATGCGTATTTGGAATCATAATCATATCACCAGCATGTGCTTGGCGAGCGCTGCCATCAATATTAATGCAAAAGCTGCCTGATACCACTAAGTAAAATACAATCGTATCTTTTCTAGTGAGGGAAAACGACCAATTACCCGAACCTTGTAGACGGTAATACTTCGTCTCGAATAAATGCACGTTTTCTAATAACATGCTCAACGCGTCCATAAATTCTATCCTCAGCCCTATATGGCCAATTGCGCAAACGTAGCAAAATAAACCACCTAGTAGCCATTACACAAGAAAAATCATTGAATATGGACTACCAATAAGAATATACGTACGCTGCACACACCCCACTACCTATCAGCATAAGCACACTACCTTATATTGAGTCTACTACGCTTCGATATTGTCGTAAGTATTGCTCGTCAACTAAGCGCTCAAATAATATATAAACTTGCTTATACAGATAAATAGTGAAGCACGTAAAGATAAGTATCAGGGCAATTGATAATTAGGATTATAAATCATAAAAGACAAACGCAAAAAATTGCCAAAGAAGGCAAATATTTTTAATGTAAATAAATAGATATTGGTAAAAGGTAGGATAATACAAGTAGAACGAGGAAAACAGAAAAAATTGGGGCGACTGATGGGACTCGAACCCACGACAACCGAGATCACAACCCGGGGCTCTACCAACTGAGCTACAACCGCCATAAAGAACTATTGCTAACTAGGAGCAATATCATGCAGGCTAAATGGTGCGCCTGGCAGGGCTCGAACCTGCGACCACCTACTTAGAAGGCAGGTGCTCTATCCTGCTGAGCTACAGGCGCTCTTGAAGGACTTTTATATATGCTAGCAGAATCATAGTAACAGAAACTAAACCATTATACATAAAAAAAAGCCTGTAAGGCTTTCATAAAATAGATGGTCGGAGTGATAGGATTCGAACCTACGACCCTCTGGTCCCAAACCAGATGCGCTACCAAACTGCGCCACACTCCGATGCTTATCTATCATCTCGATACTTTCAATCATTAACTCGTTATTGGTAAGAACCGCTAAGTTGTTAGTGTTTGTCGCTATCGAGGTGCACATATTAAGGGGTTAAGGCGATTGTGTCAACACCTATTTTCAATTATTTTATAATATTTAGCATTTATTTTGATTTATATGGATTTAACCCTGTTTTTAAGGATAAATCGGCACTTTTTAAGCCAGATACTCAAGCTGTTTACCTAAAATTCGCCATATTTAGTAAATAATTCATCATAATTTATATTTTATGACGTTGGGGCAATATGATTTAGTATGTTTATTTTAATAATTTGCGTCTAGTTTTGCTGATTTAATATGCCTGTAATTAAATTAAAAGGCATTAACCACAATTTAGCCTGTCGATGGTCAGTATTATTTGTTGGCGTAAGCAGCACGGGCGCACGCTTATAGTCAGTGGTTGGATACACCAGCCACACTTGCTCTGCCTGATACGCTTGCGCGTAACTGGTGAGCTGGTAGGCGTCGCTGGCGCTGATATCACGCGGATGTGCTAAGTGCTTCCATTTGGTGTCGATAACGTGGCTGCACTGCCGCAAAGGCGTGGTTGCTTTATTAAGCTCATGATTAAACGTAGAGTTGAAGTTAAGCTTAGAATTAGCCTTTGACATTTTATTATCAAAACTACTATTTTCATAGTGCTGCTGGTTAGCCAAGCGATAAACCAGCATATCCGGCTGAATGGATAGGCACGCCTGCCCACTATCATCGCGGAGCCAAACATCACGCGGCTGATAGCGCAATTCATAAGACGGCATTTTAGGCTTATTTTGTGGTACAAAAAAAGCGCTAAGGCACTGACTGACCCACTGCTCAAATGCTTGATTCATATTTATTAATAAGCACAAACGCAGTGGCGCGTGCGTTGGTAGCGATTGTGAATGCGCCTGTACACTACTGCCTACGTTGATATTAGGTTGCTGTGCTTGTAATAACCAATAGGCAATATCTAGCAGCTGCTGTGCGGATTGCAGTTGTACCGGTGATAAAGGCTGGCTATTGAGTTGACGTTTAGCGCTAAGATATAGTGATTCTAGTTGCCGTAACTCATGTACAGTTAATGGCGTTATCGGCTGCCAAACTTGCCACTGAGGTACTATTAATTGGGTTTGGAATAATGGAGCCAGCAGCATAAAAGCACTTTTAATGATTCGATTGTGTAGCAAATCCTGACTCAAAATACTGACTTCACTGACAAACTTATGCGGCTGAGCACCATGACGGCGCAGCTGCTCTTTAATAAGTAATTTACCTTGTAGCCGTACCTGCGTATCAACTTCTATTTGATAATTTTTATTGGGGTAATAGCGGGTCAATTTTTGAAAAAACTGCATCACAAGCCAAGTTGATAACGGCAAGTTTTGGCTCGTTAGTGGCGTTAATTGAGAACTAAATTGACCCAAATGCTGAGTGTGCGGCTGCTTGCCTTGCGGTGTGCTATGAGTACTAAATAACGCGCTTAGCATGCGCTGCACCCACTGCCGAGTGGATACAATCTCATCATTTTGCAAGGCGTTATTTCTTGCCATACCAGCAACTGGTTTGGGTAATATCTCAAGCGTCATACCGCTGAGTAATACGATGATGCCAATGTAATGCCCGACTTTTAGCTGCCATTGTCCGCGCTGGCGCTGGACGTTAAACACGGCAAACTCTTGCGCCATTAGCCACGAAAAATCACTTGAATGGACAAAATCTTGCGCGGTTAAGCGTTGATGTTCAAAAACAGTTATTATTGTAGATGCAGACATAGGTAAAGACGTAGACGCTGATGATGTGGCAGGACTTATTGCATGATTAGCCTGTACAGTATGATTAGGCTGCGAGCGGTCAGCTGTTAATGACATCGTTACTCTTCCACCCTCTTTATAGTCACGCCAATAAACATACTCATACTATCCATATAAACGCTGGTAAGTAGCAGCATTAGCAAACGCACCTGTTCTAGCAAGCAAGTCTGCATTGATTTTATAGTGGCTGATACCTTGGTTTAAGAGTGTCTGGTGCAAGTTAGACACTGCATTTTGATGGGTAAAATTACTCTGTTCATTATGCGAGTTCGATTGCGACAGCACTGCTTGCCCGTCTTGAATAAACTGTGCGGTAAAAGGCTGCTGCTCATCACAAAACAGATACTGCAACAAGCTCACTTGTCCGCCAGTGACTTGCACCAATTGCGGAATAATTTGTTCAATTAACACCGTTTGCAACTGCGTTATATCCTGTACAGCACAAAAAAAGGCATGACCCAACTGTGCTTCTATTCCTAAACTTTCAATAATTCTTTGATTAAGACCCTTAAGTAACTGAGCTAAATCAATCTCGTTTACAGGGTCATTTTCGTTGCTGTTATTATCATCACTTAAGACTTTAATCGTAGATAATAATTCTGGGCGCGGCGGACAGTCAATAAAGCGAAAACGGCGGCGCATTGCTATGTCGAGCGGCGCTAGCGAATGGTCTTGGGTATTCATCGTGGCATAGATATCGACATTGGCAGGTACGCTAAAGGGGCGTCCAGAGTACGCTAAATTCACCTGCATGGCATGAGCTTGTCCGCTGCGTTTGTCCGGCTCGATTAAGCTAAGTAGCTCCCCAAATACCCGTGAGACATTGGCGCGGTTGAGCTCATCGATGAGCATTGCATAGCGCTGTTCGGGGTCGTTTACTGCGCGCTGGCACAACTGCAAAAATGCCCCATCTTGAATACCATAGCTGATTTGCCCCTGAGCATTGGCGCCCAACACCGGGCGAATCCCTTCAACAAACTCCTCATAACCATACGCTTGATGAAAACTAACCATACTAAAACGTGGCTTAGTAATCGCGATAGGGGCAACTTGCGCTTGCTGATATTCTAGCAACTGAACAGATAAATCAGTTAATAATGGCAGACATTCGGGCAGTAAAAACCATGCGCCACTGTTATCTTTATCAAAATAGGCTTGGCTGGAACGGTTTTTATAATCGACAGTTTGCGAGTCTATCGAACTGTGCATTTGCAGCACTGACCACGCCGTATTGCTTAAATTTTTATTGCGCTCATTATGTTCGGCTTTTGCTATAAAAAACTCATGGGCTAAGATTTCTGGTACTTTAACCAATTCTTGTTGCTGATGTTTAAAGTCCAATAAAATTAAGCATATCACTTCACGCCAGCTCAAATTATGCAGCAATTGAGCTAATAATTGAGCCTTATCCATAGTCGGTAAATAATCGGTGTATTGCTTGGCAATTTGGAGTAATTGATAGGTTTTTCCCGTTCCGGCAACACCGGTGTAGATGATATTAACAAGCGTATTCGGCATAACTTTACTCAGTAAAAGAACAGATTATAAAACGTTCAGCGATGCGCGTTATCTTAACGACAATAGTTTGTGAGCGCGGCAGTCGATGCTAATCATGGCTCGCTGACGGTCGATAGTGCTAACATTGAGTGCGTACATTAGCCATCATTATACAGGGTTAAAGCTGAGTTATTTAAACACAGTAGGTTACTTATCAGGATAGTAAGCAACTTATTTGGCAGTTGACTTAAACATGCTAAAACCCGTCATTTTAAGGAATATCATATGTCTGAACTATTAAACAAACTAGTGGCTACTTCAGGTGCAGTATTACCCAGCAAAGTGGCGGGTAAATTTAATCGGAAAAACGATGCCAGTCATGATGCCAGTAATGATATGAGCAATAAAAATGGTAACGAACTCCTCAAACCAGTCAGTAATCAATTTACCAAATTATTAGCCGTCACTAAATACCTGCCATCAGGCGTTCGCGCCACCGTGTTATCCAAAGCATTCGGTAAAGTCGTGCCATACGTGGGCACAACTGGCGTCTATTATGAGACCGTCGAACCCAATAAAGTCGTAGTTAGCTTAAATAATACTAAAGCGGTGCAAAATCATATTGGCTCAGTACATGCCGTTGCCGTTACTCTTCTTGCAGAAACCGCGACAGGTTTTATCTTAGGCGTAAACTTGCCTTCTGATCGGGTGTTACTAGTCAAATCTTATTCGGTGAACTTTTATCGTCCGCTAAAAAAAGGACAAATTGCTGCCATCGCCACTTTAACCGATGAGCAACGCTTAGCTATTTTAAACACGCCCAAAGGTGAGATGGTCATACCGTGTGTGATTAAAGACCGCGAATCTGACAGTGAGCGCGACTCTATCGTGGTTGAGATGACCTGGGCGTGGATACCAAAGTCGGAACTAGAAGCCCGTCGTCAAGGCAAAATCGAGAAGTCAGACTAGGACATAAATAAATCCCAAAAGCCGACTAAATTTGATAAGGTAAAGACGCAAAATTAGTAAAAATATAGAGCTTGGTTTTTAATTTATAACCAATTCTAAAACCATAACGGCTAGAACCATCCTTTATTATCCTGCCATTTATCATAAGGAAAACATCATGTCTACTTATACCAACAAACTGATAAGCGCTTTTTCCTCAGCATTACTAACGGGCGCATGTCTGTTTACTGTCACCGTAAGCGCCCATGCGGCTGTCAGTCCTGATGCCAACACCGATGCCATTACTCATAAAAACGCCAAAGTTAGTAAATCTAAGCCGATTTTTTATGGCGATGGAGGCGCTTATCCTTTCTCCGATGCAGTCCGCGTTGGCGATACGCTGTATTTATCAGGGCAAATTGGCTTTAAAGATGATAAGTTGGTGAAAGGTGGCATCAAGGCGGAAACCAAGCAAGTTTTTGATAATATTCAGGCAATTTTATTACAATACGGTTATCAAAAATCAAACTTGATTAAATGTAGCGCCATGCTCACTGATATGAACGACTTTGCTGACTTTAATAAAGTTTATCAAACAGAGCTAGCTAAGCCGTATCCGGTACGCTCAACCTTTGGAGTGGCTGGCCTGGCAGCAGGTGCTAGCGTTGAGATTGAATGTATCGCGGCAAAATAACAATGCAGGGTAAACGCCTGGTAAACCACTCAGTTAAGCAATTAAACTGAGTGATTAAATTGAGAAATTAAATTAGCCATTATATTATTCAATTAAACAGGCAAAGCGTCTTCTAATAAGGCGCTTTCTTTAGTGACACGCAAGACTTCCTCGAGTGTCGTCTGTCCACTTATGACCTTGCGCAAACCATCAGCACGAATTGAAGATGTTTGCTGGCGCGCATAGGCTTCGAGTTCAAACTCTGCCGCATGGCTGTGAATCATTCGACGCAAACTGTCATCAATCGGCACTACTTCATAGATTGCCGTACGCCCTTTAAACCCCAATTGATTACATTTATCACAGCCGACTGCTTTTGGCAGATTAATGGTCGTTTCAGCGTTGATATTAATTTCGGTAAACAATTTGCTTTGTTCAAGGTCAGCATGCTGCCACGTATGACAATTTTTGCATAAGGTACGCACCAAGCGCTGCGCCACCACGCCAATCAAAGATGACGATAATAAAAATGGCTCAATGCCCATATCTTGCAGCCGTGTGACTGCCCCAATTGCGGTATTGGTATGCAAGGTCGATAGCACTAAATGCCCAGTTAATGACGCTTGTACGGCAATCTCGGCAGTTTCAATATCACGGATTTCTCCTACCATGACCACATCAGGATCTTGCCTCAGCATTGCCCGCAGACTTTTGGCAAAGGTCATATCCACCTTATTATTCACCTGTGTTTGCCCAATACCATCGAGCTGAAACTCAATCGGATCTTCAGCCGTTAAGATATTACGCGTTTGGTCATTGAGGTCAGTTAAAGCGGCATAAAGGGTTGTGGTTTTACCCGAACCGGTCGGACCCGTTACCAAGATAATGCCATGCGGACGGTAAATTAGGCGTTTTAATTCACTATAATCATGCTCAGACAAGCCAAGATAGGTCATATTCAGATGACCAGCTTGTTTATCAAGCAGACGCATTACCACCCGTTCGCCAAAGCTCGATGGCAACGTCGATACCCGCACATCAACCTCGCGCCCCGCCAGCCTCAGGCTCATGCGCCCATCTTGTGGCACGCGTTTTTCGGCAATATCGAGCTTTGCCATGACTTTAATACGCGATACTAATAAGGGCGCTAATTGCCGTTTTGGGGTAATGATTTCTTTGAGCTCACCATCAACTCGGAAACGCACCACTAGCCGTTTTTCAAAGGTTTCGATATGAATATCGGAGGCGTTTAGGCGAATGGCTTCAGACAATAGCGCATTAATCAGGCGAATAATGGGCGCATCATCTTGGCTGTCCATCAAATCTTCGGTCTCAGGGACGCTATCGGCTAGGCTATCAAGATCAGGATGATCCTCTAAACCAGCAGCAATATGCTGCGACTCACCCGTATTACCTGCATACGCGGCGTTCATACGTTTTTCAAAATCGTCGGTGCTGATACTGTCATAAACCGGGACACTGCGCACACCTTGCTGCTGCAAAAAGCGTACTGCCTCATTAATAGCTGATAATGGCGTGGCTTTGGTCAGCACCAAAGTCGGTGGCAACTCAGCATCAATCGCAAGAACAATTAATAGCTGGTGACGCTTGGCAAAACTGTACGGCAGTTGCAGCATAAAGGCGACCTAATCAATAAAGTAATCAGTTAAAAAGGGTTCGAGAATGGCTTAAAGAAGCGGTTATAGAATCGTTTAAAGAGCAAAACAAAGGGGCAAATAGCGCTGCTGATAAGAAGATAAAAAGTCATTGACGACGTACCTATGAACCTGAATAATGGATAACCGTCAGTGCTACTCTATTTGATATACTACCATTTTGTATGCTTAGATAAGTTCTGCTTTTGCGCGTTATTGCCATTTTTATAGATAACTTTCTACAGCATCATGCTGGTTTATACAGTCTAATATGTTATCTTTATGACCCTACTTTTTTCTGCTATTTCTTTTAACTGACTTACCGTTCTTTATTTTATTTTTGCTTTTATCGCCCGTCTGTCCTAGGATTTTATATGTCGCAAGCCATGACCCAAGATTCAACTCTCATTACTGGTCACTCTCCGCTTACCAATGATACTTTTACGGTAGGTAGTCGTACGTTTTCCTCGCGCTTGCTGGTTGGCACGGGTAAGTATAAAGACATGAGCGAGACTGGCGCGGCAATTGCTGCTTCGGGAGCAGAAATTGTAACCGTCGCGATTCGCCGTACCAATATTGGTCAAAATCGTAACGAGCCCAACTTGCTTGACGTCATCTCTCCAGATAAATACACCATTTTGCCCAATACGGCGGGTTGCTTTGATGCCGAAAGTGCCATTCGTACCTGTAAGCTTGCTCGCGAGCTGTTAGGCGGGCATAATCTGGTCAAGCTTGAAGTGCTGGGCGATGAAAAAAGCCTGTATCCCAATGTGATGGAAACGTTAAAAGCAGCAAAAGTATTGATTGATGATGGCTTTGAGGTCATGGTGTATACCTCAGACGACCCGATTGTCGCGCAAGAACTAGAGAGTATGGGCTGTGTAGCAATCATGCCATTGGGCAGTTTAATTGGTTCTGGTTTGGGTCTGCTGAATCGTCATACGCTCAGCCTTATTATTGAAAATGCTAAAGTTCCAGTCTTGGTAGATGCCGGTGTCGGCACAGCATCAGATGCAGCAATTGCCATGGAGCTTGGCTGCGATGGCGTACTCATGAACTCAGCGATTGCCAGTGCGCAAAATCCCGTTATGATGGCATACGCTATGAAACATGCCGTATGGGCAGGTCGTGAGGCATTCTTAGCAGGTCGGATGCCGATGCGAAAAATGGCAACCGCCAGCTCGCCGCAGACTGGTTACTTTTTTCAATAAAGCATATTTAATAAAAAGGTAATAGAAAAGTACTAAGACGTATTTAACTTAATTGCTGTTCATATCGATGCACCATAATGGTGTTCACGCATAGCGCGCAGCTCATTGATTCTAAAGATTAATTTTAAAGGACATGTTATGCGGTTGTTGACGGCAGTTGATCAGTTATTTTTACTTCTTGAGTCACGTAAGCAGCCCATGCACGTGGGTGGATTGTTTTTATTTGAACTGCCTGAGCTGGCGCAAACTGCCGATTGCAATTTTGTTTACCAATTGGTGCAGCAGATGCAGACTGCTACCGTACCGCCAAGCTTCCCATTTAATCAGGTGCTGGAGCATTTGCTGTTTTGGAAACAAGACGAAAATTTTCATGTCGAGCATCATTTTCGTCATGTTGCATTGCCTCAGCCTGCCCGCGTACGCGAGCTATTAATGTATATCTCAAAAGAGCACAGCAAGCTACTTGATCGGGCGATGCCATTGTGGGAATGTCATGTTATTGAAGGCATTTGCCCCGAATTCGAGGGCAGTCCTGAACGCTTTGCTTTATATTTTAAGATTCATCATTCTTTGGTCGATGGCATTGCTGCGATGCGGCTGATTCAAAGGTCGCTATCGCAGTCGCCCACTGAGCCGATGACTCTGCCAGTATGGTCACTGATGGCCCGTCACCGCAATCAGGTCGATGCAATACTGCCTGATGGGCGCTCACTTGTCTCGATTATTAAAGAGCAGCTACTGACCATTAAGCCGGTCTGTTCTGAGTTGATTGATAATTTCAAAAATCGCCATGATGAAGATTATGTCAGCCCCTTTGATGCGCCCATGAGTGTGCTCAATCAGCGTATTTCAGCCTCACGGCGGATAGCCGCTCAGTCCTATGAGATGCAGCGCTTTCGCGATATTGCCGACAAGCTGCATGTCACGATGAATGATGTAATTCTTGCTGTATGCGCTGGTGCGATTCGCCGTTATCTACAAAGTATTAATGCCTTACCCAAAAAGCCGCTGATTGCCTTTGTGCCCATGTCGCTACGGAATGATGAATCAGCATCGGGCAATCAACTTTCATTTTTATTGGCAAATCTTGGTACGCATCTTGATGATCCCATACGGCGATTGCAGCTGATTCATGACAGTATGAACAAAGGTAAGCGCCGTTTTAGACGCATGAATCAGGCACAAGTGCTCAATTATAGTGCCATTACTTATGCGTGGGAGGGCATCAATATCTTAACTGGGCTGTTTCCAAAAAAGCAGGCATTTAACTTGATTATCTCAAATGTACCTGGAGTTGATAAACCGCTATATTGGAATGGCGCACCGCTTAAAGCTTTATATCCTGCCTCTATCGTCGTTGATGGGCAAGCAATGAATATTACTTTGACCACTTATTTGGATAAGCTTGAATTCTGTATCACTGCATGTAGTAAGCTATTGCCACATGTACAAGATATGCTGGCATTGATTGAGGAAGAACTTTGCGCTTTAGAAACTATTAGTTTAGAAGCTATCAGTAATGAAAAACAAGCAGGCTGACCTAAATAGTATTATAAAAACATCATGTTTCAATGCCCATAAAAAAAGCTGACTTCAATATGAAATCAGCTTTTTTATTACTACTTATTTATGCGCAGCGTATTCTTGTTAACGGATTACAATACGCTTCCCAAATAAGCTTAAAGTGCATCGCCCCACGCAGGAACAACCACTTGCATCAATGGTTTGAGCATTTTTATATTACAGGCAAAGATAGACCCTGATTCCATAGAATTATGCGCGCCCGTATGATCAACCACCACGCCACGCGCTTCAGTCACAATCAATTCACCAGCAGCAATATCCCACGGCTTAATGGACATCTCAAAATAACCATCAAAACGACCAGCAGCCACATAACATAAATCAAGGGCAGCTGAGCCTAAACGGCGAATCTGACCACCCGCTTCACTCACTTTTTGTAAACTTTCAAAATGCTCTTTAGCATACGATATGACTTCGCCATTGCGCTTACGCTCAAGCGGATGACCGGTAGTAAATAGGCCACCATCAATGGTTTTACGCTCACTGACATTGATACGGCGCTGATTTAAACGCGCACCTTTACCACGGCTGGCTGAAAACATCTCATCACGGACAGGATCATAGACAACGCCATGTTGAGTCACGCCTTTATGCTGCACGGCTATCGAAACACAAAACTGCGGTACACCATGTACGAAATTTTTGGTGCCATCTAATGGATCAATAATCCAGCACCAATCGGCATCTTCGCCACGACCTTCTTGCATACCAAACTCTTCACCCAAATACGAGTGCGTTGGATAGCTGGCTTTTAGCGTCTCAATGGTCAACTCTTCGCTAAAACGATCAATACGCGTTACCAGACCATCAAGCCCTTTAGACTCAATATCCAGCTCAATTTTATGACGGTTTTGATGTGCGTATAAAATCTCTTTACCGACTTTTTCAGCAGCGCGCGCTGCGATAACGACCATGGGTTCCATATATAACCTATTTGCTTGATGAATGAATACGAATAACTGCGTACTGTGACTAAAAAACACTGCGCGACAATGGGTTAATTAATAATCTTAAAACCCGCCGTCATGGCAATCATGCACGCCATACCTGATGGTTGCTATCTGCTACTGCCCAAGTTGTCAAATAATTTACACCTACGGCAAGCAGGTGGCACACATGCGCTTTATTTCGCCGTGCTATTTTATCAATTTTTTAGCGCGTGTGGGTATTTATTATTAATTTTCCAAACTTATGAAAAAATTAAGGTATTTATTATCAATATATTATCTTATTAGACCAGTTGTTTACCCAAGAGTTCTAACAAGACAGCAGTTGTTGCAACTGACGCGTCACTCCAGCTAAATCCAAGCCACAGTCGCTTAGTTGCTCTGCTTGCGAACCATGGGCAACAAAAGCGTCTGGAATACCGATATTACAAATTGCCGGACGGCTTATTTTAAAGGCAGCAGACTCATTTAATAAATACTCATTTACCGCGCTGCCCGCGCCGCCCATGAGCACATGCTCTTCTATGGTGGCAATATGGGTTACACCTTGAGTAATTAAACGGTCTATCAAGCTGGCATCAAGTGGCTTGACCCAGCGCATGTTAACGACATGCACTTGGCAATTGTATTGCTGAATAAGAGTTTGCGCTGCTTGCTCAGCCGTTGCTACCATCGTGCCAAATACCAGTAGCGCCAATTGAACGGGCGCATTATCAGTACCGAGCACCGACTCCACCACCGCTTGCCCCACTTTATAATTCTGGGGTGGTCGTTGAATGGTCGCACCCGTACCTACACCGCGCGGATAGCGTACGGCAGTACTACCCTTATGCTCATAGCAGGTATTGAGCAGCTGATAACATTCGTTTTCATCTTTTGGTGCAGCAATAAGCATATTTGGAATACAACGTAAAAACGCGTAATCAAATACTCCAGCATGGGTCGCGCCATCTTCGCCAACCAATCCTGCACGGTCGATGGCGAACATCACATCTAAATTCTGCAACGCCACATCATGAATCAGTTGATCATAACCGCGTTGCAGGAACGTCGAATAAATGGCAACAATTGGCTTTACGCCTTGGGTTGCCATACCAGCAGCAAGCGTCACTGCATGCTGCTCAGCAATTGCCACATCAAAGAAACGTTCAGGAAACTGGCGGGCAAAGTCAATCATGCCCGAGCCTTCTTCCATCGCTGGCGTAATAGCAAGCAACTTATCATCTTCTACGGCTTTATCGCATAAAAATTGACCAAATACTTGCGAATATTTTAAAGCCGGAGCAGATTTTGGTTGAGCATCAATAGCCACTTTATTATCAGCATTAACAGTGTCATCCGCAGGTAACTTATTAATGGCATGATAACCAACAGGATCAGCTTCTGCTGGCGCAAAACCTTTGCCCTTGGTAGTATAAATATGCACCAATACTGGCCCATGAACGTCTTTAGCTCGCGCTAATACACGTAGCAACTCAGGGATATTATGCCCATCAAAAGGACCAAAATAAGTAAAGCCAATGGCTTTGAACAAATTGTCTTCTAGTCGCGGAACCGCACGCTGCTCAGTATGGCGTTTACGGCGGTCAAAGCCTGCCATCATTGGACGGGGGCATAAAACCGGCGTACCAGTTTCTGAGATATCAACCTGATATCCTGACTCCCACAGCATAGCCAGATGCCGAGAGAAACCGCCGGTAGAACAAGAGATTGACATGTCATTGTCATTTAAAACTACCAACAGATCAGCGTCTTGTTGGACCGCATCATTCATCGCCTCAAATGCCATACCACCGGTCATTGCGCCATCGCCAATTACGCAAGCAACCGTTTGCGCACGACCCTGATAGCGCAGTGCCAAGCTCATGCCAAGCCCTGCCGAAATAGCCGTCGATGAATGACCAACGCCAAACGTATCATAGACTGACTCAGCCCGTTCAGGAAAAGCAGTCAGACCATCTTTGGCACGAATGGTACTTAACTTATCACGGCGACCGGTCAGCACCTTATGCGCATAGGCTTGATGACCCACATCCCAAACAATTTGGTCATTAGGCGCATCTAAAAGATGATGCAGAGCAATCGTCAACTCAATAACACCTAAATTTGCACCAAAATGACCGCCACTTTGACCAGCTGAATACAATAAAAACAGGCGCAGCTCGTCGGCTAAGGTAATTAGCTGCTTGGTGTTGAGGGATTTTAGGTCGGCTGGGGTCTCAATAGTATCCAACAACGGCGTGACAGGGCGCGTACGCGGTATCACTGAGTACGTCTGCTGCAAACCGGATGCAGGCACAGCAGAATCAGTAGCTGATGACGATTGAGAATGAGACTGTGAGGGATGAGTTGACTGCTGCATATACCGTACAATACCTACCAATCTGCTGACAAGGTGACGGCCTTATCATATTTTGATGCGCCGCTATCGTTTTGATATGGCGTCATATAATAATCTATAACTTAAGCTAATTGACGTAAATGGGCAATCGCTTGGAGCTTATAGGGCTGACGATATGCTCACCATATCATCATATATTCTCAATATTATGCACTATTGTTGTGCTTCTATATCAGTGAATAGTGACGACACAGTAATGTAAGGACAAAGACTTGTCACTGTATCCGTTAAAATAGTGTGGCATAATAGCATTTTTTTCTGACTATCGCTAAAATCATCGTGCAACATCTGTGCACTTTGTGTGATTTACGCACCGATAAGATAAAGGATAACCCTTTCAGAGCAACTGCTCTACTTGTGCATGATAACACTTGTATTCAAAAAGCATATCAGCATAGCTATTCTACTGATAAATAGCTATATTTATACCCTCTACCGCCACCATAAACGGTCTATGTAGGATCTTAATGTCATATCAATTTATTACCAGCGCCACACTGCCCACTCGTCACGGCGAGTTTGACATTCACATGTTTGAAAATGATGCCGGTCAAGAGCAAGTGATGCTTACCGTAGGTCTGCCTGTGGTCGATTCCTCGTTAGTGCAAAGCATAATAACCAAAACAACGAACACTCTAAACAGTACTTTAACGAATACAGTCACGATCGAAAAATTAACGGAAACTTCTGCCAGCAATTCAAATAATAATACCCCAGCTATCGCGCCACTGGTACGAATACATTCAGAATGCCTCACAGGCGATGCCTTTAGCTCGCTTAAATGCGACTGTGGACCTCAGCTTAATGCAGCGATGCAAGCCATTCAAGAAGCTGGCTGTGGGGCCATTTTATATCTTCGTCAAGAAGGTCGCGGTATTGGACTGACCAATAAAATTCGCGCTTATGCCTTACAAGACCAAGGTCATGATACGTTAGATGCCAATTTAATGTTGGGTTTTCCAGCGGATGCACGCACCTACGAGATGTGCGGGGCGATGCTTGCACATGTTGGTGTTACTGAGGTGCGACTGATTACTAATAATCCGGATAAGGTTGCCTATTTAATCGAGAACGGCATACGGGTGGTTGAGCGCGTTCCGTTATTGGTCGGGGTTAATGAAGTCAATGCCAGTTATTTGGCAACCAAGCGCGATCGAATGGGTCATCTTTTTGATAAAGAGTTGTAATACAAACTAAAATTATCAGCATTTTTATAACCAATATCTTTATGAGCACAGCCACTATGAAGCCGACAACTACTAATAATGCCAGTAAAAATGACGCTAACGCAGACATGCCAGCTACTGTAACCTTAACGACAGAAACCACGCCAACCGAGCAAGATATCGCGCGCGTACGGGCGTTTTTGGTTGATTTGCAGGCGCGCATTTGCCAAGCATTAGAAGGGCAAGAAGCGGATGGTGGTGGCACAGCAACATTTGTGCCTGACGATTGGGAACGTCCAGAAGGTGGCGGCGGTCGCTCATGTATTTTGGCTGACGGCAAGGTGATTGAAAAAGCAGGCATTATGTTTAGTCATATTCATGTACATGACTTGCCCGCTTCTGCCACCGCGCGCCACCCTGATATTGCCGGACGTAGAGCACAAGCCATGGGTGTGTCGCTGGTGGTACATCCGACAAATCCTCATGTACCGACTAGCCATGCCAATGTACGTTTGTTCATTGCTGAAGCGGCTAATAGAGAGCCAATTTGGTGGTTTGGTGGCGGCTTTGACTTAACGCCTTTTTATCCAGTATTAGCCGACTGTAAACATTGGCATCAAGTCTGTCATGATATATGCGCGCCTTTTGGTGACAGCATTTATCCGGATTTTAAACAGTGGTGTGATGAGTATTTTCATCTACGTCATCGTAATGAACAACGCGGTATTGGCGGCTTGTTTTATGATGATGTGAATACTGAAAGTCGTGGCTGGGATTTTGACACCTGTTTTGAATTGATGCAGGCAGTTGGCAATGGCTATCTTGAGGGTATTTTGCCAATTTTTGAGCAGCGTAAAAACACCCCTTATACGGACGAACAACGTGAATTTCAACTGTATCGTCGTGGACGCTATGTGGAATATAACCTAGTTTATGACCGTGGTACGCTCTTTGGCTTACAAAGTAATGGGCGTATTGAATCCATCTTGGTCAGCATGCCACCCCTTGCCAGCTGGCACTATCGCTTTGAGCCTGCTGCCGGAACCGCGGAATTTGAATTAACCGATTACTATTTAAAACCACAAGATTGGTTGACATTATAGTCTAGAACGGCATAATGATAGTCTAGGTGTTAAGCAATAAAAGCAAACATCTGTAACATAATAAAGAAAGGTCAGCTATCAAGGCTGACCTTTCTTTATAGCAAAATTAGCTTAGCGCTATATTTATAGTGTAATGCCTTACTTCTATAATGATCATTGGTTTCACGACCTATATTCATAAAAAGATAACTAATAGCCACTTAATTTTGGACATATAACGTCTCATACGTCCATTAATAGCCAATTATAAAGGAGTCTTCATATGGCACAGGTTCATACCAGCAACTCATTAAAATCTCTTATCAGCATATCGCTAATGACCGCTGTACTTGGTCTAGCGGCGTGTACCCCGACCCATCCTGATGTGAAAGCCCGTCAAGATGTGATGAAAAACTATGGCGATGCGGCAAAAATCATGGGGGGCATGGTGAAAGAACCTGATACCTTTGATATTGATGTCTTTAAAGAACAGGCGGCTTTTTTAGACAGCGAATCTAAAACCCCATGGAGCCACTTTGAAGATACCGAAGCAGTTGGTAACGCTAAACCAGAAGTCTGGAGTGATAATCCAGGTTTTATTAGCGCCTCAGAAGACTTCCAAAAAGCAGCTGCTGAACTAAATATGGTTGCTCAGAATTCAACGACGTTAGAGGAAGTGAAACCTGCCTTTGGCGCGGTTGGTAAAAGCTGTAAATCTTGCCATGACGATTATCAAGTTAAAAAAGATGACTAATCATAGCTAAACTTGTCTTATCTAGCATAATTTAAGATAATAACGCTAAATGAAACAACTATTAATCGCGTTAAAAAAACCGCCATTCCAACATAGAAATGGCGGTTTTTTTATACTTCTAATGATTTACCTTTCTGACTACGCTTAAATGCTAACTCATCAAACCAGCTTGTACAATCTCAATCCAGTAGCCATCAACATCTTTGATAAAAGCGATATTTTTCATGCTACCGTCTTCAGGACGTTTTTTAAAGGTGACATTATTGTCATCAAACCAAGCAACTGCAGCATCTAAGTCAGGCACACTAAAACAAATATGCCCAAAACCTTGTGGTGCCTCATTACCATCATGATAGCTAAAACCGTCTTCAGTCTCGGTACCATAATTATGGGTCAGCTCTAAAATACCGCGCTGACGGAAAGCATAAATTGCCAAATCATCGCCGGCAGGCAGATTTTCACGCTCTTCATCAGTCAGCTTAGCTAAAAAATACAAATCAAATTCCATTTTTGGGAATTTTTTTACCGCCAATAAGGTCATCCCAAGGACACCGGTATAAAACTCGAGTGACTTTACCGGATCTTTTACCCGAAGCATGGTGTGATTAAAGGTATAGCCAGTAGTGGCAACCGCAATCGGCTGCACACCTGCTGCCTGAATGCTGCTGTTAGGTTGGTCAATATGCGTAGCGTTAGAGGTAGAGTCGGACATATAAAATTACTCCAAATATAAGAATAGTGAAAGTAAAAGAAGATAAACCGCTATTAAGTTTCTAAAAATCGTACCTTACCGGTATCTATATCATATTCTGCACCGACAATGAGTAACTGACCACTATTGGTTAATTCCTCTAGCGCCCGTGAGCTGTGTTTAAGCTGACTGACTGACATACGTACATTGGCGCGAATGGCACGGTCGATTAAGGCATCGGTATCGACCTCTTTACCATTAGAAGTCGCCAGTTCGTGCAGGTTATAAACGCTTGGACGAATACGATCAACGATAGATTGCAGATTCGGTGAGTAATTTTTTTCAGGGTCCATAAGCGTTTCTACACAGGCGGTCACTGCGCCACAATGTGAATGACCTAATACAACTACCAGTTGCGTATCGAATTTTTCTGCCGCAAATTCGATTGAGCCAATTTGTGAGGGTGCAACGATATTACCCGCCACGCGAATGACGAACAAATCGCCCAAGCCTTGGTCAAAAACAATCTCTACCGGCACACGCGCATCTGAGCAACCCAAAATAATCGCCAGTGGGTACTGGTCATTGGTCAGCTCTGGTCGTCTCTTGGTCATGGGGTCTGGGTTAGTCAAGCTGTCCACGTAGCGCTCATTGCCTTTTTTGAGCAGTTCAAGCGCTTCTTGACCAGTTTTTGGGCGTGTGTCAATCATGAGTTATCCTTGTTGGTGGTGCTGAATAGTAAGGTATAAAAAAAGAATGAGAAGAATATGTGTGTAGATATTTCTTAATTATGAAATGATTGTATAGCAATCAGAATACAAACTTGATAATAAAACCTAGGTTCATTTTTATTCTACTAATGAATTTTTAGATGGCTTTCGATGAGCAACTGCATAATCTATATAGCCTTCTAATATTACAATATATTATTCACGCAAAAAGTATAACCCACGTAACCGCTAACGAACTTGCACTTATTTGCAGAGTGGGTTTGTTATAATACGCAGCATTAACATTGTGGCTCACTGATTTAAAGATTAATTACCTTTATTAAAACACACTTTTTATAAAATACCTGACATCAATAGCCTTGTGAAAATGGCGTTGATATTTTGGCATTTTAGGAATTTACTCCATGACTGACTCGCCTGCGCGCTTGAACGCAACTAATACGGCATTAAAAGCCAACTCTCAGGCAAACAGTACGAATACTGTGCCAAACGATGTGTTATTACAAGTAACCCATCTTAAAAAAACCTACGATGACACGGAAGTCTTAAGCGACATCAATCTTAATATTAAACACGGTGAGTTTTTAACGTTATTGGGACCCTCAGGCTGTGGTAAGACTACGTTATTACGTTTAATCGCAGGCTTTGAGCAGCCAACAGCAGGCGCAATTTATTTAGATGGCGTACAAATGGCAGGGTTGTCCGCTGATAAGCGTCCTGTAAATACCGTGTTTCAACAATATGCATTATTTCCGCATATGACTGTGGCGCAAAATGTTGCCTATGGTCTTAAGATTAAAAAAGTCTCAAAAGACGAAATTCAAACTCGTGTGCGCGAGATGTTAGCAATGGTACAGCTTGAGCATTTAGCCAATCGTCGCCCGCAAGATTTATCGGGCGGTCAGCAGCAACGAGTCGCTATCGCGCGCGCAGTTATTAATCGACCCAAACTCTTATTACTCGATGAACCCTTATCAGCGCTTGATTATAAATTACGTCTGCAAATGCAGTCAGAGCTGAAGCGTTTGCAACGCGAGCTTGGCATTACTTTTGTTTTTGTCACCCACGACCAAGAAGAAGCACTGTCGATGTCAGACCGTATTGCGGTGATGAAAGATGGTAAGTTTCAGCAAATTGGTACACCGATTGAGATTTATGAAAATCCGGCAAATTTATTTACCGCCAAATTTATCGGTGAGACCAACCTTTTTAAAGCAGAAGTCAAAGGCATTTATCTTGACCAACCCGACCGTGATGGCAAGGTCACCAATGGACGCATCGAAGTCGAAGTATGCGAAGCGCAAGAAAAGCCAGCAATCTTACGTAATTTGCGCCGTCCAAAATTTGATAAAGAGGTTCAAGTCGGCGATATTGTTAATTTATTATTACGCCCTGAAGATTTGCGCATTTATGATGTTAATGACAGCACGCGCACGGGTCTGATTGGACGCGTGATTGAGAGTAATTATAAAGGCAGCACCTTAGATTCTATTATCAAGCTGGACAACGGACATATTATTAAAGCGTCTGAGTTTTTTGATGAAGATGATCCCAGCTTTGATTATAAAATAAATGAGCCGGTAAAAGTCACTTGGGTTGATGGTTGGGAATGGGTATTACCTAATGAAGAATCGCTAGCTATGCAAAAGGATAGCTTCTAATGGCGGGCTTTAATTCAAGTAATAAAAGTCCTTTTCGCACGGCAACCTTATGGCTAATATGGGGTTGGCTACTGATTTTCGCTTTATTGCCAAATATTTTAGTGATAGCGGTCAGTTTTTTAACCCGTGATAGCAGCGCGTTTATCAGCTTACCCGTCAGTATCGACAGCTATGTGCGCATGATTGATCCGCTTTATTTTGATGTGTTTGTACACTCATTATGGATGGCGAGCATTACCACTGTGATTTGTCTGCTGCTCGGCTACCCGTTTGCATGGATTGTGTCTAAAACCAAAGCGCGTTGGCAGCCGTTACTCATGATGCTGTTAATTTTGCCGTTTTGGACCAATTCTTTAGTGCGTACTTATGCGCTTAAATTACTATTTGCCAATAACGGGCTGATTAATAAAGCGTTACTGGCAGTCGGCATTATCGATGCGCCGATTGATATTTTATATACGCAAGGCGCGGTGATTGCCGGACTCACTTATTTGTTATTTCCGTTTATGGTGTTGCCGTTATATGCCGTCTTTACTGATTTGCGCAATGATATGCTGCTTGCCTCGCAAGATTTGGGCGCGACAAAAACGCAGACTTTTTGGCATGTGATATTGCCATTGACCACGCCGGGGATTATCTCAGGTGTGCTGTTGGTATTACTGCCAGCAATGGGCATGTTTTACGTGGCAGATATTTTAGGCGGTTCACGCAATTTACTCGTTGGTAATATTATTAAAAACCAATTCTTAGATGCGCGTGATTGGCCTTTTGGTGCTGCTGCAAGCGTGTTACTAACGCTCGCAATGGCGGTATTGTTACTTGCCTATCGCGCCAGTAGCCGCCGGATTGGCAAAACCGATTTTAATGAGGTGGCATAATGTCTGACAGTCCACTAGACCGCGCATCGTTGCCTAAACAAAAGAATCAAAAACAGGCATTTAAAATGGCAAGTGCTGGCAGTATCGCAGCTAAAAGCTATCTTGGTCTTATTTATACCTTACTGTATTTGCCCATTATTGTCTTAGTCGTCATGTCCTTTAACAAGTCTAAAATCGGCTATAACTGGGGCGGCTTTAGCTTAAAGTGGTATGAATCGCTGTTTAATAACCAAGCCATGTTAGACGCTTTTTGGCATTCTATTGTGTTGGGTTTGGTTGCGGCAACGGTTTCGACCTTGATTGGCACGTTAACGGCATTGGCGCTGCACCGTTATAATTTTCGCGGTAAAGGTTTATTAAACGGTCTATTATTCGTGTTGATGATGTCGCCTGAGATTGTGTTGGCAATATCGTTACTCGCGCTATTTTTACTTATTGGGCTGCAATTGGGCTTTGTGTCGTTACTATTGGCGCACATTACCTTTTGCTTGCCGTTTGTGGTGATTACTGTGTTTGCACGCTTAAGCAGTTTGGATGAGCGCTTGATGGAAGCGGCTCGAGATTTGGGCGCGAGTGAATCCACGATGGTACGCACGGTACTGATTCCGGTTATCTTGCCTGCGGTATTGGCAGGTTGGCTATTGGCGTTTACTTTATCCCTTGATGATGTGGTGGTTTCGACCTTTGTGACGGGTCCCAGCTATGAGATTTTGCCACTCCGCATTTATTCTATGGTACGCGTAGGACTAAAGCCTGAAGTTAATGCTATTGGTACTTTATTGCTTGCTGCCTCATTAATATTGGTTATTATCTCGCAGCTGCTATTACGTCGACGCTAGTGCTTTATTGAGTCATTGCCAATCTTTGAGTGAAAATCAGCATAAAATTACTTATAATGAATTTTATTCACCTCATATTTGTATTTATTAGCGCTATGGTTATCCTATGTTAGAGCTTCGTCATCTTAATACCCTAACCGCGTTGCGGGCGCATGGCTCGCTCGCAGCCGCTGCTGATGAGCTGCACGTCACGGCTTCTGCGGTGTCACATCAGCTTAAAGAGCTGGAAAATTACTACGATATAAGCTTGGTCAATCGGCGCACTCGTCCAATTACTTTTACCCCAGCTGGAAAGGCAGTATTGGCGCTTGCCGACAATATCCTGCCACAAGTGAATCGTACCAAAGCCAATCTCAAACGCTTAGCGCACGGGCAAGCAGGACGATTACGCTTGGCATCTGAATGTCACAGCTGTTTTGACTGGTTAATGCCGATACTGAATCACTATCGTCGCGAGTGGTCAGATGTGGAGCTGGACTTTGCCACAGGTTTTGAACCGGAACCGCATCATTTATTGCTAGAAGGCGATATCGATTTACTGATTACCACCAGTAACTTGCCGATTGACGGGCTTAGCTATCAGCCGTTATTTGAGTATGAGAGTCGTTTGGTACTGTCACCGATGCACGATTTGGCTGAGCGAGCTTTTATAAGTCCGGAAGACTTAATTGCTGAAACACTGATTGCCTACCCTGTTGAAGCCAAGCGCCTTGATATTATCGCTAACTTTATGACGCCAGCGCAGGTTACTTTTAAGCAAATCCGTACGACAGAATTGACAGCCATGCTGATTCAGTTGGTTGCTAGTGAGCGTGGCGTTGCTGCTTTACCTGATTGGGTAGTGAGCGATTATGAGAAAAAAGGCTGGGTAGTATCGCGTCCGCTCGGCGACGGCGTCCATTGTCAGCTGTATGCAGCAACGCGCACGTCCAGTCAAGATACCGCCTATATGCAAGGCTTTGCCAACTTATTGGAAGGTATTGTTAAGCCGTTGTAGGCAAATACTTATAAAATACCTCTAAATAAATAAAAACCAAGCGCAGTTGCGGATAATGTCAGTCCCACATGCAGACCGACCAATCCAAGCCCAGCAAGCATACGTCCTGCATTTATCAAGCTAAAGACTTCAACGCTAAAGGTACTAAAGGTGGTCAATCCGCCACAGAAGCCAGTGATAATAAACATTTTTACATTGACCGATAGCATGCTGCCGGTACGCTGAAACCATACCACAGCTAGACCTATCAGCAGGCCCCCTAAGATATTGGCACTAAGCGTCCCTATCGGTATCCAACTGTGTAGCGGATTAAAGCGCCCTAGCCACGCCCGCAAACACGCGCCAAGTGCTGCCCCTAAACCAATGGCAAGCCACTGCATAATTTTATCCTTGTCTTAATCACTGTCAATAATGAACTAGCGCTTATAAAATAAAATGTATCAATAAATACGATTACACTGCTGGTAATTCTGTCATCGGCCAACGCGGCACACAAGTCACTGCCAAATCATCTGACTGTCCAGCTTGCAAGCGCTCGTAGCCCGCATAAGCAATCATCGCCCCATTATCGGTACATAACGCGGGCGGCGCATAGTGAACGGTCGCATTTATTTTAGCCAATTCCGTTTCAAGTGTGTCACGCAAATGACGGTTGGCACTCACCCCGCCTGCAATCACTAAGCGGCTCATATTTGCTTGTTTTAAAGCTTTAATTGACTTTCTTACTAAGGTATCGACCATGGCATGCTGAAAACTGGCGGCAATATCAGCCCGTACTTGTGGGTCACTATCAGAGCCTGTCCCTGAGCCAGCAGTGTCTTTAATAAGATTGTGCACTGCTGTTTTCATACCACTAAAGGAAAAGTCCAAACCGCGATGCAACATCGGACGCGGTAACTGGTAAGCATTAGGATTGCCAGTTTCGGCAAGTTTAGCGATATTAGGTCCACCAGGATATTCTAGCCCCAGCATTTTTGCCGCTTTATCAAAACACTCACCTGCGGCATCATCAATGGATTCGCCCAATATTTCATACTGACCAACGCCCTGTGCAGCAATAAGTAACGTATGACCGCCAGATACCAATAACGAAACAAAAGGAAAAGCTGGCGGATTAGCGCCCATCAATGGCGCGAGCAAATGCCCTTCCATATGATGAATACCGATTGCCGGAATTCCTAATCCATAAGCCAAACTGCGCCCAAATAATGCACCCGTCATTAGCGCACCAATCAAGCCAGGTCCCTTAGTATAAGCAATGGCATCAATCTCATGTTTACTAATGCCACATTGATCTAACAGCTCATGAAATAACGGTACCAATTTACGAATGTGATCGCGGCTGGCAAGCTCAGGTACAACCCCGCCATAGACGGCATGCAGTTCTATTTGTGAATACAGCACTTGCCCAAGCAGACCCTTATTGTCACTGTCTATCAGCTCACTATCAAAAATCGCCAGACCCGTCTCATCACACGAGGTTTCTAAACCCAATACTTTCATGCACTCACCTTCATAAAAAAACCGTCATTGCAGAACACAATGACGGTCATTTTAACAAATTTCAATAGCCAGTATTGCAGTCACTGGTATTTCAATGGCTGATATTTACTGACTGCTATTAGCTAGCAGCGGCAATCATATAATCTACTGCAGCGTAGACCTGTGCTTCGCTTACACCGTTAGCAGCCTGAGCTGGCATTTGGTTGAAGCCTTTAGCAGAGTGCATATGCAAAGTGTCTTTACCTTTAGCAATACGCGGTGCCCATGCTTCTTTATCACCAAATTTAGGCGCATTTAGCAAGCCAGCGGCATGACAAGCCATACACTGGGCGTTGTAAAGCTGCTCACCAGCATCTGCTGCTAATACTTCAGTAGCAACCGCGCCTTCTGCTTCAGCAGTAGCTGTTTCTTCAACTGGTGCTGCTTCAACTACTGGCTCAGCTTCAACCACTGGTGCTTCTTCTACTACAGGTTCTTCGACAACTTCAACGGCTGGTACGTCTTCTACCACAGGTTCTTCTACCGCTTTATCGCCACTACAAGCACTTAGAGCAAGCATAGCGCTAAGACCTAGCGCTGACCACGTTAGTTTTCCCGCTATATTTAGCGATTTTTTATTGATAAGTTGCTGGTTGATGTCCATGTTCATTCCTTTGCCGGTTGGGTTAAGTGAGCGTTTTTTGAGTAGTACTTTTTTATTCCATGCTTACTACGGTTCTTACATGTTGCGGTTCTTACAAGTGTTGATGTCGCCAATACGCTTTTGCGCTTGACTCACTGTGGGTCTACCGCGCCGACTTCATAGTCAGAAGTCATCGCGGTCAGGGGAAGCTTATATAAGTGATGAGGTATTAGTCTTATAAAAACTAAAACAGAGTTGCAACGTAGATGTTAATTTTGTTAATTGTAGTATCGGTAATTAAATAGCTGTTTATTAATACCTAATTATAAATAATAAAAATTTATCTTCAATATAAATTAGCTGGCAGCAGCGACCATATAGTCAACGGCAGCATGAATCTGATCTTCAGTAACGCCATTGGTTGCTTGTGGTGGCATCTGATTAAAACCTTTTGCCGCGTGCGTATAAAGAGTGTCTTTACCTTTTGCAATACGTGGTGCCCAAGCTCCAGCGTCGCCATATTTAGGCGCATTGAGCAAGCCTGTCGCATGACATGCCATACATTGAGCATTATAAAGTTGCTCGCCTGCATTGTCAGTTGCGGCTACTGGAACAGCCGTAGCTGTTTCTGCAGATGCGGCATCCGCACTATCAGGTTCAGGTGTGGCTGCAGCAGCTGTTGCTGTATCGTCGGCTGCCGCTGGAGCTGCTGCTTCAAAAACCATTTCTTCTGCTTTCGGGGCATTTTTACGAGCGAGATCAGCGGCGGCATCTACACGATCCACTGCCAGCACCTGACCGTATGGAGCGACTTCTTTATCATCACTACAAGCGCTGATGCTGATGCCAAGTGTAACCGCAAACACTGTCCCTAAGACCATACGTAGCGACGTGTTTAATACCGATTTTTTCATCCCAATATCCTTAATAAAACTGACAAAAAAGCGTAAAGATGCCGACTGCTCTGACAAGGAAATTATCATAGCATAAACTGAAACCAAATCGTTATAGACAGTGAGGATTTTTTATCAGTTATTTCGCGACCATTTATCGTCTAGTTATCAATGATATATCCGCTATTAAGGTCGTACTAATTGACTCAATAATAGGGTTAATTTGCCATAATAAAGTTAAAAGATAAACCACAATCTACGTTTTATCTAACGTTTTACCTAATAAAGTGTACGGATGATATACATGAAAGGCTTTGACTTTATTACCATTTTTTATTAGAATGACCACCCTTGTGCTATTGCACAAGATTATCCTAGTTTGAGCTGATGTGTGCAATCTTGAGATATTGTCGCTACCTACTATTATACAGCCAGACTAATGCCTTTATATCTCATCCTCATAAGGAGTCTTCATGCCTGCAGTTAAGGTTAAAGAAAACGAACCAGTTGACATCGCTATCCGTCGTTTCAAACGTGCTTGTGAAAAAGCAGGCGTTTTAGCTGACGTACGCAAACGTGAATTTTTTGAAAAACCAACGCAAGAGCGTAAACGTAAAAAAGCAGCTGCCGTAAAGCGTTATAAGAAAAAACTACAACGCGAAACTATCCGTACCACGCGTATGTACTAATCTTAATGACGGAAGATAAGCGGTTATTTATTTGATTGCTATCATTCTTTTGTCACTTAAGCCAATGAGGGTATTGGTAAAAAGACCCTAAGCACAACCAGTTATATGAGCGCCACTGCTATCTATTGATGACAGTGGCGTTTTTTATGCTACACTTTTTATTGTGGTATTTTTAGCTTAGTGTTTAAATCCGTTGTATTTAAACCTAGTGTACTTAAGCCTACTGTGTTTAATCCTATAAGGAAGAGAAGCGATCATGAACCCACTTAAACAAAGCCTTGCAGACGACATTATCAAGTCAATGAAAGCTCATGATATTGAGCGCGTAAAGGTATTGCGCAATGTGCAAGCGGTCATCAAACAAATTGAGATTGATCGCCAAACCCAACTTGATGATAGTGATGTATTAGATGTGCTGCAAAAACAGTTAAAACAGCGTCAGGAGTCATTAACGATTTTTACTGAAAACAATCGTGACGACTTGGCGGTGAAAGAGCAGTTTGAAATTGATATTATCAATCAATTCATGCCAACGCAGATGGATGATGCGGAAATTGCCGCATTGGTCAATGCAGAAATTGCCGCACAAGGTGCAACATCCATGCGTGATATGGGCGCGGTTATGGGCGTGTTAAAAACCAAAACTGCAGGACGTGCCGATCCAGCGATTATATCAAAACTGGTCAAGCAAGCGCTGCAATAAATGTTAATAAGTCAGCTTTGCGTCATGTGAATTAATGATATTGCTTACGCTGCTAACAACTAACCGCACCATATAACCGCTTAAGGCTGATAGTCTTTGGCGGTTTTTACGTTTTTGATTTCTTGGGTAATGTTTGCTAATAAGGGTCGAGCGCTGCTACTTTGTTCAGCGATTGGCATATTTTTAGTTAATTGCTGAGCTTGGGTTAAAGAGATGAGCGCAGCATCATAGCGGCCATTCCACAGCTGGTCTTGACCGCGATAGCGTAGCGCGTTAATAGTGGCAATGCGCGCAAGCGGCGCTGATGCTGATGTTTTAGCAATTTTTTCATTGGCTAACTGCAAACTTTGCCAAGCGTAACGGTCGCTGGGTTGCTGCTGAGTTAGGGTTTTGAGGAGTATTTGAGCATCAGTCGGCTGATTATTATTGGTTAATGCTTCAGCCAAATACAAGCGCAAATCGCGCCGTTCAGGATAAAGGCGCTGCTGAGGAATGAGCACATCCACTGCTTGTTGCCACTTATTTTGTTCCGTTAACACTTGGCTATAAGTAATCGACAATAGTGGCTCTAACGCTTGGCGCTCGTTATCTGGCAAGGTATTGAGCTGTGACATGATAGTCGCAGCCTCGGTAAAGCGCTGTTGCTGAGCGTACCAAAGTAGTAAGGCGACTTTGGCACCAACGCTATTTTTCGCAGCAGTGGTGAGTGAGGTTTGGGAGACATGCTTACCGGTTACTTGAACCCGCCAATACAGCAAATCGAATAAGGCTTGGTGACGTTGTTGCTGAGCAAGTGATAACGCAGGATAATACTGGGCGCGGCTTTGTGCTTCGCTTAAACGCTCATTACTCAAAGGATGCGAGCGTACAAAGCTGGGTAAAAATCGATTGGCAACTTGATTGAGCTGACTTTTTTGATTCATCGTCGCAAAAAATCTCGGCATGGCGCGCGGATCGTAGCCCGCTTGAGTCATAATCTGCATACCTACCCGATCCGCCTCGCGCTCATTATTTCGGCTGAACGCCATACTGCTATTCATCGCAGCGGTCTGGCTTCCCATCATGACTGCAGCGGCCGCATCGCCACCACTATCAACAGCTGATGCCGCAATCGCTGCCAACATGCCACCGACTTGTATTAATAACGCCTGCCGACGCTCATCAGCACCATGCTCATAATGGCGCTGACTAATGTGTGCCACCTCATGTGCCACCACACTTGCGAGCTCATCCATACTACTGGCAGCAAGGATAGTACCGGTATTAATACCAATCACCCCGCCTGGCGCGGCAAAGGCATTAATACTGGGATTATCCAGAATCACCACGCCAAGCGGTGCTTGCTGCCGGGCTTGGGCATTAAGTCGCCAAGTCATCCCTTTGATTGTTTCTTGAATCCATGGGTCATGCTCCATTTTTGCCTGACCATTGATTTTTTGTAGTGACCACTCACCGATGAGTTTATTTTGATATTGATCGGCAAAGCTTAGCCCTTGCCCTTGTAAACTTGGCAGCGTAAGCTCTACAACTGGTGGCTTTTGCCATGAGCTTACCATCATATTATTAAATGAACTGGGCGCATTCGTTGCTGCCGTTGCCAAGGCTACCGCAGCATGACTTACCTGACTAAAGCCTACCGTCCCACTCATAATTGTCGCCATGACTACTAATCTGCTATAACGTCTCGCTATACCTGGATATAAAAGAACTTGCGGCAGACAAGAGAATGAAGCATGAGGTAAACCAACTAAAGGTGGTATCGGGTGCTTACTTATTAAGGCACGATTTAACGCAGAACGATTAACAGGGTTCATGTGCCCATCCTTTCTTATTAGTCAAATGTCTAGTAGTCAACTCATCATTTTTGATAATACGAGCTTGCAAGTCATTGGTCAATTTTAACCTGCTGCGCACTACCAATATCTAAGTAATGCGTTATCTTTGGGCAACATTGCCTTCCTGAATATTTTTTTATTTATGCTGACTTAAGCCCTGACTTAAGCTTTTTCACATCTATACAAAGACACGCGCCTCATTAATTATTTCAATAACAGCGTTGATGACAGGACGTCCAATCGACTGTAGTTGCTCAGCTAGGATTTGTTATAATAGTCAATCGACAATAAACATAACTAAAAGCTGCTCATGCAATACAATATAAAGAAAAACCACATTTAAGATTTTAAGGGTTTTATTATGACCGCTACCCAACAAACTACGCTTACGCTACACGCTCCATATTTTATTCATTTGGCGCAGACGTTGGCAGTGCCCCTACAGAAAACTGCTGTGACTTTGTTACAGCTATTGCCAGCCGAATGCATTGCTAACATACATCTTGCTCAAGTGCAGCTACTTGATGAAAGCGCGACAGAATCTGCCGCGATAATGGACGAGTCGGTAATTATTAAAAATATGGTCGATGGTCGTGGCTTGGCATGCCCTATGCCATTATTAAAAACCAAAGTTGCATTGCGTGACGTTAATAGTGGAGAGTCGCTGTATGTGGTTGCAACCGACCCCAATTCACGAGCGGACATTTTGGCATTTTGTCAGCAAACCCAGCAAAGTGGCACTCATGCTTTAACATTAATACTCAATCAAGTGACCAGTAGCGTGGCTGATAACTGCTTAGATACGCCCAAGCCCGATACAATATTTCACTTCATCATTACCAAAACCGATACCAACTGAGTCGCGCTATCCTTTACAATTAAGGCTATCAGCATATTAATGTGCTACGCGTGACCAAGATAACAACATTTAATTGATAAACTTTTACTTATTCCATTTTAATCAAGGTCAAGACTATGGCTACTGACTCGATAAAAACACTACATAGCGACAGCCCTGCTCCTGAATCTAATCCAGCACGCGATGCAGCGCTAAAGGCAGCAGCTGAACGTCCGCCTTATGATGCCACTGCTTTTGAAAATACCAGTACCCGCGATTTAGTCCCTACCATGCCGACTCACTTATCAGCACCTGGGGTAAACGTTGGCGCATATATTAATACGGTACATCAGATTCCTATCTTAACGCCGCAGCAAGAACAAGAGCTTGCCCATCGTTATTATGATGAAGGCGATGTCGAAGCGGCACGTTTATTGGTCATGTCGCATCTGCGCTTTGTGATTCATATTGCTCGCAGTTACTCAGGCTACGGATTACCGCAAGCCGATTTAATTCAAGAAGGCAATTTAGGTCTTATGAAAGCGGTTAAACGCTTTGACCCTAATAAGGGCGTGCGCTTGGTATCCTTTGCCGTACATTGGATTAAGGCTGAGATTCATGAATTTGTCATTCGTAACTGGCGTAT
Organism: Psychrobacter sp. GP33; assembly: GCF_014119005.1. Classification (GTDB taxonomy): domain Bacteria; phylum Pseudomonadota; class Gammaproteobacteria; order Pseudomonadales; family Moraxellaceae; genus Psychrobacter. The sequence continues at coordinate 338,803 of NZ_JACGYX010000002.1, read as the reverse complement.
TGTTAAGGTAGCAACCACCAAAGCCCATCGCAAATTGTTTTTTAATTTGCGGAGCTTAAAAAAGACCAATAATCAGCTGACTTTAGAAGAAGCAGATGCCATCGCCCAAGATTTAAACGTCACGCGCAAGCAAGTACTAGAGATGGAATCGCGCCTAACCTCTTATGATGCCTCATTTGAAACCCAAACTAGCGATGACGATGATGGTCGTTATGCACCGCAACTGTTCTTAGAAGACGGTATTGATCCTGCGGAAATGGTTGAAGAAGCAGACTGGGAAGAAAATAATTCCTCCGCGTTGATAGCCGCTATGGATACCTTGGATGAGCGTTCACGTGATATTGTTGAGCAGCGCTGGTTGTCCGAGCAAAAATCTACTTTGCACGAGCTTGCCGCTGTTTATTCAATATCAGCTGAACGCGTACGCCAAATTGAAAAAAACGCGATGGATAAAATTCGTGAAGCCATGACTATTGATAGCGTGATTTTGCCAGATGACATTCAGTAATTAAACTTTTATAAAAGCATAGTATTGGATTAAATATTAATGAATGACTGTTTGCGCAAAGGCGAATTTTAAGCAGCGACCGATTAGGCAGCCAATTGAAAAGTGATGAAGGGTTAACAATGGTGAATTGGATAGGTATTGCCGCACTTAATCTTGCTATTGCAGTGGCGTTAGGGGCGTTCGGCGCGCATGGTATTAAAAATCTGGTCGATGCACAGCAGTTAGAATGGTGGCATACGGCAACCCTTTATTTGTTTATCCATGCCTTAGGACTATTGCTGGTCGGGGTATTGATACGCCTCAACATTGCAGCACAGTCAACGGCATGGTTATTACAAATTGGGGTTATTATTTTTGCGGGTAGCTTATTTGCGATGACCCTTGGTGCGCCGCGTTGGTTTGGCGCGATTACGCCTATCGGTGGCGTGCTGATGATAGCGGGTTGGGTCTGGCTGGCAGTAACCGCGTTTCGCTCTACCAATGCAAGCTAATTCGTAAAAGCACGTTGATGAAGGCATGGTTTCTAATAATAGCTAATAGTCATAATTTGATTTATAAAGGATAGTCGCATTGATTAAGGAAGAATTATTATGAGTACAATCAGTATCAACGGAAAAATATTGCAAACTACCCATCAAACAGTACAAATGGTGGTGAATGAGATGGGCTTGAGTACCGGTCGCTATGCTGTTGAAGTCAATGGCGAGTTGATTCCTAAAAGTGAGCTTGATAAAGTGGGTATTGTAGAGGGAATGACAATCGAGGTGGTACAGGCGGTTGGTGGTGGTTAAATATTAGTTGCTATTTACATTGTTCAAAACTTTATTAAGGTATTATTTTTTGCAATTTACGTCACAGAAAAGACCGCAAACGTATCATACGCTTGCGGTCTTTCTTTTTTTGCTAATTACTCGACTACCTACTACTTTTTTATTAACTAATTTTCCTCACATTATAGGAACTCATTAGTAGCTAGCCGTTAGCTGAATTGTAGCTTTATTTATTATATATGCTTACAAATTCATTTTAACAATTAGCTAATAAACTAAATATTAAAGGCTTGGTAATTGAGCAACTAGTAATTAGGCAACTGGTTCTACATCTGCCAGATCTAGGTCACCAAATCGTGCATCACGACCTGCCCCTTTTACTTTATTCCGCTCTAAGCGCGTTTTATATTTGCTTACTTGTCTGTCGAGTTTGTCTGCCATCTCGTTAATGGCTTTATACATGTCATCCTCAAGTGCCTGTACAAACATTTCTTGTCCTGACACTCTCATGATGGCTTCAGCTTTGTGGGTCTTCTTACCGCCATCGCTGGCACCACTATTATCGAGTGATAGGATTACTTGAACGCTTTGTATTTGATCAAAGTGACGTTCTATTTTGGTCAACTTATCATGGACAGCGTTATTCATAGCTTCAGTTACGGTGATATGGTGACCACGGATAGTAACATTCATATTATTGTCCTTATAGTTATCGCTGATAATACAACCGGTAATTAAGAATCCTGTCCTAAAAACCTCTCTTTATCAATAATTCTGCTTTATTTGTCAGCTCTCTACTTTTATGTTTTCTTATTATCTAAGATCACTATTTTAATAGTATTGTTAGATAACTTGATGTTGAAACTGATTAGCAGTGGTTATTGATATGTCTCTAATTTGTCATGAATAAGCTCAGCTGGCAAGAGTAAATTGTGTATCGAAATGTATCTAAACCTTTCGATATTTACTAAAATCTATATAATCAGAAAATTTTATTTTTTATAAATAGTTTCAATAGACACTTAGTTACGGCAGGTAAATGCTGTTACTAGTGTTTAGCATTATTTTGACGTTGCATGACTTTGAATTGTATTAAATAGACACTAGTATTTTTGTTTACGCTGGGTTGAAGAGCCGATGTTCATCGCTTCGCGGTATTTGGCAACCGTACGCCGGGCGATATCAATACCGTCTGCTAAAAGTTGAGCTTGAATACGACTGTCGGAGAGAGGTTTTTTAGGGTTCTCATCCGTGATCAACTGTTTAATCATAGCGCTAATAGCCGTCGATGAGATATCACCGTCACTACTACTGACGTGCGATGAGAAAAAATGCTTGAGGGAAAATAAGCCTTGTGGGGTAAGCATAATTTTGCTGGTAGTCAGGCGTGAAACGGTCGATTCGTGCAGCTCTACTTCATCGGCTACTTCTTTTAAAATCAGCGGTTGCATGCTAGTTGCGCCATGCTGCAAAAAGGCTTGCTGACGCCGTACGATACTGGTGGCTACTTTTAGTAAGTTTTGGTTGCGCTCTTCTATACTGCGAATAAATAGCCGTGCGTCCATGAGATTATCACGCAAATATTGATTGTCAGGGCTATTATCGCCACGTTTGACGAGGCTGGCATATTCTTGATTAACACGCAGCTTTGGTAAAGTTTCTGGATTAAGCCTGACATACCAGCCCTCCGTTTGTACGGTGGTTTTTACTACGCTATCCGCTTTACTACGACCGATGGGTGTCACGATGATATCGGGAATATCGTAGCTGGCAGGCGGCTGGGTATAATCGGGCTGACTGCTTTGAAACAATAAGCCGGGCGCGGGATTGAGCGTACGCAGTAACTGTAGCGCTGGGGTTATATTTTCAGGCAGTAATCCGGTGGCGTCAGTCAACGCTTTAATATTATTACTAACCAAGTGTTCACTGGCGGATAATAAGGCGACTGCATGCGCTAAATTCTCGGTATTTTTATCAAGCTTGGCAAGTTGAAGGGCAAGGCATTCACTAAGTGTGCGCGCACCCACGCCCAAAGGATCACAGGATTGGATAACACGCAGTACCGCCATTATTTCATCGCGCTCGACGTGATTGTCCCATTGATAAAAACTTGCCACAGTCGTAAAGCTTTGCAGCAACTCATTAATATCAAGCTGGATAAAGCCCATGTCATCCATGGAATCCATCAGATAATTGGCAATGAGCGTATCGGTGTCGGATAAGTGTTTAAAATTAAGCTGCCAGCGCACATGATCTTGAATACAGGCGCTGGTACTGCCTTGATAGTCGTCCAATTCGTCAAATGCATGGCTTCCTTGCACCGATGACGCGGCATAGTTTCCTGAATCAATCCTATTCAAGTCGCTACCAAAATCAATATCTTGATAGTCATTATTGATATCGCCATTGTCCAGCACATTATCTTCGATACTAGACTGCTGTAACTTATCAAAGCTATTACTAAATGCATCATCATTGCTATAGCTATCATCAGCATAGTTACTATCATCATAACTATCGTCAGAATTATATTCCGTGTCGTTTGCTGACGAGCTGCCCGTGTCGCTATTCCACGTATCAAGGTTTAAAGTTGTGTCCGGTATGGCAGTGAAGTCATCGTCATCGTCTTCAATACGCTCAAGCAAAGGATTGCTATCCAATTTGAGTTGTACCTCTTGTGCCAGCTCAAGGCTTGACAGCTGCAGCAATTTAATCGCTTGCTGCATTTGTGGAGTGAGCCTTTGTGAGGTATTTAGGGTGGCCAATAGCCCAAACGACATACTCATAACTAAGGTTGATACTCCAATAAGATGATTATTTTACTTGTTATAAATAATGCATTCATTTTTATTTAAACAAATGAGCTGACCGTATTTGGATACGACGATAGCATTTTTTGCGGCATTGTTGCTATGATAATAGGCATACTAACAAATACGATTGAGAAGATATATGAGTCATCAGTTAACTGCCGTAGCAGTACAAATGAATAGCCAGCAAGATATTAATGCCAATATGACAACGATAAAATCGGCAATAAGCGAAGCAAAGAAGCAAGGCGCGCAGTTGGTGGTATTGCCGGAGAACTGCTGTAGCATGGGAGAGCAACGTGCGACAGCTGAGCGATTTGATGAGTTATCAGTCATAATTGGCGATGCCGCACGCGCGCATGGTTTGTATGTCCTTGCAGGCTCCCTACCATGCTTGTATCGTCCAGATGGCGCGCTGATAGCAGATGGACGACTGCGCCAAGTCAGTCAGTTGTTTGCGCCAGATGGCACGCAGGCAGCGCGCTACGACAAGATTCATTTATTCACCGCGACAGTGGCGGATAAGCAAGGCAGCTATAATGAAGCGGCAACGTTTGAGCCGGGCACGCAGACGGTAGTAACGCCATTTGAGGTCAATAATAAAGTTTTTAACTTGGGAATGATGGTGTGCTTTGATTTGCGCTTCCCGGCATTGGCTCAGCGTTTGCGCCAAGCGGGTGCGGATATGCTTAGCGCACCGTCAGCATTTACTTATCTGACCGGTCAGGCAAATTGGTCATTATTATTGCAAGCGCGGGCGTTAGACAGCCAATGTATGGTCATTGGCGCAGCACAAGGCGGTGACCACCTTTATAAAAATAATAGCATTCGCCAAACGTGGGGACACGCAGCGATTACGCAGTTTGATGGCTCAGTTACGAAAAGCTATGAGCACAGTAAGCTTGAGGGTGAAGCATTAGATAAAAGATATGCGTTAGTCATGGCAACACTGGATAAAAATGCACAAGAACAAGGGCGACAACACATGCCTATTTTTGATTGTCATCGCTTGGCATAGACAAATAATAATTTACTACCCCGATTTATCTTTTTTTACTTGGGTTGCACGTGGATGGGCGCGGTCATACACTTGGGTAAGCTTAGCAAAATCAACATGGGTATAAATTTGCGTAGTGCTGATATCGCTATGCCCGAGCATTTCTTGCACCGCGCGTAAATCGCCACTGCCGGACAGCAAGTGCGAGGCAAAGCAATGGCGCAGTAAATGGGGAGTCATATTTTGGGCAATACCAGCGCGCGCGGCGGCAATTTTTAGCCGTTGCTGCACCGCACGCGTCGATAAGCGCGTACCGAGCTTTTCGCTAATAAACAAAGCATTATCAAGATGCTCAACCCACAAGTGACGATGTGGCAGATAGCGCGTAATGGCAGTAGCTGCTTTTGTCCCTAGTGGCACGATGCGGGTTTTATTGCCTTTGCCAGTCACACGCACACGCAACTCCGAAATATCCACATCATTAACATCAAGTGCAACCAATTCGCCAACCCGCAAACCGCTACTATAGAGCAGCTCAAACATTGCTTTATCACGCAACCACAATCGTGCCTGCGCCGGCGTAACTGGCGTAGGCTGGTCAAGCAGCTGAGTGAGCAAATCAATATCGGCAATCGATGGCAAGGGTCTAGGGCTGCGTTTTAGCTGATAGCCCGTGGCAGGATTAATACGAGCAAGCCCTTCCTCAATCAGCCAACCATAAAAATGACGAATAGCGGACAGCTCTTGCTGCACGCTGGCAAGGGCTAACTTATCTTCGTCAAGGCGCTGACTAATATGTTGTACAAGTTGCCGCTTATCACAGCGCGTCCATATCAATTGCTTACCACGCAAAAATAATGCCAACTGCTGAACCCCAGCAAAATACGCGCTTAACGTATGAGTAGAATGATTGCGCACCGCTAACATATTTAACCAACGCTCAACCGGTATCAATAACGATTTTAACGCCTCATCCTTTTCTATTTTTGGCATGATGTCAATGACTTAACTGGCGTCATTGGCGTTGCTCGCATTAGGGGCGGTATTGGCACCGTTAACATTGTTGGGCTTGATACCTGCTTGAGCCATTAAGCCATCAGGACTGAAGACACCTTCATAGACAAATGCTGTCGGTCCAGTCATCATCACCGAATAACCCGGCTGCCAGCGTATCATCATGCTACCGCCATATAGCTGGGCGCGCACATCTTCACCTTCATCAAGCCAGCCTTCGCGAATACCAACTGCTACCGCTGCACAGGCGCCAGTACCACAAGCTTGAGTTTCGCCAACACCGCGCTCATAGACACGCAAACGAATATGACGATTATTCATCACTTGCATAAAGCCAACATTGACCCGCGCTGGAAATGCTGGATGCGACTCAATCGCCTTGCCCAATTTTTCAACTTCCGCATCTAATACGTTATCTACCTTAATCACGGCATGGGGATTGCCCATATTAGCGACATATAGTTGCACCGGCTTGCCGTTAACATCCAAATGATAGGCGTTTTGAATTTTAGTGGTGGCTTTTGGGGTAAAGGGAATCTCGTTAGGCTCAAACTTAGGCTTACCCATATCCACTTCTACCCAGCCATAACGATCCGTGGTTAAAGAGATAATACCGCTTGCCGTTTCAACCCGCAAACGCTGCTTAAGTGACAATTTTCGAGCTTGCACAAAGCGGGCAAAACAACGGGCGCCATTACCACATTGCTCAACTTCTGTGCCATCGGTATTAAAAATACGATAACTAAAATCCACATCCGGGCGCATCGGCGGCTCAACCACGAGCAATTGGTCGAAGCCAATTCCTAAGTGACGGTCACCCAATAACTGCACCAAATCCGTGGTCAACTCTAAGCGCTGGGTCACTAAGTCGATAACCATAAAATCATTGCCAAGACCATGCATTTTGGTAAATTCTATCAACATATTCTTATTTCCCATTCTATAATTATGTGTCCGATATAGTAGCATGGTGCCCGTTACAATGATAATCATCAGCATGGATTTACAGCGTTAGCACGACTAGAAATCAGCCATAAAAAAACCCACTGCTATGATAACAATGGGTCGTTTTCTACTGTAAAACTGGCAATAAGCGTGATTAATTTTTCATCATTTTACACTCAGCGCTTTTTCATCACTGCTTTATTACTATTTTGACCGAGACTTTATGATTACTTTTCGGTTTGCCATAAGGTTTCATTGGCATACAAATCAGCGATGGTTTCGCGTTTACCAATCAATTGATGACGATTGGCAGATACCATCACTTCAGCAGCACGCGGACGAGAGTTATAATTGCTACTCATCACAAAGCCATACGCACCCGCACCAGTAATGGCTAAAATATCACCAGTTGCTAAAGACAATAGACGGTCTTTGGCTAAAAAATCACCCGTTTCACAAATCGCGCCGACAATATCCCACGGCTGCGTACCTTCGGTGTTAAGACCTTCGCTTGGTAATACTTCTGGAATCACCGCCATTTCCGCTTGATACAATGCCGGACGAATTAAGTCATTCATCGCCGCATCAACAATAGCAAAGTTCTTATGCTCAGTTGGTTTTAGCACATCCACGCGAGTTAGTAGCACGCCTGCGTTCGCCACCATACTGCGACCCGGCTCAAAAAATACAGGCAAGCCAAGCTCGGTTAATTTTGGCAATAGCGCTTGAGCAAAATCAGCAATCGTTACTGGTGTCTCATCAATATAGCGCACGCCTAGACCACCACCTAAATCAACATGGCGCAACTCAATGCCTTTAGCGCGTAAGCTATGAATTAGCTCAATCACTTTATCCAATGCCGCAATAAAGGGCGCAACTTCGGTTAATTGCGAACCAATGTGACAATCAATACCAACGATATCAATATGCGATAACGTCGCAGCATGCTCATAAACTGCCAATGCTTTATCGTGCGCAATGCCAAACTTATTGTCTTTTAATCCGGTAGAAATATACGGGTGCGTCTTGGCATCGACATCTGGATTAACCCGTAATGAGATGGGCGCACGCTTATCCAATTGTTTGGCGACCATATTAATCAAGGTCAGCTCGCTAATGGACTCGACATTAAAGCAGCTGATGCCTTGCGTCAGTGCAAATTCTATATCGTCACGTGTTTTACCAACACCTGAGAATACAACACGGCTCGCCTGTCCACCTGCTGCTAATACGCGTTCAAGCTCGCCACGCGACACAATATCAAATCCTGCACCTGCATCTGCCAACACGCCTAACACCGCAAGATTCGAGTTCGCCTTAACCGCATAGCAAATCCGATTCTCAACTGAGGCAAAGCTGTCCCGATACGCCTGATATACCTCCAATATTGCCTGCTGCGAGTATACATAGCACGGCGTGTCATAGCGCTCCACCAGCTCACTCACACTCACATCTTCTATATATAACGCCTCATCGCAATAATGCAGCGCCGATAAATGGTCAGTTAATGCTTCAGGATGGATATACAGCCCTTGTTCGGTTTGGGTAATTACTGGCTCAACATTACTCATATTAGGTTCTCTAAGGTCATCAATTTATCAATATAAAAAGGTATGGGTTAAAAAATAAAAATTAAGAAAAGTATTCAAATTCTAGTAATCGTTCGGGTCGTCAGTTGCCTCTGGTAGCACCTGTTTTTGTTCTAGATAGCGTGTCTTTTGATACTCTTCATCATCAATCCCTGCAAACGCGGCATCTTGCGGATCACTGGTGCTGTCTAACTCCTCTGAGCTACTGGTGACCATTTGGCTATTAGTATCGGCTAAGTATAAATCGCCTTTTTGACCACATCCGGTTAGCCCGACCATTACCGCACCACTGACTAGCAACGCGCACACCATACGATAGGTGCTTGCGAGAATAAATACAGCCGAGCTGGAATTTTTATTGAGTGCATTTACGGGTGAGTTGGCAATCGTCATAGTGATAAGCTGAGGAGGAGTAAGCATAAGGATAAACAACCTTGCAACAAAGTGGCAGTGATAAAAGCGCGTAAAAGGACAGTATGAAAAGATGGATTACGATTATAGAAAAAACTAGCTTAGATAAGAATAAGGGACTGAGCGTAAGCGGAATCAAACGCTGTTATTAGCATTGATTGAATCATAGCATTATTATCTAAAGGTGTGCGATTGTTGCCTTTATTTAAGCAATAATTTTCGTTTTCAGCATTCTATTTCATATTTTATCTTTGGCAAAAGTGAGTTGAATTTACTCATTTACTGACCTTCTGACAAATTCTCTTACAATTCTCCTAAACTACCTTTGACGCTTTATGAGCTTGAATAATTATTCAGGGCATTGACTGAGTAGCAATTTATTTTGACAAAAATATCGAAAGATATAGGTTGAAAGAAATTCTTATACTCATTCTAGATCGCTTGTCTACTATGGCTTTCTAAAACAGAAATACATTTAAAACGAGCTAAATAGTATCGTTTTATATATTTATATTATTAAGAATAACTATCCATAAGATCCTATTTTTGTCGATATTTTTACGTTTTAATTGCAATTTTTTAGCGCTCAGCCGTGACACGTTTATGTTTGTTCAATCGGTATTAATCGGCTATGATTTATGAATCAATTAACATCATCTAAGGATAGAGCATGAGTGACAGCGTCAGCAATACCACTTTTAGTGACCGCAACTCGAGTAAGTCAAGTTTGATTAACCCTACTTTAGTTTTAAATTGCGGCTCTTCCTCAATTAAATACGCACTTATCAGTGAAGATGAATCGACTAGAATCACAGGGCTTGCCGAAAACTTAGGACTTGATACCGCTCGCATTAAACATACCACCTTAAATGGCGAAAAGCTTGAGATTACCATTCCTGGTGGTCGTCATGAGTTGGCGCTGCAAAAAATCCTCGCATTGCTTGAGCAATATCATTTTATCGCGGTAGGTCACCGAGTGGTACATGGCGGTCGTGAATACTCGAAAGCAGTAAGGGTTGATGCGCACGTGCTAGAAGAAGTCAAACGCCTAAAAATACTAGCGCCTCTACATAACCCAGCCAATGCGTTGGGCATTGAAGCGGTACAAGCGCTGTATCCTGATATCCCGCAAGTGGTGGTGTTCGATACCGCATTTCACCAAACCATGCCACCCGTCGCTTATCGCTATCCGATTCCAAAAGCCTTATATGAAGACGAAAAAATTCGTCGATATGGTTTTCATGGTACCAGTCATGCCTATGTGTCAGAGCGTGCCAGTGAATTGACGGACGCTACAGGTCCACATGGTTGGTTGACGGCGCATTTGGGCAATGGCTGTTCGGCGACCGCCATTTATGATGGCAAAAGTATGGACACCAGTATGGGTCTCACGCCACTTGAAGGTCTGATGATGGGCACGCGCAGTGGTGATGTTGACCCCGGTTTGCATATCCACTTGAAGCGCCTATTGGGTCTGAGCTTAGAAGAAATCAACGATATGCTGAATAACGACAGCGGTTTGCTGGGTATTTCTGGCTTATCCAACGATTTGCGTACCATTGAGCAAGCCGCGAATGAAGGTCATAAAGATGCGCAATTAGCTATTGAGATGTTCTGCTACCGCGCTGGGAAGTACCTTGCTAGCCTCAGCTGTGCCCTGCCTGAATTCACTGGTATTGTCTTTACAGGTGGTATTGGTGAAAACTCCTCTACCACGCGCGCGCGTATTTTAGAAGTGATGCGTCACTTCGGCATTAAATTTACCGCTGATAACAACACATCCCTATATGGCGGTGGAGAAGGTAGCTTCCATGATGATGATAGCAGCATCGAGCTGTGGGTAATTCCAACCGATGAAGAATGCCAAATTGCCAAAGAAACGCGCCAAACGTTGGGCTTATCATAAATATACTTGCGCACTACTTTGTCATTTGAAAGCTATGATTTATCAACTGCCCTCATAAAAAATAGGATATGCCATGCAAACCATTTTACTTGTTCCTATTAGTCGCGGTATTGGCGTGACCTCAGCAGCGCTCGGATTAATTCACGCGCTTGATTATAACGGTGTCAAAGCGGCATTTATGAAGCCGTTTTTGCAAGATGATTCGCTCGATAAGCAAAGCAGTTTAGACAGCTCAAGTGCGTTGATTATGAGCGCATTTGGTCTAACCCCGCCCAAATCCATCAACCGTCAGCGCGTTGAGCGGATGATTGGCGATGATCATTTAGATGAGCTAATGGAAGAGGTGGTGGGCAATTACCAATCGATTGGTGAAAATCAAGATGTCATCATTTGTGAAGGTCTGGTGCCGACTACTGAAGCCTCTTATGCCTCGCAAATCAACCGCGCCCTTGCCCATGCGCTTGATGCTAATATTATTTTCGTCAGTACCGTTGATATTAATAATCCAGCGCATTTAGCCGATAAATTAGATGTCAATGCGCGCTATTTTGGTGGTATTGCTGATGAGCGCGTATTGGGCTGTATTTTAATGCGCGTCCCAACTCAAGATACTACCGCAGAGCATCAGCTGGTTGCCCCTCGTGAAGCGTTATTTACGTTAGACAATCAGTTTATTGAAGATGTGCGCCGTTTGTCGCCGCATTTTAATAGTGAGCAATTTCGCTTAATCGGGGCGGTTCCGTTTAGTGATTCACTATCCGTACCGCGGACGTGGGATATTGCCACCGAGCTTGATGCCACGTGGCTACATGTGGGAGAAGCCAAAACGCGCCGCATCACGCATATTAGCCTGATTGCCCGTTCAGTGGCGCGTGTTGATCAAGTCTTTAAACGGGGCACACTTCTTGTCATACCAGGCGACCGGGATGACTTACTATTGGCAGCAGCGCTGGCGTGTATCAATGGCATTCCACTGGCAGGACTGGTACTGACTGGCGGGGTGGTGCCCAATCCTACCGTCGCTGAGCTGTGGCAATCGGCGCTAAAAACTGGCATTCCTATTATGTGTGTCGAAGCCCATAGCTTTGAGACCGTGCAAAGTCTGATGCACATGAGTTCTGAGATTCCAAGCGATGATACTGAGCGCGCCAAAGACGTCACCCGTTATGTTGCTGCCCATTTAGATTTAAGTTGGATTAAATCCTATTTTAGCAATGACCATAAGACGCGCTTGTCGCCAGCGGCTTTCCGTTATCAAGTGGTCAAAAAAGCCCAGCAAGCCAAAAAACGTATCGTCTTGCCTGAAGGCTCTGAACCGAGAACGGTAGAAGCGGCTTGTATTTGTCAAAGCCGTGGTATTGCCAATTGTGTGCTGCTTGCCAAGCGCGCTGATGTATTACAAGTTGCCAAAAATCGCGATTTGGTCTTGCCCGAAGGCCTAGAGATTATCGACCCTGATAGTCTCGATATGAATAAATATATCGCGGCAGTCGTTGAACGTCGTCAAGGTAAAACCACCGAAACGGTCGCGGCTGAACAGCTTAAAGATACGGTATTTCTAGGCACAATTATGCTGGAACTGGGTGAAGTCGATGGACTGGTATCCGGTGCTATTCATACCACTGCCAACACGGTACGCCCTGCTTTTCAATTGATTAAAACCGCACCGCAGTATTCCTTGGTATCCTCTATTTTCTTTATGCTGCTACCAGAGCAAGTGGTCGTCTATGGTGACTGCGCGATTAACCCTGACCCAACCGCAGAAGAATTGGCAGAAATCGCCATTCAGTCAGCACAATCAGCAGCTGCTTTTGGTATTGAGCCAAAAGTTGCCATGATTAGCTACTCAACAGGCGCGTCAGGTACGGGCGCGGATGTTGAAAAAGTTACCCGAGCCACCGAAATCGTCCGTGAGCGTGCGCCACATCTTGCCGTTGATGGTCCACTGCAATATGATGCCGCATCGGTAATGAGCGTGGGTAAACAAAAAGCGCCGGATTCACCGGTTGCCGGACAAGCCAACGTCTTTATTTTTCCTGACCTCAATACTGGTAACACCACCTATAAAGCGGTGCAACGTAGCGCTAATGTCATTAGTGTTGGACCCATGCTGCAAGGTCTGAATAAGCCCGTCAACGATTTATCGCGTGGGGCCTTGGTCGATGATATTATCTATACCATCGCCCTAACCGCTATTCAAGCCGAGAGCGATGCGGTTTAAAAGGTAAGCTATTATCTAAAAGTAGCTCAATAAAAAAGCCGATTCTTATCATAAGGGTCGGCTTTTTCGTGCGTTATGTTTAAGGATTTCTATCGTTTCTGTTAAATAATGAGCAGCTGATGACAAGTGCACCGCTGCCCTCTACAATAGCCAGTATATTTATGCTGTTATGGGTTATTAGTTGATGTCTACCGTACCTGCGATTCGTGCCTATCTTGGCGGCTCTTTTAATCCTGTACATCAAGGTCATATTCAAATGGCGATGCACGTTTATAATGCGCTTGCTGATATTGCTACTGCTCAGCAGCGCGTGCTTGAAGTATCCTTACTACCCAATGCACGCTCGCCATTTAAAGAAGACACCATCGATCCTGCTCATAGGCTTGCTATGTTGAAGTTAGCGATTGAAAACACCCCGCTACAAATCAGCGAGCTTGAACTGTGGCAAACGCCGCCGGTTTATAGTATTGATAGCGTACGTACTTTGCATGAGCGATATCCTAACGATAGCCTAATATTTATCATGGGCATGGACAGCGCGCGCAGTTTGGATAAATGGAAAAACGGTCTAGAATTGACTGACTATGTCCATTTATGGATTTTTAATCGCAATGACGATATTAGCTTTTCAGCTATCACTCATAATAAAAACCATGCAAACCAACCCTTGTCTAAGCAAGATATTGCAGAGGTATCGTTTCAATTACCATCAGCACTGCAAGGACAAATTACGAACACGCTGACCAATTTAATGCAGCCCTTAAACCAATTATTACAATCAAGAACTGGCTTGAAAAACCCAGCTAAAGGACGCATTTATATTGACCCGCGCCCTGTTGCGGCGATATCGAGTACCCGAGTACGTGCACAACTGACAATAAATAATACTTTACCTAACACGCCCCTTCATCCTTATAATCTGCCCGATTCATTAGCTAAATGGCTAAATCCTACGGTTTATCAATATATTATCGCCCATCAGCTATATTCTGCTGCCTAATTCCGTTAAAATCGCCCTATTGATGTCATTTTGCAGGTAGCTGCTTAAATGACCATTTATTATTTTATTTTTAAATACGATTAAAGAGATTAAAATTTATGTCCAACACCATGACGAATGAACGCTTAGAAGCCTGTCTGACCCTTGTTAAAACTGCCCTAGACGATATGAAAGCCAAAAATATCACTGTTCTTAATGTCGAAGATTTAACCGACGTGATGGAACGTATCGTCATCGCTGACGGTACGTCTAAACGCCATGTCCGTGCGATGGCAGACAGCGTCGGCGCTGAAGCGAAACTTGGCGGCTTTATGCCCCTCGGTCGCGAAGGTGGTAACGATTCTGACTGGACGCTTATCGACTTAGGCGCTGTCGTTGTCCATATGATGACCCCAGCGGCACGTGAGTTCTACGACCTAGAAGGTTTATGGTCATCAGCTGAAAACTTAGCTGAGCTGGTTGCCGTACCGCGTGAGAAAAAAGCCAATCGCCGTAACTAGTTCTGATAATTAAATATCAGTGCTGAAATAAAAAGACCGGATATATTATCTGGTCTTTTTTTATGTCTTCATTTTTAGTTCCTAATTTCACATGTCATTTCCTAACACTCATAAACCACAAAACAGCTGGTAATTACGCTAAGATAATGTGAGCCATCAACTCCTATTGGCTTCCTAAAACAATAACCGTCTAGGACGACTCATGAGCACAGATTGCATCACACCGTTACCGCAAAAATCTAATATTGAAACCACAACCAAAACCGAAGCTGATATTAATGTCCATATCAACGATTTTAATCACCCATTGCCGTTTCATATCGCCAATTTAATCGATGTTCGCGCTGGCAAAGCGATGCCATTTACGCGTGAGCAGCTGAGTGCCATTGATAAAAGTCCCATTAAAGCGCCAGTTGCTGTCAACTTTATGGGTTTGATTACCGATGAGCAAGCCGATCGCAAACATCATGGCGGTCCCTTAAAAGCGGTACATCAATTATCGACTGCAACATACGACCAGATTAATGCAGAATTTGGTTTAAAGGTTCGTATCGGCACATTGGGTGAAAACTTGACGACTGAAGCAGTAAATAATTTGCCAGAGATGACGGAAGCGACGGTTTGTATTGGCGACGTTTTTCAATACGGTGATATCGGCACTAGTGACAGCGTGCAATTGCGACTCGTCCAACCGCGCAGGCCGTGCTACAAAATCAATGATCAAATCGGACAGTTCACTAAAGTACCGAACATCGCCTCATGGATCACCAAACAAGGCATTTCTGGCTGGTATTTTGAAGTGGCGCGTGATGGCATGATTGACGCTAATTTGCCAGTCTATTTAATAGAGCGCCCGTATCCGTTTGCTAACCTTAAGACGCTATGGCAATTAGCAAATACCAAAGAGAAATTTGCCGCAGAAACTATCGAGCCTTGGCTGGCGATTGACTGCTTGGAAGAGAGCTGGAAAACGGTGCTTAAAAAGAAAATCCAGCAGAATTAATTATCACCCCTACTCTACTCAAAAATGTCCAATCTACTTTATTTAGAGCGTTTTATGGCAAAAAACAACTTCACCCTTCTTCTAACTTTTTGCCTTACGCTCCTGCTGATTGGCTGCATATCGACAACAGCGCCGCGCTACGCAATCGACAAACATACCTACCAAGCCCAAGGTAAAAATGAGCGCATTCATTTTATTGTGCTGCACTACACGGTTGGTAATAATGAGCGCTCTAGCAAAACCTTGACCACGGGCAACGTCAGCGCCCACTATTTGATTCTCAATAATGACGATCATAAAATCTATAATCTAGTACCGGATTATGAACGGGCGTGGCACGCAGGCGCGGGCGGCTTTGCGGGTAGAACGGTGTTAAATGATACGTCGATTGGCATTGAAATTGTCAATGACGGCATTGCTCCGCAATATCGCGATGCACTGAAAAACGGTGCGCTCGACTATCACCCTGCTGAGCACTATGTCGAATTTAGTGAGATTCAAATTAAAAAAGTCGCCCAACTGGTTCAGGAGTTAGCCAAAAAATATAATGTCGCCCCGACCAATATTATTGGGCATTCTGATATGGCACCCTCGCGTAAAATCGACCCCGGTGCTAAGTTCCCTTGGCAACGACTGTATAAGGAATATGGCATTGGCGCATGGTATGACGAATTTGATAAACAGTTCTTTATGAATCAAGATGAATTTGCAGCGGCAACGATACCGGATATTAAGCAAGCGTTTCGCGATTACGGTTATCAAATCAATGACAGCGATGAATGGGATAAAGCCAGTCGCAATGTCATTTATGCCTTTCAATTGCACTTTCGACCGCAGCAGCCAACGGGCGTGATGGATTTGGAAACGTATGCTATTTTAAAGGCGCTCAATAAGAAGTATGGTGATTAAGACAGTTCTTATTCAGCAATACAAAATATAGGAGACAAAAGCCATGAGTAACTCACAACCAAATGAACAAGACGATATTCAGAAATATCTAGAAGAAAAAGCCAAACAAGAGCAAGAAAAACAGCAGGAAGCCGAGCCGTTATCTGCGTATGATGCTTGTGTGCTAAAAGAAAGTGCTAAGGTTCGTGAGTTGATTGCTGAGGCTCAGCAGAAGACTAATGAGCGTTCAGAGAATGAATAGTTAGATAGAAATATTTTTTCAGAAAATATTTTTCCTAAAGTTGTTTTTACAAAGAGACAGTATGAGGTCTAGACTACTTTCTTAATGTTTATAAGACTTAGAACTTAATAAGGTTTGACTGGATTTTTTACACTTTCAATAATTATTTTCATTCTGCCATTATCTATACCATCTAAATTCACACTCAAGTTTTCTAAGTAATCTCTGCAATTATTTATGTCGAGCTTGGTCGGTAAAGCTTCTAGATTTATATTATCACACTGTTCACGAGCAATTTTAAACTCTTCCTTATAAGAATTATAAAAAAACGTATTCTTAGGAAAGAGTAAAGCTGGCTCTTCTTGATAAGGTTTAGTAAAGACAATCCCTTCATCTGAAATATCAAGTCTAAATAAAGAAGCTTTATCTAAGAAGTGGATACTAATTTGAAGTAATGGATTCGAGTTGTATTTTGCACATACTAATATTGTGATTATGAGTTCGACCTTAACGTCTAACCCAGTTTTCACTTTGAAGCCGTTTTTTCTATTCGAATGTCCAAAATTAGAATAATACTTACATAAATCCTTATTATTTGGGTTTAAAATTAATAAGCTAACTTCTGTTCTTGTCCTTTTCAATTTAGATTTTATTTTAAGTATTTCTAAAGTTACAGACCTATTCCATCTAGCTGTATGACCCATGTAGTAATATATATCAGTATCATTAGCAATTCTTTCTAATTCACTTTTGAGGTCTTTAGGATGGAGTATCTCGATATCACTAGTTTTAATGACTTTGGGACTAAAGAATATGACAGCAATTGAAGCTACTAATACAGAAAGTACTAAAGCTATTAGGTTATTGAGAAAAGCAGTAACCGTATCTACTATATTAAAATCATTTTCTAGATAAAAAGGTAAGACTATGTAGTTACCTAATATAAGCAAAGCAGCAGTCATGCTTAAAAATAAAAAGAACCACCTACTTTTATAACGACTTTGATAAAAATCTTTAATAATCACTATTTTTTATCTCTTCTAGTATTTTCGATAAATAATATTTAATAATATCTGCACTTAAATCACCATTCTCAATTAGCACTTCAGCTTCCTTTTCTGCACCTGTTATTACGTGAGCTATATTATTCTCTATATTCCCACAGATCATTAATGTTACTGCCCATTCTTCATTATTTTTAACTATTTTATGATATAAATATTTTTTACTTTCGTACACACAATTCTTTCTCATATCAAACTTTAAAATATCAGTCATATAAACATCTTTTATATAGCTAAAACTATGACCACTATAATCTTTTAAATATTGACATTCATACAGTTTCAGCTGATGTCCCATTTCTTTTTCCTGATATAACACCCAGGTATACTGCCCTAAGAGAACTACTCCACTTAAATCCCATGGATGGTTATGTATTGCCGAATCTTCCATAATTTTTGGTGGCCAAATGTGAAGCCTAATGGCGTAACTAGGTCTTCTATCTACAAGCATTAACTTAATAAACCCATTATCGTGCTCGTAAGCACTTTTAGCTAATAACTGTAAGTCTTTGGGGTTGCTTACGATTTCTAGAATCAAATTTCGAAAATGCTCTCCTTTCAACATTCTGATCAATTCTTCTCTTTGAGAACTTGAGTTATTTTTGAGATAGTTTTGTGCCAGTAAATTAAGTTGTTCTAGATTCATTTTAGACCTTAAAGAATATGTCATACACTTTCATAATAGCTTATGTATTTAGTTTTTAATATTGAAGTTAATAACTTATAAATAAGTGTGGATATACTTTGCTTAGTCAGGTTAATAGAGTCTAAGTTATGAGCGAAAAGCAACATTAGCTATCCTATTTTTAAAAACTCCAAACACAAAAAAGGTGAGCTTAAGCCCACCTTTTTTATTATCTAAAATTAATTCAAACTATCTTAACGAAACTTATCTGACCCACGCCCGCGCATTACGGAACATACGCATCCACGCGCCGTCCTCATCCCACGCTTCTGGTTTCCAGCTGTGATTGTAGGCACGTAGCGTACGCTCAGGGTGCGGCATCATGATGGTGACGCGACCGTCAGTGCTACACAGACCCGTGACACCGCCGACCGAACCGTTTGGATTGAGCGGATAAGTCTCAGTTGACTGACCTTGGCTATCGACGAAGCGCATGGCAAGTTGACCATGTTTTTCCATACCGTCGATTTCGGTAGCGTTCAGCGTGGCATAGCCTTCACCATGGGCGATAGCGATTGGTAAGATGCTGTCTTGCATACCTTTAAACAGGATAGACTTGGTACGCTCGATTTTGACATTGACCGTACGTGCTTCAAAGCGAGCCGATTTATTAGCGATAAAGCGTGGGAAATTCTCCGCACCTGGGATGAGGTCTTTTAACTGCGCCATCATCTGACAACCGTTACAAACACCGAGTGAGAAGGTATCAGGACGGGCAAAAAAGCGCACAAACTGCATACGTAACTCGTCATGGAACAAGATAGAGTTCGCCCAACCAGAGCCTGCACCCAATACGTCGCCGTAACTAAAGCCACCACAAGCGACCAGACCGTCGAAGTCACGTAGATTGATACGACCGCTGAGCAAATCGCTCATGTGGACGTCGACCGCTTCAAAGCCAGCTTGGGTAAAGCCTGCCGCCATTTCGGTCTGACCGTTAACGCCTTGCTCGCGGAGGATTGCGACTCTTGGCTTGCTGTTATCAGAATCAGCACGGCTGTTTAAGTACGGTTCTTCAACCTTTTGATTGAGGTCAAAATTTGGTACAGCGATCAGACCTTGATGGCTGGCGTCGCTAATCAAGTCATATTCTTGCTGCACGCAAGCTGGGTTATCACGGCGGCGCGCGATTTGATAGCTGACCTGACTCCACTCTTGTTGCAGCTCAGAACGCTTAAAGCTAAGCGTTTTATCACCGTTTAGCGTTGGCGTTTGAATAATTAAGCTATCTTCTTCAATGCTTTGACCAACGAGGCTGAGCATATCGCTGACATTAAATTCTTCTGCCATTTGCATTAAAGCCGCGACGTTTTCTGGCAATACTTGAATCACCGCGCCCAGCTCTTCACTGAACAATTGACCGAGTAAATTATCGTCAGTCAATGACAGCTTGATACCTTGACGACTGGTGAATTGCATTTCAGCGATAGTCGCAAGCAGACCGCCATCACCGATATCATGATAAGCGCTGATGACGCCTTGCGCGTTACCGGCTTGGATAAAGTTAAAGAAGTCGACCAAGTCACTTGGCTGCGCTAAATCTGGGCACTCGTTCCCTAATTGGCTTAGCGTTTGCGCAAGGATTGAACCACCTAAACGCAATTTGCCTTTGGATAAATCAATACGATAAAAAGCACTATCACCGTTTACCAATTCAGGAGTAAGCGTTTTTGCCACATCAACGACAGGAGCAAAAGCAGTAATTACTAAGCTCATTGGTGAGACCACTGATTTGTCTTGCTCGCCTTCTGCATTGCTATCCGTCCAATTGGCACGCATAGATAGCGAGTCTTTGCCGACTGGAATAGCAATACCAAGTGCTGGACATAGCTCTTCACCAACGGTATATACCGCATCAAACAATGCAGCATCTTCTGCATCGTCGCCACACGCTGCCATCCAGTTTGCTGACATAGTGATATCAGATAGCTGATTAATACGTGCGCCAGCGATGTTGGTAATGGCTTCGCCAACGGCTAAGCGTGCAGAAGCTTTAGGACTAATAAGTGCAACAGGCGTACGTTCGCCAACACTCATCGCTTCACCGCTCATTGGCTGACCATCTAGCGCAATCAAGCCTGAAGCAGTCACGGCGCAGTCAGCAACCGGTACTTGATAACGACCAACGAATTGATCACGGACAACCATACCCGTGATAGAACGGTCACCAATGCTAATCAAGAAAGACTTGCTAGCAACGGTAGGATGACGTAGCACGTCTTTGATTGATTCAGCTAGATTGACTTCGCCTAACTCTAAAGCTGGCAAGGTAGTCTCTTGACGCTCAAAGCTGCGCTTCATCTGAGGCGTGCCACCGAGCAATACTTGCATTGGCATATCGACTGGCTGCTCAGGTAGCAATTCGTCGTTAACGACAAGCTGACGAATATCTGTCGCTGTACCCAAAATCGCATACGGGCAGCGCTCACGAGCACAAATCGCATCGAACTGCGCTTCGCTTTCTGGACGAATTGCCAAGACATAACGCTCTTGCGCTTCGTTTGACCAAATCGCCATTGGCGACATGCCAGCTTCTAGCGACGGAATTTTGCGTAAATTTAGTACTGCGCCCATTTCGTGGTCATTGACCAGTTCAGGCATGGCATTGGATAAACCACCTGCACCGACATCATGTAGCGAGACAATTGGGTTGCCATCTTTACCGTTGTTGCTCGCATCGACGTCATTACCCGCCAGCGCCCAGCAGCGATCCATCACTTCTTGGCAGCGACGTTCCATCTCAGCGTTATCACGTTGAACTGATGCAAAGTCTAAGCCTTCATCGAGTGAGCCACTATCGACAGATGATGCCGCACCGCCACCTAGCCCAATTTGCATGGCAGGACCACCAAGGACGATAAGTAAATCGCCTTGCTGAATGGCATTTTTTTCAATCAGGTTACGTTTGATATTGCCGTAACCACCAGCAAGCATGATTGGCTTATGATAGCCGCGCATTTGGCTACCATCTTTTGCCGCTGAAGTATCGAGTTGGAAACTACGGAAATAACCGCATAAGTTTGGACGACCAAACTCGTTCGAGAAATTAGCTGAACCGAGTGGTGCTTCTGTCATAATCTCAAGGCTGGTTGCCATACGATCAGGAGTACCATAATCCTGCGTACTTACATTACCTGACTGCTCCCATTTTTCGGCAAGCTCTGGGATATGTAGATGCGACACATGAAAGCCAGTTAAACCTGCTTTTGGCTTACCACCACGACCGGTTGCACCTTCATCACGAATCTCACCGCCCGCACCTGTTGCAGCACCGGCATAAGGGGCAATTGCTGTTGGGTGATTATGAGTTTCGACTTTCATTAAGATATCGATGTTTTCTTGATGAAAGTTATACGGATGCGCTGAATTTGCATCTTGAGCATTTTCAGGCACTGGATAAAAACGCCAGCCCTCAGAACCTGCCATCACTGCGGCGTTGTCTTTATAAGCCGACAAAATACCTTGCGGATTGGCTTTATAAGTATTCTTAATCATTTGGAACAGTGATTTTGGCTGTACTGCGCCATCAACCGTCCATTCTGCATTAAAGATTTTATGGCGGCAATGCTCAGAGTTCGCCTGCGCAAACATCATCAGCTCAACGTCGGTTGGATTGCGCTTAAGCTCATTAACATAAGCATTCATCAAATAATCGATATCTTCGCTAGATAACGCAAAGCCAAATTCTTTATTTGCGGATTCTAACGCTGACTGACCTTCACCAATGACATCAATATGATTCAATGATGCTGGCTGCTCATCGTCAAATAATTTATTCACATCATTTAAATCATAAACCAAACTTTGCGTCATACGGTCAAACAATAATTGCTCAGCGACTTTTGGTAAGTGCTTATCGGCAGTATTATCACCAAGCGTTAACGTATAAACGATAACGCGCTCAACACGCTTAATCGAAATTTCACAGTTATTAAAAATATCGGTCGCTTTACTTGCCCATGGCGAAATCGTACCAAAACGTGGACCAACGATGACTTGCAGCTGATTTGACTCGGGTGCCGCAAGCGTTATAGATGGGTCGACAGCAAACAAGTCGAGTGCTTTTTTATGCTCATCACCTTCGAGTTCTCGTGATAACACATAAACTTGCTGAGTACTGATATTGCTGACATTTAGCGTGGTTTTTTGCTGAAACTGACTGATGAGTTGCTGCGTCTGAAAATCGGTTAAAAACGGTTGTCCGGCGATGGTCATCATAAAGGCATATTCCATAGGATGGGCAAAGAATGGCATCACTGCCATGCAAAGTAAATGGTCTGCGCATTATAACAAGAAGACCTCTAATAATCAGGTATAAACCGTGATAAATTCATTGATTGTCCTTTGGCTGTTTGTTAACTATAAGCACTTTTTTATCAAAGAATCCCTGAGCAGCAGCATCCCGTACACAATCGCCTGACTCTGTACAAGAGTGCTGCTCGTTTTACCTAACCCTCGTAAACCTTACAAACGCTCACATCCCATTACGGGCAACCTATATAATTGAACGCCTAACTTTCGCTATTCTAACCCCAGTCCAAACATACTGACCAACGACGATGTTTTTTATTAAAAAATTATTATCAAAATAATACTTATTTTTTATCACTATTTTCTTCTTCACTAAAATCAAGCCATTAATAATTAAAATTAAGGAAAAGCCTCATGAGTAGACAAGACCATATCGACAAAATCCAAGAAGTGGTAAAAGACGTAAAATTTGCCATGATGAGTACTACTAATAAAAAAGGTGATATCCATGCGTGGCCTATGACCACCAGCGAAACCAGTATTGGTGCCAAAGAGATTTGGTTTATCGGTGATAAAACCTCAGATGTGGTCAAAGACATTCAGGACGATGCAAGAATTGGTCTGACTTATGCCTCTCCAGATGCAAAAAATTACGTTTCTATTAGTGGTGATGCCGAATTAGTAAATGACCAAGACAAGCTCGATGAGCTGTGGTCGCCAGTGTATAACGCCTTTTTTGCTCATGGCAAAGAAGATGAAAACTTGCAGCTGATTAAAGTCGTGCCACATGGCGCAGAATGCTGGCTCAGCGGCAACTCTGTGATTAATATGTTTAAGATGGCAACTGCCGCCGTACAAGATGGTAAAACGGCTGAAGATCTAGGTGAGACTTTCTCTGTATCGTTATAACGTAACTTTATAGCATTGCCTTTTAGCTCAACAATTAAAAGTTGAACTAGGTTTGTAGTGGGTCATTGATATTGCTGTTTTACCCTTAAAAGCTGTCTAGTTATTAAAAAGAATAATAATATTAAAATAATAATAAGCTTTATCTTCAAGCAGGGCAGCAAGCTACAACCAGTTCTAAGAATAATTTGTCTTAGAGCGCAGCCATATTAATAATGAATATTCATAACAATAAGGATAACTATTATGAGTAAACAAGAACAGATGGATACAATCCAAGCGTTGGTTAAAGACATCAAATATACCATGATGACCACGCGCACTGCCGACGACCATCTGCACTCTTGCCCGATGAATACTACAGAGACCAGCATCGGTGCAAAAGAAATTTGGTTCATTGGTCACACACCTTCTGATACGGTAGAAAACATTAAAAAGAATCCAGAAGTGAATCTTTCTTACGTTACTCATGACGATAAGAATTATCTCTCTATCGCTGGTAAAGCTGAATTGGTCGAGGACAAAGAAAAGCTAGATGAGCTGTGGTTACCCGTTTACAATGCTTACTTCGAACACGGTATCGATGATCCAAAAGTGCAGCTTATAAAAGTTGTACCTCATGGCGCTGAATTTTGGGCGAATGGTAATTCATTTGCTAATATATTCAAAATTACTGCTGCTGCGGTCACCGAAACTGCCGTTGGTGATAGCTTAGGCGAAAATTTTTCGATAACGCTATAATACTCGATAACGCTATCGACTTAGTTTGAGATACTTAAATAACAGCACAACAAAAAACGCCAATAGCGATAAGCTTATTGGCGTTTTTTATTTCTTATCCAAAAATTTTAAAAATTAACCACTTTGTTTGAGATAAGGCCATGCCGCTTTTAGATAAATAAACATTGACCATAAAGTGAGTATGACTGCCGCCACCATTAAGAGATAGCCAATCATTTCTAGCGATTCCCAATTCAGTAATAGCACAGTAATTGCAATCATCTGAAAAGCGGTCTTTAATTTGCCGACATAAGAGACCGCAACGCTGGTACGATTGCCCAACTCCGCCATCCATTCGCGCAGTGCTGATACCGCAATCTCGCGTGAGATAATCACAATCGCGGCTATCGCCATGATGATATTAGGATGCCATTGCACCAAGATGATTAACGCTGCCGCCACCATGAGCTTATCGGCAACAGGGTCTAAAAAACGACCAAAAGCTGACATCATATTGAGCTTGCGGGCAAAATAGCCATCGAGCCAATCAGTAATAGCGGCAATAATAAAAATGCCCGTGAGCAATAAATGCCGTAGCAAACTATCGCTGAACTCACTCATCCCGACCCGTGCAATGACGTTATCAGGAATGGCAGGCATATTAATGCCCATCGCAGGTGGCCAATAGGCAATCGCCACAAATAGCGGAATCATTAAGATACGCGCGATAGTGAGGTTGTTCGGTAAGTTAAAAATACTTCTATTATCTGGTACAGGTGGTGTTTGCAGATGTGTGCGCTCGGTCATGGCTAACCCAGTTTAATGTCGACGTAAGTATGGCTACTAGCTTAGCATTTTTCAGCACTGGCGTCATGCCAAGTCTGTCACTTCCCTATTATTGATACTCTTCTAGGCCATACACTACGCTAAAATAAAGATAAACGTAATGTCATGTAACCAAGCTGGCTTGCTCATGTTGTTATCGGCTATGATAGACGCTGAGAGATACAAACGTACACCGAAATTTCTGCCAAATATATTCTATCAAAAATCGTTAATAATCAGTATTTTATTAAAACTCTATAAACACGTTATATATAATAAATTTAGTAATAAATAGCAATAATGATTATCAGTCGCCCTTGAATTAGTTTTATTAGTCCTTATGTATATAAGTAAGAAGAGTAAATAATTAAGATAACTTCCCAGATAACAATAAAAACCATGATGCTCTAATTTAGACAAACAGAATAAAAATAAGAGTTATATTTTAGCGATACACGCGCTTTCCTCAGCCCACAGTCTCCTCCTCTGTGGGCTCTTTTTTTGTCTTAAATTTAGCTGACCCATAATAACTACCTATAAGTAAATGGACATAAAAAAGCCCCCTACCTGAATATCAGATAAGGGGCTTTTTATGTGACTACTTTTTGATGCGTGAAACGTTTTTAACCACGAAATACACCTTACAAAGTTATCTTATTTATAATGACTAACTTATGCAGCTTCTTTATCCGCAGCCTGCTTAATGCGCATATCGCCGGTTTCAATATAACGCTGATGCCATGATAAAGCTTCCTGTAAGATATGCGGTGTTTGCATACCCGCATTGTCTGAGGCGCGATCAAAGTAATCTTGCAGCATTGGACGATAGTCAGGATGGGCACAGTTATTGATAATCACTTGTGCGCGCTGACGTGGAGATAAACCACGCAAATCCGCCAATCCTTGCTCGGTGACGATGACCATCACATCATGCTCAGTATGGTCGTGATGCGAGACCATAGGCGTGATACAAGAGATAGCACCATCTTTTGCAACCGATGGCGATACGAAGAACGAGGTATAAGCGTTTCGTGCAAAGTCACCTGAACCACCCAAGCCATTCATCATATTGGTGCCCATGACGTGGGTTGAGTTGACGTTACCATACAAGTCACACTCAATCATGGCATTGATGGCTAAAACGCCTAAACGACGTGCTACTTCAGGATGGTTGGTAATCTCTTGTGGACGCAAAACAATACGCGCGCGCAGCTCTTCGATATTGGCATTAAAGCGCTCTAGCGCATCTGGGCTTAATGACAGTGCGGTTGCCGATGCCATGGTCATTTTGCCAGACATAATCAGATCTAACATACCGTCTTGTAAGACTTCAGTATATCCAGTTAAATTCTCAAACGGGCTATTTTGCAAGCCTGCCAATACCGCGTTGGCAACGTTACCCACACCCGATTGGATAGGTAATAAATTTTCTGGCATGCGACCTTTTTTCACTTCATCGTGGAAGAAGTTAATAATATGACTGGCAATTTTGTTCGAGCATTCATCAGGATCGGCAAATTTACTATTGCGATCTGGTGAATCCGTCAACACGACCGCGACAACTTTATCCAAATCACAATGCAAATACGGCACACCAATACGTCCACCTGGGGTCACAAGTGGAATGGGCGTGCGATTGGGCGGCATACCAATGTCGTTATACACGTCATGCATGCCTTCTAACATCAAGCTTTGCTGCGCATTTACTTCTAAAATAATTTTATCCGCATTTGCTAACCATGCATTGTTGGTACCAATGGATGTCGATGGAATCAGGCGACCATCTGGTAAAATACCGGCGACTTCAACCACTGCCATGTGCATATCACCATAAAAACCAATAGTGCTCTGCTGTGCCACATGTGATAAATGCATATCAAAATAATGCGCTTTACCAGCATTGATTTGCTTACGTAGAGCAGGCTCTGACTGGTACGGCGTACGCCACTTAATACCATTCGCTTCTGCTAATACGCCATCACATTCAGTTGCCGTAGAGGCGCCTGTCAATAAACCAATTTGGAAATCTTCACCACGCGCGTGAGCCGCTTGCATATGTTTTGCAAGTGCAGCGGGAATGGCTTTTGGGTAACCGGCACCTGTAAAGCCACTCATGCCGACATTCATATCATTTTTAATAAAGGTCGCTGCTTCTTCAGCCGACATGATCTTTTTGCTTAACTCGTCGTGAAGGACACGCCCTTCATGGTTTAGTGATGTCATACCGCTTCTCCTAATAACGTCCATATTAATATCAACCCTCATGATCATGAGGAAAATTGAGACATAACTGATTGCGTGCGGTCGTTTTTATCCTGTCGCTTGCAGCTTGTTATGCCTGAGTTTTGCGTCACTTTGTTGTGAATAATCTCAAACCTGAAATAATTCACGTGATGACCATTATAACGATACTGTTCGTCTCAACAACTGTTTTTTTGCTATTAATTAGACTAATGTAAGTTTTTAGTAAAGGTGTCAAAGGTTTTTAGCCAAAATATATAGGGATAGCTTGGCTTGTAGCGGTTTTTTAAGGCATATTTTAATATTGTGATTTAGAACCCTTAAAGACGATTTATTCAGATTGCGGGTATGATTAGGAACTGATACAAAATTGTCTCGACAGTCCGTTATACTGTTTGTTAATAGTAGCTGCGAGAGAATGAGAAAATAATAATGGCAAATATAATGATGATAGTAATTTTGGTCGTGCTGCTAGGCGTCTATGGACTGATGTTTTGGTATTGGATACGAACGACATTGATTATGATGCGCCAGTCAGTATTACTTGGAATACTTGGTTTATTGTTTTCACCGCTCGCACAGCTCGTTTATTACTTTTCCAATAAAAATAAGCTCAATATGAGTGATAAAAAAGAATTTAGTCGCTATTGGTTGGTTATCGTCCTGACAATAGTGATTAGCATTATTGGAGCGATGGTGACCACCTTTTTGCCCGTTCAGTAGTAGAGCAGCCTAGTAACACAGTAAGAATTTTTTAACGCATAAAAAAACGCCACTTGCTATAAGTTCGCAAGTGGCGTTTTTTAAAATTAAAAATATCTCTTATTTTTTTTAGAGATACTCTTTATCGTCATCTTTGATTTAATTTTTATAGGCGTTCATGAGTATTTGTATTGTTTCTACTGCCATCTGATAGCAACTTTCGATATTACCTTGCCCGCACCAATCGCCACTGACAATCCACTGGCGAGAATTATCAACGGCTATTCCTAGAGGCTGCTCGGTAGTCAGGGTTGCCGCATAACGCCAGCGATGAATGTCAATCTGGCTGGGCGCGGTGCGATTTTTCCATTGCAATACCTGCTGCGCGGCCGCCAATAACTGAGTTTGAACCGTTTCTATATCTTCATCAACGTTTACCTCAGACCAGTCATTACGGGCATGAATGGTGATACTTGGCAGTAGCTCACCATGAGCCGGTTTATGATGTTCAATAAATATTCTGTCCAATACTGACTCATTGAGATAAGCCACATCCCAAATAGGCAGGCTATCATCGCGTAAGACGTTGGGTAACTGTTCAGCGGAATCCCAACCTAGCATCAAGGTATAACACGCCTGCATCTGCGGCTGACGTATTTGGGCAAGCTTATCGAAACCGCTTTTTGCAAGTAGGTTAATAGCTTGTGCTGCGGGAACGGTACAAATCACCCAATCAAAATGACCGAGACTGGCGCCGGTGTCATCAAACAGCTCAGTTTGTGTATCAATCGCGACCTTGGTTTGAATCAATGGTGCTACATGGGTTTTAAATTTGAGTGTGGTATGTTGTAACTCAGCCGCCAATGCGCGACCCCAACTGGTCATTTTTGGGGTACTAATATAACGTGCATGCTGGCTGTCCCATTGCTCTTTTTTGCGAATATCAGGTGATTGATACTCACTATTAGGCGTCAATTCAACCACGTGCGCACACCACGGTTGTATTACTCCAGCCTTTAGCCATGGCGTTATAAACGCTGAAAAAGCGTCTGTTTTTGCAGTAAAAAACTGCGCTCCAAACGCCCATTGCCATTGCTTATTGGTGTGCTCATCGGTACGGTAGCGCGTGGCTAAGCGCCCAACGCTACGAGATTTCTCAAATATCGTTATCTTTGGCGTGCAGGTTTGAGGCTCTTGCTCAGCGAAGGCACGCTCTAACAAAGTTGCTGTTAGCAAGCCACTAAGCCCACCACCGATAATGGCAATTTTTGGGTTGGGTTTGGGGTAATTATATGTACTGGTATGAGCCATAGCGTTATTAACCGTCATTTGATGAGCCATAGTTGGATGAACCTTGGTATTTATTTCAAAGTGTTATATAGCGATTCTACGTTTTAGAAACGACAAGTATTACAGTCAATACGTCTTATAGAAAATCAATAATTGAAAGCATTAACCCATTAAAAAGTCATACTAGCATCACCAGTATGACTTTTTTTACAATAATTCCACTTTATAATAAGTAAATCCACCTTAAATGAAGCAACTTACTTACTAAATATATCAATTTTCAGAAACGTTCGCGAGATCAGGTATTAATGATAATTTGGACGCTCCGCTTTAACTACTTCAATCAGCTTATTAATCACCGAGCTATCCGCTAAAGTCGATAAGTCGCCAAGCCCAACATATTGCCCTGCCGCCAAACTACGCAAGATACGACGCATGATTTTACCAGAGCGTGTTTTGGGCAATACATCAACAATATAAATGGCATCCAAGGTGGCAATCGGACCAATATGGGAACGTACATGGCGATTTAATTCTGTTTTTAATTCGTCACTAGCAACCTCTCCCGCTTTAAGGATAATGAATGCACAGATGCCTTCACCGCGAATGGGATGCGGCATGCCGACCACGGCAGCTTCTACAGTCGCCCGATGTGAGTCTACTGCGCTTTCTATTTCAGCGGTACCCAATCTATGACCTGAGACGTTTAAGACATCATCGACTCGTCCCGTAATCCAGTAGTGACCATCTTCATCACGCTGCACACCATCACCGGTAAAGTAATAGCCTGGGTATTCAGTAAAGTAAGTCTTCAAAAACCGCTCATGGTCATTATAAATACTGCGCATTTGTCCTGGCCAGCTGCTCTTAATTGCCAAATTGCCCTCTGCAGGACCTTCAAGTGGCACTCCATCAGTATCTACCACCTCAGGTATGATACCGTACAATGGATTCATCGCCGCACCCGGCTTCATATCAACCGTACCAGGAATCGGTGCAAGCAAAATCCCGCCGGTTTCGGTCTGCCACCAAGTATCGACAATCGGGCAGCGGCTGCTACCGACGACATCATAATACCAATCCCATGCTTCAGGATTAATCGGCTCGCCAACGGTGCCAAGTAAGCGCAAGCTTGAGCGATCGGACTCACGGACAAAGGCATCGCCTTCTTTCATCATGGCACGAATGGCGGTGGGCGCGGTATATAAAACACTTACCTTATGCTTATCAACAATATGCC
This sequence comes from Psychrobacter sp. GP33, assembly GCF_014119005.1. GTDB lineage: Bacteria > Pseudomonadota > Gammaproteobacteria > Pseudomonadales > Moraxellaceae > Psychrobacter. Next base: position 308,076 of record NZ_JACGYX010000002.1, on the reverse strand, counting down.
CAACGCGCGCCCAGGTTGGATAATCTGGAACACCCTCAAACATAAGGGTTGTGGTGCCATTGGCAAGCGGCGCATAGGTAGTATAGGTGTGTCCGGTGACCCAGCCGACGTCCGCTGTACACCAAAACACATCTTCGTCTTTCACATCAAAGACATCGCGGAACGTTGATAGTGCATAGGTAATATAGCCGCCAGTGGTATGTAGGACGCCTTTTGGTTTGCCCGTTGAGCCGGAGGTATACAGTAAGAATAACGGGTCTTCTGCATTCATTACTTCAGGCTCGCACTGCTCGCTTTCGCTCTCGACCAAGGTGTGATACCAAACATCACGGCTGCTACTCATTGACACAGGATTGCCAGTACGATGAACGACGATAACATTAGCAACGCTGTCTGTTCCTTCCATATCAAGGGCGCGATCGACGTTGGCTTTAAGCGGCGTGCACTTATTACCTCGTAAGCCTTCATCAGCTGTAATAACCAGCTTGGATTGACTGTCGATAATGCGATTGCCCAAACTTTCTGCAGAAAAACCACCGAATACTACCGAATGCACCGCCCCAATACGCGCGCACGCCAGCATTCCGACTATCGCCTCCGGAATCATGGGCATATACAGCGACACGCGATCGCCTTTTTTAATACCCAGTTTGCGCATGGCATTACCTAGGCGGCAAACTTCGCTATGCAGCTCTTTAAAAGAGATAATTTTATGTAGTGAAGGGTGATCGCCTTCCCAAATAATCGCCGGTTTATAGGGGTTGGTTGCCAGATGTCTATCCAAGCAATTGACCGAAATATTCAGTTCACCATCTTCGAACCATTTAATTCGAAAGTCGTCCAAGTCATAATTGACATTACTAATGATGGTTGGCTTTTTGAACCAATCAATCAGCTCAGAACGAGATGCCCAATAGGCGTCAGTATCTTCTGGAGAGGCAATGGAGTGTTGATAGTTTTTTTGGTATTGCTCGGCGGTGGTGTTGGCAGTAGTCACGAAGTCAGGGTTAACGGGGTATATTTTTTGGGTCATGGTCTTTTCCTTTTTTTAATTATTATTACCTATATCTATCAGGTTAATAACCGCTGTCAGGCAGAGGCAGTAACCGCTACAAGTAATGCGGTGTCATTTTCCATAATGAGTGACGACCTCGTTCTAGTGTGACAAATAAGACCTTGTGATGCAAGGTATCAACCATGAATCACAACAATTTCACTTATCTTATATTTTGTCGTCACTGACCCCTGCTATGGTTTTACGTCGGGCTGCTATTTAATCCTTGTAACCCGCCCTTAAATATGGACAATAGCTCCTCTAAATAGCGGATTTTTCAGACTATTTTTCTGATGATTTGCCCTAATTTTTACGATGCATCGATACTATGCAACGTCACGCTTTCTGGAAATAACCGCAATGGATACCCAACGCAGCACACCCTTCTCTGAACCGTCTTCTAGCAAGGCTAGTCAGTCTGCTACCCATTATGACGTGATTATTATTGGTGCGGGCGCATCAGGGCTATATTGCGCGCTGACCGCTGGGCGCCGTGGTCGGCGCGTATTGGTAGTCGATCATGCCAATAAGGCAGGCAAAAAAATCCTGATGTCAGGTGGTGGTCGTTGCAACTTTACCAACTACTTCGTCGAGCCTGAGCATTTTATTAGTGCCAATCAACACTTTTGTAAATCCGCACTCAGTCGTTATCCGAGTTGGGAATTTATTGCGATGGTTGAGCAACATAAGATTGCTTATCATGAGCGCGAGCATGGGCAACTGTTTTGCGATGATTCCGCGCAAGATATTTTGACTATGTTGCTTGATGAATGCGCCGCTGTTGGGGTACAAATACGGCTCAATACTGAGATTCAGCAGGTTCAAGCTATCAACAATAATGATACAGCACGCTTTGGATTAATAACGGCTAAAAAGCTAAGTAAAAAAGACGTAACTAACGAAGCAAATACCCCGCAAACTTACTATAGCTGTGAGTCACTGGTTGTTGCCACGGGCGGCTTATCTATCCCAACCATGGGCGCAAGCGGTCTTGGTTATGAGCTGGCGCAGCAGTTTGGACACACACTGGTCTCTACTGATGCCAGCCTAGTACCGTTTACCTTTACCGATAAAACGGGGGAACTGCTTCGAGCATTGGCAGGTATTAGCTTACCAGTGGTTGCCAGTAATACACGTACCTCCTTTAAGCTGCCGTTACTCTTTACTCATCGCGGCTTGTCAGGTCCTGCCATGTTGCAGCTGTCCAATTATTGGCAAACGGGTGAGCATATCAGTATTAATCTGTTACCGGATATTGATATCACCGCGCTACTACTTGAGCATAAAAAGACGCATCCGAAACAACTGATTCGTACAGTGTTGGCGGACAATACGGATAACGCCTTACCCAAAAAACTATTGGTCGCCCTACAAACGACGCTATGGGACGATATCAAAGACACAGAACTGGCAAATATCAAAGATGAGCGCTTAGTAGAGCTTGGCGCAACGCTCAACGGCTGGCAATTAAAACCATCTGGTACGGAAGGCTACCGTACCGCTGAGGTGACGCGCGGCGGTATCAAAGCCAATGAGGTGTCCTCAAAAACCATGCAAAGTAACCATCAAGACGGGCTATATTTTATTGGTGAAGTGTTGGATGTCACTGGGTGGCTGGGTGGCTATAACTTTCAATGGGCGTGGGCGAGTGGCTTCGTTTGTGGCGAGGTGGTTTAGCTTATTAATAGTCAAAAAAAAAGGTCATTGAAAGATCTAAATATTTAGAGACATAAGTATTTAGAGACCTAATCATTGAGAAAATCAAGCGCGTATTGTTAAATAGGAATTAGTATTGATGAGCTTATGCCAATTCATCATCAATGCATAACTATTGATTAGTATATAATTTCTATTATATATAAAATATTATGATAGGAAGATAATAGTGCGCGCCATTCAACATATTCATGGGAACAAAAGAAGCTACTGGGTAGGTGATGGCTTTCGGGTGCAAACGTTGGTCAATCATTTACAGCCGCAGCCTGACTTTAATTATCAGCATACTGACCCTTTTCTATTGCTAGATTATGGCGAGCCGACCACCTTTGCTGTTAATCCTGACTATGACACGCAGCCGCGCGGCATCGGTCAGCATCCGCATAAAGGCTTTGAGACGGTGACCATTGCCTACGCTGGCGAAATTAGCCATAAGGACTCAACTGGTGGTAGCGGTATTATTCGTGAAGGCGATGTCCAATGGATGACCGCAGGGCGTGGTATTACTCATGAAGAGTTTCACTCGCCAGCATTTGGCAAGCAAGGCGGCATGTTTAGTATGGCGCAAATGTGGGTCAATCTGCCACAGCAACATAAGCTCACGGATGCGCATTATCAGGCGCTCGAGCGGGCAACACTACCGACAACGACATTATATGGAGATAACGACGTTGATAGGAACGCTGATGACAGTGATTATTCCAGCAACCAGTCGCCAATAGGTCAAGCGACGATTATTGCTGGTGATTTCAACGGAGTAACTGGCGCTGCGAGAACCTTTACGCCCATTAACGTTTGGGATATTGAACTCCATACCACAGGCACGACGACATTGAGCCTACCTGCCAGTCATAACCTAATGATACTGGTACAAAGCGGGTCGCTACTGATTAACGACACAGAAGTGACGGCTGGACAACTGGTACAGTTTAAAGCGCCTAACGCCTTGCAATCTAAAGAATCTTCTATAAAAGAAACAGCTACAGAAACAACTGCAGACATCATTACCCTAACCTATCCTGAGTGCTCAGATTCAGCAGATACGCCCATTGTTAAACTATTATTATTAAGCGGTGAACCGATTGGCGAGCCGATTGCCGCCCATGGTCCTTTTGTGATGACCACGCAAGAAGAACTGAACCAAACCTTTCGTGATTATCAAAACGGTAATTTTGGTTAAAAACCACACTACAAATAACCGGTTAAAATAAGCAGATTAACCGGCATAAAAAAGCCACCTTATGAATGATAAGGTGGCTTTTTATTGAATTAATAATCAATCTAACGAGGCGTTATTGGTCGCCATCCATAAACGGATAATCGGTATAGCCAACCGTACCGCCACCATAAAACGTTTCAGGGTGCTGCTTATTAAAGGGTACGCCTTGACGAATACGCTCTGCCAAATCTGGCGTGGCGATATAATCACGCCCAAATGCCACCGCATCAATATAGCCATCACGGATATTCTTTTCCGCTTTGTCTGCGGTATAACCACCTGCGGCAATGATTAAATTATCAAAGGTATCACGCACGCGCTGACGGAAATTATTGCTATAAGGTGTACCACCTGCCCAGTCCGGTTCAGATAAATGCAGATACATAATCCCGCGCTTATTCATCTGCTCAATCAGCCAAATATTCTCATCTTCATGATACCCAGCTTCAACATTATTAAAAGTACCAAGGGGCGAAATACGAATGCCTACATGCTCCGCATCCCATGCTTCAATACAAGCATCGATAACCTCAAGCGTTAGGCGGGCGCGATTTTCCTTGCTGCCACCATATTCGTCCGTGCGCTTATTGGTATGTTCAACCCAAAATTGATGCAGCAAATACCCATGTGCCCCATGAATCTCAATACCATCAAAACCGGCAGCGCGCGCGTTACGCGTGGCATGGGCGAAGTCAGCAACGACTTGCTGAATCTCATCAAGGGTGGCAGGACGCGGTTGCGTTGCATCGACACGGATGGCTTGATTATCGCTATCACGCAGCGAGGTACGAATACCAACGTCAACATCAGATGCTGAGATAGGCGCTTGGCTATCAGGCTGTACACTTTTATGCGCGACCAAACCCGTATGCCAAAGTTGCAACACAATCTTGCCGCCTTTGGCATGGACATTATCGACAATCACTTTCCACGCGGTCATCTGGTCTTGGGTATGCACGCCCGGTGCGCCCGCATAGCCTTTCGCCTGAAAAGATACTTGCGTTGCTTCTGCAATAATCAATCCTGCACCAACGCGCTGCGAGTAATACTCACCTGCCAATGCCGTCGGTACATCACCCGGCTCAACGGCGCGTAGGCGGGTTAACGGTGCCATAATGATGCGATTCTTTAACGTTTGCGTGCCCATTTTAATAGGTTCAAATAAGTTATCATGTGCCATGAGATTGCCTTGCTTATCATTAAAAATAAGTAATGAATGAGTGATAAATGTTAGATTATCACTATAAATTGATGATTCTCATTGATTGAGAAGAAGGCTTTTATAAGGGGTAAGACTCATTATTCAATCTATTTTTACAAACAAACACGCCTGCTTGATAAAACACCATTATTAATAAAATCAACTGATTAACGACGCTTACCAACCCTTTAAGAATAGCCACTCAATAATCAACTGACGCTAGACAAGGCAACTAGCTATTCAACCCACTATTCAGATTTGAGCTAATCCAACTTATTTCAATCAAATTCGTGCTAATCAAATTAGGAGTTCAATACATGAAACTACGCATCTTAAAATCTGCCGTGACCAATCCTTGGTTTAACTTGGCAACCGAAGACTGGATATTTAATACACTTGGCAATGATAAAAAAGCGTCCCATTCGCACACGCTATTTTTATGGCGCAATTCTGAAACCGTCGTCATCGGGCGCTCGCAAAATCCGTGGGTGGAATGCAAGACTGACAAAATGGAAGAAGACAACGTATTTCTAGCACGGCGGCAAAGTGGTGGCGGTGCGGTATTTCATGATTTGGGCAATACCAACTTTACCTTTTTATCTCCTAAAAACGACTACGATCAACACGCAAACTTTACCATTATCATTAACGCCTTAAAAAAACTAGGCATCGATGCCACGCTGTCTGGGCGTAATGACATGCAAGTAGGCGATAAAAAAATATCCGGTAGCGCTTTTAAACACGCAGTAGACCGCAGCTTTCATCATGGGACGCTACTGGTCAATGCCAACATGCAAAAGCTTGGCGATTATCTCAATCCGCATCCACTCAAACTGCATGCCAAAGGCATCAAATCGGTACGCTCGCGAGTGGCTAATTTGGTCGATTTCAATGATGCGATTAATCATGAAGTCTTATCTGACGCCATTATCGAGGCGTTTTGTGAGTATTACGGGCAGACGGTGGCAGTAGAGGAATTGGACGAAAACACGCTCGCAAAAGAGCCGTCTTTGAACAAATACTATCAGCAAATGGCGGATTGGGATTGGCGCTTTAGTAAAACGCCGGAGTTCTCGCATCGTATTGAAACGCGCTTTGATTGGGGCATGATTGATTTGCATATGGATGTGAAGCAAGCGGTAATTGCGGAAGTGGTCATTTTCTCTGACGCGCTAAACGTTGAGTTGATTGACCTGCTAAAAGACACGTTGACTGGCATCAAATACGATAAGCATGAGATTCAAGATAAGCTTGATAAGTTGCAAACAGCGAATTCAGATTTATCAGATCAAATTAATGATTTTGAGCAGTGGCTGATTGGAGAGATGGAGGGTTAGATTTGTTTATAAGGTTAAGTTTATTGGTCAGCTAATAAGGACAGATATGTTCAGCAGTATGCTTTACACAGCACTTTCATGTCTACCTTATCCAACAACGCTACGATTATCATAAAAAGGTGTGGTTATGAATAAAAAAAATGAATCTCATCACTGTATGGTCTGTGGACAAAATTATCCTATAAAAAGCCTCACACCTATAGGCGCAGTTCGCAAAACCATTACCGCAGAAATCTCACATGATTTTCCAGAATGCTCACCTAACGATTATATTTGCCCAACCGATTTAAGTAAGTATCGTATGCAGTACGTTCAAGCATCGCTAAAGTCTGAAAAAGGTGAGGTGACCAACCTTGAATCTGAATTGATTAAAAGTATGCAACATCATGAACTCATCACCAAAGATGTTGATACGACCCTAGAGCAAGAATGGACGTTTGGTGAACGATTGGCAGATAAAATTGCCACGTTTGGGGGCAGTTGGACGTTTCTTATTTGTTTTGCTATTTTTTTAGCCATTTGGATTATCATCAATACCGTGGTGATGGTCGCCCATCCTGCTGATCCTTATCCGTTTATTCTATTGAATTTAATATTGTCCTGTATCGCTGCGATTCAAGCCCCTGTGATTATGATGAGCCAAAATAGACAGGAAACCAAAGACCGATTGCGCTCAGAAAATGATTATCAAATCAACCTAAAAGCCGAGCTTGAAATTCAACATTTGCATGAAAAACTTGATCATCTATTAATGCATCAATGGGATAGGCTGGCTGAAATACAAGAGATGCAACTCGATTTATTATCTGAGATGAGCAAAAAGCGTTAGGATAATGCCCCTATTGCCCTATCCTGTCTTTATGAATTAAAGGAATCACATGCTGATTTAGTGGGGCAATCTGATGCGGTTAAGGCGTGGTTGGTTAGACAGATTAAGGTTTATCTATATATAAAAGCTAATAATAACAATAATATAGTTTTTTTATAAAATAAAAAGGTCTTTATTCTATGAGTGCTACTAAAGAAGATATTGAAGATTTCAATATTATTTTTGAGGAGATAAAATCTTTAAGAGAGATTTTCAAGCTGTCTCCTGAAATGTATAGCAAAGAATTTGATAGCGATATTGACCGTATAGCCTCTACATTACAATCTCAACAAAATGCTAGAGAAGCAATTGAAAATCAAGTTCAGTTTTTTCTTTCTTCTAAAGCTCAAAAAAAACTATATGAAATTGCTAAAAGACAGTGTCTATCGCTAGATAACATAACAGTCAATGAGTGCATTTATGAAATTAGAAGTTCATTATATTTACATTTAAAAAATAAGAGAGCTTTTGATGCATCTGGCTGCATGAAACTGATATCAAAAGTACGTAAAAATGTTAATGCAAAAGCACAAGAGATAACTTACTTTTTTCCTTTTAATGCACCTAGTCTCAGCCTTGACAAAGAGATACAGATAGGTAATGTAAAAATAATTCACAAAGATAGTGTTTACGCAAAAGTCAGCGATAATAGAAACTATAACCGCTTTGTGAAAAGTAATAACCACAATAGCTTTAACTGCCTTCTTAGTATCACAATACCGAAGTGCTCGAATAAAATGAGTAAAAATCGGGCGCAAAATACTGCAGAATTTATCTTTGGGGTTATTAAGGTTTTTACCACTCTTCATGAGTTTGAAGCCGCTCAAGTAAACCTAATTAGCAACCCTACTAAAAGTGATATTACCCATTATATTGCCAACAACAATGATGATGAATACTGGATTGGTGGTTCATATTCTTTTAGCGAAGATTTACAAGGTTTCTGGGATTCTTTTGAAGAAGACTTAAAATCAGATTTAGGACTCGTTATCGCAAAACTTATATCACGCGCAGTATCTCCTAGTAATACAGAATTTTTGGCAGACCGTTTAATTGATGCTTTTTATTGGTTTGGTGATGCTTCTAGAGACAATAACAGTAGCGCCCAAGTTGTTAAGCTAGTCACAGCAATGGAAAGGTTAGTAACTGTGAAAAATGGAGAAAAAAACGAAGGTATAACAAAAAACTTTTGTCGCAGAGTTTCCTGCTTGATTGCTGTATATCATGGCGAGATTGACGAGTGGTCTACCAAAGCCGAAAAGGTATATAAGTTAAGATCAGATTTTGTCCACGGAAGACAAAGCATTTACAAGACTTATGGAACAGAATTAGGTTTTGACCCATTTCAGCTTGCGTGTCCAACCATACTTTCTGCATGCATAATATTTTATAAGTTAGGTTTAGAGCTTAGCCCTTATGAAGCAAAGTTAAAAAGCGCATATGTTGAATTATCTGAAATATGTGAGGATGAGAAATACAAAATGAAGAAAGTTATGAATTCATAGTTTTATAATGGTAGGTTACGATATTGCTAACCTACCATTATAATTTTACTAGATTTTAAATCCCCGCCGCTACCTCAGCTCCATCTCTTATCGCTCGTTTGGCATCCAGCTCAGCTGCCAGTTTTGCACCACCAATTAGATGATATTGCGCATCAGGCGCATCACCGACATTAGGCATTAGCTCGACAACCGACTCTTGACCAGCACAGACCACTACACTATCGACACGTAATAGCTGACTTTGACCTTGATTGTTGGTGATCCAAATGCCCTCATTGGTGATTTTTTCGTACTGCGCACCCGATACTTGAATGACGCCATGCGATTTGACATGGGCGCGATGTACCCAGCCCGAGGTTTTATTGAGACCACTACCCAAGCGACCCTTGGTACGCTGTATCATATACACTTGGCGAACGGGAGTAATATCGCCAGTCTCGATGAGACCGCCTTCGCTTTGATAGTCAGGGTCAGCAGTCACGCCCCACTCTTCACGCCACTCGCTGACCGATTGCGCTTTTGGGCGGTACGTTGGGTCTTTTAACACCTCAGAACCCAGCTCATCTAATGCCTGACCGTGATTGGCGGTGAGATATTCACTGACATCAAAGCCGATACCGCCCGCACCGATGACCGCAACGGTATTGCCGACTGATTTTTGCCCAGAGAGTAATTCAGCATAGCTCATCACTTGTGGCAAATCTGCCCCTTCTAATTTTCCTTTTAGGCTTCTTGGCACGACACCAGTTGCGACGATAACATGATGAAATTTGCCCGCTTCCAGCATTGCTTTATCAACCTTAGTATTCAGCTTAACCTCAACCCCGAGATGCTCAAGCTCATTGATATAGTAGCGAATGGTCTCAAAGAATTCTTCTTTACCGGGGATAACTTTGGCGTAGTTAAACTGTCCACCTAAGATATCCTTGGCTTCAAATAACGTGACGTTATGCCCACGTAAAGCGGCGACATGAGCAGCTGACATGCCAGCAACACCGCCACCAATAACCGCGACTTTTTTCGGTTTTTTGACTTTCTTATAGACCAGTTCCGTTTCATAGCAGGCTTGCGGATTGACCAAACAGGTTGAGCGTTTATTCTCAAAAGTATGGTCGAGGCAGGCTTGGTTACAAGCAATGCAAGTATTAATACGATCCGCTTCACCATTTTTGGCTTTATTTACCCAATTCGGATCGGCTAAAAATGGACGCGCCATTTGAATCAAGTCTGCTTGACCTGAAGCAACAATGTTTTCAGCAGTATCCGGCATATTGATACGGTTGGCTGCCATGACTGGAATGTTGACGTGTTTTTTAATCTCGCTGGTAAAGTCAACAAAGGCAGCGCGCGGAACGCTGGTAACAATCGTTGGCACACGCGCTTCATGCCAACCAATGCCGGTGTTGATAATGGTCACGCCAGCCGCTTCTAACGCTTGAGCGACGGTAATCACTTCATCCATGATGTTGCCGTCTGTCACTAAATCAATCACCGACAAGCGAAATAGAATAATAAAATCATCACCTGCCTTTGCCCGAACGGCTTTGACCACATCAACGGCAAACTTCATCCGATTATGAATATCACCGCCATAATCATCGGCACGTTTATTGACATGACGCGATAAAAACTGATTAAGCAAATAACCTTCCGAGCCCATGATTTCAACGCCGTCATAACCGGCTTGCTTGGCTAATTTTGCTGAACGAGCAAAATCATTAATCGTTTGTTCGATGTTTTTAATGCTCATTTTACGGGGTTTAAATGGTGAGATTGGCGATTTTATCGGACTTGCTGACACTACGAAGGGATGATAACCATAACGACCACTGTGCAGAATCTGCATAATCATTTTACTGTCGTATTTATGCGCAGCTTTGGTGATTTTTTGATGGTTACGCACATCCATCTTACTGTTCATCGTGCCGCCTGCAGGGAGCAGCCAACCTTCACGATTCGGTGAGATACCACCGGTTATCATCATTGCCGCGCCACCTTTAGCACGTTCAGCGAAATACGCAGCAAGTTTGCCATAATTATAAAAACGGTCTTCAAGTCCTGTATGCATCGACCCCATTACCACACGATTTTTAAGGGTGGTAAATCCCAAATCTAACGGCTCAAATAAATGCGGATAATAGGCGTTTTTATCGGTAGTGCTAATAGCAGCATCAATGGTCATGCTAGGGTCGTGGCTTGCGGTATCGATGCGGGCGCTCATATCATTATCCTTTTGAATCGATGGGAGATTACGCTATCAATAAATAATATTAATAGACAGTTGTCACCTATCGTATCACACCGCCATTATTATCAGCCATTCATGCACGCGACTGACGAGTGAGCAATAATTGCTGTTCTTAAAAAACAATGGCGCACAGTGCAAACCAGTTACAAATCCATCTTACTTTTTAGTTCTGCTTATCTATAATAATTATGAATACGCTATCCAACTAATTGTACAAACCAACCATTTTCATTTAGATAAAGGATTATCACAATGACCGACTTTCATACCGGACTTGGTAAAAATGATGCCAATTATCAGCCGCTAACACCCATTGATTTTATTATCCGTAGCGCGCAGGTTTATCCAAACAATACTGCCATTATCTATGATGACCTTGAGCATAATAATTTTACCCAAACGTGGCAGCAGACTTTTACGCGTTGCCGGCAACTGGCGGACGGTTTGCGTAAACTTGGTATTGATAAAAATGACACCGTCGCAGTAATGATGCCAAATACTCCCGCTATGGTTGAATGTGCGTTTGGCGTACCGATGTCAGCAGGTGTATTGTGCACCTTAAATACCCGCCTCGATATTAATGCGCTCACTTTTTGCTTGCAACATTCTGAAGCCAAAGTATTAATCATGGATAGTGAGTTTGCCGACCTTGCAGAGCTGATTATTGAAACTTTTCCCAACTTAATCATCATTCATGCCACCGATATCGCTGTTGATGTGGAAAGATTCGGGCAAATGAGTTATGAAGAATTAATCGAAAGCTCAGACGACTTAGACAATTGGGAAAGATCGCTAGATGAGTGGGATGCGATTTCTCTCAACTATACCTCTGGTACGACAGGCACGCCAAAAGGTGTGGTTTACCATCATCGCGGTGCAGCGCTCAACGCCATTTCTAACATACTAGATTGGGATATGCCCAAGCATCCGATGTATCTATGGACATTGCCTTTATTCCATTGTAATGGTTGGTGCTTTCCGTGGTCTATCGCTGAACGCGCAGGCGTCAATGTCTGTTTGCGAAAAATGGATGCGGATTTAATGTTACAACTAATTGCCAAATATAAAGTCACCCATTATTGCTCCGCGCCTGTGGTTCATAACATGATTGCTAATGGTAAACCTGAATATAAAGCCGCGATTACTCACACCGTTAAAGGCTGGGTTGCCGGTGCGCCGCCGTCAGAAACCATGCTGACACACATGGAAGAAATGGGCTTTGATATCACCCACGTTTATGGACTGACGGAAGTGTATGGACCGGTGACGGTTTGTGCGGAACAAAACGATTGGGCTGCGCTCGATATTGCCGCCCGCGCCCAAAAGAAATCAAGCCAAGGTGTCATCTCGCACCTTATGACTGGCTTTGACGTCTTCAAGCAAGGCACCACCGAGCCAGTAAAAGCTGATGGTGAAGATATGGGCGAGCTTGCTCTGCGCGGCAATATGGTGATGAAAGGCTATCTAAAAAGTCGCAAAGCCACTGAAGCCGCGTTTGCTGATGGTTGGTTTCGAACCGGAGACTTAGGCGTCAAACAGCCTGATGGTTATATTAAAATCATGGATAGACTAAAAGACGTCATCATATCGGGCGGTGAGAATATCTCCAGTATTGAAGTCGAAAATGTCTTATATAAAATGCCTGCAATTCAAAGTTGTGCCGTTGTTGCCGCGCCCGATGATAAATGGGGCGAAGTACCGATTGCTTTTATCGAAATATATGACGGTAGCACCTTGCAGCGTGATGCCGTGATTGAACATTGCCGACAGTATTTAGCAGGATTCAAAGTACCCAAGCACATTATTTTTGCCGAAATTCCAAAAACCAGTACAGGCAAAGTGCAAAAGTTCGAATTGCGCCAAGCCGCCAAATCAATGGCGCATGAAACCAGTAAAGTAACTATAAATCCAGAATAATCTTATAAAATAGTAAGTTATTTATGATAAAAAAGGTCACCCTAATAAAAGTTAGGCTGACCTTTTTACTTATTTTTTAATTTTGCTGTTAGTTTAATTTCGGCTCAAGCCATTGATATATCAGCATCCCAATAATCATGGCAGGTATAAAGACATAGGCTTGCCAAACTCCTGTACCAAGCAACACAATACCAGGTCCAGGGCAAATACCGACCAAGCCCCAACCTATCCCAAATAGCATCGCCCCGATGAGGAGTTTTTTATTAATAGCCGTTTTGGTTGGCAGTTCTATCGGCGTGTCAATCCAGCTGACTTTTTGACGTTTCGCTATTTGTACGCCAACGATTGCCGCTATTAAGCCGCCACCCATTACCAGTGCCAATGAGATATCCCAAGCACCGAACACGTCCAAAAACCCTTGTACTTTAGCCGGATTGGTCATGCCTGATATCAATAATCCAAACCCAAACAATAACCCTGTTAACAGCCCAATCATGTTTTTTAGTATCGTATTTTTTAGCATTATTATTTCTCGCACTTTATTTGTTGATACAAGCGTTTATAAATCGACTTCAATACGGTCTTAGCACTCTTAGTCTCAGCCATGCGTGATGACATGGTCAAATCAAGCCCAATAACTGCCTACCAAGATAAACTGTCAGAATACCAAACAGCATAAAGGTCACTGTTGCTGCCATCGACCGAGGCGACAGGCGCGCATTACCGCAAATACCATGACCGCTAGTGCAACCCGAACCCAGCCGCGTGCCAAAACCAACAAGTAATCCTGCGCCAATTAACAACGGTAATGAGCTAGTTATATCTACAATCGGCAATGGCGCTACCAGTTGATACAGCAGCGGCGATATCACCAAACCCGCTACAAATAGCACTTGCCATAACTCTACTTTTTTGGGCTTAAGTAAGCTTGAAGCAACACCACTAATACCCGCAATACGCCCAATTCCCAGTAATAACAATACAGTTGCCGCCCCTATTATCAAGCCGCCTGCCAGTGATATTGGAGTAAAAGCTTGCCAGTCTATCTGTATACTCATAACGGTTCGCCTCTGCTAATTTTTATCAATGCTGTTCTTTGAAATATAATTTTAAAATCTATATATTATTAAACATTATATTATAAAGTATAATAAATAGGTAAAAAAATACCAAACTCAAAAGTTTGGTATTTTAGAAGCTGGCTTGATAAATTAAGCAGACTTCGCTTCGTCTTTTGCAAGCACTTGATTTAGCACATCTTCAAAACGCTTAACTGCGCCATCAACGTCAGTCAGTTTATCAAAACCAAATAGACCTAAACGGAACGTTTTAAAGTTAGCTGGCTCATCACATTTTAATGGCACGCCCGCTGCGATTTGCATACCAAGTTCACCAAATGCCGTGCCTTTATGCATGTCATCACGCTCAGTGTAAGAAACCACAACACCTGGCGCTTTAAAGCCTTCAGCAGCAACACTTTCAATGCCTTTGCCTTCTAGCAATGCACGGATTTTATTGCCAAGTTCCCACTGTGCGTCACATAATTTATCTAGACCAATTTCTTTGGCTTCATTAATAGTGTCACGGAATTGACGTAAGCTGTCAGTAGGCATAGTCGCATGATAAGCATGACCACCATTTTCATAAGCACGCATAACCGTTAGCCACTGTTTTAAGTCAAGGCTAAAGCTATTAGATTCGGTGCTTTCTACTTTCGCAACCGCTTTTTCACTAAGCATGACGACACCGGCACAAGGGGTGCTGCTCCAGCCTTTTTGTGGAGCACTGATCAATACGTCAATACCCAACTCTTTCATATCAAGCCAGATACAGCCAGATGCGATACAGTCGATAACCAATAAGCCGCCAACACTATGAACGGCGTCAGCCAATGCTTTGATATAGTCATTTGGTAAAATGATACCAGCTGACGTTTCAACGTGCGGTGCGAAAACGATACCAGGCTTCAATTCTTTAATTTTAGCAACGGCAGTTTCGATATCAACAGGTGCAAATGGTTTTGGTGCTTCAGTATCTTCAGTACGATCAGCAGCAAGAACAGTAGTCGTATTGCCGATATTGTTTTTTTCTAAAATTTGCGTCCAACGATAGCTGAACCAACCATTACGGATGATGACGCAATCTTGATTTTGTGCCAATTGGGCAGCCACTGCTTCCATGCCGTAAGTACCAGCACCTGGAACGATAGCAACCGCATCAGCGTTATAAACGGCCTTTAGATCAGTTGATAAATCGTTCATCACTTGCTGAAATGCTTTTGACATATGGTTTAAAGCACGATCAGTATAAACGACTGAATATTCTAATAAACCTTCTGGATCAATATCTTGACGTAATGCAGGCATGAGCTATTCCTTGTTTGTTGTTAGATTGTTTGCGGTTGAATAATAGTCAGGTACAAATTGAGATATGGATAACGCTAATAGCTGACACAAAGATACTAAGTATCGACTGTGTATCGCTAGGATTACTATAGATTTAGGTAAGGCTAAAGGCGTTGCTAGAGTTACAACATTAGATTGACGATATAGCACTTTGACCTCGCGCTATTGCCGTTAGTAAGGGTATGTGGTCTGTAAGACTACATAAAGCGTCATTAGCATTGCTACGCGGTGGTAAGCAGATAGTAATGAAGCCTTTTTAGCTAATATCCATTTTTAACTAATCTGACCTATCATTAATTCAATCCTAATTTACCAATTGAAGTAAGATAACGATGATATTACCACTGATTTTCAGTGCTGACAATGGTTTGTTGCTATTGCTCAAGTTGCTATTGTTCATCATGCTGATGCTGAATGAAAATTAGCGACGATAGGCATCCTGTAGCCCTGACACCACAAAATTTAGCAAATCGCTGTCGCCCTCTCGAGCGGCTTTGCGCATAAGCTTCGATGGCGCATGATTTATAGTCTGGCTAAGACGCCGTGACAGTTCAGTTATTACCTCTTCAGCACTTACCTCCCCTTGCTCAAGCTGAGTTAATGAGGCGGTTAATAATTGCTCTACTTGTGCATGGGTACGGCTGCGATATTGCTGAATGTCTCTACCTACTTGACGGACTTGAAAACGCCTTTCCATCTCAACCACCAGCTGACTGACCAACAACTCTGCATCAACAGCGGCTTGGCGGCGCTGCTCAAGGTTGCCAGCAATAACATGCTGCAAATCATCGACAGAATATAGATAAACATCATCCATTCGGCTAATCGTTGGGTCGATATCGCGCGGTACCGCCAAATCAATCATCAGCATCGGCTGATAGCGACGCTGTTTTAACGCCTGCGCGGTCATAATTTTATCAATCAATATATCCATGCTGCCGCTACAGCTGCTGATAATATCTGCTTCTGCCAATACGTTGGGTAAATCTTGTAGCGAACAAACCTCTACGCGGCGATTTGGTTGCCGTAACCCGACGGCTAAAATCTCAGCACGTTCCGGACTGCGATTACAAATAATAATCCGTCCGACCCCAAGTCCGGCAATATGAGTGGCAACGAGGCGATTCATCTCCCCTGCTGCTACTACCAATAAGGTACGGCTCGGCAAATTATCAAAAATTTGCGTTACCAATTTGGCGGCAGCAAAGCCAAGGGAGACCGCATGCGAGCCAACACTGGTCTCATTACGTACGCGCTTTGAAGCAGCAAAGACTTGATCAATAATCCAGCCTAGCTGACCATTGATTGTATGCTCAGTGTGCGCAAGTTGTACCGCCTGCTTGATTTGCCCAAGTATCTGCGGCTCCCCCAATATCATGGAGTCAAGCCCGGCTGCAACCCTGAGCCAATGGGTAATAGCATGGGTATCACGGTGCACATAAAGATAGGGATCAATTTCAGCCAATGGCAACTTTTTAAAATCAGCAAGCCATGTTTTGATATGGTTAATATGATCATTATTTGCCACTGAATTGCTTGCTGCTGAATGGCTTATAGTACTCACGCCTTGTTCACGACTGACGTGATGACTGGCGTTAACTAATAGTGTAGGCTCTGCTGGCATCAGCGCATAGATCTCAGTGCGATTACAGGTTGAGACAATGACGCTACCATCAGTAAAGTCTTTGAGCTGCCCAAGCGCAATATTAATATCGCCACCGACAAATGCCAAGCGCTCACGCAAAGCGACTGGTGCAGTTTTGTGATTGACGCCAATGACCACTAATCTCATTATCGATAGACCATAAACATAATGCTCATTTACTTGCTAAGTAAGTTGTCATGCTACATTAAAAGATACTGTTAAAGATTGCTGAAAATAATTATAAAAAAAGAATAAAAAAGAGTGAATCATTAGTATTGAAGGTACTGTAGCACCATTTACCATGTGTGCTTAGCGCCTAGTTATTATTTGAAAATCATATTGCAAAGTGAATACTGTCTTGATAAAACCGACTATTATACCATTGTTAGAGGTTTTATTTAACACTCACCGCCATAGAACAGGCTAATTGTCTTCATTTGGGCAAAGGCATTATAAATCAAGGAATACTATTAACGATTGTTGGTCAGCACTGCTATGATGTAACACGAGCTATATTGTTAATCCTGATTATTCGCGACTATACTGGCTTTGGAATAAACTTATAATAATGACTTTGTTATAGGGTTTTGATCTGATTCTCGTCAATTAATCGGAGTAAGCCGCTATTTTCTTGATATGATATTTCTGTTCATTAATCTTCTACGATTGCTTTTTTACCGTTTCTTATCGCGACAGGTTAGCTACTTTAGCAGCTTTTCGTCTTTTTATGGATGCACAATACGACATATGACTTTTTTTGGGTTTCTGTCTCGTCCTACTACTTTGTCTACCGCTGTTTCTATTTCTAGAATTAAGCCAAATACGCCAGTGGTAAACCGTACTGCTAATAGACCTATGTTGTTATTGCTCGCCTTATTGTTGCTGAACGCCCCAGCGCAAGCGCATATTCTAAGTCCATTGCTCGATGCTTTGATTCCTAATACATTGTTTGGCTCAGCCACTAAAAAACAACAAGCAGATGAAGTGCAAAGTAGCGGTGTGAATGCGGCAACTCAAAAGTCAAGCACACGTATCAATGAGACCACAACCACAAAATCGGTAAGTAGTACGAAGCCTTTAGGCGCGACATCAGTATTACAAACTTCGCTGAATGAACCCAGCCTATATGCGCTAATGGATGCGGAGTTTGCTGCTGCGCGCGGCGAGCCACAGCGTGCGGTCGCCATTTATAAGCAGCAGTCGTTAAAAGATGAGGCAACCGCTGTATTTGAGCGCGCGCTTGGACTTTCGTTACGCAATGAGGATATCAACAGCTCGCTACGTTTTGCCCAAACCTGGCAAAATCAAAACCCAGACCATGTTCCTGGTTGGTTTTATGTGGCACATTTGGCATTAAAGGCACATGATTATACGCTAGCAGGCGAAACCCTCAGTCGTATTTTGCGTTATGATCCACGCGCTGATTTAAGTGAGATTTTGATTGGTATTTATCCAACAGACAGTAGTGATCAGCGTGAGCTACTAGCTGCGTTGCAGCCTATTGATAGCCAGCAAAATGCCTCTTTGTCCGTTTTAAAAGCGGGCTTACTGTATCAGTTTAATGAGCCTCAAACGGCACTGGTACATATTGAGCGTGCTTTATTAAGTCAGCCCGATTATGTGCCTTTTATAACCTTAAAAGCCGATATTTTACGCAAAATAGAACAGTCAGCCACGGTGCTGAACTATATTGGCCAAGCACGCTTACGCAATCCGAGTAGCAAAAATTTATATCTGTACGAAATCAGATATTTATTGGACCTAAAACAAAGTAATGAGGCATGGCAGTTGTTACTCGAAGCCCACAACCGTTTCCCCGAAGATGAGGAAATCACGTTATTAGCTGCGCTGGTTAGCTTAGATATTGAGCAATATCGCAGTGCCGATCAACTGCTAAATATCTTGGCAAAAAGCCCCGCTTATCTTGACCAAGCTTACTACTATTTAGGCGTTAGTGCCGAACGCCAACAACGTTTTGAGCAGGCAAAATACTATCTTAATGGCGTGATGCAAGAAGACTTAGTCTTGGCTGCCCGTAAAAAAGTGGTGGCTTTTGAGCTGCTTAACAATAACGTTAATGCCGCTCTAGCAACGCTTGAGACATTGCGCCAACAATTTGAAGTGTTTGCGCCTGAAAGCTATGTGCTGCAAGCGGACGTATTATTACAGCAAAATGAATCCAATGCGGCGCTACGCTTGCTCACCCGTGCCAGCCGAACTTATCCAAACAGCGAATTGATACTTTTCGCCCGCTCGCAACTGCTCGATGATGTCAAAGATTATGACGTTAAGCGCACTTTGCTCAATCACTTGCAAGCGCTTGACCCAAAAGAGTTGTCCTATCAGCTGAGCTACGCGCAACTGTTACTATCTAATGACAATCAATCAGAACAAGGGCTAGCGCTGGCTTCTGCCATTATTCAGATACGCTATGATAATCCGCGTTATGACAACGAATTGCACTTGCAAGCGCTTAATATCCTTGCGACTAATGCCCTAGCTAAGGCTAACTATGCTCAAGTCATTGAATACTTGCAAACGCCCTACGACGTATTACCGAGCCTGCGCTCGGGGGTGTTACTATTGCGCGCTTATCAAGGTTTGGGTAACACCGATAAAGTAAATGCCCTACTCGCGGATTTGCAACAGCGGTTTTCCTTCGGGCAAGACAATGTGACAGATCGTATTCAGCTGTATTAACCATAACTCATTTAAATATCCGCTGAGCTATTTAGTCGTCATTGCTCGCTTGTCATCAGCCTTTAAGCTATCTATCAATAAAAAAAGAACAACATGCCATAACTGAGTAACAAAAAACCGTTAAGCTTAAGCGTTTGCAAGTTTCGGTTGCATTTTTTGCAATCATTTTTCTAATTGATTTTTTTAATTGATATACTTTGAGGAAATGTTATGTTTGCTACCCAAGCAGCCCCCTTTAAACCTACAAATAAATCCACAAAACTTGCCATCTTTGGCGCAGTCACTGCTATTCTGGCACTGACGACTGGCTGCCAGTCACTACCTAAAGCCAATACCACACAACCAATCCCAACCATTCAAACGCAAAAACTCGATAACTTTAATATCACAGGTAAAATTGGTGTTTCGGCGCCAGCAAATGGTGAAGCCCAAGGCGGCAGCGCATTTTACGCTTGGGCTCAAGAAAACGAGCGCTTTGCCATTGAATTAATCGGTGCATTGGGAATTGGCAAAACCAATATCGAATATGACGGTAAAACGGCAACATTGGTTAGCGAAAAAACTGGCACCTTAACTGCCAATAACCCAGAAACTTTGCTGCAAAAAGCCACGGGCTGGCAAGCGCCAATTTCTCAAATGCCTTACTGGATTTCTGGACGTGCTGCGCCATCCGATAGATCGCCACAGGTTGATAACCAAAATCGTTTGGTAAGCTCTGCAAATGGCAATTGGACCGCAAGCTTTACTTATAAGGGCAATGATAAGTTGCCAAATAAAATCAGCGCCACCCAGCCCACGGGTCAAAAAGTAGTGATGACTCTTAACCATCAAGGTCGCTAAGCGATATATGGTTATTAATGACTGCTTAATAATCATTAACAGCTAAAAGTTAAAACTAAAAAACGGATGGCTAATAAAGATATATGACTATGGCTAAAAGCATCTTCCTAGCACCAAGCGTCCAAAACAATAAACAATGTACTATTACGCGCCTATCTCCGGCAAAAATTAATCTGTTTTTGCATATTACTGGTAAGCGTTCGGATGGTTATCATGATCTGCAAACCGTGTTTCGTTTGCTTAATTGGGGCGACTATCTGCATTTTTTGGTATCAGATAAAGCAACAGTTATAGATAAAATAGCAGATGTTGATTGTCTTTGTCGCCAGTTACTCTTATTACATGGTGCCGATAGAATAACCAGCCATTTAGAAGACAATTTGATTTTCAAAGCCGCACACGCATTATTGGCAGCGGCGATAGCATCAAATAAGCTGCCCAAGCAACTTCCTCAAATAAAAATTAGGTTAGATAAACATTTACCAATGGGCGCAGGCTTGGGCGGTGGTTCATCCAACGCTGCCACAACATTAATGACGCTCAATGAGATGTGGCAATTTAATTTTAATCGTGATGAGTTGATAAAAATCGGTACCGAAATTGGTGCGGACGTACCGATATTTATCTTTGGGCAAGATGCCATTGCGATGGGTATTGGTGAACAATTGACTACCATTGATTTGCCTGCCCAGCAATATTTAATATTAACGCCTGCCGCCCATGTCAACACCGCTGAACTGTTCGCGCACCCAAATTTACGACGAGATATTGCCCTCTTATTGATTGAAACCATTAAAAACCAGTCCAATGATTACATGCAATATTTAAATACGCCTTATCGAAATGTCTTTACGCCTGTGGTAACGAGCCTCGCACCAGCTGTCGATACAGCCTTACGATACTTACAGGGTTTAGAAAAAATATCATGTGGCACAGCTCGTATGACCGGCTCTGGTAGTACGGTATTCTTACCGCTGGATACAAGTGTTGCTAGTGATAAGGTACTTTTAGCAAAGTGGATTGAAGATGCACCTTGTAAGGCGTATGTAGTGGGAAGTTTATGATATGGGCTATAAATTATATTAGATTAAAATATTACTAACTCGACATATATTTGCTTACGAAGCAAACTAGTAGGTCGTTTGTTTTAAAAACGAGAATATCTTATAAACTCTAAAATAAGTTGCTATTAATATGAGCTACTCATATCTAAATAAGAGTCTAATAATATCCACAGTTTTTGTTTGCCTGTCATTAAATTTAACTGGGTGTATACCACTATCCAAATCTCATGATGAATCTAATTCTAATGGATCATCTGATAATATCGCTTTGCTACAGCAACTAGAAACAGAAGCAAAAGATGACTCTCAAAAAATTGCTACTTCTCATCAGGATGCTAAAGCCAGCTCACATGCTGAACTGTTTACTTATGCAACTACTCTTTCAATGCGCGAGATCAATTTTGTTTTGAAAGGCAAATACGTTATCAAAAATAACTGCTTATACTTTGTTCAAAATAATAATACGTACCTTAGTCCTATTTTTTATCCAGATAGAGCTATTCTTTTTGAGAATGAAAACGCTATCTCTCTAAATGGAACCAAAGTTAAACTCGGTGAGGAAGTTATTACGAGTGGTAAAATTAAAGAACGTATAGGTAACTACTATTTACGAAAAGGTGACACTGTTATCGATGACCCAGAGAATACAGCTTGTTTGACAGAACCCGCTGTGTTTATGAGTGGTAGAGTGGTGAATCCTCTCGTCTAGAGGAACCTCGTACAGAATCAATTTACGGTTCAAAAACTTAATAAAAAACTTCTATCCACTGCAATAGTAGCGATACAACCCACACTGAATAACTTAGTTTTGAATAAAAGGCTCAAATGACTTGCAAAGTCTGAATATTTATTTATAATAGGTCGCCTCAATAGGGGTATAGCCAAGTTGGTAAGGCATCAGGTTTTGATCCTGACATCCGTTGGTTCGAGTCCAGCTACCCCTACCATATTTTCAGTTCGCATGATTCTGATAGCTCATTTAATATGAACTATAGGATAGCAATTGACAACACCCTTCCAATTTCGGTATAGTTCGCAACGAACACCGTTAAGGAAAGTTGGTTATTAGACAGTCTATCTGTGTAGTAAGCAAATCAAAAAGGCAGCAACGTTATGCTAATGTTATTTATTAGCCAACAGCGTATGTTTAGCCTGAACATTACAGGGGTATAGCCAAGTTGGTAAGGCATCAGGTTTTGATCCTGACATCCGTTGGTTCGAGTCCAGCTACCCCTGCCATTTTCTACGATTCATCCATCACATTTTCTTAATTTGAGCAGTGTACACTGCTTAGCGGTCGCTGCTTGAGTTAATCAATAGGACTTCAGTCATGCCTTATTTGGCGATTTTTACCGGTACTGCCCACCCTGAATTAGCGAAAACCGTAGCCGACCACCTTCACATTCCTCTTGGTAAAGCTGACATCACGCGTTTTTCTGATGGCGAAATTGCTGTTGAAATCAAAGAACATGTCCGCGGTAAAGACGTCTTTATCATGCAGCCAACTTGTGCGCCGACCAATGATAACTTGATGGAGATCATGATGATGGCGGACGCATTGCGTCGCTCAAGTGCCGGTCGTATCACTGCTGTAATGCCCTATTTTGGTTATGCCCGTCAAGACCGTCGTCCACGTTCGGCGCGTGTGCCTATCTCTGCGAAAGTCGTTGCTGATATGCTTAACATTGTGAGCATTGACCGCGTAATGACTGTTGACTTGCACTCAGATCAAATTCAAGGTTTCTTTGACATTCCTGTTGATAATATTTATGGCACGCCTGTGTTATTAAATGACTTACAAAAACAAGATTATGACAACATCATGGTGGTTTCACCTGACGTTGGCGGTGTAGTACGTGCGCGTGCTATGGCAAAACTATTAGGTGATGCCGACCTAGCCATTATTGATAAGCGCCGCGCCCGTGCCAACGAATCGCAAGTGATGCATATCATTGGTGATGTTCGTGACCGCGATTGCGTGATTGTCGATGATATGGTTGATACGGCTGGTACGCTATGTAAAGCCGCCCAAGCCTTGAAAGACAACGGCGCGCGCCGTGTCCTTGCCTACATTACTCACCCAGTATTGTCTGGTAATGCACTGAAAAATATCAGTGAATCATCATTAGATGAAGTGGTGGTTACCGATACTATCCCATTATCTGCTGCTGCTAAAGCTTGTTCTAAAATTCGTCAAGTTTCTATCGCGCCAATGCTGGCTGAAAGCTTACGCCGTATTAATAATGAAGAATCTATCAGCGCAATGTTTGAATAACACCGCTGCTTGTACCCATTAAGCGAAATCTTTATATATTATCTATAACCAGACGCATCCTAGCTAACCCTCAATGAATGAGATTTGGCAGGATGCGTTTGCTGTAAGCCTTTATTATTACTACAAAAGCACGTATAATGCGCGCCTGTATTGACTAAATGCTTGTATAAGCTGGTCGGTATTATTCGAAGTGTGGATTACCCTGCGTATGACTGTCTGTGATGGTAATAATATTACCGTCATCATTGATGATTATGTGTAGTGGATAGCTCATAGTTTCATTATTAACGATAAACGTTATGGTTGATAATGAAGTATCAAAGTTATCTTTAGGCATTAGTGGGCTGGTCGCAAGCCTACTATTTAGATCCGCGACTTCATTACTCTTTTTATAGGATTATATCCA
This sequence comes from Psychrobacter sp. GP33, assembly GCF_014119005.1. GTDB lineage: Bacteria > Pseudomonadota > Gammaproteobacteria > Pseudomonadales > Moraxellaceae > Psychrobacter. Next base: position 283,676 of record NZ_JACGYX010000002.1, on the reverse strand, counting down.
TGAGCACTAATCATTTTGCATTAAATGCCGTTGACCGTTCTGCAGACCAACAAGGTAAAGGTGCGAGCCGCCGCCTACGTAAGCAGAATCTAGTTCCTGCTATCATTTATGGTGGTAACGAAGAGCCAACAGCAATCGCTATCAAGCATAACGAGTTGGTAAAAGCGCTTGAATTTGAAGCCTTCTTCTCTCATATTTTGACCATCAACGTTGATGGCGAAGAGTATCAAGCAGTGATTAAAGCGCTACAGCGCCATCCTGCTAAAGGCTACCCAATGCATGCTGACTTCCAGCGCGTTGTGAAAGGTCAAAAAATCAACATGAATGTTCCTCTACATTTCACTGGTGCTGAAGATGCGCCTGGTACTAAAAAATCTGGTATCCTATCTACAGTAGTCACTGATGTTGAAATCGTTTGCCTACCATCACAGCTACCTGAATATTTAGCAGTAGACGTATCTGGCATGGAAATTGGCGATTTGTTCCGTTTATCAGACATTAAATTGCCCGAAGGCGTTATCATCTTTGACCTTGATATGGAAGATGCACACGACCGTACTATCGTGAACATGCAAGCACCTACTGTTGAAGAAGTTGATACCGATGCTGTCGATGCTAGCGAAGTTCCTGCAACTGCTCAAACTAAAGACGCAGAATAATAAGCAAAACCTATATGGTTGTTAAGTTGCGTACGATATACGCTACTATCAATCTGCAGGCTTGTTATTAAACTCAGCAGGAGATGCATGTCTCCTGCTGTTTTTGTAAGTAACATATGGAAATCTAGGGAGTTTTAAATACCTGCCAGATTCCTGATAGTTATATTCTTATTGACCGTCATTTTTAGTTACTGTCACCCTTTTTTAGCGTCACCTGTTATTTATTGATTATCAGCAGAGTATTCTTATGTCCATAAAACTTATCGTTGGTCTTGGCAATCCTGGTCAGCAATATATGTTTACGCGCCATAATGCGGGCTTTTGGTTTGTTTTCCATTTAGCCGAGCAGTTTAATATTGCGCTCAGTCCTGACAAAAAATTTCACGGTCTGACTGGTCGTGGGCAGATTCATGGGCATGATGTGCGGTTATTATTGCCACAAACCTTTATGAATAAGTCTGGTGACTCTGTCGTGCCGATGGTGAATTTTTATGGCATTGATAATGATCAGATGCTGATTGCGCATGATGAGCTTGATATACCCGCTGGTAGCATTAAGCTAAAAACAGGCGGTGGTCATGGTGGGCACAATGGTCTACGTGATATCACACCGCATCTTGGCAGTGATTTTCATCGTCTGCGCGTGGGTATTGGTCATCCGGGTCATAAGTCTAAAGTCAGCGGTCATGTGCTGTCTAAAGCTTCACCTGATGAGCAAATTGGTATTGATAGTGCACTGACAGCAGCATTTGAGGCATTGCCATTAATTATGAATGGCGATCTTGAACGCGCTCGTGAAAAAATTAACGGCTTTAAACTACCTAGTTAATACTCATTTTATTATTGATACTGAAATCAATCAGCTATGATTATTTCTATTTACGCTTAGCCTTTTTACATTTAGCTTTTTGACTATGCTATAGCGCCTGACTCTGTTATAAGCCTTATGCTTGTTTATATATGATGCTCATGCTTTTATTAATTGTAACTCGTCCCCATTAACAGATTACTTTTTTACTTTTGTTACGCTAAGGAAGCACCCTATGCTACTTAATATGCTGAAATGCAAATTGCACCGTGCCCGCGTCACGCATGCTGAACTCCATTATGAAGGCTCATGCGGCATCGACAGTGATTTACTCGACCTTGCTGGTCTGCGTGAAAATGAGTCAATTGACATCTATAACGTGACCAATGGTCAGCGCTTTCGCACCTACGCTATTCGCGCGGAAGCAGGCTCTGGCATTATCTCGTTAAATGGCGCTGCCGCTCACATGGCAGATCTTGGTGACATCGTCATCATTTGTGCGTATGCTCAGTTTAGTGAAGCAGAAGCCGATGTCTATATGCCAAAATTGGTTTATTGTAACGAAGACAATAGCGTCAAAGACACCGCCAATATTATTCCGGTACAAGTTGCCTAATCGCCAACATTAGGCTGATAAGTGCGATTTTTTGTCTTAAAAGATTTATAATTCAAAAAAAAGGCTAAGTCGCAATAGACTTAGCCTTTTTTATATTTTTAGATTCAAAACCGGAAAAACTAAAGTTAAAATTATCGCTAATAGTTATCACTCGCTAATAGTTATCACTCGCTAAATAGAACTAGCGATTCTTTTTACGATTTCTAAACCCGCGCCATAAGCCTTCTTGGGCAACTTTTGGCATTTTTAAAGTAATGGTGTTTGAGAGCATGTCTTGTACCGCAAGACCGCGGCGGTTAAACAAACAAAAGATATAATTAAAAATAAAACCAAAAAAGGCGCTGGTCAATAATACTGCACGTGAGCCACCAATTAGACTACCAATAATCACGCACAATACCGGCATCAAGCAAGCCGCTAGAATACGTTTGAAAGACTGCGCCCATGTTAGCAAGTGACCAGCATTATTTACCGTTTTAAGCCGCCACGTTTGCATACCTAACGTCTGCCCGCCCCGCCGCCAAAACATGCCATAGAAGCCTACTAGCGTCAGCACAAATGAGGGCGTCATAATAAAGTTCTGATACCAAGTTGGCAATGACTGCGCCTGTGCTGATTCAGTACCCGTCTGCATAGTCAGCAAAGTGCCAATCACTGTTAGTACGGTGCCAACCAAAAACAGTAATGCCAAAATCAACATCCCATCATAGACAATAGCAACAACGCGCTCCATTGGATGGGCAATCATTGGCTCATGGATGGGTTCCTGCATATTTGGCGGGCGCTGCTGCGACGGTGGCTTACCTTGAACGCTAGAGGTAACCGCAGATTTTGGCGTACTTTTTGGCATAGTTTTAGACATGGCACGAACTCATAGCAAGCAAGAAACAGTGCCACTATTGTACCGTAATTTGGGCTACATATCGGATATTATCCGTCACCAATATAAAGCAGATAATGGGCAAATTTTACAATGATGAGCGCTAAAAAAATTCTGATGAACAAATAAAATGATAAGCGGTAGCGATAAAAGTTATGCAGGAAAAGCCATGGAAGAATGGCTAAAGAGAAAGCAAAAATTAACAGACATAAAAAAACCGCCAAATTGTCATAAGACAGGCGATTAATTTAGTGTTCTAGTGATAATGCAAATGGTGCGCTTGGAGAGATTCGAACTCCCGACCCCTTAGTTCGTAGCCAAGTGCTCTATCCAACTGAGCTACAAGCGCGTACTTTGCACATCATCTACTACGCAGTGTTTAACTTTGTAGTAAATTAGGTTGGTTATTATATAGATAATTTAGCAGTTGTCAATATCTTTTTTCATTAAAATCTAAAATTCTTATTTTAATTACTAGCCAATATTCTGACGCTTGTTGCTATATTAACTCTACTAATAAACCGAATTAATGGCGGTGAAGGAGGGATTCGAACCCTCGATACGCTTACACGTATGGTTCCTTAGCAGGGAACTGGTTTCAGCCACTCACCCACTTCACCGAACGATGTAAGACTCTTCGTATGACAACTGATCATCATATAAAAAACGGTATCAATGCTAATGATACGTCTTATGTCGTGGGCGCTCATTATAGCAAAGCCAAACAGAATTGCAAGCCTTAGCGGACGATTTCCTCATACTTTTGCAATAATTTCATTCATTCGAACAAATTTATTGCGTTATTAGGTGAATTTAGAGGTTGAGCAGCGTTATTTTAGCTGTGTTAGGCTGGTTTTAAGGGTTTAAATATCAAGGATTTTGTCATAGCGTATTATTTGTAAGCGAGCATTATAGAATAGTGGCTAAAATGACAACTTACCTAATATCGCTACTATGGCTTTTTAATGGCGGGAGCGCTATAGTCTTGAAGCGGTAAGGCAATAAGATAATTTAAAAAAATAAATACTTTGCCCTACTTTATCCAGTGATACCGTATTGATTCATTTCTTAATACTAATACCGATACTAAAAAAATAGATAAGGAGACGTTATGCGTCCAGTTGTGCTGTGTTTTTCAGGACTAGATCCATCAGGTGGCGCAGGACTACAAGCCGATATCGAAGCGATTGGGCAAGCTGGTGCACATGCTGCCATTGCGTGTACAGCGATTACGGTACAAAGCTCGCAGCAAGTATTTGGTTTTGAAGCCTGTGCAGCTAATTTGGTCAAGGCGCAAGCGACTACGGTGCTTGCGGATTTGCCCGTCAGCGTGATTAAGTCGGGGATGCTGGGCACGACGGATAATATCGCCATGCTCACCCAGCTATTTGCCGATACCATTATCCCAGCGCGTACGCCCTTTGTGCTCGATCCGGTGCTGGTTGCCAATAGTGGCGGTAGCTTAGGCGATGAGCAAACGTTGGTTGCTGCCTTTCTTAAGCTATTGCCCTACGCGACGTTAATCACGCCCAATACGCATGAACTGCGAGCATTAAGTGGCGAGCAGGATTTGCATATTGGCGCACAGAAGCTTTGCGCACAAGGGACACATGCAGTACTGGTAAAGACGTCGCATGATTTTGAGACAGGCGATATTGAGCAGTATTTATATATTAAAGGTGAGATGGTGCATAAAAGTGTGTTACCGCGCTTAGACGGCGAATTTCATGGTTCTGGCTGTTCACTTGCAAGCTTTATTGCTGGACGCTTAGCCATGGGTGATACGGTGGTTAATGCGGTTATGGCAGCAGATAGTTGGATTACGCAAACGCTGCGGACTGCCGACGCGCCACATCCGAATAATGCTCAAGCGCAATTAATCCCTAATCGCTTTGTATCTTTTAAATAATAGCTTTACATAAACTGCTTATTCAAGCATAAAAAAGACGCGTTATTATTGAGTAATAACGCGTCTTTTTATTAAAACTTTTTAAATAATTTTAACTAGCTTAGCCCAGCATAGGCATAAAATTCGAGGCGATGCCGCCAATAAAAATCTCAAGTAAGTAAAAGGCAAAGAAGGCAATCATGGGTGATAGGTCAAGCATGCCTAAGTTTGGCGTGATACGGCGAAATGGTGCTAAAATCGGCTCTGCCAAACTCATGATAATACCAATAATCGGATGCTGAGACTGTGTAAAGACCACAATCCAACTCACAATAATTGACCCTATAACAAGGTAACGACACATACGCAAGAAGTCGAGTACTAGACTAATTGTACCGGTAAAAAACAGTGGCACGGGCGCAATGCCTGTATGCGTCAATGCGGCCTTGCCGGCAATATCAATCAGTCGAATCAGAAGCATCAATACAATCGCTGCAAGGCTGATACGCCCTTGGGCAACGGTCGGAAAGATACGCCCAAACACATCGACAATATGGGTGGCTTTATAAGCTGGAGCAACTAAAGGGTCGCGTGCATCCATCCCAGCAAATTGCAGCATAAAACGGATAAACACCAATAGCATGGCAAAGGTGGTGACCAAATCAAAAAGTTGTAATAACGTATTGTTCATGAAGCGCTACTCAATATGCCTGTGCTAATAAAGAATAACAGCCAGATTAACGGCGGCTAAGTAAGGGGGACTGCTCTTGCTACTTGTCTATATGGTTTAAAATGGCGACTTTTATAATATCTATATTTAGAACGTTTATATTAAAAATTCCTAAGGTTATAAAGACCGCTACTTTTACATAATTTGCATAAAATGTTTTTAAATCGATTTATTTTATCTCTTCGCTGATCGCTTGGCTACGCGCGTAACAGGCTTGCATTGCTTCAGCAATATGCTGTCCAATCTGATTGTCTTGCATCGATTCAATCGCTGCATGAGTGGTGCCTTTAGGCGATGTTACTTTGCGGCGTAGCTCAGCAGGACTATCTTGACTGCCCGTTGCCATAGTTGCAGCGCCAAGCACTGTCTGCATCGCTAGCGCTGTGGCTTGTTCTTTATCCAGCCCCAATGCAACCGCGCCATCGACCATCGATTCAATAAAATAAAATACATAGGCAGGTGCAGAGCCGGCAACTGCAGTAACGGCATGCATGTGTGCTTCATCCGTAACCCACATCACCAAGCCTGACGCTGCCATCACTGCTGCTGCCAACTGTTTTTCAGCGGAGCTAATGGATTCAGTAGCATACAGTCCAGTTGCGCCCATTTGGATAGTAGCCGGGGTGTTGGGCATGGCACGCACAATATTCGGATAGCCACCCAGCATTTGTGATAACGCGGCTGTCGATAAACCTGCCGCCACTGAAATAACCAGCTGTTTATCTAACACGTCGGCAAATTCACTGACAACAGTTTTCATCATCTGCGGCTTGACCGCCAGTATCACCACATCGGCATCAATAACGGCAGCTTTTGGCTCGATGCTGGCATCCACAGTATTGATCTGTTGGGCAGTGAAAATATCTCTAGTCTCAGAACTTGGCGCTGATACGGTAATCAGCGCAGGCTTAACACCACAAGCCAGCAAGCCACTAATTAAGGCTTGCGCCATATTACCGCCGCCAATAAAACTTATCTTTTTATTATCTAATGCATTCATTAATTCAGACATTCAACTCTCCTCATCACCGTCCTGCACTGCGCAAATAACCGCATTTTTAGCGTGACGGCAGGGCATATAAAAGGACACTTAGTCTATCATACTGCTACTTTTGCCGTTTAATAAATTGATAGGACATAAAAAAGGCAACGGTAAATTTTTAAATCCAGCCCAATGCGGAGTGAAACTTAAGGGATAGTAGCTGTAAAGCCGAATGATAAGGTGCCTGTGCGTCATTTTGATGACAAGGTACAGTGCAAATGACTGCTTATGCTACTGTCTAATACATTGCCAAAATCATCGCTCGTACTATCTATCGACGACTTATCTATCGACGACTTATCTATTCCTAACACCCAGCTGGTAAATGGAGATAGTAATAATAATGGCAACTCTACATCGGTATCAGGCAAGACTACGCTAACAACCACTAAGCTATCACGCAGCCATACAGGTATGCTAAGCGTTTGCATCAATTTTTTACCAGCTTGAGGGCGAGTAGCTAGTGCAGTTTGTAGCCGTTGTTGCCGACCTAATAAAGTAATTTTTATCAGTAGGGTGTCTGTATTGTTAAAGTGAGGATGCAACTGATTTGAGATTAGTTTTAATAAATGCTCATATATATCCGGTATCAGTTGTAATTGCCAGCTGTAGCTCTTATCGGCACGTAAGATGATATTATTTGGCTTATCATCAGAACAGTCATTAGAAGAATAGACGGATGTTAATAATTGCGTTTGCTCAACTAGTGGCATAGCAAGCCAATCTAAAAAGGAATGGCTTAGCCTAAATAGTTGCTGACGATAGCGATGAATGCGGTAAGTATTAGTATTGGCATACCAATCTAGTGCTGTTTGATGATTGGCATCAATACGGGCTATGAGCGCCAGCATATCATCAACCAGTTGCTTTGCCGGCGGTAGCGGCTCATCTTGCGCCAGCCAATAATGCAGCAATTGGCGTTGCCGATAAGGAGGCAACGTAGATAGTTTATCAATATCAAGTACACGCTGAAATGGCGGATAACATAGTGAAGTAATAGCAGTGTGCTGACAATCCTCATGAGCTTGCGCGCTTACACTAGCATGCGCATCGGCAAGCAATTGGGCACTACGCGCAATATTATGCACCACATTGGCATTATAACGGGCTAATATCGGCATGATATCGCGGCGCAGCCCGCTACGTACGTTATCGCCACTATCATTAGTAGGGTCATTGATATAAGGCAGCTGTAAGCGCTCAGCATAACTTGTAATATCTGCGCGACTGACGCTCAACCAAGGTCGCCATAAACTATTATGCCGTGCGCCCTGTCTGTGTTCACGCCATGCTTGCATCCCTGATAAACCATTCACTCCCGCCCCTTGTATCAAGCGCATGAGCACAGTCTCGGCTTGGTCATCGGCATGATGGGCAAGGACTAGCACATCGCCCTGATTAATATGCCTGTACATCGCTTGATAGCGCGCTTGCCGTGCTGCTTGTTCATCCTGCCCTGCTACCGTAACTGGTAGAATATAACAAGGCATCTGCTGTACTTGCGCCCAATTTGCCACATGCTGTGCCCAGTTATCACTATCTACTTGCAAGCCATGATTGACATGTAGAAGCTGCGGTAAAAAAGGCAATTTACCGTTCCGATATAGCTGCAAACACAAGGCAGCGAGTGCCAAAGAATCCCGTCCACCACTGCATGCTAGCCAAATTCGACGACCCTGTAGCTGTTCACCACATTCAGCCAAACTGGCTAATAGCGCTGCTGCTAAATTTTTATCTATCGGCACTGAAGCGTTTATGGGCTCAATAGGATAGGAACGGATGGCACGGCTACTCATAATTTATCCTATGAATTTATTGGCTTTTACTAACACGGCTTTTGTTAACTTATGGTCTATTAATATGGATTTTATTAACATGGTTTCATTTATTTTACATATAAAAAAACGTGCCACTAAGTAGCACGTTCATTATTGTATCATTTGTTATCTTGTCACTTAATCTTAAAATTAATAGCTCTTAAAATCAATTACCCTTAAGATTAAACAGCTAAAGGTAACATCACGTTAGAATTAAAAGTTTTAAGCTTCTGATAACGCTGTTCACAACGATCGGTCGCGTCCATTTTCTGCAGCTCATCCATCTGCTCAGTCAGCAACGCTTTAAGCGAGTTCATCACCGGCTGCGGATGAATGTGCGCGCCTTCACCTTCTTCAATAACGGCATCAATCAAGCCCATCTGATATAAATTCACAGCATTTAATTTCAGCGCTTCACTGGCATCTTTAGCTTTTTCAGCGGTTTTCCATAAAATTGACGCACAGCCTTCAGGAGAGATGACCGAATAAATACTATTTTGCAGCATATTTACTTTATCACCAACGCCAATGGCGAGCGCGCCACCTGAACCACCCTCACCAATAATCGTGACGATAATAGGCACTTTTAAGCTAGAAAACACTGCGATGCTCTCAGCAATGGCTTGCGCCTGTCCACGTTCTTCAGCGCCAATACCAGGATAGGCGCCTTGGGTATCAACAAATGTCATCACTGGAATATTAAAGCGCTCTGCCATTTTTACCAAACGTATTACTTTGCGGTAGCCTTCAGGATTTGCCATACCAAAGTTATGTTCGATACGTTCTCGCGTACTGCGTCCACGGTGCTGACCAATGACCATCACCGGCTTACCGTCTAAGCGCGCCAAACCACCAATAATGGCTTTGTCATCGGCATAGGCTCGGTCACCATGCAATGCATCAAACTCAGTAAACAACTGATTAACATAATCCATAAATAATGGACGTTTGGCGTGACGTGCTAGCTGAACGCTATCCCAGACGGTACTCATAGACGTATCCTTTTTTATCGTTTTATAAGGGTGATGATAGAGGGTAGACCTGTTATATGGGTGAGCAGTACACTTGTATACTCAACAAAAGCTATAGTAGCACAGTTAATATGCCATGACATTACTGAGCACACTGCTTTTGTAATAGGATAATAAGAATAAATTGTCACGCCTGCATGAGATGATAAATCAGTGTTATTCACAATATTAGCACTGCGATACTAAATTATAATTCCAAGCTATTCTGCTTCAACAACATTAAGCTTGATACCCCATTTAGCAAACTGGTCTATATCCGCGTAAAGATCGGAATATAAAAATGCGTAATGCTCTTTATCCGTGCTCACTGTAATCTGCCAGCAATTGGTGTCGGTCACGACCAGCTGCATTTGAGGCAAGTCATATTCACTACGGCTATGATGCGCTAAAACCGAAAGCCTGAGCAGCAAACATAAATAGACCAGTTGCTCACCACCAATCGTAATGGTTTGCTCAATCATATCACTTTTTAACTTGCGTCTATGACTCAGCATCAATTGCGCCATGCGTTTTTGATCCACTTGTGAGAATCCCGGAATGTCTGAGTTCTCAAGCAGATATGCGCTGTGCCGATGGTAGTTGGTATGACTGATCGCCAAGCCAATTTCATGCAAAAATGCCGCGCGTCGTAGCAAGTCGCCATCATCATTACTCAGCTGCAAGTCGTCTTGAACTTGTTTGAATAAATGACGACTGGTTCTGACCACTTGGCGGGCTTGTTTTTTATCTACCGAATAGCGCTTAATCATCGCCAGCACGCTTCGGTCGCGCACGTCTTCACTGGCAAAACGCCCCAGCATGTCATACATTACGCCCTCGCGCAGCGCCCCATCCGAGTAAGCGATGGTCTCAATACCAAGCGCCTTCATAGCTGCCCGTAATACCGCAACCCCTGCCGGGAAAACAGCTTTACGGTGCTCTTTGACCCCTTCTAGTTCGATATCATCAACATTACCGATTTGTATGAGTAATTTCTCTAATTTCTTAACGCCATCATAAGTGATGCGCTCTTGCTCGTCTGCCCAGCCTTCTGCTACCAGCGCATTACGCACCGCCTTAATCGTGCCACTTGAGCCGATAACACTGCTCCAGCCCATTTTTTGGTATTGACCATTAATGGCAAGTATTTTTTTACGGGCAGCGGTTGTGGCATTATGAAAGGCTTTTTCAGTAATTTGACCGTCCGCAAAAAACAGCTGGGTGAATGCCACACAACCCATCTGTAAACTTTCAGTCAATAACGGATCAAAGCCCTGACCAATGATAAATTCAGTCGAGCCACCACCAATATCAATCACCAGACGCTTATCACTACTGGCATTAGTGTGCGATACGCCTAAATAAATCAAACGTGCTTCTTCACGTCCAGCAATCACCTCAATGGGCTTGGGCAATATTTTATTAGCCCGGCTGATAAAGTCATCAGCATTTTTGGCTTGACGTAACGCATTGGTCGCGACAATCCGAATACGATCATGTGATACTGAATCAAGACGCGCCACAAAACGGCTCAGACAATCAAGCCCGCGTCGCTCAGCTGCTGCCCCTAATATATTATTTTCATCCAAACCTGCAGCTAACTGCACTTTTTCAGATAAGGAAACCACCTTGCGCACCTCGCCATGATCAAGCCGAGCAATAGCCAAATGAAAACTGTTCGAGCCAATATCAATGGCAGCCATTAATTCATCTTCAGCGAGCGGCGTAGTTGCAAAAGTGTTATTAAGCATAAGTTAAATGGTTACCGTATGGAAGGAGTAAAATAATTGAGATAGTAAGGTAGGTTAGTGAGAATACACGAGCCAAGAATTTCGTCATTAAAACATGTCTGTCAAACCCTGGCAAGCCACATAAAAAAGCCAGCACCGTCGCTGATGCTGGCTTTTTATTGTTGCCAATGACAAAACTATATTAAGTTCAAAATGATACTAAGCACGAAATGATACTAAGCACAAAACACTCAAGGCAAATTAACAATGGCTATATAAACCGTATGCCCTAACTTATTATGCTTGTGCCATTGCCGCCAATACCTCATCAGCAGCTTGAATAGACACATCCAAATCTTCCTGACTGTGCTTGATTGACATAAAACCTGCTTCATAAGCAGAAGGCGCAAGATAAATGCCGCGATCTAACATGCCATGAAAAAAGGTATTAAAGGCGGCAATATCGCACTCGGTCACATCATCAAAATTCTTTGGCGTTGCCGTCGCATTCTCTTTAACAAAGAACATGCCAAACATACCGCCAAGCTTATTGGTGCGTAGTGGAATCGCATATTTATCTGCAGCAGCTTGTACGCCATCGATAAAGTAATCTACCTTATCTGCCAACTCGTCATAAAAACCAGCAACGGTCAAATCTTCAAACATGGCAATGCCTGCGCGCATAGCTAGTGGATTACCAGATAATGTGCCTGCTTGATAAACGCCACCAAGCGGCGCAATGCATGACATAATTTCTGTTTTGCCACCAAACGCCCCAACTGGCAAGCCTGCACCGATAATTTTACCAAAACAGGTTAAATCAGGGTCGATACCAAAATGCGCTTGGGCACCGCCAAGTCCGACGCGAAAGCCGGTCATCACTTCATCAAATACCAATACTGCACCATGCTCGGTACATTGAGCGCGCAACGTATCATGAAACGCTTGCTCAGGAATAATCATATTCATGTTGCCCGCAATAGGCTCAACGATGACGCAAGCAATCTCAGCGCCCCATTTATCAAAGCAATCAATAATCGCTTGCGGGTCATTATAAGGCAAGGTCAGCGTATGCTTGGCAAAGTCAGCCGGTACGCCTTTTGAGGTTGGCTCACCGATATCAAGCATCCCTGAACCAGCTTTTACCAATAAGCTGTCCGAATGTCCATGATAACAGCCTTCAAACTTCACGATTTTGTCGCGTCCTGTAAAGCCGCGCGCCAAACGAATGGCACTCATCGTGGCTTCCGTACCAGAGCTGGTCATACGAATCATCTCAACGCTTGGCACAAGCTCGCAAATCTTATCGGCAACCGTAGTTTCAAACGGCGTTGGCGTACCAAAACTTAATCCATCATCGGCGGCTTTTTTAACGGCATCAATTACTTTCGGATGCGCATGACCCAAAATCATTGGACCCCATGAGCCCACATAATCGATATATGCATTATCTTCAGTATCATACATCTTACTACCATTGGCGCGGTGCATAAACACAGGTGTTCCGCCAACCCCAGCAAAGGCACGTACTGGAGAGTTTACGCCACCCGGGATATGCTTGCGCGCTTGGGCAAAAAGCTGTTCGTTTTTAGTGCTCATAACGGTTCTCTATTTAATAATTATCTATTTTATTAACCATACAGCAGCTTACGCTTTTTTAACCACAGATGATTTTAATTTCATCGGACCATAGCCATCGAGTCTACAGTCAATATCGTGACCATCGGTCGCATCCGGTAGTAGGCGAATACTTTTTGCCTTGGTGCCTACCTTAATGACAGTAGACGACCCTTTCACCTTTAAGTCTTTAATAACCGTCACCGCATCGCCATCTTGCAGCTCGTTACCAACAGCATCACGAATCACGGCGTCCTGCTCATCTGCTTGTGCTGCATCGTCTCCAGCTGCTGACCACTCATGAGCGCACATCGGGCACACCAGTAGCGCACCATCTTCATAAGTATATTCAGCAGCGCATTTTGGGCAATTGGGTAAGCTCATAATATCCTCGTCAACCATCATTAATTAGAGTTATTCTACTAGCAATATTGTACCTGAAGTCCAAAGCTTTCACCAATTCACTCAGCTATCGTCAAAGCGTCGTATACCATTTAGAATCTAAACCATAGTGAACAACGAGGTGATTTTTGTACGACTGTTTTTTATGCTACTCTTCTTGCCACCTTTCCCATTATCATCAACTTCACACTCGTTATAGTCATGATATTTATATTAGCCTCATTTAATCAGCCTATACTCCTAACTTATAACGGTCTGACTTTATAAATACTTTTTCATTACAAGGATAATAACAATGACTGATTTATCAAACCAAGCGGGGCAAGCGTCACTTCCCCAATTCGTGCAACTGACTCTTGAAGGTATGGATGCCGAAAAGTTCTTACAAGGTCAACTGACCTGCGATGTAACCAAACTTGGGCTTAGCTATCAAGCTGCTGCCATTGGCAACTTAAAAGGTCGTATTGAATTTGGTATTTGGATAAAAAAACAAGCCGAACAGCACTTTGATATCGTCATCAGTGCCGATTGTGCCGACGCTTTACAAGCGCATCTAAAGAAGTTCGGTGCGTTTTCCAAGTTTGAGACCAGTACACCAATAGCGATTTATCCGTGTGTATTGGACGAGCTACCGACCTTTAGCCATAACGAAGCGCATGATACGGTTGAGAATATCCAAGCATGGATGCAAGCCAGCCTTGCACAGGGTAACTACTGGATAGTCGCTGCTACCCAAGGTGAGTTTCAGCCGCAAGAGCTACGTCTGCATCAACGCGGCGGTATGGACTACGATAAAGGCTGCTACCTTGGGCAAGAAGTCATCGCCCGTATTTATTTTAAATCAGCACCCAAAGCCTTTTTACATTACGTCAGCGGTACAGGCAACACACCAGTCGCAGGCGAGCACTTAGGTAAAATCCAAGTAGTAAATGCCATAGCTACTGGAGCAGATAACGAATCTGACTTTAAAGCGCTGATTGTTGCGCGCCCAGAACACCTAATTGACAGTAAGCTAGTTATACTAGATTTGCCAACTGCATTACAAGCCGACGTTGCTCGCCCAAAATAGCGTTGTATATGTAAAACTGCATCTATAAAACAGCAGTGCGTGTCACATAAATAGGTTAACACTTACCATTATTGTTACTTATTATAAATAAAGTATCACCTACGCTCACACAACTACTGGACTAATAACATAGCACAGGCATTTACCATCATTAAGCAACACTATAAACATTGCTCATACAGACAGCGTTCCGCGAACTGCTTATATTAGACATCAGCAGTAAGTAAGATGTTATTTATGCTGTGTTGATACTGCGAAGCACAATATGAGCAAAACAGACATGTACAACAATTTATGATCATCTTTAATAAAAGGCGTTACCTATTTGGTCAGAGCAGTTTTTACAGCTCACTAAATAAAATGCGCGATAACTAGAATAAGGAATAATAAAATGAACGAACATACGCTAAAAGGTGAATGGAACCAAATCAAAGGTTCAGTAAAACAGAAGTGGGCAGACCTGACTGACGATGATTTATTACACGTAGAAGGTAGCCGTGACAAATTGGTTGGTAAAGTGCAAGAGCGTTATGGTCACAGCAAAGATGATGCAGAGCGTGAAGTTGATGCATGGCGTACTGATAACAAATATTAATAGAAGACTATAAACTGACGTAGTTTATTAGTATGAATAAAAAAAACCGCATTGATTTATCATGCGGTTTTTTTTATTGCTGTTAATATATGGCTGATAATTAATGATTTTATCAAACGACAAATACGATAACACCGCATAGCAATAAATTGTTATGCGGTGTTATGGTTAACGATCCTTGTTACCTATCATGACTGCAATACCCTGCATCCTTGCAGGTCATTCAGTATAGTATGACAGTTGAGCATCCTGCTCATTTTTACAACTACTGCTGGCAGTAACTGCCGTCAGCATAGGTTATGTGTCCTTACTTCAATAACTTTTATCATCCTGATGCCAGTTATTAAATTGTTATCCTTAACACGGTATACTCAATCCTTGAGTCACATTCCCTAATGCCGTGCAGCTATAATGTCAAAATATTGCACCCTTGTTAAGTCGCGTTAACGACATTACGCGTAAGCATATGCTTACATGGAATACATAGATTGTCTTTTTCAAGCTTATTTTTAAGCACACATCAGTATGACAAAAACTTAAATTATTATTACTAGATATTTCATAAATTATCTATGGCATGCTTAATAAATACACTGAGGTCTTATGGTGTATGACTATCGTAAGAAAAACCAGCTTGAGCATTAGCGATAAATGGACGTTTGTGCAACCCCTTCCTCACCAAAAGCTTGGTATTCTTACGTAAGCGCGTGCTTTATTTACAACTTAATAACGCCCAAGACATCTCCCACCAAGTTTTTAGCCGTAAGATAGGTATGTAAGCAATTATTTCAAGAAACTATTAATAGCGGGTTTTAATTAGGATTTTGAAATTACTAATTAAAAATAATGCTAAATATTTTTAACTAAAATGGCGTTTATTAAAATAACTAACTGCTGAAAAATAAATTATTAGGATATTTTTTTATGAAAGTTGTACCACGTTTTAATATGAAAACTATCTTATCGTCGACACTAACTGCTGCCTTGCTGACTACGACTATTGGCTCTACTGCAATGGCATCGGATTATGGCAATCAGAACTATAACAACCAAAATCATAATAATCAGTCATCTGTTTATCGAGATGGAAACTTTGGTACTATCGCACAAAAGCTGCGTAGAGATTTGAGCCGTAGTGGCTATCAAGTGATGGATGTTCAAGCCGATACCTATCGTGGCAACCAATCGCTTGTCGTCTATGCTAAAAAGAACAACCAGCCGTATGAGATTAAATATACTTACCCTGGACTAAAGCTTATCAGCTCAAGCCAAAAAGACTGGTCGAACGTATGGAAAGATAAAGACCGTCAACATGGCAATAATTATCATAATAATAAGCACAACAACAATGATGTTGAAGATAACATTAAAAAAGAAGCACGCTATTCTGCGGTCAAACAGCGCGCGATTAATAAAGTCAGAGAGATGGGCTATACCATTAAAGATATTGAGCTAAAAGAAAAAAACAATCGTGGCATATTTGAAATAGAGGCAAAACGTGGCAATCAGGACTATGACATAGTCCTAGGTTATCCTAACTTGAATGTGATTAAACTTGAAAAAGATTGAGAGTAAAATACTGCCTAATAAAAGAGTAATCGAAAGAAAACTATGACTTACAGAACCCTTAATTACAGAACCCTTAATTACAGAACTATAGGATTGCGGTATTAAAAGCAGTATTAAGATAAGTTTCGGCGTCGGTTTTGATTTGACGCCTTTGGTCAAATAAATCAGTCCTTGGTTTATTTGGCTTTTTTTTATAAGATTTTAACCTGTCCTTGATAGTTCTTTCTAAAAATAACAACCCCGATAATGAGATTGCATTATGAGAACCAAATTATTATTAAAAACGGCTGCTGCCACTGGCATTGTCGCCGCTCTACTAACAGTCACCACAGGCTGCGCCACGACGCCCGGCTATAATGCGTATGGCGACATTTATGAAGATGTCTACAAAGACAGCAACCTGTATAAAAAACATAAAAAAACCATCAAGTCGATTGATAAAGATTTGTACCAGCCAGCAGTTGAGCAAACTGCCGCCAATAAAGTCAATAGTATGGGCTATCGGGTCAAAGACGTTAAGTATAAGAGAGGCGATCGCATCATTAAAGTAAAAGCTGAGCGCGGTCGTGAGGATTATAAGATCGAGCTGGGTTATCCTAACTATAATGTGCTTAATGTGAAAAGAGACTAGCAAGTTACTGGCTACGAAATCAGTGCTCTATAAACTTAGTATTTTATAAAGCCAGTGCGCTACAAATCAAGCACTTCAACCACATCATAAGCAGGCGTCTCATAAGGATGCGCCTGCTTCAGTGCAGCAATAACCTCAGCGATTCTCTCTTCATCCACCACCATTTCAACCCGCCATTCCTCAACAGTCTCTAAATTATCTTGCGAGCCTATATGAGGATTGCTACCGTCTAGCGGCATAAACTGCCCCGCTCCCTTTACCTGCCAACAGCACTGCTCATAATTGCCAATACTGCCAGCACCAGCGGCAAATAAAGCCGATTTAACAACTTCTAAAGCTGCTTCTGGAATAAAAACGGTGAGTTTATACATAAGATAGCCTTAATAAAAATACGTATTGATAAGAAATAGCCATTTATAAGATAAAACGGCGTTTATTTCTTAGATAATGAAGGGTGATTCGTCCATATATAACGCAGTAGCCAGTCCTTTGCATCGCCTGCGTAATCGATACCGATACGGGGTCGGAGCGATACTGGTGGCTGGCAACCATCATCTTCAATCCATACATCTGATTCTGGCTCAATGGATTTGCCATATAAACTACGATCAATCTCTAAACGTAGCGTCAGTTTCCCTGGTCCAGCAAACTGTTTTGGATGCATAAATTGTTTGTCTAAACTGAGCTGTTGCTCTTCAATCAAGCGGTCGCTATTTTCAGTTAGAAACCCTGCTCGTATCAGCACGGCTTCAGGCGATTCCGCCATGCCAGTCACCAGATTAAGCATATGATGGATACCATAAGTCAGATAGACATAGAATATGCCACCCTGCTGATACATCACCTCTGTCCGTGCCGTACGCGTACCGGCATGGGCATGACAAGCGGCATCACCCTCACCAATATAAGCTTCGGTTTCAGAAATACGCATTCGCAAGACTTTTACCTTACCGTCACTATCTGTCAGCTGACGGCACAAGACTTTCCCAATCAAATCCGCTGCAACAACACAAGTTGGACGGGTAAACCAGCTCGGCTTCAAAATAACGGGCAGCGTTAATGACTGTTTTGGCGTTAGCATATTCTATGACCTTTTTTATTTATAACTACTTTATGGATAACAATATAAAATTAGCATAAATAAACAAGTGATCGTGTTGATGATGTGAATAAAGACTGTTTTAAACACTTTAGGGATAAGTATTATTTAATGAGCTATCATTTAGAAAAAAATAGTTCATTACACAAAGCGCGTAAGTAATCACATAAGAACAAACAATAAAGCTCATATGTATACTTCAGGTGAAGTTAAGGCAGCCTCATTACCTATCGCAACCTATGATATACAGACAGTTAACGCAGTAAAATAGTACTCTTGATTGTAGTTATACAACACTAAAAATAACGACACTAAAGGGATAAAACTATGAGCAACGATAAATCAACAGAAAAAAATAAGCATAATGACAATAAACAAGCAGACAATAAAAAAACAGATGTAAAGGATCAAAACTCTGATTCTAAAGATCAAAACGCTACTGAAAATTCTAATAATAAGGATGATAAGAATACCAACCAATCCAAATCTGAAGATAATAAAGAAAAAGACAACAAATCGTCAAAAACAGAAAATAAAGAAAAAGATGATAATAATGGCGCTAATAAAAATAGCTCCAACGATAAATCAGATTCCGATAAAGATAGTTCGGATAAAGACAGCTCAGATAAGAACGCTTCTGACAAAGACAGCGCTGATAAAGATAGCAAAGGTGATGACTCTAGCGATGAAACCTTAGCAGAAACGGCGACTACTAAAGCAAAAGAAATGGTTGGTACGCTTGCTGATAAAGCAGCAGATGCGATGGAGTTCGCGGCTAAGAAAATTAAAGAAGTGCGTAAAGAAGACTGATTTGAGAAAGTAGTAACTTACCAACCATTAATTACAAAAAGCCCTATCATAATTAGGGCTTTTTTATATGACCATTTAAAACAAAAAACTGAGCACATGGCTCAGTTTTTTTTTATTCTTTACTGCGTTTCAGCTTTAGCAAAGTCTAATCTAAAGGTACGCCAATACGTTTTGCTACTTCTTCATAGCCTTCAATAACGTCACCTAATGACTGACGGAAACGGTCTTTGTCCAGTTTCTTTTTTGTGGTTTTGTCCCAAATACGACAACCATCCGGCGAGAACTCGTCGCCTAGCACGATACGGTCATGAAATACGCCAAATTCTAGCTTGAAATCTACGAGCATTAAATCACCAGCATCAAAGAGCGCAGTCAATATCTCATTAACCTTATGGCTTAATACTTTCATTTCTTCCAGCTGCGCATCCGTTGCCCAGTCTAGCGCCACAGAGATAGACTCATTGACCATCGGATCACCAAGTGCATCGTCTTTATAAAATAATTCAAAGGTTGGTGGCGTTAATGCCGTGCCTTCTTCTAAACCAAGGCGGCGCACAATGCTACCTGCAGCAAAGTTACGCACCACACATTCAACAGGAATCATATCAAGGCGCTTAACCAGTACTTCATCGGCTGACAGCTGCTTTTCAAAATGCGTCTCAACGCCCGCTTCGCTCAGCTTTTGCATGATAAACGCATTAAAGCGATTATTAACCACGCCTTTACGCGCCAACTGTTCGATGCGTTTGCCATCAAGCGCAGAGGTATCATCACGGAAATGGAGAATTAAAAAATCATGGTCTTCAGTTTCATAGACAGATTTTGCTTTGCCTTTATATAGCAGTTGTTGTCTTTGCATCTTAGGTTCCTGTTCGTTCAAGCGGATATAGTGAAAACGCGCAGCTATCGCCAAAATTTAAATAACGTAATTTCTAAGTACGATAAAAACCTTAGCGATATAGGTGAAGATTAGTGCTTATTCAGAGGTGGCAGCAGTTACAGCACGCTCAGGCTTTGGCAATTGGTACTGCTTGCCTGCGTCATTTTGTAATGTCAGAGTATTTTCGCCCACCGAAGGCGTTGGGTATAATGGTACAAAAGCTGCCGTGTTTTGATTGGCTGGCAACTGTAGTGGGGCCATCTTTTTGCTGTCTTGATAGTCAAGACTGCCGTTATCACGTTTGCCAATAACGCCTTTTGCCGTCTGGCAGCCACTCAAAACCAAGGTGCTACCCAAAATTATGGTCAGCATGGCAGGGAGTATTTTTGTGGTGGTCAATGCGGTATTCATCATAATATCTCTACGTTATAGGCTGTCTAATCTAAAAACGATCTAAACTAACCTTTTAAAAATAGTGCTTATTAAACGGCATTCATTAAATACCGGTCATTAAAAGAATGTCTTTAAAAGACATTCTTTCAAAAAACGATTAGATAATTTTTGCTTGAGTTAATGCGTTATCAATCGTCGCATAATGCTCTTCTGCGAGCCAAACCAGGGGCAACCGTATACCAGTGTCTATCATGCCCATTTTATATAAGGCATATTTGGTTGGCATTGGGCTTGAGTCAATAAATAAGTCATGATGCAGATGTTTAATCACATCGTGCGCAGCATGAGCGGCA
This sequence comes from Psychrobacter sp. GP33, assembly GCF_014119005.1. Classification (GTDB taxonomy): domain Bacteria; phylum Pseudomonadota; class Gammaproteobacteria; order Pseudomonadales; family Moraxellaceae; genus Psychrobacter. Next base: position 263,078 of record NZ_JACGYX010000002.1, on the reverse strand, counting down.
TCGTAATCACCGCGCAGAGCAGCAGCAAAAGTTTCGCTCATCGCTTTTGGCGCGACATTGGCAGTCACCGAAATATTACCTTTAGCGCCAACTTTCATCAGCTCTAATGCAGTGGCATCATCACCGGATAATACTACCATTCTATCACCAACGGCTTTAATCAGTTGCTCACCGCGCTCTAATGAGCCAGTCGCATCTTTAATCGCAACGATATTGTCAATATCTGCCAAACGCTCAACCGTCTCTTGTGAGATATCGACCACGGTACGACCGGGTACATTATAAAGCATTTGCGGAATATCGACTGCTTCGGCAATGGCTTTGTAATGCTGATATAAGCCTTCTTGCGGCGGCTTGTTATAATAAGGAGCAACCAATAACGCGCAATCCGCACCAGCATCAGCAGCTTCTTGGGTCAGCTTAATGGCTTCCACAGTATTGTTAGCGCCAGTCCCTGCAATGACAGGAACGCGACCATTGACATGCTGCACAAAAAAGCGAATCACATCGCTGTGCTCTTGCATAGATAAAGTGGCAGACTCGCCTGTGGTACCGACAGCGACAAGGCAATGAGTGCCTTGTTCAATTTGCCAATCTATGAGGTCTGCAAGACGTTCATAATCGACTGTGCCGTCGGGATGCATGGGCGTTACCAAGGCTACCATCGAGCCTTGAAGTCGGGTTTTGATATCGTCGTACGCTGTGCTCATAACTGTGCCTTACTGTCGTATCCTAGCTTTTATAAAAGCTATTACATGATAGGTCGTGGGCAAGGATATAAAGAAGCCTTGCTCAATAGGGGGTATTTGCAGCTTTGCAAATGATAGTTAACACGTATGTGACGTTTAAATATCACGTTAAAACCGTTCAATAGTGTAGCATATTTTGATTTGCCAACCAGCTATCAATTATGCGCTTCTTACTGCCCGTTTTGCTGATATAAGGCAGTAAAACGGGCATTTTGAACTACGCTGGTTGTGGCATATCTTTGTGTTACTAAATTTATATTAGCTAACCAAGTTAAAAGTTAGTGTAGCGTAATTGCTAGTTATGAGTAAAAAATATTTTTTACGTGTTTTGAAGAGTTTGATTTTTTTCATCAAACACATTTATTCAATACGTAAGCCAATGATGGCAGGAATACCTTGGCGCATAACTTCAATGGTAACCACGCCTTTTTTGGGTAAGGATGCTATAGCGCTAGAAAAATCAGTGACTTTCGTAATTTTCTTTTGGTGCAAGTTAGTGATGATATCACCTGTCATCAGACCTGAGCGCGCTGCTAATCCGGTGGGATCAACGGCAGTGATTAACACCCCTACAGCCCCAGTTTTACCGTTGCTCGACATCTCAGCTTTTTCCTCAGGGGTCAAATTGCGCAAGCGCAGCCCTAAGCGTACCTCATTAGCCATCTGATTGGCGCTATCAGCAGGGACATCACTTGGCGCAGTGCTCAACGTACCGCTGAGCAATAATGGTTTGCCATCACGCTGGAGCTGCACGCGAAACGCGTCATTAGGACGGGCACGATTGATTAAATTGAGCAAATCTGATGCTTCGATAATCTTAACATCATTATATTGCAAAATAATATCACCGGACTTTAGGCCTGCTTTTTGTGCTGGAGAGTTGGGCGCAACACGCGTTAATAGTGCGCCTTGCGGACGCGATAACTTATAAACTTCAGCTAAATTGCGATCGATATCTTGCGGATAAATACCCATATAAGCGCGAGCAACGGAGCCGCTAGTTTTAAGCTGCTGATAGATATCCATTGCCGCATCAATTGGAATGGAGAACGATAAGCCCATATAGCCGCCCGTGCCACTAAAGATACGCGAGTTAATGCCTATTACTTCTCCACGCTGATTAAATAAGGGACCGCCTGAGTTACCCGGGTTTAGCGCCACATCAGTTTGAATAAAGGGTACGCTGGTCTCACGAGAAAAACTACGTGATTTGGCACTGACGATACCAGCAGATGCTGAATAATCAAAGCCAAATGGCGAGCCAATTGCCAATACGGGCTCCCCTACTTTTAAGAGATTAGAGTTGCCAATTGGTAAAGCAGGGAAATTATTGCCCTTCACTTTTAACACCGCCACATCTGAACGTTCATCGCTGCCTACTAAGGTCACATCCAGTTCGGTGCGGTCATTTAACGTCACAGTGATTTTATCTGCGCCTTCAACGACATGATGATTGGTCAGCATATACCCATCAGCGGTAACAAAAAATGCGGTGCCATAAGCGTGCTCAATTGCTGGGGTCGCAGCTTGTTCAGGAATACGCAATCGATCGCCAAAGAACTGTCGTAACAGCTCAGCCGTTTGTGCCTTAGCAAGCTCCGATTCACTAATGGTTTTGGTCACGTTTACTCGCGCAACGCCAGGGGTCACCTGCTGAACCAACTCTGAAAAGTCAGCGGTCGTCACTGCCGCATGAGCGCTTGGCATCATTGCCATAGTAAGCGGTGCACTCATTGCCGTTCCTATCATGACGGCTAAGGCGCTACGTTTTAACCAACGTTTTAATTGAAATTGTGGTGGAGTCGTCAAAAAGTTGCTGTGCATATTTTCACCCTTCTTTGGTATGAATAGCGGGAGATTAAGGTCAGTATATCCTGACTGCCTTACTCATTGTTATAGGATTTATAATGCGATTTATTATGCAAGATAATGGCGCCTATTGCTATGGTCAACGCAAGATGATGCACAGAACTATGTAGAAAGCTACACACAAAGCTAGGCAAGTCTGCACGGGCCGCCAGTGTAATCGGGAAAATAAAACATGATATGATGACGATAAGCAGCTCCAGTATACTGAGAAAGAGTGGAAAATACAGATTGATTGTCCGTCTGTTTCTTAGTATCAGGGTAGAGAGTCAATGGTGACTTATCAGCTAAATTGTGGTCATGAATAGATTAGCGTTGTGCTGCGATAGATAGGTGCAGTGTGTCACATTCAAAAAAAGGATTAATTTATGGATACCGCCCTATTGTTATCTGGCGTGGTTGGGATTGGCATTGCTGCCCAATGGTTGGCTTGGTACTTGAAGCAACCGTCCATTTTGTTTTTATTATTGATTGGTATTATTGTTGGCCCTGTTTTGGGTTATTTTGATCCCGACTTGGTATTGGGCGAGCTGTTGTTTCCCTTTATATCGTTGGGCGTGGCGATTATTTTATTTGAAGGGTCACTGACTTTAGAGTTTGATGAAATTAAACAGCACGGTAAGGTCGTCCAGCTTTTAGTGTCGGTAGGGGTGCTGATTACCATTGCTATTGTCGCGCTATCTACCTATTTATTATTCGATGTTGATCCAATTATTGCTTTGCTATTCGGGGCGCTGGTTTGTGTAACAGGTCCAACAGTGATTACGCCATTATTGCGTAGTGTGCGCCCAAATAAAACCATCTCCAATATTTTAAAATGGGAAGGTATTATCATTGACCCCATTGGTGCGATTGCCGTGGTATTGGTTTATGAATATATCATCTCAGGTGGCGAAGCAAGCAGTCTGTTGCTATTTGCTAAAATCGTGCTATTGGCAACAGCATTAGGTTTGGCGGGCGCGTGGCTATTGGCGTTTTTGATGCGTCGACATATGATTCCTGAATTTTTGCGCAATGTTTTTACCTTAGCCTTTGTGCTGCTGTTGTTTTCGATATCTAACCATTTAGAGCATGAATCCGGTCTATTAACCGTGACCGTACTTGGGGTGGCGCTTGCTAACTGGCCAAAGTTCCCACGCGAAACCATTTTAGAATTTAATGAATCGTTAACCATTTTATTGGTATCGGTGCTGTTTATTATTCTTGCCGCGCGCGTTGAGCTGACCAGCCTCATCAATGTCGGTGTTGCCGGGCTGGTGCTACTTGCCATCGTAATGTTTGTGGCACGTCCGCTGGTGGTTTGGATTGCTTCGATTGGCTCAAACCTAAAAACCAATGAAAAACTAATGATAAGCTGGATTGGTCCGCGTGGTATTGTTGCCGCTGCCATCTCCTCATTATTCGCTATTCGCTTGCAAGATTACGACTTGCAAGGCGTTGAGCTACTCGTACCTTTAGTGTTTATGGTCATTATTGGTACGGTAATGATTCAAGGTTTGGGCGCAAAAATGGTCGGCAATTGGCTTGGCGTACGTGAACCTGAGACCAATGGTATTTTAATTGTCGGCTCAAATCCTGTGGCGCTTTTGATTGCGACCTCATTAAAAGAGCAAGGCTTTGATGTGATTGTCGCGCACAGCAACTATACCAATATTGCCAGCGCGCGCATGAGCGGTTTGCGCACTTATTTCGGTAATCCGGTTTCTGACCATGCCGACCATCATCTTGATTTGATTGGTATCGGGCATTTATTTGCTTTGAGTATGGATAAGGAATTAAATACCTTGTCCGAGATTCATTATCGGCATGAGTTTGGCGAACAAAATCTCTACCGCTTAAAATTTAGTGATGAAAAAGTCAAAAGTGAGCGCAATGATAAACAAGCGAATTTTCATTCCAAATGGCTGTTTGGCAAAGACGTCACTTATACCAAGCTTGCCAGCATGCTATCCAAAAAAGCACGTATTAAAATTACCAATATCACAGACTCTTATAGCTTTGAGCAGTATAAGGCGGACAATAAGCAATTTGTACCACTGTACACCATTGATAAAGAAGGTAAATTGCACGTCATTACGGATAAATTCGATGGTACAGTGCCGCGTGACCGCAAACTTGTGGCTTTGGTCGTTGATGATGAGGTGCAGCCAAAACCTGTTGATGTGACCGCCAAGCAAGAACAAGCGCGCGCGGTGGCTGATGCTCATTTTAATGTCCATGCTAAAGCACCAGAAAAACGTAAAGAGATTGAGCTAGCAGAAGAACGTGCTAACGAACTAACTGGCGAACCTGTAACCGAAGAAGTTATAGAAGAGAGCACTCTTTTAATTAAGGAAAGCTCAGCCACTCCAATAAAAAATAATGCTAACGGCAATGCTAATAATAATGGCAAGACCAAGAGCAGTGGCAACGCAACAAAAACCAAAAAAGGCGGGTTAGACCGTAATCGTTTACCAGACTCAAATAATGGAACGGATAACAGCGCAGATAGTGTGACGGATAGCAATATAGATAACGATGACCAACCCACTCCTTAAGCATCAAGTTGTAGTGAATTAAACGTTAAAGAATAAAAACCCCCAGCGTTATCGTTGGGGGTTTTTATTGAGCCTTGATAACTCTTAAAACGTAATATTAGTTTAGCTCAAACTTTTCCTGTATCACTTGCCAAATACGCGCGCTCACTTCATCGGTGCTACCTGTCGCCTCAATACGGCAAATGCGCTCCGAATGATTGGTAGCAAGTAGCGCAAAGCCTTCATGGACGCGAGTAAAAAAGGCGCTGGCTTGCTGCTCAAAACGGTCGGCAGCACTGCGCTTACCTGCACGCGCCATGCCCTCATCTACAGGCAAATCAAGCCACAAAGTCAAATCCGGTAACTGCGGGATAAATTGCTCAATTAAAGAATCTATCTTTGCCAACATTACCGTATCACCATGCGCCCGTCCAAAGCCTTGATATGCCACAGTTGAATCGATAAAACGATCACATATCACCCACGTTCCACTCTGCAAGGCGGGCATAATCAGCTGTTGCACATGGTCGCAACGCGCGGCAAACATTAATAACAGCTCAGTATCGTCATTAATATCAGTCGCTGGGTCTAGCAATATCGTGCGTAGACGCTCAGCAAAGGGACTGCCGCCCGGCTCGCGGGTACGTACATAGTCAATACCGTTTGCTTGCAGACGCGCGCACAACGTATCAATGGCAGTGGTTTTACCAACGCCCTCTGTGCCCTCAAAGCTGATAAAGCGCCCTAATGGCAGCGCGTTTGCTATGGCGTTTGTGTCGGCTTTAGCATTTAAAGATAGTGACATGAGATTGCCTTATATAAATTATATGCGCAACTATCATTACTGACAGCTAAAACGGCTTACGTTCAAAACGACTTATTGCGCGAGTGCTTGAGCTTTTTTCTCACGCATGACGCTCAGATAGTCTTTGACCGCTTGATTGTGTCCTGCCAAGCTATTGGTAAATTTATGACCACCATTACCCGTTGCTACAAAATACAACACATCGCTGTCGGCAGGATGCAGCGTTGCTTCAATCGATGATGCTGATGGTAGAGCGATAGGTGTCGGCGGTAAACCGTCGATTTGATAGGTGTTATATGATGTTTTTTCGTCGATGTCTTTGCGGCGGATATTACCTTCATAGCCACTGCCCATACCATAGATGATGGTCGGGTCAGTCTGCATGCGCATACCTTTCTTCAAGCGATTATTAAACACTGCTGAGACCAAAGGACGCTCTTCTGGCACGCTGGTTTCTTTTTCAATAATAGACGCCATAATCAGCGCCTCATAAGGAGTTTTATACGGCAGATTGGGCGCGCGATTCTCCCATGCTTTGGTCAATGCTTTTTGTTGAAGCTTATATAAGTCGGTCAATATCTGCTTGTCCGTTGCCCCTTCACCATAATAATAAGTATCGGGTGCGAACCAGCCTTCAAGATTATGATTGACGATATAATCGCGGCTGTTGGTCACTGCGCTCGGCAGGATACCATTTAGCTCTAGCGTTTGGGCAATACTGGCATTGTCAGCGTCCTTAGTAAGTACTTCTTTTTTGATACCTTCAGCGTCGCGTAGGGTTTGGTACAAGTCCTTTGAGGTTTTGCCTTCTATGACTTGAACCTTAATCATTGCCACTTTTGCGCCTTGCTCGAGCACTTTTAGCACGCTGGCAAGCGATGGGTTTTCCGGTAATTGATAGACACCGGCATGCAATGGCGCATCAACTTGCGACTTAATATATATCTTTGCCAGACTGGTAGAGAATAACGGCACATTTTGCCACTGTGGCAGCAAGCCATAATAGGTATCGCCATGCTCTACCGTTATCATCTGTTGTGGTTGGTTAATACGTCCGAACAAGGTTTGATAAATCATTACCAAAACAAAAGCGGCAATCAACCCCAGCACTAGCAATATCTGATAGCTACGCTGCATAAAAAAAGACGAGTTATCCGCTTTGTAGCGGTGAGTACTGCTGGATTCATTGATAAGTGAGATGTCCGTTGCCGGTGCTTTATCTGCTTCTACCTTATGTGCACTATGTACAGTCTCGCTTGACACCGGCTCACTCGGTACAGGCTTACTGTTTACAGAATCGCTTGATAGAGGCTCAGCACCATCAGTCTGTATCGGCTCTGAGGCTGGCGGTACGGCTGAATGGTCACTTGGACTGCTATCATGATTGTCTGATGAATCAGTATGATGAGAAGGTTTTTCAGGGTTTGGGGTGCTCATGGCGACTCATAGGGCAGAAGTTTGCTAGAATTTAGCACTGAACCGTGTGCTTTTCAATATTATTTGATAAGACGTTAATAAAATGGCATTAATTTATGAATCTACATTTTAATAAAAAACTGGCAGAGAACTATCGCTCACCGTCACAAATCATTCGCGTGCTGAGTGAAGATTGGGTCAAAAATAATGGCTATTGTCCCAATTGCAATACACCGTCATTATCCGAATTTGCCAACAATCAACCTGTCGCTGATTTTTATTGCCCCAGTTGTGCTGAGCAATATGAGCTTAAAAGTAAAAAAGGCACACTGAGCCATATTATTAATGATGGCACGTATGACACCATGATGCAGCGTCTCAATAGTGACGATAACCCTAGCTTTTTCTTTTTAACGTATTCAAAAGAGCTGAGCGTCAATAACTTTTTAATCATTCCCAAACATTTTTTTAAGCAAGATATGATTGTTAAACGTAAGCCATTATCAATCACGGCAAAGCGCGCTGGCTGGGTTGGCTGCAATATTGATTTGCGCAAAGTACCTGAATCGGGCAAGGTGTTTTTGGTTAAAAATCAGGAAATTATCGCAAAAAATATTGTCAGCCAACAATTCCAGCAAACGATATTTCTACGCGCACAAACGCAGCGAGCGCGTGGTTGGACATTAGATGTTTGGCAGTGCATTGATAGACTTGATGAGCAGTTTACTTTACAACAAGTCTATCATTTTGTTGACGAGCTAAAAGGCAAATATCCTGATAATCATCACATTCAAGATAAAATCCGTCAGCAATTACAAGTGCTACGCGATAAAGGCATTATTGAGTTTTTAGCGCGTGGACATTATCGAAAAATAAAATAAATACTACGGCTTATATTAAGCGTTTTTCAGGATAGCCTTTAGGGCGCAACTTTCCTTTTTTATCCTTATAAGCCGGTGTCGTTAGCGTTTTTTGCTCATCCCAAAGCGGTAGATATTCGCAAGCGACCAAACGTTCATGATAACGATGAGGCGGATACTCTATTTCCAACTCGTCATTGACAGGAAAAAAGGGCTGTTCATCAATATCTAAATAGGTATAGCGTCTATTCTTGACATAATCTTGCCAGTACCAGAGCAGCTCAACGGGTGTGCGCACAGGTTTGGTGAAAGCTTGCCGTTTTATAGTAATGGCGCACATTATATATTCATAATGCGGTAAACGATGCACGCCTTGCTTGACCACATCACGCCGTAAATGCGCATATTCAAACATACCACCGTAGGCGATATATTTTTTGTAGTCTTGCAAATACATGACCCCAAATGCCTGTTTGGTATGCGGTAATAAATGAACAACTTTATTAGGTTTATGTTTCGCCTTATGGCAAATTTCATTGAAAATTAATAATCGACGAATGGGAAGTGGCAGTCGTTCTTCTTTATAACTCAAGCGATAAATTGAGCGCATCGATATCTCTCCTTTAAAACGTTCTCCTTTATAAAATAATCATTGATCGATTTTCCTGCTGACACAAGCCTGCGTAACAAAAGACGATCACTTCTTTTGAGTCGCCCCAATAATAAGGTGAGATAATATTGCCAATAAATAGTATTAAAGTTTGCGAGCGCATAGACATGAATAAAGCAGTAACCGTAAAAAGTATTTTTTATATAGAAATAACGGAAACTTTAAGCAGAGTGATTAAGGTTAATGCTAACGACGAGCAAAGCGCCCTATTAAATGTTCAAGCACTTTATCAAAATAAAGAAGTTGTTTTAGGTTCAGAAGATTATCAGAGTACGGAATTTGAAGTTGTTGAATAAAATGCTTATGCAAAATTGATTATTTCACCCGTCAGCAATCTTAGCGAACTCACTGGCATCACACCGCGCAGTGCATTACAAAAAAATAGTTGTGATAAATAAGGCAAATCCTCATCCATCAGCGGTCGTTCCATAATCGGTGTCGCAGACGTTGCAAATCCATCTAAGATAACCGCGCGCATCACGCCATGAACACCGGAACAGTCAAGCGGCGGCGTAAACCATTGGGTAGTGTCGGATTGTTCTGCTGTATCGGAAGTTTGTTTTTGAGAATTGAGACGATAAAACACATTGCTCATCGTGCCCTCAATCCAGCGCCCAGTCATATCACACACCAAGCCTTCACCAAATTTTTTATCAAGATTCGGTGCTGTCTGATTAATACCCTGTAGCTCGCCACTTGCCAGCACATTGTCTAAACGGTTTAAGCTTTTTAGTCCAGCAAGTGGTGCAGGTAGGCAAGCAAGTTGTGCAGTTAGACACACCGCAGATATGGCAGGCTGCAAGGGCACTATTAGACCATCGGGCAGCTGCCAATGTTCGGGTGTGGTGATAGTCATTGCAGTTATTTTTAGCCATATCTCGCAGGCACTACCAGATACACAGGGTAAAAATCCATAGCCGCGTATCGCTTGCGCAGCCCGAGTGATAATAAGTTTTAGCATACCTTGCTCCAACGTTTGAGCATGGGTTTGCAATTTTAATAATAAAGCATGGCTATCAAGGTTAAACTGTAAGGCTATTGCATGAGAATCGATACGCTGACGATGATAATCTTGCCATAATATTACGCCATCTATCACGCCCATCGTAGTAAAAAACCCATCGCCATATGCCAGCCCACGATTATCAAGACTGACATTATTTGCACATTGCGACTCTCGGGATTGCAAGCATATCCAGCCGTCAGAATTATTTATCATTAATTAGCGGTTACCAATTATTTTGAATAGCTTATGACTGAGGAGTGATCATCTACGAATTGTGACATTTATTTACTTTTTGCGTCTGGCTCGACGACTGCAGCTTCCGCCTCTGACTTATTGAGCACGAGCATACAGCTATAAAACTCGCATTTTGCCAGTTCTATTTTTTGACCACCAATCGTTTTGTTTTTGATAATTTGACCGTTCAACATGTCTGCAAGTACTTTACCGCCATCGTCACCCATCAGTTGCCGTGCCAATTTATATGCTTTTTTGGCGTGAGCACGGCTCAGCTCTTTTTCTTTTTCAGTGTCAGTTGGATTGGCGAAATACCAGCCTACTTCCAGATATTTGGTAGAGTCGATAAGGTCTAAGTAAGGCGCATCGGTATCCATGAAACGGTATTTAGTTGCAGGATTACTGGCATAGTCTAGACTATTCTCATCTGTACTCATAACCTTACCAAAAGTAGCTTTTATCTTATCAAAATCTTGAATAGTCAGCGTCTCAACACTGTCTTTGCTCCATGTCGATAAGTCATAATTGACTGGTGTACCTTGTCCAACTGTAGCCCCATCTAAATCAGCATCAGCAGCAGAGCGAGAGGCCAATGGCTCTTTTTCAGTACTTTGCTCGGTACTGTCTGCTGCCACATCGCCGACGGACTGATTTGCGCTATCACACGCGCTTAAGGATACGCCCGCTATCATGGTGATACCGATCACAACATTCTGTAGGATGTTATTCCGCATGGATCATTTACTCACAGTATTATAGGAATCCCTAAATAATATTAGCAAACGTATATCGCTGCCAATAAGGATAGGTATAAAAGGGTTTTTAGGGATTGCACAGCTTTATTGCTCAATTTTAATACTTGGTTTTATTAATTGATAATTAGCACTGGCAATGGTTAAATCAAGATATTTTATAGTGTACCCAACTGCTCAGCCATTGACTAGCCTTTACGTTACGCGTAACAATCGCAGGCGATACAAATTTGTTAAGAACCTTGTTCAGCGCTTATTTGATATACTGTTTAGGGAAGCTATAAAGATTTTGCTAGTGATTTTTTATTAAAAAACACTTACTCCATTATCAATATTCAGCAAGCAGCACCGTCAGTATTTTTATAGTGCTATCATTCATTTACAATGAGTAAATCACGCATGATGAGCGAAACAACTATGACCCAAGCTATGCAGCACTTTATCGTTATTGGCAATCCGATTGCCCACAGTAAATCCCCTGAGATTCATGAGGTATTCGCTAACCAAACAGGCTGTGCTATCCGTTATGGGCGTCAATATTGCCCCGATGATGCTGCAAGCTTTACTGCGGTGGTTGAGGCATTTTTTCAAGGCGGCGGTGTGGGTGCAAATGTTACCGTGCCCTTTAAGCAGCTGGCTTACGATCTGTGTTTGGCGCAGGGCGGTGTGTCTGAACATGCGCGTATTGCCGGTGCCGTCAATACGTTGTTATTAAATCAGGATATGCTGAACAATGGCGCAGCGGTCAACGAGGCGCTGTATGGTGATAATACCGATGGACAAGGCTTGGTCAATCATATCAAAAGCTTAGGCTGGCAGCTTCAAGGCGCACGCGTAGCGCTTATTGGTGCAGGTGGTGCAGCGCGCGGGACGATACTGCCTTTGATTCAAGCCGGTATTGAGACACTAACCATTGCCAATCGTACCATGAGTAAAGCCGCAGACTTGGTAGCGGAGCTAAGCGTAGCAAGCCCAAGTATTGATGCGCATAAAATAACCAGCTGCACGACAACAGAGTTATCAGGACATTTTGATGTGATTATTAATGCCACCTCTATCGGGCTGAGTGGCGATACGCTGCCTTTATCTGCCCACTTAAGCTGTAATCAGGCATACGATATGATGTACGGGCGCGAGTTGCCATTTTTACAGCATTTTACCGATCGTGGCGCGCAAATCTCTGACGGTTATGGAATGCTGATTGGGCAAGCCGCACTTAGTTTTGAGCGTTGGACAGGTCATACCATTGATGTCACGCAGGCAACGACGATACTGAAAAACCAATCCACCTAACCCATGTTTTTATTATCATCAAATTGGTTGAGTAACCAATGTTCAAATCGGCGCAGTGGTGTTCTCAGGGCAGTTGAATGCATTGCCAACCCACCACTTAATCCCATCAGACAACCAAGCGCGGTATCAAACAGCCGCGCCTGAATAATCTCAGCATACATCTCAGGCACAAGCGGCAGACCACTGCCATATTCGGCAATAAATATCGTCAATGGTGTGATAAATATCACCGCAAGCCCATAATGGCGATCAATCAACGACTCAATACTCAAAATCATAACCAATAATGCCGTTGCCACGCCCCACGCCGACAATCCCCACGATAGCATCCAACTTGCCAGCCCAATACCAACCATCGTTCCAAGCAAACGGTGCAACTGCTTGATCCATATCGTACGCAGATGAATTCCTTGGATAATAATAAAACAGCTCACCGCTGCCCAATAAGGATTGGACATCTCAAGAGTCATGGCCAGTAACAAAGTTAAGCTCACAAAAGCCGTCACAATCAGACTTTCGCTAATGGTATCTGGCTCATAAGCATAGCTTGGCGCTGGCAATACAGGGCGCGTAAGAACTAAAAACAGCGAATAAAATAGCGCCATAATAACCGCAAAGCTACTGCCCAGCAGTACCATACCTGTTGCTGGCAAAACTTGTGCTAAGGGCAATGGAATAAAAAGCGCAATCGCCATCGCCATCATAATAAACAACCCTGACGGTGGCGGCTGCCGATAATAACGCCCCAATAACACCACAACAAAGGATACTACGGTAAAAACAGGCAATCTTAAAATAGGTACTTGCTGAGCAATCAGTCCAAGCGCAAAACATAGCGACATAGCAAAGCTCCATGCCAGCATGGTCACTATTCGATACGGCAGTTTGCCTACTAATGGTAAATTCAATATCACCATCGCGCCCAATGATGCCTTTATACCTGACGGCAAATCTCCAAAGTAGACTCCCACAAATACCGGTGCACTGATGGCAATCGCCGCCATAAAGGGCACATGCCACGGTCTACGACTTTTATTAACCGTGAGCAGATGTGTGACCTCTCCATCAATTAGGCGTTTAAGGGCGGTCAAAGTCTGCGAGGTACTCATGTACAAAAATCCTAATAGATGATACTTGATTTTAGTCTATCTAATACTGATTTATAATTTAAAGTAATACACATTTATAAAAGGTATGAATATTAGTTAACTATAGTAGTTTTGTATAACTAGAAAATCTATACTAACAAGAACTCTGTAAGGCATATACAGAGTAAGCAAATCTTAAGACCTATTATAAAAGGCATTATCACAACGTTATTATGTTTACAGAGAAATATATCATTTTTAATACGACCGTTTATTACTTTTAGCTAACCGTCTTAGGCATTTAACTGAATCCATTAAAATAAATACACTTATGTGGATTCGCTTAGCACCTATTGACCACTGCCACCAATTAAAGAGAATCATTATGTTAACTTACAAAGCTCCACTACGTGACATTAAGTTTTTAATTAACGACGTATTTGACTTTCAAAAGCATTATAAAGACTTGGACAATGGTGCTAATGCCGACCCTGAAACCATCGATATGATTTTGCAAGGCATGGCAGATTTTGCTCAAGATGTGTTGTTGCCTATTTATCAAACCGGCGACGAAGAAGGCTGTCATTTTGAAAATGGTGTAGTAACTACTCCAAAAGGTTATAAAGAAGCGTACAAGCAGTTTGTGGAAGGCGGCTGGCATGGTATTTCTTATCCTGAGGAGTACGGTGGCATGAATTTGCCCATGTCAATCAACCTGATTAAAGCGGAAATCATCGGTACGGCAAACTGGCCGTGGGCGATGTATCCAGGATTATCAACCGGTTGTATCAATACCTTGATGCAATACGGCACGGATGAGCAAAAAGAGACCTATTTGCATAAATTGGTAGAAGGCGCATGGGCAGGCACTATGTGTTTGACCGAGCCACAGTGCGGTACAGATTTGGGTCAAGTCAAGACCAAAGCCATTCCGCAAGGTGACGGTAGTTATAAACTGTCTGGAACGAAGATTTTTATCTCAAGTGGCGAACATGATTTAACTGAAAATATTATACACATCGTGTTGGCACGCCTACCGGATGCACCAGAAGGCACACGTGGCATTTCATTATTTATTGTGCCTAAATTTTTACCAAATGCTGAAGGTGAAATTGGCGAACGTAATGGTGTAGCTTGTGGTTCTATTGAACATAAAATGGGTATCCACTCTTCAGCAACGTGCGTATTGAACTTTGATAATGCCACAGCTTATTTGATTGGTGAGCCAAATAAAGGTCTAAAGGCGATGTTTACCTTTATGAATACCGCTCGTATCGGTACCGGTATCGAAGGGCTGGCGCATACCGAACTGTCCTTCCAAAACGCCCTTCCTTATGCCAAAGATCGACGCTCGATGCGTGCCTTATCAGGAGTGAAAGATCCTGATAAAGTAGCCGATGCTATTATTCATCATGCCGATGTGCGCCGTATGCTGCTGATTCAAAAAGCCTTTGCCGAAGGTGGTCGCTCGATGATTTATCATGCTGCGCGTTATGCCGATAAGATGACCCAAGGCATTGTAAATAACGATGAGGCTGAGTTTGAAAAATGGGATGATAAGCTTGGTTTCTATACCCCTATTCTTAAAGGCTTCTTGACAGAACTTGGTATTGAGGCAGCAAAGCATGGTCAGCAAATCTATGGCGGACACGGCTATATTAAAGAATGGGGCATGGAGTTGATCGCCCGTGATGCACGTATTGCTACCTTGTACGAAGGTACGACTGGTATTCAGGCGTTAGATTTACTCGGTCGTAAAGTTATCTTACAGTCAAGAGGGAAGATTATCCGTGACTATACTTCGACCATCATGAGATGGTGTGGTGAGTACGCACTCGATAAAGACATGCGCAAATTCGTGTGGGCATTGACCAAAATATGCGCCGAATGGAACACCTTAACCGTGCGTTTAATGCTAATGGCGCGCAAAGACCGCGAGATTATCTCCTCAGCGTCTGATGACTTTTTGATGTATTCAGGCTATGCGATGATGGGCTATCACTGGGCGCGTATGGCAGCGGTGGCGTATGACAAGTTAGAGAATGGCGGTACAGAATCTCCAGAGTTTTATCAAGCCAAAATTCAAACCGCAGAATTTTACTTCGATAAAGTGTTGCCACGTACCTCAGGTCACGCCGAAAGTATGGTCGCGCCGAGCGAAAGCATGACCTCGATGAAAATTGAGAGCTTTGCGTTTTTAGATTAAAAATAAATTAGTTTTAATAAGTCATAAAAAAGCGCTCAGTTAAAATGAGCGCTTTTTTTATGACTAATTTTTCGGTAACAAATAAGCTTGGTAAATAATTAGTCTTATAACAATAAATTGACTACTGAACAGCTAATAAATTTTAACTACACTTAACGTTATTATTATTTTAAATAATAGGGAGTTATCATGTCACTATTATATGCTACTTCTTTCTTCCCCGTTATCGCTATTATTAGCCTAACTGCTATAACTGGTGTACAAGCGGCTACTAACAACACGCCTGCATTAAAAGCTCATCCAACCATTAAATCAACAATAGACACGCCCATCCGTTTCGCTAAAGGTCAAATCAGTACCAAGGTTACGGGTAAATTAAGCCCCAAACAAAATGAACATTGGTATCAATTTAGCGCTGCAAAAGGTCAATACGCCATCATTAATATTACGCCACTAACCGGTACTACTGAGACCGCAAATGTTGGCGTCTTATATATGCCGGATGGCACCCAAGACGGAACTAAAGGCGGTATTATTTATCGAGGTTGTTTGCCAGCATCGGGTAAATATCGACTACGTATGGCACGCAACTTAATGGCAACTGACGGTAAAACAGCAGGCTATACGACCGAGATAATCATTTTGCCTAAATACGCCAGTCAGTCTCTGTGTGAATAAAATACTGATAAAGCGACGATAAGGTGTCGATACAAAAAGTGTTACAATTTATATCAATTAACTACCGAGTATTTTCTTCTGATATATAGAGCTAAGCTCTTCTACTTCGACACAGATTTGCAATTGAGCACGTCCTGATTGCGCGTCTGCTAATTTGTCTTCTATCGTTTGCACCAATAATTGCGCAAGACTATCGCGAATAGTAGCGTCACGTCCTGGCATCAATTTTAAATGCGCATAAATAAAGCCATGCATTTGCTCATCATCCTCAACACCTACCAAAAAAGTATTTACTGGCAATATACGCGCCTTAATATCAGTAGCTTGTTTAAAATGTCCCGTATCCCAAAGCGCTTTGTTTAACGTTTTTAGCAGTGATTCGGCATGAGGAATAGAAACGTTAGGCGTTGCTTGAATGGTTAAATGTGGCATAAAATTTATCCTTAGAATGGAAGCTATGAGAGTTATTAAGATTACATGATTATCAGTTTAATTATTTATTCTCACTATAAGTTACTATAAATTGCTATAGGTTGCTGTGAATCGATACTTTTCAACTATCTGCAATATCTGCAAAATCGGCATTTAAAGTGGTTGCCAACTGCGCGGGTGGCAATTCAATCTCAAGCCCACGACGACCCGCGCTCACATAGATAGTCGCGTTATGCGCTGCCGAACTATCAATGACAGTCGATAAGCGCTTTTTTTGCCCTAATGGACTAACGCCACCTAACACATAACCGGTACTACGCTCGACTTGTTTGGGGTCTGCCATCTGTACCTTTTTGCAGCCCAGCGCCTTTGCCATTTTTTTAAAATTTAACGTGGTTGTCACCGGGACAATAGCAACCGCTAGCGCGCCTGCCTCCGTTGCTACCACCAAGGTTTTAAATACTTGCTCACCTGCCACCGCTAATTTCTCAGCTGCTTCCAACCCATACGAAGCCGCACCTTCGTCATGCGTATACTCATGAAGCTGATAGGTAAGTTTACGTTGTTTGGCAAGATTAATAGCAGGCGTCATAATGGCTCACAATGAAGAAAAAGAGATGGATAATAACTCACAACGATGGTAATAAAATTTAGGCACAAGTAATTTGATTATCTTACGCAAAAAATTTGCGCAGTGAAACGTTTGGCTACGTAAGTAACTATAATATTCCGCTCAGATACGGAGGCGATATATCGCTTTATGCACTTTTATGGCATCATAAGGGTATTATATTTCACAAAATTTGACTTCTTATTATGATACCGACGTTTCTAAAAAAGCGGATGTCTAAAGCCTCGACGCTATCTTCTGATACCGCTCTCAATAATAATACGCAAGCCGCTGATAGCCAAAAAATTGCACCGGCAACCTATACCAAAGCGCCAATCAATCAGCTGTATCGTAAGCTATCAGGGCAAGTCCTTGATGTGGCGGTTAAGCCAAAATTATTGGGCGAGCTGCCAGAGATTGCGACGGACGATGACACGCTGACTTTTTATGTGTTGCAAGATTATTCACGCTCCAACAGTATCTTGATTGATTTGCAAACGCAAGAGTGTCAATTGCCACCTGCATTGGTCGGGGTAACTGACCCTACTTATCAACTCGATGAAAATGCCGCGATAATATTTTTGCATCATCCAAAGGCAAAGGAGAATCAGCTGTCACCGCGCTTATCACGTTTGGTTGCCGCGACGTTGCAATATCCGGCGCTTAAGATTCGCTTAGTACCCGTATCGATTCTATGGGGACGCGCGCCTGAAAAGGAAGATTCTTTATTCCGTCTACTGATGACCGATGGCTGGGAAGACCCCACCATTACCAAGCAGTTATTTAATATTGGGGTGATGGGACGCGATACCTTTGTGCAGTTTCATGCACCGCAAGATTTGCGTCACCTGATTTATGAGAGTTTAGATTCAGACGACCCTTTATTTCAGACCACAACAGTTACGGATAATCCGCTTAACTCTGATGCTAGTAACAGTATTATTAATGATATTAGTACCGATACTAATATCGATAAAGAAATACTGGGTCATACGTTGGTGCCATCCGCCGATGCCAATCGAGAACTGGTACGCACGTTGCAACATCAATTAAATGTGTATCTGGATAAGCAGCGCGCCAGTATGCTTGGTCCTGATTTATCGGACAGACGCAACTTGGTAGACAAGCTGATTTACTCGCCCGCCATCAAACATGCGATAGAAAAAGAAGCCACGTCGACCGGCAAGACTGTACGTGAAGCACGCAGTGTCGCAAAAGGCTATGCCAATGAGATGGTCAATGACTACTCCTACCCCATTATCCGTATCTTCGATCGATTCTTAACGTGGTTATGGACACAGCTTTATGATGGCGTTGATGTCCATCATTTTGAGCGCGTGCGCGAGCTGGCAATGGATCATGAGATTATTTATGTCCCTTGTCATCGCAGCCATGTCGATTATTTATTATTGTCCTACGTGATTTATAAACGTGGTTTGAGTATTCCTTATATTGCCGCTGGTGATAATTTAGATGTGCCAGTATTGGGACCCTTTTTACGCGGCGCAGTAGCGTTCTTTATTCGTCGTAGCTTCCGTGGTAATGCCCTGTATACTGCCGTTTTACGTGAATATTTGCATACCCTTATCACTCGAAAAACACCGATTGAATACTTTATTGAAGGGGGACGCTCGCGCTCAGGGCGCTTGCTACCACCGAAAATGGGCATGCTGGCAATGACGGTGCACAGCCAATTGCGCCAGACTGTTAAGCCTGTGGTGTTTATTCCCACCTATATCGGTTACGAGCGCATCATGGAGGGCGGCACGTATATCGGTGAGCTAAAGGGAAAACCTAAAGAATCTGAGTCGCTTATGGGACTGCTCAAAGTCAGTCGTAAGATTGAGCGGATTTTTGGTAATGTGCATTTAAGCTTTGGTACGCCGCTGCATTTAACCGACTTTATGACCAAATTTGATGTGCCCGCAGACAGCTTACCGGATGACCGCACCGACACCCCACTGGATGCCAAAGCCAGCGCCATGGTCGATAATATCGGCATCAAAATTATGCAAAATATCAATAAGGCGGCGGTGGTCAATCCAGTATCGCTGTTATCTTTGGTATTGTTGTCCGCACCAAAAGCGGCGCTTGATGAGCAAATTTGCCGCGAACAAATCGCCCTTTATCAGAATATTGCTCGCCAAATCCCTTATGCGGACGATACGGTGATTACCGATATGAGTCCGCAGGATATTATTAATTATGGTATTAAGCTAAAGCTGATTGAGCGCACGCCGCATATTTTGGGTGATATTATCCAAGTTGCTGGCAAGCAAGCGGCGCTGCTCAGCTATTTCCGTAATAATATTTTGCATGTGTTTATTTTATTGTCTTTCTTAGCGGCACTCGTGGCACGCAACGGTCGTATCGAGCGCAGTCGTTTAGATGGTATCGTCTCACAAATGTATCCTTTTTTACAAAGTGAGCTATTTTTACACTATCCTTCTCATAACTTGACCGAAACGCTTGAGCAAAAAATAACCAATATGCAGGCGCATGGGCTGATTGTTGATCTTGGCGATGGCATCTTGAGTGTCCCTGATGCTAATAGTCGCTGTTATCAGCAGCTTGAAGTATTGGCAACGCCAGTTGGACAAAGCCTTGAGCGTTATTTTATGACTTTAGCGCTCCTTGCCCAGCAAGGCTCCGGCAATCTAACGGCTGGTGAAGTGGTTGACTTGTGCCATTTGCTCGGTCAGCGTTTATCGGTATTGTACGCCGACGATATTCCAGATTTCTTTGATCGGGCGCTGTTCTTAAGCTTTGTTAATGCGCTGATACGCTTGGATTATATCCAAACCGATGCAGAAACAGGTATGTTAACCTTTGATAAACGTATTGACGATATTGCCCATCATGCCAAATATGTGCTTAGCCCCGATATGATGCAAATATTGCAACAAGTTGCAAGCTTGGATGAGGAAGCGATTGCACACGCCATGACTGAAATTAAAAATAAGAAACAGCGTAAATTTGGGCGTAAACGTTAATTAAAATAGTTATTAATTAGTATGAGTCTGCTTAATAAGACAGTAACACCTAGCACCATAAAAAAGACCGCTAATCAATTAGCGGTCTTTTTTTATATTTTTATAGATGACTAACACTATAAGACTGAATTACTTAATCTTATAGTGCTTCAATTAGGTGGTAATCTTTTTATACTTCATACGCTTAGGATTGGCATCATCGCCCATCGTCTTTTTGCGATAGGTTTCAAACTCAGAATAGTTACCATCAAACCATACTGGACCTTCATCTTCAAATGCCAAGATATGGGTAGCAATACGGTCAAGGAACCAGCGATCATGCGACACGACCATAACAGTACCTGGGAAGACTTGAATCGCATCTTCTAATGCACGTAAGGTTTCGATATCCAAATCGTTTGATGGTTCATCAAGGAGCAATACGTTCGCGCCTTGCTTCAGCGTTTTGGCTAATTGTAAGCGGTTACGCTCACCACCAGACAATTGACCGACGTGCTTTTGTTGGTCTGAGCCTTTGAAGTTAAAGCGACCGATATACGCACGGCTTGGGGTTGTATAGTCGCCAACGGTAATGATATCAAGACCGTCAGAAATCTCTTCCCAAACGGTTTTGCTGTCGTCTAAGTTATCACGAACCTGACCAACATACGCCACGCTGACACTTTCGCCCAATTCAACGGTACCGGTATCTGGCGTATCACGTTCGGTAATCATGTTAAATAATGTGGTTTTACCCGCACCATTGGGACCAATAATACCGACAATAGCACCAGCTGGAACGTTAAAGCTCAGGTTTTCATACAATAAACGGTCGCCAAAGGACTTGGAGATATTATTGATTTCAATGACTTTATTACCCAAACGCGGACCAGGCGGAATATAAATCTCAGAGGTCTCATTACGTTTTTGGAATTCTTGTGAGTTCAATTCTTCAAAACGCTGGACACGAGATTTAGACTTGGCTTGTTGACCTTTTTTGTTGGTACGAATCCAATCCAGCTCTTTTTTCAGCGCTTTAGCAAATGATTCTTCTTGCTTATTCTGCTGCTCTAGGCGGGTGTTCTTTTGCTCGAGCCACTCAGTATAGTTGCCTTCATACGGATAGCCATGACCACGGTCCAGCTCCAAAATCCACTGGGCAACATTATCTAAGAAATAACGGTCATGGGTAATTGCAACGATTGTACCGCTATAATTCTGCAAGAACTGCTCTAACCATGCTACGGACTCAGCGTCCAAATGGTTGGTCGGTTCGTCAAGTAATAGCATATCAGGGCGCGACAATAGCAAACGGCATAATGCTACTCGGCGTTTTTCACCACCGGATAATTTGCTAACATCAGCATCCCATGGTGGCAGACGTAAAGCATCAGCGGCTTTTTCTAGCTGATTGTTTAAGTTATGTGCATCCCAAGTTTGGATGATGTCTTCCATCTTACCCTGCTCTTCAGCAAGCTTATCAAAGTCAGCATCTGGCTCAGCATATTCGGCATAAATCGCATCGAGACGAGCGAGCGCATCTAAGGCTTCACGCATACCATCTTCAACGTTGCCGCGCACGTCTTTGCTGTCATCAAGCTGCGGTTCCTGTGGTAAGTAACCAACTTTAGTACCGGTTTGCGCACGCGCCTCCCCACTAAATTCAGTATCCACGCCTGCCATAATGCGGAGCAAGGTTGATTTACCTGAACCATTGATACCTAAGACACCGATTTTTGCGCCAGGGAAAAAGGATAAATTAATATTTTTTAGAATCTCACGCTTAGGCGGAACAAGTTTTGACACGTTGTTCATCGTGTAGATATATTGAGCCATTAACACTCCGATAGACTGCATAAAAAAGGTCGAGACAGAACTGAGCGTGACTGCTAAGCTGCCGCACCTTAAAATCAGGGTTACAAATTGTCTGCCATTATCGCATTGTCAGGCAACCCCTGCAAGCTGACAGCGCGCTTTCCCGCTCGTTTTGCGCCTTTTGTATATAAACTGTCGTATAGGCATTTTTGCAGAATCACTTTTGCAGAGGAGTTGAGTGCTCGTATAAACATGGCACGCAAATAAGGCTGCGTTAACATTTTGGCTATCTACTCTTACCATCCGTCACTAGTAGCATTCGAGATAAATTGGCATACTGATTCACAGGCTTAGGCAGCCGTCTGTTTATATAATTATTCCCTGTTTAAATAACCGTTTATCTTGAATGATTAGTAATTTAAACAGTCATGATAACTACTCAACTACAATAAAAATGATGATAAAAAAGGAGTTCTCTTATGAGTACCGAATCTGAACAATCAGAACCAACCATTACCCATCGTCCGGAAGCACAACGTTTTGAAACTACTATTAATGGTCAAACCGGATATATTAGCTATCAAGAGCGCGATAACACCTTAATTTATGATCATACTATTGTGCCTCAATCGCTTGGTGGACGCGGTGTTGGCTCAGCTTTGGTTAAACGCGCGCTAGATTTTGCACATGAACATGATAAAAAAGTGATTCCACAATGTTCGTTTGTCTCAGCGTATATTAAAAAGCATCCTGAGTATCAAGATTTGCTATAGAAACTCCTATCTTAAGGAAAAATGCGCTATATTTATAACCTAACTGTTGACCGGTTTTTACTACAACTGATTTATACTACCCGCCTATCCGTTTCATATCCTTGCTCATATTTTTCTCAACAAATATATGGCAGTATGTGCAACCTAGGTGGGTTTTTTGACCTATAGCGTAACTATAATTAGTGCCACTCAGCGCTTTTATTGTTATTTTTTCCAAAATTTTTAGGCGATTTTCACACAGTCATCACACAATAATAAAGGATATTGCTATGAGTAGTTTGTCTCATCAACAAGTTGATTTGCAATTAGAAGAGTTGGCAGGCTGGGTGCGTGAGGGCGATAGCATTGTTAAAACCTATCATTTTAGCGACTTTATTGAGGCAATCAGCTTTATGAATCAAGCTGCCTTTTATGCAGAGGCGCTCGATCATCATCCTGAGTGGCGTAATATGTATAACGTAGTAGAAGTGCGCTTAACGACTGGCGATACAGGTGGTATTACCAGCCATGATATTCGATTAGCAAAACGGATGGAACATATCATTCAGCCTAAACGTTTATAGTTATTAGGAATGACTTTATTAAAGTAGCAAAGTGCTAAACCAAAAAATGTCCTCAATTGAGGACATTTTTTATACTTCTAGATTTTTAATTGCGTTAATACTTCTATTTATTTAAATAAAAGTATTAATGTGGCTTCTTATTTACATTTTGCGGCCAACAAACGCCACAATAAATAAGATAACCGCAACAACTAAGAATATATAGGCTAGGTTAGATGACAGACCAGCGACACCGCCAAACCCTAGTAAACTTGCGATAAGTGCGATGACAGCAAAGATGATAGCCCAACGGAACATAGTGATTCTCCTCAGATCAATAATGTTAATACTTTTTATAATTTACAATTTATTATTTAAAAATTTCGAGTGATTTTTTTATTAACAACAATTTTACCACTGCGCCTTGCTTGTATGATTAGAGTAGCAAGCTTTAATCATAATCTGCGTTCATTTTAGTAATTTTCGCGCTATTTTGTGTAACCTATGTAGTGTTCTTACGTGATTTGTAGCGAATTTGGTACTTTGAGCGCCTATAGATTTGCTTTTAAATGGTTTATGATTTTTTGATACCTATTTTTTGTACGAATAGAGCAAATCATTAATCATATTTAAAATTCTCACCACTTAAATCATATCAACTTCAAAGGAAACCATCATGCCTTATTCTCCAGATGCTAATACCTCTTCAAAGGCCCAGCTTAAACGTCCATACACGCTTGTTTTATATGGTGCTACTAGCTTTGTGGGACAGATTACCGCGCGTTACTTAGCGCATTTTTTATCAGATCAGGAACATCGGGACGTTAGATGGGCAATCGCTGGTCGCAATGCGGAAAAGTTAGAGAAGTTGCATTTTCAGCTTACTCAAGAACAGGACGCAGAAAAGGCGCACGATACATCAGCTGCAAACGTCGATATTATTATTGCTAATAGTGATAATGCGGCCAGTCTGGATAAGATGACCACACAAACTAAAGTGATTATCTCGACGGTAGGTCCGTACCTTAAATATGGTGAGTCGCTGATTAAATCCTGTGTAGAAAACGGTACAGACTATGTTGATCTAACGGGAGAGGCGATCTTTATTAAAGATATGCTCGATAAATATCAAGATAAAGCGCAGCAAAGTGGCGCGCGTATTGTCAATTCATGCGGCTTTGATTCGATACCGTCAGACTTAGGCGTTTACTTTACTCAACAGCAGAGTGAGACTAATTTTAATGCCCCTTGTTCAACCATTCATATGCGCGTGAAAGCCGCCAAGGGCGGTTTGTCTGGCGGTACGCTTGCTTCAATGGCAACTATTTTTGAAGAATCTGGAAAAAATAAATCACGGCGACAACAGCTTGCCAATCCCTACCTACTGAATAATGATAGTGATGCGCCAAATGTACGCCAAGACAATATCAATAAGCCTCAATATGATGCCGAGTATGGTCACTGGTTGGCACCTTTTATCATGGCAAGTATCAATACACGCATCGTTCACCGTAGCAACCAGCTACTAAGCTATCAATACAGTCGTGAGTTTAAGTATGATGAAGCCATGTGGATGCAAAATGGAGTTAAAGGTCAGCTGATAAGCTACGGCATGAGTGCAGGCATATTTGGTTTTATCACTGCTATGACCTTTAAGCGTAGCCGCGAGTTTCTCTCTAATCATGTATTAACCAAATCTGGCGATGGACCCTCTAAGTCTGACCAAGACAATGGTTATTTTGATTTACGTTTTTTTGGTAAAACAGCGAATAATGAGACTATTAAAACTAAAGTAACGGGGAATAAAGATCCGGGTTATGGCAGTACATCACAGATGCTGGCGCAATCGGCGCTGTGCTTGGCACAAGATATTACCAAAGACGAGGTTAAAGGTGGCTTTTGGACACCAGCATCTGCGATGGGGAATAAACTACTAACAAGGCTGGAAAATAACGCTGGTATTTGTTTTGAGGTAGTAAATAGTGATAAAGCTGACTGATTACTATTGGCGTATTTGTTATTGATTTTTTAAAGCTTCATTTATATGAAGAATTAAAGAAGCGTCAATATTTTATTCACCGTATCTTGGCAACAGGATGCGGTTTTTTATTGATTGAAGTTAATAAACAATTCCTAGCAAATGTTAATAAATGATATCAATATCCATATTTGATGACTAATATTGCTAAATCATTGCTATTTAAAATATTAAAATAACTTTTCTTAACGATTTGTATTATTTGTTATTAATAATTAAATTAAAATATTAGTAACAATATCAAAAAAATAAACTCTTACCTGTACTCGCGTTACCTATAACAGTAACCCAAAGCGCCTTATAAATTTAAAGAATTATCGGAATATGAATATAATTCTATATAGTATAATTAAGCGATATTTGCAGCGAAAGGTTAATATTAATATAACAACACCAATACAAGAGTTTCGCAATGTCACATGAAAACATCAAACCGTTAGACTATTAATTTATGTACTACTGAATTATTAAGGTTTTAGTTGCTACTCTTACGTTCCAAATTTCTAACAGCTAGTTCTGATCACATTAGATTTTACCTAATTGGTTTATACATTACGTTTTCCTTATCAATCATGACAATCACAACAGTGGTTATCATGATTTTATTTTAACTATATATATTTTGTTAGATATACTAAATAGATATAGTTAAAATTATAAATGAATTCGAACTTTAAGAAACAGTGATAAAAGTTAGAGCAATTTAATTGCACTTAAATAGTCACTTTAAATCTTTTAATGAAGGAATATATTGAATGAAAAATCGTACTTTATCTTTGTCGCTACTCGTTGCCGCTTCCCTTGCTATTCCAAGTTTAGCGATGGCTGCACCTGCCAAAAAACCTATGCCTCTAACCGCGAAGACTGTGACCGCTGACCAGGCACCTAAAGCTGAAACGCTTGAGAATGACGTTGAAAGTACTGATAATAAACTTGCGTCAATCCAATCGAATGCGGTAGAAATTAGTGAAACAAAGACTTTTTCTCGTTCACGCGTTAATAACAATCTTGGTCAGCAACCAATGACTACTGAGATAAAAGCGCCAAACGGTCAAGAGCCAATGACTACTGAAATAAAAGCGCCAGCAGAAGCTTTACAAGACCAAGAGTTACAAACAACTGAAATAATATCTGAAGATCCTGTACTAGATGAGCCAGAAGTTTCAGAAGAAGACCTATAAGTAAGCACTTAAATAACCGTACTAAAGCGATGATTGTTTTAAATACGATTATTAAGAATAGTTATCAAAAATAAAGTCGACATATTTGATTTAACAAAAAAGGCAGCCTAACGGCTGCCTTTTTATTATTACTCATAACACAAAGTCTTATTTCTTAGCTTTAGTCACGCCTGCTTCTTGCAATAGCGCACCAAGCGTACCCATTTTACTAGGCTCTGGCTTGTTAGACTGTGGGGCTTTGCTGCGACTGGTATTCCCACTTGCATTGCCTTTATCATCTCTATCTTGGCGCTGAGGACGCGGTGCAGAACGACGCTTATCATTACTTACATTAGCTGTGCTAGGACGATTGCTACGTGGACGGCTTGCTTTGACATCCGTATTGCTCGTATTGTCTGCTGCAGGTTTCGTGGCAGTACGTGGTGGTTTTTGAGATTCAGGCTTCATGCTAAAGCCAATACGTCCACGCGCCTCATCAATACTAATGACCCGTACTGACACGATATCGCCTGGTTTAACGCGATTCATGGGATCAGCGACAAAGTCATTTGCCATTTGTGAAATATGAACCAAGCCATCTTGATGGACACCGACATCGACAAAACAACCAAAGGCAGTCACGTTAGTCACTACACCTTCTAAAGTCATTCCCTCAGACAAATCTTTAATGCTATTTACATCATCACGGAAGGTAGCCGTCTTAAACTCAGGACGGGGATCGCGTGCCGGTTTAGCAAGTTCTTCGAGGATGGCTTTGACACTTACATTGTCATCATTAGCTGCCAATGTCGTAGTATCGATAGTATTTAACACGCCATCATTACCTAGAAGGTCACTTAAACTTTTACCAGTTTGGGCAATTAAGCTATCGACCAAGGCATAGCTTTCTGGATGCACGCCAGTTGCGTCAAGAGGATTGCTACCATCATGAATACGCAAGAAACCTGCTGCTTGCTCAAAGGTTTTGCTACCTAAGCGTGGCACGTCTTTCAATGCTTCACGGCTAGCAAAAGCACCATGCTCTTTACGATAACTGACGATTTGCTGAGCAACATTGCGATTCAAGCCAGCAATGTGAGCTAAGATAGCAGGGCTGGCAGTATTCACATCAACACCAACCGCATTTACGCTATCTTGAGTGACTTTATCAAGGCTATCAGCCAATTGCGTTTGATTCACATCGTGTTGATATTGACCGACACCAATGGCTTTTGGATCAACTTTTACCAACTCAGATAATGGGTCTTGCAAACGACGGGCTATAGATACCGCGCCGCGAACGGACACGTCCATATCACCAAGCTCATCACTGGCAAGCTCGCTGGCTGAATAAACAGACGCACCAGACTCATTAACGATAACGGCTTTAGCTGTCAACGCCTCATTAGCTGCCAAGATTTCTTTAATCATCGCATCCGTTTCGCGGCTTGCCGTACCATTACCAATGGCGACCAAATCAACATTATAGGTGCTGAGTAAGGTGTCGATAACAACTTTGGCTTCAGCCATTTTGTTATCTGGGGCAAATGGATAAACCG
The DNA here is from genome assembly GCF_014119005.1 of Psychrobacter sp. GP33. Lineage (GTDB taxonomy): Bacteria > Pseudomonadota > Gammaproteobacteria > Pseudomonadales > Moraxellaceae > Psychrobacter. The sequence continues at coordinate 235,038 of NZ_JACGYX010000002.1, read as the reverse complement.
TTGCGACAACTGGCTTGTCCTCATTATCAAGCATGACATGACCTTGGGCATCGACAATCGCCATCTTAACGCCATGACGAATACCGGGATCAACACCCAAAATAACTTTGCGACCCGCAGGCGCTGACATGAGTAAATGCTGTAAATTATTGGCGAATACGTCAATCGCATCAGACTCAGCGGTCAGACGTTTTTCAGTCAATAGACGATGCTCGATATGCGGACGCCACTTATCTTTCCAAAGACTGGTTGCAGCTTCCGTTAAAAATTCACGACGCGCATCCGGGGCTTTGGCATCAATATCAAAATACTTGACAATTTTTGCAATAAAAGGGGCATCTTCGCCTTCGATTTTAAGACCCAAGACGTTTTCTTGGCGACCGCGTAACATGGCTAACAGACGATGATTCGGCAAACGCGCAAGACTTTCGCTGTGTTCAAAGTAATCTTTAAACTTCTCGCCCACTTCACGTTTTTCATCGCTGGCAACTGCAGATACGATCATTGCCGTTTTAGCAAAGCCGCTACGTAAGCTGTCCAGTAAATCAAGCGCTTGCGTCCAGTCGTCAACAATGATGGCTTGCACACCGGCAAGTTGCTTGCCGATATCGCTGAAATCAACCTCAATCTCATTACCGTTATCATCAGTAATAGTCGCTGGCGCTTGATAGCCTGCCAGCGCATCGATCGGGGTAATCTCTTGCGTTAATACAGCTTGAGCGGCGTTATCTAAGCCTGCTGCGCGTGCTTTTGCAGCCGGTGAACGGCGACGCGGACGATACGGCAGGTAAATGTCCTCAAGCTCAAGCTTAGATGTCGCCTTGTCGATACGGCTTTGTAGCTCATCGGTCATATTACCTTGGGTGCTCAGCAACTCGGTAATTTTAAGACGGCGTGTTGCCATATCGCGTTCATAATTAAGCGACTTTTCCAGCGCGCGCAATTGAGCATCGTCGAGATTTTGTGTTTTCTCTTTGCGGTAACGGGCAATAAAGGGCACGGTTGCGCCGTCATCGTAGAGGGTGACAAATGCGTTAACTTGAGCAGACGTAATGCCAAGCGCGCGAGCAAGTTTGTCTGAGATATTCGCGTGTGTCGTTGCGTCCAAGCCCTGTGCTTTTGTTGGGGCTTGAGAAGACGTTTGGGTATCAGTGCTACTCATATACGTATCTATCGTTGAGAAATGGTGTTTGGCATTATAGCAAAAGCTGCATGAATAGAAATCCTTTTTATCTCTTACGTGATTATCCTTGTTTTTAGGCTATCAATCCTATCAGTTCACGCTCTTAACTTACTAAGCTAATTGAACACAGCGCCTTGGTAAACAAACACCTACAGCATTTATACCAGCAAGTGATGCAATTATTGTTACAATCTTATACACTAAAGCGGTGGCGCTATAAATATGACAATCAAAAAAGCCGTTGCACAAAAGTTGTGATAAAACCATAAAAATCATCGACCGTTACTTTTACTCTGTTAAGAATACGGATTGACGATATTACTATTCATGATAATACTGTTCATTAAAGGATATCTGCATGACTGATAATAAAAGCTCAGACACCATGACTCAGCGTATTTTAGTGGTCGATGATGACGCACGGTTGCGCTCATTGCTCCAACGCTTCCTAGAAGATGACGGCTTTGTCGTTCGTACCGCACATGATGGCGCTCAAATGGACAAGCTCATGCAGCGCGAATTGTTCTCCTTAGTAGTGCTTGATTTGATGCTACCGGGTGAAGATGGCATTAGTATCTGTAAGCGCTTGCGTGAAGACAATAGCGATATTCCTATCATTATGTTGACTGCTAAAGGTGGCGACGCCGACCGTATTGCCGGTTTAGAGGCAGGCGCAGATGATTATTTGCCAAAGCCATTTAATCCAAAGGAATTACTTGCGCGTATTAAAGCGGTATTGCGTCGCCAAAATCGTGAGCTGCCCGGTGCACCTAGTTATCAGTTAGAGGTGGTTGAATTTGGACCATGGACGCTAGATTTATCAACGCGGACGCTAAAACGTGATGGTAGTGTCGTGACCTTGACCACCGGCGAATTTTCAGTGCTCAAAGCGTTGGTACAACATCCACGCGAGCCATTGACCCGTGATAAACTCATGAACCTTGCCCGTGGTCGCGAATGGGGTGCTATGGAGCGCTCAATCGATGTGCAAGTATCACGCCTGCGTCGTCTGATTGAAGACAATCCGTCACAAGCGCGCTATATTCAAACCGTATGGGGCGTGGGTTATGTGTTCGTTCCTGATGCCGATGTGGACGCTACGGTAGCAAACGTCACTCCAGAGTAATTAGGTTAAAAGGGTTGTTTTGCAAGGCTTGGCGCACGGTCAGATATTGCAAAATAACTCTTATTTTTTAAGTACTTATCTCTTATGACCATATCCTTAATGATTCAAAACATACCCTGCACGCTTGTGACAGGGTTTTTAGGTGCGGGTAAAACCACTTTAATTAATCAGTTGCTTAGCTGCAAACCTGTGGGCGCACGCTGGGCATTATTAATTAATGAGTTTGGGCGCATTGGTATTGATGGGTCGCTACTAACAACGGATAGCAACGTCCAGCAAGATATTGCCATTAGCGAGGTGAGTGGCGGTTGTATATGCTGTACCAGTCAATTACCGCTACAAATTGCCCTTAGTCGGTTGCTTAGTGAGCATCGCCCACAGCGCCTAATCATTGAGCCAACAGGGCTTGCACATCCGCGCGAGCTGTTACGCCAGCTTAGCGAACCACATTGGCAAACAGCATTAGCTATGCAAGCGGTGATAGCAGTACTGAGCGCCGTACAGTGGCAAAATCCGAAATATCGTGATCATGAGGGTTTTCAGGCGCATATATGTGCAGCGGATGTCGTGGTGATTAATCGTCATGAGCAGTTAAGCTCGAATTGCCAGCAAGCGTTGCAAGTGTGGATTGCAGCATTAAATCCGCAAGCACAGTTGATTTGGGCAGAATTACCTGAAGAATCTGAAACGGTGTTATCGAAATCAATAACCAATAAGCTCACCCGACAAATCAATACTCCCAGCCAAATATTAAGTCAGCAAACGGGCAGTCTTAGCCACTCTCGTATCCGTCTACAGCCGCCAATGCAGTTGCTAACACCTAAAACTAGCGCAATAAGTACTGATATTGTTATGGATGAGACGCTACCGTATCGCTACCATGATAGCCAGCAAGGCATATTTCAACAGCACATAATGATCGGTGGCTGGCGACTGCCTGCAGAGTGGATGTTTGATGCCGATGCACTTCAGCAATGGCTATTAGCATTACCAGAATGGCAACGTATCAAGGGCGTTGTAAATACTTCTGATGGCTGGTTGCAGCTTAACTTTACGCCTGACAGCTTGTCGACAGCAACGACCACAGCACAAGTTGATAGCCGATTAGAGATTATACTGCTCAGCACAGAAGGCAGCGATATTGATGTAGAAAAAACAACAAAGGATAAAACTCAGTCGCAACAAAGCCAAGAAAACTGGGCAATATGGGATGACGAGCTGATGGCGCTCGTTCTTTAAAACTTGTTCTTTGAAGTAAGTCATAAAAGAATTATAAATTTATTCAAAAAAAAGGCTAACATTACCAGTTAATGTTAGACTTTTTTTATTGAGTGTCTTTTGATTGATCAACTAAAGCGCTTTGCTTATCAGCACTAGCGCAACTGACTGTCTTTACTGCCACGGCGATTAAACAGCTCAGATGCTTTAGCTTCTTGCTCAAGCTCTGTCTGGCAGCGTACACAATGCTGCACACCAGGTAACGCTAAGCGTCGCGCTTCGGCAATCGGCTCACCGCATTCGTCGCAAAATTCTGCACTATCGCCACTCGGTATCGCCCGTCGTGCACGCTCTAAAGCATCATTAACCGTGGCATCCATTTGCTCGTGCTCAGCCCCATCTTTTGACCATCCACCTGCCATAATTTATCCTTTTTCTTTTATTAGTTACTTATTATTAATCATATAAAGTACTTTAAGAACAAATAGATGGGGCTAAATTATAATTCTTTCAATAGGCAAGCGCTTAACTTGATATTAATAATTATATCATTCTACTCAACGTTGCCAGCCTTCAGTTTTCATGATTTTTTGCGCTTTTTCTGTGATTAGAAAGTCGATAAAACTTTGGGTTTGAGGATCTGCCTTTGGTGATATAACAACGTTCAGATCGCGCCAGATTACTCGGTCAGCATCTATATAGACCATATCCATATCTTTAGCATTGTTAATAGCCCATTCTGGCCAAGTTAACCAAGCATCTGCCTTCTTTTCCTTAAATGCTTTGAAGCTAGCTCCAGAACCTAACGAATACGATACGATATTTTTTCTAAAACGAGCAATATCGTTTAAGCGGCCTTTGCGACCTGCAACATCTTCCCAAGTGCCATTTCCAGATGTGTTGTATATACTTTTACCATCGGTCACTACTATTGAGATGTCTTTCGCCAATAAGTCATCAAATCCACGTATTTTTTTAGGATTTCCTTTTTGTACTGCTATGACAGTTGGGCGAATATATATAGGTGTCACTTTCTCATGATCAAAAGTTTTATACGTTTCAAGAAAGGCAGTCATTGATAGCTCAGAGGTTCCCCATAGCGCGTCTGCATCGGCTTGCGCAGCAGCAGACCAACGGCTCTCAGGGCCCGCCACGATCTCTACTTTAGTTCCACCTTGCTTTTCCCATAAATCTGCCACTTTTCTCAAAGCGGTATGCGGTCCGCCCGCACCATATAACTTAATAATGCCATCTTTAGGTTTATGCACTATGGATGGATCAAAAAGTGCTGTTTGAGCAACAGCTGAAGTGCAACTCAGTAGAATGCAAGCAACAGAGATAATTTTTTTCATTGATACTATCCTTAATTAAAATTATCAATAGTTCTTACTAAAAATGGAGTAACAAATATTTTAATACGAGACCTAGTCAGACTATATCGCTAAACAAGTTACTGCCATACTGGTAAGAACTACCCACATCAGTTTGATTCATTATTTCTATTTAAGCGGTAACGACACTTTATGACTAGTCTTTTGGTTGTAGCGCCACTACTTGCCCGCGCACATCAATACTTGCATCACCCATCAAACAGACATAACCTGCCATAATATCTTCAGGCGTTTTGAGGGTCATCGGATCTTCGCCCGGAAAGGCATGAGCGCGCATGTTAGAGCGCGTACCGCCCGGATTAATACAATTAAAACGTAAATTGGTGGTATTTCTGGTCTCTTGAGTGAAAATATCACTCATCCCTTCTACCGCTTGTTTTGATAAGGCATAAGCACCCCAAAATGCGCGCGGATGCGTGCCCACCGTGCTGGTGGTAAACACAATGGAGCCGTACGCTGCATCTTTGAGTAGGGGTAACAGTGCTTGGGTTAGCATGAAGGTTGCCGTAGTATTGACGTGCATAACCTTGGCAAAGATATCAACATCGTACATCTCAAGCGGTGTCAGTGCGCCTAATAAACCAGCATTATGCAAGATGCCATCGAGCTGTCCGACTTCTTTAACAATTAGCCCTTCTAACTGCTGCATCTCCGCATAGCTGGCTTTTTCAAGATCCATCGGCAACACCGCTGGCTGCTTGCCGCCAAGGCTTTCGATTTCATCATAAACCGCTTCAAGCTTACTGACAGTACGCCCAAGTAACAGCACGGTTGCGCCATAGCGCGCATAGGTCAATGCCGCCACGCGCCCGATGCCATCCCCGGCACCCGTGACTAAGATAGTTTTGCCGTCTAGACACTGCTCAGTAGGGACAAAGTTACGAATGGCTTCATGGGTTAATGCTTGATTAGAAAGACTGCTGTTGCTCATGGTAGGACTCACTACGGATGGTTTAGTACGATTTTTTAAATAACTGGATTAAACATGAGTTGTCACAATAATTTATTAAAAAAATATTAACTGATTAAAATAGCTAAAAATATGGTTAAAAATACTGGATTATAAGTATTCAAATTTGCCAGAATTCAACAACAATTCTCTTAATTGTGCAGGCGTGTCAATAATATAATCGGCGCCCCATTTTTTTAAATTGTTCTGGTCTTCGGGTGGAATATAACCATAAGCCGCTAAAATAGTGGGCATATCGGCTGCGGCGCCTGCTTCAATATCACGTACATGGTCACCGATATACAGCACACTGCCTGCAGCTCCGCGCGGTATAGCCAGTTTTTCTAGTGCCAAATACATTGGCTCTGGGTCAGGCTTGGGGCGCGACACATCATCAGGACAGACCAATACAGAACAGCGTTCCTCTAAATTCATTACCTTCAGCAGTTGCTCCGATAAATAGCGCGGTTTATTGGTCACAATACCCCACGGTACGCTCTGACGCTCAAGGGTCGTTAAAACCTCTTCAAGCTCAGCAAACACGCAACTATCAACGCAAATATCTGCTTCATAATCGTCCAAAAACTGCTGGCGAAACGCCAATAATTGCTCTTCACTAACGCCTAGCTGCTCATTATGACGCAGCATCAGCTGCACCATGGCGGACGCACCTGCGGATACCTGTTCACGAATGTCAGCTTCATGAGGGGCTTGCCAATTGTTTTCAGCACTCATTTTACCAATGATACGAACAAAGTCCGCTGCCGTATCAATCAGCGTACCATCAAGGTCGAACAATACTGCTTTTACAAACTTAGCCATAAAAGATGCTCTTATAAGGAGGAATGAACCGTTAGCTGAGGTTTATGGACGGCTAACATATAATTAACATCGACGTTTTGCGCCAGCCAATAGCGTTTGGTCAACGGATTATAATGCAAGCCGATAATATCTTGACGGCTAAATCCGGCAGTGATTGCCATTTTATCCAACTCAGCCGGAGTGATAAATTTAGCATAATCATGCGTGCCGCGATCTAGCAAACGCAGCACATATTCTGCCCCGATAATGGCAAACAGATAGGACTTGGGACTGCGGTTAATAGTGGACAGCACGCAAACGCCGCCCGGTGCGAGCAGCTTAAAACAAGCATCGACAATGGCAGCTGGGTCTGGAACGTGCTCTAACATTTCCATACAGGTCACCACATCGAACTGTCCAGCATGCGTTGCCGCTAACTGCTCAACCGGAATATGCTGATAGCGTAGTGTTTTATCCAAGCCGCTTTGCTTAGCATGCAGGGTGGCAGCTTTTAGATTTTCTGTGCCCAAATCAATACCCGTTACATCAGCACCGCGGCGCGCCATGGACTCGGCTAAAATACCACCGCCGCAGCCAACGTCCAGAACTTTTTTACCCATCAAGCCACTGTCTACCGTTTTATCAATATCAACGCCTTGATAACCGCGCTTGATGTTGTCTTCTATCCAGTTTAAGCGTAACGGATTAATGTGATGCAAAGTGGCAAATGCGCCCGTATTGTCCCACCATTCATGAGCCAGTTTATTGAATTTATCCACCTCGCTTGGGTCGACATTGGTCGCATTAGATAGTGAAGCTGGCACTTGCGTATCAGTAGGAGAATGAGATGCAGAGACCGTTGAGCTCATGAAATATTCCTTAAAAAATGGTAGTGCCGCATAAGAGACTGGGTATGATACAGTCGGCGAAATCATGTTCTTCATGTTAGCATGAGCGTCACCTTTTTGTCGTGAACACATGGTGACCGATTGTGTATGTTAGTCGTGATTGCAGATGACTGCTATTCACATAATGGCTAAGTAACAAATTATGGCTAAAAAATTATCTTAATTTAGTTTGATAACTACCTTTCATCAGCATCAGTAAGCGCTATTAAATAATGACTCACAGCTTTACAACCATTGGTTAAGAATGCAGTTCACAAAAGTGTTTATTTTACGCTATTATAGGCAAAACCGTGCTTAACGCTTTGACTATTAACCACGGTGACTTCCGTAAATCTTGCTTTTTTTAATAACTTGACCGTCTTAACAAACTGTCTTTCTCATTGTTCAGTATTTACTACCAAAGGAAATTATATGAAACATGTCATCGCATTGACTGGTCTTGCGCTTGCCATCGGGCTTGCCAATACGGGCGCACAAGCCGCCAGTTATGTCGCTGGAAAAGATTACCGCGTTCTTGATAATCCAGAAAAAATTAGCGGTAATGCGATTATTGTTCGTGAATTCTTTTGGTATGGCTGTCCGCATTGCTACACCCTCAATCCGCATATGGAAAAATGGGCAAAAACTAAAGCCAAAGATGTGGCATTCTTTAAAACCCCTGCAGCGTTAAATCCTGTTTGGGAAGCCAGTGCGCGTGGTTTTTATGCTGCCCAGCTTTTAGGTTTTGAAAATAAAACCCATGATGCGTTATTCGATACCATTCATAAAGATGGCAAGCAAGTGTTTGACCAAGCGTCATTAAGCAAATGGTACGCCTCAAAAGGGGTTGATCAAAAGAAATTTAACAGTCTATATGACTCTTTTGCAGTAAGCACGAAAGTTGGACGCTCACAAGCAGGCGCGAAGCGTTATCAGTTGTCAGGCGTACCCGCGGTAGTGGTTCAAGGGAAATATGTGGTCACCGGTGAAGGTCCACAAGTAACTAAAGTTGTGGATTTCTTGGTTGATAAAACCCGCGCTGAGAAAAAATAAACTTTTACTATAGCTATAAAATAAAAACTCATAAAAAAGCCAATCATTGATGATTGGCTTTTTTATATTTAACTTTAACATCCATATCTCAAACTTCACACTGCTACTTAAGTTCCGTTAATATGGCCACTTCACGAATATAACTTGCCAAATCTTGCTTCGCTTCTGCCATCAGCTCATTGTCTTGAGTGTGCTTGGCATATTCAATCCAAAGTAACAATTGATAAAGACTGTTGCGCTCTGAAGCTTTGTACTGTTTGACAAATTGCTTTAACGTGCCCTCGTCATTGATATTTAGACGCTCAATCCAGCTCTCAATTTTAGAGACTTGCTCATTGGCAAAGAAAGCGTCAAATAGAGCTTTAACCAGTTCATGGCGGTTTTCTTCACTGATAAGCTTGCCGACGCGCTTGGTTTGGCGGATGCGCGCGGTTGCACTGGTGATATCAGCAAGCGCCATCAGCTCTGCCATAAAATATTCACTAGCAGGCAATTTTTTAAGCTGCTTTTTGGATAAGCTAGCAAGCGGTATCGACAGCATTTGTAAACGCTCATGGGCTTTTTTAAGTTCGGTGCGCGAGACGCGCATGTCATGTTCTGACCAGTCAATCATGGTAAGCCCTCTAATACTAGAAACAAAATTTGTGAAAGATGCCGTGTGAAGTAATAATGCACGGCAGCTTATAAAGTCATAATAGCCAGATTTACCAGCGGCTTTTTTCTCGGTGCTTGGTCACCACCGTCAATGCGGTAGGTAAACTTGCGCTAAGCGTACGCTGCAACTGCTCGGTGATGAATACTGAGCGATGCTTGCCACCCGTACAGCCGATTGCCACCGTCACAGTATGACGATTATTATGCAAAAAATCTGGCAGCCAACGCTGTAAAAACTGACTGATATCAGCTGTCATTTCAGCAACTTCTGGATAATCGGTAAAAAAAGCCCCTACTTCAGTATCAAGCCCAGTTGCTTGGCGCAATGCTGGGTTCCAATGCGGATTGGGCAATATCCTAACATCAAAGACAAAATCTGCATCAATTGGATTTCCGTACTTAAATCCGAAGGACAACAGGTTAATAATAACTTTATTTGCCACACCAATATGGTCGCGCAAACGCTCTTTTAATTGATGAATATTTAAATTACTGGTATCGATTTTGATATCAGCACAATAAGCAATCGGCTGCAATAGCGACGCCTCAGTTCTAATTGCAGACGGCAAGTTATCAGCAACTGGTATAGAATTTACTCGATCTTTTGTCATCAACGGATGCACACGGCGTGTGGCGTTAAATCGCGCCACCAAAATGGTCTCTTGCGCCGTCACATAGATGACTTTGACGTTGTACTCACCATAAGTCTGCTTTAACGTCTTATAAGTAGTCGCAAAGTTTGATAAGTCAGCGCGTGGCGAGCGAATATCAACGCCCAATGCAATTCGCTGAATACCAGATTCCTTAATCAGCTTATGCGTCGCATCTACAACTAAGGATAATGGCAAATTATCAATCGCATAATAGCCAAAATCTTCTAAAATATTTAAAGCCGAAGTTTTGCCTGAGCCTGATCGTCCTGATACCAGTAAAATACTGACGCTGTCGTCCACTGCTATTACAGGCGTATTGCTGATATCTGCTACTTCCATAATCAACTACCCCATTGCTTTACGCATTGTTTTTATTAAATTTTTTATTCATTACTCTAGAGTGAAAGCATATTTTATTGCGACTGCAAAAATATAAGCGGCAAACCCGTTAATAGAATTTATTACTCAAGCGTTACCAGCAGATTGTCAAGTAAACGCGCGCTCCCAAGCCACGCTGCCACCACAATAATTAGATGGTGCGGCAATGACTCTGTAGAATTTGTAGATTGAGACGACCTATTAGTAGAAATATTTTCTAGTTGTACGGTTTTAAGTTCTAAATAATCAATAATAAAGCCAGCAGCAGTGATGCGACTCGCGGTCTCTGTAATAAGTGCCTCAAATCCTTGTTCAATATGCGCGCCTAACTTTAATTGCTGCGCCAAGCGCTGCAGCTCTTGCTGCAATACCGGAGCAATTTTCCGCTCATCCGCGCTCAAATATTGATTGCGTGATGACAATGCTAAGCCATCAGCAGCACGTACAATAGGCGCTGCAATAATATCAATGGGATAACTTAAATCGCGAACCAGCTGCTTGATAATCGCCAATTGCTGATAGTCTTTTTGCCCAAATACCGCAACATTAGGTTGAACAATATTAAAGAGCTTTGCTACCACAATACCCACGCCATCAAAGTGCGTTGGGCGAGTTTTGCCACATAATTGCTCAGTGATAACCCCGGCGCGAATGGTAGTCGGCGGTGGTAATACCGGATACATCTCATCAATGGTGGGCGCAAATACATAATCTGCGCCGACACTTGCCAGCTTAGCCACATCTTCATTTAGCGTACGTGGATAGCTGTCAAAATCTTCGCCCACCCCGAACTGCGTCGGGTTAACAAAGATACTCACGACAACAACATCTGCATGCTTTTTAGCAATCTTAACCAGCTCTAAATGGCCGTCATGCAAATTACCCATAGTCGGCACCAAGGCAATGCGCTGCTGACTGCGAAAAGGTTTTAGCGCGGCTTGTAGGGCAGCGATATGATGATGAATAATAGGCATCACAGACTCTTTTATCTCAATAAATATAAGTATTAATGAATAAAATTTTATTTAAATTCATGTTGAGCCGCAGGAAAACTGCCTGCGCGTACCGATTGTTGATACAGCTCAAAAGCGCCCTCAATGCTATGGGTACTATTGCGAGTATCGGTCAAAAAATCATGAACAAAACGGGGAACGCGACCATGAACCATGCCTAGCATGTCATGCATGACCAAGACTTGACCATCCGTATCGGCACCAGCGCCAATTCCAATAACTGGCACATTAACACTCTCGGTTACTGCTTTGGCTAACTCAGCAGGAACACACTCTAATACCAGCAACGCTGCCCCTGCTGCCACCACCGCTTGCGCGTCCGCCATTAATTTATCTGCTGCCACGTCCCCGCGGCCTTGTACTTTATACCCACCAAACACATTGACAGACTGCGGGGTCAAGCCCAAATGCACGCATGTGGGTGTGCCTGCTTGCGCCAATATAGTCACTAGCTCACACAGCTCACGACCGCCTTCCACCTTAATCACCTGCGCACCCGCCTGCATCAACTGCCGACTATTCGCAATTGCCTCAGGTAAGGTCACATAGCTCATAAATGGTAAGTCTGCGATAATTAAGGCATGCTGATTACTACGTGCCACATTAGCAGTATGATACGCCATATCATCGACCGTCACTGGCAGCGTTGAGGTATGACCTTGTACCACCATACCTAAGCTATCACCAATTAAAATGGTATCAATCAGCGCCTTATCCATCATGCGAGCGAACATAGCGTCATAACAGGTCAAACAGGTAAATTTAGTACCGTCTTTTTTAAATGTGTTTAAAGTCGATAACGTTGTCATATAACCCTCAATTTTACTCTCGAACAACTTACTGCCTGTATATAATTACTTTATCAATAACTATCTATCATCAGGTTTATCAGCAAGAATTTTTAGCCCCGTCCAATCGCTTGCTTGCGGATAGCTGTTTATTGGCTGCCCAGCAATGACAATATCCGGTGCTAGTTGTTGCAGCGGTATTAAAACAAAATTGCGCTCGCCTAACCCTGCATGTGGAACAGTTAATCGTGGCTCAGCAATCTTTGCTTGACCATACAATAATATATCAACATCTAGACTGCGCTCACCCCAATGACGTAAGCGAGCACGCTTCGCCGATTGCTCAAGGGCTTGGCAAACAGCCAGTAAAACAAGTGGCGCTAGGCTCGTTTCAATTTCAACTACCGTATTAATAAAATCGGGCTGATCTTGCGGACCCATGGGTGCTGAAGCATAAAAAGAGGACACACGCACATTGCGAATATTGTCATGTTGGCGCAGGCCTTCAATCGCCTGCTGTACATGGACAACAGGCGAGCCAAGCTCATTAGCAATATTGCTACCCAAACCGAGATAACACGTTGTCCAATTATCCGCTTCGATATTGCTACTGTCTGTTACAGTAGTAAGCAGTACCGTACTATCTATCGCATCATTTAAAGAAAGACTCATGACTATACTTTACTCAGCAATTCAAATTTTACTCGATAACGACTAACCAATATCACCCTGTAAATAGAGACTGTATTAAGCGCCCTATCTACGGCAAGTGTAGGTTTAGACTAACTTATAATAATGGATTTATCATAAGTTAATCCAGTTACTTGCTCATGCTATTCGCTTGGTTGACGGCGACGACGCTTGGCAGGAACAGGTCCTTTATTTGCTGCATTTGGCTGAGCCGCTTTCTTCTCTGAAGAAGCTTTTTGAGAAGCAGCATCGCTGTTTGCATTGTCTGCACTCTGAGCATCAGCCGTGTTATCTGCTATTGGCAATACCTTATTTTTGGGAGTTTTGACTGGTACTTTGGTAGGTTTGGCACGTGCTGGCGATTGCTCTGCTTGTCCCGTCACTTCAACCTTAGTAGTTTCAGTCTCAGTCTGAACATCACGTTTAGGCTGATGAACTACTTTAGGAGCTTTTTTCTCGTATTTCACAGGTGTTGATTCTTTAGATACTGAATCTGTAGACTGTGATTTTTTAGGCGTTGAATGCTCAGTATTACTACTTAACGTATTTTCAGCCACACTATTTGATACACGGCGACGACGTTTATACGGTACCGGCTCATTGTCTATCGTAACCAACTGCGGTGCTTGCGCGATAGTACGTTTGGCAGTGAGTTTACTTACAGCGTGAGGTTTGACATGAGACAACTTAGTATTAGACGACTCATTATTAGATGATTCGGTATTAACTGGTTTATCTAATACTTTCCCTACCGCTAAGCTAGTGGTTGTTTGCACTTGATGCGCTTGTGCGTGTGAACCTTGCTTCGCTTTAGGCACATTTTGACTGGTTACTGGCTTTTGCTGAGCAGATTTCTGACTTTGACGACCTTGCGCAGATTCAGACTGCAACGCGTCATCTTGGACCAGTTGTCTTTTAAGCGGTGGAACGACGTTCTCATGCTCAATGACAAATAGCGGTGTCGGTGTTGATGGACGCGTGTGCTGTTTTGCAGCGCCCGCATGATTAGCCAATGACAGCTGTTGTAATTGCGATAATTCATGGCTGTCTTGCTTCATCTGCTCGGCGCGCGAAGACTGCTTAACCTGATTGGTTACTTTTACCGACGTTGATACTATTGGCACAGCTGATTCAGAAGCGTCTGATTTTTGCGTGGCACGGCGGCGACGTGCTGGAATGTTAGAGGCATCATTGACCTGTGCTGGATTATTGACTGGACGCTCAAATGCTTTTTGATTCGAGTTATCGCGACCGTTATTAGCACGCTCTGTATTTGACGGCTGATTTTGCATGTCAGCCGCTTGTTGACTGGTAGTATTTGCCGCTACGGGTTGAGCTGACTGACGATTGCGTCCGCGCCCACGCTTATAAGAACCGCGACGAATATTTTCATCGAAGTCATCAATGGCTTGCTGCTGCTCGCGTTCAGTCAGGGTCTGATAGGTCTGCCACCAGTCGCCCATACCATTAGTCGATTCTGATAATGGATGTTCAGCATCGCCACATTGTTCACGCAACAATAAAAAGTCGAAGCCCGCACGAAAACGCGGATGCTCAGACAGTTGCTCGATTTGCTTGCTACGCGGTGCCGCAAGTTTTGGCTGTAATAACCAAATATCGCGAATAAACTGTTCAGCAAATTTTGGAATGGCGGTTTTAATACGTTGACGGTCAATCACTTTGCCCGCCGCTTGCATCTGGGCATCAGCAAAAGGCATATTTCGCTTTTTGGCTTTCTCTAACTGATGGAGATAATTTTCCCACAATAAGGCGGCATAAAAGAATGCTGGATTGATACTTTTACCTGCATTAATACGCTTATCGGTATTGATAGCAACCTGTTTTACCAGTGCATTTGGCTCAGACGGTGGATAAATAATCAGGCTATCGATAGCGCCCGATTCAAACAACAATGGCAATAATGGCACTAAGTAGCCACCAGTGAACATCTTTTGCGTTTCATCATAAAGGCGATGCGGCGATATTTGCTCGAGCAGCGCCCAATTGCCTGAATGAAACTGCGCGGCTAATGCGTTATCAAACTCAAAGCCCAATTTGGCTTTAAAACGCAGGGCGCGTAATAGACGTACTGGATCTTCTTCGATACGTACGGGTGCCTCACCCAACAGGCGAATGATTTTATTATCAATATCATCAAGCGCACCGCAAAAATCATGCACCACGCCTTTTAACGGCTGATAATAAAGGGCATTAATTGAAAAATCGCGACGGGCAAAGTCTTGCTTAATATCGCCCCAAACATTGTCACGAAGAATCATGCCGTCTTGATTGGTATTGGCATCATTGATAGGTGGTCCACGAAACGTTGCCACTTCAATCAATTCGCGACCTGAGTAGACGTGTGCCAGCTGAAAGCGACGACCGATAATACGGCAGCGTTTGCCAAACACGTCTTTAATCTCATGCGGCTTGGCATCGGTGACCGCATCGAAGTCTTTTGGTTTCAGACCTAATAATGTATCGCGCACGCCGCCACCGACGATATAGGCGTCAAACCCAGCTCGGGACAAAGTGGCAATCACTTCCGTAATAGAATTGGGTAATTCAGATTTATTCAGTTCTAACTGCTTGGCGGCACGCTCGGCCATGCATCTACTCCTTGCCAATACTCTTAACCACCTCTGATGAACACAGCGTTTATCGGGCGGATGTATCCGCTAGTTTAACAAATTTTAGTCGCGCTGGGTGCGTTATGACAGATAGTTACGCGCTATTTTGTCACTGTTATAGCGTTCGACTGCCAAAGTCATACTCTTTATTCAGCCGTTTTTTCTACTATCACTGCTAAATAGCACCTGTTTAATGCTGTACTCGTAAACGTGCGCGGTTTTTTTCGATAGTTTTTGGACCAATACCTTTCACTTTTTCTAGCTCATCGACACTTTTAAAGTCGCCAAACATTTCTCGGTATAAAATAATGGCTTGCGCTTTACTGCTGCCAATACCATGCAAGGATGTCAGCTCGCTTTCTGTGGCGCGGTTAATATTAATTCCCATTTGTGTGCTCGCTTGGGTGGTGAGCTTTTCTTGTTGTAATAAGTAGTGATAGGCACTTTTTGGATTATCAAAACACGGTGCAGCTTGCGCGCTACTGATTAGCAGAATGAATATTAGCGCTGATAAAGCAATAAAGATAAGTCGCGGCACAGTTAAAGTAAATATGTTTAAAAAAGACCTACCTAAGGTAAAAACAGTCATTTCTCCATCTTGTGTCTTCATGCTATTTTGCACGTTCATGCTGCTTAGCAGCCTCCCACAATACTTCCATCTCTAGCAAATCACTATCCTCAATACGCTTACCTTGCGCTTCTAATTGCGTCTCAATGTAGCTAAATCGCGATTTAAATTTATGTACACACGTTAAAGCAGCGGCTTCAGCGTCCAGATTTAATTTACGCGCAACATTGACCAAAGCAAACATGCAGTCGCCTAACTCTTTTTCAATCTCACTAATATTGGACTTTATCTCATCTTTAGACTTAACAACATTAGACGTATCAACCAGCTCTACTTTTAATTCGCTGATTTCTTCATCGAGCTTTTCCAACGCGCCACTAAGTCCGTCCCAATCAAAGCCCAACTTTGACGCTTGTTTTTGTACGTCTTGCGCTTGCATCAGCGCACTACCAGGTTTACACGTATCCAAACGGCGGCGCGGCTTACCACGTAGCGCACGCGCTTGATTTTCTTCTGCTTTAATCTCATCCCAGCGCTCTTTAACCGCAGCGTCATCTTGCAAGTTTTCTGCATCAAAGACATGCGGATGGCGACGAATCAGCTTTTCCTGTAAGGTAGTAATAACGTCCGCCAAATCAAAGCGCCCTTGCTCAGCATACAGCTGACAATGGAAAACAACTTGTAATAACACATCACCAAGCTCACCCTTGATATCGTCATCATCATCGCTTTGAACCGCTTCGGCAAGCTCATAGGCCTCTTCTATCGCATACGGAATCAGGCTATGATTGCTTTGTTTTTGATCCCATGGACAATCGCTACGCAGGCGTGCCATTAATGCAAGTAAATCCGGCAAACTGCCTGTGGCATTGGGCGTTCCTTTTACTGGAATAGGCAACGACACCTTATTTTGGCTAGAGTTTATACTGACGGCTTCATGCTTTGTTTTTTGATTCATAACGGTTACTCATAAGCTTATGTCATTATTCTTTAGAACAGATAATAGCGTGAAGATGACTATGCCGCTACCCTATTCTTCTCTTAGATGGTGTATCATTCAATTATTGTTGGCTTATTTTTTTTGCACCTATCTCTATCTGATTTCAATCATCCTTCACCGCTACCCTGCTTATAATTAAAAAAGGAATTTATCATCATGACTGTGGCTCCTACTGTCCAATCACCCTATCATCCGCCTAATACTTTTGCATCTATTACGATTGACTCTTTTAAAGCCTATGATATTCGTGGCGAGCTTGGGGTTAACCTTAATGAAGACATTGCCTATCGTATTGGACGCGCGTTTGGTCAGCTATTAGGTCAGCGTTACTATAGCGCTGATACCACTGATGAATTAAAGGCTCTCAATCCCGCAATTGTCATTGGTTGTGACATTCGCCATTCAAGTAAGTCATTAAAACAAGCCACCATTGCTGGTATTATTGATGCTGGTATTGATGTGATTGATCTTGGCATGACGGGCACCGAAGAGGTCTATTTTGCCACCAGTCATTATGATGCATTGGGTGGCATTGAAGTCACGGCAAGTCATAATCCAATTAATTATAATGGCTTAAAATTGGTCAAAGAACACTCAAAACCGATTAGCGCCGATGACGGTTTAGCTGAGATTCAACAACTGGCAGAATCCGGGCAATTTATTTCCCCTACAGACAAAGGGAAACTACAACTACTCAGCGATAAAAGCGCTTATATCAATCACGTTATGAGCTTTGTTGATACTAATAAGTTAAAACCACTAAAATTGGTGATCAATTCAGGTAACGGTAGCGCAGGACCAGTCGTTGACTTATTGATTGATAAACTGGCACAAGCTGGCGCACCGATTGAGGTGATTAAACTGCATCACACACCTGATGGCAGCTTTCCCAATGGTATTCCCAACCCCATGATTTTAGCCAATCGTGCCACCACTCAGCAAGCGGTCATTGCCCATAAAGCCGATCTTGGTATCGCCTTTGATGGTGATTTTGACCGCTGTTTTTTATTTGATGAGTCAGGCGAGTTTATTGACGGTAGTTATGTGGTCGGCATGCTGGCACAAGCGTTTTTAGATAAATATGCTGGCGAGTCGATTGTTTACGATCCACGTGTACTATATAACACCGAAGCTGTAATAAAAGACCATGGCGGTCAAGGTGTGGTTAGTAAATCAGGTCATTCATTTATTAAACAAGTGATGCGCGAGTCAGGTGCGATATACGGTGGTGAGATGTCAGCGCATCATTATTTCCGCGACTTTTGTTATTGCGACAGTGGCATGATTCCGTGGTTATTAACCATCGAGCTGTTATCAACAACTGGCAAGACCTTATCAGAGTTGGTAACCGGCTATATCGCAGCATTTCCCAGTTCAGGCGAGCTCAATTTTCGCTTAACAACCCATAATGCGCCAACCATTATTAAAGATATTGAAGCAAAATTTAGCGCAGACATGCCTGTTAAATCAACGCTCGATGGTCTCAGTCTTGACTTTGGGGAATGGCGCTTTAATCTACGCGCCTCTAATACGGAACCATTAATCCGGCTTAATATTGAAACACGCGGTGATGGTCAATTACTGTCAACAAAAACGCAGGATATTGAACATTGGCTTGCTGAACAAGGCGCAGTACGTGCCTAATAATTATAAGTAATAATGTCATATAAGGTATTTACTATTAAAAAGGGCTGATTTATTTATTAATAAATCAGCCCTTTTTTAGTTTGATAATAACGATTTTATAGTGGCAAGCTTGCTACGATTTAGCACGACCAATGCCTATATAGTCGCTTATTAATGTCTCTATTTGCGCGCGCGTTAAAGCATTTTGCGCATCAAATATAGGCATCGCCTGCTGATTAAGTCGCGCTATATCCAAATTTTCTTGTGGCGACCAGCTAATAATAAAGACAGCTTGCACACTCTCTATTTGCTCATAAGGGCTGTCGATCAGCTGTAGTAAAGGCTGGTCATGATATAAGTTTGTCAGTTCAGGTTGTGCCTTATCACTATAGACAAGGGTAGTAATATTATATGACCATAATAAATGTAAAAGAGGATGAATAGCCGATCCGGCTGTACGACCTGAACCCGCTTTGTAGCTACCGCCCCAAATTACGACTGTTTTATGGTCAATAAATCCATCAAAATATTGCCAAAATTTGCGAAAGATAAGCTCTTTTTGGTCTTCATTAATATATCGCACCGCTTGTAAAATTGGCATCTCTACGCGACTGGCATGTCCAGCCTGTTCAAGCTGTGTTAATTCTGCTGGCAACGTATTACCACCAAAGCCCCAGCCTGCCTGCAAATAACTGCGTCCAACCCGCTCATCTAAGCCCATAATATGACTGACTTGCTGAATATCGACCTTATGACTATCAGCAAGACGCGACATCTCATTCATTAGGCTCACGCGTGTGGCAAGCATAGCCATAATACTGCTACGCGCAAACTCAATGGTAGCAATATCAGCACAATGGTAAGTACGCGCATGTTGCATTAAAGTCTGTAGAGCAGGTAAATGCTGACTACTATCAGGCGTTTTCTCACCCAATAGCCATAACGAAGGGGTCAACATTGAGCTAAAAGCGTCACCATCTTGTAGGAAAATAAACGGTACATAATACACCCACGCACGCTGTAAACGCTGAGCTAATGAGGACGCCTGACCCAATGTGCTACTGCCACTGATAATGATTGGCAGCTTTTGCTCATGACTGTGATTAAAAGCAGCTAACCAATTGTTCTCTGACCATATCGACTGCACACTGTCTAAGAATAGCCAATAAAAAGCTGCTTTCACTTGGTCAGTACCCTGATGCATTTTGGCTGCTTCATAGTTAGCAATAACCATCTCTGCACTGGGCGCTATTGCTATACTGACAATCTGCTGCTGCTGAATGTACAATTGCCACAGTGCTTGCAAGTGATACTCAAATCCGTACTGTTGTATATACTTTTCAAGTAGCATCTGATCCGCGTGTAGATGTACCACTTTTCCTAAACTTGCCAGCACCACCGCGCTGGTGATAGCCTCAATACCATGACCGATGATGACACAAACGTCAGAATTTTTAGGCATAGGCGGTTTAGCGCTATGTATAGAAACAGGTGACATGGGCTACCTTTATATGTTAAATGATTGGTTAGCAGATAAACTGCGGCGCTATATCTATATTTATATCTTCTTTAACAAGGTTAAGACAACTGTCTGATATGCGCAAGCAGCTGATTGGTTGAGCTATCAAAAGAGTCTGTGCGCTCTTGCTGCAAAGCTTGATAAACCGTCTCTGCCATCTGCTTGCCCATCTCAACGCCCCATTGGTCAAATGGATTTATGTCCCAAATACTGGCCATGACATATACTTTATGCTCGTAAAGTGCAATCAATGCACCCAAACTATGCGGGGTTAGCTCATCAATCAGTAAGGTAGTTGAGGGCTGATTGCCACGATAATGTTTATATTTATCTGCAGGACATACAGCACTTGTATCTGCGATCGCGGCATTACCAAAGGCCAATACACGACTTTGCGCCAAACAGTTGGCTAACGACAATTCATGCTGATGCTGTAGCGATTCATTTTGTACGTCATCACTATAATGACGGACGCAGGCAATAAAGTCACAAGACACGTGCTGAGTCCCTTGATGTAGCAGTTGATAAAATGCATGCTGCGCATCAGAACCAATCTCGCCCCATAAAATCGGGCAGGTATCATAATCGATATGTTCGCCATCATGAGTAACTGATTTGCCATTACTTTCCATTTCAAGCTGAGTTAAATAGCTTGGCAGATAACCCAAGCGCCCATCATAAGGCAGCACCGTATGCGCATGAATATGTAAAAAGGTGCTATTCCAAACGGCAAGCAATCCTAATAATACTGGCAGGTTATCTGCAAAATCAGCACTGGCAAAATGCACATCCATGCTGTGTGCACCTGCCAACAGTTCACGAAACTGTGGCATACCAATACGAATGGCTATCGCAAGCCCGATGGCGGACCATAGGGAAAAGCGTCCCCCTACCCAATCCCAAAGCTGCAATTGATGCTCGGGATGAATACCCCAGGCATTCATTTTTTCACTATTGGCAGAGATACCAATAAAGTGTCGACGCAGTACGCTACCCTCTGTACCGGCACGCAAGGTAGCCGTAGCAAGTAACCATGATAGTGCTGTCTTAGCATTAGAGAGTGTATCTACCGTGCCAAAAGACTTAGATGAGATAATAAAAAGTGTTGTTTCTGCGCTCAATCGCTTAAGCAAGTTATCTAATTGGCTACCATCCATATTAGAGACAAAATGCACCTTAATTGAGGTGTCTGCCCACTCATCAAGGGCAGTCGCTGCCATTAGTGGACCTAAATCAGAACCGCCAACGCCAATATTGACCACATCGGTAATGGCTTTACCCGAAAATCCTCGCCATGTGCCATTACGAATACGCGCAGATAGGCGCTCTACTTGGGTGAGACTATGATGCACATCCATCACAACGTCTTGTGTGCCAACTTGCAACTGTGCGCTAGCCGGTAAACGCAGCGCGGTATGTAAAGCGGCGCGTTCTTCACTGGTATTCACCATAGCGCCTTGTAATAGCGCTTTAATACGGTCTTGCAAATCGCCACTATTAGCGAGGTTTAATAAATTCATTAGCACAGTATCATCGATACATTGCTTGCTATAGTCCATATATAACGCACCATTTTGGGCGCTATAACGATGAGTACGGGTTTTATCGTGCTCAAATAGAGCTGCTAATGACCATGACTGATCAGCAAGAGTTTGCAATTGCGTCCAGTATTTAGACTGACGTGCACTACTGTACGACTTATTTATTATGGAATTATTCATTGATGACCAATTGTTGTTGAGCAAAATAAATGAATGCCTGCATGTAGGACTGTATATCGCCTGCATCGTAACTGTCGCCAAGCATCGTCGTCACGTTAACGCCATGCTGGTTAATCAGCGCGTCGATTGCATCGGTCAACTGAATTTCACCATCGACAGAAGGCTTAGTGTTTGTTAGATAATCAAAGATTACATTATTAAAGACATAGCGACCAACTACGGCAAGCCGTGATGGGGCATCGGCTAAATCGGGTTTTTCGACAAAGCCCGCTACTTTAAAGCTCGCATTCACATGTTTATTTTTAGTATAGTCAATTGCATCACTAAGCTTAGCAATACCGAATTTCGACACATCTTCATCGGCAACTTCCTCAACAAGTATTTGCGAATGCCCATTTTGCTCGAACTCAGCCAGCATAAAGGCTAAGTTATCGCGGTTGATATCAGTCTTAAAAGGATCAATGACTACGTCAGGCAGCAATACGGCAAAGTCATGCTGACCAATAATAGGACGAGCTGCCAATACTGCATGACCGAGTCCCAAAGATTTACCCTGACGTATCATAGATATCGTAACATCCTTAGGTAACCAATTGAGACTATCTGCCAGCTCATTTTTACCTTTATTGCGTAACTGATTATCTAGCTCAGCATTGATATCAAAGTAATTTTCAATTGCACTTTTTTGCGCATGTCCAACCAAGACGATGTGCTTAATGCCAGCAGCAATAGCCTCTTCCACCACATAATGAATCGCAGGACGATTACCTAACGGTAATAACTCTTTAGGTACGGACTTAGATAATGGCAGCATCCGCGTACCAAAACCAGCAACAGGAATAACAGCATAGGTAATTCTTTTCATAATTCTATCGCTATACTAAAATAAGTATCCATAATAAACCAGTATGAGTTAAATATAAGGTCATGAAATTAGAATACGTTTAGGATGCTTTATAGCCATATGGATTCATACTTTGCCAGCGCCATGTATCCGCGCACATGTCGGTAATCGTATGCGTTGCTTCCCAGCCCAGTAATTGTTTTGCCTTGTCAGCACTGGCATAACAACTGGCAATATCACCCGCACGACGCGCTGTGAATTGATAAGGAATTTTTTGCCCTGTAACTTCTGCAAATGCAGTGACCAACTCTAATACTGAGCTACCTTTGCCTGTACCTAAATTAATCGGCATAAAACCTACAGGGGTTGTTTGGTGTTCAGCATAGCGTAGCGCATCCACGTGACCTTTTGCCAAATCCGTCACATGAATGTAATCACGCACGCCCGTACCATCTACTGTCGGATAATCATTGCCAAAAATATTCAGTTTAGTAAGTTTGCCGACAGCAACTTGCGAAATATAAGGCATTAGATTATTAGGAATATCATTAGGATCTTCGCCAATTTGGCCTGAAGTATGCGCACCAACTGGATTAAAGTAGCGTAAGTTAATTAAATTCCATTGTTTATTAGATGTGGCTAAGTCTTCTAAAATATGCTCGACGACCAGTTTGCTTTGACCATAAGGATTGGTACAGGAGCGCTTCGAGCTCTCATTAATAGGTAGGGTTTCAGGATCACCATAAACAGTCGCTGAAGAAGAAAAAACAAGATTGGTTACCTTATATTCTGCCATAACCTCAAGCAAAGTAATGGTGCCACTAACATTATTACTATAATACATTAAGGGCTTAGCGACTGATTCGCCAACCGCTTTAAGACCAGCAAAGTGAATGACCCCAAAAAACTGATGCGCTGTAAAAACTTTTCTTAATGACTCAGCATCACGAATGTCACCTTCAATAAATTCGATGGGCTTACCAATCAAACTAGAGACACGGTTAATAGCTTCCTTACTACTATTAGATAAATTGTCATAGATAACAATCTCGTAGCCTGCTTCATGCAAAGCAATACATGTATGAGAACCGATATACCCTGCGCCACCAGTCACTAAGATTTTATTTTTATTATTTTCCATATTGACATCCAAAGCAATTTTCAAACAAAAAAAGACACCCCATTGTAGGGGTGTCTTTACTGTATATCAAGTCAGTTTATGCACTCAATGATAAACTTATGTTTATATTTCTATAACGACTTACCAGCCTGTTACTTCTTTTAGTTTCTCACCCAATTTTGATGGGTCACGCGTGTAAGCAATACCTGCCGCTTCAAACGCTTTAAATTTATCTTCAGCAGTACCTTGACCGCCAGAGATAATAGCGCCGGCATGACCCATACGCTTGCCTTCAGGTGCAGTAACGCCAGCAATATAACCAACGACTGGTTTAGTTACATGATCTTTGATATAAGCAGCTGCTTCTTCTTCAGCAGTACCGCCGATTTCGCCGATTAGGATAATTGCTTCAGTTTGTGGATCTTCTTGGAACAATTTAAGCGCATCAATCTGGTTCATACCAGGGATCGGATCACCACCGATACCGATACATGTTGATTGACCAAAACCAAGTTTCGTGGTTTGAGCAACGGCTTCATAGGTCAAAGTACCAGAACGTGAGATGATGCCCACTTTACCTGGCTGATGGATATGACCTGGCATGATACCGATTTTGCACTGACCTGGAGTGATGACGCCTGGGCAGTTAGGACCAATCAGACGTACATCGCCTGCTTCTTCAAGGTAGCGTTTGGCTTTTAGCATATCAAGCGTTGGTACGCCTTCAGTGATCACAACAATCAACTTCACACCAGCGTCAATCGCTTCAACGATAGAATCTAGTACAAAAGGTGCAGGTACATAAATAACAGAAGCGTCAGCTTGGGTAGCTGCCATTGCTTCTTTCATGGTGTTGAATACTGGCAAACCTAAATGCGTTTGACCGCCTTTACCAGGAGTTACACCGCCTACTACTTTAGTACCATATTCGATGGCTTGTTCTGAGTGGAACGTACCATTTTTACCAGTAAAACCTTGTACCAATACTTTGGTATCTTTATCAATTAATACACTCATTACTTTATCCTTGTATGCGGTTGTCTTGTAGGCATCTGCCTATCCTGCGTTAAATGTTAACGACTAAGAGTGACAGCAGACGCCTGTTACGCTTGGGCGATTAGGCTTTAACAGCGTCAACGATTTTTTGAGCAGCATCTGATAAACCTTGAGCTGAGATTAATTTCAGACCAGATTCTTCTAGAATTTTTGCGCCAAGCTCAGCGTTGTTACCTTCTAAACGGACAACAACAGGTACTTTAACGTCAACTTCTTTGATAGCAGCGATAATAGCTTCTGCAATCATGTCACAACGTACGATACCACCGAAGATGTTAATTAAAACACCTTCAACGCTGCTGTCTTCAAGGATAATCTTGAAAGCTTCAACAACGCGATCTTTAGTTGCCCCGCCGCCAACGTCCAAGAAGTTAGCAGGCTTGCCGCCGTACAATTTGATGATGTCCATCGTTGCCATTGCAAGACCAGCACCGTTAACCATACAACCGATATTACCTTCAAGGGCAACATAGTTTAGGTCAAACTCAGCCGCTTTAAGCTCGCGCTCATTTTCTTGTGACTTGTCTTGTAACGCTGCGATTTTAGGCAGACGATATAGAGCATTTGAATCGATACCAATCTTGCCGTCAACACAAACGATTTCGCCATTTTCGCGAACCGCTAATGGGTTGATTTCAAGTAAATCAATGTCGTTTTCGATGAATGCTTGATAAGCACCAGACATCAATTTAACGAATTGATTGATTTGCTTGCCTTCAAGACCCAATTTAAACGCCACTTCACGCGCTTGGAATGGCAATAAACCAACCAATGGATCAATGCTCGTTTTAAAGATTTTCTCTGGCGTATTGTTAGCAACTTCTTCAATATCAACACCGCCTTCAGTTGATGCCATAAACGTCACGCGACGTGAAGAGCGGTCAACAACAGCACCAAGATATAGCTCAGTTTGTACTGGGTACATATCTTCTGCAACCAATACGAAGTTCACTGGTTGACCAGCGGCATCAGTTTGATACGTTACTAAGTTCGTGCCGATAAGCTCATCCGTCACTTGCTTGGCTTCTTCGCGCGTCTTAACCAATTTCACGCCGCCCGCTTTACCGCGACCACCAGCATGTACCTGTGCTTTAATCACAGCGATATCGGTTGGGTTTTTATCAAAAGCAGCTGCTGCTTCGTCGCCACTATAGGCAATGATGCCTTCTTGAATTGGCAAACCGTAGCTTTTTAGCAGCTCTTTTGCTTGATACTCATGTAAATTCATTGATTGTATCCTTTATTTTTTACAATTAATAAAAGTGAAAATAAATGCGCGTCCACATCAGTTTGGCGCACTTTTGACTTTCAATGCCATACCTATAATCTAATAGGTAAGACATTAGAAGTCAGGGTAAATCGTAATTTATTTACGTTTTTTGCGCTGGATGGCATGAATAGGACGGCCATCAGCTGATAAAGCTGCTTCATGTACTGCTTCTGAGATGGTTGGATGCGCAAACGTCATCAACTGTAAGTCTTCGATGCTTGATACAAATTCCATCGCAATCATACCTTGATGGACGATGTCACCAGCGCCAGCAGCGATAGCATGCATACCTAGTAGACGATCCGTTTTAACATCAGCAACGACTTTGATAGAGCCTTCGCCTTCACTTTGAGCCAAGGCACGACCATTAGCTGCTAGGCTAAATGAGCCAGTTTTAACTTCAAAACCTGCCTCAGTAGCTTCTTGCTCAGTCATACCTACCCATGCGATTTCTGGATGCGTATAAATGACGTTAATAATAGTGTCATAGTTAACTTGGGCTTTTTCGCCATGAATGCGCTCAACGGCCATGATGCCTTCTTCTGATGCTTTGTGCGCAAGCATAGGGCCACGTACTAGATCGCCGATAGCATAAACGCCATCAAGATTGGTTTTACATTGATCATTAACGTCGATTAGGCCACGTTCAGTCAAGGTAATGCCGCTGTTTTCACCTAGCAATTTTTCTGAGTAAGCACGACGACCAACACAAACGATGAGCTTATCAAAACGCTGTTCTGTTGACTCGCCTTTGTTCTCACTAGTGACCACAACTTCATCACCATCGATTTCTGCTTTGATAACTTTGGTATCAACACGGATATCAAGGCCTTGCTTTTTGAACATCTTAGCAGCTTCTTTAGCGATGTCTTTATCAGCAGCAGCTAAGAAACTAG
Source organism: Psychrobacter sp. GP33 (assembly GCF_014119005.1). GTDB lineage: Bacteria > Pseudomonadota > Gammaproteobacteria > Pseudomonadales > Moraxellaceae > Psychrobacter. The sequence goes on along the minus strand of NZ_JACGYX010000002.1, from coordinate 208,004 downwards.
GTAGCGCTTCGTATACTACTACTTCTGAACCTAGACGACGCCATACAGAGCCTAGCTCAAGACCGATAACACCAGCACCGATTACGCCTAAACGCTTAGGTACTTCAGTGAAGTCTAATGCACCCGTTGAGTCAACGATACGGTCATGATCAGTTTTGGCAACTGGAATATCGATAGGGATAGAACCTGAGGCAAGGATAACATTCTTTGCGGTAATAGTAGACTCAGCAGCATCTTCAGCTGTGAATTTAACTTTTTTGTCACTACCTTTACCGTCAACTAAAGTACCCCAACCTTGTAGCCAGTCGATACCGTTACCTTTAAATAAACCCTCAATACCACCGGTTAATTGCTTAACGATAGCTTCTTTGCGGCCAATCATGGTTTCGATATCGATAGCAACTTCACCAGTGCTGATACCATGCTCATCAAGGTCATGCTTAGTTGCTTCATAACGATGCGAACTATCAAGTAAGGCCTTTGATGGGATACAACCGACGTTTAAACAAGTACCGCCAAGTGCAGGCGTGCCTTTATAAATACGCTTTTCGATACAAGCAACGCTCATACCTAGTTGAGCTGCACGAATAGCAGCTACATAACCACCAGGACCACCGCCGATGACGACTAAATCATAATTATCTTTCATAGTAATACGCTTCCATGTTTTGTTTATCGTGTCACTTATTCTGCATATCTTTAATAAAGCCAGTATTCTCTATAAAACTATTATTGTTTGATAAACATAGTGCACGCCTTATAGCCAAATGGGCTTGAAGACATGGGTGTTTTATCAGTTATTTATAGTCACAAATAACGATTAGAATTATAAAAATATGATTTTTGACGCAATAAGAGATAGAGAATTATTAATATCTCATATTTTAATATACAAGATGTTAAGAGTTATCCTATGAGACTACAAGATACACCCGTATTACAGGGTTTAAAAAGCTTGTATCAGCCATTGCCAATACAAGCTTATCAACTTATAGGTCTAATAAAAGTAGTGATGGATCTTCAACCAACTCTTTAATAGTAACTAAGAACTGTACTGCTTCTTTACCATCAATCATACGGTGGTCATAAGATAGCGCAAGATACATCATTGGTAGAATTTCAACTTTACCATTAACTGCCATTGGGCGATCGTTAATAGCATGCATCCCTAGAATAGCCGTTTGGGGTGGGTTCAAAATTGGCGTTGACATCAATGAACCAAATACGCCGCCATTTGAAATGGTAAACGTACCGCCAGTCATGTGTTCTAGACCAAGTTTGCCTTTTTGTGCCAAACCGCCCAATTCACGGATTTTGCCTTCGACATCAGCCATGCTCATGCGATCGGTATCACGTAATACTGGTACTACAAGACCACGATCTGAAGATACCGCAACACCGATATCGTAGAAACCGTGATAGACGATATCATCGCCGTCTAATGAGGCATTAACCGCTGGGAAACGTTTTAATGCTTCAGTAGCAGCACGTACGAATAAAGACATAAAGCCTAAACGTACACCATGACGTTTTTCGAAACGGTCTTTATATTGCGCACGGAGCTCCATCAATGGCTTCATGTTCACTTCGTTAAAAGTAGTTAACATTGCCGTTTCTTGAGAAGCGGCTAGCAGACGATTCGCAACTGTCTTACGAAGACGCGTCATTGGTACACGTTTTTCAGTACGCTCACCGACAGACTCAGCAACTGGACGACCACTATCAGATTTGATAGAGCTGTCTGATTTTAGCGTTGGACTTGCCATATCTGTTTTGGTAACACGGCCGCCACGACCACTGCCTTCAACATCTTTAGGATCAACGCCAGATTCTTTAGCTGCTTTGCGCACTGCTGGGCTTTGATCTTTATGATCTGCTTCCACACCGCCAGTACTAGCGTTTGCTTGTACAGGTGCGCCGCCATCAGTTGCTTGTTTTTCTTGAACTGGAGCAGACTCAGCTGCAGGTGCGGCACTAGCGCTTGCGCCGGCTTCGAATTCTGCAATCAGCTCATCTGACAATACAGTATCGTCAACATGCTTAACAATTCGAGTTACAACACCATTATCTGGTGCAACCACCTCTAATACTACTTTGTCAGTTTCAATTTCAGCTAATAGATCATCACGATTAACCTGTTGACCTTCAGTGACATGCCATTCAACGATTGTACCGTCGGCAACCGATTCTGGAAAAACGGGGGCTTTAATCTCAGCCATCGATATACTCCTTAGATGTAGATATTACTATTTATTATGAAGTCGTGATGAACAACCCGTATCTATCATCCATAGTAATGCTATAGGTAAAAACTATGGATAAATAGTCTAATAGATACTGGCTGCCATCGCCTGATTGATAAAATGTTATTTAACGCTTTAAAATTCTTGCTGAAATTGTCATAGCTGGAATAAGTTATTTAGCCAACTCATCGACGCTAATGCCAAGACCACCAGCAACCAATGCTTGCTGCTGCTGTAAATGTATTTTAGCAGAACCTGTAGCTGGTGCTGCACTAGCAGGACGCGCAACCGGATCAAGAATACGAGCTTTAGTTGGATGTGGCACAACGATACGGTACATCTCAGGCGCTAAGTAATACCAAGCACCTTGATTGAGCGGCTCTTCTTGTGTCCATACAATCTCAGCTAAGTTGCTGTATTTTTCAATTTCAGCTACTAAGCGCTCTTCTGGTAGTGGATACAACTGCTCGATACGAGCGATCGCGACATGGTCAAGACCTAAAGCGCGGCGCTGTTCAAGCAAGTCATAATAAACCTTACCACCACACAAGACGAGACGTGTGATTTGTTCTGGATTGACATTATCGACATCTGATAAGACTGTTTCAAACTTGCCAGTTGCCAATTCTTCTAGTTGAGACGTTGCCAGCTTATGACGCAGCAAGCTCTTTGGCGACATAACAATCAAAGGCTTACGAATCGGGCGAACGCCTTGGCGACGTAACGCATGATATATCTGGGCTGGAGTCGTTGGCGTGATAACTTGCATATTGTCTTCAGCACACAACTGTAAGAAGCGCTCAAGGCGAGCAGATGAATGCTCAGGACCTTGACCTTCAAAGCCGTGTGGTAACAACATGGTCAAGCCGCAAACGCGCTGCCATTTGGTCTCGCCACTAGCGATAAACTGGTCGATAACTACTTGAGCACCGTTAACAAAGTCACCAAACTGCGCTTCCCAAATGATTAACGCATTAGGAACAGTGGTTGCATAACCGTATTCAAAGGCTAATACCGCTTCTTCTGATAACAATGAGTTATAAGTGGCAAAGCGGGCTTGGTCTTCGCTAATATGGGCAAGCGGCACATACATGCTTCCATCTTCCATATTGAACAGCTCGCTATGACGATGCGAGAAAGTACCACGACCAACGTCTTCACCGGTGATACGAACCATCAGGTCATCGTTATCAACTAAAGTGGCATACGCTAACGTTTCAGCCGCACCCCAGTTTAATGGCTCTTCGCCTGTTTGCATAGCTAGACGCTGTTCAACGACTTTTTGTACCTGACGCTGTAACTTGTAGCCTTCTGGCATCTCAGCCATACGGCGACCATAGGCTTTTAGTTTTTCAATATCGACACTGGTATCCCAGTCGTCTTGCAAATCATGATTTAAGTATGGCGACCAATCTACAAATAAGTCTGAAGAAGGCTCAAGAACCAGAGAGTTCGCTACATATTCGCCACGATCTAATGATTCACGATACTCATCTTCGTATTTGGTTTCTTCTTCAGCAGTCAGCACGCCTTCAGCAATTAGCTTTTGGGCATAAATAGTGCGGGTCGTTGGTAATTTTTTGATGACTGCATACATGAGTGGCTGAGTTGCAGACGGCTCGTCCGCTTCGTTATGACCGTTACGTCGATAGCAAAACAAGTCAATAATGATGTCTTTACCAAATTCATGGCGGTAATCAAGCGCAAGCTGAGCCGCAAATATAACGGACTCAGGATCATCACCGTTAACGTGCAGAATTGGCGCATGAACCATTTTTGCCACATCGGTACAATATTCAGTAGAGCGCGCATCTTCTTGACGGCTGGTGGTAAAACCAACTTGGTTATTAATAACGATACGTACAGTGCCACCAGTGGTATAAGCACGAGTTTGTGACATCTGGAAAGTCTCTTGCACCACGCCTTGACCGGCAAAAGCAGCATCACCATGGATAACAATAGGTAAAACCAGATTACCAGTAGTATCGTTACGACGTACTTGGCGCGCGCGAACTGAACCTTGAATCACAGGAGAAACGATCTCAAGATGCGATGGATTAAAACCAAGGGCTAAATGCGTCTCGCCGCCTGGAGTCATAACGTTAGAAGAAAAACCGTTATGATATTTAACGTCGCCTGAGCCTTTTTCTGGCTGTACTTTACCATCAAACTCATCAAACAAATCAGCTGGGTTCTTGCCTAGAACGTTAACCAATAAGTTTAAGCGTCCACGGTGTGCCATACCAATGACTACTTCCTTGGTGCCATAACCGCCAGCACGTTGGATGATTTCATTGATAGCAGGAATAAAGCTTTCGCCGCCTTCCAAGCCAAAACGCTTCACACCGGTATATTTACGAGCTAGATACTTTTCAAGCCCTTCAGCTGCCGTCAAACGCTCAAGAATAGACAAACGCTTGTCTTTATCGAATTCGATATGACCGTGATTGGTTTCTAAATATTTTTCCATCCAACGCTTTTCAGTGCTGGTGGTCACGTGCATATATTCAATACCGATATGACGGCAATAAACACGCTCCATGATTTCAATAATTTCGCGTAATGGTGCTTCAGACTTACCGATGCTCAAATCGCCCGTAGAATATACGGTATCAAGATCAGCGTCTGATAAGCCATGATACGCTAACGTTAAATCTTCAACCGCAGCGCGCGGATGTAGCTGTAACGGATCAAGCTGAGCGCGGCGATGACCACGGCGACGATAAGCAGAAATAAGCTGTTGAACGCCCATCTGTTTAGGGTCAGCACAGTTTGCCGTACTACCAGACGTGCTAGTAGTGCCAGTTGGTACCTTATTCGCAGTTTGATTGCGCGCAAGCAGTAAGAACTGGTCTTGAATGGCATTATGCGGCGCGTCATTTGGCGATTGGTATTGTTTAAAATAATCCTGCCAATCCGCATCGACGCTATCAGGGTCGCTTAAAAACTGCTCGTAGAGGGATTCGATATAATGGGCATTGTCGGCAGCGAGTTCTGTATGATCTACATTAACTGCTTGTTTAGTTATACTATTCATAATAATCGTCTATTTGATAGATAAATGAATGGAATCGTGCTTATTGTTGTGTAATCCGTTATATGCAGGGCGCTATACAGTGGCGTATACCATAGGATACTATTTGCAAGGAATGCGATTGCTGAGAGGTTATTACTGACTGCCAGTGTTCTATAAACTCAACGTTGATAATGCTTGAGCTTACAAAGTTCTGCAAGTTGCTACCATAGATACATCGAATGAATATAGACTAGGTGGCACCATCACTACTGACAGTGTTAATTATTTGTGAACGTTCGGTCTTGTTTCTTGCCTCGTTCCACAAAATTAACTCATATATACTGACATCAGCCATAGTCTATTTATGATTAACGTACCTTGTAAGGCAATAACCTCAACCTTTAAAAGGCTGTATTAATAGATATATCATTCAGCTAGCTAATTACTCAGCTATTTCCTGCTGCAAAAGTCTTTCCTTGACTGATAAACGCTGTTTTTTGCCAAACATACATTGCTATCTAGGGTAACACGTATAAACCACAAGCCATAGTTTGTTTGTTCAATACTAGGTATTTATGTAATAAATACCCATTATCATCAGGCTGCTTATAGCTGTGTTATCCAGATGTCGTTTAATCGAGGTAAAATTTGGTTATTGCTAACCATAGATAAATTTTAACGTTGCTATAATAACACCTTTATAAGCATATTTTTATCCCAAGTTTTAAGATATTGCTATTTTTTTAGCAAAATCTTGCCTAGCGTACCAGCTTAAACAAATCTTTTAGTAAAAATCCTTATGAGAAACTCTGTTTTAATACTCTTAATGGCATCTTTAGCAAGCCAATAAAGATTACTAAGTAATTATTGATAAACAATGCCACTATACGGATAGATGGTAAATTTAGGGTAATTTTTTACATGGTATCAACGTGATATTGCCTTAGCATTACATCGAGAGATGTCTCTGTGACCTGAGCAGCTCTGTATGAAAGACAGTTAACAATTGGCAGCTTATTATATTACGATAAGCATAAAAAAACACCGCTCATATATGGGCGGTGTTTTTTTATAGCAATTAGGCAGTCAGCAGCTATATTAGCCCGCTTGATCTAGTAGTAAATTACGCAGATGACCAATGGCTTTGGTTGGATTCAAGCCTTTTGGACACACCATCACACAATTCATGATACCGCGGCAACGGAATAAACTAAACGGGTCGTCCAGACGCGCTAAACGGGCGCGCGTATCAGTATCACGGCTATCGACAACAAAGCGATTGGCGTTTAATAATGCTGCTGGACCTAAGAATTTATCTGGATTCCACCAGAACGATGGGCAGCTCGTTGAACAGCAAGCACATAGAATACACTCATACAAACCATCCATTTTTTCCCGTTGTTCAGGAGATTGCAAGCGCTCAGTAGGTGGCGCTGGCTGATCGTTAATTAAGAACGGGTGAACTTTTTCATACTGTTCATAAAATTGGTTCATGTCGACGACCAAATCACGAACGACTGGTAAACCTGGTAGAGGACGAACGATTACTTTTTCTGGCAAGGTGTTCATGTTAATCAAACACGCCAAACCATTTTTACCATTGATGTTCATCCCATCCGAGCCGCAAATACCTTCACGGCATGAGCGTCGGAAAGTTAGGGTTTCATCTTGAGATTTTAAACGTAAAAGTACGTCAAGCAACATACGATCGGAGTCAAGTAGCTCAATCGTATAGGTTTGCATACGTGGCGCTGCGTCCTGATCCGGATCGTAGCGGTAGATTTCGATGGTGCGAGTACCACGGCTCATAAGCTAAACTCCACACTTAAGATGATGGCTGGCGGACAAAAGAGGTCTTATGTCAGCACTAGAACACATGCTCTAGTACTGATATAACATTGTCGCTGGCGGTCAACTTTTTAATAAATTAATAAGGGATAAAACGTTTAAGCTATTCGTGCCTATAACGGACACGATTGCTTATTTTGCTAATAATTGGGCTAATTAGTAGACACGGACTTTTGGTTCAACATAATCTACAGTCAGTGGGATTTTGCGCACTGGCTTATAGATGATTTTGTTACCTTCAGCATACCATAAGGTATGCTTCATCCAGTCGTGGTCGTTACGACCGTTTGGTGCGTAGTCATCATCTTCAGGACGGTCATAGTCCGCTACACTATGCGCGCCACGACTTTCATGACGATGTGCTGCTGATACCATAGTCGCTTTCGCTACTTCATATAAATTTGCCACTTCAAAAGCTTCAATACGCGCGGTATTGAATACTTGTGATTTATCAGCAAGATGAATCTGATCAATCTTGTCTTCTAGCGCTAGAATTTGTCTGACGCCTTCATCCATCATGGCTTGGGTACGGAATACGCTGGCATGTGTTTGCATGATGGCACGAATTTCATCTGCTACTTCTTGTGCATTGTATCCTGAAGTTGACTGCTGCAACTTGTCTAAACGCTTAACAGTATAGTCAAGAACATGGGTATCTAATGGCTTGTAGTTGTGATCTGTTTGATGGAATTCATCGACGATATGTTTACCAGCTGCACGACCAAAGACGACTAAGTCGAGTAATGAGTTGGTACCCAAACGGTTGGCACCGTGGACACTGACGCAAGCGCATTCACCAATCGCGTAAAGACCTTTAACCACATTGCCTTTTTGATATAAGCCGTCTTCATCTGCACCAGCTTCTAGGTCAGGGGTGATAACTTGACCATGAATGGTAGTCGGTATACCGCCCATCATATAGTGAATGGTTGGGATAACAGGGATTGGCTCTTTGGTGATATCAACGTTTGCGAAGTTTTTACCAATCTCAAATACCGATGGCAAGCGCTTCATGATGGTTTCAACACCCAAATGTGTCATATCCATCACGATATGGTCAGCATTCGGACCACAGCCACGACCTTCTTTGATTTCTTGATCCATAGAACGAGAAACCAAATCACGCGGGGCTAAGTCTTTTACGGTTGGCGCATAACGCTCCATAAAGGCTTCGCCATCTTTATTGCGTAAGATTGCGCCTTCACCGCGGCAACCTTCGGTCAATAGCACGCCAGCGCCGTGAACGCCGGTTGGGTGGAATTGCCAAAACTCCATATCTTGTAATGGAATACCTGCACGAACTGCCATGCCAATACCATCACCCGTATTGATATAAGCATTGGTTGATGCAGCAAAGATGCGACCTGCGCCGCCCGTTGCCAGTACTGTAACCGGGGATTGGAATACTGCCACTGTGCCAGTTTCTTGCTCCAGCGCAATCACGCCATTGATGTTACCCTCTTCGTCTTTAATTAAATCAAGCGCAATCCACTCGATAAAGAACTCAGTTCCTTGCTCAAGGTTTTTTTGATATAACGTATGTAGTAGCGCATGACCTGTACGGTCAGCCGCAGCACAGGCACGTTGAACCGCTTTTTCGCCATAGTTTGAGGTATGACCCCCAAACGGACGCTGATAAATTGTGCCATCTTCGTTGCGGTCAAACGGCATGCCCATGTGTTCAAGCTCATATACCACTTTTGGCGCTTCACGGCACATGAACTCAATAGCATCTTGGTCACCTAACCAATCTGACCCTTTAACGGTGTCATAAAAGTGAAAGTGCCAGTTATCATTGCTCATATTACCGAGACTGGCACCAATACCACCTTGCGCCGCCACAGTATGTGAACGTGTTGGAAACACCTTGGTTAGTACTGCGACCTTCATGCCTGATTGAGCTAAGTGCAATGATGCCCGCATCCCTGAGCCGCCACCACCAACGATGACCGCATCATAGTTAAGGGTTTTGATATTACTGATTGTATTGTCTTGTCTTGTTGCCATTGTAGTTTTCCTAATGCCTGTTAATGCTTGTGAAGTAAAGACAAAGGCGGTGTGAACCCCTTTAACCACTTACTAAAATGTGCATATCAATGTGCATAATCATCGTCATAAAGTGTGCCATTAATACGGGCATTGTCCACTTAATCCGACTTGATGACTTTAATATGGCTATTGACCCATTCCTTCTAAAGAAAGACGGTCGCATTAAAGCTGACGCTACCGTACATACATTTAGTTGTTTTATTCAATGAGTCAATAAGATTTAAAAGTTAAACGGCAACGACACCGAAGCCACTACCCCAAAAAATCATGATGCCCCAAAATAAGAAAACTAAAATAGCGATAATCATTAAAGACTGTAATACCAAACGTAGACCTGAGGCACTAGGACCCAACTTACCCGTCGTGATGTAATCCGTAAATACTGTCCACATCCCAACCCAAGCGTGCCCTGCAAGCGCAAGTACCGCAATCAAGCTAAATAGGCGCATGGGCAGACTGGTCATAAACCCTGACCATTCATAAAAGTCCACATCACCGTGGGTTAGAAAGAATCCCAGCAGCACCACACTATAAACTGCTAAAACAACGGCACTGATACGCTGAACAATCCAATCGCGGCTACCTGAACTTGTCAGACCAGTGGCGCTTTTAATACTTGAATCATGTTTATTCATTAGAACATCACCCATACAAATGACGCGGCAATTAGAATGGCGGCAATCACGAAGCTGACGATAGACGCCGTACTTGCAGACTTAAATTCTTCGTTCGTGCCCATATCAGCAAATAAATGCTTCATACCCATCACAAAGTGATAAGCAATGGCCGCGACAAATATCCACGCCAAAAAGCGTACGAGCACGTTATCGAACACCGTCTCAAAGCTCTCAGGCGACGCCAAAGAGTTTTGCAGTATCCATAACATAACTGGAATAAGTAAGAATAAGATAATGCCGGAGATTCGATGCAGAATTGAAGCAATCGCAATGGGTGATCGATTAACGCTAATCACTTGGCTCAGTGGCAGATTTATGGGTCGGTTGCTTTTCACAGCGGGCATCCTTTTGCGGTTATACTTTTGCAGTAACTAGAGACACCAGCGGGCTATATGCACCCTAAAAGTATGTAGCACTGCACGAGACGAATAAGTTAAGGGATAGCTAGCTAGCTGACCTTGTTAATGTAAAGTTAATAGCGTGTAAATAAATCATGATAGTGACATATAACATAGGGAAATGCCGCTCATATACCATATAACAGGAACAAAACATATATAAAGCACATCCACCCACTTAATATGAGCATATCATCATTCCCAAGCGCCTTAACATAAAAAAAATAACTTTTCTTAGCCATCTTTTATTAAGGAAAACTACATGACGACTACTTTTAAAATAGAACATATAATAGAAACATTCAAGACACAAAAGTTTGCTGAGTCAGTAAAATGTTTAGTCAATCGTAACAAAACATAAAAACCTCTGTTTTGTAAACGTCGATATATCCTATTTATTAGCTAATGGATACTACTTCACTTCATTGTCGTTGATACCTGTCATCATTATCAATTTGCACGCCATTTACCATCAAAACTAATTGCTACAACATAGCTCTATACAAAAAAGCCTTATATAAAAAAATTAAGACTGTATTGACAAATTTCTAATCTCAAAATCTTAATATAAAAATACTGTTTTAAAAAGCGTTTAAGAAATCGGCTAAACTAAACGATAAGTTATGAGAAGATTTGATATACCATCATATTAGCTTTGTATAAAACGATTTGTTTTAAATCATGTTAATTATAAAAGGGCGGACCATTAAATACAAATTTATCCCATAAATAATTGTGACGTGCTCTACTGTTTAAGAAGATCATCAGTCTGTTCATAATTTTCATAAACGATTTACTACTTTCATGGCTTAAACGAATAAAATAGGTCTACGCTCATCCATACGCTGTCTATCACTACCAAAATTCTTATAGAAATTGTTGTTAATATGTTATTAAAAAGATACGTTTATTATCACTATAACATCTGATTGATTATGGCGCAAAACGCTTAAGAACCGTGCAAAATTACCAAGCAGACATATTTTGATACAAAAATTACAGGCAGTAACCGTCTCAAAAGCATGTAAATTGGGCGCTGGCGTACTAAAACTCTTTTCAAATGTTGCAGCTTTACTGTTAATATAACTAGATTGTTAGATCAGACAGTAGGCGATGATCGCTTTTGACTGGTCGTACTCGACATTATACGTCGATAGCATCTTTACTCTAAAAACCAATGGAGAGGAAATTATGGCTGAGAATGTAGCTGAGAATAATGCCACGCTAACAGTAGATGGTAAGGATTACCAACTTCCTATTACTGAAGGTACTTTAGGACCGTCAGTTATCGATGTCGCTGCTTTTCAAAAAGCGGGCTACTGGACTTATGATCCAGGTTTTATGGTAACGGCTCCTGTTGAGTCAAAAATTACTTTTATCGATGGTGGTAAAGGCGAGCTATTATATCGTGGCTACCCTATTGATCAGTTGGCAAATAACGCTGAATATTTAGAAGTAGCTTACGCATTGATTAATGGCGAACTGCCAAACGCTGAGCAGAAAATAGAGTTTTATAAAAAAATCCATAGCCATACTGCAGTACACGATCAATTGCGTAAATTCTTTGAAGGCTTCCGCCGTGACGCGCATCCGATGGCAATTATGGTTGGTGTAGTTGGTGCTCTATCAGCGTTCTACCATGAAGGCTTTGACGTCAACGATGAGCGCCATCGCGAAATCACTGCGATTCGCCTCATTGCTAAAATGCCAACACTTGCCGCGATGAGTTATAAATACTCACAGGGTGAACCGTTCATGTACCCACGTAATGACTTCACTTATGCGGAAAACTTCGTGTATATGATGTTTGCTACGCCTGCTGATGTTAATTTTCAAGTGAACCCAATCATCGCTAAAGCGCTAGACAAAATCTTCACGTTGCATGCGGATCATGAACAAAATGCCTCAACGTCTACAGTACGTTTGGCTGGTTCTACGGGCGCAAACCCTTACGCTTGTATCGCAGCGGGTATTGCTGCGCTATGGGGTCCATCACATGGTGGCGCGAACGAAGCTGTTCTTGAGATGTTAGATGAAATCGGTACGGTTGAAAACGTGCCTGCATTTATGGAAAAAGTGAAGAGCCGTGAAGTAAAACTTATGGGCTTTGGTCACCGTGTTTATAAAAACTTTGATCCACGCGCACAAGTGCTCAAAGAGACGTGTGATGAAGTATTACAAGCACTTGGTATCAACGATCCTAAGCTTGAGCTTGCAATGGAGCTGGAAAAAATCGCTTTAGAAGACCCGTTCTTCATCGAGCGTAACCTGTATCCAAACGTTGATTTTTACTCTGGCATTATCTTAAAAGCCATCGGTATCCCAACGTCAATGTTTACCGTGATTTTCTCGCTAGCCCGTACTTCTGGCTGGATCAGCCATTGGCTTGAGATGCACAGCGAGCCATTCAAAATCGGTCGCCCACGCCAGTTATATACCGGTGAAACGCGTCGTGATTTTGTTAAAGTTGAAGAGCGTAAATAATCTACGCTTAAGTGCCATTTAATTAAAATTATTAAAAAAATCCTGCCGCGTGCAGGATTTTTTATTGCTAAAATTTGTGTCTGCCCTTAGTTAGAAGTCTAAATTAAAACCGCTAAGCAACCGGCATTATTTAAATTCTTTTAGCGTTTGCTCGTATTTGGCAATTTGCTCATCATAACCTTTAATAGTGTCATCAAACTTGGTCATGAGCGTCTCAAACTCTTGCTGCTGCGTTTGCTTCAGTTGCTGCATATCGAGGGCTTGTTGCACCTCTATTTGTTGCCATACTTGATATTGGACAATCAAACGACCGAGCGCTGGACTTTTTAAAGTGAGCCGCGCTGCGATTTCAGGATGTTCAAACAGCTGCGGCGTTAAGGTAACGATATTAAGCAGTGTGTCGATATCTTGCGCACTTAATGCGGTTGCGGTGGGCTGATACAGAGCTTCCATAGCTTGTTGATAGCGCTTAATCAACTCATCTTCTGGAAGTAATTGAGGCTCATACACCTCAAGACTCAAGCTTTTTAACACTTTTAAATCGCGCTCGCCAACTTCAGTACTGGTGTTGATATCTAGCGAGGTGGCAACAGTTTCGTCTTTAGGTTTTGCTTGGTTCGTCGCAGTCGCTTGGCTACTGTCGTTTGTAGATTGGGCATTGTTTCCAGAAACCGACTCGCTATCTGAAGTGTCTGCTGCTTGTAGCGACTCATACTCTGCTTGCAAGCGCCGCTGTAACCCTTGCATTTGGGTGACATATAATGGCTGGAACTCAGCAATACGCGTGGCAGCCTCATCACTTTGCACCGCAGATTTATTAGCGTTGGCATATTGTTGTTCAACAGTCTGACCGCCCTTATCCATAATATCTGTCTCTGCTTGCTGCTGGCAGGCACTGAGTAATAGGATTGCTGTGAGCATACCAGTAACAACCGTTGATTTCTGCCGTCCACAAGGTGCAGATTTGCGTGCCGTTAGTGCAGCAGCCGAGCTAGTATAAGGCGTTGGTGTTAAAAACTTAAACATGACATCACAGTTCCTATATCAATTACGCAGATAAAAATAAGAGCAGAAATAATGAGAATTAAACTAAAAAGCAATCTGAGGATAGATAGAAAATCGGGCTAACGATGAAGGGTAGTCATGACATGATACCTCACACGTTAACAGCCGACTTGCTCTGCAAAAATGGAATACAGGCTATAAACATCTGGCAGTCTTGCCCACGCTGCTGACGTATAAAATAATCCTGTACCATACGCGCTTGCTGCTCAATGCCATAATCAAAAAACGGTTTTCCGATCACTAATTCATACTGATAGCGTCGATTCATGAGCGCACCGCGTACCACTTTTAGCCCTTGTTGCAGCTGCCAAACGTGCGTCAGCTCATGAATCAGCCACCCCTGCTTACTGATAGATGCCTGAGTAAAATCAGTGATCCAATTGTCGCGATGGAAATAAATATTACCATTAGGACTTACTGCGTAATTCCTAAGCACCCACCATGCTGTTTTTAGATGGACATTATCTAAATTGATATGGTTACCAAAAATGGTACGAGCAAAAGTAATCTCAGCGACATTAAGCTTACGGATTCTTTGTGAATGGCATTTAAAAAAAGCACGCTGTTTTGACTGGTCAGATTTCTCAGTAGACGGTTTTATAATTTGCCTTGGCATAAGCGGTCATTGACTCCATAGTAATGACTTAAGGTGCGTTTATAATTTATTTTTATAACGAACCTCAGTTTGATTTAGGTATTACCAATACAGCTTAAATAGGGCTGATAACGCTAAAATAAAAGCGCTGCGGACATAAGCTGTACAGTCAGGTGACTTTTTTTAACATGGTTTTGCGTTAGCCTGTTATATCTACTAGCAACAATAGCTTTATTAATTATTTTTTAAATCACTTTTTAATCCTTTATTTTAAGTTATGAGAGTCTCATGTCATCCTCCTTCCATAGCGATACGCCGCTTGCGCAGCGAATGCGCCCAACCTCCCTTGATAAGATTATTGGTCAAACGCATTTATTGGCACAGGGGGCACCGTTGCGGCGTTTGATTGAGCAACAGCATTTGCCCTCCATTATTTTGCATGGTGACGCAGGCATTGGTAAAACGACCATTGCTATGCTGCTTGCCGATGCGGTAGGTCGCCCCTTTCACGCATTATCGGCATTGAATACGGGAGTCAAGCAGCTCCGCGAAGTATTGGATAGTAAAGACTCATTAAATTTTGCAGCGCCGGTAGTTTTTATTGATGAAATTCATCGTTTTAATAAGGCGCAGCAAGATGCGCTACTGGGAGCGGTAGAGTCTGGAGACATTACCCTAATTGGGGCAACCACAGAAAATCCCTCTTTTAGCGTCAATAATGCGCTGCTGTCGCGTTGCCAAGTGTATCGCTTGCAGCCGTTGAGCGCAGAGCAGATTAATGCTGTGTTGCAACGTGCAATGAATGAGGATATTAAATTAAAATCGCTATCTATCGACCTACAAGCTGAACAATTTATCAGCGAATTGGCGCATGGCGATGCGCGTAAGGCACTCAATATACTGGAGCTGGCGATTCAAACCGCTGACCCAAAACTGACACCCCTTATTATCGATAATGAGCTGGTCAGTCGAGTCGCACAAACGGCATTGGTACGCTATGACAAGGATGGCGAGCAGCATTATGATATTGTCTCTGCACTGATAAAGTCGGTACGTGGTTCAGACCCAGATGCGGCATTATATTGGATGGCGCGGATGTTAGTTGGCGGTGAGCCTGCTGATTTTATCGCTCGGCGATTGGTGATTTTAGCCAGTGAAGATATCGGCAACGCCAATCCCAACGCCTTATTACTCGCTGATGCTGCCCTGCGCAGTGTGCAGTCGATAGGCATGCCAGAAGCGCGCATTATTTTAGGGCAAGTAGTGGTGTATCTAGCGACCAGCGCCAAAAGTAACAGTACTTATAATGCTATTAATGCGGCGATGAAATTAGCAGAAAAAGATGCCTCGCCTGTGCCGCTACATTTGCGTAATGGCGTCACTAAATTGATGCGTCAAGAAGGTTATGGCGATGGTTATCAGTATCCGCATAATTATCCCAATCACTATTATCCGCAATCTTATTTACCTGATAATCTCGTGGGTACGCAGTTTTATAAATTTGCAGACAATCAGCGTGAGCAACATAGCAAGCAATTTATGGAATGGCTCAGAGCACAAGCGGCAAGTAATGAATGAGTAGTCACTCTCTTAACGCTATCATTTTAGTGCTTTTATTTTAATGATAAATGACTTTTACTAAGCACTACAGCGCGCCTGAGCCTCAGCTGTTACAATAGCCACATGAGTTTTATATTCACCCTTATTTTTACATAATAATATTGAGATTCTTATGAGCTTAGACAGTATTACTGACATTATTGACGATATTCGTGCCGGCAAAATGGTCATCTTGATGGATGATGAAGACCGCGAAAATGAAGGCGATATCATCATGGCAGCCACCCATGTGCGCCCTGAAGATATTAACTTTATGATTACTCATGCGCGCGGCTTGGTTTGTTTGACCTTATCACAAGCTCGCTGCCAGCAATTAGCATTGCCGTTAATGTCGGATCGCAATGAGGCAAAATTTAGTACCAACTTTACTGTATCTATTGAAGCGGCTGAGGGCGTAACTACAGGCATTTCAGCTGGCGATCGCGCGCGTACTATTCAAGCGGCTGTGGCATCAGCTGCAAAGCCTTGCGATATTGTGCAGCCGGGTCATATTTTTCCAATTATGGCTCAAAATGGTGGCGTGTTACACCGCGCTGGGCATACTGAAGCGGGCTGTGATTTGGCGCGTCTTGCCGGACTTGAGCCAGCAGCCGTGATTGTTGAGATTATCAATGCTGATGGCACTATGGCACGCCGCGATGACCTTGAGATATTTGCCAAAGAGCATGATCTTAAAATTGGTACGATTGCCGATTTGATTAATTATCGCATTGCCAATGAACAAACGGTAGAAGAAGTCGAAGTTCGTCCATTTGAAACCGAATATGGCACTTTTACCTTGCACCGCTTTCGTGAGTTTGGCGCTACAGAGACGCATTTGGCATTGGTAAAAGGTGATGTCAGTGCAGGTGTCAGCACTGTACGTGTACATGGTTTTCATCCCTTGCGTGACTTATTTGCTGCCAAAAATGACACCACAGGTCGTAGTGGCTGGAGCGTACAGTCGGCATTAGAGGAAATCAATGCTAGTGAACGTGGCGTATTGGTTTGGATTGGCAATCACGAGCCTACTGATTTAGGTGATGCGCTCGATAAAGCCGCGGCGAATGAAGCCGTCTCTACCCTTATTCAACAGCCATACCGCAGCATTGGCGTTGGTGCGCAGATTTTGCGTCATTTAGGGGTGCGTGATATGCGCTTATTGTCCTCGCCAATGAAATTTTATGCGTTATCAGGGTTTGAGTTGAACGTCTTAGAGTTTGTGCCTGCACCTAAGCAAAAATAATGCTTAACTACTTTATTTTTTCAAGTTGGTTTATAAGGAATTAGTAAACAGCTGGTTAATAAATAAAAAAGCAATGATAAAGAGGCACGTTAATTATAGTTAACGTGCCTTTTTTTTGCTAAATTTTTATCATTATAAATACTAACGTATTACATATCAGGCGCATGTCCAACTGTATTTTCTAACGTTTTCAGGCGTGCGCGCTCCTCAATTGTCCATGGTACTTTGTTCTCGCCCTGACTATCTAATCGAACCACAACCGCATCGGCGGTGGCAACGATAGCTTGCTGCGCACTGCTATAGTAGCTATATTCCATGACAATACTGGTCGTGCCCAAGCGCTGACAACGAACGCCCAATAATAAAGTATCTGGATAAGTCACTGGACGCAAATATTGGCAACTTGAGGCAGCAAGTACAGTCACCATATCGCCATCGAACATCCCGAGCGCTTGCAAATACGCGATACGCGCAGACTCCGCATAGCGATAATACACTACATTATTTAAATGGCTAAAGGCATCCATTTCACCCCAATGAATAGGCTGTTGATGAATTACCGGATACTGCGCCAATGCATCTGGTATAGCAGCGCTACTGTCTTGTATGCCGATAAAAGGGCTTGGTATCTTCTTAGTATCATTCATGGTTTACCATCTACCTTTTGTTTAAGAGCTACCCTAGATTTTTTTACTTATTTAGGACAAACCTTTTATTTTTTATAAAAAAACTTAGCCTTTAGACTGCTCTAAAATCTGCGTGGTCATTAGCGGTGTCACTGTTGGCGGACTGGCAATCAATTTATCAAGCCACGCGATAACCTCAGCAATCGTGTTGGGTGCTCCCATCGTTACTGTGCTCGTTTGGTCGGTTGATGCAGAGGCGGTATTTTTAGATTGATTAGGCGTTACTGATGGCGTCGTTACAAGCGGTTGCAGCTGTTTGCGAGCTTGGCGCAAATAGCCGGCAAGTTGTTTTTGCTCACGCATATTGCCCGCTTGCATGGCTAAATTCAGCGTCATAATGACTTCATGAACAGTCAGTTGCTGACGAGTAATCGCTGCATTATTCTTTGAACGCTCAAGGCTGGATAAAAATATTTGAATATTTTGGATAGCAATATTTTGTAGTTGCCAAGGGCTAGGCTGGGCGCTTTGTGTTTGTAGACGTGCAATATCTTTGCTTAAGCTTTGTTGGATCACTTGTCTTAAAGCTGGCGCAATCTCATTGTTACTTTGCGACAACTGCCATTGTAAGCCACGTAATAATCCTAGCGCGGCTTGATCCTTATTATCCGCCACTAAGCTATCCGCCGCTTCAAGTTGCAAGCGTAATAAATTCAGCTGATTTTGCGTTTGATTGTCTTCTGTTAGCGTGGACACTTGCTCTGTTTTGGGCGTCGCTTCTTGATTAAGGGCAAAAATTCGATCGTCCATATCATTTAAACGGTTCACTACTTGTTCATTGCTTTGCAAGCGCTCTAACATCTGGTTTTGAAAGCGCTGCTGACTGACGTATAACCAAACAAACCCAACTATTAGTAGCAAAATAAATAACCACTGTAATCGTAATAATAATACACTCGCCTGGCGTCGCTGTTGACCAGCTGTAGGCGTTTTAGATGAGGGTTTAAAATCAGTTGGCATAAAGGTGTACCGTTAGTGATAGAAATGAATAAGCTTTAAGTAGGTATAAGCTAAGTCATATTTTAAAGCTATTAGCTCGATATCGCTGCTAAAATCGTTGTCGGTGCCAAATCTTCTACTTGCCAATAGTCAAGCTGGCGTGCCGCAACCATATTCGCTAGGCGCGTCCCTAATACCACATAACAAAAATCATTGAGCGTTAATGGCGTTACTTGATGACCAAGAGTATCAGATGCGCTGACCTGCGATTGGGCAACCATATGTAGCCAATGCTCAAATGCCGTGCCACTACTAACAATGACGATAGGTTTTTCGGCTTGCAATGCTGATTGGGTTTTTGTTGGTGCTGGTGATTGTGATTGGCGTGACTTATCTTGTGAGCGTGATGCGGTATTAAAGTGCTGTTGCCAGTGCTGATATTGTACACTTGCTGCCTCTGGCATAATGCGTTCATACCAAGCAATGCTATCAATATGCACGCCGCGCGCTTGCAGCGTATCAACCAACAGTCTCCGTCCGCCCAATCCACGCCACACCAATAATTTATCTCCTGCCTGTAACAGATTAATCTCAGGCATAGCCAGCATGCCTTCATTATTGGCTAGGATGGGCTGCAATACGTCATAACGAATGGGCAGGCATTCACCTGCTAACACAGCTGCCGTTGCTTGACCGACCGCAATAATATGACTTGGCGCTTTTAAGACACTGGAGCTACTTGGCTTATTTCGCTGTTCATTCTGAGGCTTATCATTACTGCTAGTTAGCTTAGCTTTATCTTTCAAATCTCTTAATTGTTGCCAAACTGCCAGACCAGACGCCGCTGCAGTTGGGCTAACAATGACTAGTGCCTGATACTCACCAGCCAGCCACTGGCGCATAATATCAATATCAGTTTCTGATACCGTACGCGGCTGTAACGCCAGCATAGGAATGTCCACGACGCTAAAACCAGCCATTTGTAGATGAGCGGTTAACGGAGCGGCGCGCTCGACAGGTCGCGTATTAATGACCACACGCGCGGGCGCGATACCAGTAGAGAACGGAACAGAGGGAGTCATAAACCAACCATGATATATAAAGAAGATTCAGCGCATTGATAGAATTAAAGCAGTGATAGCGTCAAGCTTAGATTTAAATGTCATTTTAGAATGAACATCAGTCTTCAGGATGATAAATCGCGGATAAAATAGCGCCCGCACCAGCCGCGAGCAGCATATCGGCAACGTCAATCCCCAACTGGTTGGCTTGCGCTTCTTGCTGAACTTGACTTCCAGTTAACACCACACGATTTTCTGCTTTAAGTAAGGCACTGCCATCCGCTTGTCCCACCCGTCCGCGCAGCCATAATGTATTACCATTATCATCATTGGTATAGTCATTAGCGTCTTCAGCAAGCAGCACAGCGTACGCTGCAATCGGTACTTGGCAGCCACCTTCCAAATGACGATTAAGCGCACGCTCAGCAACTAGGCGAATACGCGCTTTATCATCATTTAACGGTGCAAGTAACGCCAGTATTTCAGCATCTTCCTCACGGCATTCAATCGCCAATGCTCCCTGTCCAACCGCAGGTAAACACATATCGATATCCAGCTCGCCACGAATACGTGCTTCAAGCTCAATACGCTGTAGACCACTGGTAGCCAAGATTATCGCATCATATTCGCCAGCATCCAGCTTACTCAAACGCGTGCCCACGTTACCGCGCAATGTTTTAATCTGCAAATCCGGACGATAGGTTTTAATCTGACATTGGCGACGCAAACTTGATGTCCCCACAATTGCACCTTGCGGTAGTGCATCGATATTATCATAAGTGTTAGAAACAAAAGCATCTGTTGGTGCCGCACGTGTACAGTACGCACCTAGCATCAAACCTTCTGGCAAATCCATCGGCACATCTTTAAGTGAATGCACCGCAATATCCGCCTGCTTGTCATACATAGCTTGCTCAAGCTCTTTAACAAACAAACCCTTGCCACCAATTTTTGCCAATGGGGTATCCAAAATTTTGTCACCCTTAGTGACAATTTTTAGCAAATTAACCGTTAAACTTGGATACAGCTCTAGCAGGCGATCACGAATATGTTCTGCCTGCCACAACGCCAACGGACTTTGGCGCGTGGCAATATTTAGGGTCTTGATAGTAGGTTGGAACGTGGTACTCATAAGGAACCTCAGTAAAATTGATACTATAAATTAGCCATGCAGTAACGCAAAAAAATACCCCTATTTAAGCATAAATAAGGGTTTGATGATATGGCGCGTTTAGGTGACGCATAATAGTCAAATTAGACGCCTACACACTTTTGACATCTACATACTGTGTATCTTTTCTCGCAATGACGGCAAATGACGACGGCTCACTGCTAAAGTCTCATCAAGACCTTTAAAACGTACCTGATATTGACCTGAATCGACCGTTTCTAAAAAATCAAGATAGCTAAGATTAATAATCGCATTACGATGTACTCGGAATAATTGATCACCGAATTCTTGTTCCAAATCTTTTAAGGTATCATCAATTAATACCACGCCATTTTTATGGCGAACTTTGACATATTTTTGATCTGCCGTGCAATAATAAATATCTGTAAGCTTAATCAGCTCAACCCCGCGATGGGTACGTGCGGTAATATGTTCACGTAATGGTCTTGCGGTTGGATCCTCTAGCTTTCGAATCCCGTTCAATTGGGCAGCATTAAGGTTGCGAGCTTTGCCTAAAGCTTCTAGCAGCTCATCTTTATTGGCAGGTTTCAACAAATAACCAATAGCATTAGTCTTAAAAGCAACGATCGCATAGTGATCATAAGCCGTCACGAAAATAATTGCTGGAGGATTTTCCAGCTCGTTAAGAGCTATTGCACAGCGAACCCCATCCATCTCTGGCATTCGAATGTCCAGTAGTATCACATCAGGTTGATGCATTTTTACCGCAGTAATGGCTTCTAAACCAGTCATCGCTTGAGCAACCACTTTATGACCAGACTCTTGTACAATCCTAGCCAAACGTTCACGTGCTAATGGTTCATCATCACAAACTACAATACGCATGTTATTCTCTCGTTAGCAGACTTACGGACAGCTATTGATCGCTATCAATATAATTATTAATGGTTGTTACCTTATTTTTACTAAAGCTCATTTATAGAGTCAGAAACATAAAATTATGATTTACAAATTATATAGGCGTTATTAATAGCCCTTCTCCCTACAAAATTTGCCAATTTATGAAAAAGAGCAGAATAAATCAATATACTATCATTTACATAAAGCAGTCAAAAGTTTATCTAAAGTAACATAATATAATAGTTGCAATAACTGTGCCACTACATTAGTTTACTGTAGAGCAAATCAGTGAACAAATTTTAAGTATAAAAAAATCTATCATGTTAGGTATAAAGAATTAATATGCATTACAAATGTTACATATAAGAAAATATTGATATGACTAGTCAGCTACAGGAGCGGTTAAAAACTCACATCCTGCAAGGGATAGTTGATAATGGTGACAATTTGTTTGCTATCAAAAGTACTCTGAATATCAGCGCTCTGACCAAAATGGGCGCGCAGCCGTTCTGCCTGAATACTAAAATCAATCTGTTGACGTAATTCGTGAGTGACCATAAAAGTTTTACTTGGCAACTGCACAGTGACATTGATAGTCACATGATGCTGCTCCCACATCACAATGATATCCATAACGATGGTTTCAGTCGTCATCTCCACAACATTGAGCAGCATTTTTTCAAGCACGATTTGTAAGGTCAACGCTGTAATGACCATATCGTACATCATGTCTTCTTCCGGCAACTGCCATCTGACTTCCAGCTTATCTGCTAAACGATACGATTCAATCGCCAAGTAATGCTCGCATAGGGCAACCTCTTCCTCAAAACTAATTTCAAATGCACCGTTAAAGCTGGCTCGAAATAGTGCCGATATATGCTGTAACAGATCAGCAGCTTGCGGAGAATTGGTCTCAGTTAAAGATACTAAGCTATTAATAGTATTAAAAAAGAAATGCGGGGAAATACGAGACTTCAAGATATCATCTTGGGCAGTGAGCTTGTCTTCAAACGATTGTTTGAGCGATATCAGTTCACGGTGACGACGCAAGAAGTACAATAAAAATACGAAGATAAAACCTATGGTGATCATTACATTAAATAGAATATTCAATAAAAATGATTGGCGGTCGTATTCAAGCCATCCTGCATTGATCATCACAAGCATAATGAGAGTAACGGATACCACAGAACTTGTAGCAAAAAGCGTAACGATACGCGCACTAACTTTAATAGGATTAGCGTATTTAAAAGTCGGACGAAGATAATCAATAATATATAATGCTGGAATTACAGTGGCCAGATACTGGAAAATGCGACTGATAAATTTAACTAAGAACTCTGACCACGTGTCTAAGTCATGACGGTCAATAATAGTAATAAATAGGGACCAAAAAAAGATGTACAGCAGCCACTGCCAAGGTCTCATCACATCCATGAGCTTGGGGATAAAAAACTCTAAGCGCTCAGCTAGTAAGGCAACCTCATCCTTTGCTATACTGAAGTTCTTATTCTCCTGACTTGTCTTAGACCGATATGAACGCCAATTCTTCAAATAATAGTAATCCTGAACAAAATAATAATCCACGTGCATCTGATTCTAGCACAGATGTTTCTACAACGAACAGTCCTAGCCATGACAGATCTGCGCCCACAACTACCAGTAGCGGGCAAGGTCAACAGATGTGGGGCGGACGTTTTAGCGAAGCGACTGACAGCTTCGTTGCTGCCTTTACTGCATCAGTTGGCTTTGACCAACGCTTTGCCCGTCACGATATTCAGGGCTCAATCGCCCATGCGACGATGCTAAAAGAATGCGATATCTTGGAAGCTGACGACGTTGCGACCATTATCGATGGTCTGCATCAAGTTCTGCGCGAAATCGAAGCCGGTGAGTTTAACTGGTCGATTGCGTTAGAGGACGTCCATATGAACGTCGAATCACGCTTGACCGATATCGTCGGCGCGGTCGGCAAAAAACTGCATACTGGTCGCAGCCGTAATGACCAAGTCGCCACCGACATTCGCCTTTGGTTACGTGAAGAAACCGATAACATCATCGCGCTATTGGTACGTTTGCAGAGTGGCTTATTAGATTTGGCTGAGCAGCATACTGATACTATTATGCCGGGCTTTACCCATTTGCAAACGGCGCAACCTGTCAGCTTTGGTCATCATGTGATGGCATGGTTTGAGATGCTGTATCGTGACACCGAACGCCTAGTTGATGCGCGTCGCCGTATCAATCAGATGCCGCTTGGTAGTGCCGCCCTTGCTGGAACGACGTTCCCGATCGACCGCACTATCACCGCTGAATTATTAGGTTTCGAAGGTATTTGCCAAAACTCACTTGATGCCGTATCAGACCGCGATTTTGCCATTGAATTCACCTCAGCCGCTTCTATCTTGATGATGCATTTGTCACGTATGAGTGAAGAGATTATTCTGTGGATGTCAGCACAGTTTAACTTTGTGCAAATCCCTGATCGCTTTTGTACTGGCTCCTCTATCATGCCGCAAAAGAAAAATCCTGACGTACCAGAGTTGGTTCGTGGTAAAGCTGCGCGTGTGTTTGGGCAATTGATGACTTTATTAAGTCTAATGAAAAGTCAGCCACTTGCCTATAATAAAGACAATCAAGAAGACAAAGAACCGCTATTTGATTGCGTCGATACCTTGACTGGTTCGCTACTAGCATTTGCTGATATGCTGCCAAATATCACCCCTAATAAAGAAAATATGCGCGCCGCCACCATGAAAGGCTACGCCACTGCTACTGACTTAGCTGATTATCTGGTGCGTAATGGCGTAGCGTTCCGTGATGCTCATGAAGTCGTTGGTAATGCCGTTGCGTTAGGTATTAAAGAAGGCGTTGATTTAAGCGATTTATCCTTGGCGCAACTGCAGCAATTTAGCGATGCGATTGGCGATGATGTCTTTGAGTACTTAACCTTAGAAGGCTCATTAGCAGCGCGTGACCATTTGGGCGGCACGGCACCCAATCAAGTCAAGCAAGCGGTTAGCCGTGGTCGTACTCGCTTAGAAATATTTGCTTAAACGCTTTTGTTTAACTTCTATGCTGATTACTGCTAAATAACGTGAAGTTTTTACCAGAAAACGCCCGCCATTGTTGCGGGTGTTTTTTTGACCAGAATCAGGTACAGTAATGGGTAATCTTCTCTCTTCTTAAAATCATTAAAAAACCGCTATACATCAGGAGTTATTCATGACCGAAACCTTTAACCCGCAAGCCAATACTGTATTTTGCCGTAAATATCATCAAGACTTACCAAAAATGCCACATCCACCTTTTCCTAATAAAAAAGGTCAAGAGCTACAAGAGACCGTTTCTGAAAAAGCTTGGAAAGAATGGCTTGAGCAGCAAACGATGCTGATTAATGAAAATCATCTCAGTATGCTCGACCCAGAAGCCAAAAACTTCTTAATAGAACAGCGCGATAAATTTTTGGATAATGAAGATTATGAGCGCGCGCAGGGCTGGACACCAGAAAGTAAAGGATAGTCACATGTTCAAATTTTTATAGGCATTTAGCTATAGAGATTTAGCAACAGTGATAAACAATACCTCAATAAATAAAGCAGACAAATGACTAGGACTTGTCATCGAAGTTTGCTAGTATTAAGAAGATTTGCAACACTGACAGACTCGGGGTGCGATATATATTGACTGCTTAACACGCAGTTAACGTATGGTCGCTGAGAAACCACCCGCCGAACCTGATGCGGTTAGTACCGACGCAGGGAAGTCTTAAGCCTATGTTGTACCTGTATAAAGGGCACGCAGAAATGCCTTTTTATTATTGTCAGCTTTTAGCAGCGCTTTATAATGCTCTATGCCAATAAATAAAAATGACGCTCACCAATCCTTTATAGATGACTTATCAAAACTTATTTTGATAGCACCATTATTTTGCGATTGAATTTATCAGTATGATATAGGCTTGCTCCGCAGCTACTGGCGGTGTTGATTTTATTCAAAAACCAACACGCTAGGACAGCATATGACTATTTCAAAAGCCAATTCAAAAGCTACTGCTAAAGCAGATGCGCTAAAAACCCCAGCCCATCGCAGCGAAACTGACGCCCGTTTTGAAGAAGACGCGCGCGACTTACACCGTATTTTACCTGCCTCGCGCAAAGTTTATATCGAAGGCTCACGCCCTGATATCCAAGTGCCGATGCGTGAGATTACCCTTGATCCTACCCCTATTCAAGGCGTGTCCGAGTCCGAGTGGGAACAAAATCCGCCGTTCTATGTCTACGACACCTCAGGCGTTTATACCGATCCCAATGCCACCATCGATTTGACTAAAGGTCTGCCAAAATTACGTGAAGGTTGGATAAATGAGCGGGGCGATACCGAACAGCTCCCTGGTTTATCCAGTTCATACGGTCTGGCGCGCGCGCGTGATATAAGTACCGCTAATTTACGCTTTGCTCACATCGATAAGCCTCGCCGTGCCAAGGTAGGTCAAAACGTTACTCAACTGCACTATGCCCGCCAAGGTATTATTACCCCAGAAATGGAATATATCGCCATACGCGAAACTCAAAAACAACACGCCTTGACCGATATGCGCCAACACGCAGGCGAGACTTTTGGTGCTAATACGCCCACTGTGATTACCCCTGAATTTGTCCGTAGTGAAGTTGCCGCGGGTCGCGCCATTATTCCGAATAATATCAACCATCCTGAATCTGAGCCGATGATTATCGGGCGTAACTTCTTAGTGAAAATTAATGCCAATATCGGCAACTCTGCACTAGGTTCTTCTATTGATGAAGAAGTGTCGAAAATGACGTGGGCGACGCGTTGGGGTGCAGATAACATTATGGATTTATCCACCGGAAATCATATTCATGAAACCCGTGAATGGCTGATTCGAAACTCGCCCGTGCCGATTGGCACCGTACCAATTTATCAAGCCCTAGAAAAAGTCGATGGCGTTGCCGAAGATTTAACGTGGGAAATTTTCCGCGATACGCTCATTGAGCAAGCCGAACAAGGCGTGGATTACTTCACCATTCACGCAGGTGTATTGCTGCGTTATGTGCCACTAACGGCAAATCGCTTAACTGGTATTGTCTCCCGTGGTGGCTCCATCATGGCGCAGTGGTGTATGTTTCACAATAAAGAGAGCTTTTTATATACCCATTTTGAAGATATCTGTGAGATTATGAAGCAGTATGACGTGGCGTTTAGTTTAGGCGATGGCTTACGTCCCGGTTGTTTGCAAGATGCCAATGACGAAGCGCAATTTGGTGAGCTGCGTACCTTAGGCGAGTTGACCCAAGTGGCATGGAAGCATGATGTACAGGTCATGATTGAAGGTCCCGGTCACGTGGCAATGAACCGTATTAAAGAAAATATGGACCTGCAACTTGAAGTTTGTGCCGATGCACCTTTTTACACCTTGGGACCTTTAACCACCGATATCGCACCGGGTTATGACCATATTACCAGTGCTATTGGCGCGGCAATGATTGGCTGGTTTGGTACAGCGATGCTGTGCTATGTGACCCCAAAAGAGCATTTAGGCTTGCCTAATAAAAAGGATGTCAAAGACGGTATCATCACTTATAAAATTGCTGCCCACGCTGCTGATTTGGCAAAAGGTCATCCGGGTGCGCAAGCGCGTGATAATGCGTTATCAAAAGCACGTTTTGAATTCCGCTGGGACGATCAGTTTAATTTGGCGCTCGATCCTGATACCGCGCGTGAATTTCATGATGAAACGTTGCCAAAAGACGCACACAAATCAGCGCATTTTTGCTCGATGTGTGGTCCTAAGTTTTGCTCGATGAAAATCACTCAAAATGTGCGTGAATATGCGAAAGGGTTAGATACGAAAGAAGGTAGCGCCAAAGCTGCAGAAAATATAGCTGTGGATGCTATGACCGCAAAGTATCATAAACAAGAACGTCAATTGTACAAAGAAGTGTAGTAGAAATATAGCAACATCGCTAAACCTATCTTATTTTGACCATAAAAAAGCCCCTATATCTTTATAGAGGCTTTTTTTACTTTAACAGTCATACTTAAAAATTATACTTTAGATGCTTGATAAATTTCATCAATCGAAGTATTAATGGTATCGGCAAATTCTTGATCGCTTTGTTGTTTGCTAAGTCCTTCGGTAAAGGCACGTGAGAAGCTGGCAATCATACCCGGATTTTGCTTAAGTTTTGCACAAGCATCCGTGCGACTATAGCCACCCGATAATGCCACTACTTTTAATACTTTTGGATGGTCAATCAGCTCTTGATAAAATCCTGCTTCTTCAGGCAAGGTCAGCTTGAGCATCACTTGCTGTTCATTATTTAAGCGCTCAAGGTTATGTAAAATACTGGTCTTAAGAATCAGCTCACAGTCATGCTTTTTATCACTATTGATATCTACTTCTGGCTCAACGATTGGCATTAGACCCTTTGAGATAATTTGCTTTGCCACATCAAATTGCTGCTGAACGACCAACTCAATGCCGTCAACGTTTGGCTCATAAATCACAGAGCGCATTTTAGTCCCAAATACTGGATAGGTTTTCGCCTTATCCAATAAGAGGTCTAAATTTGGCATCGGGCGCATGACTTGAACGCCATTCATACGTTCTGCTAAGCCTTTATCGACCTTTAAAAACGGGACAATTTGCTTGTCTTCCCATAAATAATTGGCGGTAGGCTTGTCATTCACCTCACGCTCCATGGTATCTTCGAACAAAATCGCGCCAAGCACACGCTCATTATCAAAGCAGCCGCACGTCATGATACGCGCGCGCATCTCATGCACTTGGTCAAACATGGCTTCATCATTGTCATAGGCATCGCCCATAACCCCATAATTCTCTAATGCTTTTGGCGTGCTGCCGCCACTTTGGTCAAGTGCCGCGATAAATCCTGAACCATTTTTGATACGTTGTAATTGCTTTTGGTATTCCATGGAACGAGCATCCTATTTTTATAAGTAAAGGTTTTATAAGTGAAGATAAAAATTGAACGAGCTAAACGGCTGTGTAATAGAAATTATCTGCGCACCGTTTGGAGATAACCTTATCATAGGTCACGCTATGTGCCTAATATAGATGGGTTAAAAGTACGTTAAATAAAGATAAAAATCGACAATAGTTAATTATAGTGATAAGTAAGTCAAAATTATTTTCAAACCACAATTGTCTTTAGATCAAAACCATTTTTAAGCCAAAAATAGCACCGCCACACAGGCAATCGCTAATAATAGCCCGAGCATATTAATACGATTGAGCGATTCTTTAAAAATACCTACGCCAATTAGGGTTGCTACGGCAATCACGCCGACATTCATACCCGTAAAGACGATACTTGGTGAATCAGATAACACTTGATGGGCGCGAATATAGGCATAAATATTACCGACATTCAGCGCACCTAATAATAATCCAGCAGCTAATGCCCGACCTTGCCAGCGCACACGAACAATAATTAAGTAAATGAACAACAGTAAACCTGCCAGCCCAAAGCTGACAAATAACGTCAGTGGAAATGCTGCTCCTTGTTTTGCTACTTGCTTAAACAAGATATCAATAATACCGTAGCCTACCCATACGCCAAATAACCATATAGGCGTACGTAAGGCATATTTTTGCAGCGTGGTATTAGGTTGGTTATCATCGTTAGTAGATGTAGCTTCTAGCTGCTGCGGACGATAAATAAGTGCACAGAGTGCCAAAAATCCAAGCAATAAGCCAAAAACACGCGTACCGGTTAATACTTCCCCAAATAGTAGAAAAGCGGCAATGATGGGAATAATTAACGATAAACGCTGAGCAGCATCGGTAGCGACCATGCCCACCGCCGCAATTGCGCGACCAAGAATAATAAATACGGCTGGTAGTAATATACCTAGCGCAATGATAATTCCCCAAGCGCTACCAAGCGTATTAATAGCACTCAAATCTGGCTTAAGTAAAAACCATGTGAGCAGAAATGCAACTGGATAACCAGCAACGATAGTTTGGCGAATATCTAACTCTTGTTGTCGTAATATTTTAAGCAGCACAGAAACCGCAACACTACACAGCACTGCGATTATTAAATACATCATTAGCATTTACCTTATTGAACCAGCACTTTATTTATTCATCTTTAACTTTCATTAGCTCAGAGCTGCTGATAATCCATCCAAAAATAGAGAATGTAACAAGGTATGTCATTTACAGCAATCTATTTATTATTATTTAGCAAATATGGACTGACATAAGGCCGAGATTTATGGTTTATATAGTGTCTACCGAGTTCAAATTACAATTACCATGCAGGTGTGATTGCGAAGTTTTGCTAAAATAGAGTGCTATTTTACTAACACAAATCACAGTACAGGATGACGTTGAATAACGCCTATCTTGACCTACTGTTATTGACCTATTGCTACTGCCTATGAATGCTCTATTTCGCTTTTTTGAATCCCGCCTGTCCGCTTTTCCTGATACGCCAATGCCATTGCCCCGTGATGGGCTGATTAAGTTTCTGTGGGCGTGTACCGAGGGCTTGCGCGGCTGGCTACTACTATTTATGATTCTGTCCGCTGGTATTGGTATCTATGAAGCCATGCTATTTGCGTGGATTGGTAATTTGGTCGATTGGCTGGGTACTTATACACCGCAGAATTTATGGACCGAGAAAGGCGATATGTTGCTGCTGATGCTGGCAGTCCTAATTATCAGTCCCTTTTGGATTTCCTTATCGTCCTTGATTCGTTTTCAGTCTATTCAAGGCGTGTTTCCGATGCAGATGCGCTGGCGTTTTCACCAGCGGATGCTGGGTCAATCCATGCAGTTTTATCAGGATGAATTCTCAGGTCGTGTTTCTGCTAAGGTCATGCAAACGGCACTGGCTGTGCGCGATACGGTAATGACGGTCACTGATATGCTGCTGTATGTCCTCGTCTACTTTATTACTACTGGGGTTATTTTATTTAACTTAGACGTTTTATTGTTAATTCCATTTTTGATTTGGTTCGTACTGTTTGGTTTGACCATGTGGTTCTTTATTCCTAAGCTCAAACGTACTGCCATTGTGCAGGCTGATGCGCGCGCGCTGATGGTTGGTCGTATCACCGATGCGTATGCCAATATTATGACGGTGAAGCTATTTAGCCATTCACGCCGTGAGCTTAGCTATGCAAAAGATGCGATGGGGCAGTTTTTAGGAACGGTACACTCACAAATGCGCTGGGTCTCACAACTCGAAATCGTTAATCATACCATCAGCGTTATTTTAATTGGTACGACCGCTGGCATTGGTTTATATCTCTGGGAAAATGGCACGATCGGCGTGGGCGCTATTGCAGCAGCAACCGCTATGGCATTACGGTTAAATGGTCTCACCAAAATGATTATGTGGCAAACGGCCAGCTTGTTCGAGAGTATCGGTACGGTACAAGATGGTATGCGTACCTTATCCGCGCCGCAGACCGTCGTGGATATACCTAATGCGAAAGCATTAGTGGTCACAGATGGCAATATTGTCTTTGAGCATGTTGATTTCAGTTACGAGAGTGACGACGTTGTTGATGATATCGAAGGCGAGCATATTGATGAAGTAAATCCTAGGATTGCTTCGCGAGTTAAATTATTAGACGACTTTCATTTAGATATCAAACCGGGTGAAAAAATTGGTCTGGTAGGGCGTTCAGGTGCGGGTAAATCTACTTTGGTTAATTTACTGTTGCGCTTTTTTGATGTTGATAGCGGTAAAATTCGTGTCGATGGGCAAGCAATTGATGAGGTTACTCAAGAGTCGTTGCGTCAGCAAATTGGTATGGTCACCCAAGATACCTCGCTGCTACATCGTACAGTACGCGAAAATATCGCTTATGGCCGTCCTGATGCTACTGATGATGAGATTATCTTTGCGGCAAAACAAGCACAGGCATGGGAATTCATCAAAGACTTGTATGATGATAAAGGCAATACGGGTCTTGATACCCAAGTCGGTGAACGCGGTGTCAAACTCTCTGGCGGTCAACGTCAGCGCATTGCTATATCACGTGTCATGCTGAAAAACGCACCGATTCTATTACTTGATGAAGCGACCAGTGCCCTTGATTCTGAAATTGAATTTGCCATTACTGAGAGCCTCAACGATATTATGACTGGAAAAACGGTCATTGCCATTGCCCACCGTTTATCAACCATTGCGGCACTTGATAGGCTGGTGGTGATGGATAAAGGACGTATTATTGAACAAGGTAGTCATGACGAATTGTTAGAGTTACACGGTGTTTATGCGCGCTTATGGCATCGCCAAAGTGGTGGTTTCTTAGGTGAAGACAGCGAGCAGGATTAAACGACAAAGGGAAATAGTAAGGTGGGTAATATGGAAGCGTTTGCAAAAAGTATCACGGTTCATAAAAAAAATGCACGCTATTATGAATTAAGTCAGCTTAATCCTTTGGCAAATAATCCTAATAGCGTGCGCCCACCGGCACATTTCTATGGCGGTAACGGTTTTACGGTCGGCGCTTATACGCCCTTATTGGAGACGCTTGCATTAGGCTTTACGCTCAGCTCACTTGCGATGCGTGGCTATTGGTATGATAAGCCAACCAGTCGCTGTCTAACGCGCGCGCAAGATGCGGATATGCTGATTGAGTTTTTAGAAAAAACACAAGACGCGCCTATCGTTGGTATTGGTCATTCACAAGGTGCTACCGCTACTGCTATCGCAGCGGCAAAGCGTCCTGATTTGTTTTCGCAATTGTACTTAATAGAGCCGGTGACCTTTACCAAAACACAAACGCGATTATATAATTTAACACCGCGCGTGCTAAAGCTCACTCGTGAACCCTTTAAAAGTACGTTAACAAAACAAGCCACGTGGGCAAGCGTTGCAGAATTTTATGAGCATCTGCGCGCCCAACGCGCATATCGTCGTATCAGTGATGCACATCTGCAAGTGTTCGCTGAAAATAGCTTGGAGCAGCAGCCGGATGGTAGCTATACTTTATTATTTAGCCCTGAGCAGGAACTCGCCAACTATTTTGGCACGCCGTATATCGATGATGCCCTCAAACAATTACGTTGCCCTTATACCATTATTACCGGCAAACCCACCTTATTTATCAGCGATAAAGTCAGAAAAAATTGGGCGAAATTCATTCCTAATGAAAACATAATATCCTTGCCAAAATATGGACATTTACTGCCCATAGAAGCACCTGAACTCTGTGCTCAAGTCATCATCAACCATTATCAAAACGATAAATAAGTAGCGCTATGACAGACCTTTTCTCCCCTGTACCCACTGATAATATATTGCCTTATGACGGTCAGGTTCATGACTTAGGGGTTATTATTGATTATCCCAGCCCCTTATTTTATAACCTAGTAACCGAGCTACCTTGGCAAGCGGATGTCGTCACTTTATTTGGTAAAACGCATCTCACCACGCGGCAAATCGTATGGATGGGTGATAGCGATATTGACTATCAGTATTCTGGTCATGTGCGTCAAACCATACCTTGGACAAATACTATCTTGTCTATCAAACAGCATATTGAGCAACGGTTATCAGACATTGGGATTGAGGCGGATTTTAATTCGTGTTTGCTGAATTATTATCCATCAGGCGATGATGGTATGGGCTATCACGCTGATGATGAGCCGGAGCTTGGTGCGCAGCCGCTCATTGCCTCTTTATCGCTTGGTGCCACCCGTAAATTTGTGTTTAAGCATAAAAAAACTCAAGGTAAAGTGGCGCTTTATCTTGAGTCCGGTCAGCTGATTGTCATGCGAGGCGATACGCAGACCTTTTGGAAACACAGTATCACCAAAACCACTACGGTAGCCGATGGGCGTATTAGTCTAACGTTTCGGCACATGCTTACTGGTTAATCTAAAAGAATTAAAAATAAAATAATCGTGCCTATTTTCCTCTTAACCGATATTGTTTAACCAGCCATTGAATACCTATTGCCAGTGTTAATACTATTAACAATAGGTAAATAATAACTAAATCAGTACGAATATTCGTAGTCGCCGACCAACGCTGCGTTATAAAATGGTAAGGAACGAACAATATCCACGCGCCTAACGTCACTTTTTGCAATGCGGTCAGCATTTACATAGCCACTTCTAATATAATTTTGCCAAAGGCATCGCCTTTTTGTAGCTCGTGATGGGCAGCTACAGTCTCAGACAGCGGATAGCTCCGCAGTACTTTTAACGTCAATTTACCATCTGCTACCTGCTGTAGCACTCGTGCCATATCCTCACCATTTGGCTTAACCCCATAACCATCCACACTCAAATTTTTATCGCTCCCCGCCTCTTTAAGTTTATCAACCCAAATTGAGGGTAAAACTTTAACGCGCCCGCCAGATTTGAGCACGCTCAGCGCACGCACCCCTGCATTATCACCGACCAAATCTAACAATACATCGGCTTGTAAATTAGGAAACGCTTCATCTTTTGTATAATCAATCCAGTCCGCAAGCTTATCTTTATCAATTAACGTATCGAGTTTAGCGTATTTTTCTGGCGAGCAAATTACTGTTAGCTTGATATCGTCTTGTGCAACTTTATCCATAAGCATCTGAATTAATAAATGACCAACACCACCAGCCGGTGCGTTCATCACAACATGCTCGCCTGCTTTGATATCAGAAAATTCTAGAAACTGCAATGCGGTTTGACCAGCACAAGGCAAAGCGCCCGCCTGTTTTAACGTGACGTTGTCCGGTACGATAGCTAATAAATTTGCATCTACGACTACGTATTCTGCATAGCAACCGCTGGCAAAACTTAATGCTGCAACCTTATCACCAACAGCAAATTTATCACTACGACTAGCAACGATTTCACCAGCGACATCAAAACCTAAAATCGCGGGTTTATCATTATCAAACTTTTCTTTTTGAATATTGGCAGCGCCCCAGCCTTTACCTTGACGGGTTTTATAATCGACTGGATTAATGCCAGCGTAAGCGACTTTTACCAATACTTGATCTTCGCCAAGTTCAGGAACGGCAACGCCCTCTTGATACTTCATCACTTCCGGTTCGCCAAATTCGCTGATAAGGACTGCATGTTGGGTATGAGGTAATACTTGTTGAGTCATTTTAAATATCCTTATTTAATGATGATTATTCATTAATAATTATTGGTTTTATGAACAGTGAGTTATTTATTATTGTATTTAGAAAACTTGACTACTTTAACGCCAATTCTGCGCTAATAGGCAGATGGTCTGACAGTTTTGACCACGGCTTGCCCGTATGTACCCAAGCATCTTTAACAACTAAGTTACGCACATAAATACGATCTAAGCTCAATACCGGCAATTTCGCAGGAAAGGTCGGTGATAATTTACCATGACAATGTTTAAAGGCTTCGGTCATACCCAAACTTGACGCCAGCCGATCACAGGACATTTTTTTCCAATCATTAAAATCACCTGCCAATACCAGCGGCTGGTCAGGGGCAATGGCATGACGTACATAGTCGCTAATTGCCTGATACTGCTTGATACGGTCGCGCTCGAATAGATTAAGATGGGCGCATAAAATTACCACTGGCATCTCCCAACCTATCGGCTGTACTTCGCAATGCAACACCCCACGTTGCTCCAGCTTATTCACTGTGATATTAACATTATGCTTGGGGTCGAGTGGAAAGCGACTGAGTACCGCGTTGCCATGATGTCCATTATCATATTCTGAGTTTTTACCGTAGCTATTTTGCAGCTGCAAAAACTCTCCGAACCATTCGTGCTGCGACTGGTCAGGATACTCGTTATATTGCATATTACGTTTAAGGTTTTGCCCTTGAACTTCTTGTAAGCACAGCACATCTGAACCCACGCCTTCTAGTGCTTGGGCAATACCTTGCATTTTGACTTGTCGATTCAATGGCGACATGCCTTTATGGATGTTATAGCTGGTCAGGACAAAAGATTTTTTAGGAGTCATGGATTTAGTCGTCATCCGTAAAGTTAAAAATTTGAATTGAAAAAGCAAAAATGCTTAATCATAGTTTTAACGCCTAGCCATAAGTTTTATCGAGGTAATCAATAATATTTTGTGACTCAAACATTTTCGTATTCGTATTAGGGTCAATAAGGTAAGGAAATTGCAGCTTACCATTCATAACCTCATTCATGATGCGCTCACGTTTGCCGCCTTTGATCGGCTGGTATTTACCAAGGTTCAGACGCAATCCGAACACCCCAATATCTTCTATCTGCTCACGCGCTACATTATGACAGATGTAACCAACCTCAAGCTCACACAGCTTTTCACGTACCAAACGACAAAATGGACTGGCATCGAAACCGTATAAATGTAACAGCTGTTCAGGCTTACCGCGCGCGATATTCTTTTTCGGATGGACAGCTTTTACTCCACGCATCATCGAAGCAACACTGGTCGCTTTATTTAGTAAAGTAGCATTATCGCCACTAGGTTGCTGATATTTCTTAGGAGTCTTACCTTTTTGAGAATAATGGGCAAATAAATGGTCAATGATAACTTGAGAATCTAATAACTTATCATCTGTATTGTCATCTATTAAAAAAGGAACTTGCTTCTTGCCTGCCATATCTTCGAGATCATCACGGTAAACGTGACCTTTATGGGGACTTGGACGGCTTTCATAATCCAGATTAAGAGAGGTCATAACCTCTCGCACGCGACGTGAATAAGGGCATGCTTCATGCTCATATAAAATCAAGGCTTTATTAGGCTGCCTCGGCGTTGGCGTACCCATATTGCCACGTCCACCGCGTAATACAGTCGAGACTGTGGCTTGTACACTTTTTACTTTAAAACCAATGGTATTATTTGGAATCAGCATTGTCAGTGTCCTTCTTATTAAATCCAATATATTTTACTGCTATTTTATTTGTTAACACCGTTTTTCAAACCATTCTTAATAATACCTGACATAACTATCAATATAAAAAGAGTAGCAGTAATATAAAAGGAGCACCAGCTCTAGTGAACCAATGCTCCTTTTTATTGATTAGAATACTATCGTCGACGTAGTAGAATCCGACAACAATACAAATCATTTAGTCATTAATAACGGGTTACCAAGGCGATAGGTTGGTCTGCACTCATAATATCTTGTGGCATAAAGACTGCTTTGCCGCCATTATGAATCACATGCTCGATGATAAGTCCGATAGCGTCATCAGTCACGCCTGCGCCTCCTGTCTCGTCCGTCACACTTAAGGTCTGCGCATCTTCATCCACTTTAGCCGATTGCACATAGCCGCGACGCACATATAACGTCTCGCCTGCGCCTTGATAGGCTGCACGGTAAACATCTTGTAAATCCGTGCTTAACGCATTAGCACCGCGGGCTTTATCAATCTCGCCAAGCGCTGCTTCGTGTAAGGATGTACGATAGCTTTCTACTGCTTCTTGCACACCATCAATAATATGCTGGGCATTACCACTGTCAAGTTCAGTCAAATTTGAGACCGTTGCGATAATATTTTCAGGACGATCACAGACATCCTTATAATAGCCGATATTGCGCACGTCACCTACGATGACCAGCGGCATTTTATGCTCGCCCCACAGCTCTTGCACACTCTTGTCCACTTGATTAAAGAATTCTTTTAGGTAGCTATTTTCGTTATTAGCAGAGCGGTCAGAGCTGCCATCACCCGTGGTATATAGTCCATTATTATCGATGGGAAATGGGATATTTTCCATATTACTTTGCTGAATACTAGCCGCATCAAACTCTCTGACTACGCGATCATTTGCCGCTTCAATCAGCCGCGCTTTATCACGGGTCAATACGACGGTATAATAATGCACTGCACTTGCCATATCACGAACTAAATCACGGGTTGCAAAGCGATCAGAGATAACCACACGCTCAACCGTATCAAGTGGCATACGAATCACTTGCACATCATCAGTACTCGCGAAAATAGCCAATGTATCGAGATTATAATTATGATTCAGCTCTTTAGTCTCGGCATGTATTTTGTCCATAATCGCCGTTGCAGTATGCTTGTCATACTCATTGGTTAGACGCTCTTCAACCACTTTTAGCTGATTTTTTAGGGCAATGGGATCTTGGTCATTGGCAGGATGGGCACGGTGGGTTTTTACAAAAATGCTGACCGCTGGATTAGCTTTGGTTTCACGAAGACTTTTGAGTGTCGCTTTCATAAATACTTTTCCTTGTTTTATTATCATTAAGTTTGATAGTCATTAACTTTATAATGGTAAAAGTGAATTTTATTTGAAGCACATCTTTATTTTAATTTTGTTCTAAGATTTTGTTCTGCATCTTGTTCTATCAGTTTTATTCGAAGCTTATCTTCTTTAACCATAGCAAGTTCGTTGACAGCACTATACGGTGACTTTGCAAGGAAATGATGACAGTTTGTAAGTGAGCATAGATATTAATAAATATTCTAGTATTGGTTGATAATATAAAAGGTTGATACGATAAGCATCATACTTTAATGGTCTGGTTACCGCTCATTACTTAGTTAAGAGCTTGACTAAATGCTTGGCTTGCATTCTTCTGCCATCATACCCATCTTTTAGTTATTGCTATTTGATGTGACATAGCAAAATTTATTTAAAAAATTATAAAAGTGACATTGAACGCACTACTTTTCACATAACGATTCCTATTAACAAAACTTTTATTAACAAGATTTTATTCATACGCTTTATTCAACTTGGATACTTTTATGCCTACTCTGACTTCAGATTTACACCTTGTCGACTTTAGCACCGCTTCTGCTGACGACTTACAAACCCAAGTAACGGCAGCGATTGAGCAAGCCAATGCCTTTTTAGATACGCTCACGGCGCGTACCGATAACGGCAGTATGAGCGCAGAACAGGCGTTATCTGATATTATTGCCTTTGACCATATTAATTTGGCATTGGATCGCAGCTGGGGCGTTTTATCGCACTTAAATAGTGTGATGAGTAATGATGAGATTCGTCATGTGCACCATGAGCTACTGCCGCAGTTGTCTGCTTATGGTACGCGGGTTGGGCAACATCAGCCGCTCTTTGGCTGCTACCAAGCCATCACTCAAGATGCAGCGTTTTTTGCCACGCTTGAGCCAGCACGTGCGCGTGCTATCGAGCTGTCATTACAGCGTTTTGAGTTGTCAGGTGTGGCACTAGCCAAAGCAGATCAAGAGACATTTGCGGCGATTCAAAGTCAACTATCCACGCTGTCCGCTACTTTTTCAGATAACGTTATGGATGCTACCCAAGCGTATGCCTTACCTCTTGAGAAAGAGCAGTTGGCAGGGTTGACCGACAGTGGCTTGGCACTATTAGCGGATGCGGGCGAGCAGTATAAAGCAACGGCGTTAAAAAATGGGTCGCTCACGCCTACCGATATCGCAGCGTTACCTGAGCCTTATTATGTGGCGACTTTAAATATTCCAGTCTATTTAGCCGTGATGACTTACGCGGATAATCGCGAACTGCGTGAGACGTTGTATCGCGCTTATGTGACCCGTGCTTCAGAGTTTGATGCGCATACGAATACTAAGGGCGAATCGCTTAATAATGCCGATATTATGGGACAAATCTTACAATTGCGTGAGCAAAAAGCCCAACTATTAGGGTTTGCTAATTATGCTGAAGTGTCGTTATCGACTAAAATGGCAGACAACGTAGCAGAAGTTGAAGCCTTTTTGCGCAGTCTAGCGGTGCAAGCAACGCCCACTGCCAAGCAGGATTTGGCACAATTGCAAGACAGTGCTAAAGCTTATGGCATTGATGCGCTACAAGCGTGGGACAGCGCTTATATTGCCGAAAAGGTAAAACAAAGCAAATTTAGCTTATCGCAAGAGGAAATACGTCCTTACTTCCCATTACCTACTGTGATTGACGGTTTGTTTGCTATTGTTGAGCGCTTATACGGCATCACAGTACAAGAGCAGAAGTTAAATGATAGCCAAAACATAGCGCAAACAGATGACATACAAGTAAATACAGTATCGCGCTGGCATGATGATGTGCGTTTTTATCAATTATTCGATGCTGACGGCAGCTTAGTTGGTGGTTTTTACTTTGATTTATTTGCCCGCAGTGGCAAACGTGGCGGCGCGTGGATGAGTGGCTTTCAATCACGCTATCACCATGAGGATGAAGGCTATCAGCAGTTACCGGTCTGTTTTATGGTTGGCAATTTTACCCCAGCATTGGATGGCAAACCCAGCCTACTAACTCATGATGAAGTCATTACCTTATTCCATGAATTTGGTCATGGTTTGCATCACTTGTTAACGCAAGTGACCGTCGGCGATGTCGCGGGTGTCAATGGCGTTGAGTGGGATGCCGTTGAGTTACCCAGTCAATTTATGGAAAACTGGGCGTGGGATGCAGAAGGCATTGCCTTGATTAGTAGTCATGTCGAGACTGGAAAGCCACTGCCACAAGACAAGCTCGATGCGTTGCTGGCGGCGAAAAACTTCCAAAGCGGCATGCAAACCTTGCGACAGATTGAATTTGCCTTATTTGATTTATTGATACATTCGCACACGCCAGCGCTAGATTATGCCGGTATCTTGAGCACGTTAGATGGTGTGCGTGATGACATTGCCATTATGGAAACGCCAGACTATAACCGCTTTGCCAATGGCTTTAGTCATATCTTTGCCGGTGGCTATGCTGCAGGTTATTATTCTTATAAATGGGCGGAGCTACTGTCTGCCGATGCCTTTAGTAAGTTTGAAGAAGAAGGTATTTTTAATCCTATTATCGGCAAAGCCTTCCGTGAGACCATTTTATCTGTCGGCGGCAGCTTGCCTGCAAAAACTAACTTTGAGAATTTCCGTGGTCGTAGCGCCAGTATTGATGCGCTATTACGCCACAGTGGTTTTCATGATAAACAGGCAGGTAATGTTAGCTTAAACAGTGAGGCGAGCTGATGCGATATCAATCAGAAGCGCCAAAACGGCGATTTTTGGCAGGCGTGAGCTGTCCCAAATGTCAGCAAATGGATGCCGTGGTTCAGGTCAATATTGTCACACCAGTGCCCGATGAATATATCGAATGTACTCAATGCGGACATCGCGAGCATCGACCTGATCCCAATGTCATTAGCGCCAAAAACCATGCCGAAGACCAACTTATTCGTGATGCTATGGTAACGGGTACAAGTGGCACGGTGAAGTTTAAACCTTAAATACGGTCTGTATCATTCAAAACTGTATAACTAAAAAGGCAATGCCCTTGACGACGTTAACCTATATCGCCCACTATCCTGAGCACATTCAAGCGCAAGCCGCCACATTGATAAACAGTGGGCGGCTGGGCGACTATATTGACAATAATTATCCGACAAAGCATGAGATACAAAGCGATAAAGCCTTATATCAGTATATTAATGAGATAAAAAGTCAATATATGCGTAAAAGTAGTTCATTGTCACAAGTCAGTTATAACAGTAAACTGCAAGTATTGCAGCGTGCATTGGGCATACATACTTACCAGTCACGCGTACAAGGCAGTAAGCTAAAAGCGCACAACACCATCACCGTTGCCAGCTTATTTAAAGAAGCGCCGTTGGAGTTTTTACGGATGATTGTGGTGCATGAGCTTGCCCATTTTAAAGAAAAAGAGCATAACAAAGCCTTTTATCAATTGTGCTGTCATATGGAACCGAATTATCATCAATTCGAGCTTGATACGCGCCTCTGGCTGCAATGGCGAGAGTTGTAGGTAGTTCTCAATAAATAATAGTTAACAATTAATGGTCACTTTTACAAATTACTTTATGATATTCATCATGCCTATCAACACAAATGACAATATTCTGAAGTGATAACGATTTTTCATGACAATGATTTTTCATAAAGAGATATCTATTACTATGCTATCTTGCGCAGGTAATTTCCTCTCCTTATTAGTAATCTCCCTGATAAAACGCTATACCCAATTTCGGGCTCATTGTGCTGTACTGGCACCTTTTTTTGATTGATATTTATGACCCAACAGCTTGAGGTCGGGGACGTATCCCTCCGAACACAGTATTCCCGCATGATTCTTATGGGTGTCAGTGCTTTTGTAGTGAACACAACAGAGTTTGTCCCTGTTGCCTTATTGAGTGATATTGCGCAAGATTTTTCCATTACACCAGCAGAAACCGGGTGGATGGTGACGCTTTACGCATGGATTGTCGCTGCGATGTCTTTACCGCTCATGCTACTCACCAGTAAGTTGGAGCGTAAGCGCTTATTGTTGTTTGTATTTGTCATCTTTATCGCCAGCCACGTGCTATCCGTATTTGCATGGAGCTTCCAAGTTTTACTGATTAGTCGGGTCGGTATTGCCTTATCGCATGCGATATTTTGGTCGATTACCGCGGCGATTGCGCTGCGTGTGGCGCCTGTTGGTAAAAAAGCACTGGCGCTTAGTGTGCTTGCAACAGGTACGTCACTGGCGATGGTGCTTGGTGTGCCGATAGGGCGTGTGGTAGGTCAATGGTTTGGCTGGCGCACGACGTTTGGCGGTATCGGTGTCATTGCCTTTATTATCTTTATTCTGCAAGCAAAACTGTTACCGACTCTGCCCAGTATGTTCAACGGTTCATTTAGAAAAGTTCCGGAGTTACTGACCAACCCCTTATTGGTGTGCTTGTACTTATTCTGCTTTTTAGCGTTTACCGCCGATTACGCAGCTTACTCTTACATTGAGCCTTTTATGCGCGACGTTGGCGCTATCAGTGAGAACTTAGTCACTTTTATCCTGTTATTGTTTGGCGGTGCAGGGTTAATTGGTAGCGTTATGTTCAGTCGTTGGGGTGAGAAATCCACGACCAATCTGATGTTAATATCTACCATACTCATATTGCTATGTATGGTGACGATGTTGTGGTCAGTCTCGTCCATGTGGTTGCTGAGCCTTAATACCATTATTTGGGGTACGGCTATGATGTTGCTACTGCTGTGTATTCAAGTCAAAGTCATCATGATTGATGTCAATGCGCAAGATATGGTAATGTCAATGTTTTCAGGTATTATCAACTTAGGCATTGGCACTGGGGCGCTGCTCGGCGGCTATGCGGTTACCCATATTTCCCTCTCAAGCGTGGGTTATGTGGGCGCGGCGATCGCAGCTATCGCGCTGTTATTGATGATATTTATGATTCAACGTTTTCCAGCGCTGCGGCACGCTTCTGATTAAGTGAACACTTTAAGTTAAGAATATAAGGTGTTAAAAAAGTACAATAAGAATCAATAACGCTGTACTGAACTTAGGTAACACGTTATCAACACGCATAAAAAAACCGCCTTGAGCACTCATAATAAGTGACTCAATGCGGTTTTTTTACACTCAACTATTATATTATTAAAATAATAGCTTAGTTTTGCTCAACACCTTTCATGGTCAATTTGATGCGACCACGGTTATCGACGTCTTGTACCAGTACTTTCACAATTTGACCTTCAGTCAAGTAATCAGAAACGCTTTCTACACGCTCATCAGAGATTTGTGAGATATGTACCAGACCGTCCGTATTTGGCAATACGTTGACAAACGCACCAAAGTCAACGATACGAGCAACCGTACCTTCATAGGTTTTGCCTACTTCAACTTCAGCGGTCAAGGCTTCGATTTTACCAATAGCGGCTTTAGTCGCGGCTTTATTTTCACCAAAGATACGAATATTACCCGCATCATCGATATCAATAACCGCACCGGTTTCTTCAGTTAGCTGACGAATGGTTGCGCCACCTTTACCGATAACATCACGAATCTTGTCTGGATTGATA
Organism: Psychrobacter sp. GP33; assembly: GCF_014119005.1. Classification (GTDB taxonomy): domain Bacteria; phylum Pseudomonadota; class Gammaproteobacteria; order Pseudomonadales; family Moraxellaceae; genus Psychrobacter. The sequence continues at coordinate 164,296 of NZ_JACGYX010000002.1, read as the reverse complement.
GCAATAACCGCATAGTTAGGAGCATGCGCGTTGATTTCAGTACGGCTCTCTGGCAATACTTTATTCATGGCGTCCAAGATATGGATACGACCAGCATGGGCTTGTTTGAGCGCTTGCTCCATGATATCTGGGGTAATACCTTCGATTTTAATGTCCATTTGCAGGGCAGTAATACCGTCTTTAGTACCCGCAACTTTAAAGTCCATATCGCCAAGATGATCTTCATCACCTAAGATGTCAGACAATACAGCAAAGCGTTCGCCTTCTTTAACCAGACCCATTGCGATACCAGCAACCGGTGCTTTTAGTGGTACGCCAGCGTCCATCAATGCCAAGCTTGCGCCGCACACAGAAGCCATAGATGATGAACCGTTAGATTCAGTAATCTCTGATACCACACGAATCACATATGGGAAGCGGTCGCTATCAGGAAGCATCGCTTGCACACCACGGCGTGCTAAACGACCATGACCGATTTCGCGACGTTTTGGTACACCTTCACGACCGGTTTCACCGACTGAGAAATGTGGGAAGTTATAATGCAACATGAAATGGTCACGAATCGTGCCAGCAAGTGAATCAATCATATTCACATCGCGAGTATTACCGAGCGTAGTTGTTACTAAGGCTTGGGTTTCACCACGAGTAAATAGCGCTGAACCATGAGTAAATGGCAATACGCCCACTTGCACATCAAGCGCACGAACGGTTTCTAAATCACGACCATCAATACGTGGCTTGCCTGACAGGATATTGTCACGAACAGTGCGGTATTTTAGGTCATTGTAAATTTCTTTCAGCTCAGCAACGTTATTGCTATAGGCTTCTGACTCTGCATCACCTGCAAGTGCTGCAATAGCTGCGTCTTTGATTTCATCAAGCTTCGCATAACGAGCTTGCTTATCAGTAACGGTATAAGCGTCAGACACTTGCGCGCCAAACTGCTCTTTCATACCAGTCTCTAACGCTTCATCGCGTTTCGGCGCAGTATATTGCTGCTTCGCTGTGCCCACTTCTTCGGCTAACGAGACAATGTTATCGATAACAATTTGCTGCTGCTGATGACCGTATAATACAGCGCCTAGCATTTGGTCTTCTGATAGCTCTGCTGCTTCAGACTCAACCATTAAGACCGCTGATTTTGTACCGGCTACAACCAAATCAAGATCGCTTTCTTTTAGCTGCTCAAGCGTTGGGTTAAGCACGTATTCGCCATTGATAAAACCAACGCGCGCAGCGGCAACAGGACCATTAAATGGCGCATCAGAGATAGCTAGCGCGGCTGAAGCACCGATTAGTGCTGCGATATCTGCTGATTGGGTTTTGTCAGAGGACACAACCGTTGCGGTGATTTGAATCTCGTTGACGTAGCCTTCAGGGAATAGCGGACGAATTGGACGGTCAATTAAGCGTGAGGTTAAGGTTTCAGACTCGCTCGCACGACCTTCACGTTTGCCATAAGCACCCGGAATTTTACCCGCAGCGTACATTTTTTCTTGATAGTTAACCGTCAATGGAAAGAAGTTTTGACCTTCTTTTGCATCAGACTTTACTACTGCAGCTACTAGTACAGTAACGCCACCCATGTGTACCAGAATAGAATGAGCTTGGCGCGCGATACGACCCGTTTCGATGACTACTTGCTGGTCACCGTATTGGAATTCACGTTTAATGGTGTTGAACATACTCTGATTTGTCATATAAATTTTTTCCTAATAATGAATGAAGAAGATAGTATCAGCTCTACATATTGCTGATGCTGATCACTAGAAACTTTGGTTATAGCACTTTATTGGTAAGTGTTGATATTACAGAACCTACCGTCAGTACGGCTATCAACGTACCTCTTACGGTCATACTACTAGATTCTGCTACTTCAAATTCAGTGTCATATCAGCCTTTATCAATTAAAAAAGACTCATATAATTTGTTTAGCTTTGTTCTATCTATACATTTATTTAGCGTCTGTTATATAGCACCTGCTATATATAGACAGAGATATAAAATTGCAGTGCATCATTTTACAGTGATTTGCCCGCATTGACCAATTTATTACATCAGTCTTTTTACTTTACGCGTCAATAGATTTTAGCCTCGAACTGGATAGCTATTTTTATGAATAGCTATCCTGCTTCATACAGGTTTTTTACCCTTATAATCAGACAATTTACCAGCTATAAATATAAAAAAAGCGGTGTGAAACTATTTCACACCGCTTTAATATTACTACTATTTGAGTATTTGGCGTTGAATTAACGACGTAGACCCAATTGGCTGATCAATGTCGTATAACGACCAAGATCTTTACCTTTTAAGTAATCAAGCAATTTACGACGGGTATTAACCATACGGATAAGACCGCGACGGCTATGATGATCCGCTTTGTGTGCTTTAAAATGGTTCTGTAAATCATTGATGCGTGCGCTTAATAAAGCAACTTGCACTTCTGGGGAACCCGTGTCATTTTCGCCGCGCTGATATTGGGCGATAATTTGTTCACGATCAGTATTAGTTAACATAACTTACTCCGGCAATGCTAAAAGAACCAAAAATACTCAATAAAATTAAGCAGGATGGAACAATAGAATAGGATAAAAAAATAGTCTGCTTATGATTCAGGACAACCCTGCATTACTAGAGTTGACCTAGTCATAAGCAAACACAATGTCTTAATGTGGCGCAATTATAGCAAAAAACAATCAAACTAACAGCTTATTTTGCTGCTAGCCTAATTGTTTTTTGCAAAACCTCGTTAGCGTTTAATAATAACCTACTCTTTAGTAACTTACTTTTTGGCATTTTCTTTAATATCCGCTTGCGTTGCGTGACCACCAAGCGCATCGTCGGCTAACGGTGCCGTTATCGCTTCAGCCAGACTTTCAGGCTCTTTATCTTTAGGATTAATATCATCCGCTAACTGTTCTATTTTTTGTTCTTCTGCATCCAGTATTTGTTTAGATTTATCCATATTATCTCTCCTTTCTATAGGCTATATAAATAACAACCCAAATACTGGAAAATAAAAATGCCAAACCTTTATTATGTTTGGCATTTTTAAAATGAAAATAAAAGTTCAAAGAAAAATTTACTATTTTTTTGAACATTATTTAAATTATTGTTCACTTATTTATTATTTGCTTACTCAGAGTCACTTTCATTATCATCACTATTTTCTGACTTACCACTTTCACTATCTTTTTCCGTTTGACCTTCTAACGCAGCTCTAGCAGCATCAGAACGTTGTTGCTCAAATGGCGTATCATTCGGGTTCGGCTGTGACATTGTGTACTCCTTCTTGATGGTTAGAATAGCTCACGATTTAAAATTAATACTTATATAAGTTTTCTTGCAATACTTCTTTCTCAGCAATCAACTTTTCTATTAATAATTTTATTAGTTAATATTTTTCTTATTTTTACCTTAATAGTTTTTTTACCTTAATAATTAACAGTGTCGCCTTCCTTAGCGGACAAGGTTATCTAACAAAAACTAGTGTATAAAAAAGGCAGGTTTCACTATAGATGAAACCTGCAATTAAATGTGACAGTATGTGATTAATGTATTTTGTACGTAAATATGACAAAAACTATCTAACGTTGGATTAATTTTTTCGGCTGCAAGCGTCCATTAAGGCTGACAGCGCCCAAACCTAAAAATTGTCCTGCTTCATCTATCAGACGAATATCAACAGGCAACTCATATTCCATTGGGATATCGGTAGCGCTAGAATTTGCCACCTCTCGCGCGATATTAGCGCTAATATATGCATTAAGCTCAGGCGTCAGTTGTTCAAGCACGTTTAAGCGTTGCCCCATATGTATACGCTCGCACTGCGCGACATTTAACATTAATGTGGCGCTAATATTGACGCAAGCATCAATAGGTAAAAGCTGTCCTAAACGGGCATTGATATCTTTTTGTTCGAGTTGCTCAATGGTAATAGCGTCACTCAGGCAAAATTTGCCCACTTGGATACGGCGTAAAGCAACCAAGTGACCAAGCGTTCCTAAATACTTAGCAATATCCTCGCCAAGTACGCGCACGTAAGTGCCTTTTGTACAAGTTACGGTCAGCTGTATTTGCTGCGCAGTCAGTAGCTCTAAGCTCAACGCTTTAGTCTCAATATCCCTTAATGGACGTTCAATCTCAATACCAGCTCGCGCATACTCATAGAGTTTTTTACCATCTTTTTTTAGCGCAGAGTACATCGGCGGCATTTGCTGCTGTGCGCCCATAAAGTGCTGAGCAGCCTGCTGTAATAAGTCTGCGGTAAGTATCGGTACGTCAGCTTGGGCGACAACTTTCCCATCAGCATCACCAGTATCCGTCTGACTGCCTAACAATATCGTAGCCTGATAAGATTTGTCTGCATCAAGCTGATAATGGCTAAATTTAGTCGCCTCACCTAAGCAAATAGGCAACAATCCTGTTGCCATTGGGTCAAGTGTCCCCGTATGACCCGCCTTTTTGCTGTCATGTATTGGCGACTTAAACAAATACTTAACCTTAGATACCACTTGCTGTGAGGTCATACCGATGGGCTTGTCAATTAAGATAACCCCTGAGATTTTTTCCTTTACTGCCAACTTTGACGCTATAGCCATAATAGTCATTTACTCGTCTATTTCTTGCACTTCAGTTTCGTTTTGCTCAGTTTTAGTCACTGCCTGATTGATCAAATCCATCATATAGTTGCCGCGAGCGGTAACCTCGTCATAATGAAAACGCAAACGCGGTGTAGTACGTGTTTTTAGGCTATGGCTAAGCTCCGTACGCAAGAAGCCAGCTGCTTTATTTAATACGTTTACGCTTTGTTCATGATTGGTTTTAACCATGGCATCATTGAGCTCAGGCTCCATGATGGTGACATAAATATCGGCATAACCCAAGTCAGGGCTAACTTTGACGGTAGAGATGGTTACAAAACCAGTCAGGCGTGGATCGTTAACAGCATCACGTATCAGTACTGCAAGTTCGCGCTGAATCTGATCGGATAGGCGTTGTAAACGTTGGTTCATATTATTATCCTGTTTCTTATAAAATAGCGGCGGTTATATAATAAAAAAGGTCTACCAGGATGAACCTGTTAGACCTAATTACAGCACAATATCCGTCAGCAATGCTAAAAAGATGCGCAGCTGGTTAGGCGTATCGTCTGTTTAGAGAGTACGCTGGTTTAGATGGTACGCTCAAACTGCTGAATTTCAAATACTTCGATTTTATCACCGGCTTCAACATCATAGCCACGAACAGCAAGACCACATTCCATGCCAGTACGTACTTCGTTAACGTCTTCTTTATAACGACGTAGTGACTGCAATTGACCGGTAAAGATAACCTTGTCATCACGCAATACACGAATAGGTTTATTACGGAAGATTGTACCTTCAACCACCATACAACCAGCAGCCGCGCCAAACTTACTAGAGCGGAATACTTCACGTACGTCGGCAATACCTAAGATTTTCTCACGATGTTCAGGAGCAAGCATACCACTCATTGCCGCTTTTACATCATCGATCAAGCCATAGATAACACTGTAATAACGAATATCCATATCAGCAGCATCTGCTTTACGACGCGCCGTTGCATCCGCACGAACGTTAAAGCCAAGCAATACCGCCTCACTAGATTCAGCAAGGGTCACGTCAGATTCAGAAATCGGACCAACACCTGAACTGATCACACGAACTTTAACTTCATCCGTCGATAAGTCGTTCAACGCTGAAAGCAGCGCTTCAAGCGAACCGCGAACGTCAGTTTTAAGAACAATGTTTAAGAAGGAGACATCGCCTTGTTCCATTTGCTCAAATAAGCTTTCTAAGCGCATAGTGTTTTGACGTTCAAGCTGCTGCTCACGTTCACGACTGGCTCTAAATTCTGCCACTTCGCGTGCTTTTTTCTCATCACTAACGACTAAGAATTCACTACCAGACGCTGGTGTTTCAGGTAAGCCTAAAATCTCAACAGGAATAGAAGGACCTGCTGATTGAATGCGTTTACCATGTTCATCAATCATGGCACGAACTTTACCATAATGTTCACCGGCTAGTACTAAGTCGCCTTGCTTCAACGTGCCTTTTTTGACCAAGACAGTAGCAACAGGACCACGACCTTTTTCAAGTCTTGACTCAATAACCACACCTTGGGCAGCGCCGTCTAATGGAGCTTCTAATTCCATTAGCTCTGCTTGCAAGCTGATATACTCAAGCAGCTCATCGATACCTTCGCCAGTTTTGGCTGAGATACGTGCCATTGGCGTATCGCCACCCCATTCTTCTGAGATAACTTGCTTGGCGGTCAATTCATTTAACACACGATCAGGATCGGCGCTTGGTTTGTCCATTTTGTTAATGGCAACAATAATAGGCGTACCCGCAGCACGTGCGTGATCAATAGCTTCTTCAGTTTGTGGCATCATGCCATCGTCAGCAGCTACTACTAACACCACGATATCTGTTGCTTGAGCACCACGTGAACGCATTGCACTAAAGGCGGCGTGACCTGGAGTATCAAGGAAAGTAATAACACCACGTGCAGTTTTCACATGATAGGCACCAATATGCTGGGTAATACCGCCTGCTTCACCTGTGGCAACTTTCGTTTCACGGATTTTATCAAGTAAAGATGTTTTACCATGGTCAACGTGACCCATGATGGTCACCACTGGTGGGCGCGCTTGCACATTACTACTACGCTCATCAACGGCGTCATGCAGATCATCTTCGACTTTGGTATCACTAACCGGTACTGGGTTGTGACCCATTTCTTCAACGATTAAGCTCGCTGTAGCTTGGTCAATACTATCTGACTCGCTTGCTAACTCACCCATTTTCATAAGTAGCTTAGTCACTTCGCGGGCTTTAACAGCCATACGTTGTGCTAAATCTGAAACGGTGATTTGCTCGCTAATTTCAACATCATAAACGATTTTTTCAACTGGCTTTTCAAACTTATGCTGTGATGCTTGTGCTGAACGTAAGCCGTTATTACGATTTTTAATTTCGCGCTCATCTTGATTTTTACGGCGACGTCCGCGAGCACCCGTGCTAGTGGCGCCGCGCTTGATTTCGCGACGTTCTTTTTCAAAGGACTCTTCTAATGCATCACCTACCAAACCTTCAGCCAATGGCTCATCTTTACGCACTTCCGTTGCTGGCTGATCAGTATATTGACCTGCCATTTTACGCATTTGCTCAAGCGTACGCTTTTGCGCTTCTTCAGCTTGGGCGCGACGCGTTTTTGCCTCGATTTGACGTAGACGTTCTTCTTCTACTTCACGTGCTTCACGAATTTTGCGTTCAGCAGCTGTTTCAACTTTAGGCTTGGTTGCTGCAACTTTTTTCTTCGCTTTCTCTTTTTCTTTTACGATGATTTCAATGGCAGCATTTTTGCCACCTTTTTTTACTACCACTGAAGAGTTGGCAACTTTAGCGCTTTTGCCAGAAGAGTCTTTACTTGAACCAAGACTGGTGCGCATGGCAGCAAGTGTTGCCGCTTGGCGCTCTTCTGCCTTTTTCTTAGTAGCAGCACGTTCTTCTGCATCTTTAACCGCGCGAGCTTGTGCTTCTATTAGCGCTTGCTCGCGTGCTGCCAATTCTTCAGCCATCTGTTCAGGATTTGGCTTCTCAAAGGTTTTCTTTTTGCGCACTTCAACATTGACACTCTTCGATTTGCCTGAAGAGCCGGTCACGCGAGCGGTACTGGTCGTCTTAGATTTTAGGCTAATACGGCGCTTTTCTTGCTGACCATGACTTTGTTTTAAATACGTCACCAACTTTTCTTGCTCAAGTTCGGTGACCAAGTCATCCTCACTACGAGCAGGCAGCCCAGCATCCAACAATTGCTGTTGTACAGCACTTGCGGCTTTGCCTACCATATCTGCCAGTTCTTTGACGGTCTTATCTGCCATTGATTATCACCTACTGTCTATTGTTTGCTATATGTTCAATTCAATTATTGGCTACAAATGATTGCGTTAAGCGGGATAACTGGCTTTTTATACACCCAATTATCCGTGCTTTATGTCGCTAGCATATCACCAAAAGACAGTGATATGCAGTTAACGCCTATTCATCGAACCAAGATTCCCGAGCCTTCATAATCAGCTGTCCTGCTGTTTCAGCATCTAAGCCTTCGATATCTTCCAAATCAAATACTGCTTGTTCAGCCAAATCATCAACGGTAATGATGTCTTTTTGAGCCATTTTATAAGCCCAACCGACTGTCATACCCTCTAGATCTTGCAGCTCTTGACTCGGCTCTTTCATATTTTGTTGTTTTACCAATTCATCCGCGATTACAACTTCTTTTGCGCGCTCTTGAATCATATCAATGGCTGCATCGTCCAAGCCTTCGATATCATAAAAGGTATCGGCAGGCACATAAGCCACTTCTTCAATACTGGTGAAACCAATATCAACCAGCGCTTGTGCCAAGTCTTGATCCACCTCTAAGCGCTCATAAAAAAGCGTGATAAAGACTTTTGATTCATTTTCTTGGCGCTGCTGATATTCTTCTTCTAGCATCATGTTGAGCTTATAACCAGTCAACTCTGACGCTAAGCGTACGTTTTGACCTTGCGAACCAATGGCACGTGCCAGTTGATCGTTGGTAGCAAATACGATATCAGCCGTCTTGGTATCTTCATCTAGAATAATACTACTAACATCAGCAGGCTCAAGCGAGCTAATGATATACTGTGCAGGATCATCTGACCATACTACGACATCAATGCGTTCGCCATCAAGCTCTTGCTGAACCGCTTGGATACGCGTACCACGCATACCAATACAGGCACCAACAGGATCAATACGATGATCATTGGTTTTCACGGCTATTTTAGCACGAGTACCTGGCAGACGAGCAACATTACGAATCTCAATAATTTGCTCAGCAATTTCTGGCACTTCTTTTTGCATCAAGGCAGATAGCATCTCAGGACGTGTACGAGATAATAATAATTGGGCGCCGCGATTCTCACGATTCACATGATATAAAATAGCGTTAATACGTGACTTTGCTCGTAATTGCTCACGTGGCAGCATCTGATCGCGTGACAAATAACCCTCAGTATTATCGCCTAAATCAACGATATAACCATCACGGGTCTGTTTTTTAATTTCTCCATACATCATCTCACCAACGCGCGGCTCAAAAGCATCAGCAACAAGCGCACGCTCTGCTTCACGAATTTTTTGGATGATGACTTGTTTCGCTTGCGTAGCTGCAATACGACCAAATTCAATCGATTCAATCTGTTCTTCTTTAATATCACCAATAGACCATTCTTCTTGATCAAGATCGGTAATTGCCAACTGGCAAGCAGGCATTTCATGATCTTCATCAGCCACAACAGTCCAGTAACGATAAGTATCATAATCGCCTGTTTCGCGATTAATCGCCACGCGCACTTCTACTTCCGGCTGATCGGTATAGACTTTTTTCTTGGTCGAAACCACCAAAGCGTCTTCTATTGCTTCAAAGATGTCTTCAGGATTTAAGCCTTTTTCATTACTGACGGTTTCAACTACCGTTAAGATTTCACGACTCATGCTATACCTGTCCTATCATTTTATAATTGGCTTCAATGGTGTCAGTGCTGAATCAATAGCTTATAACTATGTTCAGCGACTTACTATTTCGAAAGTTACGGTTAGATACTTATCTGTTATAGCTATACGCTAATACCTTTATAACAAAGCTGTTACGCCAACGCCTCTAAAGTAATTTTTTAGACCATGACTGAGTCAGCAATGATTAAGTAATAACTAAGCATCTTCATAAATTAAATTGGCTTTATCAATATTGCTCAATGCAATGTCAAACTGCTCGCCGTCTGTTGCGGTCAAAGTCAAGTTTGTCGCATCAATACTATTCAAGATACCTGTTGTTTTGCGACGTTTTTTGTCGCCTTCCCCGATTGCTTGAATCAAACGTAGACTCACCGTCTGACCGATATAACCATGCATTTGCTCATCAGAGAAAAAGGCACGATCAAATCCAGGTGACGAGACTTCTAAAATAAATTCGCCAGCAATAGGGTCATGCACTTCTAAAATACCGCTAACTTGATGATTCACCGCTGCGCAGTTTTCAATCGTTACCTGCGTACCTTGGGCTTGCTCTGCTGGCAACGCCTCAATATAGATACGTAGTAATGAGCGCTGCCCTTGCGGTACAAATTCAACGCCCCATAAAGCCACGTCACAAGCAGCAACGGCTGGGGCAATAATCGTAGTCAACTCTGTTACTTTGGTCGAAAGTTTCATAATCTGTTTATATCTTCCTAATCACTTAGTTATTATATTAAGTGAATTATATAATGGGTGGGTATGTTTTTTTAAAGAGTTAGGTAAGATTACTTTAATATAGTTAACTTTTAATGTGTCTGACGAAGTTGATATAAGTATTGTTGTTGCTATTAAGCTCAATGTTGCTATGACCTAATCTTATTCTGCTATAACCCTTATATGTATAAGGCCAAATAATGAGCACGCACTAAAAAGCTAATGCAGACATTTATCATAGGAAATAGGGATAAAAGAACATAGCCTTCATCATGATAAGCTAAGAGGTGGCGATTGCTGGACGCTGTAAATCAAAAGCTTAGCATATATATGACAAATACCGAGATAACACCAACCGTTAGATACAAAAAAACCCACAAACATTATGGTGGGCTGATTGTTACTGACAAATTTAGGTTACAAAACATCAGTATAAAAAGTGGTAGCGGGGGCTGGATTTGAACCAACGACCTTCGGGTTATGAGCCCGACGAGCTACCAGACTGCTCCACCCCGCATCAATCTAGAACGCACATTATAGGTAGGTTTGATACAACTGTCAATCTTTATTTTAAAATAACTTAAATTAAAAATTTCGTTGCTACAATCTCTAACTTCACGCGGTGCTGCGTGTCAAAAACTTGGTGCGATTGGGGGGACTTGAACCCCCACAGCTTGCGCCACCACCCCCTCAAGATGGCGTGTCTACCATTCCACCACAATCGCTTATCCTGCTATCTACTTATGCTACTTTTTACTTATCTCAATAATCATGAGGACGATTATCATTAGTAAACTGCGCTAAAAGCAGGTAAGCATTGTAAAACTAACTCATACAAATTGCAAGGGCAGCCCATGAAAATGCGTTCATCGGCGCTATCAGACAACATTAGCCATCTAAAATCATTAATACAAACTGAGCATTATTAATAGTTTAATGAGTAGCATTAATAAGTTACTGGCTATTACCAGTTAATGGACGCGGCGTTTGTGGCACTGATACTGGCGCATCTAAGCGAAACTGGTCATCAGCTTGCTTCCGGGCTTGTACGGCTAGCGTCATACTGGTCACAAAGAAGATAGCAGTCAATACGGCAGTAGCACGAGTCAAGAAGTTGGCAGTACCCGCTGCACCAAACACAGTACCTGAGGAACCGGCACCAAAAGAAGCCCCAGCATCTGCCCCTTTACCATGCTGTATCAAAATCAAGCCGATCATGGCAATCGCCACGATAATGTGCAAGGCTAATATAAATGTATACATGGTGTCCTCTTGTGCCGCGTAATAACGGCGGATAACGGTAGTTAAATCTTACAGTTGCAACAATGACGATAAAGAACAATGCGCTTAACTGATGCTATTAAATTGAGAATATTAAATAAGGCGCATTGTACACGATTGCAAGGTCACTATTAAAGTGACTTGTCATAATTTATCACTAACCGTTTAGATAGGTGTAATAGTAGCAATAATAAAAGTTGCACGGCGGCTATATCCATTTATCTGTGTTGGGCGTTAAGCCTTAACACAGTGGCTGTTATGCTTTGGCACGAGCAAACGCACCTGCAATAGCTAAAAAACTATCAGCATTTAAGGCAGCGCCGCCAACCAACGCCCCATTAATCATCGGACTTGCTGCAAAGTTATCGGCATTAGCAGTATTAACACTACCGCCATATAAGACACTGACATTGGCAAGCGGGGTAGCAAAACTGGCAACGGTTTGTTTGATATATTCATGAGTGGCGCTGACTTCGTCAACGGTAGGTACTTTACCAGTACCAATTGCCCATACCGGCTCGTAAGCGACAATCAAACGCTTAGCAAGGATTTCAGCACAGTCAGCAACTTGCCCTGCTTGTTGTAACAGCGTCTGTATCACTGCCAATTGTTCTGTTAACACGGCTAGCGTTTGCTTGGCATCATACTGAGCCTGAGTCTCACCAACACACAGAACAATACCTAAATTTTGGCTAAGGGCATTGCTCATTTTTTGTACAAGGATATTGTTACATTCTCGATGATATTGTCTACGCTCTGAGTGACCTAAGATTGTCCATGACGCACCTGCATCCGCCATTTGCTCAGCGGAGCAATCACCGGTATAAGCACCAACACTTGGGCTATGAGTGCTGATATCTTGCGCGGCACACAGCAGTGATGAGCCTTGCAAGCGAGCGCTTACCGTTGCCAGATGAATGCAGCTGGGCGCAACCATCAATTGGCATTTTTGTTGATCAATACCTGTATTTGCTGCGCTTACTAATGCATCCACAAGTGTCATCGCATCACGATTCGTTGCTGGATTTTGCTTCCAATTGCCAATTACCCAAGATTGCATTACTACCTACCTTATAATCATTGTCAGTGCCGATATGGCTAATATGCGCGCAAGTATAACAAATATTTGTCAACTGCTATAGTATAGGCATTATCCTCTTATCTCTTAGATTATACCTTCTATCGAGCTTGCAGTAATAAGACGCACCTAGATGGAACTTATATTTAAGTAACGCTTATTTTAATAGCGCTAAATTTTAAGCGCGAGTGATGTCATCTTATTTTTATTACGCTTACTTTAAAGAATATTAATTCGTTTTAAAAGCCACTCATTAATAAAGTGGATATGGGAGCCTATTAAGTAACACAGAGTTGTCACGTTTCTTGCATGTATTTTCAGTATATTGATCGTTTTTTGCTTATATAAGTATTAAGGAGCAGGCCTAATGTCTAGCACAAATAACAAATTTGGTGGACTGCCACAGTATTTGATTACCGAAGGCGTTCTTAGCGAAACGCTAATGAAGTCAGCACAGGCAGAAGCGCAGCAACAAGAAATTGGGCTGGTTCCTTATTTAGTAGACAATAAGATTGTCAGTGCTTCCCTATTAGCTCAATTATTATCAAAAGCTTTTGACGATCCTTATTTTGATCTCAATGTGCTGAGCAATGAACATATTCCTAAAAACTTAGTCGACGAAAAAATTGTCCGAAAATTTAATGCCTTACCTATTTTTAAGCGAGGTCAGCGCCTATTTGTAGCGCTTAGTGATCCAACTCGCTTAGATGCTATTGATGCCATTGCGTTTAACTCAAGATTGCCGGTAGAAACGGTGGTGGTTGAAGAAGACAAGCTAAAGCAGCGTATTGAAAGCTTGTATGCCAATACCATGCAGAGCTTTGATAGCTTTTCGAGCAGCGATTTAAACGTTGATTTTGAAGATAGCGCGGAAGATGATAACGAAACAAAATTAAACGATGGCGTGGATGAGGCTCCGGTTGTAAAGTTTGTCAATAAAATGCTGGTCGACGCCATTCGTATGGGCGCGTCCGACTTACACTTTGAGCCGTATGAAAAAACCTATCGTGTCCGCTTTAGGGTCGATGGAGTCATGCAAAAAATGGCAAATCCGCCTGTACAGTTGGCGCAAAAAATCGCGGCACGCCTAAAAGTCATGTCTCAAATGGATATCTCTGAGCGACGCGTGCCACAAGATGGGCGCATTAAGCTAAAACTGTCAAAGACGAAAGCCATTGATTTTCGGGTAAACTCATTACCAACGCTATTTGGTGAAAAAATCGTGCTGCGTATTTTAGACCCTTCTTCTGCAATGCTCGGCATTGAAGCGCTTGGCTATGAGCCGGATCAAAAAGAGATGTTTTTGGAAGCGCTACACAAGCCACAAGGTATGCTGTTGATTACTGGTCCAACAGGTTCTGGTAAAACCGTCTCTTTATATACTGGTATTAATATTTTAAATACTGGCGATACCAATATCTCTACCGCTGAAGACCCGGTGGAGATTAACCTTGAAGGCATTAATCAAGTTAACGTCAATCCCAAAGTCGGCTTAACTTTCTCAAACGCACTAAAGTCTTTTTTACGTCAAGACCCGGATATTGTGATGGTTGGGGAAATTCGAGATCTTGAGACGGCAGAGATTGCCATTAAAGCGGCGCAAACTGGACACATGGTGCTCTCAACTTTGCACACTAACTCTGCGCCTGAAACCTTAACGCGGCTCAGTAATATGGGCGTTGCTTCCTTTAATATTGCTACTTCTGTGAACTTGGTCATCGCGCAACGATTGGCGCGCCGCCTCTGCAAAAACTGTAAAAAGCCACTCAATATTCCACAAAAAAGTTTATTAGAACTGGGGTTTTCAACGGCTGATTTGGAAAACCCAGAACATACTATTTATGAACCAGTAGGCTGCAGTGAATGCCGAGATGGTTATAAAGGTCGTGTGGGTATCTATGAGGTGATGAAAATCACGCCTGATATTTCTCGTATTATTATGGAAGGTGGCAACGCCATTAATATCAAAGATGCTGCTCTGAATAACGGATTTCGAGATTTGCGCCGCTCGGGTATCTTAAAGGTATTACAAGGGGTGACCAGTATTCCAGAAATGATGCGTGTTACCTCTGAGTAATAAAATGCGAGCTAAAAAAAACTTGCCCTCACAATGCAATGAAATTGTTATGTAGAGCGCTGATACCGTTCAATCACGTTGATCTATTTTGCAAAACAGCCAAAATTTGAGGTGCTAATATGGCAAAAGTAAAGACTGACCATCTTTTAGACTTCGTTTATGATGGGGTTAATCGACGCGGTCAAAAGGTAAAAGGCGAAACCACCAGCCGCAGTTTGGAGCTCGCAAAAGCCACACTGCGCAAACAAGGTATTACGGTTAAATCCATTAAAAAGAAATCAAAACCTTTATATACCTTTAAAAAAGCCATTAAGCCGATTGATATTGCTATCTTTGCGCGTCAGTTAGCGACCATGATGAAAGCAGGTGTGCCGTTAACTCAATCGTTTGAGATTGTTGCTGATGCCCTCGATAATCCAAGCATGAAAGAGTTGGTGCTACAAATTAAAGCAGATATTGAATCTGGCGGTACCTTTGCCTCAGCGCTGCGTCGCCATCCGCGCTATTTTGATGATTTATTTTGCTCTCTTGTGGATTCTGGTGAGCAGTCAGGTGCGCTTGAAACCATGCTAGAGCGCGTCGCTACTTATAAAGAAAAAAGTGAATTACTTAAAGCCAAAATTAAAAAGGCTTTAAAATATCCTATCGCTGTTATCGTAGTGGCAATTATTGTGACCATTATTCTACTAATTAAAGTAGTACCCGTATTCTCAGGGTTATTTGAATCCTTTGGTGCTGAATTGCCTGCGTTTACACAAATGGTGGTAAGTATGTCTGAATGGATGCAATCGTGGTGGTTTGTGCTAATTGTAATGATTGGCGGCGCTATTATTGGATTTTCTGAAGCAAAAAAACGCAGTAAAAAGTTTCGCGATTTCTTAGATCGTTTAACTTTAAAAATGCCAATATTTGGCAATATTGCATATCAAGCGATTATCGCACGTTTTTCTCGCACTTTATCCACCACCTTTGCCGCTGGTGTTCCGTTAATTGATGCGTTGGATTCTACGGCTGGAGCAACCAATAATGTGGTGTTTTATAATGCCACTCAGCAAATTAAAAACGATGTGTCGACCGGGCAGCAACTACAGTTTTCCATGCGCAGTACCAATTTATTTCCGAGTTTGGCGATTCAAATGGTTGGTATTGGCGAGGAATCGGGAAGCTTGGAGGAAATGCTAGATAAGGTAGCTGTGTATTATGAAAATGAGGTCGACAATGCCGTTGATGGATTGACCAGTTTAATGGAGCCGCTGATTATGGCAGTACTTGGGGTTTTGGTTGGTGGCTTAGTCATCGCTATGTATTTGCCTATTTTCCAAATGGGCTCGGTAGTAGGTTAACGACTAATTACAGGACAGTCAGCGGATGGAATTGATAGCATTATTACAAGACAATATGAGCGTTGCGCTCATCGTATTTACCTTACTTGGGCTTTGCGTCGGCAGCTTTCTAAATGTGGTGATTCACCGTATACCGCTGATGATGCATCACGCCTGGCGACAAGAATGCAGTCAGTTTTTAGCGCAGCAAGTCGATATCCCTGTTGAACCGGCTAATGTGCTGACCAACATTGTGGCAGCTGATACGGCCATTACTTTAAGTAAACCAGCATCGCGCTGTCCGAACTGCGCTCACAAGATTAGCTGGACAGAAAATATCCCACTGATTAGTTGGCTGCTATTACGCGGACGCTGTTCCGACTGTAAAGCGCCTATTAGCGTGCGTTATCCTATCGTTGAGTTGGTCACTGCCTTACTATCGGCACTGGTCATTTATCATTTTGGGGTTACTATGGCAGGACTGTCCGCCTTAGTCTTGGTGTGGACGCTGATTGCGCTCACTGGTATTGATTTTGATACTCAGCTGTTGCCAGATCGCTTAACCTTCCCTTTGGCTGGACTAGGGCTGGCGGTAAATTCGCAAGGCTGGTTTGTCAGCCCAACCCAATCCATTTGGGGATTACTATTAGGCTTTCTGTCGCTGTGGGTAGTGGTAAAAATATTTTATTTGATTACGAAAAAACATGGTATGGGGCAAGGCGACTTTAAATTATTGGCGGTATTGGGCGCGTGGCTTGGACCAATGATGTTGCCGTTAATTATCTTATTGTCCTCTTTAATTGGCTCTATCGTCGGTATTATTTTGCTTAAAAAACAAGGGGAAAGCCAACCCTTTGCCTTCGGTCCTTATATTGCTATTGCTGGCATTATTGCCTTATTATACGGCACGGACATCGTCAATGGATATTTGGGCATGTATGTCTAATAGCATAGCAAGCTCAAAATTAGCACAATCGAGATTAATACATTTAACCAGTACCTCTAAAATTAGTGCGTTTAAAATTTGAGGTTGGTCAAGCGCGTCTCCATAACCTTATCATTCTGTCTCATTTTCTATTTTATTCGTCCTATTCTATCAGCCAAATAAGTCACTTCTATGTCAACAAACTATAGTACATCGTCTCATCACGCAGTTGATAATACCAACCTTATGCGTCAGCAAGATAATAGCCAGACTGCAAATACTTCGTTAAAAAAGACGCTTGTAGTCGGCTTGACCGGTGGTATCGGTAGCGGTAAGTCCGCAGCAAGTGACTGGTTTGCCCAGCAAGGGATTGATATTATTGATGCCGATGTGATTGCGCATGAAGTGGTCGCAAAAGGCAGTGAGACCTTGCGCAAAATTCAGAAAAAATTTGGCGATTGGGTATTAAATCCGGTAGGAGAGATGGATCGAGCGGCGGTACGCAATCACGTGTTTAGCCACCCTGAAGCACTAATAGAGCTTGAATCTATCACTCATCCAGCAATACGTGAAGCGGCAAAAGAACAATTGCGTACGTGTACATCCGACTATATTGTATTGTCAGCGCCATTATTAATTGAGGGCGCAGAAGCTGGATTAGCAAATTTATGCCAGCGTATCTTAGTCATTGATGTTGATGAAAACATCCAGCTTGCGCGTGCCAGTTTGCGTGATGACCAAAGCATGACCAAGATTAAAGCGATTATGGCAAATCAATTAGACCGCGCGGCTCGTAATCGCCACGCTGATGATGTCATTGTCAATGAAGGAGATGTGGCGGCACTACATACACAGTTAGTACCGCTGCATCAAAACTATCTTACCCTTGCGCAGCAGCTAGCGTACGCTGTCGATTAACCTCGTACAGCGCCATGCCAGTGGCGACGCTTACATTTAAGCTTTGCAAATTACCGTGCTCATTGCCTGACATCGGGATATAAACCAGCTCATCACAGCTTTCTGTAGTAAGCCTGCGCATGCCTTCGCCTTCTGAGCCCATAATTAGTGCCGTCTTGCCAGTCAAGTCAGCGGCATGTATCGGCTTGGCATCAGCATTAAGTGCCGTACCAAACACAAAAACCCCAGCGTCTTTAATATGCGCTAATGCTCGTGCCAAATTTGTCACGCTAATAATGGGCATCATCTCAGCTGCCCCGACCGACACTTTAGCGACGGTAGGTGTCAAGCTTGCTGCATGATGCTTGGGACAAATAACGGCATCAACGCCCATTGCCACTGCAGTACGCAAACAAGCACCAAAATTGTGCGCATCGGTAATCTGATCCAATACCAACAATAAGCACTGGTCACGCGCAATGATGGTATCTAAAACTGCTTCATTTGCAAAGCCCAAGGGACGGGCATGCATTACAACCCCTTGATGCTGAGGACTGCCGCATAATTGGGTCAGCTTTTCTTTTTGCGTTGGCTGTAGACTGATGCCCTGTGCTTGAGCTTGCGCCATGATTGCTTGTACATGACTGTCACTCTCTCGCCCTTGTTGCACAAAGAGGCTGAGCGCATCGGTCGGACGATATTCAAGTAACGCTTCAATAGCATGAATGCCATAAAAATAAGTGGGTTTTGCCATAACATGCCTATTGATCAAAAAAGAACTACCGCTCATGCGATAGAAGGTAAATACTGCGCTAAACTATTTGCCCAACTGCCTAACCTTCTAAATGACAAACATATTGGACGATTTCTTCGGTGCGTAAGCTAAAGCCACTATTGCCTTCAACCACAAACGATTGACCAGCGCGGTAATAGCTGTAGTCTTCTTCGCCATCGATTTTGACTTCACATTCGCCACTGATGAACTCGATACGTTCGGACGTATTGGTACTGAACTGGTAATATTCGACGCTGCTATCACAGGGTAAAATGACGCCTAATGTCTTATGGCGACCGTCTTCAAACATGATGGTATGGCTAGAACAGCGTCCATCATACGTAATCGTGGCCTGCGCATTGACTGTCACGTTGGTAAATTGTGCGGCTGTCATAATGACCTCCTTATCAAATAATTGTGGCTAAACTAAAAAATAAGTGACTGATTATCAGGGCTTACTTCACAAAGCAATTCTTAAAAAGGGCTTAAAAACTGTTGGCAAAATGCCCAGCAGCATGTACTTTTTCACACTAAAAAGGCAAGTAAACAAGACATCTGGGCCTTATTTAATCGCCGTCTATCGTGAAAGAAGGGGGTATAAGTTATGATTCGGTAAGATTATGCTACCACATTATATCTATAAAGTTTGTTACAGCGCATCTAGAAGCTAAAATAAATGCTAGAAACAATCACTTTTTTGACTTGGTTATACATTATAAATGGCTGATGCTATGTATCTTTGAGGTTAAATATAATGAAGGTAGTATCATTGAAAAAATAGTTTAAAATGAACCACTAAACACAACTATTTTTATCTACACATATACATATATAACAATCTTTATTTGTCTATTCAAATAGTTCGTATTGAGCTTTTTAAGCCTCATTTCTACTATAATAGAGCTTTTGTTAAAGCGCTATTTTTAATTTATAGACGTTGATTGCTTTTATTATTTATATTTTTATCCTTAAAACATCCTATATTGACCTATAACTTCCACTGAATCGACATTATCTTATTTATATTTTTAAGATATTTTCGGTTGATTGTCTGCTATGAGAGAACTTGATGCTGCTATCACTTACCTTACGTCAGTTTGCGCTAATTGCTGAGCACGAGCTCAATGTGGCAGATGGTTTTAATGTTATTACCGGAGAGACGGGCGCTGGAAAATCCTTGTTGCTAGATGCCTTGTCGCTGTGCGCGGGTGCACGCGCGGACAGTGCCATGGTGCGGCATGGCGCAGACAGTGCCGATATTTATGCCAATTTTGACGTTACCGATAATAAAGTGGTGGCAGAATGGTTTCTTACCAATGAGCGGGTATTAGAAGAGACGGACTTGCTGATTCGTCGACAACTGAGCAGTAACGGGCGCTCAAAAGCATGGCTAAATGGCACGCCGGTCAGTATGGCGGAACTAAAAAGCCTTGGTACCTTACTCATCAACATTCATAGCCAACATGCTCAGCAAGCCTTACTCAAACCGCAATTTGTGGTGCAGTGGCTTGATGCGATGGCACAATTAACGCCTCTTGCGACCCAAATGGCAAGCGCTTATCAAGATTACCAACAGCTGAAGCGCCATGCGGATAATCTTGCCAATCGTGAAGCACAACGTCAAGATAGAATCCAGCTGCTGCAAAGTCGGCTAGCTGATATTGCGCCCTTACTGAGCGTCAATTATCAAGAAGTTGAAGCGGAGCACGAAGAGCTGTCCAATATTGAAGCATTGATGACGGAGGCCAGCCATGGCTTGCATCTGCTCGATAATGATACTGATGAGCCTGATGTGATGACTTTATTGGGGCAAGCAATCAAGCTATGTGATCAGCAAATGGGCGTCAGTAACACCTTTGGGCAAGCGTCAGAGCAGCTGCATTTAGCCCAGCAGCAGATTACTGAGGTGACGGCGCTATTGTCCGATTATGCCGAACAGCAATTACCTGACCCTGAACGCTTGCAAGAACTAGATAGTCTCATCAGTCTGGGACACCGTTTATCACGCAAACATAACTTGCCAGCCAGCGATTTAATCGATGAAGCAAAGACATGGCAAGAGCAATTAGAGCAGTTAGAAAATGAGCCAAGCAGCGAGGCGTTAACCGCTCAAATTGATCAGGCATGGCAGCAGTATCTAGCGCTTGCCACATCATTAAATGAGCAACGTATGCAAGCAGCGCCACCGATTTGTGCGCAGCTGATTGCCCAACTGCAACCGCTGGCACTGCCCAATGCACGCTGCGAGTTTGTATTTACCCAAAAAAGTGATACGGCATCTTATAATGCTCAAGGCTGCTATGATATCGACCTATTATTTAGCGCCAATGTCGGTATGCCGATGCAGCCGCTATATAAGATTGCCTCCGGTGGCGAGCTGTCACGTATGGCATTGGTCATGCAAGTGCTTCAAGTCACCAGCGCCGATAACAATGCGGCAAAACCAATGCTGGTCTTTGATGAAGTTGATGTCGGTATTAGTGGCGGTACGGCGCAAGTGGTCGGCGAACTATTACGCGCGCTTGGGCAATCGCAACAGTTATTAGCAATTACCCATCAAGCTCAAGTTGCCGCGCAAGCGCATCAGCATATCTTGGTACAGAAACATCATCATGAGCAGACCCAAAGCGAGCTCATCATTTTAACCCATAGCGCCCAAGTTGATGAGTTGGCGCGTATGTCAGGGGGTATTACTATTACTGACGTCACGCGCGAGCATGCCAAAAGCTTACTGACCGATGTCAAATCTTAAACACCCATTAATGCTCTTAACGGGTTAGCAACAGACATCTGTTGCTTTCTTAGCGCCTATCACCATATAGTAATCTCTCCCCTTTTTCTGATGTTGTGCCTGTCCTTATGTCTAAAGCCAATCTAACCCATCATTTTTTAATCGCTGCCCCTGAGCTGTCCGACCCACGCTTTGAGCGCACGCTGATCTATATCTGCCGTCATGATAAGCATGGCGCATTGGGCTTGGCGGTCAATCGACCAATCGAGCACTCTAGCGTTGGCAAGTTGCTAGAGGATTTAGATATAGAGGTGAGCGACGCGCAAGTGATGGAAGATATGGCGTTGGATGGTGGTCCTATGTATCCTGAAATAGGTTTTGTGCTGCATACTGGTCAGCCGCAGTGGGCATCCTCGTTTGCGATTTCAGAAAACGTCTGCATCACCACCAGTCAAGATATCCTTGAACGTATTGGCGCCGCTCAAGGTATCGGGCATTACCATCTGTGCTTGGGGCATGCGAGCTGGGGTAAAAAACAACTGGACGAAGAGTTAAAGAATGGTGATTGGCTGGTGTGTCCGGCGGATTTGACCCTTTTATTTGATACGCCTTTTGAAAAGCGCTGGCAAGTGGCGGCTGAAAAAATTGGGGTGAATTTTGATTATTTAAGTAGTGACATTGGTCATGCATAGAAAAGCTAATGCTTAATATTGGTCACGTTTAATACAATGAGAATCTGTGTGGCTAAATAAAATTTAATCTAGTAAAAACTATTAAGTACATACATTGAACATAGGAAAAAGTCGCTACTATGACGATAGCAGACCGTAATACCATAACGGATATTGAAAGCGAAACGTTACCTATTGATAACGCTCAGCCAGTGCCAAAAGCGCATCTTATCTTGGGATTAGATTATGGCGTTAAGAAAATGGGCATGGCGCTGGGTAATAGTATTACCGAAACCGCACGTGCTTTTGATATTTTAGCGATGAATAATGGACAACCTGATTGGGATAATTTGCTGGGCATTATTCAAACGTGGGGCGTCACGACAGTAGTAGTGGGACTGCCGCTTAATATGGATGGCAGCAGCTCGATGCTATCAAAACGTGCGCATAAATTTGCCCGCCGCTTGGCGCATCGGTTGATGGAACAAGGCGTGCCTACCAGTGTGCTGCTATCTGATGAGCGCTTGACCTCAGTCGGTGCGCGTGAGCTGGCGTGGGAGCAAGGCTGGATTAAAAACGAGCGTGACCCGATTGATGAT
Organism: Psychrobacter sp. GP33; assembly: GCF_014119005.1. Lineage (GTDB taxonomy): Bacteria > Pseudomonadota > Gammaproteobacteria > Pseudomonadales > Moraxellaceae > Psychrobacter. The sequence goes on along the minus strand of NZ_JACGYX010000002.1, from coordinate 141,651 downwards.
ATCTCCGCCTGTATTTTATTATCTGCCTATTTTGCTGACCCAAGTTGTGCGCTACCGATTGATGCGATGAAAGCAGAATAAGCAAACATGGCTGGATAACTATCAGCATAGTTATACCATTCTTAATCATATTTATATAAAAGATGGCTGTTTGTTATGACCACTGCTCCAAACCAATCCTTACAAAATGCCTCGCAACATGGCTTTGCGCCGCTTGCCATTGCCCGTATTAAAGGCGCACAGCAAGCGAATACAATAGCTATTTATTTAATTTATGCCGCCATTATTGCCTTTATGGTCTTTGGTACGATTGCCAGTATTAAGATGTTTCATGACAACACGCTACTGTATCGCCTGTTTTTTAATTTGCCGTATGCACTGATTGGGCTCACTATTCCTATTACGCTATATGATGCATTTATTATTTATCGCTATCGGCTCAATCAAGCGTCGATGGTGAGAATGACAATTGGCGTTTCAACTATCGTATTGATTGGTGGCTTATTATTTGCCGATACCGCTTGGCTTGGGCTCTCTTGCTGGCTTGGCGTGGCGTTTTTATTTAAAGTCAGTTTTAAGCGGTTTTTTGATTTTTTGGCAGTATCGAATGAGCCTGAATCAGCTCCTCATGAAGAATAACTCATAAAGACTAGCTGGCAGTAATAAGCAAACTATTAACCTATTTTTAAACCATACAAAACGATGACTATGACTACTTTGACTCAAGATACGACTGTTAATCATCATCTAGACACGCAAGGGCTGATTTGTCCTGAACCAGTGATGATGCTGCATAAAACTATACGTCAAGCAGACGGCGGCCAGATTATCGAAATCCTTGCCACTGATCCAGCAACGACGCGTGACATTCCTAATTTTTGCCGTCATTTAGGACACACGCTTGTTCATCAAGAAACGCTGGATGACGCGCCAACGTATCGCTATTTGGTTAAGAAAAAAAGCGCTTAATAGCGGCTAGGGGCATCAGCAACATCTCATTCATAAGTTAAAGGTAGGTCGCGTGTTAGCAACAGAAAAGCAGTATGTGCAGTGGTTTGACAACGAAACGTTATGTCATGCGCGCTGGTTGTCTGAGAGTAATCAAGTGCCGCCTGCACGTATCGTTTTGGTCGACGATAAAACGAGTGCAGATGAAGCATATCGCTTGGCTTGCGCGGGCACATCAATGCTGTGGCACGGTGACTTTCAGAATGCGCGGCAATTATTACAAGCTCTCACGCGACGTATTGAGCGCAGTGAAAAGCGCAAAATGAGCAAAGTGGCTAATAAATTGAGTAAAGCTGCTGAGTCTGAACGCGCGGCTAAACCCTTAGCAGCATCTAACTTAGAAAATCCTAACTTAGTAACTTTGAATTTGGAAAGCTCTAAAGAAATACCCAATTTATTCCATCAGCAACGCCAAGCACAAGCTCAGCGTTCGCGCTTATTAAGTCGTTTATTGTTAGCGCTTGATGCCGGTTATGTCAGCCAGTTACGTCGCGCGCCCGATGTAAGCGCGGCATGTACGGCGGCGTTTGGTAAGCTAGATAAGCCGTGCTTGATTTCATTTCGTGACTTGCAAGGGGCGTTAGGCGCGGCAGGATGGCGTGCGAAAGGCGTGCCAATTACAAATTTAGGACTATCCATTTTTCCACATTATGGCGTGTTTGCCCCTACCCGTCATGAGTATGTGCAGTTATTGCTTGATGCACCTCTCCCTGATAAACATGATGTTGCCTTTGATATTGGTACGGGAACTGGTTTGCTGGCGATTATCTTAGCGCAGCGCGGTATAAAGCAGATAATCGCAACGGATTTGAATCCGCGTGCGTTGGCTTGTGCCAGCGATAACTTTGCACGTTTAGCCTTATCTACTGTGCAGTTGCAGCAAGCTGATTTGTTTCCGACTGACGCGCCATTGGCTCATCTGATTGTCTGTAATCCACCTTGGCTGCCTGCTAAACCAACTTCCCCATTAGAATATGCCGTCTACGACGCCAATAGCGCCATGTTACGTGGGTTTCTGCAAGGTGCAAAACAGCGCTTAGCTGAGCAAGGAGAGGTCTGGTTAATTCTGTCAGATTTAGCAGAACATTTGCAATTGCGCAGCCGTGAGGAATTATTAGGCTGGTTTACGGAGAGTGGTTTAAAAGTAAAATACCGTCTTGATACCACGCCTAAACACGGTCGCAGTCAAGACAATACTGACCCTCTATTTGCAGCACGCAATGCAGAAATCACCTCGTTATGGTGTTTAGTGCCTTTTGCTGATTGAAGTAATATCTAAATAGTACTTCAAGTATAAAAGCTGCCTAGCAAAATCTTATTAACGCTTTATTGATATTGTTAGAAGATCAAGTTAAGCAATAAACTTCTCAGTAAGTCAACTTATCTCATTCTGTTCTATAAAACTGCCGAGTATTGTCTTATGAGCCGTGATCGTGCCGTACAGCCGCGCCAACCAAAAGCGCTAGCCGTCGATGACGAACCGGCTTATATCACCGAATTTCGTCAAGCGATGCTCGCGCGTGGTCTAGCGACGCGTACCCGTAATGCTTATGTGCGCGACTTGCGCTCTTGTGAGCTGACCAACCGTAAAGCGCTAACGATTTGGCTGCCCGAAGATGTCCTGCATTGCTTGTCTATTCTTTCTAAAGATGGCAAAACCCCACGCACCCAAGCACGTATGCTTTCAAGCCTACGTCAGTTTTATCTGTGGATGATTGCTGGTAATCTACGCGAAGATAATCCATGCGAACGTATCAAAAGCCCAAAGCTTGGACGACCGTTACCGAAAGACTTATCCGAAGCCGATATTGATAATTTACTTGCCGCACCCGATAGCAGCACTGCGCTTGGACTGCGTGATAAAGCCATGCTTGAGGTGCTCTATGCTTGCGGTCTGCGTGTGAGCGAGCTGATTAACTTATCACTTGAACAAGTCAATCTCAATTCAGGCTGGCTACAGATTACAGGAAAAGGTAATAAAACCCGTTTAGTGCCATTAGGTGAATTCGCATCAGAAGCGTTAGAGGATTATCTCACGCATGGTCGTGGCGATTTAATTGCGCATCTAAAAGCGGGAAATTGCCAAGCGGTATTTTTGACCGCGCAAGGCGGTTATATGACGCGGCAAAACTTTTGGTATCTTATTAAGAAGTACGCCAAAGTTGCCAGTATTGATAAAGAATTATCACCCCACACCTTACGTCACGCTTTTGCTACCCATTTACTCAATCATGGCGCGGATCTTCGTAGCGTACAATTGTTATTAGGGCATAGTGATCTGTCCACCACTCAGATTTATACTCATGTGGCAACAGCGAGATTGCAGAAATTACATGCGGAGCATCATCCGAGAGGATAAGTTGTTGGCGTGTGGCGCGCCCTACTCCACTATCATTATGCTAGGGTTACGTGCTTGTATTTCTCGATAAAATTGCGGCTTATCTTTTGGTGATATTAATACTTCTTTGTTTTGATAATTTATTTCAAGCCTGTCTAATGAGAGCGCTGGCGCAGAAATAGAACTTCGACTTGGGGTAATATAAGTAATATCGGCAAGTTCAATACGCTGGGTAAAAAAACCATTATTTACGAGAAGCTGACTATCCGTTAACGTATATTTCGTACCAAAAAATGGCATAAGCATCAAAGCAATAAATGGTAAAAGAATAATCGTAAGCAGTATACTTTGGGCTAATGAACCGTTTTCATTCCGTTTCCATTGCCAAAATGGAATGGCAATTACTAGTAAACTGCTGCCCCAGAGCACCAACGCAATCCAAAAATCAACTTTGGATATAAATACAATGTCTGACATGATGTCACTTTAAGATTGATTAAGACGAACTTCAGTTTAGCATAGCCGAGTGATTTTTCATCCGTATCGCTGTATCACAATTTCTACCAATCCCTAGCTGCAAACCGCTCCTTTTCTCGTTACAATACCCGTCATAATATGTACGCTGTTTTATTCCATCGCGTACCGCCTTTTACTTATCCATTATTCGAGAAAACCATGAGCCATAGACCCCCTGCTGACCTATTAGAAAAAGCCAAACACTGGCGCGAAGATATTAATTTTCGTCAAGACGTACTGGGTAAGCCGTTTGATTTTGCCACCACGTGGGGTATTTTTTCACCGCAAAAGCTTGATGACGGTAGCCTCATGCTGCTTGATTATGTAGACTTTCAGCAAGACGATGATTCGATAGATTTGGGCTGCGGTTACGGCGTGCTCGGTATGACGGCAGCGCGCGAATGTCCGAACGGTCAGCATACTTTGATTGATAAAGACTTTATGGCGGTAGAATATGCGCGCCAAAATTGCGAAAAAAATGGTTTGTCTAATGTCGATGTGCACTTATCAAATGGTTTTAATCATGTCGATAAAGCAAAAGACTTTAGCCTTGTGATGTCAAACTTGCCCGCAAAAGTGGGTAAAGAGCAGCATTATCTCTATTTCTTAGATGCCCATGCGCGTATGCGTAAAGGCGGACGTTTTTATGTGGTGACAATTAATGGCTTGCGTCAATTTATGAAACGCTCATTTACCGAAGTATTTGGCAATAGCGAAAAGGTCAAACAAGGCAAAACGTATACCATTACTATGGCAACGAAAGATTAAAACTTAAGCTATTAATGAAGATTTAAGAGTAATAAAAAGCACGCTATATCTTCGAGATTTAGCGTGCTTTTTGTGGCTAATTATTTAGTATTACATCTGCCGTTTTATCAGATAACCACCTGCCGCGGTACTGGCGATAATGGGTAATAGCACCATCAGTAACGGTGAAAAACCAGTGGCGAGCGATATAAAACCGACCAAATCTTGCACATAGCTGAACAATAAACCGAATAATAGTGCCACCACGATACGCAAACCTAAACTGTGCGTACGGAGCGAGCCAAATACGAATGAGCACGCCACAATCACTAGCGATAAAATCGACAAGGGCGACAGCAACTTTTGCCAAAATGCCAGCTCATGCGTCAGAGAACGTTTGCCTTGTTGGCGCATAAATTGGCGATGCTCATAAAGTTGGGTAAGCGATAAATCTTCAGCTTGACGGGTAAGCAGATATACAGACTTTGGCGCAAAGGGCAGACTTATAATATCCGATGCGGTCGTAGATTGGCTGCTACCAAAGCCTTGATTGATACTTAAGGTGGTCATATTGCCCAACTGCCACTCGTAGCGATATTGCTCACTGGGACTAGCATTGTCGCTGGTGACCGCTTGGCGACCGGTATATTTACCACCTGTAGCATGAATTGCGGTTTGCAAATTGCCACTATTATCTAAATGCCAGCGTTTTATCTCACCAAGACTACCCTTCACATCAGCGTAGTCAATATACAGAATATCGCTGCCATCCGGCTGTACACTTGCTTCATCGGCATTATTATTAGTATTGTCATTTGAACTATTACTGTTAGTAGCAACAGTCTTAAAGCGCGGCTGTACCGTCCAATAACCGCGAACTGAGGTAACGAGCGAAGTGTTGTCTTCATTATTGATTTCATTGGCGCGCTGATTACTATAGGGCAGTACAAACTGATTGATTGCCAATGCCAGCAGCACAAATAACAAGGCCGGTTGTAATACCCAACCAACGATACGGTAAATACTCACGCCAGCCGCGCGCATGACCACCAGCTCACTTTTATTTGCCAGCAGACCCAAGCCCACTACTGCACCGAGTAGCGCCCCAGTCGGCATAAATTCTTCTAAAAAATAGGGCGAGCGATAAAAAATAAAGGCCAGCGCATCGGACATGGTGTAGCTGTCGCTTAGCGCATCCAGCTCAGATAAGTAAGAAAACAATACTTGCAGCGCCCACAGCCCAATCACAGCAGCGATAATGGCTAATAATGCATTGAGTTTTACATAGCGCCCCAGCACTTGTAAATTGGCGTTACCATTAACATTGATATTTGACGTTCGGGATTTAGGGAACAAAGAGCGCATGATTACTGCCCTCCTTGTGAATGCTGATTTGGATGCTCTACTGCTAATGCAGGGTCTTCTTTTAGACGCAAGCGCAAGCGATGTTGGATGCGACTACCCCAGTTCATATATAGTGCCAGTGTCATAAAACCAATAACAAGCCACGCATATGACCAAACGCTGACACTGCCTTTACTCACTGCATTTTTAAGTGAAATAACCCCCAGCGCACAGCTGACAAATAATAGAATCGATGGGAACAAACGTAACCAACGCCCTTGACGGGGACGAACTTGTGATAGCGGCACTGCGAGCATGGGCGCGATAATCATCAGCCACGGCAGCGCCAAGCGATAACCAAGCTCCCCTTGCGCGGCACGCATCGCATTGACGCTGCCTACCTCTGAGCCGCCAGTTGCCGCTCGCCACAATGGGACAATCGCTTGAGTTTCAATATTGTTCTCAGTCACCACTTCTTTTGGCGACTCTGACAACGTAATGCGATAGCGATCAAAGCCGACTTGATTATATTTTAAGCTGCCTGCACCCACTTCATAGCGCCGCCCTTGGAATAAGTCCAACTGAGTCACACCGCTGGCGCTGTTTTCTACTTGCTCGGCACGCTTGGCTAAGGTAATAATGTCCTTAGTAATTGCATCTTTACCGGCAGTCGCATTGATACCATCGATACGCTCGTTGATCGCTGTTGGTACACCATCGACTGGAAGCGTCTCATTAATGGCAGCTTGGGCTGCTTTATTGTCGGCATTACTATCTTTATTTGAGCCTGAACCCTTCGGCGCAGGCTGAGTTTGAATCAACACCACATCTTGCAGCTGAGTTTTATCGTCACTTAAGCTGCCCACATATAGATGATAATTGCCGTTACTGATAAATTCATTGGGGCGAATTAAATCAAACGCGCTGCTCAAAGCTTGCTGCTGCCAGATATTCTCTGCCGAGCGCACGCCCCACGGCTTGCCAACCATGGACAATGCTGCCTCACCGATAAACAATGCCAAAATTAAAGGCGTCATTAGCCGAGCAAGCTTACCGCGTGACATACCGCTACCATTAATTACCGCCATCTCTTGATCGACATACAGCCGACCAAAGACCAGCATCAGCGCAATAAAAAATGCCAATGGCAAAATAAGCTCTAAAAAGTAAGGTAAGTTATAGCCGATAATGGTAAACAATAAACTGATGTCTAAATTGCCTTCAGCGGCAATACCAAAGTAACGAATTAAGCGACCGCCTAGCATCAGCACCACCAAAAACCCCAATACCAAAGCAGTGGTCGAGGCAACCTGACGGGTCATATAGCGGCGTAATATCAAAATAGGCACTCTTAAAAGTTGGTCATTAGAAGATAAGTCGCAGAGATATACAGAAATTTTTGATAAGATTTCTGTATAGATTTTTCATGCAGCACGGGTGCACAAAATATAGTGCCATTAGCCTTCATTTCAGCCAATAGCAGGACTGCTAATGCTAGCATGTTTTTGTAATCAATGGCGGTGAAATGTGTTTGCAAACATTACCTAAGCCTTACACACTGCGCAGTTGTCCCCTGGTATGCTACACTAGCTCACACGCTCCATGAGCATAGACAATCAATTATAACGCTAAATAACGATAGACTTTATTATAGTCACCATTTTTAGTTTTCGTGTGGCAGACCTATCGTCAAAATGTTAATTCTGCTCTTAAAATTATATGCCCGTTGTCTACGGGTCAAAACAATGTCTTGTTAGTTTTATCAGTCTTATTACTCTTCTCGTCAATAAGGATAACCATATATGAATATTAATCTAACGCAAAATCTACCAGAAACGCATACTAAAAAAATGCTTAAAAAAGCCGCCAATGACAAAGACGCATCTTGCCTTGTTGTTTTGGTTGATGATAAGAAAAATATATTAGCGGCATCAGCGTTAACTGAGTATCAAACCCGTATTGAACAGTTGATTGACGTCTCACACTTTAAAGGTAAAGCATGCGAAACGGTTGCTGATTATGCTTTAGCGGGCGATAAGAAAACCACCAAGCAAAACCCAGTGCAACTGTTACTTGTCGGTGTTGGATGTGTGGATAAGCTGAGCAATGTTGTCCTGCAAAAAATTGCCACGACCATTTATCAAAGCACTCAAAAACGAATTGGGTCTATTACCGTAGCCTTAGGTGATGCTTTAGAAGAAGACGAGTTTGGTCAATTTGCCTTAAATTTATTGGCAGCAAGCTACCGTTTTGAGAAGTATAAATCTGAGCAATCCACGCCCGTATTAACCGATATCTATCTGCTTGCCGATGCCACATTACAGTCAACGTTGGATTTTGCTGAATCGGTATTTGCCGGTCAAAGTCTGACCCGTGATGTCGCTAATGAGCCAGGCAATATTTGCTTCCCAGCTTACATGGCAGAGCAAGCACAAGAATTAGCCAAAGCTTATCCTGACCTCTTAAAAGTGACGGTACTGGGCGAAAAAGAAATGGCTGCTTTAGGGATGGGCTGCTTTTTATCCGTATCACAAGGCTCTACCAAAGAAGGTCAATTGGTCATTCTAGAGTATCAAGGCAAATCTAAATTTAGCGCCACCGATGATACAAACACCGGTACTCAAAAAGTTAGCAATGCCGCAAAAGTAACCAGCGGTATAAAAGCTATCACCGATAAGCTTCCTCTTAAAGGCACTGGCAAAAAAGCAGATAAAAACGATGTGACTACCCAAGTAGCTCCTGACAATGCGCCAATCGTATTGGTTGGTAAAGGCGTGACCTTTGATTCAGGCGGTATCTCAATCAAACCGGGTGCGGCAATGGATGAGATGAAGTTTGATATGGGTGGCGCGGCTTCAGTATTGGGTACGATTAAAGCATTGTGCATATCGCGTCTGCCGATTAACGTGGTTGGTGCGCTGGCATGTGCTGAAAATATGCCATCAGGCGATGCGACGCGCCCTGGTGATATTGTGAAAGCGATGAACGGAAAATCGGTTGAAATCATGAATACCGATGCCGAAGGTCGCTTAGTATTAGCCGATACCTTATGCTACGTACAGCGTTATAACCCATCTGCCATCATTGATGTAGCAACGTTAACGGGCGCTTGTGTGGTGGCATTGGGTCATGTGCGCTCAGCAGTATTTAGTAATGATGAAGACGTGTTGTTTGCGTTAGAGAATGCCAGTGCTCAGTCAGGCGATTTGATTTGGCACATGCCGTTAGATGATGCCTATCAGCCACAAATAGACTCGCCGATTGCTGATATTCAAAACATTGGTGGTAAATCTGCTGGTGCTGTCACTGCCGCTTGCTTCTTAGCGCGTTTTATTGAAGATGGTCAAGCATGGGCGCATTTAGATATTGCTGGTACCGCATGGATCTCTGGCGCGGATAAAGCAGCAACCGGTCGCCCTGTACCATTATTTATGCAATATCTTAAAAACAGCGCAAATATGGCATAATCTATTAATAGAAACTAATTAATAAAAACTAATTAATGAAAACCAGTTTATGAATATTAGCTTTTATGTATTAAGCGAGAGTAAAGCCCAAGACAGCTTGGGCTTTACCTGTCAGCTGACGCAAACGGCGCTCAATAAAGGCACTCAATCGCTGCTTATTCTTACTGAGGATGAGACGATGCTTGACGTGCTTGATGATGCGCTGTGGGCGGATGAAGCGACCAGCTTTATTCCGCACCAGCGTTTGGTCACTGATGACATTATGACTGACCAAACAGCGTCAGCTGGAGCGCCCGTTTTTCTGGGTGCTTATTTACCAGCGAATTTTAATGGCATTATCATTAATCTCACGTCCCGTCCCATTACCGACTTTATGACCATAACCAACAATGCCACGCCGACACGGGTGCTTGAACTCATCAAACCCGATACCGCAAGCATGCAAGCAGGTCGCGATAACTATAAGCATTATCAACAATTGGGCTATGAACTAACCCATTTTAAAGTCTAGTTTCTTTATTATTTTATTGTTCTATATCTTAGTAGATTAATGAGTTTATTTACTTTATCCATCTCTTCCTTAACTTTGAATTTTCCCAATTCTCTTTTTCTAATATTACTCACTTAATTTTTTCTCAGAATACTTTTCTGTTTTTGAGATGGTCTGTTGTCGTCTTTGAGATGATGCGCCCATTCTATTACAGTAGGCGAATATCTGAAAAAATGCTACCATCCCCTGCTTATTATAGTATTGATATGATTCGACTTTCATGATTGATGTTTGTTGAATAAAACCAGTGATTAACTTAAGTAAAGGTGGGGTAATGCGTTCATTGATTGCGATGTACCAGCGAATAGGGCTAGTACCGCTGATTATTATTGGCTTAATATTAGGGGTGTTAATCGGTTGGCTGGCGCCCAATATTGGCATTGCCTTGGGCTTGCTCGGTACTTTATTTGTCGGGGCGTTGAAAGCGGTCGCACCAGTGTTGGTATTTGTGCTGGTCATGGCAGCGATTAGCCAGCATCGTAGTGGCAATGAGGTGTTCGTTAAGCCCGTCATTATTATGTATATGTTTGGCACCTTTTTGGCGGCACTGACAGCGGTAGTCGCAAGTATGTTATTTCCCACCAAACTGGTATTAATCAATGCCACGATTGAGCAAGTTCCGCCTGCTGACCTACAAGAAGTGCTGACCAATTTACTACTCAATTTGGTCGCCAATCCCGTCAATGCTATTGCCGAAGCCAACTATATCGGCATCTTGGCGTGGGCAATTATCATCGGCTTTGCACTCAAGCATGCCAGCGCTGCCACTCGCACGGTGGTCAGCGATTTTGCCGATGCCATCTCGCAAGTAGTCAAATGGGTGATTGCGTTAGCACCCTTTGGTATTTTGGGCTTGGTTGCTAATACCATCGCCGTTACTGGCTTTGAAGCACTAAACGGCTACGCGCGTTTGTTAATGGTATTAATCGGCTGTATGCTATTTATTGCCTTAGTTGCCAATCCTTTAATCGTGTTTGTAAAGACGAGAAGAAATCCGTATCCACTGGTATTTACCTGTTTACGTGAATCAGGAATCACGGCATTTTTTACCCGCAGCTCAGCGGCAAATATTCCAGTAAACATGAATCTAGCTGGTAAACTTGGTCTGCACGAAGACACTTATTCGGTGACTATTCCACTCGGTGCGACTATTAATATGGCAGGCGCGGCAATTACCATTAACGTATTAACACTGGCAGCAGCGCATACATTAGGCATCGAAGTGACCTTTGGTTCAGCATTATTATTAAGTATTGTGGCGACGATTAGCGCGTGCGGGGCGTCAGGTGTGGCGGGTGGCTCATTACTACTGATTCCGCTTGCCAGTAGCTTATTTAGCATTCCTAACGACATTGCCATGCAAGTGGTGGCGATTGGCTTTATCATCGGTGTGGTGCAAGACTCTGCTGAAACGGCACTGAATTCATCAACTGACGTCTTATTCACTGCGGCGGCTGATCCTAAATATGCGCGTTAATAACGTCCAATAGTTCGCAAACTATTATTTTTAACGATAAAAAAGGGCAATAGATGCCCTTTTTTGTTGCCTAGCTTTTATTACATTGCTTACCATTTTTAAAAGCATTGTCTATTTAAAAAATAAACCTATTTACTCTTCAATCTCAATCATTAGCGTCTGTCTGTCCCATTGACGTTTAAATTGACGTAGCTGCTCAATCTCATTCAATAAGTCTAGTATCAGCCCAAGCGCCGGCACACTGGCATCAAAATCTCGGCTCAGCCTTGCTGCACGGCGCACAGTGGTTAATTGGTAGCCGCTAAACTGTCTACTTTCAGGCACATCGTAATCGATAATACTTTCTTCAATCAAAGCCATAACCCATTGTGGTTCTTGCCCGCATGCCGCAACCAGCTCATCTAAGCTCATGACAATGTCGGTTAATTCAGGTGACTGTTTCATCATTATTATCCTCTTTTACGCTATATGTCATCTATCTTATGGTGGTTATCTCTATTTTAACTATTAAGGGTGGTGCTAAGAGTACCGCTAAAACTATTTAAAAAATACTTAGCGCTGAATCGTGCTATTAGCAAAGGCTTGTTTGAGCTGCTCATAGGCGGCTATCTCAGCATCCGTGATTACTTTTGGGTTAACAATAGTCAATGTTAAGTATAAATCTCCTACTTCTTTGGCAGGAATCCCTTTACCTTTAAGGCGTAAGTTGCTACCAGATTTGGTGTTTTTTGGGATAGTAACGCCTAAAGTACCAGCTGGCGTGGTAACGTTTATTTTGCCGCCAAGCGCGGCTTCCCACGGGGTAATATTGACAGTTTGATAAACGTTTGCGCCTTCTAGACGAATATTACTGGCATGAGTAATTTTGACTTTTAAGAACAAATCACCATTTTTACCGCTACCAGCACCTGCCGCGCCTTGTCCGGCTAGACGAATTTGTTTGCCATCAGTGATACCTTTTGGAATTTTGATTTTTAAAGTTTTATTATCGTAGCTGACATCGCCATTTATTTGACGAACCGGGACATTGAGTTTAATACTGTAATCATCACCGCTATACACCGATGCTAAATCGACATTAATCTCTGCATGTTGGTCTTGACCCTTGCTATCGTGACTACTAAAACCGCCACCAAATTGATCAAAGCCGCCCTGTTGCGAGCGCCCACCTGCTTGCCCGCGCGCGCCCCCAGAACCAAAGGCTGAGAAAATATCGTCAAAACGGAAACCGCCACCACCATACGCCTCGCCTTCGCCGAACTGATCCCTCATATCTTCCCAACGGAAGCCACCTTGCTGTTCACCGCCCGCTTGTCCGCCAAACCCGCCCTGACCCCCTTGACCACTGCGACCCACAAATGGGTTGGCAAGCATGGCATCATATTCAGCGCGCTTATCTTTGTCCCGTAGCGTTTCATAAGCATTATTAATTTCAGCAATTTTGACATCAGAGTCAGGCGCGCTACTGACATCGGGGTGATATTGTCGTACTAATTTACGATATTTTTTCTTAATATCGGCATCGCTGGCATCTTTTTTTACGCCAAGAATATCGTAATAGTTTTTTTCTGCCATTGTTGTTTTCCCTTTTGATTTGTTAAAAATTTTTTAATTATGGGGATAGTGCAATTTTTCAATATAATTTCTTAATAATAGGTGTCTGGCTGATATACAAATACTAATGGCATTACACAATAAAAAGGACTATTGAATGGATAGATTCTAGCACCATTGCTTTTTGAGAATTGTTGCGCCACTGTCAGCCAACTGCAAGTGACTGTCCTTTTGAACGCAAGGGTTTTTTACACAGCGGTAAGACCATGGCAAGCTTAGTCTTGTAAAATATGTATATTATTCATAGTCATAGGGAATATGAATAGCATAGGCAAGGGTATCTGTCTATCTTATTAATTACGTAAAGGTATTAAATGTCTTATTTTATAAAGTCCTTGGTGGTCACGTTGTCACTGTTGTTAACGACCAGCGTTTTTGCGGCTAACACCAGTTATTACGGTAGTAAATTCCATGGTAAACGCACGGCAAGTGGTAGCATTTTTAACATGAACTCTTTAACCGCTGCCCATAAAACCTTACCATTTGGCACCAAGGTACGTGTGACCAATAAAGAGACCAAAGAGAGTGTGATTGTAAAAATCACCGATAGAGGACCATATATCCGCGGACGGATATTGGATTTATCGAAAGCGGCTGCCAGTAGAATAGATTGTCAACTTTGTACCACTAGTATGAAGATATTGTCTTATGGCGATGGCAAATACCGCCGACAGTAGAATGACAAAAAGGGGAACGCAGTTGCGCTCCCCTTTTTTATGGGCTAAAAGTTAGTCTATCAGCTTTTTAATTACCTAATCTGACCATTAGAATTTTAGGAAATAATGATGTTTAAAGATGTATTTAGCTGAAAGTTTTATTCTCAACTAAGCAAACTTTGCTTCCATTTCTTCAAGCGTTGTCATCGCCAGCAATAGCTTTTCTTCGTTTTCACTATGCTGTTGCTGCTGCGCGGTTTGCTCATTCAGCAGCGCTAATAGATCTGCTTTTCGGCTCTCATCATACAACGTAGTATCGGCAAGCTTGTCCTCTAGCGTTGTCAGTTGAGTGTCAATTTTAGCCAACGCTTTTTCTGAATTCTCAATATCACGGCGAATAGGTGCAGTGAGCTTGCGCTGTTCGGCGGCAAGTTTGCGCTGATCTTCTTTACTTAACGATGATACAGCGGTTGCGCCACCATCTGATTTAGGATTTGCTAGTTTTTTTTTAGCGTGCTTATGATTATCAGGCTGAGAACCGTGATTTTCAGTATCAGTTTCACGTGAAACATCATCTTTATTCACGAATTTTTTCTTCGCTTTTTTATTCTTGCCTTTTTTATCAGCGCCTTTATCTGAGCTATTGGCTTCTTTACGCTTGTCAGAAAGCCATTTGCCATAATCGCTGATGTCGCCATCAAACTCATCGATTTGACCGTCATGCACGAGGAACAATTCATCACAGACGTTGGCAATCAGTTCGCGATCATGCGATACCAATACCACTGCGCCCTCAAAACCTTGCAATGCCATAGTTAAGGCTTGACGCATTTGTAAGTCTAAATGGTTGGTTGGCTCATCAAGTACCAGTACATTTGGACGCTGCCAAACAATCAAAGCTAAAGTTAAACGCGCACGCTCGCCACCAGAGAATAGCTCACTTGGGGTGTCAATACGTTCACCGCGAAAGTCAAAGCTGCCCAAAAATGAGCGTAATTCTGCGTCAGAGGTTTTACCCGCTAAGCGGCGCATCATTTCTAGCGGGGTAGCAGTAGCGTCTAAAGCATCCATTTGATGTTGATTAAAATAACCCAGTTTGAGCGTATCTGAGACATTATAGGTGCCAGATAATACTTTCAGCTCACCGACTAAGGCCTTAATCAAGGTTGATTTACCTGCGCCATTCATACCCAGTAGACCGATACGCGTATCTGGTGTCACTTGAATATTGGCGTTATGCAGCATCGGCGTATCGGTGTAGCCAATACCGGCATTGGTCAGTTCAATCAGCGGCGTGCTCATATTGGCAGGCTCATAAAACTGAAACGAGAACGGATTGTCCGCCATCATCGGTGATAGCTCAGCCATACGCTCAAGCTGTTTGATACGGCTTTGCGCTTGCTTCGCTTTACTGGCTTTGGCGCGGAAACGACGAATAAAATCATCTAAATGCGCCTTAGTCGCTTCTTGCTTCTCAAACGCTTGCTGCTGCTGTGCCATACGCTCATGACGGGTACGAATAAACTGTTGATAGTTACCGGTGTATAGCGTAATTTTCTTTTGCTCAACGTGCAAAATATGCCCAACGGTATTATCCAAAAAGGCTTGGTCATGTGAGATGACAATAACGAGACCGGTAAAGGCATTAATCCACGTCTCTAACCACAGAATGGCATCCAAGTCCAAATGGTTGGTTGGCTCATCCAGTAACATTAAGTCAGCACGGCTCATCAAGGTTTTAGCCAAGTTTAAACGCATACGCCAGCCGCCAGAAAAGCCTTCTACCGGCAGTTCATGTTGCCCAGTATTAAAGCCCAAACCCGCCATAATTTGTGCGGCTTTGGTTGGGGTACGATAACCGTCAATTTCGTCAAACTGCTGATGCAATATGCCAATTTGGTCATCACTAACCGTACTTAAATCACTTAAAGCAGCATTGATTTTATACCACTGTTCATCACCGCTCAGTACATAATCAATCGCCGTCTGCGCGCTTGCGCCCACTTCCTGCGCCATGTGCGCCACATGCCAGCTATCCGGAATACTCACTTCTCCGCGATCGACGGTAACTTCCGTATCACCTGTGCCCATCCGCGTTAATAACAAGGCAAATAAGGTTGATTTTCCGGTTCCGTTGTTGCCCGTCAAGCCTACTTTGTGACCTGGATGTAGCTGAAAGCTAGCACCAGCAAATAATTCACGACCATCACGGCGAACACCAACGTCTTTAAATTCGATCATAGGGTTTTTTCATCTCAAGGGTTTTGTAAAAAGTATCATTAACACTAATAAAAGGATAAGCAAAGCACGCACTACGCATACCAACTGCGCGCTATTATTTCAAACGCCCAACAGATAGGCAAACAATTAAATAAGTATTTCATAATTAAGCGATTAATGACGCTTAATAGTGGGCGATATCCACCGTTTACGCTGGATTTTTTATATCTACCTTATTTTTTACCCCAATGGCATCATTCTCTTTAAATAGCATCAGGGCACTTGACAAATCAATCATGACCCCAATTATGGTATACTAGCAAAACACTATTGACATCAATCACATAAGTACTAATACCCTTTGTATTAGTAAGGCATTTTTGTCTCATTAAAAGTCATTATTTAACAGTGACTCTATCATTATTATGAATATTTTTGAGCAATAGTGATCCTATTTTCCCAAACAATAACAACCAAAATATTCAATTTTAGCCATTGAGGTAGATATGAGCACAGCAACCAACCAATACAACCCCAGTGCCAGCCAGCCTGTAGATCCGACAGTATTGAACCTTACTGATAGCGCTGCGCAAAAAGTTCGCCGTTTGCGTGAAGAAGAAGGCGACAGTAACCTTATGCTACGTGTGTATGTCACAGGTGGCGGCTGTTCAGGTTTTTCTTATGGCTTTAACTTTGCCAATGAGTTAAATGAAGACGATGCTAATTTTGATAATAATGATGTGACTCTTGTGGTTGATTCGTTAAGTTATCAGTATTTACAAGGGTCGACCGTTGATTATACTGAAGGGCTAGAAGGCGCGCGTTTTATCGTCCAAAATCCGAATGCCACCACCACTTGTGGCTGTGGTTCATCGTTTTCGATTTAAATTTATTTTTAAACCACTACTTAAACTATAAATAGAAACACGTATTTTTTTAAAAGCATTTATCTAAGGGTAGATGCTTTTTTTATCTCAATATTTAGAAAACACCTAGTATGCATTTTTATCTTAAACCTTATGCTTAAAGTTCATAAAGATATGGACTATCAAAGGTTACTGGTTTTGTAATCGTGGATAGTTTTTAAATGGGCTTTGGGCTAAACTGACGGCATTACTGACTCTAAGTTTCAGTCACTTCTGAGCAAGTTTGCCCGTTTTTGCCCAGCCATAATGAATAACAATAGATGACTATTATGAGTAATTTTGCCCCAACCTTTGCTAATTTTGAAATCCCAAGCTGGTTTAACAGCGAGCTTTTAGTGGGCATGCTACGCGGCATCGAAAAAGAAGGTCTACGCGTACGACCCGACGGCTATCTGGCACAAACACCGCATCCGGCAAAGCTGGGCTCAAAACTGACTCACCCTTTTATCACCACTGACTATTCAGAGAGTCTACTTGAGCTCATTACTGACCCCAAAAAATCGCCAAAAGAGACGCTTAATATGTTGCGTCAGCTTCATGTTTTGGTTTATCAAGGTTTACCTGAAGACGAGCTGATGTGGCCGCTGTCCATGCCTTGTATGCTGTCATCGGACGATAAAGACATTCCGCTTGCCGATTATGGCAGCTCAAATACGGGCAAGCTTAAAACCTTATACCGTAGCGGACTGGGTATTCGTTATGGTCGCCGGATGCAAACTATTGCAGGGTTGCACTACAATTTATCTTTTGGCGATACGCTGTTTGCCGCATGGCAAGCGCATACGTTGCAAGTGCAAACGGACAAGCAAGCAGAAGCGCAATCCCTTGCCGATTTTAAAAACGCAAAGTACTTAGGTCTGATTCGTAACTTTAAACGTCTGACCAGTTTAGTCTTGTATTTACTAGGAGCAAGCCCAAGCGTTTGCCCGTGCTTCCTTGCGGGTCGCGAGCATGATCTAGAGCTGCTAAACGATGCCACCTATTATAAGCCTGCGGCTACCAGTCTACGTATGGGTAAACTTGGCTATACCAATAGTGTGCAAGAGCATCTTGATATCCGCTATAACTACCTGCCAGAATATGTCGCCGGTCTGCGCCGCGCTATTCAAACGCCACATGAGAGCTTCCAAAAACTGGGCTTAAATGATGAGGCGGGCAACCCGATTCAAATTAATGATCATATTCTACAAATAGAAAATGAATACTATAGCCCTATTCGCCCTAAACAAATCGCTGCCAGTGGTGAAACGCCAACTGAGGCATTGGAGCGCCGTGGTATTGCCTATGTTGAATTTCGCGCAATTGATTTAGATCCTTATAGTGATGTTGGTATACGCTTATCGAGCTCTTGTTTTTTAGAGGTGATGGCGCTTTATTGTCTGCTTAATGACTCTCCTGATTTGTTGCCTATAGAAGAAGAAGAGCTAGCAGTTAATCTTGAGCGTGTGGTCAATGAAGGTCGCGTTAATGGCTTAAATATTTTGAATAATGGTATTGAGCAACCTCTGCAAAGCTGGATGCTTGAGCATTTAGAAGGTATGCGCCCATTAGCAGGATTGCTTGATGCACATTATGGCGGCAACGATTATCGGGCGGCGGTAGCATTGATGCAAGGCAAAGCGGGTCATTCGGAGTCGACTATTTCAGCGCAAGTGAACGCAGATAGTGAACGCTTAGGCAGCTTGTGGCAGCTTGGCTTTACCTTAGCCCAGCAGCACCGTGATTCACTATTACAGCAAACGCTTAGCCCAAATACTCAGGCAAAGTATGAAGTACTGGCAGAAAAATCCATATTACAGCAAGAAGAACTTGAAGCAGCTGAAACCGAAGATTTTATGAAGTACCTACAGCAATATCGCTAATCGTTAAGGGTGTTTAAGCCTTATGAGTCAATCAATCCATTATCCGTAAATCAGATTGATCATGATGCCTTTAAAAGTAAAACTTGATTTTTAATCTCATAATATTCTGCCAAACCCATTTATAAGAGTAATTGCCCGATGCAACGATTGACCACTTATCGTTATTTACAGCTGTTTTTGGTATTCATGTCTGTACTTGGGATGAGTTTTGCACTGTTGTTTTTACAGCGCTATATGGGCTTTACCCCTTGTCCGCTCTGTATCTTCCAACGTATTGGGTTGATGGTAATGGGCGGTTTTGCCTTGATAGCTGCATTGTGGCATCCCAAATCTACTCTTATCAAATTGGGCTTATGGCTTGGTAGTCTGCTAGGTATTGTATGGGCAACTGGAGTGGCAGCGCGGCACGTTTGGCTACAGCATTTACCCGCTGATCAAGTGCCGTCATGTGGTCCGGGTTTGGATTACTGGATAGATACCTTACCGATGCAGCAAGTGCTTAACGAAGTTTTGGCAGGCTCTGGCGAATGTGCCTCGGTTGAATGGCGTTTTTTAGGCATGAGTATTCCTGAACAGTCACTGATATTTTTTAGTGTGTTATTGCTGGTTCATGGATTGCTACTTTGGCGTATTTTGCGCCCGCAACCAACCACGCGCTAATAAAATTATTTATTATTAAGATAACTTAATCACTATTTTTTTCCTTAATCTGGCTTTATAGCGTCATCACTTTTTTATTCCCTTCTCCCATATGATTTCTCATTAATATTTCTTTAATCACTAACTGGCTGGTCTATTTAGTTAGTGGTTTGCATACCCTTGTCATGATAATGTCATAATGATAACAAAAAGCTTACAGTGTCCCCATTAACCTTTGTTATCTTATAGGCTTTTATCGCCCTTCTTTTATCACACTTTAGGTGCTTGCTCATAGCTATATGGATTGACAGTATGTTGAGCGAGACTAACTGTAGGGAATTCATAAAAAAATAAGGGTTAATTTAGTAAGTGCGCTTACGTTGTTAGACACCCTTTAGCGATGGATACGCTTCAATAATGCGCCTTATCATCATGATGATATAGGCAGCTTAAATGCTTGCCGTTATTGCAACAATAAGGTTATTTGTGGTTAGTATGATGATGAGACATTCTGCACTTTTACATTCACGCTTAAGTGCTCCTTTATCGTCGCAATGCGATAGATATGAGCATGGTTTAGCATTTTCTTTATGTAAGTTCTCTTTAAGTAAACACTCATTATGCGTATTAACTTCGCTGTGTCTGTTACTTACCGGCTGTGACAGTGGGTCTGCTACCTCTTCCGTGGGTATGGATAAGCAAGCCACCAGCAACACTACGAATCTTTCAGTAAAAAATGCTGCATCAATCGAACAGCATGCCGTTACAGACTTACACACCTCGAATACCTCTGATTCTAGCAACAACAGTCAAGTGAATGATTCAGCCAGAGGACAGTCCTTAATGAGCGCTTCAAAAATAGATAATGGGGCGGACGTGCAGCGTACACCTATGATATCAGAGGGCGGTACGGACAGTACATTGCAGGCAACCTTGATTGGCGACTATAAAGGCATGTTACCGTGCAAATTTTGTGATGGGATTAACATGACCCTAAACTTATTGTCTGATGGTTCAGTATTAAAAACCAGTATTTATGAAAATCCTGAGATGCCAACAGCGCCCCTGATAGAATCTGGGGTATATCGTCAGGATAACCACACCATTATTGTGGTTTATGACGATAAAAATATTGAAATGTACCGCATTGAAAACAATCATTTAATAATGTTGGATGAAAATAAAAAGCCAAATCCCGATTATACGCTGTCGCGTAAGTAAAACGATAGCTCAGGTCATGCCACCTTATTAACGCCTACTTCTCAGGCGTTTTTTATTGGTTATCTATCTGCCTTTACTTTACAATAACTTCCATTGATTTTTAACTTCTTCCCTTCTCTTATCTAGCGCGGAACGTCTATGCATATTCATATCCTTGGTATTTGTGGCACATTTATGGGTTCTCTTGCATTGCTGGCGCGTGCACTTGGACATACGGTGACTGGCTCCGATACCAATGTGTATCCGCCCATGTCAACCCAGCTTGAGAAGGCAGGCGTGACGATTAGTGAGGGTTACTTGCCGCAGCATTTACAGCCAGCACCAGATCTGGTCGTTGTTGGCAATGCTATGAAGCGCGGAATGGATGTCATTGAATATATGCTGGATCAAGGCTTGCGCTATACGTCAGGACCACAGTTCTTATCAGAAGAAGTGCTACAGTCGCGCCATGTTCTAGCCGTTGCTGGGACTCATGGTAAAACGACGACGACAACAATGCTGGCTTGGATACTGCAGTATGCTGGTATCGATGCTGGGTTCTTAATTGGCGGTGTGCCGTTAGTAGATACAACTGACGCTCGCTTGCAGCAAGTTTTTGCCCATAGCAGTTATTTGGGTGCTGATATGATTGAGGATATAGAGACAGGCGAGACAAAATTAGGCTACTTCGTTATTGAAGCGGATGAATACGATTCGGCATTTTTTGATAAACGTTCAAAGTTCGTTCATTATCGCCCGCGCACGGCTATTTTAAATAATCTTGAATTTGATCATGCCGATATTTTTGCCGATTTAAATGCCATTCAAACTCAGTTTCACCATATGGTGCGTATGATTCCAAGTACGGGCAAAATTATCATGCCAGCGGCAACCGCAAGCTTAGAAGAGACACTGGCAAAAGGCGTTTGGACACCAGTTTGGCGTACCTCAGTCACAGATAATGCTTTATCTAATACCAAAGATAACACTCATAATATAAATAATAATGTCATTGATGACACAACTAAATCAATGAGCAGTGACTGGCAAGCAGAGCTGCTAAGTGCTGATGGTAGCCAATTTAATATATATTTTTCTGATCATAGAGATGTAAGTGCGACGGTCGATTGGTCAATGAGCGGCATGCATAATGTCAATAATGCCCTCGTAGCTGTGGCAGCGGCTTATAATGTTGGCGTGGATATTCATACTGCTTGTGCAGCGCTATCCGCATTTGCCGGTATCAAACGACGTATGGAACTGATTGGTGAAGTCAACGATATACTTGTCTTTGATGATTTTGCTCATCATCCGACTGCTATTACCACCACTTTAGATGGTGCAAAAAAGAAACTGGCGGGTAGACGCATTTGGGCAGTGATTGAACCACGTAGTAATACGATGAAAATGGGTATTCATCAAGACAGCTTGGCGTCATCAGCAGCGTTGGCTGACCATACAATTTGGTATGAGCCAGCAGGTCTTGAGTGGGGCTTACAAGAAGTGATCGAGCGCGCCACCAATCTGGGTAACAGCACAGCAGCGACCTCACTCCTAAATCCACAGCAAGTCATGCCAAGTGTCGATGCCATTATTGAGCATCTTAAAGTGCATGCTCAAGCAGGTGACGCGATTATTATCATGTCTAATGGTGGCTTCGAAAATATCCATCAGCGCCTGCTGACTGCCTTAATGCCTTAATGCCTTAATGCCTTAATGCCTACTACCGTTTAGTTTATATATCTACAGGCAGGATATTACTAAATCGTACTGCTCTTCGTATTACAACAAAATTCACTGTAAAAAAACTATCTTTAAACACTAAAGCTAGCGTCACTCTCTATTTGAGGATGGCGCTTTTTTATAACTTTTTATCGTTAAACCACATATCACAATCTGCTCTCGTTAGCGTTATCGTTAAACCTACCTTATTAACCTGCCATTTACCTAAACACTCTGCATAATAGCAATTTTCTCATTTTCCTCACATAGTGCCTACACAGATAACATTTTGCGCTTATTTTTTATTAGTACTATTGCTTACAATAAGCTCATTAAATAAGCAGTCGCTCAATTTATAAAAATATAAATAACTATTAATAAATTTAGGAGAGAAATAATGGGTTTTATTTGGATGATTATTGTAGGTCTGGTTGCTGGTTTATTGGCTCGTGCGATTAAGCCTGGTAGTGACCCTATGGGTTGGATTATGACCATTATTTTAGGTATTGTAGGTGCACTGCTTGGTGGATTTATCGCAGGATTAGTAGGTATTGATGCCGATGGCGGATTTACTGGACTTATCTTCTCAGTAGTTGGTGCTATTATCGTACTATTTATCTATGAGATGATTATGAGCAAACGTCGTCTATAATAGAGGTTAGTTTATCTATAAAGATAATTAACACTAGGATGAATAAAGAGACCTTATATATAAGGTCTCTTTTTATGTGTGATTCTTTTGAAAAATAGTAAGATATCTCCTTTAAAATTTGCTGTTAGCGACAAACCTATATTTAGGTTGT
Organism: Psychrobacter sp. GP33; assembly: GCF_014119005.1. Classification (GTDB taxonomy): domain Bacteria; phylum Pseudomonadota; class Gammaproteobacteria; order Pseudomonadales; family Moraxellaceae; genus Psychrobacter. The sequence goes on along the minus strand of NZ_JACGYX010000002.1, from coordinate 118,562 downwards.
TAAATTTTAATTAAGACGTTAATTTGTGCACCAATTAGAGCATCAGTTACACAGTCAAACAGTGAAAGTCATTGATAATCGTTACTTTTATCTCCATATAACTTATAATAATCCGCCTATTCTATCCCTATTCCTGAGGTGAGCTGCATGGCACTACTCCCGATATTGAGCTATCCCGACCCGCGTCTGCGCACTATTGCTGCGCCCATCAAAACCATCACTGCGGATATTAAGACGTTAGCCGCTGATATGATTGAGACCATGTATGACGCGCAGGGTATTGGTCTTGCTGCTACGCAAGTAGATAAGCATGTGCAGCTGATTGTCATGGATTTGTCTGAAGATAAAGACGCACCAATGGTATTTATCAATCCTAAAGTCACGCCATTAGTAGAAGAAAAACAACCTTATGAAGAAGGTTGTCTGTCGGTGCCTGACGTCTATGACAAGGTTGATCGCCCTAATAAGGTTCGCATTGAAGCTTTAGATGAGAATGGTAATGTTATTGATATGGAAGTAGAAGGCTTACTTGCCGTCTGTATCCAGCATGAAATGGATCACTTAAATGGGGTTATCTTTGTAGATTATTTATCCCATCTTAAGCAAACTCGTGCACGTGATAAAGTCCGTAAAGTATTAAAAGTGCGTGACAAACAGCAGCTAGATCACGATAGAAAAGTTAAAGAAGCGCAAGCTACTCCTGTTTAATTTAAGGCTAATGCTAAACGCTACTATTGCTTACTATGTTAAGAGTATGCTGCTTTAGATTATTAAATCGTTAGTATTGCTTAATCTGTTTTGTGTCCTGCTTGCACTGCAACAAATAGCTTATTATTTATATAAAAGGTTTCCTATCATGACCATGATCAAAATTGACCAATATTTTGACCCTGCCGGTTGGCAGAAATTCACTCAAGCTGCCGAAGGTCGTGAGACTCCTTTTTTAGTGGTTGATCTTAACCGTATTAAAACCAAATTCAATGAGATGGTCAGTCTTTTTCCAACTGCCAAGATTCATTACGCCATGAAAGCCAGCCCTGCGGTAGAGGTGATTAACCTCCTTGCTGATTTGGGCTCCAACTTTGATTGCGCCTCAGTTTATGAGCTTGATCGTGTGCTTGATTGCGGAGTGACGGCTGAGCGTATTTCTTATGGTAATACTATCAAAAAAGCCAAAGATGTTAAGTATGCGTATGAAAAAGGCGTACGTTTATATGCCACTGATTCTGAAGCGGATTTAAAAAATATTGCCACATATGCACCTGGCTCTAATATCTTCGTACGTATTTTGGTAGAAGGTTCGGATACTGCTGAGTGGCCATTGTCACGCAAGTTCGGTTGCCATCCAAATATGGCGATTGACTTATTGATTCAGGCGCGTGATTTAGGGCTTGTACCGTATGGTATTTCTTTCCATGTGGGCAGTCAGCAAAGAGACGTGGCAGCATGGGATGATGCGCTTGCTAAAGTAAAATATATGTTTGACTGGATGCTGAATGAAGAGCAAATTAAGCTACAGATGATTAATTTGGGTGGCGGCTTTCCGGCTAACTATCTAAGTGAAGTCAATCCGATACAAGTGTATGCAGAAGAAGTAAAACGTTATCTGACCGATGATTATGATGACGATGACATGCCAGAGATTATTCTTGAGCCGGGTCGCTCATTAGTGGGTGGTTCAGGGGTGCTAGTCAGTGATGTGGTACTGATATCACGTAAATCGCAGACCGATTTGAAGCGCTGGGTGTATACCGATGTCGGCTTATTCCAAGGCTTGATTGAAACCTTGGGTGAGGCTATTAAGTATCCTATTTATACGCCTAAAATGGAAACCTCAACCAGTCAAGGCATGGTAGTATTGGCAGGTCCAACCTGTGATTCAGCGGATATCATGTATGAAGAAACGGGCTATCAGTTGCCGTTAGACCTTGAGATTGGCGATAAAATTTATTGGCTAACCACTGGTGCTTATACCAACTCTTATTCGTCTATTGAGTTTAATGGCTTTCCGCCATTGGACGTGGTTTATGTTGATTAATTTACAATAAATTTGTGCTCATAAAAAAGCGCGGTACTGTGATTTGCAGTGCCGCGCTTTTTTATGAGCACAAATCTTATTTCGATGCTAATTTACTGTACTAATAATTGTATAGGTACACTGTTATTACCAGTCATTGTGCTACCAGTCATGACACTATCATTATTATAGCTTGAAAGCTGGTTTTGTGAATTCTGCGTTATCTGTCCGATAGTGACCCATTGCCCACGCGCTACAATAATAGTCGTATCTAAACGCTGCGCCTGAAAACGTTGCCCTTGAATAACGTTATTGACGTTATTTTTCTGATAATAAGGTGACTTTGACGATACAAATTTTTCTTCAACTTGAAATAACTTCACTTCGACCTGTCCGTTTGGTAACAGTCTTGGCATAACTGTAATGCCTTGGGTCGTTGGCAATAATACCTGCTGCTGAATAATTATTTGTCCTGATGGTCGATTGGTTGATGGGTAATAATTAGGAGTGGAATTGTGGGTCAATGACCAAAGCGTGCCGGTACTGATACTCGCGGCGCTACCTGACAGCGTTTGTACTTGATATATACTATTGCTCTGCTGCTCATTACGACTTTGATTGATGATGCCACTGCCTTGAATACCTCGGTTAGTGATACTTATCTGACCTTGGCGAATATTGGCTTGGCTATTGCTATTACTACCTACGCGTACAGCGATTACTAACGCTTGTGGTTGGGTGTCAATGCGCGTGAGCAACTGTTGAACGGCTTGATAATTGGTCGCTGTGGTATTTAGTACCAGTTTATCTTGGTAAGTGGTGACCGTCCCACCATCAGGGCTGGCGTTCAGCTGCTGGCGGACAGTCGGTAACAGAGCATTACCACCATAGGTGGCAATAACGTAGGTGTTATAAGGCGCTGCTTGGGAAGTTACGGAAAATAGAATAATGCTTATTATTAGCCAGCGCACATAAAATAAAGTATCCGCTAGGAAAACAAGGGTTTTTCTAGTACCCATGACCAGCTCCTTATCGTAAATAACCAAATGTACTTTAGAGCAACCTAATCATTTAATCCCAACACATCTTGCATATCATATTGTCCAACAGGTTGCTGCACTATCCAAGTAGCTGCACGCACAGCACCAGCAGCAAAGGTCATGCGGACGCGCGCGCGGTGAGTAATTTCAACGACTTCCCCATCAGCGATAAACATCACCGTATGGTCGCCGACGATTTCACCACCTCGAATGGCATGAATACCGATAGTGCCAGTTTTGCGCGCTCCGGTTTGCCCTTCGCGCCCATATACTGCTACGTCTTTTAGGTTTTGCCCGCGTCCTTTGGCAACGGCTTCTGCCATCATATAAGCAGTGCCAGATGGTGCATCAATTTTATGCTTATGGTGCGCTTCAATCACTTCAACATCAGCTTCAGTACCGAAGGCTTTGGCTGCCATTTCAAGCAATTTTAGGGACAAATTAACGCCTGTTGAATAATTCCCAGCATAGACAATAGCAACTTTTTGACTAGCTGCTGCCAATGCCGTTTCTTGCTGTTCGTTAAAACCAGTTGTACCAATGACCATGGCAACGTTGTGCTCAGCACAGATTTGCATATTTTGTTCAGTGGCTTCTGGCAAGCTAAAGTCAATCAGCACATCAATATCATTAATAACACTAACTAAATTATCGACGATTGACACATCAATACGTCCTATCGCTGCCACTTCGCCAGCATCCGCGCCAACGAGGCTCGAACCTTGACGCTCAATTGCCGCGCTTAATTTAGTTTGTGGATTGTCCTGTAAGGCTTCAATAAGCATGCGTCCCATACGCCCACCAGCGCCGATAACACCGACTTTAATGTTTTTATTATCTGTTTGACTAGTTACTTGTTGATTCATATTTTTGCCCTATATTTTTATTTTTTGTACTGATAATGGTTGTTAAAAGGTTGTAATATCATAGCATGAATTTATTTTTTGACCTTTAGCAAAGGTTGCGTTTATTTTATCTTAGTCAAGGGTACAAAAAAGCCCAATCGTTTCACGTGAAACTATTAGGCTTAATATTAAGGTTATACTGCAACCAAAAGATTGCTATTATTCATCAATAATAATTAATCGAATAAATCGCCAATTTTCTTAAAGAAAGATTTTTTGTGTGGCGATTGCTGATGATTGCTGTCGCCATCGAGCGTATCTTGGAACTGACGCAGCAAGTCTTTTTGTTCACGAGTCAAATCAACTGGCGTTTCAATAACCACGCGACATATCAAGTCGCCTTTCATAGAAGCACGCACAGGTGTAACACCACGTCCACGTACGCGGAGCAGTTTGCCACTTTGCGTGCCTTCGGCAATTTTGATTTTAACTTTACCATCAAGGGTTGGGATTTCCACTTCTTTACCCAAAGCTGCATCGGTGATACTGACAGGGACGTCCATATAGAGGTCGGCACCTTGACGGTTAAAGACGTCATGCTTTTTAACCCGTACTTCAACATATAAATCGCCATTTTGGACGCCTGCGCCGCCCGCCTCGCCTTCGCCCGCTAAGCGAACACGGTCACCGTCATCGACGCCCGCTGGGATAGAGACTTCCAAATTGCGCGACCGGTCTTTAACGCCTTTACCATGACAGTCGGGGCAAGGGTTTTTGATTTGTTGACCACTACCGCCACATTGAGGGCAGGCTTGTTGGACTTGAAAAAAGCCTTGCTGCATGCGCACTTGTCCATGCCCGTGACACATTTGGCAAGTGACCACATCCGAGGCATTTTTAGCGCCTCTACCATCGCATGTACCACAAGGGGCAGGCGCAGTAAAACTAATCTCTTTTTTGCAGCCACGCACGGCTTCTTCTAAAGTAAGCTCAATCACATAGCGCAAATCGGAGCCGCGACGTGAGCGCGAACCACCACCACCACGCGACTGACCAAAGATATCGCCAAAATTGCCAAAGATATCACCAAAGATATCTTGGAAATTGCCACCGCCACCACCGCCACCGCCCATGCCATTTTCAAACGCAGCGTGACCCATGCGATCGTATGCCGAACGCTTATTGGCATCACTGAGCACTTCATATGCCATCGAGGCTTCTTTAAACTTCTCGTCCGCTTTTGGGTCATCTGAGTTACGATCGGGATGATATTTCATCGCCAGCTTGCGATAAGATCGTTTAATCTCTTTGCTATCGGCAGTTTTACTGACGCCTAATATCTCATAAAAATCGCGCTTACTCATGGGCTCTCCTATCGTTTTCACAGCCCTGCCTGCTTGGAAACTTGTCAGTTATTGCCTTTAACTAGTACCCTAATGTTTCACGTGAAACTGCATAAATGAGGCACTAAAAGGGGGACACATAACAAGCGGTTGCAAGCCAATATGGCACAATGCTGTTTAACCACATCAATTAATAAAAGTTTGCGCTATTAATGGAGATGGCAGGCTGATTTATCAAGCTTGTTGTTGGGTAAATTGCTTAGCTACTCGTTAGCTTTAGAGAGTGACCCTATTTTAAATACAATTTTTGGCATATTTAAATCAAATCTAAAGCCCCGTTCCCAAGTTAATCATAACCACAATCAAAGCTAATATCACAGGCATAAGCACAGCCAAAAATGCTAACAGCGGCAGCAACTATTTCCTTACTTATACAGAAAATTTACATCACATTTCCATACCTATTTTTCATGACTATAATGCCGATAGTCGTGCTACTATTTATCGCCTTATAAACCGCATATAGCCGTTTGCAACTTTTGGTCAGAGTACCTTATTAGAGTACCTATATTTATGAAAAAGCTGTCCACCTTACTCTTATTAATGATTGTTATCGCAATTGTCGTTGTTGCAGGCTCACCCTACTATCGTGCCTATCAGTTAAAAGCTGCCTATGATGCTAAAGATGGCGCGACCATTGCAGCAGCAATTGATTATGAGCAGCTGCGCCCGAGTATCAATAAACAGCTGACGGATAACTTTGCCACCACCATGAGTCAATATCCTGGTATTGCGGAATTGGGCGGGGACGCGCTAACCCAAGCAGCTGATGAGTTTATTAACCAAGCGGTTGCGGGTGCCATTACGCCAGAGAATATAGAACAATTAATCGATACCCAAGGGCAAGCTAATACGGCAACCAAAGAGCTTGCCGCAGCATGGGCAATTGCCAGTAATCAAATTGATTTAAAAATACTGATTCGCGATATGATCGTACAGCGCGGCGACGTCAATGCGGTGGTAAAAAATCAGATTCAAAATATGATGACCAAGCAAGCGGACGAGTTAGAACAACACGTTGCTAAAGGTACGGACAGTGCCAAGCCAACACTGAGCTATTGTGGTATCAATTGCTTTACGATTAGTGGGCAAGTTAAAGGCTATCCGCTTACCATTGAGATGCAGCGCCAAGGATTAATCGATTGGAAAATCGTCGATGTTATTTTGCCTTAAATCTTTTGCTAAAAGCCTTTGTCCTAAACCCTGCTATGAATTACCACCTATCAGCCATTAAAAAACCGCTGCATCAATGAGAATTGACCCGGCGGTTTTCGTTTAGAGCGAGCTTAATATCTATTTAATAAATACTTACCAATAAATGCCTATTGTAGCCCTAAAAACTCTAAAAATTCAGGACTCTCAAAGCTGGCTTGAAATAACACACCATCATCACGGAAAATAGCTGGGGTCGCAACCACGGCAAGCCCGGCCGCTTTTTCGCGGTTCGGAGTCACATGATTGGCTTTACAGCTTGCTGGAGCCGCTGTCATTTGTCCGCTGAGCATCGCCTTATCTAAGGCATTACGACGGCTGGCATCACTAGTTTGGCACCAGATACCACGCATTTGCTCAGGCGATTGCTCATAGATAGGATAGCCAATCGTCTTGACGGTCACGCCCTTTTTATTTAGCGCGCTCATTTGCTTGTGTAACATGCGGCAATAAGGACAGTTAACATCGGTTGCCACATAAATAACTGCTTTTTCAGGGCTGGTTGCTGGATAAGTAATAAGCTGCGATTCATCTAAACTCTTAAATACCGATTGGTTTTTACGTTTTTCAAAATTAGTATCGAGTCCGGTAAATTGACCGTTTTCAATCACTGATATTTCGCCATCAGTCACATATTGCGCGTCATCCGATATTAAAAATGGTACACCCTCAAGCGTTGCACCCCAAATCACCCCCGGAATGGCGGTATAGAAAAACGGTGTTTTGGCACTCATGTTTTTGAGTGCACTCATATTGGCAAGCATGTCAGATTTAACTACGGTGCTCACTGGCATACCGATTTGCGCGCTGGTACTACGTGCGGGTATTTTAGTCACTTGGCGCTTACTTGGGTTTTTTTGCAAGTTACCTTGAATGACGTATTTGCCATCAGCGCTAATATGCAGCGGTGGCTGCCCCACCAAATTGACTTGATACATATTTGGTAAATTTGATGCCACAATAGAGGTAATCTGCGCTTTGATACCGGCTTGCTTTAAGACTTGGCGCAATTTGCTATCAACGTTCGCGCTTAATTTAGTGGCTACAGCACTACTTTGAACGCTTTGAGTTTTACTCACATTCACTGTTTGCGGCGACTGCGCACAAGCCGTGGTTGCAAATAAAATGGCGCTAATAATACTGGCAGCCTTTAATATAGGCAGATTTAATACAGAAGAATTCGATACAGATAATTTCACAACAACAGTCCTATCATTTTTATACTATTTTAAAAATCTTTAGCTTCAGTTACTATTTTCAGTTTCAGTTTCAGTTTCAGTTTCAGTTTCAGTTTCAGTTTCAGTTTCAGCAATAAATTTAGAATAGTATGTAAAAAAGTAGATTAAGTAATTTGAGAGCGACTGTATCACATCATGAAATGGTCGGTCGGGATAAGGCATTAATTTTGCAAAACTGCTACTTAAGTTTAAGAGACAGGCAACAGAGCCAATTTATAAAACTTTAAAAAATTAAGACCAATACTATTAATAGATAAAAAAATAACGGTAGCCATTATTCAGATTAGAAAATGGCTACCGCTATTTTTATACTAATTTTTATACTAATTTTTATACTAATTTTTATACTAATTTTTGATATTAAACGCACTGCATTAGCTTTGCTTGTTCTTAATATTTAAATGACTAAAATTTCGCCACTTCTTCTGGGGTTAAAAAGCGACTGTCGCCCTTCTCTAAGCCGTCTAAAGTAATATGACCAACACTAGCACGATGCAGCTCAGTAACACGGTTGCCAAAATAACCCATCATACGTTTGACTTGATGGTATTTGCCTTGCTCTAACGTTAAACGAGCATGGGTTGCATCAATAAATTCTAATACGGCAGGCTTGGTTTCTTCATGGTCGCCTTCTAGCAAAATACCTTGAGCAACTTCTGCAACAGCATTGGCTTGCTTCGTTTCATCCATCGCATCTGCTAACGTCAGTTCATAGATTTTGGCGTGTTCATGCTTAGGGCTGGTTACGCGGTGCAACCATTTGCCATCATCACTGATTAACAGTGCGCCTGTGGTATCGACGTCCAACCGACCGGCGATACGTAAGTTGCCAAGCTCAGGTACGGCAATCAGTTCGGTAACGATTGGGTGCTCTTTTACTTTTAGGGTACATTCAAAGCCTTCTGGCTTATGCAATAAAATATAACGATTGCCAGTGGCGACCGATAGCGGCTCGCCTGCCCAAACGATGTCATCGTTTTCGATATCAACGTGCAAGCCGACGTCTTTAGTCACGCTATCGTTGACGGTGACTTCGCCCGCGTGCAGGATTTTTTTGGCTTCTTTACGGGAAAGTTCAGTGGCTTTACTAATAAATTTATCTAAACGCATGCTATTTGCTACCATCAATTGCTATAGTGGAGAATACGGTGAGCACTGCGTCCAATATGGCAAGCAGTGATATGGCTATAAGTTTAGCATATTCCACCTAGACCCTAAACGAATTACTAGATTCTAAATAAATTACTAGATCCTAAATGACCTATGAGTTATCAAACCTTACAACAGCCCGTTAGCGCCCGTCTTGAGATTAAAAAGTCAGCATTTATTGCTTATGCTTATCCTGTCACTTCGAGAGAGCAAGCAATGTTTCACGTGGAACAATTGCGCGGACAATATGCTGATGCCCGTCATTGGTGCTGGGCGTATATCATTGGTGACCCTAATAATACCACCAGTGCTGGCTTTGATGATGATGGTGAGCCAAACGGCACGGCAGGTCGCCCGATATTAAATGTGCTGCAACACAAATCGATTGGTAATATTATTATCATTGTGGTGCGCTACTTTGGTGGCATTAAGTTGGGTGCAGGTGGACTGACGCGCGCCTATGCCGGTTCTGCGCAAGCGGCAGTTGATCAGATGATTTTATGCCCTTATGTACCAATGACCCAAGTAAATATTCAAGCAGAGTTCGCGACCGAAGCGCAGTGCCGCTATGTAGTTGAGCGTTTAAACGGGACGATTGATAACGTGGCTTATGATAAGCAAGTGCTGTTAACCGTTACCATCGCCAAGCGAGACATTGACCTATTGAAAACTGAATTGGCGATGGCTGGTAAAGTCTTGTCAGCTGAGGAGTAATTAATTCTAATTAGGTCTTTAAACATTAAACTTACGTTTCACGTGAAACTTATCATTTATGGTTGATAGTGTTGGTGACTATTAACGTTTAAATGTACATAATACTTGTTAATTGATGCACTTACTCCCATTTCTAACTACTTAATACTATTTGATGCTTTGTTATGACTATCTTTACTTATACTGAATTTAAGCCACCTTTTTGGCTGGCGAACGCGCATTTACAAACGATTTTACCTAAATTTATCGCCCCTGATGTTCCTCTATATCGGCGCGAACTGGTCAAAGACTCGCTAAATGAAAGCGAGGTCGCTTATGATTTTTATGATACCAACGATATTGTGCTGTCCGATGATAAATATCATAAGCCGCTGGTGGTGGTGTTTCATGGGATGGAAGGCAGTAGTAATAGCCATTATGCGCGCACGCTTGCCTATGCCGCGCATGCGCAAGGCTGGCATTTTGTAGTCGCTCATTTCCGCAGTTGTGGCGGCGTACCCATTAAAGGCTCAGTATTTTATGATGCGGGTGATACCAAAGAGCTTGAGCACTCATTGCAATATTTAGCGCGCAAATACAGCACGATCTACGGTATTGGCGTCTCATTAGGTGGCAATGCGCTGGCGAAATATATGAGCGATTATAACGAAAAAGCTGTTTGCGCTGCGGCGGTTGTGGTCTCAGCGCCGGTTGATTTACTGTCTTCATCACTGGCGATGGAGCGTTTTGTCGGTAGGCGTATTTACACCCCTTATCTGCTGCACCCGATTATCCAAAAAGCCATTGATAACAACCTCACTGAAGAGGAAATTAAAGCCGTTAAAGCGACCAATCTTATCAGCGAGTTCGACAATATTTTTACCGCACCGCGCCATGGCTATCGCTCCAAAAATGACTATTATAATAAAGCCTCTGCCCTACCGCACCTGATTCATATTGCCAAGCCGACCTTAGTAATCAGTGCCAAAGATGACCCGTTTTTGGGTGCAGTGGCAACGCCGGGCGATGTGTCTGACAACGTTACGTTGCTAAATACTCAGCATGGAGGACATATTGGCTTTTTAGATTATCAAGATCGTAAGTTTAACTTAGAGTGGCTACCAAAAACGGCAATACGTTTTTTTAAAGATGTCGCTTCACAGTATTAAAAAATACAGACAAGATATCGTTATTGAATCATCCAGAAATATAAGTATAAAAAAGAGAGTTGCTATGTATCCTTTTCTTCGTTATGCCACGACCATTACCCACGCTGCACTACAAGCTAAAAAAGGCAATACGCTTGCCGTTGATGCGGTCAGTGAGATTACATTACGCTGTCATTTGACAGACATTGATAATTTTTTAGAGATGAATAACGGGCGGGTGCTAACCCTTTATGACTTGGGGCGCACGGATTTTGCGGTTCGAAGCGGACTTGGGACACAGCTGTTAAAGCAGCGTTGGGGATTGGTGGTCGCTGGCAGCACTATTCAGTATCGCAAGCGGATTCGCGCCTTTGATAAGGTCATCATGAAAACGCATATCGTCGGATTTGATACGCGCTGGATATATGTTGAACAGTCGATGTGGGTTAAAGGCAAACCGTGCTCATCGGCGTTACTACGAACAGGCGTGACTGAGCGCGGAAAAGTAATTGAGACTGCTCGGGTATTTGCGGCTTTAGGTAAAGCAGATTGGGAATTGCCACCGACTGGCTATGTGGCTGAATGGATAGATGGCGATAAAGATCGTCCGTGGCCGCCGATGGGTTAAGGTGTGGTTGAGCTGTTGATGAATGCGAAAGGGTTGTTGCAGTTGAATTGAGTAGTTAAGCTAAGCAGTTAGCCTTATAAAAAATAGGTCAGCTTTCTGTAGCATCTTTTTGATGGTTGAGAAAACTGATCTATTTTGTATAGTAGATCAATTTTCGAACTATTAGGTAGCGACGAAGTAGAGTTACAATCTTTAATAATTAGCAGAACAACTTTGATAAAAGCTTTGTACTTGAAAGAGTATTAATATTTTTATCGTACTACTTCTGAATTATATCTTTAGGAAGTGCATAATTTATTAGTATCAACACAGAATCACCTCGTCTGATAGTATTACTTATCGATTGAAAAAGAGATTTGAGACTTTCTCTAAGCAAGCTTTCATTTTCTAAATAAAATTCTTCCAACTGTTTTATATTTTCAATACCTAAGCCTTTGATTGTGTTTATTAGTCTGTCATGAGCAAAGCTATCAACATCAAACTCTGTGATAACAAAACCATATTCATTAACAAATACATTGTCTTCAAAATTAATCACATTATTATTTGTTCTCATAAATGAAGTTAATGAAGCTTTGTTTATTTCAATTTGACTAGGCTTTACTTTAATATCCTCACTCAAACTATTTTCATATTCTGCTATAGTTAACTTTAGTTTTACAAATTCAATATCTGCTTGCTCTAGGAGAGCTGCAACTCTATAAAATGTACGTTTTGCAGTAGAAGGAATTTCAAACTCTCCTTTATAACCCAAATCATGTTCAATCTCTGCCCATGAATGCTGCAAAATACTCCTAATTTGAAACTCAAATTTTCGTTCTTTATAATTAGAATATTCTGCTAGCTCAGTCCTATCTTTTTTCAGACTAGCGACATAATGTAAGCTTCTATAGCCAAATTTATCACTATCTACTTTGCGTTTATCAACAGAATTTTCTTGATCTATCGTGAACTCTTCTTCAATCATAGTAGCAATTTGATCAACTTCATCTTCAAAGTAGGTGATTATACGAACGCCAACTATATCTGTTATCTCATCTAAAGCTTTATATTTTTGGCTTTTTTTTATAATTTTATTTTCTAGACTTTTTCTATCTTTAACTCTAGTTTGGACTTGATGTGCTTTAATGTTTCTTTGTTCAAGTAAAGAAACAATGAGAGAGTTAAGAGTTTTATCCATATTATCTAATAGTTTTTTCGCTTCATCATATTCTTGTAGAATTTTATCCATTTCATAGCTCGTTACATAGTTTAATTAAATAAATAAATCTTACCATTGTATTCTACATTAGAATGAAGTCGAATCGCTTAGCTATGAGAGTAAAGACGCTTATTTTAACTAACACATACTACTCACACTCAATCCCCGCCCGAAACTTTTTATAATCCTTCGCCGTCTCTTTTACCGCCTCTATCATCGGTACATGACCAATTTTCGGCATCGTAATGATTTGCGCTGTTGGCATCAATGTAGCCATCAAATTCACAGTTTCAAGCTTTATCACTTGGTCCTTTTGTCCCCAAACAATTAAAGTGGGAATATTATATTCAGCGACGATTTTGGCGCGTGTCTCCACATTATCTTCCACGATTTGTTCGATGATTTTGGTTTGTAAATTGCGATTGGCGATATTCTCTTGTGCAAAAACCGCTTGCACGGTTTTTGGAATAAAAGGCGGCTTATTCATCACTAATTTATACAGTTTAAAATACTCCTTAGTATTGGCGACGACGAGTGGATTATTATCCGCGGTAGCATTTTGATATCTATCATACAGCCCTGCCGACCAAAAACCGGCGCTGTCCAATAACCACAAGCTTTTAACGCTGTCAGGATACATGGCGGCATAAGCGACACTGATGGCACCGCCCATCGAATTACCACCGATATGAATATTGGATGCGAGCTGTTTGGACTGTAAAAACTCGTGTAAACGCTCAGCTTGGGCATCAGCACGATAGTCAGCCTCTAGCGGTTTACTCGACTGACCAAAGCCGAGCAAGTCGGGAATAATCAAATGATAGTCGCCTAGTCGCGCAGCAATTCGGGTAAAGTTATCTTTATTACCGCCAAAGCCATGAATCAATAATAAAGGCTCGCCAGCTAGGTTGCCGCCTTCTAAATAAGTGATTTTTTCACCAGATGTCAGAGTCAACGCTTTGGTTTTCAAGCTGGATTTAAAGCGTTCATGTTGTACCAAGTGCTGGGTAGTGGCGACCGTGACCGTATTGGGCGTAGTACAGGCGACAATAGATAGGGTGAGTAGAGCAGCGATTCCGGTACGCGCTAATAACATAAAACTTTTCCTTGTGCTAAAGCGGCAAAAAATAACGGCAAGCAATCTTTTACCGTTGTGGTTGGTGTCATTGTGGTCGCTTTTATTAAGGTTACCGAGATTATTTAAAAGGGGTAATACTTAAGGGAGCAATCTTAGCACAAGCGCATCTTGTGCTTAAACTTAAGTCATTATAGACATTGCCCCATTTGGCATGCGCTGCTAGAGTAAAGTGCACACCACCCATATGGACAATGAAAAAAGGACACAAGCGATGACATTATTACAAACCCTTGGACTTACCTATCCTATCATTCAAGCGCCCATGGCAGGAGCAACGACGCCTGAGCTGGCAGCGACGGTCAGTAACTTTGGCGGGCTTGGCTCATTAGGAGCTGGCATGACAACACCAGATGCTTTAAGCAATCAAATTAATACGATGAAAACACTCACTGACCGCCCTTTTATGATTAATTTGATGGTGTTGTCTGAGCACGACTGTACTACTTTGGACAGTGCCGTTCCTGCGTGGTTGAGCCAATATTATCAAGAAAAAGATATAGACATAGACTTACCCAAACGACCGGCGCAAAATTTTGCGGAGCAATTACAGGTGCTGTATGACAATCCAGTGCCGGTTGCCAGCTTTACCTTTGGTATTATTAGCGCCGAACACGTGCAACGCTTACAGCAGCTTGGCACGTGCGTGATTGGCACAGCAAATCATCCTTTAGAGGCGCAAGCGTGGGCGGAAGTTGGCGCAGACGCAGTATGTCTGCAAGGGATGGAAGCTGGCGGTCATCGTGGCGGCTGGCTGGCGCAAGGGGTTGCTGATCCGTTGGGATTACTGACTTTAATTGGTCAAACGCGCGCTTGCACCGATATTCCGCTGATAGCAGCAGGCGGTATTATGACCGGGCAAGATATTAAAGCGATACAAACCGCTGGTGCGCAGTTGGCGCAAGTTGGCACGGCATTTTTGACCACCGATAAATGCGCGATTAATGACAGCTATAAACAAGCCTTGCTTGATGCCAGTCACGGTAAGCGCAGTACGGAGACACGCCTGACACGGCTATTTTCCGGCAAGCCTGCCCGTGCCTTGATCAATGATTATCTGCGCGATTTTACAGCTTTTGATGATACAGATACGTTGCCGCCTTATCCGCAGCTTAATGCGATGACCAAAACTATGCGTGCTGAAGCTGTGCAGCGTAAAGATGCTGAATATCAGTCGCTATGGGCAGGTCAAGGTGTGGCATTGGTCAAACAGGAAAGTACGATTGAGCTTTTAGAGCGCTTGGTACAGGGGTTATAAATTTATTGGCTTAGGCGTATAGATTTAGCATTGTCTGATTACACTTCTAATTCAGAGGGCACGAGAATTGTCATTTATAATAAGTGTTTTCATATAATCAATCCAAAGTTAACAGTTTGGTCTCTTTTGTAGGACGCTTTTCTACCATCACCAAAATTAACAGTTCAGATAGCGCAAAAGGAAAAATATTGAGTGATACAGGCATTTCTACTCGTAAACGGCGTGACCTCACCACAGGGTCGATTCCTAAAACAATGCTGTTATTTGCATTACCAACGCTTGGGTCATCGGCATTACAGTCGTTAAATGGCTCGATCAATGCGGTCTGGGTAGGTCGATTTTTGGGTGAGGAAGCGTTAGCAGCGACCGCGAATGGCAACATTCTCATGTTTATACTGATTTCATTCGTGTTCGGTTTCGGTATGGCATCTACTATTTTGATTGGTCAGGCAATGGGTCAGCGCAACGATGGCATGGTGAAAAAAACCATGGGAACGGCGTTGGGTAGCATTATCCCGATAAGTATCGTGGTGGCGGTTTTAGGGTGGCTATTTGCACCAACGTTACTTGATCTGCTTGGTACACCGGCAAGCGCTGCAGACCTTGCTCTGACTTATCTGCGCATGATTTTTATTGCGATGCCCACCACACTGACGTTTACGCTGATCATGATGGCACTGCGCGGGACGGGCGATTCCACAACGCCGCTTTGGTTTATCATTATATCGGTCGTTATTGACCTGATTTTGACGCCAACGCTTATTTTGGGTCTAGGACCATTTCCCGAATGGGGTATATTTGGCGCGGCTTTCGCAACAGCCATCGCAAACACGTTAGCGCTTATTGGTATGGTCATTACCATGTATCTGCGTGGCTCGGTGCTGACCCTTAATTTGCCGGAGCTGCGCTTTCTGCGAGTAGATCGAGAAATCCTGAGGTCTATGTTCTCAAAAGGCTTGCCGATGGGGCTACAGATGATTGTCATCTCTTCAGCAGCGTTGACGATGCTGTCGCTGATTAACCGCGAGGGTGTACAGACGACAGCAGCTTATAGTGCAACCCAGCAGCTTTGGACATACGTACAGATGCCTGCGATGGCGCTAAGTGCCGCGGCTAGTGCGATGGTGGCACAGAACATTGGCGCCAATCAATGGCACAGGATTGCAGGAATCACACGTTGGGGGCTTATTTTTAATCTGGTATTAACCGGCTTTATTATCGTGCTGCTGACCGTTTTTGATGAAACTATTTTAGAGTTTTTCCTCGGTAGTGACAGTGCAGCGGTGCCAATTGGGCGTCATATTCAGTTAATGGCGACATGGGGCTTTATCTTTTTTGGGGTAGCGCAGGTGCTGTTCGGCACCATGCGGGCAAATGGCTATGTGATTTGGCCACTGATTGTCATGATAATTTCAATGTACCCAGTGCGTCTTGGCTTTGCTTTTGGGCTTTATCCCTTACTTGGAGAAGATGCGCTTTGGCTGTCGTTTCCGGCAGGCATGGTGGCAACCGCTGTGATGGGAATAGGATTATATTGGTACGGCGGCTGGCGTCAGGGTAAAAACATGCCCGCAGAAGAAGCCGCGCAAAGGTCTGAAGAGTTTCGCGCGCAGACAGGCACCAGTGCGTCGTTTCGTGATATTGTACCGACGACGGTATGGAAGCGTTTACCTTTGCGCCGTATTACAAGGTTGCATCGACGACTTCGTAGACGACTTCATAGACTTCGTATGATAAAAAATAATAAACGGTAATAGCGTAATTTCTATATATACGCTTAACCGAGCGACTTTCGCTCATTAGATTGGCGAGTAAATTGTTGATAATACTTGCCTGCTAATGCCAGTACCGAACCTAGTTTTACCTTGGACTAGACGTTGCATCACTTAATAAAAAGTCCACCGCTGCTGCCGCATGAATAGCAGTGGTATCGAATACAGGAACAGGGCTATCATTTTGGCTAATGAGCAATCCAATTTCAGTACAGCCTAGTATCACACCCTCAGCGCCTTGTTCCACTAAATCTTGAATGGCTTGTCGATAATATTGGCGTGAGCTATCTAGCAATTGTCCTCGGCACAGTTCCTCATAGATAATACGATGAACTTCGGCGCGCGCATCGGTGTCTGGTATCAGCACTTGCAAGCCCGCATCAATCAAACGCTGTTTATAAAAGTCCTCAGTCATGGTGAACTGTGTACCAAGTAGCGCTACCTTGGTTAAACCTTGCTGCTTAATAGCGTCTGCAGTGACATCAGCAATGTGAATTAGTGGCAAATTGGTCGCCGCTTGTACCTGCTCTGCGACTTTATGCATGGTGTTAGTAGCGATTAATACTGCATCTGCACCGCCAGCTTGCAAGCGTTTGCCGCTACTTGCCATAATATCGCCCAACTCTTCCCATTCGCCTTGGGCTTGCAAAGTGGCAATCGGTGCCAAATCAATACTATGCAGCAATATATCCGCTGAATGTAGTCCGCCCAATCTTTCCTTGATACCTTGATTAATCAGCCGATAATAGCTTTGCGTACTCTCCCAGCTCATACCACCGATGATGCCTAAAGTCTTGTTTGCTGATGCTCGTTGCTGTGCTGGCATGTTATTTCCTTTCATCCTTATCGTTATTTTACGACCTTAACATCGATAATAACCATTTTACCAATGGATAAATACGCTATATGATGATTAACCATAATCCTAATTACTATAATGCTAGTTACTATAATATTAATTATCATAATGCTGCACTGAGTAAACCATGACTGACATCCAAACCTTTAAAATCCGTACCCGCCAACGCTATTATCGCCTGATATTCACTGGACTGATGGCAATGATGATGTCGCTCATTATCTCTGCGGCTTTAATCATCGTAAAAACGGGGATTCATGAAGGGTTTTTTATGACGCTACTACAATCTTGGGGATTGGCGTTTGTGTTTGCATGGCCAAGCGCGTATGTTTGCGCCTATTTTGTGCAAGAGCATGTGTTGAGTCGCATTGAGTTTTATTAAAACAGATAAAGCTTAAGGCTTTTAAAATCTATGATAAAACCTCATTTTGAGCTGATGGCATATTACAACGCCACTATGAATCAAAAAATATGTGACAGTATCGCAAACCTTCCTGAAGCCATTTTATGGGAAGATAAAAAGGCATTTTTCGGTTCAATATTAGGTACATTAAACCACCTTATAGTGGGCGATTTAATTTGGCTGCATCGTTTTAAGAACCATCCAAGTGGTAGCGGCAAATTCAAGGCGCTAGAGCAGTTATCAGGTTTTCCAATACCCAACGCACTTACGCAAATTGTATACGATAATAAAGCAGCCTTTATTAGTAACAGACAAGTATTAAATAGCATCATTATTCAGTTTATCGAAGAAACAACAGAGAACGATTTTTCAAAAAACTTAACTTACATTAATACCAAAGGGATGCTTTTTAACAAACCATTCTCTATGTTATTACAGCATTTTTTTAATCATCAAACGCATCACCGTGGGCAAATAACCACCTTGCTGAGCCAAATGAATATTGATATTGGCGAGACAGACTTACTAATGCTTATTGATAATGTCTAATCGATAACAAGTACTAGTAAACTCTATATCACTAAATTCTACCTCTATATTAATGAATATCCTTCATCACTTTAATACACCCCTGATACACCCACGCCCGAGAAAAACAGCTAAGATAAGTTATGATTAATAATTAATGACCTGACACTTAATGACCTGATAATTAATAAATGGCCGGTTAATGAGAGGGCGCTATGAGCAAATCTCGGCGTACCATTGAAATCTTAATACAGCAAGGGCAACTCCCTATAGAGCATGCTGAAAGCGCAGCACTCGCGCTAGAAGTTTATCCCTCAAATCGTTCATGGCGAGTATTCTTTGATACTGCTGCTCTCGTTATTGGCGTGGTCGCGCTAGCACTGTCACTGGTGTTTTTTATCGCCTACAACTGGCTGCATATGGGCAAACTGGGCAAGTTCGCCTTAGTTGAAGGCGCCTTGGTCATCACCATCATTGCCTATGCTTATCTTGCATTTGTCCAAAAATTTAAGCTTATTCAGCAATTATTGCTTCTGGTTGCCAGTATTATTACCGGCAGCTTATTGGCGCTATTTGGGCAGGTGTATCAGACAGGCGCGGATACGTGGCAGCTATTTTTTGCTTGGGCGTTGCTGATTACTCCGTGGGTCATTATTGCGCGCTTGCCCGCGCTTTGGCTATTATGGCTGGGACTGGTGAATGCTTTTATTGTGTCTTACCTAGATACTTTTCTGTATCTGAATGCACCGGCTTTTATCGCCGATAATTACTTTTATCAAGACAGTGTCCAAATTGCCATTCTAGCCCTCGTGAATTTTATTGCTTTAAATCTATGGCTAGCCACTATTGATAGCACATCTAATAGCACGCCAAAAACTGCGCCACATACCTCTAAAACAAAGTTGCATTGGAGCACGTATGTCGTTGGGCTGCTCAGCACCTATTTAATCACTTACCTTGCCATTGCTCATATCTTTATTAATACCGATGCGAACACCATTACTGCGCCAATCACTATCAGCAGCTTATTATTATGGGCAGGCTGGTGCGGATTTATGTTTTGGCGCTTTTATAAACGCCAGTTAGATGTGCTCATGCTCACTTATTTATGTGGCTCTGTGATTGCGGTGATGATGTTTTGGGCAGGAGAATGGCTATTGCAAGGCGATAATGCATTTTCTTACTTAATGTTAGCCGTGCTACTGATTGCAACCAGTTCAGTCGCAGTACTTTGGCTGCGCAGTCTTGCCAATAGGGATAATGAGGCTCCGTTGATAGCGCGAGGTGATTATGAATAACCATGACCCATATCAAGCGCATGCGAAGTTGCAACAGCTTGGGCTTCTAGCACCAACCGCAAACGATAGCACTACTGGTAAAACTGGTACTACCAAAATTGATACTACTAACACTGACAATCAGCCTGATAATACACCGTGGTTTATTCATCTGTTTTTTGGTTTTAGTGGTGTGGTATCCAGTGTATTTTTGGTGGGTTTTTTAACGCTACTACTGACTCAAATCGGCATTTTTGAGCACGCAGGCTTGCAGTTAATTATTGGTATTGCGTTAAGTGTGGTCGCCTTTGCCGCCTTCACACACAAAAAGACGCGGCAAAATACCTTTTGGAACAGCTTGGCTTTTGCGATTAGTGGTGCAGGTCAGATGTACTTGTTATTTGCCTTATTCAGTAGTGCACTGACAGACCTTTCTAAAATTTGGTTATTTGTATTGCTACAAATCATCATGACGTTAATCATGCCCAATTTTGTCTATCGATTACTCAGTAGCATGGCTACGCTGGGTGGTCTGGTGTATCTGCTCAACTTCTATCAGCTACCTGAGCTGAGCATGGGGCTACTGGCATTCATTACTATTATGGCAAATGTACAACGTTATCCGCTGCTAAGTCGCTTATATGCTCAAAGAAAAATAACTAAAGGACAAATAGCGGCTTTTGATATCAGTAAAGCGCTGAGCTACGCCAGTGCCATTATATTACTGGGTATTTCAGTGTATTTAATTAGTGCTGAATACGGTCGTAGTTTTATCAATGACGGTCAGGCATTTAGCTATAACTATACCCTCGCGCAAGGGCTGCTTATACTTGCCAGCTTATATGCGACGTATCTAATTCTTAAGCGCTATCACATTACCCCACTCGCCAAACCCAGCCTCATCGTCATGAGTATCGTGATTATTTTGGGCATATTATCGGTTTATGTATCCGGTTTATTAGCCACCAGTTTGGTGATTGCCATTGCTTTTGCCAATAGCCAGCGCGTGCTGTTAGGGCTTGGCGTAGTTGCATTGGTTAGCTATATCTTTTGGTATTACTATCAGCTTGATACGTCTTTATTAATAAAATCCGGCTCTATGCTCATCATTGGATTGGTGGTTTTGCTGCTGCGTGAGTTATTAAAACGCTTCAACATACCTAAGGCGGCATTGTTATGAAACACTCTACTATGCACGTATTATCATGGTGGCAAAAACGCGCTATAACGCTAACCATAGCAATATTAGGCTTGCTCGCCGTGTTAATCACTGTAAATGCCAATATTATAAAGCATGAAAACCACCTAACGACAGGCGCTACGGTACTGTTAGAGCTTGCACCCGTTGATCCACGCGGCTTTATGCAGGGCGATTATATGGCGCTTAGTTATGCCTTAGAGCGAGATATTATCAACGCTATAGAGTCGGATAATATAGCTACGGAAAACATAGAGCCAATAACCAATCTAGAAGCGAATATAGAAGCAAATCCAGATGCCATTAATTTTGAATCAGATCAGACTATCACTCAGCCAAGAGATGGCTATGTGATTGTCAAAGTGGATGCACATAAGGTCGGGCATTTTGTGCGCTTAGCCGATGATAATAGTCGTGCCGGTTTGGCTACCAACGAGCTGCCGATTTATTACCGTATTCGTGATAACAGAGTGCGCCTTGCAACCAATGCATTCTTTTTTCAAGAAGGTCATGCCAAGTCTTTTGAAACGGCAAAATATGGTTTATTTCGGGTGAATGATAAAGGCGCGCCATTATTAACTGAGATGGTAAATGAGAATTTTCAGGTGATTAAAGGTAAAGCTGACCCTACCGATACACTTAACCCTTAAGCATGTTGCAAGCGCAAATCGAAAGCGATTATTCCTATAAACTTTAGATTTGCTTAACCAAACTGATATTGCGCGTGTCGTATCTGAGTTGTTATGGTTGATTGTCAGCTTTACCTATCTATGCACCCATTCATTTAAAAACGATTAAAGTATAAAACAATTAAGGAATTATTATGCGTAGTGCAACTTACGACCATTTTGGCAAACCTACTGACGTCCTTAGCCTCGGCGAGCGTCCTACTCCAGAACCCAAAGCAAATGAAGTACGTGTCAAAACGATTTTAGCCTCGATTCATAATCACGACTTGCTCACCATTCGCGGTAAATATGGCTTTAAACCCGAAATGCCCGCCATCGGTGGTAGTGAAGCTGTTGGTATCATTGATGCCGTTGGTAGCGATGTAAAAAATTTAAAAGTTGGTCAACGTGTCGCCGCAGCTAGTGTGCAAGCGACGTGGGCAGAATATTTCGTTGCGCCTGATCACATGGTATTCCCCGTACCGGATAGCTTAGACGATGAAATGGCGGCACAATTGATTGCGATGCCACTCAGCGCGTTAATGTTGCTTGAATTCCTTGAGACGCGAAGTGGTCAATGGGTCATCCACAATGCAGCAAATGGCGCAGTCGGTAAATCTCTCGCTATGCTTGCAGCAGCGCGTGGTATAAAAACCATTAATCTCGTACGTAGTGAAGATGCGCTAGAAGAGCTAGAAGCACTCGATATTAAAAACAGTATCAATACCGAAAACGAAGATTGGAAAGACCAAGTAAAATCACTCCTTGGTGACGAGCAAATTAGTGCTGCCGTCGATTCTGTCGGCGGTGAAGACAGTGGTGCTTTATTATCATTACTCGGTCATGGTGGTGTATTTGCGGTATTTGGTGCGATGTCAGGTAAGCCGATGATGCTAAATCCGACGGATATGATATTTAAACAAGCTGTATTAAAAGGCTTTTGGGGTAGTAAAATCAGCCAAGAAATGAGCGTTGAGAATAAACAGCGCTTGGTCAATGAGCTGATTGATGGCGCCGTTAGTGGTCAATTAAAACTACCAACGGAAGCGACGTTTGATTTGGCGGATATCTTAAAAGCGGTTGATGGGAAAATGCAGGCTGAGAAGAAAGGTAAGGTGTTGTTGAAGCCTTAATTAGTACTGTATATTAAAAAATCAATAACTTTATATGACTTTTTAATTCATACTTAATATTTATTTAAGGGTATTGAGGATACCTAAGAATCTTGTATTTACAAATACTATTGGCATTATAATACTGTCTAAAGTGATATATAAATAAATATAAACAGGACTTAAGCAATGGATAATGGTGAGAAAAAAATATCTAGTCTTTTTAGTGGTCGCACAATATTCAATATTCCCGAATATCAAAGAGCATACGCATGGTCAGACGTACAACTGCGTGAGTTCTTAGACGATCTAAACAATCAGAAGCTCAACCGTAGTTATTTTCTTGGCACAGTATTATTCGAAGAAAAAGGGCTCGAAGGTAACCATGAAATAATTGATATTGTTGATGGACAGCAGAGATTAACTACAATAATAATTTTTATGAGCTGTCTTATTAATCGTATGAGGAAGCTTAGTTCATCAGAAGAAGATGAAGATAACTTAAATCTTCTATATGAAACATACGTTAAATATCATAAGCAATATAAATTACGTGCTTTAGAAGAAGATAATGACTTTTTCCATAGCTATATTCTTGAAGATAAAGATGGTGAAAACTTTGTAAGAACTCCAGCACAACGTCGTCTTTATTTAGCGAAAGAATTTTTCATAAACCGATTAGAGTTACTATCAAAAGCAGAGCTTAACATTTTAAAGTCAAAAGTAGATGAATTTTCACGCGTATTAGTTTACTCAGTTCAAGATACCGCAGAAGCCACATTAATCTTTGAAACAACGAATGATCGAGGTAAAGGACTGACAAACTTAGAAAAGATAAAAAGCTTTATGATGTACAGAAGCTACATAGCTTCTGATGACTTGCCAGAAGATTTGCTTAAAAAAATAAGGACTAGATTCAGTGAAATTTATAAAGAATATGAGCAGTTTAATGGAAAGATAGAAGAGGATTCTATTTTACAATATCACTTTATTTGTCATGAGCGTTGGACGAATAAAGAATACCAACAGCATGTTCAAGGGACTAAGAACTACGTTAACACATTAATATCCTCTGGAAATAATGCTCAAGCTTTAAAGTATATAAATGAATACACACAGCAATTGAAAGAAACTTTTTACACTGTTCATGAAATATTCAAATCTAAATCAGTTTCAGTCAGAGAGCTGTTCATACTAAACAGATTAGGAAATTTCTGGCCACTATTGATAAAGTCTTATAAGCTTGATAAAACAGAAGGTAAAATAAATTTCGAAAAAACGGCAAAAATTTTAAATATTTATAGTTTTAGGGTTTATGCAATTAACCAAAGTCGTAGTAATACTGGTCAATCAAATTTACTAAACTTAGCCAATAATTTTAATGGAGATTTTGAACAGTTATTCGATTCTTTAACATCATTAGTAATTAAATATTGTAGTGGAAAATCTTTCAAAGAGAGTTTATCTCATTCAAATCTGTATAATTGGATTAATAAAAAAGATCTAAACTATTTCTTTTGGAAATATGAAAATTACTTAAGAAAAAGCGTACAGCCTAAAGCGTCACCTATGTCAGAACAAGAATTAACTAATACCAATACTAAATTAAAGCTATCTATTGAGCACATAGCTAGTCAAAACCCTAGCGTAAAAATTGTTAGTAATGTAGAAACACTTCCTGAAATGGATGAAAACTTTAAAGAGAATTACTTACATAGCTTAGGCAACCTTACTATTGATCCCTTAAGCTCCAACTCAAGTAAAGGTAACTTAAGTTTTGAAAGTAAAAATAATGGATACTTTTTAAAAGCTCCTTTTAAGACTCAAAACGAGTTAGAGGATTTCTTAGATAATAATAAATGGTCATCTGACTCTATTGTACAAAGACAGCAAAAGCTAATAGATTTTGCTTTACAGGAATGGTCAGTTGGAAGTTAAAAAAGAATTTATATAATAATCAGCAAATCTAAAAAACACCCAACAAGTTGAGTGTTCCCAAAAAAACAGTAAAGCGCTAGACCAGCGGTAACACCCTGATCATATAGCGCCTTAACCGTTAAATAAGCACAACGGTTACTCTTCGATTTTTTCGTCTTCCATTCTCAGGTTTCTACAGATGCGTTGAGCGGCCATACCCAAGGCTTCTGTGAACGTAGGAAAGGCTAGTTCTAAATTAGCTATCTCATTGATTTTCATGCCTGTAGCCAAACAAGTGGCCGCAACTTGAATCACCTCCGCAGAGTAAGAACCGAGTACGTGCGCGCCCAGTAGTTCTTGTGTCTGTTTATCAATGATAATTTTACAAAATCCATCAGTACGCCCATCCATGACGGCACGGGGTAAATTTTCATAATTGATAATTTCAACGATACAATCATGCTCTTCTTCCGCTTGGGCTTGGGTCATACCTACGGATGCATATTCTGGCTCCGTAAAACTTCCCGTTGCAATAGCTCGCGGGGCGTATTTCTCGGCGGTATCAGATACGGCATTTTGCGCGGCAACTCGTGCTTGATGGGCAGCACTTTGGACAAACATACTGACACCGTTTGCGTCTCCTGCAACGTACACACCCTCTACGTTGGTTTGCAAATAGTCATCTACTTCGATGTAGGGACCCTTTAACTTAATATCCGTTGCCTCTAGATTGAGCCCATCCAAATCCGCTGGCCAACCCACCATCAAGAATACCGCATCAGTCATTAGTGAATCTACTTGGTCATTATGCTTATAGGTGACTTTTAATTGACCGTTTTCCTTAGCAATTGATTCACACCCTGTACTGGTCAAGACATTCATACCGCGTGATTTAAATGCCTCTTCAAGCTTACGCGATATATCTACGTCGCTCGGTGGAGTCAAGCGGTCAGCAAATTCAATGATATCAACCTTTGCCCCAAAATCAATGAGGATTGAGGCAAGCTGGCAACCCGTTGCCGAGCCACCGACTACCGTCACCCTTTTTGGCAGTTCTGTCATTGACCATAAGTCATGAAACGAGAGTGCTAACTCATTCCCTAGAATAGAGAGTTTTTTTGGTTTACCACCGACGGTTAAAACGATTTGATCGGCGCTAAACTGGCGTCCGTCAGCAATCTCTAAGGTCTTGTTATTAACAAAGTGAGCTGGACCTACCTCATCTATTACCTCAATACCTTGCTGTTCAACAACTTTTGTCAGGTGCCATACCTGATTGGCATGAGCCGCAACACGATTGGCATTTTCAATTGCGGCTTTAAAATCGACTGATGGCACATCACCTTGTAGTCCAAATTGAGAGTAGAGCGTCGCATCAGTGCGCAAACGGGCAGCTCGAGCAAGCGTTCGAACAGGCGCAGGGCCTTCATTAAACGCGGTACCGCCCAGTTTATTTGCTTCAAGCAATGTCACTTTTGCGCCAAGTTCATGCGCACGCAATGCTGCCTGTACACCTGCTGGACCGCCACCGACTACGAGGACTGTTTTCTTATTCTCTGACTTGTTATTTTGTTTCATATTTTTTCCAGTTTTATTCCGAAGTATATAACTCAGTTAATTAATTGAAACATACAATAATGCTGATTACTGCGCCATTTGTGACCGTTTCTGTTAGCGTATGTTCGATGTGATGTGGTTAAGGTAACTCATCTAGATATGGTCTCACGGTAACAACAACCCGACCGACTTTGATCGCATCATGAGTAAGTAGACAAGATAATAGCGACAAGCGAGATTGGCTCTAAGATATCAAAACCAAAAAAAACACCCAACCAAGTTGAGTGCTTTTTTATTTCAGTTAAAAACTAAGTAGAGAATTATTCCCACTCAATAGTAGCTGGTGGCTTGCTCGATACATCATAAGTCACACGTGATACTTCAGCGATTTCATTCATAATACGATTCGATACTGTCTCAATCAAATCATACGGCAGATGCGCAAAGCGTGCGGTCATAAAGTCCACCGTTTCAACGGCACGTAGCGCAATCACCCACGCATAGCGGCGACCATCACCAACCACGCCGACCGATTTAATCGGTTGGAAGACTGCAAACGCTTGCGCAGTCTTCTCATACCAGCCTGATTTTTCTAATTCTTCCATAAAGATAGCATCAGCAGAACGCAGGATATCAGCGAACTCTTTAGTGACTTCACCTAAGATACGTACGCCTAAACCTGGTCCTGGGAACGGATGACGGTTGATCATCTTCGCTGGTAAACCTAAAGTCAGACCCAATTTGCGTACTTCATCTTTAAACAAATCACGTAACGGCTCAACCAATTCAAACGCCAAATCATCTGGCAAACCGCCAACGTTATGATGGCTCTTAATCACGTGCGCTTTACCTTGATGCGACTTAGCAGATTCAATGACGTCTGGATAAATCGTACCTTGCGCTAAGAATTCGATGACTTTACCATCGCTTTGCTCGCTGATTTCACGCGCACTATTGGCAAATACGTCGATAAAGGTTTTGCCAATGATTTTACGTTTGGCTTCAGGATCAGACTCGCCAGCCAATGCCGTTAAGAATAACTCTTCGGCATCGACACGAATGACTTTTACGCCCATGTTTTCGGCGAAAATTTGCATCACTTGGTCGCCTTCGTGCAGACGCAAAAGACCAGTATCAACAAACACACAGGTTAATTGGTCGCCAATGGCTTTATGCAAAAGTGCCGCGACGACTGAACTATCAACGCCACCTGAAAGACCGAGCAATACTTGCTTATCGCCGATTTGCTTTTTCAATTGTTCGATACGCATATCGATAATATTATCGGACGTCCAGCTACCTGCACAGCCACAAATATCATGAACAAAACGACCAAGCAGCGCAGAACCTTGCGCGGTATGAGTGACTTCAGGATGGAACTGTAGACCATAATAGTGGCGCGAATCATCAGCCATAATTGCAATCGGACAGCTTGGGGTACTGGCAACGATATCGAAGCCTTGTGGCGCGTCGATTACTTTATCACCATGACTCATCCAAACATTGAGCTTACCCGCTTCGTCTTCGATGCCATCTATAAGGGTAGATTTGCCATCGATATTGATAATCGATGCGCCAAATTCATGGATGTCACTGGCATGGACTTTACCACCGAAGCGCTCTGCCATTGCTTGCATACCGTAGCAAATACCTAATACAGGCACGCCTAAGTCAAATACTGCATCGTTAATGCGTGGGCTGTTATCCGCATGGACGCTCTCAGGACCACCGGATAAGATGATGCCTTTTGCGCCAAAATCAGTGATGCGTTGAGTGTCGATATCAAACGGGAACATCTCACAAAATACGCCTGAATCGCGTACACGGCGGGCGATAAGCTGGCTGTACTGCGAGCCAAAATCGAGAATTAAGATGCGATCTTCTTTAATAGTAGGTGTGCTTGTATTTGAGGCGGCAACGGTTGTCATAAAGTAGTGTCCATCAAGAAATAAATTGGTACGCTATTTTAACAAGTTTAGGCAGGGCGATGGTTATTAGATGCTGAATTATTATCAGTTATTTGGTGCAACGTTAAATAGGATAAAAATTTAACGATTAATAAGCGGTCATAAATTAGGAATATTAGGTTTCTCATAACCAGCGTGAGGGCTTATTTTGCTGATTTTAGGCATTTGTTATCACTCAAGGCTATTGGATATTACTCAAAGCTCGTTGCATACGCTTTAACCCTTCTAGCAGTAGCGCTTGCGGACACGCCACATTCAGACGCATTTTAAGATGTCCTTCATTACCGTATTGAATACCGGCACTTAGCTCAACTTTAGCTGCTCTAAGCTCGTCATAAAGCACTGGATCGTCTTGACCATACGCTGAGCAATCAAGCCATATTAAATACGACGCTTCTGGACGCATGACTTTAATCTTGGGCAGATGTTCCTCTAAAAACTGCAACGTTAAGTCAATATTGGCTTCGATATAAGCTAACGCCTGCACCAACCACTCACCGCCGTCTTCATAAGCACTGCGAATCACTTCATAAGCAAATAAGTTAAGATCATGCTCATCACTTAAACGCTGCTGTTGGCTGATTGTTTGAATCAAAGCCTTATCTTTAGCAAAAATCATTGAGCATTTAATGCCAGCCACATTAAAAGTTTTGGTCATTGCAGTGATACTGACTACCTTGTGCTCATAGCCTTCTGCTAGCGTTAAAAAAGGGGTAAAGGTGTGACCATTTAGGGTTAAATCTTGATGAATCTCATCACTGACAATTGCTACATCGTGCTTTTTACATACCTCAAGCAGCGCCTTAAGCTCATCTGCCATCCACACACGTCCGCCCGGATTATGCGGATTACAGAATAGAAAAATCTTTATGTCATGTTCGATTATTTTGGCTTCGATATCCGCCAAATCTAGATAATACTTACCTTCAAACTCTTTTAATGGCGAGAGGATAAGCTGTCGACCATTACCCCGAACCTTTGACATAAAAGGTGTATATATGGGATCATTGACCAATATCGCATCACCTATCTCACTCCATACTCGCATCATCAGCGCTAAACTTGGTACGACACCGGGGGAAAACACGATATTGTGCTGCTCAAGCCATAAATCATAACGACTGCCATGCCAATTAATAATCGCCTCGTATAGCGCCTCGGTGGGTTTGGTATAGCCCAATACGCCATGATGCAGCACGCGTTCAATCGTATTTAAGATAGGCTGTGCCGCTCTAAAATCCATATCCGCCACCCAAAGCGCAATGGTATCGTCGCTATAATGCCATTTAAGCGATCCGGTATGACGTCTGTCGATTATTTCATCAAAGTTGTATGGCATAGGTACTCTCTTAAAGGGTGGCTTAAATTATCCATTATAAATAAATTAAATTCTAGCGTCCCACAAACTCAGCCACTCTTCTCTCAACCATCGCCATCATACCCTCTTTGGCATCTTCTGAATGAAACAGCGGTGGCAGATAGCTATGAATATTGGTTAAGGCTACTTTTGCACCATTACGGCTGGCATCTTGTGCTGAAGATATTAATGCTTGCACACCAAGTGGTGCTGCCGTGCAAATCTCTTTGGCAATAGCTAATGCTCGTTCGTATTCTTCCCCACTTGGCACAACTTCACTGACCAGATTTAATTTATCTGCCGTTTGCGCATCGAAGTTTTTACCCGTTAATAGATACGGCATGGCTTTTTGCCAGCCTGCTGCTTGTACAAAGCGTACCGTTGCGCCACCAAACGGCATAATACCACGCTGTACTTCCATTTGCGCAAAGTTGCAATTGCTACTGGCGATAACCACATCAGCATTTAACATCAACTCAATCCCAGCGGTAAAACACGTGCCTTGCACAGCCACAACGACGGGTTTGGTGCGTAATTTACCACTTATTCCCCACGGGTCGATTTGTGTAGAGTCAAATTCAAACGCGCCTTTATCCCATTTATCTTGCAGTTCCATGAGGTCTAATCCGGCGGTAAAATGCTCACCATGGGCGAAAATTAACGCACAGCGCAGATTTTTATCATTTTCATAACGTGTCAGTGCGTTAGACAATTGCGCAATCATAGTGCTGTCAAAAGCATTGCGTTTATCAGCGCGATTGAGCCCAATCAGACAAATAGTGTCTTGAGTGTTATATGTGATGCGATCCATGGCAGTGGTCATAACGTTATCCTTGTTGGTTGTTATTTTATAAGTCGCTATTGTCTTTTAAACATTGTCTTTTAAACAGCGTTGCAGCTTTTTAATATAGCCAGCCAGATTACCTAACGCAAGGTGCTTTACTGTCTCTCTCGTTCAGCCTTTTATCGCTAATGCTTTTACCCAATAATTTCTAAAAGGATATCTAAATAGTCGCGCGTGAAATCTGCTACACTTATCGGTTATATCCACATATCGCAGCCTGAAACCATGACAAGTAAGCCTATGACCCGTCGCCCGACCGCCAATACTCACCGAAATCGCTCGCCTGAGACTGCCAAGAAGTTAGGGCAGCTGCATCCGCGCAATCCGCACCAAGGTCGCTATGACTTTGCCATGTTGACCCGCGCTTTGCCTGAGCTTGCCAAGCATACGATTACCAATCCTAATGGCGAGCCGACGATTAATTTCTCAGACAGTGCAGCCGTGCGCGTACTTAATCAGGCGTTACTGGCTCATTATTATGGTGTTAAATTTTGGGATATTCCGGAGGGCTATCTATGTCCGCCGATTCCGGGTCGTGCCGATTATATTCATTATATTGCCGACCTGCTCGCGCAAACCACGCATGTGAATAAAGAGAATACGCCACCGACTGGCAAAGAAATCCACGCCCTTGATATTGGCACCGGTGCCAGCGCAATTTATCCGATTGTTGGTAGTCAAAGCTATGGCT
Source organism: Psychrobacter sp. GP33 (assembly GCF_014119005.1). Classification (GTDB taxonomy): domain Bacteria; phylum Pseudomonadota; class Gammaproteobacteria; order Pseudomonadales; family Moraxellaceae; genus Psychrobacter. The sequence goes on along the minus strand of NZ_JACGYX010000002.1, from coordinate 87,445 downwards.
GGCGCTTTACGGCTTCAGACATTGATCCAATATCGGTCAATACTGCAGCGCTTATTTGTGAAACCAATCCCAAGCTAAAAAGCGCTGTTAAAGTAAAACTGCAAACTGAGCCTAAGCGTATTTTTGCTAATATCATCGGTCGCCAAGATTACTTTGATGTGGTGGTCTGTAACCCTCCGTTTCATGCCTCATTAGAGGAAGCGATGGAAGCCAATAGCCGTAAGCAGCATAATCTGCAACGACATCGTGGTAAGAATGAAAACGAACAAATCAGCCGTAGCTCAACAAAGTCTGGCAATGCCGCACAGAATCTAAACTTTGGTGGTCAGCATAAAGAGTTGTGGAGTGAAGGTGGTGAAATTGCCTTTTTGACCAAGATGGCAAAAGAGAGTCAAGATTTCGCTGAGCATGTTGGTTGGTTTACTACGTTAGTATCCAAGTCAGAAAACGTAAAGCCTTTGCAATTGCTATTAAAACAACTTGGCGTCGCTCAAATGCGTATCATTGAAATGAGTCAAGGTCAAAAAAGCACTCGTATACTGGCGTGGCGTTTTAATACTGACGACGAGTAAGTAATAGTTAACATTTTAAGCAGTTATAGTTTCACGTGAAACATAGCCCTTATTAAAAAGCACCACTCTGGTATTCAAAGTGGTGCTTTTTAATGGAGAAAATAAGCTGATATATTAAGGCTAATCAACTAAAAAACATCACCTTCAAGCCAATTAATATCAGCACCAGCCCACCTAACATCTCAGCTTTATCCTCTAGCCAAGTCCCAGAACGCTCACCTAAATAAACGCCAACCAAGCTAAAACCCGCAGTCACTACAGCAATAATAAGACAGGCTAGCCACGCATTAATAGACAATAAATTCAAAGTAAATCCCGCTGCCATAGCATCGATACTGGTGGCAATGGCTAAAGTAAACATCGTACGATGATTGATATCACTGGTACTATTAGCAGTAGCAACGGCATTTACGCTAACGTCAGCATTTTCTACCCTTGCTTCAACCTCGCCGCTAAATGCTTCATACAACATCTTGCCGCCTAACGCGATAAGAATCAAACCGCCAATCCACGGCGCGGCAGCAGCCAGCCAACTCAACATCGCCGCGCCCAGCAAGTACCCGATAAGTGGCATGACACCTTGAGCGATGCCAAAGTACAGCGCAGCATAGATAGCCAACCGTAAAATATAAGCGTTCGATTGCTTTTGGGACTTTGCGCCCAAGCCAATCGCTACCGCAAATGCATCCATTGCTAGAGCAATCGCTAGCAAAACCACTTCAAACATAATTTATAATCCCCAAAAGTTTCACGTGAAACAAAATTCTTATTATCTGCATTAAAAAACCACCGCCTTGATTGCCAAAGCGGTGGTTTTTGTTTTTAAATAATCATTGTCGTTTAAGACTAGGTATCCTAATTATATATCTAAGTTCGACACCGTTAGCGCATTTTCTTCGATAAAGATACGACGCGGTTCGACATGATCGCCCATTAAGCAGGTGAACATATGGTCAGCAGCGATGGCATCTTCAATGGTAACGCGTAGCATACGACGGTTTTCAGGATCCATGGTCGTATCCCATAACTGGTCGGCATTCATCTCGCCCAGACCTTTATAACGCTGAACCGCCAGACCACGACGCGCCTCTAACATCATTTGCTGCCACAGATGATCAAAGTCGCGCACTGGAATATCTTTAGGCGCACCGCTGCTGCTTTCGCGGCGGATAAAGGCGCTGTCATCGAGTAACGTGTTCCATTCAGCCGATAAACGCAATAAACGGCTATATTCACCCGAATGGATAAAGCTGGCATCTAATAAGTAATGATGTGCCAATTGATGCACATAAACGGTAATACGTGGCAACCATTGTGCTCGTACTGGTGCTGCTTCAGCATCAGAATTATCACCAGCTTCAACTTCAATGATAGGCTTCATACCGAGTAAATCAGCCGCTGCCGCATCCATATTTTTTGGTTGCGGGGCATGGATATTAACCAGCTCAATCTCAGGACTTAAGTCACTACCAAAATGCTCAAGCTGAACCTGTAGCGCATCCTTCCATACTTGCATGGCGTCTTTATCATGCGTCATATCAGTGCCAAGCTTCGGCGTATGCGTCAATGCATCCAATAGCACCGCAGGATAACGAATCTGTAAACGCGCTTTGATGAGCTGGGTTTGGTTATAATCGTTTAATAACGTCTCTAACGCTTGGCCGGTAATCGCTGGCGCATCCGCATTAATATGCAACTTAGTACTGTCAATAGTTGATGACAATAAATAAGCTTTTAGCGCTTCATCATCTTTTAGATACAGCTCTTGACGACCTTTTTTCACCTTATAAAGTGGTGGCTGGGCAATATAAATATAACCGCGTTCTATCAATTCAGGCGTTTGACGGAAGAAGAACGTTAATAAAAGGGTACGAATATGCGAGCCATCAACGTCCGCATCGGTCATGATGATGATTTTATGATAGCGAACTTTATCAGGGTTATATTCATCTGGACCGATACCACAGCCAAGCGCAGTAATCAGATTACCCACTTCTTGTGAAGATAACATCTTGTCAAAACGGGCACGCTCAACGTTTAGAATCTTACCTTTCAGAGGTAAAATCGCCTGCGTTTTACGGCTACGACCTTGCTTGGCTGAACCGCCCGCAGAATCCCCTTCCACAATATACAGCTCTGACAATGCAGGGTCTTTTTCTTGGCAATCCGCCAATTTACCCGGTAGTCCAGCAATATCCAATGTAGTCTTACGGCGTGTCATTTCACGCGCTTTACGCGCTGCATCACGGGCACGCGCGGCATCAATGATTTTGCTGGCAATTGCTTTACCAGCGCCTGGATTTTCTTGCAAGTAATCATTAAATTTATCGTGCATCGCTGATTCAACAGCAGATTTTACTTCGCTTGAGACCAGTTTATCTTTTGTTTGGCTAGAGAATTTTGGATCAGGCACTTTTACTGAAACAATAGCCGTTAACCCTTCACGCGCATCGTCGCCCGTCGCAACCACTTTTTCTTTTTTAAAGAGATTTTCACGATCCATATAGCTATTTAGGCAACGTGTCAGCGCTGAGCGGAAACCTGATAAATGCGTACCGCCATCACGCTGCGGGATATTATTGGTAAAGCACAATACTTTTTCGTTATACGTGTCCGTCCACTGTAGCGCCACTTCAACACTAATACCGTCGTCTTGATTACTAATGAAATGGAACACTTCATTGATGCCATCTTTACCAGCGTTAATATAGCTGACAAACTCAGACAGACCGCCTTTATGCTCAAATTCATGACGCTTATCAATGCGCTCATCGGTTAGCACAATGCGCACACCAGAGTTCAAAAATGACAGCTCGCGCAGACGCTTGGCTAAAATGTCATATTCAAAAATAGTACCTGTGAACACATCATTACTGGGGTAAAAGCGGATTTGCGTACCGGTTCTATCAGTCGCTTCCATTGGCTGAATATCGCCATTAGGCACGCCATCAGTATAGGTCTGCTGATAATGAAAGCCTTCACGCCAGATGTTCATTTCCAGATGTTGAGACAACGCATTGACCACAGACACGCCGACGCCATGCAAGCCGCCAGACACTTTATAGCTGTTATCATCAAACTTACCGCCCGCATGCAATACAGTCATAATGACCTGTGCTGCAGATACACCTTCTTCTGGATGAATATCAACTGGAATACCGCGACCATTATCCATGACACTGACCGACTCATCTTCATGAATAACAATATCAATCTGGTCACAATGGTTAGCAAGCGCCTCATCAATCGAGTTATCGACGACCTCAAAGACCATATGATGCAAACCAGTACCATCATCGGTGTCACCAATATACATACCTGGGCGCACGCGTACCGCCTCAAGACCGCGCAACACACGGATATCTTTAGAACTATAATCGGACTCGCTGATTGCGGTAACCACTTCAACAGTTACATCAGGGACGATGGGCTGAACACTAGTATCTGACATCAGTTGCTCGTTATCGGTAAATGAATCACTCATTGGTATTCCTTAATCAAGCCATATCAGCGGTTTATGACGAGCACACCCTTAGGTGGTACCTCATGACGTTATCTTAGATTTTGCTACATTTAGCGTTAAAATCTTTTATTGAAGACCAGTGGTAAGGTATAAAAAATAGATAACCATTTTCTTAATTAACTGAAATTAGCATGAGCCAGTTTCAATAACCTTGCTACATAACTAATTATTAAAAAGATATTGATTATCAACCACTTAGCGCCTTATTTATATTCATAATAAATACGATAAAGCCAATAGACAACTTACTGAAAATAGGACGAAAATAAAGCCTTATTTTAGCATTTTTTTGCCTCCAAGTCACTGTTTAGTGGCAGGTTCAAGGCTATTAACGCTTTATAGGACAGGTATATAACTATCAATAAAAATGTAGAAATATGAAATAACAGAAAGAATGTCTAAGGTAAAAAAACCTATAAAGCTAAGTAAGCTTAGGAAATTTAATAAAGTGTAATAAGAGTACAGAGAAATAACTAAATATAAGACTCAATGCTATTTAAGAGATGAAACGACACCCTGTTTCACGTGAAACACCTTTGATACTAACCAGTAATTATGAATTTGCGGAAGAATATCTGCTGTCAAACTGGTCATAATAACCTGACAAGGCAGCTGCGCTAAAGTTGATAACAGAATATCAATCGCCCTATCATCCAGCTCCGCTGTAATGTCATCCAATAATACAATTGGGGTCGCATTAGCATGATTAGACAATTGCGCTGGGTCTACAGCCTGTCCCGCATTCAGTAACAAAGGTAATTGCGATAAGCGTAATGCGGTAATCAGTAATTTTTTCTCACCACGTGACAGTATGTTTGCCGCCTGCTCTTTGATAACTGATTCTTTGAGCTCAATCTCTTTAAGAGTCTGCACTTTATCAATAGCTTCTTTATCCCCTACTTCTGACTCTGTGGAACTTATTGGCACAACTTTACGTTGAGAGCGCCAATGCACATGAATATCTGCACGGTGGCTACCGATACGGGTATAGCCCAGTTGCAAATCTTGCGGCAAGCGCTCGGCTAACTGCTCATCTAAAGGTATGCTGGTATCGTAGCCAGGAGTATAGCTTAAGCTTAATTGCTCGGCATAAGACGGTAATAGTTGCTGAATACTTTCTGCAAAATAAGGCTGCCACGCTTCAAAAATACGCAAACGATAATGGTGAATTAGAGCGGCGTGATTGGCAAGCCCTTTATCCCAAGCTTTTAGCTCAGCGTGCTGATTATGAGAGAGGTGTTTAGTTTGTTTTAATAAGCTATTGCGCTGTTTAAGTAGACGTTGATAGGCAACCCATTGCGGATGGAAGCCTTGTTTCATGTGAAACACTAGCCAGTCTAATAACTGACGACGACTGGCACTGCCTTGCTCTAACATATCCATTGAAGATGGGTCTATGAGCAAAGTTGGCAGCTGTTCAGTTAAGACACTTTGATTATAAACCGTGGTTTGATTAAGGCGTAAAACAGTCGTAGCATCTGCCTGCTTTTGAATCGCTAAGCTGCTACCATCCGTCAAACTGGCATGAACCACGGCAGCAGCCTGATGATGTTGAACATAGCGTTTTGGTTGGCTATGACGGAAGCTTTTACCGCGCGATAATAAAAATACTGCCTCTAATAATGATGTTTTACCGCTCCCATTAGCACCAATAATGACATTACAGGCGCCCAACGAGAGATTAACCTGCTGAAGATTACGCAGATGCGAGATTTGTAGACGTTCAATCATAATACTCACCGCATCTGCTTAATATTATTACTATTGCTTAACTTCCAACTGTTAGCTTTGAGTTTAACAACAACTTAATAGCCAATAGCTATTCATCGTATTATCGACTCAATAATAACTATATGCGCATTGGCATAATGACATATTGGTGAAACTCGTCATTGAGCTGATTTACTAGTACCGAGGCATTAGATTGGCTCATATGCATCTGAACATCGCCTTGGGTCACTGATAGTACATCTTGTAAGTAAGCGGCGTTAAATGATAGCTCCATTGGTTCACCTTGATATTTGGCTTGTATCATCTCGACGGCTTCATCTTGCTCAGCATTATTGGCACGTACTTCTACCATGCCGTCACTAGCAAAGTTAAACACCACACCGCGAGATTTCTCATTACTTAAGATAGCGACACGGCGCAGCACATCAGTCATTTTCTCTTGATTAAATAGCGCCAATTTATCCGTATTACTGGGCATGACACGGCGATAATCAGGGAATTTACCATCGATTAAACGAGCAGTAAATGTCACCATCAAGTTTTGGCTAACTTGCCCAGTGCTGTCCACTTCACCAAACGGCAGACTGACTTGTAAAAACTCACGCCCAAAGCTTAAGGTCACAATATTATCTTGCTCACCCAACATTTTACCAAGCTCAGAGGTTAAACGTTCAAGTTCAATGACCGCTTTACGAGGCAAAATCGCTTGCATACTTAAGTCAGCGTTAACATCAATCACGCTACGTGCTAATGCCAATCTATGCCCATCTGTCGCCACTGTTGTAAGCTGCTGTTGCGCCACATCAAACAACATGCCCGTTAAATAATAACGAACATCCTGTATCGCCATCGCAAATTGCGTTTTATGAATCAAATCTGTTAAGCGATTACGACTAATTGTCAGCGGGGTAATGTTTTCAGGATTACCCAAGCTTGGATAATCGGTCGCAGGCAATGTGCCTAAAGTAAATCTACTTTTACCACTGGTAAGTAAACAACGCTCGTTTTCTTGAGTCGCCAAATTAATCTGTGCTTGCGCTGGTAAAGATTTACAAATGTCTTTTAATTTTACCGCTGGTAAAGTGATTGCACCCGCTGCAATACAGGCACCTGCAGGCAATTGTAGCGTTGAAGTCAACTCTACTTCTAAATCAGAGGCCGTTAAAATCAGCTCAGATTCAGTCAGCTGCAGCTTAATATTACCTAAAATCACCATATTATGGCGCTTATCAGCAGCCTTGGCGATCAAATTAATGGCTTTTAGAAACGATTCTCGATTGATCGATAATTGCATGCTAAGTTACTCTTAAATAAGTTACTCGTAAATGAGTGAATCTGTTACTGATTGGCTAATAACGTATAGTGGTTTGTAGACGATATATTATTCGTCATTATAAACCATATTGACGAACGGCAACACCGAAAGCGGCATTTAGCCCGCTTGTAACATCATTGCCAATGACTTGTAGTCCTTATCAAATGCAGGATCAAGGGCGCGCAGCTCTGCTACTTTATCACAAGCATGCATGACCGTCGTATGATCGCGCCCACCAAATGATTGACCAATCTCTGGAAAACTATTGTTGGTCAACTCACGTGCTAACGCCATAGCTATTTGGCGCGGACGAGCAATCATGCGCGTGCGCTTGCGACCCATGATATCTTTAATACTAACATCATAATATTCAGCGACCACCTTGCGGATATTATCCATATTGACCGCTTGCACACGCATAGCAACGATATCTTTCAAAGCATATTGCACCATCTCCAAAGTAATCGGTGCGCCAGTTAAATTAGCATTAGCGAATACTTGATTGAGCGCTCCTTCTAGCCGCCTCACATTAGACACCACATTTTGAGCGATAAATAACGCACATTCTTTGGGCAAATTCATGCCAACCGAAGCTGCTTTTCGCTGCAAAATTTGAACACGGGTATCAATCTCAGGTGGTTCCACAGCCACCGTTAAACCCCATGAAAAACGAGAACGAAAACGCTCATCGAATTCAGTCATTTGTGACGGGTGACGATCGGACGCTAAAATCAATTGTTTATCGCCACTGGTAAAGTCAGCAAATAACGTTAAGAACTCATTACTACTTTTTGTTTTACCGGCTAGGACATGAATATCATCAACAATTAATAAATCTACCTTTTTTATTTTCTTTTTGAAATCTTCTATTTTATTATTTCTTAATGCATAAACTAATTGATTAATAAAATTCTCAGAAGTAAAATAATAAAACTTTTTATTATTTTTTAAATAGCGATCTGCAACAGAATGCATTAAATGTGTTTTTCCCAAACCAGAAGGTCCGTATATAAATAATGGATTGTGTCTATTTTTTGATTGGCGCTTACTAAGCTCATAACAGGCTTTATAAGCCAAGTTATTTGATTTCCCGGTTACAAACGTCTCAAAAGTAAACTCAGGATTCAAGTAGCTTAACGACTTTGTATCGGTAGCCACATCCAACATAGTTGAGTATGTGTAAGAATTATTGACTCCCATATCTTGAGGGTGAATACTGGAATCTGGCACAATAAGGGAGGGACTAGTATTGGAGCTTATCGTCCGTAAGTCATTGATATTAATATATTCTTTTCCATCTACCGTCGATTCATTATGATGCGCATTATCAACACGTACCACAACGGCTTCAATGCTGCCTTGACTGTGTTTAGCAACCAATTGCTCAATATTCTGTAAATGATTTTTTTGAATGTAGGAGACAAAATAATCATTAGGTGCACGTACTACGAGGGTTTGACCCTCTTGATGCGCGGATAAAGGACGTAACCACATGGTAAAAACGTTATCTTTCACACTGTAGCGCAAGTCCTCTAAGCATTTATTCCAAAGCATTGGCATGTCTGTCATTAAAAACGCTAACCTCATAAATTATAGTGAATGCTCTAATCAAGTTATGATGTTCAGTAACCAAAGAGGAGCGTTAGTCTTATAAAAATTATAAAATCGGATATTGAAATAGGCTGCTAATCTAGCATAAATAACCTGTGGATAACATGGTGTTTTTTGTGGATAACCCTGTGGATTGTTTTTTAGATAAATCATAAAAGCGAGTTACCCCCTATTAACCCACAGCTTATCCACAGGTTTACCCATAGTCTAAGATATTAATATTGAAGAAGAAAAACCACTTAACCACAGAAAACAAGCTCCCCAATAACAACAATATCTATATATACATAAATTACAATTATTATTGAAAGACAGGATTTCTGTGGATAACTTTATAAAATTTAGATAAGCTAGTCTAACTTATGGCAGTTGCTATTTCTAAAAGAACAGGGCTCTTAAAATTTAGTATCACTGTAAGAACTTACTAAGCTGGATATATAAACATGAGTTGAATTAGTTTATTGACCCAAATTAGTGAGAATGATATAATCCTTCGTTATTACGAATTTAGTCCATTATTTGATAGGTGAGTTATGAAACGTACATTCCAACCAAGCGTGATAAAACGCAAGCGTACTCACGGCTTCCGTGCTCGTATGGCAACGAAAAAAGGCCGTCAAGTACTTGCGCGCCGTCGTGCAAAAGGACGTCATCGTCTTACTGTATAAGCTGATTTTTCAGTAGATACACACGATGTCCATGGTTTTAGTGCGTCATTACGGTCTATTCCTTACATGGTATTGACCACACATGAAACACTAGCCATATATCAAAAGCGCCTATATTGGCGCTTTTTTTGTCTTTTTATTTTGTTGATTATCCCTAGATTTCACCCTCTTTCTCTTAGGTTGTCTTATGTCTGCTCCTATCCAAGCTACTATTGCTGCAAGTTTCACAAAAGCCCAGCGTTTACTGACCCCTGCTACCTTTCGTGAGGTGTTTGATGCACCTGAGCGCAAACTGCACCAAAGCCATCTGATGGCGTTTGTACGCACCACTACGAGCGATCAGGCACGTATAGGGATGGCAATAACCAAGCGAAAAGTACCAACAGCAGTTGCACGAAATTTAATTAAACGCAAAATAAGAGAAAATTTTCGTATACAAGCATCCCAGCTAGAAAATAAAGATATTGTATTTATTGTTAAAAAATCTATTAAAGGTTTAACTAATAAAGAACTAGATTTAGAAATAAATAATATATTTAAAAAAATTAAAAAGAAATAATATGTCTTATATTAAAAATAAATTTAATAAATTTTTTTATTTTTTATTAATTTATATAATAGTTATTTATCAAAAGATAATCAGTCCAATCATACCAGCTCGCTGTCGATATTATCCAACCTGCTCAAATTATGGCAAACAGGCATTACAGTGGTATGGAGTGCGTACCGGCAGTTGGCTGTTATTAAAACGTCTTGCTCGCTGCCAGCCCTTTGGTGGGCATGGCATTGATTTTGTAGCTTTGCCCTTAGCCTCTTATTATTACTGGTACGAACCTGCACAAGGTCTGAGTAACGACCAACATGTTTTATTCCGACCTCAAAAATTAGGACAGGGTGTTTATCGAGATAAGCATAGCTATACGGCGCGTCTAAATTATCTGTTGAGATGATGCTTAGTGGTATGAGCTATTAATATTTAAAAGTGCTTAACAGGTTAGTTATACTGTTGGTATCATTTAAGGTGGTTTTTTAGTAAAATGATGACCATTTTATGTCAATGACAAGCGATGGCATGGTTTTTTTAAATATAAACCATTGAATCTGAGTTACGACACAGACCCTAATTTTTCACTCTAGGATAGGTTTATGCAAAAGATATTTCGGGTGATGATCATCATTGCGATGCTAATCACCGCTTATCTACTGATTTTGGCGTGGCGTGATGATTACGCTGATGAGCCAGTTGTTGATGGGGTATCAGACGCTGCCGTTTCAGTAGGTGTAGATATTCCCTCGACAACGGGTGCGGCTGGCGATATTCCGGTACAGACGTTACCAGCCAATAGCGCAGTAGCGGCTAGCGGGACGAACGCTGTTGCTAAGGATGCGGGACTTATCACGGTAACCACCGATCGCTATGATATTAAAATTAATCCGGTAGGTGGTGATATTGTTTATGCAGCGCTTAAACAGTACGATGCGACGCTTAATAGCGAGCAGCCTTTTGTATTACTAGAGAATAATAGTAATCGTGTTTATGTGGCGCAATCTGGTCTCATTGGAAAAGATGGTATTGATACTGCCGAAGGTCGCGCTAACTATCGCCATACTGCCAACAGTTATCAGATGGAAAAAGGCCAGCAAACCTTATCTGTGCCGTTAACGTATCAAAAAGATGGTGTAACGATCACCAAAACCTTCACCTTTACGCATGATAAATATCCTATTGATGTTAGCTATCAGATTCAAAATGCGTCAGCGCAGCCCTGGCAAGGTCAATTGTTTGCGCAGCTAAAGCGTGACGATAGTAAAGACCCCGGTATGTCGGGTAAAGGTGCGCTTAGTATGGCAACCTATCTTGGCGGTGCTTGGGGCACGCCTGATGATCCTTATAATAAGCTTAAATTTGGTAAGTTTAATGACGGTTCTTTAACCACGACCAGTGATAAAGGTTGGGTGGGGATTGTTCAGCATTATTTTGTATCTGCGTGGACACCTGAGAACTTTACGGGCAAATTCTTTAGCCGTGAATCGGGCAATGATTATTTTATTGGTTTTAATAGCCAGCCAGTAAATGTCGCACCCAATAAGCAAGCCACGTTAAGTGCCACTTTATATGCCGGTCCGAAAGTTCAGTCTGAGCTAAAAGACGTGGCAGTTGGTCTGAATAAAACCGTCGATTATGGTTTGTTATGGCCGATATCGAAAGTTTTGTTTGCCATTCTTGACGGTATCCATAAGATTATCGGCAACTGGGGCTGGTCTATTATCTTGTTGACGGTTTTGGTTAAGATTGCTTTGTTATGGTTCTCTAATAAGAGTTACTACTCCATGGCGAAGATGCGTGCGATTGCACCGCGTCTAGCGGCATTAAAAGAAGAACATGGCGACGATCGCATGAAGATGTCACAAGAAATGATGGGCATCTACAAGGAAGAAAAAGTCAATCCAATGGCAGGTTGTTTGCCTATTTTAATGCAAATGCCGATCTTCTTAGCCTTATATTGGGTATTGGTTGAGAGTATTGAGCTGCGCCATGCGCCATGGATACTATGGATTCAAGATTTATCAGCGATGGATCCTTGGTTTATTTTGCCATTGCTGATGGGTGCATCGATGTTTGTACAGCAGCAGTTAAATCCGCAGCCAACTGATCCGATGCAAGCAAAAGTCATGAAGTTTTTGCCAATTATCTTTACCGCCTTTATGCTGTTCTTCCCAGCAGGTTTGGTACTTTACTGGACAGTGAATAACTTGTTTAGTATGACGCATCAATATTTCGTTAATAAAAAGGTAGAAGAAGAACAAAAACTGCGTACGGTTAAAGTACTTGATTAACAGTGATTTAAGCTAATTAATATTGAAGATAAAGAAACCATCGCACTTGCGGTGGTTTTTTATGGGGTAAGCTATTAGCCTATTAACCACGTTACTGAGCTGATTAATTAATTGTTTAATTGGCTCATTATAATTATTAGGTAGAATTAACCCCTCGCTGCTAGAGTCAAAATTAGAACCAGAATAAGCCTTATTATAAGTTTGCTTTGTCAGGCTGTGTATAGCCGTCTATAATGAAGTTTTTAGCTACTGAGAGTTAGTGTGGATTCTGTCAAAGCGGGCTTAGCCTCCATTGCGTCATCTGAGCCATCTCATGCGTCTGGCATGATCACCATTGCTGCTATCGCAACGCCATTGGGTCGCGGTGGTGTAGGTATCATTCGCCTTTCAGGTGCCAAAGCCTATGCCATTGCCTGTCAATTAACTGGAAAATCTGGCTTTACTCCCAGATTGGCAAGTTTCTGCCGTTTTTATCAAGCGGATGGTACGGTTATTGATGAAGGATTGGTGCTCTATTTTCGCGCTCCGCACTCCTTTACCGGTGAAGATGTCATCGAGCTTCAAGGTCATGGCGGCATGATTTTGCAAAACCTATTGTTAGCACGGGTGTTTGAATTAGGAGCAAAGCAGGCGGCGCCCGGTGAATTTTCTTACCGTGCTTTTGACAATGATAAAATGGATTTGGTACAGGCTGAAGCTATCGCGGATGCCATTGATGCAACCAGTGCGGCGGCGGCTAGTAGTGCCATTCGCTCGCTCAGTGGTGAGTTTTCACAGCATATTAACCACTTATTAGAGCAGTTGATTCATTTGCGGTTGCATGTTGAGGCAGCGATTGATTTTCCAGATGAAGAGGACGTGGATTTCTTATCCGATGGTGTGATTCAAAGCAAGCTTGAGCAGACACAACGCCAAATTCAGCAGGTATTAATGACAGCAAAGCAAGGTCAGCTATTGCGTGACGGCATTCATGTGGTACTCGCTGGCAGACCGAATGCGGGCAAATCTAGCTTATTAAATCGACTCGCAGGTCAAGAGCGCGCTATTGTCACCGACGTGGCAGGGACCACACGTGATACGTTGCAAGAAACGGTAGTTCTGAATGGCTTAACGCTACATTTAACTGATACTGCAGGGATACGTGATACCGATGATATGGTTGAACGTATTGGTATTGCGCGCGCGCGAACCGCTATTGAGCAGGCAGATATGCTGCTGATGGTCTATGATGTTACGCGTGATATTGATGATGATGCGACCCCATTGCAGCTGGCAGAGCAATTGTTCGGCGAGCTGCCAGCCGCTAAGCGTTTGCTTATTATCGCTAATAAAAGTGATTTACTAAATAATATTAATAATAATAAGCATACTTCAGCTACGCAAATAGAGCTGAACAGTCGCGGCTATGAGCAGGTGCATGTTTCATGTGAAACAGGTGCTGGAATTGCAGATTTAATCGAAATATTATGTGCTAAAGTGGGCTTTCATCCTCCTGAAAACAGTTTAATAGCCCGAACCCGGCATTTGGATGCGCTCAGACGCACGGCTGATTGCTTGGTAGACGCTCATGAACAATTAACCGTATTTCAAGCGGGAGAACTGGTGGCAGAAAGTTTACGCTACGCCCAGCAATATCTGGGTGAAATCACGGGCGAATTTAGCGCCGATGATTTGCTTGGTAAGATTTTTGGTAGCTTTTGTATTGGCAAGTAAAAGACGCTATCAAGTTTTTACATAGCCTCGACTGGTTATTATTGCGTTTAATATTAATAAAGGAAAAGCGTATGCACTGTCCTTATTGTAACGCGTCAGAGACGAAAGTTATTGATTCTCGCTTGGCTGCGGAAGGGGCACAAGTACGCCGCCGCCGCGTTTGTAGTGGCTGCCAAGAGCGTTTTACTACCTTCGAGATGGTCGAAGTGGTGATGCCGCGTATTATTAAATCAAGTACTAAAATTGAGCCTTATGATAATGAAAAACTGCGCCGCTCTATTCAATTGCCGTTGCAAAAGCGCCCGATTACCATTGATGAGCAAGAAGCCATGATTAGCCGTGTGGAAAAACGCGTACGGCAAATGGGTGAGCGTGAAATCAGTAGCAAGGTGCTTGGTGAAATTATCATGAGTGAGCTAAAAACACTTGATGATGTTGCCTATGTACGTTTTGCCAGTGTATATCGCGATTTTCAGGATATCGATGCCTTTCACCAAGAAATCGCCAATATTCGTCCCTTAGACAAGCAGGACGATTAAACGAATCAATTGATATAAGCTTTTTTACTTTTTAAGAAAGGGTAAGTCTTCTATGTCTCTGTTAGACCATGCACAAGCTGCCACAGACCGCTATTTTATGACGTTTGCTATTGAGCAGGCTCAGCGTGGACAATATACCACGCGCCCAAACCCGGCTGTCGGCTGCATCATCGTACAAGCAGGGGTGGTCGTCGGGCAAGGGTTTCACCCGAAGGTTGGTCAGCCGCATGCTGAAGTATTTGCACTTAACGATGCTATTAATACAGGTAACAAAACCGAAGGCGGTACGGCCTACGTCACCCTAGAACCTTGTAGTCATACTGGACGCACGCCCCCTTGTGCGCTAGCGTTGATTAAGGCTGGTATTAAACGAGTCGTCATCGCTGGACTTGACCCCAATCCGCAAGTAGCAGGACGTGGGGTTACGTTACTGGAGCAAGCAGGTATTGAAGTGACAGTAGGCGTTCTGACAGAGCAGGCTGAAGCACTGAATCGTGGCTTTTTAAAGGCAATGCGTACCCAATTGCCCTATGTACGTCTAAAAATAGCGACTAGCCTTGATGGTCGGACCGCTATGGCATCAGGAGAGTCTAAATGGATTACCTCAGCCGCTGCGCGTGAAGACGTTCAGCAGTTACGGGCACAAAGCGGTGCCATTATTACCGGTAGCAGCACGGTTATCGCGGACAATCCTCAGCTAAATGTGCGTTCGACCAGACTCGGAGTTGCCCTAGAAGATATTCCTGCTCCTAAAGTAGTGGTGCTCGATAGACGAAAACGCTTAGACCATGACGTACATTCTGAGTATCACTTGTGCCGCCGTGCGGATACTCTGTATTGGCG
Source organism: Psychrobacter sp. GP33 (assembly GCF_014119005.1). GTDB lineage: Bacteria > Pseudomonadota > Gammaproteobacteria > Pseudomonadales > Moraxellaceae > Psychrobacter. The sequence continues at coordinate 72,092 of NZ_JACGYX010000002.1, read as the reverse complement.
TGACGATAATCTGCCAGAGCTACTAGCCACTTTAGTTAGCGACTATCAGTGTTATGATATTTTAGTGGAAGCAGGCGCAAGTGTTGCCGGTAGTTTTTTAAGTCAGCAATTAGTGGATGAGCTGATTGTCTATCAAGCCCCCTGTTTACTGGGTACACAGGCGCGAGCTATGATAGATTTTAATCCGTTATCATTAGCACAGCAGCTGCGCTTTCAATATGCGAATCAGCAACGAGTAGGCAATGATCTAAAGATTACTTTATCACCCCTTCACTAACTTACAGACAATCACTTATTTTATTATTGTTTTAGGAATAAGCTGTTTATAAATATAATGTTATCCTCCTATTTATCTAAGCTCTACTCAATGTAGATAACTTAATAAACCATAATAGGTTTCACATGGAACTGTGCATAACTTTTTATTAGGTTCCATGTGAAACAGTATGAATCAAAGATTTTCTAGTTTAATAGAGAAAAATAATTTTAAATCAATGACTTATGTAATATAAGCATTAATTATTATCTGGTTGTTATTGTGGTGAAACTTGTGGATAACTATTCATATTACTAATTAAAGTCTTGTTTTCTACTACCAATTTATAAGTTATCCACAACTTATGCTAACCATTCATTATTATTACCCAGTATTCTTAATTTAAAATTAACCATTTATTATCATAATATTTATCTATAAAGGCAGAGGGCGCTATGTTTACTGGAATTATTGAAAGTATGGGCAAAGTAAAAGCCATGCAGCCTATTGGCGGTGATATCCGCTTATTGATTGAATCTAAGGGATTAGATTTTAGCGATGTATCTTTAGGTGATTCTATTGCTTGTAATGGTATTTGCTTAACCGTAGTTGATTTAGGTAGTAATTACTATGCTGTTGACGTTTCACGTGAAACAATATCCCGAACTGCACTTGAAGATTTGAAAATAGGTCATAAGGTGAATTTAGAAAAGGCAATGTTACCAACGACCCGTTTTGGTGGTCATATCGTTGCTGGTCACGTTGATGGGGTGGGTATAGTACGCAAACTACAAAAAGATGCGCGCTCACTCTACATTGAGATTGAGGTTCCAGTAGAGATTGCGCATTTTACGGCAACTAAAGGATCAATTACGGTAGATGGCATTAGTCTGACTACTAATGTAGTACGAGACAATATTGTCTGCTTAAATATCATTCCTCATACTGCTCAGCTAACTAATATTGCTGAATATTGGCTGGTGGGTAGTAAAGTCAATATTGAAGTGGATATTGTTGCGCGTTATTTAGAGCGCCTGCTTAATAAATCTCAGCCTAATACAGCACCTGTATCTACTGCAAGTACGTTAACGGAAGCCTTTTTAGCGGATAACGGCTTTATGAAATAGAGATGTTATTAGAAATATATTTAGCTTTTAATAAAGCGTTGTAACACATCTTTTAGCTTGTCTTTATTAACTGGCTTGGTTAAAAATTCATTCATACCTGCGCTAAGACAAGCTTCTTGATCTTCTTCACTGTTATTTGCAGTTAACGCAATAATGGGAACAATGCAGCCTTGTTGGCGAATGGCTTGCGTTGCCTGCCAACCGTCCATTATGGGCATGCGACAATCCATCAGAATCAGCGCAAAAGCCTGAGGCTGCGCTGTAAGCTTATCTAAAGCTTGTTGCCCATCTGACACCACTTCACTATCATAACCAAGCTTACTTAATAACTTACAGGTGATTTTTTGATTGGTCAGATTATCCTCTACCACTAAGATAAGTGGCGGTTCAGTCGATGTTTCTTTATTTTCAACGTCACCCGACTTCTCCAAATTATCTAACACAATAGATGTTCTTAAGGGGTGGGCAATCGCCTCGGGTTGAAGCATAATGTTGTCGTTATCTGCCTCTTGATTCTGTTCAACTTTTACTGATGTTAATAATAAGCTAGGCTTGGGCAAAGTAAGACGTATGAGTTCTGATAATAAACGGGCAATATCTAAAGGCTTGCTTAAAAAACCATCAAAATCATCTAATAATGTAGACGGTAGACTACGCTCAGGCTTCATACTGAGTAGTATTTTTGGCAATGGAGTTGAGTTTATAAATGCTTGTATATCTGTGCTGACAGTCGTCTCAAGATTAATAGTATTGTTTGCAAAGGTACTAGTTTCTTTTTCATTAGTGTCAGCCGCCGCAGTCGTATTGCTCAAATAATATTCATAATCGAGCAGCAAGACAGCAGTCTTTTGCTTAAGCTCTGTCGTAAGCCGCTGTATCACTGTTTTGTTAAACTTGCTGTAAATGTTGGCATTGATATTCAAATACTGACACAAACGCTGCAAGTAAGTAGCGCTCACAGTTTGGTTGACGATAGCAATCAGGTGTATATGATTGAAACTATTATGAGAATGATAGATTGGCTGATAATTAGGTTTATAAGCGGGCAAGTACAGATTAAAGGTACTACCTACCCCTTTTTCACTGGTAAGTTGAATAAATCCGCCTAAAAGCTGACCAAAACTGCTAGAGATAGCAAGCCCAAGCCCCATACTACCGGATTGTGAGCTTACCTGCGGATTTGCTTGTATGAAATAGTTGGAGATTTCGCGTTGTATATCATTGTTAATCCCAATACCAGAGTCTTGGATACTAAAACGTAACCAAGACTGCTGCGTACTCATACTATCTAACTGTCGATAAATAGGTAGTGTTTTGATTGATAAAGTAGCAGGTTGGGCTGTCAATTTTGAATATAATTCTTCTTTATGACGATGCGTTTTTATCCAGCTATTTTCAATAATAGGCTGCATATCTTTATAAGAAATAGACTCGACAATCAGCGCAACATAGCCTGAAAAAGTATATTTTACAGCGTTTTCAAATAGATTTAGGAGTATTTGACAGAGATGCTTATAGTCCGTATGAATATAGCGCGGACAATTAGGCATAAAAAAATGTAGTGGTTCAATATTTTGTCTGCCCGCATTGCCAACCATCAAACTGCTGACATGTTGGCTTAGCTTAAAGATATCAATTGGTTCGTAAGTAATTTCTAAATTACTATTAGCAACTTTTGTTAAGTCCATCATATCGTTAAGCATCATCAGCATGGAATAACTTGATTGCGATAAAGTGTTAAAAATGTCTTGTTGCTTTATGTCTAAACTTTGCCTATCTATTAAGTCGAGCGTACTAATCAGGGCATTTAATGGTGTACGAAGTTGATTATTAACGGTGGATTTGAGTTGAGTAAGCTCTAAGATACGATGATTAAGCAGCTGTTTCTGTTGCTGTAATTCAGTATTTTGCGACATGAGCTCATTGACATTGTTAAATAAAACGGTGAAGCCATGAGCTTGACCGTGCTCTCCGAACCATGGGGTAATATGCAATTGGTAAGCCTGTTTGTCTTCTAAACCATAAACCAATACTGTGCGCGTGACTCGATGCGATGAGAGCTTTTGTAAGTATTGCTGAACAGCTTCGTCGCTACCGGTGACATAATCGGTCAAAGTAGATTTCTGATCCCGTTCTAATGATGGCGAGAATATTTGATCAAAGCGCTGATTAGAAAAACTAATCTGACCTTGGCGCATAATCATCAACATAGGTAATGGGGCTTGATCAACCAAGCGTTCAAGCCGATGATTAAGGCGTTTAATGTGCCGATGCTGATTATGTAATTGATAGCCAATACGACTTAATGCATGTCCTAAACGTAAAAACTCAAGGGTGCTCTCCGCTTCTTCAAATGGGGGCGGGATATAAGCGTCTTTTACATCTGCCATAATATCTTCTGTATAGTGTAGAAGCTGATCCCAATTGGCACGGTGTTTAAGCATATACAATAGAGCGATAATAAATAAGATAACTGCTACCATTGGTGGTAACCAATATTGGTATGAGAGCCAATTAATATTAAGTGGCTGATGGCGCAGGATAATGTGTAGCCGCTGCCCATTCTGAAAGTTGAGTGTACCCATCAAACTTTGATTGGTGATCTCATAAGTGCTAACTGCATCAGAGTTTTGGCGGAATAATGCTGGGAAATTGATAGTGGTAAATTTAGGCTCACTAGGACGTGTATGGCTATAAACATAAGTTTGGCCTGAGCGTACCATTAATACCAGCTGATAACTGATATCTTGAAATAAAGGTTTCTTTAAGACCTTATTTATATTTTCATTAGTAACCACATTACTGTTAGATAAATCATATTTTAATATCTGAAAAACCTGTTGAGTATTCTGCTTGGTATTTTCTCTAAGAATTGAAAATAGCATGACATAATACATAAGCAACATAATAAACAATGTGAGGATGTAAAAGCTAAGCAAGCGCCTTAATGACTGAAACTGTTGCATAATTTACAATCCTGTATCTGTACATTATCTATCTACCCATCGCAACATGAGCAGTCTTCATTAATTATGATGTAAAAATATTGTATAAAAGTAATATCACTTGGCACTGACGACTATGAGAACGTAGTGTAAACTAAACCCTATTATTTATCTTTAATTACTATGGTTATTCATAAAACTGAATAATAATTATTATAGGTAATAAGTATTATGATAAGACTGAGTTTGACAATGGATATAAGAGCTAATGATTATGCTCTATTATCAGCATGGTACAACCGTGTAAACTCACCTATAATAAACCTATTATTTAACCATACTATTTATCTAATTAACGACACCATTTGACGATATTACGCTGCCATGACGATAACCCTTTCTAATTCTGTTACTAAACCTACTTTTACGGCTAACGCTCAACAACCAGCTACCAGTCGATTACGTGTGATATTTGCGGGTACGCCTGAGTTTGCTGCCATTAGCCTTGAGGCTTTGATTAAGCAGCAAGATGCGCTGAATATAGATATTGTTGCCGTTTACAGTCAGCCTGATCGCAAGGCTGGACGCGGACAAAAACTAGCTGCCTCTGCCGTTAAACAGGTGGCATTGGCGCATAATCTTCCTATCGAGCAACCTGCTACCTTTAAAAAATCAAGCACTGATGGACTTGCTGCTCGAAAAATATTGAGCGCTTATCAGCCTGATATCATGGTGGTTGCCGCTTATGGACTTATTTTACCTATTGGCGTTTTAACCACGCCAACTTATGGTTGCCTCAATATTCATGGCTCATTATTGCCACGCTGGCGCGGAGCTGCGCCTATTCATCGTGCGTTATTGGCTGGCGATACTGAAACGGGCATTACCATTATGCAGATGGATAAGGGGCTTGATACCGGTGACATGCTCTACAAGGTCAGTTGCGCAATTACAGTTAATGACAGCGCAACTAGCTTGCATGATAATCTTGCAGAATTAGGCGCGACAGCCATTAGTACGGTACTACAAGATTTACCCCATTATCAAGCACAAGCAACTGCTCAAGATAGTAGTCAGGCTAATTATGCCGAAAAGCTGATTAAAACAGAAGGCGAAATTGATTGGGCACAATCTGCAGCTCATATTGAGCGACAAATTCGTGGCTTAACGCCGTGGCCGGGTGCTTATACTTTCTTAAAGGGCGCACGCGTAAAGATTTTAGCCAGCTTACCTGTCAATGATTCTCAGCGAACCGATAAACCTTCTGGTACCGTCATTAGCGTAGGTCGCAAGGCAATTTTGGTGGCGTGTGGTACTGATAATGATGCTAATACTAATCCTGATACTGACAGTGCTAATACAGCAAGGCAAGCCAGTACTTTAGCGATTACCCAGTTGCAGTTTGCTGGTGGTAAACCAGTCAGCGCAGAGCAAATCTGCCATGGCAATCAGCTCAACGATGATGACCGATTTACCGCTGAAACAGATGCCAATTAGCCCTGTCATTGCACCAACTTATTAAATTTATTCCATTCAAGCTATCGGTTTCATTTAAATCAATATTCAAACCAATATGAAATGCCAACGCTGCCAGTAGGCGCACAGGAAATTACGTACTATGAGACATCACGCAACCGCGTCTAACAGCCCTAGAAACAATAAGAATAAGCCATCAAGTAATCTTAAGATGGTCGGTAGCGTACGGGCACGCGTCATTCGTACCTTACTTGCTATCCAAAACGGACAGTCGTTATCAAGTGTCCTTGACCCGTTATTAAACAGCTTGCATGAAGGCGATAAAGGCTTTGCTCATGCGCTACTATTGACCACATTGCGTCAGTGGTACGCACTTGAGCGTTTGCTCGACAGCTTGGCGGACAATACGATTGATGAGATGGAAGTGCGTACTACCATTCAAGTGGGGCTGACGCAGCTGCTATATTTACAAGTTGCTGACCACGCTGCCATTCATGAAACGGTCGAGGCGGTTAAAGAGATTGAATTTGCTCATGCCTCGGGTTTGGTCAATGCCATCTTGCGTAAAGTGGTCAAAAATACTCATAAATACCACAAAAAGTGTGATAAAAACCACAGCTTACCGAACTGGCTGGCGTATCAGCTCAAGCAAGATTGGAGCGAAGAATATCCAGCGCTAACGCAAGGTTTACGCCAACCTGCGCCGATGTTTTTACGTGCCAACACGGCATTAAACACAGTAGAAGGCTATCAGCAAACACTTGAGCAAGCAGATGTTAGCGCTGAATTGGTTGAGATGGTGAGTGAGTTACAACTGCCTCAGACTGCTAGTAACGATGCTACAACTATCGCTAAAACTATCACTACCCAAGCGTTACGTCTTGAGCAAAGTACTGGCGTTGTAGGTTTGCCTTCATTTGCAGAAGGCGCTGCTAGTGTACAAGATATGCATGCTCAGCTTGCCGCACCATTGATTCATCAAGCACTTATTAATAAAGTAAATGCTGATAGCGATACTGGCCATAATGATACTAATGAGCTACGTATTTTAGATGCTTGTGCTGCGCCGGGCGGCAAGCTTGCGCATTGGCTAGAGCTGTTAAATGCAGATAAACAATCTGAATTGTTTCATGTGAAACGTACTGATAGTGACAATAAAGATGAGGTAACAGACAGCCGTGTTATTAACTTTACGGCTATAGATAATGAAGCGCCGCGTATTACCCGCATCCATGAAAATTTAGCGCGCTTAAATTTAGAACAATCGGAACTCATTAATCTAAATATTGTTTGCGCTGATGCCACTAGATGGCAAGGCATCGCTCAATCTAAAAACCAAAAAGTCGATAAGAATGAACCAGTATTTGACGCTATATTATTGGATTCTCCTTGTACCGCTACCGGTGTGATTCGTCGCCACCCAGATATCAGTCTGCTACGTGCTGAAGAAGACGTGGAACAAACTGTGTCGTTACAGGCAGAAATTTTAGACAATCTGTGGGCACAGCTAAAAGTTGGCGGTTATTTGTTGTACGTTACTTGTTCCATATTAAAACAAGAAAATGTCGAGCAAATGCAGGACTTTTTACGTCATCATACCAATGCCACGGCGATTGAATTTACCGAAGCCTGTAGTTGGGGCATTGCGCAAGAAGTGGGTCGCCAATGTCTGCCAATAGACAGCGAAAGCGGTGATGGCTTTTATTATGCGCTGCTACAAAAAACGGCGTAATTAATACTGCTTAGTCAATACTGTTTCATCAACGTTATTTAATAACCACCGTTAAATATTAAAAAATCATTGTAGGTAGGGAAGCTTATGAAATATATCAGTACTCGTGGTCAGACAGCGCCGATGGATTTTAGTGATGTGCTATTAATGGGGCTTGCGCCTGATGGCGGCTTGATGCTGCCTGAGCATTATCCGCAAATTGATAATGCAACGCTTGATGAATGGCGTGCGCTAAGCTACCCGCAGCTTGCGATGGCGATTATGCAGCGTTTTGCCACTGATATTCCAGCAGAAGACCTACAAGATATTATTGAGCGCACTTATACGACTGAAGTATTCGGTAGTGCCGATATTGTTCCAGTGCGTAAACTTGAAGACAATATCTATATTTTAGGTTTATCTAATGGTCCAACCTTAGCTTTTAAAGATGTGGCGATGCAATTCTTGGGTAATGCCTTTGAATATGTCCTTAAAAAGAAAGACGCACGCATAACGATTATTGGTGCCACCAGTGGCGATACCGGTAGTGCAGCAGAATACGCATTACGCGGTAAAGACAATATCGAAGTCTTTATGCTGTCACCACATGGCAAAATGAGCGAGTTTCAGCGCGCCCAGATGTACAGCTTGACCGATGCTAATATTCATAATATTGCCATTGACGGTATGTTTGATGATTGCCAAGATATCGTCAAAGCGTTACAACAAGATGCTGAATTTAAAGCCGCTTATAATTTAGGTACTGTCAACTCCATTAACTGGGGTCGTATCCTCGCGCAAATAGTCTATTATTTTAAAGCCTACTTTGCTGTGACCACTAGCAATGATGAGCAGGTAAGTTTTAGCATTCCATCAGGGAATTTTGGTAATATTTGTGCTGGACACATTGCTCGTGAAATGGGCTTACCAATTGGACGCTTAATCGTTGCGACCAATGAAAATGACGTGCTTAATGACTTCTTTAATAAAGGCGCTTATCAACCACGCCCGACTGCTAAAACTTACATTACCTCTAGCCCGTCTATGGATATCTCCAAAGCCTCTAACTTTGAGCGTTTTGTATATTTGCTGCTGGAGAAAGATAGTGCGCGCGTTCATGAATTGTTTGAAGGGGTAAAATCAGGTCAAGGTTTTGATTTAGCAGATTTAATGCAAGCAGTAAACACCCGTTATGGCTTTGCTGCGGGCAAGTCTACGCATAGTGACCGCCTACAGACCATCAAATCACTGTATGACCAATATGGTGAACTAGTCGATCCGCACACGGCTGACGGTATTAAAGTTGCTAAAGAATTACAGCAAGAAGGCGAAGTAATCATCTGCGCTGAGACTGCATTGCCTGTTAAATTTGCCGAAACTATCGTCGAAGCTATTGGACAAATTGATATTGCTCGCCCTGCGCATACCGAAGGTTTAGAAGCATTACCACAGCGTGTCGTGGTGTTAGATAATGATGCTGAATTGGTTGCTGAGCAAATTCGTCAACATATCGAAGCAAATGCTGCATAAATAATATAGTACATCTATAATATTATTTTATTTGTTTCACGTGAAACAATCGTTTTAATAATCTTTATGGTGTATATAGCAGTATATCTACCCTTTAATGGATAAAGTTATGAAAGTAAAACATTGTGGACTGGCAAAAGCAGCATTCTTGTCAGTCTTAAGTGGTGTGCTGTTGATGAGTGCCGCTCACGCTAACAACCCACCACCAACCATTAAAGCAGATGCACCCAATCGCTACATCGTTAAAAAAGGGGATACTTTATGGGACATCTCAGGTCGCTATTTGGACAGTCCATGGCGCTGGAAAGAGATTTGGGCGACCAATAAGCAAATTAAAAACCCTAACCTGATTTATCCTAATGACATTCTTATCCTATGCGTGATTAAGGGTAAAACCTTGATTGGCGTGGATACCGGTGAGGGCTGTGCTGGGGTAGAAAAACAACTTTCGACTAATGTGGCAGTAAATACGGTTGCAGTCACTTCAACGCTAAATAGTATCCCAGCCATTCCGATGTCAGCGATTCAACATTGGCTTGATAAAACGCTGATTGTGAATCCAAAAGATTTTGACACTACACCTTACATTTTAGCCTCGAAAAAGCGCAATTTGATTACCGGTAGCGGTGATAAAGTCTATGCCAAAGGTATTCCACTTATTGTTGGTCAGCGTTACGGGGTTTATCGTAAAGGCGAATTATACGTTGAACCAAAAACCAATAAGATCATTGGTTTAGAGGTGACTCAAGTCGCTACAGGTTTAGTCACGGCGACGGAAAGTAACGGCGTGACTAGCTTGCAATTAACGGATAGCTACGGTAAAGAAGTTCGGGAAGGCGATCGAGTATTTGTGGAGCTGGATAACGCCATTCCACCAGTATTTTATCCCACGCCCGCTACAGTTAATCGCGGCGGAATGATTGTTCGGGTAATGGATTCAATCAGTTCTGCAGCGCGCGGTAGTGTGGTGGCAATCAATCTAGGACGCAATCAAGGCGCAAAACCGGGTGCCGTATTGACCGTTTATCAAAAAGGTCCACTGGTACGCGATGTGTTTGATAATGATATGCCTGTGCGCTTGCCAAGTGAGCCTACAGGTATGGTAATGGTATTTAATACCTTTGATGACATCAGCTATGCCTATGTTTTAAATTCGGAATTGCCGCTTCGTGTGGGTGATCAGCTGCTACCGCCGCCTTATTTATAATTTTTGAGAATTATCTCACGGTCTATTGATGATAATTTTTATCAACTGTTATTTTTTTGAAGATTAATTCCTCTCAATGAGCACCTTTTATGAACGCATTATTACCTCTTTTATCAGACGATCAGCGTGCGGTTTTAGCGCTTTGGTATGAGGTTAATGCGTCGTTGTCTGCTTATCATAAACTGCTAACAAGTTTTGGTAGTGCTCAGCAAGCGTGGGCAGCAAAAGTGGGTGCATGGCAGCAATTGGGTATTCATCAGACGCATCTTAAGCGCCATGAAGAAACACAACAGACCATAGAAAGTATAGATAAAATTGAACAGGCAGTGCAGGCGGGTAAGTATCAGTTATTGTTTGCGGATCAGCCTGAATTTCCGGCGCAATTATTACAAATCTTTGATCCACCGCCGCTGTTGTTTTGCCGTGGTAATATCGAACGCTTGCAGCAAGCACAAATTGCGATGGTAGGCAGCCGTAAGCCGACCGCGCACGCGCAAAAAATTACTTTTGATATGGCACAATATCTGGCACAAGTGGGTTATATCATTACCAGTGGGCTGGCGCTGGGCGTGGACAAACGCGCACATTTAGGAGCGTTGGCGCAAACTGATCCTGAATTTCAAGGGCGTACCATTGGCGTGATGGGAACGGGCATTGATATCTGCTATCCCAATCATCATGACCAGCTTTTTAGCCAAATTGTTGAACAAGGCGGCTGCTTAATTAGCGAGCTATTGCCGCATACGAAGCCACATAAGCATACTTTTCCGCGACGTAACCGCTTGGTTGCCGGTCTTAGTTTAGCAACGATAGTCACTGAAGCGACTATTAAAAGTGGCTCATTGATTACGGCTCGGTTGACCTCAGAGCAAGGCAAGCAAGTCTTTGCCATTCCAAGTCATATTGATAATACCAATGCGGAAGGCTGTCATCATCTGATACGTGAGGGCGCAACCCTAATTTATCATCCCGATCAGGTCATTGCTGATGTTAATTTGCAACTTAACTTGCCACCTATGGTTACTCAAAAAAGTACGCCTAAGGATAATACGACTGAAAGACCTATTGCATTTGAACAACCTAAAAATGACACTTCAGCGCACCCAGTAAAGAATCAGCTTCCCAATATTGCCAAACTAAATAGAGTTAATGAGACAGCAGTTTCTAGCCATTTAGCAGATGTTTATGAACAGCTGGATTGGCATGGTCAAGATTTAGATGCTCTGTTATTAACAACGAGACTAACGCCACCAGAATTGATAGGGCAATTGATGGAGCTTGAGTTGTTGGGTATTATCAACGTACAAGGTGGTCGTTATTCACGTCTTTAGTTTATTTATACCTCAACGTTTATTTCTAATACTTCTAAAAATTTAGGGAAGGTCTTATACTGTATTATTGGGTCTTTATTGACAATGAAACCGTTACTTTATGAATTTACCAACTTCTCAAATCTCGTCTGTAACCACTGATTCTATTAGTCAAGCTGCGACATGGGTACAGTCAGGACGGCTACTTGCGTATCCTACTGAAAGCGTTTGGGGTATCGGCTGTGACCCTTTTAATGAGGTAGCAGTGCGGCAATTATTGGCTATCAAACAGCGCTCTATAGATAAAGGTATGATTGTAGTAACAGATAGCGCTGAGCGTATCAAGCCTCTGCTTGAAACGCTAAACGATAATCAACGCCAAGCTATCCTGAACAGTTGGGATAGTTCACTTCATACTACGAATCAACAAGCCCATACTTGGCTATTACCATTACCGTCGTCATTATCCAAGCCATCTAACAAACTCATCATACCTACTTGGATTGCCGGTGCGCATACTAGCGTGGCGGTACGCGTGATTGCTCATCCTCTTATTCAACAGCTGTGCGCCCACTTAGTTTCTGCTCATAATCCTTATGGCTTGCTTGTCTCAACCAGTTGTAATCCATCTGGGCAGACGCCTGCGCTGTCTTTAGTCCAAGCTCAAACTTATTTTGCAACAGGGACTGACGCTGAGCGGGTTACTTATTTATCTGGTCACACATTAGGTTATCAGCTGCCAAGTCAAATTCATGATGCCTTAACAGGACAATTAATCCGCTAAAATTGCTACTCATGCCAGCTTTTGATTCCTTCCTTTTATAACCAACGCTTATCTACAATTGTCCTCTTGTATTTTTAGTGTCTATTTTGCCACACTGTAAACCTAAGGTATAAATAACACTATAAAAAACATAAGGATAATAAGTGATGGATATTTTAATCAGTGGTGGTTCAGGGTTTTTGGGAAGTGCATTTAGTGAGACGCTGATAAAACGTTATCAGGAACAAAATAAACCGTTGCATATCACGTGGCTGACGCGTGATAGTAGCCAAACGCATCCTGATGCCATCTCTATGCTGACTTATGATGAGTTAGCAAAAACGGATAAAAGCTTTGATGTGATTTTAAATTTAGCGGGCGCTGGTATTGCCGATGAACGTTGGAGCGATGCGCGAAAAGAGGCATTGCTTGCCAGTCGTATTAAGCCCACAGAGTCATTACTCGACTTCATTGCTCGCAGTTCAGTTAAGCCTAAGTTGCTGGTGAGCGGTTCAGCGATTGGTTGGTATGGCGCACAAGGGAATACACCGTTGACGGAAACAAGTCATGCTGAGGACGACTTTGCTCATCACTTATGTGAGACGTGGGAGCAACTGGCGTTACAAGCGACTGAATCTGGTGTACCGGTTGCGATTGTACGTACGGGCGTGGTCATTCATCCGGATGGCGGTATGCTAGCTAAGCTCTTAACGCCCTTTAAAATGGGTGCTGGTGGTCAACTGGGTGATGGTCAACAAATCATGAGCTGGATTAGCCGTGACGATTGGGTCGGGGCAGTCATTTCTATTATTGAACAGCATCTGTCTGGAGCAGTTAAAACGCAGCAAAGTATGCACTCAATATACAATCTCACTGCGCCTAATCCCGTCACTAATCATACCTTTACCAAAGAGCTTGGCGCTTGGCTTCATCGCCCAACTTTTCTGACGTTACCCAGCGCTGTATTAAAATTAATGTTTGGTGAGATGTCGACTTTGCTTATTGATGGACAAAAGGTTGTGCCACAAGCATTATTAAATGCCGGTTATAAATTTAAATACCCAACTTTAAAACAAGCCTTAACGCAACAGTCTTTATGAGCAATAGATAATAAAGTTTCACGTGAAACAATCGATAATTTACATTGTTTTTTATTTTAAAATACTGCGAATTGTTGATTGGCAAAATATTTATAAAAGTTTTGCGATAATAATGAGACTAAAAAAATTGTATTATAGTAGCAACATAAACTGGTATTGGTTACTAATATTTATGGCTAACTATGAGCTTGTGTCATAAAATAACGCTAAATTTTGAATATTATTTAAATGATGATGCTGTTATTTTTGTTTATAACCCAAGGTCTTTCTGTAACAACCAGTATTCTACTGTGCTGGTTAATCCGCATAAAACGTCGCCAGAATAAACTGCTATTGGCAGGGGCAGTATTTACTATTAATAATATAATACTCCTTTACGGTCTGAGTGAGTTTTGGCGAGCGCGCTTTCACGTGTATTTAGTAATCAGTATTTTACAAGGCTTTATGCTTTATGCTGCTTTCATAACTGCCCTTATCGCTGGCGTTTATTCTTATATTTTTAAGCAACAAAGCCGACCGAAATTGCTGCGTGCGCTGGCTGTTGGGCTATATTTGGGTATTGTGGGTTTAGCAGTATTCAATGCGTATTCGCCCGTTGTGCATCATTTAACTGTACAAACAGACAAACCCTTAGACAAACCGCTGAAAATGGCGCTGGTATCCGATACGCATTTGGATCGCTGGTTTGGCAATCGACAGCTAAAAGAGCTAGTGAGCCTTATTGATGCGCAGCATGTTGATACGGTACTGTTGGCAGGCGACATTATGAATGACAGTACTTATTACTATGATAAGACGAATATGCATAAACAGCTATCAAAGCTTACCGCGCCACTTGGCGTATACGCAGTGCTAGGCAACCATGATTATTCTGGTAATCAGGTCGCTATTGCTGAAGCCGTTAGCAATGCGGGAATACAGGTGATTGATAACAAGAGTGTTTATTTAAATGACGCTGTTTGGTTGGTTGGGCGTTCAGATGAGACGGATTATGGTCGCCCGTTGGCAGAAGAGCTATTGCCACCTATTGATACTAATAAGCCAGTGGTAATGTTAGAGCACAGTCCTTCAGAAATTAGGCTCATCAGTCATCTACCCGTAGATTTACATTTGACCGGACATACGCATGGTGGTCAGATATTTCCATTAACCATGTTGATGAAGTATTCACGACCCTTATTATATGGCGCTAAAAAAATAAAGGATACACAATTTTTGGTGACATCAGGTTATGGTTTCGGTGCTGTACCGTTTAGACTCGGAACGCGCTCTGAAATTTGGGTTATCACACTAGAATCCACAAAAAAATCAGCAGATTGATAATTTACTAGGTTGATAATATCGAATTACGTTAACGACTAGGTCACTTTTAAAGCTATGTTATTTCTAAAGCTTTAACTTGCATTGGGGTCTATAACGTAACCTTAGGATAAAGTATGCGCTATGCGTTTTTTCTCATCATTATTGTGTTGCTAGAGCTGTTTAGTTTAGGCGCAGTATTGAGCTTGCAATGGTGGCTACAGCCCTTGATGGCTTCAACACCGATGCTCAAAATAGTGATATTTGGCATAATATTTATCATTAGTAATGGCTTATTAGTACTCAGTGTGAGCAAGGTATTTGCTAATGGCTATCGCTGGGTAAGTGGCTGGATGCTGGTCATGCATTTCATTATGCTCACCGGCTTGCTAACCAGTGTATTGTACGGTGGTTATTTATTTATCAGTATATTTCTTGATATCAATATAAATAACGTTGAAATGAATGTGCTGGGATTACGAGCGATTGCTTTATTCATCTTTATAGCAATGTTTATTTGCGCCTTATATAGCGCTTATATACCCGTAGTGCGAAAGCTGGCTATTAATATTGATAAGCCTATGCAAGGACAGCTACGTATCGCGTTAGCGAGTGATATGCATTTCGGACGGTTATTTGGTAGCGGTGCTATAGATAGGCTATGTCGTCTAGTGGTTCAAGCCCAAGCGGACATATTGTTAATGCCTGGTGACATTATGGATGACAATACCAAAGCATTTACCACTTATAATATGAGAAAAAATTTAACTGAACTATGCTGTAGCTTGCCTTATGGGGTCTATGCCACGCTAGGTAATCACGATTTATATGGGCATGAAAAATCGATTAGTAACGCTTTACGTAGCGCTGGCGTGCGGTTATTAAACGATGAGGTATTTCGTTTAGAACATAACGGTCAACCAATATGGTTGGTAGGACGCTTTGATAATCATAAACCCCAGCGCGTCGCGACGACCGAATTACTAGCGCAAGTGAATACGGATGAGCCAGTTGTATTATTAGATCATCGACCTAGTGATATTGTTAACCATAGTCAACTGCCCATCGATTTACAAGTCTCAGGTCATACCCATAACGGACAGATATTTCCCGCTAATTTCATTGTTAAGGTTATCAACCGTTTGGGCTATGGTTATGAAGCCATCGGGATGGGACATTTTGTGGTATCGTCTGGTTACGGCTTTTGGGGTATACCGTTTCGCTTGGGGTCACGCTCTGAGATTTGGCTTATTACCTTAACGGGTAAGTCACCTTGAAAGGTAACTCGGCTACGTTATCCCGAGCGAGTAAAGTAAAACAAAAACGTCACCTAAATCTTTTCAATCATTTCTTCAATACTTCCTTTGAATTTTTATTTAAACGTCATTGTATTCATCTCTGTGCCAATTATCTGCCGTGTAAAAATAGCAAACCTATCAATAATATCATCCATCTCGCGCCCAAGACCTTGATGCACGCTCATCAAATGAGTAAAACCATGTGGTGCGCCAAGGACGGTATGCGTCTGCACGTTGATACCATAACCTTGTAGCTGCTTGGCATAAACCAGCGCTTCATCACGTAAGATGTCCAATTCAGCAGCGACGATATAGCTTGGACACATATGTGTATTATCACCACACATGGGTGAGATAAGCGCGTGCGGTTGTGTTAAAGAGCAATGCTGTAGATAAGCGGCATGAAACACTTCAATATCGTTATAATTTAGTATTAAGCCTTGACCATATAACTTCCAGCTTGGATAGTCCGTTCCGATATCGGTGATCGGATATAATAATAGTTGTGCCAGCGGATGCGGTAAATTTTGCAGATTTTGGAAAATATCAACTGTAAAGTCATCAAGCGTATCAATATACTCCTGTTTATCAGAGGACTGATTAACAGTGGCGTTGCTCACCTGTTGTGCTACCAATGCCGCAAGGCAACCGCCCGAGCTATCGCCTGTTAAAACGATACGCGATGATGATGCATCAAGAGTATGGGCATGTTTAACCAACCAAGTATAAGCCTCAAGACAATCTCTAATAGCAGTAGGAGCAGGGTGTTCTGGTGCTAGACGGTAGTCAACACTGACAACCGCCCAACCAGTTTGCGCACAAACGGCGTGACAAAATTCATGATCTGTATTGACATCACCAAAACAGAATCCGCCCCCATGAAAAAATAACATCACCACACTATCAGCGTTCTGCGTATCACGACTCGGCTTATCACCACTATGTTCATAACTATTTTCTGATTGATAACAGCGAATGGTCATATCACCGCCGTCAGCATTAGCGATAATCTTATCTTGCCATAGCACTGTATTACCGTTTTCTTTATGGTTAATATCATTAATGTTTTCATTTTTGCTAATTTTATTTTTACAATTTTTTCTATTAAGAGTATCTTCAGTATTTGTTTGTTGCCATACACTTGGAGATTGAAGCGCGACCATCTCGGTTGCAAATTTTTGCCGTAACTGTATCAACTGGGTGATTTGTATGGGGGGCTTGAGCTTATCGTTTAATCCAATAATCAGTCTCATATGCGCATCAGCGTGAGGATACTGCTCAGCCGTAGGCGCCTTTAAATATTGATTAAGTTGCTCAAGAACTGACGTGGGTAGATCACCTAACCCCTTTAAAACATAATGCAATACATGACGCTGATTGCTACGTTCTACCGCAGTAGTTTCTATTGCTTTTATTACTTTTGTGAACATTGGATTTAGCGATGATATCGGCAAAATTTGCATAAACTCCCTCATATAATCAAAATGAGCATCGGTTGGTATTCTTCAGTATCACTATATAAAAGCTACTGCAGATAACGTATTTTATAGACCACTTTACCTTATTTATAATTCCAGCTTCTATTGACTATAGTACGGCTAGCGCTATAAGAACTTAAGCGTGTCTTGGTAACAAATTTATCGCTTTTAAGCCGCTAATTTTGACTCTATGTTAAGCACCTCACTGACAAACTGAGCAAAACTCCTGATAATATAATGCGTTTCTTGTTCCAGTCCCTGATGAACGCTCATAAAATGAATAAATCCGTGCGGAGCTCCCAGTACCAAATGAGTAGAAACATCGATACCGTAGCGCTGTAATTGCTCAGCATAAGCAAATGATTCATCACGTAATATATCCAATTCGGCAGCAACGATATAGGTGGGGCATACCTCACTATTGTCACCAAGCATTGGTGAGATGAGTACATGCTGCCGTGACAGTCTGCTATGCTGAACGTAAGCTGCATCAAACACTACAATATCATCATGATCTAATAGCAAGCCTTTACCGTAAAGCGTCCAGCTGGCGTATTCAATTTCGATATCAGTCACGGGATATAATGGCATTTGTGCCAGCGGGCGTGGTAGGTTCTGTAGCTGGTCAAAGGTTTCTTGTCCCTCTATACCAATATCTAACCACGACGTTTTTGTAGGTGTCGCTACCTGTTGAGCCACCAGTGTTGCCAGACAACCACCGGCACTATCACCGGCTAAGACAATACGCATGGGGTCTGCTCCAAGTGTATGACAATGCTTAGCTAACCAAGCATAGGCTGCAATACAATCTCGCAGTGCTATGGGTGCAGGATGTTCAGGTGCTAAACGATAGTCTACACTGACTAACGCCCAGCCAGTTTGGGCGCAGACTGCATGACAAAACTCATGATGCGTATTGACATCGCCAATACAAAACCCGCCGCCATGAAAAAATAACATGACGGTTTTATCCGGGTTTTGTTGATGGTTCTGATGGTCTGTTGTGGCTTGATAACACCGAATTCTCATAGCACCGCCATCAGCATTGCCTATGATTTTATCGTCCCAGCAAACCGTCGGCGTGTCATTCCTTAGGTTTATTTTTGCCACTATTTTATTAACTATCTCAATGTCTACTTTAGAACTTAGATTAGGCGGAAGTTTATGAATACTGGACTCATTAAGAATGGCTTGTTGCCATACTTTTGGTGATTGCATGGCGACCGCATCAACAGCAAAACGTTGTCGCAATTTGACTAACATCTCAAGCTGCAATGGGCGTTTTAACTTACTATTTACAGCGATAATTAAGCGTAAATGAGCATTTGCATGTTCATATTGTTTGGTTGTTGGCCCGTCTAAATAATCGACTAGATACTCTAGAAGCGAGTCAGGTAAGTAACCCAAAGTTTTTAACGCATAATGTAGCTTATGTTGCTGGTAAGCCGCCACGTGCTGACAACGTGATATATTCTTGGACTTAAAAAATCCTATATTTGGTGCTTGCACATAAGGTTTAGGCAGATAAGCTTGCTGATTAATTGGCTGACCAAAAGCGGAGGGGCTAATACGCCTTAGCATTCTATTTAAAAAAGTGCGTAGCGCTGGTGTGGGTAAAATAGGCATGCAGGTCCTTACTCATTCAAACTAATATTAATTTTCAGAAAAATTTTAAATAGTACAGATAATAGTCGGTAGTAATAACACAGAGTATTTATTCAGTTTCTAAAAAGGTTTGTGGTCCTTTAAAGTAATAAATATAAAAAAGGCAGCACATAGGCTTGAAATTTAGCCTCATTACCTTTATCAAGCAACTATTGACTATGATTTATCAATAACAAGACATACTATAAAAATGGGGTTTAAAAATCGATACGTAAGAACCCAATTTTAAGTAAGCAAGCTTAAAAAACCATTCAAGCGAGTAAACGGCAAGACACTTATTTAGATGACTAAAACACAGCAGTCTCTCGGCAACTGCCGATTTTATTATAAATGTAAGTTCCATTATTAGAAAATCAAAAGGAGTTATTATGAGCGAACAAGCCCCAAATCACGAGTTTGACACCCAAGATCCGAAAGCGACACAAAGCAATATCGACCGTGACAGCAGCGTATTAGCAGAAACGCTGGATGAATTTAATCCAGAAGTTAATTCAGGTAATGAGGAAACCATCGATAGCGAAATCGATATTCGCGCCTTTGAAACTCGCATCGCTGAATTAGAAAGCGAAGTAAAGCAGGCAAAAGAACATACCGCGCGCGCCAATGCTGAAACCTATAATGCACAAAAACGTATCGAACATGAAGCGGATAAAAGCAAAAAATTCGCCTTGCAGAAATTCGCCAAAGAGCTGTTAGAAGTCGTCGATAATTTAGAGCGTGCGATTGAAAATGCTGATGTCAATGACCCCGTTGCTGAAGGCGTGCAATTGACCCATAAAGCACTGCTTGCAGCCTTGAATAAAAATGGCGTACAAGTGGTTGACCCAGAAGGCGAAGTGTTTGATGCCGACTTCCATGAAGCGGTTGGTATTGACCCAGAAGCTGACGCCAATACCGTGGGAACGGTACTGCAAAAAGGCTATAGCTTAAACGGTCGTTTATTGCGCCCGGCTATGGTGCGAGTTGGCCAGTAATTGTTGTTCAGTAATTACTGGTCATTAATCCTTATATTAAATAGGGATATTCACAAAAAGTCACACAAAACGAAATATTTACCTTAAGTCTGACTTGAAAAAATTGTGATGTAGTCCGATATAAAGCTACAACTGACCAGCAATGGTCTGCTATTCCAAGCTTGAGTAGTTTTGTAGAATGAAATAATTTAACGAATCTGAACTTAGGCAATATAAACCACTTAAAATAAATTTGGAGAATAAATTATGGGTAAAGTCATTGGTATCGATTTAGGTACAACCAACTCATGTGTCGCAGTAATGGAAGGCGACAAAGTTAAAATTATTGAAAATGCTGAAGGTACGCGTACCACGCCATCGATTGTTGCATATAAAGATGATGAAGTATTGGTAGGTCAATCTGCCAAACGCCAAGCGGTCACCAACCCAAACAACACCTTATTTGCTATCAAGCGTCTTATCGGTCGTCGTTTTGATGACAAAGTCGTGCAAAAAGATATTGGTATGGTGCCGTACAAAATCGCTAAAGCTGACAATGGCGATGCATGGGTAGAAATCAACGGTAAAAAATTAGCGCCACCACAGGTTTCTGCTGAAATCTTGAAGAAAATGAAAAAAACGGCTGAAGATTATCTTGGTGAAGCGGTTACTGAAGCGGTAGTTACTGTACCTGCTTACTTCAACGACTCACAGCGTCAAGCCACTAAAGATGCGGGTAAAATTGCTGGTCTAGATGTAAAGCGTATCATCAACGAACCTACTGCAGCGGCACTTGCTTACGGCATGGACAAAAAGCAAGGCGATAGCGTTGTTGCGGTTTATGACTTGGGCGGTGGTACATTTGACGTATCAATCATTGAGATTGCTGACGTTGATGGCGAGCAACAGTTTGAAGTGTTGGCGACCAACGGTGATACATTCCTTGGCGGCGAAGACTTTGACTCAGCATTGATTGACTTCTTGGTGACTGAATTCAAAAAAGACCAAGACGTTAACCTTAAAGGTGACTCTCTAGCAATGCAGCGTCTAAAAGAAGCGGCAGAAAAAGCGAAAATTGAGTTATCAAGTGCCCAAAGCACAGAAGTGAACTTGCCATACATTACTGCTGATAGCAGTGGTCCTAAGCATTTAGTCGTTACCATCAGTCGCTCAAAACTAGAGAGCCTCACTGAAGAGTTGGTTCAACGCACTATGGGCCCTTGTAAGATTGCCCTTGAAGATGCTGGTCTAAAAGCAAGTGACATCAATGATGTTATCTTGGTTGGTGGTCAGACACGTATGCCACTAGTACAGCAAAAAGTACAAGAATTTTTCGGTCAAGAGCCACGTAAAGACGTGAACCCTGACGAAGCAGTCGCAGCGGGTGCAGCGATTCAAGGTGCGGTATTGTCTGGTGAGAAAACTGACGTGTTGCTACTTGACGTGACACCATTGACGCTTGGTATCGAAACCATGGGCGGCATCTTGACGCCAATCATTGAAAAAAATACCATGATTCCAACTAAGAAATCACAGGTATTTTCAACAGCTGAAGACAACCAGCCAGCCGTTAGTATTCAGGTGTATCAAGGCGAGCGTAAAATTGCGAACCAAAACAAACAGCTTGGTCGTTTTGACTTAACGGACATTCCACCAGCACCACGTGGTCTACCACAAATCGAAGTGAGCTTCGATATCAACGCTGACGGCATCATGAATATCTCAGCGACTGATAAAGGTACTGGTAAAGCGCAAAGTATCCAAATTAAAGCGGATTCTGGCTTGTCGGACGAAGAAGTTGAACAAATGATTCGTGATGCTGAAGCTAATGCTGCTGAAGACGAGAAATTCGCTAATCTAGCGCAAGTGCGTAACGAAGCAGATGGTCGTATCCATGCAGTACAAAAAGCGTTAAAAGATGCAGCTGATAAAGTATCTGACGATGAGAAATCATCAGTAGAAACTGCTATCTCTGAGCTTGAAGCCGCTGCTAAAGAAGACGATCATGATGAAATTAAAGCCAAGCTTGAAGCGTTAGACAATGCCTTCTTGCCAGTTAGCCAAAAAATCTACGCTGATGGTCCTGGTCCAGATAGCATGGATCCAAGCCAGTTCCAAGACGCGGCAAATGCTGCAGGTGCAAATCAGAGCAATGCCGCTGATGATGACGTGGTTGATGCTGAGTTTACTGAAGTTGATGAAGACAAGAAATAGTATTTATTTAAAAGCAGTTAGTCTTAAACGCTAATATTTTTTAAAAAAGCTAGCTTAAAATAAAAAACGCACCTTTCGAGGTGCGTTTTTTTATGTCTTTGATTATGAGAAATAGTATTTATGTGCGCTAGTACCTATGAGTACTAATAACTATGAATCACAGGTTTATGGCTTAAAAGCATTGATCATCAGCACTTCGTAGGTCAAATTAACACAGAGATTACCATTGTCATCTCGCGCTGAAAACTGCTGCCAATAGTCAGTCCCAAATTGTTGCAAACGACTTTTTGTCCACATGAACGGGCTGTCATTTAATAACGTTGCAGTTTGATTGGTTGAGACACCGGTTAACTTCATATGTTTAAGGACATCATGAGGATTAGAAAACGTTAAATCGAAACGATGGGTTGAAAGCCCAATCTGTTCAAATCCTGATGTGGTCAACGCTAGTCGCCAATCCTCTAAAGTTGGATAATGTAAGCCTTGTCCGGTTAATGATTTAATTTGCGAGAAATTATTTGGCGTAAAAGTGTTAAATAATAGCTGTCCATTAGACTTTAAACGCTGATAGGATTGGTCGATAAACCGTAATGGATTATCAAACCATTGCACCGCATTGGCACTAATAACCAAGCTATAATTATTACCTAAATTTATTGTTTCCGCATCGCCAATCACTATTTTAGCGGACGGTGATATTGACTGCAAAATTGGCAACTGCTTGCCTGCTAATTCATTAATAATCCACTGCTGGCTGTCAATATTTTCGGCTAATAACCGTGTCATCTGACCCGTTCCCGCACCAATTTCTAACACACTGTCATGATGAGAATACGCAATTTTTGCCAGTAACAAATTACAGACTAGCTGTTGGATATTGGCATGGTGGTCATATCGGGTTGCTTGTGCAAAGTGTTGGGCAATACGTTGCTTTCTACTACTTAAATCAGAAGGATATTCCATGTTTTTCATAAATGGGTCATTAATCGTTGGCAATCGTCATATGTTAGCGCGGCATTCATGACCAATCGGATACGCGCTGTATTAACAGGTACGGTAGGCGGTCTAATGGGTAGCGCGTAAAATCCAGCCTCTTGTAGCTGCAAGGCTTTGGCAACCGCGAGCCGATTATCCCCTAAAATGTATGGGATAATCGGGGATTGATAGTGCTCAGGCTGGATATTCTCTGAGGGGCTATGTGGTGGCTGAAGTGTTTTGCTGACAAATTTATTAAGCTGCAGGGATAACGTTGCTAAATGTTGGCGTTTATCATTAAGATACGGCATTTTTGCTAAAACAAAGCGTGTCCATGCATGATTCATCGGCGGTAATGCGGTACTAAAAATAAGTGGGCGCATCTGATTAATCAGCCATTGCCTAACCGATTCATCACAGAGAATATAAGCCCCGACCGAAGCAAATGCCTTGCCAAATGTACCAACCAGATAATCAATATCTACTAACGTTTGTGTCTCTTCCGCCAATCCCAAGCCTTGGTTGCCAAGAATACCCACTGCGTGCGCTTCATCGACATATAGCTCAATGCGACTGTCCTGAGCTTTAAGTTGCACCAATTGCAATAAATCAGCGCGGTCGCCATCCATACTAAAAATACTTTCGGTGACGATAATAATACGCTCTGTTTCTGCTGACGCTTGCTCAATCATTTGGGCTAACTGCTGATAATCATTGTGTCGATAGCGGCGATAGGTACATAGCTTCGTTTGGCTCAGCCGTATACCATCGATGATACTGGCATGAACCAGCTTATCCGCAAGAATAAGGGTTTTGACAGGCAATGCGGTTAGCGCAGGTAATATACCAATATTGGCATGATAACCACTATTCATTACCAAAGCAGACTTTAGTGCATTGTCACATGTCACTGTTGCAGCGGCGGATTGATACCAATCTTGCAACTCATTTTCTAGAGCTTGCAGATGCTCATCATTACCGGTTAATAAGCGTGAAGAAGTAGCGCTCATTTTGGGAAGTTGTGTAATCGGTAATTGTTGTAATTGCTCTAAGAACTTAGCTTGTAGCTCGTTGTCGCAACCCAAACCTAGGTAGTCGTTACTGGCAATATTAAGTAAGGTGTTGCCTTGATAAAGAACATGACGCTCTTGGTGAGTGAGGGTTGGCAAATCACGATATTGTTGTCGCTCTTTAAGTGATTGCAAAGACCTCTCTAGACGCTCAGTGATGGAGTTTGCCATTTAAAGCTTCCTTATTGGCACTTATTAATGTAGTTTTTCATAAATTAAGTATGGATTATTGCATAAATCTTGTTTTTGTAACAAATAATTTCATTACCTAGTCTTTGTATCTTGATGACTGATAAATACTTGCAAAACTTAACTAAGCTACTATTAAACACTGACAGTGTGAATGAAATACTTTGTTACTATGTACTCATCGTTAGCAAACAAGGCGATATGACTGTAAAAATGTCTATGATATATAACATCAAACACAATTAAATAACTTGTTTGTCACAATTAATTTTAAGGAGAGAGACATGAAAACATTACAAAAAACTCTACTTGCTCTAGTAGCTGGTTCTTTGTTGAGCGTGGGTGCACAAGCCGCTATGTCTTACGGCAACGGTTACACAGGACAACCATATGCTGGTGTAAAAGTTGGTAAATTTGACTTAGATACTGATGGTGCTAGTGATCCGACTGCTTATGGTGTATATGGTGGCTATAACTTCGATCCTAACTTTGGCGTCGAAGCTGAATATGTAGGTTCAGATAGTGCTGACTATAGAGGCGGTGAAATCGATGCCAAAACTTATGGCGTATATGGTACTTATCGTCACTTTGTTCCAAATACCGCACTTTATGGTAAAGCTAAGCTAGGTGTAGCGCGTACTGAACTAGATGGTAATTACAGAGCGGGTAATGGTACTGTTGGTAATCCGTTCCGTAACGCTTCTTACTCAGATAAAGATACTAGTCTTGCAGGTGGTGTAGGTGTTGGTTACGCAGTGAACTCAGACTTTGGTATCGAAGCTGAATATGACATTGTTGGCAGTGATGCTAATCTGATGACAATTGGTGCCCAACTTAAATTCTAAACACCACTCAGATAATTTAATCATAAATTGAGTCATTAAAAAGCATAGCAGTTTATGACAATAAAAAACGATCACCTCAGGTGGTCGTTTTTTTGTTGGGATTTCTATGTGTTTGATAGTTTTAGTATTTATTAACTCTTCAATGGGAGCTAGACAGCTTCTAATTAACCTATAAAAATCACTTAACCTTTGCAAACCGATTGTTTTTTATACAGATAATGCTGCTAGAAGTATGCTACATTAAATGATAAACGACCAGTGGAGAATATGACAATGGTTGAGACCCTCTATATGATTGAGCCTTGGCATTGGTTGGTGTTGGGCCTTTTATTGATACTTGTTGAGATGTTTATTCCAACTTTTGCTAGCCTTTGGTTTGGCTCAGCTGCTGTTATTATTGCTGCGGTGTCATGGCTGCTACCCATTTCATTGTTATGGCAAGTTCTGCTTTGGTTGACGCTATCTGTTATTTTTATGTTTGCTTGGGTCAAGTATATCAAACCGCTATCGGTAGATCGCACCAAAGCAGGTCTTGGTGGTTCGGTGATTATAGGAGAGACCGGGATGATTGTCGTGAAACCACAAGCGAATATATTAGGGGTTGTTCGTTTTAGTGTACCTATTGTTGGTGCTGATGAATGGTTTTGTCGTAGCTATGATGAAGGGATTGAGATTGGCGACCGGGTGGTGGTGACTGATATCATTGGTAATGAGTTGGTCGTTGAGCGTCCTAGACGGATGGTAGATTCAGGTATCAATCGTTAGTTATTCAGGTTCCCTATGAGAAATAACTTATTCAATATTAATTATTAAAAATAATATGTTAAAAAGCAGTAGCCCTCGTTTAATATGATTTATCGTAGGGACTCAAGGAGAGTCGCATGAATAGCATTATTAATAGCCTAGATAGCTTTAGCATCGTTATGGTTGTACTGGTCGCTTTGATTGCCTTTACGGTTTTTAAAGGGGTACGCATTGTACCGCAAGGCTACAAATGGATTGTGCAGCGTTTGGGTAAATACAGTCAAACCTTAGAGCCAGGTTTAAACTTAATTATTCCGTTTATCGATAAAGTGGCTTATAAGGTCACTACCAAAGATATCGTATTGGATATTCCTTCTCAAGAAGTCATCACTCGTGACAACGTGGTTATCGTTGCCAATGCCGTTGCTTACATCAATATTGTGCGCCCTGATAAAGCGGTCTATGGTATCGAGGATTATGCCTATGGTATTCGTAATTTAGTACAGACTTCTTTACGTTCAATCATTGGTGAGATGGATTTAGACAGTGCTTTGTCGAGTCGTGATGAAATTAAAGCTAAGCTTAAGCAGGCGATATCAGAGGACATCTCTGATTGGGGTATCACCCTAAAAACGGTGGAAATTCAAGATATTAATCCGTCGCAAACGATGCAAGCGTCAATGGAAGAGCAAGCAGCGGCAGAGCGTCTGCGCCGTGCTACAGTGACACGTGCTGATGGTCAAAAGCAAGCGGCTATCCTACAAGCTGATGGTCGTCTAGAAGCTTCACGCCGTGATGCCGAAGCACAGGTCGTACTGGCCAAAGGGTCGGAAGAGTCTATTCGACTGATTACCGCCGCAATGGGTGATGAGGAAATGCCGATAGTCTATTTACTTGGTGAGCAGTATATTAAGGCGATTCGTCAGCTAGCCGAATCTAATAATGCAAAAATGGTGGTATTACCAGCTGATATTTTAAGTACGATTAAAGGTATGGTGGGCGATAAGCTCAAGGTTTAGTAACTGATTTCCGTACACTAATAATAATTTAGTCTTATCTTAGAGTCACCAGTTTCTAAAATAGTCAGTGAGCACTTTATGCACTGACTATTTTTTTGGCTAAATTTTGGCTATAAATTAACAACAAATCGCTTCTGACTTAGTTTTTTATTAAGGTATGGTTTTTATAGTTATTATCATCCAAAACACTAGCAAATTTTCATTCAGGAAATTAAAAAATGTCAAAAATAACTAAAATAGAAGAAATTATCAGTATTAATAACTTCATCCAAGGCAGCCCATTACCATTTAGTATCTTGGATAATCAGTATGTCAATGCAGCATACCCTGATAGACAACTAGAAATTAGAAATGGCGGTTTTGGTTCAGACGCTGCTGCCCATCCGACCAACCCCAAGCAGTTTTATGTGCTGACCGACCGTGGACCTAATGCTGATTTTGTCGGTAGTGCGGGAGCGGGAAAGCGCTTTCTATTACCTGAATATACGCCGCGTATTGGGCTGTTTGAGCTGCAAGATAATGGACAAATTACCAAGATTAAGGAAATTTTACTTAAAGATGCAAACGGTAGGCCTATATCTGGGCTGCCCAATCCAAAAGCATTTGGCGGTACTCATGAAGTCCCTTATGATGCTCAAGGTAATGTAATGACTGTGAATCCTAACCTACCGTTTGATGAAATAACTAATCCGATTAAAAATGATATTAATGGCTTAGATCCTGAAGGTTTAGCGTCGTTAAACGACGGTAGCTTTTGGGTGAGCGATGAGTATGGTCCGCACCTTGTGCATTATGATGCTGATGGGGTGGAGATTGAACGCGTTAATCCCTTTACAAATGATGCGCGTAACAATGTCATGAATAATGGCAAACTGATATTACTACCGACAGAATTTATAAATCGCCGCGCCAATCGCGGTATGGAAAGTTTGACCATCACCCCTGACCAAAGCACGTTGGTTGGCGTAATGGAGTCGTCGATGGATAATCCGGATAAGTCAGGACGCGGCTCAAGCTTAACCCGTATTATTGCGATAAATTTACTCACAGGGCAGATTGCGCAATATCTATATCGACTTAATAGCGCGCAGCATGTTGTATCTGGTATCACAGCTATTAATGGTCATGAGTTTTATGTGATTGAACATGACCGTAAATTTCCCATGCAAGATAAATCAGCGCAAAAACATATTTATCAAATAGACATGAGTGCTGCTACTGACATTATTGCTACTCGTAAGATCAGCCAAAATAACCATCAATTAGAACAAGATGCGACGGTCGGCTTGACCGTCAATAGCGAGACTTTAGAGCAGTTTATTGGCAAAAGTGACGATCATTGGCAGCTACTGGCAACTATGAATATTAACCCTGTACACAAAACCTTGGTGGTTGATGTCATCGCTGAATTGGACTACTCACATGATAAGCTAGAAGGTTTGTGGCTCAGACAAGATGGCTCGCTGGGCTTATTAAATGATGATGATTTTGGCATAACTGATGTCACCATGGCGGATGGAAGTAATGCTCTTGAGCAAAAATATTTGGATAGTGCAAAAACTATAGAAGATGCCAATCGACTGTATATTGTTACGCCTGAAACAGTGAAGCCTATAAAGTAGGATTCAATCTCAGCATTTTTTATAGCTGTCTTATCTTTTTCTTATTACTGTCATAAACCTTCGCTACACTACCCAAACCGTCCGTACTATTGTGCAGGATTGGGTAGTGTGTTGATTGCGATATAGCATCGCAGTACCAGTGCTTTTTTTGAGCCGTTTGGTTCATGATTGAGGGTAATAATGACCATAATAAGACCAAAAATACAAACTTATAAGCAATTTACGTACGCATCATTAGCGTTTTTTATCTGTGGTTTGGCAAGCAGCCAAAGCTTACAAGCTAAAAATAATGAGTCAGTGCAGCCGCTAAACTTTATCCAAGGTATCGCGCTGCCCTATAGCATTTTGGACGCTCGTTTACCGCTTGCTGCTAATAATGAAAAAATCAGTATTCATAATGGTGGTTTTGGCTCAGATGCTGCGGCTCATCCTATTCATGCTAACCAATTCTATGCGCTGACTGATCGTGGACCGAATGCCGACTTTAAGGGCAGTGAAGGGAAAGGTAAACAGTTTTTAACGCCAGATTATACACCACGTATCGGCTTGTTTGAGCTAACAGCAGCGGGTGAAATAAAACTGCTCAAGCAAATACTGTTTAAAGACCGGAGCGGTAAACTTATCAATGGCTTGCCCAATCCGAAAGCAATGGGCGGCACCAATGAGTTGGCGTATGATAGTGCAGGCAAGCTCATCACCGTTGATAGCAGTCGTCCTTACGATGTCAGCAGTAACCCTAGCAAAACCGATCCCAATGGCTTGGATGCCGAAGGACTGGCAGCGTTAAAAGACGGCACGTTTTGGGTCAGTGATGAGTATGGTCCGCATATTGTGCATTACAATAGCGAGGGCGTAGAACTGCAGCGCATCAATGCCTTTGCCAAAGACACACGCAATAATGTCGTTGTTAATGGTAAGCAGGTGCTGCTACCGGTGGAATTTGCCAGACGCCGTGCCAATCGTGGTATGGAGGGTCTGACCATCACCCCTGACCAAAGTACATTGGTGGGTATCATGCAGTCGTCGATGGACAATCCAGATAAATCAGGGCGTGACAGCACCCTTACCCGTATTGTCAGTATCAATCTGCGTAGCGGAGACATAAAGCAGTATCTTTATCAGCAGCAGCGCGCGGGTAATGCCAACTCCGCTATTGTTGCTATTAATAACCATGAGTTTTATGTGATTGAGCGCGATGGCGACTTGCCGTTACAGGAATCAAAATCACAAAAGCATATCTATAAAATAAACCTTGCCAATGCCACCGATATTGAGCGCATTACCGCTAACAATAATACCGTTAACAATAATACTGCTGAAAACAGTATTGCTAAAAACAGTATCCAGCGTGACCCAAATACCGGGATACTTATCAATAACCAAACGCTTGAGCAGTACGTTGCTGAAGAATCCGATGCGTGGCGCAAACTTGCTCAGCTTGGCATCAAACCCGTTGCCAAGCAGCTGGTATTTGATGCGGTAAAAGAATTAAAATATCCACATGATAAATTAGAAGGCTTGTGGCTGCGTCAAGATGGCACGCTTGGGCTATTGAACGACGATGATTTTTCGGTAGAAACGCAAGAGAATAAATTAAGCCAAAAATACTTGGATAAAGAAGGACGTATTCAGGATATTGGGCGCTTATATATTGTGAAACCCAAACAATAAATCAGCAGCTATTTATATTTTTCAAATTAAAAAAGACCTCACAGTAGAGGTCTTTTTTAGCAATTTTTTAAAAATACTTTGAAGGTATTGGAAAAATGTTTTAACGATATAAAGCGATTAAATCACTTGTGAAAATCGATTTTGGTGTTTTTTCTCCAAGTATTCATCGAAGACCATCGCCACATTGCGTCCCAATAAACGCCCTTTTGGCAATACCCGAATACCAGCGACATCCATATCTACCAGCTTGTCTTGTTGCATGTCGCCTAAAGCTTGGATCTCATCAATAAAATAAGTAACGGCATCGATACCAAATTTTTGGTTAAGGTCTTTAAAGTCAACATAATCATGACACAGCAGGTTCATGATGACATATTCGCGGAGGCGATCTTTAATAGAGGTTTTGATAACTTTGACCGCTGGCATCAGCTTAGGGTTATTGGTAATAGCGTTAATTGTTTCTTGATACACTTGTAAATCGGTATCATTCTGCAGGATATAACGGCTATTAGCATTAGTGATATGACTGATTGCTGAGACGCCAAACCCTAATAAATCACAGTCACCCATAATGGTATAACCTTGAAAGTTACGGTGCAGCTTGCCTTCGCGCTGCGCCACAGCGAGCTCATCATCAGGCTTGGCAAAGTGGTCGATACCAATATATTGATAACCTGCTGCGGTCAAGGTATTGATGGTAGTGCCTAGCATCGTAAGTTTGGCGGCTGGCGTGGGTAAATCTTCATCTTTAATTTGGCGTTGGGCTTTAAAACGCTCTGGCAGATGCGCATAGTTAAAGACAGAGAGGCGATCAGGTGACATCTCGATAATGCGGCGCACGGTATTGTCTAAAGTCGCTGGCGTCTGATGCGGTAAGCCATAAATCAAGTCAATATTGATAGAGTGAAAACCCAATGCCCGTGCTTCATCTAAAATAGTGGCAATCATTTCTGCTGAATGCACCCGATTAACCGCAATTTGTACGGCTTCATCCAAGTCTTGGACACCCAAGCTGATACGATTAAAGCCCAATTGGCGTAAGGTTTGTAGCGTGTTGTCGCCAAGCTCGCGCGGATCGATTTCAATAGAATAATCGCCTTCATCTTCAGGTAAAAATTCGAACTGGGTTTGTAGAAAATCCCACAGTTGCACCAGCTCTTCATCACGTAAAAATGTTGGCGTACCACCGCCCAAATGTAGCTGTTTAACAAGTGGGTTTTTACCATCTTCTAGAGTAGGCAGCAGACTACGCTTATGCTTAATCTCAGCCATTAAATATTCTAGATAATCGCCTGAGTCACTATTTTTTTTAGTAATAATTTTATTACAAGCGCAGTAATAGCATAAATGCCGACAAAACGGGATATGAAAATATAACGATAATGGCACGCGTGCTTCACGGTTTTGCAAGATTTTTGCTTCAAGTCCGTCCGCTATGGGCATGAACTCTAATGCCGTGGGATAAGAGGTATAGCGTGGTCCTGAACGGCTGTATTTATGAATCAGCTCTTCATCAAATGCTGCTAACTGCTTGTTACCGAGCGAGCCACGTGGCGCTGCATAAGGGCTAAAATGTTCTACTAGTGGGCGTACCGTTGTGGGCTGTTCATTGGGCGAGAGTGGGGCGGCAGTGCCGTCAGGTTGATGTGAATGATGGGTCATACAACTTCCTTTTAGTGAACGGCATTATACTAATCGTGCTAATTGCCCGATTAGTATAGGCGATTATGAGCGATATATTGGCTTTGATTATAACAAATCCATGCTTTGAGTGTGGAGGTTAACGAATTTTTCATTTATTATCGCGTTCATGTTTGAATCCTTACTGTTGGATAAAATACGACATTTGCGCACTGATACAGAGTCGTTTATTATCGATACTATTTTATAATAAGAAGCTGATATGTCATTTGCTCAAGTTTATACTCGCTCTGTTGTTGGTTTACACGCACCACAAGTTATTATTGAGGTGCATTTGTCGCAAGGGTTACCAGCGCTGACGATTGTCGGCTTGCCAGCTGCAGCGGTGCGCGAAAGTAAGGATCGGGTGCGCTCAGCGATTTTAAATTCAGGCTTTCAATTCCCCAATCGACGCCTAACGATTAACTTAGCCCCTGCTGATTTACCCAAAGATGGGGCGCGCCTTGATTTGCCAATCGCCATTGGTATTTTGGCGGCAAGCGGTCAGCTTGAACCTGATGTATTATCAGCATTTGAATTTATTGGAGAATTGGCACTCAATGGCGCGCTGCGTCAAGTCACGGGTAGCCTTGCAGTAGCTCGCGCAATCAAAGCAGAATCGCTAAAAAAGGAAGCAAGCGTAGCCAGTGCACCGTTACGACAACTGATTGTACCGATGGATAATGGCAGCGAAGCAAGTCGGGTTGAAGGCGTAACGGTATTGGCAGCGCAAAGTCTCAAAGACGTCTGCGCCCATCTACAAGCGCTTTCGCACCCTAACGGGTCGCTAGAAAATCAATTGCCGGTGGTGCCATTAAACTGTTTGCAACCGAGTGCCAGTTATCGAGTAGACTTAGCCGATGTAAAAGGTCAGCATCATGCCAGACGGGCATTAGAGATTGCTGCTGCTGGTGGGCATTCATTATTATTTACTGGACCGCCGGGCTCTGGCAAAACCTTAATGGCATCACGCTTGCCAACTATCTTGCCAGATTTGAGCGCGGAAGATGCATTAGAAGTTGCCAGTACCTATTCGGTTGCCGACAGCGATTATGACTATGGCACGCGACCGTTTCGGCAAGTGCATCACACCATATCGGCAGTCGCGCTAGTCGGTGGGGGCTCGCGTCCAAAACCTGGCGAAATCACCTTGGCCAATAAAGGGGTGTTGTTTTTAGATGAGCTGCCAGAATTTCAGCGTAGCGTATTAGAGGTCTTGCGCCAACCGTTAGAAGCCAAGCAAATCACCATCAGTCGCGCCAACTCACAACTGACCTTTCCGGCTAACTTTCAGCTGGTTGCAGCGATGAATCCGTGCCCCTGCGGCTATGATGGCGATGGTTCAGGGCGTTGTCGATGTCGTCCGGAGCAAATCAAGCGTTATCAGGATAAGCTATCAGGACCGTTGCTTGATCGCATTGACTTACACATTACTGTACCTGCATTACCGATTGCTGATTTGCAGAATAGCACGGCCGGTGAAAGCTCAGAACAAGTACGCCTACGGGTCGATGCTGCCCATAAACGCCAATTAGAACGCCAACAGAAAGTAAATAATGAGCTGAGTCCAAGCGAGCTTGATACGTATATTCAGTTGGGCGAGGGCGAAAAGCAGTTATTACAATTGGCGCAGCAACGCCTCAATCTCTCCGCACGTGGCTATCACCGTGTACTATGTGTCGCACGTACCATTGCTGATTTGGCAGACAACGAGCACCTCAATAGCGCCCATGTGTCTGAGGCGTTAAGCTACCGCAGTAAATAATAGTGATATGGGAAATGGTAATTAGTTTACCGTTTCACGCTTATCTTGAAGCAACCATGTTAATAACTCAGCAAAGCTATCAAAGACCTGATTTGGCTGACTATCGCGAATATCTTTGCCATAGTTATAGCCATATGACAGCCCTATCGTATCAATTCCAGCGTTTTTACCGGCTAAGATATCATTAATAGAGTCGCCAATCATAAGTGCTTCTGATGGTACAAAGTTAAGGGTTGCGCAGACATGCAGCAATGGTGCGGCATCGGGTTTTTTCTGCGATAAACTGTCACCGCCCAGTACCATCTCAAATAAAGCTGTCCAGCCCATCCCTGATAAAATATGCGGCACAAAGCGTATGGGTTTATTGGTCACCAAGGCTAAGGTAAATCCCGCTTCTTTTAACTGCTTTAAGCCTGAGTCAACGTCCGGGTAGGCAACCGTTTTACTGGTGTCATGCGCGCCATAAGCGTCAAAGAAGAGTTGCTCAGCTGCTTCCACATCGGCTAATACTAAATTGTCGTTAATCTCAACACTGCCCGATAAAGCCCGCTCGACTAATTTTCTTGCACCATTACCCACCCATTTTTCAATTGTTTGCAGCGGATACGTAGGCATATCCAGTTGGCTTAGCATAATATTAGTAGCGTCTGCCAAGTCAGGAACACTGTCAATCAGCGTGCCATCAAAGTCAAAAATTAAAAGTTGCTTATCGATTACTTGATTAGTCATTATTCATTCTCTTTTTTGGATGAATTATTATTGTTTACTAAAGTTTTTGCGATTGTTTGCTGGATTTTCTATAGGCGGTTTAGTGCTATTTATCTTGATAACGCTTGCGGTGTGTCTCTTTCAGTTTAATATAATCTGCATTTTCTCGGCACATATCCCATTTTTGTTTAAAGATGCGCGCGGATTCTGCTTTGATAGGGTCTTCCTCTTGACGAGGTAGTTCTTCGCGTCCATGCGCACCACTTTGCCCCTTTTTATCGTCCGGAACCGCCCCTTTATACTTTTTGCCACCTTTATGGTTGGCATAACGGCGGGCACGAGTAAAGCCCATTTGTATAAATTTGCGTGCCATATCTGCACCAACAAAATCATCATCCGCCAGATAATCTAAAAACATCTGATAAATAGTCTCGCTACTCTCAAGCGCAATATCTGGAGTAGCAAAGCGCCAATGCGGAAGTATTTCAGACTTATAAGGCTCAACCAAAAGCACCCCTTGCTCACCGCGTCCTACCCGATAGAGTTCAGGATGGGCACACAGGTCAAGATTTTTATAATCCAAATCGTAATTGAACTCTTTCATTATCTTACCCATCGGCTGTCCATAGTTAGCCTTAGTATAAAGAGCCGACACTATTTAAAGGTAGCACAGATATGTTATCAATCAGTGAAAGTAGACATTAGAAAGTGAGGACTAATAGAAGTTAGCCATTATTGCAGGCATAAAAAAAGCCCCAAACATAAATGCTTGAGGCTTTTTTTAACTGCTTATTTAAAAGCAAAATAAGAGTAACGAATGGTGGCTCGAGGCAGGTTCGAACTGCCGACACACGGATTTTCAATCCGTTGCTCTACCGACTGAGCTATCGAGCCATGTCGTTGAGGCGCTATTAAACTAAATATCCGCGTTGCTGTCAAGATGTTTTGGCATTATTTATTAAAATAAATCAAAAAAAGCCTATGAAGCCACATTTTTACCCTGATATGTTTGAATTAAACGGTGTTGCTCATAGATTACGCTTTAACTTGTAGCAGCCCATAATCCGTCATGATACGATGAATGTCACTATCAACCGGTGCAAATTGACGCACGCCTTTTCTAACTTCGATATCATAAACTTGCTTAATAAATTTGGCTTCAATACCGCGATTGCGATTCTCTGAATGTACGGTGAGATACTGCAAGCGTTTGGTATCGGTTTGCTCATCATCAAAACAGGCGACCGCAGCGATAGGCTTATCGTTAAACATACCCACATATAGCCACTGTCCACGTTTAAACCCTTGCGCAATGATTTGTAATACTTCTGTCCCATCCGGCTGACTGTCATCAGCATCATACAAGGCTTGCAGACGCTCAGCTAATTCATGCTCGCGGGTAGGCTTTTGAATGAGTGGTGCATCTAAATTATTGATAGCAATGGCTTCTAGTGGCATAGTCAGTTCCTATA
Organism: Psychrobacter sp. GP33; assembly: GCF_014119005.1. GTDB lineage: Bacteria > Pseudomonadota > Gammaproteobacteria > Pseudomonadales > Moraxellaceae > Psychrobacter. The sequence continues at coordinate 36,000 of NZ_JACGYX010000002.1, read as the reverse complement.
AAGTGGTCGATAACAGCGTATCATCAGCATAAGGTAAGGATTGATAAAACTGGATACGCTATTTTAGCAGAATAGTGCCCATTTACGCATGGTTTGCATCTTGGTCATGGCAGTCCTTCCGCGGGTTTGCTATGATAAGGATTACTCACATTTAGTCTGCCTTTATCCTACCGTTTTACGCTAGGAGAAGGTGGGCTGTAGCTCGTTGATAATCGATATTTAATTACTATTAATTCTTATTAACTCTATTTCTTACTCACTAATTTATATTACTACTTATTAATGTTTTATGGTTCTCGCATGGAGAACACGATGGGCTGATTGACAGCCCTATTTAATGGATTGCTTTTATACTTATATAGGATAGCCATGACAGCCAATACTACTGGACAATCTCAAGACCAAATTGATAAACAAACAACACTGACTTCATCAAATAATAATTTACACGGTCGCCCAGAACGCATAGCAACGGTGACGCGTAATACGGCTGAGACTCAAGTGACTTGTACGGTAAATCTAGATGGTACAGGACAAGGTACTGTCGATACCGGCGTACCGTTTTTAGATCATATGATTGATCAAATTAAGCGTCACGGTCTGTTTGACTTAGAAATTAAATGTACAGGCGATACCTTTATTGATGATCACCATAGTGTGGAAGATACGGGTATTACCTTGGGTCAAGCGTTTGCTAAGGCGCTCGGTGATAAAAAAGGCATTCGTCGTTATGGACATTTTTATGCACCACTCGATGAGGCGTTGACGCGCGCGGTGGTTGATTTGTCTGGTCGTCCAGGCTTACATATGGAGATTCCATTTACCCGTTCGCATGTGGGCACGTTTGATGTGGATTTGTTTAGTGAGTTTTTCTACGGTTTTGTGAATCATTCGTGGATGACGGTGCATTTGGACAATTTAAAGGGCAAAAATAGCCATCACCAAATCGAATCGACCTTTAAAGCCTTTGCCCGCGCCCTACGTATGGCTTGCGAATATGATGAGCGTGCGCTAAATACCTTGCCATCGACCAAAGAGGCGTTTTAGATGAGTCGTGCGACTAAAATTGCATTATTAGATTATGGTATGGGTAACTTGCATTCAGCCAGTAAGGCACTGTCAGCAGTTGGTGCAGAAGTGTCTATTACTAACGACCCCAAAGTCGTGGCGGCAGCGGATAAGATTTTTTTCCCCGGTGTTGGGGCGATGCGTGATTGTATCGCTGGCATGCAGGAATCTGGCATTGATGAGGTTATCCGTCATGCCATCTTTAATAAGCCAGTGATGGCTATCTGTGTTGGTATGCAGGCATTGTTTGAGCAGTCTGCTGAAAATGGTGGCACACCTTGTCTCGGCGTTTTAGAAGGCTCAGTACCCGCCTTTAATCCGGCGTGGACAGATGAGCAAGGCGCTACGATTAAAGTGCCGCATATGGGCTGGAATACCATTAGTGAGATGGATTTTAGCCATCCACTATGGCAAGGTATTGAGGACAATGCGCACTTTTATTTTGTACACAGCTACTACTGTGAGCCAGTTGATAAGACGCAAGTCGCTGCAGTTTGTGATTATGGTCAGCCATTTTGCGCCAGTATCTTGCAAGATAATCTCTTTGCCACTCAGTTTCACCCTGAAAAAAGCCATACCGCAGGTTTGCAGTTGTTAAAGAATTTTGTAGATTGGAAAGTTTAGATAAGCAAGTTTAGATAAGAAGGTTAGCAATGTGGTTTAACACAGTGAATTAAAAAATAGGGTGGGTTTGCGCAAGCAGGGCTCACCCTTTCTATTCTTAATGCTAGCACTATCACGCACTTTTATATTTGGAAGAAACCAGTGGATTTTCAAAATTTTAAAGTTGGTATTATGGGTATTACTGGACTTGAAAAAGATGCCCTACATATTTATTTTGGCATCAGTATTTATTTGTTCAGTTTGCTTCTATTTCGCCCTATTTTTAGAAATTATAGCATCCGCGCTGTTATGGCATTAATCATAGTGACTGGCTTTGCCTTATTGGGCGAATATCTGGACAATCGCCATACGATTAGCGAGCTGGGAGTTTTCGGTCTAAATAGCTTGGAACGCGGCAACAGTATTCATGATTTGCTCAATACCTGCTTTTGGCCGTATACGCTTTATGCATTAACCAAATGGACAAATATTTTTCAGCCTGTGAATAAGCCGACAGGACTACTAAAGTAAGCGATGAAAATAAGCTATTAACCCACTTCACTCGTTATTGGCAATGAAGTGGATTAAGCAATCAATCAGTTATTTCCCATCATAAAGTGCGCGTACCACATCGCCAATCACCTGAATGCCATCAATCAGCGTTTGCTCATCAGCGGCAATACTCATACGAATACATTCATGCGCGTGCGGATACTGGGTCACATCGACACCGGGAAAGAAGTGTTGGCTCGGTACAATCAGCGTGCCTTTTTTCTTTAAAATCTCATACAGCTCGTCGGTGGTAATCGGTAAATCTTTAAACCATAGCCAAAGAAAAATAGCGCCTTCAGGCTTATGAATCATCATGGGATAATCGCCCATCGCCTCTTTTAGCAGGCGTACCGCAGTGGTGGCTTGCTGCTGATAAAATGGTTTAATCTCATTGTCAGACAACTGCTTGATGCGGTCGTCATTGACCAATGGTGTGGCAATCGCGGCACCAAAGCGCGTAGGTGATAAGTTCACCACCGCATTTAGTGCGCTCACTGCAGCAATCACTTCAGGCGCTGCAACGATGATACCCGTACGCACGCCCGGCAAGCCAATTTTAGACAAGCTAAAGCACAGAATCGTATTGTCATCCCACGTTAAATGCGCGTCAGAATAAATGATATTGGGGAACGGCATGCCATAAGCATTATCAATAATCAGCGGCACATCATAGCGCTTGGTGATATCAGACAAACGACTCATTTCTTCATCGGTCAGCACGTTGCCAGTAGGATTGGTCGGGCGTGAGCAGCAAATCGCGCCAATACGACCTTCAATAAGCGCAGGCAGACTTTCTAACGCTTCAAAATCAACACGATATTTAAAAAAGCCTTCTTCACCATTGTGGGTAACCGTATCAATATGCGGTAAGACGGCAGCAAAATGTTGACCTTCGACATGCACATCACTATAGCCAATATATTCAGGTGCTAAGGGCAACAAGATAGACTTGTCTACCGTTTGGCTATCGTTATTGGCACTCGCATCGTTAAATGCGCCACCAAATAGATTAAATAAATAGAAAAAGGCGTTTTGTGAGCCATTAGTCAACGCGATATTATCAGCGCTTAAATTCCAATCATAATGGCGGTTAAAAAAACCAACTAATGAGTCAATAAAAGCGGCATCGCCTTGCGGATTGGAATAGTTACCGATGCTAGTTAGGGCAGTACTACTCAGCTCATTAGTGCTATTAGCATCATCGTTACCTAATGCTCGATACGTCTCTAAAAAAACCTCATTAACGGCATCAATACGAGCAGGATTGCCACCGCCCAGCATATTAATCGGCTGGTCACTTTTTAATGCATCACCAAGATCATCCATCAGCTGCGAGATGCCGGTTGGCTGAGTAAATTTTTGCCCAAATTTTGAGAAATTCATAGCGTTACCGTAAGTTTATTTATTTGATAAAGTGGCGCTATTATAGCAAATGCGGGCGATGAGGTGAGCGAAAGCGTTAAGGAGTGTTCTCAATCTGAACAAAACCTTTTAAATGAATAAAAAATGGCTATATTCTCGCCACTTTTCGAAAATTTATAGACAACATGTTCATATTACCTGCAAAATATTCATCGATTGGCAAAAATCTATCTCATTTTTATTACCATTTTTAAAATGAGGACACGCCCTAGTCACACTTGGAAAGTCATTTTAAAATATATAAATTTGTGCGATTATAAAAAATAGTATTCGCACAATATTGCTTTTTTTAAATGAAAATATTTGCTAACTTAAGGAATTAAAATGATACCTGAAACAATAACGTTAAATCTGATATCTAACTTTTTATATGCCTTTTTGATAACTGAAATAAAGCCTTCTTTTTATGGATTGATGAAATACTTTACTAAGAAAAATATTGTCTTAACTGAGCTACAAGCTAAAGCACTTATGCATATCGTGGAAAATGAAAGTTGGAAATCAAAGGCTGATGGATTAGATAAAGAAGACTTTATAGAAGAGCTAAAAGGAAACCAAAGTTTCCAGAATTTCTTCCAAACTCTTAATCAAGTAACTGACAACCATATACAAATGGATGGCGATAATAACTCTGTCAATACGGGTAGTGGTGATACTTTAAATAATAATAGCAGAAAGATAGATACTCACAGCTATGTTGAAGATAATCGTACTATTCATAACCATGGTGGTAATGATGAGACAAAAAAGTTATAAAGCTACCACCAATAGTAGAACCTAGTTTTTTAGGTCGTGAAGCAGAGTTGGTAGCTATTACAGAATCTATGCAGAATGGGCAGCGTCATATACTGCTATACGGTATGGGTGGTATAGGAAAAACTGAATTAGTAAGTTATTGCGTACATACGTGGAATAAAGACTCATACTTTGAATTTAATAGTATTGTTCATATTGATTGTAGCATTGATGTGGAAACAGGGTTTCTCACTAATCATAGTGTACTTGAGCAACTTGAGCTTAGTAGATTACCAGAAGATAGCATTTCTAATAAACTAGACGAGATTATTCAAGCACTTAATAAGATCACTGGACTATTATTAATATTAGACAACTTACCTTGGCAGGAAGACTCCTTAAATAAATCTGCTAATCAATTACGTGGTTTTAAGACTTTACCATGCTATATAATCGCCACCTCACGTAGTCAGGATTATGAAAGGTTCGAAAAATTTCATATTGACTTACTTCCAATTGAATATTGTGTCGATTTATTTTTAAAGCATAGTGAAACAGCCAAAGAACAAGAGACAGAGTCTGTCAATAATATAAAAGAGATCATTAAGCTAGCTGGAAGACACACTTTGACTATACAGCTTTTAGGAAAAACTGCTTATTGGAAGAATTGTAATCCATATGAATTGTTAGAGTTATTAAAAAAACATCAATTTCATATTGACACTAAGGTTCCTTATGAATATCACTCGAAATTTAGTAGAGATAGCGTAGATAATGCTTTAGGTAAACTTTTTTCGCTATTTGGACTCACAGTCGAACAAAAAGAAATCTTATACTATTTATCTCTTATGGAAAGTCAAGAAGTTACCTTCGACATAATTGCTGAATGGCTAGGACAGGATTTTGTTCCTGATAAAAGTATACTAGTAAGTTTGCTAAATAGTGGCTGGTTACAAAAATCAGTTTTAATTAGTGAGACACCTAATAAGCCAAATATTCAGTTTTATAAGCTACATGAAGTTGTCAGTCATGCTATACATAGTGAGTTTATCAATACATATTTGAGTGATAAGCGAACTGATTTTCTATACTCTATTATAGTTAGGTTGAAATTTTACTATGGTAAGTTTGATGTTTATAAAAATGGTTTAAAGTTAACTAAACAGCAGAGAAAAGAGCAGTTAATCAATGCATGTCTACCTGCATTGGCATCTTATTTCGCTTCCAGCGTTTGCTTAACTGAAGAACCCAAAACTCTTGAGATATTCACTAGAAAAATGAATGAATTTATAATATTTTGTCAAAAACAGGGGTTTTATACCATAGCTGAAAACACTTTAAAAAAGAGTATGAGCCATATTGAAAAATATTTGAGCAATTCGAATATGAACTATATAAATACCCTAGCTAATTTAGCGAATATTAAGCTTATTACGCATGATTTTATTTCAGCAGTTTCAATTCTTGAACCTATTATAGGAATAAGTGAAAAAAAAATTGACAAAGGTTATGCTTTTGAAGATGCTTATGCATCAGTGCTTAATAGTTTAGCATATGGTAATAAACAATTAGAAAATATGGAAGAAGCAGAAAAATTGTATTTGAAGGTTCTGAGTATTAGAAAGAAGTACGAAGAGATTGATAAGAAAAGCTATCTAGTTATACTAAATAATCTAGGTGGATTTTATACTGAAAAGAAGGCTCATACAACAGCAGTGTTATATTTAGAAAAAGCAAAAAGTGTTTTTATGCAATTAAGTAATGAAGATAAAGACCCCCTTTATTACGCTAATATTATTACTCATTTAGGACTTATCTATTTAGATAACGAGAAATATAGAGAGGCGATAAAACTATTTAGCCAAGCTCTTGATATTAGAGAATATCACTTAATTGAAGGGCATTTAGAATGTGCTGGCAGTTTATCTAATTTAACAAAAGGCTACATTATGATGGGAGAATTTAAAAAAGCTCTAATTCATTGTAAACAGGTCATAAATATTCTTAAAGATAATTTGTCTCCTGATGCATCCGAAATTAAAGAAATGATAGATACTCATGAACTTTTAATAGAAAGATTGAAAGAATAGATGTAGTAATAGGTATTGCTATTATTATAATTCATTCTCATTTGAGTCATGAATTTAAGAATCAAAGATACCTTTATCAAGTACTGATAGTTTTAACACTATTGTAAATCTAGTTTAGATAATTACTTTAATTAATACTATAGATGTGATTTAGGTGAGCGGTTTAGCCCTAATTGAAGTGAATATATTTGGCATAGCACGGCATTATAGGCTTTTGGTTAGAGGCGTTATCGCTGAGTCAGGAACGACTTTCAACTTAGCGACTGCCCCTGTGCTAGCCAAGATAGCTGCAAAAGCAGGATCAGCTACAACCTCTAAAGCATCGCCCGCACCCGTTCCATAATCCCACGCCCAATCACCAAGCGCACATAAATAATGGCAATCGCTAACAGTAAGCCAACTAACGCAGCGCCACTAAATAACAAATTAAACCACGGCATACTAAATTGTAAATCAAACCAGTAGGTAATGGCGACCCATGCGCCGACACTCGCCACTACCACGGCAAACCCTGCTGCACTGATACCTAATAGACCAAGCTCTAGCATATTGAGTACATATAAATCGCGCTTTTGCATTCCTAATAGTCGGAACGAGGCACTTTCTTGCATACGGTCTTGCGACGTGGATAATAGCGAGCTGATTAATACCATGATGCCGGTCAATAATGCCAACAAGGTAAATATATAAACTAAGCGGCTCATTTGGCTGACCAAATCTTGGACTTGCTTGGCAATCACGTTGCCATCAATGGTCGTGACTGCAGGAAAGCGTCTTACTAAAGTACCTTGAAGCTGTGGAATACTTTCGGCTGGCACGTGGGCAGTGGCAAATTGGATTTGCGGCGCAGCGGATAACACCGACGGCTCAAAGAGGAAGTAAAAGTAGGGACTCGGACCTTTCTCAAAACGCGAGCGGATACTGGTAATTTGCCCGACAATCTCAATACCTTGAATATTAAAACGCACCTGATCGCCTATGCCCACATTGAGCATGCCTGCGGCAGTATCTAATATCGACATTGGCGCAATTTTTAGATCAGATGCTAAGTTTTGTTGATTTTGGAAAGATTGATTGGTAATAGGTGCATACAGCTTGTTTTTTTGCACGGCATCGGTAATAAATTCTGTCTCCATCACCTTATCCGCATAACTTAAATTAAAAACGCGAGTTGGATCATCAAAGCCTTCAGCCGGTTGGATATCCTTTGCAGCGACATCATTTGCGGTCACAACACGCGCGCGAATCACTGGATAGTAGCTGACAGGTGCACCAATGATGGTATCAATCGCCTTATGCTGATCACTTTGGATATCGAGCAGGAATATATTGGGCGCATCTTCAGGATACGCATTAATAAATTGCTCATTAATACTGTGATTGATAATGCTGATAAGGGTCAGTACCGCGACTGATAGCGACAAGGTGACAAAAAACAGCGCGGATTGATTGCCTTTACGTGCCAAATTATGAATGGCGATACGTTGCATCCAGCCTATTTTTGTATAAGTGGCAACACGAGCCAGCAACCAAAGCCAGCCACGTGCCAGCGCCCAAAATAGGGCTATAAATATCACTAAGCCTATTAATAATTGTGCTGCCAGTTTCCATGAGCCTACTTCATAAGTAAAAAAGCCATATAACCCAGTAATCACCATCAAATACCATAATAGCGGCACGCGCTGATACCAAGATTGCCCTTGTGATTGTTGACTGTTGCCCTGATTCAGTAAGGTTGCGGGCTTGGTCGTACTGAGTGGGCTGAGTCCACGTTGGGTGATTAATAACGTTAATACTAATGCCAGCACCGTGGTTTTGATAATGCTTAACGGCTCGATAGCAAGCCCAATATCCGCAGGCAAGATAGCGGTCAAATAAGGCTGGCTAAGCTTTAAAAAACCAATACTGAGCACGGTTGCCGCAACACAGGCAAGGATAGCAGTGCTGATAAATAAGCGATAATAACTGCCTTTAATCGCCCCAAGCGGTTCGCCTAATGCCATACGAATGGCATTGCTGGCTTGTTGTTTGGTGACAAAAGCGGTAATCACGCCGTACATGGCGACCGCTGATAATAGCAATACAGCAATGACCAACAGCTTTAAGAACATCAACACATTATCAGAGATACGTGACACAGCGGTATCTGCGGTTTCAGCATCGGAGAGTTCAATATCAGGATAATTGATTAAAATTTCGGTCAACTGCTCGCGCTGGCTTGCCATCACCTCCGGCGTACCCGCCAGCTCAATACGATAGTTAACCCGACTACGCTGACCCACAAGATTGGTTGTCGCAAGCGCATCTTGGGTCATAAGTACGCGCCCGCCAAAACCAAAAGCAGTCAACGGACGATCCGGCTCTTTAGTCAGCACATCGGCAATGGTAAATTGTCCCTCACCAATACTGATACGTTCGCCCACTTTAGCCTCTAAGCCGTTGAGCACTTCAGGCGCAACTACTACACTATCTTTGGTTAATTGTTGCCATAAAGGTTTACCAGATGCGAGTTCCGCTTCGCCATATAACGGATAAGCAGGAGACACGCCTTTGACTTGTGCCAGTAGCGTTTGCTTTGCCGTCACCACCATCGCGCTAAACTGATAATCGTATACCGTTTGCGTGTCTTTTAGCGTTTGTACTTGCTGTAAAACATCCGCTGGCCAGTCCTGCTTACTGTTCAATATTAAGTCGCCACCAACCAGCGCCCGCTGATTGTCCTCGATATAGCTATCGACCGATTGTTGAATCGAATCAAGGGTCAGATATGTTGCCAATGACAACGTTAAGGTCAATAAGAATAATATGGGATATACCCATCGTCGCCACCATGCGCGGCTCAGCGACTGCGTGCCTAATGTGCGCCCAAATAATTGGCGGAGCATACCACTAGCATAATCTGTTTCTCGAGCCATGTTCTTAGCCGTGTCAGCTTTTACTTTGTCGTGCTGCGGATGCGTCATGATGCCACAACCCGACCGTCGTGCATGGTAATCACTCGGTCTGCCATGGCAGCAAGGGCAGGGTCATGCGTTACGACCACTAAAGCAGAACCCACTTGTTGTCTTAAATCCAATAACAGTTGCATCACTTGTGCGGCATTTTGCTCATCCAAATTGCCCGTAGGCTCATCGGCAAACACAATCTTGGGCTGCGATACCAATGCCCGCGCCACGGCAGTACGCTGCTGCTCACCGCCTGATAATTGATTGGGTAAACTGTTGCGTCGATGCCCAAGCCCAACGGCATCAATTAAGGTGTCCACCCGTGCTTTATTTGGACGCCGTGCAATATCAAGTGGGAATGCAATATTTTCAGCAACGGTTAAGGTAGGTAGTAAATGAAAAGATTGAAACACAAAGCCCATATCGCGCTGCCGAATGACCGCCAGTGCATCTTCATCAAGATTGCTCAATACTTGACCAGACAATTCAACTGACCCACTATCAGGATAATCTAGCGCCGCTAATAAACCTAGTAAGGTGGATTTACCGGAGCCTGACTTACCCATAATGACCACGAACTCGCCTGCATTGACGTGAATATTAACGTCTTTAATAATAGATAGCGTCTGCTCACCGACATGCACCGTTTTATTCAACTCTGTGCCAGTGAGAAGTGCATCTTGTTTAATGATTGACTGTGACTCTGGTAATAATGTCATTGTGTGGTCTCAGCTGATTTTATTTTTGTTGGCGCTGGCACGTTGGTAACTTTGATATCGTGGGCACGTATTTGCTCAAGCTTAGGTTTTAGTATTGGCAGAATATTATCATTCACAATAATGGTATAACCCTCTTTGGTGGGATGAATCGCATCTGCTTGGTTTAGCTTCGGGTCTCCGCCCACGCCTGCTAAAAAGAATGGAATAAGCGGCACATTCATATCTTTGGCAATACGAGGATACATCGCGGCAAACGATTGCACATACTCAGAACCAAGATTGTCATAAATCTGCATACCGCCTAAAATGACATCACTGTCATTATCTTGTAGTTGCTTAACAGCTTTGCGAATATTATCTTCAACGGTCGCAACATCAATACCGCGAATAGCGTCATTAGCACCAATGGTTAAAATCGTAACATCAGGTTTGGTCTGCGCGACCCAGTCCAAGCGATTGACCAGACCAGTACTGGTCTCACCACTGAGTCCTGAGTTAATAACCTGAACGTTTTTATAGCCAAGCTCCTGTAGTCGCGCTTCTAATTGTGCAGGATAATTGGCATCATTTGCCACGCCCAAGCCTTCGGTTAAAGAATCGCCTAATGCTAATATCGTTAGTGATTGCTCATTGGCTTGCTGCCCGTTTTGTATAGATGTATTGTTTGTGGTCTCATTTTGTATTTGCGAAGGGATAACAGGTTCATCAGGGGTGGTCACAGGCTCTGGTTTCTGCTGACAGCCGCTAAGGGTTATCAGTGCTGCCAATATAGCAACGCTCAAAGATACTGAGCGATACGGATATGCTGACGGCTGTTTATTTAACGCTAAAAATATCTTTTTCATAGTCTGTCTCATCACCCTGTTACTCCAATGTCTGCCTTTTAGTGTAGCAAATAAAAAGGCAGGTTAAGTATTCAACAGTGTTTAATTGTGAATACTGAACCTGCCTATTTTTTGAATAACTATCTTATTAAAGATTTTAATTTATGACTACTATCATTCTTAAGCTTTTTTGCCATCAACCATAATGGGACGACTGACAAGCCATGCAATACCGACGTTAATAATCATAAAAATGAGCATTAACAATAAAGGTAAATCCCAGTTATCGGTCGCCTCATGTAGCCAACCGGTACCAAGCGGACCAAAAAAGGCGATGATATAGCCCACAAACTGCGCCATACCGGACAGCTCGCTCGCTTGATTGGTGGTATAAGTGCGCATCGAAAACAGCATCATACTTAACGTAAAAATAGCCGAACATCCTGCACCCATCAACCCAGCCCATAGCCATGCTAAGTCAGTAGATGCATAGCTTAGACCAACAATGCCGATGACGTTTAACGTCGCGGCAAACACGGCAAGCGCTTGGATAGGGCGGCCACGATTAATCAGCCACGTTAGACTTAAAATCGCGACTGGTGCCATGAACTGAAACACCGAACCCATCTGTCCTGCACTGACGGCACTCATGCCTTTGCTGACTAAGATAGACGGTAAAAAACTAGCCACCGTATAATAAAGCAGTGATTGTAGACCCAAAAATATTCCTATTTGCCACCCTAAACCGGTGCGCCACATGGAGATATCGGACGTGCCCGTCGGTAGAACGCCTTGGGTATCCGCGGATGACCCCAAGCGCATGCGCAAAAACACCCAAATAGCAACGGCTAAAAAGCCTAAAATCGACCAGCCACCAAGCGACCATTGCCAGCCAACTTTTTCAGAGAGCGGTAGCACCACGCCTGCGACTATTCCTGCCGTCACGGTCATAGTCAAACTAAACAGACCTGTAACCAGTGGAATATTCTTAGGCGTACGCATCTTAATGACCGGTGCCGCCAGTGTATTGGCAAAACCAATGGCGAGGGTCAAGATAATGGTACCAGTTAAAAACCCCGTCCACGTTGGTATGACTGCACGGATAATCATACCCATCGTCAGCAGGACAATCATCACAATCAAGGTATTTTCAATACCAAAACGCTTGCCAATGCTTGGTGAGATAAGCGCGCCCACTGCAAAGGTCAGCATCGGTATGGCACCCAACCAGCCGATTTGCGTTTGCGTAATATTGAGCGCATCTTGTACCACCGGCGCAATAGAACCCAGCGCCACAATTGGCGCACGCATATTTGTGGCCAGCAAAATCATGGCACAAAGAACCAACCAAAAAGTAAATTTGCAAGAAGGAGTATTAATAAGCTTACGTTTATCCGAGCGTGGCTCAGATTGCAAATTAGAGGGGGTAGACATAGCAGCACGACTATTAGAATAAGAAAAAGGACACGTCATTAAAAAGTACCGGTTGCCCGCCACTTATAAAATAACACCGAAAAAAATACACCAAAAAGGTAACTGACAGTAAAGTCAGCAAGAGAAAATATGTTGCAGAATGCAAGTATGATAGAGTGATTACAGAGCATTTATTGTGAGCTAACTGCTGGCAGGTTGCCATATATCAGCAAAAAATGCAGGATAATCTTATTAATTAGAATAAAAATAGAGAGTTACAGTGTCCTAATAAAGGACATGCAAAACGCTATAAAAAATAGCGTCAAGTATCTTGATTTATACTTAACACTATTATAAAAGCAGATACTAGCACATTACTACCAGCGTATGGTAACTAGCGCGAAGGTCTCATTTGCTAAGGCTATTATTTGATATACAAACTGCGTTAGCGTTTAGCTATAATGCGGATTTGCCAAGCTCGGCGGCTTTAAAGGCATTTTCTTGCTGCTCAGCAATCACCGAGTCACATTTATTAGGATCATCACCACAAAATGAGCATTTCTCGTCGCCCATCAAATTGGCAACACCGCCACACGAGCCTTTGAGGGGTTGTTTTTTGACCATATAACCAAGACCCATAAAGATAAAAAACAGCAAAAACACGCTAAAGGTAATGGCAAATATCGGAAGCAATTGACTGAACATAAGGGAACCTCGCGTTTAAAAATGGGGTCAACGGTGACGACAGTCGTAACAACAATCATAAAAATACTCATAACGACAATCGCGACAACCTTTGACTGACTTTTATTATAGCAAAAATCGACCACGCCCGTTTATCTATAGCGGAGGTGATCATGGTAATGCGTTGATATTCTAATGATTTTTCTTAACGAATTAACGCTTTTTATCAGCGCGCAATTGTTGCATGGCGGGGGTTTCTACTACTTGCCAATCCTCCAGCTTATCGGCAGCAGCGCCTGACTTGCTATCATCAGCCAATATGACAAATAGTGCCGCGATATTGTGCGTTTTGGCAGTAGCTAACGCTTTAGCATACGGCATGGCGGTCAATGCCGTTGCCCACGCATCCGCTAATGCGACGGAGTCAGCAGCGACAGTAACCGAAGGCGCACCACCGACGATAGGTTCGCCTGTGGTCGGGTCAATAGTATGGCTATAGCGCTTGCCAGCAAAGATAACCGAATTGCGATAATTACCTGACGTGGCTAAATGCATTTGGTCACCATTATTTATCTTGCTACTGTTCATTGGTTGGCGAATGGCGGCGATGGTTTGTCGCTCACTGACCGTACTGCCTTCAATAGGTGCATCAATAGCAATTTGCCACGGTTGTTGCTGACCACTCACGCCTGAGGTAGACACTTCACCGCCAATTTCTACCATATAATTGCGAATCTGGTATTTGTTTTTGAGCACATCCGCAATCACATCGACGCCATAACCTTTTGCCACTGCTGAAAAATCTAAAGCAATACCGTCTTTAGTTTTTTGAATAGTCGTGTTGTTATGGATGATGCTATCAAAGTCTACTAAGGCACGCGCTTGAGCAATCTCAACGGCACTTGGCGGGCTTTGCAAACGCTCAACAGTCATGGTACTGCCAAATCCCCATGTTTCGATGAGTGGCAAGACGGTTGGATCAAACGCGCCGCCTGATTGCTCATAGACTTGTCTTGAAACTTCTAATACATGGCTAAAGTCGGCATCAATAGTAAATGGTGTGTCTTTTGCCAGGCGATTAAAGGTAGAGATGGTTGAGGTCTCTTGATAAGTCGACATACTGTCATTAATTTCTTTTAAGCGTGCATCGACTGCCGCTTGAATAGCCGCTTCATCCGCGCCTTTAGGCAACTGATAGCTGATATGGTAACTGGTACCCATGGTCTCGCCCGTCAGGTAATTATAATCTGGCGGCTGTTGGCAAGCGGTTAATATAGATACGCTAACGGTGGCAAGCGTCAGTATTTTTAGCGAACTATTAAGGTTTTTAAACGGACGAGCGTTAGTGGTTATAGTGGCTGTGACGCCATAAGTTTGATTTTTTATTGCTGTCATCGTGAGTATCCCCGAGTAAAAAATAGATGAAAAAAAGAGCGTCACAGTTGACGCTCTTTTTATACAGTCGGTAATGACCGTCAAAGGACAAATACGCAGAGGTTCTTAACCACCAAAGTCATCAAGCATGATATTTTCATCTTCCACACCTAAACTATGCAGCATGCCGATTACCGCCGCGTTCATCATCGGTGGCCCACACATGTAGTATTCACAGTCTTCTGGATTTGGATGACCTTTTAGATATTCTTCTAACAACACGTTATGGATAAATCCCGTGTAACCTGTCCAATTATCCTCAGGCGTTGGGTCAGATAATGCCACGTGCCACTGGAAATTAGCAAAGTCGGCTTCTAGCTGATCATAATCTTCAACATAGAACATCTCGCGAATAGAGCGCGCACCATACCAAAAACTGATTTTACGATCAGAATTCAGACGTTTAAGCTGATCAAAAATATGTGAGCGCATCGGTGCCATACCAGCACCGCCACCAACGAATATCATTTCAGCTTCGGTTTTCTTCGCGAAGAATTCACCATAAGGACCAGCAACGGTAACTTTATCACCAGGAACTAGGCTAAATACCCAAGAGGACATTTTGCCCGGTGGGATGCCATCAGGTCCACGTGGCGGTGGGCTGGCAATACGAATATTAAACTTAATTAAGCCTTTCTCGTCTGGATAATTTGCCATTGAATAAGCGCGAATTACCGGCTCATCTACTTTTGACACATATTTAAAAATGCCAAACTTATCCCAATCTTCACGGTATTCTTCATCAATCACAAAGTCTTTATAATGCACTTCATGCGGTGGCGCTTCTAACTGTACATAACCACCGGCACGGAAATTAACCTCTTCACCTTCTGGAATTTTGAGTACCAATTCTTTAATAAAGGTAGCAACGTTATCATTAGAGATAACTTCACATTCCCATTTTTGTACATCAAAAAACTCAGGATCAATCTCAATTTTCATGTCTTGCTTAACCGCTACCTGACAGGCAAGGCGCATATGATTGCGAATCTCACCTTGAGTAAAGTAGCCGGTTTCGGTGGCTAAAATAGAGCCGCCACCTTCTATCACTCGGCATCGGCACTGCGCGCACGTACCACCGCCACCACATGCTGAAGATAAAAATATACCTTCACTGGCAAGGGTTTGCAGTAGCTTGCCGCCTGCAGGCGTCACCACATCGTTATCGGGATTATCATTGATATGAATGGTCACATCGCCTGAACTGACCAGTCTTGAGCGTGCCATCAAAATAACGGCAACAAAGCTCATGATGATCAAGGTAAACATAGCAACGCCACCAATCGTCGTAGCATAATCCATGGTAGGTATCCTTAATCTATGGGGTAGGGGCTAGGTCACTATAATCGTGCTGCCTAACCCTACCGAATAAATGAATTAAATAGGTCAAATAGCTGAATGAGTAAGCAACAGCCTTTAAATAGCCAATCGCTTAAATGGACATGCCGCCAAATGACATAAAGCCCAATGACATCAGACCAACCGTAATAAAGGTAATACCCAAACCACGTAGCGGTGCAGGCACGTCTGAATACTTTAGCTTTTCACGGATACCCGCCAACGCAGTAATAGCAATCGCCCAACCAAAACCAGCGCCCAAGCCATAAACGACCGACTCACCGAAGTTATAATCACGCTCAACCATGAAAAGTACACCGCCCATAATGGCGCAGTTAACCGTAATCAAGGGTAGAAAAATCCCAAGCGCGTTATATAAACTGGGCACAAATTTATCTAAGAACATCTCTAAAATTTGTACCACAGCAGCAATCAGACCGATATAACTGAGGAAACCCAAGAAGCTTAAATCCACATCGGGAAAACCCGCCCAAGCCAGTGCGCCATCTTTTAAGATAAACTGGAACAATAGATTGTTTAGTGGAACAGTAAGCGCCATGACAAATACCACAGCAACCCCAAGACCGATAGCTGTTGATACCTTTTTTGATACCGCAAGAAAAGTACACATACCTAGAAAGTAGGCAAGCGCCATATTCTCAATAAAGACTGAGGTTATAAATAAACTAACATAATGTCCCATTAGTGACCGCCTCCGTGTGCCATACCTTTAGATTGCGGCTTCATTACAAATTCAGCATCTTCCACCTGTTCAGGTTTCCAGATACGAATGATGACGATAAACATCGCAATAATAAAGAACGCTGATGGTGGTAATAATAGTAAACCGTTTGGAATATACCAGCCGCCATCTGTTGCTGGTTGTAGCAGTTGAATACCGAACCAGCTGCCTGAACCAAATATTTCACGAATGGTTGCCACAAATAATAAGACAGCAGAGTAGCCCAAACCATTACCAATACCATCTAAAAAGCTCGGTACGGGCGGATTGCTCATCGCAAACGCTTCAGCACGACCCATAACGATACAGTTGGTGATAATCAAACCAACGAAGACTGACAAACCTTTACTGACATCATAAGCGACCGCTTTTAATATCTGGTCGACGACGATTACCAATGAGGCAATAATGGTCATCTGTACAATAATACGAATACTGGATGGAATTTGCTTACGAATAGTAGAGATAAAAAAGCTTGAGAATGCGGTGACTAAGGTCAACGCCACACTCATGACCAAGGCATTGGCAACGCTAGTCGTGACCGCCAGCGCAGAACAGATGCCTAAGATTTGCAAGCCAATCGGGTTGTTGTCAAAAATAGGCGTGACTAAGATACTTTTGGTGTCAGCCATGTTATGCCTCCTTGCCGTGTGCAGTGGTTACGGGGGTTGTTGCGGCTTTATCTAACGTTTGACCATTCTCTTTGCGCAGATGATCGAGATACGACTTATAGCCTTGCTCACCCAACCAGAACTGAATCATGTTACTCACACCGCGACTGGTCAGAGTGGCGCCACTAATGCCATCAACCCAGTTGTCTTTCGGATTGCCCGCTTTGGTCACACCGGTGGCAACTGCGCCATTTTCATCGTAAGAATGGATACCTGACCACATCGCGCGCCATTTTGGCTCTTCGATACGGGCGCCTAGACCTGGAGTTTCTTTATGGTCATAAAAGCTAATACCTTTGATGGTATTCATATCGCTGCCGATGGTTAAGAAGCCATAGATGGTGCCCCAAAGACCATAGCCTTGAATCGGTAATACCACCATTTCAGGTTGTCCGCTGGCATCATTTTTAACATACACTTTGGCATATTTCGGCTTACGACCAATGCTGGCAGGATCGTTTGCGCCCAAGTCTTCACTTAGTGCTTTATTCTTACCGGCTTGGCTGGCGTCATAGTTCATGCGGTCGGGAATACCGACTTTGGTCAATGCATCATCATCTAAATACGTGCCTGCGTTCAAGTCGACGATTTCAACATCGAAGTCTTTAAAACGCTCCGCGACGTCATCATTGGTATCGGTTGCCGGGTCGAACATGCCAGCGGCAACCAAGATATTTTTATTACGGTCCAAGCTTGCATTTTTAACTTGCGTTGGTTTTAGACCGACTGCCGCAACCGAAACCAATACTGAACACACCAAACATAGCATTAACGCGACGATGATGGTTTTCATGTTGTTGCTTTTAGGCTTGAGATTACTTTTGGGCTTGGACATGGCGAACCCTCCGTGCCGTTTGGCGTTTAATATTGGCTTGAGTGACAAAGTAGTCAAACAATGGGGCAAATAAGTTGGCAAACAGAATGGCAAGCATGATGCCTTCTGGGAATGCCGGATTGACTACCCTAATCAATACGGTCATAAAGCCAATTAAAATACCGTATGCCCAGCGACCTTTATTAGTATGTGCCGCTGATACTGGATCCGTTGCCATAAACACCGCACCAAAGGCAAAACCACCGATGACCAAATGCCAATAAAAAGGCATACTCATCATCAAGTTATCTTTAGAGCCAACCATATTGAAAACAAGAGAGGTTGCTACCAAACCAACCACGCAGCCAAGCATAATGCGCCATGAAGCAATACGCGTCCACAATAGAACCGCTGCACCCATTAAAATAGCAAGGGTGGATACTTCACCGATACTGCCTTGGATATTGCCAAAGAACGCATCGCTCCACGTAATCGCTTGACCATACACGTCAACAAATTTATCTGGAGTCACGCCAAGCGCGGCAAGACCAAGCGGCGTTGCACCTGAAAAGCCATCAACCGCTGTCCATACTGAATCACCTGACATATAAGCAGGATAAGCAAAGTATAAGAACGCCCGACCCGATAGGGCGGGGTTTAAGAAGTTTTTACCAGTACCGCCGAATACTTCTTTAGCAACGACAACGCCAAAAATAATACCGAGGGCAACTTGCCACAATGGGATATCAGGTGGCAGAATCAGCGCATAAAGTACTGAGGTGACAAAGAAGCCTTCATTGACTTCATGACCACGCACCACCGCAAATATAATCTCACAGAAAATACCCACCGCAAAGGTGACTAAGTAGATGGGTAAAAATTGCATCGCGCCATAAACAAAGCACGCCCAAATACTCTCTGGGTTATAACCTGCCATGCCTGTGATAATGGTACGCCAACCTTCAGGTTGTAGACCCAGTTGCGCTACTGCCGTTAACGCTTGATGACCGACGTTGTACATACCCCAAAACATCGCTGGAAAGGTACACATCCACACGGTAATCATAATGCGTTTTAAGTCAATGCCATCACGCACATGCGATGACGCATAAGTGGTTGAGCTTGGTTGACGCAAAAAAGTGTCAAACATCTCAAAAATGGCATAATACTTTGCATGTTTGCCACCCTTGGTGAAAGACGGCTCCATACGATCGAACATATTGTGTAAAAATTTCATCGTCGTTAGCCCTCCAGCTCAATGCGGGTTAAGTTATCACGCAAAATATCGCCGAATTCATATTTGCCAGGAGATACGAAGGTGCACAAGGCTAAATCTTCTTCGTCCAATTCAAGTGCGCCTAAATCAACTGCGGTGATAATGTCTTCGATAATCAGCGCCCGCAACAGTTGCGTTGGCAAATAATCTTGCGGCATAATCTCTTCATACACCCCGATTGGCACCATCGCTCTTGGTGAGCCATTGGTTGAAGTAGTAAAGTTATATTTCTTTTTACCAAAGAACTGCGAGATATAAATTGGCAATTTAGAGAAGCGATTAGAGCCGGGTGTCAAGAAGTGGAACGCAGGGCGCTCATGACCTTCAGGTAACACACTGATTTGGTCATGAAAACGACCAAGGTAGGCGACATTAGGCAGTAGCTGACGACCCGATAATACAGAACCTGAAATTATACGATTGTCACCATCAACCAGCTGACCTTTAGTCAACGCACTGATATCAGCACCGCGTTCAGTTGCTATTAGATGCGAGTTTTTTACTGCAGGACCAGCAAGACTGATTAAGCGGCGCGTATATAAGTGACCTGTGGTAAATAATTTACCAATCGCAATCACATCTTGATAACCAATCGTCCATACGGTCACGCCGCGTGCGATAGGATGCAAGAAGTGAATGTGCGTGCCGGCAAGACCTGCTGGATGCTTGCCTGCAAAGCTATGATACTCAGTAATATTATTAGCCGCAGTTTTTGCAACTGGCGGCAGCTGAGCATTGCCATGATGACAGACAAAGGTCTTTGGGCTTAACGTCGATAATACCGCTAAGCCGTCATTGAATGCTTGCAGTTGCTCATTAATCAGCAGCATCGGATCAAACGCTAACGGATTGGTATCCATCGCGGTGACAAAGATGGCATGCGGACGCGCGCCGATATCAGGGGAGCGGCTAAAGGGACGGGTACGAAATGCTGTCCATTCACCAGAAGCCAACAGTTGGGTTTCAACGATCTCAGAGTCTAAGTCAGCAAGTTGCTGGGAGTCATAGCGTTGAAAGTCTATCTCTTCACCATTTGGGTCAACCGCAATCACAAGACTTTCAAACACACGACGTTCGCCACGTTTAATAGCGATGACTTTGCCAGCAGCAGGGGCAGTGTAGATCACGCCCACTCGTTTTTTATCTTCAAAAACGGGCTGACCTTTTGCTACAATGTCGCCTTCTTTGACATTCATAGTGGGCTTCATACCCACATAATCATAGCCAATCAGTGCAACATGTGCCGG
Source organism: Psychrobacter sp. GP33 (assembly GCF_014119005.1). GTDB lineage: Bacteria > Pseudomonadota > Gammaproteobacteria > Pseudomonadales > Moraxellaceae > Psychrobacter. The sequence continues at coordinate 15,423 of NZ_JACGYX010000002.1, read as the reverse complement.
TCTGTGCTCAGATATCTCGCGGGAGGGTTCACCAGTAATGGGCAAATCCAAACCTTTTTTGATGGTAATCATAAGCGAAAACTTAGTCCATAGTCTAGAACGATACCAGACGTCCTGTTCGATACATCGGCAATAATGTGCACCAGTCATTCTCAAAGTGCCAATCTGTATTTGCCCATAACCATAAGGCAAACCCCGATTAAGTACTTTGTACCAACAATGCTGAGACATTACTGCTTAAGAGTATTAACGCTGACCTTAGACTCCTTAACAACACGTTAAAATCTTATGCGAATTACCAAAGGTGCGCCCGGCTACCAAGATGCATGAGAATATTGACAGTAGCTACAATAAGCGAATAAATGCCTGCATAACGCCATCATCACACAAGTGGATGACAGCAAAATTTAGGAAAAAATACAGCTTAATGCAACTGAATGCTTTATTATCATGCGTTTTATCAAAACTTAAAAAATTGTACCCATTATATTTTATCATTAGCACAATGTAGATTTATTATCATTGTTAAACAATGAGATAACACAGGATGCTAATAATTTTTGCATAGAAATAGATACAAATTTACCTAAGATTATACGCTAAATCACCCTAAAATTGCCAGTTAGTAATGGGTTTTATATCATTATAGGGCTTTTGTTACTCTGCAAAAGAGAGCCCCAGTGAGTTATTATCAAGGTATACTCTTATCTCAATAATTATGAAATTTATCTTTATTAATGACTATTTTATTTTTACTAACAAATAAATTAAGTGATAGACCTGTGCTTAGGATGAGTTAAATGTGCTTACTACAACAATATTAGCAGATAGGTTTTACTTATCATTTTTTAGTAGCTACTATTCATGAGCAGCTACTAAAAAATAGCTATTAACGTATATTTTTAACAGTCATTGCTAACCTTTATTTTTGCTTCATTTTAATATGTTATCCCTCAATTATTCTAATTTTATATCTACTATAAGGAGTGCTGTATGTGTGCTGCGCCTGTAATTATTCCTGCTATTGACCTTAAAGATGGTAAATGTGTGCGCCTCAAACAAGGACGGATGGACGATGATACGGTATTCTCTGACGATCCTGTGGCGATGGCAGCACGATGGGTAAAAGAGGGCGCACGCCGACTGCATCTGGTCGATTTGAACGGTGCGTTTGATGGGGTACCGGTGCATAAAAGCGTAGTTAATGACATTGCTAAAGCCTTTCCTAAGTTACCTATCCAATTGGGTGGCGGCGTGCGCAACATGCATACCATTGAGCAGTACATTACTGCTGGTTTGACGTATATTATTATTGGGACCAAAGCGGTTGAAGACCCAGAGTTTGTGACCCAAGCCTGCCGTGAATTTCCTAATCATATTATAGTGGGTATTGATGCCAAAGACGGTATGGTTGCTACCCACGGCTGGGCAAATGTGACAGATACCAAAGCGACAGAACTTGCTAAACGTTTGGCTAATGTGGGCGTCTCTTCAATCGTGTATACGGATATTAATCGCGATGGCATGATGCAAGGTGTGAATGTTGAGCAAACAGTAAATCTTGCGCGCGAAGGTGGTATTCCGGTTATTGCGTCGGGTGGCGTGACGGATATGCAGGATATTAAATTATTAAAGCCTTATGGCGATTGTCTTGAAGGTATTATTACCGGTCGCGCTATTTATGAAGGCACATTGGATTTAGGTGAGGCACAAAATTATTTAGACAGTAAATAATGACTAAATAGTATGTAATAAAGGATGCTTATGGCAGCTGATTTTGACCGCTCATCAAAAAGCAGATTCCTGCTCGTTTGGGGTCAGTTGCTATTCCTGACTATTATTATCTGCACATTTCCTACTTACGCAGTTGATAGTGCATCAGACACGCCAGCTGGAACTGCACCAGCGCCAAGCGACGAGACGGCTAGCTCTACTACCTCTATCCAAAGTCGCATTTTACCAACCCTATCACTTCCAGACCCATCAACTTCTCCAGCCATTACTAGTGAAAGCACCAATAATGCGCAAATCGAAACCCGCCCAACCCTATTAAAAGACAATGATATTCGTCAACGTATCAGCGGTATTTTCTCTGAAGTAGAAGGGCTGCATGCCGTCAATGTCAGTGTGACGCAAGGTGTGGTCACATTAACGGGTGAGACGCCCAACGAGAAAAAAGCGCAACAAGCGATTAATTTAACCAACCGATTAACCGATGTGGTCACGGTAGAAGATAGAATTAATCGCACTTTAGATGTGCAAGATAACGTCACCACCGTGTATCAAGGACTCAAAAACCAAGCCAGAACGCTGATTAAAGCCTTACCTTTACTGCTGGTAGGCATCGTCATCTTTACCATAGTGGCTTGGCTTGGTAGCTGGTTATCTAAACGCCAAAAAATGTGGCAACGTATCACGCCCAATCCTTTTGTCGCTGAATTATTAGCGCAGACAAGTAAAGTTATTTTTATTATCGTCGGCTTAATATTGGCATTGAGTTTAATCGGTGCGGAGACTATTTTAGGGACATTGCTTGGTGGTGCAGGGGTCATTGGTATTGCGGTCGGTTTTGCGGTCAAAGACACCATTGAAAATTATATTGCCTCTTTAATGCTGAGTATTCGTCAGCCGTTTCGGGCGCGTGACCATATCGTGATTAATGGTAAAGAAGGGATTGTGGTACGCCTAACCTCGCGAGCTACTATCCTCATGACGTTAGATGGCAATCAGCTGCGTATTCCTAACGCGGAAGTCTTCAAAAGTACCATATTGAATTACACTAAAAATCCCGAACGTCGATTCACCTTTGAGCTGGGTGTGGACAATAATGATGACCCATTAGCGGCGATTAAGGTGGCGATTGATGTAATACGAACTCTAGATTTTGTACTTGATAAACCTAAAGCTATTGCCACCATTAAAGAAGTTGGCGACTCGAATATTATTCTTGAATTTAAAATTTGGGTTAATCAATTAGAAACTGATTTTTATAAAGCCCGCAGTATTGCCATTCGTGAAGCCAAGCATGCACTAGAAAATTCAGGCTTTAGTTTACCTGAGCCTATCTATCGGTTACGTTTTAACCATAAGTTAGAAAAGGTGCTGGCAAACTTACAGAATACTACTGATGCTCATCAAAGACTTTCTGACATTATGGTAGCGCCTAATACTTCAATACCTAAAAGCCAATCTCATACAAATAAAATAACATTAGATGATAGAGATAAAGAGCAGGCAAAAGCGCGTGCTAAACAGATTTTGCATGGTGAGAACACCGACGACATCTTAAATGCGCGTCCTGATGGAAAACTGATGGAAAAAGTTGAACAAGAAATTGCTGAGCATACTAACGAGACTGATTTATTAAGTAATGACAGTCCGCAAGAATAACAATATACAAGAATAATATCTTACAAGAGTAGATAGATGATAAAAAGAGTGGGTTATTGAAATAGGCATGAAAAGTGCAGCATAGTGTGTATCTAAGACCTTTTTAAATATATGAGATATAATTTATGCACTTGAGACCTTTGATTATTCTTATAATATTAGCTATAGCTTTGCTATTAGGCTTTAATATCATTAATAGCAACCGTCATGAAAATAATAGGGCAGCTGCGATGAATATTAATAGTCCAGCCGATGCTAATATTCATCGCAGCCCAACTGATATCAATAGTAAGCCATTAGCAGAACAGCCGAAAGCTATAATAGGTAAAGCAACCACACAAATAGAAAAAGCACAGCAAGTGGAGAAAGACAGATTGGCGCAAATGGATGGTGCAAAATAGCTATTTACAATAATAAGCGCGCATAAAAACAGACCATTTGCTATTTACACAGTTTTAAGTAAATCCGATTATTCATATAAAAAAAGGCTAACGATAACGTTAGCCTTTTTTTATTGCGTCAGTTTACTGCCTTTACTCTTTTTTGCTTTTACCTTTAGCACTGCTACGGCGCGGTTTTTTCTTAGCTGGCGTTGCTTCAGTTTGTTTGACGTGAGTTTGGTTCATCTGACTCGCTTGCAACTTTTCTTGCAAATCAAAATCAATTTGCAGCAAGTCCATATTTACGCCAGCAACTTTAACACGAACCGAATCACCAAGTCCGAATAGTGTACCTTTGTCTTTACCAATAAGCTGTTGCTGCTTTTCGTCATAAACAAAGAAGTCATTACCAACATTAGAGATGTGCACCAAGCCATCAATATATAAATCGGTTAAAGTTACAAATAAACCGAAGCTGGTTACTGTAGTCACTACACCATTGAATTCTTCACCGACATGATCTTTCATATAATGACATTTGAGCCACGATTCTACAAATCGCGATGCTTTTTCCGCACGGCGCTCAGTATTAGACGTTTGTGTACCTGCTCCTTCAAGAGAAAACTCCATCACAGGTTGCGGGCTATTGGTGACTTTAGCTTTAATAGCACGATGCAGCATCAAGTCAGGATAGCGGCGAATCGGTGAGGTAAAGTGGCTGTATTCATCATAAGCCAAACCAAAGTGTCCGATGTTATCAGGGGAATAGTTCGCCTGCATCATAGAACGCAACAACATACTATGCACGCTAATAGCGTCAGGGCGATCTTTAGTTGCTTCAATCAAACGCTGATAATCGGCTTGCGTTGGACTCTCTTCTGGGAAGCTGATGCCAAAGTTTTTTGCATATTCATGAATACGCAGTGACTTTTCGCTATCTGGTTTATCGTGGTTACGATACAACACCGGTAGCTCATGTTCCAATGCAAAATTTGCCGCACAGGTATTGGCAAGCAACATACACTCTTCAATCAGCTTGTGCGCATCGCCACGTGTACGCGGTAAAATCGCTGCAATACCGCCTTTTTCATTGAATTCAATATAAGTCTCAACCGTCTCGAATTCCATGGCATGGCGTTCTTCGCGTTTTTTAAGTAACAAGCCATACAATTGATGCAGCGTATCTACCGACTTTCTAACCGCTGGATTGCCAGTTAACGATTTTGGAATGCTATTATCTTTTGGATTAGCAAAATAATCGTTCACTTGATTATAAGTTAAGCGCGCTTGAGAGTTCATGACTGCAGGATAAAATTCATAACCCGTCACCTTGCCTGCACGCGATACTTTAATGTCCGCAACCATACACAGACGATCAACGTTCGGATTCAAAGAGCAAAGACCGTTCGATAACACTTCAGGCAACATCGGAATGACGCGATGAGGGAAGTAAACTGACGTTCCACGCTCATAAGCATCAATATCAAGCGGAGAGTTTTGCGTCACATAAAAACTCACATCAGCGATAGCAACTAAGACGCGATAGTTGCCACCAGGACGCTTTTCTGCAAATACGGCATCATCAAAGTCACGCGCATCTTCTCCATCAATAGTCACTAATGGAATATCACGTAAATCAGTGCGACCTTTAAAGTCTTTTCTACTTGGCTCGCGATAATCAGTGGCTTGCGTCAATGCCGCTTCACTGAACTCTGATGGAATATCGTAGTTAAGGAGGGTTGTTTCAATAATGAGCTCACGATCATTATCATCATTGAGCACTTCAGTAATATTGCCCGTCGCAAATTCATGCTGATTTGGCCATTCAACCACATCAACTTTAACCGGACTGCCGATTTTAGCACCTACGGCTTGCACATTGTCATCGGTAACCGTAATCGGTTGATGGTTGTTAGGACTACCTAGCTCTACGCAATAACCGTCTTCATCTTGTGCTAATGTGCCAATAAAATGATCTTGATGGCGCTCAGCGACTTCAATAATACGCCCTTCTGTGCGACCACGATTGTCAGTTGACGTGCCGATAGCATCGACGATATCGCCATTAAACACCCAGCGCATTTGCTTTTCATGCAAAAATAAATCTGGCATATCGCTAAGTAAGACAAAGCCAAAGCCTTTAGGGTGCGCAGAAACCGTACCGCGAACCACATCATGCTGTGTTACCGTACGGAAGCGATAAGGGCGACCATCACGATTGACTTGTCCATCACGAACCATTGCTTTTAGGCGGTGACCTAGTGCATCAAATTGATCAGGATCAGTAATGTTAAAAACTTTTGCCAGCTGTGGGTGTGTCAGTTCACCTTGTTCAGTAATCGTGCTGAGTATCAGCTCACGACTAGGAACAGGGTTAATATATTTTTTGGCTTCAGCCGAGGCGTTTGGATCATTCCAACTCATAAAATACCGTATCTAATTTCAAATTATTAATAAAGGCTATCTTAACACGAACCACGCCACAATATCTTGCGGCAATTGCGCTATGTGTTAGAGACTGCCTTGCCCATTTAGCAAAACGCATGCGTTAAATATCGATATCAAGACTGCCTGATTTATCCGTAATGCGTTTCGTATTCAACTCTTTTGACACTTCAAGCACCGTAGTCTGATTGGATTTATCAAGATATTTTTGTGCTTTATCGACTTCCACGGTCAAGGTATTAACCGTCTGCTTCATGTTTTCAAGCGCTTCAATTTTATAATTGCTAATCATATCCATCGTTTCATAGACGTTATTAAAAGCATTTTGCAATTTATCCAGCTCAATAGTGCTACTGGTCGCTTGCTCATGAATCTCAAGAGATTGACGTTTTAGCATCACTGATGTTGATTCTATCAAACTGCTGGTGGTTTTATTTAACGCGGTGATTTGATCGAGTACCAGTTTCTGATTGGTCATCGCTTGTGCCACGATAACTGCTGTGCGCAGGGCAGAGATAGTGGTCGTCGTTGCTCGATCCACTCCTTTGATTAATTCCAAGTTATTCTTACGAATGGTATCGAGTGCTAAGTAACCTTGGACATTCACCGCAAGCTGTGTTAAAAAATCCGTGTTTTTTTGGCGGACATAAAATAGCATTTCTTCTTTAATAATGCGTGCTTTTTCAGGGTCAGTGGCTTCAACGGCATAGACTTTCTGTTCAAGCTGCTCATCGATTTTTTTACCAACATAGATATATTGGCGAATCGACTGCATAAGCTCCCACATATTGACTTTTTCTTGCTCAATCATGGCATTGTCTTTAAGCAGCTCGTCTTTACCGTTATACAAGCTGGTCACTACCGCGTTAATGTGCGATTGCGCCGATTCATATTGGCGGAAATAATCTTGTACTTTATTGCCGAAAGGAATCAGCCCAAACAATTTGCGTGAGCTGGTTAATTCCTTCTTACTAGGATCTAAATCTTCAACAATACCACGCAGCTCAGTTAAGGATTTGGCAATGGGCGAATTATCAAACAAGCTATCGTTCAGGCTCTTTGCCGGTAGCTCCAGCATACGATTGGATATCTGTGCCGATTCGCGAATTTCTTTATTGCCTAAATTATGGATAGATTGCACATTTTGCTGGAATTCAGGACTGTGTACTGAATTATTAATAACATGGTCAACAAAAGCATCCACTTTGGCATCCAGCTCTGGAATGTGGCTGGCATCTAACGTGACCATTTGATCCGCTTCACTTTTTTGTACTTCTTTTACTGGTTCAGGCGGGGTTAAAGTGATAGTCGGCACGGTCGCTTTTTCTGGCGGTGTCAGTTCCTGCATAATTTTTCCTTTTTTTCTTATAGTTAGTAGTAATATATTCAGTATAGTGAGGTATTAAAGTGAATTTTTTTATTATGAATTACATATAATGATTAGACCTTTTATTTCCCATGTTCATTATTTCTATTATCAAGCTTTTATTAGCAGAGGCTAGGGCACCATATTTTCTAAGAATAGCGCTGCCTGACCCTTATACTACTTGTTTGGTATGAAACAATGATTAAGATTACTATGTTATTTGATATTAATGGTTACTGGTTTTGTAACCTAACTAACCTAACTAACCTAACTAATCCTAATTAATATAGAGCCACAAAAAAACGTAACGCCAAAAAACAAAAAACCACCAATATCCCGAAGCATATTGATGGTTAAAAGTAATAGATAGGCAATATTAATAAATAAAACCTAACTTCAACTTATCTTTTCTTGGTAGGACCTAATAGCATACCCATTTGACGACCTTCCATTTTTGGATACTGTTCGACATTGGATATGTCAGCAGTATCTTCAATGATACGATCAAGCTGCTTACGACCAATTTCTTGGTGCGCCATTTCACGACCACGGAAGCGGATGCTGATTTTAACTTTATCTTGGTCTTCTAAGAAGCTCATGATTTTCTTCAGTTTAACCTGATAATCAGCTTCTTCAGTGCTAGGACGCAATTTCATCTCTTTGAGTTGAGTTTGCTTTTGATTCTTTTTAGCTTCTTTCGCCTTTTGCTTCTGATCATAGAGGAAATGCTTATAATCCATGACCTTACATACTGGCGGTTTGGCTTCTGGAACCAATTCAACCAAATCTAGATTATCATCACGTGCCGCTTGCATTGCGGTAGCGATATCGACTACGCCCATTTGTTCGCCGTCTTCTTTAACCAAACGGACTTCTTTCGCACTGATATCTTCGTTGATGTTCAAACGGTTCGACTGTTTAATAGGTATTACTCCTGATCTGTTTTGTGATTCTGTCGACCTTTCTCGGCGACGGCTGTCTCAACTAAGGCAATAAATTCAGGCACGCTCATCACACCTAGGTTCTCACCTTCACGGGTTCGGACGTTAACACTGCCTGATTCGACCTCTTTATCCCCTAATACTAGCATATAGGGAATGCGTTCTAATGTTTTCTCTCGTATCTTAAATCCAATCTTTTCGTTACGCAAGTCACTAATGGCACGCAGACCTGCATTTTTTAACTCAGCCACGACATTTACGCACGTTTCAGCTTGCTTATCAGTGATATTCATAACCACCACTTGCTGCGGTGCAAGCCACACTGGCATCCAACCGGCATAATGCTCAATCAGCATACCAATGAAACGCTCAAATGAGCCTAAAATAGCACGGTGCAACATGATAGGTACTTGGCGTTCGCCTTGTTCATTAACAAATTCCGCATCAAGGCGCTCAGGCATATTAGGATCGACCTGAATCGTACCACACTGCCAAACGCGACCTAGACAATCTTTAAGACTAAACTCAATCTTAGGACCATAAAACGCGCCTTCGCCCGGTAGGTATTCCCAATCAAGTCCTGAATTATCTAGCGCATCCGCCAATGCTTTTTCTGCAAAATCCCAAGACTCTTCACTACCAACGCGCTTTTCAGGGCGGGTAGATAACTTCATAATGATATCTTTAAAGCCAAAATCATCATAAACAGCAAGCGTGAGCTTAATAAAATCAGCGACTTCTTGTTGAATTTGCGACTGGGTACAGAAGATATGAGCATCATCTTGAGTAAAACCGCGTACGCGCATCAAACCATGCAATGAGCCTGATGGTTCATTACGATGGCACGAGCCGAACTCTGCCATACGTAACGGCAAGTCACGATAAGATTTTAAACCTTGGTTAAAGACTTGTACGTGACACGGGCAGTTCATTGGCTTTACGGCATAATCACGACTTTCACTAGAAGTGGTAAACATATTGGTCGCGTAGTTGCCCCAATGCCCAGAACGCTCCCATAAACTACGATCAACGATTTGCGGCGTTTTAATTTCTTCATAACCATTATCATGTTGTACTTTGCGCATATATTGCTCAAGTACTTGATAAATCGTCCAACCGTTCGGATGCCAAAACACCATGCCCGGCGCTTGCTCTTGCATATGGAACAGATTTAACGCCTTACCAATTTTACGGTGGTCACGTTTTTCTGCTTCTTCAATACGCTGAATATACGCTTTTAATTGTTTTTTATCCGCCCAAGCCGTACCGTAAATGCGCTGCAACTGCTCATTTTTAGCATCGCCGCGCCAATAAGCGCCAGACATTTTGGTTAACTTGAATACTTTTAAGAAGCGAGTATTGGGTACGTGTGGACCACGGCACATATCGACATATTCTTGATGATGATACAGACCAAACGCCTCTTCACCGGGCATGTCATTAATAAGCTTTAGCTTGTAATCTTCGCCGCGTTCTTCAAAAATTTGAATCGCTTCGGCACGTGGTGTTATTTTTTTAACAACGTCATAATCTTGCTTGATCAGCACCATCATACGTTTTTCAATGGCTTCCATATGCTCAGGTGTAAACGGCGTTTCACTATAGATATCATAATAAAAACCGTCCTCAATCACTGGACCGATGACCATTTTCACATCAGGATAAAGCTGCTTAACCGCATGACCGAGTAAATGCGCACAAGAGTGACGAATAATATCAACACCATCATCATCTTTTGCCGTAACGATTTCAACACTTGCATCCGCCATAATCGGATCGCATGCATCTACCAGCTGACCATTAACACGTCCAGCAACCGTTGCCTTTGCAAGTCCAGCCCCAATACTTTGCGCCACTTCCATCACAGACGTATGACCGTCGAAGTTTTTTACGCTACCATCGGGTAAAGTAATCGCTACCATAATCTTAAATCCAAATATTATTAAAATGTTGCCACTGATATGCAGGCTACTATTAAAGCAGAAAGACCGACATAAATGCCAGCTCAAATGTAGAGGTTATACTATTGTTATAGAAATGCCGTCTATTATAAACGATTTTTGAAAGCTAATCCTGCTTTCCGTGACTATCTTATTTGATACAAGGCGAGTCACTACGCCTCAACCTATTTTCACTACTATTGTAATAGATTAAAGCAAGTAACTTAGCAGTTTATAAGCTAGGTATATTTGTTTCAACAGACCTTGCTGTAAATTTAGATGTTTAGTCTTAAAAACCGTTCATCAGAATTTATTTGTATTTTAGCGAACTAATGTTTGCATTTGTTCCTTCACACTGTATACCTTAAAGATAAATGTCTATTTTTAATAAACTTATACTTGTGAGGAGGCATGCTGTGAATAAATTAATCAGTTCACTGTCATTATTAACGTTAGGTGCAGTAATATCTATCCCAGCACAAGCAGCAATCCACTATGACTCACAAGGTAACGTTGGTTATGACACGTTAGCTGAGTGCCAAACAGCTATTCAATCAGGCACTGCAAAATTTTATAAGCCTGTTACTACTCAAAAGCCGATGTTACGTGGTAGCGAGGTTTCTGTAGGTACCGATCGTTTAGGAAATCTAGCACCACAATATAGCAAAGGAACCTGTGATATTGGTACTGGTCGTCGTGATGGTCGTGATGGTGTAGCGAGAGCTATTCAAGGCAAATATGTTCCTTATTCACCAGATATGCTTATCAACCAGTATTTAGATGGATCAGGCAATATTACTCGTGTCTCTATGAAACAGTGTGATAACTGGTTTAGTGGTCTTATGCCTCAAGGGATGCTGGTAGCAGCAGTACCTCAGCCAGTGGCATTAGCAGCAACGCCTATTACTCAACCAGTGGTAATAGCTCCAGTACCAACACTTGTTGCTCAGCCAGTAGTAATAGCGCCAACCCCTTTAGCTGCAGTAAGCGCAGCCACAGGTTCTATTCCAGTTTGGGTTCCAATAGTGGCCGGTGTGGCAACTGTGATTCTTCTAGCCTCTGGTGGTGATTCTGATTCATCAAGTACAGGTACAACAGGCACAACGGGCACTAATTAAGTCATTATTTAATTAGCTCAATCAGTATGTTTATATTTCAGAAAAACGTCTTAATTTTTTTCAATTAAGGCATTCTTTATCTACATTATAAAGTTGAAAAACATGCAAATAAAGAAGCAGGGTTTTAAGTTAGCCAGTCTCTTGGTTGTGAGTAGTGTCTTAGGACTCAGTGCTTGTCAATCTACAACAGAATGTGCTGAAAATAGCACAAAATGTTTTGGTGCGACTAAAACCTTGTTTAAGACTAAGGAAACTATCCCAAATTTAAACCCGCAGTTTAACTACATTAGACTCATTATGAATGGGCATACCCTATGGTTAGCTCAAGGTTCAACAGAACCATGGCCAGTTGCCAATACTAAAGTGTTTTACAGTGCAGATCGTTCTGTTTTCAAATGGTCTAATGGTCGATTAACTTCAGTGACGACCCCTTTTTTAGATTGGCGTGAATACTTACCACAAGCTATTAATTGGTCTGCAGCAAAGCCGTTTAAGTTTAGCCGTGATGTTGATAGCAGCAATGGCGCTGTTGCAATGACAGAGCAAAGAGAGATAAGTCGTGTTTCCACTCCAAAGCATCATAGTTATGTGGGTGATGGCACTACTTTAGTTTGGGTGCATGAATATACCGTTTTACAATCTCAAGTCTCACAATCTTATCCTTCTTATGATAATTGGTACGCATTTGAATCTCATAATATGAATGAGCCTGTTTATGGACAACAATGTATTTCCAAACAATACTGTCTGTCTTGGCAAGTATGGAAGACACTATAATGTCAAAAAAATTATATCAGCCAAATTCAAATGTTAAATATATCGTTGTGGCTTTAGCCTCAGCTCTGAATATTTCGGCCTATGCAGATACGACGAAATCTGTATATTTATCAGCAGTATCTAACAGTCAACCAAGTTTGAGCCAATCTAAGACTCTTTCACCTCCTGAAGGAGCGAGAATGGGAGAGTGGTTAGCGCAAGAATTAAAGCAAGCGCCAAGCCATTATTATGAGCCCGCTTTGGTATGGGAAGCTGATGTCGAAATTTCAGCCCAACAGACCGCTTATGATGTTTTAAATCAGAAGCTAAAGCGTTTTATTGCAGATAATAAAAATGCGGATGTGCTGCCATTAAATCAGTGGATAGAGAGTTTATCGATAACAGGAAGAGTGGTTTTACCCAAGCAAGATGCTAACTACCTGCAAGTTAATCCAAACGTAGATCCTATTTTCAAAAAAAATGACGCTGTTGTTTTACACCAAAAGCCGACAACTGTGACTGTCTTATTTGATGATGCAAAGGCTTGCAGAGTTGAGTATCAAACAGGTGTTAGAATAAAAGACTATGTTAAAGAGTGTGAAAGTAAATTCAATAAAAGTTCTGTGGCAGATGAGTTATACCTGATATCACCAGATGGCAGTGTAGAACGGCTAACTTTAGCAAAATGGAATGCACAGCAACAAAAAAGTCCTTCGGCAGGCTCATGGTTATGGGTACCAAGCGCTACAAATAAATGGCCAGGTGATTTAGCTAAAGCGGTGGCTGAGTTTATAGGTACTCAGGGTGTCGACTTACCACTTCCTCTGCAGCAAAATGAAAAACCGTTAACTTTGTCACAAGCTCATGCGGAAAAATCTAGAGATTTACCAGTAAGCCCAAGTGATTGGGGGGTGACAGGCTTATTGCAAACGCCTACTGCTCGGATGCAAAAAGCAGGTAACTTAGCCGCTCATGTTGCGCATATTGATCCTTATACTCAGTATAATATTGTATTACAACCCTTTGATAGAATAGAAGCTGCTGTTAGATATACTAATATTGATGGCGTATCCTATGGACCAGTGAGTCCTGATCAGGATCTAAAAGATAAGTCTTTAGATATAAAATTAAAACTACTAAACGAAAGTAAATGGGTGCCTCAGCTCGCAGTGGGTTGGCGAGATCCAGCAGGTACCAGTTTATTCGGTGGCGAGTATTTGGTTGCTAATAAACGCTACGGTGATTTTGATTTTAGCTTAGGTATGGGGTGGGGCTATCTAGGTGCTCGTGGTAATTTAAAGAACCCACTAAGTCTTATTGACGATCGTTTTGAGAATCGCGTTGCTGATAAAAGTGGATTAGGCGGAGAGATAAGCCCTAAGTCTTGGTTCACTGGAAAAACATCCTTGTTTGGTGGTGTTCAGTGGCACAGTCCTTATGACCCTCTAACTGTCAAAGTAGAGTACGATGGCAATGATTATAAGTCAGAGCAAGGATTTAACGAAAACAATAACTCCAAAGATTTTCCTATAAACATCGGTGTGACTTGGCAAGACATAGATAAAGGAGTAGCGTTGAGCGCAGGTTTAGAGCGTGGCGATACTATGATGCTAGGACTCACGCTACAAGGTGATTTATCTAAATTAGGTAAGGTTAAACCAAAAGCTCAACAAGTTCAAAACTTACAAACAATGCCAAAAACGAGCTATTCTAGCTTGAAGTATAAAGTTAACTTTGGTGGAGATAAAGACGCCAATTTATCTAAAAATGCATCCTTATTAAACGCATTCTCACAAGCTACAGGCTGGAGAGCCACCGATTTATCATTGGATAATGGACATGCCTACTTAAATGTCGAAGATTATAATGGCGTGTTTATCAAAGAACGCCTAAAACAGGGTATGGAAATATTGCGTCAAGGACTACCTACTGACACCCGTTCTATCAAAATTCAAATATCTCGTTATGGTGAAGCGGTAGGCGTTTTTCATATAGATCCCAAAATATGGAACGAGCAGTACTCACAGTTACAGCCTCCTTCACAGCGTATTGAACAGCCTATAACGATTACTTCTGCTTCACAAAGTTATCAACCGTTGGCTCAGGAAATGATTGCTCATGTAGAGAGACCGAAAGGAAGCATCACTTTCTCTCCAAGCATAAGTCAAAGTATTGGCGGTCCAGATGGCTATTTATATGGCGTCTTTGCCAATGCCAATGCAGATTATAAATTGTGGAAAGGCTCTTGGATAAGTGGCAATGCACAAGTGCGTTTAGCGAGTAACTACGATGAATTTAGCTATACCGCAAATAGTAACTTGCCTCGTGTGCGTACTAATATTGGCGAATATATGACCACCTCGCGGGTAACACTACCTAATTTGCAACTGAATCAGTTTAAATCCTTTGGTAATAATTGGTATGGTTTGGCTTATGCAGGTTATCTTGAGTCGATGTTTGCAGGTGTAGGTGCGGAGGTGTTATACCGTCAACCTAATAAGACTTGGGCTATCGGTGCCGATGTGAATAGAGTTCGTCAACGTGATTTTGATCAGCATTTTGGTCTACGAGACTATGAGGTAAGTACAGGTCATGTCAGCCTATATTGGGATACGCCACTATATGATATTGATATGAAATTATCAGCAGGACAATACTTAGCAGGTGATAAAGGCGTCACGCTAGATTTATCTCGTACCTTTAACAATGGTGTGAAGATGGGTGGCTGGTTAACAGAGACAGATGTAACCGCTGAAGAGTTTGGTGAAGGGAGTAAAGATAAAGGTATCTATGTCTCTATACCTTTTGATACCTTGTTTAACCAATGGTCTTCAGGAACAGCTAAGTTAGTCTATCAACCATTAATACGAGATGGTGGCGCCAAGTTAAATCGTAGTTATGATTTATATAACCTTACATCGCCTCTTGATAATGCAACTCTAAAGACTAAAAACCCATTGGAGTATTGAACCTTTGGAACATTAAAGACAGGCAGCTATAAATAATACAGGGGCGCAAGCCACAGTTAGTAAAGTGTAAATTTAGAATCACAGCTTACAGTAACTTCGAAAATAATTTTGAATAGCC
>NZ_JACGYX010000019.1 GCF_014119005.1 Psychrobacter sp. GP33 | reverse complement strand
TACTGAGAACTTCAAGTTAACTGACCGACTCAATGTTCTATGTTACTCACTTGAACAGCTTGTAGCTGAGAAGTATCGCAGCGTACTACAACAGGTTGTTAGAACTCGTAGTCGCCGTCAGGATATTTTCGATATTCACTACCTTTTAAACCAAGAAGTAAGTCTTTTATACTCAAAAGAAACTAAAAAAACTGTATTAGATAAACTGATTAAATGCTCTGAGGGTAAAGGGATAGAAGCATACTTGAATCAATCTGGAATGAGAGATGAAGAGATAAAAAAACTCTCACTCAAGGATTTTCATACTCTTTCTCTTGAGATAGATGTAGATATGGAAATACCTCCAGAAGTTATGTATACAGTAGTCCAAGATTATTTTGAATCACTCCCGTGGGAAGTTTTAAGCCTATAATTTATTAAGAATAAAGGTTGGATATTATTAGGTCTTGGGATATGCAAAAAAATATCTTCAGCCAAGCCTAAGAATACGGCTCCCTACTAAAGAGTTGAACCTTTGGTCGCAAGATTAAGTTCTTTGATATCTCTTTCAGAGGGCTAAAAGACAACAAAACGGCAAAACTGTTATTATATTTCAGAAATCGATACAGAGGCTTTCTTTTAGAAGCAATGTAGTCTTATTATGTATTTTAAAAATAAGTTTTATTCAAATGGAATAGATCAAAGGAATATAAATGAACAAAAATGAATCTCAGATGATGTTTGAGTTGGGCTTGAAAACTGAAGATCTTGATGATGTTGACATAAGCCTGGATGTCCTCTATGAGATTTACACAGATTATAAGAAAGATGATGATTTAATGGAGAAGCAAGCTGAATATCGCGCGCGTATTTTAAATGCTTGTAAGGAAGTTAATTCTGTTAAATGGCGTGTAAAAGACCCTTTGCACTTAATAAAAAAGATAATACGGAAAAAGAAAAAGTCTGCTGATAATCCTAAGTACGCAAATATAAACGTAAGTAACTATAGAGACATTATTACTGACTTAATTGGATTAAGAGCAATTTTCATTTTTAAAGCTCACTGGTCGTTAGTAGACGAGTATATTTTTAATAATCTCAATGTTTGTTCTGATAGCATCATTACGATTTATCACGCTAATGACGATGACCTTACTCTTTTCCCAAAAGCATCTTTGGTAAAAAAGCATGAAGGATTAACCTATAATTATAAATTAGAGCAAAAAGACTCTCGCTACAGATCTATTCATTACATATTACAAGAGGAAAAGCCCACTGGTTGTAAAATGGAGCTGCAAGCTCGTAGTATTTTAGATGAAGCTTGGGGAGAAATTGATCATCATGTACGTTATCCTGATAATGAGGACGACCTAGAGCTATTAAGGAAAATGTCAATTTTAAACGGACAAATAAGCGGTTGTGAAGAACATGCTTCGCAGTCATATAATTACTTTACTGCATTAACACTTACTAAATTAGAAGTTAGAAAGTTAGAAGACAGTAAATCAGAGACCCCTGTAGTTCTAGAAAGTGAAACGGTAGTCACTGATACCATCGAAGATAGTGCTAACGTCGAGGAATATGTACAGGATGCAAAAAATGGCGATTCATATGAGTCATATAAAGAACTAATAAATAATATCTCTATTAGTTCTTTTGAAAATAAAGACCGTATGGAACGTCTAAACAAGGTAATTAAATCAATTCAGCCTCTACGAGATTTTGAAAGCTCCGATAAGAACCAGATACAGAAATACTTAAAATCTAATTCGACAGTTCATGATGCTATCAAAGCTAGTAAAGCGATGGAGCAGCTCGTACCTTCGCAGTCAGTTATGGACACTATAAATCGAATGTCGGGCTCTAAGGACGATGACGAAAGTTAGCTAAAGGGAATTAGGTTATTAAGATAGCTGCTCTATATTTATTACTTGAGATAATCTCTAATAGGACGTTTCTTAAACTGAGAAGCGTCTTTTTTCAAACGATTGATCATCTCAAACTCCCACTCTGTGGGATCTTGTCCTGCTGGACTAGTAGAGCTAACAAGATGGTTGTAATCGGCAATGAACTGATTATTACGTGCGATACGCCCTAATTGCTTGTCTGTAAGCCCATTAACTGTAAACATATCTGCTGTATCGGCGTCACGCTGCACATTTCTAATTGTATTATCTTCTGTCTTTTTCTTCTTAAAATCAAGCTCAAGATGAGTAAATTTACGCCCTGTTTTTAGCATTTTATAGGTTACTTTGTAGGGTGATTTTTCATTAATTTCTTTGACTGCGGTATCAATGACCCGCACTTTCAAATCTTTTGTAGCTTCGTACTTATCCCCTAGCGCAAGCATATAACGTAAGTCTATTAGCTTCATCTTTCTATAACCAGTTGACTTGAATTGCATCATAGCTTGGTATATACGCATACTATAACTGCTGCTAAACCCTGCAACATCCTCAATATTGAACTGTGTAAAATTCTTTCTAAGCTCAGATAAGAATGGAACAATACGTTCATTAAATACTAAACGCACGACAACGTTATTATCATCAGAAGGCATAAGGCTATCCATGAGATTGTAAGCCCTAAGCATTTGAATATATTTGCTGTAATCCTCAGGGTTAGGGTACTTAGCTTTGAGCTTCTCTTCTGCATTTTTATCGTAGCGCAAGACTTCAGATAGCCAATGAAATTCAAGTTCACCAACTTCTGTATCTATAAATAATGATTTTTTCATTAAGTCTTTTGACGCATTTCGGATTTCCCTTGCTACGGTATCAGGGTGAACACCAAGCCGTATAAAGTCATCTCTTGTAACACAGTAAGAATGTTTAGCATCCACTGGTTCACCTTTAGGAATTTGTGCCATTGCTGAGAGAATTAAACGTTGTTCATTTACGCTCAATTCATAAGCTGCGTTTATAACCGCATTATCCATTACAATTAAGTCATTACTCATAGTTGCCAACCTCAAACACTATAATAGGACAATATTATATCATTGTCCTATTTAGCCGTCAATCCGTCCTATTTAGCCGTCAATCCGTCCTATTTAGCCGTCAATCCGTCCTATTTAGCCGTCAATCCGTCCTATTTAGTTTCATCTAGCCCATGCTGGATATAGCTTTCAGGGGGGTCTAAAAACTCTTTAAAAACCTTAAAAACCTTAAAAAAGGGATAAGCTTTAAAAGCTTGTGGATAACTTCAAGCTTCACTTACTGTTAGGGTCTTTTTTACGATCTTTTGGGTTAGGTAATCTATCCATTTTTTATAATTAATCCATTAATTTGTTTTTAACCTCATCCCAAGCTTTAGGATTGTTTAAATTCTCCAGTTCTTTTAGTATTCTAGTGACTTTACTTTGCTTAGACCTCAATAATGAGCTATAGAAACCACTCTATTTGTCCAAATAATTAGATTTAAGCACTGTCTAACTCTATTTTGATACCTCCATAGCCTTTTTGATTTTATTCCTCTCTACAGCGATTTTACGGCTTTCTAGCTGCATTACCTCATTCACTCTAGCGATATCCTCTTGATTCAGTCCCTGAGTAGCCAACAAGTAAGGCTCAACACGCTTTTTTAGAGTGTCATAGCTGTCTTCCGCAACGCTTTTATCTACTCTCGCCTTCTCGTAGTCCGTTAAAATGCTGTTTGCTGCTTTCACAGTTGGTTCTATTTGCTCAATAACGGCTGCTATGACCTTTTCACCATACCGAGCCTTGCTTTCAAATATTTCAGGCTTGGGTGGTTCGGCTGTGATACTAAAATCCCTCGCGTTATTGATATCGTGGTAATACGCTTTGATGCTGGTATGCCTAGATTTAGAGCCTTCCTTGCCCCTCGTTAGCCCTAAATCAGTAACCGTATTAGCAAAATCAGTCTGCATCTGACTTAATTTGACCCGACCCCCTAGAAACGCTTTACAGTTCAGCTTACCCCTTTGATCGATGGGAACCACATAAGCGACTAGCTGCGGTGTGCTTATGTCCCGATGAATACTCATACCTGCAATATTTTCTGCTCCATGTTTGTCATTGAGCCACTGATTAGATCGCTTAAAAAATTCAGTTTCCTTGCCAGTTCCCCAGCCTTCCCATTCAGGACTGGCGGTTATTAAATACTCAATACATAGCACCGCATCAGCACGTCTTTTTTCAGGAAGTCGGTTTTGTATTGCCTGTTTGACGGTTTCAGGGGTCGCAACACTATGCTCATTTTTAGGGGTGCGGTTGGGGTCAGTATTCGGCGTTTCTATCGTTCGATAGTTGTGTGCCAGACTGCCACCAATATTGCCCATGGTTTTTAATTTTGCCGTCCTTAAAATTGCATAGTTCATCGCCACTTTTTCCTATAATTGGGTGTTATTTCACTAAAGGGTACTTACTACACCATAAATTCAGCTGTTAGGAAAGTAAGATTTTTGACGCAAAAAGAGGTAAAAAAGGGCTGTTTAGGGGGTATTTTTCACTTTTTAGAAGCAAAACTGTTTGCAGTTTGCAAACAGTTTTTTCCGTTATAAATCAAGGGTTAACGTTAATTTTGTTTGCACTTTGCATACATTTTCAAGAAAACCGATTTCATTAACCTTAACAATATCAGGTATTTGGCAGTCCCTTTAGGGTGCGTATGGTGTAGTCATTAAATTGAATAATTTAATGACCAAAGAGCGTTACCTCATTCAGTCGTTAGTTATAAGTTATTAAATCGTTATTTTAAACGTAGTAGAACGTTAGTGTTTTCTACGTAATATCAGTAAGAATAAAGTTAGTAATGCGTTAGTTTTTAGTTAGTGCAACGTTAGTAAATTAAAGGTCTGTGTGTTAAGATCTTTTTAATGCATCAATGAGGTCATAGGAATGATTAAGAAAAAGAAGATAGCGTTATTTAGAGAGCTTTATCACGAAATAGAAGCATTACTGGAGTCCTATTTCTATAAAGATGTTGCGGTGATATTAAGAGAAAAGCATGGCTTAGAGGTGACGGCTGGCACACTAAAAAATTATGTTTTTCAGCACCGCCAGTCTCTTAGCAGTGTGGCAGTAGATTCAGAACTTGAAAATGATCCTACTGTCTTAGAAAATCAGGAAGATTCTGATACCGCTGAAACGGGTGCAGAGGCTGCCTTAACAGGATTTGAAGAGGGTCAACAAAACAGCACACTGTTTGATGGACAAGTCACTAATACAGCTCCAAGGGAAAAGATAAGCTTAGCAGATCTCTATGCGTCTTTAGGACAAGAGAAAGAGCGTTGAAATTACGGATTTTCTTGGTGGATTGAGTGAATAGACTGTCATTGGTAAAAAGTATAGAACGCCTATTTTTATGATTTGGATGTACATTTCGCTTATATTTAACGTACTCACGTAAAACAATAATGACTAAATATTTAACCCCTGGTATCAGCAGATACAAGGGGCTTTTTTGTCTTGTTCACTCTATTTGCTCATATGAACTGACAGTTCGATATAGGTAGTTTCTTTTTATCGGTCTGAATTAGATAGTCCATTAGCTCGATTTAGGGTCTAATTTATTGGTTTGCTTGGGGTATGACCGTTTGTACGCAGCCTTCAAATAACATAGTTTTCTCGATCTGTCATAAGGCATATTAAAATGCGTCCTTAGGACGCATTTTAATATGCCTTAGCTATAATGTCAATTTCTGAAAGCCTTATTAGCTATAGCTTAGGTGGAATCGCCATTATTTACAAAAAAAAGCTTGTAAGTTAGTCACATATTGTTTATAAGTCCTAAGGACTTATAAACAATATGTGACCGATATGCGGAAAACAATTTCTATAGAAGAGGCTGCAAGCCTTTGGGTAATTGGGTTAAACACAAGAACAGCTTTCTTCGATTCAGAGTTGTATGAATTTTTGCATCACATACGTGAAACTAGATCCTTCCAAAACCAAGATATAAAAGGGTTTAGGACGGATAGTAATTTAAAGAAAAAATTATCTGAAGTTACAGATTATCTTGTATCTAGCGGCTTGGTACAAAAACCATATGAAAACTACTTCGTTATTGCTAATAAAAATCCTAGTGACCTAGAAATAGTTTGCTCGCTATATAATATAGGCTATATAACGTATTTGAGCGCCATGAGGTTCTACAATCTCACTAACAGAATTCCAAAGAGAATTGATTACATTGCTCCTACTAGAACATTATGGAAGAAAAGACAGTCACAACTTCTCTCGGAAAATAGCATAGATGGTGAAAACCTAGAAAAGAATAATCTATTTATACCTCCATATCCTTCTGAGCGTATCAAAATTAAGGGCAAATACCTTAATGTTCACTCTCGCTCACACCTTTACCCTCATATGAATAAAGGCGAAGGTGTTAGAATCATTAGCATTGGAGATTTGTTCTTGGAAATGGTGAGAAATCCCGATTTGTGCGGTGGATTTCAACATGTTTTAGAGGTCTATGAAGAAATGGGAGAGGTTCTTTTAAATGAGATCATAGACTCAGTTGAGCTATATGGCACTGCTATCGATAAAAGTCGCATTGGTTTCATCTTAAACTCCCATTTGAATATTCAGGATCCTATAATCGCTGAATGGAAGACTTATTCCACAGCTAGGGGAGGAAGTCGTAAAATGATATCAAACGAACCTTATTCAGACTCATATAGTGAGGACTGGTGCATCTCCCTTAATCACAGTGTGTTTAATTAATCATGAAAAATATTGAAGAGTGGATAGATAGAGCTGAAAACGATGATGAAAAAAAATTTAGGCAGGCTATTCACTTAATTTTATTGGCTATTTCTCGTGATAAATTCTTATCGCAAAATTTAGTTATAAAGGGTGGAATAGTATTATCTTTAGCTTATGGCTCGGAACGCTACACAACTGATCTAGATCTATCTTCTTTAGATAACATGGAGGTTTTAAGCAAAGAAGAGCTAGAGTTAAAGCTAAGTAAGCAAATTACAGCCGTTGTTGCCTTAAGTAACTATAACTTAAAGCTCCTAGTTCATTCTATAAAATACATGCCTAAAGATCCTAGCAAAGTAAAATTTCCGGCTTATAAAGCGAGAATTGGGTATGCGGATAGCACTAATTTGAAAGCTGTAACACGCCTAGATAACAAGCAGTCTCCTCATATCGTTGAGCTTGATATTAGCTTCAATGAGAGTGTATCAGTAAGTGA
>NZ_JACGYX010000018.1 GCF_014119005.1 Psychrobacter sp. GP33 | reverse complement strand
TATAAATGAGAATCTGCGCTCAAATAGATTTTCTTCAGCATCTAACAACATCTTATATGCTGTCTGTATTGTGGTATCAAATACTTCAGCATATCTTTTTGCAGTGATACGAAGGGGCTTATCTGAGCTTAAGCCTTCGTTTTTTTCGCGAGCATCAATGATACCAAGTTGCACTAAACGTATCTCAGATAAAGATAAATTTTGAATAACAGTATTTAGTCTATGTGTTTTTACAACCAAATCTGTCTTACTGTTTTTTATTGTCGAAACAGACATATTTTATCTACCTGATTTTTTAATAAGTAAGTTATACACCTAATGAGAAGATTATATAACATGCTTTATAAAGTCAAATATATAAATGGCTTTTAATTGTAGATAGATGTCGTCATATATGTAGATAGATGTCGTCATATATGTAGATAGATGTCGTCATATATGTAGATAGATGTCGTCATATGAACGCTACAGCCCATGAATAGCGTGGTCTGTAGCTTATCTAAAAGCTTTTAAAAGCATTAAAAGCATTAAAAGCTTTTTGGTTGTTGATAACTGATTAAAAAATAAAAGAGAGTTATAAGGTAGAAATCAACCAAAAATTAGAATGTGAACTGAAAATACATATCGAAAAAAATAATTAAAGAAAAAATTAGCGTCTTGGTTTATACGTATATTGTGGTTGACGTTTATTCATATCATCAAATGAGCGATTTAACGTTCCCTGTTGCTCTTTAGACAGCTCGTTGCCATAACCCTTCGTAAAATCATTTAAGGCAACTTGTAGCGTCTCTGAGTGCGTTCTATGAATATCAGGGTTCTGAAAGTTCGGAATACCGAAACAAGCTATTCGATAAGCTTCCACCGTACGGTCAATTGTTTTGCCACAATGTTCACGCGCTAACGCTTTGTTTGTCTCAGCCGTTGTCTCATTTTTGACGTAATCATCTAGTTTCTGCAAATAGTTAACAGCCGTAGCAACAACTTTCACCATATCTGTGGTAGTGTTCAATCGCTCGATAGGCAGGCGAATTTGATCTTTATGGTCTTCTCTTTGCTTATCTAAATCGTGTATAAAGTCATCGAAATCTTGTTTAATAGCGTTGTATTGCGCACGTTCTGCTTTAGGATTGCGTAATAAGTTCACCATGTCCTCATTGGCACTTCTGAAATCTACGGTCATCAGCTGAGTGATACGCTGATGATACTCAGGGGTATCTTCATTCTCCTGCTGACCCATATTAAAATTCTGAGAAAACTGATCCAGTAAGGCGCTTTGTCGATAATCAAATTTTTCTGGGTAGTCGTTAGGGTCTTCGTTCCAACCGACTCTAAGTCGCTTATCCTCACGATGACGAGTGACAAAAAGGGATGCTAAGCGTTTTTTGTTTAACTCAACTCGCTGATAAGCGTCTTCAACGTCTCGATCTCGGTAATGAGCGCCTCCATTTTCTCGTTTTGAAGCTTGATCAAATCGTCTTGTTTGTTCAACAAGCTCAGCTGCTGCCTGTTTTCGTCGAGTAGTAACGCTATTTGTGATTCCAACAATTTCATTTGCTTGATTGGCAAGTCCTTTGAGAGTATCCACTCTGGATAGGAGGACACGTTGATTTCTGTCGTTGATGACATCGTTATACCTCTTCTTATCGTTAGTTAAGGGATTACGTCCAGTGTGGACGTTAGGCAAAATATCTAAGTTTCGGTCTTGGTAGCTGACTGCTGTCACTGGAGCAATACCATGTGCAACTAAGCGTTCATTAAGCATCTCTGCCCACAAAGCACGTATTTCTTTCAGATAATCGGCTTCTTTGACCAAGCCTTTGTTCTTTCGAGCCGTGCCATCCAGTTCACAGTCGGCTTTATCAGTGAATAGCAGCTCATTTTGGGCGTTTAACGTCGCTTTACGGGTGGTAAACATAATATGTGCATGAATATTGCGCTCATCCTCACGTTCAGACTCTTTGTCAGCCGTTTTAGCACTTGGCTTAGGTGCTGGGGCGCGACTTTTGAGTGAAGGGTCGTGAATACAGCAATCAGCAATGACGCCTAAATCATTTGCTATTCTCAACGCAAATTCTTCGGCAAGTTCAATATTCTCCGCATTCCTTAGCTCATGGGGCAATGCCAGTAACCATTCACGAGCGACTCGAGCATTGCTTTTCATTTTCTGACCGCGCTGAGTCACTTCATGCGCTTCCACTTGCGACCACAAATCCTGCCGTGAAATTGAAAAGTCTGTCTGTGCCAATGCCGTTGGTAAAACAATCGCCTTATGCAATACATCAGATTTTTTACTGAAATCATGTTCAGTCCTATTCGGATTGTAAGGGTTGGTATCGGTCAACTTTTCACCAGCGCGATACGCTGCTGCTGCGACGGCATTATGTCCTTTTCCTCGTGAAATAGGCTTCACTTCTGCTCTAAATAACGCCATGATTTTAGCCCTCATCTGGGGTAATTTGGTGGGGTTTGGGGTGTCCCCAACGCGTGTTCGAGAAATAATATACAATAACCGGAGGGCAATGGTATGTTATTTCTCGTAACTGCGCTTTTAGCAGAGGGCTTTAAGAGGCTGTCAGAAATCAAGAATTCATGACAATTTATCACGAATTCTTATTAAAAAAGCACGAATTACTGTCTTTTTATCACGAATTCGTGATTTGAGAAAAAGGCGGAAATGGGTAATAACCCCTGTTACAAGAAACTTTTTTGACCATTTCTATAGTATCTCTGGTGGTCATTAAAACGCTTAAGCTAAAAAAAGCACGTCATTGCTGAGTGCTAATCTGGAGCTTATAAGTGTGGAACAATGACAATTGCTCTAGAGGCGTTACTGTATGCGTAAACTAAGGCATTTTTTAGAGGTGTTTCTTCGGATCAAGATTAAGATAATCAGCGGCTCATTCGGCTTTATAAGCTCAAAAATACGAAGATAGGCACTACTAAATAGTGAAATAATGTCTATAAATAAAAAAATTGTGAGTGGAAAACAGACTGTTCAAAAAGAACAATCATCACCATTCAATCAGTCTCGTATAACTGGTTCGGTTATATCAGTCCATTTTGAATGGTCAGTAAGATGGTTTCAGGGTGCTAGGAGCTGGTTATTTTGGGGTATACCATTTGAGCCAGATAAATATTGATTTAGAGATATGATTGAGCATTTGGATTTTATTGTAAACAAATATACACAGAAAAGCTTTTTAGGGTAATATACTGAAACTTATGTAACTATTTATTACATAAGAATAACAAAAAACAAATAACAATTGCCAAGGTCTCGATATGAATCATATTTACCGTGTTGTCTTTAATCAATCTTTAGGTGTTTATCAGTGTGTATCCGAGCTTGCCAAATCTCACGGTAAATCTTCATCTAGTAAGTCGCAATCAACTATTAAGTTTTTACTTACGCCACTGGCTATAGCCATACTCGGTCTATCAGGGCAGGCAATAGCAGCTGATTTTGTCGTTAATAAGGATCAACGTACCATTTATGATAAAAATTTAGCTATTGATGGCAACGTTCTAATAACAGGACCAAAGACTGTCATTTCTGCGCCAAATAATGAAATTAATTTTGGTATAGACCCAAAAAGAACTACGGATGTTTCCATTAAGAATGGCGCAGTTATTGAAGCAGATGTTAGTAGTCTTGGTGCAAATGGTCCGACTACAGTTACTGTTAATAAAGCTTCTTTTAATGCCGATATTGTAGGTATAGGAGCCAACTCAAGCGGTACCCTAAACATCATCAATAATGCTAATTTAAATGTTGGCAACAGTATATTTATGGGTTTTACTCCAGTTAAATCTAGATTTCTGAATATTTTGAATATCAATAGTGGTGGAAAGGTTGTAACAGATACAATAGATGTTGCTAAAGTTGTAAACACTAATGCAGCTGTTTTGATTAGTGGTATTGGCAGTAAACTTACTGCTCAGGACGCTGTGACAATTGGTGATAAAGGCGTCGGTTACTTATCTGTTGATCAAGGCGGAGAGCTTACGACTACTACACTAGCCATTGCAAATGATCTTGGTTCTGCTGGCAGTTCAGTTGAAGTTAATGGCGCAGGATCAAACATTAAAGTAGATGGTATTACTTTTGTGGGCTTATCTGAAAATGGAAGACTTAGTATCAGAGGTGGAGGACAAGTCACTAGTGATACAGTGTTAATAGGCGGTCTATCTACAGCTCAAGGTACTTTAAATATTGATGGGATAGGTTCCACTTTAAATAATAGCACCGCACTAATAGTAGGCGCACAAAGCATAGGAACTATAAATGCTACGAATAATGCTACTTTAAATTCAGCTTCCACTGAAATAGGTCAAGCTTTAGGTGCAGTAGGGAAAGTGTCATTAACTAGCGGCGCCAAATGGAATAACGAAAATTTTATTTCTGTTGGTAGCTATGGAGAAGGTGTATTAGAAGTAGCAGGGCCGACAACCAAAGTTAATACAAATGATTTAACAGTTGGTTTCTACAAAGGACAAGGTAAGGTTAATATTACCGATAACGCTACCGTAAAAGTTAATCGTTTATTACAAATTGGTGGATTCGATGACCGAAGCGTAGACTCTGTAGGTGAAGTGACAGTAAACAATGCAAATTTATCGGCCCCGATTACTGTAGTTGGCGCTCTCGGTAGTGGTACTCTAAATATTATCAATAATGGTGTTGTCAAAACCGAAGCCATCGGAAGATACACTAACTCTAAAAAATCGGACGTTAATTTCGATAAAGGTACATTAGAATTAACAGAATCTAAGTCGCAATTATTTAATAACTTTACTAGTGATAACACCATTAAGCTTGGTCTTGGTGGCGGTACAATCAATACTAATGAATTTATTGCTGAATTGTATGAAGAAGCTGTTATTACAGGTAAAGGGAATTTTACTAAAGCAGGTAAAGGCACTTTGGTTATGGCTATGCCATCCAAGCAATGGACAGGCACAACTAATATCGACCAAGGCTTATTAGTTCTAGATGGTGATTATGTCATGAGAAATGGCGAGAACTTAGGCATTGGTTTGAACAGTCTCGATGATTACGGTCAACTGCTCGTTTTAGGAAATGCCGATATTAGTAAAGGCCAGCTACAGATTAATGCTTCAGAAGCCGTCGGAAAAATGACGGGTAGTAACGAGTGGAAAAACATCGTCTTAGCAGAAAGTGTTACTGGTAAATTTAGTGCTATCACTGATAATAGTCCATTAGTAAGCTTTCAGGCCGATTATAGTGACGCTAGTGCTGTTAGCTTAAAGATGGTAGCACCGACTCCTAAACCACCAGTTGTTGTACCACCAGTTAAACCTGAGCCACCAGTTGTTGTACCGCCAGTTAAACCTGAGCCACCAGTTGTTGTACCGCCAGTTAAACCTGAGCCACCAGTTGTTGTACCGCCAGTTAAACCTGAGCCACCAGTTGTTGTACCACCAGTTAAACCTGAGCCACCAGTTGTTGTACCGCCAGTTAAACCTGAGCCACCAGTTGTTGTACCACCAGTTAAACCTGAGCCACCAGTTGCTGATACTACCTTCGTTAAAGCTATTGAGAGCCAAACTAACCAAACTGCATTAGGTCTTGCTAGTGTCTTAGACCAAGCTATAGAAGATAGAATCAACAATGGTAACAATGAGCTTGCAGATGCGCTCATTAGTAATACGCTCAACTTTGATAAGCCAAAGCTCGCTGCAGCCGCTAATGAACTACAGCCACTATTGATGGGTGCTGCCAATCGATTCATTACTGACAGCAACTATACGGCCACGGAAGCCCTTACCGAGCGCAGCCTCAGCAATCCTCAGCGTGGTCTGTGGGCGAAAATTATCGGTAGTAACAGCAGTCATGACGAAGAAAGTGGTATTACCGGTTATGATGCGGACAGCTATGGCGCCATCGTTGGTATCGACACGCCTATCAATGACAATCTAAGACTCGGTGTTGCGTTCTCTTATATTGACAGTGATGTTGATAGTAATAGCAGTACCTTCAATCATGAAATGACGGCTAAGAATTGGCAAATACTTGGGTATGGTAATTATGCAGCGAGTGAAGCCACTCAGGTGAATTTCCATGCTGGGGCTGGTAGTAGTGATGTCAAAGGCGAGCGCAACCTGTCGATTTTAACGGAAGCTATTGCCAGCTCTGATTACTCTGTTGATACCTTGCAAGCAGGATTTGGTATTGGTCATCGTATCGGTAATGAATTACGTAGCTTTACTCCATTTGCACAGATGAATTATGCTCGTGCCGAAAGTGATGGTTATCGGGAAACCGGTGCTGGGGTTTATAATCTAGAGGTAGATGAGAATACGTACGAATCGCTACGCTGGACAGCTGGTGTGAAGATGTCACAAGCACTGACGCCTAAATTGGCACTCACAGGTCAATTAGCAGCAGCGTTAGAGAATGGTGATCGTCGCTCTGACATTACTGCCAGCTTCATCGACACGCCGGGTGCTAACTTTACCACCAGTGGACAAGAAATCGGCCAAGAAATCGGTATTGTAGGTGTTGGTCTAAGCTATATGCCAACCGCCAATACTAAGCTATCAGCAGGATATCGC
The DNA here is from genome assembly GCF_014119005.1 of Psychrobacter sp. GP33. GTDB lineage: Bacteria > Pseudomonadota > Gammaproteobacteria > Pseudomonadales > Moraxellaceae > Psychrobacter. Next base: position 1,025 of record NZ_JACGYX010000018.1, on the reverse strand, counting down.
GGCGAGTGGCGTGAGAACTACAATGATCAAGGTGCTAGTATCGCCCTACAAACCACATTCTAAAGGGTGTTACTTTAAGAATTTATAGACTTACTAAATAATAAATCTTGAACTTAGTTAATCTAGGTTCAAGATTTTTTTATGGGTCTCTGTACAACGATATATCATTTATAACCTAGTCAAAAATGATAAAACAAAGCTCATTAAGTACATTCAGATGTACACCGTTGCAATTTAAGAGCCTACACTCCTTAAAATTACTTGGGCTATACCGAATATTGAAATCCCAACTAGGGAACGATGCTAACTAAACGCACTCATAAACTCTAGTATTCAAGATAATCTCTAATCGGACGCTTCTTAAACTGTGAAGCATCTTTTTTAAGACGATTAATCATCTCAAACTCCCAAGCTTTAGGATCTTGACCTGCTGGACTGGTAGAGCTGACTATATGATTATAATCAGCAACAAAGCTAGGGTTACGAGCGATACGCCCTAATTGATTGTCATTTAAACCGTCGACGGTGAACATATCTGCTGTATTAACATCACGCTCTTTATTAGGTCCTAAAGTAGGTCTTGGATTGTTTTTAGTCAATACTTTGAACTTAAAACCTACTATAGTTCTGCCTTCTTTTACTTGTTCATAACTAACTTTTATATCTGTTTTCTCATTTACTTCTTTAACTGTCGCGTCAAGTATCCGCCGCTTAAAATCACTCATTCGAGTATAATCAGTCACGCCAAGACCTAACTGACCCCTGAATGTTTGAAGTTCAAGAATAGGTGTTTTCTTTGCTTCACACCATTGGCTGAGCAACTCATACAGTCTCACTGAATAAGCGCTATCAAGAGCGGCTATATGATTAAGAGTGTACTTTGTGAAAAAATTCTCAATGCCATTAATTCTTGAAATTTCATTTACTACGGCAGGTGTGAATATAATTTCTATAGCACCTTGACCTTTTAGATATTTAACCTGACTAACCCATCTAGTTTTAACCTTATTACCATCATACTCGTC
>NZ_JACGYX010000017.1 GCF_014119005.1 Psychrobacter sp. GP33 | reverse complement strand
GAGGTCTAAGCAAAATAAAGTTACTAGAATGCTAAAAGAACTGGAGAATTTGAAAAATCCTGTTGCTTCGGATACCGTTAAAAAAAATTAATGAATGAGCCAGAAAGAATGGATAGATTAGCTGACCTAAAAAATCACAAAAAAGACTCTGATATCTCGATGTAATTAATGTTTTTATCTTTTGTTTTTTTAATCACTTATCAACAACTTAAAAGCTTTTAATAGCTTTTAATAGCTTTTAATAGCTTTTAAGTACGCTACAGCCCTTGATATTCGTGGTCTGCAGCTCCCATTCAGGGACGTTTACCTGACAATAAAGGGACGTTTACCTGACAATAAAGGGACGTTTACCTGACAATAAAGGGACGTTTACCTGACAATAAAGGACTTATATATATACTGCGCTATAAGGACGTGATAATATTTAGCCGTTATAAGCAATTTTCGAGATTATAAAATGCCTAAGTCTAGTCTAATAGTTAAGTCTAATCGCCTAAATACAGCAATCCAGAACCTATCACTAGCTGAAGTAAGGCTTATTCAGCTAGCCATTATTGATGCGAGAGAGACTAATACCGGTCTAACCACTGATAAGCCCCTAAGAATAGATGCGGCTCGCTATGCCGAGGCATTCAATGTATCAAGACAAACAGCTTTTGAAGTCATTCTAAATGCAGAAAAGAACTTGTTTGAAAGACGTTTTTCATTCTTGAACGATAGAGATAGAGTTGTTAAATCAAGATGGGTTCAGCGTGTAGAGTATATAGACGATGAGGCAGCTATAGAGATTATTTTAACTCACGATGTAGTAAACGAAATTACACGTATAGATGGCTATGAAACGTTTTTTACTAAATATCTACTGAAACAAACAGTGGATATGACAAGTGTTTATTCTGTGAGAATCTATGAATTGCTGGTTCAATGGAGATCCGCTAGAAAACTACCATTTTTTGATATAGGAGATTTTAGACAGCAACTAGGTATAGGTAGCAATGAATATAAAGCTATGAGTGACTTTAAAAAAAGGGTTTTAGACTTTGGCTTGAAAGAGATTAATGATAAATCAGATATTTTGGTAACCTATGAGCAAGTTAAAAAAGGTCGTAAAATTATAGGCTTTAAATTTAAAGTATTCTCTAAAGAGAAGCCAAAAGCTATTTTAGAAGTTAATAAAGAGCGAGATGCCAATACGGCCGATATGTTCACTATTGACGGTTTAAATAACAATCAATTAGGGCGTATCGCTCGTAACCCTAGCTTTGTTGCTGATTATAATCATATGGTCAGCTCTACCAGTCCAGCAGGTCAAGACCCTAAAGCTTGGGAGTTTGAGATGATTAATCGTCTTAAAAAAGATGCTTCACAGTTTAAAAAACGTCCAATTAGAGATTATCTTGAATATAAAGATTATAAAAAATTGATTAGGTAAGGTTACCTAGTGAGGACTTGAACATTTGGCTGTAGCCCTAGTTTTTACAGTGAGCGTAGGATATTTAATTGAATAGGTGTATATCTAAGTGCACTTAATAAGTGAGCTATGTTGATAACACAGTATAAGCTAATCAATGTTAATCAGATAGCTTGATCATAATGATTAACATTATAAATATATCAAATAAAATAACGAACGGAATTTCTTCTTCTGTTATTCCAGTTGAAATCGTTGACTAAGAGCAATATTAGCTAGCATCTATATGCTATCGCAAAAAAAACATATAGATGCTATTAATAATTATCAATTCAGCCAACTACATTACAATAAGGTTTGTTTTTACTAGCATCATTGAAGAATGCTTCGGCACCTTTGTTTCCTTGTTCAACTAACTTAGCTTTCATTTCTCTAGTCATGTTAAAATCTACGGTTTTAACAGTTAATATATCAATGTGCATAGTACGAGCCCAATCTTCTGGACTAAGATGTATTTGTTCTTGAACACTTTGCATTGCATACATTAACGCCTTTGTATATTCAAAAAAATTACTGATTTTCTCCACTTCTTCTTTTTCTTTTATAGATTTTTTATTAGATTGTTTGTCGAAATAACTAATTTCTTTGGCAGTGTCTAGACGAAGTCCTAATGTTTGAGAGTTATAGAGCGAAAAATCATCTTTTAGGTGATCGTTAGCTCCTATTGATGGAGCAGCTTCTGCTCGTTCCTCTGCTGCAATGTATTTTAACGTATCAAATATCTTTACTGGATAATTGAGGATTACTCCACCATCAACATAACAGTCATTGCGTTCCCCGTACCTTACTGCGGTAAAATATAAGGGTATTGCCATACTGATTCGTAACGCATCCGATATTGCCATATCGGGATGATCTTCGGCTGAAAAAATCTCAACGTGTCCAGTTGAGAGATTGCTACCGGTTACATAAAACTCTAGCTTATTAGCATTAATTAAATCCTGGAAAGTTGCTCTTTTTTTACCTAATTTAACCTCTATTAGACCTTCTATCCATTTTATGAAATAGTCTCCTTTATTCCAACCGAACTTATGTATTAAACGATTTACATCAAAAACACCTAGGACTGAATTATCTTGAAACTTCTTGAAATCTGTATTCTCAAGAATTTCACGCTGTTCTTGCAATGAGTAACCTAATGCGTAAATTAATGCATTAATTGCTCCTGCACTTGTTCCAGCTACTCTTTTTATTCCTGAGAGACATTTTCTTTCTTCTAGTACTTGCATTGCACCAAGATAGGCGAGACCCTTTATGCCTCCACCCTCGAAAACTAAATTTCTAAGTTGAGTATTCATTTCTTCACTCCTTAAAAAAATGATAGTCGTAGTTGTATTGAGCGATCAGTTTTTCGAAGCACAATACCTTAAAGCTACTAATAATATATTTAATATCTAAATATACTTAAAAAACTATTCAAGATTATTAGATAGATAATTGCCAAAAATCATTTTAACCGCTTTGGAAGTATTAGTACCTGGAATTCCATCTACAACAAGAGTTACTTCATCGAAAGTATTTAAAAAGCATTGTAAATCTTCTACTCTCGGCTTAGCTTCTTCATTATTGAGGGTGAAAAATGGTTTATTTACAGGTGCTAATTCTGATAATGAATTAATTTCATTACGCTCTTCTAATCTTTGTAGCAAAGTAGCTGCTCCAATTTGTTGCGAAACAGCTGTTTCGCTCCATTCATTATCAGCAATATATTTTCCTTTAGTATAATGATTAGAGCATGACCATAAATAAGGACTATTGACATGTGAATAATACAATCGATAACCCCAGCCATTATAGCGCTCAAGCTCATAAAGGATACGCGTTAAAGACCAGTCGTTAACCTTATCTAAATTCTTACATCTCAGTGCATCCGTTGCACTTTCTTCCCATGAAAAAGGAGGTTGCCCTATTCTTGGCCTTCCTTTCGGTACTTTGATAGTTTTTCCAGTAAGTGGGTCTCCGTTATGCAAATGTTGTGTAAATCGTTGACCGCATTCCATATTATGAATTATCCCAATCACGTACCAAGGAATTCCTAATGGTTCTCCTACTGCTTGATAACGGGCTTTTTCCTTAACGATTTTATTTACGATACTGTCCACATCAGCCAGCTTGTCAGGACGGATTTTCGTGCACGTATATAAATCCTCATAGTCTTTCTTCAAAGTATTGTTAAATTCAATAGTTTTCATAGTTGTAACTCCTGAATTCAATTAATAACCGTTGTATTACTCACCATTGCGATCATTATCTTTAAAGAAATTATTTTAACTAATTTACATACAATATCTTATTTAATTATAAAAACAATATGCCCTTTTGTATAAAAAGTCTACAATAATTCGCTTAAACGAACATATATACTCATATGATTTTTTAAGCGAATTATCGTACTAGCATTAAAAAAAGAAAGAAAGAAAGAATAGAGGTGATATTATTAGTTGAAATTATAAGACAGGAATTTTTACGTCATAGTCAACGTACTCTTAAAATCAGTTTAGATGAGAGGTGAAAATATTGAATAGAATCTTAGATTTATGCTCACATTTAGGCGAAAGCTTAAGGGGTAATGGTATTGAGAATTTCGCTTTCCCTATGCGTGAAGTGGATAGTATTTTAGAGCTTTATAAAACTAATAGAGTACTAATTTTAGGTGGTGATATTTATATCAAAAATCTATCTGAAAATTTTGTTCCATTTTATGAAAACTGGTTTTATGAAGGCAATAATGTTGAAGATAGTATAATTAAAGCTCAAGACTACATTAGAATGTTTAAAGGAAAAGATTTATATGTCTGCTTCGTAGCCTAAAGACTAACAGTTCGATACCTGTATAGCGCATCGAACTAAATTAATGAGTTGGTAATTGCTAGTGGAGTAACAACCTTTCGAAAAGAATCAGATGTGGCACAGGACAAAACTTTCGTACCGAGCGCGTGGCGTAGTATCAATGTGGAAATGCGTGTAGCAGGAGGGCATTCTTAACTTGTTATAAACTGATGGCTAATAAGTCGCTCAAACACTAATCACATTATTTCCTAGATTGTCTTTAAATCTAAGAAATAAGATAATGTATAAATATTTTTTTGTAGTAATAATTACTAGGGCAAGTTGAACGCTCACAAATTGATGGTAATGCAGCTGCCGTAGCTAAATTTATAGCACAGGGCAGTTTTAGCATCAGTCTGAAAAAAGAGTGCTTCTTTTTTCACTACTTTAAAAGATAACTACTTTCAGTGTGACGATCAAATCTTCAATATGCGTTAATACAAATAAATATTGCTTATCTATATTATTAGTGTTATTAATAAATTGTTAGGTTTTTAATGTCACTAACAACCGGCTCATCATTATAATTTGTGATGTATTAATCAATATATTTAACACTTTGGTTTATAAAGTTAACCGTAGTTAAATATCAACTAATATGAGGTACTATTATGCCACCTAAGCCAATTAGTGAAGAAACAGCGCAAGAGACACACGACAGACACGTAGCAGAACAAAAAGATAGGGATTTAGGTACACGAGATACAGATGAAAATACAGATGAAAATACAGATACACCTAACTAACTAGATAGATAGAGTAAACTTTTGACACCCAGTTAAATAAATTTAACTGGGTGTTTTTCTATGCCTAATAACTACTGATAGCATGCTCATATCTCGCTACGAGTTATCCGAAAACCTTGTGCTTGTAGCACACTGAATAAAATAATACCCGCGCTTATGGCTCCCGAGTTTTTTGAGTAGTCGTGCGTTTTGTCATATTTCTCATCATAAGGTTTATTACTGGCACGATACGACGCTGAAGAAGCTGCTGATTGCTCTACCTTTCTAGATATTGCTTTGATCGCAATGTGAATAATTGCCATGATAAGTTACCAAAATATGGGCTTTTCCGTACCAGGTTTTTGGTGGTACTAGGGACTCAGCCATCCTACTTTAAAACATTTTTTTTATTCTTTCTATATCTAACTGATATAAATATATATTCACTTAAGCATATTTTTATATACATCATTTATTAATTAGCATATAAATGTTAAATAAGTATTTGGTATAAATCATATAAGTACTATTAAATCTTTATTTTGAACCGCCCCGAGTATATCGGAGGATGATTTACTCGGGGCGATTCACTCTTTATTTTATACCCATAGTTGATACACGCCATGTACCTCATTTCTTTGCTTGTAGGTATAAACATCAATATCAAATCTAAGCACAAACATGGTGTAACAGCGTGCCTTTCCTTGCTATATTAATATTATTAAGCTGTGATGTTAGCGCTGAATTTACAGGATAGTAAATCGTTATTTATCACACCATATCCAAGGAGGGGGTCATGAAAACAGTTAAGTTCATGTGTTCCAGCTTGCTCGCGATAAGCGCAACAATGGCTAATGCTGGAGAAGTTATCCGTGGTACGTGGCCTATTATCGTAGTAGGACCAGTAGCTGCTAAAACACTACCTCAAGATATTTATAAAGAAATTGGAACCATGAATGATAAAAGAGTCTTTATAAACATATCCGGTCAGACAAATAACCCAGTAACTGGCTCTAAGTCGAATGATGTCCTAAAAGCTTCGGAAATGCTGTCAACTCAGTTTTCTGACAAGGGTAATGGCTTAAATAGCGTGATAGGAACAGAATCAAGTGGTGGTGGTTATGTCTTTAATCCCGAACATGGTAGTGGTGTCCTTCAAGTTTTAAGCAAGCGGTCAATTAAGTCCTCTGACAAGGGCAATGGCTTAATCAGTGGCGGTAATAGAATGATGGGAACGGAATCAGGTGGTGGTTATGTCTTTAATCCTGAGCCGGGTGATGTTTCTGGAGTCTTGTCAATCAGGTCTATTGCCAAGGGTAATGGATCAAGCGGTGGCGATAGAGCACTAGGCACAATCAACCTCTCTACAATCCCTGAAGTAAATCCCTTCGATACCTCTAAAGCTTCAGGAATTCTGCTATTGGATTCTGTTGCTGGCTCAGAGCTGAGTGGCGGTGCAGGAAAGCTCTCTGGGGAAATTTATTCACTAGAGAACATTGCTCAAAAGTTAGGTGACATTTCTATAGATATAAATACAATACGGACTTTAGAGAATAAATAATAAGGCATACCCCAAGCCAACCAATTAATTAGACCCTAAATCGAGCTAATAGCCTACCTAATTCAGACCGATAAAAAGAAACTACCTATATTGGACTGTCCGTTCATATGAGCAAATAGAGTGAACAAAACAAATAAGCCCCTTGTATCTGCTGATACAAGGGGCTAACTTTTTAGTCATTATTGTTTTACATGAGTACGTTAAATATAAGCAAAATGTACAGCTAAATCATAAAAATAGGCATTCTATACTTTTTTACATCACCTACCGCTCAGAAATGGAACGACCCCCTAAAGGCTTCACATTGCGTCAGCAAATTACTGGTGATTCGTCCTTGTGGTTCTCGCATAAAAAAAATTTATTTTCTTTCAGCTTCAACCTGTCTTTTCATCTCATCTAGTGCCGCTTGTAATTCTTCAGCCGTCAGTGCTTTGTCTGAATCATCCTCACTGTCTGTATCGTCCTCTTGAATCGGATCACTACCGCGCAAATCAACAACAATTTGTTTGACGGCTTTCTGCTTGATCTCAACCTGACGACTAGAATCCTCTGTCGCGACAGATAACACCTTTAACCGTTTTTTATAGCGGTAGAGATAACTTCTTAGCGTAGACACCGACAAGTCTAAATCATGACTTTCAGCCAGTATCTCAACCACCCCTTCATGGGTGTAGGTATCCAGTAAACCCTCAATTACCTCATACAGTGACCGGAATTTTGAAAATTTTGTTCTTGTAGCCATCGTTACTCACCTATAAAAATATCAACCCTTATTACCCGTCTTTTGTAGGGAGAATACCGTAAAAGGTCATCATTATAGGCTATTTTGCCTCACTTATGCATTAAATCAGCATCGTAATGAGGTAGTAACGCTCTTATCAGCCTTTTTTGCAAAAGAGACTACGACAGGTAGAAAATAACCAATTTTTCTACCTGTTTTTTCTGGTCATTAAATTATTCAATTTAATGACTACACCATACGCACCCTAAAGGGACTGCCAAGTTGCTGATATTGCTAGAGTTATTGAAATCAGTTATAGAAAAATTGTACACAAATTGTTTACAAAACAGATGTTAGTCATTGATTTATAACGGAAAAGGATGTCTACAATTTGTAAACAGCGTCACCTCTAAAAAGTGAAAAATATCCCCTAAATAGCCCTTTTTTACCTCTTTTTGCGTCAAAAATCTTACTTTTCTAACAGCTGAATTTATGGTGTAGTAAGTACTCTTTAGTGAAATTAACCCCAATTATCAGGAAAAAGTGGCGATGAACTACGCAATTTTGAGGACAGCAAAATTAAAGACCATGGGCAACATCGGTAGCAGTCTGGCACACAACTATCGAACGATAGAAACGCCCAATGCGGATCCCAACCTGACCCCTAAAAATGAGCATACCGTTGCGACTCCTGAAGCCGTCAAAAAAGCAATACAAAACCGACTTCCTGAAAAAAGACGCGCTGATGCGGTGCTATGTATTGAGTATTTAATAACGGCTAGTCCTGAATGGGACGGCTGGGGAACTGACAAGGAAACTGAATTTTTTAAGCGAGCGAGTTTATGGCTGAGTGTTAAGCATGGAGAAGAAAACATTGCGGGTATCAGTATTCATCGGGACATAAGCACACCGCAGCTGGTCGCTTATGTGGTTCCCATCGATCAAAGGGGCAAGCTCAACTGTAAAGAATTTCTAGGCGGACGAGTTAAATTAAGCCAGATGCAAACTGATTTTGCCACTACGGTCGCTGATTTGGGGCTAACGAGGGGCAAGGAAGGCTCTAAAGCCAAATATACCAGCATCAAAGCGTATTACCACGACATTAACCACGCGAGAGACTTTACTATCACAGCTGAACCGCCCAAGCCTGAATTATTTGAAAGCAAGGCTAGCTACGGTGAGAAAGTAATATCAGCCGTTATTGAGCAAATAGAACCAACGGTGAAGGCAGCAAACAGCATTTTGACGGACTACGAGAAAGCGAGAGTAGATAAAAGCGTTGCAGAAGCAAGCTATGACACTCTTAAAAAACGCGTTGAGCCTTACTTGGTAGCGACTAAAGGGCTAAATCAAGAGGAGATTGCTAGGGTAAATGAGGCAATGCAGCTAGAAGGCCGTAAAATCGCTGTAGATAGGGGTAAAATTTAAAGCGCTACGAAGGTATCAAAATAGAGTCACACAACCTTTAAATCTAATTCTGTAGACAAATAGAGTGGTTTCTATAGCTCATTATT
>NZ_JACGYX010000016.1 GCF_014119005.1 Psychrobacter sp. GP33 | reverse complement strand
GCTTTCAATATAGGTACGTAAGCACTCAATCATCACTATGTTTACCCAAAGATTAATCATCGCAAGTTTGCCCAAACGCTCACACTCAGATTCTAACGTAATAAACTTAACTGCAACATCAAACGCTTTAGGCTGACTTTTGTGACTATCGTTGTCTTCAGGCAAAATAGCAGGCAACGCAGATAATAAGGGTAGAAGTGGGTCTTTATCATATTGGCACTCAACCAATATTAATTGCACATTTAGCGTACTCTCTTCAGAGACCGTAATAATATCTTGGTTACAGTTAAGCGATATCCTATCCAGCGGCTTAGCTTCGTCTCCATGATAATCTAATGCATAACATACATGTTTATCGCCGTTAGCAATCATAACAACATCACCGGCATACATTTTCCTTGTTGCACCTTCTATGCTTATACAACAGCTACCCGCCTGAACTAAGTAGAAATATATCGCATTGCTACTCTTTATTGAATACGCCCAATCGCCTGAAAACTTTACACCATAATATTTAGTTTCACTTAAGTGCTGCCTTTGCTGGAATAACGTACTAAGCACGTCCATTTATCATGTCCTTGATAATTTATATTCAGCAAAACACTACTATTAGCATCTTCATCTACTAATCATTAACCAAGCAAAAGATTCGTTTTAAAAACAGTAGGTTGTGGTTAGGTATAAATTGTATGGTTTTTAATACACTTTTAAAAAATAAGAAAACTTATGTTCTTTTTCATAATAATATATACATATTTACGTTATAGCACATCATGTCTACTTATTAATTAGATCTATATTTTATGAGCACGTATTCGCCTTTTCTCTTTGTCGTATACCCAGTTTGATAGTTGTTTATTAAGACATTTTTTTAGTTTATCTTTATAAATAACTACAACATTATCTGTTCGTTCATATCTAGACTATTTTAAAAAATTAAATTTTTTCCACAAATAACCAGCGAACATGTGTTCGCTGGTTATTTATTTTTAGTTATAGTCCAAGATCGCAATTTTTGTTTGCAAACTATTTATTAGGTAGCTTATCTTATAGGTATACAAAAAAATAAAACAATAAGAAAAAGATAGAAGGGAGTTTTTATAGTGCGATCGTATTAAATAACTAATAACGATCGCATTTTTTTAATGTACTGATTCTTTTATTCCCTAAGGTGGAAGCTTCGTTAACTTCCGACAGGAAAAAAACAATATGAATAATTATTTTTATTTTTCAAATTATGAACTGGATTTAATCAATAGTGGTTTGTTGATTATGATGACAAAAAAAGCCAAAAAAAGTATGGAATTAACAGAAGAAAAAAGAGAGCATGATTATGAAGAAGTTAGTTTAGAGCTGTTCGAATTGTGCTTAAAAATAAAATCCCTGAGTAACGAATATACAAACTTATCTTCTCATGAACTGGACTTAATTAAGAGCGGTCTAATTATTTTAGCTGACTGCACTTATCGACAAGGTTTAGAAAAGCAAGATGAAGCGCTGTATTACGAAAGTTTTGATTTGCAGTTCAAAGAGGTGTGGGAAAAAATCCATAATAATGAGTCAACTCAAGTACATTGAGCTAACAAGTTATGACTTATCTGTTAAGCCGATATTCTGTGGTGGAAATTATATTTCCTAATTATTTTGAGACTATGGAAATAAGAGTGAGCAGTGTTTAACTTTGGGGCTTGTGTACTTTACATGTATATATTATTTAAACTCTTCTACCGTTTAGAAGAAGAAAAAGTGGTGGGTTTTAGAAAGTTATAACTCTGATAATAATTAATATATTGAGTTCCACATATTAAGTAAATAAAAAGGCAGCACATAGAATCTATTCTATGTGCTGCTTTTTTAGATTTTATGAGTAATGTATGTAAAGCTATAAGTCGTAAGGTTTATTACTTTTCCCCACACTGACAGCATTTCGAACACATACCGCATTTATCACAAGTCGATGGACAAGTGCATCCACATTTCGGACAAGTACAGCTAGAATTATAATGTATAGATGTTACCAATGATTTCAGTTTATTTCTAGAAATGAAGTTCATAATAAATCCTTATTTACGATAGATAATTCACTGTGTCTAGTCTTAATAAAGTATTTCGTACTGCTACTGTTTATTCAATAGCGTTATGAGTGATTGCCCATTAACTTTCCAGTTGGTCTATCATTCCTTGGTACTTTTCTTTCTTAGTAGTAATCTTATTGCGTTCTTCTTCCGCGTTATCTACTGATCCTTCAGAGTCTTCTATTTTCTTATCAAGAGCTTCTAACTCAGCGTTCATGCCATCCAGAAGTCTATTAAGCAGCATAGCGACGGCTTTTTCTGAAACTTCGTGAGTCATACCTGAAGTTTCAGACAGAAGATCATCTTTAAGTTTAGAAGCCCAATGATAGATATTAGCTATCGTCGTACCGTGCTTGGCTTCTTGGTCAGAATCAGAATTATTCTCTTTATCAGACATAAGGTCATCTTTAAGCTTAGTAGCCCATTGATAGATACTATTTATCGTCAAGCTGTGCTTATCTTCTGCATCAGACTTATCTTCTGCATCAGACTTATCTTCTGTATCAGACTTATCTTCTGCATCAGACTTATCTTCTGCATCAGACTTATCTTCTGCATCAGACTTATCTTCTGTATCAGATTTATCTTCTGTATCAGACTTATCTTCTGCATCAGACTTATCTTCTGTATCAGATTTATCTTCTGTATCAGATTTATCTTCTGTATCGATTTCATAGTCGTTAACAGCATTGTAATCGTCAAAATCGCCATCTTCATACACTACAGTATCGCCTTTTAGAACCTCTACACCCGTTACTGCATCATTTGAAAGAGATTCCGTTGTATTCTCAAGAGACTCTAAGGCACTCTCTATGCTATTTTTATTAACAGGTTTATCGGCCATGACTTAAAGTCCTCGTTATAATTTTAGGCAAAAAAGATGGAAACTTAATATTAAGCTACGGCCGTTTTTTGTTCAGTGTTTTAATGTAAATAGACACCAACAAAGTCTACTGCGATAAAATCTATAGATTATTCGATAACTAACCATAATGTATTGTACTTTTATCCGTACACAATCGGTGTACGTAACTACTCTCGAACGTTCTAAGGTTTAGTATAAATTATTAGAAAGCTATCGATGGCTTTGCAATCGTCGCGTCATATGAAATCAGCCCATTCTTAAACCTTTCTTCCTTAACTATAATAAGGATATTGAAATGAAAACATCAATATTAACTAAGTCGTTTCAAAACAAATTATGGATAGTGTTTTTAGTGAGTGTCGTTGGTCTCAGTGCTTGCAGTAGTGAGACAGAAGAGCCGGCTACCAATACGGAATCTAGCGAAATGATACCTGTGCAAAAAGAGGGCGTCGCTGAAGATCAAATGCCTGCCTCTACAGAAGACACAGAAGGGGCAGCATACTATTCTAGTAATGGTAATGTAGAAAATGAGCAAAAGGCCGATGATACGGATACTGTTAATGAAAATAACTCGAACTTAGATCAAACACGAGCACGCGGAGTACAGTAAGTATGGAAAAGCGAGCACTCCATTAAATATTAAAGGGTTTCTACAAGGTTATTATCATTTTGAATCGCTCCGATTATTAATTACTATCTCAAAATATCCCATTTTTGACGGCGGCAGCGTATACCCCAGCAGAACCAGTATATTTGCCTCTAAATCCATCTAATGGACTACCTATAGCAGACCGATGCTACGGAACCATCCCAAACAGCCATTCAAAGTAGCAACGTTTTCCTCTCACTTGAAAACATCAGCTAACACAATCCCTTATTTAACCTACTTGTCTCCTACCTGTTTCTTAGTTACAGTCAGAAACCTTATCTCAGATAATGATGATGAGTAATCAAATAACGACTATCTTTTATTAAGGGAATTACCCTATGGCGCTAGAACTGACTGGGGTTTCAGAAAAAACTGATGCCAACTCGCATCATGGCGAGCGCATTATCCTGCGTTTGACTTATGTGAGCCGATATAACACTGATAATGCGAATATCGAAGTAGCGCGTATTCTTGAGCAAGCGCAGCGCAACAACGAGCGCAATGGCATTACTGGCGTATTGGTCATTAATGAAAACTATTTTCTTCAGAGTATTGAGGGCGCAAGACCAGTTGTTAATGGTTTATTACGAGAGCTAATTAAAGATGATCGACATTTCTCATTGCAGATCGTTGAGTGTCGCGAAGTTGAACAGCGCCGTTGGGATAAATGGTCAATGAAATACTTAACGCTCAGCGATGATGACAAAGAGTATGTGCTGAAATTCTCAGCAAGCAATGAATTTAATCCTTATCTCATGAGTACGTCTCAGATAATGCTGTTTATTGAAGCCCTATCAGCACTTCAAGAACAACGCGCCTCTGAGCAGCAAGAAACCTAGGGTTCAATCAGCCTATTGAATCCGATACCATTGATACGAGAGACCAAATATGGCACAAAATACATCAGATGCCCACATTCTAGTAAGCATGACCTATGTCAGTCGCGCAACCCAAGAAATATCTGCTAAAGAAATCAGTGAGATTTTACAGCAAGCACAGCATAACAATGCTGCCAACGCCATTACGGGTATGCTGGTTTTTAAAGACAATATATTTCTGCAAACCATTGAAGGTTCAAGAGCGCGGATTAATCGCCTGTTGTATAGCCTGATTGCAGATCAACGGCATAATGACTTACAAGTACTTGAAACTAGGGAATTGGCGCATAGAGAATGGTCAAAATGGTCAATGAACTATGTCTCACCAACCCAAGATAACGCCGCGATTTATCTTAAGTATTCTACTACTGCTGATTTTAATCCGTACTTACTAAGTTTCGAATCAATACGTGGTTTGATGCGTGATCTTAGTCGTTAGTAAGCAAAGAAGCAGACAGTCTTTTTAGAATCCTGACCCAATAAACATCTGCTTTTAACCCTATGCCTGGTTTATTTGCGCCTGTTAGCCTTCTAAAGTGCTTTCGGCATGGTTACTACCCTCAAGGGATGTCACAGCCTGTAGAGCGCTGTTACTGGGCTTAGAGTGATAATCAAAAGACAAGGGCACGGTATTGGTTTCAGCAACCTGATTTAAAAACAACTTAATCGCTTGTGAAGGGGTTAATCCATAACTTTCAAACACTGAAAAAGCGCGGTCTCTTAGCTCCTGATCGAGCCTGATATTATAATTGGTGGTAGTCATACCTATACCTTCTATTTACTTGAGTATGCTCAATGTAAACTAAAGGTACAGGCATATCAATTATTATTCAGAATTTTGATATATTAAGTAGTGATACTCTACTCATCCAATCCACGCAGAAAATTATCAACTTTCTGCTGCAACTCTTTTCGAACGACATAGAGTTCGCCTACGCTACATTCTCTCAGCATACTTTCCTCATCTTTTAGCTCAAACATTTTTTTAAGTATGCTGTCGCCATGAGCTTCGTTCTCTAAACCAAAGGTGTTAAGACGACCCATTTGACGGTGGTATTCTCGTTGCGTCTCTTCAAACAGCATGAAATGGTGACTGGCTACTGATACCCCTCGAATACTCATAGATTGCTCCTTTAGATTTAGGGCATGTCACTTATTGGATCTTCGTTTAGTTCGGCATCCATCCTTTACTTATCAACAAGAGAACTATTTCTTTCGTTTGCTAGCTTCAGCTTCGCTTCAAACCGCTTCATAGACGTATCCAACTCTTCATGCGTGGGCTGTACATAGGGCTCATCACTAGCATCTGTATTACTTTCTTGGATGGGGTCATTAGAATACAAGTCAACAATAATTTGCTTTTTGATATCAGGCTTATCCTCACTCTGACTGCTCGCATTATCTGTAGCTACAGATAATTCCTTTGACTGTTTTTTATAGCGGTAGAGATAGCTCCTTAGCGTGGAAACCGACAATTCTAAATCATGACTTTCAGCCAGTATCTCAACGACCCCTTCATGAGTGTAGGTATCAAGCAAAATCTCAATCACATCATATAGCGACCGAAATTTTGAAAATTTTGTTCTCTTAGCCATCGTTATTCACCTATAAGAGCACCATTATTGATTACTCGTCTTTTGCAGTAAAAATGCAGTTATTTTGCAGCAGAATTGCCTGATTATATACTATTTGCCTCATTTATGCAGTAAAAATGCAGTTATTTTGCAGTAGTAACGCTCTTATAGCCTCTTTTGCTAAAAAAGCTGACCACAGGTAGAAAACAACCAATTTTTCTACCTGTTTTTTGGTCATTAAATTATTCAATTTAATGACTACACCATACGCACCCTAAAGGGACTGCCAAGTTACTGATATTGTTACGTTTAATGAAATTCAGGTGTTTGCAAAGTGCAAACAAAATCGACGTTAGCTATTGATTTATAAGGGAAAAAGGTGTCTACAAATTGTAAACAGCCGATTTTAAAAACAGTGAAAAATAGCCCTTTTTCACCTCTTTTTGCGTCAAAAATCGCGTTTTCCTAACAGGTAAATTTGTGGTGTAGTAAGTACTCTTTAGTGAAATTAAACCCAATTATCAGGAAGAAGTGGCGATGAACTACGCGATTTTGAGAACGGCAAAATTAAAGACCATGGGCAACATTGGTGGCAGTCTGGCACACAACTACCGAACGATAGAAACGCCAAATGCTGACCCCAACCGCACCCCTAAAAATCATCATAGCGTTGCTACCCCTGAAGCAGTCAAAAAAGTAATACAAAACAGACTTCCTGAAAAAAGACGTTCGGATGCGGTGCTATGTATTGAGTATTTGATAACCGCCAGTCCTGAATGGGAAGGCTGGGGAAATGACAAGGAAGCGGAATTTTTTAAGCGAGCGGGTCAGTGGCTCAGTGATAAACATGGCGCAGAAAATATTACAGGTATAAGTATTCATCGAGACATAAGCACAACGCAGCTGGTCGCTTATGTGGTTCCTATTGACCACAAGGGGAGGCTGAACTGTAAGGAATTTCTAAGCGGTCGGGCTAAGTTAAGCCAGATGCAGACTGATTTTGCCAATACGGTTACTGATCTGGGGCTAACGAGGGGCAAGGAAGGCTCTACAGCCAAGCATACCAGTATCAAGGCGTACTATCACGACATCAATCACGCGAGAGATTTTAGTATCACAGCTGAGCCGCCTAAGCCTGAATTATTTGAAAGCAAGGCTAGCTACGGTGAGAAAGTGATATCAGCGGTTATTAAGCAAATAGAACCGACGGTGAAAGCGGCAAACAGCATTTTAGCGAACTACGAGAAGGCTAGGACTGATAAAAGCGTTGCGGAAGACAGCTATGAGACCCTAAAAAAACGTGTTGAGCCTTACTTGATAGCGACTAAAGGGCTAAATCAAGAGGAAATAGCTAGGTTAAATGAGGTAATGCAGCTAGAAAGCCGTAAAATCGCTGTAGAGAGGGCTAAAATTGAAAGCGCTACGAAGGTATCAAAATAGAGTCAAACAACCTTTAAATCTAATTCTGTAGTCAAATAGAGCGGTTTCTATAGCTCATTATTGAGGTCTAAGCAAAATAAAGTCACTAGAATGGTAAAAGTACTTGAAAATTTGAAAAATCCTGTTGCTTTGGATTAGGTTAAAAAAACAAGTTAATGAATGAGCCAGAAAGAATGGATAGATTAGCTGTCCCAAAATATCACAATAAAAATTCTGATATTCCGATGTAACTAAGTCTTTTATCTCTTATCTTTTTCATTAGTAAAAAAATAAAAAAATGCTTTTAATGTTTTTAAATGCTTTTAACAGCTTTTAAGTCCTCTGCAAGCCTTGTTAAATAAGGCTTTGATAAGGCATAGAACGTAGTTTACTTACCCATAGAACGTAGTTTACTTACCCATAGAACGTAGTTTACTTACCCATAGAACGTAGTTTACTTACCATGTAACGATAGTTATTTATTTAACGTTATAACGGTGTTATATTATATTACCGTTACATAGATATAGGAGCTAAAATAATGGGAGAAGATATGAACATAGATAATAAGAAGATGGGTCTTGTAGTTAAGACCAATAGACTCAACACAGCTATTCAGAATCTTACACTTGCTGAAATAAGGTTAGTTCAGTTAGCTATTATAGATAGTAGAGAGAAGAACGAGGGCTTATCTGCTGATAAGCCTTTAATTATAAAAGCTTCGAGATATGCTGAAGCTTTTGGGACGACGCGACAAGGTGCTTATGACGTACTTAAAAAAGCAGAAGAAAACCTGTTCGAGCGTAGATTTACTTTTTTAGACGAAAATGATGGTTATCCTGTTAAGTCCCGTTGGATTAGTCAAGCCAAGTACAAACAAGATAAAGGTACTATTGAGATTATTTTTACGCCTGCTGTAGTCAACGAAATAACACGTATAAACGGTATAGAGCAGTTTTTTACTAAGTACACACTAGAACAAACTTCTACGCTTAATAGTATGTATTCAGTACGTTTATACGAGCTGCTCATACAGTGGCGCGAAGCTAAGAAAACACCTTTATTTGGTTTAAAGGTGTTTAGAGGTCAGCTGGGAGTAGACGATGATGAATATGAGCGAATGTGTGACTTTAAGTCTGGAGTTCTACATAAAGCCATTACAGAAATCAATAAACACACTGATATTAAAGTCAGCTATGATCAAGAAAAAGATGGTAAAAATATTGTTGGCTTTAAATTTAAAGTATTAACTAAAGATAAACCGAAAGCTACCAAGCAAAAAGGTGTTGGTAGAGATGCAGATACAGCAGATATGTTTGCGATTGAAGGGTTAAACGACAATCAGCTAGGACGCATTGCCCGTAATCCTAGCTTTGTTGCCGATTATAATCACATGGTCAGCTCTACCAGTCCAGCCGGTCAAGACCCTAAAGCATGGGAGTTTGAGATGATCAATCGTCTTAAAAAAGATGCTTCACAGTTCAAGAAACGTCCTCTTAGAGAGTATCTTGAATATTAGAGCTCGTAAATATATTGAGTAAATACTGTTCCCTAGTGAGGACTTGAAGCTTCAACTGTGTGTTATATACGCTAATAGATTGAGCTATTGCATGCATGAGGGAACAAGATGAAATATTTTTAAGTCCTATCTAATGACAAATTAAAGATAGGATTAAATCCTGGTGACAACTTTTTGCTGCTGATACGCTTTTGGAGACATGCCATACACCCGCTTGAATGCCTGACTAAAAGTTGAGTTTGAAGCATAACCAACCATCTCACTAATTTGACCAATATTATTTTGTCGCAAACGAAGGTGACTGGCGGCAAGACGTAAGCGGTAATCAGTTAAATAAGTCAATGGTGGTGTACCAACGGTCTCTCTAAACCGCTGAGAAAAACTTGAACGAGACATTCCAGCCTCTTTAGCAAGCTCATGGGTAGTCCAGCTATAATCTGGTTTATCATGCATTAAAATCAGCACCTTAGATAAGTACGGCTCCCTCATTGCTATTAACCAACTGTCTGATGTCTCAGGTAA
>NZ_JACGYX010000015.1 GCF_014119005.1 Psychrobacter sp. GP33 | reverse complement strand
CTAGTTTTTATAAATATAGTGAATAAACACGTCTTAAATATCAAGGATCACTATTGCTAGCTTGATGACTATTCGAAAAAAACATTTTTTGGAGGGTTGGTCATGAAATATTACAGTATATTTACTGAAACTAATTTACATCTCAAGCATCAGATAAAGTGATGGTAAGTAGAGATAAATATCAAATTAAATAGATTAAGAACGAAAATTTGTTTATTATTGCTTAATAATTTGAGGAGTAATTTATAAAAATTGAACGATTTGTAATTCAAGTAATCATGATATGTCTATTGATTTTTGGATTGATGACTGCTGTTATATTCCAGTTTAACTTAATGAATTTCAATGGTTTATAGCGAAAATGATGTTGAGAAACAAGTCCTAAATGGGCTTTTTTTTATGTCTGTTATTTGAGTATGGTTAGCATGGTAGGAAGTAGGTTACATGCCTAGTGTTGACAGCCTATCCTAATTTTAACTTTTCTCTACACTCGAGATAATACCAAGCATTGCATTGGTTTTTATATTGGCTAAATAGGCTGTTTTGAGATTTTATTGTTATAATCCGAAGCTTATTAAAAGCACACTGGATTTAAGAAAAATTATGATTAATAACTATGTTATCAGTTTAAAAAAAGCGGAATTAAGACGTGAACACATTAAGTCAGAATTCAAAAAAAATGAGGTTTCCTTCGATTTTTTCGATGCTATAGAGCCATCGATGAACCAAAAAATATTAGAAAAACTTGATATCAGTAATGAGCAGGTTGAAAACCTAAGTGTTAGCGAGCTAGCGTGCCTATTGAGCCACGTATGTATTTGGCAAAAATGTATTGATGATAATTTGGATTTTATAGGTGTATTTGAAGATGATATAGATTTAGGCGAGGATTCAAAATTATTGCTGAATGACACCTCCTGGTTCTCTGGCAAAGATATTATTAAGCTTGAAAAATTTCATAAAAGAGCTGAACTCTCTTTAATGGGTAAAAATATTAATGCTACTAGTCGAAAACTACACGAACTTCTAGGCAAAAATCTTGGAGCGGCTGGTTATATATTATCAAACTTGGGATGCGTTTATATGATCAACTACATTAAGGAAATGAAGGTAATTGAATGTATTGATGTTGTCTTGTTTAATCAGATTACCCATCCTAAGTCTATTAAGGTATACCAGCTACAACCTGCTATGGTGATACAAGATAAGCTTTTTAGCGAAGGAGATGTAAAGTTTGCTAGCAGCATAGTGCGCAATAAAAAAAAGAATAATCGTATCTCTTTCAATGCAAAGATGAAAAGAGAATTTGGTAGAGCAATAAGGTCATTAAGGATGAAAAATATAGACTTTAAGTAGTTACTTTTTGATGCCTGACGAGAAGATAAAGGCTAAATGATTAAACACTGATAGCTTTTTTTAGCAATGACAGTCACCAGCCAGTTGTTATCTTCTGATTAAAGTGTTCCAAAACATTAATAGATACACTATAGCGGCACCAAATTACTCATTAAGTGCAACTCACCCTCAATTAGAGTTGGATTTACAGGATACAAAAGATTGGTCTTAAATATTTTTATCTCGTATTTATACCTTTCATACCGATAATTAGACTGGTTATCCGATTGTCACTATCAACATCTATGTTATTAGTGATAATTTTAACTGGATTAGCATACGTACATTAAATAATATACTAATATCCAAATCTTGTATGCTAGATCAAAGATCGGAAATATCGCAGCTAACAAATAAAAAGCAAAGACTAATGTTTTATAATAGAAAATAGTGGTTTTTCCAAAATAAAATGTTAATAGATTTAAGTTAACGACTGCTTGTTATAATTATTAGAGGAAATAGTATTATGATAATTGATTATATCAAAAGTGATTTATGTCGTTATGTAGGAAAAGAGAATATAAATTTATATAATTTCTCTAAAAACTATTTCTTTAATCCAGGTTTCAAGTTCAGTTGTTGGCTAAGATTAACGCAATCAAAAAACCCAATAATTTCAATCGTTGCTAAAGTCCAGCATAGACGCTTTTATACAAAATATATGCTGAATATTCCAGCAAATACAAAAATTGGATATGGATTATATATTGGTCATGGTCAATGTATTGTTATTAATCCTACTACTCAAATTGGTAACAATGTAAATCTTAGTCAATTTACATCTATCGGCTCTAATCATCATAATGCTGCGATTATCGGTGATAATGTATATATAGGTCCTAATGTTTGCATTGTTGAAAATGTAGTCATTGGTAATAATGTACAAATTGGAGCAGGCGCTGTCGTGATAAAAGATATTCCAGAAAACTCACTTGCTGCCGGTGTACCTGCTAAAGTTTTAAAGACAAATGATTCTCCTAACTTATATTCACATAATCGATGGTAGAAATAACTATGTTGAAGATAGATTTAGAATAAGAAACGCCTCTTTTATAATAAATAATATAAAATGAATGTTAGAAATATAAATATATAGAATTACATTTAATCCATCTGTACGGTTTTTTCTTTCAAGATTTATAAACACAAAGATACTGTGTTTTCAAGAGAATTAGATAATATTTACAAGAAAGTAAAATAGTCAACAATTACAATGTTTTACTGTTATTTTTTTGTCTACACATCATTTGATTAAACATATAACCGCCTATCTATTAAGTACTACTTCTTATCAGATAACGTTGTCTTATTGAAAAATAATAGACTACTGTTGATATATTATTGTTAACTTATGTTGGTGTAACTAACAATAATATATCCATATATATGTAAAATATAATCAAAGGGTGTCAATCAAATGAATGAAACTACTGTTTGCTTTATAGACGTAAATACAGAGTGGGATAAAGCAATATCGAATCATAAATTTGACATTTATCATCTATCTGGATGGGTTAACTCCTCTACGTTGATAGACGAAGGTAAACCCCAAGGCATTGTGGCAGACTATAATGGCAAGAAATTTTTTCTACCAATAATTATAAGAAATATCAATACAGAATACTGGGATGCTACTTCTCCATATGGTTACGGTGGCCCAATAATAGATAGCTCTTTAACTCGCAATGAAATTGATATAATACTTGAAGCAATAAAAATGTTCTTATTTAAGGAGGGTTGTGTTTCCTTATTTACAAGATTGAATCCTATTCTTAATGAAGAATGGGTGAGCACGATAGGAACCTCATTTAGTCACGGATTTACTTTGATGTCTGATTTGTCTAAAACAAAAGATGAACACTGGAATGAAACTCAAAATCAGCATCGTAGAGGCATTAAAAAAGCTTTAAATAAAAATATTGTTACTAAAATCGAAAATTTTACTGACGATCGAATCAAAGTTTTTTCAGAGATTTATCGTGAGACGATGACAAAAGTTGGGGCAACTGATTATTATTTCTTTGATGACAGTTATTTATATAAATTATCCGATAGTATTCAGGATAGGTTGATATTAGTCACTGCTTATGAAGACGATAAAGCAATTGCTTCTTCTATATACACGATCTGTGAAGAGTCTGGAATTATGCAGTTCTATTTAGGCGGCACGCTAAACGACTATAGAAACTTGCAGCCTTCTAAATTGATTACTCATACTGCTAGAGATTGGGGTAGAGAAGAAGGTTATAAGGTCTTACATTTCGGTGGTGGGCTAGGAGGAAGTACAGATTCTTTATATGAATACAAAAAAGGTTTTAGTTCTAAAGAATTAGAGTTTAAAACATGGCGACTTATTGTGAATTTAGAAAAATACAATGAGTTGGTACTGGATAATGAAACTCTAACTGAGTTAGATCTACAATCAGATTTTTTTCCACTATATAGAAAAACCTCTGTAAAAAAAGAAGAAGTTGCTTGAAAGTTAAAGTCAAGAAGGTCAGAAGTAAATCAGTTCAGCAAATCACTTATCAAAATAAAAATTTTAACAAGGTTAAAATATGAATCATAGCCCATCATTAGAAATTACGGATAATATACCATTGTTGAAAGTAAAAAATGATCTGCCGACAGAATCAGCTAAGGAGATTTATCATTTAGCTGTTTTATGTAGAGACGAAACTGAAAGCTCTAGAAGACTTGCTTCACCTGTTGTTAAGCAGATCTCAGAACATAAGCTCTCTAGAATGGGATTACCCAAATCTTTAGGTGGCTGGGAAAATAATCCTGTAGAAACCCTAAAAGTTTACGAAACGTTGGCTAGTGCAGAAGCTTCAGCTGCTTGGATCGTTTGGAATAACCACTTAGCCTGTACTTTTGGACGTTATCTAGATGAAGCTAGTTTAAAAGAAGTATATAAAGATCCTTCTCATCTCTACGCAAATTCGGCACGCCCTGAAGGGATTGCTGAAGTTGTTCCAGAAGGTTATATGGTTTCTGGTCGATGGTCGTTAGTTTCTGGTTGTGAGTTAGCAGATTGGTTTGTTTTACGGTGTTTAGTGATTTCAGAAGATTCTCCTAAAACACTGGGACCAGGCGCAAATTTAAAACTATTTTTCATTCCGAAAAAGGAAATAGAAGTAGTTGATACATGGAACGTAGGTGGATTAAACGGCACAGGTAGCCACGATGTAGTAATAAAATGCGCCTTCGTAAAAGAAGAATACGCAGTAAGCTTTGATAGTCCTGTTACTATCGATAGCGCATACAACCGTTTGCCCATTGGCTGTATTAATTCTGCTGGATGCGCTGCAATGGCTTTAGGCGTTTTAAAAGCCGCTACAGACGACTTAGTTCAGATGTGTTTGGATAGAGTAACTCCTGGTAAAAACCCAGATCTACGTGACCGCCCAACAGTACAAGCAGCCATCTCTAAAAGCAAAACGTTATTAGCCTCTAAACGCGCGCAATTACATAGCAGTGTTAACACGCTATGGGAAGAGTCTCAAAACAGAAATACATTTACCGATGAGCAACTTGCTGATGTGTGGGCGGCGTCATGTGAAGCTGCAAGAGAAGCAAGAGCTATGGTATCTGAGATTTACGCTGTTGCGGGTACCTCTTCACTATATAAAAAATACAAAATAGAAAGAGCGCATAGAGATATTCATGCTATTTTACAGCATGGAATTCTTCAGCCTCATTGGATGAACCAAGCAGCGATGGCTTATGTTGGTCTAAAACCAACTGGTGCAATGTTTAGAATATAAAAGACGTATTATATAATACGGACTAAAATAGTTCCCTGGCGTGTTATATCAATAGATATAACACGCTTTTTTTATTAAATTTTCATATTAATGAAAGCCTATTTTTTCCAAATATGGTAGATAAAATGCCTGTTTATTCTCACTTAATAGCTCGGTTTCAATACGACTGGCGAACTGCTTGTAATCCTCACCTTGCTTAGCAAGGTTAGATAATTCACTCATTTTTGCAAGTTTAATTGCAAATACCCCGCGCTGTTTAGCTGTCATTTTGAATATGGCAGCTTTATCTTTCTTATAGTCTGAATTTTTGTCTTTAATTAATACTTTAAATTTAAATCCTGTTATTTTCCGCCCTTTTTTTTCCTGTTCATAACTGACTTGAATATCTGATTTTTCATTGATTTCTTTAACGGCAAGCTCTAGCGCATTTTTCTTAAAGTCATATATTCGACTATATTCTGTGCGCTCAACTCCTAGTTGTTCTCTAAATATATCTATCTCTAGTACAGGAGTTTTTTTGGCTTTTTTCCACTGCACTAATAACTCATAGAGTCTCACTGAATAAGCACTTTTCATGCTTGCGGTCTGCTCTAGCAAGTATTGCGTGAAAAAATCCTCGTAGCCGTCTATGCGTGTGATTTCGTTTATTACGTCATACGTTAATATAACTTCGATACTGGCTTCATTTTCGAGATACTTAACACGCTGAACCCATCTAGATTTAACCATTCTGTCATCGGTATCAAGAAATGAGAAACGACGCTCAAATAGTGTTTTCTCGGCATTTAATATGGCTTCATAGGCTGCTTGTCTGGATACGCTAAAGGCTTCGGAATATCTTGACGCTGATATAGTTAGAGGTTTGTCTATGCTTAAACCCTTACCCGTTTCTCTTGCATCTACTATTGCTAACTGCATGATACGAACTTCTGTTAATGATAGATTTTGCGTAGCGGTATTAAGGCGGTTTGTTTTAACAACAAGGTCTTTCATTATCCATCCTTATTTTATAAATAAACGAATAATATAAACTACTCGTTATAACGAGTAAAATACTATTTTCGTTTATTGTCAGGTAAACCTCGTCTTATTGTCAGGTAAACCTCGTCTTATTGTCAGGTAAACCTCGTCTTATTGTCAGGTAAACCTCGTCTTATGAGTAATTAAAGATATACTGTGTAAGGGCTATAGCGTATCTAAAAGCTATTAAAAACATTAAAAACATTAAAAGCCTTTTACTTGTTGATAACTCCATTTTGATAACCTTAATAATGTCATCATTTTTTATGGCTTAACTAAGAGAGCCACTATCAATAGACTCAATATCAACTATATTTCAATCATTTTCATTCAATAACAGACAATTTACGTCATATTATTTTAAAAGAATGTCTAAAATCACTTCTAAGCACTCTATTTTCTTTTTATGATAGTAGCACTACACATTTAAATAATAATTGAACAGTGAGCATTCTAGACAGCAAATAACCACTACCAAACTCTATATTATTGCTCATTACCTAAAGTTATAGGTTCGATCGTCTTTTAGATCCTATTTCGTATTCACAGTGACAGCTTCATTGATTACGTTTTTTGACATGCGCAAACGTCGGTTTGAAAGTTCACATTTAATTGGCATATTCAGTACCTTTCGTACTGATTTTTCTTATAGTTAAAAATTATTGAATATGTTTTGGGTAAATTAAGATATGTCCTTGATTAAAACAAAAGACATGAAGGATAAGATGAATAGCAATTGCAGGTTATTGTGTAATTATGTTTGATAGATTTTCTTACTGTGAGTTGTAAATTAGGAGCTTTAGCTAAGTAGGATTAGATTGTGACAGCGCAACCTTACCCCGTTTCAATAGGTGCAATAATAGGAGAGTCTCAAAAGAGTTATTGAATTGACTAACGTAGCAGTAAGAGTTCATAGCTTAGTCACCAAAGGAATCGTATAACAGATTTAAAATTTGCATCGACCATCCATCAAATCTAGTATTAGCTCCTCTAAAGTCACCGAAGCATTTAGTTAGATCTATAGTGATAGAATATTGCTTTTGCATAGCCTATCGAAGTTTGCTGTAATACAGTACTGAAACTATCATCTCTATGATAAAACCTAATTTTTAATTGGTAACGTAGACTTACTTATGAAAGTAAGTGGTAACTTTTATTGATTGAACGGTATTTTTTATATCAAAGACAAGTTTGATTTTTGCTATCTGAAAATATTAGTTTTTTATCAGATAGAAATAGATTTTGTATTCATGTTAGGTATTATGTTTATAGGGTCTATGTTTATATGAGAAATTAATCGACCATTTAACTTCGCCAAGAAAAACTATAGTTAGGGTTTATTATGAGTATTATCAGAGTATTTCAGTCTGCACTTGGAATACAAGCTAAAGCTAATATTATCGAAAATGAGATGCACAATTTAACTGGTATTACTGCTGATATTTTAAAATACAACGCTATTAGTTGTCGCTGCGGAAGTATTCGTATTCCCACAGGAGAAGTAGGAAATACTTATAAATGTATAAACTGTAGTAAAGAATCCATTAAGAATAAATATAATTTGGGAGATAGATCAAAAGACGACTCTCTAAATATATCTCCTAAAAAACCTAACCAAGTAATTAGTATGGCTCACTACGATGATGCTGTTCATTTATTAATAAAAGAACACAAACACAAACACTAAAATTGATAACTTGAAATATATATAAAGCATATAAGCATAGTAAGATTACTTATGTATCATTTTTTGACGTTCAACCACGATTCTATGACTATGCTAATATATTTAACAAACCTAAGTCAGTTCATTAATACTGTAAGGTTCAAATTTAATGCATATACTTCTAAGCTAATACCTTATAGGTAGCTTAGAAGTATGCTATTTTCTTTCGTTGTAGAGTTGAGCTATAAATTGCAAAGAAAAATACCGTAAACGTTAGTGTTTGCGGTATTTTTTTGCCTTTAATTTCATCCATTATCGAATTTACTCATTACATTACTTTTGTTGATTAATATATAGAATTATATATTGTATTTCTGATAGACGGTGAGTTATTGACAACGAAGCTCATTATTAAGCTAGATTAATTTCATTAATCTGAACTTTTGTTGTACCATGTTGTAAAAATAACAATATATAACATTAAAGATACATTATATGACAAAGTTGATAGATAAAAAACGAGGCTTTCGCAAAGATATAAATGGCTTGAGAGCTATAGCTGTCATAGCTGTCGTAATATTCCACTTTTACCCACAATGGCTAACTGGTGGTTTTGCCGGGGTAGATGTATTCTTTGTTATTTCAGGGTTCTTAATGACTGGAATAATATTTAAAGGTATGGAAAGAGATAGTTTCTCGATCATAAATTTCTATATCGCTCGCGCTAACCGGCTTATTCCTGCCTTAGCTGTATTCTGTATAGTAATATTAGTTTTGGGGTGGTTTTTTCTTACCCCTTGGGACTACAAAACAGTAGGTAGAGATGTTGCGACTACTATGCTATTTGTGAGTAACGTTGTATACAGCTTAACTGGCGATTATTTTGACAGCGGAACTAACTTCTTACTTCATACATGGACGCTATCTGTTGAATGGCAGTTTTATATTATCTACCCAATAATATTAATCTCACTGAAAAAATTTACTTCAATTGAAATTACTAAGAAAATAATAGTAGGTCTTTGTATTATTTTTTTTGTATTTAATGTTTACGCAACAAGTAAGTGGCCAACACAATCTTATTTTCTACTTCCAAGTAGAGCTTGGGAGATGCTAGTTGGTGGTATAGCTTACTTATACCCTCTAAAAGTTAATAATAAAAAATATATTGGTAAGTCTTTAGAGTTATTAGGGCTAGTACTTATTATTACTTCTTACTTTTTAATTTCAGAGATTAATGCTTGGCCTGGATATTTAGCAGCAATTCCTGTAGTCGGAACATGGTTAATAATACAAGCCAATGTAGAAAAAAGTATAATAACCAATAATCTATTTTTTCAAAAACTAGGAACTTGGTCTTACTCTATCTATCTATGGCACTGGCCAATTGCTGTTTGTTTCAGCTATTACACGATTAATGAAAGTTATAAACCGATTGGTATCCTTCTTTCTATCTTACTGGGCTTTTTGAGCTTTACTTTAATCGAAAAAAGAAAGATCGTTACTGTAGGTATAAAAAGGCCTATATTAATTTATAGTCTAATTGCTATCTCTTTTGCTGTAGGTGGCTCATCTTTATTTAAAGAGCAAGGTATGCCAATAGATAAGGGTCTACTTTCGAACTCCCTTATTCAGGGTGGCATTGCAGATGACTATAGACTCCATTACGGCTTATCTTTGTTAAATACATCTGAAGAATATGATTACTTACTTATCGGAGATAGCCACTCAAATCATTACACTCGTGGAATACTAAGAGAAGGATCTAAAGTTAAGTCATCATGGCTTCCTAAGTGTATATCTTTCCCTAACTCAACGACTATTGAAGATGGAATATTACCTTCTGGTTCTGATCTTTCTTGGAAAGAAGGTTGTAGCAAAAACCATTTACTTGGTTTAGATAACAATCAAAATATAATAGTCGCTCAGTTATGGAGGTCAGAAAAAGAAAGCCTGGAATGCTCTAATAATAATTGTCATTTGACAGGAGACTATTACAAAGATCTTCAATCTCAGCTTCAAGAACTAATTGAGTTATATGGCGAAGAAAAGAATGTATACATAATAGGCGAGCTTCCTAGCCCTCAAAATAGGAAAATAACTAAATGCTTGAAAACTAGAAAGCTTTTAGGAGTAAGTATTGATTGTAATAGTATCGATAAATATCCAGAGGATGTTAAGCAAATAAATAAAATGTTATCTAAGGTATCAGCTAAACATATGAACGTTACTTTTATAGATCCAGGCGATGCTATTTGTGATAATAATGTTTGTAACTATGGTGATGATGATAACTCTATATTCTTAGAGGATAATCACTTATCGGGGTATGGTTCAGAACTCATATGGAGTTATATTGTTAATAAGATACAGAGCAAATGAGGTGTGTCAACAATTAAGCTAAAGGATACAAGAAACTAGATTAGTAGCACTCAGAAAGTGACGGGCTAACTTATCATAGCGAGTAGCAATTACACGATATTTTTTAATCTTAGCACGGAAGTTCTCGTTCATATGCCTGGCTTTGTATAGCTATTTAGCAAAGTCTCTTTGTTACAGTCGATGACACTCAGAGGGTATGACTGCATTGCCTTGTACCGCCTTAATCCGTTCAATGATACGAGCATCGGCAAGCCAAGTTTACCTAATATTGATATCGAGTAACGCATCTGAGACACATAGGCCATATGTCGCCACACCTGTTAGATAAAAGCCACTAGGATTACCTAGCCGATAATATATTCTAA
>NZ_JACGYX010000014.1 GCF_014119005.1 Psychrobacter sp. GP33 | reverse complement strand
GCAATGATAGTTTTTTTCGAAGTGTTTTGACTATGGAATCAGGCGGTATTTTGAGTTTAGGCGGCACTGTAGGAAGTAAACTTGCAGACGTAGACCAAGTGTTTTCGGGCTTTCTTGATTTTAACTTTGCTCTATACCAACAATAATACCAACAATCATTTTTATTATGGCTGTTTTCCTAAGGTTACTGGTATAGTCGCTTTTTGACTGGAATATAGTTTAGGGATTAATTTTGAAATCTTTTATAATTAGATTGCTACAAGTGATTTGGGTTTTAAGTGCTGCACTCGCTCTTATTGTTGCCGTTGTGAATCTTTTTGATGGTTCTTTTGATATGGTAATGGGCACTATAGGCGGCTTTTTTGGTTGGGCTATCTTTCTAATAATAGTACAGTATTTGATATTTGCTAAGTTAGACCCTAGATGTTTGTTTGATGGAATTTTGAATAATAAATAAATGGTTTAAATCCTGATTGGTGCGCTGTAGAGGCATCGAACTGTCGGCTGTAAGTCCAGTGTTTACGGTATTTCTTGCTCATTCCAATATTTCTTTAACAGTATTTTTAACAACTTGTGACTGTTATGTTTGATCAAAAATAGGCGTTCTATTGTCCCGAAAGTCGCTACTTTCCTTGTTTGATCGGTAAGTAAGGAAGTGAACATTCAGACGTAGCCCAAGTGAAATCAATGGGTTCAGATTTTTTTCTTTAGGATATACCGCATTATGTGAAAGTCACTCACGTTTTGGCGTGTGTTTTGGAACAATCACAATCTGTGGGTGTCCTGATTTTTAGGTGACTGAGTGAATAGGGTGTGAAGTTATTAACACCTAGATTTGGGCTATGTATTGTCCGATCACCATTGGTGACTGTATCGCCTTGTCTGCTTGCACACGCGCAAATATCGTGCATTTTCTTTGCGTTCTGTTTGTACCAATTCGCACTTTGACCTATACAAAACTATACCTAGTTGCTGCTACTGGTGGCGGTCTAATATCGGTATAAGTTGCGAGACTGCTCATACTGAAAATAGACGCAAAGCTCTTGAAGAACGTCTAGAGTTTGAACGCGAGTTTCATTCTAGTAATTAAGGTATATGCTGTGCTAATTACAGTTGATTTTTATTATCTGAAAATCTTTAATTGTAGATTCAAGCTGCCAGCTCATGATTCAGTTATTAGTATAGAACGTATTTAAAAATAAGGAACGTTGTAAATACTGAGGCTATAACTTACCTTCCACTTTAAATGGTTTTGAGAAATTAAGTATTAGAAAACTGACAACAGACAATATAATCGCTGTCTCATAGTTCTCATAAGCCACAGAAATGCCGATGGCTGCAGTATTCCATAAACTAGCCGCCGTTGCAGTCCCTCTAACACCGTCTTCGCTTTTAAAAATTGCACCACCCCCAATAAAACCCATACCAGTAATAATACCGTACATTACCCTCGCCTCAATAGCTGATTCTTGATAGGTATTAATACCGACCATCATGAATGCACATGATGCAATAGTCACTAATGGAAAGGTTCTAAGTCCCGCCCCATGTTTTTTCATCTCACGATTAAATGCTATTGGTAGAGATAGTATGAAAGCAATTCCTAATTGAAAAAGTTGGTATGCCAATACCTCTAAGCTCAAATTAAATTGGAACATAGCTTATTTACTCTCTGTTAGGTAGGTTTGAGAAGTTGCTACTGAAATGAATCGCAAAAATCCTGAGTAATTTGTGGTGGATGCGAAAAATTTTAAGCAAATAAACTAAAAAGCCCAATCTAGATGATTGGGCTTTTTATTGGATATTATTAAGAATGACTCAATATAAAACAAATAGATTTCAACCTCTATTTAACGTTGTCGCCCCAAGTAATAATAGGTTTAGCCAAACGGTAAGTGGCTGCTGCGTTTTTAGCACCAACCATACTAGCGACAAAAGTTAGGAGAGCACTGATCAACCAAAAAAGACCAGTATACAAAGCGGTCTTACGTGCTACATTTTCAGCTTGTTGCATTTTTTGCTCTGCAGTTTGTTTTGCTTCTGCAATATACTGCTCAGTTTTCATTTTATATTCATTAAATGACTGTTGAACCTCTGTACGTACTTGTATTGCTTGTGCTTCAGTTAGCCCTTCTCGTTCCAAGCGAGTAATAAGTTCAGGGCCTTTTAGCATTTTTTCAATAGCTTCCATACGCTGTTTTGCATATACGTCAATATTGCGCCATGTATTCAGGTCAGTGAAATCCATGTTGCTAACTTGGCTCTTAGTTTGAGAAAACATATCTTTTATGACACTACTAGTAGCAGCGATTTGTTGTTGATTTAAGTTCTGGGTGTTTTTGGCAACCATTGCTTGTATATCTTCTTCACTAATGTCACCTGATACACGCTGGTAAACTTCCTGTGCCTTTTGTTGCACACCTTCACTTTGTGATGCTGCTCCAGCAGCAGTTGCACCGATAGTAGCTGTCGTAGCTGCTGTTTTAGCAACAGCACTAACCGTAGATCCTACAGCGTTACCTGCTGTTGCTAGAATGCTAGTAGCACTACTCATAGCAAAAAATGTAGTTAGCAATACGATTAAGGCAGCAGTAAGCATACCCGTTAAGCTAGCGTCCTTTGGATCAATATCGGTCCCATCACCAAACAAAGCTTCAGGCGCTGAAAATTTAATCGCGAAATAACCGGCTACAAATGCACTCACTATTGAAGTAACTGCAGCGTAAATACCAGCAGCAATACTGGTGCCTTTTAAATCAAAAGGTAAAAAAGAGCTTAGAATTAAGGCAAGGGCGATCATTGCCATCACCACTATTAGTCCCATGACAAGACCGGCGAATATACCGCGCCAAGATGGACGGCGCTGCGATGAGTAGGTAGGTGACATAGTTGTTCCTTATGAGATCGTCCGTGTATTTTGTCTTAAGTCACATATTGTTTTTATAAGGTGCATTGTGAATAAAATCCTCAAACACACACTGATGATAAGGGATTAAACATCACGTTGATATTGCTATTGGGTAGATATATGAGAAGATCGTGTAAAGGGGAAGTTAAGTATTTATAAGAATAATATAAATTTAAGGAGACTTAAGTATTTAACTAAACAAGTAAAATGAAAACATTAGTAAATGTGCTTCTCGTCTATGACCTAAGTTTTGATATTACTGCTCTTAGTTTTAAATTGTGTAAATCTATCAAGTATTTCGAATAAAAGCTATAAATATTGATTAGGCTAACGATAGATTGGCTCGAAGTATTTTGACTAGATTATCAGGTGATATTTTGAGTGTGGACGGCATGGTAGGAAGTAAACAATCGGCTGTAGCTCAAGTTATTTTAGGCTTTTTTAACTTAACTGGCTGCTATGTAAAAAAAATAACATTTGGCTGTCGCTACTAAGCAAAACTTGCTGCCGTTTCTGTTCAGATACTTAGATCATTTTGCAACTATTCACCCCAATTTTATTTTTTCCTATGCGGTCAGTAACTACTTGGTGTTTTGAGTTGAGAAAAAACGCACTTACCCAGTATAAAAATATATATGCTAGCATTATTATATAAATATATATATTGATAGTCTATAGACTTCCTTAAGTCTATAGACTATTGTTTAATAATAAAGATAGATAATATTACTATGTTGTTTACCCTAATAAGGGATCAAGCCATGAAAGAACCAAGAGATTTTAAAGGAACGATAAACCTAGAAGAGAGAAGGGTCTTAGAAGAAATAAGAGACTTAAAAGGGACAATAGATCTAGAAGGAAGATTAGACACAAAAGCTAGAATAATCTTAGAAGCAACAATAGACCTAGAAGAACCAAGAGATTTTAAAGGAACGATAGACCTAGAAGAAAGAAGGGTCTTAGAAGAAACAAGAGACTTAAAAGGAACAATAGATCTAGAAGGAACAATGGACACAGAAGCTAGAATAATCTTAAAAGCATTGCCATCAGATGAAGTTGATACATCAAGAACAGAGCTGTTATCAGAAGTACCTACATGAAGGGTTGGACCATGACCCTAACTCGGCTACTCCGACAAATATAGACTAAAAAGCTACTGTAAAGATTGTTTCAACAGGGAATGTTGCTTTGAAGGAACATTCCCTGTTGAATTAGTAAAGGTAACTGATGAAATACTCATATCTTAAAAAATATTAACAAGATAAGAAATGATAGCTAAAAGTAGATTTGCAATAAATAAAACCCCTAATTTTTTAGGGATTTTTTATGCTTACTAATTTAGTGTTAATCCTACATAAGGAACCAAACTGGCGTCCCTGGTTTCTGCGGTGTGAGGCTATTTGTTTTTAGTCTTTAGGATATACCTATAATCAGATATACAAGAGAAACTCTAACTGTTTTAATTTAACACTTAGAAAAACTTAGGGTTTGTTGATCTTAGTTGTATTAATCTTTGATGACCACGGCAGTTTAGAGTTTTGCCACCCATTTATGGTACGAAATCCCTTCATGACACCTTTCTTTACTGCACTACCTTGAAAACCGTGATCGATATACTTCACGTTTGAAAAGCCTTGAGTGAGCAGATAATCGGCGCTAGGCTTGCCACGTTCAGAGCCTGATCGACACATGGTCACTATCAGAGCGTCTTTACCAAGCCCTTTAGCCTTAAGAGCCTTCTCAACGTCGCTAGCAAAGTTTGAATTGCTTTGCATTGTAAAAACAGCCTTATCTTCATTAAACCGCTTGCGATCCACCAATTTGAAGGGAATGTTGATATCCACAGCATCCGTAGACCCGATAAACATAATTTCCACAGGATCTCTGATATCGATAAACAACATCTGGTCAGGATTTTTTTGTACGAGATTCCAAACAGACTCTGGAGTTACTGATAGGGCATCTTCCGCAATAGCAGGAGCAATCAAACCGAGCATTATGAATAATGACAATATAATAGTTTTCATTTTTTCCTCTTTAGGATCACCCTGTCTAATATAATAATTAAGATTAGAGGGCAGATTATGGTCTAACTGAAAGTAGCAATATTAGGGCTGCGAAGTCCTGCTCTGTTTGATTTGATGTCATCACAACGTTAATGATTCTTACGTTAATATTGACAGTTTCTCACCTATTTACTTTGATTTCATAATTGAATAATTATAATAGGCTCACTGTAGCACTTTATTATGCTAATATATATTATATAAATATATATATTTTTAAATTGATTTCTAAATCAATTTATTTTCATAAATAAAGATTTTTGAATGAGTGTCATTAGAGTAATTTCAGTCGTTATTCACCATATGTCTAAACGTAACAGCAAATAATTTAGAAAAAAATGAGAGAAAATATGAAACGGATTCTTTTAACTGCACTTACCGCGATGACTACATTTTTAGCCGTTGGTTCTGCCTCCGCTGAAGAAACTCGTCATATCAAGCCCTCAGTGCCGCCTTTATTAGTGATTGTCACCTCAGGTGATGCGCAAGTGCAGCTAATGTCAATGGTGCTCACGATGCAATCAGCGCAGCAAGGGGCAAAAACTAACGTACTGCTTTGTGGTGCAGCGGGTGATATGGCATTGCGTGATGCGCCTAATAGCGTGACTGCCGGTCAACCGCTCATGAATATGAGCGCACAAGGCTTGATGAAAACAGTGATGGAAAAGACCAACACCAAAGTTGAGGTTTGTGCCATTTACTTACCAGGTAAAGGACTCGACCAATCTGCACTCATTGATGGTGTGACAGCAGCAGACCCAGTAGCAGTTGCTAAACTCATGATTAGTAGAGATACGAAAATAGTCAGCTTTTAATGATTAAAGCTATTGGATTTTCAATCAATGGTTCACTCTTATTAAGTACGCCTGCTATACAAGTTCAAACCAAAAAAAAGCCATTTTATAT
This sequence comes from Psychrobacter sp. GP33, assembly GCF_014119005.1. GTDB lineage: Bacteria > Pseudomonadota > Gammaproteobacteria > Pseudomonadales > Moraxellaceae > Psychrobacter. The sequence goes on along the minus strand of NZ_JACGYX010000014.1, from coordinate 9,462 downwards.
TTTTAATATAAAATGGCTTTTTTTGGTTTGAATAGATGCCGAGATAAGACGGGTATGCCCTAATGGGCTTAATTTCCGGTCAAATAAAGCATCACTAGTTCTTATTTGGTCATTGCACTCGTCATCAAATACCTATAACTATTAACGAATATTAAACGTCGGTTGTGGAGGTGTGTTCGATGCCTGTATAGCGCACCGACATAATTTAATGAGTTGGTAATTGCTAAACTGATTGAATAAGTTCGGTTCCTTAGTGAGGACTTGAACATCAGTCTGTGAGCTTTGCACGCTAATAGATCAAGCTATTTAGGGGATTATGGTTGTACTTGGTAATGTACGTCATGTGAGATTTTTAATAGTAAATTCAGGTATTGCCACGCTAAAAGTAGATATGATCCAAACTATTAAACATACTTGTCTAGTTGATGTAGACTTGAATAAATCAGAGTATTTATTTAATAAAAGATCTGATTTAATAAAAGATGTATGTCTGCTAACAGGAATAATTTTTTTAGAATGGGCGCAATACATAGATTATTGGATTGGTTATATCTGCTTTCAAAATGAACAGATTAAAGTCATTTGCGAAGAGTTTCCTAACAACCTCAGTTTTGAGCCAGATTCAATTAATAGGACAGAGCTACTTTTAGAAAAGTTAGTATGAAACAGATATGATTTTTTCAGCTTGGTTCGTTTAACGAAACAGGTTGACTATTTAGTATAGAAAGAGCAGAAATCCACCGATTTTACTGCTCTTTTATATTGTTAAATTCCTTTTTCAAAAATAGTGCCTCTTTTGAATCTAGAGCCTTTAAACATTGTTTTCGTAATAATCGGATAAGCAATACCGGCAACGATTAATCCGATCAGCCAAGCAAGGTCAACGAATACAAATGCTGCCGCTGTACCGATACCAAGTGCCAGTAGGGCTGAAGGGTTCACACCATCAAAGCTTCCATCTTTTTTGTATAACTCTTCGATATCGATATGCTGTTTTCTCATAAAGTAGAAGTCAACAAGCAGAATCGCAATTAACGGTCCAAGAAAAGCTGAGTAGACATGAACAAACGTATCCAGTCCTTTTGCATTATCATCCTGCACTAATAGCCACGGGAATGATCCCATTGCAAGCAGTCCGGTAATTGTAACTGAAGCTTTGTAGTTCAGTTTCGTAAATAGTTGAATCACATAAGCTGGTGTAACAATGTTTGCTACCATATTGGTGGCAATGGCACCAAACACAATAAAGATAGAGATGAATAACTGCATATAAACGTTATCGAATAATGCTGGTAGTCCTAGTGCTGGATTCGTAAAACCTGTCGCACTTGCAAGCATGGCGCCTACAACGATCACCGAGCCATAAGAAACGATAATGGGCACAAAGTAAAAAAGCCCTCTTTTTCTGTCCGTGTAGCCTGTTTTCAGCTCACGTGAATAGTCTGCTGCACTTAAAAAGATAGCCGCATAGTTACCAAGAAACACCATAATGTAGGCAAAGAACGCGATTCCCCATGTACCTTCGGCATTAATCCAAGAAGTTGAAATGGCTGCACTGTGATCTTTCATCAATATGATAAATACGGTAATGACGATACCCATCAGCACCACAGATGCCACCGACTCAACCATTTTAATGCTATGAAAGCCTTTCATTGAAAGCAATATTTGCGCCACTAAAAGAATGATGAATCCGACAAATACATTATCAAAAGCGCCACTCGACAGTATTTTAAACACTTCATTTAATGCGGTGCCGCCAATCCAGCTTTGAACACCGTACCAAATCACAGCAGGCACTGCACGGAGCAGTGAAGAGAGCAACGTTCCTTTCTTGCCAAATGATGCTCTTAAGTGAGCCACGTAGGGAATACCGTATTTATAGCCTACTCGGTCGTTTAACGTAAAGAAGGCAGAAACAATGGCGATTGCAATTAATGCGGCTGTGATGGTCTGCCAAATATTCAATATTGCCATACCTGCAACGATAACACTCGCACCAAGTGTCATATTACCCATGTTTACACCGTCTCCGACCCACAAAGACATATAGCCAAATGCACCTAAGGTTCTATCTTCTGGGCCATTTGGCTTAAGGCTTTCATCGCCTGTCGTTTCAACAGCTATCGTTTTTACTTCTGCTGTCGCTGCGCCACCTTTTGTGTAATCCATTACGCTCTCCTTCCTTGGAAATATTTTCAGTGAGTTACAAGTCTATTAATATTAAATTGGCAGCGCATACGCTCCAATTTTACTCGTTTTTAGTCCGCAGCTTACTAAGGCTTCGACCATGCGAGTGGCGACAGTGACCCCATCAATAACAGGTACACCCGTCTCTTCTGTCAACCATTCTGTCAGGTCAGCCATACCAGCGCACCCTAAAACGATAGCCTCACAATTATCTTCATGAACCGCCCGCAAAATTTCGTCACGGACTTTTTCACGAGCACCTGAACCAGCTTCTTCGAGTGCTAGTACGGGTATTGCAGCAGAGCGTACTCGTCTACACCGATGTGACAAACCATAACCATGAATAAGCTCTTCAATCACAGGTACAGAACGGGGTAAAGTCGTCACGACACTAAAAGAGGTCGAGATCATACTTGCTGCTTTGACTGCCGCTTCACAAATCCCAAGAACGGGACCTGAAAACACCTCACGACAAGCTCCGATACCAGGATCATCAAAACAAGCGACTACTACGCCATCGATACCTTCCTTTTCGGCTTGTTTTAAGCGCGCAAGTAATCCTGGAACAGACATGGCTTCATCATAATGTCCTTGGATAGAAGCAGGCGCATTGGTTCCAGAAGCGCCAATAATGGTAGTGCCAGCACTTGCCTTTTGACGTGCGCTTGCTACGATCTTATCCGTCATAGATGCCGTTGAATTAGGGTTTATCACTAGAATATTCATAGAGTACCACCATCAATTATTTAGTTAATAACAGCAAAAGGATTGTTAACAATTTATGTTAACAATCATTGTTAACTAAATTTGTTAACAAAACAATAGATATTTTTATTAATTCTTGTTAAGAATGGTTTAGCGAACTATAATCGCCCTCATGATGAAAATAAAAAATATAGAGACTGAAACTGACGAAATACCAGAACAGATGATTATTAATTCAATCACCGCTGCGGTATCAGAGCAGCGGCTGCCTGCTGGCACAAAGTTAGTAGAAACAACGTTAAGTGAAATATTTAACTGTAATAGAGCGAATGTTAGACGGGCACTTTCTACGCTCGCTACTATGCATGTTGTCCAGTTACAACCTAACCGAGGTGCGTTTATTTCAACACCTTCTCCTAAAGAAGCAAGCGATGTATTTGAAGCTCGCCGTACCATTGAACGAATCGTAGCCTGCAATGTTATTAGGAATGCTTGCGCACAAGACATCGTTGATATGCGAGCAACAATAGCTGCTGAAGCCAAAGCACGCGCGCAAGGAGACAAACCAGCTGAATTACGCTTATCACGTAAGTTTCATATGGATTTAGCTGTTATTGCTGATAATCAAGTTTTAGAGAAGTTTTTGAGCGAGCTGACACTGCGTACTACATTAATCATTGGCTTATATAACAAGCTCGGCTCGTCGAACTGTGCCGAAGATGAGCATTCGCGTATTGTGCAAGCGATTGAGGAACGAGATGAAAAACAACTGATTCGATTAATTGATCAACATTTGGAACATCTAGAATCGAGTCTTGATTTTGAGCGATCTCTTGAACCTCTTGCTACTTTAGCAGAACAATTGAACGCTTGATGCTTTCCTAGACTGAGCGTAACTACCTCACCCTGATATTATTAGGAACGTCACATCCTAGTAAAAAGAGAAAGCACACTTTTTAGACTAAAAAGTGTGCTTTCTCTTGCTTATGGAAGCGATAAGCGACCATGCTTTCATATGGTCTGTTATACAGGTCATTTCCCCTAAAACTCTACGTTCATGGAATAAAAAACATATGGATCAAAATGCATCTGTGAATGTGCGATTTCAAAGCTTTGATGTGAGCATTGAAGATTATGAAAAAGGAAGCAGAGAGCTAAAACAAACTCTTGGTTGAGAGCTTCAATAAAATGTAGAAGTCTGAGGTGATTGAATATCTAATGGGAAACTGGAATGGTGCTAATAATGTTGAATCAGCCACGCTTGAATGGGTAAATTGGTTCAAGAAGACTCGTTTACATAGTACGATTTGGTATACCGTTAATAACTTAAACGAATTTTTAACTAGACAAGGTAACCAAAGTTTAGTGCGAATTTGCGAAAAAAACTCTAAAAACTACGCTATTTTCCTATAACAGTGCCTATGGTAAAGGAATTTAGAAACTAGCTTTAAAGTCGTTTTTGTTGCGTTTAGTGGCTTAATAGACTGCCTACATTTAGGTATAGGCTGTAAGGACAGGTTTTATCTTATATTGAATGTATAACGTTCTTTGTCGTATGAAGCAACGTATGGCACTATTTTTTTAGAATAAGTTTTATTATTATCAGTATAGTTAATAGATATTGAATCTTCATAACTTGTGTATTGGATAGCGTAACTATAGGAAGAGTTAGCTGGTAAATCACCTATTCTGTCTACCCTTTTGGAACTTGTATATTTGATAGTTACGTTGGATACAAGGTAAGGGGTTTCATTGTTTATGATAATTTTGCCTTTATTCTTCTCGAAATATGAGCAGGATATTAAAAGCACACTCGTCAAACCTATTAAAATATTTTTATTAAACACCATACTCACCTCATATTTACCAAAGCGCTGATACAATCATAGCTTTTGCAGTGTATTAAAAATAGAGTTCCTGATTACTCTTTAAATTATTGCCAAACTAAATTTCCTATCATAGATAAGGATTTATTATGAAACTTACCACTAAAGATAAATTGAATTCATTGATACCCACCATATATTATAACTCTAGCTGTACCTGTAAAAAATGTGGCTGCACCTGTCATTCAATTTGTGATAAATGTGATATGTGTTCAAAATGTTGCCAATGCGCTGAAAAATAATAGACCTTATAGCTGGTTGCCTTTTATATTATCATCCATGATTAAAGAAGCCGCCCTCTAGCCCAGAGGGCGGCTTCTTAATATTTCAGAGTTACGATTTATGACTTCTCTATCTATCCCTTATTCACTGCAATCCAGTTGTTCATTTGCTCAATTTCAGACTGCTGTGCATCTCTGTATCAGTGCCGTATTTCAGCCATCTCTACCGCACCGATATGGTGACTAAGCATCCCTTGAGCAAATGTGGTGTCAGGGTCGTTATCAGTCATACCAATCATTATCTCATCATGCATGACAGTCATAGCGCCCGTATAGTCTTTAAACATATCGGTCATTGGTCCACTATCAATTATTAATTTGCGCTAAGTTTCTCCTATGTTCTCTCCCGTATTATAGATTTATACCAATAAGATTACTGACGAAAATCTTAAACGAAATGTCAGCAATTGACTCCATATCAAGGATAAATCTTATGAAAAACTTATCAATGTTAACCAAATCAATGCTCGTTGCTCTCACTGTTGTAGTAGGTGTAGGCGCAACCGCTATCGCAGCGCCTGTTGCCAATACCAAAGCTGTGAACAGCTCAAATGAAGCGGTTAGTGCCATGCAAAGTAAAATCAGCCTAACGCAGGCAATCAACATCGCCAAACAAAACGCTAAAGGCGATCTGGTCAGTGCAGAGTTTGATTATGACGATGATGACGCGACTAGCAAATATGAAGTCGAATTTGTGGGAAACGGCACTTCATATGAAGTGAAGATTGATGCTAATACCGGTAAAGTCCTCAAGACTGAGCAAGAGAAACTAGATAGAAAAGACATGGCTGAATACAGTGCTATGAAGCAAGCCAAAGTTACCCTTACCAGTGCCATGCAAACAGCCGCACAAAGTGTGAATGGTAAAGTAATCAGTGCTAAGTTTGAGCTAGAAAAAGGTCAGTCTGTTTATGACATCGAAGTTGTTAAAGGCAATCAGATATATGACGTCAGCATAGATGCCAATACTGGCAAAGTCTTAAGCAGTCAGGTTGATGTAGAAGATGATGATTAAAAATATTTAGTGCTTTAAGGTTTAATCGCCAGCTAGTCGTCTCTACTGAGGAGACTACCAAAGCCATCATTTCATTGATGATCGCGCTTAACCTGCATTCTCAACCTTAGCCAAAAGCAGTCGTCGATACCATCGTAAAACAAGGTATCAACGACTGCTTGTTTTTTTGGATGGCGTTTAGAGTTCAAGTCCTCCCTATAGGACTGAGTCCATTCAATCGACTTGATAGGTATAATCAACAAATCAAAGTAATAAAAAATCACCCCTAATCCTAGAGTTAAGCTTTACAACACTATTGGTTTTACACTAATCGCTAGCGGGGCTACAAGCCTTCTAAAATAAGTAAAGCGATGACCATAGATGTGGCTATATAAATGAAACAGGCAGGCCGGTCATTCCTATCAAATACGAGACGCCAATATTTGATGGTGTCTTTATAGATTACTGAGATTTTCATCACGTTTAGTAGTTCTAAAATTGATATGCATGTCTGTTTTCTAGTTGTGCTTGATGATTTTATCAGCAGCTATTTTTAGTTTAGAAGGTAGTGACATAGAATGTGGGATAGGCTCACTCACTTACACTAGAAAATCAAAGCAGAGCTTTCATTGCCGTCTTTTTGATTAAAGATTGGCTTCATTTATCCGTCCTACGGTTTTCAATTTGTATAAGTTTTTTTGAATCTTTGACATCATAAAGAAGCTCTTTCGACGCCATCCCGATTTATACGATTCTGGATGTATATTTATTTTGTTGCCCATCTCTCCTAAAATGGGCACTGAGTTTCCTATATAATGTCAGTCATCTCGTTGTTGATGATTCATTCAATTTAGGCTTTTTTCTTAGTAAGAAAGGCTTTTTATTAGGTAAAAAGGGTGCTTTATGTTTAACACTTCCTCGACTCGTTTAAATAAATACATCAGCGAAAGCGGTATTTGCTCTCGTAGAGATGCTGACCGCTTTATTGAGCAAGGCAATGTATACCTCAATGGTAAACGTGCTGCGGTGGGTGCACAAGTGGTTGCCGGAGATACGGTGAAAGTCAACGGGCAGCTCATTGAGCCAAAAGAAGTTGATGACTTTGTTTTTATTGTGTTGAATAAGCCAGTCGGTATTGTGAGCACTACGGAAAGCTCTGAGAAAAATAACATTGTTGATTTTGTTAGGCATAGCGTACGTATTTTTCCGATTGGCCGTTTGGATAAAGACTCTCAGGGTTTGATCTTTTTGACCAGTAATGGCGATCTGGTTAATAAGGTGTTACGTGCTGGTAATAACCACGAGAAAGATTATGCGGTGACGGTGAATAAGCCGATAACGGATAATTTTATTGAGGGTTTGGCTGGTGGCGTACCTATTTTAGGGAAGATGACGAAAAAGTGCCCGGTTACTAAGGTAGCACCTAATGTGTTTAACATCACGCTAGTGCAGGGTTTGAACCGCCAAATTCGCCGTATGTGTGAGCATTTTGGCTATGAAGTCGTCAAGCTTGAGCGTACGCGAATTATGAATGTGAATCTTAAGGGTATTCCCGTTGGAGATTGGCGAGATTTAACAGAAAAAGAGTTGTCTGTTTTACTTAAATCTATAGAAGATTCTTCTTCAGAAGACAATTCTTCGGCTAAGAAATCTCGTAATGTGCCCCGAAAAAAGCCTCGTACTGATGATTCATCAAAAGCAAAAGCATCTTCAAAACCAGCGGGTGCAGCGAAGGGCAATGCTAAACATTCCCAAGATGGCGCTAAAAAACCAGCAGGTTCTAAAGGTAAAAATTGGCGTCCTTTTAGTGATGGCAAGAAATCTGGAGGTAAGGGCAAACCTGCTGCGAATGGCAAGCGCCCTACAAAAGGTCGAGGTTCTAAGCGGTCTTAGCAACTGTCCAAGTTAATGATGCCACTACACTTTAAATTCTGTCTGGTTCCCTGTAAAGGCATCGACCTGTCAGCTATAGACCAAGTGTTTACGGTGTTTGTTATTAATTTTGATACTCATTTAATAACACTTTTAACAACTTATGGCTATTATGTCTGGTCAAAAATAGGGGCTCACCTGTCCGATATGTTGTCAGTATAATATTGGTATAGCCTAGTCATAGGTTTATTCGGTGTACATCTTGAGCTTAACTCGAAGTATCTTTGACTTGTTTTTGTCTTACATTGAGTCGTTTTTGACAAGTAGATTTACTTGTCCGAAATGTCACTTTTTCTAGCTTGTTTCCTGCTTAAGGAACCAAACTGGTAGCCGTAACCATTGCAATTTAAGTGCTGCTAATTTCTTTCTTTGAAATACACCTCAACCTTGCAAGGCGACTGACGTTTTCACCCCTGTTTTTTAAACAATCACCATCTTTTTTGGGGGGGGCTAAGTTCCACAGCACCCATGAGTAGGTTATGAAGCTCTTCACACCAAGCTTTAGTGAGACCATATATAACTGATTTACATTAGTGACCTCGCTCATTTCATATATCTAATAATCTTCGCTGGATTACCGACAACAACGGCATAATCCGGCACATCTTTAGTGACAACTGCACCAGCGCCAACCATAGCTTTTTCGCCAATAGTAATTCCTGGGAGCAACGTTACATTCCCACCAATACTGCAGCCTTTTTTTAATGTAATGCCTAAAAAAACATCAGGGTACTGTTTAGAGCGTGGCATCAGATCATTGGTAAAAGTAACATTTGGACCAATAAATACATCATCTTCAATACGTGCGCCATCCCAAATGTGTGCACCAGATTTTACAGTTACATTATTGCCAATAATCACATCACTTTCGATTAATGTATGCGCGCAAATATTGCAACCCTGACCGATTTTTGCGCCTTTAAGAATGACTACAAATTGCCAAACCCGTGTTCCTTCGCCTATTTCACAAGGTGCTACATCTGCTAATGTATGAATAAAACTCATAACCTCACTTCCTATAAAAGCTAATAATTTAAAAAAATCCAATGTGAGGTCTATCTAACCTACGCCATTTTACAGCATGCTAATTTAGACTTTTGTTTTTTATTTGATGTTTTTGTATAGGTATTGGTACTATCTGATCGTGATTAGTGCGCTATAGAAGTATAGATTTATTAGCTGTATTCCTAGTTTTTTTTATTGTTTCCTTGCAGTATCTGTCATTGTGTTAGTAACATATTTAACTGTCGCGTCTGATCGCACTGGCTCAGATAACCGAATTTTTAGTCGTGCAAATATTGTACATTTTTATTGCGCTCAATTCGCACTTCGAGCTATACCTAGTCGCTGCTACTTTCATTGGTCTAACATTGGTATACCCTAGATAAATCATCTATCAAAACCAATAATCAAGATCACAGGCTATCTAAAACAGACTGACGCGCTAGAATCACTTTAAACACTCTATCAAAAG
>NZ_JACGYX010000013.1 GCF_014119005.1 Psychrobacter sp. GP33 | reverse complement strand
GGTTAATCTTCATTAATCAAAGATCGGTAAGTAACGGGTTAAAGGATAATGCTAAGATCATCCAATCGTTGACACTAGGGCTTAACTTAATATATAAAATAATTTTGGTATAAAACCACTATCATTCTGCTACCCTATATGGGTATTAATATTTACTTTTCAATAAAAGCTAAATAAATAATTATCTACTTCCAGCACTAAAAGGCAACACCGCAGTGTCACCTTTGAACTATAACCTTATTAATTACTTGCTTTACAATTTTCAATAATGACATAAAATATTATTAAATATAAATGGAGCTCATATTGAGAATTGAACTCAAGACCTCTCCCTTACCAAGGGAGTGCTCTACCGCTGAGCTATATGAGCGTATTTTTAAATAACCCGTAAGTTATATAAAAAAATATCACGAGACAGTCATATTTAACTGCTAGTCGTGATGATTTTAGCTTAGTTAATCACTTTGCTATTTATTGGCTTAGCTCTTAATACATGATATCAAATATATGGAGCGGGTGGCGGGAATCGAACCCGCGTCATTAGCTTGGAAGGCTAAGGTGTTACCATTATACCACACCCGCAGTTATTCTTAATTAAGGTATATTTGTATAAGAATATTTTTGGTAACATGTTTTATATATATGGAGCGGGCAGTAGGAATCGAACCCACGTTGTCAACTTGGAAAGCTAACGTAATGCCACTATACTATACCCGCATTAACTGTTTTCTGTAGTATGCTTACTACTACAATGTCTAACAAAATATGGTGGTGGGAGAAGGATTCGAACCTTCGAAGCTTTCGCGACAGATTTACAGTCTGTTGGGTTTGACCGCTCCCCAATCCCACCTTAGGTTGCTTTGTACAAAGATAACTTTAATTAAAAGTAAATTCATAAAAAGCTACTTTGAAAGAGATGGTGCCGACTGCCGGGATCGAACTGGCGACCTACTGATTACAAGTCAGTTGCTCTACCAACTGAGCTAAGTCGGCTTGTTCTCTCAAAGTGGTGGTTATTCTATCAAATATTCTATGCAATGCAAGCCTTATTTCTCATTTTTTTAGCATTCATTGAAATAAATTCATAACCAACTGATTTTATTGATAATTATTTTATAAAAACATCAGTATGGAAACAGGTTATTATTTTAAAGTATATATAAATTATTCGTTTAACGTATACGTAAGCCATCACATGCCATTTTAACAGCTTTTACTAATGCTAATGCTTTTTTATTAGTTTCATCCCATTCTGCTTCAGGCACGGAATCTGCTACTACTCCCGCTCCGGCTTGAATATGGATTTTACCACGGCGCATGACGGCGGTACGAATGGCAATTGCGGTGTCCATATTACCATGCCAACCTAAATAACCGACTGATCCACCAAATACAGTACGCCGTACTGGTTCAACTTCATCGATAATTTGCATCGCACGGATTTTAGGCGCACCTGAGAGCGTCCCTGCTGGGAAGGTGGCACAAAAAACATCCAATGCATCTTTACCAGGCGACACAGTTCCCTCAACATTAGAAGCGATATGCATCACTTGAGAGTAGCGCTCAATAAACATTTTGTCAGTAACCTTGACACTCCCATATTCACAGACGCGACCAATATCATTACGCCCTAAATCTATTAGCATCAGATGTTCGGCTATTTCTTTGGTATCAGAAAGTAGCTCTTTTTCAAGTGCCAAATCCTCTGTCTCATCTTGACCGCGTCTACGCGTTCCTGCTAAGGGTCGCACGGTTACTTTACCATTTTCTATACGCGATAAAATCTCAGGCGAGGCTCCGATGATGTCAAAACGCTTATGATCATTTAAAGTATAGCCATGAACTAAAAACAAATAAGGAGATGGGTTTAAAAATCGCAGAGCACGATATACAGCCAGTGAATCGCCCGTATAATTAGCCGTTAAACGTTGTGCAGGTACGACCTGCATGACATCGCCTGCTAAAATATAATCCTTAATAGTATTGACATCATCACAGTATTTATCTTTTCCTGTTTGAGATTTAAACTTTGGTGTTGGCATAATAGGCGCGCTTAAATCTGGCATTTCTGCCAGCTTATCTTCTATTTTTTGTAGCTCGCGAATAGCTGCGCCATAACCATCTTCTTTTTGACAATCAGCATAAACAATGATGGACAACGTATTCTCTAAACTATCAAAAACAATCACACTCATAGATAGCATTAGCCACATATCTGGCAATGTCATGGGATTGGGCGCATCTGACAAGCCAACACTTGGCTCGATAACACGTACCATATCATAGCCAAAATAACCAATCAGACCACCACTAAAGCTTGGAAGTGTAGGAATTTCTGTCACCGTTGGCATCTTGTATTCTGCCATTAATTTTCGCAGATAATCAAAAGGGTCTGAGACCGAATCGATATCAATACAATCATCTCTTTTGACAGTCATCATGCCATCAGCATATTGCAAAATAAGGTCACTACCCAGTCCAATCATTGAATATCGAGCCCAGCGCTCACCGCCAACGACCGATTCAAACAGATACGCTGAACCACTCAAATCTCGTACTTTAGAAAATACAGAAACAGGTGTTTGCGCATCCATCAAGCGCTTTTTAATCAGTGGCGCATGGGTAAAGCCTTGGGATTTAAAGGCTTGATAATCTTCAAAAGTCATCATAGTAAACAGTCTCTTAGCACCATATTTGCAAAAGCTGAGTGGTGTCAATATGGTTAGAAAAATCAATACAAGTGAAAAAATAGTGTGGCAAACGCCCACTGCTAACAGAGCAGTAAATGACGCCCAGCACTTAGCCTGCCAGTATAACAAAACCGGCAGACGTTATTCAGCATTAGGCTTACTCATCGGGTCAATCCTAGGATTGAAACAATGGTGCTATCCTGTTTCTATCGTCATTAATGACGCTGCAATATACTATCTTCCGTACCAGCAATAATGACTTAAACGGCTCCTTTATTGAACAACCATAAAGCCAAACCGATGATGATAATGGCGATAAACACCCAAATAAACCAGCTACCGCTCGGTTTTTTCTGAATGTTATTGTGAGTTGCAGGATTGCTGATGGCTTGATCAAGTGCATTATTGCCTTCAGTGCCGACATCACGCGATTGACCTAAGTTTGCAGTACCGGAGAACTGGCTGGTTGCTGCTTGCTTGGCACGTAATACGTCGGGGTCTGCTTCTTCTTGTAGCGCGGTTATTGTCGTTTTATCATCCTCTGGGGTCACTAACAGCTCTGGCTGGTGCACAAGTTCTGGCTTTTCTTCGAACGCTTCTACTAGAGGCTCAGAGGTTAATAATTCCGTATCCTGTGTGAGTGATTCTGTATGTACTGGCGCAGTAGAAGACTCATGATTTGCACTTTCTGTTGCTGACAGCACATCGTTAATGATTGTCTGTTTAACAATAGAATCGTTGACGCTATCTGTAAGAACAGCATGTTCGACCTCAATTGGCTCAACAGTGTTAATCGGCTCAACTATAACATTCTGAGTGTCATTGTCTACAATACCCTGCGCTAAAATAGGCTGATTTAAAACTGTCTCTTCTGCAACGATTGGCTCAACTGGTGAACTGGTATTAGGATTGGCTACTGCGATTATATCAGAGGTATCATCAAGCGTATCTGCTGGTTTAGCATCTTCAATGCCAATAATAGCTACAAGAGGTGTTGGCTCTTCTGCAAGTTTGGTGTCGACAGGTTCACTATCAGTATTTTCAGTGCTATTAATATCAACTGACTCAATATCAACAATTTCAGCATCAGTAATGTCGTTGTCATTAATCGTACCACCCATCACACTAGACTCTACCGCGTTACTGTTTAAAAAATCGATATTTGATACTTCATCATCTACTAAATCACTGTCTACTACTTCCGTGTTCGCCACTTCATTTGTCATAACACCCGTATCAATAGCTCCGATATCCGTTAAATCAGTATCAACCAAATCAGTGTCAGCCAAATCAGTGTCAACGCTAGCTATAGACCCAGCCAGTGTATCCGTAGCTACCGCTACAGTGGTATCTTCTGCTATCGTGTGCTTATTATCAGAAGCAGTTAATGACATCCTGACTTTTGACACTTTAAAAGCAAAGCTTGCAAAGGTGACGGTATCATCACTGTTTAATAGCTTGGTTTTGTTGTTTTCAATACGGTTATCATTCACAAAAGTACCATTAGACGACTCTAAATCTTTGACATATAGCTCGTCATTTAACACGCTTAGTAACGCATGATTGCGTGAGACTTGCTTGCTGCCGAGCACTACATCGTTATCGCTGCCACGCCCAACGGATAAGCTATCATTCACGGTTAAGCATAAGTCGCCGAGTGCTTCGGTCAAGGCATTTAGCTGCCACTTGCTCTTCTCTAAATCACTGTTGTTATCATTGACAGTGCTTGTATCATTTGTATTAGTCATTAGGGTAGTACTCCTTATTATTAGTAAAAGGTTCCATTTACTATTTTTATTAAAATAAACAACAATGTTTGTGGGTCTATTTAACTTTTGGTCTCACTATTATGGCTGCTTTATTCATCTATCATAGTTTTTGCTTTATACATCTTGCTTTATAAATATGAGTGCATAATTTTTATTTAGGCAGAAAACTTGGTTTTATGATACCTCGCAGTTTACTGTAAGGAATGCTCAGTACCGGCATACCGTAAGCATAAGGGGCAATATCATAATGCTGATATTGAATATCAACGCCCTTATCCGTTAAAGTGATGTTCTCACTGAGCGTAAAAGGCCAACTTTTCTCATAATTGACCACATCTTTATCGACCGTTTTTACCCACGTTTTATACACATCATACGCTAAGGCTTTAAAGCGTGGTTTTTTACCTGCTTGCAGCATATCCTCTAACCGTACTTGCTTTTTAGTATTCATATCAAATATTAAATACTCGCTATATGGCATGCCATGAGCGCCACCGGTAAAAATATACGCATCAATTTTAAACATCTCAAAGCTATTAACATGTCCGATATAATCAGGTTTAACCATCAACTCGTAGGAAAAGCTCCTATCATCTGGCAAATCAGCAAATTGTGCGGTAACAAAATTATCAATAGCCGATTTGATTACTTTTGCATCAGCAATTTTGGTTATTGGTGAAGATTCAGAAGGCTTACTATTGATTACCAAATTATTAATACGCGCATTGGTAATTTTATTGATCCAATCGTGGTTTGTTTTAAGATAATTAACTTCGACATTGGGGCAATTATCACGTTCAATACAGCGTTCTTGAATCGTCTTCGGCAATTCATAATCCAGATATTCGAGATTATTTATTAATGTAGCAGCACTGGCTGATAGACTAACTACGCTTAATATCATAGTGCTTACCAACGTACTTAATAAACGTTTACCTTGATATGAAGCGTAAGGCTTCTTCAGCGTTGCGGATTCAGTTACCGCTACCTGCTTGATGGTTGGCATAAAATCCTCGCTGATAAACTGATTGGAATATTCATTATTCTACCGTAACTGCTCATATTTATTGTTGAAACACTGTTTGTCTTGTAAGGCATTGGTTATGGTCATAAAACTGGCAACTGATCTTTAAAAACAACCTTATAAAAAGGTCTTTTAAAAAATACTCCTGTAAAAAACAGTAGACAATAAAAAAGACACGGCAAGCGTGTCTTTTTTAACTATATTAGATAAGCAATTTATATCAGTTAAGCATGGAATACTGATATAGCATAAATCTTAATGCTCACGAGTGTTACTAAAGGTAATTTCAGGATAGCGCTCTTGCATCAATTGTAAGTTAACGCGTGACGGCGCTAGATAAGTTAAATAGCCACCACCATCAATTGACAGCTGATCATGGGCTTTACGTTTAAACTTGGCTAGTACCACCTCATCATCACAATGAATCCAACGTACGGTCGCAATAGACACCGACTCAAATGTACACTGAACTTTGTATTCTTCTTTAAGACGATGAGCAACCACTTCAAACTGTAGCACACCCACTGCGCCCAAGATTAAGTCATTATTAATTTGCGGCATAAACACCTGTGTTGCGCCCTCTTCACTCAATTGCTGCAGCCCTTTTTGCAACGCTTTGGACTTAAGTGGATCGCGTAATACCACACGGCGGAACAGTTCAGGGGCAAAATGTGGAATACCCGTAAAGTTCAAATCTTCGCCTTCAGTAAAACTGTCGCCAATCGAGATAGTACCGTGATTGTGCAAACCAATAATATCGCCCGGATATGCTTCTTCTAAGGCAGAACGATCGCCTGCCAAAAATGTCAAAGCATCAGCAATACGCACCTCTTTACCGAGACGTACGTGCTTCATTTTCATGCCTTTCTCATACTTGCCAGAACATACCCGTAAAAAGGCAATGCGGTCACGGTGACGCGGGTCCATATTGGCTTGTATTTTAAACACAAAACCGGTAAACCCTAATTCTGTCGCTGCTACTTCTCGCTCAGTGGCCGGATGCGCTTTGGGTGGTGGTGCATATTTAACTAACGTATCAAGCACCATATTGACACCGAAGTTACCCAACGCAGTACCGAATAATACTGGCGTCATCTCGCCTGCTAAAAACGCTTCAATACTAAAATCCTCGAGCGCCATTTGTACCAGTTCAAGCGACTCTTCAAATGAGGCAAACATCAGCGCGCCTAGACGCTCGCGTATATCTGGATAATCATAGCCGTCACGAGTTTCGATATCGACAATCTCGCCACCGTGACCTTTTTGATAGAAATAGGTTTTATTTTCAGTTAAATGATAAACCCCAACAAAGTCTTGACCCATGCCAATCGGCCACGTTAAAGGGATACATTTAATCTTCAATACCGCTTCAATCTCACTTAATAGTTCAAGCGGCTCGCGAATTTGGCGATCCAATTTATTCACAAACGAGATAATCGGCGTATCACGCATTCGGCAGACTTCCATCAGCTTGATGGTACGTTCTTCAACGCCTTTTGCCCCATCGACCATCATCAGCGCACTATCAACCGCAGTCAAAGTACGATAGGTATCTTCACTGAAATCGGCGTGACCTGGGGTATCAAGAAGATTAACCATATGCTGTTGATACGGGAATTGCATGACAGATGTGGTGATAGAAATACCACGCTCTTGCTCCATACTCATCCAGTCTGACGTCGCATGGCGGTCAGTCTTACGACCCTTAACCTCGCCTACGACCTGAATGGCCTGACCCCATAATAGTAGCTTTTCGGTCATGGTAGTTTTACCGGCATCGGGATGCGAGATGATGGCAAAGGTACGGCGTTTGGCAACCTCACGGTCAAGTTTAGCTTGCGAGAGCTTGGGTGCTGAAAGTTTGGTATCTTCGCTCATAATGAATAACTTATCGTTAAATTTTGGAAGGAAATAGCAGGATTTTATAAAGTGTTTTGTATAAGGTTTGGCAGTAGAAAGGGTACATTTTGATGGGCGTATTGTAGCGGATTTATGGTTAAGATGCTATTTTTGCAAGCGATTATCACGATGACTATATTTACCCTTATGAGCTAAAATGTTCCGATAAATGCTCACTTACAAATTAATAGCATGAATTTACTGGCGCTATCTAGACTTAATATTGTCGTTTGCTATGGTGGCTAAGTTCTGCTTAATGCTTAGCAGTGATTAGTGCTTAGCTGGGCTTACTCTTTATTAATCTTTAACACGCCTTATTTATCAGTTTATTATCTTATAAAATCAAAAACCATAATCAAGGATTTATTATGAATACATTATACGAAACCAAAGCAACTGTTACCGGTGGACGTGCAGGTAATGCCAGTCTACAAGATAGCGATTTGACTATTAATATGGTTGCGCCAGGTTCTGGTAAAGATGGTAATAATCCAGAGCAACTGTTCGCTATGGGCTATGCTGCTTGCTTTGATGGTGCACTTGCTGCAGTCAAAGGAGCAGAAAAAGCAAAATTTGACTCAACTACTGAAGTATCGGTAAGTTTACTTAAAGGTGAAGGTCTAGATTTTCAGTTGGCTGTTAAAATTCACGTTATCGGTGAAAATACGGAGCTGTCAGCAGATGAATTTCAAGCTTTAGTCGAAAAAGCCAATAAAGTCTGCCCATATTCTAAAGCTACACATGGTAATGTCGATAGCGAAGTGACATCAGAAGTTAAATAAAACTGTTAATCTTTTGGTTTTAACAATTTAACGGCTTTGAATTAACAGCTATCAAGATTAATAAGAACCCAGTTACGGCTGGGTTTTTTTGTGTGAACCATTTCTTTACATACACATCATAACGGAGCAGAAGTTCGGCAAGGGGCGGTTTTATCGTTATAATGAGGATGCCTTTTACCTGATATTTGATAAGTGACTTTTATGACAGACAACGACCACAATTCCCATTTGCCAATTAATCCTGAGACCTTGCCAAGCTTTGCTACCATGCCTAACGTGGCAACGATGGATACTAATGGCGTGGACAAAGACAAGCCACCGTTTATCTTAGTAGATGGCTCTTATTATCTGTTTCGCACTTATCATGCCCTGCCACCGATGATGACTACTCAGGGTCAACATACCAATGCCATTCGCGGTACGTTAAATGCGCTGCTCAAGCTCATGCGCCGCTATCATCCAACCCATATGGCGGTGTGTTTTGATACGCGCTCACCGACTTTTCGCCATCAATTGTCCGCTGATTATAAAGCTAGCCGTCCACCGATGGATATTGAGTTGTCACAGCAAATTCCTTATTTACATCGTTTGGTAACTGCTTTAGGCATTCCATTATTACGCATTGAAGGCGCGGAAGCGGATGACATTATCGGTACGTTGGCACATCGTGCCGTTGCTGAAGGTCATCATGTGGTCATCTCAACCGGTGATAAAGACATGGCGCAGCTGGTCAATGATTGCGTTATCTTAGAAGACAGCTTTACTGGGAAAATCACTGACAGACAAGGTGTGATTGACAAATTCGGTATCAAACCTGAGCAAATGATTGATTTTCTCACCCTTATGGGTGACTCCTCTGACGGTATTAAAGGCGTGCCGGGTATCGGTAAAAAGACCGCGATGGATTTGCTGAATGAATACGGCAATATCGACAATATGCTCAAACATATTGGCTTTATTAAAGGACGCGGAGCAAAAGGTCTTATCGAGCATGCGCATGAAATTCCGTTAAATGCTCAGCTGGCGACCATCGTGACTGATTTGAATATCGGACATGATTGGCAAGATTTAAAAATTGATACCGATCCTTGCGCTCATATTGACGAGCTACGCACGCTTTATAGTGAGCTTGAGTTTAAAAATGAGCTGGCATCTCTTGATCATCCCAATCATCCCGCTAATGGCGTTCAAAGCGTCAAAGACAGCCAAGCGAATACTGAATCACAAGCGCAGATTGCAAAGTCGCTGCAAGCTGGCAAAATTGAAGCCATAAAAAGCAGTCACAATCAGGATAAAATGTGGCATACCGTACTCGATATGCCTGCCTTTGATAGTTTAATTGAGCTATTAGAAAACTCAGCGCACTTTGTCATTGATACGGAAACGACGAGCGTACATTGGCGTCAAGCTGAATTGGTTGGATTGTCTTTTGCTGTGCAAGCACATGAAGCTTACTATATTCCGCTTACTCATTCGCTAGAAGGTGATGAGCTAACAGCAAAACAGCTTGACCGCGATATCGTATTATCTCGTTTGAAACCCATTTTAGAAAATCCCGCTATCGGTAAAATTGGTCAACATCTTAAGTATGACGCGCATATTCTGAGCCATTACGATATCAATCTTTTAGGTAGTATCCATGATAAGCCGAATAACTGGGCGATGGATACCATGCTCGCCAGCTATGTGATTAATGCTGCAATCACTCGTCACGGTATGGATGATTTGGCTCGCCATTACTTGCAAACCCAAACGATTAGCTTTGAAGATGTTGCCGGTAAAGGCGCGAAGCAAGTCAGCTTTGACCAAGTGGCGATTGATATTGCCAGCGACTATGCCTGTGAAGATGCCGATATTACCTATCAATTATTCGATATTTTCAGTGAAAAGCTTGCCGACGATGACAATAATCAGAAATTGCTTCATGAGTTAGAAATTCCAACGGCTGAAATTCTCTGCCAAATGGAAGCGGAAGGTATTTTGATTAAGCGTCCGTTTTTAAACGAGTTATCCAAGCGCTTTGATGAAGAAATTATTGTGCTGGAGCAACGCGCCTATGAGATTGCCGATGAAGAATTTAACTTAGCATCGCCCAAACAGCTGGGCGAGATGCTCTTTGATAAACTGGGCGTCCCGGGCGGTAAAAAAACCAAGACCGGTCAGTATTCAACAGGCGAAGCGGTACTGTCCAAGATTGACCATCCACTCGTCGATATTGTTTTAGAATATCGCAGCTTGGCAAAATTAAAAAACACCTATACCGATGCGCTTGATAATGTTGCAGACCCTATCACCAATCGCGTGCATACCAGTTACCATCAAGCATTGACCAGTACGGGTAGATTATCCTCAACCGAGCCCAATTTACAAAATATTCCGATTCGTACGGCAACGGGGCGTCTGATTCGCCAAGCCTTTATTGCACCAGAAGGTCGCGTGATATTAGCAGCGGATTATTCACAAATTGAACTGCGTTTAATGGCGCATTTTTCTGGTGATAACAATTTAACCCGCGCCTTTAATGAAGGGCTTGATATTCACACCGCTACGGCAGCTGAAGTCTTAGGCAAAACTATTGAAGAGGTCACCCCTACTGAGCGCCGCAATGCCAAAGCGATTAACTTTGGTCTACTTTACGGTATGAGTGCCTTTGGACTGGCGAAGCAATTGCAGATGAGCCGCGGTGAAGCACAAGATTATATCGATATGTATTTTAATCGCTACCCGAGCGTCAAAGTATATATGATAAATACCCGTGCGAGTGCGTATGATAAGGGATATGTGGAGACAATCCTCGGTCGCAAGCTGTATACGCCCGATATTCATCATAGCAATCGCATGGTTAAACAAGGTGCTGAACGTGCGGCGATTAACGCACCATTACAAGGCTCAGCTGCCGACATTATTAAGCTGGCGATGATTGCCGTTGATAAAGTTTTGCCCAAAGCACACGCAAAAATGCTGTTACAAGTTCATGATGAGCTGGTGTTTGAAGTGGATGCGGATAAAGTTACTGACGTAGCCGCGCTGATTACCGAGGCAATGCAAAATGTATTAACGGATACTGCAGCTGGTAAAGGCTGGCAAGTTGATTTTTCTGTACCGTTATTGGTTGAAGCAGATAGTGGGCAAAACTGGGATGAGGCGCATTAATAATTGCCAGTATTGACCATCGCGCTATTCGACAGACAGTATTAAAACGCTATACTGACTACTTAACTTTTGTTCTTCCCTCTCAATGATTTTTATTTATTAATTGTCACTTATTATAAGGATATTAGGATGAATGTATTAATCACTGGTGCATCACGCGGTATTGGCTTGGCAACGGCTAAGCGACTACTAGAAAAAGGTCATAGCGTAGGACTGTTCGATATTGATAGCGCTGAGCTTGAGCGCGCGCTTAATGACAAAGTATTAAAAAAAGCCAGTAAAGACAATCGTATTGTCACTGGTCATTTAGATGTGACCCAGCCTGATGCGTGGGATGATGCGATTAAAACGATGATTGATACCTTTGGTGGTATTGATACTTTGATTAATAACGCTGGGGTTTTGGTCAGTGGCGCATTACCGACTACCGATTTAGATAAGCAATTGTCCTTAATTGACATCAACTGTAAAGGCGTGCTGATTGGCTGTCATAAGCTGGCACCGTATCTTGCCGATAGCAAAGACGGTAAAATTATTAATCTATCGTCAGCGTCTGCGATTTACGGTCAGTCTGAAGTTGCGCCTTATGCCGCTAGTAAATTCTTTGTACGTGGCTTAACTGAAGGGTTAAATATTGAGTACGCTGAATTGGGTATCAAAGTCATTGATGTGATGCCATTATGGGTAAAATCCGATATGACCAAAGACTTACATGTCACTAGTATTGATCGTTTAGGTATTAATCTAACCGTTGATGATGTTGCGAAAACCATATGTAAATTAACGTGTCGCCCGAATAGCAAAATATCAGGTACGCATTACCCTGTCGGTATGCCAGCGAAAATCTTGCAAGGTTTATCACAAGTTTCTCCTGACCCGCTCATGCGCTTCATCAATAGTAAGATTGGTACCAAATAAAATTTTAATAAGTAAATGTTAATTATCAAGAACGACTGCCAAAATTTGGTGGTCGTTTTTTTATGGTTATTGTAAAACCGATAGGTTAACAATAAGCACCGCTCTTACATTCTTTTAACATGCTGTCACACCTTACTACTAGTGACCAGCAGCATAACCATGCAAACTGAAAGTCAGTTCGTATTGCAGTTAATAATTAAAACGAAGGAATACATCATGGATCATTCAGAAAGCCCTTTGCTAGAAGAGATGGAAAGTATCGACGACAATATTGACAATGATGAGCATGAAAATAATCAGCAAGCCATCGATTTAGACAATCCGATGCTACACATTATCGACGATAATGACAATATCGATAATTCGGAAGGATTTAGTAATTCGCAAGCTGGGAGTGATGCGGTAGATGGGCTGACGCCAATGTATCGGCAAAATATAGATGAGTCACGCATTGACGAGATTCTGGTAGAAGACAATTTAGATGATATTGATTATCCAGATATTGTCGATATCGCTGATAGAGATGCGGCAAAATACAGCAATAATGATGATTTCTAATTCATTTATCAGAGTAAAAATTTAAAAAAAGCACGATTATAATAAATAATCGTGCTTTTTTATTGGTTAGTTTTTAACTGATACGTTTATCTAATAATTTTAGCTGACGTCTGTACCTTGACTTTGCTATGCCCAACCATCAAGCGTACCCGCCCAGCCTTTTACCAAGGGGGTCGCCATTGCTTCTATCAAATCAATATGCGCCTCATCCATATTTAAGGCAGGGATATAGTGATACTCTTGCCCGCCTGCATGCAAGAAAGTCTCCCGGTTTTCAATTGCCAGTTCTTCCAATGTCTCTAAGCAATCGGCTGAGAATGCCGGACTGAGAATTTGTACCGAACGCACGCCCGACTCACCCCATTCTTTTAACACCACATCAGTATACGGCTTAATCCATTCTTGCTTACCAAAGCGCGACTGGAAGCTGATAATCCATTCATCATCACCCAGCCCTAATGCATGGGCAACTTGTGCTGCCGTACATTTACAACGTTTGGGATATGGATCACCTTTATCCGCATACGGCTGCGGTATACCATGAAAGCTAAACATCAGCTTTTCAGGCTTACCATGCGTGGCTTGAAAACGACGAATACTATCGGCTAACGCTTTGATATATAAGGGATGGGCAAAGTAATCTTTGACGATTGTCATATTGGGCAAATTACGCTGCTTAAGCGACCATTTGGTGATTGCATCGTATACCGCACCTGTTGATGTTGCTGAATACTGCGGAAACAGTGGCAACATGACAAAGTGGTCTACACCCTCGCTACGCAGCTTATTCATTACATCCGGCAAACCAGGATTGCCATAGCTCATCGCCGAATGGACAGAAACGCGAAACGGAGCTGCGGTATCATTAAGGCGTGTCTGTAGCTGCTCTACCTGACCATTTAGGATATTACGCATCGGCGAATCACCATCCCAAATGCTGGCGTACGCTTCTGCTACTCGCTTTGGACGGCTTGGCAGCACAAATAAATTGAGAATAATTGCCCATAAAAACTGCGGAATCTCAATAACGCGCGGGTCTGACAGAAACTGGCGCAAATAACGGCGTACCGCAGGCGCGGTTGGCTCATCAGGCGTACCAAGATTGATTAATAACACGGCAATGCGTGGGGGCAATTTAGGTTTCATAGTGGCATATTTTATAGTAGATTATGGGATAGGTGAGCAAGAGTATAAAGGTATAAGTATATAAAAAATAGCGGACTGGTTGTTAAGTCTTTATTCACAGCGTTTAACTTAAATTAATCGCTATTTCCTAAATTTTTTTATCATAAAGCCCGTTAGTGTAGCATTTTATCTATGCGACACGCAGCGCTAAAGTGGCGCTCATACAATTTGATACGATATAAAAATCTAATAGCGAAACCGCCTTGAGATAAAGTGGGTTCTGAAGGTTGTGCTCATCCGCGCATCGCCATACAATAGTCAAACATAGCGTATTGGCATCTTGCCTTTTTGCTTATATTTTATTGATGACTGTCGTCTTTCGAGGTAGCTTTGAGTTCACGTTCTGATATCACCAGTGACCCATCCCACAATGATATAGTGGTCGATTCTGTCGTCGGCTCAGTGGGCATTGTCACTCCCCAAACCTTTCATTTTAGCGACCCATTAACATTAGAGTGCAACCGTGTTCTGCCCACATTTGATTTGGTGGTAGAAACATATGGTACTTTAAATGCGGATAAATCTAATGCTATTTTGATATGTCATGCACTCTCCGGTAGCCATCATGCTGCTGGTATTCACCACGCTGAGGATAAAAAATTAGGCTGGTGGGACAATATGATAGGTCCTAATAAGGCCATTGATACCAAGCGTTTTTTTGTAGTTTGTGTTAATAATATTGGCAGCTGTTTTGGCTCAACGGGTCCAACCACCATCAATCCTAACAGTATCAACAATGGCGGTACGCCACGCGCTTATGGTCCTGATTTTCCATTGGTCACCATTAAAGATTGGGTAAAAACCCAAGCCATGCTCTCAGACCGCTTAGGCATCGAGGTTTGGCACGCGATTGTGGGCGGTTCTATGGGCGGTATGCAAGCACTGCAATGGTCGGTTGATTATCCTGAACGTCTAAAGCGCTGCGTAGTAATTGCCAGTACGCCTAAGTTATCTGCGCAAAATATCGCCTTTAATGAAGTGGCGCGCCAGTCGATTTTATCCGACCCTGATTTTAAAGAGGGACGCTATTTGCAAGCCGGTACCTACCCAAGACGTGGCTTAATCTTGGCACGCATGGTGGGTCATATCACTTATCTGACTGATAGCGCCATGAAAGCTAAATTTGGTCGTGATTTAAAATCGGGCAAATTTATGTACGGCTATGATGCTGAGTTTCAAGTCGAGAGCTACTTGCGTTATCAAGGCGAACGCTTTAGTAAAAACTTCGACGCCAACACCTATTTATTGATGACCAAAGCATTGGATTATTTTGATCCTACACGTGATAGTGCATTAGCGCCTGATCTAGACCTTGAATTGAAAACAGAAGCTACCCTCTTAACCAATGAGGAAAATTCTACTTATGACGATAACAGCATCGATAACAATGTAGATAGCGATGCAGATAATAATGGCAATGATAATGCGCATAATGAGTTAAAGGCAGCCTTTGCTCATACTCAGTGTCAATATCTGGTGGTCTCTTTTACCACGGATTGGCGCTTTGCACCTGAACGCTCAGAGGAAATAGTCGATGCGCTAATGGCAGTTAATAAACCCGTCAGCTATATCAATGTCGACGCACCGCACGGTCATGACTCATTTTTGTTTGATATTCCGCGTTACATGGGCGCGATAAAAGGCTTTTTAACCGCGCCCTTTATGAATAGTAGTGGCGATAATTATAGTAGTGGTCAACATCAACGCGCAGCACAGACAGCAGTAACAGGAGAACGCTCGTGAGAATGGATCATCAACTAGCGGAAAGATGGATTGCGCCGCACACGCAAGTGCTTGATTTGGGCTGTGGTAATGGCGAACTATTGGCGCATCTGCAACAAAAATTGGGCGTTCGTGGCTACGGACTAGAGATTGACGAAGAAAAAATCAATGAAGCTATCGGCAATGGTCTGTCCATTATCGAACAAGACCTCAATGACGGACTCAGTCGCTTTGCTGACAATAGTTTTGATACTGTGGTGATGGCACGCGCTCTGCAAGCGGTTAAATCACCTGATACACTACTGCTTGATATGCTGCGAGTCGGACGTGAAGCGATTATTACCTTTCCAAACTTTGCGCATTGGCAAAACCGGCTGCATCTTGGGTTAAAAGGCATGATGCCGGTTTCAGAGGCTCTACCATATGAATGGTATGACACGCCCAACATTCATCTGTGCACCTTTAAAGATTTTGAAAAGCTATGCGCTCAGCATGATATCGATATCATCAATCGCTTTGCCGTTAGCGATTCGCCACGCGGGCATTCAGCACTTATGAATACTTTGATACGGCAAGCGCCTAACTTGCTCGCTGACGTTGCCATCTATCGTGTTACTAAGCGTAAGTGACCTTAATGTAGTTCAAATTGACCAGCTTGTAGTGGTTTCCTTGCCGTTCAGTAACTATATGATTAATATGCAAACTTTTGTCTATAAATTTAAAATAATTTCTGTAATTAGTGTTTGAGTTTGATAAGTCTCGGTGGTAAGCTAGCAAAATAATGTTAACGGCATTACTATTTTTTACCAATCATCCATTGATTTAGTGCTTTTAGCCAGTTTTCTATTGCCTTAATAGTTACTAGGCTTTAAGAGCGTTTATTATTCGGTGATTTTTTAACGCTTAATATTATCGTTGATTTGGTGTTATTTGACTAAATTTGAACTTGATATTTATGACGTTAGAGTTAAAGCACTTGCCTTTACCCCTTGCTTATTTACTCCCTACTTTTGGAGCCACTATGAAATTATTGAAAGCCGCCTTGTTCACAGCTGTTTTTTCTTGTGCCGGTCTGGCCAATGCAGACTTAGTGGCGAACGTGCCATTGGATACCTCGCGTTTTGAGATTATGAATGTTAGCGAGCTGTCCGCACGTGCCAATCAAGGTAATGATCATGCCCAATTTTACCTCGCCAAGCGCTTGCAAAAAGGTCAAGGTATTACACAAGACACGCAAAAAGCCGTCCAGTGGTATACGCGTGCAGCAGAACAAGGCGTTGCCCCTGCCCAGCTCAACCTTGGTATCATGTATTTGCGCGGTGAAGGTGTACAACCAAATATTCAGCTGGCCCGTAAGTGGTTAGAGAAAGCCGCTATGCGTGGCGACAATCGTGCTAGCTATACCTTAGCCTTGCTTGACGAGAAGCAAAAAAACTTGGTCGATGCCTATAAATGGTATGACTTAGCAGCACGTGATGGTATGTTAGACGATAAAGTACGCAGTAAAGCACGCGGTAAAATTGGTCAATTGGCGCTTAACTTATCAAACTCAGACATCATTAGCGCCCGTACTCAAGCGGATCGCTGGTTCCAAAATAAATAAGCATTAACTTTAATTATGCTCATAAAAACTCAGCTGATGGCTGAGTTTTTTTATTTTATAGCGTTATACAGATTTTCTATCTACATAAAAATTCCAAAAATTACGCAAAATTTGATACACTGCACCAGCAATTTATTAATTCCACAATTGCACCAATGTTATTATTCTATTTTATATTAATTAACGATTGCACTAGGTTTACGACCTAGCCAGCAGGAGATAAAATGAACACTACTTTAAACGACAATCAAGCCACAACAGTACCAAGCCATGCCAACGAATACGACAGCACGACTAACAACATCGTGGTGGCTGCCCTGTATAAATTTACCCGCTTTGCAGAATTTGAGCAATACCGTGAGCTAATTTTAAACACCATGCTCGACAATGAAGTTAAAGGAACGTTATTAATCGCCGCCGAAGGCATTAATGGCACTATTTCTGGCACGCGCCGTGGTATTGATACGGTTCTTGATTATCTGCGTACCATTGAAGCCATTGGTAGCTTTGTATTTAAAGAATCTTATACCAGCGAACAACCTTTTTATCGTACTAAGGTGAAGCTGAAAAAAGAAATCGTGACCATGGGCGTTGAGAATATTGACCCATTACAATCGGTTGGGCGTTATGTCAAACCGAGTGATTGGAATGCACTTATTTCTGATCCAGAAGTCATCCTGATTGATACCCGTAACGATTACGAAGTGCAGATTGGCACCTTTAAGAATGCGGTAAATCCAAAGACTGAAACCTTCCGTGAATTCCCAGAATATGTGGCAAAAGAGCTTGATCCAAGCAAACATAAAAAAGTCGCCATGTTCTGTACTGGTGGTATTCGCTGTGAAAAATCAACGGCATTTATGCGTGAGCAAGGCTTTGATGAAGTCTATCACTTAGAAGGTGGTATTCTAAAATACCTAGAAGAAGTGCCCGTTGATGAATCAATGTGGGAAGGTGATTGCTTCGTTTTTGATAATCGCGTCTCAGTCAACCATAACCTAGAGAAAGGCGATTACGATCAGTGCTTTGCCTGCCGGATGCCCATCACTGTAGCGGATCAGCAAAGCTCTGCTTATATTAAAGGTGAATCGTGCCCACATTGTATTGATAAAGCCACTGATGAGCAAAAAGCGCGCTTTCGTGAACGTGAGCACCAAATGCAGCTGGCTGAAAAACGTGGTGAAGCCCATATTGGCAGCGACGTGATTGACGTGATTGAAAAACGTAAAGCAGCAAAAATTGAAGCTCGCCGTTTAGCAGATGAAGCCAATAAAGTTAATGCGGGTTAAGTTACTCTATGCACCATAAAAAAAGAGATGCTTATGCATCTCTTTTTTTGTTCGTTAATTCTGAAAACTATTTAGCTACCGCGATAGGTGCTATAACCGTAAGCTGATAAAGTGATTGGCACATGGTAATGCTTATTACCTTCGATATTGAAGTTCACTTCTACATAAGGGTAGAATGATTTTTCACCTTGGCTAGAAAAGTATGGTGAGGTTTCAAAAATCAACTTATAAGTACCGTCGTTCTTAACGTTACTTTGGTTCGGTAAAAATTCGCCAATACGACCATCAGCGCCCGTTTTTTTGGTATCAAGAAGTTTCCACACACCGTTAACTTGTTTCATCAAGCGTACATCAACGTTTGGTGCTGGCTTACCGGTGCTGATATCCAAAATATGACTTGATAACTGGTAAGTACCTTGGTCGGCTGCATAGCTTGCAGTTGCAGTCATGGCTAATACGCCACCGATTGCAGCAGCTCTCATAATGTTCATTTTCATAAAGCGTCCTTTAATGTTGGTAAACTAGCCGTTAGTAAGATAAATCTGCGTGTGTCAATGATAACGCCTTTACTTTCAAATAACTCTTATTCGTTAATATTGCTATTTAATAAATGAATGATGTGTCGAATGTTATTGCCTTCATTAAACATTAAAGCAATAAACCTTAGTCATTCTGTGTATTGGCTTTAGTCGTTCTAAACAGCAATAACAATAAGTTCAATGTTGCTCTCAGTTATGTAGTATAAATTATCAAACGCACCTTATAATAAAGAATATGTTAACTTGTATAATTAAATGTATATGGAATGTAACCATAGTAATATGAAATCTAAAAAAATAGCAGCCAATTATAGAAATCGTCTGCTATTTATAATAACTTTAGATAATTTAGAGCTAAATACTAATAAGAACTCATTAACTTAGGTCATTAAATATTAGTATAAAACGCGCACACGAATGGTTTCTGGCACATCTTTTAGCTGGTCAAGCGCAGCACTTGAGTCATGATAATCGACATCCATCATCAGGTAACCAATATTGCCTTCGGTCATTAAGCTTTGCGCTAAGATATTGATATGAGCATCTGCAAATAGACGATTCACTTGTGACAATACGCCCGGCACGTTATGGTGAATATGCAAAAGACGATGCGTCCCTTCTTTAAACGGGATAGAAATCTCTGGAAAATTCACTGCCGTTACAGTATCGCCTTGGTCAGAATAACGAACGAATTTTTCTGCCACTTCTAATCCAATATTTGCCTGCGCTTCTTGGGTTGAGCCACCGATATGCGGGGTTAAGATGACATTGTCAAACTTACGCAGTGGCGATTCAAACTCTTCATCGGCAGATTTTGGCTCTTTTGGGAACACATCAATTGCTGCACCCAAAATTTTGCCTGATTCAAGTGCTGCTGCTAAATCATCAATCTCAACACACGTTCCGCGAGCGGCATTAATAAAATAGCTGCCCTCTTTCATCTGCGCAAACTGCGCCGCTTTCATCATATAGCGCGTGCTTGGCTCATCAGGTACATGCAAGGTAACGATATCAGCTTTATTTAACAATTCATCTAAGCTGCCTACTTGAGTGGCATTACCCAACGGCAATTTAGTAATCACATCATGATAAATGACTTTCATACCGAAACTTTCTGCCAATACGGACAGCTGTGAGCCGATAGAGCCATAGCCGACAATACCGATGGTCTTGCCACGCACTTCATGTGAATCTTTTGCTGACTTACCCCAACCGCCGCGATGAACAGTGGCATTTTTTTCAGGAATACCGCGATATAGCATAATGGCTTCAGCGAGTACCAATTCAGCAACTGAGCGAGTATTAGAATAAGGCGCATTAAAAACAGGAATCGCAAGCTCACGCGCTGCATCAAGATCCACTTGATTGGTGCCAATACAGAAACAGCCAATACCAATCAGCTTTGGCGCTTGCTCTAGCACTTCACGGGTCAGTTGCGTCCGTGAACGAATGCCAACAAAATGGGCATCTTTTAATTTTTCAATAAGCTCATCTTGATCAAGGGCATGGCTGAGCGATTCGATATTGTGATAACCTGCAGCTTGCAACACTTTTGCAGCATTCTCATGCAGACCTTCAAGTAATAAAAAACGGATTTTGTCTTTTTCTAATGATAATGCCATATGAGACCTGTCCTATAACTATTTTATAAATAGCCTGCAATGAATAAAACGAGAATAAGCTTTTTATATTACACAAAATTCAGCACAAATGTGAAATATCCGAAAAAATAAATCGTTACTATTTTATATTATAATGATTCAATTTATATCATTATAATATTTTATTAAAATTACCCTGTCTAACAGACTTGATAGAGAAATTTAAAACTTTTGACTTTTATTTTATAAAGCAAAGGTATAAGCGATTGTATGTTCAGATAATGATGACCATTAGTGTTATATTTATCATGGTAAATTGCTACTCAGCATCTAAAAATTCAGCTTTCTCACTGAGACTATCATGACTGCACCCATTACTAATAATACCACCCATGTTCAAACTATACTTACTAGCTTAGTAACTCAACATCAATTT
>NZ_JACGYX010000012.1 GCF_014119005.1 Psychrobacter sp. GP33 | reverse complement strand
CGTTAGTAGTAGTATCGCTGGGCGTCGGCAAACCTATAAAGATGGGGTTTGTTTTAGAATATAGGGCTACTTTTTTTATAACCCATTATAGCTTCTCTCTGCTTTCTTAGACTTGTCTTCTTATTTGACTCTACTTCTACGATTTCTTCTTGCTCGATTGGGACTAGCATATTAACAGACTCCTCTAAATACCTATCTGTAGATACTATTGTTGTTTGACACCTTACCTCATCAACTCTGTCATACTCATCTTCAAGTAATTTATTTAGCAGTTTGTTCACAGTAAGATCACTACGCGCTGCAAGCATCTCTAACTTATTACGATTTTTTTTATAGATTTTCACACTAAAATCATCATCAGATGGCTTTTTGATAGCATACTGTTTCTGACCATCCCATGCTTTTTTCATACTAAATAAAGTATAGCTCCGTAGAGAGAAACCTTTTTTGTTTTTGGTTCCAATATCATTACTTTCCACGTTAGATAACCTATCTAAACTTGTACATATCAGATCGTATTTTTCTTCATCAGTTTCGGGGAAAAAAACTCCCTTAAGAGCAATATATTTGTTTTTATCTAAATAGCTATAAATCCACTCAAGCTGTTCAGAGTTAGAAGCATCAATCCACTTCAAATCTTTGCTCTCAGTTCGGTTTTTCAAATAGATAGATTTGACATTAAGCAGACATACGGTTTTCCAATCTCCACTATGCTGCTGTAAACCAGTTTGATATTGAGGAAGATTATTATAATAGCTGGTATTAAACATATGAATGTAAAGTCGCAAGAGAGCTTCTATTTCTGCTATTAGCTCAGCCCTTCCTTTGTAAGCGCTCGAAGTTAATAAGTTTTCCACTAAGCTTGCTAAAAATAGTGAGCAGCGCAAATCATTATTAAACCAACTAAGATAACTTTCAGGTAAAAAATTTTGAATTTTCCAATGAATTAATTCATTGTATCTGTCTATGGGAAAACGATATTCTTTAAGTCTTAAAATCAATAAATTTCTATAATCATCATTATCAAAATCTATATTTTCCCAACTTTTATTTATTAAAAAGTTTTCTATGTACAGTAGAGATCTTGCCTCTTCAGCTTTCAAGCTATATAAATCTGAGTAGAAGTCGTCTACATTTCTCTTTCCTCTCCTTACATCACTGATATATTCATCCGTTACTAACTTCGAAAGCTGAGAGTGTCTGTAGCTTATTGAAGCTTGGTTGGGAGTAAAATCTTGATTGCCGCTAAGGCGGGTTACTTGTCCGTTCAATAGATCACTTCCTTGTATAAAACCACTAGTTATATTCTAGTATTATTGTAATTATTAGGTAAATAATAAATAGATTTTCACTAGTGTATTTCTAGCAAAAATGGCTCTTAGCTACCTAAATTAGCGCTGTTATGTTTATGGCTGTAATCAGTATAATATAAAACATAACTATATTTAAATCTATGTGTTTTTACTCCTTAGTTATCCTAACTCTATCCCTCTTAAACTCAGTCAAAATTGACTGTATCTTCGAGAAATCTCATCGTTTTTGACAGTAATAGAACTACGATTTCAGGGTGAGAAACACTAGCGCTTAGCAGGTTATTTATATTATTAAGTAATTAAGTACTGCTATTGGATACTACCCTTTATCAAATAGTTCACTCACTATCAATATTTTTCATAGTTCACTATGAAGAAATACTTATGAGTTATCTTCTAAAATATTACTCCTGTGATGATAGATATGAACCCCATCACAGAAGAGCATTATTATGGATAACTCAGACCTCAACCCTCATCAAGTTATTGCCGCTGTCGATCAATTGGTGAGCACTGTATTCAATAGCAATATTGAGAACTGTCAAATCACGGATGCACTAAACGAGTGTTATGCTCCCTTCATGAGCATTTACGATGACAGGCTAAACTATACTTGTTCAATCCACGCTTTCTTATCGGTGACTCAAAGCTTGGTTAATGATCTTTATCCTGAAGATGTAATATGGGATGAAGCGTTAACGGTAGAATTCGTACATGAGCTCATGAAGTTTTATCCTCACTATCAACTTAATAAAGCCAACCACGCCCAACAAGAAACAAAGAACTCATATTCGCTAGAGACTTATCTGCAACAGTTAACCACACATTACAGTCGACTTTTATTTGTAAGAGTCGACTTGACGTATCTTGTTAGTAAGCAAAAGAAAATAACTGTTTGGGATTTTAATCATCACATGACGATACTTACCCAACAAATTAGCAATCAGAAATCATACTTTAGAGGTTTGCAAGGTTATGCATGGGCCTTGGAACAAGGCTATGAGAGTGGCAGTCTGCATTGTCACTTACTGTTGATCTATGATGGCGCGAAACGTGATAGTGGATGGGGTGTTGCTAAAAATGTAGGTAAGAAGTGGAAAAAGATTACTAAGGATCAAGGTAAATACTTCAATTGCCACGATACCGACTACATCAGTGGCTATGAAGCATCAGGAACACTGGGTATTGGCATGATTCATCGAGATAATGATTATGAAGTGGGCAACGCACTTAGAACCGCATCTTATCTTACTCGTCCTACAAAATATAATCAGCGCCTAAAGAGATGGTTGCCCAATACGCGTAGCTTTGGACATGGTCAATACCGCAATACAAAGCGTCGTGGACTCCCACCCATAACAAAATAATTTCAGGTATACATTATTAACATGAAACACAGCGTTTGCCGTTTGTGCAATGCGCGATTCAACCCATCAAGGTCTGCTCCGGCAGGCCTTTTTTATGCCTGAAAATAATAGGAGTTGTTATGAAACCCATCTGTCCTTATTGCCATTCGTCTCATGTTTATGAAGCTAATAACACATACCCGCTGATCGATGAACTGTTGTCTCCTGCTGCGCTGATTGGTCTTGGTGTCAGTCTATGCAAGTCTTTCAAAGTGCATCCGATCATAGGCGTGGTGACGGGTACGGCGGTTGCCACCGTGATCGAGATGACGAGAGACAGTGATGTCTTACCGATGCTTAGCAGTCCTGAGTACCGCTGTGGCAGCTGTGATCATGTTTTTAATTGACTGGTTCAGTCATCAAATCTTTAACCCTCTAATTAACTTATTCAATGTATTTAACCACTATAAAAGGAAAATCATCATGGCACATTTAGTTGAAAGCATGGCCTACGTCGGCGACACTCCGTGGCATGGCTTGGGGAACGAGCTGTCACCCAAGCAACCGCTTGAAGTCTGGGCCAAGCAAGCCGGGCTTGATTGGCGTATTGAATCGTCGGATGTCAGTTATATGGCCAATAATGAAAAAGGGCATAACCTGATTCTGCCCTTTGCTGAACAGAAGGTGTTGTACCGTAGCGATAACTTGGAGCCGTTATCGGTGGTCAGTCAACGTTATCAAGAAGTACAACCGCTTGAGATTCTAGAATTCTATCGTGATCTTACCGAACAGTCTGACTTTGAATTGGAAACGGCAGGGGTGTTAAAAGGCGGTCGTAAGCTATGGGCATTGGCCCGTACTGGCCAGTCAGCAACGCTTCGCGGCAACGATGTCAGTAATGGCTACTTACTGTTAGCAACGGCCTGTGACGGCACGTTAGCGACCACCGCACAGTTCACCTCTATTCGTGTGGTGTGCAATAACACCCTAGCGATTAGCTTAGCCAACGGTAATAACGGGGTAGTGAAAGTACCGCATAGCACTCAGTTTGATGCCGACAAGGTGAAGCAGCAATTGGGCGTATCAGTGAAGCAGTGGGATGCGCACTCATATGAGATGAAGCAATTGTCTGAACGTCGGGTGACGCAAGCGGAAGCAGCCAATTATCTCAGTCGGGTATTTAACGATCAGGACAATAATCTCATCTTGTTTAACAGTGCGAAGAAAGAGAAAGAAGCGGTTCCTAATGCCAAAGCGATGAATCAGGTGATGACTATGTTTAACGGCCAAGGTCGCGGAGCTGACTTAGATGCCGCCCGTGATACGGCTTATGGCTTGCTGTGTAGTATCACTGAATACGTCGATCATGAACGACGGGCGATGAATACCGACAATCGCCTGAATTCAGCCTGGTTTGGTGCTGGTGCTAAGCTCAAGCAAAAGGGCTTAGAAGAGTCGTTGCTGATGCTGGCTTAATGAATTACTCCTAAAGTACTACAACAAAATTAACCACGCTTTCGAGCGTGGTTTTTTTATGCCGTTTATTTAATCAATAACAAATCTGACCCCCATTTATTAAGGAATTTATCATGAACCCAATCGCTTTAAACCATATCGCGCAGCTCAGACAAACCAA
This sequence comes from Psychrobacter sp. GP33, assembly GCF_014119005.1. Taxonomy (GTDB): domain Bacteria; phylum Pseudomonadota; class Gammaproteobacteria; order Pseudomonadales; family Moraxellaceae; genus Psychrobacter. Next base: position 21,377 of record NZ_JACGYX010000012.1, on the reverse strand, counting down.
GCGTGCAACCGTTAAAGTTAAAACGCCTATTGTCACTAATTCTACGGTCATTCATAAAACGGTAAAGCCATCTGTTGTTCAGTCCAGCACCGCTAAACGTCTAGTGAATACCAAGCATCTTAGTCATGAAAAATGGCTTGAGGTGCGTCAGCAAGGTATTGGCAGTAGCGATGCCGCAGCAGCTTGTGGTATCCATCCGTATCTGTCGATGCTTGAGCTGTGGATGATTAAGACGGGGCGTATGACTTCACACATTGATGACAGTATTGAAGGCTATTCACCGCTGTATTGGGGCAACACCTTAGAGCCAATGGTGGCGAAATACTATCAGGCGCATACTGGCAATAAAGTTCGTCGCGTCAATGCGATCTTGCAGCACCCCGATCCGGAGCAGCACTTTATGCTGGCCAATCTCGATTATGCGATTGTCGGCAGTGATGAGGTGCAGATATTAGAGTGTAAAACCGCAGGAGAGCATGGGGCGAAACTGTGGAAGCATGGCGTACCCTTATATGTCACTTGCCAAGTACAACATCAATTGGCGGTGACGGGTAAGCAAGCCGCGCATATCTGTGTGCTGCTGTGCGGACACGAAGCAAAGATTTATAAGGTTGAGCGTGACGAGCAGCTGATCAATAGCATTCTGTGGCATGAACGGCTGTTCTGGCAGTATGTGATCACAGACACCCCACCAACCCCTGATCACAGTGAGTCGGCAGCACGGGCATTACAGCAGCTGTATCCGAAACCTAAAGCCGCCAGCAAAATTGATTTAACCGAGGACGACGGGGCGAATAAGTTGTTTGCGCAATTACTCAGCTACCGTGACGATATGAAAGAGCTAGAAGAACGCCATGACCAGATCAAGCATCAGCTGCAAAGCTTAATGCAAGATAATGAAGTGGCCGTCTTTGATACGGGCGCAATATCCTGGAAGCGCAGCAAAGACAGTGTCAGTCTTGATAGTAAGGCACTGCTAAAAGCGCAGCCTGAGTTGCTTGCGCAGTTTGGTAAGACAAGGGAAGGCAGTCGGCGCTTTGTGATTTTAAATGACGGCTAAGTTAGTGACTCATCTCTGAGCCCATTCAATCCTCAATCGATTCATCCAGTCAATAAAGCCTGTAAATAAAATAAGCACATAATCGCCCACCCTAATCGGTGGGCTTTTTTTATGGCTAATCGTCATTTATTAAACCTAATGAAATCTCATTAAACACACAAGGAATAGCATCATGATTAAAGGTCTCACCATCACCCCGCCCGTACTCGGTCGTATCAGCATTGGCCGTGTTATTCAGAAAGACGGTAAGCGTCTGCCAGCCAAAGACGATCAATTCACCATCACCAGCCAAGTGCAGAATAAAGACGGCTGGGTCAATCATCCGTTAGACGAAAAACTACGTGAAAATAACAACGGTAAGCTGAGACAAATTCCGGTACGCATGCTGTTTAATGATCCGGAACTGAATCTACGCGCTGAGTACACCCTGTTTGATCGACAAACCGGACGGCCACTGTGCGTAGGCGACGGCGAGCACTGTCAGCGACGTACCAACAAAGGGGTTGAGCAGTTGCCCTGCCCATCCCCTGATCGCTGTCCACTGGCGCAAGGCGGTGCTTGTAAGCCTTATGGCAGGCTATATGTCAATCTCAGTGAAGACGATGAGCTCGGAACATTCATCTTTCGTACCACGGGCTTTAATAGTATTCGTACCTTAGCAGCACGGCTCAGTTATTTTGCTGCGGTATCAGGCAATAAGCTGTCGTGCCTACCACTGCAACTGACCTTGAGAGGTAAGAGCACGACGCAAAGCTATCGCACCCCGATTTACTTTGTGGATCTAACCTTAAGAGAGGGCGTGACCCTAAAAGATGCGGTGCAAAATGCGCAAGCGATTGATCGTGAGCTCAGCGCACACGGCTTTGATCAAGCTGCACTAGAGGTGGCAGCGAAACAAGGCTATGTGAATTCCTGCTTTGAGGTTGATGCCGATGACATGGCGGATGTGGTTGAGGAGTTTTATCCGATGGAAATGAATCAAGACCACAGTAACAGTAACGGCAAGCAGGGTGGTATTCAGAATGGGTCACAAACAGCTCATGATATGCGCAGTATTGAGCAGGGGTTACGGCAGAGTGTGACGGCGGTGAGTTAGAGCGATCTTTAAAGGCGGCATAAAAATAGCAGAGTCAATCTGCTATTTTTTTTATGTGTTTTTAACAAGAAAGCATTTGGACGCTGTAGGGTGACGTAGAAAAATAAGGGGTTCCACAACGCTATGAGCGCAGATGAAAAATGTTAAGCACCATTATGTATTGTAATTCCTTTCATGTGACAACCACATTCCATAATGAGGGTACGATATAGGGTTTGGTTTAAACAGCGGTTAAAAAGACTTTAGGACAGACTCAATCAGTATTAATTAGCCTCATAATACTTTTAAATATTCAAGTTGCTTACTTAGGTGGGTTGGTGCCATAGTTGTTCACTGAACGTTCTGGACAGTGGTACTGAACAAACATTTAAAAACGTACTTGGACAGTAGGTAAACAATGAACATATCGGTCACAAAAGCGTCTACAGAATGGGGAGTCTCAAGAACTACCATTTATCAGAAAATCAATGATGGCGAGCTCTCTAGAACGTCTGATAAGAAAATTGATACGGCAGAGATGCTGCGCGTATTTGGCGAGCCTGTCTCTAAAAAACGTACTGAACAGTTAGTGAACAATACTGAGAGTACGCACTCTAACAGTCTAACTGTACAAGACTGTACAGCACTTGAACACCAGCTGGCACTTGAAAAACTAACGACTGAGCACCTACGACAACAAGTAAATGACCAAAAGCACTTGATAGAAAATTATCAGCAGCAGCTCTCTCAGCTCACTAAAACGCTTGAGAAAGCCAATGCCAGTATTCATGATTTTGCGCAAGTGAGGCTATTGGAGTTCAAAAAATATGAGGCTGAATATGAGCCACTATCTGAACCAAATCAGCAGTCTGTACAATCATCTGTCGTTAAAGAGAAGAAAAGATGGTGGAATTTTTGAAGTCTAAAGTTTAACAAGTGAGTTTAATGTGATGCTCGTCTATTACAATGTATCTAATTACAACGATAGAATATAGGTAAGACTAACCTTTACTCTTTTCTTGCTTATAACCGACTTTTTCCAAGTAAGGAATGTATTTTTTTTGCTTGCTAGAATCTGTTAAATCTGTGGCAATAATAGCAGCATACTCTGCGGTACTTTTGCCTATAGGCGCATTGCTACCAAGTTCGGGCAAGGTGGCTAACTTACTACTAAAAGTGTTTATCTGTTTGTCAGTCATCTTGATAAAGTATTTATCATTAGCTGTGTCAGCATCTATAACTTTCGCTTGTGGTTTGCGCTTAAACTTAAAGGTAAAGTCGGTTACTGCCTTACCAGTTTTATACTGCTCATAATCTGCGGTTATATCGGTATGGTCGTTAATCTGTTTGATACCATGGTTTAATACACGCTTTTTAAAATCGGACATGGCTAGATACTGTTCAGGCTTAACGCCAAGCATAAAGCGCAATTTTTTAAGAGAGATTTTATTGGTTGTGCCTACTGCTTTCCATTGCATCATGATTTCATATAACCTGATTGCATACTCGCTTTGCAACTCACTAACCTGCTTTAAATCATATTCAGTGTATTGCTCACTGAGCCTAGTTATCAAAGGAATAACGGCATCAGTGAATTGCAGCTCAATCATTCCAGCATCTTTGATATATCCTATCTGTTGCACCCATCTAACAATACGATGGGTAGGTTTTCCTGTTTCTTCATGAATATCGTCATATTCAAATTGAGCCTCAAATAAACCACTGGCTGCACTCTTTAATGCATCGTATGCAGTATGCTTTTCTACGTTAAATTGTTCCTGATAAGATTTTGCCGTGATGTTCAACATACCTCTAGCATCAATGAGCTTATCTTGTGCCCTCGCTTTGATAATTGCTAAAAAGATAATGCGCTGTTCAGGTATGCCAAGCGAGTAACTGGCACTAGTTAGCTTATTGGCTTTGGTTATTAACTGGTTATTGCGCATCTTCCTTGCCCTATTATTATATATTTACAATTAAAAGGACAGTATATAACACAAAGTCCCTTTATGGTCGATAGACGTCCCTTTATGGGTCGATAGACGTCCCTTTATGGGTCGATAGACGTCCCTTTATGGGTCGATAGACGTCCCTTTATGAACATTACAGCCCTTTACTGGTATGGTTTACAGCTGACGTAAAAGCTCTTAAAAACCTTAAAAACCTTAAAAACAAAAACGCTCATTAAGTTACTAGTTTTTATAAATAATAAGGTTTGGTTCTTAATGTTTATAAAACATTGTCAACTAAGAGGAATTAGCAGACAATTAGCAACCAATTATAAATACAGTTTTAAAGTAAACGCAGATACGTTTTTATTTGTTTAGCAGCTAGATCAGATTTGATTGCTAGTATTCATACTTGAAGACACAAGCATTATCACAGCAACCACCTATAAAAAATATCATAATTAGGGTAAACGTAAATATTGAATAGTTATCTGAACTACATAGAGAAAATAAATTGTAGCGTTTGTTGAGAAGTTTAAAGGGGTTGGTGGAAAGGTTAGATTAATCATATTAAAGAGCAGTTAATCGCTTTTTTTAAAGTACCTTACTTATCAGAAATAATGACTTTCTATATGTTATTAAATTTATTCAAATCATTTTGTATGATTTTGAGAGTATCAAACATGCATTTTAAGAGCCAAATCATCACACATAATAATTTTTAGGTATAAAAAATGACAGATACTGTTAAGCAGCTAAATTTTAACCTTTTAGGTAAGTTATTTGGTAATAAGAGTCTACTGCTGACAGAAAAAGCTCTGTCTTTGGACGCAAAGGGAGGCGCAAAAAAGCTTGTATTATTTTCTAAGGCTGAAAAATTCGTCTATTTAGAAGGTGGTATTTTTGGTGCCACGCTATACGTTTTTGACGGAAAAGATTTTAAGCAACACAAGTTTTTGTCTAAAGCAGATGTTGTAGCGTTTGCAGAATCTACCAATAGAAGAATTGCTCATGGCATACAGCCTCGCCTTATAGACTCGATTGACCATTTTAACTCTCAAGTGCTGACCAACTACCCTCGAGGGTCTCGAGTAGAACAAATCAAATCTATAGCAAATAAGTTACTACCCTTCTATGAAGACACAGAAACGCCGTGGCACTATTTTAGTAACCTTAGTTTACATAATGATATTCAGATTATTTGCGACCAATACCCTCTGACACAAGAAAAACTAGGCGCTTACCATGAATCATTTAATTTAGAACAAAGACAATCTTTTTTTGATAACGTAGAGTCCAACCCTTTAACTCATGAGCAAAGGCTTGGTGTACTGCGCTCTAATGATAAAAATATGGTACTTGCTGCCGCTGGTACAGGAAAAACATCAGTTATGGTTGCTAAGGCTTTAGATCTTATAGATCGTGGGCTTGCTACACCATCAGAAATATTAATATTGGCCTATAACAAATCTGCTGCTGAAGAGTTAAAGCAACGCTTAGCTGATAAGGCTGATAACGCGGGTATAGAGCTGATAGAAAATCCCCAAATCTCAACCTTTCATGCATTGGGTCGTGGCATTTTAAGAGAGTCTGACATTCCTACTTATATGAGTGTATTGACCGAAGATAGCTTAAAGTTAGATATGTGGGTGACAAACTGGATAATAAATTACTTAAGACAGAATCCCAAACGACTGCTTGGTTTTATTTCTCTATTTCCAGAAGCTGTCAATCCTTTTGATTTTAGCACTCAAGCTGAATATGAAAATCACATTAGAGACAATGAATATAGAACTCTTAAGGGTGAGCTGGTAAAGGGTTATCAAGAACTAAAAATCGCTAATTGGTTGGCTTTGCATAAAATACCTTATGAGTACGAAGCGCCTTATGTTAGCAAGCGGCGAATTGATGTAGGTTATGACTATCAGCCTGATTTTCATATTGCTAACTCTGATATTTATATTGAACACTTTGGGATTGATAGACAGGGAAATACGCGCGCAGACATTGATAAGCATGCCTATAATAAATCCATCCAAAGCAAGCGTGAGCTACATAAAGAGCGCGAAACAACCTTAGTAGAAACCTTTCACTATGATTGGACTGAAGATGCACTAGAAGAAAGACTTGAAGAACGGTTAAGAGCTGTTGGAGTGGTTCCAGATAATACTGCCATTGAGGACACACTAGATGAATTACTTGCAGATCTTTCTACTGGTAAGCAAGTTGCTACTTGGAGCAAGATGCTGGTTAAATCGCTACAGGCTATTCGGTTTGAAAGATTGAGTGAAGATGACATATGTAATCGGCTGAAAAAAGCTAAGATATTTCAGCCAAAACAAAAAACACGCATTTTAAATGATTTACATGAGGCGTATGTTAAGGAGCTTGCAGCTAATGACTCTATTGACTTTGATGACATGATTATTCGTGCCATTGGCGTTATAGATAACGATCAATACAAACCTACGTGGAAATATATTTTAGTCGATGAGTTTCAGGACATATCAGCTTCTCGCATGGATTTTATAAACAGTATTATTGCAAAGGGCCCTGATCCTTCGTTGACAGTGGTTGGTGACGACTGGCAATCTATTTATAGATTTGCAGGAGGGAAGCTTGAGTTGACCACTAGATTCAATGAATTGGTAGGGCCTCATAGTCTAACTATGCTTCAAAAGACTTTTCGCTATAACAATAGCATTGCTGACACTGCAGGCAAATTTGTTATGGAGAACCCGGAACAATATAAAAAACACATTCAAACTCATGAAGTAGTAGATGAGTCACAAGTCTATTTGTTAGATGATGACTCTAGCAAAGAAAACGGTATCTACAGTAGAGTTCGTGAGGTGGTCAATGAAATCAGAGAGAGCGACCCCAACGGTTCGATAGCTGTTATTGCAAGGTATAACTATCTGCTTAAAGAATCGCGTGACTTTTTAGGAAAAAAAGAATCGCAAGATATCAATTTTTGGAGCTTTCACAAGTCAAAAGGGTTAGAAGCAGACTACTGCATCTTGATTGGTTTTTTCCAAGGAAAGAGTGGATTTCCTAACGGGAATCGTGAAGATGCTATCCCTGAAGCACTACTTCCAACATTAGATCCGTATCCTCATTCTGAGGAACGACGTTTGCTGTATGTGGGTATCACACGTTGTAAAAAGAAAGCTTATATTATTGCAAACCCGACCTCACCATCAGAGTTTGTCAGTGAGTTACTTAAACCTAAATACGATATTAATATTTTGTCTGCAGCATTCCAAGAACGCCATAGAAAAACATTCAAATGCCCTAATTGTGCAGATGGTTATCTACGTCTAATAAAAGGAAGGTTTGGTGATTTTTACGGCTGTAGCTCTGGTAAAGGCTGTAAGGTAGGCAAAGCACGCGTATGTGAAGAGTGTGGCGCACCTTCTGTTGATAGAGAAAATGAGAGTAGATGTAACAATATTGAGTGTGATAACTCAATAAAGATCTGCAATAAATGCGGTCGCCCTATGAGAATGCGTAGTAGTAAGTATGGTAAGTTTTGGGGTTGTAGCGGTTTTGGTATTTCTGGCGATCAATGCAAGAATACTATAAAAATTCGCTAAATTTTTTGTATCATGCTTTTGAAGGTATACCTCTAAGAGCTGCTAAGCTAGCAACAAAATGATTACTACTGGGAATTACAATGACACTGGAACAAAACACTTATCATCTTGATAGGTTTGAAGCCCTTATCAATAAGTTTAGAGCACTAGACTTTACTGACGAGGAGCTAACTCTATTTGATGTTGGCACACGAGGACACTTTGAAAACCCAACGACTGAGCTACTCAGCTTCTTTTTAAATTCAACCAAACCCCATGACTTAGATGACTGTTTTTTTAAAGGCCTACAATCTGTGATTGCCTACAAAAACATACTATCGGATTTGGGGTTTTTGAAGAGTGTAGAAACGGAAGTATCTACACAAAATGGCAAACGCATTGATTTACTCGTAGAAACTGACACTGCGTTAATAGTGATTGAATGTAAAATCTACCATCATCAAAATAATCCCTTTGATGAATACACAGCCTTTGGTAATGAACGCGTTAATAAGGACGTTCAAGACTCCGCCTCAAAGACACTTGTTAAACTGGTGCTTTGCCTTAATGGTAATATTAGCGCAGATCTTGCAGCAAATGGATGGCACGGTATTTCGTACAACGAACTGGTTAAACATATTGAAGGAGAGTTGTCACAAACCATGTTTGATAACCCTTATAACAAATGGGCTTTGTTCGCTAGAGAATTCTTATTACATTTAAAAGGTTTAAATACGATGACTACTATCAATGAAGAAGAAATTTCTTTTTTAACTGAGAATTTGAGTGAGTTCGCTCACTTGAGCGATTATATTTATAATAATTTAATGCCTAAGATTGGTACAAAAATCTCATCAGACCTAAATGCTAGTGACCTGCAAGATTTTGAGTGTAAAGTAAAACATGGTAAGTGGTATTACTATGAACCTGTTATTAGATTCTCTAACCTGAATTGGACAACGGGTTCTGATATCGTTTTATGGATGAAGGCAAACGATAATCATATTTCGCATAAGATTAATTTGCATATTGCGAAGCAATCAGATGAGTTAGTAGAACAGTTCAAAACTTTAATTGGTGATTCATGGTTCAAGTCAGATACTGATACATGGTATGAAGTGAGCAATACTTACTGGGGCATATCTTGGTCATTTAAAACTTTTGATTTAGATGAGCTTTCTGCCAAAATTGTTGAGCTAATGGTTCATTTGAATAACTTAGAGTTAAATTATCGTCCAGCATTGACTGAATAAATATCAGTAATGTATCAAAAAATAGTTGAAGTGATGGTATACCCTTTCTTCATTGTGGTCACTGCCCAAAAGACAGAAATTAGGCAAATGTGAAAACTGATGATCTAGGCTATTTTATAGAATATGGGTACTGTAAAAATGATAGTAGATTCAATTGAATTCTTAGATAGAAACTTTATTTTTGATAATAACACCTCAAATCTGATTAAGACCGATTACCCTACGTTTTGTAGATTTCCAGTGATATATGTCATTTACTCAAACAAGAGTATGGTTGCTTATGTTGGAGAAACCACCAATATCTCTTCGAGAATAAGACAGCACCTGAGAGACGCAGAAAAAAGTAAGCTAAAAAATATTAAGGTGATTTTTAGCCATTATTTTAACAAATCTGCAGTCTTGGATATAGAAGCTAATCTAATCAAGTATATGGGAGCAGATGGATCATACATGCTGCTCAATGCGAATGATGGCATAACAGATCATGAGTTTTATCAGAGACAAGAATATAATAATACGTTCCATGAGATATGGGAGCGATTCAAACTAGATAATCTGGTTAAACACGATATTCTTGAGATAGAAAACTCTAACCTATTTAAATTTTCACCTTATAAAGCTTTATCAGAAAACCAGCATTTTGTCATACATCAATATTTAGAACTGATTATAGAAGGTAAAGGAGAGACTATATTTTTTGAAGGCAGTGCTGGGACAGGAAAGACAATTATCGCCATTTACCTAATGAAATTATTGTTGAACGATGTTAGTGAAGATGACGTTAGAGAATCGAATGAATATTCAAGCTTAATTCCTCTCGCTAACGAAGCGAAAAAAATTCTATTCAAAAATATTTCTGAGCCAAAAATTGGACTAGTGGTGCCAATGAAGTCTCTGAGAAAAACATTAAAAGGTGTATTTAAAAGTATCAATGGGCTTAAGCCTAATATGGTTATCACAGCAAGTGAAGCTATGAAGTCTTCTGATTATGATTTATTGCTAGTAGATGAATCTCATCGTTTGAAACGACGAAAAAATATTGTTGGTTATGGTGCTTTTGATAAAAATAATGCATCTTTAGGTCTTGGACAAGATGGCACAGAATTAGATTGGGTCATGTTGTCTTCTAGATATACTGCATTTTTTTACGATCCAGAGCAATCTGTGAGACCTTCAGATATTCCTCATGAAAAGTTCCTAGCTATCAAGAGTCATGCACAAACTTTAATGCTGACTTCTCAAATGAGAGTACTAGGTGGAAACAACTATATTGATTTTGTTGATAAGCTTTTGACAGGTTCAAATGATTTGAGTCGATGGGAGTCGCATGTTTATGAGTTAAAGTTATTTCGAAATATACATGACTTTATCAAAAATATGGAAGAAAAAGAGAGTAAATACAAGCTTTGTAGGACAATATCAGGATATTCATGGGAGTGGCTGTCTAAGAAAGAGCCTTCTACACCTGATTTAGTAATAGATGGAATTGAGTTTTTTTGGAACCGTATTGATGAAGACTGGATTAACTCCACTACAAGCATCACTGAGATGGGCTGTATTCACACTACTCAAGGCTATGACCTGAACTATGCAGGAATAATTTTTGGAAGTGACATACGATATAACAATGAAGCTGGACGTATTGAAACGATAGCCACCAATTACTACGATAGGAATGGAAAAGCAGGTATTTCACCTGATGACCTACATGAATATATCATCAAAATTTATAAAACAATTATGTATCGTGGTATTAAAGGCACCTTTATATACTGCTATGATCCAAATTTGAGAGATTATTTTAGTCAATATATTCCTATCTATTGAAAATATGGCCAAAGGATAATCAGATAGATCACACTATCCTATTACCCCTTGGGTATGTAACGCTTTGTTAAGCGTTAGCTTCCTCGACTAGACTTTTAGCTATTTCATGCCAGTTAACTAAGCCTAGCGCGTGCTGTAGTAAATCGCTATAAGTACTAGCCTGTAGTTCTGGCATCATTTCCTTATGTTCTTCTTCGAGCGCTATAGAAAGTTCATTCACCTCTGAATCACGTGCTTTTTCCATCCAGTAGTTATAGTTGCCTTCGTCGTTCGTCAGCCATAAGTTAACATTCCACGTAGCATAGTTAGTCCAGCCATTATATTCTTTCATTCTTTTCTTAACCTTATTTATAAATTAAAAATATTGCTCATAAGAGTGATACCCTCTTATTCAGTATACCCCAGCAGAAACAGTGAAAAACGATTTCTTCTGTCCAAAGTCATTTGTCATAGATGTGTTATGGGGAATATCAAAAAAGCCCATCTGGTAGGATGAGCTTTCATAGTGCTTGTTAGCACATTACAACTAACATTTAATAAAAATATAAGCATGTATTATAAAAATGATATGAAATTATATTATTAATGACAGTGATAAGTACCTCTTTTTGTGTCGTTGTGACAACCAGCTGAATTAGTTCTGCCACCATGAGCAAATGCAGAAGAAACAAATGTTGCTGCAAGCACTACAACTAATAATTTTTTCATAATATTAATTCCTTAAATGTTAGGTTTAGTTACAAACCATAACATAAATGTTTTAAAAAAGCTGATTATTTGTTTGGTTTTCAGCAAATGCTAATTAAAGATTACTAATATAGGTATACCTTTTTTAATATGTCAGCGTAGATTCTAAAGCAGTGATTAAACCCATGCTAATAAAGAGATGCCAACATGCGTAGTACAATATTTAAATTAATAATGAGCTTATCAACTGTAGCTATCGTTGCATGTACGCCCGCGTTAAAAGAGCAAGAGGACTCTTATGGAGCGGGTTTTATTACTGTCAACGAGACACTGTGGGCAGTTGATCACACTAAGCCCTATCCTTTCACTGTCGCATACGGTGAGATTGTATGTGGTCTTCCTCATAGAGGGTTGGGGCCTCAGGTCTACTTTATGCCTGAAAATTTTACTGATGAGTCTTATATTGGTACTCCACTTAATCAGGCAGCCGCTGACTCACTTGAGCGTGACGGTGACCGTCCGAACGTACCTTATAGTATTAAAAAAGGTGCTGACTTAAGTGAGGCAATACAAATAGGTCTAAAGGTATGTAAAGAGCAGCAAGACTTTTTGGATAATGGGGGTTAAGCTTAAGAAATATGCTACTTATCCATTAATCTCAAGAACTGTGGATTGGTCACCTGTATTTGCATATTGTTTTTATACTCTTCAATCTTTCCTCTGGCACAAAACCGTCTGCCAACGAAACCATCTATTTTACCAAAACGCTCTTCAAACCAACGGTAGTCCTTATTCCATACAAGCACCGTTAATGACTGGTTTGGATATTTTTTATCTAAGTTTAGGTAGTGTCTGTTAGAGAGATGCTTAGTCTCAGCTAAGGTGCCACACGCCATAACTGTTTTTCCAACATGAAACGGCGCTTTAAAAGCTTCGATCTTGGGCTCAGCGGCATACGTCAATGTAGAGCCAAACAACACAGCACTTATAGCAATAGTAATTTTTTTAAACATAATGGCCTCAATGATAATTAGCTTGAACTAATGGTTTTAAAAAATAAGATAATAGCGACAGCAATAGCTATAAATATAGAAGAGTAGATAACAAGCTGGCTTACTGTAAGACGTTTTTCATCTGCCTTTTTGCTTGATTCAATCTTTGCTCTCTCACTTGCAATTCTTTGGTCTTCTGCTTCAATCCGCGCTTTTTCAATAGCGTTTGCTTTGGCTTCTTCCTTTAGCCTCTCTTTTTCTATTTTATTCTGTTTGGTTTGCTCATCAAGACCAAGCTCATACGCCAAAGAGAAAAATACCAAAACAACTATCCCAATAAAGATACCCACGACTTTATTGCAACTGATTCATAGAAGACAGCTTAATCTGCGGTGTCCCTTTATAGGAGCTGACAGTACCTTGTACACATATCTCTCTACCTTCGTATTGATCTACATCATTAAGGTTACCCATATCAGAACTCCATACCACGATGGTAGCGTCTTGATTAGGATATGAGGTACCAAGATTGAGATACTTGCCTTTGCTAAACCCTGTGATCTGCGCAACATAGCCGCATACGACACGGTAGTCACCGATATGCTTATAGGCTTGTGCAGCTGGTACTGTGTTAGAGACTGCTGCTTCGTAACTTTGATTGTTCTGTGCCTTATTAGATGGCGGTGTGTAGACATCAACTTTCTCAGCTTCTCTCTTAATTGCTGCTGCAGGTGGGGGCGGTGGTGAAATATTGTGAAATACAGGTTCGGGCCTAGAAGAAACCTCTTCAAACGTCGGTATATTATTATTAGCATCTTGAGCCGCAACGACGGCACTGCTTGTATCAACAGCATTATCGTTTGTTGATACTTGAGCGGTACCACTGACCACATTATTGTTATCGCTATGATTTTGCTCATCATCTGCTTCATAAACCAAAGACGAGGGCTGCTCGACTAATGCCATTGCAGCATTGTCATTGTCTTTATTAAAGAAGGCATTGGCACCTAACGCCACAATCACTAACCCAGCAGAACCTGCTATGAGCATCTGATTGCCTGTAACCTTTGTTTTAGTTGGCTCTTTAGGCGTTCTTACAATGATTGGTTCACTTGGAATGTGTTGTACCCTAGGAGCGTTGTTCTGATCGATATTGGCTTGTAGCTCTGCTATCGCTGCTTGAATACTTGCGATTTCATTACCAGTAATGGTGGCAGAAGATTGATTATTAGTGGCTTTCTGTTCGGTAAGTTCATTCTTTAGCTGATTGAGCTCTTGTTGATACTCATCAGCGCGCTGCTGATTTTGTTTTTCAGCTGTTTTTTGACTCAGTTGGTTTTTACTTTGTAGCTCTAATGTCTTCTGAATCTCAATAACAATCTTATTTGGCTCTTGGTTCATTTTATTATTGGTGTACCTAAGCAGTACCCCATAGATGGCCATTAAATCATTTTGCCTTTCTAACATATCGTTAAAGTCACGATAGTTATTTACTTTCCAATAACCGTCTAACTCGATAGGCAATTGATAGCCTTTCGAATGATTTGAAATCATAAAGTCAATGTATCTGTTGCCGCCATTCGAATCTTTAAAATGGTATTGAGCAGTTACATCCTCAGGTCTGATCTCAGGTATTTTGGCTAAAATAGTTCTGACAAAGTTCTCTTCATAACCGGCAATATGTTTAATCTGTTTTTGATTTGCCGCTATCCATTCATCCCAATTCATTGCTTCTTTCTACCTTTTTACTAAGAGGTTTTGCTATAACCTAAGTTATTGCTGATCGATATATAAATGCTATTGATGGTTAAGTAAACAGAGTTTACCTGATTTCTTTATAAATTACTCAACTACCGTTGACATTATGAGTTAGAATATAGAAGTTCCTATTAGAAGTTAAATACTTGTATAGGTAACCCAGCTCGCTGTTATGTAATCTCAAACTGATTTTTTGTATAGAACAAGATATAAAACAAGAAAGCCCATAAAGATTTGGTTTATAGCTGACGGCTCACTGCCTACAATATAATGATATACGTGATTGGTTTCGTCTTGAAAAAGCATCCGATCAACAGGGTGATTCTTCGATTGTTTGGGATGAGGTGATTTTTGAAATAGACTTGTTCAAATCGTAAGAAATCAATCTAGGCTACATTGTCGAATTGATTTTTGAGCATAATAAAAATACCAAAGACAAGTCTGCCTTGGTGGAAGAAGTGCGACGGTTGATTCGGGCAAGCCTTGGTAATCGTGCTAAAGAAAGCCTAGTGGTCGATTTTATCAATCAAACCAATTTGGATAGCATCCCTGATAAATCCAGCATCATTGATGTCTTCTTTAGCTATGCTCAGGTCGAACAGCAACGTGAAGTCAAAGATATGATTAGTGATGAAAATCTGAATGAAGGTGCAGCTAAGCGTTATATTGCCGCCTCGCTAAAGCGTGAGTACGCCAGTGAGAACGGTACAGAGCTGAATGCTATCTTACCTAAACTAAGCCCACTCAATCCACAATACTTAACCAAGAAGCAAAGTGTTTTACAGAAAATTGCAGCTTTTGTTGAGAAGTTTAAAGGCGTTGGTGGGAAGGTTTAACTCATTATAAGAGTTTAGTATCTTGATAATTATTATTATTATTATTATTAGCTGTAAGCTGTAAGCTGTAAGCTGTAAGCTGTAAGCTGGCAGTATTTTGAATTATTAAGGTATGAATAGTGAGCTAGTGTGCATAATAATTTTTTTAAATCATGACCTCTGTTTTTTTTAAGTAGTACAAAAACATAAAACCCACCTATAAGTGGGTTTTATGTTTCCAATCGCTTCTTATGATCTGAGCATCTTATATATGTTTTCAGGTATGGTATAACCAAATGTATCAGCAGCATCAAGAATAAACTTACTGCATGCAGGTGTCGCAATTAAAGTGTTTAGGGTAATGGTTGAAGCCGTAAAAGCTCCTCCACAAATTGCTCCAGTAAGTCCAATTTTCATGTATCCCCATTTTGCGTCACTCTGAGCTTGTTTTAACTTTGGATCAAAGAGAAGCATAGCAGTTATGCCAGATACTGGATCTATGTTATTCCCATGTTGATACACTTTAGTAATGAGTTCAGGCCAGCTTTGTGTCAGAACTCTTAGAGCGCCAGGACTTAACTCACCAAGACTTAAGACCATAGATGAGTAGGGACTTTTAGGACTTTCATATATCGCTAAAAAAGGTGATCTACCTACATCTTTGCCATCGAGAATAAATGCTAACTCTTGTGAGGCACTTACATAGTCATAGCCATTTTTGTCGCTAATAAATTTCTCACAGTTTTTAGGTGATAGTGGAATACTTGTCTTATCTATACTGTTAACAGGCATAAAGGTAATAACTTCATTATCTCTAACTTGCTGTGAACCTGGTGAACCGCCAGGAGTGGCCATTGGTAAGGTCATAAAACTCTCACAAACTGTTATATTTTTTTTCCTAACAGTCCATTGGTTTGGTTTCGTTATTATGCCTTTCTTTAATAAAATGACAGCTCTAGGTTTGACGTCACCAACTGGTTTAATAGAGAATATTTTCTTGTCAGGTAGATTACTAGTAGTTCTTTGACTAGCGCTAATTTCCTTACTAACTTTAACCACAGCCTTTTGATAATTGGCATCAACTTCATTAGTATAAGCGCTTAGATTCATAATGAAATCACGTGTCATTGGAAGGCCTAGAAGATGTGATCCATCACCTACCACTTTGTCATCATCAGGTATAACAGCCACA
Organism: Psychrobacter sp. GP33; assembly: GCF_014119005.1. Classification (GTDB taxonomy): domain Bacteria; phylum Pseudomonadota; class Gammaproteobacteria; order Pseudomonadales; family Moraxellaceae; genus Psychrobacter. The sequence goes on along the minus strand of NZ_JACGYX010000012.1, from coordinate 5,194 downwards.
GGTGGAGGAATAGGATTAGACATAGGTGGAGCAGGAGCCGTTGTTGCACAACCATATAACACACTGGTTATGGCCATTAGACAAACAGACAGTTTAATATTCATAACACATTCCTTGTTCAATATATAATGATACTGTCTATGTATCCATACTCTATATGGTCAGGTTCAGACTATGAATACTCCATTAAAAACACTCATTTAACTAAATACTGAAGCTATATAGCAGAGATAATAACGGCTATAACATATAATTTAAAATGTGTTAAAGAAATTTGGTAACAGTTAAACTACTATATTACTTACATAGCATTACTTAAATTAACTTTTCTGTAAGATGAATATATCTTGAATATTATTCTCATATTTATAAATAATCAATATAGTTTCTGATCCAAATTTGAGTTTAGGATAAACTCCAGTACGACTAACCCATTCAAACCGGTAATTGAGCTAACAGGATATCTAAGTGAGGCAGCTAAGCGATATATAGCCCTTTCTCTAAAGCGTGAGTATGCGAGTAAGAACTGGTACAGGATTGAATGCCATCTTACCTAAACTGATTTCACTCAATCCGCAATACTTAACTAAGAAGCAAACCGTTTTGAAAATGCTGCCTTTATCGAAAATTTTAAAGGAGTGGGTGAAAAGGGTTAGTCGATATTTCAAAGATTTGGCAATCTAGATCACATATCGGTTAATATTGGAAAGTGTAGGTCCTTAAGAAGACGCCTCACAGTTTAAGAAGCGTCAAGTTAAAGACTATCCCAACTATTAAAATTAAATACATTCAACCTCTTATATTGAATCAATCTAATCAATTTTCGTATGTCGTGCGAGATTCTGGTGCGGTAAATAACATATCATCAAGCATGCGACCAAGAGTCGTTTGTACAAACGCGTTATGAACTCCAATGCTTTTATTTATCTTGTTTTCCTCCGCACTATTATCGATTACACTTTTATCTACTCGAAAGTTCCACATATAACCTAAGGGTATAGTTGGGCCTTTAAATTTAGAAAAGCCTCTAGCATCTTTATCTGTATCGTCATATAAAGGTTTCAAAATAGACGTATGATAAAGTTCATAAGATTTATTAAATTGTGGAGCTCTTATATCAGGACGCTTGTAGTCTTCATTTCTATATACATGTCGTGTTTCGTCACAAGTTTGTGAAATACTATGATCTGAATTTGGCTTACCATGATTAACATCCCATGGGGGTATTTTGAACCATGGCTCAACTCCTCTAGAAATTAGCTGGCCGTTTGGTCCTTGTATGAATTTACATTTATTGCTTAGATTAAGGGGAGGGTTACTACTATCAACAGTAAACTCATGGGAAATATAAGGCGAATAGTGCCCAATAGTTTGTTTTTTATTACCATTAGGCTCATCAAATACGTTTATTCCAAGCAAATTGCCTCTAAAGAGCCATTTTGATGTAGCGTAGTCATTTTTTGAGGTTAAATTTATCCAAAGAGGTCTTTGTAGCTTCATACCAGACTTAGGGTCAGGACTAGGCATATTTTCATATACTTTATTAAAAGCATCTGCACTTATTGCTGAATTCAAAGTGACCAGTAATGAATTGCTTCCTAAAGGCCAATCTTTAACAGATTTTGTTTGCTGTAAATCTTTCATAAAAGCTCGAGATAAAAGCCGTCCGCCAAGAGAGTGGCCTATAATAAGCGAATGTCCTAAGCCATTATTCATTTTTACATTATTTACCATAGATTCAATGTCATTTCTTACTTCTCCCTTGTTACCAATAGCATCCGCAACTTTTGCTCTCCTTTCTAAAGATAAAAAAGTTTCTGGAATAGACTTCGTTTCTTCACCACGCCAACCAATGTACACCCCAATAACATTCATATCTGGCTTTTGAAAACTGCGACGAGCGAGTAGATAGGGAAATCCTGTTGTATCTAAACTTTTATCTTTTGGATCGATAGACGCATTATTATGCCAACCGTGTACATAAATCACCAAATAAACTGGTTTATTTGAACTTGCTATAGCGCGGTTGATAACCTCTAATTGCATGGGATCAAACTTCTCCCCTATCTTCCCTATCTCTTTGTATTCTAAATAATGTAAACCGGCAGATGTATAATCATATGTATGTCCGTATTTCTCCGCAGTATCCTTTGAAACAGCAGAAAAACCATCTACAATTTTCATAACACTAATAGTTTCCTCTGTAGGATCATGGTATTGCTGATCAAGAATATTATGATCTAAAGAGGTATCGGGTTTCGGAATAGGAGTAACCGCGCAACTAACTAAAAACAGTGATAATAAAACGGCTATAGATGGCTTATTCTTTTCAAAGAATCTTGCTGCTAGGTAACTCATAACGATCTCCTTATGTTATGGTTGAACCATTGGATCACAAGACATCACTTCATAAGTACAGTTAGCCCTATGATTTAGTTCGATTATGCTCCAGCAGGACTGCTTATTCAATCAGACCATCAAGCTAATGTCCTATCATTAACCTATACCTTTTGGTATGTCCTCGGAACGTTACCTTTTTTCTTATTGTTTCCCTATCTACTCAACAGATTTGGTATGGCATTGCTATCGAGTAGCTTATTAACTGCGTTGTTCTTTGCATTATTCGCAACAGTATTGCCAAGCTTTAAGATTAATCTCTTCTAGGCAAAATTCATGACGTTTGCGAGCATTAGACCAACAATCGTGCTCCTTCGTGGGGTTGTTTTTCAAATAGCTACATCTAACAGCTGGGCTATTTATATGACATTCGCACAAAAGAATAGCCTAATGTAGTGTGCTGAAAACTAGTAGACCACCACATTCTCATCATGACAGCTAATCTAGTCTTATCCTAGTATCATTACTAGATTCTAGGATAAGACTAAAAAGACCGGCAGTAACTACCAAGATATGATTAACGATGCCCTATGAAGGTGTTGGTATTTCTTTTTCATAACCAAGGGCATAGGTAGCCTGTGCAACTAAAACTCTACAGGATTTTGCTTTAACAAGTGAGTCCAGTGCAACAAATGCTACGGCTGGTGTAACAGCAGTTGCAGCAGTTACGATAATAGCGGCTTCTGCACCACATTTAAGCCCTGAAACTCCCATTTTTATATTTTTCCACACTGCTTTTTTTTGGGCTTCTTGTAAGGATGGATCTCGCGAAAGCATGACGGCAATGCCTATTGTTGGGTCAATGCTATCCCCATGGCTATAAACTTTAGTAATAAGTTCAGGCCAGTTTGATGCCAACAAGGTTATTGAATCAGGACTTAAGCTTCCAAGACTTAAAATCATAGATGAATATGGACTTTGACTACTTTCATATAAGGCTAGATAAGGGGATTTACCTAGTTTATTTTCTCCAAGAATAAATAATAACTCTTCTGCTGAACTTGCATAATCATAACCATTTGTAATAAACCTGTTGCAGTCTTCAGAATTGTCTGGAAGATTATTTCTATTCAAACCTACTGCAGGCATATAACTAATAACATGATTCTTTCTATCAGACATTAGATCATCTTTAATCAGCTTACCAGATGTTTCCACTGCTTCGGCAGTTGGTAATCTCATAAAACCTCTGCAAAGATCTATATTCTTTCTTCGCACATTCGGATTCATAGTTGACGTTTTCCATTTCCAGCCACTACTAGGAGTCATCCTATTTTCTAATAAAACGACAGCTCTAGGTTTTATAGCGCCAGTCGGTTTAATTGAAAAAATCTTTTTGCTACCTTTAGCCTCAATTGCTTGGAAGTTATCACGTGAATCCATAATGAAATCACGCGTCATTGGAAGACCTAGAAGATGTGAACCATCGCTAAAGGTTTTGTCAGTATTGTTTGCTTCAGAATCATCAATGACGGGAGCACCAGTATATCCAATCTGCCCACCCGGTATACCAAGAGGAGCCACAACAACTTCAGACGTGGCGCGTTTAGCGGAACAGCCATATAATAGAGTAGACAGAACTATTAGAGAGCCAAATAATTTAATATTCATAGCATATTCCTTATTCAATATATAATAAGACTGCCTATGTATTCATACTCTATATTGTTAGATTCGGACTATGAATACTCCACTTAAAAAAACTCATTTAATCAGATGTTGGATTTATCAGATCTAATAATGACTAGAACATATAAGTTAGAGAATTTTTATAGTAGCTAAAAAACCACATATTATTACTTAAATTAATTTTTATGTAAGGTTACTGTGTTATATAACATTGCTCTCATATTGATTAATAATCAATGTATTTTTTGACTTAGATTCGAAATAAATTAGGAAAGCATATTATAAAGAAAACATGCCCCAGCCAAATCATCTATCCAAACAAATTAATAAACAAGCTCACAGGCTACCTAAAATAGCCTGATGCGGTAAAATCACCTTGAACACCCTATCGTTAGCCTATACCCAAAACATAAAAATTCTAAACGATAACCTACCTATCATTAACCTTGTTTTAATAATTAAATGATAGTAATATCTCTCTATTATCAATGAACATTGATTATTAAGTCTAAGTAATAGAGGTGGGTGATGACCGTTCGTATTTATGTGAGAGCCAGTACTAAAGATCAAGACGCGACCAGAGCATTAGCAGATTTGGTTGCGTTCAGTAAAAGCTATGGTGATACCTATGTGGATTACGTTGAGCACTTCAGTGGTACAAAGCTGGAAAGACCAGCACTCACTCAGTTACTCAATGATGCTGAGCAAGACGATATTTTACTGGTTGAAAGCGTGGATAGACTAAGTCGGCTATCACAAGACGATTTTGCTATTTTAAAGCAACGTATTAAAGACAAAGGCTTGCGATTGGTGGTGGCTGATCTGCCAACCACGCATACGGTGAATGACGGTATGACTGGGGATATCTTAAAAGTGATCAACGATATGCTAATTGATTTATTAGCGACAATGGCAAAGCTTGATAACGATAAGCGTAGAGAACGTATTAAGCAGGGATTGGCCAACAGTGGCTATAAACCTACGGGTAAGAAAGCCAATATAGCAAAACACAATCGTATAAAAGAATTAGCCAGTCAAAACAATATGACCAAAGAGGAGATCGCTAAAGCAGTTGGGGTTGGGGTGGCTACGGTCTATCGGGTGTTGAGGCAAGATTGATCACGGATACGTCAGACATGATTAAAATCAATAAAATGCAATAAGGCTT
>NZ_JACGYX010000011.1 GCF_014119005.1 Psychrobacter sp. GP33 | reverse complement strand
GCTAAGGTGTTTTAAATATTAACTTGCCCTTTTTATTATAATTCCTAGATTCTATTATTATACCTAAGTCACTGTTTTATACGTAAGACAAGAAGGCGTTTTTACGGAAAGCTTAACGTTGCTATGAAGTAGCGATGTTAAGCGCAGGATATTTACCTCATCCAATTTACAGTTGTTATTTTCCTCAAAAGTGGTTCAAATCGTGATTTATGTCAGGCATCGACTTAACTTCATTTATTCCATGAGTGAATATCTACTTTTTATTTACTTAGGTTATTAATGATCGCATTACCTGTAACTTATCTATCTCACGTTACTTGTCGCATAACTCAATCAGGTGTGCGTACTCTTCCATTAATCAGCTTTATGCTTGCTATAACGTGTCCAAAAGCTCACACAACATTGTGATTAGCTGGCGTATAAATATCAACTTTTGACAACTAATGTGGCCGTTCCGACCTATTTATAAGGTCAGTTTTGTTAGATCGGCAGGAAAAATTTGGAAGCAGGTTTTGCACATTTCTTGGTTCCTTTTGGTTCCAAATGTCCCTGTTTTCACGTCTTTTTCTCCTCTAAAATAAATCATACTGGCACTCAGCATTGGTCGAGAATTTTATGATCAATGGTGCTAACCGGCTAGCAGTTTTAGCGATCATACATCGACTCTAATCATCACCTACTGCAAACAACCTACCGTGTTTATTAAAGCAAGCGGTATAAGATGCCGGGGCAATTGATCGTGAGCTGAGTGAACACGGCTTTGATCAGGCAGCGTTAGAGGTGGCAGCGAAACAAGGCTATATGAATTCTTGCTTTGAGGTTGATGCTGATGACATGGCGGATGTGGTTGAGGAGTTTTATCCGATGGCGGTCAGCCAAGACCATAGCAACAGTAATGGCCAGCAGGGTCGTATTCAGACTATGTCAGCTACTCATGATGTATGCAGTATTTAGCACAGGTTACGACAGAGTGTGACGGCGGCGAGTTAAAGCGATCTTTACAGGCAGCATAAAAAATAGCAGATTTACTCTGCTATTTTTTTTATGTGTTTCTAAGAAAGGTATTCGGACGCTGTAGGGTGACGTAGAAAAATATGAGACTTCATAACGCTATGAAAAGAAATGCTCTTACTAACAATGGGATAGTAATGATTAATGAGATGGTCAATAAAAAATTTATTTCTATGACTCAATATTTTCTAGAAAGGTGTAAGTCGTAATAGAAACAGATAAATGACTCAGGTTCAATTCCAGTAGCTAATCTTAAAAAACGAGGATTGATCTCTAAGACTAAGGGTTAATCCAGTACCATTGGGTTCCTTATCTTAACTAATGGCATTTAATCTGTTTAGCATCTCTCTTTTCTAATTGATAAGCTGATTTAGTCATAAGTGAGCTAATAATACCTAAAAAAGGTTTTTAATGTTTTTAATGTTTTTAAAGCTTTTACGTCGTCTGTATGCCTTTCTAGTAAAGGGTTTGGGACTCCATAAAGCTACCTTTTACGACCCATAAAGCTACCTTTTACGACCCATAAAGCTACCTTTTACGACCCATAAAGCTACCTTTTACGACCTTATAGATACTTTAATAATTAGATTGTAGCGATATATATTTAATGCTATTGTGGCCTTTAATTGATCAATTGACTAAAGGCAACGCAGTTATGGCTAACAAGCAAATAGTCTCAAAAGATAATGACTTGATAGGCGCAACCTATAGCCTTGGTGTGGCAGAACAACGTTTGATATTTTTAGCTATCATTGAGGCAAGAGAACAAAACAAGCTTATAGATGTAGGCAAGTCTTTGCGCATTTATGCAAAGAGCTATGAACAGCAATTCAATGTAGAAAAACACACCGCCTACGAAGCTATGAAAAGGGCGGTAGATGGTCTATATGAAGCAGGTTTTAGTTACGATAAGATAGACGAGGCAAGCGGTAAGAACATACACTATAAAAGTCGGTGGGTTGAAAAAATTGCTTATGCTGATGAATTAGGTTGTGTAGAGCTGACCTTTGCAAGTGACGTTATACCGCTAATAACACGTCTTGAAAATTGCTATACAGAATATGAACTAAGACAGGTCAGTAGTTTGCAAAGCGAGTATGCAATCAGACTTTACGAATTAATAATACGTTGGCGCTCAGTGGGCAAGACCAATAAGATAATGATCGATGACTTACGTGCAATGCTAGGGGTTGATACTGAAAAGTACAAACAAATGAATAACTTTAAAGCTAAGGTGCTAGACCATGCTATAACGCAGATTAATAAATATACAGATATTAGCGCTGAGTACGAACAACACAAACAAGGTCGTGTCATTACCGCTTTTACCTTTAAATTTAAAGCGAAAAATAAGAAACAAGGTGGTGCAGTGCAAGATAAAGCAGGGCAAGGAAAGAAAAATGAGCCATCCAATATCGTTGGGTTAAACGATAAGCAGTTGGGCCGTATTGTTCGCAACGCTCAATTCATCGCAGACTACAATCATCTGGTCAGTCCAACCAGTCCAGCTGGTCAGAATTCGCCAGCATGGGAGGCTGAGATGATTAATCGTTTAAAAAAAGATATCACTCCGTTTAATAAACGCCCTATCCGTGATTATTTAGAAGCGTAACGCTTTACGAAGCGCCCGTTGCTGTTACCATATGCCATCTTTGCGCTGCCCGCCCAGCACTTTGCAGCTACTAATCATTTATCACACAAATTGAGAATAATAATATGGCAACACCTGCCGTCAATAAACATTACACCACCAAAGACGTGCGCTTTGAAGAAGCCCTTTGGGATACCGCCAACAAACTGCGTGGTAGTGTCGAATCCTCAGAATATAAGCACATTGTCCTAAGCCTGATTTTCCTAAAGTTCATCAGTGATACCTTTGAGGCACAGCGCCAAAAGCTGATAGCGACAGGCTATGAGAAGCATATCGACATGGTCGCCGCTTATACCAAAGACAATGTGTTCTACTTGCCAGAGGACAGCCGTTGGGACTTTATCCAACAACACGCCAAACAAGAAGACATTGCCCTCAAAATTGATACCGCACTGAGCACTATTGAGAAAACCAATAAAGCCCTGAAAGGCGCACTGCCGGACAATTACTTCTCACGTTTGGGCTTAGATAGCAGTAAATTGTCGGCACTGATTGATGTGGTCAATAACATTGACACCATTGGTAATCCTACGGAGGACACCGTCGGGCGTGTCTATGAGTATTTCTTAGGCAAATTTGCCGCCAGTGAAGGTAAGGGCGGTGGTGAGTTCTATACGCCAAAATCAGTGGTCAATCTGATAGCGGAGATGATAGAACCCTATCAAGGCAAGATTTACGACCCGTGCTGCGGTTCGGGCGGTATGTTTGTGCAGTCGGTGAAATTTATCGAAAGTCATAACGGCAACACCAGAGACATGTCTATCTATGGGCAAGAGTACACCAGCACCACTTATAAATTGGCGAAGATGAACCTTGCCATTCGCGGTATCTCTAGCAACTTGGGCGATGTGGCGGCGAACACCTTTTTAAAAGACCAACACGAAACCCTCAAAGCCGACTTTATCATGGCCAATCCGCCTTTTAACCAAAAGGACTGGCGCGCGCCTGATGAGCTGGTCGATGACCCACGCTGGGCAGGCTATACCACGCCGCCGACGGGCAATGCCAACTATGCGTGGATATTGCACATGATATCCAAGCTGTCCGAACACGGCACGGCTGGTTTCGTACTCGCAAACGGCTCAATGTCGACCACCACCAGTGGTGAGGGTGAAATACGCCAACAAATCATCGAAAATGACCTCGTCGATTGCATGATTGCACTTCCGGGTCAGCTGTTTTATACCACTCAAATTCCGGTCTGCCTATGGTTTATCAGCCGTGACAAAGCCGCCACTTCCGCCCATAGCCAAAAGCGTGGACTGCGCAATCGCAGCGGTGAGACGCTATTCATTGATGCCCGTAATATCGGCAGCATGATTAGCCGCACTCATAAAGAGCTGTCCGTTGATGATATTGCAGGCATTGCTAAGACCTACCATGCATGGCGCGGCGAAGCGGAAGCAGGCGGTTATGAGGCCTACGAGGACGAAGAAGGCTACTGTAAGTCAGCAAGTCTAAAAGATATCAAAGCCAATGACTACGTGTTGACACCGGGGCGCTATGTGGGTGCAGCAGCGATTGAGGATGACGGCATCCCGTTTGAGATCAAAATGGCAGAACTCAGCCAAACGCTATACGCACAAATGCAAGCGTCAGAACGGCTTGATGCAGTGATTCGTCAGAACTTGGAGGGGTTGGGTTATGGCGAGTGAAGTTAAGTATGTTGAACTTTCAAGTTTAGTCTCTGAAAAGCCAAGAAATGGTCTTTATAAAGGTAAAGAATATCAAGGTAAAGGTTTTAGATGGATTAAAATGGGAGAGGTTTTTAAGAACGACTTTTTTCTAAATCAGAAAACGGAGCTTCTGGAAGTCAATGATAGTGAGGTTGAAAGATTTTCATGTAAATCTGGCGATTTATTGTTTGGTCGTACATCTTTAACTTTGGAAGGTGTAGGAGACTGCTTGTTAGTAGGAGAAGTGACTGATAAACCAATATTTGAATCTAATTTATTTAGGGTTAGGTTTGATAGAAAAAAAGCTGATCCATTGTTTTACTATTATTATTTTAAAAGTGGATACGGAAAGCAACTGATACAGAAAATTGCTAAGCAGACAGCTGCTACCAGTATTACTTCTACTGATTTATTAAATCAACCTGTACCTTTTTATCTATTAAGTATCCAGAATAAAATCTCTAGACTTATTAATCAATACGATCAAAAAATCGAACTCAACCGCCAAATGAACGAGACGCTAGAAGCTATGGCGCAAACGTTGTTTAAAAGCTGGTTTGTGGACTTTGATCCCGTGATTGATAATGCGCTCGCCGCAGGCAATCCGATACCTGACGCGCTATCAGCACGTGCTGAACAACGGCAAGCCTTGCCAAAAAGTGACACCGATAATCAAGCCATTCAGGCATTATTCCCTGATGCGTTTGAATTTACCGAAGAGATGGGTTGGATTCCGAGGGGTTGGGAAAGCGTAAGATTAAATGAACTATTGGAAGTGAAGTATGGAAAAGACCATAAAAAACTAGAAGAAGGAAATATTCCAGTCTATGGGTCTGGTGGATTAATGAGACTGGTAAATAAATCACTTTATATTGGTGAGTCGATACTTATCCCACGTAAAGGAACGCTTAGTAATCTGATGTTCGTAGATGAAGAGTTTTGGACAGTAGATACAATGTTTTTCTCGATTCCTAAAATTAATCACGTTGCAAAGTATTTATTTAATCAACTAAAATTACTCAATCTTGCTTCTATGAATGTTGGCTCTGCTGTACCAAGTATGACCACTAAAGTTTTGAATGACTTAAATATTTTAAAACCGAAAAATAATGTTTTAGAAGAGTTTGACAGGTTAGTGACTGATTTTTTTAATAGAGAGAAAGCACTGAACGAAGAAAATCAAACTCTAACCAAACTCCGCGACACCCTACTACCCAAGCTATTATCCGGTGAGCTACGCATTACCGACGCTGCCGCCATACTAGAGGAGGCGTAGATGAGCGCTGCTAACGATACCTTTGAAATCTATGTCACTGATGATGGGCAAACGCAGATTGAGATTCGCCTAGAGCAAGACACGCTGTGGCTGTCGCAAGCGCAAATGGCGACCTTGTTTGATAAAGATTCTGACACCATTGGCTTGCATCTAAAAAATATCTATCAAGAGGGCGAATTAGACCAAGCAGCAACTACCGAGGAATCCTCGGTAGTTCGCCAAGAGGGACAGCGCCAAGTACGGCGTAACATCCGTTTTTATAATCTGGACGCCATTATTTCGGTGGGTTATCGGGTCAATTCTAAAAAAGGCACTCAGTTTCGGATGTGGGCGACCCAACGTTTGCGCGAGTACTTGTTGGAAGGCTACACCATCAACGAGCAGCGCTTTGATAAAAATGCCGCTGAGTTAAAACAAGCCTTAGCCTTGATTAAGAAGACTGCCCAAAGCCCTGAGCTCAATACTGACGAGGGGCGCGGCTTGGTTGAGATTATCAGCCGTTATACCCAAACCTTTTTATGGCTGCAACGCTATGATGAGGGCTTGCTTGATGACCCAGCCGGACAAGAGGGCGGTATCTTGCCCAGTACCGTGGAAGCCATGGCAGCACTGAATCATCTCAAAGCACAGCTGATGGAGCGTGGCGAGGCAACGGAATTGTTTGCCAAACCCCGTGGTGACGGCTTAGATAGCGTACTGGCAAACCTTGAGCAAACCGTGTTTGGGGAGCCTGCTTATCCCACCATTGAAAGCAAAGCGGCACACTTACTGTATTTTATGGTCAAGAACCACGTCTTTACTGACGGCAATAAGCGCAGTGGCGCGTTTTTGTTTGTCGATTTCTTACATCGTAATAATCGCTTGCTCAATACCAAGGGCGATATGGTGATTAACAATACCGGACTGGCTGCTTTAACCTTACTGGTTGCCGAATCTGACCCCAATCAAAAAGAAACCTTGATCAAACTCATTATGAATATGCTGTCCTTAGAGGGCTGATGACCGTAGGGCTGCATAAATAAAAAAGGCGCACGCAATGACATTCACGGAAGACAAACTAGAGCAAGCCATTATTGAGTTATTAGGAGTGCAAGGCTATGCGCACACGCATGGTGAGACGCTGACCTATGAGTGTGCGCGCCGCCCTGAAGAAGTGCTAATCAAGTCTGATTTGCGCGCCTATTTAGCGACTCGTTATCAAGCAGACTTAATCACTGACTATGAGATTGAGTCCATCATCCATAAGCTCGACTATCTGCCTGCCTCTGACCTTTACGACAGCAATAAAGCTATTATGAAATGGGTCGCTGATGGCTTTTTGCTCAAGCGTGAAGACCATTTGCAAAAGGATTTGTATATCCAACTGCTTGATTATGACGAAATGCACAACAACCATTTTCGCTTGGTCAATCAGATGGGTATACAGGGCTTTGAGTTGCGTATTCCGGACAGCATCCTCTATATCAACGGCTTACCACTGGTGCTGTTTGAGTTTAAGAGCGCCATTCGTGAAAATGCCACCATGTTCGATGCCTATACCCAACTGCACACCCGTTATCAGCGCGATATTCCCGAACTGTTTAAATATAACGCGCTATGCGTGATCAGTGATGGTGCCAACTCTAAAATGGGTTCCTGCTTTGCCCCGTATGAGTTTTATTACTCATGGCGCAAAGTAACGGGTGAAGAAAAACTCGGTAAAGATGGTATCGACTCGCTATTGACCATGATTAGTGGCTTGTTTGATAAACCGCGACTGCTTGAGGTTATCCGACATTTTATTTATGTGCCGGATACTTCAAGTCGTGCGGATAAAATCGTGTGCCGTTATCCGCAGTATTATGCTGCTACCAAGTTATTTACCAACATCAAGCGCCATATGAAGGTATTGGGTGCAGACGGTGTGCTTGATAAAACTGACCCTATACGTGACGGCAAGGGCGGTACTTACTTTGGCGCCACAGGTTGTGGTAAGAGCTATACCATGCTGTTCTTAGCGCGTCTGCTGATGCGTGATATCGAGCTTGGCAGTCCGACCATTATCTTAATCACTGACCGTACTGACTTAGACGATCAGCTGTCTGGCACTTTTACCAATGCCAAAGCCTATATTGGTGATCAGCACATTGTCAGTGTCGAGAGTCGCGCCGACTTGCGTGAACAGCTCAAAGGGCGTAAGAGTGGTGGCGTGTTCCTAACCACCATTCATAAATTCACCGAAGACTTGGCACTGCTAACCAATCGTACCAACGTCATTTGTATCTCTGACGAGGCGCACCGTAGCCAAATAAACCTTGACCAAAAAATCACCGTCACTGATGAAGGCGTGAAGAAAACCTACGGCTTTGCCAAATATCTGCATGACTCGCTACCTAACGCCACCTACGTCGGCTTTACCGGAACGCCAGTCGATGCCACCCTGAAAGTGTTTGGGCCTGTGGTCGACAGCTATACCATGACCGAATCGGTGCATGATGACATCACGGTACGTATTATTTATGAGGGCCGTGCTGCCAAAGTATTACTCGATGGTCGTCAATTGGACGAGGTGGAGAAATACTATCAAGCCACTAGCGATGCTGGTGCCAACGACTATCAGATTGAGAAAAGCAAAAGCGACATGGCCAGTATGTCGACCATTCTAGGCGACCCTGACCGCATTGAAGCCATTGCCAAAGACTTTGTCGAGCACTATGAGGCACGTATCTTTGAAGGCACTACCCAAAAGGGCAAAGCTATGTTCGTCTGTAGCAGTCGTGGTATTGCTTACCAGTTCTATCAGCAGGTTATCAAACTGCGTCCAGAATGGGATGAGATCAAAGCGTGTGCGGAAGGCTCTGAATTGACCGAAGCAGACCAAAAAAAGGTCAAGCCCATGGAACGGATCAAAATGATCATGACCCGTAACCAAGACGACCCCAAAGCCTTGTGGGACAAGCTGGGCAACAAGGACTACCGCAAAGAGCTCGATCGGCAGTTTAAGAATGGTCAATCGAACTTTAAAATCGCCATCGTCGTCGATATGTGGCTCACCGGCTTTGACGTCCCCTTTCTAGATACCATGTATATCGACAAGCCCTTACAGAAACACAGCCTGATTCAGACCATCTCACGGGTCAACCGTAAGTTTGAGGGCAAAGAGAACGGCTTGGTAGTGGATTATGTCGGCATTAAAAAGCAGATGAACCAAGCCCTATCGTACTATACAGGCGGTCAAGAGCAGGACTTAGAGGACATTCGCAAATCTGTGGTTATCGTCAAAGACCATTTAAGTCTGCTTGGGGCACTTTTTTATAAGTTTAACAGCAGCCTTTATTTTAATGGCACCCCCGAAGAGCAATTGCACTGTCTCAACGTTGCCGCTAACTTTACCCTGGAAAGTAAGAAGCTAGAAAAGACCTTTATGTACTTAGTAAAGCGTTTAAAGTCCGCTTATGACATCTGTGTCGGCAGTGAGGAAATAACACAGATGCATAAAGATAAGATTCATTATTACCTAGCCGTTCGCACTATCCTGTTTAAAATCACCACAGGCGGTGCCCCTGACGTCGAGCAGATGAACCAAAAGGTACGGGACTTAGTCAAAGCGGCATTAATCAGTGATGGGGTCGAAGAAATCTTTAAATTGGGCGAGCGCAGTGATGGTGAGATTGATCTGTTTGATGACGACTATCTAGCCAAGCTTGAAGCTATAAAGCAGCCAAACACCAAGCTAGAACTGCTGCAACAGCTATTGGCCAAAGCCATTGGTGAGCTGAAGAAAACCAATAAGGTTAAGGGCGTCGACTTCACTAAAAAAATGACAGCTTTAGTCGCTAAGTACAATGAGCGCGATGAGCAAGATGTGCTCCGTGACGAGGTGCTAGGTGACTTCTCGGATGAAATCATCAAGCTATACCATGAACTGCGGGCTGAAATGGATTCATTCGGTGAGATGGGCATCGATTTTGAGGAAAAAGCATTTTATGACATCCTCATCTCACTGGCGCATAAATACGACTTTACCTATCCTGAAGATAAGCTGCTAGAGCTATCCAAAGCCGTCAAACAAGTGATTGACGACAAAGCAAAGTATACTGACTGGAACAAGCGCGAGGATATCAAGGCTGAGCTTCAATTCGATCTGATGGTACTACTTGATGAGTGGGGTTATCCGCCCATTGATCGTGGTGAGGTGTATAAAGAAATCTTTGAGCAGGCAGAGAACTTTAAGAAATATCGGGTGGCTTGATTCTTAGATGTGGTGAGTTTATGTCATTTGCTTAAATATGCTGGTTAGTGCCATAGTTGTTCACTGAACGTTCTGGACAGTTGTACTGAACAACCACTAAAAACGTACTTGAACACTAGGTTAACAATGAACATATCGGTAACGAAAGCGGCAAAAGAGTGGGGTGTATCAAGAACCACCATTTATCAGAAGGTTAATGATGGCGAGCTCTCTAGAACATCTGATAAGAAAATAGATACGGCAGAGATGCTGCGCGTATTTGGCGAACCTGTTTTAGAAAAACGTTCTGGACAGTTAATGAACACTACTGAGAGTACGCACTCTAACAGTCAGACTGTACAAGACTGTACAGCACTTGAACACCAGTTAGCACTTGAAAAATTAACCAATGAGCACCTACGACAACAAGTGAATGACCAAAAGCAATTGATAGAAAATTACCAGCAGCAGCTCTCTCAGCTAACTAAAACGCTTGAGAAAGCTAATGCCAGTATTCATGATTTTGCGCAGACGAGACTATTGGAGTTCAAGAAGTCTGAAGCTGAATATGAGCCACAGCCTGAATCAAATACTCAAACTATCGAGACGCATTCAGTTAAGAAGAAGAAAAGATGGTGGGGATTTTAAAAGCTAACGTTTAACAAATACGTTTGATGCGATACTGGTATATTCTTTTCTCGTCTATTACCATGTATTTACCTACAACGATAAACTATAGTTAAGACTAACCTTTGCTCTTTTCCTGCTTATAACCGACTTTTTCCAAGTGAGGGATATATTTTTTTTGTTTGATTGGGTCTGCTAAATGATCAGCAATAATAGCGGCAAATTCTGCGGTACTTTTGCCTATAGGCGCAGTGCTACCAAGTTCATTTAATTCAGCAAGTTTACTGCTAAATAATTTAATTTGGCTATTAGATAGTTTGATAGAGGTGTCAGAATCGGTAACAGGTTTAACGGCTGACGCTTTTAGTTTGATCGAGAATGAAAAGCCTATTATGCTTTTACCCTGTTTTTGTTGGTTGTAACTGACTGTTATATCAGATTTTTCATTAATTTCTTTTACTGCCAAATCTAGCACTCGCTGTTTAAAATCATACATGCGACCATATTCATTTTCTAATAAACCTAATTGACCTCTAAAATTTTCTATGTCGAATACTGGCGTTTTTCTTGCAGTTTTCCACTGTATCAGCAATTCATACAGCCTTACTGAATAATTGCTTTGCATAGTTGCTGTTTGTTTTAAGAGGTATGAAGTAAAAAAGTCTTCAGCACCATCTATACGGCTAATACCTTTAACGACAGCAAGAGTAAAAACTATTTCTATAGCACCCTCATCATCTATGTAACCCACTTCTTGCAGCCACCTAGTTTTTTTTGGGTTGCCGTTATCGTCTATATAAGTAAAACGCCTATCAAATAACGTAGATTCCGCTTCCTTCATGCGCATATATGCATTCTGCCGTGTGGTCTCAAAAACTTCAGCGTATCGTAATGCATCAATACGTAATGGCCTATCTGTACTAAGTCCTGTATTAGTTTCTCTGGCATCTACTATAGCCAATTGAATAATACGGATTTCAGCTAAAGACAAGTTTTGCAAAACAGTATTAAGATGATTTGTTTTCACGACTAAATCAGATTTGTACATATCAAGCGCCTTAAGAAGTTAGGCAATAATACAATATTAAGCATTATAACGCAAAGAATATAAACGTCGTCTTATGGGTAACTAAACGTCGTCTTATGGGTAACTAAACGTCGTCTTATGGGTAACTAAACGTCGTCTTATGGGTAACTAAACGTCGTCTTATGGATGCTATAGCCCTTATTTGTCGAGGGTTGTAGCGTGTCTAAAAGCTTTTAAAAGCATTAAAAACATTAAAAGCAAAAACTCTTACTAAATTATTAATTTGCTAAGTAACGATTTAATAAGAGTTAAAATAATTTATTGACAATAAATAAGTAACTTCTACCCGTATAAGACCAATATCGTTTAGTAGAATAGGTTAAGCGCCATGTTTAACCACACACTATACCTACAGATAATTATGAATCAGTACATCCACTGCAATTGATGTGTGTTGCTACTCAGAGGGGCTTGTGATGATACTAAAAACCCCTATGGTATTGATCGACTACATAATCACCTTGCAAAGTGGTTTTTTATAGGTAATCTAAGTAGACATAAGCCTGTATTAAAAGATAGTTTAGGGAATTACCATAATAGCTCTACATGATATAAACATGTCATGACTTCCCGTAGGAAGTATTGAGAGGTTATTTATGCCTGACTTCAAAGAGATACCTCAATCCACTGCGGGTAATGGTGGAGCCGATAACGCACAAGGAACCGATCAGAAAAAAGGCTTTGCTCCCACGATCTCACTTCCCAAAGGTGGCGGTGCGATTCGCGGCATCGGCGAGAAGTTCGCTGCCAATCCGGTCACCGGCACCGGGTCGATGTCGGTGCCGATCGCGACCAGCCCCGGTCGCTCTGGCTTTGGTCCTCAGCTTGCTCTTTCCTATGATTCTGGGTCTGGTAACGGAGTTTATGGTTTTGGATGGACGCTTTCACTGCCAGCGATCACGCGCAAAACTGCAAAGGGCTTACCGCAGTATCATAATGCCGAAGAGTCTGATGTTTTCGTGCTCTCTGGTGCGGAAGATCTAGTACCGCTACTTAATTCCGATGGTAAGAGCTTTGAAGATAAGGCGTCTGTGTCAGGTTACCTCATCCATAGGTATCGTCCTCGTATTGAAGGTCTGTTTGCACGTATCGAACGCTGGACTCGGCTGAGTGATGAGGATGTGCATTGGCGCTCGATATCCCAAGACAATATTTTGACCTTATATGGCAAGGATACTAGTTCTCGAATCGTTGATCCCGAGGATCCTAGCCGTATTTTTAGCTGGCTAATCTGCGAAACTCGCGACGATAAAGGCAATGCCATTCAGTACGGGTACAAATCGGAAGATGGAGTCGGTGTCGATTTAACCCAGGCGCACGAACGCAACCGAGGCGATCATAATGATCCTCGACGCACAGCCAACCGTTATCTTAAACGTATGCAATATGGCAACCGGACATCATTGTTGGATGATGGAGGATCTCGGCCGATATTTTTGAGTAGCGCACAGATCCAGAATGCTGATTGGATGTTCGAGGTGGTCCTTGATTATGGGGAGCACGATACCGACGCACCTACGCCAAACGGGATTAAGCCGTGGGTCTTTCGCAACGATCCTTTCTCAACCTATCACGCCGGTTTCGAGGTGCGCACCACGCGACTTTGTCAGCGGGTGCTGATGTTCCATCATTTTGAGGGCGAGGAGGGCGTTGGCAACGATTGCTTAGTACGTTCCACAGACTTCACCTACTCTCACGATCAAGATCCGACCAGCGTCCGTAATCCTATTTATAGCTTTCTGGGTACCTTTACACAAACAGGGTACAAGCGCGAGGGTGATGACTACAAAAAGCGTAGTTTGCCACCAGTTGAGTTCGAATACACTGAGCCCATCGTGCAGGACACGGTAGAGGAAGTCGATTCTAAAAGTCTTGAAAATCTTCCGATTGGTCTGGATGGTATGACTTACCAATGGACGGATCTACACGGTGAAGGTCTGCCCGGTATTCTGACTGAGCAAGCTAATGCTTGGTATTACAAGCGCAATATTAGCCCAATCAGCCCTAGACCAGTTGAGTTCGCACCGCTTGAGCGTGTCGCTTTAAAGCCAAATCTCGCCCTCGCTAGCGGTGCGCAATTTATGGATCTTGCCGGCGACGGCGAGCCCGATGTGGTTGTCATGGATGGTCCCATGCCTGGCCTGTACGAACACGACGGCGCTGAAGGTTGGCAATCATTTAGGCCGTTCACATTTCGTCTTAACCGTGCCATGCGCGATCCTAACCTGAAATTTATCGACCTCAACGGTGACGGTCATGCCGATGTGCTTATCACTGAAGATGATGCATTGGTCTGGCACCCGTCGCTAGCGGAGAAAGGATTTGGTCCAGCTATGCGTGTTGCTAAAGTGCTGGATGAGAACAAAGGTCCTCGTATCGTTTTTGCTGACGGTACTCAGTCGATCTACTTGGCTGATTTGAGTGGCGACGGCCTTACCGATCTAGTACGTATCCGCAACGGCGAAGTCTGCTACTGGCCAAATCTTGGCTACGGTCGTTTCGGCGCTAAAATTATTATGGATCAGGCACCGTGGTTCGACCATAGTGATCAGTTTGACCAAGCACGTATCCGGCTGGCTGATATCGACGGTAGTGGAACTACAGATATCATTTATCTGCACCGTGATGGCATACGCCTGTATTTCAATCAATCGGGCAACAGCTGGAGCACAGTACAGGTGCTGCGAGTTTTTCCGCGTATAGATGACTTGGTCAATATTGTGCCTGTCGATCTGCTCGGCAACGGCACTGCTTGCCTAGTCTGGTCGTCGCCGCTGTCCGGCGATGCGGATCGGCCGATGCGCTATATCAATTTGATGGGTGAGCAAAAACCTCATCTACTCATTAAGACTGTCAATAACCTCGGCGCGGAGACTCGCATCCAGTACGCGCCTTCTACAAAATTCTATCTACAGGACAAGTACGCTGGTAGACCCTGGATTACCAGACTGCCGTTCCCAGTGCACGTGGTCGAGCGCGTTGAGACGTATGACCACATCAGCCGCAACTGCTTCGCCACACGCTACGCCTATCATCACGGCTACTTTGATGGCGAAGAGCGAGAATTTCGTGGTTTCGGGATGGTTGAGCAGTTTGATACGGAGGAGCTCGCCGCCCTGACAACAGACGGCACACTGTCCGCAGCAACCAACATTGATGGTGTCTCTCACGTGCCTCCGGTGCATACCAAAACCTGGTTCCATACTGGTGCCTATCTGGGTCGTGAGCATTTATCTGATTTTTTTGCGGGTATTCTTGATACACATGATACCGGCGAGTACTACCGCGAACCGGGGCTGACCGATGCACAAGCTAAGGCACTGCTGCTTCCAGATACCATATTACCCTTAGATTTGACACTTGAAGAAGAGCGCGAGGCCAGCCGCTCGCTCAAGGGTGCCATGCTGCGTCAGGAGATTTACGCCTTCGATGATACACCTGAGGCTTTGCATCCTTACACAGTCACCGAGCAGAATTTCACCATTCACCATTTACAATCTCGCCATGGTAACCGCCACGCAG
Organism: Psychrobacter sp. GP33; assembly: GCF_014119005.1. Classification (GTDB taxonomy): domain Bacteria; phylum Pseudomonadota; class Gammaproteobacteria; order Pseudomonadales; family Moraxellaceae; genus Psychrobacter. Next base: position 20,288 of record NZ_JACGYX010000011.1, on the reverse strand, counting down.
TCTTCTTCACTCATCCGCGTGAAGCCATCAGCTACCATTACGAGCGTAATCCAGCTGATCCCCGTATCCAGCACGCGCTGACGTTGGAAGTAGATGATTTTGGCAATGTGCTTAAGCAAGCCGCTATCGGTTATGGCCGCCGTGAAACTATCCGCATTGTCAATGAGCAAGGGCAGGTGACGACGGTCTCAAACCCTGGCCTGGTAGAACTTAATCCGGACGACCGGAAGAAGCAGACGCAAATGCTCGTCACTTATACTGAAAATCGTGTTACTAATACCATCGATGCCGTCAATGTGTTCGACAACTACCGCACGCCGCTTCCAGCTGAAGCACGTAGCTATGAGTTAACCGGTTTCAAGCTGCAAAATAACGCCCCACGCTTCAGCTTAGACGAGTGGACAGGCAATGATTTCACTATGTTGTTATCAGCTGCACAAATCTCTTATGAGCAGCAAGCAGATCATAGCAGTCAACAAAAACGGCTTATTGAACACGTTCGCACCCTGTACCGTAAAGATGATCTGACAGCGCTGCTGCCGCTTGGTGAAGTCGAACTGTTGGCCCTGCCTGGCGAGAGTTATCAGCTCGCTTTTACGCCGGGGCTGTTAGCACAAGTTTTCCGACGTGACGGCCACTCATTACTAACAAATATTGCTGATGTACTTAGACTTGGCAGTCAAGGTTCCGACCGTGGTGGCTACGTCGATATGGATGCTGATGACCACTGGTGGATACCTTCGGGTAGAGTATTATTGTCACCAAACAGTACGGATACACCGGCCCAAGAGTTAGCCTATGCTCGCCAGCACTTTTTCCTACCGCATCGCTCCCGTGATCCGTTTCATACTAGCCAAGTCAACACCGAGAGCACCATCGTTTATGACGAATACGACCTATTAATGTTGGAAACTCGCGACGCTCTGGGTAACTGCGTTACCGTGGGTGAGCGTTTGCCGAGCGGAGATCTCGATCTCACTAAGCCTGGTAACGACTATCGCGTGCTGCAACCACGGCTAGTAATGGACCCTAACCGTAACCGCGCCGAAGTGACATTTGACATCCTCGGTCTGGTAGTGGGCACCGCAGTGATGGGCAAGCCAGAGGAAAACCTGGGTGATTCGCTTGATGGTTTCATCACCGATCTAACGGATGCTGAAATCCACGATCATATTGCTAATCCGCTCGCTGATCCACACGCTATTTTGGGACGGGCTACTACGCGGCTGGTTTATGATCTATTCGCTTATCAGCGCAGCAAGAAGCAGGCCGAGCCGCAATCTGCTGTCGTTTATGCGTTGGTACGTGAGACCCACGACGCTGATTTGCAACTTGGTGAACAGACAAAAATTCAGCACAGCTTCTCTTACTCCGACGGCTTTAGTCGTGAGATCCAGCGGAAAATCCAGGCAGAGCCTGAAAAGATTAATGGAATCGTCGGTCCACCACGCTGGGTCGGTAGTGGCTGGACCATCTTCAATAATAAGGGCAAGCCAGTTCGTCAGTACGAGCCGTTCTTTACCGACACCCATCACTTCGAATTCGGGGTACAGGTTGGCGTCAGCCCAATCTTGTTCTACGATCCTGTTGAGCGCGTTGTGGCCACGCTGCATCCTAATCACACTTACGAGAAGGTGCTGTTCGATCCATGGCAGCAAACGAGCTGGGACGTTAATGATACCGTGCTTAGCGATCCGCGCGTCGACACAGATATTAGTGGCTACACCGCTGGTTATTTCTCCAGTTATCTAACGTTATCGTGGGAGACTTGGCATGCGCAGCGAAAAGATGGTGCGCTTGGGCTGCAAGAGCAGGCGGTAGCGAACAAGGCAGCGGCTCATGCCGATACTCCGGCGACGGCTTTTCTCGATACATTGGGGCGACCGTTCCTTACCATCAGTCGCAACAAAGTGGTGGCTTCGGGCCACGATCTCAACGGCACGGAAGATAAATATCATAGCCGCGTAGAGCTGGACATTGAAGGCAACCAACGTGCTGTGCGCGATGCCATTGTGCAGGACGGCGACGATCAAGGTCGTATCGTTATGCGCTACAGCTACAACATGCTTGGCGCCGTTATTTACCAAGTTAGCATGGAAGCGGGTGAACGCTGGATACTGAGTGACGTGGCCGGGAAACCGATTCGTGCTTGGGATAGTAGAGATCATGAGTTTCGCACCACCTACGATGCGCTGCGGCGGCCTGTTGGGTCATACCTGATCGAAGGTGCAGAGCCAGAGATACTAGTAGGCCGCACAATCTATGGCGAAAGCCAACCTAGCGCGGAAACCAAGAATCTACGAGGACAGGTTGTTCAGCTTTTCGATCAAGCAGGTGTCGTTACTAATTCTCAATGCGATTTCAAAGGTAATCCGTTACATAATCAACGTCAACTCGCTAAAGAATACAAGAAAGCACTCGATTGGTCAGCCGCTGTACCTTTGGAAACAGATATCTTCAACAGCAGCAGCAAGTACGATGCACTGAATCGTCCGACGCAAACCACGGCACCGGACAACAGTATTATTCGCCACATCTATAACGAAGCTAATCTGCTAGAACGTGTCGAAGCTAACCTACGCGGCGATGCCGTCGTCACCCCGTTCGTAAGCAATATCGACTACGATGCCAAGGGTCAGCGCCAGCGTATTGACTATAGCAACGGAACCAGTACTTCGTATGAATACGACCCGCTGACCTTTCGCTTAACCCATCTGCGCACTCGACGCGGCACCGAATCATTGCAGGACCTGAGTTACACCTACGATCCAGTCGGTAATATTACTCAAATTCGCGACGATGCTCAGCAGACGATATTCTTCCGTAACCAGCACGTTGAGCCGAGTACGGAATATATCTACGATGCCCTCTACCGATTGATCGAGGCTACCGGACGGGAGCATTTAGGACAGATCGGTGGCGCACCTATCCCGCATTCTCACAACGATGCCTCGCGTGTCGGCTTGCTGCAACCCGGTGATGGCAATGCCATGGGCACCTATATTGAGCGCTATGTCTACGACGCCGTAGGTAACTTTCTGCAGATGCAGCATCGCGGCAGTAACTCTGCCCATTCTGGTTGGACACGCAGCTATGCCTACCACGAAGCCAGCTTAATCGAGCCTAGCAAGCAGAGTAATCGCTTGAGCCAGACGGCCACCGGTAATGGCAACATAATCTTGGGAACTTACACTCACGACACCCATGGCAATATGCTACAAATGCCGCACCTGCCGCTAATGCAATGGGACTATCGTGACCAGCTACAAGCGACGGCGAAGCAAGTAATCGGTAATGGCGGAACGCCGGAGACTACTTGGTACGTATACGACGCAAGTGGTCAGCGTATGCGCAAGGTAACCGAGCGCCAAGTCGCACCCGGCGAAACGGCCACGCGCATGAAAGAGCGCATCTATCTCGGTGCTTTTGAGGTCTATCGCGAGTACGAATCTAATGGCAATACGCTGGAATTGGAACGTGAGACATTGCATCTCATGGATGACCAACAACGAATCGCCCTTGTCGAAACTCGCACTTTAGGAAATGACAACTCGCCGTCTCAGTTAATTCGCTATCAACTCAATAACCATCTTGGCTCGGCCAGTCTGGAATTGGATGAGCAGGCGCAGATCATTTCCTATGAAGAGTATGCGCCTTATGGTAGTTCAACCTATCAGGCGGTGCGCAGTCATACGGAGGCGGCAAAGCAGTATCGCTATACCGGTAAGGAGCGGGATGAGGAGAGTGGATTATATTATTACGGGGCGAGGTATTACGCGGCGTGGTTGGGTAGGTGGGTGGCATGTGATCCAAAAGAGTTTGTTGATGGATTAATTTTGTTCAGCTATGTGAGGAATAACCCGATTAGATATGTGGATATCAAAGGTCATTCAGCTGTACCATCTGTAGCCATTCCTCCAACAGGGATGCCTCCAGCTATGCCCTCTCCATCTGTTCCCACAGCAGGCATGGCGCCTGGAACGCAATACGCCAGCCGGTTTGCGCAAGGCTTAGAGCAAGGCCTCGTAAAACACTCTAGCACAGCCGCTGCGAGTACTGGTGCTGGAACTAGCACAGCCGCTGCGAGTACTGGTGCTGGAATTACACTATTGGCGGCTGTCGCCCTTGTAGCAGTAATAGTGTTAAATGTTGGTATTTGGGGAGAGGTCTATAATGCCTCCAAATCGAATGAGAGTGAAGATGCTAAACTCAACGAATTGCGAGATGCAAATGCCCGTGCGTCCGCAGATTTGGAGATGAGTCTTCCAGGTATTGATTCAGACGCTATTGCAGAGCCTATGTCAATTGAGCCCTTGATTCAGGAACCACAAACTTCAGAAAGCCTTGCACTTCCAGCTGTGGGAGAAAATCCAGCAATGGAAGAGCCTAAAGTATTCGGTAATGACAATATGGAATTATCTAGCTATCGAACAGAAAAAAAGAAAAGTAAAGGTGGAAAGCGCGAGGCTGACCACATAGTTCCAAAGTCGGTGAATCCGCTGTCAGAGGGTGATGCCCCAGCTATCTCCGCGAGAAAGAAACATCATCGTGGATTTATTACGACCGGAAGTTCAAATCAAGCAAAAGAATTCCGCGAAATGCTACGTGGAATGATTGAGAGCGATCCTAATGGCTTCGTAAACGCTCACCTCTTAGTTTTGCAGATATACCATGATGAATTTGGTATGGAATACGCCCAAGCAAGCTATGACGTCCTTATTTACCTAGATCAATTTGGAATTGGAAAGCCTCTCTATAGATAATATTCAAAAAGTCGACCGCCCTAACTAATCAATAGGATAACAAACCATTAATACTAGAGATCAGTAATAGGAGATGCCATAAGTATGAACAACGGTAAATATCAATAACCTGATCACTAAGCGATAGTGACGAAAACCGATGAACTTTTTCCATCCTGCTATTGAATGCGCTAATCATTAATCTGCTGTTGGTAGATGTAGTGCCTGAAACAGATAGTATAGTGCGTCAAGCACCCACTGAAGCGAATTAATACGCTTACTTCTCCTAAAGATGGTTATAGAAAGGTAATAGGTACGAAAATGATCTAAATCAGATTGTGGAGGCACACAATGAGCCTGAAAAAACGCGATATTAAACTTGATTCGAGCGGTGCGGATGTTAAGCAGCTGCAATTTGAGTTGTCTCTGCTCGACCTAAATATTCCCGACGAAGAAGCTGCCGATAATGATTTTGCAAAGGCACACTTTAAGCCGTACAAAAATTTCAGAAGCAGTTCGGTCTCAAGATTGACTTAATCGTCGGCAGCCTTACGATCAAACAGATACACGCAGAAATGATAAAGCGCGTGTCTACGAACAAGAGCTTGGAACAGCTTATGCAGTTTGTCAAACATTTATTGAAGCAAGTCGAAGCGCTTACCCCTACTAAAGATAGATAGAGAAAGGTAATAGGTACGAAAATGATCTAAATCAGATTGTGGAGAAACACCATGAACTTGCAAGAACGTAATCTAAGTTTCGACCGGCGCGGTGCAGATGTGCGCCTGCTTCAGTTTGAATTAGGTCTACTCGACCTGAACATCTCCGACGAAGAAGTCGCCGCTAATCACTTTGGCGAGGGCACCCGTGAAGCGGTGCTGAAACTTCAGGAGGAATTTGGTCTGGAGGCTGATGGCGTTGTCGATGAAGTCACCGCAGAGCGGATAAATGCGAAGCTGCGCCAGCTCATTCCTATGGATAAGGGCTTGGAGCAACTGGCGCGGTCCGTCAAGCTCACCTTAGAGCAGATCGATGAGCTTACTCCTACGACCGATGACTTGCGTGTCCAGATCAAGCGATTTTCGGAAATTATTAAAGCTTTTTTGCTTGCTTTGGATATGTTTCAAGAATGGGGTGCCTCTAAAGATCAAGTAAAGCAGGTCGAGAAAATGCTTACCGCTAGACAAAAGCAACTGACAAAACTCGCCAGCTCGTTAGACGATGAATTGGAAGAAGCTAAAGAACGCTCCAGCGTAGTCAGCGGTAAAGTTCAGCGTGAAGATAGCTTGCCACTAAAAGGCGTAAAGGTGCGCGCGAGCCACGAAGTCGAACTCGGCTCCATCCATCTGGGCGAAGACATGACCGATGCGCAAGGTCACTATACTATTCGCTACGAGCTACTGCCGGGAGTGGATGGTGTCAATCTCAAGATCTCAGCAATTGGTGACGATGGTGAAACGGTCGTGTCCTCCCAAGTGGTTTCGAATGCCAAGCCTATTGAGACCATCGACCTCGTCGTGCCGATCACCGCTCCTGCCTCGAATCGCCAGACGATCGAGGGCGCCATCCTACTCGAGCACGGACTGCCGGCAGAGAAGCTTAAGTTACGTCTTTACCGCCACGATTTTGGCGGAAAAGCGACCCTTCTAGACGCAACTACGACCGTTGGCGATGGACGCTATGCGTTTTCATACGACGCTGGTGGTCATGCAGCTAGTCTGGAAATCCGCGCAGTCAAGCCCGATGGGGAAGAGGTTCCGCTCTCCCGGTCGCTGAACGAACTGACGGCGGAATCCCGCGTCCGATTGAACCTGCTGGCGCCTGGGAACCTCCAGCCGCTCTCAGCCGAGTACCGCCGACTCTCAGCGGACCTTACGCCGCTCGTCGGGAAAATGGCTGAGCTGGCGTTCGCCAAAGAGGACGCTCAGCAGCAGGACCTGTCTGTCCTCAACCGTGCCACCGGATGGGACGCAAGGTTGATCGCTTTAGCGTCCGCCACCGAGCGATTGGCGGCCGATATCGATGTGCCTGCCGAAGCGCTCTACGGGCTCCTGCGTGCAGGTTTGCCTTTCGACAAGCTGTTGCTTGCTCAGGTCGAACCAGACGTCGCGGAAATGGCGATCAGGAAGGCGCGCGACGCCGGCGTTGTTGAGATTGACGACGCCGGTGTCGCGGTACTCAAAACGAAGTTCACTGCGTTCGCGAACAAGATGCGACTAGCGATGTCGGTACCAGGTTCCCGAACCACCTACGGTGCTCTACTCAAAGCTTCTGGGCTGCCGCAAGACGCACAAGAGAAATTCGCGCCGATCTACCTGAAGCATCGTGGTGATGGCGCCCAACTGTGGGAGGAGGCCCGTAAGGCAGGCCTGGATGGCACACAAGTCCGCAAGCTGCAGTTGCAGGGCAAATTCGCCTTTCTAGCTGGTAACAGCGAAGCGATGACCGTGCGTCTTATGGAGAAGCAGATGGACGATCCTGCTGCACTGATCGAGGAAGGTTTTCACCGTGCGGATGAATGGATCAATGAGATACTTAAACAGGCGAGGATCCCTTTTAGCCGACGAGAGAACTTGACCGACGTAGATAAGAAGAAGCTCGCAGATCTCATCCCCATTGCCTATGGTGCTGAAAAGGTCGAAGACCGTTTGAATGCCTATGCTGAGGACATGGCACGAAAATTGAGGCTGAGCTATCCCACGCAAGTGGTGGAGCGGCTGATGGAAACGGATGACAACTTCAAATCATTCGCCGCAAACCCCGCCACTGTTACGCTCCTGAAGAATGCCTCTGCACACGGGTTCCGTTTGGGCGAAACACCGGTTACTACGTTCTTCAGGGACCATGCCGAGGTTGTCGAGGATATCGATAACGCTGAAGTTCAAATTGCTCAGCTGCAGCAACTGCAGCGCATCTATCAACTCACACCTAGCAATGACGCCATGCCAGTTTTAATGCAATTGGACATCACTTCTGCTTTTGACTTGATGGCATATCCCAAAGAACAGTTCATCTCGCTATTCAAAGCCAAGTATATAGAGATCTATAATACGCCAGCACCAGATGGAGTGCCTGAGCTTATCGCTACCAAGGCGCAGCAAATTAGCAGTGTCACGTATAACTTGTTTGCCATTGCCAAGAAGCTCGACAGCGAGCCGCACGTTGCGGGTATATCCTCATCTCTACAGGTACGCGAGAGCGTGAAGAACGAGTTGATCAAGCACTTCCCAACGATGGAATCGATGTTAGGCTCGATGGACTATTGTGAGTGCGAACACTGCCGATCCGTGTTGAGTCCGGCGGCGTATATGGTGGATTTACTGCAGTTCGTCGATACGGAGCCAGGCGTTTGGGGCAATTTTCTGGCGAATTGGAAGAAAACCCATGGGGATCGGGAATATCCACACAAGAATGCGGCAGGCGATGCGATGAGACCCTACGATGCACTCATCGAGCGTCGACCCGACCTGCCTCACATCGCGCTAAGCTGCGAAAACACGCACACCGCGCTGCCTTACATCGATATCGTCAACGAAATCCTCGAGTACTACGTTGCCAACGGCAAACTGGCGAAGGATGCCGTCCACGATACCGGTGACGCCACCACCGACCAACTACTAGCCGAGCCGCAAAACGTCATTCGCGAGGCCTACGACACGCTCCGTAAGACGCGCTATCCGCTGAATTTGCCGTTTGATCTGTGGCTCGAAACTGTCCGCAAGTTCTGCGACTACTTCGAGACGCCGCTGTGGCAAGTGCTAAAGACGTTCCGCCAGTCAGACGATCTGTTTGGGCCCACTGCCGCCTACGACTGGGCCGCGATCTTCTTCGAATCGCTAGGACTTTCACCGTCAGAAGTCGCTATCTTCACAAGCCCCGCCCCGCTGTCCGAGTGGTTCATGCTCTACGGTTTCGAGACGTCAGCGATGGCGCTGGACGAGGCGGTCGACGCCGAGACCGGCCAGCGAGTCGACCTTAACTCGGCCAAAGCTCTGGCTCGCCGCCTGGACGTGACCTATAAAGAAATTACCGCCATTGTTCAGACAGCGTTTGTAAACCCAGAATTATCCGACCTGGCGCTGCTGTACAAGCTGGGCATGACGATTGCGGATGCACGCGCTTACACGAAAAACAAGGCGCTCTACGACCAGAATCAGGACATCGTCGGCAAGAGACGCGCTGACCTTTCGCCCGCTGATCAGCAGCGCTTTGACGGCCTGACCAAGAAGCTAGCCAATAGTCAATTGACAGGCTGGGATGTCGTGAATGAGGTGGCGGCCGTTGAACACAGGCTAAGCGAGCTGGTGACGACGTTCAACACACCGCTGAATGATCTTCAAGCCGCCATCCAGGCCATCCCTTACGACCGCGTTCTTCTTCTAGTCGACCCAGATACCGGATGCAATTTCGATCAGACCATGCTGCAATACGCAGACGGTACGCAGGCCGATGCAATCATTTTCCTGCGCATCAACCTGTTCGTAAGGCTGTGGCGTAAGCTAGGTTGGAGCATTGAGGAGACCGACCGTGCGCTGAGCACTTTCACTCCAAAGACGGCACCCTACGATAATAACCCGGCCAATCTCGCCAAACAGCCACTCCAGACCGTGCTGATCTACCTGGCACATATGCAGGCCTTCAACCAAGCCGTCCGGGTCGGCAAACAGAACCGCCTAAAGATCCTAACGCTGTGGTCCAATATTCCGACTACCGGAAAACAGTCCCTCTATGCACAATTGTTTCTGACCCGCAGCGCGCGTAAGAGCGCCGAGGTCGAGGTCATGGTCGCCGGCAACCCGCGCCGCCTTTCGGTATTTGACGATCCATTCGGACGCTATCTCGAGCCTAACCAATTGGCTAGACTCGCCGACCAAGTTCGCTACGAGGTTCGTCTGCCAGGTGTCAAGGCAGCTGACCAGATCAACGCGGCAGCCTTTGCTGGCGAGGATCGGATTGGTCTGCGCTACGATGACCTGGGTGAGGTTCAGTACCTTAATTATATCGGCGTGCTGACCGATGCGGAGAAGGACCGGCTTGCTGGTCTGGCTACAGTCGACGCATTGTCGACGCTCCTTAGCTCAGTCCAGGTCAAAGCCGCCGAATTCCGGCTGATCAAGGGCCACATGCTCGTTTTGCAGGGTGCGTTGGGCCTCACTGCTGACGAGATCGGCGCCATTCTAGTAGACGTCGACACCTCTCTGGACGAAGCCATGCTTACTCTGCCCAACGTCTCAACCCTCTACCGCTACGTGCTGCTCGCCAAGGCGCTGAAGCTATCTATGAGCGAACTGATCGCACTCAAACGGCTATCTGGTTTCGATCCGTTCAAGCCGCTTCATACAGACCCACTAACGACGCTCGATCAGGACTATCCTCTCTCCCAGACCTTGGGGTTCGTCAAGGTCGCAGAAGAGGTCAAGGATAGTGGGTTCAACATCGAGGACCTGGAGCATTTGCTGCAGCATCGCTTCAATTCGTTTGACAATTATCGGCAGAATGGCGAAACGATGTCAGCGCTGACCAAAACTCTGGCCGAGGGTATCCGCGCCATTCTCGCCGAACATGCCGTGCCGGCGGACTCAGGCGCTCCGACCGACGACATTTTGCGGCAAAAGCTGGGTTTGGCTCTGCCGTCAGACGTGGCCGAGCGATTTTGGGCCATGCTGAACGGAACGGCAGAATTTACAGTTACAAAACAAGCTGTTACTGAGAATAACCACCTACCGGCGACAAGCTTTGTCGGTGAGCTCGCAATCAGCCAAGTCGCTTACAACGCGATCCGGCAAGAGCAGAAATTGGTATTTCGCGGTGTAATGTTTGATGCGCAGAAGACTGAACTGAAAGATAAGTTTAGTGCAATGCTGACGGCCGGTCAGCGAGCTACGTTTACCGCGCTGCTCGATGCCGCACAGATTGAAGCAAATAAGCAGGCCAGTGAGTTCTTTACTAAACATTTACAAGAACAAACACTCACGGCATCGGCGACCACGGGCTTCTTGAAAGAAGAAGATTTCGACAAACTTTTCGAACCTGTTCCCACTATCAAAGACGACCTGCCGGAAGATCAAAAGCAGATAGCGAGAAAAGATAATAATGAAAAGCTACGGGAAAAGCGCACCCGACTCACGACGACATTTCTGCCTTTTCTGCAACGACGACTGATTCGCCAACTGGTGGTGCAAACGCTGACTGCTTCCACGGGCGCAGATGCATCCCTAGTCGAGTCACTGTTAATGGACAGGACACTGCTAGCCGATCCGACGCAAAACACGCAACCGCTGTTGAATGCTTTCGTTGCGATTGGTAAACCTGGCGTCAGTGCCCGCTTCTACGTCGAGCCGATGCCCCCTCCGGAGTCTGCCGATCCCGCGGCACCAAGCGTACTCCTCGCTGACGCCGACACCAGTCTGAAGGACGGTGCTGGCAATTCGCTCAAGCCGCCTGGCACCAACAGCGCTCGGCTGGAGGGTTGGCTCGAAGTCCCTGCGGCCGGAGTATATCGATTCTTTGCCGAGTTGGATAAGAAAGACGCCGAAGCGGAGTTAAGCTTCGCTCATTTACCCGGCCCCGTGTTCACCGGCAAAGCGACCCAGGACAACGAGGAACTGGGTAAGAAAGAAAAAGAGTACGTAGAATTAAAACCCGGCGTGCCCTATCACTTCACACTTGAGCTTCGCAACCTGGACGGCAGCGACGCGCAACTACGCGTACAGGGTGAAACACTGCCCAAAGATTGGCTGGCGCAGTTGACATTGTATACCGAGTCTGCAGTCCAGCGCAGCGGCCGCGCGCAAGTGCTTTTGACAAAGGCGCTGCAATTGCTTCAGACGCTAGGGCTCAATGAGCGCGAGCTGCGCTATATATCAAGACATGCTGACGACTTCGACGGCGTGTCATTGAGCGCGCTGCCTACCCAGGATAGCGATAACACTGGCGCGCTGACGTTCACGCTTTTCAAGCAATTTTTGCGCCTGGCGGCTTACGCACGATTGAAACGTGATCTCGCCGGCGGCACCGATGACCTGATCGGTATCTTCGAGGCTAACGGGACGGCTGCTCCGGACCGCTTGGACAAGGTAGTCTATTCGTTGATCGGCCAGCTTACACGCCACGACGAAACGACCGTAAAAGTGGTGGCACGGGCATTGGCCGAACAGCCGAGCTTTGCAAGCGAAGAGCCACTGGAGCGGCTGTGGGCCGCGCTTCAAGTGGTCGAGCGCTTCCAGGTACCGGTGGCCTCGCTGCTGGAGTGGACGAGGATCGTCAGCACGAAGGCAAGTCCGACACAGTATCCTGAGATTGCCTCGAATCTCAAGGAAGCCATCAAAGCATGCTTTGAGCAAGAGACCTGGCAGCGTGTTGCCCAGCCGATCTTCGACAAGCTGCGAGCGCGACAGCGTGATGCGCTGGCGTCCTACGTAATGCACCAGCATGGGTTCGACCGCTTAGAGCAGCTGTATGAGTATTTCCTCATCGACCCCGGTATGGAGCCGGTGGTACAAACCTCGCGCATCCGTCTGGCAAACGCCTCATTGCAATTGTTCATCCAGCGCTGCCTGCTTAATCTCGAACCTAAGGTTCAGCCATCGACCATCAATAGCAAGCAATGGGAGTGGATGAATCGCTATCGCGTGTGGGAGGCAAACCGCAAGATATTCCTTTTCCCAGAAAACTGGTTGGAGCCAGAGTTTCGCGACGATAAAACACATTTATTCAGCGAATTTGAGGGCGCGCTATTGCAGGGCGATGTTTCCAGAGAACTCGTCGAGGACGCTTTCCTCAATTACTTGAAAAAGCTAGACGAGCTGGCGAGGCTGGATATCTGCGCTATGCACATTGAGGACAACGTCGATTCGGCGCTGCGTACCCTGCATGTGTTTGGCCGCACGTACAGTCAGCCGCACAAGTACTTTTATCGCCGCTATGCCCACCAGATGTGGTCGCCTTGGGAGCCAGTGAGCACCGAGATTGAGGGCGACCACTTGGCGCCAGTGATCTGGCGTGATCGATTGTATCTATTTTGGATTACCTTCCTGGAGAAGGCTCAGCAACCCGCTGGGAACACGACTATTGACGACACCATGAAACGTATTGTTATTCCAGCGCCTAAGAAAGATGTTGAAGCATACCTGCACTGGAGTGAGTACGTGGAGGGGAAGTGGACAACGCGTGAATCTGGAGGCCTCACATCGCCTAGTGCCGTTGTGGCTAGGGGGCTTAATTGGTTTAATCCTAAGTCCGTCTTCGTACACGTCACAAAGGAGCTGTATGAAGACGGAGAGGAGGGTGGAGTGTTTGTCCATTTACATCACCCGTTTCAACACGCCTTTTACTTGGCAGGACGCAACAGCGCACCCGAGCGCGGTGAGTATACGGATAAGCCAGCCAATCCGTTTAGCAGCGCCAATATCGGTATTGCCAACCGGTATAAGGGCAACGGTCCACTCAAGGTCAGCTTCAAGGAATGGATCACGACCGAGCCCGGCAAGACCCCGCCGTCCGTCAACCCCAATATTCTGAAGAAGGGTAAGAATTACACGCTCCTGCCGTGTAACAATCACCTCACGGCGCTGGGTGTTTCTAAGGACGCGTATCGGGGCGCGACCAATCCGAATGCGGTCGAAGCGGCAATCAGGAATAGTGTGGGCGAGATTGCCACTCTTATGAAACCGGTCTTCTATCAGGACAATCGGCACACGTTCTTCGTTGAACCGAATCTTACTGAGACGACTATCGAGAAGTGGCAAGAATGGGTAACGAGAACACCGAAACCCAATCATGAGTTGAACCCAGACATTGTCATCATTCCGGATATCCCACGGAAGTGGCCGATACCGATGCCCGACGATGACTGGCTTTCAAAAATCCACCACGATTCGCTTATCAACCCTATCCTCGATCGAGACTGGCTGATCAACCCCGTGTCTGCGATCAATCGCGACAAAGTGTTGATAGGCCCGTTCGGTCAAGCTGGGATTGAGATTCGAGACGCTACTGATTCTGCGATCGGCCTTGGACGCGTGAACGTTAATGCGGGGAGCGAATTGGCCAGTGGCAGCAGTATCATGATGAGTGACGCAGAATCCTTCGAGAGATCTGGTCTCCGAGAGATCGGCGGGGGACTGAATATCGTGGGCGCTGCGGGTCTCAATTCAGCGCTAGAAAAGAACTTCACCGACCTAAACCAGTCCAGTTTCGACGCCGGCGTACTCGCTTCGGTCAGAACTAAGAGAGGGTAAACGATATGAACAAAGAACTAATGTTCAAGATGAAGACGTTTCACGGCCATCTCGATACCGAGTTAGTCTACCATCTCCGCCGCGTCATCGAGACACAAGAGACCAAGTACTTTGTCATCCAGGAGCGAGAACTCACGTACCGCTTCTACCTACATCAGCATCCCTACGTGCAGCCGCTCACACAGCGATTGTTGCGCAAAGGCACGACCGGATTGCAGGCTGCGGATACGGAATATGCTCCAGGTGAGATATCTCTACCCTATGGAGTGGATGTCGAGCTGGGCGGCAACGTTAAGGCATCGGTCCCAGGCGCTGCTCGCATTGGTCTTCTGGATAAGGCTACTGCGACCGCCGAGGGCGGCGTCTCCGTGGAACTCGAGAAGGGTAATGATCTGAAACTTAGCGGCCTTGCTATTGCGAGAGTTGAGGGTGGCACAGCCCTTACACTTGTCGAACACGTCCAGCCGACGCCCTATCCTCGGGGCACGCTCACGCTTACGGGCGCCAGGCAGGCGGCGGTGTCTATCGATACGCCGATCCAACTCGTCAATGCTACCCAGATCGCACTGCTCGACGGCACTGTGGCGAGCATTCCGGCAGGTACCATGGTGGTTCTCGCGGCGGGCACTGAAATCGGCATCCCTGGCGCGATCAACGTCAATGTTCTGCGCAGGCGCATGCGACCCGTCAGTGACCTGTATGCGGATTTCTTTGAAGCCAGCTATGATCCGGAGTCCAAGCACGTGCACAGGCCCTATCCGACTAAGGATCTCGACTTCTCGTCTGCCGGTGCTTACTCCGTCTACAATTGGGAGCTCTTCTTCCATGTGCCGATTACCATCGCCATTCACCTGAGCAAGAACCAGCGCTTTGCCGATGCGCAGCGCTGGTTCCATTTTCTTTTCGACCCTACCGACGACAGCGATGGTCCAACTCCTGAACGTTTCTGGAAAGTGCGTCCGTTTCAGTATACTGATGTCGAGAAGATCGAGGAAATCTTAGTTAACCTCGCCACAGGCGCCGATGCGCCGCTGCGTAATGAGACTATCCAAAGCATCGAAGCATGGAAAAACGCGCCGTTCCGTCCGCACGTAATCGCCCGCTATCGGCAGCAGGCGTATATGTACAAGACTATCATGGCCTACCTAGATAACCTGATTGCCTGGGGCGATTCGCTATTTCGACAGGACACCGGCGAAGCTATTGACGAAGCATTGATGCTCTACGTGCTGGCTGCAAATATATTGGGGCCTAAGCCCCTGCCTGTGCCCAAAAAGGGAACGGTACGGCGACAGACTTATGACAATTTGCGTAACGATCTGAAGCAGTTCGGCTCCGTCATGCGAGACATGGAACCCGAACTACCATTCGACCTGATGCCGTTCCCAGCGTCTGATTCGGGCGACAACCCAAGGCTGGCTACCCTTCGAAGCCTGGGCAAGGCGCTCTATTTCTGCGTACCACGCAACGACAAGCTACTCGGCTACTGGGATACAGTGGGCGATCGCCTGTTTAAGATCCGCAATAGCTTGAACATGCAGGGTACTTTCCGCCAACTTGCCCTGTTCGAGCCGCCTATTGATCCAGCAATGCTGGCGAGAGCGACTGCGGCAGGCCTGGATGTAGGTGCTATCGTGAACGGCCTCAACCAGCCGTTACCGCTGGTTCGCTTCCAGCTATTGGTGCAGAAAGCATCCGAAATTGTTCAGGAAGTTAAATCTTTGGGCAATCAATTACTCTCAGCGATGGAGAAAGAAGACGGTGAGGCTATGACCTTGCTACGTGCTAAACATGAGCGTGTGATCATGGATATGGTTGAACATGTGCGCTATGGCCAGCTACAGGAGGCCATCAAGTCCAGAGAAGGCTTACTTGAATCACTAGCGCTCGCGGTGCAGCGTTACAGTTACTACGAACAGCAACTGGGCAAGAAGGTTGATGAGATAGAGCAAGCGATTCCTGATCTTGAAGAGCTAGATACAGATAGCTTAAGCAAAATGAAGTTTGCGATGCAGGAGCCAGAGATAGGTCTGCGCGAGATTAAGATAGATATTGCCACGGATGTGCTCTCCCAAGTTGCTCAGTTTCTTAACGGTGGAAAAATTCTTAGTTCGCATGAAGTGCGGGAACTATTACTTCTAGAAGAAGCACAAATATACAGCGATATTGCTAGCATTACAAACATAGCTAGTTCTGTTGCAGCCATTGTTCCGCAGTTTGAAATAAGTGCCCAACCTTTGGGTTTTGGGGGTGCTACTACTTTCGGTGGGCAGAATGTTGCTTCGGCATTTGCTGCATATGCAAATGCCGAGAGAGGAATCGCCGAACGATTAAACTTTGAGGCAAGAAGAGCAAGTCGAATAGACTCATACGCCCGCCGAGAACAAGACTGGGCCTTCCAGAGTAACCTTGCAGCTGGAGAAATAAGTCAAATATTTAAACAACTCCGCGGCGCACAAATTCGCGAAGCCATCGCCGAACTTGAATTGAAAAATCACCGCCAGCAGATGAAGCACGCTGAGGAGATCGAGTATTTCCTAAATGCGGAAGGTACTGCAAGAAATGCTAAGGAAACTAACAAAGCACTGTATGCATGGATGAAGCGTGAGGTAAAGGGATTGTACGCACAGTGTTTCCAATTTGCTTTTGACATTGCTAAGAAAGCGGAGCGTGCCTTGCAGCACGAGCTTGGCAATCCCGAGTTGAGTTATCTTAAATTCGGTTATCTGGCCGGTAAGGAAGGGCTTTTAGCTGGCGAAAAACTCTATCTGGATGTCAAGCGCATGGAGATGGCTTACTACGAGCTAAACCAGCGTGAATACGAGTTGACCAAGCACGTCAGCCTGCTCCAGGTGAGCCCACTGGCGCTTATCCAGTTGCGCACTACCGGCCGCTGCACTTTAAAGCTCTCTGAGTCACTCTTCGACATGGATGGCCCAGGTCATTACTTCCGGCGCATCAAGACCGTATCGTTGAGCGTCCCCTGCGTGACCGGCCCTTACGCCAGCGTCAACTGCACACTGACGTTGCTTAAAAGCAGCATCCGCAAGACACAAATTTTGCGAGATGGCATCTATGCTCGTGAAGACGCTGAGGACGACCGTTTCAGCGATAATTTCGGTAGCCTCCAATCTATTGTTACCAGCTCTGCTCAAAACGACAGCGGGCTATTTGAGACCAACCTTCGTGACGAACGCTATCTGCCGTTTGAGAATTCGGGTGCTATTAGCGAATGGCAACTGCAACTACCAGCGGATCCAAGTAAAGAAGACCCAGCACAGTTTGACTATCAAACAATTAGCGATGTTATCTTGCACATTCGCTATACGGCTCGAGAGGGAGGTGAACTGCTGCGCAGCGGAGCAATTGGATATATAAAAGAGCGCATCAGCGAAGCTCAAGCTGCTGGTTCTGTACGCTTGTTCTCCGTGCGTCATGAGTTCCCAACTGAATGGGCCAAGTTTCAGAGCCAAACAGACCCTGCCGAACTGGTACTCAACCTACGCGCAGAACATTACCCGTTCTGGAGTCAAGGTCGGCTAAAAAATGTGACGCGGGTCGATATTCTGGCCAAGAGTACAGAGGAGAAAATTCCCAATAGTCTTAATGTGTCAGACAACAACGGTAATAAAGATTCACTCAGTAAGGATCTCTCCTTTGGTAATCTGCTCGTCGGCAAACTCACTAAGATAGGACTGCCCAAGACACCTGAGGGAGAGCTAGAGCTATTTTTTGAAACAAGTGCAATGTCAGACTTGTGGATTGCAGTAGCGTGGAGTGATTTGGAATAACATGCAGTTAATAGGTCCTTTTGCTTTAGGTAATTGTTTATGGTGGCTAATCCGCAGTTCATACAGGACAAGTATGAGCGGGTAGCTAGGCGGTGAACTATGTTATAGGCTGTTTACCGCCACCTTGAAACTGACATAGTTGTGTTAAATAATGCCAGTAAATACTTTGATACAAAAGCTATGTGTATTGATTTGTAGATAGGATTTGTGCATTTTATAGCCTAGGCAATTATACGAATTTTTTTAGCGTTTTTTAAAATATTAAAACTGGATTATGGTCATCTTTAAATTCAAAAGAGACTGCAATCCCATAGAAAATATCTTGAAAGGTTCTAATCAGATAGCCTGACAGTAAAATATGTATTGGATTTAATTATATGTTTCAAACAACTAAGTTAATATAAAATTTGTCGATAATATTTATTTATGTTGTTTCTCTTTATTATTGATACTTATACTAAATGAGATATGATCCAGAGAAATCAACTATTCAAACCAATACTCAAGCTAAAACAGACTAATGTAGTAAAACCACTTTAATTAGTCCATAAATACAACTTTACCTATCCTGAGGACAAGCTGCTAGAGCTGTCCAAAGCCGTCAAACAAGTGATTGATGATAAAGCCAAGTACACCGACTGGAACAAGCCTGAGAATATCAAGGCTGAGCTTCAATTCGACCTAATGATGTTACTCGATGAGTGAGGCTATCCGCCCATTGATCGTGGCGAGGTGTATAAAGAAGTATTTGAGCAGGTAGAGAATTTTAAGAAGCATCGGGTGGCTTGATGCTTAGGTATGGTGCGTTTATGTCATTTGCTTAAATAGGTCGGTTAGTGCCATAGTTGTTCACTGAACGTTCTGGACAGTTATACTGAACAAACCTCTAAAAACGCACTTGAACACTAGGTGAAACATGAACATATCGGTAACGAAAGCGGCAAAAGAATGGGGGGTATCGACAACCACGATCTATCATTAGTTCATAACAGATAACCATGCATAAAGCAGGGTGTCATCTATCCAAATCACCAGCAGCATCTTTAAAAGTCTCCAAAACGACAGTAAATATATCATCCCAAGTCTCATCATTTGCCAAAAACGGATAATCCTTAACGAGCTTATTACTCTTAGCGCCTTTATTTTGTAGCATACTGCGAATGATCCTATCGGCATAGCTGTTGGGCATCTCAATAATTTCTTTGATTGCCCGACGTGCATGGTCATGTTGTCTTAAGTACTGTGACTCTTGGTGCATCCCTTTTTCAATGACATGAGCAATCAGTGCTGATAAGTACTGAACGTGAGGCGTTAAGTCCATAAAGCGCCATGCCGGTTGAATAAGGTGACTGCTTGTGAAGTTCAAGTTAGAGCGAATACCATCAGGGTAAGTAACGGCCTGTTTGTCAAAGTCATAGTGGTCACGGATCTGCTTCATGAGTGGTACGGACACACTGTCTAAAATCTTGTCATAGGTATAACGGTCTGAGGGGTGCTCCGCAATGGCTTGCGATATGGGTAGGATAATAGGCTCATGAATCACCTGATCTCGTCTGAGCACATCATTAATCAAAAAGCGATGCACTCGACCATTGCCATCCGCTAGTGGGTGAATATACACAAAAGCAAAGGAGGCAACGGCACTACGGATCAGCGCTGATTGTCCCTCGGTCTTTTTCATAAATGCCTGTAACCCTTCTAACTTATTAGCAATGTCATCGGCAGGTGGGGCGATATAGTGCACAATCTCTTTAAAGCCATTGACCTGAGTATGCGACACAAAAACGGGGGATTGACGGATGCCATACTGCTGAATGACCGTTTTACTCCCCAATATCTCTTGTTGTAATTCTGCCAGCGATTCAGGATCAAGCGGAATATCCCCCTTGCCGGTACGCCGGGCCATTACATCAGCAAAACGTTCAATACGTTTTAACTCTTTTCCTTCCCCTTCTATAGTAAAGCTGGCTTTACTCTCTCGTAGGGTCATCCATACCGATGCTCGCATCAGTAAGTCTTGCCCAAACTCATCGTTCAGCTTGTCAACTATCGTGGCAATATCGAGTGCTGCTGCGTGCGTAAACGACTCTGTTTTCACCAGTTGAGGACAGAAATGACGGGTTCCTGCTAGATTGTCATTGATACGCCAGCGAGCGTTCTTAATAACCTGCGTAGGGCTTGAGGTAACCAGCTTTTTAGTATCTAAAGCATCGACATAATTACCGCCCAAATTGCTCGGTACTGCTAACTGCTGATCCATGAGCCATTCATACAAGAAAGCCATTCTACGGGCATAGCTGCCTGTCGGCTCATGGTTGACCCATGCTTGTACCTCATTAGCGCCTATCTGCTCAAACAGACGGACCAGTAATTCTAAATTCAGTACTTCATGACGCATGTGAAACTGTAGGTGGGCAATAACAGTATCCTGTGGACGTGCCGTTTCCTGATAAGCATTATGGATGACGTCACCGTCTTTATAGGTTTGCCGACGTCCAGCGATACTACTGCTGACA
>NZ_JACGYX010000010.1 GCF_014119005.1 Psychrobacter sp. GP33 | reverse complement strand
AAGCATATAAATTCGCGAGGTACCCCACTCTATCCACCAGGTGATTTTATCAATAGCCGCTAGCCACTCTGTGATACTAATTGCTACCGTCAGCCATAATCCGCCTACCAAATAGCCGCCAATTACATCGCTTAAATAGTGCTCGTTTAAAAGTATTCTACTGAACCCAATCAGTATCGCAAAAAAAACCGCGAAGACAAAAATGCGTACCTGCTGAATAAATTTTTGGCTAAATCGAATCAATAAGTAAGCAATAAACCCATATAAAGCAATGGTAATCGTCGCATGACCGCTTGGAAAAGAATACGTTCGCTCAACCAACAATATATTATCAGGTCTGGCACGTTGAAATAGGGACTTACTTAAGAAAGTAAAGGTAGTGCTACCTAATGTCGCGATGAGCAATCCAATGAGGACATAGCGTTGACGAAGCGACCAACAAGTAAGCATAGTTAGTAGTATAACCAAACAGGTTATCGCTGTAGACCCAAAGCTAGTTATAACGACAAAAATCTTGATGATGGGAGAGTCCTGCAATTGACTCATCTGCGCCGATACGAAATAATCCATATCCACGATAGGCTGTAATGTTATAACATCTTCAACCAAACCGATGAACCATGACACGAGATACCCCATAAGCACAAATAGAAGCGTCAGAGGCAAGCCATAAAAATGGCGACTATCAAAGCGTTGTGATAAAAAATGATAGCTTTTTGGGTGCTTATTTTTTACTCCAATCAGAAATATATTCTGTCCGAGATAACGCCTAAGCATCAACCAGTAATATCTTAATTTATTGAAAATAGATTCAGCATAGCGGACGATCACGTATTGCAATATTACCAAAAGAATAATTATAAAGAAAAATAGAAGACTAACGGTGGACAGCGGCTGATAGTCTTGTATAAAGGTAAGTGGCATTGCACAGTATTCCTTTTGGTTGATCTATACTCATATACTCATATACTCATTATAGGCATAACGCTATGAATGATGCTTGGCAATGGCTTGCGATATAACCAGGATAATCGGCTCATTAATCAAGAAGCGATACACTTGGCTATTGCCATCTGCTAGCGGATGAATATATACAAAGTCAAAGTAAGCAACAGCCCTACGTATCAGCGCCGATTGTCCATAGATATTTTTCATTAATACCTGTAGTCTTCGCAGTTTGCAAGCAATTATACCGCTACCCCAAATAAGTGCCCAATCAACGACGTTGCTACCATAGCCAAGACGCCCCAAATCACCACCCGAGCAGTAGCAGGAATAACAGGCGCGCCACCTAAGCGCGCAGAGATAATACCAAGTAGAATTAAACCAACTACAGTTAAAGATGATAATGACCATACCAATGTGCGCGCTGGTAATATCAAAATACCTATAACAGGTAATATCGCTCCGGTGATAAAAGCTAACGCAGAGGCAATTGATGCAGGAATGGGCTTAGCTTGGCTGAGATCATTTAACCCTATTTCGTCACGAGCATGCGCCTCAAGTGCATCATGCTTAGTTAGGGCGACGGCAACTTGATGAGCCAAGGCATGATCAAGCCCACGTGTCTCATAAATTTTTGTCAACTCAAACAGTTCGCGCTCAGCGTGATACGTCAGCTCATGCAGCTCTTTGTCTAAATCCGCTTTTTCGGTATCGGCTTGTGATGATACGGAAATATACTCACCAGCCGCCATCGATAGAGCGCCTGCTGTTAGTGCTGCTACTCCTGTCAGCAGCAGCGTCTGACTGCTTGGATTTGCTGCCGCAACGCCGACTAGTAAACTGGCAGTTGAAATCAAGCCATCATTTGCACCCAGTACTGCCGCTCTTAACCAATGATTGCGATTGCTTAAATGCGGCTCATCATGAATAGAATAGTGCATAGATACCCTCAACTTACGGAGATACAAATTTGAATAGATTAATGTAGGGTATAACGTTGTACCACTTCATGAATAGTCATGTAGTGTGATTTAAAACAATAAGTCGATAAGTGATAAGCAAAAAAACCAATGTTTGACTACCGGCATAGAACAATAATAAAGGCAGTGCGCGACTGTCAGAACCCACCATAAAGACATGAATACTAATAAACATATAAGCAAAGAAAGTTAGAAAGTGCAGCCAACGCCATGCTGATTGCCCAATATACTGCTTAACGTAGAAGCTAAAAGCGCAGATGAATAATAGCCAGAACCCCAATTGCCCTAATGCAACGCCCACACGCTCAGTCTGAAAACCAAAAGGTAATAAAATTTGCCATATGTTCAGATTTAAGAAATTATCTGCTAACAAAACTCCTGCATGAAAAGCTGCAAAGCCCACCGCAACCAGACTTAAATACTGATGTAAGGCAAATACTCGTGCGGCATTAAAGTGCTTACCTAATCGCGCGCTCAGCAACAAGCCAAAAACGACTGCTAGCCAAAATAAAGTATAGGCAATAACACCACTTGCTCGTGATAAATACCAAAAGTTCTTATCTGTGGCTGTTAATAGTTGAGAAACGGTTTCTCCCCACATTAATAGCGCATAACTGCCGAATCCGACAGCAATGCTTAACAGCAATACAGTCCATAAAGCCTGAATAAAAAGATTTGTTTTGAAAACAGTTTGACTGTTGGTAGGATTGTCAATGTTCATAACTATGCTCCTATGCTATCAATCAAGTTTGGTTGGACTAAATATGGATAAACAGCAGATGTCGTAATCACGTTGTTATCAGTATCAATTAACAGCGCCGCAATATGATGTTTGTTAAGCCATGTTGTTGCCGCTTTAACACCAAGTAGCACACAGTATTTAGCGTATACCTCTGCTGTCATGGTGTCCGTAGCCAGTACGGTTGCGGTCAGCACATCGCTTGTTACCGGACGAGAATAATGAGGGTGGATTAAATGATGTTGCCAGCGACCATCATGCCACCAGCGACGATAGTCTTGCCCAGACGTGGCGACAGCCCCAGAGCTGACTTTAAGGATCGCGACATCTTCATCATCGTGAACCTGCTCATCATTAGAAAAATAAGGTTTAGCAATAGCAATCCCCCAAGTAATTGGTTTATCTACTTGGTCTCTTGGAACGCCAATTGCGATATCGCCCCCCATATCCACTAAACAGGGTAGATGCCAATCATGGATTTGACTAACATATTCAGCCAACTGCATGGCGCACCAGCCTTTGACATAACCATTCAAATCTAGTGCCATACTAGATGGAAGATATACTTGATATTTTCCGTCAGTTAGTCGGCGAAGCTGAATACGTTCTATATTCTGATTGCCATAGTTGACTACAGGGGTATCTTGAAAACTTTTTTTAACATTTAAGTTAATATTTGATGTATCGCTTAGGTTAGTAAAAGGTATGGATGGCATAGACAGTTTTGGCAAAGTTTCAAATGAATGCTTATAGCCAGCTGCCCACAGGGATGTAAGTAAGGTCGGTGTCACTAATCCTTGGGTTTTTGGAACAAACTGAATCGCACGCTGTAAGACCTCAAATAACTCTGCACTCACATCAGTCCATTGGTCAGTATGCTGATTAAGTCTCATCAGCTCGCTGGTATCATCAAAACGACTGAAAACGTGTTCCCAGTGAGCCAATTTCTGCTGAACATCACTTGCTAGCAAGGCAATCCGGTTATTTATTTCCGTCTTTGAATACTGCGTGCTCAGTCTTTTAATATTCAAACTGACCTGAATATGACAACCCATCGCTAGTATGTCAAAAGTTACCAATTGCGGCGTAGTTTTATTGGGTTCGTTTATTTTCATTCGAAACCTCTCTATTTTTACCAAAAAACCAAAGTTTAATAACTGTTAATTTTTTCTCATTTATCGAGAAGAACGCGTACGAGCGACGACATCTATCTGCTCAACAGGCGCGACTTCATTGACCTGCCGCAACTGATTGATATTAGTAGGTGGCGTTGACTCCTTACTATCTTTAGGAGTAACCGCAGTTAACATGGCGGTATTCACAGGCGCAGTGTCAGTTTCTTGATTGAGTAGTATTAACCACCCGGCCATAGTGCCTGCTATTGAGACAATCATAATGCTGCTTTTAAGGGTGGCAAAAGGATCAGATTTTTTAGCTGTCTGATTAGAAGCTCTATTACCAGCTTGGGTCGGATGTGATTTGATATTAGTCATAGTAGTCATCCTCATCTTGCTGTTTATAACTGGTGGTAATTAAACGACCTTTCTCTTTATAATGCTTGTCGCCGTGTTTTTTGCTGTGGTGTTTCTCACCCTTATGTTCATCGTCATCGTGATGCTCATTTTTATAACTATCATGCTCATCGTCATCACTAAAGCCTTCTGTACCATAACCATTGCTAGTGACCGGATTTAGTACAGCGCCTAGATTGGAGTCAATATAAGTGGCACCACTATCTAAAATCACTTCATAAGCGACTGTACCGTTATAATTAATAAGCTCTGGGGTGGCCTGTAATATCGCATCAGGAGCGTTTTGTTTGGCAAGCGCTGTTGCTTGGGCAGCAGTGAGTGCAGCAAGGGAGGATTGCTGAGCTGATAAAGATTGTGTGAGTGGATTTGTTACTGCTTTAAATGAGGATAAAGAAGACGTCATGTCAGAATTTTGACTCACAGTATTTACTGCGGCTTGGATGCTATCAACGGTTGGCGATTGGATAGATAAAGCGATGACGCCACCAAAAAACACCAATGAAGTAGCACCGACAGTCAATAACAGGGGTTTTAATAGAGGTAAGCTCATAATATGTACTCCGTATATATCATTAGGGAATACAAGTAGCATACGGAGTGAATATTAACTCAAGCTTAAGAGAATGCGTTTTAATTCTTTATAGTATTTTTATAGGGCGTTTGATGGTTATTTTTTATTGCTTACCATTGCGATAAAACCATTCTCTGGTACGGAACGATTAGCAAACTCTACTCTCAGACCATGCAGCTCAGCAATTCGATTAACAATGGATAGTCCTAAGCCGCTACCTAATTGGCTTTGACCTGCTGGGCGGTAAAAGCGCTCACTCAGACGCGCTAATTGCTGTTGCTCTACACCTAAGCCATTATCTATTACTCTAATGGAATTGATATCTAACTGAAGTTCAATCAAAGAGCCGTCAGGACAGTAGCGAATGGCATTGTCTAATAAGTTTCGGATTAATAATTTGAATAATATTGGATTGATAAGAATGGGCAAAATATCGGCAGGATTATCACAGAATACGGTGCGTTTTAATTGAATATGTTTTTCACGAGCCAAACGATTGACATCACTAAGCACAATATCTGTGAGCATCAGCCAATCTGGTTTTTCTAATTGCTCAGGCGGCAATTGTTGTTGTGGTTCTATTTTGGCTAAAATCAGCAGTTGGTCAACTAAATGAGTGGCGCGCTCAATGCCATTGCTAATTTTTTGAGTATGATAAAACAGCAGGCT
The DNA here is from genome assembly GCF_014119005.1 of Psychrobacter sp. GP33. Lineage (GTDB taxonomy): Bacteria > Pseudomonadota > Gammaproteobacteria > Pseudomonadales > Moraxellaceae > Psychrobacter. The sequence continues at coordinate 51,451 of NZ_JACGYX010000010.1, read as the reverse complement.
ATCGTCCTCTATACTAGACAGCTGTAATAGCTGCTGCTCTAATAAATCCGCTTGTAGTTTTAATGCTGCAAGTGGGCTTCGTAACTCATGCGAGGCGTCAGCTGTAAAGCGTTGCTCACGTGCTAGAGTTTCCGCTACTTTAACAAATAAAATATTTAATGCCGTCACCAAAGGCTGAATCTCTTTAGGTACATCTGCGGTAATAGGACTATCATCTTGTGGCTGACGTTGTTCAAGCTCGGCACTGATTTGAGTTAACGGCATAAATCCGCGCCGAATCAACCAAATTACCAAACCGATAAATGCTAATAATCCAACCAACATCGGTAGCACTTGCACAGTCATGGCACTGACAATCATCTCTTGGCGAGAATCAAGGTTTTGACCGACAGCAATCACCTGACTTTTATGCTTATAGTCATGGTCATCATGCACATAAAATAAACGCCAGCGCTTACTGAATGGGTTTAGGCGCTGATACGCAGAATCATGCGCTTCTACAAAGCCATGCTGGTCAGCTAAAAAAGCAAAAGATTGCCCATTTTCATCCGCCATTAATAGACGTCCGTCTTTATCCCAAATAGCAAAGCCCATATAGTCATCTTTGGCATTACCAAGGTCACCTGATAGTAGCTCACTTTTTAAGTTATATATTTTGGCCGGGCGCTTTTTTTTACCTTTACTATCCTCTTGCTCATAATCGTCGTTATCGTTATCTTCTTTAGGAGCGACACCTATTAAATAGCGGGCAACTTGAGTTATTTGAGTGTCATTTATCTCGTTGATTTCGTGCCATAATCGCCACGCAATAAAGCTGGAGGTGAGTATCCATAATAAAGGAAGACCAATTAGTAAGGAAGTTAACAACCGTTGCTGGATACTTTTCATAGGCTCATATTTGCTCATATGTTAAATAAGAGAGATGAAATAAACAAGCTAAACGTAGTTGAGGCTATCGTTAGTGAGGATCATAAGCGGGATTAAGATAGTAACCGATACCACGTTTGGTCAAGATAAAATCATTGCCCAATTTTTTACGTAAATGATGAATGTGTACTTCAATGGCATTACTTTCGATATCTTGTTGCCAACCATACAGTTTGTCTTCTAAGCTCGCTCTACTATGTATTTGTTTAGGATGGGTCAGCATTTGCTCTAATATTGCCACTTCTTTAATAGTCAATTCAACAACTTGACCTTGATAAGAGACTTGCTGGGTATGAGGCTGATAAGCCACCTCGCCATAAAGGATTTCAGATTGGCTTCTACCTTGACTGCGCCTTATCAATGCTTGTAGACGGGCAATGACCTCATCTAATGCAAACGGTTTGACCAAATAATCATCAGCACCGGCATTGAGCCCCGCCACCCGATTGGCAATGGCATCGCGAGCAGTGATAATCAATACAGGCGTATCTATCTGTTTGGCTCGCCAGTTTTGTAGTACGGTCATCCCGTCACCTTTTGGCAAGGTTAAATCAAGCAGCACCGCATCAAACATACCGTCTTGCAGCGCCATTTCACCTTGCTTAGCATCGCTGAACCAATCAACCATCATGCCATGACTTTTTAAGCCGAGGATAATACCCTCAGCAATGTTGCTATCGTCTTCTATCAATAATATACGTGCCATATGTATGCCACCATTTTATTTATCTCATGTTATTCCATAGTGGACGGCTTATCTATTACCGTTTTATTACCGGCTATCATTGCTTTAATCAGATTCTGCCGTTCCCAATAACTCACAACAATAGCAGAGACAATGTGCAGCGGTACGAGCAAGTATAAACTATTGGCTAAGAATTCATGAATACCTTCCATTAAATCTTTGCTGCCAAGAATTTTTGTTTCCATCAGATAACCGGTCAAACCTAAACCTATAATCACTGCCCATAACGTAAACATCATAAGAGCTGCTAAGGGATTGTGTCCAAGATGCTCTTCATCAACGCGACGAGCACTTAAGTCAGCAAGATGGCGTTTAAGTCGCGTCGGTGTGGGGAAAAAATTACTAAAGCGTGCATAGCGTGTTCCTACTAGACCCCAAAGCAAGCGTATTACCACTAACCCTACAACGGTATAGCCTACAATTTCGTGCAGCTCGCTACCGTCTTCAGTAAAGAGTAGATTGGCAAAAATACCAGCAGCGACCGTCCAGTGTGTGATTCTGACTAAAATATCCCAAACGCGCACTTGTTTAGTTTTAGGGATGTTTGATGGCATTAAATCAGAATTATGAATCAAATTAGTTGTGTTATTGTGGCTCATGGTCGTCACTCCCTCAGTGATACACTTATTTATTGACGATATTCTGCTGCAAAAAAATAAAACTAAGCCAAATATCGTAAGCAGACTAGAGATGACTCCGTCTGTCTTATATCTATTACAACAAACGAACCTTAAGGGAAGCTTAGGAAGCTAAATTACTAGGCAGTAGTTAATATGTCATAAAACCTATAGTCTCGTAGACATGAACTTGGGTACAACACGGTCTTGAATAGCTGTTCATGTAGAAGGATAGTAGCTCGCCGCTGAAACCTCAGTAGTGCAGATCTTTTTATTGTCGTATTTTCTTAGAATGCTCAGTCTCCGATAGACTCAGAGCAGTTCAATTCAATACGTCCTAATCCAAATACAATTTTCTTATCCTTAAAACCTTATATTCAGTTAAAATCTTTTTTACTTAACAACGCAGCTGAAATACGGTCACACAATGAATATGCAACAGATTCTTGATGATATTGCCGCAGAGATGACCCTTGAAACCGATCGGGGAAAAGTAGCCGATTACATTCCACAATTGGCGCATGTCGATCCAAATCAATTTGGTATTGCAGTAGCGACACCTGACGGGCAGGTATATACAGCAGGTGCTGCGAGCACACTGTTTTCGATACAAAGTATCTCCAAAGTATTTACTTTAACTATCGGTCTTGGCAAGTTAGGTGATGGGATCTGGACACATGTTGGTCGTGAGCCATCTGGCGATCCCTTTAATTCGATCATGGTATTGGAGAATGAATCTGGTCGACCGCGTAATCCATTTATCAATGCCGGTGCGATTGCCGTGGTGGATGCCATTATGATGGGGCATGAGCCTAAAGAAACATTGGGTGAAATTCTTCGGTTTGTTCACTTTATTGCAGACGATGATTCGATCCGTTTCGACCATAGAGTGGCGGCGTCTGAGATGGAGCACAGAGATCGAAATGCGGCATTAGCGCATTTTATGAAGTCCTTTGGTCATATAAAGCACGATGTGGATAAAGTACTGGGGGTTTATTTTCATCAATGCTCAATTGCAATGAATTGCCAACAGTTAGCCCGTGCAGGTCTTTTTTTAGTGTCTAATGGTGTCAATCAACACACAGGGGTAAGGGTGATTAATGCACAGCAGTCTCGACGGATCAATTCGTTAATGATGATGTGCGGTCATTACGATGGTGCTGGTGAGTTTGCCTATCGGGTCGGTCTGCCGGGTAAAAGTGGAGTTGGTGGGGGTATATTAACGATAGCGCCAGGTAAAGGATCCATTGCTGTATGGTCACCAGGGCTTGATTATGTCGGAAACTCCAAACTTGGGTCAAAAGCATTAGAGATGCTGGTACAGAAAACGGGCTGGTCTGTTTTTTCGCATTAAAAACTGCAACTTAATTTTTTAATTGAGTATGACCAGATTTATTGTCTAAAAATCAGATGACTGGATTTCTCTAATTGTTGTCATGCAAGCCGCTGTTAAATGTCATTGTACATTTTCAGCGGTGCTCTATAGTGAACTCAATACTGATTTAACTATCTTTTAACCTGGCTTTATAATGTACTAATAACTACAACATTAAATATATATATAAATCGGCATGATTACCGAATATGTCATTAAAAAAATATAGGACAAGGAATTAAACAGGTATTAAGTTACAGCAGTATTATTTAAAAAAGAGTCTTTAACAAAGAAGATTCTTTAATATAATCAAAGTGGTTCAATTTGCTCCAGAATCCTCTTAACATCTTCTTAACGTCGTATTTGCTACCTTAAAAGATGACACCCTTTTTCATTCTATTAAGAAGTTCGTGTATGTCCAGACAGACAACTCCTAATACAAGCACAACAGAAGCCAATCAGCTCAGTACTGCTAAAGTCAGCATTGCCAAAAATAAAAAGATACTCAACGATAGTAGTAAATTCTATAACCGTGAGATTAATCTTAATTATCTTATTGTCGTGATTGCGCTATATCTAGTTGCTACCGCAAATATTGGATTTTTTGAGCAAGTTCTGAGTGTCTATCCTTTGAGCACAAATATAGGCTTCATATTTTCTCTTACAGGCTTGCTGTTTGGATTAATGTGGTTGGTGCTACAGCTATTTTGCTATCGTTCAACAACGAAAGTAGTGCTGGTCATCATGGTAGTCGTTGCAGCCATCTGTGGCTATTTTACTGACGCCTACGGGACAATATTTGACCGTGATATGTTAGTCAATAGTTTACAGACTGACCAAGCTGAAGCGATGGGGTTAATGGCACCCAGCTTTATTATTCGATTGATATTATTAGGCGTCATACCCGCTTTTATTCTTAGCAGGGTTCGTATAAAAAGATTCTCTTGGCGACAAGCTACTATACAAAAAGCGATTACCTTAGTGTTATCTGTGGCGTTAATAGCAATTTGTCTGGTTCCATTTGGTGATCAATACGCAAGTTTTTTTCGTCAACACAAACAGGTCCGTTATTATGCCAACCCAATTACTCCTATTTATTCCGTTATTAAACTGGGTACAGATTATGTAGATGAGTTAAGCCGTCCTGATGCGCTCATACTGCATGCAACCGATGCAAAGCGAACGACAATGAGTAGAACAGCCAAACCTAAATTAATGGTCTTTGTAGTAGGAGAAACCGTTCGAGCTGATCATATTGGCTTAAATGGTTATCAGCGCGATACGATGCCCCTGCTTGCCAAGCAAGCTGATATTTATAGTTTCAAAAACGCCGCTTCCTGTGGGACTTCTACAGCGTATTCAGTGCCTTGTATGTTCAGTTATGCGAACCGAGAAGACTACGATGTCGATACTGCGGAATATAATGAGAATGTGCTAGATACGTTACATAAACAGGGTGTCAATGTTATTTGGCGAGACAATAATTCTAGCTCTAAGGGCGTGGCAGACCGTGTCATTTTTGAAGACTATAAAACCCCAGAGTTAAATTCCAATTGTGACGTTGAGTGCCGAGATATTGGCATGCTTAATGGTTTTGATAAATTGGTTAAATCAAACACAGCGCCAAAAGATACGCTAGTTTTACTACATCAAATGGGCAATCATGGCCCTGCGTATTACAAACGTTATCCTCAAGCGTTTGAGGCTTATAAGCCTGTGTGCATGACCAATGAGCTTTCTAAGTGTGACACTCAGTCGGTTATTAACGGCTATGACAATGCGATTCGTTACACGGATTACTTCTTAGATAATGTTATTAAAACGCTCAAACCCTATCAGCAAGATTATGATGTAATGATGATATATATTAGTGATCATGGGGAAAGTCTTGGCGAAAAAAATGTGTATTTGCATGGTCTTCCATACAGCATAGCGCCCGATGCGCAAAAGAAAATCCCTGTTATTATCTGGTCACCCACGAGTAATAGTATCGATGGCAATAGCTTATCTCATATGACCAATCAGCCGGTATCACACGATTTTATTACACCGAGTTTGCTTAGCTTCTTTGGTGTGATGACCCAAGAAGTGGCATCAGCCCCAACTTTCTTTAAGACAGCAGATTAACAGTCTGATTAAGAACATAAGTACTCAAACGCGAGACCTTTATGTACAAGATACTTATTATTGAAGACAATCCCGATATTGTGGCTAATATTTATGCCTTTTTTGAACAAAAGGGGTTTGAGCTTGATAATGCCCATAACGGCTATAGTGGCTTAGCATTAGCTGCAAATAATCGTTATGACGTTATATTGTTAGATGTGATGTTACCGGGTATGGACGGTATTAAACTGTGCAAAGAGCTTAGAGAAAATTTACATGATAAAACGCCCGTATTAATGCTGACGGCCCGTGATACTGTCTTGGATAAAGTTGCAGGGTTTGATAGTGGTGCTGATGATTATGTGGTTAAACCATTCTCACTGGTCGAACTAGAAGCCCGTATCAAAGCATTAATACGTCGCTATCAAGATGAACATTTTCAGCATAGTATAGAAATAGGGGCATTGACTCTTAACGCAGCTGAACACAGTATCAAACGTGAAAACACGCTTGTTAAACTGACTCCTACCGGATTCAAAATTCTACAGACGCTGATGAGCGCATCGCCGCGCGTGGTCAGCAAAACAGAGCTAGAGGAAAAGGTATGGGGACAAGATATACCAAGTAGTGATGCGCTGCGCACCCACCTACATAGCATCCGTGCGCAGGTTGATAAGCCGTTTGCCAAGCCTATGATTATGACCATACCAGGCGTTGGCTATCAGATAATTGACCCTGAGCATTAATAATGCAGCTCTTTTTTACATCTGAATAAGTAAATACTATGTTTCATGTAGACTCTATAGCCAATAAACTTCGTCTCTCTTATTTAGTATTTGCCATATTACTATGTGTTACTTTCGTCAGTATATTCTTATATGCTGAGATGCGCATCGAACAAGAATTAGTCAAAGGTCGGCTTCTACAACAGCTACAACTCAGTCAAGAAACACAGGGTGAGCAGCCTATTTATGTCGCCAATCCTGATATTAAAATCTACCGTTATGATAATGCGCCCGAGAATTTAAAAGCGATAGCAAACGAAACCGTCCAAGAGATACGTGTCACTGTAAGTAATAAAGCAGGTAAAACGGAGACTAATCTGCATTTTTTCGCTTATCGACAAAATGACCAAAATTATATTTTAACCTATTTAGAAGGTAATGAAATGGTGATGGAAAACTATCCCGTTTTAGCAATCTTCGAAAATTTAGAAGATATCTTTGCTGATGCGCTGAAATTTGCTGTCGTTTTGAGTTTGCTAATCGCAGCCCTATTCTCTCACTTATCTTCTAAGCAAATCATCAAGCCTTTATTAGATTTGAAAAAAGCAGTAGAAACCGACCATGATAACTTAACTGAGTTAACGCACTTACCTTCAGAAGTGGGCGTATTAGCACGAGCTATTGATGAGAAAAATCATAAACTAGAGCAATATCTAAAACGCGAGCAACTGTTTACAGGCGATGTCAGTCATGAGTTGCGAACCCCATTGACCATTATTATGGGCGCATCTGAAGTGTTAGCCTCACAGCTGGAAGACAATAGTCGATTGAGTGAATTCGCCAATCGTATCAGTACTACCGCCAAAGAAACCTCCGAAATCATCAGTGCATTGTTACTCTTATCGCGCGCTCCTGAACAGCTAGAAACACCAAAAACGTCTATTAATACCATCGCCTTTAGCGAAGTGACACGCTTAAAATATTTGCTACGCCATAAACCTGTGAGTTGCAAAATCATTGCTAATGAAGATTATGTGGCATTGGTGCGACCTGAATTACTAAAAATGGCATTGGGAAACTTAATCAAAAACGCATTTCAGTACACAGATGATGGTGAAGTGCTCGTGACTATTGATGCTAAAAAGATAACAGTGACTGATACAGGACTTGGTATTCCTGAAGTGATGATGCCGCTGTTATATGAGAGATTTGAGCGACTGAGTGATATCAATACAGGCAATCAGGCAGAAGGAACAGGTCTGGGTCTAAGCATTGTGCAACGAATCACGGCTCATATGGGTTGGCAGTTAACGCACCAAGCCAATAAGACTGGTGGCAGCACGTTTAGTATTTACTATAATAAGTAACACTTATAAACCCTTATGCTACTTCATGCTTCAGCTATCTTAACGCTTTCTTAATAGCCATTGTCTTATACTAATTTTATAAAGATAGCATCCCTCAATGTTAATGAGTATTAAGCATTCAATATGAATAAAATCAAATCTAAACCTAAAACTCGAACGGAAGCTAATCAGCTGCTTGCACCCGATAGCTATGCGAATGAGAATAAAGGCAAGAAAGGGTTTTCTCGTATTGTTAAAGCCACTGGTTATTCTTTAGATGGTTTTAAAGCCGCTTACAAGTATGAGGCAGCCTTTAGACAAGTTTTTTGGCTGAATATTATATTGTTTATAGCCATAATATTTATCCCTTTTGATATCAGCGTAACAATGATACTGATACTCGCCTCTTTTTTATCCCTTATCGTCGAGCTCTTTAATACAGGTATTGAAGCCAGCGTTGATCATACCTCAACAGACCAACATCCACTCGCGAAAATAGCTAAGGACGTTGGTTCTGCTGCACAGTTTTTGGCGCTATTACTGTTGTTAATTCTATGGTTAATGGCATTACTTAGACTTTTGTATTAAGTAATACTTAGGTATATCGCACGTTAATGTACTTTATAAGGCTTATCAATGACTATAGCAAACACTCCATCTCATTGGGGTTGGCTCATACTACTGTGTTCAACTATTATTGTGGCTTTGACATTTGAGCATAGCCAACTAGATGTTTATATTAGTGAGCTTTTCTATGCAAATGGACATTGGTTACTTGAAAAAGGGGCACAGCCTTATGCTTTTATTTTTTATGATTTCCCTAAATTGCTCTTAATATTGCTAGCTGTTTATTTAATGATCGTTTTAATGATCGTTTTAATGATCGTTTTAATGATTAAATATAGACAACTTGTGAACGCTACTCCTTCCATTAACTACTCTAAATTTAATAGATTTCTTATAGCATTGTCTTTTCGTGAAATAAGCTGTTTGTTAATTATCTTAATTGTGGTACCTACGCTTATTGCGACACTCAAAGGGATCACACATGTTAGCTGCCCAAATCAGCTACGTCTTTTTAACGGAGACTTGCCTTATCTAAACCTTTGGCAAGACATGAACATTATGATGCCAACACGATGTTTTCCGGCTGCCCATGCCAGTGCCGGTTTTGCTTTATATGGCTTTGCCTATTTACCTAGTCTAAAAAAGCAGCAAGTCAACATTATTATTTTAGCAAGTATCTTAGGCTGGACTATGGGGCTTTATAAAATGCTCATTGGCGATCATTTTTTTAGTCATACCTTAGTATCAATGTTGCTGTCATGGACCATAGCATATGTTATCGCTATGATTTTTTTCCCTAAGACTATTGAGTTATGCTGAATCAGCAGTAGAGTATATCTACTCACTTGGGTCAGAACCGGGTGGAAAGTCATGGCGTAACTGTGCCACGTTAGCTGCGGTGACGGTATCGGTAAAATTATTCAAATCACTATGCACATATTGAGTGACCGCGGCTATTTGCGCATCACTCATCATGCTGTGAAATGAGGGCATTCCGCGTAATCCATTAACGACCACGCTGATAATATAATATTTAGATTCCATCTTACTGTTGTCTTTAAGCGGCGGATAATAGCCTGCTCCTATCGCGCCCTCGCCTTTTGACATATGACAGCCAGCGCAGGAATCATCATAGAGCTTTTTGCCATTAGTAGTAATAAACCCCTTTTTACCTTCACTACTACCTTCAAATTTTGCTAGCCACTTTTGCAGCTTAACATCCTCTGCCATCTTCGGTATCAAGTTGAAATTAACGATATTAGCTGGAGGCGCTCTCAGCTCCTCTTTCGTCATGTAGACTGCACCCCACGCGCCGTTATTGCGACTGGCTTGATTATCAAATACGTTTTGTGCGGCTTGCAGATTGGCAAGGATGGCTGTTTGTGCGGTTTGGTCTTTGTTATAGCGACTACAGCCTGATAGCGCAACGGTAGCTCCGATAGTCAATATCGTAGCCATAACAAGCAGGTTTGGTTTGATCATATCCATGATTACCTCTGAATTTATTATAATTACCCACCTTCATGATTTTACCTATTAACCAATCTTTTTTGCTTTTTGATGTAGCCGACTTGCCGCATCCATACCGGATAAAATTGCCCCTTCTTGCCACGCTGGAATATGCGAGCAATGCTCACCTGCCAACACGATACGGTGATCAATACTACACAGCGTATCGTAATATTGAGTACGGCTTGATTCACTCCAAATACCATAGCAGCCAAGCGACCATGGAATACGATGCCATGCAACCGAGGTACCAGAGCGGAACTCTTTAGTGTATTGTGGATGAATATATTTACCATACTCTAAGGCGGCATTAATACGCTCTTTTGGACTTAAGGTATTAAACTTATAGGACGCTTCGCCAAAACCGTAAGCACCAAGCAGCACACCTGAGCCGGTGGTAAACATATCGTGTGAGGGATAGGAGATTTGGGTAATTGGCATATCGGTGTAAGTGATACCACCATAAATCCATTCATCTTCTTCCCAAAAACGGCGGTTAAACTCTAAGCCTACTTTGTATGAGCTGTCATAGGGTACCGCTGCCATGGCTTGCTTCATCGGTGCGGAGACGTTAATGTCCATTTGGGTCAATACGGATAGTGGGATGGTACAGATACACCAATCTGCGCGCACGGTTTTGGTTGCGCCAACAGGATTGTTACTATTGCTGCTGCTATCGACGTAATCGACAGTGACGCCACTCTCATCTTGATAAATCTTAGTCACTTTGGCATTAAACGTAATCAACTCTCGGCATTCGCGGGTGAAGGCATCCCCGATTTTGCCCATACCGCCGACAGGTTGGAACATCGCTGGTTGATGGTCATAAATCGTATAATTGCTATAAATATCCGACCACATACCTGAATTTAATAGCTTATCCATCGGTATTGGCGTCGAAGGTTTGGCATCAGGCATCAAGCCGCCACCCGGATAAACGCTATAGCCGCGATGCTTACTGGTATCATGGCTCTTAACATAGCGATAATTGTTATCAAGGACACCCCAGCCCTTTAACCCTTCTAACAGCTTTTCTTTGTCCTCTTTATTGACCGTCTTATCGAGGCTGCCGGTATTGACCGCTTTGGATAATAGTTCTGAGACATAACCACGGATGTCGCTTTGCACTTCGCCTAAACGCTGAGGCGCGCCATTAAAATGCGTGGTACGATGTAAATAGGCGCGGTCATTGGTTTGGATAAAAGGCTGCAATGCCACACCAAATTTTTTACAATAATGAAAGACAGCATAATGATGAACGGGAAGTCGCCACGGTCCACCGTTAAAGTAGTTGCCTTTTTTAAAGTTGCAGGTTACTTCGCCACCACCCAATTCCGTATATTTATCACCAGAATTTAATGTCCAACTGCGTCCGCCACCGCGATTTTGGAACTCAAGAACCGTGACTTTATAGCCAGCTTTACGTAGCTCATAAGCGGCAGTCAGTCCACCAAGTCCTGCGCCAAGAATAACGATACTAGCCCCAGCAGGCGCACCTTTTAAATTCATCTCTTGTTTAAAACTAGATTCAGAGGCAAAGCCTAACGTGGTCATCGCCTGATACATTGCTGTCGCCCCTGCGGTCTTACCAATCATGGAGAGCAGCTGCCGCCGGGTAGGCGATTGAAACCTATCGTTCATATCGTTCATTTTATTATCCTTGTTATAAAGCTTTCTTCCATGAAAGTAGATAGTGACTGGCGTTTTTAAAGCTAAGTTAAAATCACTTACTTTAGTATGCGTTTGACGTCAGCAGCACTCACATCACTACTTGGTAGACCACCGAAATTTACTCGCACATAATTAGCGATACCCGCAATTTGAGCATGACTTAATTCTTTCTCAAAGCCTGGCATTTTGGGTACTGTGTTTAATGCCCCTTTTGCGCCATAAGCAATGACATTGATTAGCGCATCAGGTTTAGCGCGGCGAATACTACTCAGTCCTACGATAGAAGGATAACGTGCATCAGGCTGCGCGTAGCCATCTACACCGTGACAGCTAGCACAGGCGGCAAGATATAGCGCTTTTGATGAATTTCGGTCGTTATTAGAATCAGTATTAGTCGTAGATTTTACCTGCGCCAGATAGTCTTTTTGTTCGATTAAATTGTAGGTAATAGAGCGACTAACCGGACTGGGTAGCCGTGATGTATCTACAGGTATCACGTGATTGTCAGTCTTAATGATAGGGACAACTTTTAGATAAGCTGCCATTGCGCTTAAGTCGCCATCGGTGAGATAGCGGGTACTGTGAGCAACGGCTTCAGCCATAGGTCCACCGGCATAGACGCGTTTATCCAGCATACCCGTACGTAGATAAGTGACAATATCTTGCTCGCTCCAACGCCCGATGCCGCTATCATTATCTGGCGTAATGTTAGGCGCATACCACTTACCCAGTGGCGCACCGGATAAATACTTGTCCTTATCTAGACCTTGCGTGAGGTTGCGCGGCGTATGACAAGTGCCGCAATGTTCTAAGTTATTAACCAGATATTCACCTCGTTGCTGAGTTTGGGTGAGCCCTGAGCGATTTTCGGTAGAAGGTACGTTAATCACATTCCAAGCCAACATTAGCGTACGAATATTTAACGGAAACGGTAAATGCGTGGTTTTTTCAGGAGCTGCTTCTACTGGTGGTACCGTCTGGAAATAAGCAAATAAGGCGCTAATATCAGCATCATTTATGCCATGATAAGACGGATATGGCATAGCAGGATACAGCTGATGAGTGGGCGCACGACCTTTTTTCAGCGCTTTTTTAAAGTCAGTCTCAGTATAGTTACCGATACCATAACGCGTGGAAGGGGTGATATTGGTTGAATAGATATTACCAATGGGCGTTTCAATGGCGACGCCACCGCTATAGTCCTCGCGATGACACGCCATACAGTCAGCAGTGCGGGCAATATATGCCCCGCGATTGGCCAAATTACTGTTAGCAGGGCTGACATTCGGTAAACTCGTCGCATGAGGCAGGCGTACGCTATCCGCCATGACAGCGCTGGAAGCCATACTTAGTGTAAGTGCTGATAATATTACAGATATTGGCTTCATAATATCCTCACAGGGCTAGCAAAAACTGCTTGAAGATGAATGACCTTGCAACACTTTTATTAAAATAAACGGTTCTAATTATCATAGCGTAAATAACTTCAAGTCATACAAAATTCGAGTAAAGAATTATTCTAAATTATTAATTTTATTACTGTCTCCAATCTTTCATTATGCAATCTAAAGTATAAGAAAAAATTGTTGCTGAAGTTGCGAAGAGAGACTAGAAGTGGAATTTTCAATTTATGACAACCTAAGTAAATTACTAATGTTTGCATTAGTAACTTGATAATAATTTAGGCATTAAAAAACTGAAAAAAGAGAAAATTCAAGGAAGGAAAATTGATGGTGAAATAAGCTTCTGCCGTCAAAAAAGAGGTGTTTTTAAATAGTCAGTATTTAATTGTTAAAGATTATTTGAAATAATAGGGCTTATGTTTGCTTTTAATAAACATGGTTCCCTAATTAATACTTGGATATTCGGTTTTAGCCTAAGTTATTTCAATGGATGTGTGCTATTAAATTGCATCAGTGTATATCTGAGTGTACTTAATGAGCTTGGCTTCATAGTTTTTTAACTGTGAAATCAGATGATGTTTTTATTGTGGACGGCACTGTAGGAACTAAACAGTGAGTTATAGTCCCAGTTTTTACTGACCTTCTCTATTTTATCCCAATAATAATACCAACGAGTAATTTATAGGTTGGCTCAATCAGTAGCCTTATAAAGATAGATTCAAATATACAAAGTAGGCTATCACTTGTAATAGTAATCATTTAAAATAAGTGCGATTTCTGCAAATTCATATTACACAGCATGTATCACTTGATAACTATCACACCAGCAGTCACTGACTGTCCGCTACACCAATGTAAGGCTAATCATAATGACCCCAGTAATTAGAGTCGCCATCGCCGGTTACGGCAACCTCGGCCGCGGCGCCCAAGCCGCCATTAAGCAAAGTCCAGACATGCAGTTAGTCGGTGTATTTAGCCGCCGAGAGCCCGCCTCCGTCACCCTGATTGACCCAAGCGTGCCCGTGTACGCCATGGACGATATTGCACAATACAAAGATGATATAGACGTGCTGATCTTATGTGGCGGTTCCAAGTCTGACTTGCCGGAGCAAGGCCCAGCGTTCGCTGGCTTATTTAATATCGTCGACAGCTTTGATACTCACGCTAAGATTCCTGAATACTTTGCAGCACTTGATACGCCTGCTAAGAAAGCGAATAAAGTCGCTATGTTGTCCGTCGGTTGGGATCCTGGGCTTTTTTCTATCAACCGCTTATACGGCGAAGCTATTTTACCGGTCGGCGAAACCTATACCTTCTGGGGCAAAGGCTTAAGCCAAGGGCACTCAGATGCGGTACGCCGCGTAGATGGTGTTAAATCTGGCGTACAATATACGCTTCCCTCAGAACCTGCTATGGCACGAGTACGCAATGGTGAGCAGCCAACCTTAACCACCCGTGAGAAGCATACCCGCGAATGCTATATCGTTCTGGCAGACGGAGCTGATGCCGATGCCGTACGCAACACCATAGTGACCATGCCGGATTATTTTGCCGATTACGACACTACAGTGAACTTTATCGACCAACAGACTTTTGAGTCTGAGCATCGCAGCATGCCCCATGGCGGCTTCGTCATTCGCAGTGGTGTAAGCGGCATTGACAATAAGGAAAATAACCAAGTATTGGAGTTTTCATTAAAGCTCGGCAGTAACCCTGAGTTTACCGCCAGCGTGCTTGTGGCCTACGCCCGCGCCACCTATAAGATGAATGTGGCAGGGGAGACCGGCGCGAAAACCGTGCTCGACGTCGCACCGAGCTTATTGTCACCTAAAACACCAGCAGAGCTGCGTAAAGAACTGCTGTAAACGCTCGCTCTGAGCTAAAAACAAAAAGGCACCAAACCATTAAGGCTTGGTGCCTTTTTTTGATCTACTCTTTGGTGCTGCTACCTTAGCTTGTGTAACGCTGTTTGTGAAATTTTGGAGATAAAGTCTGCAAACCACTTTAAGGTAGTTCTCTTGACTCATTTAAAATAATTTTCTAAGATAAACACTACACTTTACACGGCTTAATCTTTAACACTATCTACCCAAGAAAATTCTTCCATAATGCGCAGCCATTGACTGTCTAATCCCGCTTTTAGCAACAATGGCGCACCGGTGACCGGATGGCTGAGCGCTAAACTCTGGGCATGTAGTAGCATACGCTCACAGCCATATTGAGAACGAAAAAACCGATTATGCCGTCCGTCGCCGTGGCTGGTATCACCCACGATGTGATGGAATACATGTCTCATGTGCCGACGCAACTGATGCTTGCGTCCGGTCTCGGGTGTTAAACGCATGAGACTATAGCGGCTAGTGTCATGCTTTTTTGATACAGCAAACGGCAGCTCAACTTGTGCTAAACTCTGCCAATGAGTCACCGCCTCTTGAGCAGGTTTGTCCAAGTCGGCAAACTTATCGGCAATGGCATCGGGCTGAAAGCTCAATGCATAATCCACAGTGCCCTGTTCTGGCATAAAGCCGCGCACCACAGCCAAATATTGCTTGGTAACTCTGTGTTCAATAAAAGCTTCATTAAGGCTGCGTGCCACGTCTGAGCTCTTGGCAAACAACAATACGCCTGAGGTCGGTTTATCCAACCTATGCACCGGAAATACATGGCAACCTACTGCATCACGGGTGAGTTGCATGGCAAAGCGTGTCTCGCCTTTATCCAGCCAACTGCGATGTACCAACAGACCGGCCTCTTTATTAATCGCCACCAAAAATTCATCTTCATAAATAATATCTATTTGGTTAGCGGTGTCGCTTTCGATAGTCATGTTTTGAGTGCCCATATTTTAGATACTCTAATTATATATCTTTTTTATCGCACCCTACCAAGTCACGTATAAAGGTCTTCCAATAATTTTACCTATATTCTTGTCTATGCCATAATTTTTTCTATAACATGACGTTTAAACTCTCTCACTTCTTTAAAGTGATCAAAAATAGTTATCAAAGTTTATTATAGTATAGCTATTTTAAACCCAGAATAATTCAAAATAAAAGGCTCTAACCGATACTTGAGTACCGCTTAGAGTCATTATTAAGTAATATGACAATGAGAGCATTAAAAATTAGTGAGCAGCGTTCTTAATAATCATCGTCAGAGCTTTCTAGGAGACGACTAATCTAGGCGACTACTAATAATTTTGCCAGTCATGCTATCGACAACGACTTTGTGTATCTCATTACCTTTAGCGACCTTGATCTCATAAACTGACTTGCCATTGTCAACATCAAACCCTGCTTTAATGACTTTTCCGTTTACATTTTGAGTGGCTTTTTCCATTGCTTGGGTTAGGCTAACTTTAGCCTGTTTCATCGCTTTGTATTCTGCCATATCTTCTCTATCAAGCTGATTTTGTTTAGCGCTTAACACCTCACTCGTATCCGCATCGATTCTTATTTTATATTCGGTATTATGAGCGATGAACTTAACGTCGTATATACCCCCTGCCGAATAACCCTTTTGGTCAAAATCTGCACTGACAAGATCGCCTTTAATCGTTTTATTGCCAATAGCAATGGCTTGCTCAAGGCTGATTTTACTTTGCGCTGCTGCTACAGCTTCACTAACCTTTATGTTTGGAGTGGCGGCTTGTGCAACAGAAATAGTAGCGCTGCCAACCGCTACAATACCAAGTGCCATAACGATAGACTTGCTAAACATTGATAGGGTTTTCATGATGTTCTCCTTGTCTTTGAGGTTTTACAAGCTGCTGCATCAATCAATCCGCATTAAAGAATATAATAAAATCTTAGCATGTTAAGGATTGATTTAGTTGTTGTATTTATTGGGAAAGTATTAATAATAGTACAGGTCAACTCTTAACTAAACCTTAAGCTTTCTATCGGAAATCAAAGAACTCATAATGAATATTCTTAGCAGGAATGCCATTTTCCTTCATTAATTCCTGTACTCTTTTTAAAAGACCTTTTGGACCACAGAAACTAATCTGAATACTCTTTGGATCAACTTCACTGGCTGCTTGGCGAATGGTATTGGTCATAGCATCACTGCCACTCGGGTTGGCTACTAACTGGACGCCTGACTGGTCAGTTATTTCCTGCATACGCTCAACACTAGGAAAAGCGCGAGATGGATCGAAACAGTACACCAAAGTGGTACGTTCAAAATGACCGATGGTTTTATCCTGTTGCCAAGCAATAAAGGGTGAAATTCCTACTCCTGCACCAATCCAAATTTCATGTTTTGCACCTGCTATACGTTTAAAGCGACCGTAAGGTGCATAAATATCTGCCAACATACCTACTTTGGCTTGTTCATTTAGCTTTTTCGTATAATCACCTAATGCTCGAATCACGAAATGGATATTTCCAGTATCAGAATGGGCATTGGCTATGGTAAACGGATGTGGCTCGCGCAACCCTGATTCTTTAAGAGAAATAAAGGCAAATTGACCTGCCTTGAATGGAAATTTCTTACTAACTGGCTCAAATTCTAAATGTATCGCTGCTTTACCATGGGATATAGCGGCTAACTTGTATTCGCCAGCTTTGGCAACGAAGGGATACAATAGCATTTTATACAGCGCTGCAATCACGCCTACTGTGCAAAGCACTGCCAACCAGATGCCTGATGGGCTCGTCAATGTGATAGGTGACTTAATGCTTAACCAATGCAGAATGACAATCAGAAAAAGCGGGCCTGAGAATTTATGCAACCAACGCCAGTTGCCATAAGGGATTTTTCGATTCAGCGCCAGTAGGATAATTAAACCTAGGACGACAAAGCTAAGTTGACGCACTACACGCGTCCAATATTTAGGAAGTTCTAGAATAGGAGCAAGTTCCCAAGTATCCAGTTCAGCTTTAAAAACGAAATGATAGACGGCGAAAATAAGCGCCCATATACCAATCCATTTATGGGCTTCATAAACTCTGTCCAGACCACCAAATAGCGATTCAACACCATGCCAACGGCTAGCAAGTATGCATGAGCTGGCCATACACGCTAACGCTGAAGCACCTAATATCAAACTGGCGGTTGCTGAGGTTGCCCACGTTTCAGAGGGGATTTGCATGAGCACAGTGATTGACGTAATGAGCACGATGCCAACGATAGCTTGCCAAGCTTTTATAGCCATAATAATTCCCCTAGAAATTATTTTCTTGAAATTAAGAAAGCTTGATTTACCAAGTTTATATTTATTGAGAAAGTATCAATGATAATACAGGTTAATTCTTAACTGACCCTTAAGCTTCATATATCAGATATAATAAAAAAACCAGAAATTATTAAATTTCTGGTTTTTTAGTATCATTGAAAAGTAAACTGCTATGTACACTGAGCTGCTGTAACTAAAGTAGACTACTGATAACAATAGCCTACAGCCAAATATTCAAGTTCTCACTAGGGAACAGAACTTATTCAATCAGTTGAGCAATTACCACCTCATTAAATTATGTCGGTGCGCTATACAAGAATCGATGTGGCAGATGTATGAAGCATCTCGGAATTTTCATACTCTCTAAGATTGTTGAATCTCAAACAATCCCAGCGTGGTTCAGCATACGCATCAAAGAAATACTTTTTATGGTATTCACTTGTCCAATAGTTATATTGATAATGTCGCAAACCTAGAGAGCATAAGAAGCTTACTGCAAACATCAATATAAACCATAAAATATGCGGCGTCTTTTTAGTAAAAAAACGGTACAGCATTAAAAAGGCAGTAAACTGTAACAATGGCATGATTAGATAATTAAAATACTAAAAGAGTATCATGTGGGGATTATTTGCATAAAAGATGGTAAAAAAGGGGAAGTAATACCCGCTTTTTTATGAATGTTTTTTACTAGGAAAGGTCATGCTTCTTCGTTTTATTGCGCGTCATAGCACATTAATTATGCCAGTTTGCGCCATTGTGGGCTTTGTTTTTCCAAACTTATCCAATGCGGTATTGGTATATTTACCTCAAATACTGTTCTTCTTGATGTTTTTTACTTTACTGGGTATCGACCAATATGCACTGTTAAAGCGTATAGCGACAACCTATGTGTGGGTTTTTGCCTTGTTACAGAGCGGAGGCATGTGTCTAGCTTTAATATTAATTGCTTATGCACTCGGTGTACGTGGCGATTGGCTATTGGCGATTGCAGGTCTTGGTGCCACTGCCCCATTGTTTGGTAGTGGTGCGTTGGTCAATGCGGTGGGGTTTGATGCACAACTGGCGACGGCAAAAACTATCGCTGCTACGCTCGTTATGCCATGTACATTATTAGGCGTATTGTGGCTGTTAGGCAATGAAAATGCGCATATAGACGTTGGTATGTATGTCAATCGCTTGTTAGTTTATATTGTTATGCCAATGGTGCTAGCTGTGGGGGTGCGTCGGTTCGTTTCACCTGCTATTTTGTTACGTTATTATCCCAAAATTGGACAGTTTAATATTTTACTGCTGATGTTGTTTCCATTGGGACTGATGGCAGGGTTTCGTACCACTTTTGACCATGATCCATGGCAAGCGCTGTTATTACTGGTGCTAAGTTCGGTATTGGCACTGGTGTTTTATTTTACGGCTTATATCATATATCGGCGTTTTGGCTATGAAAATGCCATTGTCGCTGCGCTGGTGTGTGGCGGACGCAACGTATTACTAGCTTACACCATAACTGCCCCCTTTATGGGTGCGGTATTTTTACCGTTACTGGGTGCTTTTCAATTACCAGCATTTTGCTTGCCCTTACTGGGCAAATATATGGCAAAACGCCATACAATATAATACTCGACCTATGGATTTAAAAGCAGGTTTTAAATCCTTGAGTCTATTAAATTTTCACTTAAGGTAACTTTGATTGTTACTCATTCAGGAATATCGACTGGCTCACCAGTCTTAGGATTTCTACCCTTTCGAGCGCTCCTTCTGACTTTCTGAAAGGTAGCAAACGCTATCAATTTTAATCTTTCATTTTCTTCTAATTTATCTAAGCCTTCAGCAATTACTTCTAGCACTGAATTTAAGATAACTAAACTGCCGCGGCATTGTCGGCATAGCTATGCCGAACCAATTAAGTACCTTCATTGGTTCGGTTCCTACATTGGGAGCCGAACTTGATAGGTGAGTTGCTAATATTTATATTATTAACTGTAAATTGTTGCTTTCAGTGTACATCACAGTGTACTTATTGATGATATTTCGAAGTTTTTCGATGGATTCGACCTCAAGTCGAGAGTGTGAAGCAATTTACCTTAAACTTTTAGAAACGCTCTGACGTAAATGTGCATATGTCATTAGACCCTGTATCAGCATGAAAAATGTCCATCACACCAATAAATTAGAGAAATTTTTTAATTATTCGTCATAGTATATATCAAGATAATTAAAACAGTCATGTGAATAATTTGGGTTGGAACAAAAGCAAGTGCGTATTGAAAACCACCAGTAATTGCCGCATTAATTGATTTAGAAATTGCATGTGTCGCTAAACCTAATAATAAGGCGAGCAATAAAATAGGGTTAGTTGGGTTCCCTTGCATGACTACGGCAGCCATTGCTGCATGTACTTCAAACATAGAACTAAGTACGGTTCCTGCAATAAGACCTGCGTCACCCAGCCATAAACTTAAACCATAAACAAGTACTTGAATAATAGTAAGTGAAACTACAATGATACCCGCTTCTTTTAAACTAAACATGGGCGTATCCGTTAATTTAACTTTCTCTCCGGATCGAGGTTTTCTCATCAACCATATTGCAGGAATAATTAAAATTATAATGGCAATAATAGATGGGAATAATAAAATTTTAAGCCAACTAAAACTTACACCTGCAACAATAATAAGAAGTTGTACCACTGTTGCGACACAGGATATAAGGGCAGCTCCAGCATTTTCTTTTGCATCTGCACGACCCTGACGAACTTCTATTCCAAGGCTCGCAACGCAGGCTGTACTGGATACAAACCCCGATGCTAAAGCAGATAAAAACATGGCGTGGCGTGATGGTAGAAGCCTCTTTGCCATATGTGCTAGTGCTTGAACTGCTAAAATCAATGTCAATAATTTTAAAATAATATAAGGATTTAGTACTGAGCCCCAAAGAGCCCTATTGGGGGTTAAAGGAAGTGCAATTAAAAGTAAAGCCAGTAAAAAGATACCATCTTTGAATTCACGCTCAGTAATCCATCTAACCGCTACTCCATGCATTGAATGTTTTGTCAGTAAAAGGAAGGTAAGGACTACTGTAAGTGCAGCTGCATAAGAAATATGCCATAAGCATAGTCCACCTATAAAATAGGTGAGTATAAAGGCAAGTTCAGTGGTTACACCTGGATCTTCAATTTGTTTATTAGTAGAGATAATACTTATACCACCTACTATCAATGCACCTATGATTCCCATAAAAAAACCGAAAGAAAAACAAATTGCCCCTAATAGACAGCAAATTGCAAAAGATCTAATACCTGCAAAGCTGTGTTGATTTTCACGTTGTTTGCTACGCTCTCTTTCTAGACCAATGAGTAGTCCGCAACCCAGTGCTGCAGTAGATGCAGTCATTAAATTTTGGACAGGTTCAATCGTAAATGTATTAACAATTATGAAATTCATCTCACTCTCCATGACCCCTGCTGTCAAGTCCGTATAACTAAACTTGGGAGGTTTTGATTACGCAGCATGACGATAAAAATCAAACCACACCTGTCTTGGCGATCTATACCATTAAAGACTGCCTAGAATTTAACTCTATCATTACGAATATGGAATTGAGCCGTTTATTCTTTAGTAGTTTACGTATAGTATAATTACTAGTTTTTAGGGAGATAATAAAAGATCATCAGAGTACTTACGAATTACATAATAAACAAACCAAATCTAGAGCAACTAGTCTCTCTGTACTGTATTTATAGTGAATGTGTTGTTATTTGCGGCATTAAATGAATATCTGGAAAAAAACTATGCTATCACATCGCTCAAATGAAAAAGAAATTCTCGATTTAGGTCCGGGCAACTACACCGCGGAAGAATTTATTCATTGTCAAAAAATGCTATTTCGCATCAACCAAATTCTTGGAACCTTTCACGGGACAGTGAATGTTTTGAAGAAAAGTGGGGAAAAAGCGCATGTGATGGACGTTGGTTGTGGCGCAGGCTTATTTATTCTTAATCTCAGTCGTCATTTTCCAAAGATGACATTCCATGGCATTGATATCTCGTCTGAAGCGATTGATATGGCTGATCATGAGAAGTCCGTATTTACATCGGATACCTCAAATGTGAAATTTGAGAAAATGGCTGAGCCTAAATTAACATTTGATGAAAATAGTGTTGATATCATTTTGGCAACAATGGTTTGCCACCACATGAGCAACGAAGAAATTATTGCCTTTTTCAAACAAGCATTACGCACCACAAAAGACAAAGTCATCATTAATGATTTGCACCGCAACCCTATTGCCTATTGGTTTTATTATCTTTTCAGTCCAATCTTATTTCGCAATAGGCTCATCACCTATGATGGACTTATCTCCATCAAACGCGGCTTTATCCGTCAAGAATTAATTACCCTGTTAGAACAAGCAGGAATGAAACATTACCAAGTTAAATGGTGTTTCCCATTTCGTTGGAGGGTTATCATTTGGAAGAAGAAGTAGTCATTATCGGTGGTGGCGTTGCGGGACTATCGTGCCTAAATGCATTGCTGGATCAAGGTATAGCGGCGCTATTAATCGAAGGCTCAACCATCGGCACACCTAAAATGTGTGGCGAATTCTTAGCGCCGATTGCGGCACAGCAACTACAGCTTTGGGATGTCGATCCTTTTATCCCCATTCCTCATGCCACATTTTATGCTGGAACTAGTCAATTAGATATTCACTTCACCAAGCCCTCTGCTGCCATATCAAGAAGTGATGTTGAGCTAAAGTTAGCTGCACGAGCACGCAGACTTGGTGGACGCATACGTGAAAACACTTATCTAGAACACACAACACCCGCCACTGAGAGAACGCCATTTTACTTTAAATTATCCACAGGTGAAATCATTGAGGCTAAAAGTGCTTTTTTTGCAACGGGTAAACTTAGCAACAACACAGACAGTAAAAAAATCACTCTGCCTTATTTTGGTTTCAAATTGCATTTTTCCCATACCGAAAATGATCATAGTCTTAAGATGTTCAGTCTGGATAAAGCCTATTTGGGAATTGTTCCAATCAGCGAGACAATAAGTAACTGTTCCTGTTTGGCAAAACGAGAAGCGGTTGATGCTGCAACTTCGCCGAATGAATACTTTCAGCATCTGACACAATCTCATCCTGTGCTTAAAAAGCTATTCAACCCACTTGATCTTAGTGCTATCGATATTATGTCTGGTCGCGCACCTGCATTCACTCAAAAAACCCCGCCTAACTGGCCTAACAGCTACTGGATAGGGGATGCAATAGCGTCGCTTTACCCTGCGATTGGCTCTGGATTTGCGCATAGTGTTGATAGCGCTATTCAAGCGGTACAGTTTTACTTAAAACAACAACCTGAGCTCTATCGTATCAACTATTCGAAATCGATCAAAACAAAAGTACTATTAGGCAACGTATTTAACGCCGCATTACTGCAACCAAAGGTGGGTCAATCGGCTCTTCCTCTACTGAAACGATCACCTAAGCTGGTGAACCTTGTACTCAAAAAGCTTGATTATGTTTAATTCGGCTGGTTTATCTTAAGTAACATTGATTCTAAGGTTAATCCAGGTCCAAAAGCGCAACTAAAAATAGTTTCTTGATGATTCTTAACCGTCAAATTAGCCATCAATTCTTTCAAAACAAACAAGATGGTGGCTGATGACATATTTCCATAGTCACGCATCACATGATAAGCATGCTTGTTTTTGTCTTTTGTAATATTCAACGCTGTTTCACAAGCTTGCAGTATTTTCATGCCGCCTGGATGAATTGCATAGTGATTAACATCGGTGATCGCTTCCTGTCTCAATAGTTTCTCCATAAACTCCGCAATCCCTGACTCAATCACTTCTGGAACATAGGATTTTAAAACAATATCAAACCCTGAATCTCCTATATGCCATGCCATATCTTCGCTGGTCTGTGGTAATAAATCACAATTGAAGGCCTCGATCGATAGGCTCTTCCGATTCTCAGCCATAGGCTGAATCAATGCCGCTGCTGCACCGTCTGCAAAAATAGCATTTGAAACTAGATGATCCAAATCATCATCATTTTGAAAATGCAGACTGCAAAGTTCAACACTCACAACTAAAACAACAGCGTCTTTATTCGCGCGACAGGCATCATCTGCCACCTTCAACGCGTTAAAGGCACCGTAACATCCCATAAAATTGATTGCCGTGCGTTTGGCATCGGTGCGTAACTTTAATTGCTGCACAATTTCAATATCTAAGCCGGGCGCATACATGCCTGTACAACTGACTGTAATAACATGTGTGATATCGGCGAATGTGGCATTCGACTGCTCCATACATTGCTTGATAGCAGAAACGGCTAACGGCAGCGCATGCTCTTTATAAAGCTCCATCCGTCCTGCTGTGGTTAAATCAGGTGATGATACGTCACTTCTGGAATTTGAGAGATGCCCCATATCGCTGAGCACACTATGCCGCGATTCAATACCCGTCGCATTATAAATAAATCTAAGCAGTCTTTTTTTTGCGGGAATCAAGTGCAACCGTTCTGCAATGAGCTCTGCGGCTTCACTTTGCGTAAATTTATGCTGCGGGACTGCGGTTCCAATGGCGGTAATACTGCTTTTCATCCTGAAATCCTGCTTTATAAAAACCGAATAACAGTATTACATGTTTATTGCCACCAACCCTATTAAAATATAAATACTATACATTTTCTGACACCAGCATACTTTTTAGAACACCACCTTAAGTCTTAGTAAGCAAGACAATTAGCCGATATTTTGAAGCTTGCATAGCGCACCGAACGTACTCCCATAACAAACGTTATGACAAATGATTTTGGATAGAAGAAGTCGGTTTTCACTGTTTCTGCTGGGGTATAGGTTAACGATAGGGTGGTTAAAGTGGTTTTACGGCATCAGTTTATTTTAGGTAAACTATTAGCTAAATTATTGGTTTTGATAGCTAGCCTCACTGGAGCATGGTATACGAAACGCAAAAACCGTAGTATATAACTAGTACCTTTACTTAAAAGTCATCATTAAAATTTCCCGTCCCGCACTACCAATAAATTAGAGTTGTATCAGTCATTGTTAACGCATAAATAATCCACCATTCATATCCCACGTTGACCCCGTCACCCCAAACGCATCACGTTGCAGTAACTGAGCGACAATATTTCCAATAAAACTGGGACTACCCAAGGCTTTTACAGGGATAATATTTTCTAATAAATGTTGCAGTTTATCAGGCGGAACCAGCTCATATACAATTGGTAAATCTATAGGACCAGGGGCAACTGCATTCACGGTAACGCCATTTGCTGCTAAATTGCTCGCAAACACCTTGGTCATGGTCAGAATGCCACCTTTGCTCGAAGCATAATGGACACTGGCTGCCGCACCGCCGTTTTGACCTGCTAATGACGCCATATTAACAATACGACCGTAACCTTTTTCTGCAAGATAAGCGCCAAATACTTGGCAACCAAATAACGTACCGCGCAGGTTAACGTTGATAACCTTATCGAACTCCTCGGCAGATACCTCCATTACAGGCGTCATTAAAGTAAGCGCTGCGTTGTTAACAAGACCGTTCACTTGTCCAAAATGCGCTTCGACATTCAATAATACTTGCTCAAAATCCTGTTTTTTGGTCACATCTAACTTAAACCCAACCGCAGTATCACTATCAGGATCGAGTTTCCTGGCTGTCTCGATTGCCTTTTGCTCATTAACATCGGTTATTGCTACGCGAAAACCGTTACTGATAAGCGCTTTGGCGATATATTCACCTAAGCCTTGTGCAGCACCAGTGATTACAATGACATCTTTCATTATGGCTCTCTTTTAATAACTTTCTCTTCACAAGTGAACTATTCAGGAACAACCAATTCTCTACCGATACGGGCTTCAATCTTACAATATTTCCATAATTTATAAGTGCCGTCACCAACAGGAACCGTTCTAAAGAAGTTACAAGCGGCGATAATGGTTTCGATATCTGGTACGTCAGCCATGATATAAGCCATCCAAGGCGCGGTTGAGACGGCGCCTACTTGTAGACGGTCGTCATCCATAATACCTAGAATGTTTAACCCCGGTAATTCGTGAATGTTCTGTATCATTTGGCTAAATGCCTGCCAAACTTGCTTCATCTCTTCTATCGGAGCATCCATAAAGTTTTGGTTAATACCTATACAAAATAATACGCGGTGTGATTCTAGCTTTTCCATTGAGATACCTTCTTAAATTGGTTTTAGACTGAAATAAAAAGTAAATGGCTGATGATACAAACGACGGTTACGATAGCGCTGAGCGATTATTTTAAACACTTTATCAGAACCATTTTTTACTTAATTAGAATATAGAATCTGTCTAAATGAGGATTCAGTTTTTTGTAATAGTCTAGTAATTTAAAGTCTCTCTACTTTTAAAAGGTGTGAACATTTGGTCATGTAGATGAGTTATATCTTGATAGCCACTACATGTTAAGTAGCTAGCGTTTTCAGATAACCGATCAGTATAGGTTGTTTGTCATAATTATTTGTTATGGAAACAATGGCAGCGTTAAATCAAGCGCTAGCAGACAGAAACAAGCCCAAAGAAGTGATTCATCATAGCGATCGCAGCGTTCAGTATCTATCCATGCGCTATACGAATAAAATGGCTGATTGCGGCGTGATTACTTTCGTTGGCACAACAGGCGATTCATACAATAATGCCTTGGCTGAAACCGTCAACGGGCTATATAAGTCTGAGGTGATTTAGTACCTAAAAGAGTAGTGGCATGTGGTGAACGATGTTGAACTGGCAACCCTTGAATGGGTGGCACTGCGAGCACAGCTCTTGTCTTGCGAAGCTAAATCGATAATTAATCGATTTTTAACGCTTCTCAGGTTTAATAAAGCCCGACTGCATAGTGCAATTGGTTATGTCTCACCTTTTGAATTTGAAAAGCGGTATTATGATAATTTAACCCTGTCAGACATTACTGCCTGATTCAAGTAAACCAGTCTCTGATATAGTCGGGGCGGTTCATTGCAAAAGATCCCGGTTTCGATAGACCTGCGCGGCTTAGGTGTCGCCTCGCGCCGTTCAGAAAGTCCTACGCGATCGTCAGCCCGCCAGATCAATACCCTTAGAGAGTTCGAATATGATCCTGAAACTTAATGTCAAACTCCATTATCGGCTCTCCGCACCGATGGATCTTTTGCTTCAGATCGAAGCCGCCGATCTTGTGGATCAGCGGCTTCGATCTGCCGAGATTTGGACATCAGACGTTGCGTATTTTTCACGGGTCGCCGCCGATGATGACATAGGAGAGCGGATTTGGATCCGAGCCGAAGGGGATTTTAGCTGCACTTACATCGCAGAAATTGCCGTTGACCGTCCTGCCTTGGATATATCGGCACTGCCTCAAGCGCCCCTCCATCTTTTGCCCGGAGAGACGATCAAGCATTTGATGCCGTCTCGCTATTGCCCGTCAGACCAGTTCCAAGCCTTCGTGGACGCCGAGTTTGGCAATCTTGCAGGTGGCGCAAGGGTTACGGCGATGCGTGATTGGATCGAGTCGAGGTTTAGCTATGTGCCTGGATCGAGCAACGTACAAACTACCGCACTCGATACCTTTGTTCAACGTCAGGGCGTATGCCGCGACTTCGCGCATGTTCTCGTGACACTAGCGCGCGCGTCGTCGATACCGGCCAGGTTCGTGAGTGTTTATGCACCCGATGTAACGCCACAGGACTTTCATGCCGTGGCCGAGGTCTATCTCGCGGGGAGCTGGCATCTCATTGATCCGACCGGCATGGCAGATGCCGACACGATGGCTCGCATCGGTGTTGGATCTGACGCGTCCAGCGTCGCGTTCTTAACCGCGTTCGGATCCATGGAATTGGTCAACCAATCGGTATCCGTGACCAGACAAGTTTAGTATCCTGACCCTAGGCCTGCGTTTAAGCCAATGACCGCCGCCATAATAGGCGTGAGACGGCAGTGGTCTTGCTCAATCGGTTTCGCGCTCTTCACGTTCTTCACTCTGCGGATCAAGGTCTTCGTTCAACGAATTAAGGACACGGTAGGCATGACATGTTGCGTGTCCAAGAATAAGCAAGATCAAGATCTGCTACAAACGAGTAACGGCGTCGGTGTTATTGTCTCGAGACATGCTGTCCCTCATGCACGATAAAAACTTTACTAAAGCGTCTCAGGCTGCTGCCTTTTTAGGACTGATCCCTATTCAGTCTCTAAACCCATTTTCAAAGTAGTATATTCACTCAATGAGTTATCAGTATATGTTCGGTGCGCTATACAGGCATCGAACTACTTATGTTAGATACGGATTGCATGATTACTAAATCGATAGCATAGATTATTATTAAGCGGTATGCTTAAAATCTCCCAAGTTATTTTCTACGGGGTTTACAGCGTAGATCAGTTACTGAAGGGTCGCTAAGCTTGTCTCTCGCCTTCTCTTTATGGTATTTATAATCTGTCACAATTAACATGCTCTGTAAAATATTATTTTAGCCCTAATACTGTTTTTGCTGCAAAGTCACTGCCTCTACTTTGGCTAATCTCACTGTAATATTTGAGCTTATCTTTTGAAACTTGTTCTACCTGTTTAAAAGCAGACACCATATCGTGATGATCAAAATTATTAGGATCTAGGGTTGCACCTAATTCTTTTTGTTCAATATCATAAGCTATATTGAATTGGTCACTTGAAAACGGCAAGATAATCATTTCCTTTCCATAATACATCGCCTCGGTTAAAGTATTGCAACCACCATGGAATATAACTAAATCAATCCATGGCATTAAGGCAATTTGAGGTATAAAATCAGATATGATTGTTTTATCTGAACTGTGTTTTTCTAAGGCTTTTGCGTTTGCTCCAGCAGAAACAATAATAATTGCTTCTGGATACTGTTTTCTTGCTGACTTAATTAGTTTATCTAAAACGTCTTTACGATTGGATAAAAAGGTTCCTAGTGTAATAAGTATCTTCTTTTGATCATTATCTACAATATTTTTCCAATCATTGTCTAAATTGCGTCCTTTAAAACTATGCCCTGCATAAATTTTATAAGGCATGGTTTCTAATTCTTCCTGATTATTAAAATCAAAGTAGTTGTAAATAACCGCAATATCAGAAACTAAACTAAATGTATTATCAATCGGGTGAGCCAAATTCTTTTCAGAAACAATCTTGTTAAAAACTTCTGTAAATTCTTTTTGTGTGGCTTTTGACTCAGCTCTTAATCTGTCTAAATCGCTTTCTTCTAGCTTTATAGCAGAAGGCCAGTGTTTAGGTATTCCATAATTCATTCCTTCATCTGGAATTGTGTAAGGATGTGGTGGACAAAAGGTTATAAAATCTAAATCTAATGAATAGAGTGCTAAAGTGACGCTGTAAGATAAAATATCTACAACATATAAATCAACGTTAAACGTTTCATCAATCCTCTGGATATCATCGATTAATTTATGTGGATCATAAAGCATATCTGCTTTACGGTGTCTTGATTGAGTTATTAACGTCTCAACCGCTCCTTTTTTAGTTGATTCAAAAAACTCTTCTAAGCGTTCTTTTTCAGAATCTGGTTGATCTGTACTCTCTGCCTTTTGAGTATTTTTATTTGCACTAATATCAATTTCATAAAATTCTATTCCTTCACCCTCAACTTGATCTTTAAATTCTATGCTGCAACCCATATAAATTTTGACACCTAATTTATTAAAACTTTTTGCTAAGTTTAACAATGGATTGAAATGAGAATAAAATGGTGGACTAATAAAAAATATAGAACTATACTTCATTTTCTTTATCTCCTAGTACTGAAAGATAGGTATCAGTAAAAGTTTTAGCAATTTTATCAATTGAGAATTCTTTTTCGATTGTACCTTTACCTAATTTTTGAATTTCTCTAAATTCTTTTGTGCTTATATCAGAATTATAGAGAATTTTTTCTGTTGCTCTCGCAATCGTTTTAGAGCTAGAAGTATCAATTAAAAATCCGTTTTCTCTATTTCTAATATAACTTTTTACGCCACCTTTAATTGGTGCGATAATGAGAAAACCTCGAGACATTGCTTCTAAGATTGCGATCCCAAATTCTTCTTTAATACTTGATGCAAGGTAAATATGCGGAAAGTCAAACGTCTTTTTCTTGATGCTTTTTTCTATTAACTTTATTTTATCGTTATGTAGTGCACCTTTGTGGTAGAACTTATCTTTTAATTCAGGTCGATCCTTTATTTCTTGATTAAAAAAATCAATAATTTCTTTTTCATCTTTATTAGGGTTTTCTAAATCCCCACCAATAATCAACAAATTATAATTTTTATTTAATTTAGAATTTGACCATGCTTTAAATAAATTAACTTGTCCTTTTATCTTTGCAAGTCTACCAACATTTAAGATGATAGGTTTATCGCAGAAACTTGGATGGATTCCAATCAATTCGCTAAGGTTGCATACGTCGACATCTTCTTTATCTTTAAACATATCTTCGTCTGTCTTAATACCTTCTGCAATCATTTTAACTTTGTCCTTGATATTATAATGCGTGAATTGTGGAAAGTATAAGTGTAGTTCTTTGTTTACTTTTCCAGCACCAATGCCTAAAACTTTATCACTTTCAAAAATTAAGTTATCACCGATTGCTATCTTATTTGCTAAGATTTGAATTTCGTCAAAAGAAAATTTTTTTAATACACCTTCTTCATCAATCATATTACGATGTGGATCGGGTGCTAATGTTAAGACTAACTTTTTATTTAATTCTTTACTTAATTTTGCAACCGCAACAGATGCATTATCTAGATATCGGACATGGAATAAATCGGGCTGAGTATCTAGCTTTTCAAGATAATTTTTAATGTAACGTTTAGTAAATAGTTCTCTTTTTAAAAACGGATCCCTCACTGCTCTATTGAGGTACGCAGGCAGTCGAACAAATAAATGATTGTCTTGATAATTAACCATAAATGGTTTCTCACTGACATCACTTATGGTTATTGTTATAACTCGGTCAATTCTTTCATCAAAGGATACCTCACTACCCAAAATTTTTAAAAGAATTGCAAGACCTCCATTATTTCCTTTACCACTATCTTCAAAATCTCCATAGAACATAGATTGTAAAATAACAACACCATTTTTTTCTCGTTGATGCTTACCTTTTAAAAATTTAATATAATCGTTGACAAAGATAAGACTACCTTTAACCCTAATCTCATCTCTTATTAAGGTTAAATCTAAATTATCAATTGAATAAAAATGATCCAGCAGAGCTAGTATTTGAATTTTTATCGTTGTAGGATAATCTATTTTTATTTGATTGTATAAATATTCTTTCGATGCCTTCAAGTTAAACTGCTTTAAAGACTCAAATAATAAAGTGATAATATCAAAGTCATCCTTGTATTTTTCAATCATTCCTACAGTAGAATCTAGTGATAATATATCAGAATTTATTTCTAAGTTTAGATCTAACAAATGATATATTTTGTCTTTATTGTTATCTGTATTTTCAAGTTCTTTCCCAATAAGACTTTCAATTTTTTCTTTTGGATAGGCACTATACTCCTTAAGAATTGTGTCTATTGTGAATCTATCAGTGTAAGGGTTTTCTCCCAAATAAGATAAAAGTTCTTTAAGCTTGCTTTCATCGAGTTCATTACCTTTATTGATTTCATTAATATTATCAAATCTACTCAAAAAATTTTCTTCAATTATTTTTAATTGATTTTCAACACTCATTACATTTTTGATCAAAACCGGTGTGAAATCATAGGCACTATTATTTTTAAAGAAAGTTTTTCTTAGCTTCACAAATTGGTTCATATTTCATCCTGCTCTTGGTATTCAGGTAAATGTAATCAAACGCTGGCGATAGTATCAATACTTCTAAATTCAAATCTTCACTTGAGAGTTATTTCGCATTATTTTATATTCCCCATCATATCAAATTATAGTCAGTTCAAAATAATATTGTTATGGCTAGGGCAAATATCATAAAATAATTTAGATAAGTCATTTTGCATCCAGCCTTGGCATAGAAAATTTGCTTGAGCTCATTTCTTTTCAATGAGGTTCAGATCATTAGGTTGTCAGGCTTTTTTGTGTGCAGCACCTCTTCTCTTAAACATTATCCAAATTTAGTACGCCACTACAGTTAGCATTAAAAACCTAAGTTATTCTGATCGCTATCGTAGGAGTAAGTATATTGTGGAGTCTCAATAGTCATATCACCACCGATGACTTTTAGACTTTATCAGAGTCTGTCCTCTTAGTTTACCAAGTTTGGTTCTACAGTCTCTCCGGCATAGCTCAGATAGAGATAAGCCTAAAGACGTCATTCATCATAGCAATAGAGGGGTTCAGTATTTATCCATTCGCTACACTGATAAAATGAGTGACTCTGGTATTATTGCCTCTGTGGGCACAACGGGTGACTCCTATGACAATGCATTAGCCGAAACGGTTAATGGCCTTTATGAGTCTGAGGTGATTTATTATTTAAAGCAGAACTGGACTGGTGTGAACGATATTGAACTGGCAACCCTTGAATGGGTGGACTGGTTTAACAAAACACGGCTGCATAGCACGATTGGATATGTGTCACCCTTTGAGTTTGAAAAGCGGTATTATGATAATCTTAGTCTGTTAGGCATCGCTGCCTGACTCAAGTTAATCAGCCTCCGATAAAGTCGGGGCGGTTCAGTTTTCAAGTTATGAAAAGGTGATAACCTTGTGTTTGCATGGCCATAGCTTATCTTGTTTAGTAGATACTCCATCCTCTATTCTTGATAATAGCTATGGTAAAAGTACGGCATATTATGAATTATGGAAAAAACATTTATTTGGGATAAGTAATTATGTTGCATATATATATAATTTCATTAAAGCAGGATATAGAAAGGAGACAGGCGATTAGTAAATCCCTAGAAAACCTTGGTTTGAAATTTATTTTTATTGATGCTATTTATGGAAGGGAGTTATCAGAAGATTTCATAAAAATAACTAGAGATAAAAGTAGAGGAGGAATTCTTAATAGAGGCTTCTCAGTAACCCCTGGCGAGATTGGATGTACTTTAAGCCACCTTAAAGCTTACCAAGATATATTGGATAAAAATATAGATTGGGCATGTATTTTAGAAGATGATGTTATTTTAGATGAAAGATTTGAGACATTTATTCGTACTTTTCAAGCTACTGAATTAGATCCAACATCACTTTATATTCTTGGTGGTC
This sequence comes from Psychrobacter sp. GP33, assembly GCF_014119005.1. GTDB lineage: Bacteria > Pseudomonadota > Gammaproteobacteria > Pseudomonadales > Moraxellaceae > Psychrobacter. Next base: position 18,029 of record NZ_JACGYX010000010.1, on the reverse strand, counting down.
AGATTGATGTTTCTAAAGATAAAATTGTTAAGAGTATCAAAAACATCACTGTAGTAGGTGGTCAGAAGTTTAGTAAAACTATTAAAAGCGAGGGTTTTATTTATGGAACTTGCTGTTATCTTATGAGCTCATGTTTAGCTGAAAAACTTATAACTTTGTCCCAAGTCAACTTTATAGTTGCTGATGACTGGCAATATTTAGTAGGAAACGATGTTATCCAAAAAATATACTTATCTGAATTTGTCGATCATCCATCAGGCCTTTCTAATAAAAGTCGTTTAAAAAAAGAAAGGGAGCTTGCAGCTTTAAACAAAGTATCAATTAACCCTTAATAGAAAAACTTCTTTTCCTTTAAGGGTTAAGGATGATATAAAATCACGACTTAGATTACATGTGTTGAAAGCATATAGGTATATAGAAAAAAGAAATTATTTAACATACCTAACGATATTGCTTCTATACACAAGAGTATACCCCATAGAGACTACCCCTAACCTCTCATAAACTTATTTATAGACCATCTTAATAAGACTGATATAATAGAACCACTTATATTAGACTTATTAGGATGGTTATGTTTATTCGAGCGTATTTAAGAGCCTCAACCAAAGAACAAGATGCCAAACGTGCAAAAGCAGAGTTAGTACAGTTTGCCAAAGAGCATGATCATAAGATTTCATCTTTCTATGTGGAAAATGAATCAGGAGCAACTCTGGTACGTCCACAGCTGATGCAATTGATTGAGGATGCGCATGAGGGTGATATTATCCTAGTCGAGCAAATAGACCGCCTAGCTCGCTTAAATCCAGCGGATTGGGACACCTTAAAGCGGTTGCTATCAGAAAAGAAGCTGTCGGTAGTCTCCAAAGAGTTGCCAACGTCTTATATGGCGTTCCAATCTGAGGGCAGCACTGAGTTTATGAGCAGTATGCTGCAAGCCATCAATGCCATGCTTTTGGATATGTTAGCGGCCATTGCCAGAAAAGACTATGAAGACAGACGTCACCGTCAGATGCAAGGTATCGCTCGTGCCAAGGCGGAAGGCAAATACGTAGGTCGCCGGATGGATATTGAGAAGCGAAAGATTATCGCCAGTCTTCTGAAATCCGGTCATAGCTATTCGGACATTCAAAAAACCGCTAAGTGCTCACGGCAGTTGATTGCAGTGGTGTCTAAAGAAATTAAAAATACGTCGACGTAAATACCTATATTTGCTTTATAAGATTTTGCTTATGCATTACTGCGTTAGTAAAACAGAACGTTGTGATACATTAAAAACATTGTGGTAACAGCCACATTAATTCGTAGCGACAGATCGAATATGCGCAGTGGGGAACACCGCACTAAATGTCGAGCCTATACCTTCTGTTGACTCAATTTTCAATGTCGTCTCATACTGATATAAGACATGTTTCACAATTGCTAACCCCAACCCTGTACCGCCTGTGGCGCGGCTGCGACCACTGTCAACTCGATAAAAGCGCTCAGTCAAACGCGTCACATGCTCTGGAGCAATGCCAAGGCCATTATCTATAACTTCGAATAAACAGCCGGTAGAGGTTTTTGACCAACTTATAACGATGTTGCCATACTTTGGAGTATATTTGATGGCATTAATGACTAGATTGGACAATGCACTATTCAAATACATCTCTGATCCATACAGACCATCATAGGTGTCAATCTGCAAATGAATCGTATGCTCATACTCTTGGTTATAAGCCTGCGCATCATCATAGATGTGGGTAAGCAGCTTGGTCATATCAATATAATGTAACTCATGCGTCTCTTCGATTTCAATACGAGATAGCAGCAATAAATCATTCACCACTCTATTCATGCGAACGGTCTGCTGAGTCATTAACTCAAAGCCACGTCGCCAATGCGGCGGCATATCTGGCTGATCTGAGAAGTTTTCCAGATATCCCATCAGTACCGTTAATGGCGTTCGTAGCTCGTGAGAGACGTTCGCTACAAAATCACGGCGCATTTGTTCTAAATGTTGTAGACGCGTCACGTCATAAATAATCAATAACTTTTCATCGCCAAAAGGTGTGAGCTCGCACTTTAAATAACGGTTGGTATCCCGCCATGACGTAATATGGACGCCATCATTGGGTATTGGCGACGTCTGATAGTATTGTTTGAATTCAGGAATATCAATAAACTCAAAAATGCTTTTGCCATGATCTTCTGAGCGTAACAATAATAAGTCTTCGGCAGCCTGATTCCACCACTCCAAACCATCATTATCGTTGAGCAAGATGACTGCATCTCGTAGTGCTCGTAAAGCGCTTCTGATTTTCTCAAGTTGCTCCGTTGTATTTTGCTGAGAGACATATTGTTTGTATTTCTGTTTGTTGTTCTTTTGGATTTTTTCTATACTCGTTTTCATACTCATCCGTTGTTGTTAACGCTATTTACTATATTGTCATGTATTGACTGTTTTTTAATATTAGATTGCCGTTATTCAACCCGACTAGAAAATCGATAGCCAGTACCGCGAACCGTTTGGATTAAGGTATTACAGCCGTAAGGTTGCAGTAATTTGCGTAATCGCCGAATATGTACATCAATCGTCCGATCTTCGATATAAACATTCCCTCCCCAGACTTGATCTAGTAGTTGCGTACGTGTATAGGCACGTTCCGGATGGCTCATAAAAAATGCTAATAGACGGTATTCTGTTGGACCTAAGTCGATGATTTTATCATTGGCAGTGACGCGCTGACTTTTATTATCGAGGCTAAGCTGACCGATTTTGATAGGCTTATCGCTATTGAGTGCACTAGTACGACGTAGTACCGCCTTGATTCTTGAGATTAACTCACGAGTTGAAAAAGGTTTTGTCATATAGTCATCAGCCCCAGCATCAAGACCGTGAACCTTACTATCCTCTTCACTTTTTGCAGTCAGCATAATGACTGGTATCTCACAAAGCATCTCATCATTTTTGAGCATGCGGCAAAAATCAATACCACTTTTTTTCCCTGGCAGCATCCAATCTAGCAAAATCAGCGCCGGACGGTAATCAACCACTTGCTGATGCGCCACTAGAACATCAGCTGCCTGTAAACTCTTAAAACCCGCCATCTCTAACGTCATGACCACCATCTCACGAATGGCAGGCTCATCTTCAACAATCAAAATCTGCTCGTTCTGCATACCGCGCTCTCATTTATCATAATAAAAAGTAAAAAAGATAAAAAATCAGGGAACAAAAAAAGGATTAAGCACTTGCCAATATCTGCTTATTAAACGTCTTAATTGTGACGGTTTGATGACATCTATCTTTTAATTAAAAACTAAAGTGTCGACATAGCGCTACCAAGCGTCTGAATATAAACCCATATATTTTCAGGCTTCTACTTTTTTCACAAAAATGACTTATTTCATCAAACTGTCATATTTGCTGGTCACAATATGCTCATTAACCACAGAGCAACATGGCAGCAAAAATCGTAGCGGTGAAAACATTAATATCGACATTATTATTGATAAATACCTCACATTCAAATCTGACCACCTTTAGGAGACATAATGCGTTATTCATTCATGGCTGTCGCAGTCGCTAGCATCTTAACTTTAGCAGCGTGCAATCAAACCACTAGCAATGGCGATAAAACCAATAATCCTGCCATGTCAGCGGCTTCTAGCAGCGACTCTAATGTTACCTCAGATGAAAATATATCCATGAACATTACCGGGGCTGGTGCCTCTTTCCCTCAGCCTATTTATGCGAAATGGTCAGATGCTTATCATAAAGCCACAGGCGGCCAAGTAAATTATCAGTCCATCGGCTCGTCAGGCGGTATCAAACAAATCGTGGCAAAAACTGTTGATTTTGGTGCATCTGACGCTCCAATGACTCCAGAAGAATTAGAGGAAGCTGGTCTGATTCAGTTCCCAAGTGTCATCGGCGGTGTGGTTCCTATCGTAAATATCGACGGTATTAAACCCGGTCAGTTACAACTTGATGGCAAAACGCTGGCAGATATTTATTTGGGTAAAATCAGCAAGTGGAATGATCCAGCTATCGCTGCTCTGAATCCAACACTTGCATTGCCTGACGTTGCAATAACCACTGTGTTCCGTTCAGACGGTTCTGGCACCACATTTAACTTCACCGATTATCTGGCAAAAGTCTCAAATGATTGGAAATCAAGCGTCGGTGTCGATAAAACCGTGAAATGGCCAACTTCAGCGACTGGTGCAGGCGGTAAGGGCAATGAAGGGGTTTCAAGTTACGTGAATCGGATGAAAAACTCCATTGGTTATGTCGAATATGCTTATGCTAAGCAAAATGGTATGGCTCACGTTGCTCTGAAAAACGCGGCAGGTAATGTGGTTCAGCCATCTGCCCAAACTTTTGCTGCCGCTGGCGACATTGATTGGTCGCAGTACAAAGGGTTTTATAAAGTGATTACCAACTCTGAAACAGCTCAAGCTTGGCCTATTGCAGCGGCTACTTTTATTTTAGTACATAAGCAGCCACAAGACGCCAAACAAGTCGCTGGAGTGTTGGCATTTTTTGACTGGGCATATGCTAAAGGTGATGAGGACGCACTGGCGCTAGATTACGTGCCTTTCTCTGATAGTGCCGTTGCTTTGTTCAAAGCCCAGTGGAATGAAGTTGTCGATAGTGAAGGCAAGCCGGTTTATTCTCAATCTCAAACGCCTCAATCTCAAACCAATTAACCCCCTCAATTCTCATTTTCAAAGCAGACTTATCAGATTATTGAGGCTTTTATGACAGACTTAACCCGCCAATTGGCAAAACAAAAACGCTACGATGCTATTTTTGTCAATGCGACCAAAGCATTTGCAATCTTAGTGCTGCTGTCGCTTGGCGGCATCTTGCTCTCCTTAATCGTAGGAGCATGGCCAAGTATCACCGAGTTTGGATTGGGGTTTTATACCAGTAATAACTGGGACACTGTGAATGATAAATATGGAGCTCTTGCACCCATTTATGGGACGATTGTTACCTCCGTGATTGCTATTGCTATTGCAGTGCCAGTCAGCTTTGGCATTGCTATTTTTTTAACCGAGTTATGCCCCAATTTTTTAAAAAAGCCATTGGGAATTGCCATTGAGCTATTGGCAGGAATCCCGTCCATTATCTATGGTATGTGGGGATTGTTCGTATTTGCGCCTTATTTTAGCGAGCATATTCAACCATGGCTCATTGAAAACATCGGTCCGTTACCACTTATCGGACAATTTTTTAAGGGCGCACCGATGGGGCTTGGCATGTTCACCGCCTCTTTGGTGTTGGCGATTATGATTATTCCCTTTATCGCCGCTACCATGCGTGATGTGTTTTCTGTAGTGCCTGATTTGTTAAAAGAATCCGCCTATGGCATGGGTGCGACGACGTGGGAGGTGATGTTCAAAATCATCTTACCGTATACCAAAGCTGGTGTGGTCGGTGGCGTGATTCTAGGGCTCGGTCGGGCATTGGGCGAGACCATGGCGGTAACCTTTTTAATTGGTAATGCTTTTAATATCAGCCCCAGTTTATTCACCTCTGGTGTGACGATTACCTCAGCACTTGCCAATGAGTTTGCCGAGGCGTCCAGTGAGTTACATTTAGCCTCACTATTGCATTTGGGCTTGATTCTGTTTGTGATTACCTTTGTCGTCTTATCTCTCTCTAAATTAATGCTGATGCGAATGAACCAAAAATCTGGTCTGTAATGAACGTTTTAATCAGCGTTTTTAATCAATAACAATGCGACTGTTATTTGAAAGACTCTTATATTTAATAGCTATTTGAAAAAAATTATAACACCTTGAACAGAGGAAAAACGCCCGATGACTTCAGCATTAATCACCCCTGACGCCACCCAAACGAGTGCGCTTGATGTGCGTTTCGAGGATCGCTATAACAAGCGTTTGTATCGTAAGCGCCAGTTTATCAATCGAATGGGACTTGGTTTTGCTATTTCAGCGATTGCCTTTGGTTTGTTTTGGCTGACTTGGATTTTGATGACGCTGTTTATTGAAGGGTTTCAAGGGCTGATTGAGATGCCTGTATTCACGGCAGATACGCCGCCGCCCATGGGTGAAGGTGGTCTGCGCAATGCCATTGTGGGTTCAGTGATGTTGGCGGGGTCAGGCTTAGTTCTTGGAACACCGATAGGCATGATGGCGGGTATTTATTTGGCAGAGTTCTCACATGGCAGCGTATTGGGTAAAGTTACCCGTTTTTTAAATGACATTTTACTGTCTGCGCCGTCTATCGTGATTGGTCTGTTCGTCTACGCCTTGATGGTGAAAGGTCAAAGTTTTTCAGGATGGGCAGGTGCCATTGCCCTTGCTTTGATTGTGATACCCATCGTCGTGCGCACCACTGAAAATATGCTCAACCTTGTGCCCAATACCTTACGTGAAGCGGCTTATGCGCTAGGTACGCCAAAGTGGAAGCTGATTAGCACCGTTACTTTAAAAGCCGCAAAAGCGGGGTTGGTCACTGGCGTACTATTGGCATTTGCGCGTATTACCGGTGAGACAGCACCCTTGCTATTTACTGCATTAAACAACCAATACTTCAGTACCGATATGGGTCAACCGCTCGCAAACTTGCCCAATACCATTTACCAATTCGCCATGAGCCCTTATGAAAACTGGCATGCACTGGCATGGGCAGCGGCATTAATTATTACTGCTACGGTATTGATTGTTAATATTATTGCCCGCTATGTTGGTGGCAAAGACCACACCCGATAGTTAATTATTAAACGGTTCTCTAAACCTGCCTACCCTAAATTTATCTACAAAACTGATTTTATACACATTGATGACCCAATTTTAAAAAATGGAAGACGATCATGACAGATGTTAAAAAAAGAAAAGCAGTTAAGAAAACCATGAGTAAAGACATCACCACACGCGGTTTATTAGGGCAGCCTATTTCTACTAGTACATCATGGCAGCAGCCTGATAGTGATTTTTTAACCCAGCAAACGGTAGCGGATATCCCTGAAGATATGCCACCTGCCAAAATGACCATTCGTGATTTAAACTTTTATTATGGTAATTTTAAAGCGTTAAGAAATATCAATATTGACATACCAGAGAAAAAAGTCACGGCATTTATTGGTCCCTCAGGCTGTGGTAAATCAACCCTGCTGCGCACCTTTAATCGTATGTATGACTTATATCCCAGTATGCATGCTGAAGGTAAGGTGACTTTAGACGGTCATAATATTTTGGCAAAAGAGATGGATGTCAACTTGCTACGTGCACGGGTCGGCATGGTGTTTCAAAAACCTACACCGTTTCCGATGTCGATATACGACAACGTAGCGTTTGGCGTGCGTCTATACGAAAAGCTGAGCAAAGCTGAGATGGATGAGCGTGTTGAATGGGCGCTTAAAAAAGCAGCGTTATGGCTTGAGGTGAAAGACAAGCTAAAAGCTTCAGGATTATCATTATCAGGCGGTCAACAACAACGGCTTTGTATTGCTCGCGGCGTGGCAACCAAGCCTGAAGTTTTGTTATTGGACGAGCCAACCTCAGCATTAGATCCGATATCGACAGGGGCGATTGAGGATTTAATTACTGATTTAAAAAATGATTATACCATTGCGATTGTGACTCATAACATGCAGCAGGCAGCACGTGTTTCCGACTATACCGCTTATATGTATCTGGGCGACATGGTAGAGATGGGTACGACTGATCAGATATTTACCAATCCAGCACAAAAGGCAACTGAAGATTATATTACCGGACGTTATGGCTAGGCTTCTCTTTATTTAAAGTACTTATTTATAGCCTTTATTGATAAGCAATACTAATACGACTAAGGAAGCAACCATGTTAATAGCGCAAAAACATCTGTCAAAAAGTTTTGATAATGATTTACAGGAAGTAATTGAATTGTTCATGCAAATGGGACGCCTAGCAGCTGAGCATGTCATGATTGCCACCCGCGCCTTGATATCAGCAGATGAGGTAATCGCCAAAAAAGTCATTGATGACGACCATATTATCAATCAATTAGAGATAAAAATTGATGAGCAAATTATATTATTGGTTGCCAAACGTCAGCCAACCGCCAATGATTTACGCTTAGTCATGGCACTGAGTAAAGGCATTGTCGACTTTGAACGTATAGGAGATGAGGCAGTAAAAATTGCCCGTATGGCGTGTCAATTGATTGAAGAAGGGGCATCCCCAAAGGGCTACTCAGAGGTTCAGCATTTATCCAATCAGGTGCGCTTGATGTTGCTCAATGCTATTGAGGCGTTTTCGCGTATGGATCCGCAGCAGGCATTTTCAGTGTTACAGGGCGATACCGCGGTTGATGAAGAATATCAGTCTGCCACGCGCTCATTGATGACATATATTATGGAAGACAATCGCCATGTGTCCAAAGTGATTAATATTTTGTGGGTATTGCGCGCACTTGAGCGCGTAGGCGATCATGCGCGCAATATCGCAGAGTTGGTCATTTTTTGTACCAGTGGCAAAGATATTCGTCACACCAATTTTTTGCAAATTGAACAAGTGTTACAACAAATCACTAATGTTGACAGCCACTAAGACATGTCGAGTATAAGTAATAACTAGGTAGCAAAAATAGTAAAGTAATGATTTTTGTATCGACCTTCCAATTTTTTTAGTCAATAGAAATTTGAGCGTTACTATTAATTCTATAGAAGTAGACTTGGGAGGTTTGAGTTAAATAGCCTGACAGTAACCGTTAATTCTCATCTGCTGTGGCGTATTCAAACCTAACCCTTTTTAATTATAGTCTTATACCATTCCGATGTAGTTGGATAGGTTTATTGAGTTCATGAATCGTTCAATAACTACTCTTCTAAAGCATCGTTAATCATATCTTGGTAGTTTCTATTGGTAGTTTCTATCTGCCACTTTGGCTCTGTTTTTAAAATCGGCTTTAGTACTGCGGCTCATCAGATTTACAATGGCAGAAAAGCTATTTAGTAACATACCTTAAATACAGAAAAATTTGTGTTACTCCACAACTGGCGTACCCTCTGTGGTAAAAGCAAAAGCTTTATTACTATAGCTGGCTATCATCACCGCTTCGATAACGGGCGTAACCGTATCGTCTATACCTTCCACTTCAATGATAAAATTCGCGCCAGATCCACCCTTATCTTCTTCTTTTTCAACAATATAATTGAGTGTAGCCATAGGAGGTATTTCTACGGGATTTTTGACATAAGATTTTAAAAATGTGCCATCCGTACCATAGTAGTCAATTTTATTGATATAGAGTGAGTTTTTTAGAGTCGTATTGCGTACGCTAAGGGTCGCTGATAACAATACTCTACGGTTGTCTTTATCGGTATAAATGTCGGAATAAATCGGCACATAAAAGGTTTGCTTGTAGCGAAAATTACTACGGTCAACTTTGGTTGTTGTCTCAAGCTCAACAATCGGGTCTTGATGCGTTTCTGTATACATAATGTTGGGGTCATCCAACGACTTATTGCAGCTGGTTAGAAAACTTAAGCTGGCAATAAACAAGACAGATAGATAGCATTTATTCATCATATTACCCTCTATGACTGTTATCGCTTAGTGTGCTTTTACACCTACACTACGCAGAAACTGATTGATATGTTTATTAGCGCCATAGACTACCAGTACATCGTTATCTTGGAGCACTTGTTCTGGGGTGGCTAAACCTTGAATACTTGGCTTGCGTTGGGTTCGACCAAAGCTATCATCATAATGCTCATATTGCATGGTGCTTAATAATTTAATATTAAATTTATGTTCCATCTGTAATGCGGCAACTGTTTTACCAATCAAAGCCTCTGGAATGCTAATCTCAACAATACTAAAACTATCTGTCAAACTATACGAGTCTACAAAATAGCGTAATGACAGTCGTTTTGACCAGCGCATCGCTGACTCTTTTTCCGGATGAAATATATCGTCAACACCAATGGCTTGCAGCACTTTTTCATGGAGTGGATTGATACTGCGACTGATTAAATGCCGCGCGTTTAGCGTTTTAAATAAGGCGGTTGCCATGACATTCGCCCCTTGATCTTCTCCAATCGCTACCACCACGATATCAGTATCGACAATTGGTAACCCCTTGACCGTATACTCGTCGGTCGCATCCATACAGATTGTATGAGTGATAAGCTCCTTGTAAGCTTCAACCTTTTGCATGCTGATATCGATAGCAATGACCTCATGACCTTGGCTAGTGAGCGCCACACCCAATGAAGAACCAAAACTACCCAAACCCACGATGATATATTTCATAAAGCGCCTTGTAATGAGCCAGTAATAAGCAGCGTGCTCTTGTTAGTTAATGGTAATCTCTTCGGTCGGATAACGATAGTTACCTTGGTGTCTATTTTTAATCAAGGCGATAAAAATCGTTAACATACCGACGCGCCCAACAAACATAATGACAGAAATCACAAGTTTGTTAAAAGTGGATAAATCAGCCGTCAGATTTAAACTTAAGCCCACAGTGCTATAAGCTGAAAAACATTCAAAAATAACTTTAATCAATTCAAGCTCAGGCTGATCATAACTGATAAGCGTCACGCCCAGTCCAATAACCAACAGCGACAACCACATAATGGAGAATGCTCGACGAATAGAGATGTCTGAAATTTCACGACGGAATACTTCAACTTTGGTTTGACCACGCGCAATGCTTAAGGTGTTTAATATGGCAATTGCTAACGTACTGGTCTTGATACCACCGCCGGTCGAGTTTGGAGACGCCCCAATCCACATTAAAAAAATAGTTAGCATAATCGTTGGAAACGCCAGCGCGTCCATATCAGCGATATTAAATCCTGCTGTTCGGGGCGTCGCTGCGGTAAATAGTCCCGTTATTACCTTGCCATAAAAGCTACGATGCTCAGCTAAAATGCCATGATATTCAAACATCATGACCCCAATCAGTCCAATCAGTAACAACATACCTGAAGTAACTAACGTAATTCGACTATTGATACTCAATAGCCACGGCTGATAGGCATAACGCTGACTATTACGATAAAGCAAACGCTGGGCACGGTGCCGTAGATAGCGCAGTAGATTGACGACAATAATAAATCCCATACCACCAAATAAAAACGTAGTACTGATAATCAGCTGTAAAGGATAGTTAAAGCGCAGCGAGTCATCATATAATCCGGCGCTAAATGTCGAGAATCCCGCATTACAAAACGCAGAAATGGCATGAAATCCGGCAAAGAACATTTTTTCAGCGCCACTCATCCCTGGTAGATCATAAATACTGATATAAATAAGAATAGCAGCCAGTGCCTCAACGCCAAAAGTCACATACAGGATAGATTTCAGAGTCGTGACCGCATCGCCTATTCGCCGAGCGTAAGTCATCTCGCCAATACTCAGCTGAGTCTCATAACTGACGCCGCCCTTAAAAAAATAGCTGAAATAAGTCACAAAAGTCAGAATACCAAGACCACCAATTTGAATCAACCCTATGATAATCACTTGCCCAAAAGTTGTGAAACGCGTTGCCGTATCAACCACAATCAGACCTGTCACACATACCGCACTGGTCGCTGTAAATAGCGCATCGATAAACGATATCGGTTGCGTGGTGGCTTTTGGCATCATTAATAGCAGTGATCCAACCAGCACAACTGATAAGAAACTCAATATAAAAAACTGTCCCGGTCTTAAAAAAGCACGGTTAAGATTAAAATCATTATCGGATATTTCACGTATAAAAGTGACCAATACAGCGATTTTAATGGCAATAAAACCATCAATAGCCATTGAGTATCCTGCTCTCACTAAGTCAGCTAAATGCACCATAAGTAAGATAAAAATGGTCACACTGGTGAGCAAGTCAAAAATTGCCACCTTATTCAATACCAGAGGCCTATCTGACTGTAGGTAGCGACCTACGGTAGCAACAAAGCCCAATAATACAAGGGTAAGATAAAAGACATGAAAAAGTTGTTGCAACCATATTGAGAGCGCAAATCCGCTATCAACTAAAGCAACCCCGACCCCAATTAAGCTGATAACAATCATAAATTTATTTAAAAAACGATACGGTAATGTTGCGCGCATAGCTCAAGTCCAGAACAGGATAAACCAACATACTTATACTCCTTTTTTCTGTCATTCACTAAGAATGGTTTTTAAGAATCGTAACCATTTATGATGAATTTTATTATGAAACTCTATAATTGAAAGCAAACGTTAATGTTGAGCTTAATCCTACTAAAATTAAATTAAACTAATAAGTGCTCTTTACATCAACCGTTATTTATCAAGCTGCTTGATTAATATTTTCTACTTTAGTTCCTGCAAATCTAATGTCACGGTTCAATCATCTTAAGGTTGGCCTCGTAATCAAAAAAAATTTAAGTAATCATCTAAAAGCCATCAGTGAGACGTATAGATATCTTTCAATAAAAATTCAGTAGTTTTATAAAACAAATTAAAACAATATAATTAATTGATTTTAAATATTATGATAGATAGGTTGTAATAGAGCTTAGACAATTGATCTTGAATATTGAACTTCAGCGATTAGCCAACTTAGCTTATATATTTACAATGTTTTATACCTTACGACAGCGGTGATATCTCGTTGCACGCGCTAACCAATTTCTTCAAGGAGAAGCACCATGAGTGATAAAAAATGTCCTTACGCACCGACCCAATTAACCATGGGAAATGGCGCACCAGTTGCAGACAATCAAAACAGTCTCACCGCAGGTAAGCGAGGTCCATTATTAGCACAAGATATTTGGCTCAATGAAAAGCTCGCTAACTTTGCCCGCGAAGTAATTCCAGAGCGCCGTATGCACGCCAAAGGCTCTGGCGCATTTGGTACCTTTACGGTGACCAACGACATTACTCAATATACTCGTGCCAAAATCTTTAGCGAAGTTGGTAAGCAAACTGAAATGTTTGCCCGTTTTAGTACGGTAGCAGGTGAGCGCGGTGCAGCTGATGCAGAACGTGATATTCGCGGTTTTGCCTTGAAGTTTTATACCGAAGAGGGTAATTGGGATATGGTGGGAAATAATACGCCAGTATTCTTCTTACGTGATCCGCGCAAATTTCCAGACTTAAATAAAGCAGTTAAGCGTGATCCACGTACCAATATGCGTTCGGCAACCAATAACTGGGATTTTTGGACGCTACTACCAGAAGCCTTGCATCAGGTCACTATCGTCATGAGTGATCGCGGTCTTCCAGCTTCCTATAGAAATATGCATGGTTTTGGTTCGCACACCTATAGTTTTTGGAATGAAGCCAAAGAACGTTTTTGGGTCAAATTCCATTTTCGCACCCAGCAAGGCATCAAAAACTTAACCGATGCAGAAGCGGCAGATGTCGTTGGCTCGGATCGTGAAAGTCATCAAAAAGATTTGTACGATGCTATCGAAAATGGCGATTTTCCAAAGTGGAAAATGTACGTGCAAATCATGCCGGAAGCTGAGGCGGATACCGTCCCTTATCATCCGTTTGACTTGACTAAAGTATGGCCAAAAGGCGACTATCCGCTGATTGAAGTTGGCGAATTTGAATTGAATAAAAATTCTGACAACTACTTCGTCGATGTCGAACAAGCAGCATTTGCCCCAAGTAATCTAGTGCCAGGTATCAGCGTATCACCTGATAAAATGCTACAAAATCGCTTGATTAATTATGCCGATGCCCAGCGTTATCGTGTTGGTGTCAATCATCAGCAGATTCCAGTGAACAAACCACGCTGCCCAGTGATGAGCAATCATCGTGATGGTGAAGGGCGTGTCGATGACAACTATGGTAGTCGTCCACACTATGAGCCAAACAGCTTTAGTCAGTGGCAAGAACAGCCAGACTATGCTGAGCCGCCATTAAAGATTGACGGTGATGCCGCGCATTATGATTTCCGTGAAGATGATAGCGACTATTTCAGCCAGCCACGCGCTTTGTTTCACTTGATGAATGATGAGCAACAGCAAGTGTTATTTGATAATACCGCGCGAGGAATGGGCGACGCCTTAGACTTTATCAAGTATCGTCATATTCGTAACTGTAATATGTGTGACCCTGCGTATGGCGAAGGTGTGGCTAAAGCGCTTGGTATGAGAGTTGAAGATGCAATAACAGCACGGGAAACTGATCCAGCACGTCATTTGCCTAGCTTTTTATAATTAATAACATTTAAACAAACAACACCGCTCTAGAATATCTAGAGCAGTGTTGTTTGTTTGAGTTCTAAACTACAAACGCAATAATTTTTCACAGTAACTAGTCATTGCTGGTTAAATATTATGAAAGCTACTAGCTGACTAATTTTTACTACCTTTCTGCCAAGGTGCTTAGGCTATGCCAACACGATCTAAGCAATAAGCAATAAGCAATAAGCAATAAGCAATAAGCAATAAGCAACTGAAAATAAGGCCTATTATAATAATTTTACTCATTTACTCATTTACTCATTTACTCATTTACTCATTTACTCATTTACTGGAGGTTAGTAGATTTTTGCTTAGCCAATCCATCTAATTGTTATTAAGCCACCCGGTGCTTCTTAAATCTTTCCGTGTGTTCAAAGATGTCCTTGTATACCTCACCACGATCAATAGACCTATAGACTTAATCATCGAGTAGTACCATTAGATTGAACTGGAGCTCCGCCTTGATGTTCTCACGCTTGTTCCAGTAGTGTACTTGGCTTTGGTCATCAATCGCCTATTTGACGGCTCTGGAGAGCTCTAAGAGCCTGTCTTCAAGATAGATGAAATCATATTTATGGACTAACATCAGGATAATGTCATAAAACGCCTTCTCCTCAAAGTCAATTCCCACCTCACCGAATGAGTCCATCTCAGCATGCAACTCATAATACAAATTAATGATCTTATCTGAGCAATTACCGATGACCTCATCGCGTAGCACGTCTTGCTCGTTACACTCATTGTACTTATCGACCAACGCATTCACTTTTTTAGTGAAGTTGACCTCTACCTTATTGGTATTTTTCATCTCTTCAATTGCCTTGGTAAATAAGTCAATCTCACCGTCACTGGTTTCACCAAATTTGAATATATTTTCCACCTTTTAGCTGATTAAAACTGCTTTAACCAAGTCTCATACCTATCGGTTCATTTGTTTAACGTCAACAGCGCCTCCTATGACTATTCTAAAGAGGATGGTACGAATGGCTATGTAGTAGTAAACCTCATCCTTACGCGACTGTATGAGCTCATTACTGTCCACATAAATGTCACAAGCAAACCTAATGCCTTCTGCTGAGTCTATAAAGTTCTTTTCTACCTTTTTAATTTGCAAGGTAAAGTTAGCATCAGCGTTGAGGGTGTCATCTACAGACGTACCTATAAAGCCAACATAGGCAACATCGGATAAAAAGTCATGCAGGTTTTGTCATTATCGCTAGTCTCAATTTGTGTGATAAGTTATGAATGGCTATAAAGTGGTAGACAGGCAACGCAAAAAAGATGGCATATGGTCACAGTAAAGGACTGATCATGACTATTACTTACCTTAGAGATCTAGATACCATGTTCTTAATTTTTGTATTTATGAATGTTGCATAATCTATCTTCTTTCTGCATTTAAAACAGCCATATTTTTAGAAATATATAGGTGTAAATTCTCATATTTATCAAGTTATCCACAGAAAAAAACGAGTTTTATATTAAAAGGTTTTTATTTAATCCTGTTTAACCTTGTTTACTCTTGTTTAGAGCACTTTTTCCTTTTTAAAATCAAAGGGTTACAAGCCGAGAACACACAAAATGACGCGAGAACACACAAAATGACGCGAGAACACACAAAATGACGCGAGAACACACAAAATGACGCGAGAACACACGTCATATCAAACATGTTTTTTTGTATGGTTGATAACTGATTTTATTCGTTATAATATATCTCCTAATTTGGGCATAGAGAATCTCATATGGAAAACAATCTGGTCGCTAAATCAAATGATTTAGTAGTCGCTAGCTATGCGTTAACTCGTCACGAGCAAAATTTATTATTGGCGTGTGTCAGTCAAATAAACTCGCTACCAGACGCACCGATTGTTTCTATTGAAAGTCGGTTCATCGTTACTGTTGAGCAGATTAAAGGTTTATTTTATCGAGGTTCTACTGAGCGTAATGCTTATAGAGATTTGAAAAAAGCCGCTGATCATCTTTTTGAGAGAGAGGTGACGATAAAGTTAGATAATGATGAGACGCTACGCACGCGATTTGTATCTAGTGTTAAATTTCAGCCCAATGATGCACAAGTGACTCTTAGGTTCGCTGAAGATATATTGCCTTATCTAACTCAGCTCAAGAATAATTTCACCCGATACAGACTCGCAGATACGGTAGAGTTAACTAGCGTTTACGCGGTAAGGCTGTATGAGATGATCGTGTGTTGGCAAGGACAAAACAGATGGAGTGAAACATTAGATTTAGATGATTTTCGCTACATGATGGGCGTTGAGAATAAATATCGACAGTTTAGTAACTTACGTGATCGTGTATTAAATACAGCCGTAGAGCAGATTAACGAAAACACTAATTATAACGTCACCGTTTCCTATCGAAAGGTTAAACGAGAACATCGAAGCGTTACGTTTGCATTCTATAAAAAAGGAGCCCTCTTACTAACAGATGATAAGGGCGCATTGTCTTTAGATAAAATCAGACGTATCGTTCGATCTTCACAATTCACTGCAGACTATAATGACCACTGCTTATTGTCAGTCGAAGCCAGAGAAAGTAACGAAGCGTTTTGGGCAAAAGCGGAACAACTGATAGCAGAGCGTCCAAAAGAGTTTTCTAAACGACCCTTTGATGATTACCTTAAGTCAAAATAGGTAGACGTTATAGTTAATTAGTCTGTAAATTTACTCTCTATGTAACTGTTTTCACTTAATAAATGCTATTATTTTATAGTATACTCAAATACTCAAATACTCAAATACTCAAATACTCAAATACTCAAATACTCAAATACTCAAATACTCAAATACTCAAATACTCAAAACGGATAATGTCCTATGAAAGTCATCGCAGTATTGAATCAGAAGGGTGGTAGTGGTAAGACCACTATTGCCACTCAGCTTGCCCGTGGCTTACAGTTGCAGGGACATAGTGTATTGCTAGTAGATAGTGATAAGCAGGGTAGTGCACGCGATTGGCGAGCGGTTGATGAGGACAATCCGGTGCCAGTCATTGGGCTTGATCGTCCAACGCTTGATAAAGATTTAAAGAGCGTGTCGGATAAAGATTATGTGGTGATTGATGGTTCACCGCAAGCCACTAGCCTTGCTATATCAGCAATCAAAGCGGCTGACTTTATTTTGATACCTGTACAGCCCAGTCCGTATGATATTTGGGCGACTAGTGATTTGGTCGATTTGGTACAGCAGCGCATAGAGGTGATGGATGGTCAGTTAAAAGCCGCCTTTATAGTCTCTCGTGCCATCCAAAATACTAATATTGGTAAAGAGGTAGCGACAGCACTCTTAGATTACGGTTTGCCAGTTTTGGAGACCAGAATCATGCAGCGTGTTGCTTATCCTAACAGCGCTGCCATCGGCAAAACCGTTTTTGATACTGAGTCGCCTAACAGCAATGCGATACAAGAGATGACGGCATTGGTTAATGAAGTCAAAACATTTTTTAGTGAGGAGTAAGTGATGAGTCTGACAGCCGGTCGCCCGAGTAAGAAGTCAAATAATGAATCAAATCTATCAGATTTTACTGATAAACCTAAAAAGACAGTTCGGGTGAATTTTAACTTGGATGAGGAGGTGTATATTGCACTTAAAAGATATGTGCTTGATAATCGTAAAACAGTCACGCAGCTATTAACTGAAATGATTGATGAAAAAGTGGTAGAACGATAAGTAAGCAATTCCATTTAGACCCTATAGCAAAAGCTACAACCAAACTAAATTTATTAACAAGTCAGGTGCATCAAGCGGAGTCTTCCTCCTAAGATAGAAGTGGAAATTGATCAACATTGGCATATATCAGCGTACTAATAAGTATGCCAATTGCACTAAACCA
>NZ_JACGYX010000001.1 GCF_014119005.1 Psychrobacter sp. GP33 | reverse complement strand
GTAGGCGTGGTTGTCTTTTAACATTTGTATGATAGTAGCAACTGCTTCTATTTCTTTATTTAAAATATCACTCACCGAAAACCTCTCCTATTAAATAAAAATCACACATCATTTATTCAAACTGATTCCGATAGAACATTGCACTTATAAAAGCATTTATACGCTCTATATATTTTTCATGATGTTTATCTAATTATTTTGAGACATTGACCCATGTGATACAAGCTTATCCCAAGCTCAGTAAATCCAGATTTCATACTTGATAGAGGAATTTTTGACTCTTCTATGGTTTTGAATGGTAGTGGAATACTGGCTCTATCGCCGGTTAAAATATAGTCCGCAAAACATTTTCCCATCAATGTGCCAGTAGTGATACCGCGACCGTTATAAGCAGTGGCTGTCAATATGCCCTCATCGGGTTCCAAAACGCGAAAGATATGGTCTTGCGTAAAGCCAAATTTACCATACCATTCGTACTGCCAATTAAATGCAGGCAAATAAGGATAATAGCTTTTTTGCACATAATTCGCCCATGACTGATAGAACTCTTTTGGCTTACAGTTTCGCCCACCTACCGTACCCAGCAATAACCGATCATCTTTATCACGACGGAAACTAGATAAGGCTAAACGTGTATCCCATGCACCATTTCTATGAGGTAAAATTCGGTCTGCCAGCTCTCCCGTTAACGGTTCAGAGGCAATTTGATAATAAAATACCTGATAAAAAGTTTTGCTGACTTCTGTCCATTCGCCTTCGGTATAAGCGTTGGTGGCGATAATAACGCGCTCAGCTTTCACATTTGCATCAGCAGTTCTCACATACCAGCTGCTATTCTCTTTTTCTAAGCTATGAACTGCCGAATGTTCATGAATCGTCACACCCAATTTAGCGGCTACCTCTGCTAAACCATTGACATAAGCAAGCGGATTTATGGTGCCAGTTCGGTGGTCTAACAAGGCTTTATTAATACTGGTCGTACCCGTATATTCATGGCAGCGACTACCGGTGAGCACTTCGACATTAACGCCTCGCCGGCTCAGCTGCTCATATCGAATATCAACATCGGCTTCCCCTTTCGCATTATGTGCCATATGCAGATTGCCAGTTTGAGTGGCTTGCGCATCGATACCGTAGCGTTTAATCAAATCAAACACGAGACCTGGCGCTTCTCCGAGTGCCTCAGTTAAACGCTCGCCTTCTGTTTCTCCTAGGGCAACATTTAAATCATCAGGGCGCGCCCACGTTCCGGCATTGACGAGCCCTACGCTTTTCCCTGAGCCACCACTGCCGATGGTTTGGCTTTCTAATACGATAACCTTGACGCCTTTTTCTGCCAAATGAATAGCCGCTGATAACCCTGTGTAGCCACCGCCAATAATACATACACTGGTCTGAGTGTCTTGAGTGAGCGCATCATAGTGATGAGTTTTGGGTGCAGTCACGTTCCATAAGCATTGCTCTTGTAACATCTTATACTCCATTTATCTCATCAGTTATTAATAGATGCCGTGTTGGCAGGCTCAGTTGAGGTAGACTTTTTGGTGAGAATTATCTCTTTTTCTGGCTCATCTTCGCGCGGGGTGAATTTACCAAGCGCTGCCCATAACAATCCAAATAAAGGCGATAACCAACAAGCAAAGGCAAAAGGCGCATAAGTCAATGTAGCGATACCCAGCGTGGCTGCGACGAAACTACCGCCCATATTCCATGGGATAAGAGGTGATAACAGCGTACCACTATCTTCGATAGAACGAGTCAAGGTCGTGCGCTTATAACCCATCTCTTTATATTTATCTTTTAATAAGCGTCCCGGCAATACTAAAGTAGTATAAACATCACCAATAATCGTACCCACGCCGATGACGCTGGCATAAGTGGTAGTCACCAAGCCAAAACGCGTTTTTACAATTTTATTGATTTTTGTCATGATAGCTCTGAGCGTGCCGTAATGCTCAATCGAGCCAATAAATGCTAAGGCAAAAATGGTTAAAGTAACAACCCAAGTCATGGACATGACACCACCTTTTGACAGCAATTGATCTACCACGTCAAACCCAGTTTCACTTTTAAAGCCATTTTGTAACACATTAAAGATATCGCTGACACCAACGCCTTGTAGAAAAAAGGCAACCAATGACGCAACCACGACACCACCCAATACAGTTGGTATCGCAGGCATCTTAAAGACCGCAGCACCAACTACCACTACAGCAGGCAGCAACGTAATAAGGCTAATATTATAATTACTGGCTAACGTAGACTGTAATGCCTGAATCGTAGACATGTTGACGTTGTCATTGCCGTAGCTCATCCCAATCCACGCATAGAGTGCCAAAGCTGTAACCATCGCTGGAACGGTAGTTGGTAACATCCCTCTAATATGATCCCAGAGGTCTACACCGGCTGCAGCAGGCGTAAGATTAGTGGTATCTGACAGCGGCGACATTTTATCACCAAAAAAAGCACCTGAGACAATCGCCCCACCGGTAAAGTGAGCCGGAATACCAAGCCCCAAACCTATGCCCATCATGGCAAGCCCAACGGTACCGACCGTGCCCCATGATGTACCTGTAGCGACAGAAATAACGGCGCAAATAAGACACACAGAGAACAAAAACGAAGAAGGTGAAAATATACTAAAGCCGTAATAAAGAATGGTCGGCACCGTGCCAGCAATAATCCACGAGCCAATGAGCATACCCACGCCCATCAGAATAATCATGGCAGGCAAACCGATTTTGACGACCTTTAAGAAGTTCTCTTCCATGCCCGCCCAGCTACGCCGGCGCAGTTTCATGAATAAGCCTGTGATTAAAATGCCACAAGCGAGAGGAATATGTGGGGTAAAGTCTTTAAAGACAAAGAACTGCACCATGAGAATCATGGACGTTAATAATAAGGGGGCAATATCTAGTAAAAAGCTACTAGATGGCTCATAGCCGTTTTGAACCGTGTCATTTTGAACAGAATCTTTTTCTGTAGAAATATTTTTAGAAGAATCATGAGGGGTTTTATCTGACATTAGACACCTACCTTCCTTAGTAGTGGAAATCAATAGCCTTTGCTATCAATCATCGTAACAACCCATCCGTGGTTGCTCATAAAGTACTACCTAGCAGTTAAAATCGTGCTCAGCCAACCTATGGCAGACTCAGCACTTTGTCTATTGATAATTGTCTATTCTTAGTTTAACGATAAAGCATCTAACTGCTTAGCATTAACCGAAACTAATGCCCTGCGCGAGTGGCAACTCTGTTGAATAGTTGACTGTATTGGTCTGACGACGCATATAATTTTTCCACGCATCTGAACCTGACTCGCGACCGCCGCCGGTTTCTTTTTCACCACCGAACGCCCCACCGATTTCAGCACCACTTGTCCCAATATTGACGTTAGCAATACCACAATCACTACCGCGATCACTTAAGAACAGCTCCGCTTCACGCAAATCATTAGTAAATACACACGATGATAATCCTTGAGGCACATCATTTTGCATAACTAAAGCATCGTCAAAGTGGTTATAAGTCATGACGTATAAAATGGGCGCAAAGGTCTCAGTTCTGACCACATCATTTTGCGCGTCAAATTCTACAATAGCAGGCTTCACATAATAAGCATCAGGATATTTATCCATTAATACGCGCTCACCACCAGTAACTTTGCCGCCTGCGTTTTTAGCATTTTCTAACGCAGTTTGCATATTATTAAAGCTGTCTTCATCAATCAGTGGACCAACAAGGTTGCCTTCCAATGGATGTCCAATACTAACCGTCTCATAAGCAGCTTTTACGCGTGGCAAGATGTCATCTTTAACAGATGTATGAACGAATAGGCGGCGTAGTGTGGTACAGCGCTGCCCTGCTGTGCCTACTGCTGAGAATAAAATACCGCGTAGTGCCAAATCTAAATCAGCACTTGGTGCCAAAATCATGGCATTGTTACCGCCCAATTCAAGCAAGCATTTACCAAAGCGTTCAGCGACTTTAGGTCCGACTGTTCTGCCCATACGCGTGCTACCAGTTGCGCTGACCAAAGCAATGTCTTTGTTTTCGACTAGAGCATTACCAACATCCGTCTCGCCCAATAATACTTGCGATAGATGCGCTGGTGCGTCACCAAATTTTGCAACTGCTTTTTCGAACAATGCTTGACAGGCTAGAGCGACTAAAGGAGTTTTTTCTGAAGGCTTCCAAATCACAGGGTTGCCACATACGATAGCTAATGCTGTATTCCAAGCCCAAACGGCAACAGGAAAGTTAAATGCTGAAATTACACCAATAACGCCAAGTGGATGCCATGTTTCCCGCATGTGGTGACCTGGACGTTCTGAGGCTATAGTTAAGCCATAAATTTGACGAGACAGACCAACGGCGAAGTCACAGATATCAATCATTTCTTGGACTTCACCCAGACCTTCTTCTTTTATTTTTCCTGCCTCAAATGATACTAAGATGCCTAAATCTTCTTTATGCTCACGCAGTACTTCACCCAACAGACGAACCAACTCGCCACGCTTTGGTGCAGGAACCGTACGCCACTCTTGAAAAGCATCTTTGGCATTTTGTATTTTGGTACCGACGTCAGCCACTGTGTCTAAAGTAACTTTACCAATAATTGCCCCATCAATTGGGGTATGAACCTCAAAATCGCCATTGCTGTATTGTTCTTCTTTGACGCCCATGGCAGACATATATTGCTTAATCATAATCAATCCCTTTCCTATTGGTTTATTACGTCCTTGAGACTTATAAAACTACCCTGCAACACGCTAACTTGCAAAATAATAAAGTTCTTACGCTCATTCCTTTTTGGAATGCTCTACAAAGCCTCTGGTTGTTTATGCCATATTTTGCAGACTTGATAAGCATTTTTTTAAGCTATCCGCTTGCATCGATTCATACAACTCAAGCTCGTTATAAACGTTGGCTCCTAAATCGCGCTCGAACTCTTGTTGATTTGAGCTGCCGTCATAGCGACTTTGCTTGTCTTGCTGAAGATTAGATTGAAAAATACCGGCGGCACTGACCGGTAAAAAATCCTCATAAACAATGGGCTCAATACGAATAATGCCTTTTTCAATCAAATTAATAAGCACATTTTTAGCTTCGGGTGCTGTTAAATCGCTATCACTTATCTCTACCATCTCGGCTTCATCAACCGGTTGATAATAAAAATAAGCCAGCCCTGCTGAATGTAGCTCCTCATAATCATCAGGAAACTCAGCAAATATTTGTTCTAAAATACGATAATATTCTGCGGCATTACTCTCGTTTGGCGTTGCGCCCAACTGGTCACGCGCTTTATTTAATAAAGTGTCATATAGCGCCCTGCCCTTGGCCGTTAACGCCACTCCGCGCTGTTCAATTTCACCAAAACGGGCAGTATGTTGACCTTTCTCGTACTGTTCTTCAGTATGAGTGTTAGCATTATTTTTAGCGTTGTCTTGAGTATAATTTGCGACTCTAAAACTCACCGGCTCTTGTAATGCCTTAAAGCTGGTTTGTCTTAATAAAATCGGACACTGACGTTTTGGCGGTCCTTCAATAATAGCCTTTGGCGGTATACCGCGTGCTTGCATGCCTTGTTGTACGGTATCGATGTCTAATGTTCTGGGCGTCAAATGATTGATATGCGGACCTTTAAAGCCAACCACGTCTGCAATTAGTGGATGTTGTTTTAATAGGCGCTCGTACAATGCTTTTGAAACGGGTGTTTTATCATACCAGCGAAAAGTTTTTAAGGCTTCTGTAATAAACTCCTGCGCTTCTACTTCTATTAATCCACCAATATTCTCAAAGTGCTCAATAAGCTTGACCACAGCATCAGTAAAGATTTGACGATTTGCTAAGGTTTCTATTGCGGCTTGTTTTAGAGATTCATCAGCTATCAAATCCAAACGTAATAACGAGGTAAATACCCGAAATGGGCTGTTATTTAACGACTCTGCATCGATAGCTCGAAATGCAGTAGAGTGGACAGGAACGCCAGCGGGCGCTAAATCGTAGTAGCCAACAGGGTACATGCCCATCACCGCAAACAGGCGACGCATCATGCTTAGCTCCGCTGCATTGCCCAATCTAATCGCACCATGGCGCTCTAGATTTAAGCGGTCAATCTCTCCCGTATGCGCAAGTTGGGCTTTAATATCTGGCTGCGTATTCAATACGTCATCATTTACTTCGGTCACCAGCTCGATGAGATCACCATAAAGTGGCACCTCATTTTGATACATTTCTGACATAGCCACTGAAAAGCCATGCCGAATGTCGTCGCTGCTCATCATGCTAGGGTCGCTAATAGCATTACTATTATTGTTCATAATCAAAAATCCTTTTAAAAAGTTTTAATCCGTTATAGATTTAATTGGTATAAATAAATTGTTATAAACCTAGTAGCTTTAGTATCAATGACCAATAAACACTTAAGAAACAGGTGCTTCATTTGGTAGCGATTTGAGTACTTCTTTTAAAATAGCTAGACCTTGTTGTAGGATTTCTGGCTCTATCGTTAATGGCGGTAACAAGCGGATAATATGTCGATGTTGCCCACTTGGCATGAGTAGCAATCCGCGAGCGCGGGCTTCGGACAATACACGTGTCATCACACTCGAGTTCACGCCATATTTGGGATGACGCAGCTCGATACCACGCATGGCACCGATACCCGTAAGACCAAATAGCCAAGGCGACACGCCCTCTTCTTGCCATTGTGCTATCGTCTGCTCGATAGTTTCGGCGTAATGCTTAGCTGATTGCCAAATTTCATCCTCTTGCATGATGTCGAGCGTGGCATTTGCCGCCGCACACGCCACAGGATTACCGGAATAAGTACCACCAAGACTTCCTTTTGGTAAGCCATGCATCACATCAGCTTTACCAATAACAGCACCCAACGGCAGACCACCTGCGATGCTTTTACCCAATAACAATAAGTCCGGCTCAATCCCCAAATGAGTAAATGCGAACGGCGTGCCTGTACGACCATAGCCAGATTGAATTTCATCCATAATCAGTAAGATGCCATGTTCATCACAAAAAGCGCGCAGATACTGGGCAAACGATGGTGACATCAGCTGAAACCCGCCCTCACCTTGTACTGGCTCTACAATAAAAGCACCGATATTATCAACATCAGTTTCTACCGTGAACAAACGCTCAAGCGCGTCAATCGCCTGTTGATCGCTAACTCCGTTATCGGCACTTGGAAAAGGAATATGATAAACACCGCCCGCCAGCGTCCCTAACCCACGCTTATAAGGCGCAACCTTGCCATTGAGATTAACCGCAGCCAGTGTGCGCCCATGAAATCCACCGTCAAAGGCAATCACGCCAGCACGTTTGGTCTTTAGGCGAGCAATTTTTATGGCATTTTCGGTGGCTTCTGCACCGCAATTGGTCAACATACCTGCCAGCTCGCCCGTCATTGGCACAATTTTGCATAAGCGATTCATAAATGTCTGATAAGGCAAATGACCTGCGGCATTGTAGGCATAATGAATAAGAGATTGGGCTTGATTGACAATGGCATCGACAATACGTGGATTGCAATGACCAAAATTTAAAACGCCAATACCACCGACAAAATCAATGTAGCATCGATCATTATCATCCCAAACTTTTGCATTTCTGCCTTTGATGAGCGTTAATGGATGCACCATTGTGAATGCATCCGTAACGTTATCGTGCTTATCCATGTGCCTTGCTCCTCGTCCTTGAGTGTAAAACTCATTTCAACAAAATGTACGTTTCTCAGCAAACGAATAATAGTTGTGCTTCCATTCCTTTTCGTCAGTGTTGCTCAGCTAGGACGGTAGTTAGTCACTAATATTAATTATTAATGTGAATTACTTATCATTAGGCATAAAAAAAGCTGAGTATATACTCAGCTTTTAATAGCGCTATTCTTTATTAATGATAAGACCTAATAGTAAGAGCATTACTCAACTAATTCTAATATCTTCTGACATTGATTGGATGTTTCAAGATAAGTCGTTACCCACTCCGAAATAGCTTTGACCTTATGCGATTGTCCAAGCGATATAGGATACGTAAGATAATAGCTACCACGACTCTTTGCTGCATAATCCCACGCCATTACCAGCGCCCCTGACTGTAAATCTTGTGCCACCAAACGTAGAGGCACTAAGGCAATGCCATAACCAAGCATCGCTGCAACAATACAGGCTTGAAACGTATCAAATCGCGGGCCTACAAAGGTGCCATCAACATTAATATCTTGCTGCTTAAAATAATCATACCAAGCGCTTAAACGCGAGCTTAGTTGCAGTAGTATGCAGCCTTGTAGCGTATGAGTATCAAGCGTCTTATCCTGCAAGTATTCAGGACTACAAACGGCAATACAATACTCATCAAATAGCTTTACCGATTGCATACCGCTCCAAATGCCATCGCCATAAAGAAAGGCAACATCCACATTTTGATCCTCAGAAAAAAACGGACCAACCTGCTCATTAATATAAAGATTGATTAACGGAAATTGTTGTCCAAAACCATTTAACGCTGGTATTAACCAACGCGAACAAAATGTCGGATGCGCCACGATTCTAAGCACTTCAGTATTGGTGCTGTGCGACATTAAATTGGTGGTCGCACTTTCGATATGTTTGAGTATTCCCAATACTTCCAAATAATACGTTTTACCTGCCGGTGTCAATGAAATACGCTGCGGCGTACGATGAAACAGCGAAAGATTGAGCATCTCCTCTAATTGCGCTACCTGCTTGCTCACCGCGCTTTGGGTCATGTGCATCTCTTGCGCAGCATTGGTAAAGCTTAAATGTCTAGCCGCAGTCTCAAAGCATTGCAGCGCGGTGGTCGAAGGATATCTTCTAAAAGCCAGAGGCTTACTGGTGTCAGTGTTCATAGTCAGGTTTCTGTTAGCCCATATCAGTAAAATTACAACGCCTAATCTTAACATATAGCCATATTGTAAACGGTTTAATAGGAGATATGATGATAACATTTGTCAGCTAAAGCCAATTTTTTACGATTACAGTCATTTATTTATTAGGCTCATAACACTTAATAAACAGGAAAGCAGCATATAAAAAGGACAGACTACTCTTAGAGCAATCTGTCTTTTAAACTAAACTATAATTATCCTTCAGATATGATGCTACCTACTAAATCATCTATCGTTTCTCACTCAACTCGTTTGATCGCGTTTCCTTAATGCCAGAAGCACATACTTCAGCGATTTTATCAGAGGGCACATCACCAAAGTCTTTTACCATCCATTTTAACCAGCCAACAATGATAAGTATCATAATAAAGAGAATGGGAATACCGGTGATGATGGCACTGGTTTTAATCGTATCCAAGCTTGCTCCGATAAAAATCATCGTCAATGGCACTAGGGCTAACATGACGCACCAGAACAGTCGATGTATTGGATGCGGCTCTTCATTTCCTTGTAATTTTGGTGTGGCTGTAGAAGCCATGGTAAATGCAGCACCATCTAACGTCGTGGCAAGAAACAGCACAGAGATTGCACAAAACAAGATCATGAAAGCGCTACTTAATGGCAATGTTTGTAGAACGGCAATAATGGCACTATTATCTTGACCAGCTCCTAACATCCCAACCACGTCGACCAGTCCTGTCAAATGGCGATCAATAGTTAGACTACCAATAATACCAAAGAACAAGAAACAGCCTGCACTACCACTAATTAGGGTGTTAATAACGACTGACCGGAGCGTGCGACCTTTTGATACTTTAGCAATGAAAATACCGGTGAAAGGCGCATAAGTAATCCAATACAACCAATAGAATATTGTCCATGATTGTGGAAAGCCAGATTTACCAATAGGATCAGTAAATAAACTCATTTGCACAAAGTTCTGCAGCATTAAGCCTAGAGAGTTAGTAGTATTCGCAATGATAAAATTCGTTGGTCCTAAAACTAAAACCCCAACACAGAGAAGTAACGCCAGTTTTGTCGTAAAATCTGCTAAATTTGACATACCTTTTTGTAAGCCGATATAAGAACTTAGCGAATAGACGACAGAAATGATGAGAATCAATACGATATTCATCGTAAATGAGGGCTCAATGCCCAATACCGTACTTAAAACATTATTAACCAGTGGCACCGAAACGCCTAGGGTAATACTTAACGCGCCAAAACAGATAAATATAAAGATAACATCAATAATACGCCCTAGGACACCACTTTGCTTAATACCGGTAATCGCGCTAACGATGGCGCTTAAACTGAGCCCTGCGTTTTTACGTACATATAAGTGATAGCAAATAGGAAGTGCGACTAGAGCGTATAGTGTCCATGCACTGAAACCCCAATGAAACATATTGTAAGGTAATGACATCTCATATGCTTTTTGCGAGTTTGCCTCAATGCCAAGTCCAGGGGTTTCAATATAATAAGCCCATTCCACAAACGCCCAATAGACAGTGGCTGAGCCCAGTCCACAGGCAATCATCATTGAAATCCATTTGAAGTTGGAGTACTCCGGTGCCTCTTCCCCAAAGCGAATGTTGCCATATTTACTGGTTGCCACGAAAGCCAGCAGTAACACACCGAGGAAAGTGAATATCAGTACCCCCGAGCCAAACCACTCTGTCATTTTCCCAAAGATAGCGCTTGCAACCACTTGTGATTGCTCCGGTTGAAGATATAAAGCGCCAACCACAATGACTACCAATGCGATACTGACAGAAATTAATAGTTTATCTACTTGTCTACTCATGACGATCCCCAATTCCATTTTGGTTTTAAATCTATAAATCCGTTAACGACTTTATATTTTGTATAATTCCATTATATTTTCATCGAGTTCTACGCCAAGTCCAATGGTATCCGGCACCCTGACATGACCCTCTTCTAATGGCAGTAAATTCTTGACCAGTTTGGTAAACAACGGACTCTCGCTTTGTGAGTATTCAATCAGATCGCCATACTTGGTAGCCGCTAGGAATTGCACGGTAGCTGCTAATAAAATCCCCGTACTAAAACCATGTGGAATCATTTTAACGCCATTCATTTCAGCAATATTATTGATAATACGCATCTCACTAATACCACCACAGCGAGTAATATCAGGCTGAATAATATCGGGCTGTGCTTGCTTTATAAAATCCTCAAACTCATAGCGTGTGGTTAATGACTCACCACCAGCAATTTTGGTCACAGCCAGTTTTGCCAGTTTGAGATAGCCTTTCATATCATCAGCCAGTACGGGTTCTTCAATCCAATTTAAATGGAATGGCTCTAATTTTTTGAACATATCAGCTGAATGGCTGTAAGTATTCCATTTAGAAGCCAAGTCAATTTGTAGCTCAAAGTCATCACCCAACTCTTCACGAACGGCTTTCACCAATTCATAATCAGTAATGGGATCATCACCCATGATGCCGCCACCGAACTTCAAACTGGTAAAGCCTTTTTCTTTAAGTTTTCTAGCAATTGCTCTGTTATCTTCAGGGATATCTGCGGGTATAAAAGTGCCGTAAGCGCGAATTTTATCGCGGTATTTACCGCCTAATAACATATGAATAGGCACTTGATGATATTGAGAGGCGATATCCCATAAGGCGATATCAATGGCGCTCATCGCATGAATACCTGCACCTCGTCTTCCTAAATAATTAGAACCCCAATACATTTTGTCCCAAAGTTTTTGAATCTCTAAAGGGTTCTCACCCAGTAACAGTGCTTTTAATCCAGAACAGTATAGGTTTGAGTTTGGGGCTTCGATGATGGCTTTGGCTACCAAGGGCGAGGTGTCACTTTCACCAATTCCGACTAAGCCCGTATCGGTAATTACGCGCACAATGAGTGCATCTTCGCCCCATTCACAGGCTTGATCGAGTGCTGGAACTCTAAGGCTAATCACTTCTATGTCTACTATTTTCATCTTTAAACATCCTTTTAATGAATTTTCTTGAGTTAATACAGTGTCTTTCGGTTTTTGGTATTCATCTACATCGTTAGTAAAGACTAGTTTTATTCTGACCAACCTGTTGTATCTAAAGTGATTTTATAACTGCTCGTTTGTTCAATTAATGCCCAGTCCATCTCGATACCCAACCCATTGCCATCTGGCGCGTGTACATAACCTTCTTTATCCGTTCTAATCGTCGTTAGTGCGCCAAACTCTAAAGGCTCGACCGGAACGGCTTGCTCAAAATAGGTGCTGTTGTTGTAGGCTAACATCAGATGCAGGTTGGCAGCTTGTGACAAGGTATAGCCCCAAGATTGCAACTCAACGGTCATCGAATTGGCTTCTGCCATACCCATAATTTTTTGAGTTTGAGTAATGCCACCAGCAAGCGTGGCATCGACACGGGCACTTGACCAACTGTTGTTTTGAATACCTTGCTCAATTTGATTAAGATGAAGTAAGGTATTTCCAGCGGCTAGGATAGGGATCTCAACACGGTATTTTAGGTCTCTATAACCTTCTAAATCAGTGTCAGATAATGGCGCTTCAAACCAAATATAATCATGCTTTTCTAAAATTCGCGCGGCTTTTAGCGCCTCTTCTCTGGTATAAGAGCTTTCTACGTCCATCATAAATTTAAGACCCGAATCTTTGAATGCCTCATGGATCGCTGCCACTAAAGCCATATCTTTTTCAAAAATGCACCAAGTGTGAAATTTAATAATTTTATAGCCTTGGCTTTTTAAGTCTTGAACGTGTTTGATGTAATCCTGAATAGTCGGTAAGAAAGGCGTACTGGCATAAGATAAAATCTTATTTCTAGCACCACCAAGCATTTGATACAGCGGCATTTTTGCGTACTTCGCCACCAAGTCCCATAACGCAATATCTATCGGTGACAATGCTTGTGGTTTCATTTGTACGCAGCGACTTGCCAGCAACGCATAAATAGCTTCTCGTTGTAGCGCTGACTTACCAATCAGAAAAGGCAGCAAATGACGAATAGACTCTGCTAGGCTTTTATCAATGCCACCTTCCGTCCAAGAAATTGCAGCACCAAATCCCTCATAGCCATCAGCTGTCCGTATTTTGACAATAGTATTGGTGATGAACAAGTCATCATAATGCGAGGAGGTTTTGTATTTGGCATCGGGTCCTGCAACCACAAATACTTCGATTTTGTCAATCTCAAGTTTCATAAATATCCTTATTTTTGAACTTTAAACGATAAAACAGCCATTACATTTAGCTGCTAAACTGGCTTTAATCCAATAAATAAACGTCTGGAAGATTGGTATCGACGATATGAGCTCTTAATGCCTCAATAGCTTCGTCGAGAGAGTCCCCATTTACCAAAACGTTTATCAATTCTTCATGCTCAACAAGCCATTTTTCCAACGTTCCAGATCTGCTGTTTTGATGTAAGAAATGCAGACGGATTCTATTGACAATACTTTCCCAAATATGCACAACACTTTCCAATCCAGAAGATTTCACTATCAATCCATGTAACTGAATATCTAATTCTATAAACGTCGATAAATCCTCATAAAAAATAGCTTTCTTCATTTCTTCTAAAATTATCTTGAACTGCGTTTTCGTCTTTTCCCCCCAAACAGAGAATCCTTTTTTTAGAGCAAAGGTTTCAATCTGGAGCCGCATTGGTATCAGAATTTCAAGGACTTCTTCTTGTGAGATGGTCGATACTCTGGTGTCTTTATAAGCTTCAGAAATCAGCAAACCTTTTTGCTCTAACAGCAACATGGCTTCTCTTACCGAAGTTCTGCTAACGTCTAGGCTTTGCGAGACTTGAAGTTCAGTGATTTTCTCACCCTGCTGCAACTTGCCTTCAAAAATCATTTGTTTAATTTCTTCTGCAATTTGCCGCTTTAGAGAACTTTTAGAAAATTTACCAGCCATAAAAATTCATCCATTTTTTAACTTTGTCTAATTGTCGACAATCTATCTTTAGAAAATATACTAAGTAGTCTCATTAGTAAAGACTTTTCTTAAAGTTAGACAATCTACATCTATAGAATTGCGAACCAGGCAATAAAGCTTGTAAAATTGCTTCTGAAATATTGAGAAATTGGTGCGGAACAAATTAAAAATATTGAATGACGAAGTTAAAGAGATTCTTTTGTTAGAAAACTTAATTTACCTTTCAAAAAGCAAAAAAAACGACATTCATTGAATATCGCTTTTGTAATATATATTTTTTAACGCCTTTGTTTTAATACCTCTACTGATAAAAGCTACATACCAATTTGCGTCACTATAAAATAAACAATTGTGCCTATGTAATTGCCAATGACATAACCCACCGTACCAATCACCAAGATAGGACCGACTAAATTCGTCCAGCCCTTACTGATGGCTAAAGCGGCGGCAGTAGTTGGA
The DNA here is from genome assembly GCF_014119005.1 of Psychrobacter sp. GP33. Classification (GTDB taxonomy): domain Bacteria; phylum Pseudomonadota; class Gammaproteobacteria; order Pseudomonadales; family Moraxellaceae; genus Psychrobacter. Next base: position 592,116 of record NZ_JACGYX010000001.1, on the reverse strand, counting down.
CCACCAATATTAGCGTTACAAGCAAGTACCACTTCTTCAACACTGAACTTAAACAGTTTACCCACACCCATCGTAATGGCTAAATTGACCATCGCAATAATAAATACAAATACGAATAGCAGCGGCGCTTGAGTAATAATCAAGCTAATAGATGCAGGAATACCGATAACCACAAAGAATAAATAAATGCAGTAAGTGCCCAGCTCTTGACTGCCGTTGAGCTTTTCAAATGAGTTCTTAAATATAGAAACGATGATAAATGTGATTGTCGTTAACAACAGGTATTTATCAGTAATCAAGCTGATGAGCAAGCCCACCACGATGTTATCACTGGTACCCAATAACGCTTGCAGGAATGCCGACAGCTTAAATGAGATCAAAACGATGAGCATGGAGGCTGCTAAACAAATCGCAATGTCTTTTAAAGATATAAGATTTGGCTTCCAAAACGCTTCCGATAAAGTGCGACTGTTTAACATCTCTGGATTTTTTTCAATAGCATCGGTATGTGGCGAGCCCCAAACACGACGTATGACAGGAATACCCGCCAGCCCAATTAAGATTAAAAAATAAAAAGCCATCATCATATTATCTGCCACAATAGTCGCTGCATTAATACTTTCACTAGGCTCTAATTTGGCAGACATAGCGGCATAATTCACCCCACCGCCCGTATAAGAGGCTGAAATCATGCCAGTAACTTTGTCTAATTCTGGAATATAATGACGTAGTGCCATAAAGGCAAGGACAGCACCTATCATGGTGGCCATAGAAGACGTCAAGAATAGTAAAAGCAACTTCCAGCTTTCTTTGACCAATGCTTGCAAGTTGGTTTTAAACAATAACAAAGGAATAGCTAAAGGTACAATATAACCCCAGACAATATCGTATGTTGGCGCATCTATGGGGATAATCTTCAGGTTGGAGGCAGCAATTGCAATCAACAGGGCAATCACGGCCCCGGGAATTTTGCTTGCCCATTTATAGCGTTGTTCGATAAAAATAGCAGAAGTTGCAGCGACCATAACGAATGTCCACAGTGCCAAATGATCGTCTGCTTGAATTAAAGTTTCCATCATATTCCTCCTTGAACGTGATAAATAAGTACTATAAGGCTAAAGAAATCTCATCCTCAAGCATACTTAACTTCCCAATGCGTGGCACCATAAATGGCATGAGGTTGCTGGTTGTAACTTGCCCAAAGCGGATTGCCATAATCAAAATGCCACCATTCTGTGGGTAAATTAGTAAAGCCTACCCGCGTCATTACAGAATATAATAGGCGTCGATTGTGACAAGCAACATGCTCAGGCTGATCTTCATAGAAATGAGTATGAGAGCGATCTGTAGGTTCATCGAATTCTGAACCCATGTCTAACCATTCACCCGTTGATCGGTCAAAGAGCGTGATATCAACCGAACCGCCAGTAAGATGCGGACTAATAAAACCGGGGCGCACCGGCGCAACAAACTGAGATAACAGCTGCTGTTGCTCGCTGGCATTTAACTGCGGATACATTGCCCGAATAGCATCGCCAACTTCGTTCTGAACTGCTTGTTGCACTTCCCGTGAGCGCCACCCATCCAGCACCACAATGCCTAAATGCTCAGGTAGCAAATCAGCAGCTTGTTCTAATTTCTGAATAACAGAACGTCTAGCGACACAAATATTAATGGCATATGCCACATTATTAGCAAAATAAATAGGAAATTGTTTTAAAGTATCTGTGGTTGGTACCACTTGTAAAGGTTCATCAGACTCAACAATTGCAATACGTTCAAGCATCTCCCAACTATGCTGAACTTGCTTGGGTATGGGATTTAATGACATGATTTTCCTTATCAAATTTAAAGCGCTAGCATTTAATTAGCATATTTTGATTATAGTAGTTAACTGACCGTTGGTAATTTTTCTTGCTTTAGACCAATCGTTCTCAGCGTACCCTTGCCATCAATCTCTCTAATAACCAAAGACCATTCGTCATTAATAGCCACAGTATCACCAGAAACAGGAGCCGTATCTAAGCTCGAAATGACGTATTCAGCCACCGTCTGTTGCCACATATTGGGCGAAATATTATCAGCTTGTGTTTTTAACTTATTGACGAGGGTTTCAGATTCCATAACACCGGTAAAAAACGGCAAATCTCCCAGTTTAACGCTGGGCGATAACAACCAATCTCCGTAAAAGTCATCGATGGCTCTGCGATCTAACTTGGTATCATTGAAAATTTGCGCAATTTTACTGGCATGGTTGCCGCGCATGGCATACCAAACCGTATCGCCAAACTGTAGCTGGGTGTCTTCTTTGACCAAGATGAGTTTTTGTCGACGCACTAAGGCAAATAGATTAATTTCATCAGAACTGATACTGGTTGAGATGGTTTGTGGGTGTCGACCCGTAGCAAACGCACCCGCCTTGACCTCAAACTCATAGAGAGTAATGCTGGTATTGTCAGAGACCCAAACCTCATGTTCCTCTTTTGGTTCATCATTAGCCGGAATACGCACTTTAAAAAAGTCAGCCATAATAGGAATGGTCATCCCTTGTAATATAAGCGATAACACCACCACCCCAAAAGCAATATCAAACAACATAAATGCGCCATCTACTGCTGATATTACGGGCAGAATCGCAAGGGTGATAGGCACTGCACCGCGCAGACCTACCCACGAAATAAAGCCAATTTCTCGATCTTTAAACTTAAAAGGTTTCACACTACTATAAACAGCGATAGGTCGCGCTACCAAAATCATAAAGGCAGCAATAGCAACTGAATAATACCAGACGTTAATCACGTTCGATGGCGTGACCAATAGTCCTAACACCACAAAAAGAACAGCTTGCGATAGCCAAGCAAAGCTGTCCATTACTCGTAATACGTGCTCCGTCGAGCGCCCTTTACGGTTGCCTATCATCACACCGGTCAAATACACGGCTAAAAATCCACTACCGCCAATTAAATTGGTTGCGGCAAAGACAGACAAGCCGGCTGACAATATCAAAATGGCATACATACCTTCTGCCAGATGAATCTTGGGCAGCAATCGCGACAATGAATAACCAGCAAGTAAGCCCATGCCTAATCCAAAGCCAAGCTGCTGTAGCAATAATCCTATAAAGCCAAAGACAGTTTGCCCTGCCGGATTGACATTAAGCGCAATCAAACCGGTAACCAATAAAATCGCTAAGGGATCATTAGCGCCCGACTCCAACTCAAGCGTGGCTTGCACGCGATCGTTCAGTTTCACGCCACCATTACGCAGTAGTGAGAACACTGCCGCAGCATCCGTTGAACCGACAATCGCCGCCATCAATAAACCAATGCGCCAATCGACATCCAATAGCCACGTGACAAAAACACCGAGCACCAGAACGGTTGCTAATACTCCCCAAGTCGCCAGTACAATTGCAGGTTTCAGCCCAACCCGAAAAGACTGAATCGAGGTACGCAAACCCCCATCAAGCAGAATACAGGCAAGCGCTGCCTGCCCTATAAAATTTGCAATACCGTACTGTGAAAATTCAATGCCTAAAATACCGTCTTCACCCGCCAGCATTCCAACGACCAAAAACAGCAACAACAAGGGTACGCCCAAACGCGCAGATAACGTACTTGCCATAATACTGGCGAAAATTAACAATGCCCCTACTAGATATAGGATATTCAAAGTATCCATTTTTTTATAAACCCTATTGTTTAATAATGCTTGCGGTAACCAAATGTCCCATTCCTATGGATTTTGACTATATTAAAGAACAACAGATAGGATAATCTTCATTTCAATATTGATAATGCCAAATGCGACGCCCTCCCTGACCTCCCATCCGCTATTTGAACCGCCTTATAATGGCGACTTCTCTATTCTGCTGTCCGCGATGACCCCTACTAAAAAAGGCACTCCTTGAATAGTATATAGCGCCCCTGCTTTACTCAACCCCTTATTCAATAATAGCTGGATAAAAATTATTGATTACTTGACGACTTTTGATCCAGATACTTTCTTTGATGCTTGTTAATACCTTTTGATAAAAAAACTATAAGCAATTAAATTTATGCTTAGGCTATTTTAGTGTTTGCCTTTAAAGGTCAGGTTACATTAACCTGTTATAAAAAAAGGCCATAAAAAAGGGCAGGATAATAATTACCCTGCCTTTTTTTACTATCTTATCAATCTACGGATTATTGAGCCGCGATGACAGTAACCTCAACCAATAGTTCAGGACGAGCAAGCGCTGATTCACCACAAGCACGGGCTGGTGGTGGCACGCCTTCAAACCATTTATCCCATACTTCATTCATCGCGGCATAATCCGACATGCTTTTTAACCAAACGGTGGCGGATAGCATTTTTGACTTATCGCTACCAGCTTCTTCGAGCAAGGCTGCAACTTTTTCTAAGCAAGTTAGCGTTTGGGCGGCGATATCATCCTCGGCATTGCCGGTTTGACCAGACAGATAAACAGTCTCGTTATGAATGACAATTTTACTCATACGTTGGTTGCTTTGCAGTTTTTGCATGGGGTTCGTCCTTGTGTGTTTAATGACTATTTTAACTGATTGCGTCTAACTAATTGTTTGTAACGGATAGTGGTAACTTATATTTTTGAGGCAATATTTTAACATACTTATATTTATAAGTTATCATTCACTAAAACTATGCTTTATAAAATCGCTGCGCATTGAATGGTTCTACATTGACGGTCAATGGCTTATCGTGAATCAGCTCTTCAACGAGACGGCCGGTAATAGGTCCTAAAGTAAAGCCTTGATGACTATGACCAAAAGCAAACCATAAATGATCATGCTTGCCAGCTGGTCCAATAACGGGCTTCATATCTGGCATACACGGACGCGAGCCTGCCCACGCCTCAGACTCGACCGCTTCATCTAATGGCAGTATCTTTCTAGCCAGTTTCAGCACGGTATTGAGCTGCCCAAAGTTCTTGGGCGCATCCATGGTGGTCATCTCAGCACCCGTAGTAATGCGGATACCTTGCTGCATCGGTCCCATGACAAAGCCTTTATCCATATCAAACATACTGTGCTTAATCATATTTTTACCAGTAACTTTAAAGTGCTGGTGATAACCGCGCATCGGGAATAGTGGCAAATCATAACCTAGTGGTTTGATTAACTCATTAGACCAAGGACCAGCGGCAATCACCAAATCATCACTATAAAAAGTGCCGTTATCAGTAACGACTTTCCAGCCTTTACCATCAATCCCATCTTCAGGTGAAATTTCTTTCACATCACTTTCTTTGATATCGCCCTGCATCTCTTGGAAGCTCTTCGCATACGCTTTAACAAGGGCACTTGGGTTAGAAACCTGCCAAGAGTTTAGCCAATGAATCGCTCCGACAAAACCATCAAAATTGGCATTGGGCTCCATCGCTTTTAATTCTTCAAGGGTCAATACCTTATGTTCAACACCCTGCTCGCGATCTTTGACTGCTGCCGCAATAGCAGTTTTAAGCGTCTCTTCAGAACGATGCAATTGTAGCCAGCCTTCACGGCTGATTAATTCTTCAGCACCCGATGCGGTAATTAGGGTTTGATGCTCACTGGTACAATGCTCAATGAGAGTCTGCCACTCTTTTTCTATTTTCTTAACAGAGGCTGGTGAAGAATATTTCCAATACTGAAGAAGGGCTTGGTGATAACGTAGGATAGCAGGTATGCGGTAGCGGATATCGGTGCCCTGATTGGGCAGCACTCTGACCATCTCAGAGATTTGACGGGGGAAAGGATGCGTATGAATGGCTTCACGCTGAATCAATCCAGCATTACCGTATGACGTTTCTGATCCAGGTAGTTTTTTATCAAGCAGTAATACTTTAGAACCATTCTTTTGTAGATGCCAAGCAGTTGAGGTTCCGACCATACCGGCACCAATTACTATCACGTCGTAGCGCATAACCTATCCTTTCGATGATGGAGATATAGGAGCTAAAAAATTTTACTTGCTCATGGTAACGCGATTCAGAAAAATATAAAACCTCTATAGAACGGATTTTTTTGTTAAGGGCTACTTTTATTTATGATTGCTATGAGAGAATAACCTGAGACGTATTGTCTCTATATATTGATATATATATTCTACTGACTATTTTAAAAAAATAGTTTGGATTTGGAGCGTGATGGTATGAACCCAGTTTTTATAGGCTATGGATTTTTGATGTTGGCTATTATTTGTGAAATCATGGCAACGACGTTATTGGTGAAGTCTGAGCAGTTCACCAAGCTGATACCGACGCTTATGATGGCGGCACTATACATAGTCTCGTTCTACTTTTTATCGCAAACGCTTAAAACTATCCCTCTAGGCATTGCCTATGCGATTTGGGGCGGTATTGGCATTGTATTGACAGCGATTATCGGTACGGTGATATTTAAGCAAACGGTTGATGCCGGAGCAGTGGCTGGTATTACTTTGATTGTCAGCGGGGTGATTGTCATTAATGTATTTTCACACACGGTTGGGCATTAATAACAATAATTTATAAAATAGCTTATATTTTTGGCGTAAGGAAAAGAGAAAGCTTGCTCACTATCGGCAGCGCATCATTTCAATAACTGTATTACCTGAATCTAGATACAGTGTGCCATTAACAATTTTATAGTCAAATTTTCCAACATACTTATTAGACAATTGATCATCCTCGCCCATCTCAAAAGAGATAGAGAGTGACTGACCTGAAATATGAGTAGGTGTATATTTGCTATAAGATATTGGATACTCATCATAGCTGTCTTCCCAATAGGAAACGCCCGTCAGCCGCTGTGCATCGGCATTGAAGTCAACAAAAAATGAGGTGTCTTGCTCACCACCATTGTCGCATAAATCTTTTAGTATCGTTTTATTAAGCTTTTGTTTAGTAGAGTGCATTCCTGCCCATTTACCGATGAATGCTTTGGGAATAGGCTTTACATTAGATATAGGGCTGGCATGGGTAACACAGGTAGCAGATGATAATAGTAAGAATGCAGCTAGGCTTATTCGTGTACAACGATAAAAAGACATATAAATTCCTTTTAAAAATTAGTGATTTATATTTATAGGGTGCTTACAATTATTTAACTAATAACAGATCTAGCTTTATACATTTCTTGCATATTTAAAAATACTCAACTGATTATAAGCCACAGGAGCAGACCATTCTGTTGCCAGCTGCGGCACTGGATTACCAGCTGCAATCATCTTAGCCGCAGTAATCCAGCCGGCATGACCGACTGCTAATATGGGTACCACTTCAGAATCAGATTTCACCTCAGGATCAGGCGTGACTAAAGCTTCGTTTTGTACACGACTTTGCGTCATATTATGCACGCGTAACCAAGTAGCAACTCGCTCAAACAACTCCTGTAGACTCTCGCCATTTTTAGGAGCAAAATCGGCAAAGTTATCGCACCAGATATCGATTTCCTCTTTACCAATCTGTGCCCACGCTTGCCCATCCCAAGTACCAAAATTAATCTCAGCTAGCTCCGGCGTGACATGGCAGACAAAACCGCGCTGGGTCAATAATTGACCGACTCTTAATGAACGCTGCAAGGGGCTAACCCAAATGACTTTTGGCAATTGATGCACACGCACAAAGCGCTCAATGTGATGCGCCAAGCGTTTTAGCTTGCGGTTATCGACACCCATGTCGGTATGCCCAAGACAGATACCAGCAGCCGCCAGCGGCTTAGGATGACGCCAAATGTATAAAGTCGTCATTAATGAAACTACTCTTCATAATAGTGCATTTAAATAAAAGGAATAGTGGCAGCAAGCCCTGCATAAATAGCCACTTCGCTCAACTGCTGGGTCGCACCCAATCCATCACCAGTATAGCCATCCAAACGTCGGCGTAATAATCGGCGCATATAATCGGTAGCGATCAGAGCAAGCATTAAGGCAAGCAACCAGTGCCAAATGCCCAATTGACGCATAGTTTCAGGGAACATTATCAATACTAATACCCCACCTAGCACCAGCCAGCCACTGGCAATCACGGCTTGTAATGGCGTGAGCTGCTGAGCCATTGGCTTGGCTTTGGCGTGTTCAATCTCACCACCGTAAGGCAGCATGGCAATTAAGCTAATAGACAATAAGCGTGAGGCACTGTGCCCGATAATCAGCGCCACTAAGGCGGTGGTCATTGGCATTGAGGCTAATAAAGTAATCTTAATTAATAATGCACTGACCAATCCTAACGTACCATAAGTGCCTAAACGCGAATCCTTCATAATCGTTAAGGTGCGCGCGCGGGTCAAACCGCCTCCCAGCCCGTCACAACTATCAGCAAGCCCATCTTCATGAAACGCGCCAGTCAGCTTAATACTAAATACTGTACTTAGCACCGCTGCCACCAATGGCGTAAATATCATACAGGTAAGCCAAAACACTAGGGCACAAAGTAAGCCTACAAGTAACCCAACCGCTGGGAAATGGCGGCTACTTTGGTGTAGCCATTGTGGTTGGTAATTGGTAAATTCAGGCACTGGTATGCGGGTTAAAAACTGAATCGCAACCAGTAGTAAACGATACTCATATTTCAACCCTTGCCATAGCCTTTGCCCTAACGAGCGAGGGTGTGCCATTAGTTATTTTGCTCACTAATGCCGGCATCACTAAAGCTTGCCATCTCATTCATGATCGCACACGCAGACTGCAATAATGGATAAGCCAACGCCGCCCCACTACCTTCACCCAAGCGCATATGTAAGTGCAATAGTGGCGTTGCATGTAACAATTGCAACAGATGCTCATGACCTGGTTCCGCTGAATGATGGGCAAAAACTGCATACTGACGGACACCAGGTGCTAAATGCTCAGCAACCAGCAAAGCAATAGTGGCAATAAAACCGTCAATTAATAAAATTTGGCGTTGGCTTGCCGCTTGTATCAGCGCCCCAACCATCATGGCAATCTCAAGCCCGCCTAATGCGGCGAGCGCTGCAAATGGCGTTATAGCATCCTCATGACGTTGTAAGACTTGCGTTAATATCTGCTCTTTACGTAGTAATCCGGCATCATCAAGCCCCGTACCGCGACCGATACAATTACCTATCGGAAGCTGCCCCAATCTTGCTAGCAGCAAACTCGCAGCAGAGGTATTACCAATACCCATTTCACCAACGATAAGTAAGTTACCTTCCAGTTGCTTGGCAACTTCCATACCGTTATTAAGTGCGCGCACGCACTCTTCATCTGTCATGGCAGCTTCTGTGAGCGCATCACGGCTGCCATGGCGCACTTTATAATCCAGTAATTGCGGATAATTTTTGAGATGAGGATTGCTTTCAAAATGAGCAGGGTCAAAATCAGTAGCAACCCCAGCATCGACTACCTTTAATTCAATATTATGCTGACGCGCCAGGACATTAATGGCAGCACCGCCTTGTAAGAAATTCAGTACCATTTGCGCTGTAACGGCACTAGGGAACGCCGATGTACCATGCACCGCCAAGCCATGATCGGCAGCAAAAACTCGAATCTGCGGCTGCTTAATCTGTGGCGCAGTCGTTCCTTGAATTAAACCAATTTGCAACGCCAAGGTTTCTAGTCGTCCCAGTGCGCCCAGGGGCTTGGTTTTTAAATCTATAATCTGTTGTAACTGCTGGCGTAATTCGCTATCTTCTATATTAGCGATTGCTGGTGCTATAAATGTACTCAAAAGGAAATATCCTAATATGATTAATAAAGTGAGAGATAAATAATAACGGCAATATTAGCGGTATTATAGGCTGGTATTTTTTATTCAGCAGATATTTTTATCATTAAAAAACAGTATTTGGCAACGCTCTCTTTATTTTTCAATTATAATTGTTAGGGTGCTAACGCCTCGTCAACCATGCTCAATACGGCTTCCGTCAAGGCAAATTGGCGAATATCATTGAGCATGGTCACATCAAAATTATGGACAAAGGCAAAGGATAATTGCTGCGTAGGATCACACCACGCCACCGAGCCGTTATAGCCCATATGACCAAAGGCTTGCGATTTATGGTCTGGTTTAGTATCAATTTGCTTGTTATCGTCAATCGGGTTTTGGTATAGCTGTACCAAACGATGATAGCCCAAACGCCAATCCATGTGGGTTGGCATGACGGCATCCATACCCGATACTTGCGGAGTAGATAATTTAGCAAACGTTGCTGGATCAATCAGCGTTTTCCCTTGCCATGTGCCCCCATTTGCCAGCATCCCATAAATCGTTGCCAATGCCTTTGCTGACGCCACACCATTGACCGCTGGTATGACCGCCTGTAAGGTCTGCTTATCATAATAATCAATAGGTACAGGGCTATTTGGTATCAATGCGGCTTTATAGTTTTTTAAATTTAGCTGACTATGGTTAAAATACAAGCGACTAATTTGCGTAGTATTTAATGACGTATCAAGTGCCGCTATGTTTTGCTCAGCGGCATGCTGTTGCCAGCGGGGATAAATGGGCAATGTAGCATAAGTCTGCAAAGTTGCTACCGAGTCCGCTTTTAATACCGGCTTATTACGTTTACTGCGCCGAATACTATGGTCTGCATTATCACCATCAGCAGCATCATTATTATTATTATTAACAGTAGCTTCTAACAACTCGTTATCAAAGTTTTTCACCAGCGTTGCCACCTGATCTACTTTTTCAGTAGGAACGCCGAAATAACAGCTGTCTGCAATCCCAAGCGGCTCTGTCAAATAATGGCGCAATGCGTTAGCCAACGACATATCAGTCACCGATTCTATCAAGCCACCGAGTACCCAGCCATAGACCAACGCACTATAGGCGCTATCGTAACTATCGGCATTATCAGGCTTAGTAATGGGCATAGTCGCGACATTTGCCAACATAGTTTCCCAATCAAGCAAGGTTTCACTATCAGCATCAATACTAGTAATCGCAAATAGATCAGCTTGATGCGACATTACTACACGCAAGGTAATATCAGCTTTTCCGTTAGCCGCAAATGCCGACCAATAGTTAGCAATGGGCAACTCATAATCCAGCAAATTTTGTGATACCAAAACATGAATCAATGTCGCTAAAATGCCTTTACCCGTAGAAAAATTCAACGACAAGGTATCAGGCTGCCATAGCATATTTAATTGCGCCATGCCAACACTTGCTCGCGCAATACATTGCCCTGCTTGATAAACCACCAACGAACCACCAGCAGGTGTATCGTCTAATTGCAACTGTGTTAATAGAACCTGTAAGCGTAATTCAAGCTGATTATTGCGATGACAATTATTGTTATTATCGTGGTTTGTCATTGACTGCCTCGTAATTTATAAATAAGTAAGTAACGGGTATTAAAAAAACAGGCAACCTTATGGTCGCCTGTCGCTATCACTAACAAAGTGAACTTGTCTATTGTTTCTCTAACGCGGGACAAGCAAGCGATTATGAACTTCTTGCTCAAGGGTCGTCAAACCGTGACTGCGACCACGTTCCATCGCCGTCTCTATTTTACGCCCACGTAGCCAGCCTGCGCGCAGGGCTATGGCTGCACCTGCACGGTTACCAGACTTACAATGCAAAGCTACTTTTTTACCATGATATTGACGTAACAAACCATCAAACGCCAGAATTTTTACCTGTTTCAAGTCATCCGCGCCACTGATCGGGAGTTGCTCATATGCCATGCCTGCCTTTGTGACGGTTACCGCTTCATCAAAGCTTAGCTCATCATCTGGCTGAAAATTAATCACAACATCAACGCCTGCTGTTGCCAATGCTGCCACTTTTTCTTCATCAAGTGCGCCGCAGACAATGGTTTGCTCCTCAGGACGGAAATAATGATTTAATACAGTAGCAAGGTCAATACCATTATCTATATCAACAATGCTAGTGCTATGCTTTTGTTCGGCATCATAACTTTCGTTATTGGTTATATCTTGGCTATCTTTATTCATAGTCGTCATTCTAATAAGTTAGTACAAATAGTTAAGGCTAGAGCTTAAGTTACTCATCGTTGCTTAATAATTTAATCACACCAATCAAATGTGGTTTGTCGTTTTTAGCACTGTATAAGCCAAAATGACAGCTGTCCTCGATGCTCTCAAGCTTCGATACTGGCTCTGCAATCAGCTCAACCTCAGAAGGTAAAAAAATAGGCAGTTTAAAGGCGACATTGACTGTACAAGCATCCGGTAACTCACCCATCAATCCCAAACATTTGGCTTTAGACCACATGCCATGCGCAATGGCTTTTGGAAAACCAAAGGCACGCGCTGATAACGGATGCAAATGTATAAGATTAAAATCGCCTGAGACAAAGGCATAACGACGACCGATATCTTCCGGCACTTCAAAAACATTGTGTACGCCTTTTTCATCAACCATTGGCTTCACAGTGACCGAGCGCGGTTTGCTCTTATCACTACTGGTTTGTGGAGTTTTAGCGCGTGCCAAGTAGGTTGACGTGCCCTCCCAAATGATATCATCGTGCGACTTAACCGTGGTAACAAAATCGAACTGTTGACCTTGGGTATGGTCACGCAAATTAGCAAAAGCCACCGACATATTGACGGTCTCGCGCTCGCCAATCGGGCGATACTGGGTCACACTGTTATCAACATGAACCAAGCCCAGCATGGTGAACGGGAAAGCTTCTTTGACCATCATATTCATCTGTAGCGCTTGTGAGAGCACCGCAAAATAGGTAATCGGCACCTTACCATTATCTGCAAAGCCGCAAATCTTACGATAATCATTCAGATTACTCTCGTCAATATGCAGGTTATCTACAAAATAAGTGGCTTGCGGTAAGGCATCTTTATCGACTTTTGAGCTATCACCAATAGGCAATAAACTTTTGATAATATTGGCATAAGTAGTATGCGCTTTGGGTAACGCATCAAAGTGTTTATCTGACATAGAGCTATCCTAAATAAGGCTGGCACGAGTTTCTTGAATAATGAGCTGACAATTCTTTATTTTACAGTATTTTGTTAGCTATTTGCTAAAGCGCTTTGTTAAGACATGGTTAAAATATATTATTAAAATAATCATGCAAATAAACATTAATGGACTCAGTAAACTTTTATATTCTTAAAGCGATTTATTCTTATAATAAAAAAGCTACCCAAAGGCAGCTTCTTTACTATTTAATCCATATTTTTTGATAAGCATGGTTTATTTATCAGAGCATTAAGCGCCAAGCAAACTTTGACCGCATACGCGCACTGTATTTCCATTTAAACCGCCAGAAGCAGGTGATGCTAACCAAGCAATGGTTTCAGCGACATCAATCGGCAGACCGCCTTGGCTCATTGAATTCATACGGCGACCCGCTTCACGAATGGCAAAAGGAATGGCTTCAGTCATTTGCGTTTCGATAAATCCTGGCGCAACCGCATTAATGGTCATGCCATTACCATTATCAGCCAATTGCTTGGCGGTAGCATCTACAAGCCCAATCACACCTGCTTTTGAAGTGGCATAGTTGGTTTGTCCCAAGTTGCCTGCAATACCCGATATTGAGGAAACGCAAACGATACGCGCATCCGCTTTTAACACATCATGGTCGAACAAGTAGCGATTTATTTTAGCAATACTGGCTAAATTGATATTAAGCACCATATCCCACTTTTGTTCATCCATATTTGCCAATGTTTTATCGCGTGTCACCCCTGCATTATGGATAACGGCATCTAAACCACCACGCTTTTTAGCTGCGTCAGCAATCTGCTTGCCAGCGTCATCACTGGTGATATCTACCATTAATGTCGAACCGCTAATCTCACCGGCTACTTTTTGCAAATCCGATTGCTGCTGCGGCACATCCAAACAAATCACATGCGCACCTTCTCGGGCTAATACACGGGCGATTGCCTCACCAATACCGCGACTTGCGCCTGTGACTAGCATAGTTTTGCCGCCTAGTGGCTGTGCCCAATCAACTGCAACTGTTGCACCTGCTTGTACGCGCACTACTTGACCTGACACGTAAGCTGAACGTGCTGAAGTAAAAAAGCGTAGTGTTGAATCCAGATTCTGCTCGGCGCCAGCACTCACATAAATAAGCTGGGCGGTAATGCCACGTTTGAACTCTTTACCAACAGATCTTACAAAGCCTTCAAGTGCACGCTGTGACAATGCGGTGTCGATATCAGTAGCCGCTTCTGGCGGACGACCGATAACAATCACGCGACCTGATTTTTCTACACGGCGCGCAACTTGATGAAAGAACTCATAAACTTGCTTTAAATCATCAACATTGCGAACATTACTGGCATCGAATAGCAATATTTTAAATTTATCCTCAGTGTTGGTATTGGCTTTGGCTTCAATACCCACATCAGCAAGGGCATCTTTGACATTATCATCACTATTAATAAATACTTCTGCATGCAGCTCAGACAAAATCCGTGCTACTGACGCCCCAACACGTTTATCGTCTCCAGTAGCTGAGCCTATCAGTATGCTGCCCCGCACCAAACGCTGACCACTCTCAAAGCGATCAAGAGTGACCGGTAAAGGCAAGCCTAAGTTTTTTGCAACCTTTTTACCAATAGAGGACTGAACAAAATCACCATAACGGTCTGACATAAGAAAATCCTATTATTATGAATAAAAATATGATTAGAATAAAAATCGAATAGTTCTTAAAAAGTTATTAAGACTATATAACACAGTTATTATAAGTTCCTAAAACGCGCTGCATTAGGTGAATTTGGTAAATAAACGCTATGCTTAAATCTCACTTCAATACCGCCTAAATTGCAATTAGCCACACGGTTTTAGACACATTTAACTATACACGTCGAAGTGTGCCCTGTCCAAAAATCTATAAAGTCCATATAAATTTGTGTACCACAAGTCTACGTCTACTGGGTTGTGAGTCATTTAAATAAAACGGTCGTATGCTAGAATCGAAGATATAAGTTATGGCTTTGAGATTTCTTAATAACTATATCTTATCAAAAATCTAAAAACATGAGCGGTATAAATAAGACTGGTCAGTATCATTAAGTATGCTTTCTGCCTTTATTCATCAGGTAACGTAACCTTTCACGTAAATTACTACTGGTGTTACCTGATTTGCTAAAGACATACAATAATGCCCTACAAACGGCTTAGGATAAGCTTGCAACTTCCTATATATTAATACCACCTTTGATTCACAGTTCGTCTTTTTATAGACTCTTTTTAAGGATATTATTATGAGTAACGATAACAAAAATGATAAAAGCCCAGTTGTAGACAGTGTTGTGGTAAAGACCAGCGATACCAGAGAAAGTCAAGATATTCTAAGTGCAACTGCTAAACCTTCTGACGATGAGCAGCTCGATTCTTTTGCTGAGCTAAAAAAAGCCACCGATATCGTTGATGCGGATGGCAATCCTGTTGCCAATCAAGCGCAAAGTGAACAGGCGCAGAAAAAAGCTAAAATTAAAGCCGAATTGGTAAGCGAAGCAAAACAGAAAAGTGATATGGATGAGCCTGACGTTGTTGAAAGCAAGACTAAAAAAGCGGATGCCATTAAAGACAAAGCTACAAGTGATAAAGATACTAGTACTGAGAAAACTACCAAAGCCAGTACCGTTAAAAAGTCAGCAAAAGATAACGCTGCAAAGACTGACAGCAAAGACAGCAAAGACAGCAAAGACAGCAAACAAGATAATAGCTCCGCTACTACTAAAGAAACTGCTACAGATAACAATGATAAAAAGAAATCTAATACAACAACCAAAGATAGTGTGCCTCTTAAAGCAGTTAAACCTACCAGTAATATCAAGCCAGCTACTGGTCAACATCGCGTAGCCATCTTAGGTGGTAACCGTATTCCTTTTGCTCGCTCAAATGGTGCATATGCCGACGCCAGCAACATTGACATGCTAACTGCTGCGTTAAATGGCTTAATTGAACGCTACAATCTACAAAATGAAAAAGTCGGTGAAGTTGTCGCTGGTGCAGTCATGAAACTCAGCCGAGATATTAACCTTACTCGTGAGGCAGCACTTAATACTGCTTTAGATCCGCATACCCCCACTTACGATATCGCACAAGCTTGTGGTACAGGTCTACAAGCCACCTTTGCATCGGCTAACAAGATTGCTTTGGGTATTATTGACTCAGCAATTACGGGCGGTGTTGATACCACTTCAGATGCGCCTATTGCCATTGGTGATGGTTTGCGAAAAGTAATCATTAAACTGGGTGCGGCAAAGAATAACAAGCAACGACTGCAAGCGCTCATGGGCTTAAACCCTACAGACTTAATCGATACTCCGAAAAACGGTGAACCACGTACAGGTCTGTCGATGGGTGACCATCAAGCCATTACTGCTCTTGAGTGGAATATCAGCCGAGAAGATCAAGATAAGCTAGCCTTTAACAGCCATAAGAATCTGGCCCGAGCGTATGACGAAGGCTTTTTTGATGATCTCATTACCCCTTATAAAGGACTCACTCGCGACAATAACTTGCGTCCAGACTCTACTCTGGAAAAATTGGGCCAGCTAAAACCTGTATTTGGTAAGCATAACGCCGACCCAACCATGACCGCTGCCAACTCAACCCCACTTACCGATGGTGCATCGTGTGTGCTGTTAAGTAATGACGAGTGGGCAGAAGCGCACGGTTTGAAAGCATTGGCGTATATCGTACATCAAGAAACTGCAGCGGTAGACTTTATTGGCAAATCTGGTGATAAGGAAGGGCTGTTGATGGCACCTGCTTATGCCGTACCACGAATGCTGGCACGCGCAGGTTTAAGCTTACAAGATTTTGATTTTTACGAGATTCATGAAGCCTTTGCGTCACAAGTGTTATCAACACTTACCGCATGGGAAGACGAAAACTTCTGTCAAGAGCGCTTGGGACTTGATGCGCCATTAGGAACGATTGATCGCAGCAAGCTGAACGTCAATGGGTCTTCACTAGCAGCCGGACATCCCTTTGCCGCAACAGGTGGGCGTATTTTAGCAACGGCGGCAAAACTGCTTGATCAAAAAGGCTCAGGTCGCGCGCTAATTTCCATCTGTGCGGCTGGCGGTCAAGGCGTTACTTGTATTTTAGAAAAATAAAGCGCTAATTACGGCTTCTAGTGTCGTGATGATATGCAATAAAAACGCCCTTTAATTTTTGAATTAGAGGGCGTTTTTGTATTTAATAATAAACTTGTAAATAGATAGAAAACGATTATCACGTATAGAGCTTAGCAATAGTATGAAACTTACATGGTATAGGTAGGTTGCTGCCCATCGACTTTACCAGCTAATAAGCGTTCTATCTCACCTTTAATTTTCAGCCCCATATCGTCCGTGCCCATCTGCACTGCAAAACCTGCTGGGCGGTTGGCTTGCGCTCGATGATTAATCCAAACCACTTTACCATTCATCGGCAAGCGCTCACTGGAGTTGGGTAAAGTAATAGCAATAAACACCTCATCACCAAGCTGTTGTACACGGCTAGTAGGTACAAATAGCGCACCATTTTCAACAAAGGGCAGATAGCTGGCATATAACGTTGCGATATCTTCAATATGACAAGTGAGAATCCCACCACGTCCGGGCATTGCCATAATCAGCTCCTTATAAAGCGGATGAAATAGAGGATATAAGTTAAGAATAAATAAATGCGATGTGTTTATGCAATCTTGTTATGCAAAATATTGAAGACGCAGTACTAACGTGACTAACATATTACTAAAAAAGGATTTTATAACTGTGCCAGTTGCTGCATCAGCTTATCATAGGCATATTTTTCTTGCACATTTTGTTGTAATGCGACTTTTATCTGCTGCAAACTACCTATCAGTGCATCTAAGGCGTTGCTATCAGGCTTGTTGTGAGCAATAGCTGCTGTTAGCTCAATATCTTTTTGCTGACTCTCAAGCCCAACCTCCAAACGCTGAATATCAAGCAACATGGTTTCTGTCAGTTGAATGAAATCTTGAATACTCAGCTGTGATTGCCAATAGTCACTGGCAGCAATACTACTACGTTTGCCTTGACGTAAGGCTTGCCATATGGTCAGCCATAACGCGCGCTTGCCATACCAGTCTGCTTGTGCCAACTCTATCGCCGCTAAGGGTGCCCCATTTGCCATTTGTAATAATTGCTCGATTTGGCTAGGGCTCACAGTTTCACGATGGATAGTACTACCAAGCGCATGGGTAACATAATCACGAGCGACCGAGGGCTCAATAGATTGCAACGGCAACTGCTGCACGCGACTTTTAATCGTTGGCAGCAATTTGGCAGGGATATCACTGATTAAAAATAAATAAACTTGCGCTTGCGGCTCTTCTAGTGTTTTAAGAAGCGCATTGGCAGCGGCAATGGTCATTTGCTCGGCATAATCTAAGACGCAAATACGCATTCCCTGACCGCCTTGATAAATAAATGGCTGTAGGGCGCGAATGTCATTTATCTTTATCGTTAATGAACTTTTAGCTGCTGTTTTTGCAGCTTGATTAGAAGTTGATGATGTACTTGCCATTTTAGTCTTATTGCTACTTTTTAATGCTGCATGGCTCTCATGAGTGGCGGCATTCATCGGCATATTAATGATTGGCAATACTTGCAGACTTGGATGTGTTCCTGATTTTAACCATTGGCAGCTTTCACAGTTTCCACACGCGCCAAGTGGAGACTGTTCGCGATTGCGGCACAACAACCAAGCAACCAAACGCCAAACAAATGCACGCTTACCCATCCCTTGCATACCTGCAGCAAGCAATGCATGAGGTAATGATTGCGCTGGCGCCAAAACCCGTGCAGTCAGCTGCGACCACAAGCTTTGCTGCCATGGCAATAGTGGTGCAAAATAAATACTGTCAGTCATCTCATTCAATATATTGCCTTACGATTTTTTAGACAGTTTAAAATCAATTATTACGTGATATCTTATTTTAAAATATTGAGGCTATTTTAACTGATTGAAGATTTATTATAAGGGCAATCAATAACTTTGAAATTCAGCCAAACTCATGGTATTTAAGCGCATCAAGTCTTCCTCAGTATCTACCCCTGCTGGCAACTGTAACGCAGCAGCTGCAATAGCAATACTGCCACCATTTTCTAAAATACGTAGCTGCTCTAGGCTTTCAAGTATCTCAAGTGGCGTCTGTTGCCAATGGACAAATTGCTGTAATAAGCTAACCCGATACGCATATAATCCCAAATGACGATAAGCATTTTTGGGCGCAGGTATTTTTACTAAATCTGTTGGATTTTCCGCTAAGACAAGTGCCATATCACGGTCACAAGGAATCGGTGCACGGCTAAAATAAAGGGCGCGTTGGGTATCAGCAACCTTAGCACTAACCACTTTTACCACTGATGGGCGCATAAAAGTCGCATAGTCGTCGATAGGCTCATATAAAGTTGCCATCACACTTTGGCTATCTGCTACCAACAATGTCTTGACCTGCTCTAGCAACAAGGGCGGCACTAATGGTTCATCCCCTTGCATATTAATCACAATATCATTATCAGACCAACCTTTGATAGCCGCAACTTCCGCCAAACGATCCGTACCAGAGGCATGATCAGCGCGGGTCATCACCACATCATAACCGGCATCTATACATACTTTGGCAATACGCGCGTCGTCCGTAGCAATACACATATCATCGGCAAACTGCGCCGCTTGTGCCTTTTCAGCGACCCAAAGTATCATGGGCTTACCATGAATGGCTAATAATGGCTTACCAGGTAAACGGATACTTTTGAAGCGTGCAGGGATAACAATATGGGTTTTGGCGGGCGCAGCAGACATGGCATATTCCTATGACTTTTTAGCGTATGGATTAACGCTTATTGTTTATTGCTTACTATTTACTTTTAAAACCAAGATAAATTTGAAAATAAAAAGACAAATTTAAGAATAAAATCATTTTCTATATTTTGTTCATTTACTTATTATCAAACAAAATACCTAATATTTTTAATTGCTCATTAAGCGTATGGTAACAAGATTCAGAGAGCACAGCAGTGACTGGCAATACCCATACTCGGCTTGCCAGCGCTTGCCATTCAATAGTTTGCGCTTGGTGCGTTTCTGATTGCAAAAACAAGGCACGAATTTTTACTGCGTCTTTACTGGTTACGATAATAGGATGCTCAGTATATTGAATCAATTCATTGAGACTAAAATCGTAATGATCAGGATAAGCGTGCTCGATGACTTCAAAACCTAGATCAGTAAGGGTATTAAAAAAACGCTGCGGATAGCCAATACCACTGACCGCATGAACCTGACTGCTCGCCGTTGGTGCTGAGTTTTGACTAACATTACTATTAGACCATAAATGATATAAAATATCTGGACGCAAATGCATGGTTAATTGCTTTGACCCAAGTTTGTCTTCACTACTCACTTGCTCTGGTTTTTTATGATAAATGACTGTTGCATCGTTAAGTCGTGACATAGGCTCACGTAAAAAGCCTGTTGGTAGCAATTGCTTACTGCCAAAGCCACGTGATACGTCCACTACAATCCATTCAATATCGCGCTGCAATGCATAATGCTGCAAACCATCATCGGCAATAATCAGTTGCAAATAAGGATGCGCCTGTAATAGTATTTCAATAGCTTGCTTGCGATTAGGACATACTGCCATTGGCACGTTAGTCATATTAACAATTAAGCTAGGTTCATCACCTACCATACTTGGTGCACTATTTTTGGTTACCAACGCTGGCATCTGTGCGCTATCACCGCCATAACCTCGGCTAATAACTCCGACACTTAT
Organism: Psychrobacter sp. GP33; assembly: GCF_014119005.1. Classification (GTDB taxonomy): domain Bacteria; phylum Pseudomonadota; class Gammaproteobacteria; order Pseudomonadales; family Moraxellaceae; genus Psychrobacter. Next base: position 571,417 of record NZ_JACGYX010000001.1, on the reverse strand, counting down.
CCCTTGTTGCTGTAAATATTCTACTAAACTAATAATTAATGGCGTTTTACCACTGCCGCCAACGGTAATATTACCAATCACCATGACTGGAATGGGCGCACGATAACTTAATAGCAAACCAGTCTTATATAATAATTGACGTAGCGTTATTAATAAACCATATAACCAACTAACTGGCAGCAACAGCCACAACCAAAGCGCTTGTCGCCCCCATGCACGGGTAACTACTGTCTCAAGACTCATGGGTGATTGCTCATTTAGAACTGTTTAGTAAGTAATGATGAATTAAGATGGCTATTTATATTATTTAAAATCACGAGCATACATCTGCGCATAGTAACCCTGCTTTTGCATCAGCTCGCTGTGAGTGCCAAGCTCAACGATACGCCCACCATCTAACACCGCAATACGATCAGCGGACTCAATGGTGGTCAACCGGTGCGCAATCACCAAAGTTGTCCGGTCTTTCATCACATTATCAAGCGCTTGCTGAATATAATATTCGGACTCATTATCAAGAGCACTGGTCGCTTCATCCAAAATTAATATAGGCGCGTCTTTTAAAAGTGCTCTAGCAATGGATAAACGCTGACGTTGACCGCCTGACAATTGCAATCCTTCAGCACCGATTTGACTTTGATAACCGTTTGGCATTTTCATAATAAAGTCATGGGCAAAGGCATCTTTTGCCGCTCGCTCAACATCCGCTTGGGTTCTATCCGCCAAGCTACCATAGGCGATATTATTAAACACCGTAGTATTAAAGAGTACTACTTGCTGGTCTACCATCGCAATCTGTGCGCGTAAGCTCGCTAACGTAATGTCTTCAATCGGTAAACCATCTATTGTAATCTGACCTGATGTTGCGTTAAGTGTACGACTTAACAAATTCACCAGCGATGACTTACCCGCGCCACTACGACCAACCAAAGCAACCGTCTCGCCAGCCCGTATATGCAAACTAAAATCTTGCAATGCCACTGTCGAATCTGGATACACCAAACCAACATTATCTAAGTGAATATCGCCCGCTAAAGTAGGATTTAGCCTGCCGCTGTCTTGCTCCTCATGTTCATCTAAAAGAGCAAAAATAGACTCACCCGCAGCGATGCCTTTTTGCAGTTTTTGATTGACATCGGTCAGTGAACGTACCGGCTTACTTAATAATCCTGCCGCAGCAATGTAAGAGATAAATTCGCCGGCTGAGATGTTATCAATTACCGTAGGGCGTAGCGCTAGCCACACCACCACTGCCATTGCCATCGCCATCAGTAACTGTACCGCTGGCGTATTAATACTATTGGTGACCACCACCTTCATACCTTGGCGCAAATTCTTTTTTGAGATAACATCAAAGCGCTTCGACTCGTAAGCTTGTCCGCCGTAGTTTTTGACCACTTGATAGCCGCCAATCACCTCATTGGTAATATGACTGACGTCGCCCATTGTTTCTTGAATGCCTTTTGACAGCTTTAAATAACGCTTTGAGGCGATACGTATCAGCCATAATATTGGCGGCAATACCACAAATAAAATCAGGGTCAAACGCCAATTGCTATACAGTAAAAATCCAAGCAACGCGATAACGGTCAGACCATCTCGTAACAAGGTTTTCATTGAGTCAGTACTGGCAGCAGTGACTTGCTCCACATCAAAAATAAGCTTTGATGAAATCGTGCCCGCTGGATTGGCTAAATAAAACGAACTCGGCAGGCGTAAAAGTTTATTAAATACCTGAACCCGCAGCTCATAAACCAAGTTACGCGATACTAAAGCAGAATAATAATTACCCAAAAAGCTGCCAACGCCGCGCACGAAAAACAGCCCAACAATAATAAATGGAAATAAATCCTGTTTACTTTGGTCGTTTTGATTAATGGCATCAGTTATATATTGTAAGAGCTTGGCAATCCAAATCTCAGTGGCAGCATTGATAGCAAAACCAATAATGGTCAGCAGTAATGCCCACCAATACGGCTTCAGGTAACTGAGCAAACGCAATAAGGTCTTATATTTGGGCGGCGTTAACGGCAGTACAGCTGTGCTATTGACAGAAGTTTTTGTAGAGTCAGACGGATAAGCTTGGCTCATAAAAGCCTCATCAATGTTGTGCTTCTAAACGCGTCAGCAACGCGGCGAATTCATCGGGATTATGAAAAAATATCTCAACACTACCCTGACCGTCTTTTTTATGCTTAAGCTTAACTTCTGCTCCTAGCGCATCGGTTAAGCGCTGAATTAAACGATCGGTGTCGTGAGATTGCAGTTTTTCAGTAGCGCTGATTTTTGGGGCAGGATTTAAAATAGACTTGACCAGCTTTTCAGCCTCACGTACCGTCATCCCACCATCAATAATTTTTTGTGCAATAATTGGCTGCTGATCTGATGATAGTGCTAATAATGTACGGGCATGTCCCATATCAAGGGCGCTGGTAGCTAAATGGTCTTTTACCGTATCATGTAATTGATTTAATCGCAGTAAGTTTGATACCGTTGTCCGCGCCTTGCCCACCACCTCAGCAATCATGGCATGACTCATACCAAATTCAGTATGAAAACGTTGCAAAGCAGCCGCTTGCTCAATCACTGATAAGTCTTCACGTTGAATATTTTCAATTAAAGCTAAAGCAATCGCCAACTCATCCGATAAGGCACGCTCAATCGCTGGAATAACAGACTTGCCAGCCATTTTTGCCGCACGCCAGCGCCGTTCTCCAGCGATAATCTCATGCGTCACATCAGCCGTGCTTTTATCTTCTGTTGCCAGCAGTGGACGAATCACGATAGGTTGCATGATGCCGTGCTGTTCAATAGAGGACGCCAGCTCCATTAACGCAGTCTCACTCATATCACGGCGCGGCTGATACTTACCCGCTTGCAAGCGCATGACATTAATTTGAATCAGGCTGATTTGATCTTCCGAGCCACTGCTGTCGATACTGCGTACTTTAGCGTTATTGCGCAACGGGCGCATCCGGTTAGTGGTCTCTATATCTGTATTGATTTTTTCACGCTTTTTATTGGGAGCGCTCGCTTTTTTAACTGAGCTTGCAGATGTTGATGATGCGTCTAACGCAGTCACTGTCTTGTTATTTGGTTCGGCATTTGGCAGAACAGCAGTACGCGCAGCCATGTCATCTTGTAAGGCTGAAGCAGTAATTTGCTTTTCTTTTTTGATTGACCCCAATAAGGCATCTAAACCTCGATTGGCTGCCAACCCTCTCTTCTTCGCCATGATTACCTATCCTTTAACGCTAACATAAAAGCCAAATGGGGATTAAAAATACTGAGTAATTTATCTGATAATTTATTATCTAATCGTTTTAGCTGATGACTACTTAATCAATTACTGCTTAACTGCTTATTATTTAAACAATTATCCAAACAACTGCTATTTAATAAGTTGCTTTTTTATTCGTTTCTACTCAGAGTGCACGGCTTTGTTCAATAACTTCAGCAGCCAGCTTTTGATAAGCACGTGAACCTTTAGACCATCTATCATAAGTTATTACTGGCATACCATGCGCTGGTGCTTCTGCTAAGCGCACATTTCTTGGAATATGGGTATCGTACATGATATCGCCAAAATGCGTTTGTAGCTCAGCTGACACATCATTGGCTAAGGTATTGCGCGCATCAAATAAAGTTCTGACCACACCGCGAATATGCAGCTTAGCATTGAGTTCGGTGAGGCGTTCAATCGTTTGTGATAAATCCGCTAACCCTTCCAGCGCATAATACTCACATTGCATAGGAATAATAACCCCATCAGTTGCCACAAGCGCATTGATAGTCAACAGATTTAAGCTTGGCGCACAGTCCATAATAATATAATCATAATGGTCTTGTTGACCCGTCTTTTGCGCGACAACCAATACCTGCATGGCTGTTTTCAGCAGCTCATGGCTATTAGTTTGACCCATTAACATGACGTCCATACCGGCAAGCTCACGATTAGCGCCGATAACATCAAAACCTGCGGGACTGGTGACAATAGCATCTTGTAGCGATACGCCATCAAGGAGCACATCTGCCATGGTGAATGCCAAATTATTTTTGTCCAGACCTGTGCCTGTCGTGGCATTGCCTTGCGGATCTAAGTCAATCAACAGGACACGCTTACGCTTAGCGGCTAAGCTTGCCGTTAAGTTTACTGCCGTCGTGGTTTTACCCACGCCGCCTTTTTGATTCGCAATGGCTATGATTTCCATACACTCACTCAATTTAATTAATATAAATCACGTTATATATTTTAATTTTGCTAGCTTTTATCTTCACTAGCTCAGCAACTGACCTTCAAGCAAGACTATCGCCAAGATTCATATTTTTATAATAATAAATGCGCGTCTAGCTTAGACAGTTTTGGCAGACAATTCAATCAAATGGCGACTTTCATCTAGACGCGGCACAACAAGCTTAACCGTATCAATTTGCCAATGCGGTGCTAATGACTGAATTTCTTCTTCAGTAGGTGCTTTACCTTTCATCGCACATAAGCGACCACCATTTGCCAAACGAGGCTGCGCGGCGTCTACAAAATCAATCAAGCTGGCAAAAGCTCTTGAGGTCACCACGTCATACTGTCCGTCATGCTCTTCAATGCGGGAGGCAATTGGAGTCATATTACTCAGTCCAAGCTCGCTACTAATTTGCTTAATAAAGCGAATTTTTTTCTTATTACTATCAAGGGCACTGCATTGGCGCTCAGGCTGACAAATGGCAATAATCACTGCCGGCAAGCCTGCACCCGTACCGATATCCAACAAAGACCCTGGCGGTAAATACGTTATAATAGCCAAGCAATCAACCACATGTTTGATTAATGCTTCTACTGGATCAGTAATGGCGGTGAGATTATACGCTTTATTCCATAATAAAAGCTGGTCTAAGTACAATAATAACGTGCGCTGCTGGCTATCCGTTAACGGTAACGCCAATGTTTCTATAGATTGCGCCAAGATAGTCGCAAGTGTTGGCAACTGTGCCCCAAGTTTTGCAAACCCAGTCGGGTCAGTAATAGAAAGCCCTGTGCCAGCTGATGATAAAACCGTAGCGCTCTTAGCAGAATCTGACATAAAACACGTTATCCCATTTTGACAGGTGAATCGACTATTTTATCATGCACTCTGCCTATTGAATAGTTGCAGATTGCCACAATGTCCGCCATCTTATACTATCTGCACGGCGATTGACGTTTTATTCTGCCCGTATAGGTATAATAAAGCACTCTTTTAGACTCATAATCGGGTTCACTTTAAGTGTATCATGTGCCCATGATATTCAAGACTTATCAAGTTTACGCTTGATAATTAGCTTAATGCACCGACATACTCCTATACCTTTACCTCTACTTTAAGACGATGTATCTTACGCCTATGACTCAACAGCCAACCGACCTTATGACTCAAATTACAATTGATTCTGCTGCCTATCAAGCAGAAGATAACGACCATAAAAACAATCATAAAAACGACAGTCAGAAAGATCAGTTACCCGATCCTATTTTAGCAAAGGTACATGAACGTTGCCTGATTTCTGCTGAGCAACTAAAACGCTATAGTGATGTGGCGAAATTGCCTGCGGATACCCGTACTGCCCCAGCATTACACATTGGCTTTGGGCAACAGCGCGCTTTAAAAGCATTACAGACGGCGCTAGATATTCATGCTAGCGGTTATCATGTCTTTGCTGCGGGCGAAAATGGCTTGGGCAAACGTACGGTCATAAGTCGCTTGTTACAGCGTATTGCGGTGACGCAGCCGACGCCTGATGATTGGGTTTATGTGCATAATTTCACTGACCCACGCACGCCTATGGCGCTACACCTGCCTGCCGGACAAGCCAATTTACTGCAGCAAGAAGTCAATAATTTATGGCAGCACGCTAAAAAACGTCTCAATCAGCGTTTTCGTAGTGATCATTATCAAAGCAAAATTGAAGCTATAAAAAATGATACCCATCAACAAGAAACCCAAGCGTATGAAGCGCTTAGTGCTGAAGGCAAACAGTACGACCTAGCGTTGACCTTTCGACCTTTTGATAATAAAGCTGTATTTGTGCACCCAAGCCAACTGCCCGTAGAAATTCTCAATAACGCGCTTAATGACAATACGGATGCTGATGCTGAAGAAACCTCTATCCTTATTGATAATAATAGTGCGTTAGAAAAACCGTCAAACAATGTGACTATCAAAGCGAAAACCGCTGCTAAAGGAAAATCTAAAAAAGTTAAGGCAGATAGTGAAGACTTTGACAACGATACAAATTCTGCTGAACCGGAACAAGTTGATCAAAGCAGTCATGAAGCAGAGTTGAATAATTTTGCGCAAAAAAACCATATGCAAAAGCGTCTTAATCAGCTTACTATCGCTTTAGAGCAATTAGAAGATGAAGCCAATGAGGCGATAGAAGACTTGCATCACAATATCGCGCGCCGAGCATTAGAGCCTTTATTTGCACCTATTCGTAAGTTATTTGCCACCAATACTTTAGTACTTGAGTATTTGGAGGCGATGTTTGCCGATATGGTGACCCATGTCGAGCGCATTGTGAATGGGGATGATGAAGAATTTATTGCAGCAGTGTTAGCCACCACGCCTAGCCGTTATGCCGTCAACGTATTGGTAAGCCACGAGCCTGATAGTGGCGCGCCAGTTATTTTTGAAGATTTGCCAACCCATCTTAATTTGCTCGGTCATGTTGAGCAAATTACTCAGCTAGGAACCGTGACCACTGATGTCAGCATGATTCGCGCAGGAGCCTTACACCGTGCTAATGGCGGCTATTTACTACTGGAAGCCAGTCATCTTCTTGAACATCCGTATGCGTGGCAAGGGTTAAAACGCGCCCTACAATCACGTAAAATCAAACTATCAAGCCTTGAGCAGATGCTGACCTTAACCGGTAGCTTATCACTCTCTCCGGCACCGATTGATCTTGATGTCAAAGTCATTTTATTAGGCGAAGCAGATTTGTATTATGAGCTGTTAGAGCTCGAGCCTGAGTTTGATGCCGTTTTTAAAGTACGTGCTGACTTTCATGATGACGTTGTCCGTACTGATGAACACGAATTGGCATTGGTGGCAAAAATGGCAGATATTATTGCTTTTGCCAATCTATACCCCTTTGATAGCAGCGCGCAGGCTGCTTTGCTTGAGCATTTAAGTCTGCAAGCTGAAGACCAAGATCGCCTAAGTTTGCACAGCGACTTACTTATCAAATTACTCCACGAGTCCAATCGTCATGCACGCCTTGAACAACAAAGCATCGTAACTGTCCAGCATGTCAATCAAGCCATTGCCGATATGGACGAGCGCTCAGGGTATTTGCGCGATCTATATTGGGAAGAGCTAAAAAACGGACAACAGCTGATTAATACCAGTGGTCAAGCCGTCGGTCAGGTCAATGCCTTAACCGTGGTCAGCTATGCCGATAGTGAGTTTGGCATGCCCGCCCGCTTAACCGCTGTTATTCAACCCAATATTGGTGCGGGTGACATCTTAGATATTGAGCGCGATGTTGATTTAGGCGGCAGCTTACATGCAAAAGGCATGTTAATCATGACCAGCTATTTGCGCGCCCTATTTAGTCGTCATCATGCTCTTAACTTTAGCGCGTCATTGGCATTCGAGCAAAGTTACGCTCATATTGACGGTGACAGCGCCACGGTGAGTGAAGCCTGCGCCCTATTGTCCGCCCTAGCCGATGTGCCCATTAACCAATCCTATGCTATTACAGGTTCTATGAATCAGCTTGGTGAAGTCCAAGCCGTTGGCGGTATCAATTCTAAAATAGCTGGCTTTTTTGATGCCTGCCGTGAGCAAGCGCTGACTGGGCAACAAGGCGTTGTCATTCCCATGGCAAACGTCAAACAGCTTATGCTACGTGACGACATTATTGCCGCCGTAAAAGCCGGTACCTTTCATATTTATGGCGTGCGCACTTTGAGTGAAGCATTGACCTTGATGACCGGATTGCCAATTGATACGCTTAATAAGAAAAAACGCTACCGTAAGCACACTTTATTTGGCAAAGTGTTAGAAAAGCTCATGCTGTGGGACAGCAATCAAAGCAATGAAGATGACATCGTTGATGAGTCTGACAAGAAAAAAGGTAAGAAAAAAAAGCAAGATAAAAGAAAGAAAAAACGACGCTTTACGGAAAAATGCAAAGACAAATAGCATCGTCAATAGATATGTTCGTAATAGCAATGATAAGGTGAGATTGGATTAGATAATGACTCATAAATCCAATAGTAACGCGACTTCATACAGGGTGACTCTTAATGACTGCGCAAAAACTGAAACCTCAGGATCCTCGAAAAACAGCCGCGCCCATTGAAAATGTGGACAGCGTAAGTGAAACCGCTGCCAGCCGTCATGGCGCAGCAACCACCGCGCGTCAATGGCAAGTGCTCTCGCAATTGCAGCGTAATCGCTGGATTGGTACTACGCATATTTATGAGCAGCTTGCGCTTGCAGGCTTCGATATTAGCTTGCGTACGGTGCAGCGCGACTTGAATGCCTTAGCCAAACGCTTTCCTATCGAGAAAAACAATGCCAATCCGCAAGGTTGGCGCTGGTGTGAGGATGCGCCCCTGCAAAGCTTGCCTCATATGAATTTATCGCAAGCAGTTGCCTTTAATATGGTTGAAGCCAATTTAACCCAACTGTTACCACCAGTGATACTAGATGAGCTGTTTCCGTGGTTTGACTTGGCACGCCGGCAACTTAAAAACAGCAAAGTGACCTATTCATGGATTGATCGCGTGCGAATTGAGCCTGCAACCCAACCGCTTATTGCCCCGCATATCGACTTGGACAGTAAAGACCATATTTATCACGCGCTGTTTTATCAATTACAAATCAAAGCCTGCTATACCCGTGGCGATAAATCTGCTGCCAGCGAATACGTACTCAATCCGATTGCCATTATTCAGCGCGGTGTCATCATTTATCTGCTTGCCACCCGTACAGACGACGCTGATGCTGTTATCCGTACCTTTGCGCTGCATCGATTTGCCAGCGTTGAAATACTAGAAAGCGCTGCGCGGACACCGGATAATTTCCAGTTAGATGACTATTTAGACGCCGGCGGCATGGGATTTTCACACCCTTTATTCCGTCAGTTGCCCAATCATGGTAAAAATACTGCCATTGAATTGCACTTTACCAAAGCCGCTGGCAAAAGCCTGACCGAAAGTAAGCTAAGTCACGACCAAACAGTGATCGTAAATGCAGACGACACCTTAACAATTCATACGACGGTTAATTTGACATCGCAGCTGGTCTGGTGGTTGCGCGGCTTTGGTAAAGGTTTGTTGCACGCCAAACCAGAGCTACTGTATCAAGCTGTCTTAGATACCTCTTTTGAAAAATATAACACCTCATTATAAAAACAAACTAAATACTAAAAAGGATAACTATGCCTACTCCTGCGACTCAGCCACTCCTTTCAAATAGCCTAGACGCGCTTGGATTAACCTCTGATACATTACTGTTTGGCTTAAATTATGACTTTACGCCAGTCAAAACAAAAGGCAAGATGGCACGATTAAAAGAAAATCAAGGTGCCATTGATATCGATCTAGCCTGTGTGTTGTATGATGATCAATGTACGATACAAGACTTGGTCTGGTTTAAGCAATTGCGTGATGAAGCAGAATCGGTTCGCCATCAGGGAGATAGCTTAGACGGTCATGACCGCGGTGAACAAGCAATGTATCGTGCGCCACTCGATCAAGAGCAAATTCGTCTTTATTTGCATAAAACACCCAATCATATTAACCATATTGCGCTAATTGCTAGCTCATATTTTGGACAACCGTTTAGTGCTGTTGATAGTGGTGAGATTCATCTTAATGATGATGAAGGTAACCGAGTATTTGAAATCAATTTAAAGCAACTTCCGCGCACTTGTAACGTTATTTGGGTAGCAAGTCTACGCCGAGTCGTTGATGACTGGCATATTACTCTGCAAAACTTGGCATTAACGGACAAGGATTTATCCAAAGCATCTCAGCAAGTGGCTCATGAGCTTGCGCGCGCCCTACCTATTCCGCAAGGTGTAGGAAGCTAGTAGTTTTTAAATTGGTATAAAAAATGGGTAATAAACCACAATTGGCTTATTACCCATTTATTTACGTTATTATCACTACTAACGGCTTATTCTAATGACTCCCCGCAATGCGGACAAAAATTCTTTTTACGCACCTCTTTTTCTCGGCGCTCAAGCTCTTGCTCGCGCAATACCTGCAACACAATATCCTGCGCTTGCTCTTTATCAAGCCCCAACTCACGACGAATTTTATCAATCATGTGCTGATTTTGTACCAAGTCAAAATCGCCATCGACTAAAAACTCACGAAATTGTTGCTCAAGCTCATCACGACGCTGCGCCAGCTCATTCGCCAAACCTGTTGCTAAAATACCCGCAGGCAATGCGGCTAGACCCACACCCAATATCGTAATAACCGCACCTAATATCTTACCTGCGTTTGTAATCGGTGTCACATCGCCATAGCCAACAGTCGTAAGCGTGACCACCGCCCACCACATGGCCTTTGGGATAGACTCAAATACCTCTGGTTGGGCATCTTTTTCTACCAAGTAAATACCACTTGCTGCAGTCACAATCATAATGAATAAAATAAAAATAACCGCTTGAAACGAGCCTTTTTCTTTACTAATGACCACCAGTAAAATACGCAAGGAAGCAAAATAACGCGTGAGTTTTAAAATCCTAAACAAACGCAATATGCGTAAGAAACGCAAATCGATATTAACGAAGTGGTTTAAAAATGCAGGCGCAATCGCTACTAAATCAATCAACGCTGAGGGACTTCTTAACCAATTCCAACGCTGCCGCCACGTCGTATTATCCGGTTTATCGTCAGCCACGCTCCATAAGCGCAACAAATACTCAGCAGAAAATACGGCGATAGAGAAGTTCTCAAAATATATAAAGTAGCTATTATAATCTTGATACCACTGCTCAACAGACTCTGCAATGACAGCTGCCACATTGGTCATAATTAAAAAAATGAGAAAATAATCAACGCAACGACTGAAAAGCGTATCATGCTCGTCATTTTGTAAAATATTATAAGTAAAATGTCGTAAGCGCCGTATCGTTTGAAATAGCATGACATCTCTTTACGGTATGATACCGATAGTGTTTTGTTTTATTAATATAATATGAGAATTATAGATTAATAAAACAATAAGGCTACTAATCGCAATAATAGTCATAATTCATTATCCGTATTTAATTAGTTATCATTAAGTAAACGTTGCATAATAAATATAAACTAAGATCAGTAATAGTATCGCGGTGACGGCTAAGCCCGTTTGTAATACCCATAGCTCAAAAAGTGCACTTTTGCTCAAATTGCTAGATGTCACTAAAGACAGCCCACAGTTAGGACAGCAGTTATTCGGCTGGTTAAGTAGTTCTATTGTCTTCGCATGAGGGCAACGTAATGGCGAATTACTACAATAACCAATCATCGATTTTGACCACTACATATCCATTTGCTGCTCATATCCTTATTTACCATATCTATATTTACCTATCTATCAATAACTTTTTAAGAACAATCCAATAATTTTATCATCGTTATTATGACATTCATTTTTATAATAAAAGATGTAATAAAGTCGCAGTGTAAATAAAAAATTGATATTGCACAAAATTTTATGTCTATTGCTGTCTAAATAATAACGAAATTTAAATAGAAGCTTAAATTAAATATAGGCACGTTTAATTTAAATGAACACTAATTCTAGTTAAATTAATATATTTATCTAAAACCTTACAGTTTGTACGGTTTTTGTATTATAATATTTTTGAAAGCCCGCAACTGTTGTCTAACTGCAGCTTTAATAATCAGCCACCGCTGTTATCCCCATTGAGTCGGCTGATATTTTTTTATTATCCTGAGGACAGAAATAATGAAACTACAATCCCTAGTTTTAGCTGCTGCTACCGCCCTTACTATGACCACTGCTTTTGCTGTACCTGCTGGTACTTGGTCAGTAGCTGCCGGTGCGCACTATGTTGACCCTAAAAGTGATAACGGTACTTTGAATAACGGTTTATCTGTTGATGTTGACGGCGATGTACGTCCAACTATCAGTGGTGAATACTTTATTGCTAATAACGTTGGTATTGAGCTGCTAGCTGCGATTCCATTTCATCATGACTTTACTTTAAATGATGCTAATGGTAATGAAATACTTAACGGTAAAACTCAGCATTTGCCACCTACTCTATCATTACAATACCACTTTGATGATTATAATCTACCTATGAATGTGAAGCCATTTGTTGGTGTTGGTGTGAACTATACAACTTTCTTTAAAGAAAGAGTGTCTAATGGTGGTGACTTAAAGCTTGACGATAGCGTTGGTGTTGCTGGTCATATTGGTCTTGATATTCCATTTGCTCCAACTGAAGCGTTCCGTATTGATGCCCGTTATATGGATATCAAAACAGATGCTACTTTAGATGGTAATGAGCTTGGTGAAATCAATATTAGCCCTTGGGTTTACGGCGTTGCTTTTGTTAAACAATTCTAATTAAGCAATATTATAAGCTAAAGATTGTAAATAAAAAAGTCAGCCTTCAAGCTGGCTTTTTTACGTCCGGAATTTAGTACTTCTCATAAATTGTAAATTATAACTCTAAAAAAATGTAATAAAAAAGACCATCCGTAGATAGTCTTTTTTATTAATGCTAATAAACTAAATAGCTTTTACAACATCAATTATAGCAATATGCGGCGTGGATCAGCCAATAAGCTTGCAACATAACGGGTAAATACTGCCGCATCAGCACCATTAATGACACGATGGTCATAAGATAGTGACAACGGTAATATGAGACGCGGCTCAAAGGTTTGCTTAGCTGCATTCCATTGTGGCTGCATGGTTGCTTCTGAAGCCCCCAAGATTCCCACTTGCGGCCAGTTTACCAATGGTGTAAATGCAGTGCCACCTAAGATACCTTGGCTTGAGATGGTAAAGCTTGCACCTTGCAAATCTTTGGTACTGAGTTTTTTATCACGTGCCTTGATTGCTAACTCACCAATTTCAATGGCGATTTGCTTAATACCTTTTTCATGCGCGTTCTTAATGACCGGCACGATTAAGCCATCATCTGTTGCTACCGCAATACCCATATTCACGCTTTTACGTAAGATAACTTGCGTATTGTCATCACTTAAATGACTGTTAAAACGCGGATGCTGAGTCAATGCGTAAGCAGTTGCCTTGACAATAAAGGCTAGAATCGTCAAACCAATACCTTGCGCTTTCATACCCCCTTTTAATTCGCCACGTAATTTTTCCGTTTCAGTGATGTCTGATACATCAAACTGAGTGACTTGTGGCAAATAGGTATTATAGTTAAGCTGCGGTATAGATACTTTTTGCAAGCGAGTTAAGTCTTGGGTTTCAGTCTCACCCCAAATCTCAACGTTGCTCATATCAGGTAGTTTTGGCAAGCTAACACTAGTCGTACCAGTAGCTGCTTGTGCAATAGGCTGCTTGGTTAATACTTCCTTGACGTGGGCAAATAAGTCTTCTTTTAAGATGCGCTTATTAAGTGCTGAGCCACTCACTTGCGTGATATCAACACCCAATTGACGGGCAAGCTTACGCACGGCAGGACCGGCATAAACTTCAGTTAACTTAGCGTTAACTTGAGCTTCAGTCAGCTTACCACCAGTACTTACCGCTTGGTTATTAGAGGCAGGCTTGGTATCTGTTTGCTTAGACTGAGTAGTTTGAGCTACTGGTGCTTCGCTAGTCGTTGCTGTCTTATCAGAAACGTTATCATCTGAAGTAGTATTACTAGAGCTATCAGTTTCAGACGCTATATCAGTACTAACAATCACGATAAAATCTTGACCATTGGCGACCATGTCACCAGCTTTCACTAGTATTCTCTCAACTCGTCCAGCTACTGGCGCAGGCACTTCAACCGACGCTTTATCAGACTCAATCAAAATTATAGACTGATCAGCTGTGACGAGATCACCTTCGCTGACCATGATCTCAGCAACTTGCGCCTCGTCAACGCCTAAATCTGGCAATGCATGCGTGGTTGCCGAACCTGTTTTGGCAGCAGGTTTTGAAGAGCTAGTTTCACTATTAGTAGAATCATTGCTAGTAGAAGCACTGTCATTTTGACTTACTTCATTAGCTTTTGCTTCGATAACTGGCGACTGTTTAACTGGTGCTTTATCTGCATCTGTAGCACTGCTATCTTCAGCAGCATCACTTTCAATCTCAATAAGCACCATGCCTTCGCTAACGTGGTCGCCAATTGAGATGCTGATTTTCGTCACTTTACCAGCCGCTGAGCTTGGTACTTCGACCGAAGCTTTGTCAGATTCTAATAGTACGATGTTATCGTCTTTAGCAATAACGTCGCCGACTTGCACCATAATTTCACTGACTTCGGCACTATCGACACCCAAATCGGGGGCTTTAATTTCCATCCTTATTCTCCTTGTCTGGTGATTATGATTCTTTGACGTCATCATCATTGAGTAAATTGGCATCGGCTTGATCTTCAGCACGACCTTCACTGCTGATTTCATCATCATCTTCAACAACAAACTCAGGTACAGGAATCGGATTTATATTACCAGGCGCTGGTGCGTCTGGAGAATGGTCATAATAAGGCTGCTGCTGCCACGCAGGAGGATGATCGATATCGATATTCAAGCTAGAGATAGCGTCTTTAACCAAACGCATCTCTACTTCACCTTCATCAGCCAAGCGCTTTAGAGTAGCAACAACGATATGTGCGGCATCAACGTTAAAGAAGCTACGTAGATTTTCGCGAGTATCAGAGCGACCATAACCATCTGTACCTAATGTAGTATATGGACGACTATCTGGTAACCAAGCACGGATCTGTTCTGAATAGTTGCGCATATAATCGGTTGCGGCAACGACCACACCTTCGTGCGGTGCAAGTTGCTCAGTCACCCATGGCACACGCTCTTCATCCATTGGATGTAGACGATTGTAGTCGTCACAAGCCATTCCATCACGCGTCAACTCATTAAAGCTGGTCACGCTCCACACGTTAGAGGTGATATTAAATTCGTCTTTTAAGATACGCGCGGCTTTTTGCACTTCGCGTAAGATAACACCCGAACCTAATAGTTGAACTTGCGTTGAACCATTATCTTCTAACAGATACATGCCACGTTTGATGCCTTCTTCTACACCTTCTGGCATTTCAGGCTGCTCATAATTCTCATTCATCAAGGTGAGATAGTAATAAATACGCTCGCCTTCAGCATACATCCGGCGTAAACCGTCATGCATAATGACTGCTAATTCATAACCAAAGCAAGGATCATAACTCACGCAGTTAGGAACGACGTTAAACAAAATTTGCGAATGACCATCTTGATGCTGTAGACCTTCACCGTTTAGCGTGGTGCGACCTGCCGTTGCACCCAACAAGAAGCCCTGTGCTTGACAATCACCTGCTGCCCACGCCAAATCACCAACGCGCTGAAAACCAAACATCGAGTAGTAAATGTACATCGGAATCATCGGTAATGCGTTCACAGAATAACTGGTTGCCAACGCAATCCACGCACTCATCGCCCCTGCTTCATTAATACCTTCTTCTAACATGTGACCATCAATGGCTTCTTTATAGCCCATCAACGCTTCACTATCTTCAGGCGTATATTTTTGTCCCACTGCAGAGTAAATACCTAATTGACGGAACATACCTTCTAAACCAAAGGTACGTGCTTCATCTGGAACAATAGGCACGACACGATCTTGGATGTCTTTGTTTTTAAGCATCGCAGCAAGCAGACGAACAAATACCATCGTCGTTGATTGCTCTTTACCGTTACTGCCTTTTAACACACGGTCAAAGATAGATAATTCAGGAATATTTAAAGGAATATGACCACTACGGCGATTAGGCAGATGACCACCCAACGCTTCACGGCGACCTTTAAGATACTTCATCTCCGCTGAATCTTCAGCAGGACGATAGAACGGTAGCGTCTCTAATTGCTCGTCCGTAAATGGTAAATCAAAACGATCGCGGAAGTAAACTAAGGCATCCTGATCCAGCTTTTTCACTTGATGCGATTTGTTAACTGCTTGGGTGGTGGATAGACCATAACCTTTGACGGTCTTCACTAAAATAACTGTCGGCTGACCTTTGGTTTTCATCGCTTCACTAAACGCGGCATAAACCTTCATCGGATCATGTCCACCACGATTTAAGCGTGAAATATCATCATCTGTTAAGGCATCAGCCATTTCTTTTAATTCAGGATATTTATTAAAGAAATGCTCGCGAGTAAATTCAGCACTACGCGCTTCGTACAGCTGATATTCACCGTCAACCGCTTCTTCCATGCGATATTTAAGAACACCTGTCTCATCTTTGGCAAGTAGCGAATCCCAATTGCCGCCCCAGACGACTTTAATCACTCGCCAGCCAGCACCGCGGAACACTGATTCAAGCTCTTGAATAATTTTACCGTTACCACGAACTGGACCATCAAGACGCTGTAAGTTACAGTTAACCACCCAAATCAGGTTATCTAGCTTTTCACGACCCGCAAGCGAGATGGCACCTAAGCTTTCTGGCTCATCCGTTTCGCCATCACCCAAGAACGCCCAAATCTTACGATCTTCTTTCTCTAATAATTTACGATTTTCCATATAGCGATGCACGTGCGCATGGTAAATCGACATAATAGGACCCAAACCCATTGATACCGTTGGGAACTGCCAATAATCTGGCATCAAATAAGGATGCGGATAGCTTGACAGTCCTTTGCCGCCTACTTCACGACGGAAGTTATCGAGCTGCTCTTCAGTCAAGCGACCTTCTAAATAAGAACGTGCATACATACCGGGCGCTGAGTGACCTTGATAATAAATCATATCACCGCCGAAATGATCACTGGCAGCGCGGAAGAAATGGTTAAAGCCGGTTTCATAAAGGGTAGCACTTGATGCAAATGAGGCTAAGTGACCGCCTAAATCATCATCATTCTTATTAGCTCGCATCACCATTGCTAATGCGTTATAACGAATCAATGCACGGATTTTACGCTCAATAGCCAAATCACCAGGGTACATTGGCTCATCTTCAACCGCAATGGTATTGATATAAGCAGTATCAAGGCGATTAAAAGGCAGACCTTCTTGCACACCCATGTTATATAATGCTTTTAATAAAAACTGAGCACGATCTTTATCCGCATGTTTAATGACTGACTCAAAAGCCTGTAGCCATTCCTGCGTTTCGGTGCTATCAGCATCCTTATAATAGTTCATCTTGATTAATCCTTTTATATGAGTCATCCCTGCATTATAACAGGGCGTTATTGATGGGATAGCGTGATAACACAATAGACTGCCTAATGACTTCCGTGCTCTATTTAAACAATCCATTATCTAACTCAGCAGGTACCACACTGTTATCTTCGAACAATAATTAGTTAGCAATGCCATGGACAACATGCGCAAAGTGACATCTGCCAATACTGCGGCATAAGTTAACATAATATTGCAAGCTAGGTATAAAAATATAAGACTAACTGTCTTCTTGCTAATAAAGTTACGCCAGTGAGCTAGCATGGCTATGGTCTTTTTCGAATGTAGCTTTAATAAGGTGATAAGCCTCACCACCTTAATATGTATTCAGTAAATTAGCAAAATACAGCCATTTATTATAAACGTTTATGTTCTAAATGTTTATTGCTATAAATAAATGACATTATAGTAAGTATTTTTCAACTGAATGAGCCTACTCTGGAGATAACAGTTTAGGCACGATCTTCTTTAAACATCATTGCTATTTGTTAATACGTCTAATTAACTTTTAAAAACCTTGAACATAATGTTCGATTCTTCAACATACTAACGTATCGTTATTGTTATAATAAGTAACTTATTATTTCTTCAATCTGTACTGACCGTGCGTATTTATGATTTTCAGCTTTTTTATCTATAGGATAATGTATGACCAATAGTTTAGTGTTTATTCCTTATCCTCAGATTTTGAGCACTCTCCTAGTAAAATCAAGATACGCTACGGCGGTTATCCTAGCCGCAATTTCGGTGACAGCACAAGCAACTCCAGCCGATATGGGAACTTTTACCATAACATCTGCTAATGCAAGATTGGGAAGCGCTTCTGGCAACTATATCACCTCAACAGGGGCAAAAGGGAAGTTTACGCTTGTCCGGAATGAAATGAGAGGCTATCAAAACGAGGTGTCTTTTTTGCCCACTTCTAATAGTACTAGTGGTAATACAAATGGTCTAGAAATCAAAAACGAAGAGAATATAGCAGTTGGTCAAGATACAGATAAATTCAAGTATACCTTTACTATTACTCCTGATGATAGTAGTGCCGTACATACCATAAAAATCGCTCAAGCGAGCTACACTGTAAATGGCAATTCAGAGATTGCCCGTAATACCTTATCATACACAAAGAACAATGGAATCGACCTACCGGTTCAAGCTGTTATCACAAATAATCCTAACGTGAATTATTATTATAATGCCATGGGTGATTATTTTATGGGCAGTAAAATAAGTGATGCACAACTAAGCTCGCAAAACTCAAGCGTCGATACGTTAAGTGGTAATCAACTTAGAGTTGACAGCTCAGTAAATGGAGAAAGCAGTTTATATTATTATAATATTTCAAATTTAGTACTTAAGAATAATAAAAACAATAACAACCCGTATACGCCATCTCTAAACTCAAAAGGTGAGGTCACCCTCAACACACCTAATGGCGTACTACCTCCTAACCCAACCTTTAGTCGTATTTTTAAAAACTTGATAGCTAACTCTAGCTATGCTCCATTATTAACAAATAGCATCATACCTGATGGTGGTACCTACGTAACCTATGGTATAGAAAACTCGGCAAGTAATTATGTAATAGCCGTAAAAAATGCTGCAGCCATAACCCTAACCTATGAAGGTATCATGAATGGCAACATTGGTATTCCTCGTCTGGTTATTGGTGAAACCTTCAGTGAATGGATCAGTTTTGGCGTATCGAGTGAGCCAAACTACGTTTTTTCAGGCATCGTATTCAATGATAATGGTAGCATTCCCGCAGACATCAGCTCGCAATACAACACCTCCTCTACCTTTATAGGAAATGAGAATTACTTTAACGGTATTTTCAACGACAATGAATCTGGGATATATAACAATGCTTTAAGAATTAGTTTGACGGATTGTAACGGCGGCATCATCGTTACTCACCCCTCTACCCCTAACCCGCAATCTGTTTCAAGCGATCCTAGATCTTTAGGTAGATATAATTTTATTGTATTGCCAAAATCTTTGGAAAATAAGGCTAATTTATGTATAGAAGAAATAGAACCTAATAATTGGAACTATAGCGTCGATACTACGCTAAATATTCGAAAATTTGTTTTAAGCCCAAATGTCTTAAGTTATAAAACTGGAGTCGAGAGTAATGGCACTATTCTTAACTTAGATTTTGGTGAAGTAGAAAAATATAACGGTGCCCTTGTTCTTAAAAAGTATCAATATGTACACGACTGTAACGAAACCCTAAACTATACTACGAACAATATTAACGCAAATAATATCGTACAGCCGACTGACGGTTTTAGTACAAACTCAATCAATGCTATTAGTCCTGGTAAATGTATTGCTTATAAAATTGAAGCTTACAATCGCGGTCATATAGATCTAGCAGACATACAAATTTCAGACACCCTACAAAATAGTTCTGTAAAATCCGTATTTCATCTGCCCAAACCGCTAGGTGAGCCAGCAAATATTTTCAATAATAGTAATAAATCTGCAGTTATAGGAAAAAATGGCACCATACAAACTGATAAATTCACTCTAATAAAAACAACATCAAACTCAACAACTGCGACAAAAGCTTCTTTATATTTCAACAGTAATTACAGTGCTACTGAAAGCAATTAAATAAAGCATTGAGATTATGTATTCAGTTTTACTACCCAATGATATTCATCAAATCCACTTTTATAAGTCAAAACGATTTATTCCTTATTATTAATAATACTAAACATTTATTCTCTCTCCGTTAGTCGGAATTTAGCCATAAAATAGAGATTTCTCTTCGCATTATTAAAATAGTATATATAATGCGTTCTGTTACACTAACATTACATTTTTATACATTACATATACGTAACTATGAGTTGATCACTCATATTTATCTGCCTTTTCTGTTTGTCTAAACAAGGTTCGTAGTGTTACTACCAACTCTCTTTAGTCAGGAGTTTACGATGAAAGCCATATATCCCTTAAAAAAATTGCTGTTAGTTATCTTGATATCAGCTGCTACTTTTAATTACGTACAAGCAGCAGATGCGCTAAAAATGGAGCTTCAAGCCAATAGAATAGTTAAAAATATTAATGGCAAAACAAGCTATGTGGCAGCATCAGATGCTAAAACTGGAGAGGCTGTACAATATCGCGCTATTTATACAAATTTGATTAATCAACCTGTTAGTGATGTAACGGTCACTTTGCCTATTCCTGTAAACATGACATTCACAGGGGAAGCACAACCTACTAGTGCGCAAGCGACTGTTGACGGTAAGAATTACGCTGATATGCCACTAATGCGGAGAGTGAATGGCAAGCCAGTCAAAGTCCCACTCTCAGAATACAAAGCATTGCGTTGGAATATCAAGTGGCTTCCAGCACGCAAATCAGCAGACGTATCGCTAAACACCATTGTTAACTAAATATAATTCATATTATACGTTGTATATTTTCAGGAATTAACGAATGAACTCAGGCTTATTTAAGTATTCAGTCTTAACAATTGGTATCGTATCCGCACTGGGTATTGCCACCTCAGCTAACGCAGCAAAGTTAACTGCTGACTCTGCCCCAACCATTGATAATATTGCTACCGCTACTTATAGCATTGGCGGTGTAGCCCAGACTCCCGTTGTATCAAATAAAGTGACCGTGAACATCACTCAAAGCGCGGCTTTTACTTTGACAGCTACTAATGAAGATGGCGATATTACTGACGACTATAATAAAAACGCAATCGTAGCACCAAAAGGGCGTACGGCTTTTAACCACACTCTAACCAACTCCGGTAACGTTGAAGATACTTATACTTTATCTTTAGCGCAAAAAGGAACTATTTCAGGTATCACTACTGTAGGTGCAGGCTCTTACGACCTAGACAGTACGAATGTTACTTATATTATCTTTGATAAAGAGAATAAACAGATAAGTACTAAAACTGTGACAGGCACAGTATTTCAAGAGACTGTTATTGCTCTAAAGCCGAATCAATACGCCAAAATCACTATTTCAGCTAAAACAACAGGGAATCTTGGTGGAGACTTGCAGAACTTGACACTATCAGCAAAGAGTGCTTTTTTTGCTGCCCGTAGCCCTACCAAACCTGAAGAAGCAATATTACAAAACATAGATAATAGTACGACTAAAGTGCCAGTCTTTAAAATCACCAGTACCGTTAGCAACACGCTAAATTTAAACGACCCAAGCTCTAAAGCAACTTATACTGTCAAGATATTCAATGATGGAAGTGCTGCCTATGCTGCTGCTGCTCAAGGTATTATCGTATTTAATGGTTTGCCTGCAGGCTTGCGCTTGGCAGACTCGCCTAATATGACGGTCAGTAATGGCGCTAGTATCACTGCAGGTAATGGTGGCAAAGGCGGTGGCAGCGCTAAAGATAGTGTCGAAGTAACCTTATTAAACTTAGCAATAGGCGAAACAGCAACCATCGCTTTTGATGTACAAAGAGATGCTGCAGAGACGATTATTGATCCTAAAAATATTGTGAATCATGCTGTTGTGAAACTTGATTTGGGGGAAAGTGGTATTATTTATGATACCACTGACCCGGCAGATAGTCTTGAGAATACCAGTCAATACTATCCAGCTACTGATGATAGTGAAGTACTTGACGGCTCAGCTAACAATGTCACTGGTGGCGACTCTACCGCACCATTAACGGCCAATCAACGTGCTCTTACCATTGAAGGGGCAACAAAAAAAGAGATACCAACCAGTACTTCTACTACCACTCAAATCATTCATTCAGCGATAATTCGCAACACAGGTAAAGAAATTGAAGGCGATAAAGCGGGTGAAATCAAGTTCACTATCTCATCGATTACCGATAGTAAAGTAACTGTGGTTGAGGGTTCTGTAGAGCTAATATACGATCCCGATGGCAATCCAAGTACACCAAACTTTACTTATATTATTACGCGTGATGTTAACGGCGATAATGACTTAAGTACCGCTAAGCCAAAAGGTAATGAACCAGCATGGACAGGTATGGCGCCGGGCTCAACCGTTACCATTAACTATAAAGTCGAGTCTAAAAACGCAGTTATTGATACCACTGAAGCGGTAAAAATCACCCTTTTACCTGGTGGAAATGACGTACCTACTACCGGGAGTCGTATCGTTAGCAACGAGACTACAGTTAGAGGCTTAAAGCTTGAAAAAACCCAAGCCTTGAATGAAAGCTGTAGTGCAACTGCCACATTAAACTTTACTAAAGGTGACGTATTAGCCAAACCTAGTGATTGTATCGTTTATAAAATTACTGCATTTAATAGCTTTAGTACTGACGACGCCAGATTCACTTTCACCAACACCAAAATCAATGATGATATCGGCCAATTTAAAAACAAAGCTCAGGTATTAGGGGATTCAACCACACCAGCTTTTGCCATTAAACTAGACGATGTCACAGGAAACGCCGCAGAACCGTCTACTAATAAATACAATGCGCAAGTAAATACAACTGAGGTCACTGGTACGGTTACTAATTTAGCACCGCAAGAATATGCAGCATTGATGTTCTCAGTGAAAATCAACGCTGATGGCGCAGCAGTGACTCAAATACCATAGTTCTTTACTGTTCATTACTTATATTTTTGATGACGTTTGTACATGCTCTTTATTGTTTAGACAATAAAGAGTAAAACAGAGCTGACCTTAATACGTTTTAATAAGTCACGACTGTTATCAATTAAATTTTTTATAAGTCACAGTCTTTGTAAAGTAGCTTCAGTTCTTTTCAGCATGGTTAGATTTGATTGGAAAAGCATGTATATGCCTCGTTACTGTGTCACTCAGTCTAATCAGTTATCTGCAAAGACAACCAAGCTTTCTGCTATAGCGATTGCTATATTATATATGCAGTCCCATTCTGCAATGGCAGCATTACCTCCTATAGTAATGTTTATTGATAACATTGCTAACGCTCAATACCATTTTCAAAATAATAGCGCTCCGCTAGTCAGTACTTCGAACCAGGTTCGAGTACAAGCCTCTACGTTACAAAAATATGATGTTCTGTTGTCAAATGCACCGCTACGAACCATAGCAGCGGGCGATAGAGTGAGCTGGAAAAACACACTTACTAATAACAGTTATAATGACGAAACCATCTCTTTAAGCTATCAATATCCTAATACCTTATCTAATTTTACGGTCTATCAAGATATCAATAAAAACGGCACGTTTGATGAAGGTGATATCGATTTTACTCAAACAAAACAGATTAAGCTGAGTCAGAATGAAAGTATTGAACTGATTATTGAAGCATTGTCAGATACACGAGCACTTGATGGCGACAATGCAGATATTAAAATCAGAGCTGTCGTTGTTGAAGATGCTTCAGTAACTGCGACTGTTATTAATCGTCTAGTTGTCGTTGCACCTAGTATCAATTTTTTAAGCGAATCTTGGGATAATGTTAAAAAAATATCGCAAGTGGGCGAAGCTTTATATGTTCAAGCCAATTATGCACAATGCAACGTGCAGCCTAATCAGCCCGATCAAGCATGGGTAACCATTACCTCCCCTAAAACTAGAGATACTTATTCACTCAAAGCCATAGAAACCGGTAACAATACAGGTAAATATCGTCTATCCGCACCAACACAGAACAATGCCAACCCTATCAATGACGATATTATTCAAACTTTAAAAGGGGATACATTAACAGTCACTTTAGATGCTTGTATCAAGCCTGATGGTAGCAAGCAAGATATTGCTGGAAACATTAGCAGTATGCTGACTATCGTCAATGAGCATCCAAATCTACAAGTTATCAAAGAAGGTGATGTTAAAACGACTGAAATTGGTAACTATGTAAACTATAGCATTACAGTTAAAAACGATGGCGCCTCAACTGCCTATGACGTTCAGCTAAAAGATGCGTTGCCACGCGGATTTACTTATATAACGGGCAGCTTACGTCAAGACAAAAAGAGTATTAATACTGATAATACGCAAAAAATAGAGTTCAAAGCTGACGGAAAATATCAAGTTCTTGGACTGGGCGATATAGTGGCAGGTGCCAACAAAAAATTCACCTATCGCGTACTCGTTGGCTCATCGGCGTTAGGCGGTGATGGCATCAATCGTGCAACTGCCAATGCCCGTGATAATCGTAACCAGCCAGTGATTTCAAGAGAAGCCCAATGGGCAGTTGAGGTCAGCCGCGGGGTTATGAATACCAAAGGCATCATCATCGGTAAGGTCTACCATGATATCAATCGCGATGGCATTCAACAAAAAGAAGATGGCGAGCTTGGCGTTGCGGGCGTGCGTATCTATATGGAAAACGGTAACTTTATCGTCACCGATCCTGAAGGTAAATACAACTTTTATGGGATCAGTGCGCAAACACACGTTTTAAAAGTCGACAGCACTACCCTGCCCGCTGCTACTGAGCTTGTTACTCAAAGTAGCCGTAATGCTGGCGATGCGGGTAGCCGATTTGTTGATTTAAAATATGGTGAGCTACATCGTGCCGATTTTGCAATTGTCGGTGGTATGGCAAACAGTACTCAGCAATTAAACGTGATACTTATTACTCGAAGTAAAAGCGTTACTGCCAAAAATAACACTTTGGAGCAAGCGGTTAAAAGTGAGCTGACTTTAGAGCCTGACTATAATCGTGATATTAAAGACAATGTGGATGCCAGCGGATGCAAATCCAATGATCATTTAGACCAAAGCATGGTTTGCGACTCAGCAATCGTAGCGAATATGGCACACTCCAGTACTAACAGTGCCAACATGACCACGACCATTATCAACCCACCTCAGGAAAAAGAGCTAGAAGAGTATTTAAAAGATGTTACTGATAATAACGTTCGTTTTATCAATTTAAATATGGGGCAGCAAATTGCCTCTTATAAGCAATTGGTTCAAGTACAAGCACCCCTGGGCGGTCAGTTTACGTTATATATTAATGATAGACCCGTATCCGAAGAAAAAATAGGCAAAACTGCACAGCAAGAGGTGCAACATGTCACTGCTTTTGACTATTATGCCGTTGAATTTAAACGTGGACGTAATGTTCTACGCGGTGTTGCGACCGATATTAATGGCAAAGTTATGTCTGAGCAAAGCATTGAAGTGATTGCCCCCGATAGCCTTCAAGCCATTGATTATCGTACTCAACAAACTTTAGTAGAAGCTGATGGTATTAGCGACTATCATGTAGTGATTAGCTTAAAAGACCGCGATGGTCGCCCTTATATTTCTTCAACCCCTATCACCATAGATACCAATATTGGGCGTGTTAACCTGCCAGATAATGATAAGGATTTAGCAGGCACACAGGTCACTATCACGGGCGGTGAGCTATTAATTGCAGTCACCGCACCTAATGCACCGGGCAAGGGCGAGTTGACTGTCAATACTGGCAGTAGCAAACAAATCATTCCGCTACAATTTACCGCCAAATTGCGACCCCTTATTGCAGTCGGTCTTATTGAAGGTGCCATATCATTAAAGAATTTTGATGGTAGCAAAATTACCGATGCACAAGGTGTGTTTGAAAAAGAACTACAAGAATTTGCAGGTAATGATGACTATTCAGCAACGGGTCGTGCGGCGATGTTCCTTAAAGGTAAGGTTCGCGGTGACTATTTATTAACCCTTGCTTATGACAGTGATAAAAAAGGCGAGCGGCTGTTCCGTGATATCGAGCCGGGCGAATATTACCCCGTCTATGGCGACTCCTCCGCCAAAGGGTTTGACGCGCAGTCTACCAGTAAGCTGTACGTCCGTGTTGATAAAGGTCGCTCATTTGCAATGTATGGCGATTTAAAGACCCAAATTGATAATGATGACGGCATCAAACTTGGACAATATAATCGTACCTTGACGGGTGCCAAAGCCCAATATGAAGATACCAATACTCGTATCACCGCATTTGCTGCTGAAACCAGCTCATCACAACGGGTGAATGAGACGCGTGGTCTTGGTATTTCAGGACCTTATCCGCTGGCAAAAAACTTCAATGCCGTTCTTGAAAACTCTGAAACCATCGAGGTCATTACTCGCGATGTCAACAATCCCGGATTGATTATTCGCCGCAATACCTTAACCCGATTTGCTGATTATGAAATTGATCCCATCAGTCGCAGCTTATATCTAAAATCACCGATTGCCAGTCAAGACTTTGATGGCAATCCTGTCTACCTACGCGTCACCGTTGAAGTGGATGAAGGCGGCGACAGCTATTGGGTTGGTGGCGTGGCAGGCAAACAGCAACTTAACAAAAAAATCGCGATTGGTGGCAGCTATGTTTATAGTGACGATCCCCTTAATAAAGAAGAGCTCGCCAGTATTAACAGCGTTATTACTCTGAATAACAAACTAAAGCTGGTGGCTGAATACGCAAAAAACAGCTCAGAAAATCCTAGTTATCAATCTAGCAATCAAATCAATGCGAAAGAGTTAACCGGTAACGATACCAAAGGCAATGCACTGCGTATCGAGCTGAACTATGATGATAAAAAGAATACCCGTGCCAAAGCCTATTATAATGATGCGGATAAAGGTTTTGTTACTGGCGCGTCTCCTTTGACCGCTGGACGCACTGAGTCCGGTATCAATGTAACGCATACCCTTGTCAATAAAAAAACGGCATTGAAACTTGAAGGGATTCGGTCTGAAGACCACACGACTGACGCCACTATCGAGGGCATACAAGCCAGCGTTGAACATCGACTTAGCAAGAATGTCGTCGGTGAAGTTGGTATGCGTTATTATAAACAAGAAGCAGCTGCCACGCGTAATATCCAAGCAGTGACAGACGTCGTAGACATTACAGATAACACCATATTTAATGATAATATCATTAACCAATCGGCGCTCAACAGTGTGAATAGTCCAACCAAAGATATTGAAGGCACCACAGCGCGCGTACGTCTAACAGCTCGCCTGCCCAAACTTAACAATTCCCTAATGTTTGCTGAATATGAACAAGATATCGACCATAGCGCCCGCAATGCCACCTCTATCGGCGGTGAAACCCCACTTGGCAAATTGGGTCGTCTATACGCCCGTCACGATTTAATTAATAGCTTATCGGGCAGTTATGGGCTTGATGATACTGACGAGCGCCAGCGGACGGTCATCGGCTTTGATGCCACTTATATGAAAGATGGTAAGGTATATAGTGAATATCGTATGCGTGATGCCATTAGCGCGCGCGAGGCTGAAGCCGCAATAGGTCTTAAAAATAAATGGTATGTGCAAAAAGGATTGACTGTAAATACTTTGTTAGAGCGTATAGAATCGCTTGAAGGTGAAAAAGACAGTACCGCAACTGCGGCAGGCTTCGGAGTTGAGTATCTTGCCAAAGAAAACTATAAAGCTTCTGGACGACTGGAAAAGCGTTGGGGAGAATCCAGCGACACGCTACTAGGTAGTGCAGGGCTCGCCTATCGTTATAATAATGAGGTGACGTTACTGGCAAAAAACATCTATTCGCGAGTCGACTATGACGATGGGCATCGTACTATTAATCGCATGCAACTTGGCGCTGCTTATCGAGACTACGACAGCAATCAGCTGGATATGCTGACCAAACTAGAATACCGTCTTGATGACAATCTCACTGGCGTCGACCCTTATCAAAAGGATGCATTGGTATGGTCATGGAGTGGCAATTACCATCCTACTCGTCCCCTTACTCTATCCGGTCACTATGCAGGAAAGTACACGAAATATAGCAATGATGACATCAACTCTGACAATACAGCTCATGCTCTTTATACGCGTGGATTATATGACGTCAGCGAGCGCTGGGATGTGGGTTTTCAAGCAGGTACTTATTGGAATAAACAAGCAGAAGACTTATCTTATATGTTGGGTGTTGAAGTTGGCTATAGCCCAATGACTAACCTATGGTTATCACTCGGCTATAATTTTATGGGCTTTGAAGATGAAGATATTGCCTATGAAGATACCACCCAACAAGGCGCTTATTTTAGACTACGATTTAAGTTTGATGAAGACTTATTTAAAAAAGAGAATCAACGCACTAACAAACGTCTTTTACCAAAAAACACTCTATAGCATCCATACAATGATATAGAGCAAAGTCGTTAGGAAAACTTAACTTTTTCTTCACGATTTTTTATTTACCATTCTCTACAGAGTCTCAGCATAATGCACCGTATTATTGACGCAGATAATTAATGCATAAAAAATACGTTTAATTTATCAATAAAAATATCTGTGCAATAAGGCTTACTCTATGTTTAACCGTACTGTTTTAGCAGTTAACAATGTCATTGATGGATTGCCGACTAACCTACTCTTTCCAACATTAGCAGTGACATTATTGCTCACAACGACATCTCTAGCGCAGGCTGCTAATAACCCTGCTCTTTCCTGCAAAAACACCACCACCCCCTTTACCCAAAAAAATCCAGCTACAGTCTCTCAGAATAAACAAGTTAAAAACAAACCTCAAAATGAACAGCAGCGTCTTATTGGTTGCATGGTTACTCAATTAAAGCAATATCAACAACCAGAATACTCTGCGCGCCAGCAATATCTTGCCTATAAAGCGCAAGCTTGGCTGAACTATGCCAATTATGAAGACAGTATCAACAGTAGAACAGCTTCGGGTCACTATGCTTTGCAAACAGGCAGCAATATACTGGCGGCGTTAGTCAATGGCACAGATGAGCAGATAAAAATTACAGCCGATATTCCACCAACCTCAGCATTAATGCGTCCTGATTTATGGGCAACGCTGCAGGCTTTAAAGGAAAACGATGGCATTACGCTGGCTCCTCGGGAGTTAGCATTTAGTGAAGTGGCGTTAATTTGGGCAGCCACTGAGCAATGCAAGCAAGGCTGGAGACATTCTGGTGCCCACTTTCGTATGAGCGAGCGATGGCTTGAGCAAGCACGTGAGGCTTATATCAATGCTCATGACTCAAAGACAAACGTCGCTCTTGAAGAACGTATCAATCAATACTTTAAACAATACACGCCTTTGGATACCGGCGAAGATAAGTGTCAGGGTCAAGTACTACCAGCTAGCGTGCAAAGCTCATCAGAAAACATATTACGTGAAGCGCCTTTATTAAAAATACAACTAGACACAAAGTTAAACACACAGCCGATGACAAAGCTAACAAGTACAGACGCCTTACAGATTAAAATTACCCGTACCTTATCTGCTGTCCAAGTCGCGCCTAACATAACCCTTGCCCCATTAATGCCAGTACCATCAATATCAGCGCCTATACCGATGCCCGTACCAACAGCAACTTATAAAATTGTTCAGTAATATCTACCAAGAAAATGACTAACTATCTTTAATAAGATACAAAAAAGCCAGATTATATAATCCGGCTTTTTTATACTGATGAAAAGGATTAACGATGCTTACGTGGTAGCTTTTCTGGTAAATAACAGCGCAAATAAGCAATAGAAGCGGTCGTTGCTTCTTGGATATAATGATCCGTAATGCTTTCATGAAGACGATAAGACAAGGTAAAGATGGAATTAACGATGCTATAAGTAATCAATAAAACGTCTTCAACATCTTCAAAATTTGGCATCTCGTAACGTTCTTCCAAACGCTGATAGACCAATTTCACAATTTGATGATCCATGTCTTCACCAAAGCCGTCACCTTCAAAATCTGGTGTATTAGTGTCATAAATCAGTTTTGCTTTAGTCTTATCACTGTGGAAGATATGCACACAACGCTCAATCAGCGCTGTTAGATAACCCTGCCATCTGTCATAGTTCTCTGTCTCAACGGTGGCCAAAACTTCTAATATTTCAATCGCATTTAAAAAGCGTAACGCTAAGAATATCGCTTCTACATTTGGGAAGAAATGATAAGCAGAAGCGCGTGGAATATCTGCTTCTTCACATACTGCTGCCAGCGTAATGTCATTAATCGACTGTGTTTCACTCAGCTTTTTAGCACCCATTAATAACTTTTGGCGGCGTGCGCGACCCTGTTGACTGGTGAATTTAAACTTATTTGGTACAAGCTTGCGTGCCAGCTCTGAATCTACCAATACATCTTCAATTTTGTCGTCTTTATTGTCACTCATGATGAACCTCTTGATGTTGCGCTCTGTATTTACTACTCAATGTTTACCACGGCATTTTTATTGACCAATCATTACACTTAACGGGCAGATAATCAGCAGCTTAATAATGAATATAACCGCTGCTCCTTTCAATAAAAACGCATCATAAATACTTGTATCTTATTAAACAAAAGCGACGATAGGTTAAAATAATAAGGTATGAAACAATTGATAAAACAATGTCTGTCCTACTCAAATACCCTGATCAAACGTGCAGCTTAATCTTGGCTCGTATAATACCATGATCAGTGACTCTATCGTCATAGTCCCACTTCAAATGATCATTAAAATAATCTACGCGCTCAACTTGACCGAGCGCAAACTTACTCTCAGGTAAAAATTCTTCAGATACGAATAACTGATCTATAACCTCAGGCATTCCTTGGTAAATATGGGTATACGCTACATCCTTCATCCAACCGTAGCGCGCTTGCACTCGTGCGGCATCATATAAGGCAACATCTCGCATGCTTTTATCATAATGTACCTCACTGGTCTCAGTCATCAATTGGGTCGTGACGCTGTCAGTGACATCATTCATATCACCAAGCAGAATGAGCGGCTCACGCGTATGGTGCAAACGCTCAATGATAGACAAACGTATCGATGCCGCTTCAGCCGCACGCATACATAGACTACGCAGCTTGGCACGAATACGAATATTAGGGTCATCCATATCTTCTAATAAATTACCTGCCTCGTCTCTTAAGAAAAAGGCACGCTTACTTTTAAGATGGGCGGTGATGATAGTTATCGGCTGACCATGAGCATTAACCCGTAAAACCAGTGGCGGACGAATAAAACGACGATACGGTCCAATATCAGGAATATCTATCACTGCTTTATCAGCAACTTCTTCAAGTAAACTGCTTTCAAGCTGCTCAAAACGACTAATAATCCCAACTGCTGGCGTGTTTTGGGCGCCACGTCCCTGTGTATAAGGGCTCGCTATATCGTTACTGGCAAGCGGTATCACAATGTGTTCAGGCTTGAACCCCAACCCTTCAACAACGGCTTCTAAAGCCTGACTGTCCCACACCTCTTGTACGGCAATAATGTCTGCATGGGCTTTTGATAACAGCTCAGTCATACCGCGCACTTTTTTCTCATAGCTTTTATTGTCATAAGCTCGCGCATTGTCATAGTAGATACGATTTGGATTAGCAAGGTTGAGCAAGTTCGCTGTGGCAATGTAAAAACTTTTCGACCTCTTGATTTGAGGATCGCTGTAATTATGATCTGACATAAATAACCTTCTTTTATTTATTTTTATAATAATAAGATAAAGTGTTATTAAATAATGAACTAAATAATATAGTTATTATATAATTATATTAAAGTTGTCTGTCATCAATAGTAGGTTTTTTAATTATTAATATGTAACAAAATTTACTTCTTATTATTCCTTACTTAATAAAATTTTATTAATATTCATATATGATCTTTAAGAACTAGAAGTGAATTATTCAAGAAAAAACATTTATAGTCATTATTTTTAAAGTCTTTAAAATCATTAAAACAAAAAAAGCCTCTAACGGATTAGGCTAGAGGCTTTTATAATAATCATTCATTATTTAGTTATTAACGATGAGCTATTTAATACGATTCCAAGCATCACGAGAAGCCAGACGCGCATCATTCCACGCTAGACGCGATTCCCCTTTTACCTCATTCCACGACTGCTCTAGTTCAGACTCGTGATCTTCAAAACGAGCATTTACTGGATAACGTGCGCGGTTCGCATAACCAACGGCATAGGCAGGATGTAGGTCACGGTCATACTCTAAACCTTCTTTATGATAATTAGCATTGGCATACTCTGCTCGCCAGTACGCTTCTTCACGCGTTGGATCAATAGCTTCAGCCGCCGCGTGTCCTACGCCGCCGCCAACGATTGCACCAATTGCGCCGCCAATCAGCGTTCCTAATGGACCTACTACTGACCCAATTGCTGCACCGGCTGCTGCACCACCAATACCACCGACTCCGGTACCTACTGGATGTGAGCCTGGTTCACCAGTAATAATATCTGCATTCAAATCTTTTTTTGATTCTTTAGATAAATTCTTAACTGCACTGCGATCAATTCCGTCATAATTACTCATTTTATAATCCTCTTATATATTGTTATATGTTCATTTTATTTTTAATAATTTTAAAGAGTACAAATAACAGCAGGTTACTAATAACAAATTATTCAAATTTAATATTATATGTGTTAAACCTAATAATTATGCTGTTGTCATACCAATCATTTAAGACCCATGAAGTATAGAAAATAAACAAGGCGGGCTGATAGGTCGATTATGTAAATTATGTCCATATTGTTATTAGCTTAAGTTACAACTTGTATCTCGTTTAAAAAATTTTAGCTCAGAATTTTATGAATAACCCCTGCTTATTAAACCTAACGCACTTTATAATAGCGCTCTTTTTATCGCTTGCTGCCATTTATGAATATGTTGCTCGCGTTTGTCATCAGACATGCTTGGTTCAAAGATACGATCCATTTGCCAAGATTTCGTCATGATGGATTCATCGTATAAGCCACTTTTCAATCCTGCTAACAATGCGCTGCCTTTTGCTGTGATTTCTGTATCTTTTGGACGCAATACGGGAACACCCAGTAAGTCGGCTTGAAACTGCATGAGTAGATTATTATGCGCAGCACCGCCATCAACGCGTAATTCTGTCAGCGGATGGGGACTGTCTTTTTGCATGGCTATCAAAATATCATAGGTTTGATAAGCAATGGCTTCAAGCGCCGCACGGGCTATATGTGCTTTTGTGCTGCCACGACTAAGACCACTGATACTGGCATTAACATCCGAGCGCCAATACGGTGCGCCAAGCCCAGTAAATGCAGGAAGCAAGACTACCTCCTCGCTACTGTCTACTTGCTGGGCTAAGGTTTCAATATCACAGCTGTTCGTAATCATGCCTAGATTATCACGCAACCATTGCACAATGGCACCTGCCATAAATACACTACCTTCAAGCGCATAAGTCACCTCGCGTCCAGCTCCAGCATTAGAATCTTGTAGCAGGCGCGTGCCCGATTGCATCAGTTGCCCAAGTAAGCGTTTCTCCGTCCGGTTGGATGCAGTCTGTTTGAGTGAAATGTTTCGTTGCCAAGCAATGGTAGTCAGCAGTTGATGCTCGCTAAGTTTTGGGATAGCGCCAATATTCATGAGCATAAAACAACCGGTGCCATAAGTATTTTTTGCCATTCCCGCTTTAAGACAACCTTGCCCAAACAGCGCAGCTTGCTGGTCGCCCAATACCGCTTGAATGGGTATTTGCTTAGCAAACAGTCCTTTTTTGGTTTTACCGAAGTCACCATCAGATGGTAGAACTTTGGGTAATATTGACTTTGGAATATCAAAACAAGCACACAGCTCATCAGACCATTGCAGTTTGTGAATATCATATAATAAGGTTCGCGAAGCATTGGTGATATCAATAACATGCTCGCCGCCCGTCAGCTGATAGATAAGCCAACTGTCAATCGTTCCGACAGCAATCTGTCCACCTTGACTACTATTGGCTCGTGCCTTAAGCGTAGGATAATTCTCCAGTAACCAAGCGATTTTGCTGGCGCTAAAGTACGGATCAAGGCGCAAACCGGTCATCTTTTGCACATTATCTTCTAGGCTAAATTGATGATTGGTATTACCATTACTTTCAGTATCATAAGCACGTGCTAAATTCTCGCAGTAGCTTGCAGTACGTCTGTCTTGCCAAATAATCGCTGGTGCTAATACTTTACCGGTTTGCTTATCCCAAATAACGATTGATTCGCGCTGATTAGTGATAGCAATACTTGACACATCCGTTGCTAGTAGCCCTGCTTGGTTAATAACATCATGAGCGCAGCTGATTTGGGTTTGCCAAATTTGACGCGCGTCTTGTTCAACATAGCCAGCTTTTGGGGTTTGCAGCGTGGTTGGCTTTTGCACTATTTTTATCGGACGCGCTTGATCATCGTACAAAATTGCGCGACTTGAAGTAGTGCCTTGATCTAAGGCTAGAATATATCCTGCCATTATAATTCCCTTCCTTTTCCCTGCGAGCTTGTGCTTTTAAATTTAGAGGCTATCGCTTTGTAGCTTTTAGCTATTTTTTATTTTATTTTTCATACTTTTTCCTATGATTTTTACAGAGATTATTACCATTCCTACTTATGATTATCAGCTTTACTGTATCAAAACACTGACGGTAAATTAGAATAAATCTTGTATAATTTTAGCCTAAAAATGACATCACTTTTATATAGTAAAGGTGATTTAGCATCGCTAATTACCTTATGTAATATAATACAAGCTTTTAATAAGTATTGACCCGTCATGATTGTCGCTCTACAGTATGCATCTTGTTGTCATACTAATTCTCTTTCATCAATGGCGTACTTAACTTATGAAATTTGCGTGGTCGTCTTTGTCTGCTGCTGTATTTGCTACTTTACTAATGGGATTGTCCGCGCCTGCTTCTGCAGTTGTCGAAAATAAAGTTACTAATAAAGATAATAAAAGTAATAGCAATGAGGTGGAGACTAGCCAAATTACTAGAGTAAATAAGTCAGCAGTGACAGAAATAAGCCGCCATGAGAAAAAAGAGGAAAAAAACACGCCTGCGCTCAGCACCATAAATGACCCTGTTACGCATAAAAATATTGATAACAGCTATCCGCTTGAGGTATCCAGTTTTTTGAGCCTTGAGGAAGCACAAAATATACTGTTACAAGTATCACCAAAGCTTGCTGCCAATCAAGCTGCCATCGCTGCAAGTGACTATCAGACGGATGCCTTAAAAACGGTAGACAATCCTTTTGTGTTTGCCCAAGTATCTGCTAGTGCTTATACCTTACAAGAAGACGTCGATTTATCTAAGCTGAAAAATGGCGTGGTCTCTAACATAAATAGTGCTGTCGGCGATGTCAGTGGTTCTATTCCAGCGCTGCCAGCACTACCAAATTTTGGAGAATTGGTTGGTGAGCGTATTCCAGATAGCTACGAATTTAAACGCTCAGGCACACGCACAGGTGCTGGCGTCGGGGTGGTTTGGCCGGTATATACCGCGGGGCGAACTACAGCGCTAACAGGATTGTCAGAAGCACGTACCCAAGAGGCCGTCGCAGATAGTGTCTTGGATAAAAATGAGCTATATAACACATTAATTGAGCGATATTTTAAAGCGCAATTGGCGATTATTGCTGCCTATTTGCGTGAAGATGCTTACGATACCTTGCAACAGACCGATCATATGGCCAAGCGCTTATTCGAAGAAGGGTTTATTTCTCGGGTTGAACGCCTAGAAGCTCAGTCGGCGCTAGCAGATGCCAATAGCGAGGCGGTCAATGCTAATAATGACGCTAGGCTTGCGATGATTGCATTGCAACGTCTACTACGTACCAATTATCCCATTAAACCAACCACGCCATTATTTGTCTCTAGTCGCCAGCTGCCTGATGTCAGCTACTTTCAAGAACTGGCACTGCATCATCATCCAGGATTACAAAAAGTCGCTGCCAAACGAGCGCAAGCCCAGCAGCTACATGCATTATCAGACACGGGTTATAAGCCTACTGTTATGCTATATGGCTATGGCGAATTAGAACAAAAGCCAAGCTGGGTTGCTGGCGTATCGGCAAGCTGGAAGCTGTGGGGTGGACTTGATAAGACCGCATTGCTCGCCTCAAGCAGTGCCAAAATACGGCAAGCGGATTTATCTGAGATTGAAGTTAGTGATAACTTATTATTACTGGTCGAAAAAAACTGGCACGATGTGAATAACGCCCAATCACGCTATCAAGCGCTGCAAAGCAATGTTGACTTGGCGGCAGAAGTATTACGTTTGCGTCGATTGGGTCTCCAAGAAGGTGTAAACACCACCGTTGATGTGGTTCAAGCCCAGACTCAATTTCTAAAGGCGCGCACCGAACAGGCGCAAGCGGCAAATAACTATGTACAAGGACTGGCGGCATTGATGCAAAGTTGTGGCACGCCCCTAGCCTTTAATGCTTATCTTAATGCAGCAGATATCAGATTGCCTACCTTATATAGTGAATAGCTTTTTAAGACGGTAAGGGAGTGAATGCCAAATTTTCATAACTGCCCTTACTTTATAGTTTATATATTAAAAATAAAACATTATCTCGCTCTTCACTGATTTTATTGCTTTAGGAATGTCATAGCCATGCACGACCCTAAGAACGATGCAGACGACGCTCAAAACTCTACCGATGCTACTGAGCAACATGACGGGAAAGGCGCTGAGCACATGTCTATAGATACTATGGCATCAGAAACGATTGAAGCAAATGAAATTCATAATCAAGATAATAAAGCTAAGTCTAATGGTGCGCCTGAAAATACATCAAATATAACTGCCTATCAGCGTCGCCAATCAAAAACCAAATCTTCTGCTGTTATTAAAAAGGTTATCGTGGCGCTGCTGGTTATCGTAATTCTTAGTGCTATCGGTTATGGATTGTTAAAAAGCACGCAACATAACGAGCCCGAAGTTATTACCTTGCAAGGGCAAATGCAAATGCAACAAACCTCCATCGCAGCGAAAGTTCCTGGGCGTATTGCTCAAATTTTAGTTACCGAAGGCGATATGGTAACTATTGGTCAGCAGCTGATTAAGATGGATTCACCTGAGATTAATGCCAAGATTAATCAGGCACGTGCAGGTAAGCAAATGGCACAAAGTCAGTTGGATAAAGCGGAAAATGGTGCCCGTCCTCAAGAGATTGCTCAAGCAAAAGCGGCATGGCTTGCTAACAAAGCGGCTTCTGACTTGGCAGCCAACACTTATGAGCGCGTTAATCGCCTTTATGAAGAGGGCTTAATGGCGCGGCAAAAGCGCGATGAAGCCTTTGCCCAATCTTTAGCGACTCAAGGTCAAACGGAAGCCGCACGGTTACAATATGACTTAGCGATGGAAGGGGCGCGTAGCGAAGACAAATCGGCAGCAGTGGCGCAAGTAGCACAAGTCGATGCCAAGCTCGATGAAGCATTGGTCGCTAAAGAAGAAGCAAACTTAAAAAGCCCTATTGCCGGTATTGTTGATAATGTGATCGTGAGTGCTGGTGAGGTCATTGGTCAAGGCGTGCCACTTTTAACCTTAGTCGATACAAATAAGCAGTGGGTTGTGATTAACGTCACTGAAACCTACCTAAATCAATTTGCCATCGGTCAGCAATTTACGGGCACTATTCCGGCGCTATCCTCGCCAGACCAGCCTTTTACCAAATCATTTATCGTTTATGCAACATCAACGCTATCGGATTTTGCCACGTGGCGACCGACGAATAGTGAAGATGGTTTTGATGTGCGAACCTTTGAAATCAAAGCACGACCCACCACTCCTGACCCTAGAATTCGCTCGGGCATGAGTGTCATCGTGCGTATCACACCGCAAGTGTCCAATACGGCTCAATCTAATAAAGTTAAAGGGTAAGCAATGCGCCTTATTCGGGCTTTTAGTCGCAGCAGCGCTTATGAGTGGCGGTTTTTAGCCAAAAATCCATGGGACTTGACCATGGTGGTGTGGCTACCACTCGTAACAGTATTAATGGTTTGGTGGATTTTTTCCCAAACTCAAATCACTGATTTACCTATTGGCGTGATTGACCAAGACAACAGCCCTATCTCCAATACAGTCGCGCGCTATCTAGAAGCCAGCCCTGATATTACTATTCAGCAATTTTATCACTCGCCAGCCACTGCCAAAGCAGCGATATTACAGCGCGATATTTATGCGCTGGTTATTATTCCTGAAGACTTTGAGCGCAATATTTTATCCAGTAAACCTGCGCCTTTAATATTACAGGTCAATGCTCAATACGGCACGCATTCAGGGATTATCCAAAAAAGTGTGCAATCCGTTGCTGGTACTTTATCTGCGGGCGTTGAAATAAAACGCTTGGTTAAGCAAGGCATGGCACCGTCGCAAGCAACAATCGCCTACTCACCGATTGGTATTCAGCGCATCAGCTTGTTTAATGCGGCAACTAACTATCAGCAGTTTTTAGCGTCGACAGTAATTCCAGCGTTATTGCATATATTAGCTATGGTGATTGGTGCGACTACCATCGGGCGCGAGCTACGTGATAAGCAGCTGGGTCGCTGGTATCATTTTATTGCGCGCGGTCATCCTGATTTAACGGTAGAAAATAGTAATAGTTTTGATAATAATTCGCTAAACACAGCCGATAACGTTTCACAACCTCTATTATCAACACCGAAAACAGTATATCTGACCGTTTTATTAGCTGGTCTATTAGGTAAATACGTTTGGCCAATGTTGGCTTATAGTATTTGGGCAGCGTTGGCGTTATGGCTTGCTACTCGACAGCAAGCGGTTGCTGCCGACTCGCTGATGATCACATATTGCGGTTTATTATTATTGATGGCACTTTCCTTTTGGCTGGGAGCAATCTTTACCCTTGGCTCGT
This sequence comes from Psychrobacter sp. GP33, assembly GCF_014119005.1. Lineage (GTDB taxonomy): Bacteria > Pseudomonadota > Gammaproteobacteria > Pseudomonadales > Moraxellaceae > Psychrobacter. Next base: position 532,475 of record NZ_JACGYX010000001.1, on the reverse strand, counting down.
TCTCTTTACGCACAGGCTTGTCCGCAACGGGGTTTATCTCGGCGCCCTCTTATGCCTTCGCTGGGGTCACCTTTCCTTATATCGCAATTAGTGACAGCGCTCAGCATTGGTCGGATGCGCTACCCCTTACCCATTATTTAAAGTTGCATATTGCTCAATTACAAATGCAAGCGCCAGCTGCCATCTCAGTGCCAATCGTTTATGGCTTGGTATTGGCAACTATTGTGGCAATGAGCTTAACCACTTTATTGACCAAACGCGCTTTGGCGCATCCTGAACGTTGGGGCGCTCGCTAATGTCAAAATCAAATCTTGCCCCACAACATAACCTCTCAGCGCAGACTTTTTTTGCCAGTTTTATACAAACGCTTAAAGATATCTTTGTAGATAAAGGCGTGCTATTGATGCTCATTATTGCACCTATTATATATGGCTTCTTTTATCCGTGGCCCTACTCAGCAGAAGTGGTCAATCATGTGCCCGTTGGCATTATTGACCATGATAATAGCGTGCTATCACGTACGATTGTCCGTTATGCGAGCGCCAGTCCACAAATTGATGTCGAACCCTTTAGTAATGAGCAAGCAGCAAAAATGGCAATTTGGTCGGGCAACATTGCTGGCTATATGATTATCCCGATTGGGATTGAGGAAAAAGTATTATCAGGAAAAGCAGCCAGTGTTAGCGTGCTAGGCAATGGCGGTTACTTTATTTTAAATAGAAACGTGCAACTGGGGTTTTTGCAGGCGGTCAGTACCGTGTCAGCAGGCATTGAGGTAAAGAAAAACGTGGCACAAGGGGCATATTCGCCTACGGCTGCAAAAAATACCCAAGCCGTGCCATTACAAATCATTCCGCTATACAATCAAACCCAAGGCTATGGCGCTTATGTCGTGCCAGCGGTTGCTATCCTTATTTTGCAACAAACACTATTAATGGCGACGGCAATGCTCATTGGTACGTGGTATGAAGAGCGCCGTCATGCGACCAGTATTAGTGGCTGGCTTGGGCGTATTATGGCGTTAAGCCTGCTCAGCTTTTTGGTTGGCTGCTTTTATTACGGGTGGATGTTTGAGCTGCATAACTATCCACGCGGACACAACATGCTTGGTAGCTTACTATTTTTGTTATTATTCTGCCCAACAGTAGCGACCCTTGGCTGTGTCCTTGGATTATGGTTTAGGCAGCGCGAACGCAGCTTGCAGATATTAATCTTCAGCTCGTTACCGATATTTTTCTTAAGTGGCTATCCGTGGCCTGCCAACCAGTTACCAGAAGCTTTAAAAGTAATACGCTGGCTGGTACCGACAACGCCAGGACTAAACACTTCTGTGCAGCTGAATCAAATGGGTGCCAGTATTGCGCAAGTGGCAACTGGACTTTACGCGCTTGCCGCATTGTGGTTGTTTTACTTTATGCTCTTGCTGTTATTTCGTTGGCGCATGCAAGATGCTCGCCACATTAATAACGTGACTGCTGAAATTAAAAAACTTTAATAAGCATTAAGATAAAACAACTTATCTTAACTTATTAAAAAATGCATAAAAAAAAGCGCCTGTACCGTAACAGACGCTTTTTTATTGACTCACTTTAATACTTGCAACCTTTAAAATATACGGTTCAAACCATTCAATGCTGCAACGCGATAGGCTTCTGCCATCGTTGGATAGTTAAAGGTCGTATTAACAAAGTATTCAAGTGTGGCGTTACATTTCATCACTGCTTGCCCAATATGAATAATCTCAGAGGCATGATTACCGTAGCAATGAATCCCTAAAATCTCTAACGTCTCACGGTGAAATAAGATTTTTAGAACACCTGAACGCTCGCCAATAATTTGCGCACGCGCCAAGTGTTTAAAGAATGCCTGACCTACTTCATAAGGTACTTTAGCATCCGTTAATTCTTGCTCGGTTTTACCGATACATGAAATTTCAGGAATAGTATAAATGCCGGTTGGAACGCTTGATACTGGCTCGGCGTCAAGATCACCAACCATAAAGGCGGCAGCACAGCGACCTTGGTCATAAGCAGCGGATGCCAATGATGGCCAACCGATAACGTCGCCCGCGGCATAGATATTTTCAACTTCGGTACAGTAAGTATCATCAACTTTCAGCTGACCACGGCTATTGGCTTTTAGACCCAAACTTTCTAAATTTAAGCCTTCAGTATTACCCGAGCGTCCATTTGACCATAAAATCGCATCGGATTTAATTCTTTTACCACTTTTTAAATGCAAAATCACACAGTCATCATGCGTCTCTAAATGGTCGATCTCTTCATTGCTGCGGATAACCACGCCGAATTGACGGAAGTCATGGGCAATGGCATCACTGATTTCACTATCAAGATAGCTTAACAGCTGGTTTTGGTTATTAATCAAATCCACTTTATAGCCAAGACCAGTAAAGATAGAAGCATATTCACAGCCAATCACGCCCGCGCCATAAATAATGATTTTCTTAACCACATAATCCATCTGTAGAATTTTATCAGAATCAAACACGCGTGGATGATCAAAGTCTAAGATATCAGGGCGATATGGACGGCTACCGACAGTAATGATTGCCTTATTAAAGGTAATGGTTTCAAAAGTATTTTCATCAATCTCGATACGTATCGTGTTTTTATCGATAAAATTTGCCCAACCATGAATCACTTCGATTTGGTTGCGCTCATAAAATCGGGTATGCGTTTGAACCTGTTGAAGAATTACTTTGCGAGCTTTGGCTAACACGATATTCAGCGGCACTTGATGATAGTCCATCGCTTTGGTGAACATCTGATCACGGCGAAAGTTAATCAGATTAAAGACCGATTGGCGTAGCGCTTTACTAGGGATAGTGCCAACGTGGGTACAGTTACCTCCTACTTGCTCACGCGGGTCAATGACCACTACTTTCTTACCTGATTTGGCAAGCTTCATGGCGGCAGCTTCACCCGCAGGACCTGCGCCCAATACGACCGCGTCATATTCAAACTCATGCTTGTCGCCTTTGAGGCGCTGTGAGTCTTTGGTAAAGCCGGATTTTACATCAATACGGATATCATCCAGCGGATTTACCAATTGTGGGTGATGCATGATGTCATCATTCACTTGCTCATGTGTTTGCTCAATGCGCTCATCTTTAGTTGCAGGAGTAGTCACTTCAGGTAGTGTCACTGGCGCACTACCACTGTCTTTATTGGAGACTTCTGTAGTCATTTTGCTACCTGTATCATTAGTGGTATCGCCTTTACGTTTTCTTCCCATTGTATCCTCTTTACTTTATGATTTTTCAGCGGGTTAATAGATAGATAATCGTTCCATACTATAAAATAAGCTATAGTAAATTTTAATGGCTTATCAGCCAAGCCTAATAATAGAGGGTGGTAATACTATGTGATGCTTATAAAGTTAACCAATGCGGCGCTTTAGTCCGGTCATCTGCAAAATACGAGTGGCAATCTCTTCAACGGACATCTCGGACACATCAAGACTTGGAATACCTTGTGAGGTATAGATGCCTTGTATCGCACGCTGCTCTTGCTGGCACTGCTGATAACTTGAATAACGGCTACCGGCGCGGCGTTCTTGTCGTATTTTCACTAAGCGATCGGTATCAATAATTAGCCCAAACAGTTTATCTTTATGCTCACGCAACGCTTTTGGCAACTGATTATCGTATAAATCATCTTCAGTCAGCGGGTAGTTCGCGGCGCGGATACCAAATTGTAGGGCTAGATATAACGATGTCGGCGTTTTACCTGAACGCGATACACCAATCAAAATAATATCGGCTGCATGATAATGACGGGTGCGAGCACCATCATCGTTATCGAGCGCAAAATGGACTGCATCTATACGCTCTTTATAGGTTTCAGAGTCTACATTATCGTGCGCATGTCCAGAATCACCATCCGGTTCCACACCTATTTCTTCAGCAATACGCCCAATCAGACCCTCATACATATCTAAATTACAACTGCGAGCAGCATTTATCTTTTCGCGAATCTCAGGATTAACAATAGTATCAAACACCAATGGCAGTAGCCCATCACGCTGATAAGCAATATTAATTTGCTCAACTGCATCATCGGCTCGCTCTAAAGTATCAACATAAGGCAACACGCGAGTTTCAAATGGCACAGAGGCAAACTGACTTAATATAGAACGACCCAATGTTTCTGCAGTAATCGCAGTTCCATCAGAGATAAAAAATGCACTTCGAATGGTTTGTGAATTGTCCAAGCTTAGCGCGTGGTGGTTTTGAATCGTGGGCTTATTTTGTTCAGACGGATTGCTTGAATACATAACTGAAAAACCTCGATGGGTGCCTTTGAGTGGTTGACTTATTAAGCAGGGATGACTGACATTATACTCACAATAGGCAGCCAATAGAAATCAATGTTAGCATAACTATCCAGCCTTCGTTTTAGTCATCATTGTAGACTTGTCTACTACTGCTTCTCTAGCATTTATTCTTATGAGTAGGCATTACTAGCTATTACCACTATTTATCACGCCTTAATAACCATTAAATAACGTTTTTTACAGCACTATAAAAATGAATACTAACTTGATATTTTCGACAGCGAAAAAAATATCCTACTAAAAACTCGATTATTTTTCATAAATAAGTGAAAAACTGCTCCTATTTAGAAAATATTTGCTTAAATCACTCGAAATCTTCCTAATATGCGGGTATAATTCAGCGTTATAATCTTTACTAAATAACCTTATTTTCTGGAGTTATCATGGCAGCGGAATCTACAGCACTTGTAATCAATCTTGATCAGTTAGGAAAAGACGACATCGAAATGGTCGGTGGCAAGAATGCTTCACTTGGTGAAATGATCAGCCACTTATCTGATTTGGGCGTTAGTGTTCCAGGCGGCTTTGCCACAACTTCAAATGCTTTTTATCGTTTTTTAAACGAAACAGGCTTACTTGACAAAATTAACAGTGAGCTAAAAGCGCTTGACGTTGATGACGTTGTTAAACTTGCCGCGACTGGTAAAAAAATCCGTAACTGGATTGTTGAACAAGAATTACCAAAAGATCTAGAGCAAGCCGTTCGTGATTCATTTGCAGAAATGAGCGATGGTCAAGAGATTGCGGTTGCCGTACGCTCTTCTGCCACTGCGGAAGATTTACCAGATGCGTCATTTGCTGGTCAGCAAGAAACGTATCTAAATATTCGCGGTATTGATAACGTTCTTATTGCTATTAAAGAAGTATTTGCTTCTTTATATAATGACCGCGCGATCTCTTATCGTGTGCATAAAGGTTTTGAACATGAAGGCGTGGCATTATCTGCTGCCGTACAACGTATGGTACGTTCAGAAACTGGCGCAGCTGGCGTGATGTTCACCCTAGATACAGAAAGTGGTTTTGATCAAGTGGTCTTTATTACTTCAAGCTACGGCTTGGGTGAGATGGTTGTGCAAGGCGCGGTCAACCCTGATGAATTCTACATCTCAAAGCAACTGCTTGCCAATGGTAAACCTGCGATTATTCGCCGTAACCTAGGTAGTAAACAAAAGAAGATGATTTATGGCGATGAAGGCAGCACTGCCAAATCAGTTAAAGTCGTTGACGTTGAAAAACAAGAGCGTATGCAGTTCTCTTTAACCACAGAAGAGCTGACCAATCTTGCCAAGCAAGCCGTGACCATTGAAAAGCATTACGGTCAAGCGATGGATATCGAATGGGCAAAAGATGGCGATAGCAACGAGATTTTTATCGTGCAAGCCCGTCCTGAAACCGTTAAAAGCCGTCAAGACAGCAACGTAATGGAACGCTATGTCATCGATACTAAAGGTGCCAAAATCTTATGTGAAGGTCGTTCAATCGGTCAACGTATTGGCGCGGGTAAAGTACGTATCGTTAGCAACTTAAATGAGATGGATAAGGTTCAAGAAGGCGACGTTTTGGTTTCAGACATGACCGATCCAGATTGGGAACCGGTTATGAAACGTGCGGCAGCGATTATCACCAACCGTGGTGGTCGTACGTGTCACGCCGCCATTATCGCGCGTGAGCTTGGTGTACCGGCTATCGTTGGTTGTGGTAACGCCACCGAATTACTGGTTGATGGTCAAGACGTCACCGTATCTTGTGCGGAAGGCGACACTGGCTTTATTTATGAGAGCCAAATTGATTTTGAAATACAAACCAACTCTATCGAATCTATGCCTGATTTGGCGTTCAAGATTATGATGAACGTGGGTAATCCAGACCGTGCCTTCTCATTTACCCAAATGCCGAATGAAGGTATTGGTCTTGCCCGTCTTGAGTTTATCATCAACCGTATGATTGGCGTGCATCCAAAAGCGTTACTTAACATGAACAGCTTACCACGTGAAGTGGCACAAGCTATCAATGAACGCATTGCTGGCTACGCCTCACCTGTTGACTTTTATGTTGATAAATTAGTTGAAGGTATCTCAACCTTAGCTGTTGCCTTCATGGATCAGCCCGTTATCGTGCGTATGTCTGATTTTAAATCAAACGAATACGCTAACTTGCTTGGTGGTAAATTATACGAGCCATCAGAAGAAAACCCAATGCTTGGCTTCCGCGGTGCCAGTCGTTATGTGTCTGATAATTTCCGTGACTGCTTTGAGCTTGAGTGTAAAGCTCTTAAGCGCGTACGTGACACCATGGGCTTGACCAATGTCGAAATTATGATTCCGTTCGTACGTACCGTTGATGAAGCCAAACAAGTACTTGAGTTACTTGAGAAAAATGGTCTAAAACGTGGCGAAAATGGTCTGCGCGTTATCATGATGTGTGAGCTGCCAACCAACTGTTTACTTGCTGATGAGTTCCTAGAACACTTCGATGGTTTCTCAATCGGTTCAAACGACTTGACTCAGTTAACGCTAGGTCTTGACCGTGACTCAGGTATCATCTCGCATCTGTTTGATGAGCGCGACCTTGCAGTGAAGAAACTGTTGTCTATGGCGATTGAAGCTTGCCGCAAAGCTAATAAATATATCGGCATCTGTGGTCAAGGTCCATCTGACCATCCAGATTTCGCTTTTTGGTTAATGGAACAAGGCATCAGCTCAGTATCATTAAATCCTGACTCTGTACTTGATACTTGGTTCTTCCTAGCAGGTGAAGAGGCATAATAACGTGTCATCATTGTTAGCCAGATAATAGGCTACGATTAGCTATTATTAATAAATAAGTATTACCATGCATTTTAGGGTTTGTCTGCCATTTATCATTTATACTGATGAGTGACCAGACAAACCCTAAGCTGTATATGGCGGATGCTAAAAGTGCCTCTCACCTTTACTAAATGTATTAATAAAGCGCACTTGTTAATGGCAAACGTATCCTAATATAATACTGTAAGACATAACTCCCAATGAATGTAGGCAACTATGCAAATTTTTCTTGCTCGAAATAATGTACAAGCCGGACCTTATGATGTCAATCAATTGAACATTATGTTGGCATCTGGTGAAGTGACGCTTGAAGACTTAGTATGGCATGACGGTTTAGATCAATGGCAGCGTCTTGGCGATTTAACCGGCAATCAGACCGTCTATCGTCCTCTACCGACTGTCACAATGAATAACACCAGTACCGATGACCACATTATTAATAATGTCACCGTATTTCCAGAAGACACGAATAACGGTCAAAGCAGTTCAGACAATAAAGTATCTACTGATAGATTATATGGCAAAGCAGAGCGTCCAGCAGATAGTGCCAAGATGGATATGACGAGCAACCGTCAGCAAACGCCAGCTCGCAATGTATCCTTAAACAAATCCAATACCACACCCATTTCTGCCAAAGATAAAGTGATTGGTAATGTGGTCTTAGCGCCTATCATGTCACGACTATTGGCGACTGCGCTCAATGGCTTACTTTATGTGCTATCTATCGTTCCATTGGTGATGGCATTAACCAAAATGGATATTGACTATACTAAATTTCAAGATATCCAAAATATAGACGCCGCTTATCAATACTCCATGACCCTAATGGAGAATATTCCAAGCGCCACCTTAATGATGTCACAAGTGATGGTTTTTGGGCTCTTTACCTTACAGCTGCTATTTATTATGCTACGTGGTCAGTCGCTTGGTAAGCTATTAACCGGTATTCGTGTGGTTGATCAAACCACGCACCGCTTGCCATCGTTTATTAAATTGGTCGGCATGCGTACCCTACTGCTGTTTATCATTTATAATTTGCTATTTTCCTTTACTAGCTTTTTAGGTTTTGTAGTGATTGCAATGCATTATTATGCCGCATACAAAAGCCCTGAAAATATTGGCTGGCATGATAAACTTGCCAAAACTTTAGTGGTTAAAGCGGATAACAGTCAATTGGTTAAACGCAAAAAATAACGCTATTAGTAATAAATCATCCCTTTATCAATAAAGAGCATCGTTCAAACGTTGCTTTTTTATTTGCCTGTATTATTTATTTTATAATTTTATTAAATGCACACAAGCGATAATCCTTTGTGTTCGAGCAGAGTTGCTGCTATAATACGGCGCTTTATAAGCTAAGCTTATCCCTCATTATTTTGAGTCTCATTATTTTGAATCTCATTATTTCGAAACTAAGTTTACCTCATAGATCTCCTTGCTATTAACATAGGGTTGATAGCTACTAATCCGTAAGGAGTCCATTATGCGACATTACGAAGTGGTGTTACTTGTACACCCAGACCAAAGCGACCAAGTTGTCGGTATGGTTGAACGCTACATCAAGTTGGTTCAAGACAACAACGGCATCATCCATCGTCTAGAAGACTGGGGTCGTCGTCAATTGGCTTACCCAATCGACAAGATTCATAAAGCTCATTACGTTCTTTTCAACATTGAAACTAACGGTGAGACTTTAGCTGAGCTTGAAGAGCTGTTCCGTTATAATGACGCGATCATTCGTAGCCTAGTCATGCGCCGTGACGACGCAATCACTGAAGAGTCGCAGTTAGCTAAGAATGCCGATGAAAAACGTGCACGCAAAGCAACAACTACTCGTCGTCCAGACAGTCGTGAAAACGATAATGACGACAACGACCACAGTGAAGACTAATTAAAGGAGAATACTTATGGCACGTTTCTATCGCCGTCGCAAATTCTGCCGTTTCACTGCTGAAGGCATTACTCACATCGATTATAAAGATGTAGAATTGCTAAAACAGTATATCAGTGAAAATGGTAAAATCGTACCTAGCCGTATTACTGGTACATCTACTAAATATCAGCGTCAACTAGCGACTGCTATCAAGCAAGCTCGTTATCTTTCGCTATTACCATACACTGATAACCATCAGGGTTAACCGTTAACTAGGAATGACTCATGCAAATTATTTTGTTACAGCGTATCGTCAACCTTGGTAAACTCGGTGAAACTGTCGATGTAAAACCAGGTTACGGACGTAACTTTCTTATCCCTCACGGCAAAGCGTTACCTGCAACTGCAGTTAACATTGAAAAGTTCGAAGCACGTCGTGCTGAACTTGAAGCCGAAGAGAAAAAAGAGCTCGATACTGCTCAAGAACGTGCTGATGCATTGACTGACGTTAATGTTATCATGCGTGCTAAGTCAGGCGACGAAGGTAAATTATTTGGCTCTATCGGTACACGCGATATCGCTGAAGCATTAACCAACTCAGGTCTAGAAGTAGATCGCGCTGAGATCAAGCTTCCTGAAGGTGCATTACGTCAAGTTGGTGAATACAATGTTGATATTCAACTACATCATGACGTTACTGCCACTATCTTAGTTACCATTCTTTCTGAAGATGGCGATGACGAAGCAGCAGAAGATGATCAGAGCGAAGATGATTATTCTGAAGAGTAATCTTTAGAATAACGGATTCAATTATGAAAAAAGCCAGTGACATTATGTTGCTGGCTTTTTTTATGGCTATTTTTATAGATATAAAATATCGTCAGAAAGTACTTTTAATTTAACGTCCTCGCCAACACCTCAAATACACGCGCATCGCTTGCTTGTGCCACATTAAAACGCATATAACCTTCCGCACTTTGTGATTGGCTAAATGCATTGCCTGGAGCTAGGACTACGCCCTGCGCCAAGCATCGACTCGCTAATACAGCTGCACTATTGCCATCGGGCAGTTTGCACCACAGAAACATACCAGCCTGTGGGGTCAGCCAAGGTACAATGCCTAGTGTAGCCAAACATGGTACCGTTTGCGCCCGTGCACGTGCCAAACGGGTATGTATTGTACTCATATGCTTACGATATCCACTATTATTCAATGCAGACAGTACGACTGCCGCTGCCAATTGTCCACCACCAAAGCCCGTCGCTATTTTTAAATCTAATAAGCTTTCTACCCATTCAACAGGAGCCGCAATATAACCACAGCGTAAGGATGCCGATAAGGTTTTAGAAAAGCTACCAATATAAAACACCCTCGATAAGCCATCTAATGCAGCAAGCCTAGGCGCTGGAGTGGTTTCAAAATCCGCAAAAATATCATCTTCAATAATATATAATCCTGCTGCCTGCGCCAACTGCAGTACACGATATGCGGTCGCTGGCGATAGCGTCGCGCCGGTTGGGTTATGTATAGCCGCATTAGTAATATAAAGACGCGGTTTATGTTCCTCTAAAATTGTCGCAAAGGTTTCCACATTTGGACCAGTGGGCGTATAAGGGACGCCTATCACTTTGACTCGATGCGCACGTAATAATGCATGGAAGTTAAAATAGCAGGGATCATCGACGACTACGGTATCACCTGGGCTCAATAAAAAACGAAAAATGAGGTCTATGGACTGAGTGCCGGATTCCGTTAATATCACTTGTGACGGTTCCGCATCAATACCTAAACCAGCCATACGCCGTACTAATAATTGGCGTAATGCTAGTAACCCTAATGGCGTCGCATATTCACTGATAACTTGAACATTTGCTCTTGCTACCTGCCGTAATCCGCGTCGCATACCCTCTTCATACAACCAATCCGGTGGCAACCACCCACAGCCCGGTTTTAAAACGCTATCAGAAGGCTCTAAAGACTGTCTTGATATCCATAATGGGTCTACCATTCGATCAAGGTTTGGACTCATATCTGCCAAAGACAACGGTGCAGTAATATCTGCAACGTAGAAACCAGCGCCAGGACGAGAGTATATGACCCCATCTGTTTGCAACCGCTCATAAGCTTCTACGACTGTTGATGCTGAGAAGCCGTAGCTTTTAGCAGCAGCACGTACAGAAGGCAATCGGGTGCCCGGCATATAAATGACAGTAGCTATTTTTGCTTTTACATTTGCCATGACTATCTCAATTCTTGTCAATTGAACTCTCATATCTCATTCATCTTTGATTGCATGCCTCGCGTTTAGAATATCATCCTATAGCAAGTTTAAAATCAAGCCTTACCAAAGTTAAAAACATAGTAATGGCTTAAAAAGCTAATACTGTATGGGTTAGCAATACCAAACAGTTTCGTTTAATTGTACTGGATTGTATATAGATTACCTATCGCGTTTTTGTTTTAATCACTGCATTGAATATACAGTGAGATGATTATGAAAAAGATAACTCAAGGATGGATCAGTGGTTTTATTGGCGTGGTTATTTTCGCAGGGTCGCTGCCAGCAACACGTCTAGCGGTTATGGGCTTTGATCCTATGTTTCTTACCGCTGCAAGAGCAACCCTTGCCACACTACTTGGCGGAGCAGTATTATTATTATTAAAACAAAGTATGCCGACTAAGGCTGATTTGCCAGCATTAGCTATTGTGACTTTGGGCGTGGTCATTGGGTTTCCTTTATTAAGCGCATTAGCATTACAGTATGTCACCTCTGCACACGCGATTGTATTTCTAGGAATATTACCATTATTTACAGCCATCTTTGCGGTTTGGCGCGGGGGCGAACGTCCTCCTGCATTGTTTTGGTTATTTGCTTTGTTAGGCAGCACATTTGTCGCCGGTTATGCCGCATTAAGCAGTGGACACACGTCATTGGTAGGAGGTTTGCTTATGTTGGGCGCTGTCATAGCTTGCGGTCTTGGTTATGCAGAAGGTGGGCGTTTATCAAGAACATTAGGCGGTTGGCAGGTCATCAGTTGGGCATTGATGCTATCGTTACCTATTATGTTACCCATTGCGTGGTTGACGTGGCCAAAATCTTTGGTAGAGATAAGCATGACGGCTTGGGCAAGCTTAACTTATGTGTCTTTATTCAGTATGTTTATCGGCTTTATATTTTGGTATCGTGGTTTGGCTTTGGGTGGTATTGCAGCCGTGGGTCAGTTACAACTGATGCAACCTTTTATGGGCTTAATATTAGCGGCTATCTTACTCCATGAGACAGTGAGCATAGGTATGTTGATAAGTACATTAGGAGCAGTAGTCTGCGTAGTAGGTGCTAAAAAATTCGCGGTTTAAATAATATAGATCAATAACAGGAAGTTTCAATAATAAATACATAAAAAAAATCCGACCACCTAAGTGATCGGATTTTTAATGTTTGGTGGAGATGGCGGGAGTTGAACCCGCGTCCGCCAGCATTACGCTCATGAATCTACATGTTTAGTTTCTGTCTTTGGCTTTAATCCGCACCGATCCGACAGTCAGGATGGATTGGACGATTCTCTACTTTTGAACCCAAGCGATTGAGACAATCCCTTGTGGCGAGCCTATATGCGGACGCTTCAACTTAGTTGACCGACTATAGGTGATCAGCTACTAAGTAAACAGGGTTTAAGCTGCTAGAGCGTAATTTTCGTCGTTTGCGACTATAACAATATATGTTTGATTAACGAGAGGACATATACTCTCGACATGCATCATTGAGTTTCATCACCAGCGTCGAAGCCAGAACATCCCCAATTGATAGGCGCATTATATAGGAAATATGACCTATATGACAACCCATAACTTATAACTATTACATCACGTTACACGTTATCTGTCTCTCACTCATATCATTTAGAGGTTTGCGTTAACACTTTATTTAACCACATACCGATACCTTGAATTTGTGGCATACAAACCTGATGTGCCATCGGATAAGTGCGGTATTCAACAGGGTAGCCTTTAGCCGATAATAACTGCTGCGCTTGTTCTCCAAGTACAACAGGAACCACAGGATCATACGTACCATGCTCAATTAGTATGGGCATATCTTTATTTGAAGTACTATAGTCTAAGGTCTCATTAGTGGCAAAATAAGTGGACAGTGCCATTAGCCCCGCCAAACGCTGTGGATAGCTAAGCGCCAAATGATACGCCACTGCCCCGCCCTGCGAGAAACCAGCTATCACAATATATTCAGGCTTTATACCGCGCTCTATCTCACGGTTTATTAAATCGGTAATTTGCTGTGCTGATGTTTCAATTTGACTAACATCAACCTTGCGCTCAATACTCATCTCCAAGATATCGTACCATGCTGGCATTACCATACCGCCGTTAATGGTTACTGAACGTTCGGGTGCATGAGGAAAGATAAAGCGAACTGCCATATCGTCAGCCAAGCCTAGTTGAGGTACTACTGGCTCAAAATCATGCCCACTAGCACCCAAACCGTGTAACCAAATGACCGCTCGATTAATGGCTTTGTTAGCAGGATTATGTTCGACAATAACAGCATCTAAATATTTACTCATTTGTTATCCCTTATACTAAATTTCGAAGATATAAAAAAGCCCTTTGAATTCTTTAATAAAGAGTCACCTTTAATCAAGAATGCAGAGGGCAGTTGCATGACCGTTAAGCAAATAGTCTAATGCTCAATAGCAGCAATTGGCGGTACTACATCAGCATTTTGTCCACGATTACGCAAATAGTGGTCAAGTAAGACAATCGCCAGCATGGCTTCAGCAATTGGCGTGGCACGCACCCCAACACAAGGGTCATGACGACCTTTGGTCAACATATCAACAGCCTCGCCCTGAGTATTAATACTTTTGCCAGCCGTAGTAATACTCGACGTTGGCTTTAACGCAATACTGACACGGATATCTTGCCCAGAAGAAATACCGCCTAAAATACCACCAGCATGATTGGCGGTAAAGCCATCCGGTGTCATCTCATCGCGTGCGCTATGCCCAAATTGCTCAGCAACTGCCATACCATCGCCAATCTCAACCCCTTTAACGGCATTAATACTCATCATCGCATGAGCAATGTCGGCATCGAGACGGTCAAAAACCGGCTCACCCAAGCCTACTGGAACGCCACTGGCAATAATTTCTAGGCGTGCGCCACAGCTGGTACCTTCACGGCGTAAACTATCTATCAAAGTTTCAAACCGTCCAATCGCATCTTTATCAGCACAGAAAAACGGATTGCTATTTACAAAATCCCAATCAATAGCCTTTGAGTCCAACACTTGCGTGCGCTCATGACCCATTTGGGTAACATGCCCGCGCACTTGTACGCCCAAACGCTCGTAGAGATATTTTTTCGCTATCGCACCAGCAGCTACACGCATCGCAGTTTCACGTGCTGAGGAGCGTCCACCACCGCGATAATCGCGAAAGCCGTATTTCATACTATAGGTATAATCAGCATGACCGGGGCGAAAAGTATCTTTTATCTCGCCATAATCTTTAGATTTCTGATTGGTATTACGAATCAGTAACCCGATAGACGTTCCAGTGGTTTTACCTTCAAAAATACCGGAGATAATCTCTACTTCGTCAGACTCACGGCGCTGGGTTGAGTATTTTGAGCTGCCTGGTTTGCGGCGGTCTAAATCTATTTGTAAGTCTTCAGCACATAATGCCAAGCCTGATGGTACACCATCGACAATAGCCATCAAGCCTGCCCCGTGTGACTCACCGCACGTGGTCACTGAAAAAAGTTTTCCAATACTATTGCCAGCCATGTTTATCCTTAAACGGGTAAAACCTATTATCAATCATTGAGGTTAGAAGGTATTGCACACGTATGCTAATGCCAGTGAACGGTAAAATAAGCTGTTATTTATTGAGCTTGAACCCCTAACAACTGGACATAATGCGCAAATAAATGGCGATGGGTCATCAGTTCATCAAACGTAATAGCGAATACACCGTGACCACCATTGGCAAATTTGAGCCAATCGAACTGAATATCAGGATAAGCTTGGTTCAATGCCCATTCGCTGTCGCCAACTTCACAAATCAGTAAGCCTTCAGGACTTAAATAATCAGCAGCGTTATATAAAATATGATGCACCAAATCAAGTCCGTCTTGACCGGCTGCTAGCGCATGCTCAGGCTCATATAAAAACTCAGGCGGCAAATCTGCCATAATAGCGGCATCCACATACGGTGGATTGGTCACGATCAGCTCGTACTGATGCTCAGGTGGCAGCTTGGCAAATAAGTCAGATTCAATGACATTTATTTGATGGTTTAAGTCGTGATGATCCACATTGACCATTGCCACTTCTAACGCGGCTTTATCAATATCAACGGCATCAACTAAGGCATCAACAAAACGCGTTGCCAGTGCAATAGCAATACAGCCAGAACCAGTACACATATCCAAAATGCGCTCAGGCTGTGACAATTGCATCACCTCTAATCCATGCTCATAGAATTTTGACGCCTGCTCAGTGCCCTTTTTACCAAGCGGCTTTGCAAGTTCATTAGCATCAAAATAAGGATAAAACTGCTGCTGAATCAACTCAGCAATCGGCGAACGTGGGATTAATACACGCTCATCCACATAAAATGGCAAGTCACAAAAATAGGCTAAATTAATCAAGTAGCTTAGCGGCTTACGTTCAGCAATACGCTCTTCTAATAATGCCAATACTGCCTGCTTTTCTGAAGAAGTCAAACGACAATCCAGAATCTGCTCATCAGCTGACCAATCTAGCGATAAAGAATGCATGACAATGGCTGAGGCTTCAGCGAACTCGTCAGTTGTTCCTTGCGCCACGACTACCTCATAGTTGCGTAACTGAGTGACACCAAAGCGGATAAAATCGCGAATGCTAAATAACTGCTCACGGGCTTCTTCAAGCTCTGCATGCAGTGTGGCAAACTGACTGTGCTCTGTGAGCGATCCAGTTTCGTCCGCTGCAAATTCATGCTCGGAATCAAGATCAAACTCATGCGACTCGTGACCACTAAAATATTGATTCTGAAAATCTTCTGCACTGATGGTTTGGTGTTCCGACATATCTCACCCTATTGGTTACATGCACACTGACTAGCGACTTATTGGCGACATGCTAATGGATTAATTAAAACGTGTTAGCGCATTATAGACATAAACGTTATGCAGCGCCAATAACTGTCACAGTTAGTTTAATAAAAACGACGCTGGCAAAATGCGAATAAGAACCTTGCAATTTCTTATTCGCATTTTATATAAACAAAATTTCTTTTACTATCTCGTCATTAACGTAGCACTACCTTTATAAAAAAGCATATAAGAAGATAAAAAAGAGACTAGCTAACTTATTATGCAGTAAAAGGTTGCATAAAAATATCTCAAAATGCAGCATACTGCAGTTTGTGCTTAACCCAATCATTACTATATTGTACGTTATACGTCAGCAACTGCTACGCAATCACTAATTCTACCAAAAAGAGTCGTCAAAAATTTGCGCAGTGCCCAAATTATGCGCATAATAGCCCCATTAAACTTTCAACTGTGACTCATTATGATGACCATAAAACCTCTTGTTATTTCTATGACCATTGCCGCGTTGAGCGCAACCGTTAGCATTAGCGCTCTTGCTGCGCCGAATGACAACAGTCGTCCGCTATCTGTGCGTACGGCAGATAAGTTGTCTGACCTTGCGGTAAAAACTAGCCTTAATGTCCAAGAAAACCGTAGCCACGCAACGAGCAACCACACTGCAACTGCAAAATCAATCAATCAGCCAAAAACTACGACTCAACCTAAAGCAGCTGCTCAAGCTGGTACTAAGCTTGCCGCTGATAATATGAGTGTGGCAGAGCTTACCCGTAAAGATGATCAGTCTGATGATATCAATGGTGGTCAAGTGGTTGCCGATCCGGGTAGTACTGCCTCTTACGATCCTTTTGCCAATCCAGACTTCTCATTCCCAAGTGATGGACAACGTCTCGATGCTAATAATGATGCGGCAATCAAAAGCATTGAAAGTATCGATGGTAAAAAGCATACCACTCTGAACCTATCCAATTATGCCAAGCAAGTGAATGAGGCAGTTTGGACGCCAAATATGAAAGTCAATTCAGCAATGACTATCAAAATGCAAGCCTTACTAGATTGGAATCATGCTTCTCCCGGCGCTATTGATGGTGGCTGGGGCATGAACAGTAAAAAAGCATTGATTAACTTCCAAAACATGCGCGGTTTACCCGCTACTGGGAAAATGGATCAAGCCACTTGGGATGCGCTGATTAAAAATATTCCTGCGAATAAGCCGGTTTTAGTTACCTATACGTTGATAGATGAAGACCTTAATACCAACTTTGCAGTGACCCCAGCTGGCGCTGAAGAAAAATCTAAAATGAAAGGTCTATATTATCAAGACATCAAAGAGATGTTAGGAGAACGCTTCCATATGGATGTGCGCTATCTTGATAAATTAAATCAAAATAAAACCTATCAAGCTGGTGAAACCGTCACCGTCCTAAATACTCGCGCTCCGTTAAAAGAGCGTATTACCCGTGTGGTTGCCAGTAAAGCAGACAAAACTTTATACGCTTATAATGGCGATAAATTGGTTGCTACCTATCCAACCACCATCGGTAGTGACAGCACGCCATCACCGCAAGGTAGCTTTAAAATTGTCAATAAAGTAAAACTACCATGGTATAAAGCCACCGTTGGTGAAGGTGCTCAGAAAAAAGTGCATATGTTACCACCAGGTCCAAATAGCCCAGTTGGCGTAGTATGGATGGGTCTATCTAAGCCTTCTTACGGTCTACATGGTTCACCAAAACCTGAAGGCATCAGCCGTCAAGCATCAGCTGGTTGTGTGCGCTTGACCAACTGGGACGTACTAGAGGTTTATGCTAATATTGAAAATGGTGCAACGGTTGAGCTAAAGTAAAATTTCCTTAAAGTTTAAGCTATAGTATTTTCTAGATAACTAGCATTAAAAAAGACCCTTAATATGGGTCTTTTTTAATGCTTAACACTTTATGCTTACCTTCATGCCATTTATAGAGGATTATTTGCTCCTAGACTTTATAACCTTCCTCATTACCTGTAATATTTCCTATTTTTTTAGTCAAGAATAATCCAGCAGGTATTGAGACCAAGACACCAATGGCAACTGCAATTTGGATATGCGGGATTTCATTGAATCCTGATAATAACGCGGCAATCATGAATATGCCGATGATAACGGTTGCTGCCATTGAGTAAATCATAGAGAAAAGGGGCCAGTTCATAATATAATCCTCATACTTTGTGTGGGTATGACTCATTTATACGCTATATCCCTACTTATAGTAAGCTTTTCTTGTAGACGGCTTAGCCATTTATAAAGGCTGACTTTTGTTCAAAACCATGATAGTATTATGGAGTTAGTTGAGGTCCTAAAAAAATGGACATTTCACCATAATAAACTCCCCTCTCTTCGCGGTTTTCTTACTTCTATTATCTTTTACCTTGCGTCCATTCTTCTTATCGAATAATTTATTAAAACAATAAATCTTGTCTCAAAGCCAATAACTGCAAAAATTATTGAATATTGCGGTGTGACGCATATCGTTTGCCAAGTGCGCTAATGAGTGTGCTAAAATCGCTGACAAAATATTTTATCTATCATTTACTCAATCATTCCATTGCCAGTAAGGAGCCGCTGTGAGCCAGCCTTTTCGCTCAGCCGATATTCGCCAAGCTTTTATAGACTTTTTTGTGAGCAAGCAACACACTGCCGTCGCTTCATCGAGCCTCATTCCGCATAATGATCCTACCCTGTTATTTACCAATGCGGGTATGAATCAGTTTAAAGAAACTTTTTTAGGTATGGATCCACGCGATTATACGCGTGCAGTAACGTCGCAAAAATGTGTCCGTGCAGGCGGTAAGCACAATGATTTGGATAACGTAGGCTATACCGCACGTCATCATACGTTCTTTGAGATGCTTGGTAACTTCTCATTTGGCGACTACTTTAAACAAGCAGGCATTGGCTATATTTGGGAATTTCTGACCAGTGCTGAGTGGCTAGCGATTGATAAAGAGCGTTTGTACGTGACCATTTATCATACGGACGATGAAGCGTTTAATATTTGGCATAATGATATCGGCTTACCAGCAGAGCGTATTATTCGTATTGGTGATAATAAAGGTGCTCCGTACGCGTCAGATAACTTCTGGACGATGGGTGACACAGGTCCTTGTGGTCCTTGTACCGAAGTTTTTTATGACCACGGTGCAGATATCGAAGGTGGATTACCTGGTACACCCGAAGAAGACGGCGACCGCTATATTGAGATTTGGAACTGCGTTTTTATGCAGTTTAATCGCCAAAAAGATGGCACTATGTTGCCACTACCTGCGCCAAGTGTCGATACTGGTATGGGGCTTGAGCGTATCAGCGCCATTATGCAAGGTGTCCACGGCAACTATCAAATCGACTTATTTACCCATTTAATGGATGCGGCTGCTAAGATTTTAGGCATTAATAATGAACAGCAATCATCACTTAAAGTAATTGCCGACCATATCCGTGCCGTCTCATTTTTGATTGCGGATGGTGTGATGCCAAGCAATGAAGGTCGCGGTTATGTGCTCCGCCGTATTATCCGTCGCGCGGTTCGTCATGGTAATAAGCTTGGCGCAGAAAGTGACTTCTTTTATCAAATGGTCGCGCCATTGGTTCAAGAGATGGGAGACGCCTATCCTGAGCTTATCGCTAAACAAAGTGTGATTGAAAACGCCATTCAAAAAGAAGAAACACAATTTGCCAAGACGCTTGCGCAAGGCTTACGTTTATTAGCCACTGAGCTTGAAGGTTTAAAAGATGGCGATGTACTGTCTGGCGAAGCCGCATTTAAGTTGTATGATACTTACGGTTTCCCTGTTGATTTGACCGCAGATATTACGCGTGAGCGCGGTATTAGCATCAATGAGGCGGAGTTTGACACGCATATGCAAGCGCAACGTGAACGCGCGCGTGATGCAGGCAAATTTGACGTTGATTATAGCAGTGTCATTCAAGTAGAATCACCGACCACTTTTATCGGCTATGAGCAATTGCATGACGATAATGTCAATATCGTTGCGCTTTATCAAGATGGTAAAGCTGTTGAGAGCTTAGAGGAAGGCGTGGAAGGCGTTGTGGTTCTTGATCGTACGCCATTTTATGCTGAAGGTGGCGGACAAGTCGGTGAACTTGGCGAGATTCGTAGTGCCTCTGGCGTATTTGAAGTACAAGATACCAAAAAATCAGGGCAAGCGATTATTCACTATGGTGTCGTCACCATGGGCGAAATAAATGCCAAGCAAGTGGCTGATGCACAAGTGCTGTCTAGTATTCGCGCTGCTAGTGCCAAAAATCACTCTGCGACCCATTTATTACACGCAGCTTTACGTCAAGTATTGGGCGCAGAAGTGACGCAAAAAGGCTCATTGGTTTCCAGTGAAGTCCTACGTTTTGACTTCTCTTATGACAAGCCTGTTAGTGCTGCTGAAATCATCAAAATCGAACGCTTGGTTAATGAGCAAATCCAAGCCAACGCCCCTGCTTGTATCGAAAATATGTCTATTGATAAAGCGATGGACAAAGGTGCCATGGCTTTATTTGGTGAAAAATACGGTAGCGATGTTCGCGTTTTAACCATGGGTACGGATATTATCGTTGATGGTAAGCAGCAGCCGTTTTCTATTGAGCTGTGTGGTGGCTTGCACGTTGAGCGTACTGGCGATATCGGACTGTTAAAAATCACCAGCGAGGGTGGTATTGCCGCGGGTATTCGCCGTATCGAAGCCGTTACTGGCATGAACGCGGTAAAATATATTCAGCAAAGTGAGCAGCAATTAAGTGAGTTGGCTGGTCAGCTTAAAGTTAAACGTCCAGAAGTCGCTCAGCGTGTGCGCACCATGAGCGAAAAACAACGTGAGCTTGAAAAACAGCTTGAACGTTTAGAACAAAAAATTGCCAGTGCCCAAGCAGCGAACTTGCTCGACAACGTACAAACTATTGCTGGTACACCTGTATTAATCAGCACTTTAGCAGGTATTGATGGCAAATCTATTCGTACCTTAATGGACGATATCAAATCCAAACTGCCTGACAGCATAATTGTACTTATCGGTGATAAAGATGGGCAATTGGCTTTATCAGCAAGCGTGGCAAAATCTGTCATGGCGCGCGTAAAAGCAGGTGACATCATTCGTTATCTGGCAGGTGAGCTTGGTGGTAAAGGCGGTGGTAAACCAGATTACGCCCAAGGTGGTGCGCCAAAAGCCGATAACAGTGCTGCCGTGATTAACGCGCTACCCAATTGGCTTGAAAGCCAACTTGGTTAGAAAATTTGGTAGACCTTATTGTCACGGCTTGGCGGAATGTTACGGTTGGTTATGACTGTTATAACCAATTACCATCTATTTAACAGCTATAGTGGCTTAAATTTATCGGGCAAATATGGTATAACGTGTAACAGTTAGCCAAGACGTAATTGCAGTGTTTGGTGCTACCACATAACTTCACAAGACAACACGGTGCTTATAACATCGTTTTTATCATCGTGATACTTTTGCTCATTCGGCTTTATCAAGGTCAGCTTCTCTCATTGTGACATTCATGATGAGGCAGGACTGGCAGATGGCCACTGTTGAATAATAGGTAATCTCTTTATGGCATTAATCGTACAAAAATACGGCGGCACGTCAATGGGCAGTATTGACCGTATCAAAAATGTCGCCAAGCGTATCAAACGCTGGCATGATCATGGTCATCAAGTGGTCGTTGTCGTCTCTGCTATGAGCGGCGAAACCAACCGTCTGATTGACTTGGCGCGCCAAATTAGTACCCAGCCTGATCCACGTGAATACGATCAAATGGTATCAACCGGCGAACAAGTTTCTATCTCATTACTTGCCATGGCAATTAAAGAGCTTGGAGTTGGTGCACATTCCTTTACCGGTCGCCAAGTAGCGATTAAAACCGACAGCGCCCATAATAAAGCGCGCATTGAAAGCATCGATAGTGAGAATATCCGTGCGCAATTAGATGCTGGCAATGTCGTTATCGTCGCAGGTTTTCAAGGCATGGACGAACACGGTAATGCCACAACTTTAGGACGTGGCGGCTCAGACACCACTGGCGTTGCAATTGCTGCCTCTTTAGGCGCTGATGAGTGTCAGATTTATACAGATGTTGATGGCGTTTATACCACTGACCCACGTGTCACCTCAAAAGCCAAAAAACTTGAAAAAATCACTTTTGAAGAAATGCTAGAGATGGCAAGTCTTGGCTCCAAAATTTTGCAGATTCGCTCTGTAGAATTTGCAGGCAAGTATGGTGTGCCATTACGTGTGCTATCCAGCTTTGATGAAGACACCGATGGCAGCTTTGATCAAGACTTTCAAGACAATGTCGGCACCCTAATTACGATAGACGAAGGAGATAACATGGAACAGGCAATCATCTCAGGTATCGCCTTTAATCGCGATGAAGCAAAAATTGTGGTACGCGATGTGCCTGATCACCCAGGTATCGCTTCTGCAATTTTAAGCCCAATCGGTCGCGCGAATATCGAAATTGACATGATAGTCCAAAATCTATCGACCAATGGCATGACTGATTTTAGCTTTACCGTCAATCGTACCGACATGGAAAAAACCATGAAAGTATTGAATGAGGAAGTTAAAAATGAAATCGGTGCCAAAGAAGTGCTGGGCAACAGCGATGTGGTAAAAGTGTCTCTTGTTGGTGTTGGCATGCGTTCACACGCAGGCGTTGCTAGCCTCATGTTCCAAACACTGGCTGAAAATAACATCAATATTCAGATGATATCGACCAGTGAAATCAAAGTGTCCGTTCTTATCCAAGAGCAGCATTTAGAAAAAGCAGTTAAATCTTTACATACTGCCTTTGGACTTGATCGTGAAGACGGTGAAAGTAAAGTTGCCGGTCAGTAATTTAAAAATATTAAAATAGTTCCTTCACTATTATTAACCGTTTTCCATTAAATAGGGTCTGCTTCGACCCTATTTTTTTATCTCTTTGTTGCTAGGATTGATGTGTTTGGTAGATGGGTAGGTATTTACCGCCCAGTTTTGTTAAAAACCGTGACAGTCTTTACTCTGACACTTATAATGACTCGTTCATTTGGGCTAATGAATTCACCTTTTATCACCCCTATTCGCACCATCTCGGTGAGTGCTTGACTATTGTAGATTTTTCTAGGCATTATTTTTTGAGAAAAGACACAAGCGTCATGAATAAGTGATATCCTGCAACTGAGATATAATGTAATGAGCAATATTTGTTTAATGCGACATAAGGAGTGTGACGCATGTTAATTTTAACACGCCGTGTAGGCGAAACCTTGATGATAGGCGACGAGGTCAGCGTGACTGTCCTTGGAGTTAAAGGTAATCAAGTACGAATTGGTGTGAATGCGCCAAAAGACATTGCTGTGCATCGCGAAGAGATTTATCAGCGTATTCAGCATGAGCGTTCGGTACAATCGCAGATGCAGCATCTTGAGCAAGGCAGCTTTGCACCATCCTTTGATGATGAAGACTATTTTAATCGCTAAAGTGTGGCATGTTTGGCTTTCCAGCCTTTAATTATAAGCAACAGGCACTATTATCTTTCACCGTTAATCATTAAGCATAGAGTAAGCAAATATCGCTTCTTCGTTTTGCTTTAAGGTCATTTACTTATGGGTATCCGCCAATCAGACGTTTCGGCTTTGCTTAATGGCTTACATAAAAAAGCCATTGGATTTAGTGATGTTATCAGCTTTATTGATGACTTCTATCTTTATGAGCCTGTGCCATTTGTGAATGGTATGGTACATAATGCTGCGGGCGAAAATGAAGGCAGTGCCAAGATTTTTGGTTTTGCTAAACTTCATGGATTAAATCAATTGGACACTTTAGCGTTATTTGCTGAGCATTACGCTAATGTCCAGGCTATGCCGAATGGTACTGAGCACGCCAATATCCGTAATTTTTTACATTGGGGCTGGCAGGGGTTTTTAATGCAGCATAATCCACTTTCAGAAATCTAAGTGACTAGTGTTCATTGATTAGCGCTAAGCCAATATCAGTAAAATATTGCTTACGATGCTATAAAGTATAAAAAGTACCAGAAATAAAAAGCCACGCTATTTAACTAGCGTGGCTTTTTGCTTTAAAATCAATTTTGAAGTCAGTATTTTCAAAGTTGATTCGCTTAGATTTGGTACTCTTAGTATCAAATCTAGCAACTATCTTTCTAATATTTATTTATTGCGAAACTTGACCGATTGCGCCACTCCTTTAGGATTGGGCATATTAGGATAATGATGTTCATGCTCAACATCACACTCCGCACCAACAACCGTACCGTCATTTTTTATTGGTTTATGAATATAACCGATGCGTTCACTGGGTGCTAGGTGCTCATGCTCCCAAATCATCACCGCCTGCATACAGGTTTCGCACTGCTCACTTGTTAGGCGGCGACCATCATCCCATTTGCCAATCTCAATCGCTAAGCGAAACTTGTCAACCAACTCTGGTGTTAACGTTGCTAATATTGTCTCTTTATTCATAACGTTAAGGTTCCTCTGCCCTTGATTTGCTATTTTTCCACTATGACTAAAAATAATGCTGGCTTATTCCCCATCAATAATATCATCATCGCTATCAAGACTGAACTCTTCAGCATGGACGTTCCAGTGCAACTTAGTACGGCACGCTTCATAAAAATCAAATCCAGGCGGATGCAAAAGGGTCAGTTTGTCAGGATGCTTGCGAATATGCAAACGCTGGTTTTGCTCTAAGGGCATGCCTTGCTTACCATCAGCACTGACCATAGGCTGGGTGCGATTGTCCTCATGAATGCGAATAATAATCTCACTGTTACCACTGACCACAATAGGGCGGCTCGATAACGTGTGCGGATGCATCGGCACCAAACATATCGCATCCATACTCGGGTGGATAATAGGGCCACCACCGGACAACGCATAAGCAGTAGAACCGGTTGGGGTCGCCACGATTAAACCATCACTGTGCTGACGATAAACGTCATGACCATCAATTTTCAATTGAAAATCAATCATATGTACCGATTTACCAGCATGTAGGACAATATCGTTCAAAGCCATATCTTCATGTATGATGTTTTGTCCTTCTCGAATCTCCATCGTCAATAAAAATCGGTGATCAAGCCTGTAGTCACCCATCAATACTTGACGTAGTTTCAGCCCTACTTCATCAGGTTTGACATCCGCCAAAAATCCCAGCCTTCCGCGATTGACACCCAGTACCGGAACGCGATAACGTGCTAGCGCTTCGGCTGCATGTAATATTGAGCCATCGCCGCCAACAACAATCACTAAGTCACAAATCTCACCAAGCAAGCTACGCTCAACGATTTTTACTTTTTCTATCTCGCTGAGGTCTAAAGTTGGCAAGCTGGTAGTATCCACGTCCATAATTAACGTTAGCCCCATCTCATTGACAGTTTGGGCTACTTTAAGCAAACTTTGGATAACGCTGCGTTTTCCTGCGCGTCCCATGAGACCAATGCGCCGAAAAGCTGGATTTTTGATGGCATGAAGCAGCTCTGATTCATGTAAAGGTGGCAATCTGTCTGATTGCACTGAGTTTTCCATAAAACGACCCGATATGACGTTAAAATAGGCGACAATAATAGCGATAAATAAGCGCTTAAACTAGTATCTTTTGCCAATCTTGGTTGTTAACAGTGTTAATTGCCCCTATCTACAGACAATGATGCAATATTTTTAGTCCTGCTACGCTATCAAATCATCTGTTATCTTAAAGCTATCGCATAATATAAGAAGCTAATTATCCTTTTTACAAACTGTTTTTATAGTTATTGAAATTAATCAATAACGTTCTATGCGGTCTAGCCATCACGTAAACACAATTGACAATAATAGTGGGTTTGTTAGAGTAGCGGATATCTGTTTTATTATATTAAATTTTTTATTGAGGATACATGTATGGCCAATCCTATTGTCAGTCGCGCAGAGCTTGCAGTCGGCGGTGCGCCGATGACCGTCAAAGGTGTGATACAAAAGACCAGTCTATTATTGGGGCTATCTGCCTTAACCGGTGTGGGGTTTTTCTTTTATGCCTTAATGGCAGGTCTGTCACAAGGTTTTATCACCATGGCAGCCTTTGGTAGTATGTTTGCCGCCTTTGGCTTAGCGATATTTATCACTTTTAAACCCCATAAAGCCAAGACATTTGCGATACCTTACGCCATCTTAGAAGGTATCTTTTTAGGCGGTATTTCACTGTTCTTTATGAGAATGTATCCCAGCGTTCCTGTGACAGCAATGTGCGCGACCTTTGTTACTGCAGCGGTCATGCTTGGTTTATACCGTTCAGGTTTGGTAAAAGTGACGCAGAAGTTACGTTCGATTGTGACCTCAGCGCTTATCGCTATTATGTTGGTGTATGTTGCGCAGTGGATATTGTCGTTAGCCTTTGGTTCAAGCCTACCATTTTTGTTTGAAGGTGGCATGATTTCTATTGGCTTTAGCTTATTTGTAATTGTAATTGCTTCATTTACGCTGCTAATGGATTTTGACAACATTGACCGTGGCGTGGCGATGGGTGTTTCTGAAGATTACGAATGGTTATTTAGTATTGGTATTCTTGCCACGCTAGTCTGGATGTATATCGAATTTATGCGTCTGCTCAGTTATCTACAAGACTAAATATGAGTCTAAACTCATTGCTGAAGTAAAATATTTCTTACAATAAAAACCGCCTGTCATTAAATATGATGAGCGGTTTTTTATTATTCTTAATATATTTTAATAATAAAAATTATAACTATTATTTCAAATAAGCGCTAAGCTCGTTTGAGACGCAATGCATTTAGCACCACTAATAATGAGCTAAGCGACATACCAATAGCCGCAAGCCAAGGCGGAACGTAGCCAAATACAGCAGGTATCAAGGCGGTGAAGTTATAACCCAGTGCCCAGCGGAAGTTTTGCTTAATAATGCGTTCGGTTTTGTCAGCAATATGCTTAGCTTTGGCAATGGCTTCAATTTGACCATTTAAAATAATACTGTCGCTTGAAACCTGCGCTAAGTCAGCAGCACCAGCCATAGAAGTTGACACGTCTGCAGCAGCAAGGACAGGTGCATCATTGATACCATCGCCTACCATCAATACTACCGCGCCCTGCGCTTGCAACTGCTGAATATGATCAACCTTCGCAGAGGGTGATAAGCCATTGTAGGCGGTTTGCATGCCTAACGATTTAGCTATCGTCAATGCTTGTGGACTGGGATCGCCAGTTAGCATGACAGTTTTAATGCCCAATGCTTTTAACTTATCCATCATCGGCTGTGCGGTATCACGTACTTTGTCATTAAAATAAAAACATGCCAGCCCTTGCCAAATTTCAGATGAGCGTTGACTAAGTGACGTTTGACAAGCTGCTTTTTTATAAGATAGCACCACTGCTGAGCTGGCACGATGCTTGGTCAGATCAATGGATAAAGACTGACGGCTCTGCTTGTCTAAAGCGAAATCAACATGACCAATACGATATAACACCCCATCAATCAAAGCTTCTACGCCGCCAGCCGGATAATGCTGTAGGTTTTGGGTAGCAGGCAGGTGCAGTTGATAAGCAGCAGTGAGGAGCGCGTGAGCAATCGGATGACGGCTGCCGATTTCAAGAGCGGCAGCAATGGATAATAATTTGTCTGTTTGTATTGATGATTCGATATCTGTTTCACTATCAATAGCAGAGGATGCAAGTAGCTCAATATTTAATAAATTCGGCTTACCATAAGTCAGGGTTCCAGTTTTATCAAAAGCGACGTGAGTAATTTCTGCTAGGGTCTGTAAGGTATGTCCGCGAGTAGTCAAAAAACCATAACTTGCCAAGCGGTTGGTCGCAACTGTTAATGCAATCGGTGTGGCAAGCGATAGCGCACAAGGGCAGGTCGCCACCAAGACAGCAACCGTTGCCCAAATGGCTTGGCTTGGATCAACGATATACCAGCCGATAAAGACCAGTACGGATAACACCAGAATTCGCGCCACGAACCAACGCGCCAACTTATCCGCTTGTTGGGCAAGCTTTGGCTTTTCACTCAACGCACGATTCATGAGCCTATCAATTAGCCCAATTTGACTGTCTTCTGTCAATGCCGTGACCAGCATCACAAACGGCTGACTGTCATTCTGCGAGCCACCAACGATATAATCGCCCGCACTTTTAAGAATCAAATCGCCCTCACCCGTCAACAAGCTTTGTGAGACGGTGGCAGTTTGACTGAGTAAAATACCATCACTAATGATTTCAGCACCGGCATCAATCATGATGATATCGCCTACTTGTAAGCTCTGGGCGGTGACCATATGTTTAGTGTCTTGTTGCCCTGCTGGTTTTAACTCTGTCGTTAAATCGCTTAATTTCTCTATCGGTTGGTTATCTAATTGACGGTCTAACTTTTGGTCAATCGACTGTTGCCATGCGCTAGCAATCGTAGAGGTTAGTGCAAACGTACTGGCATCTATACCTTGCATAAAATTCGGCATAGACGCTGCTATAGGATCCGTCTGAGTAGCAAGTGTATTAGCGTTATTATTAACAATGCACTGATTATCATACGTTTTTAAATGCTGAATAATTTGCGCTGCAGCTTCTTTATCTTCAGCAATTTTTTGCACTAATATTGGCTCAACCACGACTAAGTCATTTGCCATGGTTGCTGCTTTTAAGCGCGCATTGTGTTCAATATAACGCCCTGCCAGTAAGAAAAAGATGAACATACTGACCGAATCATAATAAGTTTGTCCATGTCCAGCAATCGTGGCATAAAGGCTGGCAAAAAAGGTCACTATCAAGGCG
The DNA here is from genome assembly GCF_014119005.1 of Psychrobacter sp. GP33. Classification (GTDB taxonomy): domain Bacteria; phylum Pseudomonadota; class Gammaproteobacteria; order Pseudomonadales; family Moraxellaceae; genus Psychrobacter. Next base: position 503,503 of record NZ_JACGYX010000001.1, on the reverse strand, counting down.
ATACTAACCGGCACATCCATATTGACTTGGCGCACGCGAATGGCTGACCATGCTGAGGTAAAAAACGGTACACCTGAATAAAAAAATACAGGAATACTGACGAATAACGACACCCAACGTAAAAAATCACGCTGCATTATCAGCATGTCACTATATTCACCAAAATAAAGCGCGACGGCATACATCATTGCTTGCATGGCACCGAGTGCGGCAATACCTAAGCGCAACAGCATCTTATTGGTATGTTTTGCCAGCATGGCTTCATGAGTATCTTGCCGATATGGCTTGGCTTCATAACCAATCGCATTAATCACCGCCAAAATACGACTAATGGGTAATTTACTTTCATCCCAGACAATACGCATGCGCTGGTTAGTCAAATTTACCTGACACTTTTCAATGCCATCAATCTCATACAATCGCGATTCAATCAACCATGTACAGGCGGCACAACGCAAATTATTGACCGACAATTCAGCGACAGAGAAGCCATCTTGCGCATAGACGAATTGCGACTTTATTTCATCGTGATCATAGGCTTCTAACCGGTTAAGCTCGGTTGGCAAACTAGCGGTTCGGTTAATCTCCGAGCGGTCAAGGTAATATTGCTCAAGTCCTGCCTCAACGATACTCTGCGATGCCAGCTGACAGCCCATGCAACACATCTCACGTGACGCGCCCAATATATCTGTATGAAAAGGCGGACGCGGAACCGGATCGCCGCAGTGAAAGCAATGACCGACAGGCGGTAATACCAATCCTGCTGTAATCGAATCATCGTAATGTGTGGTGGGTGACAAGGCGCTGGACATGGCAGATATAATTCCTTTAGACAAACGTTCTTGATACAAATACGGACTGACAACCGGTAATATGAATTAGCCTTTATTATAGGGCAGTTATATAAGTTACATACTCACATTACTGACATATGATACCCAGCCGCTTAAGTAAAAAAGCAGCCATTAGTAAGCGAATACACTTATGGCATTAAAGACGCATGATTACAGATATTTAAGATAAGTATCGACCCTGATTAGTATACACCCTACGCGCCTGCCATTACTGATTCATCGCGTTGATGATGAGAGATTGAAAATTTTGTCAATTTGCGTCATTATGGAGCAGTTTTTTTATCCCCAAACGGTGCGTTATCAGTGCAAAAATCTCCTCCCACGCTATCACCATCCCCTAAGTCTGCCGTCAATAGCTTGCCGGCACAGCAGCGCGGGTTTGTGTTTAGCAGTATTTTACTTCTTATTGTCATCGCAGGTATGGTGTTATTGGCGCTATATTTGGTCAAGCTCGATCGTACCATTACCCATAAGTTTGAGGGTAAGCGCTGGGATATTCCCGCAAAGGTATACTCGCAGCCGCTTGAGTTGTATCAAGATGCCAAAGTGGATGACAGCACCATCAAAACGTGGCTTGAGCTACTTAATTATCGTAGTGATAGCGCTTATAAACGCACCGGCACGTATCATAAATCTGGCAATAACTATACCATTCATACGCGCGGCTTTACCTATAGCTCAAGTGACGTCGATAAAGAACAAGTCATTAAACTGACCATTGCTGATAATAAAATTAAATCGGTACAGAGTACCCAGCAAAATGCCTCAGGCATCATTCGCTTAGAGCCGGTTAGTATCGGTGGTATTTATCCTGACAATAATGAAGATCGCCTAGTAGTGTCGCTAGATGACGTGCCACAGCCACTGATTGATGCGCTAATTGCCACCGAAGATCGAGGGTTTTATGAGCATAAAGGCGTCTCTGTCCGTGGTATCGGGCGCGCGGTTATCAACAACTTTACTGGAGGCGCTCGTCAAGGTGGCTCGACCATCACCCAGCAGTTGATTAAGAACTTTTATCTGAATTCTGACCGTACCATGAAGCGTAAAGCTAATGAAGCCATCATGGCGGTATTGCTTGAGCTGCATTATAGTAAAGAAGAAATCTTGCAGGCATATCTCAATGAAATTTATCTGGGACAAAATGGTAAGCGCTCGATTAATGGTTTCGGCTTGGCATCAGAGTTTTACTTTGATCAGCCACTGCATGAGCTGCGTATTGACCAGCAAGCGTTATTGGTCGGTATGGCAAAAGGTCCAAGCGTCTATAACCCACGTCGTAATCCTAATGATTCAAAAGCGCGCCGCGATACCGTACTAAATAATATGCTGACAATGGGAACGTTGTCACAAAAAGATTATGATACCGCAATTAGTAAACCGCTTGGGGTGGTGGACAAACCTGTTGATGGTAAAAGTCGCTTTCCTGACTTTTTAGATATTGTAAAGCGCGAGCTTAATGACGTTTATTACTCAGACGACCTAAAAAATGAAGGTCTCATTATTATCAGTACACTTGACCCTATTGCCCAAACGGCAGCGGATAAAGCGGTCGCTAAAAAGCTGGGCGAGCTACGTCGTACCAGTAGTAAAACTAAAGAGCTGCAAGGGGCACTGGTCAGCGCTAACCCTGAAACAGGTGAATTGGTCGCAGTGGTTGGCAGTGGTAGTGAGTTTACCGGCTTTAACCGCGCCGTCGATGCCAAACGGCAAGTCGGTTCTTTATTAAAACCCGTCATTTATATGACTGCACTAGAAAGTGGTCGTTATAATTTGGCAAGCTCAGTTGACGACTCACCGATTACCATAAATTTGAAAGATGGTGACTGGACGCCGAAAAACTACGACGGTCGTGAGCATGGTTATGTTTCTCTAACCACTGCGCTGGCGCAATCTTATAACCAAAGTGCTGTGCGCTTAGGCATGGAATTTGGTATTGATACCTATATTAAGCAATTACGACGGTTGGGTGTGGAAGAGCAAATTCCCAACTACCCTTCTGTATTATTGGGCTCAGTAAATTTAAGCCCAATGAATATGCTGGGCGTGTATCAAGTTTTTGCAACGGGCGGTTTTCGCACCCCTATTCATAGTATTCGTACGGTGATTGATGATAAGGGGCGCATTTTGCAACGGACAGGGTTGAACACCCAGCGCAGCATCCCCCCTGAAACCAATTATTTGACCAACTATGCCTTGCAACAAGTGGTTAAAAGCGGTACGGCTAAACGCGTTCAATCGCTCGGTAGCAACCTTAATCTTGCCGGTAAAACAGGCACGACCAATGATTACCGTGATGCTTGGTTTGCAGGATACAGTGGTAACTATGTCAGTGTGGTCTGGGTAGGTCGTGATGACAATAAGCCGATTGGGTTAAGCGGTGGTACAGGTGCGTTACCGGTATGGGTTGATTATATGGATCGATTAAAACTTACCCCAGTATCGATGCCAGAACCTGAAGGTATTGAATGGTTATGGCTAGAGAATAACTCAGGTAAGCTATCTAATGAGCGTTGCCCAGATGCCCGCTATTTACCAGTCTTGTCCGCCTATCTACCAGATGAAGCCAGCAGCTGTGCTATTGGCTTATACGAGCAAGACCGTGCGCGCGAGCAAATGGAATGGCAGCGTCAACAAGGCGCTATCAATCAGCAGCGTCAACGTGAAGGGTTTGAAAATCAAAATAATGAAGGTAGCGATGAACCGGGTAATAATGTTACCAATAGAACTCTTGGTAGATTAGTCGAACGCGCTCTTGAATGGTTTTAAATTGCTCTGACAGCTGATAGTGATTTAGTGTTAAAGAACTCGTTTTAGAGCTCTATGTTCTTATGATTAACAAATCTCTTATGCTTAACTGAATATAAAGGCTAGTATTATGGCATTACATAGGCAAATAGTGGCGATACAGAAAAAGCAAACGGTATGGTCTAAAATCATGACACCGTTTTGTGTCGTAAGTCTATTAGCCCTAAGCGCCTGTGAGACGCTTCCTACATCGTCGGCACCAACGCCCACACAAACCGTGACTAAGCAAACTGTACCGGTGCACAGCGCTTCAAAAGCAGCCAGTCAAACGCCTGTGATTAGTAATGACGGCTATGTGAACGATGTGGAATACTACCCTGCTGAACCTTATGTGATACCGAAGCTAGAGCAAACGCCAGACATTATCCCTCATACTGGCATTACTAAGCCGCCTGCGCGTAATACGCACCCGTTGCCATCCAAACAGTCTATGCCGCCATCGCACAATGAGCTACTAGAGCGCGCGCGACAACATTCGCAGCAACAAAGTGGAGCTGCTAGCACTGACAATAATCACTTGCCAGCCGTACAAAGCCTCATACAAACGGGGATAAGCCAGCTAAAATCAGGGCAGTTAAGCGCTGCAGAAACGAGCTTTACTCAGGCACAGCGCTTGGCACCACAATCATCTGCGGTGTATTTTTATTTATCACAAGTAGCATTAGAAAAGAATCAGCCCCGTAAAGCCGAAGCCATGGCAAGGCGTGGATTAAGCGTCACTAGAGATACAGGCAATCGTCGCGCTTTATGGCAAATTGTTCTACGCTCTGGACAACTGCAAAATAATGCACGGGTGATAAAAGAGGCTCAACAGGCGCTGCGTTGAACCCTTCAAAACTGCTTCATTATTATATTTCATCCAATTAACAACGAACGTCTTTCTACTTATTTTTTACTTTAAACCAAGGTTATGATTATGGCATGGCACCAACTACACTTACAGTGTGAAAAAGCAAATGTGGACTTGGCAGAAGCGCTATTGTTAGAAGCAGGCGCGCTTTCCATCGCGTTAGACGATGCCGGAGATCAGCCATTATTTGAGCCTTTACCGGGTGAATCTCCACTTTGGGATGAGGTTATTTTAACTGGACTTTTCGATGCCAGTACCGATATGGGTAGTCAGCAAGCCGTTGAGCAGCTAAGTCACGATATAGCCGCCCAAGTCCATGCCACTCGCACTTGGGTGACTGCCGTTGCGGATAAAGACTGGGAGCGCGAGTGGATGTCGCACTATAAGCCCATTGAATGCGCCAATAACCTATGGATTGTACCAAACTGGCTCACACCGCCCAAACCTGAAGCAACCAATATTATTATGGATCCTGGCTTGGCTTTTGGTACAGGTTATCACGCCACAACGCGTTTATGCTTGGATTGGTTAACGGAGCAAGACCTCACCAATAAAGTAGTGATCGATTATGGGTGTGGCTCTGGTATTTTGGGCGTAGCGGCACTATTGCTTGGGGCGCGTCATGTATATGCCGTAGATATTGACCCACAAGCGGTATTAGCCACCAATCAGAACGCTGAGCGCAATAACGTTGCACACCAACTGCAAGCTTTTTTACCGGAAGATTTCAATACATACTGTACTGAAAATAATATTCAGCCTGTTGATGTTATCGTAGCGAATATTTTAGCCAAGCCACTTATTGGTCTTGCCCCTTATTTTGCGACTTTAATCGCCTCTAAAGGACGTATTGTGCTGGCAGGACTGATTGAATCGCAAACCGAGCAAGTGAGCGATGCTTATAGCCCTTATTTTACACTTGATGCTAAACATGCCTTTACAGCACAAGAAGACCACCATTGGCAACGTCTGTCAGGTACGTTTATCAGCTAATTAGAGATAATGCCATCTGTTACGCTTGGCTATAAATGGTTCTTTAGCTTGTCTCTTTATTACTTATAAAGAGACAAGCCCACTAAATAGCGGTATAACGGTACTACATTTTTGGATGTCAACCTATGACTACAGCCAGTAATCTACAATGTCAGCATTGTAACCGCCCTATTAATCTACTACAGGCGATAATTACTGAGTCTGGCGTTAAAACAAACTGTGAGCATTGCCAGCAGACATTTGTAGTAGATAAGCCGATTTCTTGTAATAAAGCTGATATAGCAGAAAATGAAGTTATCAACGCTGTTAGCCCAATAGATAGCCATATGTTGATCCATGATGATATGGAAATCGACGACGCTATTAACCTTAATCCTATTGCTGAATATGACTCACTTGAGGGTATGAATGCGTGGGTCACAAAGTTGGAAACTGCTCCATCAATCCATATCAATGATCTTACTAATAATACGATTCATGATTATCCAATTAATAGTCAAGCAACTGATAATCGCGCAACTGATACTAAAATTGCTATAGCAATAGATAGCTTCGATAAACCTACTAGCAGCTCTACCTCATTCCATACTGACACTATCGGTGAACGGCACCATGACGCAACGATTACTTTTAAAGCAATCAGCTCAGCCGATGCTAACGATATTCGTGCCAGTATTGCAACTGATACGTCTGATCCTGCCCATGAAAACGCTTGGCTTGAAATACTGTTACAAGAACAAAATGCCACAGCAGATACAGCTATCAATGATCATGAAAATACAGAATTAGCGCAACAATTGACGGATATAGGCTTACCAAGCCTGAATAATCAAACAAATAACCAAGCCCATACCAATAAAATCCAAAAGCGTATGCAATCCTCCGAAGTTAACAGCTCTCACCATAATACGCCTGCTATATCCAGGCTGTTATGGTCAGTAGGCAGTGGATTATTAATACTTCTCTTATTCATGCAGTATATTATTTTTAATATTGATACCCTAGCTAAAACTCCAGCGGTGGCTAGTCGCTTGCAAGCGGTGTGCTCTGTCTTCTCTTGCACAATACCGTCTGCGGATATCAATGCGTTTGTAATCACAAAACCAACAGTGAAAGCCACCCAAGTCAGAAATGCAAAGAATTTTAGTGATATTCAGGCACAATTGGTAAATCAGAGTCTCCAAGTACAACTGCTGCCTAACTTGAAAGTGAGTATTTATAATAAAGATACAATTATTGGAGAGTTTGTAGCACAGCCATCGGACTATTTGCTGAGTAGTGAAACTAAGCTGACAGCTGAGCGCCGTAAATCGGTTATGTTTACGGTTCCAATTATTGCCAAAAAAGTCTCTAAAGTAATGATTGAACCTATTTATTAGTTATAATTTAGTTATTCTAAGTTAATTGTAAATGCAGTGACTGCTTATTATTAGGTTGCTTTTAACTTTCCATATTTTGTAGACCTACTGTTATTTATTTGTAAGGATATCGCCTTATGGCACAGCCTACGCCCTCACCTGCTGATCATCATGCAGTGAATCCATCCTATCTGGATGACCATTCTGACCCAATGCCATCACATGCTCCTACTAATCCTTTACAAGACCACTTACACAGTCAATTAAATGCGCCTTTAAGGGTTCATGTTGAGCGCGTGGTACGTGATTATTTTTCAGCGCTCGGAGAAGATATGCCAACCGATTTATATGATCTTATTTTAAGAGAAGTCGAGCTGCCTTTATTGACGGTTACCCTTGAACAGACACGTGGTAATCAGAGTAAATGCGCACAAATCTTGGGATTAAATCGCGGCACCTTACGCAAAAAGCTTAAAACGTATGATTTGATGTCTTAACTTTTATACCTTATTCTTCAAGTGTTATCTGTGAGTTATCGTACGAATAATTGGGATAGATTTTGTATAAACAGCTTAGATGCTTTAAGATATTACTCGTTTATCGTGCTAAATAATGATAAGCAATATTCTAAATACCAATTTTTCAATATCAGCCATCGTGCTGATAATGTAGTTAATGGACGGCAGTTATGGTGCTGCTTTTCACGCGTCATGAGTGTCATTATTATCTCGCCAGGCGGTAACGTCAGGCTATTTTATGGAATTGATTTATGGGTACCACACCACTTGCACTACTCTCAGTCTCAGACAAGTCCGGAATTGTTGAGTTCGCTCAAGGCTTAATCACTGCAGGATTTGGCTTACTGTCTACTGGCGGTACCTATCGCTTGCTCAAAGAACATGACGTTGCCGTTACTGAAGTGTCAGACTATACCGGCTTTCCTGAAATGATGGATGGTCGCGTCAAAACCTTACATCCAAAGATTCATGGCGGCATCTTAGGTCGTCGTGGCACTGATGATGCGGTGATGGGCGAGCATGCAATTGAACGTATTGACTTAGTCGTGGTCAACTTGTACCCATTCGCTGAAACGATTGCCCGTAGTGATGTGACGATGGATGATGCCATTGAGAATATCGATATTGGTGGTCCAACGATGGTACGCGCTGCTGCGAAAAATCATGCGCACGTAGGTATCATTACTGACCCAGCTGATTATCAGCGTGTGTTAAATGCGCTTGGTGATAGCACTACTCTAAGTACTGCCCTGCGTTATGACTTGGCAGTAAAAGCTTTTGAACATACCGCCCAATATGACGGCATGATTGCTAACTTCTTAGGCAGCCGTGTCAATGAAACGCAGCAACCAGAAGAATTCTCGCGCACGCTAAATTTACATCTTGTTAAGGTAGAAGACCTACGCTACGGTGAAAACCCGCATCAAAAAGCGGCGTTTTATGTCGACAGTCATAGTGCCCAAAATCCACAAGCGTCTATTGCTACGGCTAAACAGCTACAAGGTAAGGCGTTGTCTTATAATAATATCGCTGATACTGATGCCGCGCTTGAATGCGTAAAAGCCTTTACTGCACCTGCCTGTGTCATTGTTAAGCACGCTAATCCATGCGGCGTCGCCATTGATAACGATCAAGTAGCCGCATACCGTACGGCATTTAGTACTGACCCTGAGTCTTCATTTGGTGGCATTATTGCTTTTAACCGTCAGCTAACGGTTGCGGCAGCAAAAGCCATTATTGATAGCCAGTTCGTAGAAGTCATTATTGCTCCAAGCTTAGAAGACGGTGTTTTAGAAGCCACGGCTGGTAAGAAGAATGTACGCGTTTTAGTGTGTGGTGAGCTGCCAGCACCGGCTGAGCGCTTAACGCAACTTGACTATAAACGTGTAAATGGCGGTCTGTTAGTTCAAGAACAGGACTTAGCAATTATTGGCGCATCTGAGTTAAAAATCGTGACCGATGTTCAGCCAACGGAAGCCCAAATTGCTGACCTACTCTTTAGCTGGAATGTGGCGAAATACGTCAAATCTAATGCCATTGTTTATGCTAAAAATCAGCGTACGATTGGTGTTGGCGCAGGACAAATGAGCCGGGTTAATTCAGCCCGTATTGCTGCGATTAAAGCGGAGCATGCAGGCTTGGTTACCGAAGGTGCAGTTATGGCATCAGATGCCTTCTTCCCTTTCCGCGATGGTATTGATAATGCGGCAGCTGTAGGTATCTCTGCTATTATCCAGCCAGGTGGTTCAATGCGTGATGATGAAACCATTGCTGCTGCTAACGAGCATGGTATTGCCATGGTATTTACCGGTATGCGTCATTTCCGTCATTAGGCTAAGGTTTCGTCCTGTTAAAGACTAAATCTCACCATTGGTAAACCTATAGAATAATAAAAAAGCCACTGTCATAATAACAGTGGCTTTTTTATGGTTAACACTTAAAGCAAGAATATTATTTTAAGTGCTGAAGCTTGCTAATGCTTAACAACTTTTAAATATTAACGTCCTTTCGCACCCGCCATATTGGCTTCATTAATCTCAACTTTATACACCAAGCGCAGATAATCAAGGTAATCTTGCAGCTGGTCCTGTCCTAAGTTATCACGGATAATCGCTGCTGTTTGCGCTTTTTCTACCGCAGATAACTGAGATTGGTTCTGAGTTTTAATAGGACCACCAATCACAACCGTCGCGCCCATTTCTGTCTCACTGGCTACTGCCATCACACCATTAGCAGGCGCTTCCTTGCTAAATGCCAAGCCACGCTCTTTTTCAGTTAGCAATGGCGTTTGACGATTAACTTCGCCCAATGCTTGGAACTTAACCGACTGCGCATTGATATCTGCGACACTTTTAATACCAGCAGCTAACTGTTGGGCGTCTTTTAATGCCAAAGTACTGGCTTTTTGTTGACGTAACGTTTGGGTAATTTTTGGCGTTGCCGCAGCTAGGCTCAGTGTTTTGGTTGGACGATAGTTACTAGGCTGTACCCATGCCATGCCGTTCCCTACTTTGATACCTGCCGTAACTGCTTGATCTTGAATCGTAAACTCATCAAAGGCTTGCTTAATGACCGCAGGCTGCGCCAGTACCGACGTATTATTTTCTTTACGATAATCTTTAATACGTTTTAGCGCTACATTTTCTTGTTGAGCGATATCATTGATACTAAAGCCATCTGCCGCCAAGTCATTAATCGCTGTTACTTTATCCGCATACAATGATTGACGCTTATACTCTTTGGCTTTTGCCGTCAGCTCAGCGCGCATACTCTCTAAACTTGGCGCTTTACTGCCATTATCTTCAGTTACGGTAAATATCTGATAGCCAAAGCTGGTTTTAATCGGTGCGGTAATGCCACCAACACTCAAACCGTTTAATGCTTTCTCAACAGCAGCGGCGTCTTTACCAAACACAGAAGGGTTAAAGCTACCAATCACACCGCCACTGGCACCTGATGGGTCATCAGACTCAGCTTTGGCAATAGCAGCAAACGACTCACCTTTATTTAAACGAGCTTTTATCTTATCTGCTTGCGCTTTGGCATTATCGCCAGTCAATAAAATCTGACTGATTTTACGCTCATCAACAACGGCAAGCCCTTGTTTAAAGGCATCATACTGTTGTTGCAACTCTTCATTCGTTACGCTGTCCACTTTAATGGTGGCAGGCGTAAGCTCAATATAAGCAAGATCAACCATTGCTTCACTTTTTAAGCGGTCTTTATTGGCATCGTAATACGCTTGAATATCAGATTTAGTAACGTTAACCCGTTGCGCATAATCTTGCCAGTTAAAGCGATGCAGCCAAATTTGACGTGCCTCTAACTGTAAATCAATCAGCTGATTCACCGCTTTCATAGGATAAATGGCCGTGCCTACAATGCTGGCATTAAGCTGATCTAGACTCAACTGATTGCGAAATTCTGCAAATAACTGATCTTTAGTCATACCGCGCTGACGCAAAAAGTTCGAAAACTGGTCATTAGAAAACTCACCGTTCTCATCTTTAAAGATATCTTCTTGGCGCAGCAAACGATTAATCGTGTCATCTGATACAGTCATGCCAAGCTTGCCAGCCTGCTGTTCAAGTAAAGTTCTGTCAATCAACCCTTTAAGTACTTGCTCATGGAGCACGTCTTCATTCAATAGGCTTGTATCTTCCACTTGTTCTAGAATCTCTGAGCGACGACTATTAACTGCCGTTTGATATTCTGACAACCCCACACTTGCTTCACCGACCTGAGCAATTTGATTCGGATCAACACCGCTTTGAAAGTAGCTTTCAATACCCAAAAGGGCAAGCGGCGATAGGCATAGAATCAATAAAAGGCGACCAGGCCAGCTTTTTAAAAAATCGCGCATTTTATCCATAATTATTTCTGCTTATTAACCTATATTGATTAAGAACCATTGCAGTACGAACAGCGCGGGCAATGGAAAAATGAGAGGTGTTAGAATGATAGCACCAGTTTTGTAATGACTTTCATCACTAATAGACTTGGCTAAAAGCAATAAGTTGAAGCAAGGCAGTCATGCGCGCCCCAGTTCTACGCGCCCTATGATACGTGAATTTGTGTCGAGACTCAAAATATTCACGTCATCTGACGTATAAATTTTATATATAAAAAAAGCACCCATAATAAGGTGCTTTTTTTATCGCTGCTTTATGAAGTATAAAACTTATTATCAGTAACTATCGTCTATCTATAGCTACCGCTTATGCTACTAGCCATAAAGCAATCCAATAAACTGTCAGTCTATATAATCGGCTTAGTTCAAGCGCTCTTTTAAGTTTTTACCGGCTTTAAAGCTTGGTACTTTGCTTGCTGGGATAGATAACTCTTCACCAGTCTTAGGATTACGACCAGTACGAGCTTTGCGATCTTTAACGCTGAAAGTACCAAAACCAACTAATGAGATACTCTCGCCAGCTTCTAATGCTTCGCCGATGCTTTCCATCACTGCATTTAGAGAATCACCAGCTTGAGTTTTGTTTAGGCCACTTTTTTCTGCGATGCTATCAATTAATTCTGACTTATTCATAAAAATTCCTTCAAGTTTAAGGTCTAAAATAAACGCTAGTGTCAGGCATTGTATCGCTCTCATATTATTTAAGCAATAAAAACAATTTTCGACTCACGTATTCATGGGTTGCACGTTATTAACGCCTTTATATCAAGGCAGCATAACGAGCGCAAGCGATTTTACACTTTTTGGCGCTCATCGCTACGTATTTGACACTTAATATTACGCAAAACACCTGTAATTTTCGATTTACCCTATTACTAGGCTATTTTCACGATTATTCACGCTGAGTATAGGATATTGTTGAATATGGATAACTAACCGCTGCAATAGCGCAACAATTTGCTAACTGACACCCATAGTTAATAGTTTTTATGATGGAAACATATTAATTATGCTCTATGATAGTTATCTTAAAATATAATAAGAAAAATGTGAGACCACACTATATTTCTCGTTGTGCTTACCTCTACAATTTTTTTACGGCAATCTTTTAATTTTAATTATCTAATAACTTTACTTATCTAATAACAATGGATTATTTACATGAAGCGTTCTACGTTGTCTCATTCTCTGCTCAATATTATCTTGGTGTTCATTGAATCGGCTCTGACGCTGCTGCTACGCTTAGACCCTGAGCTGCGCAAGGCAGCTTATCCGCTTGCTAAGCAGGGTACAGTAGTCTGTGTACGCATGTATCTACCGCATGTCGAAGTCTACGCCACATTTAGCTATAAAGGCGTACTGTTGGATGCCAATTTACCAGTGGGTCGTACTGAACCTGATGTGATTATCAATGCCTACAGCATCCAAGTACTCAGCGCCCTGACCAGCCATGATATTGAAACCACGGATAAGCTACAAATACGCGGCGACTCTGTGCAAGTTCAGCTGGTTAAGCAGTTCATTATGCAAATGGGTTTTGGTAGCTTAATCCAAAGTCTGCTTAAAAAACTCAAAGGGGGCAGCGGTAAATCAAAGCCTAGTGAAGCAGAATTAGCGACAAAAAAAGAAGATTACAAGCGCCGTATTACCGAACAACAAACGCAAATTAACACATTAACAATCAAAAATCGAGAGCTTGAAACCACAGTAAAAGAGCTACAAAGCAAACAAAAAACATGGATGATGACCGCTATTGTTGCGATTATTATTGCTATTGGCTCACTCATTGCTCTATTCATCAACTAAGCAAACAATAATTATCTTAATAAAAATTTATGATCTACATACCCAAGTCAATCGATAAAATCCAAATTCTAGCGGCTATAACTCTATGATGACTTTTGCCAATCACAGAGTTATAGCCGCTAAATTATTTAATCCCATTTCAATCTTGACTAAATTAGTCAGGATTGAGTATAATGAAGATATTGCAGCACACACCATTAGACATAGACTATGTGTTTACTAGCCTTTTCCTAATTATTTGATATGACTAGCAGCGTTGATATTTGTCTTAAAGACTTATAGGTTAAGCGGGTTTTATATGCTACTTCAAGCAAGTCTTTAGCTTTCAATAATATTAGCTATATCACTGGTCAGTTTGGAGATATTTTATGCGCTTAACGACTAGAGGCAGATATGCGGTTACCGCATTATTAGATTTGGCTCTACAAACCAGCCAACATGACAGTGCTGTATCGTTATCCGATATCGCCAAACGTCAGTCTATCTCAATCTCTTATCTAGAACAGTTATTTTCAAAGCTACGCAAACGTGGGCTTGTTACCAGTATTCGCGGTGCTGCCGGTGGCTATCGTTTAGCCAAACCTCTGGATGAGATTGACGTGATGAGCATCATCTCAGCCGTTGATGAATCGGTTGATGCAATGCAATGCGAAGGGCGCGGCGACTGCCAAGGCGGTACCATGTGTCTGACCCATGATTTATGGTGTGCACTGTCAAATCATATTGAGCAGTACTTGAAAAATATCACATTAGCACAATTATTAAATATGGAAAATGTTCAGTTCATCTCCGAACGACAGCATCTTTCTGCGTTAAAAGACATCACTACTATTACCTTATCGACCAGCGAGGCAAACCCAGCATGAGCCAACATAACAAACTTATCTATCTAGATTATGCCGCCACTACGCCAGTTGCCAAGTCGGTCGCTGCCAAGATGAGCGAATATCTGACGGTAGATGGCATTTTTGGTAACCCAGCATCACGTTCACACGGTTATGGTTGGCAAGCTGAAGAGGCGGTTGAAACCGCGCGCGGTCAAGTTGCTGACGTTATCAACGCTGATCCTCGTGAGATTGTTTTCACTTCAGGTGCTACGGAATCTGACAACTTAGCCATTAAAGGTGCGGCACATTTTTATCAATCTCGCGGTAAGCATATTATTACCAGCAAGATTGAGCACAAAGCTGTATTGGATACTTGCCGCGAGCTTGAACAAGAAGGTTTTGAGATTACTTATCTTGAGCCACAACCAAGTACAGGTTTGATTTTACCTGAACAAGTACAAGCCGCATTACGTGACGATACTATTCTTGTGTCACTTATGATGGTGAATAATGAGCTAGGCACGTTGACCGACGTTGCTGCTATTGGCGAGATTACTCGTGCAGCGGGTGTTATTTTCCATGTGGATGGCGCACAAGCAGTCGGTAAAGTTCGTATTGACCTTGCTACTACCAAAATTGACTTAATGAGTTTTTCAGGTCATAAAGCCTATGGTCCTAAAGGTATTGGCGCTTTATTTGTGAGCCGTAAACCTCGCGTGCGTCTAAAAGCTGAGCAGCATGGCGGTGGTCATGAGCGCGGTATGCGTTCAGGCACTTTACCTACGCATCAAATCGTTGGTTTAGGCGCGGCATTTAAATTAGCTAATGAGCGCTATGAAGAAGACAATGCACACGCTGCAAAATTACGTCAAAAACTGTGGGATGGTCTACAAGATATCGAAGAGATTTACTTAAACGGTGACCTAGAACACAGCGTTCCAAACATCGTAAATATCAGCTTTAACTTCGTTGAAGGCGAATCACTTATGATGTCGCTAAAAGACTTAGCGGTATCTTCAGGTTCAGCTTGTACCTCAGCCACTCTTGAGCCATCTTATGTACTACGTGCTATAGGTCGCCCAGATGAATTAGCGCATAGCTCTATTCGCTTTAGCTTTGGTCGCTACACCACTGAAGAAGATATCGATACTGTCATTACGCAGATGCATCAAGCTGTTGATAAATTACGTGCCCTATCCCCTCTTTGGGATATGTACCAAGAAGGCGTTGATTTAGATTCAGTAGAATGGGCTGAGCACTAAAAAGCCATTTGAAATATATATATTAAGCAGCATATCAGTATTAACTTATACATCAGACAATTATAAATTAAGTGTTTGACCCCAATTATCGATGAGTGCAGTGATAGATACGTACTCATCATCTAACTAGGAGAAAACTCATGGCCTATAGTGACCAAGTGATTGATCATTACGAAAACCCACGTAACGTTGGCAATCTTGATAAAAATGCCAAAAACGTTGGTACTGGTATGGTCGGTGCCCCAGCCTGTGGCGATGTGATGCGTTTGCAAATTCAAGTTGATGACAACGGTATCATTGAAGATGCACGTTTTAAAACTTACGGCTGCGGTTCAGCTATTGCCTCAAGCTCACTTGTAACTGAGTGGCTAAAAGGTAAAAGCTTAGACCAAGCTGGCGAAATTAAAAACAGTCATATTGCTGAAGAATTGGCATTACCACCTGTAAAAGTGCATTGCTCAGTACTAGCAGAAGATGCTATTAAAGCAGCAATCAGCGATTACAAAGGTAAGCACAGCGCTGTTTAAGTAATTAGCTGAATAGATAGTATAGGCACAGTGTGATTGTGACTGTTTCATCTTTTGGCAGTAGCAAAAGCCAATAATGCTATTAGGTGACAATAACCTTGATGTGATTGTCACCTTTTATTTTATAATTTTTCTCAGTATTGATTAGAATTAAATACTTATGGTAGATAGCTTAGTTATTAAATAAAGACTCGTTATCAAATACTTTAGACAGCTCTAAGGTAATGTTAAAATTAAGATAATATAATTACATTAGACGCAGTCAATAGGAGTTGGCATGATTGAAATGACAGAACGCGCCGCTCAGCATGTTCGAGATTTTTTGGACAACCGCGGTAAGGGTGCAGGAATTAGAGTGGGTATTCGTACGGCTGGTTGTTCAGGTCTTGCCTACGTTTTAGAATTTGTAGATACACCTGATGACAATGATACACGTTTTGATAGTCATAACGTCAGTATCTTTATTGACCCTAAAAGCTTAGTATATTTAGATGGTTTACTAATGGATTATGAAAAAGAAGGCTTGAACGAAGGCTTTAAGTTCACCAACCCCAATCAAAAGGGTGAATGTGGTTGCGGCGAATCGTTTACCGTCTAAAGACATGACGAAGGTAATATCGATACAGTATTTAGAGATTTATTGCAAACGCCATTGGCTTATAATAAATAACTCTAAAACCTATGCAAAACCTACTTCATATTTTTCTAGTAACCATCAGATAAAAACCAAAAAAAATGCAAGGTGTATGAGATGACGAATACTACTCAAGAAGCGCAATTTGATAACTTCTTTGCTTTATTCGAGCAACCTGTACAATTTGAATTGGTTCAAGAACAGCTTGATCATCATTTGCGTCATTTGCAGAAACAATTCCATCCTGATAACGTTTCAAAACAAAGCACTGAGACTAAGCAAGCACAGTTACATGCTGAGCAAGCATCTGCATTGATTAATCAAGCCTATCAAACGTTGAGTGCTCCTGACAGTCGCGCCGGTTACCTGCTCGATATGGCAGGACAAGGGCAAAATTTAGAGCATTCCATCGCTGATTTAGATTTTTTAGAAGATGCCATGGAGATGCGCATTGAATTGGATGACGCCATCCAAGCTAAAGATAGTGCGTCATTACAGCAATTGCATCCACAAGTTACCGAGCGCTTACAGACTCAGTCTAACCGTTTTGCAACGGCTTATGATAGTAGTACGTGGCAAGTGGCTATTGATGCCACACAAAAGCTAAAATTTTTAGTTAAGTTGAATGCTGACATTACAACAGGATTGGATGATATCGCCAGCGCTGAGCATCCTGACGATGATGATTTATACGTCTAATCACGTTATATAGTTATTATTTCGGTTAAAGCAGTAGGGAGAATACCCTATAATTGATTAGGCTATAAAACTACTAGCAAGCCCCTTTTGTACTTATTTTTACTCATTATTCTTTTTTCATTTTATCTTTGAGTTGTCTTATGTCTCTATTGCAAATTGCTGAACCCAATCAAAGTGCCCAGCCTCACCAACATCGTTTCGGTATTGGTATCGATTTGGGTACGACGCGCTCACTGGTTGCGGTCGTGCGTTCAGGAAAATCGCAAGTCTTAGCGGCAGATGCTGATTCAGATACTCTATTGCCTTCGGTGGTTTATTATCCAACTACAGGTGCGCCTATTGTTGGACAGCAGGCGCTAGAACATCTTAGTGATGATCCAAAAAATACCATTATTTCTGCCAAGCGCTTTATGGGTCGCAGTCAAGCGGATATTAAGTTCTCTCACCCTTATGAGCTTAGCGGTGCTGCCAATGCTATGCCTGCGTTTGTTACCAATCAAGGTGAAGTATCACCAGTTGAAGTCTCCGCCCGTATTTTAGCAGCGCTCAAACAGCGCGCGCTAGACGCTTTGCCTGAAGACAGTATTGAGGGCGCAGTCATTACAGTGCCTGCGTATTTTGATGAAGCGCAACGTCAGGCAACTAAAGATGCAGCTAAAGCTGCTGGTATCAATGTGTTACGCCTTCTTAATGAACCTACGGCAGCGGCTGTCGCATATGGTTTAGATAAAGAACATACCAACCAACATCAAAGCTATTATCTTATTTACGATTTGGGCGGTGGTACGTTTGATGTGTCCATTTTAAAGCTAACCGATGGCGTGTTTGAAGTATTGGCTACGGGCGGTAATAGCGCGCTTGGTGGTGATGATATTGACCGTTTATTAACCAATTGGCTGATTAAACAACTTGGCATTGCTCCATTAGATGTTAGTTTGCATGATAAATCAATATTGGCGCAACAAGCCAAAAGCTATAAGCAGGTATTAACCGATTCAGCACAAGTAGATATTAACCTCACTATTAATGGTCAGTCTTTCCAAGGACAATTAAGTCGTGAAGACTTACAAGCCATTACAGAGCCTGTCAGTCGCCGCACAATTAGCGTCTGTGAGCAAGTATTACGCGATGCTAAATTAAGCGCGCAAGACTTGGATGAGATTATTTTGGTTGGTGGCTCAACACGTATGCCAGCGATTCAGCAAGTGGTCACAGATTTTTTTGCAAAGCCACCTTTATGCCGCCTAAATCCTGATGAAGTAGTCGCTCTAGGTGCAGCACAAGCAGCACACCAGTTGGTTAATGGTAATAGCGATTTATTATTACTTGATGTCACTCCACTATCGCTTGGACTTGAAACCATGGGCGGCTTAGTTGAAGTGCTCATTTCGCGGAACACTCCTATTCCTGTCAAAAAACGTCAAGTATTTACCACCTATCAGGACGGGCAAACTGGCATGGTAATTCATGTGGTACAAGGCGAGCGTGAAACAGTCGATAACTGCCGTTCACTTGGGCGCTTTGAACTTTATGGTATCCCGCCCATGAAAGCAGGGTTTGCGCGCATTGAAGTCACTTTTAGTATTGATGCCAATGGTCAATTGACCGTAAGCGCGCAAGAAACCACAACCGGTACTGAGAGTGAGATTAACATTAAGCCCACTTATGGCTTATCGGATGAACAAAAAGAGCAGCTTCTTATTGCAGGCTTCCAGCATGCTGAGGAAGATAAAAATATCCGCTCTTTAATTGAAACCAAAGTCGAAGCTGAACGTGAACTGCTTGCTTTGCATTCCGCACTTACTGACTTTTCAACCCTTTTGTCAGCTGAGGAACAATACGCTTTGACTGAAGCGATGCAAGCGATGCAAACTTCTTTAAGCACTAACGATTTAAGCGTTATTGATAGCCAAAAAGCTCAGCTAAAGCCGCACAGCGATGCATTTGCTGCCCGAATTATGAACCAAAGCGTGAAAGCCAGTATGGCAGGAACCAGTGCCAAAGACTGGTGATCCGCTTTAAATACTTCTTTTATAAATATTTGGCTTGAACGATAATATTAACATTTTCTTTTTTTGTATTGATTAGCAATGGACCCATTAACCATGCCAAAAATTACAGTACTACCCCATTTTGAGATTTGCCCAGAAGGTGCTGAAGTTGAGCTCGAATCTGGTAGCAACCTATGTAAAGCCTTATTAGAGAAAGGCATCAAAATTGAACACGCTTGCGAGATGTCCAAAGCCTGTACCACTTGCCATATCGTGGTACGTAAAGGTTTTAACGGTTTAGAAGAAATGGACGATATCGAAGCCGATCTATTGGATCGCGCTTGGGGACTTGAGCCAGATTCGCGTCTATCTTGCCAAGTAATAATAGAGAATGATGACTTAGTTATTGAAATTCCTAAATATACGCTCAACCATGCTAAAGAGAATCATTAGTAATACCTTCTTATTATGAAAAAAAAGCCTGTTAATTTAACAGGCTTTTTTTGTAGATGACTTTATTGTATATCATTGCACAACACAACACTCTACTACTTTTCTTTAGTAATGCTGGTTTTTTGCTCTCTTTCAAGACGCTCAAGAGCAAAATTTAAATGATTTTTAATCTCTTTATAATCGTAGTTCTTTATATCTTTAAAGTTCAAATGCAGGTTGAATCCAGGTAGCTTATGATCCACCCATTTAGATAATTGACCTTTGTGTGCGTCTGGATCAAGTACTTGCCAGGCATGAATTTCCTCGTCAAATCCCTTTAGAGAAAATACGCCTGAATACTTACACTCATATTCATGACAGATATAATCATAGGTGCTTTGACTGATTAATATCTCTCCTTTTCCAGCTGTTGACTCAAGCCGTGAGGCAAGGTTTGCCTCTTTACCAATTAGAGTATAACTCATGCGATTATTACTGCCAAAATTACCTACATGACAGTAGCCAGTCGTAATACCAATACGCACATATAAGCCTTCAAACCCCATCAAGCGCCACGTTTGGCGCAGCGAGCGCATTTCGCGGCGCATATCAATGGCCATTGCAACACAAGCAATCGCATCTTGGCGCGTACCCTGACTGTTTGGTTCACCGAAAAAGCATACCATACCATCACCAATGAATTTATCTAATACTGCCCCATGTTTATCGGCAATTAAGGTCATAGTATGCATATAAGTATTTAAAATATCAGCAAGATTATCAGCACTTAAGCTTTCAGACAGCTCTGTAAATCCAACAATATCTGAAAACATAATCGTGAGTTTTGCCCGCTTATTAGAGACGGTAACAGGGGTATTTGTTTTTACGATAGGTTGCCAAACTTGTAGTGGTACAAAACGTGTTAATTTATTGATAATTGATACCATAGTCTGTATCCGTCCGGTCGCTTGCCGTACCGCATCGTCTTGACTAAGGTAATGATGATGAGTATGCCAAAATTTCCATAATACGTTACTGATACTCATCAATAATAATGCTGGGGGTAAAATTCCTTGATTACAGTGTACCTCAACGCCCTTTAAGGTAATGCTGACGTAATAAAACATAATAGCGGTAATCACCGCAATCATCGCAAGTCTTATTCGATGTTCAGGACGACTGATAATAACGCGTGTTGCGATTAACAACACGATGCTTAAAGATACGATACTACAAAACTGTAGCGCGCCAATGACCATCGCTAGTAACACAATTACCCCATTAGAAGCCCAAAACTTAGGCTGCTGGTAGTAATTACTGGCTAAAATGATAATACTTGGCAAACCAATGACTATTATCAAGGCAATAGAAACGGCACTAAAATTGAAATCAACAGCGATTAAAAATACGGTTAGTATTAAAACAAAAGCTTCAGGATAAGGGAAACGACTGCTACCCACCTCTTTTACTCTATAAAGTGCGGTTAATTTATTTAAAAAAAGCATGCTAGACGTCCGCGTAGAGCAAATAAAATAGCAAAAAGCATGATTATGCCTGATCACTCTTAATAACTATAGATAAACACATCAGAATATTGGCTTTATATTGTGTTTAACAATGATACTTACCCTGCTTACAAAGAAAGGCAGAAAGTTAATAGCACCACTGTGGGCAGTAGCGCATGGGTTATATATCTTTAGAGGTTATAGAATTGAGATAATAATTTTTAAATTATATCCTACATCTGCCAATCAAAAGGCATTTGATGATGACCACGTAGCGCCATCATTAACGTTTGTTGCATTTGCGCTAAGACTTGCTGAGTATAAGGAACTGCTGGTACGCCCCACACAGGATTTGGCCATTGCATGTCGTTCTGATAGCGAACAATATGATGGAAGTGTAGCTGCGGAACTTGATTACCAAGCGCTGCGACATTCATCTTTTCTGCCTGAAAAGTTTTAGCCAGTTGGCTTGATAACCAGCTTGATTCACGTAAAAACTGTACTTGATCCGACTCAGACAGCTCATACAACTCTTTGATACCAGAAACACGCGGTACTAAAATCAACCAAGGAAACTGGCAGTCATTAATCAAACGACACGTCGATAATGGAAAATCGCCCACCAAAAAACTATCGGCAGCAAGCTTAGGATGCAATTGGAACATAATGACGGTTTCTCTTGTTATAAAGTATCAATAAAAGTAAATAAGACATTAGAAAAAATAGATATTGGCGTTATTTTATCAGGTATCTACGGGATAAAATAGCGCCATTACCTAATAGGTTTTTATGATCAGCCCGTATCTACTTAAGTTTAACCTATTGCTAACTTGTCTCCGCCACCATGTGCTCGCTAAAATAACGTAACAGCTCTTGTACGGCAGTAACCCGTAGCTGTGCAGTCTCGAGCTTGTCCGCATTACTATAGCGAATACCTGATGCACCATTCATACGATAACGCTGACTGTCTGACTGTATTAATTTAATAATAGCTAGTGCATCAACGGGCGTGTCGGGGGCAAACTCCAGTGTCATACTACTAGTACTGGCATCTATTTTATTAATCTTTAATGGTTCAGCTTGCAGACGTAAACCGTGAACCGCAAATAGCTGCTTAGTTTGATCTGGCAAGATACCGAAGCGGTCTATCATCTCAGTACGAATGTCGACCAATGTTTCTTTATCATCAGCATTACTAATACGCTTATAAAACAATAGTCGCTGAGGCACATCATGCACATACTCTTCCGGAATAAGTGCCGATGCACGTAAATTAATCTCACTAGTTAGAGATAGCGGCGTATTTAAATCCGGCTCTTTGCCAGCCTTAATCGCTTTAGTAGCACGCTCCAGCATATTCATATATAAGCTAAAACCAATCGCTTGCATATTACCACTTTGCTGTTTACCAAGTAATTCACCAGCGCCACGAATCTCTAAGTCTTCACTTGCCAGCATAAAACCAGCACCTAACGTATTGGCACGCTCAATGGCATGTAGGCGACGCTTGGCATCCCCTTTAAGACCTTTAATTGATGGCACTAGCAAGTAGCAGTAGGCTTGATGATGGCTACGACCTACCCGACCACGCAGCTGATGTAATTGCGCTAAGCCAAATTTATCAGCGCGCTCAATGATAATGGTATTTGCATTGGGCACATCAATACCGGTTTCGATAATTGTCGAACAGATAAGGACATTGAACTTTTTATGATAATACTGCTGCATAACTTGTTCTAGTTGCCGCTCTTGCATCTGTCCATGCGCCACCCCGACGCGCGCTTCTGGCACCAGTTCACGAATGGTCTCTGCCATGCGCTCAATACTGGCAACATCATTGTGTAACACATACACTTGCCCACCGCGTAATAGCTCACGCAAAATAGCTTCTTTCATTAAGGCGTCTGTCTTTTGCATGACAAAAGTTTTAATGGGCAAGCGTCGAGCGGGCGGCGTTGCGATAATCGACATGTCACGCATACCCGAGAGCGCCATGTTAAGGGTACGTGGAATTGGGGTTGCCGTCATCGACATGCTATCGACATTGGTCTGAATGGCTTTGATACGCTCTTTATGACGGACACCAAAACGATGCTCTTCATCGACAATCATTAAGCCTAGATTGGCAAATTTAACATCAGGCTGCAGCAGTTTATGGGTACCAATGACAATATCAACTTTACCTGCTGCTAAATCCGCTAGCACCATCTCTTGATGTTTTTTACCACCGAATCGTGACAAGGATTCAATACGCACCGGCCAATCAGCAAAACGGTCTAAGAAATTGTCTTCATGCTGACCGGCTAATAGAGTGGTCGGTACCAACACTGCGACTTGATAACCTGCACTAACAGCAATAAATGCAGCACGCATTGCCACCTCAGTCTTACCGAAGCCTACATCACCACAAATAAGGCGATCCATCGGCTGATTTTGCTTCATGTCATGCATAACAGCATGAATGGCATTGGCTTGATCTGGCGTTTCTTCAAACTCAAACTGACTGGCGAATAACTCATATTGCGAACTATCGATTGTAAAATGAATACCTACCTTTGCCTCACGCCTTGCTTGTATATTGAGCAATTCGGCAGCGATATCATGAATCTGTTCCAGTGCTTTTTGTTTGGCTTTATCCCATTTACCACTACCGATTTTATGCAAAGGCGCAAGCGCCGGATCACCGCCACTATAACGGCTAATTACCTGCAAATGAGCAACCGGCACATAAATACTGGCATCATCGGCATATTTTAGATGAATAAACTCTTGCTCACCATCACCCACATCTAAAGTAATCAAGCCACTATAACGCCCAATTCCATGCTCAATATGAACAACGGGACTGCCCTCGGTCATCTCCGTGACACTCTTGACTAAGAACTCTTCTGATACCCCACTTTGGCGTCTTCTCCGTGTTTGTAGAACTTGTTTGCCAAAAAGCTGGGTCTCACTAATCAGCACCAATCGTTCAGGGACATAGACCCCACGCTCAATCGGAGCAACGGTAAGCCCAACATGCGGACGACCTTTATTGATGATAGTAACGTTATCCGCTGCCAAGAATTCTTTAAAGCTGGCATACGCAGTGATATCAATCTTACCCTTGAATAACTCAATTAAAATCTCGCGGCGACCAGCAGTTTCAGCGACGATTAATACTGGCGTGCCCGTTTGCGCTTGCAAATGTAAAAAATCCAGCAACTCGGCTAACGGTTCTGCTTTTTGATGATTGACAGACAACTGCGGCGGCACCTGTGCGCGCAAGGTCACGAGCCCTTGCAACTGGCTGCTTGCCAATACTAGCTCGTTACGTTCACTTAATATTACGCGTGGATAATTATTGAGATGTTCATTTAACGTATTGGACAATAAATACAATATTTCAGGAGCAACGATAGGCTTATCAACATCGTGCCGACGCTCCTCATAACGACGTTGGATTTGTGACCAATAGTCGGCTTGGCGCTCAGCGATAGATTCATCGGTAATAAATAGCGCGTCACTGGGTAAATAGGCAAATAGACTACTTTCTTGCGCCCAATCACTCATATCAAAAAAT
Organism: Psychrobacter sp. GP33; assembly: GCF_014119005.1. Classification (GTDB taxonomy): domain Bacteria; phylum Pseudomonadota; class Gammaproteobacteria; order Pseudomonadales; family Moraxellaceae; genus Psychrobacter. The sequence continues at coordinate 478,967 of NZ_JACGYX010000001.1, read as the reverse complement.
AGGGGCTGATAATATTCAAGCCCACTTGCCGCAATCCCTGCCATCACATCTTTATATAGCTCAAATTTACGACTACTGGTGTTAGGAAACATAGCAGCAAAGTTCGTGCGAAATGTTTCTTTACCCTCTTCTAACGGAAACTCTTTTGCAGGTAATATTTGGAACTGTTCAATCGACTTTGAGATATCTGGTAGCTTGTGCAGTAGCGACAAGGACTCTTGCCCCATACTTTTATCATTGCCTGCAACCAGATTTTTTAAATCCTCTTCGGTCAGCGTACGTTGCGTTTGCGGATGAAAGAAACGAATGGTCTCAATCTCATCATCGAATAAATCCAGCCGTAATGGAAAAGGCTGCCCCATCGCAAAGATATCAATAATACTACCGCGTACCGCAAACTCGCCCGGCTCAAACACATTGTCAACCGCACGATAGCCTGCTTTTGCCAATAACTCGCGCTGGGTATTAATATCAAAACGATCGCCAACGCTCAAATCAAAATGTTGTCCTATCAACCAGCTGGGCGGTGCAACTCGGTGCATCAACGCTTGTATTGAAATCAAAAGCACGCCCGAAGTCGGCATATCTGTTAAGAGATTAATACGCTCGCTAACAATGTCTTGATGTGGCGACAATTCATCATAGGTCAAAGTTTCCCAATCTGGGAACACATAGGCATCCACACCGCAAAACGCCAACTCCGTTTCTATTTGATTGAGCTGGTTTTGATCGCGCGTTACAACCACCTTTAGACGGCTTGAGACCTCCCATAATGGGGTTTGTAGTAAGCTTGCCAGCCATAAGCTCCCAGCCGCACCATGAGCAGGTGCCAGCCAGCGCCGCTGCGTATGTGGAATAGGAAATAACTGCTGATTAATAGGGGCAAAGGCGTCAGTTAAAGCAGAGATAGGCATGGCATATAGGATCGAAGTTAAGGGATAGAATGGTATTATACGAAGAATTTCAGGATTGACCAAAATTTATGCCGTAACGGTTTGTCATCAGGCATAGCGATCACAATATGATTACAATTTTTTAGATATTATTATTAAAAAATATAATTAAATTATGGGGCAATAAATAGCAATGACAGTAAAACCCCAGTATATTTACTGAGGCTTTGCTTTATAAGCATATTTGAGAAACATACTTATTCTTATAAAATTATTGATAAAAGCTAATAAAAAATTAAATCAATGGGTTATCGCTAGCAATCATACCATTGTTATCAGCGTAGATGAACATACCAGAATTTAAGGTTAAGTCGCCAAAGCTAATTTCAAGGTCTGTCTGACCTTCATTGCGGCGATTAGATTTGCGTGGAATACAGCCTAATGCCATGACGCCTAAGTCCATTTGAGCCATATCATCGACGTCACGGACGCAGCCATATATAATCACCCCTGCCCAGCCATTAACAATGGCTGATTCAGCAATCATATCGCCTAACAGAGCGCAGCGCATCGAACCACCACCATCAACCACCAAGACTTTGCCGTTGCCATCTGTATCTTTGCCGTCACTATTTAATAGCTCTTTAACTCGGCTATTGTCTTCAAAGCATTTTACCGTGACAATCTCACCGCAAAATTTATCTTTACCACCAAAGCTATAAAAGGATTTGCCTTCAATATTAGGCAAGCAAACTTGAGATTCAGGGTTAGCATCCAATAAATCACAGGTTACAAAATTTTTTTTATCAATCGTGGTCGCTTCTGACATGATCACATTCCTTGTTAGTATTTATGTAGTAGTTAATGACTTTGTAGTAGTTAATAAGTTAGTGGCTAATGAGTCATTATGGATGGATGGCACCATTTTTTATCGTCAGCTAGCTTACTATTTTGCTCGTGTCATCGCAAGCATCTGCTTATTTTCAATAATAGTTAAACGCTCAAGTGACGGCGCAGTATGGTATTTGCGGCGCTCATAGCTGTCTTGGGCCATCATTGCCATAGCAACGGCGACACGCTGGGCAGAAATCGGATGCAGCGGCAACGATTCAGATACCAAAGGTGAAATCAGCTGAAACGCTTTTTGACTGATACTCTCAAGGGGTCGACCCTTGTGTTTACCCAATAATAATGAAGGGCGAAAAACTAATAATTGAGCGAAATTAAGGGCTTTAATTGCCTGTTCTGTCTCTGCTTTCACCCGATTATACAAAAAACGGCTGTCGATTTTGGCATTCATAGAGGACAGTAGAAAGAAGTTTTCAACGCCTTTGTCATGGCATAATTTGGCAAAAGTCACATTATAGCCATAATCAACCTTGCGAAATGCTTCATCACTTCCTGCCTGCTTTTTCGTGGTACCCAAACAACTAAAAGCATCAGTGGTCCGATCAGCACCCACGCTAGCAAATATTTCTGGCAGATTATCAAAATCGTTTGTCTGATAAAAGCGCATACTGGCGTTGATATAGCGAGGTGGACGCCGAGCAATCACAATCAGAGTCTCATAAAGCTCACTGAGCTGCTTAATCAGGTGTTGCCCAACCAACCCTGTTGCGCCGATAACAATTGCTTTTCGCTGCATATCTTACCCGTCTTTTTGATTTATAGAATAGCTTGTGAATACGTCGTATCAAAATTATGCCTGATTTAGCTTTTAAATATACTATAAAGGTACGCTATAACAGCACCGAGTATTCATAATATATTGTAAGATATCTTATCAGTTTGCCTATTGTTAGCACAAACGCCACACTTCTTTAGCCATTGCTCATCAAATATATTGTCCTAAGCGCAATAATTTGCTAAGATATCCGGCTTTACACGTCAAAGCTATTTAATTATTCCAAACGGCTTTGACGCAAGCGATGACTGATTAGTATTTAGCATCGATATCATATTTGACGAGACGGCTACTCGTCACCGATGATTGTACAACTCATTATTTATTGCAATCAACTTTCATATTCTTACCTGTCTTTTATAAAGGAGATACGCGTGGCTAATACTGCACAAGCTCGTAAACGCGCCCGTCAAAACACCAAACTTCGTCAACATTCTGCCTCACAACGCTCAATGGTTCGTACTTTTTTGAAGCGTGTTGATGCAGCCATCGCAGCTAAAGACTATGATGCGGCAACTGAAGCGTACAAAAAAGCGGTACCAGTTCTTGACCGTATGGCTGACAAAGGTATTATTCATAAGAATAAATCTGCTCGTCGTAAGAGCCGCCTAAACAAAGCAATCAAAGCACTACAAGCTTAAAATTAGCTAAGTTTAGCTCATATAGATAGAAAACCTTGTCCTAGTGGCAAGGTTTTTTTATGGCAGTGTTATTTCTATCGCAGTATTTTCTAGAACAAAATCTTAGAATATCGCTAAGATAAAATATTCAGATAGTATGATATCTTTAACATTCATCTTTAATCATTATTGAACCCTGCCCCATCATCTCCATTTAACTTCTGGTGGAAGTAACAGCTTACTTGGTGCAAAGCCCGTTGCCCGATAACTCTCTAATAAGCTACAAATCGGACGCTGATAGACTACCCCTCTCCATACAAAATACGCACTCGCCTCAGTAAAGGGTTTTTCATCGAACCACAAAAATACCCCTTCCATCATTTTTGGCCAATCATTCCAATCAATTTCAGGCACATCTAACATCACCCCTAAAAACGCCGATAATAAAGTATCATGACTGACTGCAAGCATTAACTGCCCAGGCTTTGGTTGATATTGATAAAACAGCGATAAGATATCAATTCCACCTTGATAGGCATTTTTGGTACCCTCAAGATTGCCTTGCAAAAATCGATTGATGAAATTAAGTACCCCGATCTCTTTAAACACCACGCTGGTAAGTTCAGGTTCCGTCACCAAGCTTCCAGGTTCGACCAACAGGGGTTGCTCAGTAATAAGACGCTGTAGCCCTGCCCCTTCCTGCATCAGCTGCGCCGTATCGATACAGCGCCCAATGGGGCTGGATATGCTATCAACATCAAGAGAATAAGGCAGATGACTGGACAACCATCGCCCCCAAGACTTCGCGAGTACGCGCCCTTTAGCGGTCAACGGTAGCTGATAACTGGCAAAGCCCTTACCATCAGAGCGCTCGCGTAAAGAATGTCTGGTAAATAGAATAAGACGCTTATTCTCAGGCAGTAAGCTTACTGAAGACATCATGCTGTCTGGCAGGTGCGCAGGCGCAGGCATATCTAATTTCAGCGTACTGCTGGGCTCAGATAACAGAAGAGAATAAGAAGAATCAGTAGAGAATGTCGTCATAAAGAATAGACTAGCAGATTTTTTCGGCGCACGGTACAGAATACAAACTTCGTAGCAATAGAGCGCTAAATCTTAAAATAGGAATACGTAACTGGTAAATATTTGAACCAGCATTCAATAGAGGACTTAATCAAGAATAACCACTTTATCCCAAGCGAAAGATAGAGCAGTACTACTGACTTCATTTGGATACGCACGCGGGTTAACGACCACACGCGTATTATGCAGCTGATAATCAAATGCCTCGTGCGTATGCCCATGAATCCATAGTTTTGGTGCCCAAGGCTCTGCCATCCACCCTGAAAAATCACTCACAAATGCCGCATTACTTGGCAAATCAGAGTATTTTTCAGACACTGATAATGGGCTAATACTATGATGGCTCATTACCACGATGGTTTTATCCAGTTGCTTTGATTCTATTAATGCCTGTTGTAACCATTGCCGCTGCTTGGCATGTAGCTGCATTGATAATTCAGGTGAAAAAAGCTCATTACCCGCATAAATTTGCTTATAATCACGCATAAAACGCTTAGCGACTGCCATTGTGTCCGCATCTGCTTGATATTGATAATCCGTCCATAAAGTACAACCTAAAATGCGTATTTTTCCAATGTCTATATGCTGGCACTGAAGCACTTTAAGCCCTTGATTAGACACGGCATCATAATTATCCCAAGTCGCCAGCTTTTCGTCAAAATGCAGCACATCTTCATTAAAGTACTCATGATTACCAGCAACAGTAACAATAGGCACTGCTAAGTGCGCAGCTTGCTCTTGTAACCAAGCCATACCGCTATCACTATTTGCGGTATCACCCGCCACTAACACAATATCTGCATCGGTTTTCGGGATACAACCTATTGGATGCGACTGTCGAACATAGCTATCTATATGTAGATCACTTAATATTTGTACTTTCATAGGATACAGTAGAGGTAGTGAATTTAATAAATTAGGATATTTAGTGTAGCACTTAATACTCGCTCGTCAAAAAATAAAAAAAGCAACTTAAGGCTGCTTTTTTATAGTTAAAGGCATTCTTTATTACTACTGTATATACCTACTATATCTAATGGCTACGCTATACTTTGCAATATGGTTTGTAGTTTCGCTAAAGGGTCATCAGCTTGAGTAATAGAGCGACCGATAACCAAATAGTCAGAACCATCTTGCAATGCCTGCGCAGGCGTACAAATACGGTGCTGATCATCTGCACTGTCCTCTAACATACGAATACCAGGCGTTACTAATTTAAAGTCAGCCCCACACAAGACTTTTAATACTTTAGCCTCTTGAGCAGAACAAACAACACCATCCAAACCCGACTGCTGGGTCAGCTGGGCTAAGCGGCTTACTTGTACATCTAGAGAATCATTAACGCCAATTTGTGGTAAACCTTCTTGACCCATAGAAGTCAGCACCGTCACTGCAATCAATAAAGTGTCATAATGACCAGTAATCAGCTTTTGCTTAGCTAACGACATTGCAGCGCTGCCAGCACTAGCATGGACATTTACCATCCATACCCCTAAATCAGCCGCGGCTAATACTGCTTGTGCCGTGGTATTCGGAATATCATGGAATTTTAAATCTAAAAATACATCAAAGCTACGCTGTTGGAGCGCTTGCACAATAGAAGGTCCAGCACGGGTGAATAACTCTTTGCCGACCTTGAGCCTACATAGAGCAGGATCTAAATTATCAGCCAAAGACAAGGCAGCTTCCACCGTTAAGTTATCTAATGCAACGATAATAGGGGAAGTTACCCTATTACTATCTGTGCTAGTAGCAGTCATATCAATCATGAATTTACCATTTTGTTTCAAAATTTTATTATTGAGCGCTATTTCATGAATAGCACTCAGCTCATATTTATTCTAATCGTTTCCATTACAATAACTTTTATTATAATCAATCACGTTTCTGCTTAGTTAAAACCTTAGGATCGTCAGCATAATTAGTAGTCAGCTGCCCTGTGGTCTCGTATAAATGCAATCCTTCCGTATTAGAGGGCACCGCATTGGTACCATAAACCGCTTCTTCTACAGTAGGGGCATGCGCCTGACGGTCAATTACCACATGCGCTTGCACTAGCTGCTCTTCCAAATTTTTATTCAGCTTTTGTAACCGAGAGATTTCCCACTTATTCTGTAGCACGCGGAATATTAATAATGCCAACAGAATGCCGATGACAATACCAAGAATCAGACCAAGGATTAACAAGAGCCCCAAATTCATAGTAGGCGCTTGCGAGAACAATAGATTAACCCCAATTTCCGTATTATTAGCCAATACGAGACCTAGTGCATAAGCGAAGCTCAAAAATAATAATATCAATAATAAAATGCGCATAATAATTATCTCCCCTAAAATTCATAGTAACGAGTAAGCCACTCGCTTGGATTAGTAATAAATATTAGCATTCATTCTATTGAACAATTGTAGTTATTATCTATTCGGTTTTATGATAAAGCGATATTATCATTGACGGCTTCTCGCAAAGCCTTACCTGGTTTAAAATGTGGAATTGCTTTGGCAGGAACGGGCACACTTTCTCCTGTCTTAGGATTACGACCCGTACGCGCACGGCGATGATGCAAGCAAAAACTGCCAAAACCGCGAACCTCTACTCGACCATCATTTGCCAACGTGTCTGTCATGAGATTTAAAATCTCACGCACGGCATCATCAATGACCATATCGGTCATATGGTCACAATTAGCACTCAAATTGTTAATAAAATCTGACTTATTAATAGCTTGTTGCATTATTACGCTTGCCTCAATGATTAATGATTATTAAAACGAAAGGATGCTAGGTAAATATAGTAGCCCATACTTAAAAGTTCACAATGTTTCAAGTACTTAGCTTCATTTTACATTTTGTAACGCAAGGTTGCAAATATTAGCGCGTAATAAATAGAGAGAGTACTTAAGTTTAACTTTGTACTTCACTACCTAGTAATTAAAGCATCGCTAAAACGTAGACAAAAAAAAGCGACCGAAGTCGCTTTTTTTATTACTATTGATTTTTGGGAGCGTAAAACTTACTGCATTTGCTCTTTAATCAAATCACCAATTGTTTTTGGCTGTGCATCAGTTGCTGCTGCTTGTGGCGCATTGCTGCTGCTTAGCTCTTTAATCGCTTGACGCTCTTCAGCTTCATCTTTTGCTTTGATTGACAGGCTGATGTTACGTGTTTTACGATCAACGCTGATGATTTTCGCTTCAACATCATCACCAACATTTAAATGCTTAGTTGCATCTTCAACGCGGTCACGTTGAATCTCTGAAGCACGTAAGTAAGCTTCTACTTCGTCAGCAAGTTCGATCGTGGCACCTTTAGCATCGACTTCTTTTACTTTACCATTAACGATGGCACCACGGTCATTGTTGACTAGGTATTCGTTAAATGGATCAGAAGTTAATTGTTTTACGCCTAAGCTGATACGATTGGCTTCTGAATCTACAGACAATACCATTGCTTCTACGGTGTCGCCTTTGTTGTAGTTGCGGATAGCTTCTTCGCCAGTTTCGTTCCAAGAGATATCAGATAAATGTACTAGACCATCAATACCACCGTCTAAACCGATAAAGATACCGAAGTCAGTGATTGATTTGATTGTGCCAGTGATTTTATCGCCACGCTCATGTTTCTTATCAAACTCATCCCATGGATTAGCAAGAGTTTGTTTGATACCTAAGCTGATACGGCGACGTTCTTCGTCGATATCAAGGATCATTACTTCAACTTCATCACCCACTTGAACTACTTTTGATGGATGAATATTTTTGTTGGTATGATCCATCTCTGATACGTGAACTAGGCCTTCAACGCCTTCAGAAATCTCAGCAAAACAACCATAATCAGTCAAGTTGGTAACGCGTGCTTTAACCACACTACCTACTGGGTAAGTGCCGCCAACGTTATCCCAAGGATCAGTACCCAATTGTTTTAGACCTAGGCTTACGCGATTACGCTCACGGTCAAATTTAAGTACTTTAACTTTAAGGTCTTGACCCACTTCAACCACTTCAGATGGGTGCTTGATACGGCGCCATGCCATATCAGTGATGTGCAATAGACCATCAATACCACCAAGATCAACGAATGCACCATAATCAGTAAGGTTCTTAACGATACCTTCGATCTCGATACCTTCTTCAAGTTTGTTCAATAGCTCTTCGCGCTCAGCTGAATTTTCAGCTTCCATAACGGCACGGCGGCTGACCACAACGTTGTTACGTTTTTGATCAAGCTTGATAACTTTAAATTCTAACTCTTTACCTTCTAGGTGCGTCGTATCACGGATAGGACGAACATCTACCAATGAACCTGGTAAGAAAGCGCGCACAGTACCGATATCTACTGTGAAGCCACCTTTTACTTTGCTAGAAATAATACCTTTGACAATTTCATTATTATCATAGATTTTTTCAAGGATATTCCACGTCTCGACGCGTTTGGCTTTTTCACGTGACAGTAAGGTGTTACCCATACCGTTATCAACCGCTTCAACCACGACATCAACGCTATCGCCAACTTCTACTTCAAGCTCGCCTTCGTCGCTTAAAAATTCTTCACGTGCAACGATGCCTTCAGATTTCAGACCAGTGTCTACTGTAATCCAATCACTATCGATCGCAACAACAGTACCGGTAATAACCGAACCACGTTCGATATCCAGACCCTGATTTTCAATACTTGCTTCAAATAGTTCAGCAAATGATTCCATTATGTCTACCTTTGTATAGCCGTATCCTGTCCAGCACAGTACGGATCAAATTTATGAAGATGTAAAACGAGATACTGGTTTTATATCTTATATCTTCATATAAAAAAACAGTTGTTGCTAAAAAGCAGACCTTTGATAATATTCATCAGTAGCACTTGCTAGCAACACATGTCTTCATAATCGTTAAGCAACATCTTATAATAAGACGACGTATATTTAATAACTATTATTTTATACTAAAAAAAGATATAAAGGGCGATTCTATCTATTATATCTTAACGCTATGGTTCAAAAAGCTAATTTAATTTTAATAACATTCTACTCTTACTGAAAACAAATACCTTGCGACTGACAATAGGCTTTAATCTGTTGATATACTTTAGCGGCATCAAGGTTCGAGCTATCAATCACAAGTGCATCATCGGCAGGTTTTGAAGGCGCCGTTGTACGATTTTCATCACGTTCATCACGAGATTTAATCGTCGTTAAAATAGTGGAAAAATCAGCATTTTGTCCGGCATTCATCAGCTGAGTCACACGGCGCTGCGCTCTAGCTTCAGCACTGGCAGTCAAAAAAACTTTAACATCGGCATCAGGAAAAACAACTGTACCCATATCGCGACCATCAGCAATTAACCCTGAGCGGGTTGCCATATCCTGCTGCAGCTTTAATAATGCTTGACGAACTTTTGGAAAAACAGCTATTTGTGAGGCATATCCCCCAACCGTTTCATTCCGTACTTGCTCGCCTATGACATCATTATTAACAATAATATCGACTCGTCCTGAATCTACATTAGGTTTAAAAGCAATGTCTAGACTTTGCGTCAATACCAATATGGCATCTTCGTTAATCGGCTGCTGACCATCAATACTAATCAGTCCTACCTCGAATGCTTTTAAACCAACGATACGATATAAAGCGCCTGAGTCGAGAAGCTGATAACCTAAGGCTTGAGCCAAACGCCACGATACCGTACCCTTGCCTGCACCACTCGGTCCATCAATACAAATAACAGGATAAAGTAATGACTGTAGCTTATTATCAGCTGATACACATTTAGACAAAGAGCTAGCAAGGGTCATAGTAGGCACTTATAAAACAATATTGACTTATTTATCAATTGCTTAAATACGAATAAAGTAAGCACTGCTAAATAGAGCGCCATTATATCAAATAAACCTTACTATCACTAGTACTTCGACTGCTATCTTAAAATTTTACCAATGCTTGTTTATTATTTACTAACTACTTTTCATACTTTTTTCTTTGAACTTTGTCTGCGCTTACGAAAAAATTCCTTTAGCATCTGGCTACTATGCTCAGCACACAAACCTTGCTGTACTTCAATCGTATGATTATAAAAAGGCTGCATCGGTAAGTTTATTTGACTACCAACCATACCTGCTCTCGGCTCAAAAGCAGCATAAACCAGCCTATTAACCCGCGCGTGAATCAGCGCCCCGATACACATGGTACATGGCTCTAATGTCACATATAATGTCGTTTGCTGTGGTAAACGGTAATTACTTAAACGTTGACACGTATCCCTTAAGGCGACAATTTCAGCATGAGCCGTGGCATCGCAGCGTCCAATCGGCTCATTAAAGCCTTCACCAATGATCGCTTGCTCATGAACCAGCACCGCACCCACAGGCACTTCCCCACATTTAGCGCCTTGTCTTGCTAGCTCCAACGCATATTGCATCCATTTGACATCTTGACTAGACCAAAATTTGGCGGCACTTATACTATTGGTCGGGATAAGGTGTGGCTGTATCAGTCGGGTGTTGATATACATACTTATTGCCGCTCAACTTACTATTTATTTTATTAATAATCAACTACTGTGGCAACTGCCAGTCTATCGGTATTTTGCCATATTGCACGAGATAATCATTAGTTTTAGAAAAGGGTTTAGAGCCAAAAAACCCGCCCCGATTGGCAGCCAGCGGTGATGGATGAACAGCGGTTAAAATTAAATGCTTATCAGTATTGATATACTTACCTTTCTTCTGAGCTTTACTACCCCACAGGATAAATACGGTGTGCTCCGTTTGTTCATTAATAATGTTAATCACAGTATCAGTAAATGGCTCCCAGCCTGCATTTTGGTGACTATTTGGCTCTCCCTCATTCACCGTCAATGAGCTATTAAGTAACAGTACCCCTTGCTGTGCCCAAGAGGTCAAATCTCCATGCGCCGAAGGTTTAGTACCGATATCACTTGCCATCTCTTTTAGTACATTATTCAATGACGGTGGCTTAGGAATCGCCTTTGGAACCGAAAAAGACAATCCCATTGCTTGCCCTGGGCGATGATAGGGATCTTGACCTAAGATGACTACTTTTACTTGTGATAAAGGAGTTAAATTAAAGGCATTAAACATTAACGGCGCTGGTGGATAGACGCTAATATCAGACTGATAAGCCTGCTTTAAGAACTCCCGTAGTGCATCCATATTTTCGGAGGTTAATTCCTCTACAAGCGCCTGTTTCCAATCTTCGGGTAGGCGCACCTTATCTAAAATTGCCTGTTTTTCTGCTGCTGTTTTGGTAGTAGTAGCAGATATCGTTTTTTCATTCTCAAATAACTGCATCATGCGTTACCTTTTTATTAATAGTAAGTATTAATGAATATTAAGTGATAGTAACAAAAAACAAGGCATAAATTCAGTATAAACATTACGAACTATGCTAAAAAGAACCATACCAAAAACTTCGCATAAAAAAACGGCTACCGTAGTAACCGTTCTTTATAAAAAAGCAAGTTATACTAGCTGGCTACTGATTCAGAGTCTGAGCGTGGCTCATGAGTTTCCACCACTGTTAAGATGATTCGGCTATCTGCTGAACCTTTATCACTACTGATACTACTGCCATAGGTATCAGAAATAGATTTAGTAATAGAGACGCCATCTGCATCTGTTGCTTCGTCTTTTGGCTCTAACGTCAGATGAACAACGCCACCATTTACCAAGTCGCCAAACAAAATCATATTTGCCAAAGGTTTCTTGATTTCATCTTGAATCAGACGCTGCATTGGACGCGCACCCATCAAACGATCATAGCCTTTTTCGGCTAGATATTCACGTACCTCATCATCAATCTCTAAGGTCACTTGCTTATCATCAAGCTGAACTTGCAATTCAACCAAGAATTTATCAACAACGGACACGACAATTGACGTATCAAGTGGATTGAATTGAATAATAGCGTCTAAACGGTTACGGAATTCAGGACTAAATACGCGTTTTAACGACTCATTATTATCACGGCTATGGTCTTGTTCGGTGAAGCCCATAGACGAGCGGCTAATACTCTCAGCGCCTACGTTAGTCGTCATAATAACAATCACTTGCTTAAAGCTTGCAATCCGACCGTTATTATCTGTCAATGTGCCGTGATCCATGACTTGTAATAATAAGTTAAAGACATCAGGATGCGCTTTTTCTATTTCATCAAATAATAAAACACAATGTGGATGCTGATTGATTTTCTCGGTGAGTAAACCACCTTGATCGAAACCGACATAACCCGGCGGTGCACCAATCAAACGTGACGCCGTATGCGCTTCCATATACTCTGACATATCAAAACGAACTAACTCAACACCTAACAGATTTGCCAATTGGCGCGATACTTCTGTCTTACCAACCCCGGTTGGACCGGCAAACATAAACGAGCCGATTGGTTTTTCTGGTGCTTTAAGCCCCGCTCGTGACAATTTAATCGCATCTGCAAGCGTAGCAATGGCTTCGTCTTGTCCAAAGACTAAACGCTTTAAATCACGATCTAAATGTTCGAGAACACTCTTATCATCACTGGATACAGATTTGGGTGGAATACGTGCTAACTTGGCAACAATAGCTTCGATATCTGCCACATCAATTTTCATTGGTGGTTTTTGTTTTTTAACTTTACGCGTATCAGTTTTAGATTTGTCTTCAGCTTTGGCGGCTGCGGCTTCATCCTGCATTTCATTATCAATGTCGGTATCAGCAAGCACATCATCATTAAGTACTTGCTCTAAATCAGCAATCAAGCTATCTTCGGCATTGATGTCATCAGCGTCAGGAATTACGCCCAAACGCTTATAGGCACCCGCTTCGTCAATAACATCAATCGCCTTATCGGGCAGGAATCGTTCATGAATGTGCTTAGCTGATAACTGTACAGCGCTTACCAAAGCCTCATCTGTATATTCAACATTATGAAACTCCTCATAACGTGATTTTAGACCACGTAAGATGTCGATACTTTCATCAATGCTAGGTTCTTTAACATCAATTTTTTGAAAACGACGAGATAATGCATGATCTTTCTCAAATACTTGACGGTATTCAGTAAAGGTAGTCGAACCCACACAGCGTAACTCACCGTTAGCAAGCGCAGGTTTAATAAGATTAGACACGTCCATATTACTACTCATGGACGAGCCTGCGCCAATAATCATATGAATCTCATCGATAAATAAGATAGCATTGGGTTTATTTTTGAGCGCATCAAGCAATGATTTCATACGTTTTTCAAAATCACCGCGATATTTAGTACCCGCTATTAATGCACCTATATCAAGGCTATAAATCACACAACCACTTAATGGTTTTGGCGCTTTGTCATTGATAATCAACCATGCTAATCCTTCAGCAATAGATGTTTTACCAACACCCGGCTCACCGACCAATAGCGGGTTGTTTTTACGGCGGCGGCATAATACTTGCGCGGCACGCTCAATCTCGGGACCACGACCAATCAATGGATCAGTTTTACCCTCCGCTGCGCGCTGATTTAAATTACTTGCAAATTCTACTAGTGGATCTTTACTGGTACGCTCAGATGCACTACGACGCTCACCCGTCATGGACGCTCGTGGTTCCTCAGAGGACTCTTCTTTATCTTGACCATGTGAGAGATATTGGGTCAATTCTAAACGGCTAATACCTTGCTTTTTCAGCAAGTAAACCGCATAGGTATCATGCTCTGAAAACATAGAGACAAGAATATCTGAGCCTTCAACCAAGCGACCACCACCAATAGACTGTACATGAAATATTGCACGCTGCAAAATACGATCAAAGCTCTGGGTCGGCTGTGGCGACTGTTCTATATCCGCATCTACAGTTGGCGTATGCTTAGTAATATATGCCTCAAGCTCAGTACGCAAACTAGATACATTCGCATTGCAAGCAGTCAAAGTGTTAGCCGCATGCGTATTTTCTAATAATGCCAATAATAAGTGTTCAACCGTAAGATACTCATGCGACTTTTGACGCGCAAGTGTCATGGCTAAACGCAGAGAGACTTCAAGATGACGACTTAACATAAGGAGTTCCTACGGTTATACCTATCTCAATAGTGAGATAGTATGATGAATCACATGAATACTATATTAGGACATGCGCTACATTGTTCAAGGTTCACAGGCAGAGTTCAACACTGATTAATATCTTATTACATTACTTATTCAAGTTGTTCACAGCTATCGATGTAATTACCTCAATTATCAGTAATTGCACCTACCTTAGCTATTAGTAACTATTTATTAAAAATAAGAAAAGTTGTTGTCAGACTCTTGACTTCATATCAACATGATAAACAAAGATAGTCAATCCATTAACACGTTGTAAAATGTATCAAAGCTTATCTTTCACCTTTACAAGCGTCATGAAAAACTTTGAAATCCACTGTAATGGTTATCAATGGAACGGTAAAAATGCTCATAATGAATAAAGATATGCGTTTATAAAGTAGCGACTAATAGATAGAAAAAAGTAAGCAGAAAAATGGACAAATGAAGAATAAATTTGAGTCTAGAAACGTTACTGTATCTGGCTTTCAGAAAACAGAGTAAGAATTGCAAGATAATGATAAGCAATCAAAGTGAAGGGGTTTTATTTAATAGAGTCTGCAACGATAGCAGAGTAGTGACTGCGAAACATAAGCTTATAGAAATTATTAAAAAGCAGAATATAAAGAGCAATGAATTAAAGGCGTCAAGTTAAACTAGCCATATTTTAGTGGCATTATTAGATAAAAATATAAGATTAAAATGACAGTATTAAACTAACTATCTAGACTTTATATACGTAGAACACGGGGGCAAATAACAATTTCTTTATTCACCCTGATGCGGTTCAATTTGGGTTAACAAAGGATAACCTTCACGATGCGCCAAACTATTCACTTTTTTAGCTTTAGTTTCAGCGATATCCTTAGGGTAGATACCGGCAATGCCCTTACTACTATTATGAATGGTCATCATAATCTCAACGGCTGCATCAAGATTGTGGCGAAATTCAGACTGTAAAATATAGACGACAAACTCCATGGGCGTATAGTTGTCGTTATACATAACCACGGCATACATTGGTGGTTTAGCGATTTCAGGCTCCGCAACCAGTACATCGGTGTGCGGTGTGGTCTCACTTTCAGGATTATCGACCTGCGCACGATGACCGAATGGCAATGGTGGAAAATGCCAATCATCAATCATCAAATGCATATCAGTTAATTTATTTTTTATCATAGCAATCAGTATTCAACAAGGTATGTAAAAAAGGACTGGTGAATTCATATAAAAAGAGCACTATACCTCTTCTTATAGATAACGAATTTTATATAAGTAGTGAGCAGGTTAAGTATTATTATGCAAGAGCTGGCATACTATTTTTCTATACCTGCTTTACTATCAGTTTTACTGTTGGAGCTCGCTTTTTTAGTAGTGACTGGGCCATTACTAGCAATTGGGCTTTGATCCACTTCTGGTAAATCGAGCAATGATAAAGGCATATTATCAACCATATCACCTAGATTCCAATCATAAAGTTGCTCTACTTTTTGGTCGTCCGCTTCCAAATTAAGCTTAACCTGCAATGGCTTAAAGCCTGGTGGCATTACAAAACGTCCACGAATTCGAACGATGCCTCCAATAGCGTAATTAGCAGGGTCAAGCGGCACTTCTATAAAGTTATCTTTATCCTGTAAAGTTAAAGTGACTGCTAGATTTTTTGCTTGACCATCTTCACTCAGCATACCTACATCAAAACCAAACTCAAATGCATTCTCAGGGAGCGGGTCAATTTTAGCCCCAAGAATCTGTAGTGGCATACCACCTTGCTTAGTAATTAGCTTGGCATACAGCTCATTTAACTGAGAAACTTGCTGGCTTTCTACTTTAATCTCTTTTTGAGTTTCACGCAGTTCATCTAAATTGGTCAGACTAATAAGCAATTCTTGTTTAGCGGTTGCTACTTGATTGTTTAAAACTTTATTCTTAATTTTTAAGTCTTTTAATGATTTACTAGTCTGTTCGATATCGGCTACTGAGAGCTTGGTCTCACTTTGCAGCGCATAATACCCGCGTTGATAACCAAGCTTATGCCCAAGCATTAGTGCAACGATCGCGGTGACCAATACAGCTGCTACAAATAGAGCAAGTAACCAGGTTACTGTCACTGCGCCTTGCTGACTGCTACCCATACTTTGAGTACTTCCCACGTCTTGAGCGCTGTGAATAAGTCGTGGCTGATAAGCACGCGACAATTTATCGGGTGCAGAATCTGGCACACGACACGATAATTGTGCTGGCTGCAAGCGCAAGCGGGGGACAGTCTTAACACGCATCTAGACACTATCTCTTAACAGTAAAGCGAAATATTATAACGGAATTCAGAGTCAATACCTAGCATGGCGCTGTAAGCATGCTGACTTTACAGTAAATATCTTGTGATATGTCAGCGTTAGACCGTCTATTAAATACTCGATTAAACGTTATTTATTGGTTAGTAGTTATGAATAATGCATTAAATAACGTGGTATCTTCAGCATTGCTCATGATTATAAAAATTTGCTAGTGTCAATTCTAAAAAATATCTTCAAACAGAATCCTAAAAAATGATACTCAAAGCAAAAATATCTAAAATGTTATAGGTTAAGGAACAATGGGCGCAGCATTTAACCCTAAGGTTTCATCAAGTCCAAACATAACATTCATATTTTGAATGGCTTGTCCTGCTGCCCCTTTAACAAGATTATCTTGTACTACCAGTACTGTCAGCTCAGCCCGCTCATTGTCCTGATGCACAGCGATACGCAGACGATTGCTAGCGCGCACACTGCGTGTGTCTGGATAGATACCTTTTGGTAAAACATCAATAAAAGGTTCACGCTCATAAGCCGCTTCAAACTTTTTCTGCCAGTCAATACTTTTACCTGATTCAGTCAGTTCCATATGGATTGAGCTCAGCATACCTCGAATCATTGGCACTAAATGCGGTAAAAAACGTACACGATGGGCAAATTGACTGTTTAATAATAGCGCAATACCTTGTTCAATCTCCGGTAAGTGACGATGACCCGTTACCCCATACGCTTTGAAGTTATCTGTGGTTTCAGCATAGTTCAGTGCGAGACTGGCTTGACGACCGGCGCCTGACACGCCAGATTTTGCATCAATCACAATCCGAGCATCAATCAACTGTACTTCTTGTTCATTTTGCAACTCAATAATGGGCTTTAACCCTAAAATAGCGGTGGTCGGATAGCAACCGGGGTTACCAACCACAGTTGCAGTTGCAAGCTTATGGCGGTTGATTTCAGGCAGACCATAAACCGCTGTTTTTAGCAATTCAGGACACGTATGCGACTGCTGATACCAGTGCTCAAAATCTGATAAAGATTGCAAGCGAAAATCTGCTGCTAAGTCAATCACTTTAACACCAGCTTGGGTTAAGGCTTCTGCCTGTCTCATTGCTACGCCGTGCGGTGTGGCAAAAAACACCACATCACAGCGTTGCAGCATAGATAATGTATCATCGCCTAAATCACTAAATACTAGATCAGAGATACCGCGTAAGCTTGGAAATATCTCATCAGCACGCGTACCGGCTTCACTACGCGAGGTCAATAAATCAATAGACACTTCAGGGTGCGCTGATAACAATCGAATAAGCTCAATACCTGTATATCCTGTGCCACCGATAATCGCTGCTGAAATCATAAGACATCCTTTTTACTAATTATATCAACTGGGATAGTATTAAAATCTGTTTAACAAGCTAATAACGACCGTCATGGGTAACGATCATGGTTTTTATTACAATAGTTTCAATTAAAGCTGATACTCATGCACCGCATCAATAAAGACTTTAGCACGCTCAGGGTCAGCCCACTGCGTAATGCCGTGACCTAAGTTTGCTACATAGCCTGTCTTTTCGCCACATGCATAAGCACTATCTAACATCGCTTTGACTTCTTTGCGAATGGTTTCTGGTGAACCATATAGCGTGGCTGGATCTAAGTTTCCTTGAACGGCTTTGCGGCGCTGTGGCTGTTGGTAATGCTCACTTAATTGGCGTTCGCTTGCGCGCAAAACTTGGCGAGCACGGTCAATTGGCATCGTCCAATCAAGTCCCAAAGCATCCGCTTCACTGTCGGCTTGAATATCCAACCAAAGACCACCGCCTTTAGTAAATAAAATCACCGGAATAGTAGGATGACGTACCTTTAACTCCGCCACAATGCGCTTATTATAGGCATGGGAGAATTCAATAAATTGACGGTGACCCAGTGCGCCGCCCCAACTGTCAAATATTTGTAACGCTTGCGCCCCAGCAATCACTTGTGCATCTAAATAGTCAATCACAGCAATGGCAAGCTTATCTAATAATTGGTGTAAAAACTGAGGATTGCCATAAAGCATACCTTTGGTATAACGGTAATCTTTTGAGCCACCGCCTTCAATCATATAAGTAGCAAGCGTCCACGGACTGCCTGAAAAACCAAACAGTGGCACTGCTCCGTTAATCTCGGTACGGATACTGGTCACTGCACGCATGACGTAATCTAGAGAATCATTGACATCAAGAGTCGGTATTCTATCAAGATCTGCTTGGTTACGAATAGGGTATTTAAATTTAGGACCTTCGCCAGCTTCAAAATATAGACCCAAACCCATCGCATCAGGAATGGTCAAAATATCACTAAATAAAATAGAAGCATCTAAATCAAAACGGCGTAAAGGCTGTAACGTCACCTCAGTCGCACGCGCAGTGTCTCTACATAAGCTCATAAAGTCGCCCGCTTCAGCACGGGTGGCTTTATATTCTGGTAAATAGCGCCCTGCCTGACGCATCATCCAGACCGGAGTAGTATCTACTGGCTCAAAACGTAAAGCCCGTAATAATCTATCATTTTTTAGGGGAGCAAAATTTTGCTGAGGGGAGTTAACAGTATCCGAGAAGCTCATGCACCAATCTCCAAAATAGAACAATATTTATTATTGTCAGTGTTAAACATAGGGTGAGATAAAAATAACGATATTAATATTAAAACAAGGAATAATTTTATATATAACTAGGCACGCATCATTTTATTAGCAACAATTTAAACCGACAAGGTTTTACATTGACAACGCTAAGTTATCGCGGTGTACCATCACTACCCGCTCTTCTTTATTGCCAAAAATCTTACCAAACTGCTCTGTACGCTCACGAGCCACACGGCGCGCATCGTTTGATGAGAAATTCACCTGACCAATGGCTAAGCGTTCGCCAGTATCTTGATGGACAATTTCAACCACATCGCCTTCATCAAAATCACCACGCACCTCTACCACACCAACCGGTAATAGACTTCTATTATTTTCAATGACAGCACGAGCAGCACCGGCATCGACGATTAGCGTCCCTGACATCCGCAAATGCGCAGCTATCCATT
The DNA here is from genome assembly GCF_014119005.1 of Psychrobacter sp. GP33. GTDB lineage: Bacteria > Pseudomonadota > Gammaproteobacteria > Pseudomonadales > Moraxellaceae > Psychrobacter. Next base: position 459,268 of record NZ_JACGYX010000001.1, on the reverse strand, counting down.
GTTTGCGAGCTATAATTTTATCGTGCTCATTGGTTGTTAGTAACGTACCTACCGCTTCACCTGAGACTACGCGGGTAATGACGTCATCAATAGCACCGCTGACAATCACGGTTGGGCAACCACCCATAGCTGCTAAGCGACCAGCGCGGATTTTGGTTAACATACCACCACGCCCAAGCTTACCGCCATCGCCCGCAATATCAAACAAATAATCCGCCATGGCACGTTCTTGACGTATCATTTTTGCGTTGGGGTTGTGACGTGGATTGTCAGTAAATACGCCTTCTTGATCGGTCAAAATGATATATAAATCCGCATTGACCATTGCCGCTGCCATCGCGCCTAGCGTGTCATTATCACCAAATTTAATCTCATCAATGGTAATGGTGTCGTTTTCATTAATGACCGGCAGCACACGCCATTCTAACAACTGAGTCAATGCGCTACTGGTATTCAGATAACGGCTACGATTGGACAAATCATCATGAGTTAACAGCAGTTGTGAGCTTTGTATCCCATGCTGAATCAGGGCTGACCACCAGGTCTCAATCAAGCCCATCTGCCCTATAGAGGCACACGCTTGCAGCGCTGCTAACTTTTTGGGACGCTCGTCCAGATTCATACGTACCACGCCTTCGGCGACGGCACCCGATGACACCAGTAGCACTTCTATACCTTGATTATGCAGTTTTGCAATCTGTTTTGCCCACTCGTAAATGGCAGTTCGATCCAGCCCTCGCCCATTATTGGTTAATAATGATGAGCCAATCTTGACAATAACGCGCTTAATATCAAAGTTGCGGGTTTGCTTAACAAACCTTGCTTCTTCTGTCGTTTGTTCCATGTCACCTGCCATAAAAACTCCTGTATATTGCGGGATGGGTGTAAAAAATACGTCACATCATCTAAAACATAACGCATTTAAAAACTCGTTCTTCATTAATAAAATACTAATGAAAGATAAGTTAAAAAGAAAGTCGCAGGCTAGCTGACCTACTTTTTAACAAAATAATGCTTAAATTTTCGAAGTGATACCAGACAATTTAAGGGGCATACACCACTTCAACGCCATCATCGTCATCGTCGTCAAAGGCTTCGCCATCAAAGCTATCATCGTCCGGCAAATCAGTACCTTCGCGCTGGGCTTTACGAGCGGCACGATAGGCTTCACGCTGCGCTTCTGTATTACGGCGCACCTCTATTTCTAGACGCTCAAAGCGTGCTCTTTGCGCTTCAGCAAATTCTGGAAATTCTAACTCACGCTCACGCTCAAGCTCAATCTCATTCATCAAATGATATTTAACAGGATCGACACCCTCACCTGTGAGAGTTGAGGTGCGGAACACAGCGCCTGTCCAGCCAAGCTGCGCTACAATATGTTCACAAAGCTCATTTAACTCGTCTGCATCGACTATCTGATCGATTTTATTCAAAATTAAAATCTGTGGCAAATTCGCCAGCTCTGGTGAAAAGCGCTCAAGCTCATTGAAAATAATACGCGCATTTTCTACTGGATCACTACCATCAAGCGGTTGAATATCAACAATATGCAGCAGGCGACGTGTGCGTGCCACATGCTTTAAAAATCGAATACCAAGACCCGCCCCTTCTGACGCACCCTCAATCAAACCGGGAATATCTGCCATCACAAACGAGCGATGGCGACCAATATCCACTACGCCTAGGTTTGGCACTAAAGTAGTAAACGGATAATCGGCAACTTTAGGAGTGGCAGCTGACACTTGACGAATGAATGTCGATTTACCTGCGTTCGGTAGTCCAATTAGTCCAACGTCCGCCACAACTTTTAGCTCAAATTTAAGTACTTTTAGCTCACCTTCAAAGCCTGATGTTGCTTTGCGCGGAGCCTGGTTGGTTGAGCTTTTAAAGTGAGTGTTCCCTAGACCACCGTCTCCACCTTTAGCAATCAGGAATGTCTGACCGATTTCAGTCATGTCACCAAGCACTTCATCAGTTTCAGTATCAATAACTGTAGTACCAACTGGCACCGGTAGAAAGACATCATCTGAGCCTTTACCTGAGCAGTTTCTGCTATGACCATTTTCACCGCGCATTGCGTCATAGCGGCGAGTGTAGCGATAATCGACTAAGGTGTTGGTATTATCTTCAGCAATAACATAAATATCACCGCCAGTACCACCATCACCACCATCCGGTCCGCCACGTGGGACATACTTTTCTCGGCGAAAACTGGCGATACCGTTACCACCATCGCCTGCTTTTACGGTTACGATGGCTTCATCAATAAATCGCATGTTACGTTCCTTAATTTACAATTTGGGTTACAGCTCGGGCTAATTTTGTCTGTATGTAAAGACGCTCTAATGAGAAGTGCGACCTTAAATAAAGACAATATCAGTACTTATTATGGCAACAAAACCCGATAACCAATCAGACTATCGGGTAGTGTATGTCATGTTAACGACGACTAGTATAGCATTTAAGCACTCGATACAAACGGTGGTTAATAAGCGATATTAAATATCGCTTATTTTTATACCAGATTACTATACGCAAGAATGTTATAAATCAGACTATTACGCTGGCACTTGAGTATAGCTGATACCTGCCATTTGCGTGGCTAGACGCAGAACTTGAGTGCTATAGCCAACTTCATTATCATACCAAATATAAACGATGGCATGATTATCCGTCAAAATAGTCGCTTGAGCATCAACAACACCAACGTGCGTGGTGCCAACAAAGTCAGTAGAGACTGCTTCTGTTGAGTCAGTATAAGCAATTTGTGACTGCCACTGATTGCTATTAGAAATTTTGCGCATAAATTCGTTTAACGCATCTGCACTTTGTGGTGCAGTTTTTAAATTTAGGTTTAAAATTGCTAAGCTAACGTTTGGTGTAGGCACGCGAATGGCGTTACCAGTCAACTTACCACTTAACTCTGGCAATGCTTTGCCCACTGCTTTTGCGGCACCAGTGCTGGTAATGACCATATTTAATACGGCACTACGACCACGACGATCAGCTTTATGATAGTTATCAATCAAGTTCTGGTCGTTGGTGAACGAATGAATCGTCTCAACGTGACCATTCTCGATACCGTATTCGTCATTTAAGACTTTTAGCATAGGCGTAATCGCGTTAGTGGTACAGCTTGCCGCACTAACAATCGTGTCGTCGCCCACGGTATTGTTGTTGACACCATACACGACGTTTTTAATATTTCCGCCAGCTGGCGCTGTTAACAAGACTTTTTTCACGCCTTTAGACTGCAAATGCTTGCCTAAGCCGTCTTCATCTTTCCAAATACCCGTATTATCGATAACTAATGCATTATCAATACCATAAGCAGTATAGTCAATCTCACTTGGGTCTTTAGCATAGATAACCTGTACAAAACGACCATTAATAATCATGCCGTTATTATCATCATCAATGCTCACGCCACCAGAAAAGCTGCCATGAATGGAGTCACGCTCAAGCAATGACACGCGCTTGGCAAGGTCACCTGCCGCTGCTGGACGTACTACGATGGCTTTTAATTGTAAGCCTTTAACGCTTGACGCCTTTGATAACAGTAGACGCGTTAAGATACGACCGATACGACCAAAGCCGTATAGAACTACGTCAGTTGCGCCATTTTGCGCTTGCTCAGAGGTATTTACTGCTTGCAATGCCGCTGCTAGGTCGCTGTTATTTACAATAAGCTGACCAACATCAATACTGGTTGACTGAAGTTCAGTATGCGCAGCAATCGCTTTTACCATATCTAAAGTATCGGCAATAGCAATCGGCTCAGCGCCCGACTCACGTATGGCAGCTTTTTGATGCAATGCCAATACTTTACTTACTGAGGTAGTATCGAGGTTCTCACCGAACAAGGTTACTTGAACATCTTGCTCGTTATATAATTTATTTAATAATCCAATCAATTCAATAGCTTGTTGTTCTTGATTATTATATTGGCTTAAATGGTCTTGATGTAATTGGCGTAAGGTATCAGCGTTGCTCACGAGGAACATCCTTATAGTCAGTAAAAGGTGGGATAAATAAAAATAATGACAAACGAATAAGAAAATATAAGTAGGATAAAACAATCAATAAAACTGAGGCTAAACAGAAACGCAATCAAAATGGCGCTTTATTGACGATAATAAAGAAATAGCAATAAAAACGGCTTGCCATCGTTGCGCGTAAATCGTCTAGATTCTAGCGCAAAATGCCCTGTTTTGCCAGTGATAACCGTTATTATTGCCAATTATGCAAATGATACGTTGCGTCTTGCAAATATATTAGGACGAAAGACCTGATTAGATGATGAACAAGTCATTGTACTGTTAAGGAACCAGTTTTACATGTTGATTGCTTTGCGTGGTCAATTTAAATTCTCTTAAATCAAAACCTTGCTGCTGGGCAATCTGTCGATATTTACTGTAGGTTTGTTGACTGATATTTGGCGTACGCGCCAGCAACCATAGATACTTCTTATCAGGCGTACCAACGAGAGCCGTTTGGTAATTAGCATCGCGCGCTAACACCCAATAATCTGCGCGTCCTACTGGCAACCAGCGTATCCATGAGGGTAAAAATGTGACTTTTAGCTTGCTGCCTGAATCATCAACCGCTTTTGCCAGCCCATTGGCGCTCATCATTGCACCATCTTCTTTACGACATTGGTTGAGAACATCAATACCTGAACCATCTGCTTTACCAGTATACGTCGCGGTCACGTCACTTGCGCACTTACGCTGAAAATACATAGGCAAACGACCTATTTCATACCATGTTCCTGCATACTGTTCAAGATCAACGCTATCCACTGTCGTTGGCATATTTGCTGACTTATGGATAATTGAGGACGGCTCAATAACTGGCATTTCCGTGCTATTCATTTGAGTACTTTTTATAGCACTGCCTTCAGGTGTTGCAGTCATAGGCATATTTTGCGGTGCAGCATAGGCAGAAAAAGCAGCTAACGGGATAATAATCGCTAAGGCAATCGCAGTATGTTTAATAAGACCATTCATAAATACACGTTCCGGGATTTGAGCGTTTATGTTTGCTGAGTTGAGCTCATCTTTCTCAGTATCAAGATTGAGGCTTTTCATATGCGTATTGGTATTAGATGACGGTTGAACAAGGCTATATGCTTTATTAGCTACACGGTCTTTAAGGAGATGCTCATTAGAGTGTGACTCGCTAGATAATGGGTTCTTAAAAGTAGTTGATGCCACTTCAATCTGCTCTGACACTTTTCTATTGAGCAATTCTTTGCTAGGTGCCTTTTTATAAGCGGTGCTCATAGTTGACTGAGTCTTAGCTGACTGAGCTGCTGCATCAGCAACTGCTCCTTTAGTAGTAAAGACGATATCCGCTGATATCTTGTCTATAGACACATTATCAAGCATATTTTTACTAAATAGATTTTTATAAATATCATCATTGCTGGCACGACCGGTCTGCTTTTTTTTATCGCAAGTAGGATAATAAGATTCTGGCTGCTTAACCGACTGCGACTGAGAACCGGCTGCCTGTGCGTCATTCCATGCTGACAGAGGTAACTTGGTGGTTTTCATAGAAGTCCCATTGTTAACTATTATTTATACTTTAAAATATACTTTAAAAATTTATAGTTTATCTTAAGGGCATGGTCACCGTTAATACAGTGTGGCAGTGTAGGAAAACGCAACGGTTTGTAAGCAATACTCTCGTAATTGAGCAGATTCAATACAGTGTAACGCTTGTGTAAATTGTATAGAAAATAACTGTTCAAGCGGTAATATTGTGTCTATAGACTGGCTATTAACCGCATCATATGCTTCATTTATTCTGAGGCTAATTGTATATTTCGCGCTTGATATCTATACTTATAGCGCGCAGTTAACTACTCATAAACTGCCTTATACCAGCAATACTTGTAGCGCCATAATGAGTGGCTTGCTGATACATAGAAGGTGACAATCCACCTAAAGCAATAACGGGCATATCTGCCAACTGTGCCAGTGTTGTCCAAGCTTCCCAACCTAGTGGCAACTCGTTAAGATGAGTTTGGGTTGCTAATACGGGCGATAGAAAAATAGCAATGACAGGTGCTTGCTGTTTTGCTAAGCGGCTGGCTGCAAGTTGATTGGCAGCTTTAATACTGTCGGCACCGTGACAGCTAATAAGGAGCGGTCGGTCGCTAGCGTAATCTTGCTGCATGTTATCCATCAATTCGGTTTGGGTAAGATGGTAGGCTTGAGTTTGAAAATTATCTTTTACTAAGTTAGTTGTGAATGACGCATTACTATTATTATGCGGTACTATGATTTGGATGTCTGGACGCAGCGTTAATAGTTGCTCGATTAGTTGGCTTTCTGAAGCATTAGCTTTGATACGGATATAAACCCATGCGTCCTGTGGTAGATGTTGCTTATGATAGGTAAGCCATGCCATTTCTGCGTCTGATTGAGCAGTAAAATGCGCTAAAGGATAAGTAATGACAATCTGAGTCGGCAGCTGTAACCAAGCTAAAATTGTTTTATTGGCAGCAGGCAACGGATATGTGCCTGCTAGCAAGTCATTTTTATTCGCCCAAACCAGTGCCTGTCCCTCTAAACCGTGACTCTCATTCTGATGCTCGGCAAACTGTATATCTGTTAATGCTACCCTATAAACCTGTAGGCAAACCTGCCTATCACCATAATCATGGTGCAAACGTCCGAGTTTGACCACTGCATTAGCACTGATATCAATACCAACTTCTTCGCCCACTTCTCGGATCAATGCTTTAGTTGCTGTCTCATCCGCCTCTATTTTACCACCAATAAACTCGTACTTATTGCCTTGATGCAGTGCTTGGTGACGAAAGCCAAGCAGATATTTATCTTGATAATAAATAACGGCAATCGCGACGTTAACAATGGTAGGCGTCGAAGCAGGTGTAAGGTGACTGGGCATATAAATATCCTATATTTAGAAAACTGCAGGGATAGTTTACGATTGACAACTAAAACTATAAATTGAAAAATTACGTAAATTTACATAAAACTGGAAATATTTTCTACTTATAGCTTGCAAAATACATCAATGTAAATGATAATTATTATCGTTAATAAACCTATATATTTTATTATTGTTTTAATTATTTAATGTTTAGCTATTTATATAAAGGAATTGATTATGAGCATGGTTATCTCTCGTTACTTGAACTTCCGTGACAACCGTCTACCAACATTGCAATCTCAGCATTTATTTGCGCTGACTAAAGAGGTACGTATCGAGCATGAAGGGGAAGAATATCGCTTACGCTTGACCCGTAATAATCGTTTAATTTTAACCAAATAGCGCTTAGCGTTAAGCGTGCTTAAAGCATTAGTTATTGATGATACGTCTCTTACATAATGAAAAACGCATACTAAAAAACGCCTTATCGAAGGCGTTTTTTATTGGTAATAATCATTAGTAACAAAAGTATTTTAAAGTCATTACTTATTTAAAGCTGCTTAGTTAAAATCGCTTAGTTAAAACTGCCAACTATATACCACGTCAACCGCATTTTCCGCTGCTGAAGTCGCTTCGATATAGATACGTCGTGTTAACTGATAACGAATAGAGAGGCTGTTTTGCGCATTAAAGACACCGACACCGTAGCGAATATACAAGTCTGGCGTCACATATCCTGTGACATTGACGTTAGTATCTTCACTAGTACCTGATGCATCAACGGTTAAGCTTTGCAGTCCAAGTGCCTGTCCAATTTGATTGGTCAAACTGCGTGTCCCACTTAAGCCAAAGCTCAAACCTGCGGCGGCTAAATTATTAGTCACTTCTGATTTAAAGCCCTGCTCACTGATTTGGGTGGCACCGGTATTATTGATACGTCCGGTGACCAACGCATTCATTGCCTGTTGCTGCGTAAGTCCTGCATTGTTAAAGACCACAATATTAGGACTTTCGGCATTGCCTTTAACACGCAGACCAACGGTTTTACCACTGATATTTTTTACTGCCTCAATGCTAAGATTGGGCTTCATCACATCGCCATTAAAGCGTACTTGCCCATAATTGAGCTCTAGACTTTGCCCAAAGATATTAACATTGGTACGGCGTGACACTTGAATAACGCCTTTGGCACGCATCACTCCTTGACCACGTTGGTTGATATTTAGCGCACCCGCTAACGGAATGACAGCACCAAAACCGCGGAAATTCACATCATCTCCCAAATCGACTCCGATATCGGCATTGATAGACCACGGTTTGGATATTGCCAATACTTCTTCAATATTACCAATCAAGCGGCGATCGAGCACCACGGCATCTTCTGTCTGGGTGATAATATCTTCACTGGCTTCAGGTGGGCGAATAGTGGCGGAAGGCACACTAATTGCACCTTCAATATTGACATAACGATCACCCGGACGCACGATAATGTCAATATCTGGATTTACTTCTGCCAATAACAATGGTGGCTGAGTCAATACTAGACGCTCACCATTAATGCTCAGCTTGGCTTGCAGTTTTTCCTGCCAATTAATCGTACCTGTTAATGTACCCTTGCCAGCACCACTATTAAACTGACCATCAATAATGGCTTCCGTACCGCCAATCTTAGCTTCGGCATTAACATTAGACAGATTCACCGGTAAATCTAACAGCGCGATACGACCATCGACCAGCTTCACATTTCCGTAAATTTGCGGTTGAGTGAGCGTACCACCGAGACCACCTTGCATGGTAATATTACCTTCTAGCACTCGCATACCAGGGAAGAAAGGTTTAAAAATTGCAAGATTTAGCTCATTGAGCACCAGTGCACCAGAGATGGGTTTTGGACTTTTATAAGGGTCAACCAGTACTTCAGCATAACCGCGTGCACCGCCTCCGGTATTGATATCGGTACGCAGCTTCAATCCATTTGCCACAGACATTGCAATTAGTGATACCCGCTTGTAGGGCAAGGTAACAGGAACGCTGTCCCCATCTTGAATCAAGCTGATTTTGCCATTATCAGAGTATAAGGTAGTATTAATCGTTGGCGGATTGCCTCGTCGCCAACCAAGTATCGCCCTACCATCAATCTTACCTTGCCAATCGATATCGTCTGGTAAAAAGGTAGCAAATAACGAACTATCGAGTTTTTGTACGGCAAGATTGACCTGACCTGACGTCGCTGAAGCAATAAGATTCTCTCGCAAACACAGTTTGCCAGTTTGGTCTTCTGCTTGCCAACAATGGGCTGCCAGCTGTACTTTTAAATCACCTGCCGCACCCTTTTGTTGCTGTGGCAAATTCACAATCACTTGAGCCGGTTGTAACTGGTTTAAGGTAGCATATTTAGACTGTACACGCCCATTGCCGATGACACCTGACCAATCAAGGCGCTGACGATTAAACCCGCCTTTCAAGCGTGCCGCCACTTCTAATTTTTCATTTGCAACCGCTAGATCAACAGTATGCGCCTGCTCTGTGCCGGTAAAGTAGGCGGAGATATCTTTAAAAGATTGCCCTGCAACCATCAAGCCTTGTGCATCTACCAGCAATTGGCTTGGGCTAGTGGCAAGATTGACCAGCTTACCGCGAATACGTCCTTGGCTTAAAATAAACCCGGGTAGCGAGATACGCTCACCTATTAAGTCAATATATATGGTTGGTAGCGCCTGTCCAGCAGGCTGCGATAGCGTAGCACCGCCTGTAACTTTACCACTTAACTTCTCTGATAACTGATCAAGATTGGTGATATTAATTTTTGCTTGTAGCTGGCGCGCATCACCGTTTGCCGTAATGTAGTTATCACCCCAACGTATTATCACATTATCAGCAACGAGACTGTCTATTAAGGCATCAACTTGCCGATATTGAGCTTGGACTTCTTGGGCTTGCAAGCGTTTAAAATAGCTGGCTAAATCTTCGGGTAAATGCAGTTTGGCGGCTAAGCTGCCTTGGGCACTGATAGATTGACCTTTTAGAACACCGCTTAGATTCATTTGATTTAAATGAATGATTTGCTGAGACTTTGTCCAAAGCCCATCACTATTTAACGAACCTGTAATCACACTAGGAGTATCTTTGAGGAAATAACCGAGATTAAATCGATCCATCTTAGCGCCGATATTCCAAGCAATGCCTTGGGTCAAATCAACGTTGCCACTCGCATCAATACTGCCCGCTGCTCCCACGTGGCGAAAACGCTCAATACGAATGCGCTTATCATCGCCATTTGCCGCAATACTTAATTTGCCCTCAGGCAGCTGCTCCGCTTTTAAGACACCGTCAAAATTTACCGCAAATTGCTGCAATTTACCAGCTGCGTTTGGATTGTTTTTAGGTGCTGGTTGCCACTGTCCACTGGTGGTCAAATCACCGCTAACAATGGCCGCATAAGCTGGTAAAAAGTAACCAATATTAAAGTTGTCAAAACGCCCTGCCAGCGTCCAGCCAATATTTTTACGTAAATCTAGCGCGCCTTTTGCTTGTACAGCACCTGCTTCACCGTTGTAATTTAGCTTACGGAAACTGACCATCTCAGGCGTACCCGCAGCATCAATTGATAGACGACCTTTGGGCACATCTTTGGTATCAATATTGCCATCAAAACGCGCATCAAACATCGACAGCTTACCACCGATGATATCAACACTGGCATCACCGTTACCAGTGATGCCAATGGTGCGACTGTCTTGACTGGCATCAAGCTGCGCTTTGATATCCGTATTAGTAAAGCTAATGATATGACGCTGACCGCTAACCTTATTTTTACTGATATTTAACAGACGACCGCGCGCACTTAGGCGACCTGTTAGGCGCTCAAGCGGCAAATCGCTGCGATATTTTTTGGGTAGTAAACCGTTAGTCTTTGCATCAATCTGCCAGGTTAACGGACGTTGCTTAGTTGCCAGCTGAATCTGTCCACTACCGGATAAATCGCCAACAATACCATTATAATTGAGACGATTGATGTCAATTACCGTACCTGATTTGCGCAGCTTGACATCATAATTGCCCTTGGGCGCAACATTAAGCTCATTTATCAGCGCTTTGGCGTCTACTGATAGTTGAGTGCCACGAACAATAACGCTGGCTTGTCCGCGTGGGCTATTAACATTGCCGATATTGGGTAGGTTTTTACGGATGATATTTTGCCAAGTAGCATCGATATACCAAGGCGCTTTTTGCTTCGATTTTACTGGAGTTTTGCCGCGGACAATCTTAGCATTGACATGCTCGCCATCACGCTGGCGCAAGTCAGCTTGCAACTGTAGATTGCCTGCGCTATTTTTTTGTTGATAATGAACGGACAAATCACCATTGAGCTTTTGCGGAGCATATACTTTATAATCGGCGTAGTCTTTGGGGATAACCTTTCTAATATCGAAGTTAGTCCCTGTCGCCAATACTTTGGCATCAAAACTGTCTTTCCAATCTAAAATACCTTGCGCAAATAAACGCCCAGCCGGAACATTGGCATTTAGTCTATCAATCCGAAGCTGGCTATCGGCAATCACACCGCGCGCGCGGTAATTCCCTGAAGGGATGTCTTTGGCCGTAATATCCGTATTGATACGCAGGCGAATTTCTGATAGCACCCCGTCAGCAGTCAGCATCCCACTTTTTAAATGAATATTTTGTGCATCGGCGTAGGGAATGAGAATATCATCCCACTGTAAATTAGCTTGGAAGGGCGCATTGTCATCTAAGCCTTGTATTACCACGTCACCGCTCACATCGCCTTCATTATAACGGCTCCGCACCTTGCCCACTGTACGCTTCAAGCTGCCCGTTGCCGTGATATCAAGCGGTGCGACGTAAATCTTCTCTAAAGCACTAACTTCAGCGATGGCGGTCAAATCGAGCGGATAATCACCTTGTAAATCAATCTTACCCTGTAATGCACTGATCTTGACGATATCGCCATAGAATAAATCACCGCGACCGACACTTACCAAGCTATCTACCCAAGTCACATTACGCGCGCTAATATTATGAATAACAATAGGTTCTTTCGGCGCTTGCTTGTAAACAATAGATTGTATGCTAGCGTGGTCAAAGCGCAAATTTACCGGCAGTTTAAGGGTTTTATAGTCAAACGGCTCACCAGTTGGCGGCTTTTTATTGATAATCTCAATACGCTGGATATCAGCTTCACGCAAATGTACTTCTTTAGCAAAAATAGCCCGCCAGCCAATTTTGACATACGCCTTATCCACCAGTACTTCTAAATCTTCATTCACCTTAATATTGATATCAGTGACCAATAAGCCATCGCGCAGATTGCCTGCACCATACTGAATCTCAACACCGGATTCATCACTAATTTTATCTAAAATAAATTTCGTACCCGAGTCTGTGCCTGCCATATAAAAGAATATCGCAAACATAATTGCCAAGACGATGAGCATCAGTATGAGCAGCTTGATCACAAAAGACAGCGGATACCAGCGACGTACCGCGCGCGCATCTCGTTGTGCAGGATCTTCAACCAATGGCGGTTCAGGTGGCGGGGTCTGATGGTTCAATATGACTCTCAACTGGGTTCAAAAGGTTTATAAATAACTTAACAGCAATCGTATGTCTCATTGGCTCTCAAATTAGCCTCATCAATAATTAGTGCTAACGTTTTTGTAGTGCTACTACTTATATAGTAGTGCCGTCATTACAACGCTATTATTCACAATATCAACTGAGTTATAACGGTGAGCCTATAAAGAAGTGCAGTCTAACTGGAATATCCTCTTCTGTCACGCCAGCTGCCACATCGACCCGAACCACACCTACAGGCGACGCCCAACGAATACCGACGCCAACGCCCACTTTAGTATCGGTCTTAAAGTCTTTGTCATAGGCATTACCTACGTCGCTAAATACCGCTGCGCGCAGACCAGGTTTCACTTCATAGTTATATTCGGCACTACCAACTGCTAGTATTTGTCCACCTGATAAATAGCCTTTGTCTATCGGTGATAAGCTGTTGTAATCGTAGCCACGAATGCTTTGGTCACCACCAGCAAAAAAGCGCAGCTTGTACGGCACATTATAAAAATCATCTGCCCAAATATAGCCCGTATTGACGCTACCCAATACTTGATGCTTTTTATCTTCACCAAAGGTATAGATGCCGCTAACGCCAGCACGGATAATGGCTAAATCCGTATCGCTAAATACTTTATCCGCGCCTGCCTCTATTCCGTAATATTGACGATAGCCGCGAGTTGGATTGGTAGCACTATCAGCCGTCGTTTTACTAACCCCGTAGCCGAATAGCAATGCTTGCTGTTTAGGCTTAGAAGATGCAAAACGTACAGGTAAATCTTCAAAAGCCGCTTCATCAATGCCGGTCTCTAACTGATCCAATCGATAACGCATAAAGTAGCTGCGATCCCAACCATTTTCACGGTGGATATTACGCGCCAGCGCCGCTTTTAAAGTTTTGGTAGATAAATCAAAGTTACCTTCACCTTGATCAATCGTTTCCTCTTCATAAGTTAAGCGAGCTTCTAATTTATCATTGAGCGGATGTTTCCATGGTCGACTGGCATATACTGTGGCATTTTTATTGATCCGTGATACCGCAACTTCAGCACCTGCCTGATAACCTTTACGGTTGATTAAATTATAATCTATTTTTCCTGTAGCACGTACACCAGTGTCTGTGCCATAGCCGATACCCACTTGCGCATCACGCGGCTTGTCTGCTGAGACAAAGACATAAAGCGGTACTTTTTTAGTCTGCTGTACTTGCTCAGGACTGATGCGTCCTTCAAGAGTTGGCGGCACAAAATTCTCATCAGCTATTAACAGCTCATCATCTGGGAATAATTTTTTGGCAACGCTACTCACAGAGTCGCTGATTTTTCCTAAAATACTGTCGGTGCCGCTCGATTTTTCATCCAATACGCGGTCACTGGGCAAACGGCTTAAGCGATCGGCTTTTTTCTTAATCGCTGCCAGCTTTTCAGAGGTTTCTTCATCCACTTCAAACTCAATGGGAGCAATATCTGTAGCGTTTATGGCGTCATCACTTGTGGCAGCGACGCTGTCATTGCGATCGCCTTCATTGCTATTCTCATTGTCAATATCGTTATTATCAATATTGCTCGCCAATCTTTTATCTTTAAACCGAACATTGTCTTTTAAATTTAACGTATCAGACCCATTATCGTCATTTACGTCGCTGTCTAAGCCACGGTCGCTATCAATATCATCACTATTGCGCGACTCCCCTTCCTCAACTGGTGCATTATCAAAGGCTAAAGTTGCGGTAGCGCTGAGCTCGTCAGGTGGCAGAATGGTTTCAACGTTAACGGTATTAAAGTAACGGGTAGCAGATAAATCATTAGTAAATTTGGTAATGTCAGGACGGTAGAAAGGGTCACCTGCATTAAAGTCATAAAGCTGACGCAATAAGGACGTTTCAACCGGTAATTTTTCAGGATCGGTGGTCAATGTCCCCGATGCTTTGTCATAGGTGAAAAACACCACATCATCGAATTGATAACGATCGCCCGTATTATAGACCAGCGATATATCTGCAATATTGTCAGGTAAGATAATCTCGACTGATTTATTGAGCCAATATTGATCGAAGTAGCCATAAGTACTGCTTAGAGATTCAAGAGCCGCCTTGCTGTCTTTATAAATACCATGATTAAAGACTTCTCCCTCTTTTGGAAGTAGAGTTTGCGCAAGTGTGGTGAATTCTTCTTGTTCACTACCCTTGCCACGAATATCAACAATGCTGCTCTCAACACGGACAGGCTCGCCAAGCTTTTCAATAATTACATCAATCGAATCGCTGTTAGGTTGGCTTAAGCGCAGAGTAACATCATAATAACCGACCGCTTTTGCCGCATCGAGCGCTATCTGGCGCAAGCGTGGTAAGGCGGCGGTAAAGTCCATCACCGACTGTACCGTGGTGTCATCGAGCGCCGCTTTAATATTATTAATTGGCTGCATACTACTATCGGCTTTGATAAGCTTTGGGGCTGCGTTAGGGATACTTTGTTGCAAATAAACCGTCGTTTCAATATGCGGTAGCGCCTTGTAACCACCATTAAATAGACGATTGTACGCACGTTTAATAAAGCTACCCTTACTACGGGCACGTGGCTTAGGTTTTGACGCATCAACCATGCTACCAACGATGGCTTGAGTTCCCGTTGCTGGCTGATAACCTGGTAGATAATCTTCTGGATTTAATGCTTTATCTGGGACAGCGGTGGATTGCTCAGGAGCTGGCTTACGATTTTGCTCCGCTAATGCACGAAGCGCATCAGGCTGCTGTAAGACATCGTGACTGGCATCCACCTGTCCGCTCGACACCGAATCACTGACATCAACAGGACGCGCCATTATCTCATTGTCTGCACGTGTCAGCGCACTTTCATTAGAGTGTAGGGTTTCAAGATTAGTGGGTGCTGGCAGGTTGGCAGAATCAAGGGTTACATCGAACCCAATAGGCGGCGAGCTTCCATTTAATGTGGCAATCGGGGCATCAAAACCGTTATTATTGCTACTATCATTACCACGTTGCCTAGTGGCGCTATTGACCGCTGCAAGCTCACGCTCAATTTGAGCAGGCGTCATCATCTGATAACCTTGCTGCTGTACATTGAGTGCTTGTTGATGCAAGTTATTATCAAATGAACTTAACGTTTTTTGAGGAGAATCTTGTTCTTGATTTTTGGGCGACTTTTTAGCACCTTTTTTCTTAGTACCCTCTCCAAAGTTTTGTGCGCTATAGTCTTCTAATATTGAGGGTTCAATAATGCCTTGTTCCACAGCCTTTTTTAGTCGTAACGCATCAAGGGTAGTATCAAGCTGAGTTCTATCTACTTGGGTACTATCTGTTGCTGAGCTATCGACTAATAAGCTATCTTGACGACTATCAGCTAGCATGCCAGCTTCAGCTGCCATAGCTGGCGCCACGCCAAACCCAACCATGCTACTACTGGTAATAGCAGTAAATAATGCTGTCCGAGCAAAATAGCAGCGTGGATACGCATAATAACCTTGTCGCACGCGATTTCTATTCTCATCTTTAAAATAAGATAATGGCGATAAGCCAGATTGCTGATAAGGTTGTGGTAAAGGCGAACAGCTCATGAGCACTTTTTCCTATCATGTCATACGGTATCGTAAGTTACCGATGAATCATGTTGTAGCATGGGGTTAAAATAGACGCATAAAATCTATAAATCATAACTGAGATAAGAGCTAAATCATAGGTCTAACGCATGTATTTCTGGCACAGCCTTGCTATTATACGGTCTAAGGTCTGTAAAGCGTATGTTAAGTAATGATACGTTTCTGCTGCGCTGTGTTATTGATGCTGTTATCACAGCCGTTATTGCGACACACCATAGGCAAACACTGACACTGACATTAATAAAGCAATGCTCAAAAAATCATATTTAGAACTCTCATCTAATCTTATATTTGTTTAAATCAACTTTCATTTCATTCATCGTTTTATTATTTTCTTAATCCTAATTAATCTTGTCCGCTTGCAGGAGCCCTCATGGCAAACCAGTTTCAACTATTCAAGCGTCGCCGTTTTAGCGCCATGTTTTTTACCCAGTTTTTAGGCGCTTTTAATGACAATATTTTTAAGCAGGCACTGATACTGGTGCTCACATATACCGCCGCCAGTCAGCTTGGGGTGGCAGTAAGTATCTTAAATAATTTAGCGGCAATGTTATTTATTTTGCCCTATTTTTTATTCTCAGCTTTGGCAGGACAACTGGCAGATAAGTATGAAAAGTCTCAATTAACCCGTTTTACCAAACTGTTAGAACTGTCCATTATGGTGATTGCTGCCGTTGGTTTCGTCTTTGAATGGTATGCCTTGTTATTCGTTGCTTTATTTTTGATGGGGACGCAATCAACATTTTTTGGTCCTATTAAGTATGCGTATTTGCCCCAAGCGATGAAAAAAAATGAGTTGGTCGGTGCCAATGGTTTGTTCCAAATGGGTACTTCGCTGGCAATTTTGCTTGGTATGATTATTGCTGGCGTACTGACACAGCTGCACCAATCGCTGTACTGGATTAGTGGCGTGGTATTAATAGTGGCTGTATTGGGCTACCTCACGTCACGCGCTATTCCTGACATGCCAGCGATGCAGCCAAGCTTAAAGATTAATTGGAATATTTTTACCACCAGTATGTCAGCGGTGCGTTACTTATATTCGCTGCCCTTTTTGTTCTTTGTGATTCTAGGTAATAGCTGGTTTTGGTTTTATGGCGCAACGTTTTTAACGCAAACCCCTGAATTTAGTAAAGTGATTTTGCATGGCGATGAGTCTGTGGTTATTTTCTTACTTACCTTATTTTCAGTGGGCGTCTCTATCGGTTCATTGTTATGCAAAACATTGACAAAAAACCAGGTCAGTATAAAGCTACTACCTTTTGGCATAGCAGGCTTAAGTATTTTTGCCATTGACTTGTACTTCTCGCTATCAGGACTGACGATTGATATAAGTCAGAATTCGTTATTAGGCATCGGGCAGCTCTCTACCATGCCTGGTACGGTGCGAGTATTCGCCGATTTATTCTTTTTAGGCTTTAGTGGTGGCTTATATATCGTGCCTTTATATGCATCGATGCAGGCTTATGCACCCAAAAGTCACCGTGCGCGTATTGTCGGCGCAAACAATATTTTCAATGCGATATTTATGGTTGGCTCTGCTATCTTTGCGATTGTAATATTGAACAGCTTGAAGATGTCATTGCCACAACTATTTTTAGTAACGGGAATACTGAATATTGTCTTTGGTTTATTTTTATATGTTAAGTTAACAACGCATATCGGGCGAGCAACTATGGAAACGCAAGATGGGTAATTGGTGGTAATTAGCCTTGTCCTAAAATGATAGCACGTTGTATGACATTCAGTTACAGACGTGTCAGTTAAATGGTAGGTATGCTGACAATTCTTATGCCGATATTTCAGATTGTTTGTTATAGTAGAGCAAAATTAGGGATTATCGTTGCTTCGGTTATCTGAGCATGTTTAAAAATAGCGATAGTTTTATATAATTTTATTTTCTATAAATACTGTGACTATTGTTTTCATTATATCCATCTCGTTTTTCTTATTATTGCTATTATCAGATATTATTTTAGTTAGGAGCTAACTATGGCGCTGCGTTCCTTGTCAACGACAGATCATTGGTTATTGGGCGTCGATAGAGCGCTGCGGGCGATTGTCCCGCATTCAAATCCAAGCACCCGTCCACTGCCTGTCAGTACTGATATTATTCCGAAACTAAGTATCACAGAAGCGCGCCATGTGGCTGGTCTGATGCGTATCAACCATACCGGAGAAGTGTGCGCGCAAGGCTTATATCATGGTCAGGCATTTAGTGCTAAAGATGATAAGGTCAAGCAAGACATGCAACACTCTGCTCAAGAAGAGGTTGATCACTTGGTATGGTGTGAGATTCGGTTGCGTGAGCTTAGTAGCCATCCAAGTCTCTTTACGCCATTATGGTATGCGATGTCCTTTGGACTTGGGGCGGTAGCGGGCACGATTTCTAATGAGTTTAGCTTAGGGTTCGTGGCAGAAACAGAAGCGCAAGTCAGCGAACATTTACAAGATCATATTGGGCAACTGCCCGTACAGGATATACGCTCACGCGAGATACTTGCACAAATGGATATTGAAGAGTTACATCACCGTGAATTGGCATTGAATAATGGCGGTATAACTTTATCTGCGCCGGTTCGCCATACCATGCGCTGGATGGCAAACGTCATGAAAGCCACGGCTTATCATTTATAACATTTTACTTATAAGCTATATTCAATATAGAGCAAGCCACCTATTAATAGATTCTATTTAATGACAATTATTTAATGACAATTATTTAATGATATTCACTTAACAGATACTTGCGAATATTGGCACGCATTTGTTAAGGTCACTAAAGCCATCAAAATTGTACCGTTTTTCCAGCTTCTCGGTGACAGCACTCGTTTATTGAGTTTAATGTATACCACTAATTACATTCTATTATTTACATCAAGTTAATCACATCAATATAAAGGTAATTATTTTTATGAAAACCATTAACCAGCCTACCTCCCTTAAAAAATCGCATAAGATTGCTACTGTTACCGCTTTAGCAGCCGCTTGCTCTATGATGTTTGCTGTACCAGCCACTGCTGCCGATGACACGTCAGCCTCAGCCGTAACAACGGCAACCAGCACAGTGCCAAGCGCGATTGACTCTAGCAAACGTGTGGTTCGCCGTGCTGGTTCTGTTTCTTCTGCTACTGCAGTCAGTACACCTGAGACAGTAGATACCGCTATTGAAGGTACTGCTTCAGTTGACGCTGCCGCTGATGACATTGCGTATGCACCAAAGGTAACAGTCCTTAAGCCATTGCCTATCGTTTTTGCTCAAAAACCAACCAAAGGTTCAACAGTACAGTCAGCGCCTGCTACTAGCGTAAATAATGCAAACGTTGGCACCCAAGCGGGTAATGATATTAGAAACAGTCAATTGGGTAATATTCCAGTGCCACAAGCTAGCATCGCCAATGTCAGCTTTGTGCCAACCATTATCGTTGCGCAAAAACGTAACTCTGATATCGAAAAACTGGATGTCAGCTTGCTTGATGACTTTATTAAAGACACCTCTCCACATGCCCGTCATTATCCACCAAACTTTCCTAACCGTACTCAGCGCCATACTGCTCGTGAAAAAATTAAAGTATTGACCGATTGGATTGAGCCTTATGCTAGTGCGTCAGATGCTTCATATGACGTGCTGTTACGTGCCGCTAAGTTAAATGGTATGGGACGTAACTTAGATTTAGGTTCTGATTATACGGTGCGAGGTGGCAAACATATTGACCGAGCTATCAAAATCAACCCTAATAGTGGTGAAGCGAATTTCCTTTACGGTATGATGCTCTCAGAAGGCGGCGGATTTAAAGAAGGGCAAAAGTATCTTGATCGTGCAGTTGCGCTTGGCTATACAGAAGCAGAGCAAAGTTTGGCACAGTCAGACTTATTAAGTGATCGTCGTAGCCAAGCTTTAGATCGTTTGCGCCGTCTTGAAAAACAAAATCCAGACAATGTTATTATTCCTCAGCAGATTAAATTGGTTGAAGATGGTAAATATTATATTTGGGATTTATCCACCAATACCAGTGCCAAACCTGCGACATAAATAGCAATTTTATAATGGGTAGTATTTTAAGCACATAACGTTAAGACTAAATAGTGTTAACGCTAAGCAAAAACACCATGTAAGCGCCATTTTTTTTTGAGGTAATATATACTCATAAAACGATGGCGCTTTTTTGTATTTACTCTTTTTTATACCTGCTTTTTTAAAATTTAGATGTTTTTAGGTTTAAACTATTCTATCTCCTCTTTACTACCCTTTATTGAGACTCTTATGGCATCTGTCCGCCGTGTCACAACTATAATTGCAGCTACCTCTACTAAGCCAAATATAATTATTGCTATGCTCTTAATCGTAGCAATGGCTTTAGTGTTGTCTGCTTGTAGTACGGTCTCTGTGAATAAGCAAGCCTCTTCAAAAACCATCGCGGCTCAGCGCGGTAACATTGTCACTGGGAACTCGCTCAGTAGTGATACGGCATCGACATTGTTATCAGCAGGTCTTAATGAGCAAGCCTGTTTGCAGCAATTTGATTTATGCTTAGATCAGCTTACTGATAGTATGCTCAATAAGCATTACCGCTCGGCACTCGCTATTTTTGCTGAGCTGCATTATGCCAAAGCCAAGCAATTAGCGATCACGCCGCACTGCCGTGATGCACTGGCGCGTCCACCGATTGACCCTTATTACGCCAACGCCAGTTTAACTCAAACTCAAACTGAGACTCAGCGGCAAAATACGGAAGTATGTATTAATGCTTATCAAGCGCGATTGTTTGATGCGATTAAATCCAGCTATACCTATTTATTCTATGATCGATTGGACCACGATTTTGATGGCGCTGAGGCAAAAGAAGCCAGAAGTCAGAAGCCAAATCGCATTCCTAATGACCTTGATATTCAAACTCAAGATATTTATAACGCTGCCAGTAATGATGTCATTACTCAGTTATATGAATCCAAAGACAATAATAATAAAATGCTGGGCAAAACTGCAAATATAAAGGTGGCGTATTTGCCGCCTGTCAAGACGCTAGATAACAGTGCTCAGGCTACGATTGCTAATGAGACCGCACTGCGTGGTAAGCCTACTGATCAAATCAAAGTCATGACCATGGAAGTGTACAATTATCAGCTCAATATACATTTACCCAATGAAAACAACTATTTACAAAACGCACAAAAACAAGCGTCAGCCTTAGACGATTTGGTCTCAACCTATGATCTGCGATTATCAGGGCTAAACTCTATTAGTAAACGTCCTGGTCTTGGGGTCAGTTTGGTCGCCTCACTTGACGATCGCTATACCACGACCATACGGCAATTATTGGTGTCGTCACTGTCAGGCAAATTATCTAAAGCTGCAAGCAATGGCAGTATGGATGATAGCGAGACCACCGCCCGCATTTATCCAACCGGGCATTTATTAATGACTGGCTTGATTATCCCTGACGGTGAAAGCGTACTTGATGTGCTTGGCAGTCGGCAGCTTGATATTCACCTTTATAATCCTTACCGTAGTGAAAGCGTGAATATTTTAGGTGATAATTATCAATTGGCTGCTAATTTTTCGGCTGGATACGGGCTCTGGCTGGCAGAAAATCAGCTCGATGGAGTCGGTTATTTAAATTTATTAACGCGCCGGCAAGAAGCCAGCTTACCGAAACTATTTATGCTTGAACCTTATGACCCCAATAAGCGCGTACTGATTATGATACATGGTCTCGCCTCTAGCCCGGCAACGTGGGTTAACTTGACCAACGATATTTTTAATGACGATAAGCTGCGTGACAATTATCAAGTGTGGCAAATATTTTATCCCACCAATTTGCCAATTTTAGAAAATCGATATCAAATTCAAAAATTACTGACCGCAACCTATCAGCAAACCGACCCGAGTGGACAAAATCGCGCCAGCAAAAACAGTGTGATTATCAGTCATAGTATGGGCGCTATCATTACGCGCATGATGCTCTCTGATGATAATTTAGCCAATAAACTAAGTGTGCTTGAGGACAAGGATTTATTCACCAATGCCAGTAAGCGCGAAATTGCTAGAAGCCTTACCCAAGCGTTTGGTAATGATGAGCTGAGTATGCGTTTTAAATTGCAAACCTTGCCACAAGTCGATACCGCCGTATTTTTATCCGCGCCCTTTCGAGGTACGGATTATGCGGATCGTTGGTTTACTCGTGCTATTCGTCGCGTCATCTATTTACCACTAAGTGTGATTAAAACCGTTACGGATAATTTGGCAACCATTGCCACTCAAGGTGACTTGGCAAACAATCCGTTAGGCGCGTTGTATCTGCAAAATGGCGCCAGTCAATTAAGCAATAAATCTTCTTTTATTCAGCTTACTAAAGATATTAATATTAATAAGCGCATTACTTTTCATTCCATTATTGCTAATAATGACTCAGATATCACCAAAGGTTTGGCACAAATGCAGCCAAATGGCGCAAAGATTGATTTGTCCAAAGCATTAGAAGTAGATAACAAAGATAATGAAAATGAGCCACTCGTTGCAGCAGTGACGGTGAATGAAGATATCAGTCAAGCGCTCACTGAACGACTATCAGATGGCATCGTCCCTTATACCAGCGCCCACCTTGATGGTGCAGCGTCAGAAACGATTATTAGCGGCGGTCATAGTATCCAAGCCAATCCACAAACCATTCTTACTTTACGTCGCATTTTACATAAACAGCTGCAACAACAAATCTTACCTTAATTTAATCTCGTCAATAACCCACACTCCTCCATAAATTAACCTTATCCCTCTTTTGTGACGACATATTTCATTACAGAAAAGGAATAAGGTTATAGGTCATAGATGCAAGTTACAAACACTCGCAAAACCAAACATCTCTAAACAAATAAGCCTTACAAGGATATTACAATAATATATACCAGTCACAAACATAAATTTATAAGCAAATCGCACGTTAAAAATTGTTTTAAAACTGTAATGTATCTTAATAATAAAGACTGAATTTTAACAAAAACATGATAATAACCGTCCTTTACGATTAGTAAACAAAATTAAACAATAACATTGCTATGAGTAAATACTTATCGTTAATTTTAAACATCAATGAATTAAAATTATGACTGATAGGTATGAATTGTTTATTAGAGTCAGCTTGCGTGTGTACATAGGGTGGCGCATAATATATTGACTTCTGATTGAAGCCTATTTTAATTTTATAAATAAATGTTTGATGGTTTATATGGATATAAATTATTCAATTTAGCTAAATAGTCGTTCAACCAATTGCCTTTAGCTAACCCACATTTACAGCTAAATAACTGGCTATTGACCGTAGCCTATTGCCTTGATTGATTGGCAGTTACGGACAGTTACCTGAGCGTATCATGGAGTATAGCGCCAGTCAGCTAACAGATAAGGGTAACCGCTTATGTTCGCTACGTTTATGATTGACCAGCTTGATGCGCTGATGCTTGCGCGTATCCAGTTCGCTTTTGTTATCTCATGGCATATTGTCTTTCCCGCCTTTTCTATCGGACTTGCCAGCTTTCTAACCGTATTAGAGTTTCGCTGGCTTAAAACCGGCGAGCCTATATATGCCGAAGTGTATAAACATTGGGTAAAAATATTTGCCGTGGTGTTTGGAATGGGCGTGGTATCAGGTGTGGTAATGTCCTACCAATTCGGCACCAACTGGGCAGTATTCTCCGATAAAGCGGGGAACGTATTAGGTCCACTTCTCGCCTATGAAGTATTGACAGCCTTCTTCTTAGAAGCGTCATTTTTAGGTATCATGCTCTTTGGTTGGGGACGCGTTAGCAAGCGTATGCACCTTGCCGCGACAGCGATTGTTGCGGTTGGTACGCTCATATCAGGTTTTTGGATTCTAGCGGCTAACAGTTTTATGCAAACGCCACAGGGCTTTATGGTTGGCGCTGATGGTCTGCTTTATCCAACCAATTGGTTAGAAATTATCTTTAACCCATCATTCCCTTACCGCTATGCGCATATGATGACAGCAGCATTTTTAACGACTGCCTTTGTTATCGGTGGTATAGGTGCTTATTACCTTCAGTCCAAAAAACATGTCGAACACCGCAAACATGGTCGCGTTATGTTAGGTATGGCAATGGTGATGGCAATTTTTGTCGCGCCAGCACAAGTACTGATTGGCGATATGCATGGACTTAATACGCTAGAGCATCAGCCTGTCAAAGTCGCAGCGATGGAAGGGCTTTGGGAAAACGAACGCGGTGCGCCATTAGTCTTATTTGGCATTCCAGACCAAAAAGCGGAAAAGAACCACTTTGAAATTAAAATACCTTATGTATCAGGTTTAATTTTAACCCACTCATTTGATAAAGAAGTGAAAGGGCTTAAAAACTGGGCACCAGAAGATCGACCATTCGTTCCCATTGTCTTTTGGGCGTTTCGTATCATGGTTGCTATTGGTATGCTCATGGTATTGGTTGGACTATTCAGTCTGTATAAATACTTTAAAAAACAGCAATTTAATTCTGATAGTGTTTGGTTTCACCGCTTGTGGATGATGATGACACCTATGGGTTTTATCGCCCTGCTTGCCGGTTGGTTCGTCACTGAAACAGGACGACAGCCGTGGACGGTTTATGGCGTGATTCGAACGGCTGAAAGCATGTCTCCAGTTGCCGCCCAACAAGTCGCAACGACACTGATTGGCTTTATCGTATTATATGTTTTTGTATTTGGCGCAGGCAGTTTTTATATCCTAAGCTTGATTGCTAAAGGTCCACAGCCCTATGAAAACCCTGCTGATGATAATTTCTATGAGCACTCGATCACTGAAGGTCAAGGTCGCACGCTAAGTGGTGATAGCAATCCAAATGAGAATATGGAACAAAACTCAGCTGAAGACAATTCAACACAAGATCTTGATAAACCTGCCAATGACGTCGAAGATGGAGGTTTGCGCTAATGTTTAACTTTGGTCATATATTAGATTTACCCCTCATTTGGGGTGGCTTAATCGCCTTATCCGTCTTCGTCTATGTATTACTTGATGGCTTTGATTTGGGATGCGGTATTTTGTTCCCCTTTGCAGGCTCGGACAAAAACCGTAGTCGCATGATGAACTCTATCGCTCCTTTCTGGGATGGCAATGAGACGTGGCTGGTCTTGGGCGGTGGCGGCTTATTCGCCGCTTTCCCCGTGGCTTATGGCATTATTATGACTGGGCTGTATCTGCCAGTTACCTTTATGCTGTTTGGTCTCATTATGCGCGGCGTGGCATTTGAGTTCCGTTTCAAATCATCATCGCGCCGTTATGTTTGGGATACCTTCTTTTTTATCGGCTCGGTGGTCGCTACTTTTTTCCAAGGCATTATGCTAGGCGCTTTGGTACAAGGACTTGAGGCGAGCAATCGCTTATACAGTGGCGGTCCTTTTGACTGGCTCACGCCATTCTCTGTGGTTTGTGGTATTGCCCTGATTATCGGTTATGCACTACTTGGCTCAACGTGGTTGATTATTAAGACTGAGCATAAATTACAAGTTTGGGCACGTAAAGTTTCTGGTTGGATGCTGTCAGCGCTGGTAGTAGCGATGATTGTGGTCACTGCCTTTATGTATTTCTCAGATATTAATGCGCTGGAAGGCTGGTTTAGTTTCCCAGGGTTATTGTACCTTGCACCGATGCCAATTATTGTCGTGGCATTATTTTTCTTGATGCGTAAAGACTTAAGTGGCGAGCGTGAATATCGTCCGTTTTTGTTGACTGTCGCGTTATTCTTGATGGGTTATATTGGTGTGTGTTTTGCATTATTCCCGTATATTGTGCCGTATCAAATGACGATTTATGAAGCAGCAGCAGCGGATACTTCGCTATCATTTATGTTGATTGGCGCAGGCATTATGCTACCAATTATTTTGAGCTATACCGCATTTGCCTATTATACGTTTAAAGGTAAAACTGATCATGAGCATATGTATTAAGAAGTATTTTAAATCCTAAGTTTTCAGGAGAAAGATATGAGAAACCTTAGTAAAAAACAATCGCAATGGGCATGGTTTATTGGCTTATATATCGCGGGTTTTTTGACAATCTTTACCATTGCGCAGCTGATTAAATTGGCAATGGGCGTATAAGTATTTATCTCGCTAGCTATTATTAAAAAAACCGCAGTCCTAATCTTATTAGCGCTGCGGTTTTTTATTGGTGTTTATTATTACTATATTTTTAAATAACGACATAACTTATTATGAACCAAGTATTATAAATTACGCACCGCGATGAATACCTACACCTTTATTTTTTATAAAGCTATTTACTTGTTCCAGACGCTCAGGCGTTCCTACATCAATCCAATTATCCGTTATGACTTCTGCGGTCACTTGAAATTTTAACATCGCCTGCTTGAGTAAAGGCGCTAAAGCAGCAGCCTGTCCTGTTACCAATCCATCAACCAGCCGCGGCGACATAACACTAATACCAGCAAAGGTATATTTACCAGCATCACCAATCGCTTGCTCGCCTGCCAAACCATTATTAACGGCAAAGTCGCCACTATTATTGTGCTCGGGATTATCAATTAATAATAAATGTGCACGCTGGTCTGCGCCTAGCTTATAAGTGGTTAGCTTAGTAAAATCAAACATCGTCCACACGTCAGAGTTGACCAAAATAAATGGCGCATCTTGCAATTTTCTGGTTTGTAGCGCTTGAAAAATACCACCAGCTGTCTCTAACGGCTCATCTTCTTCAAGCGACCAATGCAACTGTACGCCAAACTGTGAGCCATCGCCTAGCGTATCTATTAACTTATCAGCCAGCCAAGAGGCATTGATCGTAATATCAGTAATACCAGCGGCTTCGAGCGCTTTAATATGCCAAACGATAAGCGGCTGACCACCCACTTCCACCAATGGTTTTGGCGTTTCAAGGGTCAATGGACGCAGTCGCGTGCCCTTACCTGCTGCCAAAATCATAGCTTGTGTTATTACCGACATGGATATTCCTTAGTTTTAACGACATTCATACGAGGCTAATGTTTATCAATAGTATTAAATATATTGTTGCACAAATTTGGTTTGATAAGCAGGCAATACATTATCTCTTACCCATTCATTAAATAGCAATACAGCTTGTTGCAGGCACGCATTGCCTTGCGTGTTTATTTGACTGCTTAGCCAATCTAACTCAAACAGAAAGTCACGCATGACTTTAGGAATATCAGCTAGATAGCGGTTTTTACCATCGCGCTTATAAAGCCTGATAAAAATACCGAGCACTTTCAGATGTCGCTGAACGCCCATAATATTGACCTGACTTTCAAATTGCTTAGCACTGTCTGTCGTTATTAGTCCAGCTTGTTTTTGCAACTGCCAAAAGTCATGAATCCACTGCATGACTTTTGGCTCTGGCCATTCAACATAAGCATCACGCAGCAGTGATACCAAATCATAACTGTGCGCGCCAATCACCGCATCTTGAAAATCAATCACCCCTAAACGCGCATTGTCTGCCTGATCCTGCATAAGATTGCGGCTATGATAATCACGATGAACGATGACTTGCGGTTGTAATAAAATTTCCTCTATCAAGGCTGATTTTAGATTTTCCCACAAGCTTGTATCAAGTGTCACGCCAATATGCGGAATAAACCACTCGCTAAATAAGTCCATTTCACGGTTGAGCATCGCGGCATCATAATCAGGCAGTTGATACTGAGATCTTGCTGTCTCTACCGGTATTTGTTGTAGCGCAACTAAGGTCTCCATCGCTGATTGATAGTACTCATTTACTTGCGCTGGAGTAGCACCAACCAATAAATGAGCAAACTCTACTGCACCAAAATCTTGCAATACTAAAAAGCCTTTTTCAATATCTTGGGCGATAAGTTCTGGTACATTTATCGCTTGCGACATCAGCTTTGCCACAGTGATAAACTGCTGCATCGCGTCTTGCTCGTCAGCTGAATCCATGACAATATAACGCGCTGTTTTTGTCACCTCATCTGTATGGTTACCTACTAATTGAATACGGTGGTAACGACGAGCACTAGCGTCGCCCGGTAAACTCTCAAGGGTGAATGGTTGATCCACAAAAATTTGCGCTAACCAACTTTGTAATTGTTGCTCACGCAGGTCAGTAAAGTCGGTAGTTACGTCAGGCGCTGGTAAGGTTTGATCAGTCATAGGAGGCATCGCAAAAGAGAAAAGAAAGGTCAATCACTAAAAAGATAATAAATTGAACAAATACTTGGTAAAATAGCCCATCATGCCAGTAGTTTGGTATTTTTTATTCATCTGATACCCTATTAAAGCTTGGCTTATAGAGATAAAGGGATACAAACGCACTGCTTAGTGATAAATTTTATTGAATAGTGTAGCTGATTTGACTTTTTTTGACTATGATAAGTCATTACTAGTGGTCAGATAACTCCCTTTTTAGGCGCTCATGCCTATTTAGAGTCAATGTATTATCGATTAACATCTTGCCAGCTTTGTGTGAGTATGTCTTATTAAGCTATGTAAACATAGTGCTTAATAAGGTTAGATATCAGTATTATATTAAGATAAGCAGATGAATGTTCTTTTTCATCGCAAAGTTATTAACCAGCATTTAAAAGTAATAGTCAGTTATTATTATTTTCCAGATTATGCTCGTACGCTTGCGGTTTGGTATCATTGTTTTGCTATTATCACGTTTATGTATTGTCATAATAGTGCATGAAGCAAGCTCCCAACGCATTTTATTAGGCTCTGCAATCATAGGTGTGCCCTTGTTATATTCTCCGCTTTACCAAAGCATCCGTTTGATTTTATTTGGTGCCTTAAGCTTGACTGGCGTCACAGCAATCAGTGCCCAAGCCAGCATCGACATAAAAACGAGCCAGTCGGTTATAACGCCCAGTAAGGGTGTAGCAAAAAGTAAAGCTGCTGCCGTTCAGCCTAATACGTCTCAAGCCAGCCTCCCCTTAACAGCCGTTAAGAATGAGGACAATAGTGGTGCTGCTAATTTTGATACTAACTTTGAATCCAACGTTAGCTCTGAAATTGATAATGATATGACTTCAGAGAATATTACTGCTATTAATGAGCGAGATGAAGATAATGCTGAACCGCTTTTAAACACGAATAATACTGCTAACTCAACTCCTGATAATAAAATAGCGACTCGCCAGAATATAGTTGACAACGTCACTCCAAAACTACTATCTGCCAATAATGACAACCAAACCAAGCGTAGAAAAACGCGATTGGCACAAGGGGCAGCATCCGATCCTGCGATTGATAATACCCGAATTGATGTTAGCGATCAGAGTATCCAAGAAAGCCTGACGCGCTTAGCAGAATTTTATGATTTAAAACCAAATAAAAATGACACTGGTAACGGTCAACAAGAGGCTAGTAATAGCAACACTAACAATAATTTAAATAATGCACAGACTATTCCAAAGACAGGTACTACTTTAAACCTACTACCTAAATTTACAGCCAGCTCGATAGATAGCGCCCAGCGCTGTGAGGGTCAATGGATTTATCCTAACAGTAATCCTAATTATCAGCGTGCCATTAACGAGAACGGACAACCTGCCCCCACTCTAAACGGCATTCCTAATAATCAAGCACCTCTATTTGCGGAGTCAGATTACGGCTATTATGATAATGTTGATTATGCCGAGCTGTCCGGTAACGTAATTATTGACCAAGGCTCTCAGCACATTGAAGCGGAGAAAATTGTTTTAGATCTCACAACTGGCGTTGCTGGTGCGCAAGGTAAAGTCCTATTTACCAATCAAGCGGTTGATAATAATACCAATGGCAACTTAAATAGCAGATTAAATACCAACCAAGATGCACGCGGTAGTCGCAATACATCACTCGCTGAAAAGACCTCACAAGGCGGTTTAATTGGCGTCGCCGACAGTCTAGCTTATAGTACAGAGACGGGGCAATCGACTGCTTATGGCGTGGCTTTTGCGAGCGTGCCATTACAAGCGCACGGCTATGCTAAACGTCTAAATCGCCCTAACGAAAGCCAATACGAGCTGGACAATGTGATGTTTAGCACTTGTCCGCCCACAGATCGTAAATGGCAATTAGAAGCCAAAAGTATCGACTTAGATACCGATACTGGCCGTGGCAAAGCCTACGATACCACCTTTCGTATTGCCGATATTCCCGTCTTTTACCTGCCCTATTTTAACTTCCCGATCGACAGTCGTCGCAGCAGCGGATTTTTGTTACCCAGTGCCAGTATCGGTAGTGAAAGTGGGCTTGAAGTCGACATTCCCTATTACCTAAATTTAGCGCCCAACTACGATGCGACGATTAACACTCACATTTATACCAATCGTAATCCGATGCTATCCGGTGAGTTCCGCTATTTAACCGAAAACTACGGTGAAGGCATTTTTAATGGCTCGTATTTGCCAAGCGATAAAGAGTATGATGGCGAAAATCGTAGCAGCTTCTTTTATGATCATTACTGGGCTTCTAAGAGTATTCCGCGCCTGAGTGGCGATGCAAAATACAGCTATGTCTCCGACTCTGATTATCTAAATGATTTTGATACGTTGGGGTTATCTGATAATACTTTAAACCTGCCTCGTCGCGCCCGTCTAAGTTATTATAATGACTATGTCGATGGTGAGCTAAAAGTAGAAACATTCCAGACCCTTGATGCCTTTACCAATGAAGGAGATGCCCTTCAAGACAAAGACAAGCCCTATTCACGTTTGCCGCAGCTAACTTTAAATTATCGTCTACCGTGGGCAGAGAAATTCGATATTACGGGTGTTCATGATTCAGCTTACTTTAAAAAGTCTATCGATGATGGCTCAGAAGATGAAAAAAGTGGCATACGAGTTTATAATAAGCTAAGCGCCGCATACCCTATAGAATCAGCGTGGGGTTATGTTAAACCTACTCTGAGTCTCCAGCAT
Source organism: Psychrobacter sp. GP33 (assembly GCF_014119005.1). Taxonomy (GTDB): domain Bacteria; phylum Pseudomonadota; class Gammaproteobacteria; order Pseudomonadales; family Moraxellaceae; genus Psychrobacter. The sequence continues at coordinate 428,254 of NZ_JACGYX010000001.1, read as the reverse complement.
TTATATACCTCGTATGACCAAGACAGCTTAGAGGACAATGAGCTGAATAAAGAAGATGGCAATCAATCTGTATTTGTACCACAAGCCAGTATTGATGCCGGTTTGTACTTCTACCGTCCCGGCTCGCCGTTTGGCGCGTTTGATGACACAATGGGTGGTTATCAGCTGCTTAGCCCGCGCTTAAAATATACCTATTCACCTTACGAAGACCAAAACGATATCCCTAACTTTAACACCCGTATTGCTTCTATTAACTATGAGCAGCTATTTTCGGACAGCTGGTTCTTAGGTCATGATCGCCTGCAAGATTTGCATGCCTTTACCCCAGGGATTAACTATCGTTACATCGACGCAACGGGCGTGACACGTTTCGATGGTAGCATTGCAGAGCAATTTTATATCAATGATGGACGCGTTACCTTAGAAGACCAAAAGCCAGTCTTTAATTCCTCTTCTTCTGGCATGGTATGGAACGCCAGCGCACAACCTTATAACAACGTCTGGGTCGATGTGAGTGGTGCCTTTAATAATAGTTATGATTTAAACTTTATTACTACTGAGCTGCGCTATCAGCCCTCAGAAAACAGTTTATTTAACGTGGGCTTTGTCAAACGCCAGCTGGATGATAATACCAATCAGTTGCCACTATCCGCACTGACTGCATCCGCTATTTTCCCAGTCAATAATAATTGGCGGGTACTGGCGCAAGGGCAATATGATTACCGCGATAACAAGGTACTCGACTCATTGGTCGGTATTGATTATGAAGATTGCTGCTTTGGCTTTGCGGTTTACGGTCGCCGTTATTACAATGACTTAAATGTGAATGACAAACCGACCCAAGCGATTATGGCAGAAATTAGACTCAATGGCTTAGGCAGTGGCAGCAGTCGGTTAACGCGTTTACTGTCAGATAAAGTATTGGGTTTTGAGCCGGTACAAACCGCATGGAAAGACTAACAAGCAGATTGATGGTTTTGTTAAAACATATCGCGATTAGAAAAACCATATGCATATGACTGGCAAAATCTTCGATTACTTTTAAAATTATATATAGCTTTTTTCCAAACATTTTGCGTGAATAGCGCTAATGAACATTTACATCACCATATTATGCACAATATTATTTTGAGTTCGGTGAGTTTGGTTGATTACCCGACACCCGAAGCAATGATATTGATGAGGAGCATCATGAGATTTTTTTCTTTACACCAGACCCATCGTGCTGTACTTGTTGCCATTGGCATGAGCACAGGTCTTGTTTTTAGCGCTAGCGCCAATGCGGCCACGGTTAAACAGCCTGCTAAGGTTGCTGTTGCAAAACCTAGTACCACAAAGAGTAATCAAAAAACCGTCACTCAAAACACAAGCCCTCAAAGTAAAACAGATGTGCAAAGTACAAATGCTCAAAGTGCGAGTAGCAGCCCAACGTCTGTCAATAGTAGTGACGGCATTCTGGCGTTAGTCAATGACAATGCGATTTTAAAAAGTGACTTGATGGATGCGATTTCCCAAACTCAAGCACGTGCCCAAGCCGCTGGGCAACCGTTAAGCAACTCGCCCCAGTTGCAGTCGGAAGTATTGAACTCACTTATTTTACGCGAGCTGCAGTTATCACTTATCAATCGCATGGGACTAAAACCTGATGAAGCGGCGATCAATCAGCGTCTAGCACAGATTGCACAAGCGCAAGGGCTGAATAGTATTACTGCCCTACAACAACGTTTAGATAGCAATAAAGCCGGTAGTTATGCTACCTTTCGTGCTCAGCTGATCGAAGATGCTGCTATTCAGGCCTTGCAGCAGCGTCAAATTTCCAATCGTGTACGTATCAGCGAGCAAGATATTGATGCCTTTTTAGCCTCACCTGAAGCCAAACGCCTGAACCAAACTGAATATCAAACCATTCACGTGCGCGTGCCGTACATTGATGATTACAGTCGTCTGTCTGATGCCCAGCGCGCGACGGCATTAAAAGTTGCCCAGAATCTACGTACAAAACTGCAAGCGGATAATGTGGATGTGGCCGCAGCGATTGCCAGTGTGCAAGGTAGTTATCCTATCGAATTGCAAGGTGGGGATATGGGCTTTCATAAAGCTTCAGCGTTACCGACAGAGCTTGCCAGTGAGATAACTAAGCTTGCGGTTGGTGGCGTCAGCGCCCCACTCGTGACGCCTGAAGGTATTGATATCGTCAAGCTTGCTAATAAAAAATCAAGCGATACCACCATTGTACCGCAGTGGCATACCCGTCATATTTTGATTAAAGTCGATGAGCTACAAACTGACGCCCTTGCTGAACAAAAAATCAATGATTTGTACAGTCAGTTACGCCAAGGTGCTGACTTTGCTGGGCTTGCAGCCACGTATTCAGATGATCCAGGCTCAGCAGGACGTGGTGGCGATTTAGATTGGGTCAGCGAAGCGGACATGATAGGACCGTTTGAAGCGATGATGAAAAAGACTGCGGTTGGTGATTACTCAGCGCCCTTTAAAACTCAATTTGGCTGGCATATTCTTAAGGTTGAGGGCACGCGTCAACATGATGTGAGTGAGCAAGCTCGCCGTACTATGGCAAGACAAGCTCTATATCAGCGCCTAGCTCCGCAAGCACAAGAAGACTGGCTGCAAGAATTGCGTGCTGGCGCTTATATTCAAGTGTTTGAGTAACAACTAAAGTAGCTAAATAGCGTTATATAGTCTTAAATAAAAACTGGGCACATACATAGTATGTGCCCAGTTTTTATTTAATGTCATCTGGGAAAATCAGTTTTTATAAAGAATGTTAGTCCTTACTTATTACCATTATTATTCTTACTAACAATTTTGTATTAGTAATAGATACAAAATAAGAAGCCCGAACCTAGGGCGATTGGTTCGGGCTTTGAGGCTACATATTATTATTGTTGTTGTTCTTCTTCTATCTTCCATGATGACTTATCTTAAGTCATAAAACGTGTTCCTATAAACTTAGATTAATCTCTGCTCATAGGACTACATTCTCAACACTGCTTCCATGTATATCCTTGTGCTGATGATGGTATTATAGGACAAACCGAAGTTCAGTAATAGAGGTTAAAAGCTCTATTTATTGTACGCTTTTGCTTACAAATATTAGAACGCTATTTTATTCATTATGAACTATAACGTACAATCGATTTATTATTAGCAGCTTTTTTCTTCTTCCAGATGTTCTTTTGAGACTTTATAACCTTCCTTTTTACCTTCAGCTATCTTATTTTCTGTCTCTTTAATATCTCCCGCCTCCATGGTGGGCGCATTCTGTTTTTGTTCACTGGTTTTTTCTGGCTCGTATTGTAAAGTCGTCAGCACTGGAAAGTGGTCAGAGCCAATAGAAGGCAAGCGCTTCATATCTACAAGGGTAAAACAAGCGCTATGAAAAATATGATCAAGCGCCCAGCGCAAAAAAGGATAATCAACATGAAAGGTATTGATGAAGTGCCGACCTATACGTGGATCGAGTAATCCTGAGATACGCTGAAAGCGGCGCGTGGTCTTTGACCATGCCACATCGTTTAAATCACCTGCTAGTATCGCTTTTTGATTGTGCTCTTTAATATGTCGACCAACCATTAAAAGTTCAGCATCGCGCGTAGTCGATTTATCGGCTTCTGTTGGGCTTGGTGGCATCGGATGTAAGCAGTATAACCAGATAACAGAGTCATTTCTTAATCGCAGTTGCGTATGAATTGAGGGAATATCATCAATCATCAAATATTTAACTTCGGGATCAATAAGTTCAAGCTTAGAGTAGAGATGCATACCATATAAATTATCGAGTGGTACTTTAACCATATAGGGATAATCAGGTTCAATGACGCTAAGTGCATGTTGCCATTTTTTATCTGTTTCAAGGGTAATTAGAATGTCTGGTTGCTCTTTATTGACCAAATCAACCAACTTTTGGGTCTGGTTATTTGGGCCTAAAACATTTGAGACCATAATTTTAAGTTGATCGTCGCTGCTAGTCGCGGTGATACGGGCTTTTTCTACTTCCTTTTTCCAGAGTATTGTATAAGGTAGTACCATGCGCAGCTGAAAGAGTAAGGTAATGCTAAGTGCTATGAATAATAGCCATTGAGTCAACTGCCATTCGGCACCAAACAGCAGCATGCCTATCCAGGCAATAATCCCCAGTACTAAAATTTGGATACGAGGGAATTCAACGCCGCGTACCCACCAATTATCAAGTGGCAACCAACCCCAGGCCGTCAAAAAAGCTACCAGTCCTGCAAGCAGCTGTACGCCATAATATACAAGGGATGAATCCATAAATGTTATTAACCTGTCGTTAAGTAAAAACGGGTGATTGAATGAAGGCGTGGATGTACAATAATAGCAGTAATTATCTGAATACTATAAGCGTATTTTTTTGCACTCACGATAGCTGTTTTGTGAATCCATGCTGATTGCTTTTATTATTCACTATCGTTACTTTTTTCTACCTAATAGTTAGACGTCGTTTTCATCAGTCAGTAGATTTGACTTTATAACTTAAAGTTGGGGTAATATGAGTAATTATTGAGTATTTCCATGCTTAAATAATGCAAAATGCCTTGCTTTTTAGCGTTATTCCCGGCATTGTTATCGGTTGGTATGACAATAAATAACCAAAATTAAGGACAGGGCTTCATGAGTAATTTAACAGTAGGCTTGGTAGGCTGGCGCGGCATGGTTGGGTCAGTACTCATACAACGGATGCGTGAAGAAAATGATTTTGCGGGCATTACCCCCGTATTTTTTTCAACCAGTAATGCCGGCGGTGCTGCACCAAGTTTTGATGGCATTGGTCCAAGCCAATTAAAAGATGCTCATGATATTGAAGCGCTAGCTACTTGCGACGCTATTATCACATGTCAAGGTGGCGACTATACTAAAGAAGTACATCAACCTTTACGTGATAGTGGCTGGACAGGCTACTGGATTGATGCAGCAAGTACGCTACGTATGGAAGATGAGAGTATTATCGTCCTAGACCCTGTCAATCGTAGCGTGATTGATAGCGCACTTGCCGATGGTAAAAAAGACTTCATCGGTGGTAACTGTACGGTCTCTCTCATGCTCATGGCAATCGGTGAGCTGTTCAATAAAGGCTGGGTAGAATGGGTCAGCGCGATGACGTATCAAGCGGCTAGTGGCTCAGGCGCAAACAATATGCGCGAACTGATCAATGGTATGGGTGTGTTGCGTGATGCGGTCAAAGATGAGCTTGCTGATCCCGCTAGTGCCATACTTGAGATTGATAAGAAAATCGCTGAAACGCAACGTTCAGCTGACTTCCCTAAACAGTACTTCGGTGTGCCATTAGCGGGCAGCTTAATCCCTTATATCGACTCACAACTGGAAAACAAGCAGTCACGTGAAGAATGGAAAGGCGGTGTTGAGACCAATAAAATCCTTGGTAATAATGCAGAAAATAACATTGCTATCGACGGTATGTGTGTTCGTGTCGGTGCCATGCGCTGCCATGCTCAGGGCTTAACTATCAAGCTTAAAAAAGATATTCCTTTGGAAGAAATCGAAGCGGCGCTAAAAAATAGCGGTAACCAGTGGTTAGATGTGGTCGAAGACGATAAAGAAGCAACCATGAATCGTTTAACGCCAGTCGCCGTCACCGGTACATTGACCGTTGCCCTAGGACGTCTGCGTAAGCTTAATATGGGCGGTGAGTATTTGGGCGCATTTACCGTTGGCGACCAGCTATTATGGGGTGCAGCTGAACCATTACGCCGGATGCTAAACATCATCCGTGAGCAAAAAAGCTAAGCGATTTTACCTTTTAAGTGATCAATAAAAAAGACAGCAGATGCTGTCTTTTTTTATGGTCGTATTATGATTAATCCATTTTTAATACTAAAAGTATTTATTTTTTCTGATAGGCAATCATAATTTCATTACGACGCATAAAGGGTAACGTCCATGGCGGATTATAACGTGCGAGCTCCGGAACTGCTGTTCCCACTAACTTTTGGCTTTGCATCCATATCTGCAGCTCTTTGGTTTTAGCTTCTACTTTTTGAATGCCAGCCAGCCCTGAGAACTTTATCACGGCATAATTTTTCACTGGTAATTCAGCGATAGTAATATCAGGATTATTGGGTTTAGGTAACGTCTGCATCGTGTAGTTACTTGGCATAATAAACTGAACACGCCACTTATTATCCTCCTGCTTCACCATAACAGGTGCGGTCATGGCGATTTTAGACGCCTCACTTTTCTTAACGTTGGCATCAGCAACTTGAGGCTGCATCATGACAGGCGCGGTCATGCTAATTTTACTGCTGTTACCACTTGCAGCCTTATTATTACCAAAAATATAATCCGCTAAGGTCTTGAACCCCTGACGACTAGCAGCATCTTGATCACCAGTAACCCACGTTTGCGCGACAATTTGCGCATCATAACGACGCAGTTCAAAGTTTTCAGTTTTCACCAATATGGTATAGTTAGGTTCTTCGGTAGCCATAGCAACTCCTGGTATGAATAATAGAAAACTGAGTGATAGATAAATTGCGGTTTTCATACGTTGTCTCCGCAGGCATATGGTACGGTTTGATAGCTAACTTATATTCGGTAACTCATTTATTCACTTTACCAATCAAATGGTCGTAGTGTCTGTGTCTTTTAGTGAGTATTTGCTTTTAAAGGAGGACAATACGAACTAAAGATCATGTCAATATCTGTCGCCCTAAAAATGCTGAGCAATGATATAATTAACGCCATTTCCATAGCTTAGATAGCGATTATTATATGCAATTTACACTCCATAAAACAGCCAGTGGTGAGACGCGTGCACGTCGCGGTACCGTTCATCTTAACCATGGCGATGTACAAACGCCTGCTTTTATGCCCGTCGGTACTTACGGTACAGTGAAAGGCATGTTGCCACGTGACATTGAAGCCATTGGCGCGGATATCATTTTGGGCAATACTTTTCACCTGTGGCTACGCCCTGGTACTGATGTCATTGATAAATTTGGTGGTTTGCATAAATTTATGCATTGGGATAAACCAATTTTGACTGATTCAGGTGGCTTTCAAGTGTTTAGCTTGGGTGCGATGCGTAAAATAACCGAAGAAGGCGTCCATTTTAAATCACCCATTGATGGTGCCAAAGTATTTTTATCACCCGAAAAATCAATGCAAATTCAATACAGTCTAAACTCTGATATCGTCATGCAGTTTGATGAATGTACGCCCTATCCTGCCACTCACGATGAAGCAAAAAAATCTTTAGAGCTGTCACTTCGTTGGGGACAACGTTGCCTAGATGAGCAGAAGCAATTAGGCAGTACCAATGCTCTATTTGGTATTATCCAAGGCAGCATGTATGAAGATTTACGTCGGCAGTCATTAGAAGGTTTGCTTGGGATTGGCTTTGACGGCTATGCGATTGGTGGTCTGTCTGTCGGTGAGCCAAAAGATGAGATGATGCAAGTCTTAGACTATATGCCAGATGCCATGCCAGCGGACAAACCACGCTATCTAATGGGTGTCGGTAAGCCCGAGGATATCGTTGAGGCTGTACGCCGCGGTGTTGATATGTTTGACTGCGTAATGCCAACTCGTAATGCACGTAATGGTCATTATTTTGTCACTGGCGACTTAGATAACGCTGGTGTGGTACGTATTCGCAATAGTCAGTATCGTCATGATGAGCGACCATTAGACCCAGAATGTGATTGCTATACTTGCCAGAACTTTAGCCGTGCTTATCTTTATCATTTGAATAAATGTAAAGAGATGCTCGGTGCCCAGTTGGCAACTATTCATAACTTGCGCTATTATCAACGCTTGATGTTGGGTATCAGAGAAGCCATTGAGCAAGATAACTTTGATGCTTTTGTGACTGAGTTTTATAGTAAACGTGGACAAACCGTTCCTGAGCTACATTTACGCTAGTTTTTATTAATTCTTACTTATTGCTTGTGACATAAAAAAAGGCTTAAGAAATTCTTAAGCCTTTTTATTACTATACTTTCCACTACTTTCTAAGTATAAAGTCTAACCCAATAAGGTAGTCACGAACACCAAAACTACGGCAATGGGTGCGACAAATTTAGAGATGATTTGCCATATTGTCCAAGCACCGTTCGATAGATTAAGCTCTTGCTGAATACTGCGCTGATCCATCTTCCAGCCAAGAAAGATAATGCCTGCAAGACCCGTTAATGGTAGTAAGAACTTACTGGTAATTTTATCAAGTATATCAAAAATCCCATTACCCATGATAGTGAAGTCAGACCATAGATTAAAGGATAACAGCGCTGCAATTCCTAATAGCCAAACAACAACAGCTGCTACAATGGTCGACATCGTGCGATTCATCGGCGTACGTTCTTGTAAAAGCTCAACTGATGGCTCAAGTAAAGAGATTGATGAGGTTACTGCTGCAAAGGTAATTAATAAAAAGAACAGTGTACCAATAATAGCACCGCCCGTCATACTACCAAAAGCAATCGGCAAACTGACAAAGATAAGCCCAGGACCAGAAGCAGGATCAAGACCATTATGAAAAATAATTGGGAAAATAGCTAAACCAGCAGCTAAGGCAATAACAGTATCTAAAATTACTACCGTCCGTGCCGTTTTTAATAGATTTACTTCACGACCTAAATATGAACCATACGCCACCATGATACCCATACCAATAGATAGCGTAAAGAAAGCATGACCCAATGCGGCTAACATCACATCACCCGTTATTTTGCTCAAATTAGGCGCAAATAGATAATTGACGGCTTCCATAAAGCCACCATTTACCACGTTATAACCAACAATGACGAATAAAATAACACCTAATAAAGGCATTAATACTTTAGCAGTCATTTCAATACCACGGGTTACACCGACACCAACAATCAACGCCGTAATAACCATAAAGACAGTATGCCAAATAGACAATGTGCTTGCTGAAGCTAGCATGCCATCAAATGTTGCACTAACCGCTGTACTATCTTGCCCTGCAAAACTACCTGAGCCGGCCTTAGTAATATAGTTAAGTGCCCAACCACCAATAACACTATAAAACGATAGGATTAAAAACCCTCCAAGAATACCTGTGAAACCAACAATGCCCCAACTGCGCGACAGTCCTTCACTGGCTGCTACATCACTAAAGGTATTAATAGGATTTTTTTGTCCACGACGACCGATGAGCCACTCAGCCACCAAGATAGGAAAGCCGACCAGCGCAATACAGAATAAGTAAGCAATAACAAAAGCGGAACCGCCGCTCTCTCCTACCATATAAGGAAACTTCCAAATATTGCCTAGTCCAACTGCTGAGCCTACTGCTGCTAGTGTAAAGCCAAAGCTTGAGCTCCACTGCGCATGATCTTGTTTATTAATAGCCATTTCGCCGTCCTCTTACCTTTCTTAATAAGAAATATTTAATAGTGAATTCTTGTCTGATATTATAACGCTATCCAATGTGATAGCCTTAAACGACTATTAATAGTATGTCGCCATCTAAGAAAAATTATAATGGCAAAAATTAAGTAACATTAAGAAAGAATTGTTTACAATCTTATAAGCGCTCAGTTTCTGCTAAGCGACCTAAAAAGTCAAGCAACCATAAACGCAAAAAGCCATAACTAATAGTTATGGCTTATAAAGATTTTATTTATATGACAAGATTACTTAACATAAGTTAAATATCATATAAAGTTACCGTACCACACCGCGTTTGCTCTGCTGCAAAGAGTCAATAAGCAGCTGAATTTTAGGCTCTTTAAACAGCAGATCTTCTTGTAATATAATAAGTGCTTGCGCGGTGGTCATTCCAGATCTAAATACAGTTAAATATCCTTTACGCAGAATCTCAATAGTCTTAGCCGACCACTCTCTTCGGTGCATCCCTTCAATATTAAGTCCATGCGCACGAGCAGGATTCCCCGATACCATCGTAAAGGCTGCCACATCTTTTAAAATCAAACTCGCACCGCCGATTAAACTGTAGTCATCAACACGGCAAAACTGATGAATACCTGAGTTACCACCAACGATAATATGACTGCCAATATGCACATGACCAGCAATACCGACATTATTGGCAAATACATTGTTATCACCAATGACACAGTCATGGGCGACATGAGTATTCACCATGAATAAATTATGACTGCCAATCTTAGTTAAACCATTATCTTGTGCTGTACCACGGTGAAAACTACAGGCTTCACGAATGGTATTATAATCGCCAATCTCTAGCCATGTCAGCTCACCTGCATATTTCAAATCTTGTGAGTCTTCACCAATACTTGCAAACTGATAAATCTCATTATGTTGCCCGATTCGCGTGTTTTTTGATACCACAACATGGCGATGAAGTACAGTATGAGCACCAATCGTCACTTCATCACCGATAATACAATACGGACCAACGACCGCGGAATCATCAATTATAGCGGACGATGAGATGAGTGCTGTAGGGTGAATCTGACTCATAATGCAGGCCTTGGTATCATAAAATACAGGTAAACGATAAAAAAAGATGTCCATTACAGCCATCTTTCTACTTTTATTGCCTTATCTTCGAATCACTTATCTGAATCATTTGTAAACAAGGCAATAATTTATACGGGCTATTATAACAATACTATCATTTACTGACTATTGCTCTTGACGGGCAATCATTACTTGCGCACTGGCAGCCAGCTCATCTTCTACGTGAACGGTACAATCAAACTTATAAATACCGTGTCTTTGCATCACTGTTTTAGCACGGATAATAAGCTGATCGCCTGGAATCACACGACGCTTAAAGCGTACTTTATCTACACCTGCAAACAGATATAAATAACCATCTTCAGCGGTTAAGCCTGCACTGATGAATCCTAAAACGCCTGATACTTGCGCCATTGATTCCACCATCAAGACACCCGGCATAATCGGTTCATCAGGGAAATGACCATTAAAAAACTCTTCATTAATAGTCACGTTCTTAATACCGGTAATACACTCACCTGGCTTGCAGGCAGTGATTTTATCTACTAGCATAAAAGGATAACGATGCGGTAAATAATGCTTTAGAGTATGGTAGGTTAGCGGTAGTGTTAAACCTTGATCAGATAGGGCTTTAATGTCATCGTCCGTTAGCGTATCAATATCAATGGCGCTCATAAAGGTGCTTCCTTGCTGCAATTGCAGACTAATTAATTATAGTAAAAAAATAAGTTATATTGAGGATAAAAAACCTAAACTTATTGGTTATCCTCGTTTGAATATTTGACTACTCAATCTTTATCAAAATTTTACTTAAAAGTAGCTAAAGATCCTAACGTCAAAATAAAAGATTATTTTAAGACCTATATATTCCGACTGTTTTAAATAATGTTAATCATTAGCAAGTTGGCGAAAGCGTACAGCGGCTCGTCGCCATTTTGCCGTTGGCATAGCGGCAGTACCTGAAGAATAAGAACCAGCTACCTTGATCGACTTTGTTACCATTGTCATTCCTGATAAAGTAACATCATCAGTAATCTCAACATGACCGTTGATTCCCACAGCGCCGCCAATAATACAGCGTTTGCCGATTATTGTGCTACCTGCAATTCCTGTTTTAGCCGCAATCGCTGTACCGTCACCGATACGTACGTTGTGAGCGATTTGTACCAAATTATCAATAATCACATGATTGCCAATAACCGTATCGTCAATAGCGCCGCGATCAACACAAGTGTGACTACCAATACGTACATGATTACCAATAATCACTCGACCTAACTGCGCGATACGCTCCCAGCCGCTCACACTTGGATCACGCGTCGGCGCAAAGCCAAAACCTTCCGCACCAATGCTTGCTCCCGAATGCAACCGTACATGGTCACCTATTATACAATTGTGGGCAATGGTTACCTGAGACTCAATTATTGCATCAGCACCAAGACAAGTATGCGCATCGATAACGACATGCGCACCAATTCGGCTACGCATACCAATCTGCACCTGTTCTCCAATAACACAGTAAGGACCAATGCTGACATCTTTGCCTATAATGGCACTGTCTGCAATCACAGCAGTCGGATGAATACCAGTATTAGAGTTAGCCGCTACAAATAACTGGCTACTGCTAGCATAAGCCAAGTAAGGCGTTGCAACGACTAGCGCCACTGAGGTAGGCGGTACCTGCTCTTGATAAGGTGCAGTAACCAATACCGCGCCTGACTGACTTGTCGCCAGGCGCGAGATATAATGCGGATCTGCTAAAAAACTCAGCTGCATAGGGTCAGCATCGGTTAAGCTGCCAACGCCCTTTAGCGGTATTTGTAACTGCGCAGCGCTTAGCTCAGACTTATTCAGTACGGGCTGGCGCTGTTCAATTTGAGTAATAAGTTGCTCAATCGTTATCATCATTTAAGTTACTATTAAATAAATTACCATGATTTATGAATACAAAATATGCGCCAAATCCAACCTTTAGCGACCCATTATAGCAGTACTAATTTCCACTAATTTACGCTTAGACTAACAGCCAAAGCCTATTAGAACGTGCTACCGATTTGGAACTGCACGTTTTCAGTCTCATCACCATCTTTATCGCCAATTGGCACCGCATAACTGAGCGAAATTGGACCGATAGGCGTATACCAAGTAACACCGGCACCAGCACTAAAGCGCAACTTATTATCTTGCGTCAGTAATGGCACACCTGTATCTCTACCCGACACAGGATCTAAGAAAGTACGATTTTCCTTATCAGTAGTATCAAATACTTGACCACCTTCTGCAAATATAACAGGGCGCACTTGATCTGCCCAATCCCCTTTGAATGGCATTGGTAAAATTAGCTCAGTACCAAAGCTTACGAGCGCATTACCACCGACTTCTTCGTCTTTGAAACGCACATCATCATTTATCGCATCAGAGTAGCTTTGCGATTTAGGTCCAAGCGTTGACGACTCATAGCCACGTACCGAACCATAGCCACCCGCATAGAAGTTTTCGTAGAAAGGTAAGTCATTACCATAGCCAAGCTTAGTATAGCCTCGTGCAACCCAGTCTTTATAGAAAGGATAGTACACGTTGCCGCGGTAGGTCAGCTTTTGATAACTGGCATCACCACCTAGACCAACGGTGGCATCAACAGTATGACTCATGCCTTTGGTTGGAAATACCGGACGATCTAAGGTGCTGTAATCCCAGCCTAATAGCAGATTATAGCTGTCATAATCGTTTTTAAAGCCGGTACGTCCTGAGAACTCATTATCATCATTGTTGTACTGTTCAAATGTACCGCCACCATCAATAATTTGTTGGACACTGGATACACCTAAACGATTTCCGCCACGTACGCTAGTATTGTCATAGTTAAACCCAGCACTTACGCGTTTGGTTTCATCGACAGGATAACTATAGTTCAATGTACCGCCGTACGAATCCGTCACATAGTTATTAACGTTACGGTCGTCATATTTTGTCTCACGATAATAAGCGCTGACACCTTGTGATACACCATTTTCAGTGAAATAAGGGTTGGTATAACCTAAACTGTAAGAGTCGCGAGTCTCTGAGCGAGATAACGCCGCTTTTACCTTATTACCCGTGCCCATAAAGTTATTCTGGGTCAAATCTAACTGAAAGGTCACACCGCCACTTTGCGAGTAACCTGCTGCAATCGTTGAGCTGCCTGAAGGCTGTTCTTCAACGGTATAATTCACATCGACTTGATCTGGCTGATTGGGAACCGGTTTAACATCAACGTTGACCGATTTAAAGAAACCAGTTCGCATCAAACGAGTACGTGACAATTGGATTTTCTCATTAGACGACAGTGTGCCTTCTAACTGACGCATTTCGCGACGTAATACCTCATCTTCTGTGCGTAAGTTGCCATTAAAGTTGATACGGCGTACATAAATGGGACGCGCAGGATCAATATAATAATCGATATCAACAACTTTAGTGGCATCGTTAATACGTGGCACAGGGCGCACTTGAGCTAAATAGTAACCCTCATTACCGTAACGGCCTTTTAGCGCAGCAGTAGTGGCGTCTAATTTTGCTTGTGAATACTGTTCTTTAGAATCAAAAGACACCAGCTTGCGCAGCTCTTCTTTATCAAATTTTGGCTGACCTAAGAAGTTAATATCACCAAACTGGTATTTTTCGCCTTCTGTTAAGCTCACTTCAATAAACACACTTTGCTTGTCTTCACTGATATTAAGTACCGCATTATCTACAGAAAAACGTACATAACCATCGTTAAGATAAAGCGCTTTTAAGTTTTCAAGACTGGCTGCCAACTTTTCCTGAGCATAACGGTCAGATTTTGACAACAGACGTGTCCATGACGACTCTTTTACCGCAAACACGTCTTTAATTTGTGAGTCGCTAAAATGTTTATTGCCGATAATATTGATATCGACTACTTTAGCAGGCTTGCCTTCAATAAAACGTACGTCTAGTTTGACGCGATTGCCATCTAATAATGTCTGATCAACTTCAATATTACTATTGTAATAACCTTGGCTAATATATTGCTGCTGTAATTCGTTTGCCACGCCTTGTAGCGTCGCTTGTTTAAGCACATCACCTGTAGCGAGACCGGCATTTTTAAGACCTTGTTGCAAACCTTCCTTCGGAATCAGTTTGTTACCGTCAAAGTTAACTTCAGCAATAATTGGACGCTCAACCATATCGAAGCGCAGCTTACCACCGTCAACGCGACTTTGAATGTTAGCAAAGTTCTCTGTCGCATACAGTGCTTTGATACTGGCAGCAAGACTGCTGTCTGTCACCGTATCGCCCACCGAAATGGGTAAAACCGGATAGAGACTATCAGCGGTTAGACGTTGTAGACCATTAAAGCCGATGTCTGTTACCACAAAGTTCGCTGCTTGTGCAGGCATACTGATCATCGCGACCACTAACGGCAAAACAGCCGCGCTCATATATAAAGGCGTACGCATAAACACTATCCGTCAATAAAAAACTTGCTTAAGTTAAGGTAAAAAAGGTGCTTTGTCTAGCCAAATTCCAAGGAAAACTTTACTTCAATCATAGCTGACCCAACACACTTTATATAAAACGTATCATAAAATAAACTAAAACTTGCTATTAGTATAGTAGTAACCTCATAGCCACGCTAGCGGGTTGAATACATAATTGCTATTCAATAAGGACTAAAACGTTAGTATAGCGCTACTTACTGCAATCAATGAGAAATATAACATTAAAACAGCCTACTAATATCATTACCAATTGCTAACACCATGAAACCTACCAGCAAGAGTAGACCAATATTTAACCCGACCATTTGCACGCCTTCTGATAAAGGTTTACCACGAATCAGCTCAATTAGATAGTATACGATATGACCGCCATCAAGGACGGGAATTGGTAATAGATTAAGTACCGCTAGGCTTAAACTAATGAGGGCAGCAGTGGATATTACCATCTGCCAGCTAATATCAAAGCTTTGCTTGGCAACTTTAGCAATGGTAATCGGACCTGATAAATTCTCAAGACCAATCATACCTGATAGCATTTTGCCCATTGAACTGACCGTCATGACCGCTAATTGTTCGGTTTTCTCGAAGGACTTAACAAGAGCTTCCCCTGCACCATATTGCACAGTAGTTTTATAAGCATCAGGGATAACGATATCAGATTGAGCCACCATTGCCCCTATCTGCCCATAAATATTGCCCAAAGTGTCTTTTTTACCTTGTGGCATGATTTGTAGCTGTATAGTTTTACCTGCTCGTATTACCGTAAGATTTAGCAGTTTTTCAGGATTATCACGGATAATTCGGGTGGCGCTAATCCAATCAGCTATCGGCAACCCATCAATAGCGGTGATGCGATCATTAACTTTTAAACCTTGACGCTGCGCTGCACCATCTGGAGCTAATCCACCTACCACAGGGGCTATTTCTGGTTGCCACGGTAGCATACCGAAGCTGGTTAATGCATCTTTACCTCTTGCATCGCCTTGCATAAACTGCGTTACAGGGGCTTGATAAGTGGTTAAATTATCAGCAGGAGCCTTAGCCGATTGTAAAGTCACACTAATATTATCGGTCTCACCCATGCGTCCAGCCAGACGATAATTAATCGCCTCCCACGTTTGCACAGTATGCCCATCAATAGCAACGATTTTATCGCCGACCGGTAGCTGCGCCATCGCCGCTGGCGTATCTGTCAACACAGTGCCAATTTTAGTTGCTAATTGCTCAGAGGGCGTCATAAATAACACCCAGAACAGCGCAATTGCAATGATAAAGTTCATCAACGGACCGGCTGCAACAATTGCAATTTTCTTAAGCGGATGCTGACGATTAAACGCCAAATGCTTCTCATGCTCTGCAACTTCACCTTCGCGCTCATCAAGCATTTTGACATAACCGCCAAGAGGCAACGCTGAGATGCGGTAATTGATACCGCTCTTTTTATTTGTCCAACCTAATATTTTAGGACCAAAACCAATAGAGTACGTAAGCACTTTCACTCCGCACAGGCGCGCAACAATAAAGTGACCCCACTCATGTAAGGCAACTAGAGGTCCTAATACAAAAATCGCCGCCAATAGCGTTAATAAAAACGTCATTACCTTATCTCGCTCAGCTTACGGATGGTCAAACAGGTATCTAAACTAACTATAATAACTTTACTTTAAGATCTGTACTTTTCAAAATTACACCGACACTCATTATTATAAACGGCTTTATATCTAGCCAGCCATTTTTGCGATAATCGTCTCTGTATGGCGACGAGCTAACGTATCAATCGCTAAAATATCTTCTATATCAGCATCTAAACCCAATTGCGACACCTGAACCTGACCGAGTGCTTGCTCATTAATGTCAGCAATATCTGTTAAACGTACTTGCCCTGCCAGAAATGCAGCAACCGCCAACTCATTAGCCGCATTTAGTACAATCGTTGCTTGCGTACCTGCTTGCATTGCTTCTCGCGCAAGACGCAAACAAGCAAACTTTTGCAAATCAGGCTTAATAAATTCTAATCCACTGAGCGTATATAAATCTAGCGGCTGTGAACCACTATTAATCCGCAGAGGGTAACTTAAGGCATGGGCAATTGGGGTTTTCATGTCCGGGCTACCAAGCTGTGCCAAAAAACTACCGTCACTATATTCTACCATTGAATGAATAATACTTTGAGGATGAATAACCACCTTTATTTTATCTTCTGGTAAATCAAATAAATGGCAGGCTTCAATGAGCTCCAGTCCTTTATTCATCATCGTTGCTGAATCAACAGATATCTTTTGACCCATCGACCAATTCGGATGCTTAACCGCTTCTGCGACGCCAGCTTGTTGCATTTGGCTAAACGACTGTTGTAAAAAAGGTCCGCCTGACGCAGTTAACCACAGCTGACGTACCCCATGACAACGATCATGAATTTGGGTATTATCCTGCTGAATAATCGATGGCAAACATTGAAAAATAGCATTATGCTCAGAATCAATCGGCAATAAGGTGGCATTATGGGTCTTGACCGCCTCAATCATTACCTGCCCTGCCATGACCAACGCTTCTTTATTTGCCAATAAAATACGCTTACCGGCACGCGCAGCAGCTAAGGTTGAGGGCAGACCAGCAGCACCAACAATCGCAGCAACGACGGTATCAACTTGGGTATCAGTAGCAATATCAATCAATCCAGCTTCACCACCCACTACGTCAATATTTAAACCTACAGCGTCTAAGCGCTTAGCAAATAAATCAACTGACTCAAGCGGCACGCACACGCGCTTTGGCATAAACTGCTGACATAGCGCCAATAATTTATCCAATCGATGATGTCCGGATAAGGCATAAACCTCATAATCTTGTAAATGGGTTACTAAAATTGCCAAAGTACTGTCGCCAATAGAGCCAGTTGCGCCAAGTACTGCGATGCGTTGCGTCATAACCAGTTGTGCCCATGATGTCATTAACAGTGAAAACAAAAAGTAAAAGATGTTAATAATAAAAAATATTATTCAGCCAGAAAATATCATCATTTAGATGACTAAAATACCCAGCTGCTGTAGTCCCCAAAAGCCAAGTGCAAATATGGGCGTTGCTGATAATAAAGAATCAATACGGTCTAAAATACCACCATGCCCCGGTAAGATAGTGCCAGAATCCTTTACACCTGCGCGGCGTTTAAGCATTGATTCAAACAAATCGCCCAATACCGATGCCAAAATCGTAAGCGCAGACAGTAATACAATGGCTATCAGTGCCGTACCCGTTAGCTGCAACTTGAAGACACTAATACCAATGACCACCATTAAGCCTGTTACCAGACCGCCTGCCAAGCCTTCCATACTTTTATTAGGGGATACATTTGGTGCCATTTTGCGTCGACCCAGCTTGCGCCCAACAAAATACGCGCCACTGTCCGCACACCACACCAGTAAAAACACGTATAGCAGCCACCATGGCGATAACTGCCATAAATAGAACATTGCAGTAATCGACGAAGTTAATATCACTACGCCCATTAAAGCCAACTGTCGACCGTACCAGCTGGTGTGCGTTGGAAACTTGGTTACCCACGACAATGCCATGAGCCAGATGATTAATGACGCGATCCACCATGCTATCCATGTCACTTTAAACCATAAAGAAAGCAGCGTTATAACTAATACCATCAGCACAAAAACCACCGGCTGACGCCATTTTGGCATCAGCTTTGTCCATTCATGTGCAGCAATCGTAACCCCGACTGCTAACAAAGGGGCAAAAAGAATGGGCGATTGGCTCGCAAATAGAGCAATCCCAACAATAATAATCAGGATGACTGCTGTTTTAATCCGTTGCCACATATCCATTAGACCTTATGATGACGAGATATTTTTACTTAAAAAACGATTATAGCAAATATTGGCGATTCATTAATGACTACGCTGAGGGAATCTCTACTTGCTCACTGGTTTTGCCAAAGCGACGCTGGCGCTGACCAAACTCAGTCAGCATAGTAGCCAGTTCAGCAACGCTAAACTGTGGCCATAAGGTATCGGTAAAAAATAGCTCGGCATATGCTGATTGCCACAATAAAAAGTTTGACAAACGGTAATCACCACCGGTACGAATCAACATGTCAACAACAGGCGCATCTGCCAATTGCACATACTGCCCGAGCCTCTCTTTAGTGATATCACTTACCTTTAACTGACCCTCTTGCACTTGCTGCGCTAATTGCTGAGCAGCATGAGCAATATCCCACTGTCCACCATAGCTTATCGCAATTACCAACGTCATGGCATGATGATGCGCGGTCTGAGCTTCTGCATCTGCCATGAGCACACGCAACTCTTCACTTAACAGACTGCGGTCGCCGATAAAGCGCAGCTTGATACCATATTTTTGCATGCGTGGCAGTTGCTCATTAATCGTCAATGCCAGCAGTTGCATCAATAACGCTACCTCAACTGGTGGACGTTGCCAGTTTTCGCTTGAGAATGCAAAAACAGTCAACACCTCAACCCCTACCTCTTGGCAATACTCAACGATAGGATCAAGCGCATCTTTACCAGCAATATGACCTGCCCCGCGCCCTAAACCCTGCGCTTTGCCGTATCGATTATTACCATCCATAATGATAGCAATATGATGAGGAAGAGAGCTTGGTTTTAAAGTGGTAGAAGTTGACATGGACTGTAATGCTCATTATTGAGAAAAATTTGAGTGGTATTGAGTGGGAAAACATTAAAAGTTGCTTCACAAAAATAAAGTCTTAACTCATTACCATTGCTGGTGTTACTTTTAATAATAAATCAAACCAACAATAGTAATGACAAACAGCCAATGATATCACATCATTGGCTGCCAATTTGACGCTATAACATAGAAAACACGATAACCTAAACGTTCATCAAATCAGCTTCTTTTTTACTTAAACGGCTATCAATGGTTTCAATAAATTTATCCGTTATTTTTTGAATATCATCGCTGGCGCGGCGCTCATCGTCTTCTGATATTTCTTTTTCTTTTGCCAACTCTTTGATATCATTCATCATATCGCGGCGAATATTACGGATAGACACCCGACTGTTTTCAGCTTCACCGCGCGCCATTTTTTGCATATCGCGGCGTGTCTCTTCGGTCAATGCTGGCATTGGCACCCGAATGACGTCAGCGGTCATAGGATTTAATCCCAAATCAGCTTCGCGAATAGCTTTATCAACGGCTTGAATCATGGTGCGCTCAAAAGGCTGCACCAATAGCGTACGTGAGTCTTCAACATTGACACTCGCCACTTGATTCAGCGGCGTAGCCGAACCATAATAGCTGACCATTACCCCTGATAGCATACCTGGGTGTGCACGACCAGTACGTACCTTACTAAAGGTACTGTCCAGCGCCTCTAGCGTTTTGTGCATGCGCGCTTCGCCGTCTTGCTTAATCTCTTGAATCATCATCAATCCTTATTTATCGCTACCGATAGATCTTATTTATTCATCGTTGTTAACTATTCATACTATTTTTTATAACAGATACCAATGCTAAATGTATAAAGTTATAGCCGCTTAGTGAAAAACGCGCGTGCCTTCATTTTCACCCATAATGACGTTTAATAAAGCATTAGGCTTCGTCATATCAAACACTTGCAGTGGTACATTGTGCTCACGGCATAAAGCAATGGCGGTTAAGTCCATTACGCCAAGCTTTTGCTCTAACACTTCATCAAAGGTTAGACCATCATATTTCACAGCATCGCTGTGTAAGCTTGGGTCTTTATCGTACACGCCATCTACTTTGGTCGCTTTTAAAATCAAGCCAGCTTCAATCTCAATACCACGCAAGCAAGCAGCTGTATCTGTGGTAAAGAACGGATTGCCCGTACCGGCAACAAAAATACAGACTTCGCCGTTTTTAAGATAGCGAATGGCATTACGGCTGCTATAACTTTCGGTAACTTCGCCAATTGGCAGTGCTGACATCAAGCGCGTTTTAATATTGCGACGCTCTAAGGCATCACGCATTGCCAAACCGTTCATCACGGTCGCAAGCATTCCCATTTGATCGCCAGTCACACGACCGACCAAGCCTTCTTTTTGCAGCTGCGCGCCGCGATATAAATTTCCGCCACCAACAACAATCCCGACTTGTACCCCAAGACCACGCAAATGGGCGATAGACAAGCTCATTTTATCGAGTACGTCACTATCAATACCCATATCTTTACTACCGGCTAAGGCTTCGCCAGAGAGTTTTAGCAATATACGAGCGTAGCGGGGATTTTTATCAGACATGAAGACACCTTGTTATTATAAAACTGCCATTAAATTAGCATTAAAATGCGTGTGAATATCCAGATAGACATAGCCTATCGACCAGCGTTGGCTAAATTGCGCTAATTGTAGCAAAAACTGCCCCCTATTGGGCAATTTTCAACACAAATTACCCTTAGCGCAAATTATTCTTAGCATAGATTATCAATTGAGCTATTAGCCTTGATAACTGGCGAATAGGTCATACTCGCTGGCATCATCAATGGTAACGGTTAAGAATTGCCCAACTTGTACCACTGAAGTAATGTCATCGACATAAACGTGACCATCAATTTCAGGGGCATCAGCGTAACTACGACAAATCGCCACATTTTCTTCAACATCGATTTCATCGACCAATACCATTAAGGTTTTGCCGATTTTTTCTTGCAGTTTTTGCGCAGAGATATCTTGTTGTAACGTCATCAAACGCTCGTAACGTTCTTGTTTAATATCTTCGGGTACGTGGTTGGGCAAGTCATTCGCCACCGCGCCTTCTACTTCTGAATAAGTAAACGCGCCAACACGATCAAGGCGAGCCTCGACTAACCAATCTAGCAAACACTGAAAATCTTCTTCCGTTTCACCCGGAAAACCAACCACAAAGGTAGAGCGAATAACGATGTCTGGGCAAATAGCGCGCCATGCATGGATACGCGCCAAGGTATTTTCGCTATGCGCTGGACGCTTCATTGCTTTTAAGATGCTGTGACTCGCATGTTGAAACGGGATATCAAGATAAGGCAGCAGCTTTTTCTCACCCATCAATTCAACGACTTTATCGACGTGCGGATACGGATACACGTAATGCAAACGCACCCAAATACCTAGGTCATTCAATGCTTGGCATAAATCATAAAACTTAGATTTCAGCGGCATGCCGTTCCAAAAACTGGTCTTATATTTTAAGTCCAATCCATACGCAGAGGTGTCTTGCGAGATGATTAACAGCTCTTTTACGCCCGCTTTTTTTAGCGCCATGGCTTCATTCATTACGCTATCAATCGGACGCGATACCAAGTCGCCACGTAAGCTTGGAATAATGCAGAACGTACAACGATGATTACAGCCTTCTGAAATCTTTAAATAAGCATAATGACTGGGCGTTAATTTAATACCCGCCTCATTAATCAAATCTATTTTAGGATTATATTCTGTATCAGTGCTGCGCTCAGGTTTTGGCACGTGCAGCGCCACGGCTCTAATTACTTCATCATACGCATGCGCGCCAGTCACTGCCAACACGGCTGGATGCATGGCACGGATTTTATCCGCCTCTTTACCCAAACAACCGGTGACAATGACTTTACCGTTTTTACTAATAGCTTCACCAATGGCATCAAGCGACTCTTGTACGGCAGATTCAATAAAGCCGCAGGTATTGACCACTACCAAATCTGCGCCTTCATAATCGCTGGCAACCTGATAACCATCGCGACTGAGCTCAGTGATAATGCGCTCACTATCGACCAACGCTTTTGGGCAACCCAGTGACACAAACCCAATCTTTGGCGCGCTTATTGCGGGACTGGCGGCACTTGCCTTCCCTATTGCATCGCCACTTTGGGCAATACTGCGGTTTTCATTGTGATTGGCTTTATGATGATAAGGCTCACTGGTATCTGTCACGGCTGACTGTTTTGCGTCCTGTTTTTGCATTGGTGCTTGGGCAGGATTAAACACAGTCGCCGTATCTTTTAGCGCTGCTGACGATGAAAGCGGAATGATAGTGGCGGATTCGGTAGACGTTTTGAGCATAGCTGACCTTGCTAGAGATAAATTGGCTGAGCGCATTGTACGTTTTTTTTGCCATAATCACCAGTTTTGACAGGCTATAGTATTGATTTTTAGTTATATATTATTATCGTACTACCTAAAAGCGACACTTACTATAGTCTAACTATGCTCTATTGCCTCACTTTATTTATAAAACATAATTTTAAAAACAGTTAATTATCAATTAGTTATTATTATAATAATAAGAATCAGTAAAATAATTAAAATTAATTGCAAAAAGGGCTTGCCAAACTCTGCAAACTCTATATAATAGCCAACCACTGAGACGCACTACCGAATCAGTTATTTATCTCAATGGGGTTTGAAGTTGAACACCAAAGATGATAAGGTAACGAAAATGGGGCTGTGGCGGAATTGGTAGACGCACCAGATTTAGGTTCTGGCGCCGCAAGGTGTGAGAGTTCGAGTCTCTCCAGCCCCACCATTTTCGGATAGTACATCTTAGACCGAATATCAAAACCTGCTTTTTAGCAGGTTTTTTTGTGTCTAAAATTTAGTATTTTAAATTTGAATATAGCTACTTTACTTACTTATTACCTTTTTAAAGTCGATTACAACCTCATTCATACTTTTATAGCGCTTCTCAATTCGCTTTGCTAATGCTTTATTAATGATATCTTGATACTGCTGATATGCTTCCAGTAACTTTGGTATGGGCTTTTGACAATGTGCAATTGCCCAATCATGCAACACCTGATTATTTTTCTGTACCTGCACTTTAAATGGTCTACTACCTGTTAATATCTCAACCATCATTATTCCAAAGGCATAAATATCGCTTTGCACCGTTGCGCCCTGCCCTTGCCAGCGTTCAGGCGCAAGATAAGCGGGTGTGCCTGCGGGTTTATCGCTTTTAATATCATCAAAATGCTGCGTCAAAGCAAAATCCGTCAGTAATAATCTTGGGGTCACTCTGCTATTCTCAGCATCATTGGGTGCAAAATCCTCTAGTAATATATTGCTTGGCTTGATATCGTTATGTAGCCAGCCATGTTGATGTAAATCAGCAATAAGATACGCACTTTGCAAAATAAGTTGATATTTTTGCTTATGGGATAGTGTTTTATGTTGGTGTAAATAATTTACTAAGCTACCGTTTTTATAATAAGGCATGACAATAAAAGTAAGCTGGTAAGTGCTATCCAATACTTGCCAGCGTAATGTGCGGCTGTCTAACAATGCTGGTGCAATAGATACAGAACTATCTTGAAAGTGTTTTGTGGTACTCAAAGCTTTTAAGACAGCAACTTCATGATTAAGTAATCTAGCAGATGTGACATTTAAATTAGACATGTTGTTATTTATAGACACGAGCGTCCATTTAATCATCACGTAGCCAAAATGAGAATGTTCAGCACGTGTTATACCCTCATAAATAGTATTTTCAGAAGAATTTTTACCATTAAGGAACTGCTGACTGATGCGTTGATGTGACAATGCATAATAACCCAAACCTATTAGTGCAGCCGTCACGCTTGGTAATAGCTGTGCGGCTTGTGCACGCAATTTTTGGGTTCCTGTTTGAGCTACTGATATATTGCTACTACTTTTTTTCATGATACCGTCAAACCTTTATAACGTCGCTACCGTCTTATTAAACACTACATTTCTTTACTAATTATAGAGCCATTATGTCTGAATCAAATCATGCTTCATTAAATCCTATATCTATCTTACCTAAACCGTTACTTGATTTACTAACTCAGTATTTACAACAAAAGGTGACACCGACTATTGAGATTGATCCCACTCAGCTGGCGTATCGCTGGGTTGGTGGACATACTGGTCATCTAGAACCTTTATCCGTTAATTTATTTTTAAGCTTGGATGATTTACATGGTATTGATACGCAAAAGGCAAAACTGGTACAAAATACTCGCCAATTTCTTAAAGGTTATCCAGCAAACCATGTGTTAATGACGGGAACGCGTGGCGCGGGTAAATCATCTTTGATTCGTGCCTTACTGCAAGCTTATCACGCTGAAGGGCTGCGAGTGATTGAGATTGCCCGTGATGATTTATTGGTGCTGGATAAAATTCGCGCAGCGATTAATGCGCTTCCAGCGGATTCTAATTGTCGCTATGTGGTGTACTGTGATGATTTGGCATTTAATGGACAAGATGAGAGCTATCGCACGTTAAAGAGTGTACTGGATGGGTCGCTCGATTCAGAACAAGACAAGCTACTCGTCTATGCGACCAGTAATCGTCGTCATTTATTGCCACAATTAATGAAAGACAATGTTAATATTTATAATGGGCAAACTGATGAGGTAAACCCGTACGAGACCATTGATGAAACCGTGTCGCTGTCTGACCGCTTTGGTTTGTGGCTGTCATTTTATCCAATGAATCAGCAAACCTATTTGCAAATCGTGCAGCATTATTTAGCCATTCAACAAAAACAAATGCCAGCCAGTAATATTAAAAATGCTGAGCTTGCTGAAGATATCAGAGCCAATGCGCTACGCTGGGCATCAGAGCGTGGCGGACGTTCAGGGCGTGTGGCATATCAATTTAGCCGCTATTGGGTAGGTCAAACACAATTGAAAGCTGCTGATAATCTATTGTAAATTCTAAACGACTATTATTTATCGTCTCGTACAAAACCTAGATACTGTACACAGTTATCCGCTTCACCTTCTTTAGCGCTATTGATGACATATTGAGCAAAATCAGCGGCTAGCCATAGATTGCCTTGATAAGTACTTTGCGCATCTTGGCGGATATGTCCCATATTTGGGGTTGCACTTTGCGGATTATCAAAGCTCTGATAACGGGCGCTAAAGTGGGTCAATATTAGATTTTTAATATTATTGTCTTGAGAAAATCGACCAATCCCCTGCGCACTACTGTGCATGGGGTCAAACTCAGGATTTTTGGCTTGAATACGCGCTAACACGTCAGACGTATATGTCGCTTCGTGTACTAGGACATCTACCCCAATCACCGCTTGAGTAAGCAAGTCAGGATTGTCATTGTCACCAGCGACGACGATTTTGGTACACCGTTGATTATCATGCACATAATCAGCACAACGTACATGCTGACCCTCTTCGGTATCAACGTCTTGACCTTGTTGCAGCTTGCCCCATAGCGCACTGGCTGGAATACCATCTGCTATTAGCTTACTCGTATCTAAAGTACGTTGACTGATGGTTTGCGTGATACTAAAGGCATGCGATGGGACACGGTGCGATAAGGGCGTGATAGCAATATCAAGTTGCTGCTGCTTATCTAAGGCGATAGTAATTTTGCCTTCTTGCTCTATTAACACATCTTCAATCGCCATAAAATCGATATTAAACGGCAAGTAAAGTTCAGTAGTTATCGTCACTGCTTCCAGCAATTGAGCGATTGCTTTTGGAGCAATAATCGTAAGCTTGTGACATCGTCCGGACATTGCGGCACTCGCCAGCAAACCAGGCAAGCCATAACAATGATCGCCATGCACATGAGTAATACAAACAGCGGTCAATTGATGTAAAGATAATGACGTATGCAATAGCTGTTGCTGGGTACCCTCACCGCAGTCAATCAGTAACCATGGACGTGATTTCTGTTGCTGATTGGCACCTGACAAATAAGGGTTTAGACACTCAATCGCCAGCGCTGTGACATTGCGCTGCTTGGTCGGTACGCCTGCCGATGTTCCTAAAAAATTCAGCTGTAACATCGCAAAAATTCCAATTTTTTCATGAATAAACTGCTATGCGATAAGTATTTATTAACCGCACTTTTTTCTGCACTTCGATACTGTAGTGAGATTATGATACTTTACACAATAGCGTCTTTTCAGCTTCTATAATCTGCCCGCCATTGGCAAAGCACTGATTGACCATACGCGATTCATACGACTTCCAGCCGCCATAAAAGCTGGCAACACACAATAAAGCGACCAGCAGCTTCTGTGACCAGGCTTTGATAGACAATTGCTGGGGATAAACTACGGTATCCGATAAAGGTGCTGTTGGTTTAGGGTCTGATTCATTGCGGTTGTTCATGATGCTGCCTTATGGATAACTTAACGGATGATGCAACATGATAACAAAAACCGCCCCAATTATTGAATAAGGGCGGTTTTATTTTAGTGATTTATTTGACGGACAAACAGCAATTTTTAATCGTTTTTTTCATGTCAATTTTATAATACTATTTGCTCTTAAAATCGAACTTGTCCACCTTTGGTAACAGCTAATTTAAAGGCTGCTCGCTCTTGGCAACGTTTTAGCCAATTGAGCAGATTAGCGTATTTGGTAGTGTCCAATCCATTTCCAGCGTTGGCAGCAACAACTGGAATATACATTTGAATATCTGCGCCACTAAATGCCGCCCCTGCAAACCAATGATTGTGTTGCAGCTGCTCTTCCATCATATCAAGCATCGTAGCCAGACTATTACGAATCATACTGTTTTCCACTTGCTTACGAATGCCTTTGCTTATCGGTTTTATCAGCATGGGAGATTTTTCAACGACCTTGGTAAACACCAAACGCATGACCAACAATGGCATGATTGATGCTTCAGCAAAGTGCATCCAAAACGTATAATCTTCCCAAGCGGCGTTATTGTCTTCAGTCGGTTTAAACAAATGCGCATTATCATACTGTTTTAGCAAATATTCGATAATAAATCCTGACTCTACCAGCACGCGTTCATCAACCTCTAAGATAGGCGCGTGCCCTAAAGGGTGAATTTTCTTCAGACTTTTGGGGGCAAGATAGGCTTTATTACGCTGATAACAGGTTAGCTTATAATCCGCATTTAGCTCTTCTAACAACCATAAAATGCGAAATGAGCGTGAATTTTCTAAATGATGCAGGTGTAACATACATTATCCTAATAAAACGTGAGGGTAAAACCAGTCCAAAAATAACGCTAAAGGTGGTCTTTGAAAAGGATCATAGCGCACTTAATCACCCTTTAATACTGCCCCACTTGGTTCTGGTTACGAAAAATAATGCCTATACGGTCAGTTTCACCAAATACAAACGCTTAGCATATATCCTGAATCATTCACTCAGAATCCTCACTGCTTTTGAGCACTATAAAACTTCATTTAATCTGCAACTGATCATTTTTCCGATTAATCCTGTTGATTTTTTGCTGGTAGCGTTTAATTTTACGAAAACGATATGCTGCCAATATGCCTTTAATGCGACGATTGTTAATACGATGCTGTGGCGGGAAACTATCAATTTGCGGCTCGATATAACCGCGCAGCTGATTATCACGTTTGCGCGTTATATAGGCAATGATACTTTCCATGATCATGAACAGTAATGCGAGGGTAATCATGGCATACATAAATAAGGAGCCGCCCTCGTCTAAACTTTGATGGAGCACAGTAATTGAAAAGACGAACAACAGCATAGGCTCAAGGTAGCTTAACGCGCCAAACAATGAGACTGGCAACTTACTACTAGCAACCATCGTTAGTGACATTGCAAGCGCGCTAAACGCTCCTAACAGCGGCAGTAAATACCAAAATTTATGAGACTCTGCTACCATACTATAGCCACTATTAACATAAAGCATAATTAACACGACTGGCGTTAGTAACGTTAAATCAGACAATAAACCAGTAATCGGCGGTACGGCAAGCTTGCGCCTTAATAAATAGTAAGGTGGATAGCCAAAGCACGCAAATAAAGTCACCCAAGATATTGACCCGTATTGAAATATATCATAGCAAATACCTATTGCTGCACATACCGCCGCCACCCACTGTAATCGACTCATACTTTCACGATAAAAAAACCGCCCAATTAATATCATGACCAATGGCAATAAAAAGTATCCTAGCGTGACATCAAGTCCAAAACCATTAACCGGTCCCCACATAAACAGCCAGATTTGCCCACCTAAAATTGGAGTTGGCAACACAAACAACAGCCATTCTTTTAGGGTTTTTAACGTTTTTAGATAGTCAAAAACATGTTGCCATTGCTTGGTAACGCTGACCAATAACACCAAGCTCAATAGCATCATCAAAATGCGCCATGAGGCTACCTGCGTCCCTGATAACGGCTGCATAAACAGCCCGAATAAAAACATTAGTGAAAAAAGCACACTAGAGGATATCGATGCTAGAGCGCCTTGCACGGTTTGGTTAGTAGTCAACATGACAGTAGCCTTTAAAAACATTATTAAAATAACAAGCATTAGTAATTATTTATCATAAAAACAAAAGCCTCAGACGATAACGTCGGAGGCTTTTTTATAACAATAATGGCTCAATAACAATGAAAACTAAATCAACTTATAGTGATATAAGCTTATTTACAGATACCTAGATATTAAATACTTATTCTGCGTCCGAATCATCAAGGCTATCATCAATATCGCCACTAGCGACGTTATCAACCGCATCATTTATATCGCTTTGTACTTGACCGTCCACAGTAAAGGTACCATCTTCTTTTAGCGCATCGATTAATTCATTATCGTCTTCTTCATGCTCAACGCATGCCATAGCGACCAGTTTTTCATCTTTTGATAGACGAATTAGCGTCACACCTTGAGTATTACGACCAGCACTGGCAACATGCTCAACCGGTGTACGTACTAATGTGCCTTTATCCGATATCAAGATAATATCATCTTCAGGGTTAACATCAGTAGCTCTTACTAATGCACCATTACGCGCGCTAGTTTTAATGGCAATCACACCGCCACCGCCACGATGCTGGGTATTAAATTCTTCGATAAAGGTACGTTTTCCAAAGCCATTTTCACAAGCAATGAGGATTTCACGTACATCATCTTCAATCACGACCAATGACTTGATAACATCATCAGCAGCAAGACGCATACCACGAACGCCTTTTGCCGTACGCCCCATCGAGCGTGCATCATTTTCATCAAAGCGAATGGCTTTACCACTAGAGGCAAATAACATCACGTCTTGGGTTCCGTCAGTAATGCGCGCGCTGACCAGTTTATCACCCTCTTCTAAACCAACCGCAATCAGACCGTTAGAACGAATAGTGGCGAACTGTTCAAGCTCAACTCGCTTCACCGTACCATTAGCAGTCGCAAAGAATACGAAATGTCCAGTAACCTCTTCCGTCGTCTGTGGAATCGGTAGAATGGTCGTGACTGATTCATCACCAACCAGACCGATTAGATTTACTAATGGACGACCACGTGCACCGCGACTGGCAATTGGCACCTCAAAGCCACGTAAGCTAAACACACGGCCGGTATCGGTAAAGCACAGTACCGTTGAATGAGTTGAAGTGACCAATAAATGATCAATCACGTCATCTTCTTTCATCGCAGTAGCAGATTTGCCTTTACCGCCACGTTTTTGCGCCACATAGTCATCGATTGGCTGAGTTTTAGCATAGCCGGTACGCGATACGGTCATGACTACAGTTTGCTCTGGAATCAAATCTTCACGGCTAAAGTCAGTACGTGAATCAACAATATCCGTACGACGTTCATCGCCAAAGTTGTCACGAATCTCAATCATCTCGTTCGAGATAATCGTCATCAGCTTATCAAAATCGCCAAGAATAGATTCTAAATTAGCAATCTCACGTAGCAAATCTTGATATTCTTCAGTTAATTTATCTTGCTCAAGACCAGTTAAACGGTGCAATTGCATATCTAAAATAGCATTGACCTGCTCAAGGGATAAGCGATAACGCTCAGCGCCTTCAATCAGACCAAACGGTGCTTTTGGATCTTCGCCTTCAATAAAGTCTGGACGTACAGATTGGCTACCAGCGGCTTTAAGCATCGCTTGTACGCTACCTGAACCCCATGTGTTATTTAGCAAGCTTTCACGCGCCATACCACGGTTAGCAGACACTTTAATCTCAGCGATTATCTCGTCAATATTTGCCAATGCTACCGTTAAGCCTTCAAGTAAATGACCACGCACGCGTGCTTTATTTAGCTCATAAATGGTACGGCGTGTCACTACTTCTTGACGATGACGGACAAAAGCCGCAATCAGTTGACGTAAAGTCAGTAGCTTTGGCTGACCGTTATCGAGCGCGACCATATTAATACTAAAGCTAGACTCAAGCGGGGTTTGCAAGAATAAGTTATTAACGATAACTTCAGCCGTTTCGCCGCGACGTAGGTCAATAGCGATACGCATGCCGTCTTTATCAGACTCGTCACGAATCTCGCTAATACCTTCAATCTTTTTATCACGAACCAATTCGGCAATACGCTCAATAAGCTTGGCTTTATTGGCTTGATACGGCACTTCAGTAAAGACAATACGCTCACGATCACGGTTGACGCCGGTATCTGCCATAGCCTCGATATGATAACGACCACGGATATGCAGACGACCTTTACCGGTACGATAGGCATCTTGAATACCGGCGCGACCATAGATAATACCGCCTGTGGGGAAATCAGGACCTGAGATATAACCCATCAATTCTTCAGCGGATATTTGCGGATTTGCGGCATAAGCGAGGCAGGCATTGATGACTTCAGTCAGGTTATGCGGTGCCATATTGGTCGCCATACCAACGGCAATACCCGTTGCACCATTTACCAACAGATTAGGAACACGAGCAGGCATGACGCTGGGCATGCGCTCAGAGCCATCGTAGTTGTCTTCCCAATCGACGGTATCTTTATCCAAGTCCGCGAGCATTTGATGGGTCAGCTTGGTCATACGCACTTCGGTATAACGCATCGCCGCCGGTGGATCATCGTCAATCGAGCCAAAGTTACCTTGACCATCGACCATCGGATAACGCAAGCTGAAATCCTGCGCCATGCGCACAATGGCATCATAGA
The DNA here is from genome assembly GCF_014119005.1 of Psychrobacter sp. GP33. Classification (GTDB taxonomy): domain Bacteria; phylum Pseudomonadota; class Gammaproteobacteria; order Pseudomonadales; family Moraxellaceae; genus Psychrobacter. The sequence continues at coordinate 396,432 of NZ_JACGYX010000001.1, read as the reverse complement.
CTGCGCTGTCACCATGTGGATGGTACTTACCAATGACATCCCCGACCACACGCGCCGACTTCTTATACGGCTTATTATAGTCATTAGACAACACATGCATCGCATACATCACACGGCGGTGTACAGGCTTGAACCCATCACGCACATCAGGCAGCGCACGTGAGACAATCACGCTCATCGCATAATCCAAATAGGATTGTTTTAACTCTTCGACGATGCCAATAGGACTGACTGATTCGCTCATATACCTTCCTTCACTCGCCTCCATCTCCTACCGTCTCACTTCTTAGCTAGTATTAATATGATTATTAACCATAATTTTCATAGTTATACAAAAATAAAGCTGCTTAAACATGCAGCAATTATCGATATACAAACTATAAAAAAGCACTGCTAAGCGTGCAAAACAAAGGGGAAATGGCGATACTGTTTTTGTTAAAAGTAATGTTGAATAAAAGAAGCTATTTTAGCACAAATTTGCCTATTTAGGGGCATTTGCATGCGATTAAGCATGAGGTCTAAGGAAGTTTTTTTGACTGTAATTTAGGCGGATTTTCAATTATTGTAGACAAAATATTTCTACCCGCTACACTAAGCACTGTTTTAAAATCGGCAACTTACATAAAGGCTTTTATTCTTATGAACATCGTTTTAGCTATCGTTTGGATGTTGGCAATGGTGCTTTATAGCTTCTCTAGCGACTATGCGGTCAGCTTTCCCAATCATAATAACCGCGCCTTACCTTTCATACGCTGGGGCTCGCTACTGGTTGCTATGGCATTGTCCGCTTATTTGGCGCAAGTGTATCAAAAGAACTTGCAGGGAACTGGTATCTGGGTATTTATTGCAGTGGTGTTTGTGATTATTACCTTATCCAAGCTGGTATTTAAATGGGTCATCAAACGGCGACGCTAAAGTCATAGCAAGCAAACAACTTAATTGATATCAAACTAGTAAAGACGATGTAAACGCTTATGCAAATTGATAATAAAGACAACGAAGCCCTAGCACTTACAGAACAAGAAGACAAGCGTACCGACCGTAGCTTTGATGCCATCGCCGATCATTTCGAAAAAAAAGTTTATGGCGGTTTAAAAGGTGAAATACGGCTGGCAGTATTGCGTCGCGATATTTTTGAGTATGTTTATGAGATGAGCCAAACGCTTGGACGTCCTTTACGTATCTTAGATGTGGGCGCAGGACTGGCACAAATCGCTATTGAGCTTGCCGCACAAGGTCATAGCATGGTCATCAATGATATTTCAGCCAATATGCTTGATAAAGCAAAAATCAGTGCTGAACAAGCTCAAGTATTGGACAACATCAGTTGGCATGTATGCCCGTACCAAGCATTAGAGCAACAATTTACTGCTGACAAGGTAGAAAAATTTGATTTAATTCTCTGCCATGCGCTGCTCGAGTGGCTCGCCGAACCTGCGGATGTGATAGACTTTTTTAATCGACATCTGACCAACACTGGAGCGCTATCATTATGCTTTTATAATCCGGCAAGCTTTGATTATCGTAATCTTATTATGGGCAATTTTAATCTACTCGATAAGACAGATTATAAAGCCGACAATAAAAAAAGCCTGACGCCGAATCATCCGGTCGCCAAGCAAGAAGTAGAGTCATGGTTAGAGAAGCATCATTATGAGACCATTGTCAGTAGCGGTCTGCGTGTCTTTCATGATTATGCACCTCTCAAACGTGGTGGTCATAACGATCCAGAAGCGGTGATTCGTATGGAGCTGCGTTACTCACAACAAGAGCCGTATAAATGGTTGGGACGTTATTTACATATTTTGGCAACGCGTTAATATTTATTTATCCATTCTAATCATCAACTATGCACGATCATAATCTGACCAGGTGGTTGCATTGATATTTTTTTCATCAAAGACCACCACATGTTTAAGCATGGGAAAGATACCAATACGCGTGCCAATCGCATGATTATGATGGCTGGATACCAATGCTAATACGGTTTGTCCATCATCTAGTTGCAAGCGATACAGATAGTTCGCCCCGCGAAAGACTTGTCCAATCACCAATGCCGTTTGCGTGCTGTCATCATCATGAATGATATCGTCAGGACGGACTAACACCTTAATCAGCGTGCCATTAGGGTAGTCATAATCGCAGTACTGTGGCTGCCCCAGCTCATCATGGCATTCCATTCGGCGGTAAATATCGCCAAGCGCGGTTTCTACGTGACCTTCTTTAATGACGCCATCAATCATCGCGCCTTCACCAACGAATTCAGCTACAAACGGGCTAACGGGTTGATGATACAACTCAGTGGGGGTCGCCCATTGTTCCAGCTTACCTTCATGCATGACGCCCACTTTATCCGCTAACGCAAAGGCTTCATTTTGATCATGCGTCACCAAAATCGCAGTAGTATTAGTACGTTTAAGAATGTCGCGCACACTCATAGCGAGCGATTCACGCAAAACCACATCAAGGTTAGAGAACGGCTCATCGAGTAGTAATAGTTTAGGCTTTGGTGCTAATGCTCGTGCTAACGCAACGCGCTGTTGTTGACCACCGGATAGTTCGGCTGGACGCTTGTCCGCATGCGCTGTTAATTCAACAAGCTCAAGCATCTCTGCGACCCGTGCTTTTTTATCGGCAGCCGACCATTTATTCAGCCCAAAAGCGATATTTTTAGCCACGCTTAGATGCCCAAACAGCGCATAATCTTGGAATACCATGCCCATACCGCGCTTTGGCGGCGATACCGCATAAGACTGCGATGGCGTCTGCTCTGTTAAACATTTACTATTTAGGCTAATCATACCAGCACGCGTTGGTTCTAATCCAGCAATGGCTCGTAGGGCCGTGGTTTTACCGCAACCACTATAGCCTAAAAAACAGCCAATTTCACCTTGTTGTAAGGTTAATGACAGCCCATTTACCACCGTGGTGTCATCGTAACCAACGACCAAGTCTGCGATACTAAAATAAGAGGTATCCATGATACTAGCGCCTAATTCGGCTGATACTGGCGTTACTTTATTATGCTGAAAATTATGCTGCGCTTTAGTATCAGTTGAAGAATGGTTTGGCTGGTCTGCGGCTTCGTTTACAAGGTTAGTATACATAGACGGTACCAATAAAATGGGCGGTGAATGAAGCAAACAGTAGTTGTAAGGAGTAGTTATGAATAATCTAGCTATTGGGTAATAAAGGGTTTAAAACCATAATATACATAGGTAAAAACTAACCAAATTAACATACATTACTCAGAACTTATTTTAACAGATTTGGCTAACCATTTTTATCACTTTGACGCAGCAATATCCAAACTGGAAGCAGACCGACCAGCACAATAAGTAAGCTTGGCAAGGCTGCCCGCGCCCACATGCCTTCGCTGGTCATCTCAAACACTCGTACTGCCAGCGTATCCCAGCCTTGTCGACGCGTCATTAAAGTAATAGGCATCTCTTTCATGACTTCAACAAATCCCATTAATAAGGCCGTTAATACGCCTGGGCTGAGCACCGGTAGCACAACTTGACGCCATCGCTGAAAAGGGCTATCGCTAAGCAATTTTGCAGCCGCTTCTTGATTAGCAGTCAAACGCTGTAATTGACGGTCAACAGGCTGAAAACTTACGGTCATAAAACGCGTTGATAATGCCAACAGCATCACTACCACACTACCGGACAACACTTGATGTGAGGTTAATCCAAAGGCAATAAACTGATTGTCTAGCCACGCAATCGGGATAAATACGCCAACTGCCAATACCGTACCTGGAACCACATAACCTAAATTGGCTAACGTGGTCATTAATTTGGTCGATTTATCTGGATATTGACGTTTTACCCACGCAATAACAATCGCAAGCACGGCAATAAATAGCGTGGTCATACTCGCCAGCAAAAGACTGTTAATGACAAAATCAATATAACGCGCATCAAAATCTTGACGAAAATTTACTGCTGTCCAATAAATAAGTTGTAAAAATGGCACTAAAAATGCTAGTAAGAATATCACTGTGCATAGTAGCGTCATCCCAAGCTTAGCAGGTTTACTGGTTTCAAAACGGCGATTATTCCCTTGGGTAATGCCATTGCCGCGCTTAGCTTGCCAATATTGTTCAAACAATACGACAATAAATACCACACCTATCAGTAGAGCCGCCAACTGAGCCGCCGTAGTCAAACTAAAAAAGCCAAACCATGCTTTATAAATAGCCGTGGTAAAGGTATCAACGTTAAATACTGACACCGCACCAAAATCCGCCAGCGTTTCCATCGCCGCCAGTAATAAACCACCAATAACCCAAGGCAACGCTTGCGGTAGTGCCAAGCGAAAAAATACCCGACTGCGACTTAAGCCCAACATTTGACCCGCTTCAATTGCCCGTCGACCTTGAGATAAAAAAGCCTGACGCGCAAGCAAATATACATAAGGATAAAATGCTAGCGATAGCACAATGCCAGCACCCCAAACGTTACGAACCGAAGGAATAGCCGTCGTGATACCAAAATCACGTAATCCAGTCTGTAATGGTCCACTAAAATCAACGATTCCCACCGTCACAAATGCCATCACATATGCTGGAATTGCTAATGGCAACATTAATGCCCACGCAAAAAAGCGCTGACCGGGGAAACGATACATACTCGTTACCCATGCCAGCGCTGTACCTATGACTCCAGAAATAACCGTAACCATTAATAATAAAATAGCTGTATTTTTGAGCACTTGCGGCAAGATATACTCGCGCATATGCGTCCAAATATCGGCTACTGGCTGCGTCCATGACAACAGCACGATAACAATTGGTACCAGCATAAACAACGAAATCAGCCCTAAGACTGATTTTGAGAAAATACGTTTGGCAACCGTATGGTCTTGAGGAGCAACACGGTCTTGTTCAACTCGATTGCCTCGACGAACAAACACTTTTGGCATTGTTATCATTGAATTAGTGTCATCATAAAATTCTTACCGTATCAGGCGCAAAAAAAACCGTATTATATTGTATTTGCGTATGAGAGTATATTTATTAGGTCAATTGATAGTTATCAAATAGAGTTAAAGGTTATAACGTACGTTAAAAGTAAGTGCAGAAGCGTCTATCAACCACGTAGGATGGATAGACGCTTATTAACTGGTCAATCGACTAATTACTTATTTATAACCCGCTTTATCCATCATCTGAATAGCTTGAGTTTGTAAAGCACCGAATTTTTGGACGCTGATACTATCTTGTTTGAATGGACCCCAAGATCTAAGCATCTCTGACTCATCAATACCTTCTTTCACTGGATACTCTTTATCAGAGCTGGCATAGATACCTTGCGCTTCATCAGAAGATAACCATTCCATTAATTTAAGTGCGCCATCTGGGTTATCAGAGTTAGCAATAACGCCAGCGCCTGAGATATTCACGTGCGTACCAGTGGTGTCTTGATTCGCCCAGAATATTTTTACTGGAAAACCAGGCTTTTCATCAAGCAGGCGACCATAGTAATAGCTATTGGCAATACCAACTTCACACTGACCAGCAGCAATGGCTTCTAACATGCTGGTGTCATCGCTAAAGGTATCAGTCGCTAAATTTGCCACCCAACCACGAACCACTTGCTCAGTTTTTTCTACGCCCAAGTTTTCCATCATACTGGCAACCAATGACTGGTTATAGACCGCTTTTGATGAACGCAAGCATAGCTTACCCTTCCATTTTGGATCGGCTAAATCGGCATAGGTAGACAACTGCGCGGCGTCGACTTTGCTTGGGTCATAAAAAATAGTACGTGCACGCAATGACAGTCCTGTCCACATGCCTTTCGGGTCACGATATTTAGCCGGTACGTTGGTATCTAACACAGTAGAAGCCACTGGCTGCAACAATCCTTGCTCTGCTGCTTGCCATAAGTTACCGGCATCAACGGTCAAAAGCATATCTGCAGGCGTATTTTTACCTTCTGCTTCTAAACGCGCCATCAGTGGACCGGTTTTGTCCGTTACTAGCTCAATTTTTACGCCCGTCTCTTCCGTATATTTATCCAATAATGGCTTAATCAATTGCTCATTACGCGAAGAATAAATGGTAACGACTTGATCGCTACCTGTCGTTGCTTTGCTATCAGGCGCTGCTTCACCCACCGCAGCCGTGGTGTCGGCTGTTGCGTCTGTTTCGGTGCCTTGCTCAGGCGTTTCAGCTTTATTACAACCGACCAGTCCTAACATTAAGCTAAATACCGCCACAGATAACGTGGCTTTAATAGGGCTAGTAAAAGATAGAGGTGCTGCAACCGCGTTCAACGACATGGTTTTCTCCATAAATAACACAATGAATAAATAAGAGGAAGGTATACAATTAACTGCGAACGGCTAAAAATAACTGAAAAAATGCTGATAAATTAATGTTAAAACACAAGGCATTATACTAATAGAAATGATAGTAATTATCAATACATTTATCTGCTGTGCCAATAACAGGAATAAATACTTACCTTTAGCCTCATTAATGAATAGCGCTTTCCGGTATAAATTAGAAAGACGAAAGCGATACTTGTATATGATTCATCTATCAGACCACTTAAATTATATTAAACGCTATGCAGTAACCATTGTCCCAGAATCACATTGACTGCCGCCTCCGTTCGCAGTACCCGACTGCCAATATTGACCGCCTGACACCCATGCGCCGCTAATAGCGCAATCTCATACTCAATCCAGCCACCTTCCGCACCAATACAGACCACACTTGGCATCTGCGCGGTAGATGTATTCGCCATTCTAACCAGATCCTTATTTTGCGTACAATCAAGCGCTTGTAAATATTCAGTAAGCGAGCGCTCGCTATAAGGGTGAGCAACGATAGCATAATGGGTGATAAGGCTTTCCAGCTCATCTTCCACAAATGGCTTAAAGCGTTTTTGCAACCTAATGCGCGGCGCAATGGTATCAACCCCTTGCTGCAACCCTTCTAAAACAAACTCGTCAAGGCGGGCAAGTAGCGGACTTTGCCAATAGCTTTTTTGAGTGCGGTAGCTGTTAATTAAGATAATATCGCGCACTCCTAGAGCAGTCATATCCATGATTAAACGACGTAATACTTTTGGACGCGGCAATGCCAAAATAACAGTCACATCAAGTTTTTCTGGCGGGGCAATCGTGAGCTTAACTTCACGTAATTGAATCTTCTCGGCTGTCATCTCCTCAATGATTGCTGTACCCAAATTACCACTAAGTTGACCGATTTTTAGCGTATTGCCTACTGTAGCACCCAATATATCCTTGATATGCTTAATTTGACTAGCATCATGAATCTGAGCAAAAGGCGCAGTAATGTCAGCGGCAGGTAATAAAATACAGTTCACAGTACAGGCTCCTTATCCGAAAATTGGGCAATCACGGCTTCTATTAATTGCAACTGACGAGGAAGTACTGATTGCTCTTGTTCTGCCAATTCTGCACCCGACTGCCCTGCTTGCTTGGCAAGGGTCGGCTCACTTAGCCAAAACTGCAGTTGCTCATAAATAAAAGCATTATCGTCAGTAGCTGCAATTTGGACAAAAGGTTTAGCTTCACCTTGCTCAGCAGTTAGTGAATCAACGACTATAGGTCGATAAAAATCATTATAGGGTTGATATAATGCCCCCACACCAGCCAGTTTATCCACGACCGTTTGACACGACTGGGTGTAGCGTCCCATTAAGATGGGCGTTCCCACGCTGGCAGGTTCGACCGGATTATGTCCGCCAATATCGACCAATGAGCCGCCGACCAGCGCCACATCCGCCAGCGCAAACCATGTCATCAGCTCACCCATACTGTCCGCCAAATAGACTTGCGTGTCGCTCGTGACTACCTCATTCATACTGCGACGCGCCATCGTCAATCCTGACTGTTGAATTAAAGTTGCGACCTCATCGAAGCGCTCTGGATGTCTGGGCACTAGAATTAATAAAGGATTCTGACCACTTGTTCCCATGAGTAACTGCTGCTGCCATGACAAAGCTATTTCTTCTTCACCGCTATGAGTGCTCGCAGCCACCCATAACGGACGGTTTAAACGCTCTAGCGCTTTTGAATTTGATGATGTTTTTTTATCCCTTAAAGATGGCTTGATAGCGATATCTTTTTGTAGGGCGCTATTCTCGTTATCATTTTTTGTTAATGGCTTTTCATTACCATGATTTATCTTAGGGGCATTAATAACCCATTTTAGCGAGCCTGCAACTTGTACTTGCAAAGTCTCAGCGCCCAATTGACAAAAACGCTGCGCTGAATCGTCGTCTTGCGCAATAATCAGCGTAAGATTTTGCATCATGCTGCGACTGACTGCGCTAATTTTTTGATAGCGGCTAAAAGACGCTGCCGATAGCCGTCCGTTTACTAAGATACTGGGGATTTTTCGCTGCGCAAGAATATATAAAATATTTGCCCACAGTTCCGTTTCAACAAATAATACCGCAACGGGCTGCACATGCGCTAAGAACGTTTTAATCACGGCTGGACTGTCTACTGGCACATAGCTGTGACTCATTTTTCCGTGAGCAATCGCATCGGCAAAGCGGCTAGCACCACGCGCAAATCCAGTTTGTGTGGTGTTGGTCAGCCAAATTTGATAGCCCTGCTGTAATAATTGATCCAATAATGGGGCGACAGTATTTGTCTCACCCAACGAGACGGCATGGCACCAAATGACGTTATTATCAGCAGCATTATTGCTAATAGGGTGCGACGGATAGGATTTGCCAAAACGCTGTGCCACTTCTTGTTGATAGTTATCACGCTGATGCGAGCGCCGCCAGACTTGGAGACGATACAAGGGTTTTAATAGACCAATAATCAGCCGGTAATACCAAGGCGGCGGACTGATCGCGCGCGCGCGCAATTGTAGAGGCGCAGCATCCTTAGAAGTAGATGAAAAAGGTGGTGAAGAAGAAGGCATGTAAAAAACTCAGATTAATAATTGGTTAGACAGTAATTAAATAATAAATAGATATGAATAGACATAAACAGTTATTACTTACAGCGATGCGTTATAAAAAAATTATACGAAGATAATCAATAATAAAGCGGCTATGGCAATAGCCGCTATCAAAAGCTGATATCGCTTTATACTATCCTGTTCCTTTTGTTGCACGGATATCAATGATTGCGCTTGCTGCCATTGCGCCAGCACCGTTGCTGCCTCAGGGTGCCCATTTTTAGCGGCTTGTTCAAGCCAAAGTTTACCCGCATCCATATCTTGTGATACACCTACGCCTTGATAATACAGTTTGCTAAGCAGGCGCTGGGCTCGGCTGTCATTTGCACTAGCCGCTTGCTTAATCCACTCTACTCCTGCTAATTGACTGCTGTTTTTATCCGTTTTCAGTCCTTCACCCAGTAGCTCATACATTGCCAGCCGTGCCATTGCTGCAGTATTTCCGGCGGTGGCTGCCTCTGCTAATAGTTGCAGGGCGCGTTGGCGAGCGCTTTGATGCGCCTCAGAAAACATCACTTGAGCACGAGATTTATCTTGCTTGGCAATATGCCGTTCAAACTGATCAAGAATCTTGCACGCTTGCTGATATTCACTATTGCCAGCGGTTTGGACAACTTCTATTTCATTAAGCTCAATAAGTAACTGAGTAAATATCTCTGGAGTAACGATAACTGGTTTTATTAAATTCTTAGTGGTTGACGGTTCATCAATTGGCAGTTTTGGGGCGACTGAAATATTTGAGATAACTGGAACGACTGACTCTATGATTTGCTTTTTAGGCATTACAGCTTGCGGTTGAGAAATTTTTGATTGAGAAGAAATGGATCGCAATGGTGTTGCGGTTACTACTGGCTCAAGTTCAGACTTAAATATTAATTGTGGTTTAGAAATAGCATTAGGCTGAGCTTTAGCAGAAAGTGTAGACAAGAAATCAGTCACTGCTTGATATAACCCACCAGCAACTTGCCCGCCAAAAATAGTACGGAACTGGCGATCGATATGCCCAAATAAACGCATACCAATAGATTCTAAAGCAAAAAACACAGGCAATACTGAATTTTCTACGAGTGTATCAGGGGTAACATCCTCAACAAACAATGCCATATGACGATAAAAATCATCGTTTATAGTGTTTAGCTGCAGATAAAGCGTACGTAATTCCAATTGACCGTACCAATGAACAGTTTTTTGACTATATTTTTCCAGTACGCGCCCAGTATAAAACGCCAAAAATATTAGTAATTTACGATATTTATCATCTGCTTGTATTGCCTGCTCATTCCATCTATCCGCTTGAATCAAATCACGGCGTATCTGCGACAATAACGTATCAACCCGTTGTAAGCTCAGCAAAGACTCATCAAGGTTACTATTTTGTAATGCTGACTCATAAGCGATACCGCCTGTAATAGGTCGCTTGGCTAAAAAATCTTGCCAATAGCCTTCAGCCATATAATCAAGCGGAGTTATTAGCGCAGATTTAACTGAGGGAAGCGGCATAAGGCAAGCCTATCCTTATATAAATATCACATAAACAGTAAATGAAAAGTAATTAGCATGAAATATAATGCCCATTACCTTAACCTAAAACCTAGGGCGCTACAATAAAGGACTAAATAATCGCACGACATTATCAAATAAACGCTCGTGGTTGCTACGCTGCTGCCACTCCTCTAAGCCCAAAAACCGGCAGTTTTGTAAATATGTTTCTTGGCAGTCTGCCACTTGCGCTACCATCTCTGGCGTATAAATTGCCAACGTGACTTCCATATTTAGATAAAAACTGCGCATATCAATATTAACCGTGCCAAACAGACAATAGTCATCATCGATAACCACCGTTTTGGCGTGCAACAACCCGCCTTTAAAAAGCGCAATCGTCACGCCTGCCTCTAATAGATCTTGATAGTACGCTTGTGACGCATGCTGTACTAAGAATGAATCAACCTTTTCAGGAATAATTAAGGTAACTTCAACGCCCCTTTTTGCTGCCGTCATCAATGCGCCTGATAACGCTTCATCGGGTACAAAATAAGGCGTCGTAATACGAATACGATGATTGGCACGGTGAATAACAGTAACCAGCGTATGATAAATTACATGAGCCGTAACCTGTGGTGCGGACGGAATCAACTGCGCCACTACACCTTCTACTACCGGCATTTGCGGAATGACAATAGACTTTGCACCCATACTAGGCGGATCAAGATAATTGATAATTTCATCGAGAACCTTTATCCGGCTATTCATCTCATTAATGGTCGGATTACGCACATATAATTTGCGTGTATAGCTATTAACCCGTTTATCCAAAGCGTCTAGATTGTCATTGCTCTCCGCACTGATATCTGTGACGACAACCTTAGCCATTGCTGTTGTGATACTGACCTCATGTTCACTAACGCTGCGGATTGCCACATCAATCCATTGCCCAACCTCTTTATCTTGCTTAAAAAACTTTGGATCGACCAAATTAAAGCTGCCGATATAGCCGACATGCTCATCAATTACCACAATCTTGCGATGATTGCGTAAATCTGAACGCTGAAACAAGGTCTTAAATAATCCTACGGGTAGCGATTGATGGACAAAAACGCCTGCCTTTTCTAATGATTTGTGCGCATCACTATTAAAAAAACTAAAACTTCCCACACTATCTATAAGAATATGACACTCTACGCCGCGCTGAGCCGCTGCCATCAACGCATCAATGACCTCCAATATCTGACCTTTTGGATATAAAATGTAAAACTCCATCAAAATAGTACGTCGTGCGTTATTAATATCCGCAATCAAACGCTGAAAAATAGCATGGGGCGTGGTCAACAGCTGCATTTGATGCTCAGGGAATACCCCAAAACCTGTCCAACGCGTGCCCATTTGGCTCACACCGCGATAATGCATTGGCAGTAAGCTTTGCCCTTTATTAAATACCAAGCGCTCACGCTGCGCCATTTCATTCATCAGCTGCCTTGCCTGTTGGACGCGCTTGCGATAACGGCTACCAATCATCGGCTCGCCAACCAAAATATAGGCAATCAGACCGAATATCGGTAAAGTAAACAGCACTGCTATCCACGCAATTGCTACACCGATATTGCGCTGAACGGAGACAATGCGCAGCGTGAGCACCACCATCAGAATAATATGCAAGATTAAACCCAATCCTGCAAAGTCTGTCCAAGTCCAACTCGCAACTTGTGGGTCGATCACTAAAGTCTCTACAGGCATCTCCATCAGTACATAACTCGACTCAAACCAATTACCCCACTGTGTTTATTTATTAAAGGCGTCAAACGGCAATAATGTTTATACTACGATAAAAATATACCTAGTATAGTGGCTTTTAGTAGGCATACAAGTAGACAGAACGATAGCACTTTTAGACGGCGCAGATGCTGTACTTTTCTGCTATAGCTAATTATTTTCTAGAATAGTAAAAATAATGTTTGACAGTCTGTTATAAATCTATATACTACACACCCACAGCAACGGGCTTTAATGAGTTCCATGCTGTTAGATATATCGTTAAGATATTTCGAATATTCACTAAAGAATGACTCCTTTAGTGAATAAAGCTTTAGAAAATATTATTTAAAGTATTTTCTCTTGCGAAGCTAAAATTGCACTGCAATTTTTAAACGCTTCTCAGGGTGATTAGCTCAGTTGGTAGAGCGTCTGCCTTACACGCAGAATGTCGGCGGTTCGAGCCCGTCATCACCCACCACTCTTTTAGCGAAGTGGGCTCCTTAATAAGAGCAAGACGCTAAAAACGACCTAAGCAGCGGTAGTTCAGTTGGTTAGAATACCGGCCTGTCACGCCGGGGGTCGCGGGTTCGAGTCCCGTCCGCTGCGCCATATTTAAAACTTAGTTTTAATACAAAAGTTTCAACCTCAAACATTAGATTGTTTGAGGTTTTTTTGTGTCTGTAATTCTCTCTAAAGCCTTTTTTATAAAGGCTGTCTATTTTTACTTCTACTATTAGCTCGAAAGCAGATTGCTTATTCCTATACTATTAATGTGACTTGTGACCAAGATTGTTAAAAGACAGGAATGAAGACGATCCTTTTTAACAACGTTTATAAGGTAGCCTTTTTTTCAAGAATTGGTACAGCAATTGGAACCTTATAGAATTTAGTAAAGCCCTTACTCGATGTGCCAGTGGTTAAACTGTCTGGTAGATTTTTGCACTTATCTGAGCAGGCCTCAGAGGCAGATCAAACCTCTTGGAATCTTGCATTAAAGACTATACCTCGATCACAAATAGAATTTACTGAAGTCGATTACGAAAAAGGTAGGTCATATCAAAAACAGATTCGAGCTGAGCTTTCACTAACGAGCTAAACTCAGCCTATAAGAATTGAGAACAGACTGGATTCTAATATTCCTATTAGTCAGTGGAGTGTTCGGACATTACAAATATTCTGTCATTATGTATACATCATGATAGGCGAAAAATTTAATTAGATAAAATCTAGAGGTTTCAATAAAATGAATTTATCCGCAAAAACTATCAGATTTAAGAATATTACTAAAATTGACTTACATCCATTGGCTAAAAAACTCTATGAGTTGATGATCGAGGCATATGTTGCAGGAGGGCAAGAAGAGTATCTTAAGCTGATAAGCGATAGATTTGATTGTTACCCTAGTCTACCTATCCATAATGTATCACTGATAAGTAAAGGTGCTAATAAATATCTGTTGATTGGAGGTTGTTTTTCACCTCTATTTAATCTTAGAGAGCTTAGTGAAAGTACTACGCTTTTTCTCAGTTATAAGACATCTAAAGATACTACTAACCCTGAACATAAAAAGCGTATTGAGAAGGATTCCAATCAAGATATATTTTATTTTTATGGATTTTATTAGATCTATGTCTTTAATCTCACTCAAAAGGCCTGGCTTTATAGAATCAGCACTAAGAAAAATTACTCAAGATTATAATAGTAATATTTGGAACAAGGTGTTTGATAATAGCAGGAGCTACTTGCGCCAAGCTGATTACGCCGAACTGTTAGATATGGATCGCAACACAATTTAGAATCACAATAAGCCTTTATAGTGGTCAATAATTACGATATAAATATAAGGTTGGTTTCTTAAAGTATTAAAATTCTCTAAGTTAAAAGTTAACAGATCTTCCAATTTTGTGGGCAGCTCTGAGGAGCAATATAACACTTTGGCTGAAATCTTAGGGCATGTATTAATGCCCGACTGTAGCACTGACAGAGCCTAATTTTTAGCAATGAGGCGGCAAAAACTAGTCCTGTACTGAACTGTTTATAGTAAGAAGCTTATACTAAAATAATTGCTAGTTTACGACCGGATAAAATGGCTTTCCCCAGTCCATCTTGCTATGGTTTACCATAATAATCCCTAACATTAATGGCAAGATATCAGATAAGATAGCGCCACTGTCCTTAATTTGTGAACGATTGACTTGGCTGTTGTGAGTGGCACTGCCATGTATGATTTGATTACGTAGGGTATATAACCTATCAAATACTGTATCTGTATCTTTATTACTCAGTGCACGGTGAGCTTTATCTTTTGCACGTTTAAAATCTTCTTCCCATGCTTGCTGACTAATCAGACCATTTTGATAATCCCAAAATGGCTGAAATGTATATTAGTTATCCAATAATATATGAATGCTACCGGAATATTTCTCCCAGACTAGCTTATAGACCTGCTGGTCAATGTCTAAACGGCATATCAGCTGTATAAAGCGTCTAAACTCACTGCGCTCTGAACTAGTCGTAAACAAGACCACTTCACGAGCATAAGCTGCATTGAACGCAATCCATAGAGTGATGAAACGTATGTCGTCATCATCGACGCTCATTGCCTTAGACAGCCAACTTAATGACCGGTGCATACGCAAGCGAAATGGGTCAGAAAACTCAGATTTTTGAGTTTGGTAGTAACTATTAATTAAGATATTTTCCATATTGATTTATACTTTTTCGATGTAAAAAAACCGAAATTATAAAGATTATACAACTCGGCTTGATTAGCTTACTTATTTTGTAGTAAATATTTCTTTGAAAACATGTTATGAGTCCTGAATATAAGTTTGTCTAATGGTGTGAACCAGTAGTGTAGTTGTAGGAACTGAAAAGTACTTCACCTAAAGTAATAATAGTGACGGGAATAGCCCTCCAGAACATTAGTCATTTGGACGTTCTGAAAATAACTCTACTATTAGATAGATACCGTGGTAAACAATTAAAAGTTAAATATTTTGCTTTTCTTATTACTAAAATTTAAATCGTTTTCGATTAACTTTCTTTCTGAGCATAGCAACATGTATGACGCATGATATGGTGACCTTGTAGGCAGGTCCAGACATATCTATAGCGATCCATACGCTAGTTACTGCCAATGCAAAAGGACCCGTAAGTAATGATGCTGACTTCATCAAAGCAGCATTAGTTGCAAATATAAGTCCTCTACCTAGTAACATTCTAGACATTTGGTTAGCAATAATCAGGGTCATCTGATATGAAGCAAAACCCCCAGTTCTAAATAAAGTAAGAAAACTTTTCGTAGAGAGAAGTGCTATATTAATATTAGACTTCCCTCCCATCTCCTTTAGTAGTAGTTGCTTTTCTTCATTTGTCATCTTTTCTAAAGCTTTAGTCAGAATAACTTCTAATATCGAGTTTTCAATATTTTCTATACTGTCATTTTTGTCATAACTTGCTTTCAATTTAGACGCTACGTCACATACAACTTCATGGTATGACGGCCCTTCGAAGCCTCGAAACATATTCATGAATGATTAGGGGAACTCTCTTTATAGACTTTATCTACTACTAGATCACAAGAAAATTTCTTACTGAGATATTCAACTAATGGATCGAGATCTTCGTTAGATGCTTTATCCAAAACAGTATTAAGATTACTGTCATAAATATCAGTATTTTTCATAATTAGGTTCCAAGTCTACATAGACCTTCATAAAGTATGCTCAGAGCAGTTAAGCAGCGATTAAAATATATTTAGTTAAAAGTTACGTTTTAAGAACTATACATTAAAAAGATAACGACTATAACTGCTATTAAACAAAGGCAGTTTAAAGTAATTAAAATTTTATTTGATAAGGATATTTTATCCAGTTTATTCTGTGTAATGTCATAATTACTATTTGACTTAACAAGTGCTTCATCCGTGGTAGACTTTAGGTTAAAGGTTAGTTGTTCATATTTAGCTTCAATAGTCTTGTTAATTGAAGTGGTTTTTTCATCTATTATTTGACTGTTTTTATCTATTTGATGTAGTAAAGAGTCGTATTTACTATAAACCAATTTATTGATAATAGAAATTTCTTCTGACAACTTACTAAAATTATGACTATTTTTTTCAGAAAATAATTTTTCTAAATTAGAGGAGTGTTCTAGTAATATTTCTTTCTCTCTCTGGAAAACCTCTATAAATTTCTGATATGTATCATCAGTAAACTGACGGTTATCCTCTATATTACTCAATAAAGTATTAAGATTATTGTTTAGTAACTGGCTAACATCGGAAATAGCCTGCATTGTTTCTTCAGCTAAATTCTTATGGCTCAGATCTGAAGACTTTAGTAAGCTAGTTAATAGTTCATCACTCTTAATTAATTCTTGATTATATTTTTTTAGGGTTTCAGCAATATTATTAGTATTTTCATTATTACTGGCTTTTAATGATGACTTTAAGTCTGATAAATTATTTTTTGTATTAACACTATACTCGTCGATAGCTTCTAACAAGTCCTGAGACTTATTATCAATTTTTTTTATCCTTTTTGCTACATCTTCTAACTCAATATCATTTTTGATAAAATCTTCAAGTCTACATATTTCCCCACTTAATTTACTACTATTTTTTGAGA
Organism: Psychrobacter sp. GP33; assembly: GCF_014119005.1. Lineage (GTDB taxonomy): Bacteria > Pseudomonadota > Gammaproteobacteria > Pseudomonadales > Moraxellaceae > Psychrobacter. Next base: position 379,590 of record NZ_JACGYX010000001.1, on the reverse strand, counting down.
TCTCTTGTTTAGTATAGTTTATTTGAAGTTCGATGTCGTAAAGCATTTCCTCTTTTTGGTTAGAGTTTTTTTCTTCTATCATCTTGCCAAATATATCTTCTACTAATATATCAAAAGACTCTTCGTAATCAATTTTTTCCTTCATTTTTTCCCTCTACAACTTTAAAGTCAATATTTAATTGTCTAATTAACATTATCCAATATAGTTTTCTCATATTATCTGATTCTTCTTTAGCAAGATTTGAAAAATCAGATATGGCTAGTTTAAATTCATTCTGGACAAACCCAGAGAAGTTATTACTATTTTCTATTTCTAAATCACGGTCAGAGTTAAACCTGATTAAGCTTTCTTCTAAGTTCGACTTTTCTTTGTATAAAAGGTATCTTTTTTTGACTAAATCTCTTTCTCTATTTTTTAGCTTTGAAATAATATTTTCAGATTTTTTTATTTTTTTCTTGCTTTCTAATTCTATATATCCTAGATACTTCAAATAAGAATTTTTTAGCGAATCGTTTATAACTGCTAACTGTTTATCTATAATAGATTTTATTTTATTTAAATCACTATTATAATTGTCTTGAAAGAAATAGGTTTCAAAGGCATAGTTGTTTAGATGAGCTTGCATATCATCTATATCACTTAAGTGAGGAAAATCACTCAAATTAATACTACCTATACTTTCTCGTTTTATTAATTCCCACTCATCCTGGATATTTGAAATATTCTTTCGTAAATAGTCATCTAGCATATTAGTATTTTTTTGTTTAGGCTCTTTTATGATTTTCTCTAAATTTTCGAGTCTTACATGCGAAAGTTTATTTTTACAGTCATTGTAAAAATTACTGATATATACTATGTGGTTATTTAAATCTTCTTTCTCGCCATTAATAGATATTTGATGCTTATTGATATTAATATTACTATCTTTTATTTCATTATCGATATCTTTGATCTCTTTTTCTATCCTAGACAGATCAATATTAGCTTCTTGGTTTTTTTCTGATTTAAAATTTTTAGAAATATTACCAATTTGGTATCCGTGACAAAGTCTGATGATAGGATTGCTGGCAGAGTAAATAACATCGTTTAGCTCATCAAAAAAATCTTTCCTAATCTTTTTTAGCGACTGAGTCTCTTCACTGAGGCCTGTTTCAAGCTTATACCAACTATCTCCTACCTCTAATGCGTAGAGTTGGCTTTTGACATCCCATTTCCAATCATTATCCAAAGTATGTATTTGCTTTTGAATATGAGTACGAATATCGTCTTTATTTATAGAACCTTCTTGCTCATGAAGCTGGTTACAGAGCCTTAGACTTGAGTCGTCTGAATAAAACCTAGTAAAGACAATCTTAAATCTTTGTGGGTTAACTCTCCATTTTTGCAACTCATCTAATTCTAAGTTTTCAGGCTGTACTACCAAACCTATGTTATCGATAGTAGTAACTAATAGCACCAAATCAGCTTTTTCAATCTTATCTTTAATCGCCTTAGTAACAAATTCGCGCTCATTATTGTTTTCTGCTTTAACTCCTGGTAAATCGCGAATGACAATATCTTTATATCGATTACTTTTTTTACTCAAATATTCTTCAGGAATACTGATATCAATTTCTTCGACATTATATTGGCCTCCCACAACTTCCATATCAGAACGAATTTTTGCTAAAACTTTTTTGGCTTGGCTATTATTTAGATTTATCCTATCGTTGCTATTTTCGCCAACATCATGTATGTGCCAATAGCTATCACTAGAAGCACGATAGCGAACTACAGTTGATGTAGCAGATCTTCCATAGTCTCTATCTGCTCTAAGAACATTCTGAACGGTACTATAGTGTTCTGGAAGTACGCCTATTAGCTCAAGGATTAAAGATGTTTTGCCTACTTGTGAAGCGCCATAAACGGCAACAAATATTTGATCTTTGATTTCACGTGTTGAATATAGGTCGTTGTCAAACTTTAGCATAAACTTTGAATGAGCTGATTTAGCCCACTCAAATCTATGTTGATAAACTTCAGGCCATGTTAAGTTGTTCATTGTTCAATACTCTCCGTACGTCTTTATGAGCATTTTTTAAATATTTGAGTGCAACCATAAGATGATGTTGAGTATCAGTTGAACCTATACCATACATTTGCTCTAAATTTGAACGTAAATACTGTGATATTTTTTGCATATGCTCATCATACTCACTAATTACCATCGCATTGTTTTTACGTCCTAAATCTTGCGCATATGCCTCAATAAATGTTTTGTTTGATTTATCTGTTAGATTAACGGAGTTAGACATTTGGTATGCAGTAAATGCTACAGCACCAACTGCAACCGCTAAACCTGCTACTCTAGTAGCTAGTAATGCAGCTGTTTGTAACCCATCATTGCTATTCGATGGTTTATCTGAAAAATCAATTTGCCCATCAAGTTTACCATCCATCATGTCCAAGCCTGTTAGTGACCCAACTATACCCATAACTGTCTTGACACCTTCAGAAGTTGTATCAGTATCTCTAACGACATTTGCCATCAGTCCTTGTAGGTCTGTTGTGTCAAGGTTGCTATTTTCGAGCTTATTTTTAAAAGCAACGGTATCTCCATCTGAATGTAAATAAGCAATTTGGACAATGCGAGAGTACTCCATTGCTACAGCAGGCAGTACCTCCATGGCTTTTTCAATTATTTCGTTATGATTTTTCTTGCTGCTAGCACTTTCAGATAACTCTTCTTTTCTTAATAATATTCTAAGTCCCGCATTAACTGACTCATGATAGTCTGCTGGTGAGTCTTCGTAATTGTCCATTTTCGTATCTGAATAACCTAATAAGTTATTAGATGTATGACTGCTTAACTCTAAGTTTAATTGATTTTGAGCGGTTTCATTAATAGCATTTAAGTTTGAAGTCATAACGGCTGTAGGGGTAAAGTTACCTTTAACTCTTTCTTTGCGTTTATCATCAATCTTTGAGCCGTTAAATGTAATATGCTTCAAGCCTAGTTTTACATTATTTATTAGGCCTACTTCTTCATCACCGTATTCTTTTTGAGCCTGCTGGATAGCGTCTGCTACCAAGGTAGCAGTCTTTCTACTAAGCTCTTTTGATAAATCTTGTTTGTACTTATTAGCAGAATTATCAAACTTATTTATAAGCTTATCTACTAAGCTATTTTGAGCACTATCGCTAATCTCAGCATTTAGGGCTAGTCCTTCAAGATCGTTTATGACTTCTGATAAATCATTATCAATGACCTCTAGCAAAGTATGGATTTTATTATTCTCTACAGCAGAGTTTTTATCTAATAGAGGTATTACAGCTTTTTCAAAATTATCTTTCCAATTATTCAGATCTGTTCCTGTAAAAATAACTTTATCCTCTGAAACCTTGAAGACTTCTTTTGCTCGTTTAGTGAGTTGGCTTATTTTTTCTTCATTATCACGATAGTTTTCTGAACGAGAGATAGCAATAACTGGCTGACGCGATTGTAAGCTTTCTGCTAAGTCATCAGTAATATCAGTTTGCACATGTGCCAGTCTTTCTTCACTAGTCACAAGGATAACGCCTAAAGCATGAGTCATGACATAGCGCATAAGCTGCTGCCAAGCATAGTTTTTATGAGTTTCTACCTCATACCCTGGTAATAATACCCAACCAAAGGGAATGTCGAATACTACAGGTACAAATAATTTGACGTAAACGACACGTTCATCATCTTTACCATCGCATTCCCATTGAGTGATAATCTTTTTAAACTCTTCTTTGGCACACTGAATCTCAGATTCTTTTTTTGTTTTTGTGTTAAAAACAATCTTACTAGCCATTATTTCTGTAATGCCTTGCTTTTCATATACAAACACAGGAACTTGCTCCCCCCGACCACTATTAGAAGTAAGCCAATCCTCAGCATTGTAGATGGTGCTTAGCAAAGTGGTTTTTCCTGCTCCTTGTGTACCTCCAATGGCTACGAAGTATTCGTTAGCTAACAGACGACTCAAGCGAATTTTTCGATAAGTTTCAACAATTTTTTTCAAAGTCTCTTTACTACAGCTATCAAGATCACAAGCAATGTTCATTACCTGTCTTAAGTTGCTTTCTAATAATTTTAAATATTCAGCATTCATTTTTTTACGCTCCATTTTGCAGTTCAAAAAATTGTTCTTACTCATTGAATAAATATACGTTTAAGCCTACAAACAATAAAAAAATCAATTATATGTATTAAATTTATATAGATAAATACCCTCTCAAACCATCCTTCATCTCCGCCTGAACCGCACTTGGGCTGATTACCCGAATATGCGGTATCCAGTACTGCACAATAGGAATGACCTCTCTTGGGTGTACATTTTTGCAGACTAGCAGCAAATCGCCACTATCAAGACGACGTATCAGCTCCTGATTAGGCAATAGGTCACGGCGCTCGAAGTATCCTGCGACCTTAACATCCACTTGCAATATGATTTCGCTGATATGATTGCTAAAGTACAGACTATCGGTGCTTAATATTTGCGCTTTGACATCCTCACAGCACACAAAGGTGTCGGTATTGACTTGTAGATGGGTTATTTGCGTAAAGCAAAACGCCTGCGTCCGTCCATCACGTTGCCCAACCACGTACCAAACCCCATTTTTATTGAGTAGACGATAAGGCTGCAAACGATGATGTTTGCTACTGTTATCAGTCGCATTATGACTCACTTTGCGATAATCGAACTCAATATATTGGCACTTGCTAATCGCCTGATTAATGGCTTTAAAGTCATTAGTACGCGCGCTAATGTCTTCATAAGCAAAACCTTTAACGAGTATGCTTTGATTGAGTTGTTCTTGAAAAAATTGGCGGTCAATTTTTGGTAGGAGATCTTGGACGCTGGCAAAGTTAGCGAAGCGTTTGATATCAGTAATATCCAATTTTTTTAGCATTGAGACAATAAAACTGTGGACCTGCTTCACTAAAATCTAAGACAGTTAGACGATCTTGAAAGTCTCTTTTTAGGGTACGAATAGATACCTTATAGGTATCTGCTAGCTCAAAAATATCTAACCGTTCACCGTTGTTGAGTCTAACGATAATATCAGATAAGCGATATGCAAGACGTTCATGCTTTTTTAATTCAATTACTATTACTCATTTCACACTGTATAAAAAATTGTAATGATATTACATGAACCATACAGAAATGTGATTATGCACTTTTATATATATTTAACAATCAATATTTGATGCTCGTAGGTCATATCTGCTAGTAAGCTATTGATGTTCATATACTTATGTAATAAAGGTAATTTAGTAGAAAAGTTGTGATATTAAAGTTGCCAATTATAATAATTTTTTTCGTAAAAAATAATCGTTGTATAAAGACGCGGTACTGATATGAACTTAGAATTCACACGTATTTGTTTGGCAATAAGACGTTGTCCACGACACCGTAAAAATTAGTATAAGCCTGTTGTATCTTCAATAATTGTATTGCTACTCAAATTAATACGTTGACCAGAATCAAATTCAAACCAAATAGGAATATTTTGAGGCAGTTGCCGTATTCTAGAGAGATCGCTTAATAGGAAAGTCTTTTATATCTAAGAATTTTTCTAGGTAGATCATTGCTAACACTCATAAATAAAGATAAAGCACTAGTGTAGCGTAGGGGTATGACAGGTTGTGTCAAGAATACGAAATTGGAAAATGATTTTGGAGGGTGTCTGGGAGTATCGATTCTTAAAGTGATGAGCAAAATGCAGCTATATCTAGTCTGAGAGAGTATCCTGCGGCTGCTTAGCTTATAGTAACAACACAGATGTGAGTGGGGAGGAATGGACAAAATGACCAATATAATCAGAATGACTAAGCCCGATTATTAGGCATTTTTGACATATAAATGCCTAATAATTAGGCTATTTTAGTGACCAAAATATATTTATTACCCTTATTAAGATATATTAAAATACGCTAAACGTCCTAATAAAAAATCACCTACAACTCTTTTGCTATAAAGCTTTGTAGGTTAATGTTACTTAATATCATTTAATGAAATATGGTGGGTCTAGCCTGTCACGTCGCGGGTTCGAGTCCCGTCCGCTGCGCCATATTTAAAACTTAGTTAACTTTTTAAGTTTAAGCAAAGTTTCAGCCCCAAGTATTTATTTACTTGGGGTTTTTTTGTGTCTGAATATTTTACCGTTCTTATATTCGGCGTTCTTTGATTTGCCATTGTTAGAAAAGCTACCATCACTGAAATAAATCTACTTCTCTCCACACTATTCAATACAAACTTTAAAGAGTAATGGTGAGGTAAAAAAGGTACGATGTCTGTATACAGTTATTTTTATATAACTGCTTTCATATTATAGACAAGGATGCCTAATGATGACTATCTTTCCCTCTCATTTTATCCAATATAAGTCGGCAATACTTGGTGCATCGATAGCCACGATACTTATGATTACGGGGTGTGCTACCAGCTCGTTATTGGACAGCCCAAGCCATGTCACTAATACAAGCACCAAGCAAATATTATCTGAAGATCAAATCGTTGCCTTTGGTCGTCCTGCCCAGTCGTTACCAAATATGCCGAACGCTACTATGGTTATTGTCGGCAATAAAAACAGCTACGTTCTGACCCAAGGTGGTACAGAAATGGTGACTCTATTAACCAATTTGACCCCGAAGAATATCCAAGTTCAAAATGACATGTCTTTTTATGTACCTAATAATGACGGTTACTTTCAAGGGAACATGCAGCTGTCTTATGCCAAATTAAAAGATGAATTTAAACGCGCCGATTATCAGTTTTTTCTACAAAATGGCGGGCAGGACTGTACGACTGCTAGTGATGCACGCATTGCCGCCCAGCGCTTTTGTTTTCAAGTACCCGTTAAAGGCGCTATTTATCCGCAGGTTAATAATTTAGCCCTCATTCAGTCCAAATATCGTCCACTAAGCAAACCTTACACGGTCAGTTTTTATACTCAGTCACAACGAAATGATGTGTCATATGATGGCAAAACAGGCGTTCAAAAATTAGTATTATTACCTTTTGCACTCGCCTTTGACGTGGTCACTCTACCTTTTCAGTTACTCGATAGCGTAGTACGTTAAGTTAAACTCTTTCTGTATTACTATTATTAAAATCTTTGAAAATCTTTATTCAAAATACTTAAATAAAAGCTATCAACTAAAAATTATTAATTAAAGAGCAGTCTGGACAGTCTTTACTTCCATAAAAAAGCATCCAAAATTGGATGCTTTTTTATTAATAATATTTAGAATTACGCTTTGACCAGCTGCTGCCAATAGTTACTCGCAAAGAATGGTAAAGTTAAATCAGCTCACCAGGCAGTCAAAGATGTAGCACTACGCTGAGTGATAAATCCATCTGGCGTTTGCCCATTATCTGCTTGCCAGCGCTGAAATGCTTTACGGGTATTGGTACCAATCACTCCGTCTGTGCCTTGTGTATCATAGCCTGCACGGGTTAACCGTTGCTGTAAATTGGTCACTTGCGTGGTAGAGAGCGGACGCTCATAGCGTGGCCACGATTGTTGCAGACCACCTTGACGCGCGATTGCTTTGCCCAATAAACTCACACCAAGCGCATAGCTGGATGAGTTGTTATACACTTTAATCGCATCAAAGTTTTTACTGAGTAATAGCGCAGGACCGTCTTTACCAGCAGGTAACCAAAGCTCCATCGGCGTATTGGCATCTAATGAAACGTCAGCAATGGTATCAATACCAAGTGCTGCCCATTGAGCGACAGCCTGCTTTGTACCAACGGCTGAATAATTAAAACCAGCTGGCAATTTGACTTCATAAAATGGCGCTATGCCTCGTACCCAACCGGCATTGCTCAAATAACTTGCAGTTGATGCCAACGCATCTGCGGTTGACCACGGGTTTTTATGTCCATTATTGTCGCCATCTACCCCTTCTTTAAGCCAAGTCGTCGGTATAAATTGCGTCTGTCCCATTCCGCCTGCCCAAGAGCCATTAAGCTGTGACCACGATACATCGCCGCGCTGTAGTAGCGTAATTAATGATAACAGCTGAGACTCTGCAAAAGCTTGGCGACGACCATCATAAGCAAGGCTTGCCAGCGCACTTGGCAAATAGCTATTACCCGTTACTGCACCATATGCTGATTCCATGCCCCAAATCGCCGCGATAATCTCAGCATTAACACCATATCGAGATTCTAACGTTGATAAATAAGCACGCTGTTCAGAAAATTTACTGCGTCCCGTATTTACCCGCGCATCAGATACCGCAGAATCTGCATAATCCCAAGGCATCTTAGAGAACTCAGGCTGCCCTGAATCCAACGAAATCACTTGCTGATTTAAAGATGCCGAACCTAGTAGACGCTGAACGTCGGCGCTATTGTAGCCTGATGCAATGGCACGGTTAGCAAAGTCTGCTTTCCAATCGGCAAAGCTGCTGTAACTTGCTTTTGGCACCGGCGTTGGCTTAACCACTTTATTGGGCGGCACAATAACAGGCGCTGGTCGCACAATAGTTTGATTTTCATTAATTTGCACATTGCCATGGCGCACCGGTTTATTCGTCTGAGTTTGGGTTGCGCAACTGGCTAAAAACAGTACCGGTAACACTGCGGGTATCAAGGCAAAATAGCGCTTTGTTGACATCATAGAGTTCTCTAATAATAAAAGTAATCAAAAAAAACAGGACAATTTTAGAACAAAATTTGGCAGATAACAGGACAGTAAATCCTAACGCCGTGTCTCAATAAGCCAAGATTTAATAACGACACAATCCCTTGTATGGACTATCACCATATAAAAAACACTGTAACAATAATCAGAGATAAAGTCGACAGAACCTTTATAGCAAATACAGACACAAAAAAGGCAAAGTTATAAAATAACTTTGCCTTTTTAATCACGGTTCTATTGTCATAAAGCGATCAACGTCATAAACAATGATTAAGCAGCTTTAATATCTAAACTCATTTTTGGACCAAACGGTTCATAATGAACGTGATCACCGCTGTGTTCAAGGACATTTAATTCCTCAATGATGCATTCCATAAACGGCATGGAACCACAAACATAAAGATCAGCTGGTTTTGGCAATGAAGCAAGCCAAGCCTGGTCTAGTATTTGTCCTTTATCAAAATAGAAGATATGTTTTTCAACCTGCTCTGCTCGTGATAATAGCGCGCTAACGTCGGCATTAAAAGCATGATGCTCCTCATTCTGACAGGCATATACCCAAATAATAGGACGCTGAGGATTGGTCGTGACTTGCTCTTCTAACATAGATAAAACTGGTGTTACCCCAACCCCTGCACTGATCATTACTAAAGGTATCTCGTTTTGTTTCACTAGCTCTTTATCTAAAGCAAAATCACCAGCAGGCGCTGACAACCATAGTGAATCACCAACTTGTAAGTTGTCATGTAAATAATTAGACACTAAACCATGATGCGCGTTGCGGTTATCACGTCTGACAGCAAATTGAATACCGGTATCAGTATTGGCAGAATAAAGCGAATAATGACGTAAGGCGACATGCTCACTGTCTTCAGGTTCAACTTTTACCGTGATATATTGTCCAGCTGTTAATTTTAGCTTGTTTAAGTCGATAGCTGATTGGTTATCTGCTGAGCTATCCTTAACAGGCATCACAGTGAATGCAGCTATATCTGTTGCCGCTGCTACTTTTTCAGTGACTTTAAACTCAGCAAAGCCATCCCACATTGCCTCTTCATACATACCATGTTCAATCTGAATAAATACCGACGCAATCTCATCATACGCTTCTGTCCACGCAGTGATAATGTCGTCATTTGCCGCCTCGCCTAGCACTTCTTTGATAGCGCCAATCAAGTGTTTGCCAACAATAGGGTAATGCTCAGGCAGAATCTGTAAGGCGCGATGCTTATGACTTATCTGAGTCACTTGTGGTAATAAAACTGCTAAATGCTCAAGATGCTTGGCTGCTGCTAAAACGGTAGTAGCCAGTGCTGTTTGCTGTCGACCCAGCTTCTGATTGGTCTCATTAAAGATATCTAATAGTTCCGGATGCTCAGCGAACATATTTTTATAAAATACTGTAGTAATCGCATTACCGTGTTCTTCAAGTACTGGAACGGTTGCTTTTACGATTTTGAGTGTTTGTGCAGTAGCCATTGTGTCTCTCTTAGTGGGTCATCACGATGATTAGTTAATAAGTTTAAATGGGTGAACTCTTATAAGCCAATTTGTAAAAATACTTTTTTAAGCGATCATAGTTCTTAAGCAAAGTATCTTTGATTTATAAGATTCATTTTAAATATATGTTAACATATTTTTTTAGGAATACCAATGCTTGCTAAGCAGTTTATTTGTTTTTATGTTCAATTTTTACTGCTAGCGTGTTCCATGTTTTACGTTATAACGGTTGATACTCCGATGTATAAATGCCGGAACCTACTATTAAGTTCCCGATTCTCCTTTATTGATAAAAATTACTAAACATTTACTTAATCAAACACTAGACTATTATCAATACTAACGGATTAACAAGACTGACCATTTCGGCAATATCATTTACCTAACTACTGCAAAGTTAACGCCCAGTACCTACATACCTCTGCCATGTTCTTAAGATATATTACTCATCGACCCGTCACAGCGTTCTAGTTCGTTATTTCTTTATCAGCATAATGGCAAATTTATGTTTCTTAAAATAAACATAGCATGTCAACCATTAGGTCGCTGATTGATTGCTAGAATTTAGCTATTAACTAAAATGAAGTTTCAGATGTTTGTTCTACACATTCTTCTACACAATGAAGCAGTGCAAATAATAAGACGTATAAAAATAAATGTAAGCATATCGCTTTAACATTCTCCAAAATTTATACAATAATAGTAAAAAGGATAATAATTCATGGATAATATTAATCGTAATACCGTTGTAAATGATAATGCTGATCCCATCACAGGAGAGCCAGGCTCACATCCAATCGGTACTGCCGTTGGTGGTACGGGCGGTGCAGCAGCTGGCGCAGCTATCGGAGCTATTGGTGGCCCTTTAGGTATGCTTATTGGTGGCGCTATTGGTGCTATCGTTGGTGGCGTAGCTGGTAGCTCGGTTGGTGAGATGCTAGACCCAACGGTTGAATATGCCTATTGGCAAGAGGTGCATACTGGTCGTCCATACTATGTGGCAGATTATGATTATGAAACGGATTACCATCCTGCTTACGCGGTTGGTTATGCAACCCGAGCACATTATCCAAGAAATGCGCGCTTTGAGGATTACGAGTCTGAGCTTGAGCAACGCTGGAATGAGGTTAAAGGCAATTCGCGCATGACTTGGCTACAGGCAAAAGACATGGTGCGTGATGGTTGGGACAAAACCAATGCGCGCTTGAATGGTGAAGTTTATGAGCCTAAAGCCTATGCTCATTATGCTGGTCATAGAGAGCCTATTCATAACGAAGAAGACAAACCTCATCCAGTAGCGACAGGTACTGGCGCTCTTGGTGGTGCAGCAGCAGGTGCTGCGGTAGGTACAGCAGTTAGTGGTCCGGTCGGCACATTAGTCGGTGGTGCCGTTGGGGCAATCGCTGGTAGTAAAGTCGGACATGAAGCAGGTGAGCTAGTCAACCCTACTGATAGTTCAGAAGCTCATGAAAAGCCGCACCCTATCGCTAGTGGTACTGGTGCACTGGGTGGCGCAGCAGCTGGTGCCGCTGTAGGTACAGCAGTTGGTGGTCCAGTTGGTACTGTGGTAGGTGGCTTAGCAGGTGCAGTGGTTGGTGGCGCTGGCGGTCAAGAAGTTGGTGAAGCAGTCAATCCTACTGATCATAATGAAGTGCAAAAAGAAGCCAATCCTGTTAGTAGTGGAACGGGTATGATTGGCGGTGCAGCAGCAGGCGCGACTATCGGTGCAGCTGGAGGTCCTATTGGTTCAGTCGTAGGCGGCGCTGTAGGTGCAGTCGTTGGTGCGACAGCTGGTAACGCGGTTGCTAATGCCTTTGAAGGCAATATGGAAGAAGACACATATTGGCGTACCCAGCATATATCAACTAAATACTACAATCCTCAATATAACTACGACACCGACTACCGTAATGCTTACGGTTATGGTTATGCGCAGCGCAAGCGTTATGGTAACGAGCAATCGTTTGAGTTGGTAGAGCAAGATTTGCAGCGTGATTGGGTTACTTCACGTGGTAACTCGCGCTTAGAATGGGCGGATGCTAGATTTGCAGTACGTGATGCATGGAATCGTCCATTAATTTAATAGCTGATGAATAGGTAATACTTACCTATCATAAATGATTGAAAAGTTATAAAAAACAGCCTTTACTATCAAGTAGAGGCTGTTTTTATTTTGACTGAAAATCTGTGGTGGTTAATTGAAAACCCAACGTCAAACTACTTTAAAAACAACATTAATAAAACCAATATATTTAGCGCGCCATATAATTGGTCATATCTTCTACACCATGTAAGGTCATCGGATACATCTTATTATCAAACAGCTTCTTAATCTCATTGATGGTTTGAGTATATTGCCAATACGTTGGATTTTCAGGATTCAGCCAAGCGACTTTATCAAAATGCGCCAGTACCCTTTTTAACCAGACAATACCTGCTTCGTTATTCATATACTCGACGCTACCACCGACCGTCATCAGCTCATAAGGCGACATTGAGGCATCACCCACAAAGATAACGCGATATTCTCGCCCATACTTATTAAGCAGCTCAAAGGTTGGCATCGGTGCACTATGGCGTCGATTATTATCCTTCCAAACATAATCATACAGACAATTATGAAAGTAGAAAAACTCCAAAGTTTTGAATTCATTTTTCGCGGCAGAAAATAGCTTCTCTAACGCTTCAACATGGATATCCATACTACCACCGACATCAAATAACATCAGTACCTTTACACGGTTGCGACGCTCCGCTTGCATATGGATATCGAGCATGCCTTTTTTGGCGGTGCGTTTGATGGTCTCATGGATGTCTAGCTCATTAGCACTACCTGTACGCGCAAATTGGCGTAGGTTACGTAGCGCCATCTGAATCTGGCGCGTACCAAGCTGACTATCATCGTCAAGATTGCGATATTTACGCTGCTCCCACACTTTCGCCGCACTGCGTTTACGTGATTCACCACCTACCCGCACGCCTTCTGGGTGATCACCATAGGCACCAAATGGTGAAGTGCCACCGGTGCCGACCCATTTACTGCCACCTTGATGACGCTCTTTTTGCTCTTTGAGACGTTCTTCAAGCGCTTTCATCAACTCTTCAAGTGAGCCATATTTTTTGAGCAGTCGGCGCTGCTCATTGGTTAGGTTTTTTGGGTCTAATTTTAAGTCGAGCCATTCTTTGGGAATATCAGTCAGCTTAGCCAACAGCTCATCCATATCAAGACTATCAACACCCTCAAAATAATCCGCCATTGCTCGATCAAACTTGTCAAAATGGCGCTCGTCTTTGACCATACATAGCCGAATCAGTCGGTACATATCTTCACGACTGGCAAAGGTAAACAGCTCAGCATCTTCCGAATGCGGCTGCATCATCAGTCCTTGCTCAAGTGCCGCATTGAAGTCAAGCAGCTCACGCGTACTGACCGGCACACCGTAAGTACGCAAGGTGTAGAATAGTTTGATAAACATAAGAGTCGCATCACTTATTGGCGGATATGGTTATGATTTAAACGTTTACATAAGCTTCAATCTTCGCTGTAAAGCTTACGCTTAACGACGCATCATATTGGCAAAACGCTGTAATAAATTCACATCGGCTTCGTTTTTTAGCAGCGCGCCATATAACGGTGGAATAGACTTTTCACCGCGTAAGTTTTCTTCTAGCTCTACTTGAGCCATATCATCCGCCAATAATAACGTCAACCAATCGACCAATTCAGAGGTCGACGGCGGCTTTTTAAGCCCTTGAACGTTACGTAATTTATAAAAAATATCGAGCGCATCATTAACCAGTTTTTCTTGAATATTAGGAAAATGTACCTCAATAATTTGGCGCATGGTTTCTTCTTCTGGAAAATCAATATAATGAAAAAAACAGCGACGCAAAAACGCATCTGGTAGCTCTTTTTCATTGTTTGAGGTAATAATCACCACGGGGCGCTGCTCGGCAGTAATGGTCTCGCCGGTCTCATAAACATAAAAAGACATCTTATCAAGCTCGTGTAGCAAGTCATTTGGAAACTCGATATCGGCTTTATCAATCTCGTCAATCAATAACACGCTACGCTCTTTACTGGTAAAAGCATCCCATAATTTACCCGGCTTGATATAGTTGCCAATCTCATAAACTTTGTCGTCACCAATTTGTGAATCACGCAGACGCGACACCGCATCATAATCATACAGACCTTGCTCTGCCTTGGTGGTCGACTTAATATGCCATGTAATGAGCGGCATCCCTAAACTCTCGGCAACTTCTTCTGCCAGTAAAGTCTTACCCGTACCCGGCTCACCTTTGATAAGTAGCGGCTTTTGCAGTGTCATCGCTGCATTGACTGCCAGTTGCAAATCATCAGTGGCAATATAGCTTTGCGTGCCAGTAAATTTAGTTTTTTTATCAATCATAATAAAATCTCAGTTATTGTTATAGTGAAAATCGTTAAACAACCATTGAGGTTAGCACAGCCGCATTGATTGCCAAAATACTCATGCGTTCGCTATCTATAACGTCCTATAAATCAAGTATGAAGCAACAATTTAAAACTGTGCCATAAAAAAAGACACCCGTAGGTGTCATTTTTATTTATCTTGTCTGATTAAGACAGTGATGAAAGATAATCGGTTTAGCTTGAAGAATAAGTGCTACTTTATATCTTTTATAGTATCAGTCTTAGCACTGGTATTAGGTAAAGCATTTTCTTTAAAGTCATTATTGTTAGCTTTACTGACAACAGCGTCGGTAGTATCAAGATTATTTACGATGCTGTCTTTACTCTCATTCGCTTTTTTACTATAAAAACCCTCAATTTTAGGCTTTTTAGGAGCAGTTAAAATTGTCGTATCAGTAATAACTTTTTCTTTATGAATTTCTTTATTAAGAACGGGTTCAGTAACAAGAACTTTATGAGCGACAGATTCAGTAGCAACATTTTTAGAAGCGTCATGCTTAACAGCTTTATTCAAACTCACTTGAGTGGCTCTAGGTTCAGCTTTCTCTAGCTCAGGCATAGGAGCGGCGATAGGTATCTCAGTTGACTGAAAATCAGCCACCATTTCACGTTCAGCAATATAATTGCCGCCAGCTAACTGCAAATTAGCTTCAGTATCTATAGCCATGCGCCGGCGAGCTTCTTCCAAACTCGACTCAAATGCCCCGCGAATCAGTTGCCAGACAAAGCCTATAAATAAACCTACGACCAATACTACTAAAATTGGCAAAGTATTACTCACTGCTGCTGTCATATCTTTCATCATGACGGCATAAACGACACTAATGCTAGCTGGCGCAATAGTACTAGGGTCACTAAGCGCAGTACCAGGTGCGAATAGCACAGAAAACAATACCATCCAGCTAATACCGCCCAATGGACGTGGCAACATACGAGCAACCAATACCCATAAAGCCAGTACCACAATACCCCCACCAATATAAGCGTAAGCTGGCAAATCAGCAGGCGGAACCCCTTTCACCATCTGGCTCCACCAGATAACAATCTCACCGAGAATGTCACTAATTTTTTCTAGCGGTAAGCTTTGTAAGATACTTTTTAACCAGTCCATGCGTATTTAGATACCTGAGTTATAATTTTTGCGTCAAGCTTATATGACCCTATCTGCCGCCACAATGATATCTCACTGTTAAAGCTAAACATAGAGAACGATAAACTTATACGCTTAATAAGTTATTAGTTTATCACGACTTTATAACAAAATGCATCATACAGCCTTTTTTATGGCTACTCTATTCAGTTATTGTCTTGTGTACCTACGTACAATATAGGCTCAAGTAAGCGTAACAACTTTAGTGGTATTTACTGTCTTGTGCCTCAAGAGCGCGCAGCTCAGCTTGTTTACGCATCACCTCTTGTGGCGGCAGTTGCACAAAATACCCTTGCGAGTTTAGCTTGGCTATGACCTCATCTTTATCAACACGTGCCAAAGCTTTTGTAGAACTTAAATCTAAATGCATCACAAATTTACTAACGCCCAAACTAGCACGAAAGTCTTTTGGCAATACGCCTAGCCAGTCTTTAATATCATCAGTATCATTAGGATAATCAGGGCGTGCAACATAAACATACATATCATTATGTTTAGGGAATTTATAAATATCACAATGCATAAAAAAACCTATTAAAAGCTAGAAAAGAACAATAGTCAGGAAATAATACCGTGCGTTAGGAATGCTACCCACTGAATAGTAGTTGCTACACATAAAATCTTTATTATGGGCTAGATAGCCTATCATAATTTGCTTTCATATCAGTAGTGACTTTACGTAGTAGCTTTCAATACTAGCACCATATTAATTGTTGATAGATCCACGAATACTGACAAATATGACTTTTCTTAATAGTTAAAATAAACAAAACAATTATCATCAAGTTTGGGATAACTAAATTAAGCGGTAAACCTCTATTGATGAGCAGTTTAATTTTAATCTGTTTGATGACTTGTAAAACAATCGTTAACGTTTCATAATAAAAGCGTTTTTCAGGAGAGAGTTTTATAGCATGATGCAGCGCTTATTAAGCCTCGTTTATATCTGCTATAATACCACCGAAGGCGCATCTACCCTGCTAATCGCTCAGGTAAAAGGACTGAAAAACATATGCCACCTGTGTTTATTTGCTTTTTGCAATCATCAACATTAGGGCATAACAAATCTGGAGAGCGGTAAGAACAGATGATGTCTTACCCACCGAAGGGGAGAAAACTCACTGCCAAAGATTAGCTAATATAGTTATACTTTATAATTGTGCTAAATATTGTTTGGAGTGCGTTGAAAATCTCAGGTCACAGGACAGATGGGGCTTTTGCTTAAACAGACGTATGGCGTCTGTTTGGCGCACGGCTTTATTTTTTGTGGTACCCTTTATTGCAATGGCTGCACGGTGCAATTTTGCTCTTTACGCTACGAGTACTTATTGAATTTAAGTATTTACAGTATACATTCAAGGATTTGTTATGACCGATACTAATAATCAGAATAATCAAGCTCCCCAGCGCACCCCTCTTTACCAGTCTCACGTTGATAGTGAAGGTAAATTGGTCGACTTTTCTGGCTGGGAATTGCCTATTCATTATGGTTCACAAATTGATGAACATGAAGCCGTACGTACCGATGCTGGTATGTTTGACGTCTCACATATGGTCATTGTTGATATTAAAGGTACAGAAAGCAAAGCCTGGCTACAAAAACTATTAGCCAATGATGTAAATAAACTGAAAATGGTCGGTAAAGCTCTATACTCTCCTATGTTGAACGAGCAAGGTGGTATCATCGATGATTTGATCGTTTATCTATCAAATGCTGATGAAACAGAATATCGTATCGTATCTAACGCTGCCACCCGTGATAAAGACATGGCACAGTTCGAAAAAGTGGCAGAAGGATTTGATGTTACTTTAAATGAGCGTGACGATTTGGCGATGCTTGCGGTACAAGGTCCTAAAGCCGTTGAAAAACTGACTCAAGCGAAACCTAACTGGGCTGATACGCTTGAGAGCATCACTCCATTTGTTGGTGCTGACTTGACTGATATCGAAGGACCAAATTGGTTTGTCGCTCGTACAGGTTACACGGGTGAAGATGGCGTTGAAGTCATTATGCCTGCTGACGCTGCTGCTGCATTCTTCGCATTACTTAAAAAGAACGGCATCAAGCCTACTGGTCTAGGCGCTCGTGATACCTTGCGTATGGAAGCAGGTATGAATCTATATGGTCACGATATGGACGAAACCATCAGTCCTTACGACTGTAACATGGCATGGACTTTGGCACTAAAAGACGAGCGTGACTTTATTGGTCGTCAAGCGCTGGTTAATAACCGTAAACAAGCTAAAGAAAATAACACTGCAATGAAACAAGTGGGTCTATTGCTCACCAGTCGTGGCGTATTACGTGAAGGTATGGAAGTCACTATCAATCAAGGATCAGATAACGAACAAAAAGGCGTTATCACCAGTGGCACCTTTTCTCCTAGCTTAAAAAATTCTATTGCCATCGCGCGCGTTCCTGATAACGTATCTGATGATGATAACGTACAAATTGATTTACGCGGTAAAGGTAAGTTTGTTGACGTTCGTGTTCTCAAGCTACCTTTCGTACGAAACGGTAAACAGCAATTCGCTTAATTCTAATCTTGACTATAAGTAACGAATAGTATTTGATTGATGATTAATCATATTTCTGATTAATCATCAATTATAATGAGCTAGTTTTTATTTTTGACCATCCTTAAAGGAGCTTTCCATGAGCAATATTCCAGCAGAATTAAAATACGTCGCTAGCCATGAATGGTTGCGCCTAGAAGACGACGGTACTATCACGGTAGGTATCACTGAACACGCGCAAGATTTACTTGGTGACGTCGTTTTTGTTGAATTGCCAGAAGTTGGTGCTAACATTACGGTTGACGAAGAAATCGCTGTTGTTGAGTCTGTAAAAGCAGCTTCTGACGTTTATGCTCCTATCTCAGGCGAAGTTATTGCTATCAATGAAAGCCTTGAAGACGAGCCTGAAGTTATCAACTCAGACCCTTATGGTGAAGGCTGGTTATACAAAATGAAAGCAACCAATCTTGAAGACTACGAAGGTTTGCTCTCTGCTGAAGAGTACGAAAGCGAGCTATAATTTTTGCTAATATATTGATATGAATGGCATCTAAACGAACCGTCATACTTTATTATATAATATCTAATAATGCAGATATCAGCGCTTAGTTGGTATCTGCTTTTACACTATCATTAATGTGCTAAAATACTAGTGATGGCAATTGATATTTAATATCATGTAAAAGGATAGCAAATTAATATGAACCACAGTTGTTTTGCATTCTTATATTAAACATATTTTATATATTACATCATTAATCCTATGCAACACGATCAACACCTTACTTCTATCAGATTTTTTTAATTATTAGTTTGCTATTTAGTTCTGGAGTCATGTGTGAAATCAACAGATCCTCATACCAGTTATCACAATACGACTAAAAACCATCCTTCGCAGACAACTGAAGATAACGTCGATAGTAATGTCGATGTGTCTAGTAAACAGCCTATAAGAGATGAGCAAGTATTAGATGACATGGCGACACCAGTAAATACACCGCAATTACAAGCGTTTCGTCAAGTGGTTGAATCACGTCGTTCGATACGGCGCTTTACGAATACGCCCATTCCAAACGCAGTGCTTGAAGACTGCTTACGCTTGGCGATGCTGGCACCAAACTCAAGCAATTTGCAACCTTGGGAATTCTATGTTATTGACAGTGCCGATAAACGCAAATATGCCGTTAAGAATTGTATGAATCAAAATGCAGCTGAAACCGCAGCGCGATTGATTGCTGTCGTGGCACGTACTGATATCTGGCATGATCATGCTCAGCAAGTTTTGCGGGAATATCCTGATACCCCAGTACCCAAGAAAGTTAAAGACTACTACACTAAACTTGTAGCAATGGACTTTTTGCGCGGACCAATGAATGTGATTTCAGTAGCAAAATGGGGCGCAACTCAAGCCATCAGACAAGTTAAAGGGCCGATTAAATCTCCTTATTACACTTTTGATGACGTTAAAAACTGGGCGACCAATAATACATCACTTGCTGCTGAAAACCTGATGTTAGCTTTTCGCGCACACGGTTTTGATAGCTGCCCGATGGGCGGTTTTGATGAGCCTGCCATGAAGCGACTATTAAGTTTAGGTGAGAATCATCATATTGTTATGATGATTGCAGCGGGTGAGCGTGCTGATGATGGTATTTACAACTCGCAGTTCCGTTTTGATCAAGCTCAGTTCGTGCACCATATTTAAATAATATTAGATGTTTAAATCATAGCTATTTAATATACGCTAGGTTTACTTTTTATACGCTTTACTCATTTTTATAGTGAATTTTTATCTTATTTTTTGCTTGTATTATAAACCCTAACAAGGATTATTATGTCTACCTCTCAAAATCCGACCCTTGATACTTTCGAAGGTCTATTTAATGAATCTGAATTCGTTTATCGTCATCTAGGTTCTAATGATGACAAACAAGCCGACATGCTAAAAGCGATTGGTTATGATGATATGGCAAGCTTCATTAATGCTACCGTACCTGACGCCGTTCGTCTAAAAAAAGAGATTGATTTGCCATTAGCGATGAGTGAGCATACTGCGCTTGCAAAACTGCGCGAGATGGCAGATAACATCACTGTTAACAAAAGCTATATCGGTCAAGGTTACGCTCCAGTACGTATGCCTGCTGTTATTCAGCGTAACGTCCTTGAAAATCCAGGCTGGTACACCGCTTATACGCCTTACCAAGCTGAAATTGCTCAAGGTCGCCTTGAAGCCTTGCTCAACTTTCAACAAGTTTGTATCGACTTAACAGGTCTTGAGCTTGCTGGCGCATCATTACTTGACGAAGCAACTGCCGCTGCTGAAGCAATGGCAATGTCAAAGCGTATGAGCAAAAGCAAATCTGATCAATTCTTCGTTGATGAACGCGTTTATCCGCAAACACTAGACGTTATCCGTACGCGTGCCAAATATTTCGGTTGGGACGTGATCGTTGGTGATTTTGAATTAGCAAAATCTGGCGACTACTTTGGTGCCCTATTTCAATACGTTGGTTCTGAGGGCGATGTTAAAGACTTAACGGACGTTATCAGTGCCGTAAAAGAAAAGAAAACTTACACTTCAGTTGTCAGTGACATCATGAGCTTAGTGTTGCTAAAATCACCTGCCGATATGGGTGCAGACGTGGCATTAGGTAGCACACAGCGTTTTGGTATTCCAATGGGCTTTGGTGGTCCACATGCCGCCTACTTTGCATTTTCTGATAAAGCGAAGCGTTCAGCACCGGGTCGTATTATTGGTGTGTCAAAAGATTCACAAGGCAATACCGCGCTACGTATGGCACTGCAAACTCGCGAGCAGCATATCCGCCGCGAAAAAGCCAACTCTAACATTTGTACCTCTCAAGTATTACTAGCCAATCTTGCGGGTATGTATGCCGTTTATCATGGTCCAAATGGCGTAAAACGCATTGCCACTCGCATCCATGCTTTTGCTTCTGCGTTCGCTGAAGTCATCAGAACTTCGGGCGATAATAATTTAAACGTCGTTCATGACCAGTTCTTTGATAGTGTAGTAGTTGATTGTGGTTCAGAGAAACTTGCGACCCAGATTTTTGAAAACGCTGATAATGTTGGTTATAACTTATGGCGTTTGGGTGAGACTAAAATTAGCGTTGCCTTTAGTGAAACCAGTGATGAAAATGACTTTAATGTATTAACTCAATTATTCATTAATAAGTCACATGATTTACCAAAAGTGGCGACTGTTTCACTTGATGCGGCACATTTACGTACTGATGCTATTTTAACGCATCCTGTATTTAACTCGCACCATACCGAACATGAAATGCTACGTTATTTAAAGTCGCTTGAAGATAAAGACTTGGCGATGAACCGTAGTATGATTGCTCTCGGTAGCTGTACTATGAAGCTAAATGCGACCAGTGAGATGTTACCTATCACGTGGCCTGAGTTTGCTAACGTGCATCCTTTTGCACCCGTTGACCAAGTATCTGGTTATATTGAGATGATTGACGGCTTACAAGAACAATTGAAAGCCATTACTGGTTTTGATGATGTTTCTATGCAGCCTAACTCTGGCGCTTCTGGTGAATATGCGGGTATTCTTGCTATCCGTCGTTATCATGAGTCATTGGGCGAGACGAATCGTGATGTCTGCTTAATTCCGCAGTCTGCGCATGGTACCAACCCTGCTACAGCCATGATGATGGGCATGAAAGTGGTTGTCGTTAAAACCGATGACAATGGTAACGTTGATATCGCTGATTTGACCGCTAAATGTGAAGAGCATAGCGACAATCTTGGCGCATTGATGATTACTTATCCATCAACGCATGGTGTATTCGAAGAAGGTATTCGTGATATCTGTGATCTGATCCATAAGCACGGTGGTCAGGTGTATATGGATGGCGCGAACATGAACGCACAGGTTGCGATCATGCAACCCGCTGACGTGGGCGCAGACGTACTGCACATGAACTTGCATAAAACTTTCTGTATTCCACATGGCGGCGGTGGTCCAGGTATGGGTCCTATCGGTATGCAGGCGCATTTGGCACCGTTTATGGCAAATCATAAGCTATTCCCAGTGCATAATGCTCAAAAAGATTGTTCAGCAGTATCAGCCGCTCCTTATGGTTCAGCAAGTATCTTACCAATCTCATGGATGTATATCGCCATGATGGGTCGTGATGGTCTGCTTGAGTCAACCAATCTTGCATTATTGAATGCCAACTATGTTGCTGCCAAACTTAAAGACGACTACCCTGTTCTTTACACTGGTAAAAATGGTCAAGTGGCGCACGAATGTATCATCGATATTCGACCTCTAAAAGAAGAGACGGGTATCAGCGAAACTGATATTGCCAAACGATTAATGGATTATGGCTTCCACGCGCCAACCATGAGTTTTCCAGTAGCCGGTACTTTGATGATTGAGCCAACTGAATCTGAGTCAAAAGAAGAGATTGATCGCTTTATCGATGCGCTCAAATCTATCAGAGCTGAAGCTTTAAAAGCGAAAGCTGGTACAGATGGCTGGTCGCTAGAGAACAATCCATTGGTTAATGCACCGCATACTGCTGCGATGATTACTGATGGCGAATGGGCGTATCCATACAGCCGCGAAACGGCCGCCTTCCCATTAGCGTATATTCGCAAAAACAAGTTCTGGCCAAGTGTGGCGCGTGTGGATGATGTTTACGGTGATAAGAACTTAATGTGTTCTTGCCCAAGTATCGAAAACTACATGTAGGTTTTAGTAAATATAATCTTCAGTAATTATGGCATTTGCTATGAGATAGAAGTTTATTTTAACGATACTCACTTAATGTTAAAAACCGCCAAGTCAGCTGCTGATTTGGCGGTTTTTTATTACTCATGACTCTTAAAACCTCATGCTACAATTAACTAAAATAAATTTCTGGTTTATCTTATGCAGCAACAAAACTCAGTTATTCTGCTTCACGGTTTGCATCATGCGCCTTTTATAATGCGTCCATTAGCCAAACGCTTGCAGGTACAAGGATTTGATACGTATCAATATGGCTACCGTAGTTTAAGAGACAGCATTAAGGTGAGCAGTGCAAGCCTAAATAATTGGCTTGAGCGCTATCATCACCCTGAACAGCCAATAGATTTAGTGGGTCATAGTTTAGGCGGACTAATTATTCGGGATTTTCTTGTTAGTTATCCGCAATGGCAGATTGGACGTTGCGTCACGCTGGGAACGCCGCATTTGGGCAGTGTTTGTGCTGATTATATGTGGCGACTTGCTCCTGCTATCGTGGGGCAATCCTATATCGATGCCTTAGATGGGACGGTTGCGCCATTACCTGAGCATATCATTATGGGCGTGATTGCTGGCAATCATCCTTTTGGTTTGGGGCAATTGGTTTTGGGCTACCATAATCGCAAGCTGCGCCTGCAAAACAGCCCTCTACCTGATGAATATCTGACGCATGACGGCACAGTGTATCTAAGGGAGACTAAGCTTGAAACTGCCACTGACCATTTAATTATGCCAGTATCGCATACTGGTATGTTGGTCGATCCGGCAGTTGCTGAGCAGACAGGATATTTTTTAAGTAATGGCAAATTTAAACGTTAATGCCCATACCTTGTTGCAGTTCTTTTTTATGGGCTTCAATCACGGGAATTAAGGTTTGAGTAACCCACTCATAACGCCACCCTTGTAATCCTTGGGGTAAAGCCGATAGACCTTGATCAAAAGCAATCACTTCATATAACTGACCGAGCCACTTCTTACGCATAAGCACATTTTCGGGCACATCTATTTGCTTGGCATGTTCAGTAATGATACCTTCAACCGCTTTTGATAAAACTTTGTTTTTTGAGCGATAAGGCGGCAATAGACAAGGCGGATATTCAGCAGACGACAGTATTTTTGCCTTATTAATCACCGCCATTAATTCTTCACCATACAATCGTAGCATACTGCGATGCATGGTTGTTTTATGAGCAAGCTCACGCATATTACTTGGTTTTTCAGTGATAATCTCACGTACCGCTTGCTTTTTAATCACAAAAGTACGCGGTTGGTTAGTAGAACGTGCCAGCGCTTCACGCCATGTTGCCACTGCTTGTAATATTGCCATCTGCTCTGAAGTATAACGATAGTCTGCCATCGTCAAGTACATATCTTCATCTTCGACATTCTGAGCTTTATACAACTCATGAGCATAAAGCTGGCAGTCCTCCCACACATAATCGTACAGCCCTTGCGACTTAAGCTCGTATTCAATACTTAAATACAATGCTGGTAAAAAGCGCACATCATCAATGGCGTATTGCTCTTGCTCGTCTGACAATGGGCGTCTAAGCCAATCAGACTGACTGTGCTCTTTATCAATATGCATATCTAATTGATCATCAAGTGCCTGCTGATAACCCATTTGTAATTGTCCAGTCAAATAAGACAGGGCAATTTGCGTATCAAAGATATTAGTCAGTGGAGGACAACCTGATAGTAAGTAAAAAATACCTAAGTCTTCACCACAAGCGTGCCAAATAGCCACATCAACTTTGATTAATGCTTGCCAAAGTTCGGTTAATTGTAGCTTTGGCGCATCTAGCAAATAGATATGATCACCCGTATTCAACTGTACCAGCGCCAACCGTGGATAATATGTATCACGTTTAATAAATTCAGTATCTAACGCCACACGCCCGCAACCTTCCAAAGCATTGATAACTTCATCAAGCTGATATTGCTCTCTTATCCACGTTACTGGCACTTCATCTGCCACATCTAGCAGCACATCAATATTTGGCTCTGCTGGCATAAAAGAGTGATTATCAGTACTGATTGACACAGACGGCTGGTTGGCGGTAAGAATGGGATTACAATGGTCAGACACGGGGCAAATACCTGCATAAATAAAAAGATGAGAAACGCTAAAAATGACTCAATAACAGTAGCTATTATTCTTCATCAATCAGCGCTAAAAAATGATAAGTAGTCAACAATTTTAGGAAATAAAAAATGCTAAGAGATTAATTATAGCAATGTCAGAGTATAAAATGGCAAACCGTTATTTACTATAAAAACTGAACTTTTATAAAAATGACCGGTTCTGCAATGCTTGCCCTAAAGTCATACTATCAAGGTATTCAAGCTCGCCGCCCATGGGTACACCTTGTGCCAGACGGGTAACTTTATTGACATGCCGACTCACAGCTTCACTAATAAAATGTGCAGTCGTCTGCCCTTCAACTGTTGTTCCAGTTGCCAGTATCAGCTCCTCAACGGGCTCTTGCTTAACTCGCCAGACCAGCTGCGCAATGTTTAAATCATCTGCACTAATACCATCAATTGGTGATAGGTGACCACCTAGCACAAAATAGCGACCACGGTAACCTGCGGTCTGCTCAATCGCCATCACATCAGCGGCGGTCTCAACCACGCACAATAAGTTGTCGTCACGCCTTGGGTCTTGGCATAATGGACAGATACTATGATCACTAAAGCTATGACAGCGCTGGCATTCGACGATATCGCGCATCGCTTCATCAAGGGCTTGGGCAAGTGCCATGCCTTGTGGGCGTTTTTTGGTGAGTAAATGAAGTGCCATACGTTGGGCGCTCTTTTGACCAACACCCGGTAAAATACGCAGCTGTTTGACGAGCTGATCAAATTTGGCTGTAAGCAAAATAACTTCCTTTATAGGTAGTATAATTTTTAGATTGTATGAAAAAGTAAGCAGTAAAATCTAAAATTGTACCTATAAAAATGGGGTCATATCCTATAGATAACAACCCCATTTTTTACGTCAATATGTCATGCTTATTATAAATTAAGGGTTAGAATAAACCTTGCATACCTGGTGGCAGACCCATTCCTGAAGTCGCGCCAGCCATGGTTTGTTCATATAATTCATCAGCTTGACGTACTGCATCATTGATTGCCGCAGCAATTAAATCTTCAATCATATCCGGCTCATCTTCTAATAAGCTTGGATCGATACTTAAACGCTTAACCACATGGCGACCTGTCATAGTGACTTTGACTAAACCACTTCCTGATTCTGCGTGTACTTCTTTATTAGCCAAATCTTTTTTTGCCGTCTCAACATTGGCTTCAACTTTCTTCTGCATGGTTTGTGCTTGTTGCATCAAGGCTTGAATATTCATAATTGTCTCTTATAAGGAAGTTAAAATATAAAAATAATACAGTAAAAATCAATAATATTAAGTATAAAATAAAAATACTATTCGTGATTATACCGATAACTTTACAAGCTGTCTAAACCGCGTGCCAAATCTTTGATAATATCTTCTACATCTTCTAAACCAATCGACAAACGGATGAGACCGTCTTCAACACCAGCCTGAGCTCGTTCTTGCGGCGTTAAGCGGAAATGAGTCGTGGTTGCTGGATGCGTAATAGTCGTTTTCGCATCGCCTAAGTTATTAGTGATAGAAACCATACGCGTAGCATCTATGACGTGCCAAGCCGCAGATTTTGGATCGTGATCACCTTTGCCTTTGACTTCGAAACCCATAATTGCCCCAAAGCCGTCCTTCATATGGTGCTGACGCTTGGTCAATTCATGCGACGGATGGTCGGTCAATCCTGAGAAATGGACTTTACTAACATTAGGATGATTAACTAAAAACTGCGCAACTTGATTGGCATTATTACAATGAGCTTGCATACGCAATTTGAGCGTCTCAAGCCCCTTGGTAAACACCCATGCATTAAACGGACTCATACTGATACCGCCTGAGCGCACAACTGTAAACGCCTCTTGCATAAGCTTATCATTACCAACCAACGCCCCACCAAGCACCCGACCCTGACCATCTAAATATTTGGTTGCAGAATGAATCACGATATCCGCGCCCAAATCTAATGGACGCTGGAGCGCTGGCGTACCGAAGCAATTATCTACCACCAATAAAATATCGTTGGCTTTACACAACTGACTTAAAAAACCAATATCACAAATCTGCGCGAGTGGATTGCTAGGGCTTTCGCAGTAAATTACTTTGGTATTCGGCTGCACAGCATTTGCCCATGCGTCATTGTCAAAGCAATCCACATAGCTGACCTCAACCCCATACTTTGCCATATAGTTATTAAACAAACCAATCGATGAACCGAATAATTGGTTTGCGGCCAATAAATGATCACCAGCTTTGAGATAAGCTAAGCACATGGTCAAAATCGCACCCATTCCAGACGCAGTCGCTACTGCACGCTCGCCATTTTCTAGCGCAGCTAGACGGCGCTCAAAGGTACGTACGCTTGGATTGGTATGACGGGAATAGACATTACCCGTTTTAGTTCCATCAAAGTGAGCAGCTGCATCAGCAGCTGAGTTATAAACATACGAGCTAGTAGTAAAGATCGGCTCAGAATGCTCGCCCTCATCGGTACGGTGTTGCCCTGCACGAACAGCAATGGTTTGCATGCCATAATCGAGTCCTAAATCTAGCGTATCAGAACGCCAATTTGCATCCAATCCGCTACCTATATTATTATCTTCCTTCACATTCGACTGACTCATGACGATTCCATTGTTATTAGTAATATATTATTAACGATATTAAATGACTATTAATAAATTTTTTTATAAAAGACGATTAGTAAGAATTATTAATTTCTTATGAAAGCTAATCTACTTCTTTAACTTAGATGATGATATCACGCTCTATTCTTTCCGACACCTGCTAACCATTCCTTTTAATTGATATTATAAAGTTAAATTAAGAGTGGGCAAAGGTCTAGAATAAATTTAAAACTAAGAAAAATAACGTATTTTTAATAGGCAGATTTCATTACACCTGATAAGCTTACCACCCGATACCAGTCCCTATATTACTCATTAGCACTTAACACTGCTTTTTATTACCGCTACTGTTCACTACCTATTTTTTATACCACTATTATAAAGATATAAAGAAAAATAGTGAAGCTGCTCAACTATCAACACTCATGTGCCCCATTATTGTACGCCTATTTTAGATGGTTTTTACGATAGAGTATTTTTTCTACTGTAGACCCCCATCAAGCTTATAAAGGTCATCCCCACTTATGTCGATGTTAAATCTAGACTCAAGCAGCTTATCGATAAGTTTGACACTTGGGTTAGCTTTAAGCTTAACTGCCTGTCAAGTGCTACCCAAACAGCCGCATTTACCTGCCAGCCAGCAGCTCTCAGCGCGGGTAAATGACTTGTACCAGCAAGACAATGTTAAGCTTGTACAGCGCGCGACTACCCAAACTAAAAATATCAAAAATACTGAAAATAGTAAGCCATCAAAAATGGATCTCGTGACTGCAATTAGTGCACAAAATGAGATTCATCCTGACTTATCCGGTTATCATCCCATTGTCACAGGGGCAAATGCATTTGCTTCACGCAGTATTTTAGCTGGCATGGCATCTGGTAATATCGATGCGCAATACTATATTTGGCATGATGACCAAGCAGGACAACTATTATTAAAAGATTTATGGGACGCGGCTGAGCGCGGGGTGATTGTTCGCTTACTATTGGATGATTTTAATAACAGTGCCGCGTTTGATCAGCATTTATTGCGTTTCTCCAGTCACCCTAATATTGCCGTGCGCATTATTAACCCTTTAATGCACCGCAAATTTCAAGCGCTAAACTTTGTAACTGGGCTACCGCGTATCAATCGGCGTATGCATAATAAAAGCATGACCTTTGATAAACAAATTACCATTATTGGTGGACGTAATATTGGTGATGAGTACCTCAGCAATAGTCAAAACAGTCAATTTGCCGATTTAGATGTATTACTGATTGGTAAAGTAGTGGCAGATATCGACAACAGTTTTAATAGTTATTGGTCAGCGCCCATCTCTTTTGATATTGAAACGCTGGCAACGCTGAATAAAGGCGAAACAACAGACTTTTTAAAAGGTTTGGATAAGTTATATGAAAACGAAAAAAATAATACGCGTAGCAGCTTAACGGTGTATAAAGAAGCGATTGAAGACTCCTCAATTGATTCTGACTTGCTGAATAGACGCGTACCGTTTCGCTGGACAGATATGCAGTTTTTAAGTGATGACGTGGGCAAACTGACTAAAAATGTCCCTGCACAAACCAATTTAGTGCAGCAGCTGCGCACTCTTTTGGGCACACCAACCAAACAGTTAACCATTATCTCATCCTATTTTGTGCCAACCAATGATGGGGTCAATACATTAGTGAAGCTGGCAAACTCTGGGGTTGAAATTAAAATTTTAACCAACTCCTTTGACGCCACTGACGTGACCGCCGTACATTCCGGTTACAGTCAATGGCGACCAAAAATGCTGCGTGCTGGTATCAAAATTTATGAGTTAAAATCGACAGCAAGCGAAGAAAAACGTGAGAATAAACTGTGGAAAGCACGCAGTCAATCTTCTACCAGCTTACATGCTAAGACCTTTGCCGTTGATGACAATCAAGTCTTTGTTGGCTCATATAACGTTGACCCCCGTTCTGCTAATATCAATACAGAAATGGGTGTCATTATTAATGACAATGAACTCGCCCAGCAGCTGCATGAAGCGCTCAGTGAGGATTTGCTAAATCAGGCTTATGAGGTCAAGCTGGTTGATAATGACAAGCTACAGTGGCATACAGTTGAATATGGTAAAAAGGTTGTTTACGATAGCGAGCCCCGCGTTGATGTCGTTGATCATGTTTGGCTGACCATCATGTCATGGCTACCGATTGACTGGCTGCTTTAAACGTTTATGTTTATCCCATTCTCAATTTTTAAAATATTTTCTCTTAGTTGTTTTTCCTTAATTGTTCTTTCTTAATTATGCGGTAAACCATCTTGGTAACTGGATTATTTACCGCTTTTTATGGCGCGTGATTGTCTCAGGTTTAGTGTTCAAACTTTAAGTTTCAAGCTTTAATTTTTAAATTTTTTACTTAAAATCTTGTCTTTACCTGCTGACTGACTACAACTGTCGCCATATCAATATGTGTATAAGTGATTTTCTATGCCTGCCCGTCCTCAATATGAACTGATGTCCTCAAAAGACAAGAATATGGTAATGTTTGTCTGCTTTAGTAGCGCCGTCATGTTTTTTGATTTTTTGATTTATTTATATATGGCAGATATTGTCTCTACTACCTTTTTACCAGATACTATCGATCCAAAATTTGCCCGGCTTCAAGGGCTTGGGTTGTTCGCGATTGGCTATTTAGCTCGTCCATTGGGCGGTATTTTGTTTGGGCGTTATGGTGATATTAAAGGTCGTAAACCAGTACTGCTATTCAGTATGTTAGCAACCATGCTATCGGTACTGGCGATGGCATGTTTGCCGACTTATGCGCAATGGGGCTGGGTCGCGCCTGCACTATTTATTGCGCTGCGACTGATACAAGGTATGGCGTTTGGCGTCTATGTGCCGCTAGCATGGATATTTATTGCAGAACATGTGCCACGCCAATATCTCTCGCTGGGATGTAGCTACGTAACCGCAAGCTTTTATGTGGGTGTATTATTTTCTAACGCTTTTTTTATCTGGCTGATCAGCTCCATGACACCTGACCAGCTGATGAATAATGGCTGGCGTTTGCCGTTCTTTATCGCAGCAATACTCAGTTGCCTGCCTTTATTAACATGGCGCTTGGTAAAAGAATCACCATTTTTTACTGATTTAACGTCCCGTAAGCCAGATAAATATACTAATAAACCCTTTACGTTATTATTTAAACACTGCCGGCAATCTATCTTTATCGGCTTAATGCTGACGTTGATTATCTCGAGTATCACCACAGTCATTATTTTATTATTGCCTGATTTAATGGAGCTACGCTTTAGCGTCGATAATGATTTATTTAGTTTCGCCCATAGCCTTGGCATTGTATTTATGATTTTTGGCTGTATTTTTTATGGATTGGTGTCCAATTATCAAAATTTTGGTAAAATTCTCATCATTGGCTCTCTATTACTGATAGGACAGATGTTTGCTTTTTACTATCATCTACAGTCTGGTGGCGAATATATTTTAATTATGTATGCCTTATTAGGGTTTTTTGCCGGTATTATCGGTATGGTTCCTGCAATTTTTGTATTGCTATTTCCAACCAATATTCGTCTAACGGGTATCGCCTTCTCTTATAATGTGATGTATGGCATTGTCGGTGGATTGGTGCCTTTTGGGCTTGCTTATGCAACTTTATATATTAGCTTTTCTCCAGCATTGTATATTGCGTTTATTGGCTTTATTGGCGTAATAATGGGACTGTATTTCTATCATTTGCCAGAATTTAAAAAGATAGATACGGTCATCTAAGTTGAGTGATTCTGCAGTATTAAAGGTGCGATAATAGTAAGACTTAGTTCTACTCACATCAAACTAATTATCTGAATAATACTACGCGTTAACAAAGGCTATAAATAATGACGATTAATATGACTCATAAACGGCTATCGGTCGCGCCGATGATTGACTGGACGACGACTGATTATCGTTATTTTGCACGGTTATTTAATCCGCAGGTTTATTTATATACAGAAATGATTAGCACTGGTGCGCTGTTATATGGTAATCGTGCCCGTCATTTGCGCTTTGATACGAGCGAGCATCCGATTGTGTTGCAATTGGGCGGTGCTGATATTAATGAGATGACTCAATGTGCCGAATTTGCTCAGCAACATGGCTATGATGAGGTTAATATTAATGTTGGTTGCCCGTCTGATCGGGTGCAGCACAATAAAATCGGTGCCTGTTTAATGGCAGAGCCGGCGACCGTTGCTGACTTAGTCAAGCACATGCAAGCTGCGGTTGATATTCCAATAACGGTCAAACATCGTATTGGTATTGATGATTTTGACAGCTACGAGTTTATGAGTGACTTTGTGCAAACAGTAGCGACGGCAGGCTGTACCCGTTTTATTGTTCATGCGCGAACAGCATGGCTACAAGGTTTGAGTCCCAAACAAAATCGCGAAATTCCGCCGCTACGCTATGACGATGTGTATCGCTTAAAACAGGATTTTCCTGAGCTTACCATTGAGATCAATGGTGGTATTGAGTCGATAGCAGACATTCAAGCTCACTTGCAGCATATCGATGGGGTGATGATTGGTCGAGCGTTTTATCACAACCCGTATCTGCTGGCAGAAGCCAATATCTTATGGGGACAGCCGATTCCAAAACGCTCAGATATCATAGCGCAGTTGTATCCAAAGCTTCGTGCGCAAGCGGCGCAAGGCGAATCTTTATCAACGATGACCCGGCACTATTTAGGGCTGTTCCAAGGCTTAACTGGAGCGCGCAAATGGCGACAATCGCTTAGTGGCAAACCGCATTTAACCATTGAAGATATTGAACGCGCAGCGGACGAAGTATTGCAATCGAACCCTGATGCCTAGTGGCAGGGTTTAATTGTAGAATTAAGCAACTTGTATTAAGTACTGCCCCATTGCTACGCCATTATTAATAATATGCAGCAAAATGGGCAGTAATACTGAGCCTGACTTGATACGCGCGTAGCAGAATATCAATGCCAATAGCATAATGGTCGTGATTTCATACAGTCCATATTGCAAGTGAATAACCGCAAAAATAATACTGGTCACAATGCTAGCAATAACTGCGCCGCGCGGCGTAGAGAACTGCTCACTAATCGCTGACCATAACAAGCCACGAAATACTAACTCTTCATATATTGGCGCGACAATCACCATCGCAATAACCAGTAACCATACCGAATCTACTGACTGATAAAGCGGATCCACAAAATCAAGTGGCGTTCTATCCATCCAATTCGTCAATACCTGACTGCCAAGCATGAATATCACAAGGATGCCAATCATGGCTCCTGCTGTGACCCATGAAAAAGGCGTAAGTGCGAGATAATGACGGATGTCTCCACCTTTGGCTCGTATTATTGCCATAATTAGAAGCGTTAATAATACCCAACTGATCAAAATAGAGGCACTGACGATAGTGCCATCTGCGCTACCTAAAAAGAAAGTATTATCTACTGTTAATGTGTCTACTGCTGGCAATAACATACTACTAGCAAGATAAATGCCTATCAACTGACTGACAAAAAACGCGATTACCATCCCCAAAACCAGAACTGGAACACCAAAACGTGAGAATAATGGGCGCGACGCCAATAGTGGTGCGCCTATTATGGATAACGGCTTAGCATCATTGATCATATTGTGAGGCTCAGAATAATAGCAAAAGGCATCTTATTGACACAAATAACATAGCGATTAGGCTTAGCCGTTATAACTGCTGAGCAATAAGGGTCAAAACACGTGCCGATACCGATTCAGGGTACTCGAGCGGAAACATATGACCGCCCTCATGGGTCTCATATGGAATACCCAAACGCGCATTAATTTGTTGTGGAAAACGCTGCTTAAAAAACACACTGTCTTGACCAATTATTAGCGTGACTGGCACTTTTGGCGCACGATTTGGGGTCAGCCAGTACCAAGACGGATTGCTGCGAAAAATAGCCACCTCATTCACTTTTGGAATTGCTAGCGTTACCTTACCATCCGCACGCTCATGTAAACCATGCTTAACATAACCTTCAAAACTACGCTCATCAAAATGCTTAAAAAAGCCTTTGTGACGCAACTTATCGTAAGCGTCTTGCCGACTGTTCCACACATCACGGCGATATTTGGATATACCAGAAGGCGACAACTTATCCATACAGCGATGATTCATAAACGGCAGGCGATCGGCAGTTTTTGCCAGATGCCATAGCAAACTGGTTTTACCATAAATCCATGGCGGATCAAGCAGTACCGCTTGGCTAAAGCGCTCAGGGATACGATAAAGCGTCTGTAAAGTACACATCGCTCCCAGTGAATGTCCAACTGCTACCACTTGCGCAACCCCATGCTGCTGACAAGTACGCTCGACACTATTCACAATCTGTTGGGTCAAGCTGCGCCAGTGATTATCCACTGGATAATTAGGGTCACCGCCTAGCATAGATACATATTCAATGGTGAAAAATTCTGCTAAACGGGCAAAAAATGCCTGATATATTGGACTTGGCATGCCATTAGCATGAGCAAAATGTATCACTGGCTTTTGCGTTATTTGGGAGACAGGCAACGACGCAAAGGTCTGCGCATTGATCACACTCATGACTTACTCTCTTTGGTATTAATGGATTATTGTGGAAAATTAGTAGATAGTAAACCAGCAAAACTGAGCCGTTATGCATGGCTCAGTTTTGTTAACCGTTAGGTCAGGCAGTTGCTGAATAAAACATTCTATATAAAACTCTGCTACTAACGCATTTTTGCAGTGCCGTCTTCTTGCGGTAAGACGTCCAGATTGACACTTGAGCCAATCCCTGCGCCCATTTTCACAGCAAAGCGGTCCATAAAGAACTGGAAGGGATCTCTTGGCGTATAGTTCACTGTGCTTTTCAGTTTAAGCTGTTTCTCTAGACTTGAGATACTTCCTGTCTTATCAGCTAAACCTAGAGCAATAGATTGCTCACCTGTCCAAAACAATCCTGAGAATAGTTTGTTTGCTTCAGGATCTTTGAGACGACTGCCGCGACCTTCCTTAACTGCATTGATAAAGTGCTTGTGGGTATTGGCAAGCACCTTTTCTACGTGTTGCTCTTCATAATCAGTAAGCGGACGCGACAGGCTTAAGATATCTTTATACTCGCCTGCGGTAATGGTGCGATCTTTTATGCCTACTTTATCCATCAGTCCTTCGATATTATAGCTTGGCATAATAACGCCAATAGATCCGACCAAACTCGAAGGATTGACATAAATCTCATCGGCAGCAGAGGCGATATAATACGCACCCGATGCACCGATATCACCGATTACGGCATATAACTTTTTATTCGGATATTTTTTACGCAAGTCCACCATGGTTTGCCAAATTTCATCCGACTGTACAGGCGAGCCACCGGGTGAGTTGATATCTAGCGCCACTGCTTTAGAATTGCTATTTTCAAAGGCACGCGTTAACGCATCACTCACGTCATACGCATTGGCTTTATCATCATTACTGATAGTACCTTGTAATTCCACTACGGCTAAATGTGGCTTGCTGGTATCCATTCCTTCCAACCCTGTCGGTGCTTTGGTGCTACAGCCGCGTCCGATAGTCAAAAAGAGTAATAAGATATAGCCAAAAGTCAGTAGCTTAAAAAAGATACTCCAACGCCGAGCACGGCGCTGCTCTACCACACTGGCTAATAAGGTATTTTCAATCAGTCGCCATTCTTGTCCAGTTGGCTGGCTTGGCGGCTGGTGCATGGGAGCTGGCTGGTTCGACGAGTTGTCAGAGCGTTTATTAGGGTCTGGCGGCCAGTTGGACATAGTACTTCCTAAGTTAGAAACGGTATCGTTAGAGACAAGGTGCTGTAATATAGAAAATCATCACAGTAGGGACAATCAGGTTAATGCCGATTGTCCGTTTGCATCTCAATGGGTAAGTATGGTGGTATTTGTATTGTGGTTCAATAGTAGACATAAGCAATTTATAAAATAAGTAATTTATGAAATACCCAATTTGTAGAATGAACAAACTGTAAAAAAACAAATAATATAAAGTTATTGACTATATAAAGTACGATTGCTGCTAATTTGTGATTTTTTATAAGTAGCAAATTAGTCTTCTGAAGGTACTGAATTCAATGATAAGGCAACTTCCAAAGGTTCATTATTATAGGTAACTACTTTATTAATGGGCTGGGCGGATAATACGTCAGCTGATACTTGCGATGCACTGTGCGATAGCCAAGTGGTCGCATGATCGGAACGATTAACACCAATATCAGAATTAGCAGCAGGATTTGCACCACATAATAAAGACCATAATTGCCAAACCCGTGCATGTGTACTGGCATCAACAATTAAGCGAGATTGTGAATGTGGCGGTGCTGTTAAGATGGATTGAATCGTTAAGGGTGACGATTGCTGCGGCGCGCTAGGATTATATTGTACAATTTTTATTGGTAAAGCACTGTCGATAGCTAAGGCACAATCCCAAACACTACTATCGTCTATCTGACTCCAACCGGTTAAGGCATGCAAGGTTAATGTACCATTAGGCAGCTGCCATTTTTTTTCTTGCTCACAGCCTTGCGCGGTAATCGACGTCTTAATTGTAGCGCTAACGTTGACATCGTTCATGACTATATTTGACCAGCGCTCACTACGCCCTGCTTGCCAATAATTATTAGTAGGCAAATTTTTCGTGATCTTCGCAACTGTTAACGGTAGCAACAATGAGGCGTCATTGCCTACTGGGTGCTGCTTTTTAAGGGGAATAGTTTTACTCAAGGCTGAAGGTTTGGTTAAAGCAGCCACTTGTGTCTGTACCACAATTCCTTCTAAATGATTGATAGCCAAGCTGCGTAGCTGCTCCTCCAACGAAGTCGACAGTTTATCAGCCATCAAGTTACTAGGCATGGTCCGCTCGCCTTGGAGTCGGTGATCTGCTAGAAATAGCCAATTGACCCTATCTTTGCCATTATTAAAAGGATATTGCAGTACTGCTGCGGTCACATAACGATCACTCGTAGGCAAAACATACAACGTTGGGGTTAATATTAACGCTTGCTGATTGGCAAATATGGTCGTCATTAATAATGTTAAAGGCGGCAATGATAGCCAACGACTAAGCAGCCCACGTGGTAGCATCCAAGGCAGCGCAACCAACAGCGCCATCAGTATCATGCCGGTATTGAATGGGGTATAAAGCCATACACCTTTTAAAGCAGGTAATGCTGTAAGCGCTTTGATAAGCTCATGCAACCCAGCAACAATACCACTTACAAAGACCCAAATGCCATCCGCAACCATCGGTACAAGCAGATAACACAGCCCGGCAAGCAAATTCAGCGGCACAATAACCCAGCCAAATAAACCAATGGCAAACAGATTAATCACTAAACCCCACAGTGATGCTTTACCAAACAGTAATAAGGTAATCGGCAACAAGGCAATAAATAACCAACACTGTAGCTTAAATAATTGCTTAAACCGCAGCCATAGCTGTTCAGCAAATGGCGAGGCAGTAAGAGGTAAATCCGTGCGATTAGCAGATGACAACAGCAGCTGACTACTTTCTATGCTATTTTTATTTACCAATTGTGAGCTGTTATCATATTTTAATAATAATGCCACTGCGATAAAAGACAACCAATAACCCGCCTGCCATAAGACATAAGGGTCATGCCATGCCATGATAACTGCCAGCGCCAATAGTACCCGCATGGTACTCACAGGCAATAATGTCAAACGTACCGCACCTATCGCCAGTAACATCCAAGCGGTGCGCGCAGCAGGGACATCAAACCCAGTAAATAATGCATAAATAAAAGCCGCACCAATCATCACCAGCCAGCGAACCTGCCAACGCGAAATATGGCGATATAGCGTCGCACCCTTGCTATCCAGAATGTATGTTACCAGCCCTGCAAGCACAATGGCTAAAAACAAGACATGAGTGCCAGAAATAGCCAGTAAGTGTGAGATACCTGCCAGTTGATATAAGTCTTTCGTCTCGCGATTAATCAAACTGCGATCACCAGTAAGCAAACTTAATGTCACTGCACGCGCTTGCTGTTCTGCGCTTGAATAACACGCCCACTCTTTGTAAAAATGCTGACGCAACTGCCAACGACCTTGATCAATAGTCAGGCGAAGGCGCTGCAGATAACTATTATGATTCGTCAACGTAGAAGTAGTTGAGGTAGAATGGTCAGCAGTAGGATGAACGGGCGCACCGATAGCAATGATATTGGCAACGCCATCAATATGCCGAGCACGCAGCCAGCGATAACTGTCAAATCCTGAGGCATTATTCATGTCTTCTTGCGATGTTTTTAGTGGCGCAAGCGTGAGACTCATCAATAACTCGTCACCCGGTTTTAAATTATTTAATGCATCTAACTTCGCCGCTTTTTTATTGTTATTAGGATAGGCATTAAGCAAAATACGATATTGAGTGTCTTCAGCGTTATTCTTTACCAGCCTATCTTGAGACTGCATTTTAAGAGCGTCTGATTTAAGATAGTCAGTTGTTACCTTATTTAAATCTTGCGCTGTCATATTTGATACTAACGGCGTTACGGAGCGTAACAGCGCCACCTGTCGATAGCCGCTATTATCACCACTTTTATCATCAGTATGATAAACACTGTCACTAATGCCCTCGATAGTCACCCATGCCGTGACGCGCATCGTCTGGGTGATTTTAGTGATCTCTGCCTGCTGGTAATGTTTAAGTGCTTGCCAAGCACTACCGAAAATCAAAGCGCACGCTAAAACTGCCATAAACACATAGCGTATGACCAGCAAAAATACATTAATAATAGATGATGAGCGCTGTGATTTCAGAGCTGTATCCAGTGCTGTAACAGGCACAGCAGACCGTGTACCACGCTGACTTATAAATAAGAGTAGTACTGCCATAATCATAAAAGATGGCATGCTAAACAAATTATGACTTATGTCCAGTAGCGAGGCGCTACCCGGTATACCAGCAGTAGTTGTCACGCTCAACACTGCTAGCATTACAGCAAGAATAACAATTCCAAGCAATCCGTACACTAGCGCTCCTTTCTGGATAGTGGAATGGAACAGGAAGGTTATCTTAAATACAAAACCTTTAAATATAGGTAGAGTTTTAATGAAAATAAGAGTCGACTAACAGTAATAATTAGATAGATGGTCAGCTTATAATAAAGCCTCAAAGACATTTTAAAATGCGCTATTATCATAGCGGGCGCTGTGAGTTACCCTTCTTTTAATCAATAACGCTCTAATAGCATTACCTGTGCGATTGTCTTATACTGATTCAACAATTTTCGGCATCATCGAAACTATTTACCGCATATCTTATCCTTGCTACCATTCACAACAAGAATGATACTAGAATTAAAATATCAATGTCTAAGATTTTAATGAGTTGATTATAATCCCTGATAAAAGGCAAGCCTGTGCCAAAAAACCGACTAAAAAAACTGTTGCCTACGCCCGAAAAAATACTAGAAAGTCGCTCGTTAAGGCTTTTAGCACCTCATTTGATAGACCCACGCTTATGGCAATTTAACCGCCATAGTTTGAATAAAGCGGTTTATATTGGCGTACTGAGTGCGTTTTTTCCGTTACCTGGGCAGATGCTACTTGCGCTTATTGGCGCGCTTATTTTTCGTGCCAATGTACCTATGGCACTTGGGCTAACGTGGATTACAAACCCGGTAACGACCTTGCCAGTTTTTTACGCTGCTTATTACGTTGGTGCCAAAATTCTAGATGTACCGATGATTAGCTTGCGACTGATTGGCAAAATGATATCGGACTTTAGCTTATGGATATTGGCAAGCGGTCCCAATCCATTTGAGACCTATCGCGGTGCGGTTTCACTTTCGGCATTTTGTTTGGGGTTAATCATATTGGCGGTGCTGACCAGTATCATTTGTGGTTTAGCGTTTAAAGCCATCTGGCGTTATAAAACCATTATCACTTGGCAACAACGCCAAAAAGAGTTCACTAATAAGTCGCCTAAAGATTTATAAACCTTTAAGCTTCTATTAATTTACATCAATATACATGATAACTGATAAACTTTCGGCTAATACTCTTCCCAATGTCCATTGCGTAGCAGTAATTGCCGATCGGCAAGCGCTGCCAGATTACGGTCATGGGTAACCATCAATAGTGCAGTTTGCATGGTACTTTGTAACTCGGATAACAACCCAAATACGCTTTGCGCATTGTCATAATCCAAATTTCCCGTTGGCTCATCCGCTAAAATCAGCGACGGTTTAGTTACCAACGCCCGCGCAATTGCTACACGTTGACGCTCACCGCCCGACAGTTCTCCAGGCCTGTGCGCCAAACGATGCTCAAGACCAACACTGGTTAAAATATCTATTGCTTGTTGGCGTGCTTCAGTCGTTGAGACCTTTGGACGCATCAATAATGGCATCGCGACGTTTTCAATAGCAGTGAACTCAGCCAATAAATGGTGAAATTGATAAATAAAGCCCAAATGCTTATTACGCATCGCGCCACGTTCTGTCTCATTCATGCTATTTAACAGTTGACCATGTAGCCACACCTCGCCACTGGTTGGCGTATCAAGCCCACCGAGTAAATGTAGCAAGGTACTCTTTCCTGAACCACTGGTACCGACAATCGCAATACGTTCACCCGCATTCACCGTCATATCTAACCCGGTCAATACTTGCGTGCGCACCGCGCCTTCATCATATATTTTACTTATATTGCTCGCCTTTAATATGGCAGACATAGCGTATCCTTTGTTCTTACTTAATAACAGCTGGAATAAGCATTTAAGCTTAAGTGGCATGGGTAATTAGTAAGTACTAACGCAGATTTTTTATTATAAAAACGGCGCTATCACTTATTAATAGTTATTACTCATAGCGCAAGGTTTGTGCTGGTTGTATCTTAGCAGCGCGGCGTGCCGGATAAATAGTCGCTAAGAAACTCAATACAAATGAGGCACCAGTAATTAACGCCACATCCACCAAGCGCAACTGCGAGGGTAAATAATTAATAAAATAAGCATCAAATAAATGCAAACCAAAGCTTTGATTGATAAAGCCCAAAATATCACTGATGGTTAGCGCGAATATGACACCCAATATCGTGCCAGCAACCGTTCCAATCACTCCAATAACCACGCCTTGTACCATAAACACTTGCGTAATCAAGCGCGGTGACGCACCAAAGGTTTTTAAAATAGCAATATCGGCTTTTTTGTCAGTGACCAGCATCACCAAACTTGAGACGATATTAAACGCAGCAACCAGAATAATTAAGAACAGCAACAAGCCAACCATCGCTTTTTCCATTTGAATCGCGCCAAATAGATTGCCATGGGTTTGCGTCCAATCGTTGGGATAGAGCTGATCCGGCG
The DNA here is from genome assembly GCF_014119005.1 of Psychrobacter sp. GP33. GTDB lineage: Bacteria > Pseudomonadota > Gammaproteobacteria > Pseudomonadales > Moraxellaceae > Psychrobacter. Next base: position 338,408 of record NZ_JACGYX010000001.1, on the reverse strand, counting down.
CAATCGCTGCTGCTTTTTGTGCGGCTATCGGTGCTGTAAATATATCATTAAGCTTCATGCGAATGCCTTGCGCCCCAGATGGCAATCGCAACAGCTTGGCGGCATCATTCATCGGAATAAATGCCATGATGCTATCCACTTCTGGGCTGATGCTAAAGATACCGGTTAAAGTAAAACGCTTAAAGCGTGGTATAACCCCTGCTGGCGATGGCGACGCTTCTGGCAACACCAAGGTGACTTTATCACCGATAGTCAGACCAAGGGACTGCACCATCTCTTCACCGAGCACAATGCTAAAGTCGCCACTTTTTAGGGTATCAATACTGCCTTCAGTCATGTGTTCATTGATAATGGAGACGTTTTTTTCGTATTTTGGATCTACGCCAGTGACCATAATCCCAGCAACTTGACCGTTAGATGTCAACATCCCTTGCAACTGAATAAAAGGGGCTACTGCCACTACTTGTGGGTCTTCAGTCTTAATCTTATCAGCCAAGGCTTCCCAGTCACCGATAACTTCAGTTGCCGTAACCGTTGCTTGCGGCACCATGCCTAAAATACGGGTTTTAAGCTCACGATCAAAACCATTCATTACTGATAGAACAGTGATTAATACTGCAACCCCAAGGGTCAAACCTATCATCGAGATGAGCGATATAAAAGAGATAAAGCGGTTACTGCGCTCTGCTCTGGTATATCGTAATCCGATAAATAATGCTAAAGGACGAAACATATTCAAACTCTTTATCTTATCTATGGGCAGCGCGATGTCATGCGTAAGTCGACACTAACCCATATGGTTTTAGACAGACTTGATGTTAAACAGTCGTGTTATTTGTCTTATTTTTTATATAACGAGACTGGCAAAAGGAGGACAGTTTGACACAAATTGTTCACCATGTGCCATTCATTCATTTATTCACTTATAAAAACTGCGCGTATTTTCCCTCAAAAGGCTAGGCTTTGTTATTATTTTTTGTGAGAGGCTTGCTATTACGCATGTCTATACCTATATATTATAGACTAGGGATCATTATCATTCACCCATCATGACTGTTTGCTACCGTTATCTTGATTATATAACGCCATTTTTAGGCGAATAACTTGTCACAAGAGTCAATATTCAGCTGATTATTGCTGGATACTTACGCATTGTATAATAGTTAAGAATATAATCACTAAACTCTCAAGCATCATAGCTGACCTAATTTTGAGTATTTTCATGACTATTAATTATCAATATAAAAATATCCAATTTCCTACCAAAGTTGTCTTAACGGATGAACAGTCTGCCGGTCATGCTGATCATTGGCGTATTTTGACCGACGATATGAGTAATGACGTGCCAGAATGGCTACAAAAAATGATTGAGCAAGCAGCAATGCCAAAAGGTCTCAACGGCAATGTCAGCTCGAATGATACCTGCTTATTATTATCAGAAGATCAGCCTTGCCATATCAATCAAGTCCTTGCCATGAAAGATGGTAAGCCTGAGTGTTTTATTAATGCCTATCCTTGCGTTGATGGTCCTTATGGTCTGACCTGCCGCATCGAGCGTATGATTGTGAATGAAAATACCAACGATGCAGTGCTTCGTATGCGCACCGCAGATGGCAGTATTATTTATGCTTTTGATCAGCTGTATACGGCTAACCGTCACCTTTACCAACAAGGTACTGATTATTTTGTGAATTTTAGCGGGTGGGCACATGAAATCACCTTGAGTGAACAAAACGAAGTCATCATGGTAGAAGACCCTGAAGCCATTCGTTATCACCGCGCCTTTAACGACATTGTGGCTGCAAATGACGGACAACTTCCGGACGATCTGCAGGAACAAATCAAGCAGTGGCAACCGACAACCGAAGCACAAAAGCAACCGGTAGAAATAAACCTCGGTCATATGTGTGCCTATTTATTCGGTGATGCATTAGGTCAAGAAGACGAAGCATGGTGCCAAGGTCAGGTACTGGGTAAACAAGAAACCTCATTTAATGGTAAGACGGTAATTTTATTTGACGTAGTGATTTTACGTGAACAAAGTGCCACCCCATTCGTAGTACGTATTGGCGCAATGAAACACGCTGGCACAGAAGCCATCCAAGTCCATGACTACGTGCAAGCCAATATTTGGCTCCAAGCAGCTATTTACAAAGAGAATCAAACAGCAGCCCAATCGCTAAACCAGTCGAAAGCCAGCTAGAATATATTGCTCTTTAAGTGATAACAATGATCCTGTTCCCAGTAAAAAAGCCCCTAAATGATTTAGGGGCTTTTTTATGATTACATTATCTATAATTACAATACAGCTTTATGAGTTATGTTTTTATCAATAATAAACGTACTTACCATTTATCATGAGCAGCATTAACCCATATTAGTCTCTGAGCGAATACGTTTAAACAGCTCTTTTTGCTCGGTGCTTGGACGTGCTGTTTGCAATGCCATTAGTTGTGACATATCGCCCTCAACACGAATGCTGCCACCCATAAAGGCGCCCATAATCTCATTCATATCAAAATCAGTGATGATAGATTGTAATAATTCACGATCCAATAGCAAGGTAGTGGTCGCCTTGTCATTCAATCCGCGATGCAAATAGCCGTTAGCAAAATTGGCTTCAATATCTTGGTCACTATCAGCAACTTTAAGATTAATCACCATATCCGCCAATGCAGGTGGCAAATTCAATTCACCGGCTTCTTGACCAAACTGTTCCACTTGTTCAAACCAAGGGTCTGATAAAAAATCCAACATAATACTATCCCTAATAAATATTACACTTTAAATGCCCCGCTCAGCTTTTACTAACGGTTATGACATCCTTAGTGTTATATAGCGTATAAAAAGTTATTTATAGTTTACTTGTCATAAATACCGGCTACCACATTTACTCTAACCAATTAACATTCCAACCAATTACTGTCAGATGAAAAGAGACAGTCGATATAAATCAGTCTTATTATGGCGCGCTTTTAAAAGAAGTAAAACCTATAATCATCATTATTTGCGAAAGTGTAACAAATTTAGTGTGAATGAATAGCATGGTTATTAGTATAGACTTGATTACAGTATCAATTTTGAAAGTTCAGACTTAAATACGTTTTCATCAAAGTATTGTCTTAAACCTTAGTAATCTTTTAATTCAACAACCTTTAGTCTCCTTAGTGACTGATAAAATTACCTTATTGCGCTTATCTGTGTAATCCCCTTTATATTGTGTTGATATGTTGCGATTTTTTGCTATCATAACTCCCATGCCACATTTATCCTATTAATGTATCCGTCAAACCTTCATAACTCCTCTCGTTTTTAATGTGTTGTTAAGGATTAATCTGTATTTAAATCTTAACTTCTCTATTGGATAGGCGTATTATGAAGTTAATTATATTGTTAACGTTATGTTAGTGAGTAATGGTAGGGTGATATGCGCTCGATGATGAGCCTTAACACCACCCTTAGAATAAATGCTTCTTAGTGTTTATAGCTTTTAATATTTTTTCCGGTAAAAACAAAGGTTTACAAGCAATAAATTTGTCAAATAACCTATGTTTTAAAATCATGTTTTTACCAAAGAGTTTGTATTTTAGCGCAGAGTTCTAATGATATTTGCTTAATATTGCGTTACAATACCTTAAATAGAATCGGCAGTTTTAACTAAACATTACGTAAACATGCTTTTGTCAGTCATAGCATGCACTTCTATCTATTTGAAATCAGGTGATGCTGTAAAACGTATTTTTTCACAGAGAGCACAGCATTATGAAAAATATAACCAGTCATTATGAATAGATAGTCGCTGCTCTAAAAGAGAATGCTCTTTTAGTTAATCATTTAGTCACTTAACTATGGTATTGATTATACTATCCCCGCTTAGCTGCACGCGCCCTCGTTAATGACGCTTGCCTATCAGCAACAGCTGATAATAAGTTATCTAAGTTGTTGGTTAATACCGTTTGTGGTAGTGATGAGGTCAGACGTTAGCATGAGTTAATACTCCTGATAATTCGGGCTGTAAAGGAATCATCCAATGAGTTTACAAAACACAGCAGTCGCCCCAGTTGATCGTGAATATGAAATCACCATCATACGATTCTTTACGATTATGGCCGTAGTATGGGGCATCGTCGGTATGGGTATCGGTGTTTTCATCGCATCACAGCTGGCATGGCCAGCACTTAATTTTGACATTCCCTGGATCACATTTAGTCGTCTAAGACCACTGCATACCAATGCGGTTATTTTCGCGTTTGGTGGTAGTGCCTTATTTGCAACGTCTTATTACATCGTTCAGCGTACCTGTAAGACGCGGTTATTTGCTCCGTATTTAGCATGGTTTACCTTTTGGGGTTGGCAGGCGGTCATCGTATCTGCTGTCATTACACTACCGTTAGGTTTGACCTCAACTAAAGAATACGCTGAGCTTGAGTGGCCGATTGACATCTTGATTGCATTGGTATGGATTTCTTATGCCATTGTGTTCTTCGGTACATTAATCAAGCGTAAAACCTCGCATATTTATGTGGCTAACTGGTTTTTTGCTGCCTTTATTATTACCATTGCCTTACTACATATTGTTAACAGTATGGCAATTCCTGTCAGCGCATTTAAGTCGTATTCGCTATTTGGCGGTGCAACGGATGCAATGGTACAGTGGTGGTACGGTCATAACGCGGTAGGTTTTTATCTTACAGCAGCATTCTTAGGAATGATGTATTACTTCGTTCCAGTACAGATTGGTCGTCCTATCTATTCTTATCGCTTGTCTATCGTTCACTTTTGGGCATTGATTGCTTCATACATGTGGGCTGGTGGTCACCATTTACACTATTCAGCGCTTCCAGATTGGACACAGTCTTTAGCAATGGTATTCTCTATTATCCTATTCGCACCTTCTTGGGGCGGCATGATTAATGGTGTCTTAACCTTGTCAGGCAGCTGGGATAAATTGCGTACGGATCCTATCATTCGCTTTATGATCGTTGCCTTGTCATTCTATGCCATGTCGACGTTTGAAGGTCCAATGATGTCTATTAAGACGGTCAACGCGTTATCGCATAATACCGACTGGACAGTAGGTCACGTACACTCAGGTGCGCTTGGCTGGGTTGGTATGATTACTATTGGTTCATTGTATGTGCTATTACCACGTATTTATAACAAGCCAAAAATGTACTCTATTAGCTTGATCACGACGCATTTCTGGCTAGCAACAGCAGGTACCATTTTCTATATCGTATCTATGTGGATTTCAGGTATTGGCCAAGGCATGATGTGGCTAGCGACGAACCCAGATGGTACTTTGGTATACAGCTTCGTTGATACCGTTGAGTTCTCGCATTTCCCATATATTGGTCGTGCGTTTGGTGGTCTGCTTTATGTATCAGGTATGTTTGTTATGGCATATAACGTTTATAAAACGCTCAAAATGCCAGAAGGTAAGCCTGTAGATATTGCTGATCCAACTGATCATGAACCTAGTGTCGATCAAATCTCGACAGCTAAAGTATAAGGAACGATCATGGCTGGTACACCGCATGAAATTATTGAAAAAAATACAGGCTTGTTGGTCATCGGTATCGTTATCGCTATTAGCTTTGCAACGCTCGTTGAGATTGTACCGCTAATATATGACAATAAAGGTCCTGAAGAAGGTGGGGTGAATGCTCCCCTACCTGCTATGGAGCCTTGGACTGCACTTGAATTTGAAGGTCGTGATATTTATATCCGTGAAGGTTGTCACGTCTGCCATACCCAAATGGTGCGTCCATTACGTGCAGAAGTTGAGCGTTATGGACCTTATTCGCGGGCTGCTGAGTCGACGTGGGATCACCCATTCTTATGGGGGTCAAAACGTACTGGTCCTGATTTAGCACGTGTTGGCGGTCGCTATTCTGAAGATTGGCAAAAACAACATCTTATCGCACCTCGTTCTCTTGTACCTGAGTCGGTAATGCCAGGTTTTCCTTGGTTAGCCAAAAATGAAGTAAACGGTACGAATGTGCAGGAAAAAATGCGTCTATTCCGTGATCGATTCGGTGTACCTTACACTGATGAAGATATCGAAGGGGCACCTGATGCTGTGCTTGGTGCTACCGAGCTTGATGCTCTGGTTGCCTATTTGCAACAGCTAGGTACTGCTATGGAAGGACAGCGCTAATGGGTATTGGTGAATTACAAACAATTGCGACCGTTTCTGCCTTTATTGCCTTCGTAGGTGTTGCATGGTGGGCGTATTCGCCAAAAAACAAAAAACGCTTCGAAGAAGATGCACAACTTGCGCTTGATGACAAAGACATTGAATCTTTGTCCGAAGAGCAGCGCAATAAGGATGAACAATGACATTTTTTTGGAGTTCTTGGATTACCATCTTAAGTTTTGGATGTTGGCTTTTCATCCTTGGCGTTTTATTGATGGTGTTAAAGTTTAAGCCAGAAGTAGCAGAAGATGGTACGACAGGTCATGAATACGACGGTATCCGAGAGTACGATAAGCCTTTACCAAAATGGTGGTTAGTTATCTTTTTTGGTTCTATCGTTTGGGGAATAGCTTACTGGATATTCTTTCCTGCTATGTTTCCAAAATATTGGGATGGCATTTCGACCGTACAAGTGGATGGTGAAACCGTACCCTGGACGTCTCATAACGAGTTAAACAGTGATCTTGAAAAGAACAACAAGGTATTCACTGACAACTTTGAGAAAAGTATTCTTGCACAAGCTGGTGCAAGTGGCGCAACCAAAACGCTAGCGAGCTTATCTGATATGCAAGCGACCCTGCGTCGTAGTGAAACGCCACCTGCGGACTTACAAACGAAGATTGATGAAGCCACCGCAGAACTAGCACCTTACGTGCAAAAACTGGCTGAAAATCCAAATGCATTGAAAGTTGGTAGTCGTCTGTTTTTACAGAACTGTTCGGTTTGTCATGGCTCTAATGCTAAAGGCGCCACAGGCTATCCTAACTTGACTGACAATGACTGGTTATATGGCGGTGAAGCTGACCATATCTTAGCCACATTGCACAAGGGACGTGTGGGCGGTATGCCTGCATGGCGTGATCAGATCGGTGAAGATGGTGTACGTGCAGCATCTGAATATGTGCTGTCGTTATCTTCTAGCAATGGTAGTAAGAGCAATGGCGAGCTGGATAAAATCCTTGTTAACCAAGGTGCAGCTATCTTTGATCAGAACTGCGCACTTTGTCATGGTAAAGATGGTAAAGGTATGATATCAGCTGGTGCCCCTAACCTAACCGATAACGTTTGGTTGTATGGCGGTGAGCGTGAAACGGTTCGTGATACTCTGCGCTATGGTCGTGCTGGCGTAATGCCACAATGGGAATCAAAGCTGGGTAATGAGCGTATTATGCTTCTTGCCGCTTATGTATATTCGTTGTCAGATCGTAATACAGCAGCGGTGAAAGTGTCTGCAACTGCAGCCCCTAAAACTGTGCAAGCTCCAGTAGCAGCTTCTGCTAATTAAGATAGCTTAATTTATTGAAACGTGATGCGTTATAACAAGGAGGACTGTCATTACAGTGCTCCTTTTTTAATGGCTGATTTTTAGTAATTTTTTTTATAAAAGCTATTAATATTTCGGTCATTATTGGTTTTTAATGCTTAATTTTCTGATCTTATTTATTCAAATAATTAATAAGCCAGAGTAATCAGATATACAATATACATTAATAATAGACAAGAGTTTATAATCATTCTCATTTCAATGCATACTAGCTTTAAGCTAGGCAGAATATAAGCTTCGCTTTTATATTAGTCTTAATATCGACATTGTTTTTATGGATTATTCCCCCACTTATATTAAAGGGAATGTTAGAATAATGATCTATAATTCTCATTATTTATAATCTTTCATTCGTTCGTCGTAATGTTCTATTTATTTAGGACTTTATTACTTACTGACATTGATAACAGTATAATCTCCTTCATCTTATCTTTAACATAGATGTTTGTTACCCATGCCAGCAGACTGATTCTTTTTTTAAAGAGGCAAGTTTATGTCAGCACCACAACCTAATCGAATTCCTGTTATTGAGGTCGATCTTAACGCCACTAAAAAACGTATTCACCCCCGTTTTATTACTGGCTTTTATCAAAACATACGTGTTATCAGTATGTATGCATTTTTGGCACTTTTTCTGATTTTACCTTGGCTGCGATATAATGGTCGGCAGGCTATTTGGTTTGATGTTCCATCACAGCATTATTATATTTTTGGGATGACCTTTTTAACGCAAGATTTTTATTTTATTGCTGCGTTTGCACTGATTGCTGCATTTACGCTATTTATGGTGACCGTATATGCAGGGCGCGTTTGGTGTGGCTATGCGTGTCCACAAACTATTTGGACGCATATGTTTCAATATGTTGAAAAACTAGTGATTGGCGACCGTAACAAACGTATTAAGTTCGATAAAGAGCCGATGAGCGCGACCAAAGCTTTTAAGCGCTTTTTGGTTTATTTTATTTGGTTTGTATTCTCGATGATCACTGCGACTACTTTCGTCAGTTATGTATCGGGAACAGACGCGTTATATAACAGTTGGCAGATGATAGGCTTTATTCCGTTTCCTGATTGGTCAACGTGGATATGGGTTTCAATATTTATCTTTGCATTTTCGACCTACGTTAATGCCGGCTACATGCGTGAGCAGATGTGTATTCAAATCTGTCCTTATGGTCGCTTCCAAAGTGTGATGTTTGATAAAGATACGCTGGTTGTCTCTTACGATTACGAACGCGGTGAGCCACGTGGTACGCGCAAAAAAGGTACCAATCCTGAAAATTTAGGAGATTGTATTGAATGTCTAATGTGTGTACAGGTCTGCCCTACTGGGATTGATATTCGTGATGGCTTGCAAGTTGCTTGTATTCAGTGCGCTGCTTGTGTGGACGCTTGTAATGAGGTAATGGATAAAGTCGGTTATCCTCGCGGTCTTATTCGTTATACAACAGAACGTCAATTAGCAGAAAAAGAAGCAACTCGAGTATTCAGTCCACGTTTATTTGCTTATCTGACCTTATTGACCGTGTTGTGTGGCGGGGTTATATATGCTTTGAACGACCGCGTACCGCTAGAGATAGATATTCGTCGCGATCGTAACCAGTTATCATCGCTAAATGCGCAAGGTATGATTGAAAATAGTTATATCGTTAAATTAACCAATAAGACTCAAGACCCTCACACGTATAAAATCACCTTAGCGCCACAAAAGGGCTTAAGTTTACAACTGCGCTTCAATGATGTGCCACTAGAGCCAGGTGAAAGCTTTGATATGCCCGTTAGTATCTATGGCGATCCTGATACCATTACTGAAGGTCAAACAGCGGTTACTTTAAATGTAGTTAGTGAAGATGGTAAGTATAAGGTCAGCAAGCAAAATATCTTTACCACTCAAGGTCAGTAAGTCTTCAAAACGCAAAGTCAGTAGGCTAAGTACTTATTATCAAGTACTTAGTCGCTGCTATGCCATATTAATCACGCTATACTAAGCGCTGATTATACAAATTATAAATATGAGTTCAGTTATTTAATTTTCGTTATTTAAGTAACTGTTATCACAATTACAGTTATTAATAATGGTTAGAGTCGCTATACTAAATAGTGATCTTTATATCCATAGGTTAAATAGGTCTCTTATGTCTCAACCCATTCAGTCCTCAGATTTTAAACAGCAAGACCGTCAGCCTTGGTATAAAAACTATATGGTAGTGGTTTTTGTCATCGGCATGCCAGCTTTTGTAGTGATTGCCTGTATCTGGTTCGTGTATTATTCCTATCAAATCCGTGATAGCGTGGTACGTGACGATTGGTATATGGACGGTAAAACGCTATACCATGATGTTGGTCGTGATAAGCTGACCTATGATTTAGATTTGCACGGTAAGATGCAGTTCTCACCAACCGGTGAAGTGACGTTTTATTTAAATTATCCCGAGCAAAGTTTAAAAACGGGTAAATTGCTCAATGGAGATATTTTAACTTACCCTGACACCTTAGACCTCTCTATTTCTCATGCAACGGATGTGCATAAAGATCGCGATGTGGTCTTGAAACATCAAAGCGGCAATAAATATAGCGCGCAAGTAAAATTAGATGAAGTGAAAGCCAAGTATTACCTACAGGTCAGCCACGCTGGCAAAAGCGATTGGCGCATGAAGGACGTGGCAAAACTACCACGCCCAGAAGTAAGCTTTAATCCTTTACAGGTATTTGGAAAAAGCTAATCTCTATTTTTAAAAATACTATTTCGACTCATTGAACGTAAAAAAGCCAGCTATTATTAGCTGGCTTTTTTGATGACGATTAATTTTTAATAAATAGCTCTATAAATAGCTTAAATAACTGGATTAATAGTTGGGATTTTTTGATTTAGCATTTTATTAGATACGCTAGCTGGCTGTTTAGCAAATTTAGGATTAAAGGTTCGGGTTTGCGGTGCAACGGGTAAGCCGATTTCAGCCAAACTGTCTGTCTGCCCTGCTTGAATATTATCCCCTTCAAACAAGCGCTCTTCATCGTCACGCTCTAATGTCAATCGCTCAAAGTCAAACAATTCCCGATCAGCCAATTGCGACGGTGCAACATTTTGCATGGCTTTAAAAATAGAGGCTAAACGTTGCGGATGCGCATTGTCCCATTCTCTTAGCATGTCGTTAATAATGGCGCGTTGAAGATTGGTTTGGCTGCCACATAAATTACATGGAATAATCGGAAATTGCTTTAAGCGCGCATACTCAATAATGTCTTTTTCTTCAACATAAGCAAGTGGACGAATCAGCATATTTTGCTTATCATCACTCAGTAGCTTTGGTGGCATAGATTTGAGCGCGCCACCATGAAAAAGATTTAAAAAGAAGGTTGCAAGCATATCATCACGATGATGACCCAAAGCTATTTTAGTCGCACCAATTTGTTTTGCAAAGCCATACAGCGAACCACGGCGCAATCGTGAACAAGCTGAGCAATAGGTTTTACCTTCTGGTACCACGCTTTTAACAATGCTATAAGTGTCTTTTTCTAAAATATAATGGGCAATGCCTTGCTCGTTAAGGTAAGCGGGCAAGATATCTTCAGGGTAACCGGGCTGTTTTTGATCCAAATTGACCGCTACTATGTCAAACTGAATGGGAGCCGCACGCTTTAACTGTAGCAAAATATCAAGCAAGGTATAGCTGTCTTTGCCCCCAGATACACAGACCATGACCACATCGCCGTCTTCAATCATATTAAAATCACGAATCGCCCATGATACTTGCTTGCGCAGCCTTTTTTGTAGTCTGCGTAACTGAGCGGAGTCTATAGCTGCTTGTTCAAAACCAGGCACATAATTATCTTTTGCAGCGCCTAACTCATCTTGTTCGCCATCGTCATCATTGTCGTCATCAACGTTATCATAATTTTCTGTTGGTAAAAAATCTGATACCTTGTCAAACTCGTTATGAAAATCAATGTCGGTAGAAGCGGCAGCTTGGTGCGCGGCATTGGGCGTAAACAAGGTGGCTGGGGTCATAAATTACTCGTTGTCTAGACAATAAAAGGGTTGCGCTAAAGATATCTTACTACGCAAAATACAAGGTAAAAAAGGGTAAATACAGCCAATATTATAACAAAATTTACTCGTAGATTGAAAAACTAAGTGAACGATGTCGCTGGTTGCTTTATGTCACGTTACGGACACTTATTTTGCATATTAAGTGTTAATGATTTTCAGCGTTGCCGATTATGGTTTTCATCCATTTTTGATAGCATTATAAAGTCACGGTTTTGTAATGGCGTGAATTTTGATAAGATAGCCGTCTTTCTTAATCCTCACTCTTATTCTTAATTATAATAGACTTAACTATGACTAACGCTACCTCTGCTCCTATTTATAATGCTCAAAATGCCGTTGTGCTGTTATCCGGTGGGCTTGATTCTGTTACTTGTCTTTATTGGGCAAAGGCGCGTTATGCTGCCGTCACTGCGCTCAGCTTTAATTATGGGCAACGTCACAATAGCGAGCTGGTGGCAGCAAAAGCCATTGCCGATGCGGCAGGTGTCAACCATCGTATCATTGATATTGATATCGCTCAGCTTGGCGGCTCATCGCTCACTGACCATAGTATGATTGTCCCTGACGGCGACATTGATAAATTCCCGAATAAAAAACGCGATGAAATCGATAACGATGCCATTCCCAACACTTACGTACCGGCACGTAATACCATCTTTTTATCATATGCGCTGGCAGTGGCAGAAGTGACCGACTCCAACCATATTATCATTGGCGTCAGCTCAGTGGATTACTCAGGCTATCCGGATTGTCGTCCTGAATATATTGCTGCCTTTCAACATATGGCGAATTTGGCAACCAAAGCGGGCGTAACCGGTCATCATTTAAGTATTCAAACACCACTACAGCAACTATCAAAAGCGCAAACGATTGAGCTTGGCTTATCGCTTGGCGTGGATTACGGTCAGACGATTTCTTGTTATCAAGCCGATGCAGAAGGTCGCGCATGCGGTGTATGTGATAGCTGCGCACTACGACGTCAAGGCTTTGCTCAAGTAGGTGTTGCTGACCCTACTCATTATCAAGCTTAAAGATAAACAGCGGTTTTATCGTTCACTTATGACTTTTTTTGCTTATGAACCTGATTAAGACGTCTATTTAGTAGAGCTATGCATCCTGATTCGTAGAGTAACGACAGATTAATGACCTGTTAAATAAGTATAACTTACATATATTTAAACATATGCGTAACATTCGCTTGCATCAATACAGCAAGCGCATAGTATTTTTTGGCAAAAATAGTTGTTATCGTGTAGCCGATTGCTTTTATAATCGTTTATTATTTACATTTTTTATTTACTTACCCTTTAGTCTGGTTACTTCTTCAATATATTTAGATTTATTGATACGGCCTTTGAGAGAATATTTATGAAGCTGTTAAAACTTTTACCATTAGCTTTTATTGGTATGATGGTGATGCCACAAGCCAACGCTGTAGACATTAAACAAGACAATATTAACAACTGTGTTAATGGTGCGGTAAAATACAAAGTTGCTGATAAGAGCACGGCGACAAAGCTATGTAACTGCACCATTGGCGTACGTAGCCAAATGACTATTGGTCAGATGTGGGAAATTGAGAGCTACGCACAAAGCAAAAAAGACCCTTCTAGCTTGCCTTACGTGAAAAGAATGCAAAAAGACTTACAGCAGTGCACGGTTGGTCTGAACCTTAAGAAGCCACAAAAACCTGCGTAACCTTACTTTAAAAGCAGTGCTTTAATATTTTGGCTTTATAATTCAAGGCTTTATAGCTCAAAGCTGTGTGATTAAAGCGAGTTATGATTATAGCGTTATCCCTAAAGAACTTATTTACTCTAATGAGCCGAAATATATAATCGCTACTATCAAAAGACTGGCACTTGTCAGTCTTTTTTTTGGTTAGTAGTTGCCAATAAACGACCAAAATGTAAGACTAATTGGTGATGACTGTTTTTCAATTTATGAAATCTATCTTATAAACACCAACCTCATAAATAACTATCTTATAGACATAAAAACTAAAAAGGATTTAATAATGGCAAAGCCGACAACTGAAGTAATTGCATTACCAAATTTCCCAGTAACTATGGTTCGTGAGCTGGATGGCAACTTTATTCATGATGATTTGAGCTTAACAGAGATGGTAGCGCACACGAGCAAAGGACTGATTCTCTATTTTTATCCAAAAGATGATACGCCGGGCTGTACCACCCAAGCGACTGATTTTACCGCCAATATCAATGCGTTTGATAGCTTAGGTTATGATATCGTTGGGGTTTCACGCGATAGCATTGACTCGCATAAAAAGTTCTTGGCTAAATATGAGCTTCAAATACCGCTCATTAGTGATAGTGATGAAAAACTGTGTAAGCATTTTGATGTTATTCAAGAAAAAAACATGTATGGCAAGACCACGCTAGGCTTGGTACGTTCCGTTTTTGTTTTTGATAAGAACGGCGTATTGACCCATGCCCAGCGCAATCTACGCGCTGCTGGATACACTGATCGTTTATTAAGCACATTAACGCCTACATCATAACTTTTTTGAACAAAATCCATCATTAGAGATTATTATGACTATAAATTTGGATAACAACTCACATAGCAACTCGGATCAAAGCACCCGTCATGTCGATGTTGCCATCATTGGTGCAGGTACGGCAGGACAAAACGCCTTTCGTCAAGCCAGCAAAACCACCAATAATATTGTAATTATCAATGATGGATTTTGGACCACTACTTGTGCCACCGTTGGTTGTATGCCAAGTAAATTACTGATTGCTGCCGCTAACCGCGCTCATGAAGCTAAGGATTCTGAAGCATTTGGTATTTATGCCGACGTAAAAATAGACGGTAAGCAAGTCATGGCAAGGGTGCAAGCTGAGCGCAACCGTTTTGCCGGTTTCCTCGAACAGCAAGTCGATAGTTGGCCTGAAGATAAAAAAATATCAGGTCGTGCGCACATTAACCAAAATGGCATTATCGAGGTTAATAATGAGCTTATTAAAGCCGATAAAATTATTATTGCTACCGGTAGTACGCCTTTCATTCCTGATGGCTGGACAGAAAAACTTGGAGATAGATTACTCACTTCAGACACGGTATTTGAGCTGACCGACTTGCCAAATTCAATGGCGGTTATCGGTGCAGGTTCAATTGGGTTAGAGCTGGCGCAAGCTTTTAGCCGTTTGGGCGTTGTCGTTACGTTATTTAACCGCACCAATCGGGTTGCAGGACTAAAAGATGACGCTATCAATACCAAAGCGATTGCTTGCTTAGGCTCAGAACTGACAATGAAGCTGAATAGTAAGATTGAAGGTGTTGGCTCGCGGCTTAAAGTTGACACTGATCAGCTTGAAGCAGATAAGGAAGGTACGGCGCAGTCAGTAGCCTTTATTCACTATATAGGTAGTGATGGACATACACGTGAGTGGCAAGGTGATTATGTTCTGGTCGCTACTGGACGACACAACACGATTGACCAATTGGGTATAGAGAACTTAGGTGTTAGCTTAGATGATAAAAACCGTCCACAGGATTTAGATATAAATACTGGGCAGATTGGTGACCTAGAAGTTTATATTATTGGTGATGCTAATGCACATATTCCTCTACTTCATGTCGCAAGTGATGAAGGCTTCGGTGCTGGTAGCTCAGTTTGCACGAATAATATAGACGCTTATATACGTCCGCCTGCGATACCGTTATCTATTGTCTTTTGTGAGCCACAAATTATTAATGTTGGTATGACACGTCCTGAAATCGAAGAATCAGAGCGCGAGTATGTGATTGGCAAAGTAAGTTTTGACAACCAAGGGCGCAGCCGCGTCATGGGCGTTAACTGTGGTTTATTACATATTTATGGCTGCAAACAGACGGATAAAATTTTAGGCGCAAGTATGGTCGGACCTGATGCCGAGTATATTGCTCATATCTTAGCCGTCGCTATTACAAACAGCTTAAGTATTAAAGAATTACTTGATACGCCATTTTATCATCCAACCATCTTAGAAGGTCTACGCACTGCCTTACGCGATGTGCAAGAGCAGATGTCTATTCCTTACCAAAATCAGAAAACCGAACAAGATAGCTTTTAGTTAAGTGCTGAGAGACCCTTTTAGATAAGTATTCATTATTAAAACCCCATGGATAAGACAATGGCCATCGCTGGTATTACTGATTTTTTTCAAGAAATTGTTCGTGACTTACATTCCAGCTTATATCTTGCCATCGGTGGCACATTAGAGGAAGAAGGATCCCGCGACTGGACTGCTCATGCCGTAGAGTTGACCAGCACCAGTATTAAGATTCTAATTTTATTAGTCATCTTAGGTTTTTTTTATTGGTTAGCAATTTATTTGGTCAAGCACAATACTGCCCGTATTCGTCTAAATGAACGCCGGGTTAAAATCGCACGCTCAATATTGCGATATATGTGGGTAGTGGCAAGCATAATTGCCATTATGAGCCAGATTTATTTTGATCCCAGCACGGTAAAGTCTACGGCAAAAGCCAGCGTTTGGGCTGGTATTTACTACGTTCTTTGGGCATCTTCGGGTCAAATTATTCATAAAGTTTTGCAGCATTATGGAATGAATGCGTCCATTGAACAGTTGCTAAAAAACATCCTTACCGTATTAATTTTAGTCTTTGGGCTTGCCAGCGTCATGGCGCAATTTGGCTTTGATATTGTCTCTTTAGTGGCAGGTTTAGGTATTGTTGGCTTAGCAGTAGGCTTTGCCGCGCAGTCAACATTAGCGAACTTTATCGCTGGGATTACAATTTTGATCGATCAGGCATTCCAGGTTGGCGACTGGATTAATATCAATGATGTTGAAGGGCGCGTGGTGATTATATCGCTGCGTACCACCCATATTTTAACCCGTGACAACATCACCGTCATTGTGCCAAATGCTACAGTAGCTTCCTCTGAGGTGACCAATTTAACTTCCAAGAACTTTATTCGTTTCGATATTCGGGTACGTATTGCCTTAGAAGGCGATATTGATGCAGCGCGCAGCGAGATATTACAAGTGCTTAGTGATACCGATGTGGTGCTAAGTCGCCCTGAAACGTCAGCGACGGTGGCAGAAATTGGCGAATCTGGTATCTTTTTTATCGTGCGTTTTTGGGTCAAACCTGCCTCGGTTGCGCGCATGCCAAAAATTAAAGAAGACCTTACCGAGAACATCAAGCGCGCTTTTGATACTGCCAATATTACGACCCCTTATCCGCATATACGCCTCTTAATGCCAAAAGCTGGCGATTACCCTATTACCGATCAGTCTTTTGCGGCTGATAAGCAATTAGTAGCGGAAACTGCCATAGCACCCATACCGTTAGATAAGAAAAGCGATTAACAAAGAGCGATGACTGCTACTGCAAGGAAAAGTGGTTAGCTCTAAAACTTATGCTTTGAATTATGGTAAAATTATCGGTCAAAATTTCTTTTTTATTTTTTGCTTCGCCCATTTAGCCACACAGGTATCCGTATGACCGAACACACCGCGCCCGCCACTTTATCTACATCAACCGCATTATCGCTTGACCTTATTATCACCTGTGCCGATGGGCTAGAAGTACCGCTGCAAACCGAGCTAACCAGCTTCGGTATTGAGAGCGAAATCAAAAGTACGGGACGTCTGACCGTCACTGGCTCGTTACAGGATTTATATCAAATTTGTTTATGGTCGCGAGTAGCATCACGAGTATTGATGCTCATCAAACGCAAAAATATCAATGCTGAATATGATGTGGCTGAGCAGCTGTACGGTTTGGCAAAGTCAGTTGACTGGACAAAAGAGTTTAAACTTGAGCAAACCTTTGCGATTCGTCTGTCTGTCGATAAGCGCGTTGCGGTCAGTCAGCAGTTTGCGATGCTACGTATTAAGGATGCAATTGCTGACACCTTTACTGAAGCTTTTGACAGCCGTCCAAACGTAGACAGTAAAAATCCAGACTTTTCTATTTTTGCTACAGTGAATGATAAACAAGCAGAATTATACCTAGATTTATCAGGTACTAGCTTGCATCGCCGTGGTTATCGCGTGGCAATGACCGATGCACCGTTAAAAGAAAATCTAGCGGCTGCCCTACTCTATAGCGCAGGCTGGCATAAGAAAAGTGCCGAAGGTGACGCGCCTTATTACAATGCGTTAATTGACCCAATGTGTGGTTCAGGAACATTTCTTATCGAAGCTTTGCTCATGCATTGCGATTATGCGGTCGGCATTGATAAAGCGGCTAATCAATTTGGTTTTTATCAATGGCAACATCATGATAAAACGCTATGGTTGTCGATGATTGATGATGCACAAACGCGATTCCGCGAAGCATTAGCGATTGCTTGTGAGCAACCAGATACTTTGCCCCTTATTTTAGGATTTGATGCGGACAGCGGTGCTATTTTAGCGACAGAGAAGAATTTAATCGCTGCTGGTCTACATGACTTATTACCCCTTATTGACCTTGAAACCCGCGCCCTTGACCAACTCAATAACCGCTTACGTCCGATGGTGAATGACGGCAGATTGAGCAATCCACTCATTATCACCAACCCACCTTATGGTGAACGTTTGGGTGATGAAGAGATGATTAAGCCGCTGTATCAAGCGATTGGGCTTATTTTGCAAGACAGCTTTGCCGGTAGCGGTATCACGCCAATGCTGGGCATATTAGCGTCTCATGTCGAACAAGTAGATATTTTACCGATTAAAGAGCCAAAAACCTTGCGCTGCCATAATGGTGCAATCACAGTTTATTTCCGTTACGGCACATTGATTGCTGGGAAAGTCGGTTATTTAATGAGCCAGTTTGAAAAACGTGAAATCGTGTCTGAAGAAGGACAAGACTTTATCAATCGTTTGCAAAAAAACTTGGGTCGCCTTAAAAAACAAGCTAGTAAAGAAAATGTCAGCAATTTGCGCGTTTATAATGCCGATTTGCCCGACTTTAAAGTGGCTATCGATTTATATGGTGATTATGTCCACGTCCAAGAATATGCACCACCGAAAACCATTCCACCTGAAACGGCTAAAAAACGCTTTAACTTGGCGTTAATGGGTATTCGTGAAGTGTTTGGTATTAACCGTGAGCAAATCTTTATCAAAACCCGCGCCCGCCAATCGGGTAATGACCAATATAGCAAGCAAGGTAATACCGAAAAGCGCGGTAAGTTTTATATCGCTCGTGAAGATAATGCTTATTTTTACGTAAACTTCACCGATTACCTTGATACTGGTCTGTTTATTGACCACCGTAATATGCGCGCACGTATCAAAGCCAATAGTAAAGGCAAAGCGGTGCTAAATTTATTCGCTTACACTTGTACCGCCAGTGTGCATGCAGCATTGGCAGGCGCTAAAAAAGTCACCAGCGTCGATTTATCACAGAATTATCTCGATTGGGGAAAACAAAACTTTGCTCTAAACGGTCTAAATGTCAGCGGTAATAAGTATCACTTTGTCGCCGCCGATATTTTTGAGTGGATTAAAGACAATACGGAACAATTCGATATTATCTTTATTGATCCGCCGACTTTTTCAAACTCGAAAAAATTCCAAGGCACCTTTGATGTACAGCGAGACCATACTGCGCTTATCAATCGGGCGATGAATCGCTTAACGGCTGATGGCGTATTGTATTTCTCAAATAACTTTACTCGTTTTGAGTTGGATGAGCAATTAACTGAACGCTACAATATTATTGATATCACAGCGCAAACCATTGGCTTTGATTTTGATGTTAAAAAACCGATTCATCAAAGTTTTGAGATTCGCCATCGTTAAGTTCATCAGTCAATAACGGTTTTAAAACAATAATGACTCAATCGACTTTGATTGGGTCATTTTTTGTTGTTATGATAGAGCGCTACTTAGTAAACATTTTTATATCGTTGTTTACTCTGCTCCAATAAACCACTCTAATAACAAGGATATATCATGGCTTTATCATTGAACAAAGGCGGTAACTTATCGCTGACTAAAACAGACCCTAACCTAAACAAGCTACTTATCGGACTTGGCTGGGATGAACGCGCAACCTCTGGTGCTGAGTTCGACTTAGATGCCAGTATATTTTTAGTAGGCACTTCAGGTAAAGTACGCGGTGACCACGATTTTATCTTCTATAATCAGCTTAAATCAGACAATGGTGCGGTTGAACATACCGGCGATAACCGTACTGGTGAAGGCGATGGTGATGATGAAGTCGTTAAAGTAAATCTCGCCCAAGTGCCTGCTGACATTGATAAAATTGTCGTGACGGTTACCATTCATGATGCCGCTGCGCGTAGCCAAAACTTCGGTCAAGTTGCCAATGCCTTTATTCGTGTTGTGAATGAAGAAACCGGTACTGAAGTGGTACGTTTTGACTTAGCAGAAGACTATTCTGTTGAGACTGCGATGGTGTTTGGTGAAGTTTATCGTCATAACGGTGAGTGGAAATTCCGCGCAGTCGGTCAAGGTTATGCTGGCGGATTGCAAGCGATGTGTCAACAATACGGTGTCAATATCTAAGTTACGATTTATATTTATATCGTGTCTAAAAAGTAAAGCACATTTGGTTGCAAAATAGCCACAATTCGCTATAGCTAAATTTATAATAATGCTTTATGTTTCATTTAAAATTATGCATAAAAAAGTGGCTAGCGATAGCCGCTTTTTTATGGTCTACATCTTTAATAGATAGACCTTAGCTTTACGTAACCAGACAGGATATGTCATGAGACATTTTTATTTAGACTTCATTTTCACGGCTATCGCATTGATGGTAGCCGCGTGGTGGGGATTTTCACATGGCGGTATGAGCGGAATGATAACCACTCTATCAATTACCGCTATCTTGGCTGTCATGGAAATTTCGTTATCGTTTGATAACGCGGTAGTCAACGCTTCAGTGCTCAAACACTGGGACGAATTTTGGAAAAAGATTTTCTTAACTGTCGGTATTATCATTGCCGTATTCGGTATGCGTTTAGTATTCCCGATTGTTATTGTTGCGGTTACCGCAGACCTTGGCATGATGGAAGTGATTAACTTAGCTCTATATGACCCTAAAGAGTACTCTGCCAAACTGTTAGCGCATCACGCTGAGATATCTGCTTTTGGTGGTATTTTCTTATTACTGGTCTTCTTAAACTTTATCTTTGATGATAAAGAAGTGCATTGGTTTGATTGGCTTGAGAGCCGCTTGGCGAAACTGGGCAAAGTTGATGCTATGAGCGTTTTTGTGGCGCTAATCGTTCTGATGGTTGCCGTCACGTGGGCAAATGCTGACCAAGCCTATGCCGTATTGATTGCTGGTATCTGGGGTATCTTAATTTACCTAGGGGTACAAGTAGTCTCTGGTATGTTAGAGGGCGACCTCGAAGAAGACTTAGAAAACGAAGAAAGTGGTTCTGGCGCTGGAGCAACAAGCGCCATTATGAAAGGCGGTATTATTGGCTTCTTATACTTAGAAGTCCTTGATGCCTCATTCAGTTTCGATGGCGTGATTGGCGCATTTGCCATCACAAATGATGTGATTGTCATCATGTTAGGTTTGGCGATTGGTGCGATGTTCGTGCGTTCGATGACCATCTTTTTGGTGGACAAAGGCACACTGGATGAATTCATCTATCTTGAGCATGGCGCGCATTATGCCATCGGTGCCCTAGCTATCATCATGTTATTATCAGTGAAATTCCATGTGCCTGAAATCATTACCGGTCTAATCGGTATTGCCTTCATCGGCTGGGCATTGTTGGCATCACTAAAACATCGTAAAACCCTAGCCAAGCAATTGACTTAAGCTTTAGTAACACGTTTAAGATTTTACAGTTTTAGCTTATTACAGGTCATATCAAGCATTTGGTATGACCTGTTTTTTAAGGCCTAATAGTTCATCTATTCGCTGTAGATCGCTTGTTTTTAATCACCATATCTTATCTAGCCTAATAGCAGCTGTAAAAAATCTGTCTGCTGTGCGAAGTTATTGTGTCGCTTAGTAAACAGACAAAATTCGTCTTGCTTAGTGCTCATTCGCTAAGTATAGTAAAACGTAATGAGATGCAGCGTATAGCTCACAGGTAGTATTATAAGTAACTACTACCACAGCAGTTATTATGCTGTATTATTTTGAATACACTTTATAATCAAAAAATTAATTCAATTACTAAACTTTTAATTAATAAACCAAAGGACATTTACATGGCTATTAGCTTAACGAAAGGCGGTAACGTCAACTTATCAAAAGAAGCGCCAGGTTTAACCAACATCACCGTTGGTCTTGGCTGGGATCCTCGCGCAACTGACGGTCAAGATTTTGATTTAGATGCTATTGGTTTCTTAGTTGATGAAGCAGGCAAAGTTCGTAATGACCAAGATTTTATCTTTTTTAATAACTTAAAATCAGACAATGGCGCTGTTGAACATACCGGTGATAACCGTACTGGCGAAGGCGCTGGCGATGATGAAGCCATCAAAGTAAACTTAGCGAATGTCCCAGCTGACGTCAGCAAAATTGCACTATGTGCCATTATCTATGAAGGTCAAGCGCGTAACCAAAACTTTGGTCAAGTCGGCGATGCCTATATCCGTGTGGTCAATGACAATGGCGCTGCTGAAATCGCCCGTTATGACTTATCAGAAGACGGTAGCACTGAGACTGCAATGATTTTCGGTGAGCTATATCGTCATAGTGGTGATTGGAAATTCCGCGCTGTCGGTCAAGGCTTTAGCGGTGGTCTAGGTCCATTAGCTTCATCTTATGGCGTTAATGTTTAAGACTAAAAGCTGAATCGGCAAACTTAAAAAAGCCATCAAGTGTGTCTTACTATCACATTTGATGGCTTTAAAAGTACTAGGCTAGTGAAAATATGTTTTGAAACCTAGTTTTAAAGAAATACTCAAAATTGTATCAAAGTATCACTATTATTAAAGCACCAATATAAGGATTTTCACTCCATGGCAGCAACCTTTAGCTTAATCGGTACGATTGAACCTTTTTTACATTGTAACCTTAAAAAGGGCGATTCAATTTATTGTGAAGCCAATGCTATGGTCATGATGGAATCCAATCTTGAGCTTAAAGGTAAGCTGCAAGGCGGATTAGTGCAGTCACTCATGCGACGCTTTGCCAATGACGAATCACTATTTCAGCAGCAGATCGAAGCGGTCAATGGCGAAGGTGATTGTCTACTTGCCCCTACACTTGATGGCGATATGCAGATACTTGATGTGGGTGCGCAGCAATATACATTGAGTGATGGCGCATTTGTTGCCGCGCAAACAGGTGTTGATGTCAAAGCTAAGATTCAGCGTAATTTAGGCGGTGCAATATTTGGCGATACCGGCGGCTTTATGGTCATGCAGACACAAGGTAACGGTCAAGTCGTGGTTTCAGGCTTCGGCTCATTGTTCGAGATTGATGTAGAGCCCGGTAAAGATGTGATTATTGATAATGGTCATGTGGTGTGTTGGGATTCGCGCTTGGATTATAAACTCTCAGTTGCTACTAGCAAGAAAAAAGGCTTTATGGGCAATATCATTAACTCTGTCACCAGTGGTGAAGGTATGGTTTTAAACTTCTCCGGTACAGGTAAAGTGGTCATCTGCTCACGTAATCGTGACAGTTATCAAGGCTGGCTACAAAGTATCTTGGGTACTAGTTCAGGCGGGCGTGGTGGTAGCAGTGGCTTTATGGGTAATGTTTTATAATTAGATCTATCAACATTTTTTCCAAATTTTATCAGTATAAAAGCTTATTCTTCATAACTTCAAATGCAACTATTATAAGGATTATCGTATGGCAGTCAGTCTACAAAAGGGACAAAAAATCTCCTTAAGCAAAGAAGCTGGTGGTACGCTCACCCAAGTAAAATTAGGATTGGGGTGGGATGTGGCACAAGCGCCTCAAGAAAAAAAAGGTGGTCTACTAGGTAAATTATTCGGCGGCGGTAGCGGCGGTGATTCTATTGACTTGGACGCGTCCTGCATCATGTTTGATAGCAATAAACAGCCAGTTGATACCGTTTGGTTCAGTCAATTAAAGTCAAAAGATGGCAGTATCGTCCATACTGGTGATAACCGCACCGGTGATGGAGAAGGCGATGATGAGGTCATCAATGTTGATTTATCAAAGGTACCAGCCAGCATCGTATCATTGGTATTTACGGTCAACAGCTTTACCGGACAGAGCTTTGAGAAAGTTGAAAATGCATTTTGTCGTATTGTTAATGCCAATGATAACAGTGAAGTTGCACGTTATAACTTGTCATCACAAGGTCCTCATACGGCTATGATTATGGCAAAAGTGTATCGTCATAATAATGAGTGGAAAATGCATGCAATCGGCGAAACCGCTTCTGGGCGCACCTTCCATGATTTAATGCCTGCTATCACACCGCATGCGTAACTGAATTAAAACGCTTAATTAGTCAAGAAAAAGCCCATCTACAGTAGATGGGCTTTTTCTTGATTACCAATTATTATAGAGCGGCTTTTCTACTACTTATTTACTGCCTCGCTTCCAGCTAAAGCCCCAGTTGAAGGCTTTATCCATCTCTTGATGCCCTTTAAAATATTCATTAATACGCTCAACATTGATGCTGCCATTTTGATTGACCAAGCGCGCAATCGCACACATCGGTAGATTACCAGCACCTTCTGTTAATTGTGTTTCAATCGGTGGCTGCCCAGGAACATGAATAGTGACCACGCCATTCGTTTGTGCCCAATTCGGCGCGCCTTCATAAATGAAAGCAAAAATAAACACTTCTTCGATTTGTGACCACTGTTGCCCATTAATATCAAGCCACTCACCGCCACTGGTCTGCCCCGTTCTATCATCGGCGCGCAAACATACGAAGGGCGCTGATGATAAGCTACCAAAGCGATTGCCCAAAGCTTGAATCAGGGTTTTCTCACCATTTTTAAGATGAATCATTGCGCCAACATCTAAATCAATGCCGCTTTCTTTATGCTGTTTAAATAAGTCGCCTAGCAGTCCTTTTTTAGGCGCTTGCTTGGTGATATCTGGACGCTGATTCCAGTTAAGATTGACTGATATTTTGCCAAAGTCATCACGCTTGGTTAAATTAATACTAGATTGGTTTTTGGTTAACGTAATTTTACTTAGATTAACTGACGGTTTGGTAGCGCTATTGTTGACGGTAGGAATCGGTGGTGGACTGACCGCTCTTTGAGTATTAATAGGCTTTTGAGTATTGGTAGGCTTCTGGGTATTGATAGATGCTGATGAATGAGTCTGAGCTGGAGCAGGAACATCATCGGCAATCTCAACGCCAAAATGCTCGGATAAAGGTTTTAGGCCGCCATCAAAACCTTGAGCAATGAAGCGAAACTTCCAGCTGCCCTGCCGACGATAACATTCTGCTAGGATAATGGCTTTTTCCGTACGACCGGCAGCACTAAGCTGAGAGGTAAGCAGCACATGATTGCCTTGTAAAACTTGGATCTCGACATCGCCAATTTGCGCAAGGGGCTGATCGCTTGAAAACGCGAGGGCAATTTTATCAATATTGGCAGGCTGTGCTGGCAAATTAATATCAAAAAAACCATCACTATCATGACCGCGAAAGCTGACATTGCCATCATCACTGCGCTTTTGACCATAAAATATCATATCACCGTCACCACGCACGCGACCGTCTGTTGTTAACCGATAAGCGGCGCAGTCAATGGCATTTTGACTTAAAATACGGACGCTAATGGCATCGTTTGGTAAAGCTGCATTGGCTCCAGCAATCAAGGTTTGACTCATGATTTATCCTTATCATTTACATTATTTTTTATAGTAACGCTCAATGTATAGTAGCACGGATGTCGACTATTTTTTTATGGGCTTACTTAGCAAAATAATTGCGATTAACTGACATATGGTTTGTCGTTAAGCATTTATATCCGGCTGCACTTGTATATAATGGCGATCATAAAATACGATAAACTAATCATTAAAAATAAAACGCAGTCAATAAAATATGAATCAAGCCGGCGCTGAGAGAATTATGCACAATCTTATTAATAATGCTCATACCAATGATAGAAGCAACGATAACGTTGATCGCAATTACCAATCTGAAAGTACTAATGAGCAGTCTGATTTAGCAGCGGTATGGTTAGCTGAAGGTCAATCAAGCCAGCGCGATATGCTGGAAAGCCTACAAGCGCTTAAAACACAATCCAACACGCCATTAAATATTATTGCCTCACATCGTCATGAGCGCCCAGAGATTTTTGAATTTGCGGATACTGTTTATTATGAGCCGTCTGTAGCGCGGTTAGACGCTGACGCTGATGATAATGAGGATAGCGCCTCTATCGATAATCATGCACAGTCTCACGTTAAAAATGTCTTGCCACGTTGGCAGTTTGTGTTAAAGCAGGCACAAAAAGATAATGTCAAAGTGCTATTAACGGGGCGCAATGGCATCGATTATGAAGCACACCGTGACCTATTTACGGCAGCTGGTATTCGCTTATTAACGGGTGCAACGAGCGTGTCAGCGCTAGAGATGATTGAAGATAAATTTGCCTTTATGCAACATTGTCACGCCCATGATATCCCAGTCGCTGAAGCGTGGCGTTTTGATAATATCGATGAGCTACGCACATTACTTGCCGAACATGACCATCAGCCGTTATGCGTGAAGCCGGTAACGGGTATCTTTGCCCAAGGATTTTGGCGCTTAGATACCGGTAAAGACACTGATGAGCGCTATGATAGCTTTGAGCATTTATATTTTACTGAAGATAAAAAAATCAATACTGAGCAGTTTATTACCGCTTATGAGCGCAGTCAAATGATTAAGGAACAGCCCATTCCTATGCTGTTAATGCCGTATCTAGCAGGTCAAGAATATTCTATCGATGTGGTGTGTGAGCATGGTGAAGTACTGGCAGCGATCACACGTCATAAGACTGGTAAAATTCAGCATATTGGCTATGATAAGTCTGTCATGGATGTGGTTATTCCACTTATTAAAGCGTTTGATTGTGACGGTATCGTTAGCGTACAGACCAAAGCGGACGATACAGGTCAGCACCGTGCTCTTGAGATTAACAGTCGCCCATCTGGTGGCATTGGCTATACGACTCATAGCGGTTTCGACTTAACGCAAGTCGGCTTTGGTTATTGGCTTAGTTTCACTGACAAGCCAGAATTAGAGACTGTTGCTGCGCAAATTATACCCTGCCAAGTCCGCTCTATTATGATGAGTATTAAGCTTTAGTAATCCATGCAATGCGTTAAGGAATATGAATGTCTACACAGCAACACAGTACTACGATTACCTTACCTCGCGGTACGCTGGATTTAACGTATCAAACGCATAAAGATGCTTCTTATCAGCTAGAAGACTTGCTTGATTTTGCGCAACGTATAAATCCAAAACGTGCGTTTTTGTTTGTCTCAAAAGTTTTAGGACGCCATATTCCGGTCGCACCCAGTATTATGCGCCAAGCCTTTACTGATCTGGCAGCTTCAGTGCCTGATAATTTACCTGAGCCAATTCTAGTCATTGGTATGGCAGAAACAGCGGTTGGGCTGTCTGCGGGCGTCCATCAAGCGTTACAAACGCGCTATCCAAATGCGTTATTGCTGAACTCGACTCGTCACGCACAGCACGACGATGATAATACTGAAACATTGCTAACCACTTTTAGTGAAGACCATAGTCATGCCAGCCAACATCTGATTTATAAAAGTAGTAATCAATTTACCCAAGTGCAATTACTTGCCAGTAAAACCTTAATTATGGTTGATGATGAAGCGTCTACCGGTAACACTTGTATCAATGTGGTCAGCGCCTTACGTGATGCAGGTTTGACACAATTAGAGCAAGTCCATCTGACGACGCTGGTTGATTGGTCCTTGGGTCAGGCAGGTATGGACGATGCCCTAGCTGAGCGCTTACCAGACATCGAATTTCTGCGTCATCACTTGCTATCTGGCGCATGGCAATGGACAGATGCGCCTAATCCTGAATCCATTATTATGCCATCGGTCGATACCACGTCAGCGGGCACGCAAACACTAGGTAATACCGGCAATTGGGGACGCTTCCCAAGCCTAGATAGTACGGATGGCTTTGCTAATTACTTAGTTCAATTTCAGCAAAGTTTCACTAAATTTAAGGGACAAAGTAAATTTTGTACAACGAGTTTGCCACAAAAGATATTGATCTTAGGTAGTAACGAGTTTGTGTGGTTGCCTTTTTTATTGGCTGAATGGTTAGAGCAAAACGCGAATTTAGATAGCAGTCATGGCACTGTTAAGTTTAGTGCATTAACTCGCTCACCCATCGCCCTTGGCGGGGCAATTACTACTATGCTTAGTTTTACTGATAACTATGGGCTTGGCATGACTAATTTTGCTTATAATGTTAAGCCTACAGATTGGGATTTGATTGTATTGTGTGTGGAAACGGATGCGGATAGCGTTGATGGGCTATGGAAAGATTTGGATAATGTACTGGTGGTAAGTCCATAATTTTCCATACCTTTTATGCAATATCACAATCTACTCTATAGACTGACCACGGATAACTATGAATACTCTATTTTTTCAGCCCAGCGTTGATGTTATAAAACCATACGCGCTCATGGATTTAGACGACACCTTGTTTCAAACGCAACGTAAGATTGACGCATGGAACTTGCCTACCGCTGAACCAGATAATCTTGTTTGCGCGACGGTCAATAAACAAGGCGAACCGCTTAGTTTTATGAGTCAGCGCCAAGCGTCCTTCTTTAATTGGCTACTTGCCAGTACTGAATTAATAGTCGTTACTGCACGTGATACGGCAGAAATAAAGCGGGTCGAACTACCGTTTAATAGCTGGCAAGTATTGACTCATGGTGCAGTGATATTAACACCTAATAGTACGCCTTTAGATGCTTGGCAACAGCATATTTTTACCAAGTTGCTACCGCTACAAGACAAATTAATACAGCTTACTGAACTAATTGCCAATATAGATAATACCGCTCAGAGTGATTTGTTATTCACTCCGCATAGAGATAATTTTAACTGGTCTGAACTGACGATCTATTTAGCAGTTAAACATGCACAAAAAGACCATCAGGCATTGGAATTATTAGCCAAGCAACTACCAACACTGATTCCGGATTTTGACACGCATTTTTACGTGCATGTGAATGCTAATAATTTAGCAATACTGCCACACGCAATTCATAAGCAACATGCAGTACAGTTTTTATTAGACCATCATTTAGACCAGGAGCGACCCAGCTTTGGCTTTGGTGATAGCTTGGCAGATTTGCCCTTTTTGCAATTATTAGACTGGTACGGTATGCCCAATCGCGGTCAATTACATTCACAACTTAAAACTTGGCACACTTAATGAACGCTATTAATCAGGATATTACCGCAAATAAACTTACGTTAGATGAGTTTGGCTCAGGCAGTTACCTTGCAAGCGATGTAACTGTGCTATTGAATATAGTCGATAGAAATGCGGTTGCCGATGTGCCTGTCGCGCAAAAGGAAGCGTTAATCCAAAGTGGTCAGCGTCATTATTCCGATATGATTACTTTGGAAGGTGCACCCAGCGCCATGCATGAGCAACTATATAAGCAAGCGCTGGCACAAGGGACGCAACGCATTGCAACCGACATTGCTAATCTTGCTTACACTTTACATCAGACTTTTCAGCACACCGTAACGGTAGAGCAGCCATTCATATTGGTCAGCCTCGTTCGCGCCGGTTTACCTGTTGGTGTGTTATTACAGCGCGCACTGATAGATAGCAACAGTAACTATGACCTGCCAAGCGTTCATTATGGTATTAGCATCATACGTGATCGTGGTCTCGATCCAGTAGCATTACAAATGATTTTGAATGAGCATCCAAACAGCCCAATAGTGTTTGTAGATGGTTGGACGGGGAAAGGGGCAATTTATCAAGAACTCGCAACGAGTCTTGCGCCATTCAGTGATCCTAATCATCCTAATTTTGCCAATATTTTTCATCAAGGTAAGGAAGTTATTCCACTACTAACCCTTGCTGATCCAGCCGGTGTTGCTTGGCTTGCAGCGAGTGAAGATGATTGGTTGATTCCATCAGGACTACTCAACAGTACGGTATCAGGGTTAATCTCGCGTAGCTTATATACTGAGCCGCAAGAAGGCTTGCATCGTAGTGTATTTTATGACGATTTGGTGGCGTATGATCACAGTCTTGCCTTTATTGGGCGTATCGATAGTGCGCGACAGCAACTAAGTATGTCACCACAACGACTACAAACTTTCAAGCAGCCGCGTTATACGACTCAATCCACCATAGATATGTTGGCAACGCGCTATCAAATCAGCAATCGCAATCGTATTAAACCGACCATTGCCGAGGCAACGCGTGCGATATTACGCCGTGACCCTGAATGTGTGTTGCTTGCAAACGCTGATCATCCTGATACCGCTTTATTGCGCCATTTATGTGCCGAGAGAGATATTAATATTGTTATATTAGGTGGTAAAATACTTCCCTATCAGGCGGTTACGATTATTAAACAGCGCAATACAAACAACTAACCTCTTTGATAAGTGCATCACCCTTATACTCTTACTTCTTATTCATCATTATTTATGACACCTACTATGCTTGATACATCTGCTACTTTGTACCAAAACACCCAGTCTTACGCGCATCTGATTACTGAGCGCCATGCCATGCTCAAACCACGTATGTATCACCCGTATCAGCTGGGCGCAAGCTTATATATGCCTGCCACTCGGCAAGATATTTGGCAAGTGATTAAGCGTGACAAGTTACCAACGATTAATAGTATTATTATTTGCTTAGAAGACGCGGTGAGCCATAGCGATGTTGAGCTTGCGCTCACGCGACTGCAAACTTTGCTTAATACTTGGGCATCGCATGTGAACAGCATAAATGCCCCGTCAAACCCAATAGAGAAGCATACTCAGCCTACCCGACCGCTGGTATTTGTACGTCCGCGCAATCCGATGATGCTCCAGCAGCTGGTAGATTTTGACAACATTGATTTGCTTGATGGCTTTGTCATGCCCAAAGTTGATATGTATAGCTTATCCAATTGGCGTATGGCCTGTCAGAATCTCAGTAGCGAGCAGTTATTAATGCCAACCTTAGAGACGGCAGCTGTATTTAATCCAAATCATAATCAAGAGTTGGCGATTGCCTTTAAAGAAGCCTTTAGCCAGCCTATTTTTGCGCTGCGTATTGGTGGTAATGACTTATTTGCAGCCTTACGTCTGCGTCGCCCCAAAGACAGTATTATTTATGACACCCCGATTGGCACCCTCGCCTATCAGCTGCTTGGTTGCTTTGTGCCACATGGTTTTTATTTGACCGCGCCTGTCTTTGAGTATTTGGATCAGCCGATGCTATTTATGCAAGAGCTAACCCGTGATGTGAGCTTAGGATTAGTCGGTAAAACGGTCATTCATCCCAGTCAAATTGCCTTAGTCCAACAAGCTTACTGCGTTCCGCTAAGTATGCTAGATGAAGCACAAGCTATCCTACATACTGAAGCGAAAGCGGTCTTTAAATATAACAATACCATGTTAGAGCCTGCTACTCACGGCGCTTGGGCACATGAAATCATCAATCGTGCCGAAGTATTTGGCACCATTAATGATGGTAATAGCGACTATAAACCGTTGCTTTAATCTCCAATTATTCATACGATCACTCTTTAACATAAAAAAAGCCGCTATCTTAATAGATAACGGCTTTTTTTATGACCTCTAAAAATTAAACACAGCATGCTAAAAATTTATGAATAACAGTATTGACCTGTTCCGGCTCTTCTACCGTTGCCGTATGCCCAGCGCCATTAATAATCGCCAGCTTAGAGCCTTTAATCGCAAAGTGCATACGCTCAGCTTTGGAATACGGGGTAGCAACATCTTCATCACCGAACACAATTAACGTTGGAGTGCTGATACTTTCTATCTGATCATAAACTCCCTGACGCTCAATGACACCCATCGTTGCTTTTACGACGCCGACTTTATGATTGGCTTGCATTTGTTTTATCCAGTTTTTATGCTCCGCTTTACGCGTCTTATCGGTCAAAAAGCGTTGCCCAAACATAATCGGCATAACCTTTTTACTTACTCTTTTCATACCCATCCAGCGGATGGCACTGATAAGCTTGCGATATAGTGGTGCAGTTTTCGGGTCTTCTGGATCTGCTGAGGTTTCCATTAGTATTAAGGATAACAACTTTTCCGGATGACGAATCGCTAGTCGCAGCCCTATAAATCCGCCCATTGATAGTCCCACAAAATGATATTTCTCAATATTAAGTGCCTGCAATAGCGCAAGTGTATCTTCTGTTAATGTCTCCATATCGTAGCCGTCAATAGTCACCTGTGACTGCCCTTGACCGCGAAAATCAAAAGCAATACAGCGATAATTATCTTGAAAAAATGCAACTTGTGTATCATACATGCGCGTGCTCCATAGCAGCCCATGCGCAAATACCATCACCGGTTTTTGCGTATCGTTTGGCGCACTGTCTTCATAATGCAGAGTGACATTATTTACTTTAATCTCAGGCATTCTTCTCTCCTTGTTTGCCACTGTTAAAAACAATCTTATATTTCAGTTAACGATACTTAGCAACTTATTGATTGATAGCATTTTACTATTTATATGTAAAATATAAATCATTAAGCCATGACTAGCATTAAAAGTGCTTTAGCATAATTCACAAATTAGGAGTTTCATAGGACTTTTTATTCGCTTGTTTTATCACATTCTTCTATAGCATTGTTTTAACGCGATTTTAGGAGTTATAAGATAAAGCAGACAAGGTGTTATTTATCTTAAAATCAGACATATCAAATGTTGTGCCATGTCAGTCGTTAGCGTCCACAAAACTGACTTTTACAATCAGGGTAAACTGTTATAGTACAGATTAAGCATTATATCGCTTTCATGATTTTATCTATAAGGACTTTACAATGACACAGCCTCTCGTTGAATATCACATTAATCAGTATATCGCGACCATTACTATGAATGATCCTAAGACGCTAAATGCTTTTAGCACACTGCTTAAAGCTGCCATGATGGACGCATTAAATAAAGCGGATGCTGATGATCAAGTACGCGTCATTGTGCTACAAGGTGCTGGGCAAAATTTTTCAAGTGGTGGTCATATTGGTGAGATGCTAGAGAACGGCATGGACAGTGATGCCCTTGCGGATAAGATTCATTTTATGGTGTCTGAAGTTGCTGAAATTAGTTTAAAACTGCGTAATATTCATAAGCCCATTATCGCCAAACTAGAAGGCGCAGTGGCTGGCGCAGGGATGAATCTTGCTTTAACCTGTGATTTTCGTATTGCAGCGGATAATGCTAAATTTGTGCAAGCGTTTGTTAATATTGGTCTAGTGCCAGACGCTGGCGGTATTTATTTATTGAATCAGCTAGTTGGTGCAGCAAAGACGACCGAACTGGTCATGTTGGGCGATAAGCTGAGCGCTAATGACATGGCACGCTTAAACTTAGTCAATGAGGTGGTCAGTACAGATGCACTTGATGCCAGCGTACTTGCTTTGGCAACCCGATTGAGTCAATTGCCAGCAAAAGCACTCGCCTCGATGAAGCATATGATTAATACCCATGCCTTTATGGGTATTAACGAAGCGCTGGATATGGAAGTGAATCAACAAACGATGATGGCACAAACTGAGGATTTTAAAGAAGGGATTACGGCGTTTATGGAAAAAAGGAAGCCAGTTTATCAGGGTAAGTAACTTTTAATATTTATATCTAGGTAATTCTAGAACGACTATTTATACTTGCTAGTTTAGAGTTGAGAAATATTTTTCGTTTTATCGCACGCTTTTATGAGCGATAAATTTGATGGTAATTGAATGGAAGATTTATTTTCATTCAAATTTTGAAAGTAATTTTCTTAGAATTATTACTTAACTTTCCATACCTTCCTTTAATCTTTAAAACTCTTGACTGATGTATATAATACACAAGCCTATTTTTTCTGACCTCTGTAACTTCACTATTGTTTCTAAACAAGTCTACAAAATTGAAGAACCAATCTTTTAGAATAAAAAATAGGAAATATGTTAAGAATATAGATAACAAACTATAAAAAATCATAAATATTGCATCAAAGAAGAATTGCGGATTTTTTGAAAATAAATCTGAGTTTTCACTTTGTATATTTGCATTATAAGACGCTAGGAAGCCTATCACACCTGTTGTAAATACAGCGAAAATTCCTTTTGTAAACTTGTTTGACAAAAATTCTTTTATACTAACCACTTGATCTAATTCATCTTTATGACTAATATAGTTATTATAAATTGTGAATACATATTCAATGTCTTTTAGATCAAATAAACATTTAACCCAATAAGTTCTGTAATCCTTAATGGTAAAACTCCTAAACTTACTAAGTCCTTCGCTAGTAAATTCATTATTACTACTGTCAGTTTTTACTAAATTTTGATAATAACTACTTTCATAAGCTTTATCTCGAAAAAACAGAAAAGGAAAAAACAACAATAATAAAATGAAATTTGCTCCTATAGAAAAAAACCATAGCTTTATTACATATTCTTTTTCAAAAGACATGTCGAAAAAGTATTTCAAAAAATCGAAGCTTACTATAGAAAGTGTTAAAAAGCTAAAAACAATAAAGCTGAACACTAAAAAAAGCATAACTATAAAAAGTATAAGTGTATAAAATTTATCTAAATAATTTTTAAAGACATAAAATTCATTATGAAAATCAAGAATAATATCATCGATTTGACGGTACTCATCTAAGGACTCAGGGTACTCTATTTTAATAGCAACATTCTTACGCTTAAAAACTTCCTCTTCTGCCTGTCTCAAACGGTAATAATCCTCAAAATTCACAAATATAACCTCCAAAAAGTTCTATGTTTAAACATATATAAAGCAAAACTATTAAAATAGTCTACTCTAGAAACTATTAAGAATGTTTGTCTTTCATCTTTAATAAGAAAAAACCCCGCATCATCACGATACGGGGTTTTTGTCTTAAATAATTAGCAATTTTTTATATTATAAACTAAGCCAATTGGGCAACGTCAATTTTATCCGCATCTTCAGTATAGGTGTCCATACGATCGAAGTTCATGTATTTATACACTTCTTCGCCCATGCTATCGAGCATACCGGCATACTGTTGATACTCTTCATTGGTTGGTAATCTACCCAATACCGCAGCAACCGAAGCCAATTCAGCAGATGCTAAATAAACGTCAGCACCTTGACCCAAACGGTTCGGGAAGTTACGGGTTGAAGTCGATACCGCAGTAGAGTTCGGTGCGATACGGGCTTGGTTACCCATGCATAATGAACAACCTGGCATCTCAGTACGAGCGCCCGCTTGTGCATAGATGTTGTAGTAACCCTCTTCCATCAACTGACGCGCATCCATTTTGGTTGGTGGCGCAATCCATAGACGAGTTTTCAAGCTACCTGCTGGGACGTCTTGTAGCAATTTACCAGCTGCACGGAAGTGACCAATATTGGTCATGCATGAACCAATGAATACTTCATCAATGGTATCACCAGCCACATCTGCTAGCGTTTTTGCATCGTCTGGATCATTCGGGCAGCAAAGAATCGGCTCTTTGATTTCAGACATATCGATAACCATATCGATGGTATATTCTGCATCTTCGTCAGCGCGCAATAGGCTTGGATTAGCCAACCACTCTTGCATACCTTCGATACGACGGCTGATGGTACGTGCATCGCCATAACCTTCTGAAATCATCCATTTTAACAAGGTGATATTAGACGTTAGGTATTCTGTTACTGATTTCTCAGACAAGGTAATCGTACAACCAGCAGCACTACGCTCAGCAGAAGCATCAGATAATTCAAACGCTTGCTCAGCAGTTAAATCTTCTAGACCTTCAATCTCAAGAATACGACCGTTAAACTCGTTGATTTTACCTTTTTTATCAACGGTCAACAGACCTTCTTTAATCGCTTGATAAGGAATGGCATGAACCAAGTCGCGTAACGTGATCCCTTTTTGGCGTTCACCGATGAAACGAACACGGACAGATTCAGGCATATCAAGCGGCATAACACCAGTTGCAGCAGCAAAGGCGACTAGACCAGAACCGGCTGGAAATGAGATACCAATTGGAAAACGGGTATGCGAGTCACCACCAGTACCAACGGTATCTGGAAGTAGCATACGGTTCAACCATGAGTGAATAATACCATCACCTGGGCGTAAGCTCACACCGCCACGGTTCATGATGAAATCAGGTAACGTGTGCTGAGTTTCGATGTCCACTGGCTTTGGATAAGCAGCCGTATGACAGAATGATTGCAATACTAAGTCAGATTGGAAACCTAAACACGCCAAGTCTTTTAGCTCATCACGGGTCATTGGACCTGTGGTATCTTGCGAGCCAACGGTAGTAATCTTAGGTTCGCAATACATACCAGGACGAACTCCTGCTAGACCACATGCTTTACCAACCATTTTTTGCGCTAAGGTAAAGCCTTTACCGGTATCGGCTGGCTCTTCTGGCTTAGCGAAAATATC
Organism: Psychrobacter sp. GP33; assembly: GCF_014119005.1. GTDB lineage: Bacteria > Pseudomonadota > Gammaproteobacteria > Pseudomonadales > Moraxellaceae > Psychrobacter. The sequence goes on along the minus strand of NZ_JACGYX010000001.1, from coordinate 302,277 downwards.
TGAATGACCTAAACCCATATACTCACGAGCACGATTGGTCAAACCACGACCTACGATTAACGGGATACGGCCACCGGCACGGACTTCATCAAGTAGTGTTGGTGAATTTAGCTTAAAGGTTGATAGCACTTCTTCAGAGTCATGCTTGGTGATTTTACCTTCATACGGATAGATATCAAACACATCACCCATATTTAAGTTATCAACGGCTACTTTCTCAATTGGCAATGCGCCTGAATCTTCCATGGTATTAAAGAAGATAGGTGCGATATTATTACCCAATACTAGACCGCCACCACGTTTATTTGGCACGTTAGGGATATCATCGCCCATCAACCATAATACTGAGTTGGTTGCTGATTTACGGCTAGAACCCGTGCCAACCACGTCACCAACATAGGCCAATGGATGACCTTTTTCTTTTAATGCTTCAATCTGTTTCATCGGACCAATTTCACCCTCAACGTCAGCGGTAATACCGTCGCGAGAGTTTTTGTGCATGGCTAATGAATGTAATGGGATATCAGGCCGGCTCCAAGCATCTTGCGCTGGTGACAAGTCATCGGTATTGGTTTCGCCAGTCACTTTGAACGTGGTGTACGTGGTTTTTTGTGGTACTTCAGGACGATTTAAGAACCACTCTGCATCTGCCCACGACTGTACCACTTCTTTAGCAATGGCATTACCCGCTTCTGCTTTTTCGGTAACATCATTGAAAGCATCAAATACCAATAAGGTTTTTTTCAATGCTTCAGCAGCGTACTGTGCGACATCAGCATCGTCAAGTGCAGCAACTAATGGCTGAACATTATATCCACCTTGCATCGTACCTAAGAGTTCAACCGCTTTTTGCTTACTTACTAACGACGACTGCGCCTCACCTTTTACGATAGCTGCTAAAAATGCAGCTTTTACGTAGGCAGCTTGGTCAACACCGGCAGGAATACGGTTTTCTAACAAGTCTACCAAGAACGCATCTTCGCCCGCTGGTGGATTCTTTAGTAGCTCAACCAAGTCTGCTACTTGCTTCTCATTCAATGGAAGCGGTACAGTTCCTTGCTCGGCACGTTCTGCGACATGTTTACGATAAGCTTCTAACACAATAGTCGTCCTCGTCGGTTGGTATCAGCACACCACGTGAGTAGTCAGTATGACCGCCTGCATCGGTGCGCTGCATTGAGTAATTACACTTAAACAATATAGCGTAAATCGTCTTAGATGTTAATGACCCGCTGTGAAATCAGGTGCATAGCCAACATTTATTAAAAAAATGGGAGGTATTTTGTAACGTGGATTAGATTAGGTAAAATTTTGGTTATCGTTAGACCGTGTGACAACAATATGATAAGAATAGGGTTAGATTAATTTTACCGTGTTTTTCTATCCTTTTTCTGTTAAATTAGAAAACAATTAAATTTAAAGACTATTAGTACTTCACTACTAGTTAGTAGTACTTCACTACGCCTAATTGGCATCACTATGGCATCATGGATTGTGCCCTTGTAGTGTTTATCATTATTTCTGTTTTGGTAATAGCATTTATCATCAGCTTATTTGTCATCCTATCAATTCTATAAAGCATGAGCTGATTATCATTACTCAAACCTTACTCTAGTGAATATCATGACAAATTAGTCCCTCCATGTTTTGTGTCATAACTGAGTGTTGTACCATATTTCTGATGCATGTGGTTTTGGTGCGTATGCTTTGTCAGCAGCACTATTTTTATAGCCCTTTTTAACATACAGTCACATATCTCTCTTTTTATGCATCATTATTGTCATTACTTTGTTGTTATCTCTATTTTAGAATAACTGTGAGCAGATGAAAAAACGCATAAATTTTGCTATAATCACTCTATTAAATTTTTCTATTCCACTGTCATTAAATAACAAACAAAACCCTTATCTTATAAAGGCTTAGGATTGTAAGGGTTTAGGATAAGTCTATGAGCTCAATAGCGGTACAAACCTATGTTCCGGCAGCAAAAGCCAAACCGAAAAAAGCCATCCAAGGCGAAAAGCTACGCGGCTATGACAAAGTTGCGCGTATCCCAATTAAAGTGATTCCAACGGTCGAAGCAAAGAAAAAGCCGGACTGGATTCGCGTTAAGCTGTCTTCTCCTGCTGAAGTGGCGCGTATCAAAGCCACTTTGCGTGAGCAAAAGCTCTATACCGTCTGTGAAGAAGCCGCATGCCCTAACTTGGCACAGTGCTTCTCTGATGGTACGGCTACCTTTATGATTATGGGTGACATTTGTACGCGCCGCTGCCCGTTTTGTGATGTGGGTCATGGTCGTCCGAATGAGCTAGATAAAGATGAGCCACGCCATACTGCTGAGACGATCTTAGGTCTTAAGTTAAAATATGCGGTCATTACTTCAGTCGACCGTGATGACCTAAAAGACGGCGGTGCCAATCATTTTGTTGAAGTATTAAATGAATCACGCGCTTTAAGTCCAAATTGCTTAATCGAAATCTTAGTACCTGATTTTCGTGGTCGTATGGATATCGCGTTAGACTTGTTAACTGAAACTGCGCCGGATGTATTCAACCATAATATCGAAACCGTGCCACGTTTGTATAAAGCATTCCGTCCCGGTTCTGACTACCAACATTCATTAGACTTGCTAAAAATCTACAAAGAACGTCGTCCTGATATCGCGACCAAATGTGGCTTTATGGTTGGCTTGGGTGAAACTGAAGAAGAAATCTACGCCTTACTTGATGATCTGAAAGCGCACAATGTCGATATGATTACGGTTGGTCAATACCTACAACCAAGTAAAAACCATGCGCCAGTCGATCGTTATGTCCATCCTGACGAGTTCGAGCGTTATATGGAATATGGCAAAAAGATCGGTTTCTTTAATATTTGGGCAGGTCCAATGGTACGTTCAAGTTACTTTGCTGACCGTCAATTTTATGGTGAAGATTGCCCAGCACCAATCCGCAGCAAAAAGGCACTGATTGCTGAAGGTAAACTGGGCTGTTAATCAGTAGTTAATAGTGACTGTTTTAGCGCATTGATTTAAAAAAGAGACCCCACTAGGTCTCTTTTTTTATAGGGTAAAAGATGAATACTTATCTTATTCCTATCGATAAACGCTGAAATAACATTGACCTGATAACGCTTTGTCGTTAAATTGGTGACACTTGTCGTTAGTTGTTTAATGCTTATAAAAAAAACATCCCAATAATTGATACAATTTATATTATAAAAAAGCGATGACACGATATTTATTTTTGACATTAGTATTTTTTAACGCTCTCTGTTTTTGGCATTCTAGTCCTCTAGACCATTTAAGGAACCACTTATGAGTAACCCTGAGAACATTACCTCCTCTGACAATACTCATTATTTATACCATACATTTTTTGAACCAAGCAATAGCGACGTTGACGTTCAGGCAACCTTACTACTTGTACATGGGATGTCAGATCACAGCGGTCGTTATGCTGATTTTGCACAGTTTTTAGCTGATAATGGTATTGCCGTGGCCACGTACGATCAGCTTGGTCATGGCAAAACTATTAAAGCGCCTGATGAGCTGGGTTTCTTTGGTCATGAGCATCCTGTACAGTCATTATTAAAAGACGTCATTATCATGGCGGATGCTTTGAAGGCGAGGCATCCAAAGGTTCCACATTTTATTCTGGGCCATTCGATGGGCTCTTTTATTGTGCGTACGGTACTCAAACACCATGCGCATGCCTTTTCTGGCGCCATTATGATGGGCACTGCTGATAGCCAGCCCCTGTTAAAAGTACTACTTCCCATCAATAAAATACTTGCAAAAACAGCACCGAAAAAGCCCAATGCTTTATTCGCTGAATGGATAAATAATTTATTGAACATCAGGTTTGAAAATCGTATTTCCGATTCTAATTTTGCATGGCTGAGCGAAAATACGGCAAATATTGCAGCATATGAAGCAGATCCCTTAACAGGCTTTGAACTCACTAATAACGGCTTTATGACCTTATTGGTATTGATGCAAACAGGATTGGATAAAAAATGGGCGTCGACCATTACTACAGACTTCCCCATGCTATTTGTTAGTGGCAACAATGATCCAGTTGGTGATATGGGGCAAGGCATTCGCCGCATTGTTCGTAAACTTCGCAAACAAAACTTTAGCCAAATAGATATGCGTCTATATCCTAATATGCGTCATGAACCGTTGCATGAGCAGCATCATAGCGCGGTGTACTATGATATCTTACATTGGATACGTAATTTAAGTACTACACAATTATAAGGAATGTAGTTTGCTAAAAGCGGTTAAATTAGCGACAATACGACTCATTACCTTTTTTTTCGATTCTTATCAGCAGTGCTCTTATTGCCAGTGCTTTTACGATAAAGGCTTTTATTATAAGTATTCGATGAGCCGCTAAGCAGCACTTTGACTTTGACTTTTTTAGGATTTTTTATGTCATTACAACAAGTTATCGAACAAGCTTTTGAAAATCGCAATGAGTATAGCCCAAGCACCATGCCACAGGACGTCCGTGACGCTATTAATCAAGTACTAGAACAGCTTGATAATGGCAGCTTACGCGTCGCTGAGAAAAAAGATGGCGAATGGGTTGTCAATCAATGGGCGAAAAAAGCGGTGTTGCTATCGTTCCGCCTCAATGACAACTATGTAATGTCAGCTGGCGAACATGTGCAGTTTTATGACAGAGTACCGACTAAATTTGCCGATTGGACAGAAGCACAATTTAAAGAAGCTGGCGTACGCGTTGTGCCACCTGCTATCGCTCGTAAAGGCTCTTATATCGCAGCAGGCGCTGTATTGATGCCATCTTATGTGAATATTGGTGCATATATTGATCAAGGCGCGATGGTCGATACATGGGCAACCGTTGGCTCATGTGCCCAAATTGGCAAAAATGTGCATCTATCAGGTGGTGTTGGTATCGGTGGCGTATTAGAGCCATTACAAGCCAACCCAACGATTATTGAAGACAATTGCTTTATCGGTGCACGTTCTGAAATTGTTGAAGGTGTGATCGTTGAAGAAGGCGCCGTCATCTCGATGGGTGTGTATATCGGTCAATCAACGCGTATTTATGATCGCGAAACAGGTGAAATTCATCGTGGTCGCGTACCAGCTGGTTCAGTCGTTGTACCGGGCAGTTTACCGTCTGAAGATGGCACACACAGCTTGTATGCCGCGATTATCGTGAAAAAAGTCGATGCCCAAACCCGCGCTAAAACATCTGTAAATGAGTTATTACGTTTAGCGTAAAAGGTCGGTATTAACCAGCCAAGTGCTCATAAGATAACGGTTTAAAAAAAGATGCTGGAGATATCCTTTAGCATCTTTTTTATACTTTTAATTTAGTGCAGCTTAGTTAAGCACTGTGCGTTATAATCCTTTGCTTATGACATTTTTCATATATTCTTTGAAAAATTCGTGTAAATACACCTATCACTATGAATTAGCTGTAGCACGATTTTTCTTTTTTATCAGTATACCTATTCTGATTATCCCATCCTTTTATTTGATATTGATATTGTTATGACCAAGCCATCGCTACGTACATCCGCCATTCCTGTCACTGACCCTGAAGCGGGTCTGCGTCTGACTGAGATTTTTTATTCTTTGCAAGGTGAAGCCATTACTTCAGGTTTACCGACGATATTTGTACGCTTAACCGGTTGTCCGCTGCGCTGTGTCTATTGCGATACCGAATATGCCTTTAGTGGCGGTGAGCGTCAGTCGCTTGAAGCGATTATGGCAACGATTGCCAGCTTTCCATGCAAGCGTATTTGCTTGACGGGCGGTGAGCCATTAGCGCAACCAAATGCGATTGAGCTGATGAAACGCTTACTGGCTGATGGTTATGAGATATCTCTTGAAACAGCAGGTGCATTGTCCGTGCAAGATGTGCCCGTTGCGGTTAGCAAGGTAATGGATTTAAAAACACCAAGCTCAGGTGAAGCGGATAAAAACCTTTGGTCAAACCTTGATTATCTTACTCAGCATGACCAACTGAAATTTGTCATTATGAACCGTGAAGATTATGACTGGGCAAAGTCTAAATTGCTTGAGCACAAGCTACACAAACTGGTCGGTACAGTTTGGTTTTCGCCAATGTTCAATGTCGCAGAAGATGATACTTTAAACAATAATAGTCCTGAAGTACCCGTATTAGCGCGTGAGCTTGCCGAATGGATTCTTGTAGATGCACTACCCGTTCGCTTTCAGTTACAACTGCATAAAATCATTTGGGCAGATGCTAAAGGTAAATGAATCTAATCAGTTAATGAGCGAGTTTTCACTCTAGAATTCTCTCGCTCGCATACCCCATAATAAGTCGTGATAGTCAGCAAGGACGCAAGGATGGTCAAACTCATTTTATTGGGCTTATTAGCAGGTGCCTTATTTAGCTCTACGTTTATTTTAAACGAGATGATGAGTTCGGCGGGTGGGCATTGGTTTTGGTCAGCCAGTCTGCGTTATCTTTTTATGTGGCTGATGCTAACTGTTATTATTGCCATGCAACAAGGCGCTGGGCGCATTAAAGAATTAACGGCTATTTTTTGTGCCCATTGGAAATTTTGGTGCGTGACTGGTGGAATCGGCTTTGGGTTATTTTATACCGGTATTTGTTATGCTGGCGATCACGTTGCGGGTTGGGTCGTTGCCGCTACGTTTATGTTTACTGTGGTCACCAGCCTACTGGTACTGCTTGCCTTTGGTCAGCGTTTTGACAAGAAATTCATTCTCTATGCGCTGCTAGTGTTTATTGGCGTGGTATTGGTAAACGTCAGCGAAGGATTGCGCGCATCGGAAGTGGTAGATTTGGCAGTCTCGACGCCCATGTCGGAGATGCTGTTGTATGGTGCATTACCTGCTTTAATCGCGGCCTTTAGCTATCCCATTGGCAATCAATTGGTTTGGCAAGTCTCTTATAATTCTCGCAAGCATACCGCAGCATTACAAAAAGCGCGTGACGATAATTCTACAGACTCTATCAACTCTGACGATGTCAATATTGTTATAGATACTGATAACACAGTTAACACCTTATCTCATGTTGCTATCCAACATAAATCCATGTTGCAAAAACTGATTGGGCGTATCCCTGCTATTGAGACGGATCTGCTGCAAAATGCCTTTAATAAAGTCTGGTTAATGTCCTTTGGTAGTTTGCCATTTTGGCTAATTTTAGGCATTATAGTGCGTCCTGAAATGCCCAGCTCATCACAAGTTTTCAATACCCTCCTTGTCGCATTATTAGCAGGAGTTGGTGCAACCAGTATCTTTTTATATGCGCGTGAACAAGCGCAAACATCTAGTGAAGTTGCTGGAGTCGATTCGACGCAAGCCAGTGAAGTGATATTTGCGCTGATCGGTGGGATATTCTTACTGGATAATGTCTTGCCATCAGCAATGGGCTTATTCGGTATTGGGCTGATTATACTGGGATTGATATTGTTTGCTAAAGACGGTTGATAATACTTAATTGATTATCTGATACTGTACTATCTATTTTATAATTTTTTTCTATCATATATTTCTTTGCAAAAACTCTTTTAGTCAGTAATGATGAGCGGTATCAACATGTTCAGCGCTTTTATTTTCCCTGATATTTTACTGTATATATTAGACATGATTGGCATTATTGCCTGTGCCAGCGCTGGTACGTTGCTAGCACAGCACAAAGGCTTTGATATTGCAGGCTGCATTCTGGTATCGATGGTCAATGCCATTGGTGGTGGTACGTTGCGCGATATGGCACTGGATCGGCATCCGCTATTTTGGATGACGGATCTTAGTTATTTATTAGTTATCACAGCTACCTCCCTTATTTTACAAATATTTTTTAATCTTTTTGATAAAATCGATAAGACGCTTAAGCTATTTGATGCTATTGGACTGGCAGCCTTCAGCGTCATCGGCTTTAATGTGGCGCTCGGTCAAGACATGTCGCCTGTCATTGCCATTATGATGGGCGTATGGACAGCAATTCTCGGTGGCTTACTGCGCGATATTATATGTAATGAGATACCCCTTTTGCTCCAGCGCGAGATTTATATCACTGCCAGTATTGTCGGTTCAGTGACGTATCTGCTGCTTGAGGTTTGGGGCGTACCTGCAAGATTGAATGAATTTATTATGCTTGGCGTCATCTTTGCAGTGCGGATGTTGGCACTGCGTTTTGATTGGCATCTTCCCTCCATTCGCTGGGTTGGCTAAACTCTTAGCTACTTCAGTGTTTTTTATGTGAACCATTATGATCAGTATTATCAGCGTCAATATTTATGCGTGGCTTAACGCCTGCTGCCAGGCTTTATTTGGCAAATCTTTCGATCTGTTCTTGTCTCCTATATCAACCAGTCTCACGCTTGGCGCTGCTGCACCGCCCATTCCAGTCGCACCCACTATTCATCCGCCAGCAGGTCTGAGTACAGATTTTGTGACCCGATTTGAGCCTACCTCCTTTATGTTTTGGCTTGAGATGTTTGGTATCTTTGCCTGTAGTGTGTCGGGAACGGTGATTGCTAAACATAAGAACTTCGATATGTTCGGCTGTATTCTAGTGGCGATGATTGCTGCGATTAGTGGTCCGACTGCACGTGATATTATTTTGGATCGCTATCCGTTATTTTGGATGGTAAATATGAATTATCTACTGATTATCACCATCACTTCAGTAGGTTTTCAGATGTTTTGCAATCCAAAATCAAGCCATGTCGATGGTTTATTAAAATTATTTGACGGCATGGCGTTGGCAATTTTCACCTTAATTGGTATTCAAGTGGCGCAAGAAATGGGCGCTAATATTCCCATTTGTATCTTGCTTGGCGTATTGAACATTTTGTTTGGTGGCGTGATTCGTGACATGCTGTGTAATGAGATTCCGCTGGTATTACAGCGCGAGATTTATGTTACTGCGGCGATTGTTGGGGGAATACTATATTTTGTCTTAGAAGGTATGGGCGTGACACCTTGGATAAAAGAATCCTTGACCATGTTAACAATTTTTGTAATTCGTATGCTGGCAGTACGTTATGATTGGCATTTCCCAGATATTGGTTTAGTGAAAAAACAAACGCTTTAATACGTTGAAAAATAATAAACAGAAAGGGCGTTAATCTGTTTGATTAACGCCCTTTTTTTAACTAAAAATGATAGTAAAAGTTAATCCTTAAACATCAGTAATCACATCCAAATCTCTAACCATTAGTTGCAAGCTTTGTTTGCCATTCCACTCATTGATATCCAGCTGAAATAACAGGTGTACTTTTTCTGCGCGATAATCCCACACGCTACTATCATAATTAAAACAAATAGCGTCAATCGGATATTGCACATCCGGATATCGTAGTGACAACTTTAGATGCTTGTCTTTTAATACTTTAAAGCTGAGTACCTCAAACACACCATCAAACATCGGTGGCGCAAAACCATGCCCCCAAATGCTGGCATCGGTTAAATGCTCAGCAAACCACAAGCTAAAATCTGCCGCTTGCAACGCGCCATCAGTAAGTTTTTGCTCAGTAAAAATACCATCTTCCAGCTGCGCTACCACATTATTAAAAGCGTCAACAAAGGCATCAAAGTTACCACGCTTAATGGTCAGCCCCGCTGCCATCGCATGACCACCAAAATGTGTGATTAAATCCGGATGTTGCTCCACCACTTGCTCGATTGCATCACGAATATGCACGCCAGCAATCGAGCGTGCCGAGCCTTTAATCGCATCTTCGTCACCTGTGCGCTCAATATCAGCTGGCGCAAACACAATGCTAGGACGATAATGACTTTCTTTTAAACGTCCAGCCACGATACCGATAACGCCTTGATGCCAATCATCTCGATACAGCACAATACTGCGTTTGCTTTTATCAATATTAGCGTTATCGTCATCAGTTTTAGCTACTGTATTTACTATATCGTTTTGCGCATCATTTTCCGTAATAATCAGACCATTGTTATCGTCTGTTAAATCGTTACTATTATGAGAAGTATTTAAAGCTTCGATAATATCATCCGCTTGGCTACGCATCTCGCCTTCAACTTGGCGGCGATTGCGATTAAGCTGCTCAAGCTCATGTGCCAAACGTTGCGCTTCGCTCCAATCCTCGGTCAGTAAACACTCGATACCAATGCGCATATTATCCATCCGCCCTGCCGCATTAATACGGGGACCTAAGATAAAGCCAAAATCTTGCGCTTGTAATTGTTTTGGGTCACGTCCAGCTTGTTCAAGAAGCGCTAAAATACCCAAACAGCAGCGCCCTTGACGAATCGCTTGTAGACCATGATGTACTAATATACGATTATTTTTATCTAGAATACCCACATCGGCAATCGTACCCAGCGCCACTAAGTCCAAATATTGGCTGACTTGTACGGTTGACTTGCCAGCTTCACGGCGCAACTTTGCTAAGCGTCCCAGCACATAAAATGCCACGCCCACGCCAACTAAAGCCTTGCTGCTAAAGTCACAATCTTGCTGATTGGGATTGACTACGGCTTCAGCAGGCGGCACTGGCTTGGTGGTGAGATGATGGTCAGTAATAATAACCGTAATACCATCGGCTTGCGCACGTGCCACACCTTCATGGCTAGAGATACCATTATCAACGGTCACAATCATTTGCGGCTGATAGGTGGCAATGCCCAGCTCAACAATTTCAGGTGTCAAACCATAGCCATATTTAAAACGGTCAGGCACTAAAAAATCAACCACCGCGCCCATTGCGGTTAAAGCGCGCATCATTAATGCGGTACTGGTCGCGCCGTCACAATCAAAGTCGCCAACAATAAGAATACGCTGACCTTCATCAATAGCAATATCTAATAGACGCACTGCTTCACTAACGCCATGCAGCATCTCAGCAGGCAACAAACCCGCCAGTCCAGTTTCCAGCTCGTCAGGATCGGTGATACCGCGTCCTGCATAGAGGCGCGCTAGGGTCAATGATTGGGCGGCAAGCGGTTGCAATGCGGCGGGTAACTCGTCAATGCGAGTACCGGTATATCGGGGGGTTAAATTTAGCATGTCGGTATTCTACTGGCTTTGGTAGGCGGTCACAATAGCAAACAATGGCATGAACATTCACCATGTGACATCCGCTGTCGCGACAATCCCAGTATTACTTTTATTTTCGATCTCATTTTTATAATTATATTATCCCTACTGACTCTATAATTCTTATTAATTATAATTTCGACTTAGCTGATGAGGTGCTCACTTATCCTATATTTACAAAAACGGTGCATAGAAACGGTATTATTTGTATTTTGATACAAAGCTATGATTGTATGAAGCCGATAAATCCATAAAATGAGTACTACTTGCCATACTTAAAATATATTGACCAATCATTTTATAACCTGCTTGTTTTATAATCTATTTATTTTATAACTTTGAGATTCTTATAAGGACATCTTTATGAAAACTACACCTGCTGCTGAAAAAATTCCAAACACCATTGACCCAAGCTTAAATTTAGAGCAAGTAAAGCAAGAGTGTCTGGCGTTAGTCAAAAAACGAGCCAAAATTTCTGCTGGTGTGGCTGTTATCCCTATACCATTCTTCGATGTGGCAATCGATGCCGGTATGTTAACCCAGCTGCTGCCTGAGATTAGCGAACGCTTTGGTCTGATTGAAGGACGCGAATCCGCCATTGATTTAGAATCGCGTGCTATTCATTGGGGCGCACTAAAAGATCGAACCATTGATTTTGCCGGTCTCATGGCAACACGCGGTATCGTCAAAAAAACCATCCAAGGATTTGGTGGTCGTATCGCTGCCAAGCAAGTCACCAAATTTATTCCATTAGGTGGACAACTGGTCGCAGCGACTATGGGCTACACCATTTTTAAGAAAATCGCTACTGACCATATTGAAGAGTGCTATAACTTAGCAAAAGATATTCAACAAAAGCAACATGGTAAAAATGTATAAAATTTAGAAGTGAAGTAACGCCATAAAAAACCAGCTATGATGATTAACTCTTCTTAGCTGGTTTTTTATGGCTTCTATATTTTAGAACAGATTTTATTCTTAATAACACGACTTAATAATCATAGCCTGAAGTGAACTTCAAAATAATCGTTTTTCCTATACAAGAATGAGATAAGGTAATGTGTTAAAAATATGTAATAATCGTTCGTTATTGTCACTAAGCCAAAACGGACAATACTTATCACGTGTAAACACATTTTTCAGACAATCTCAAAAAACTCGTAGGATACAACGATGAAAAAATTATTAATCTCTACTGCTATGCTTGCTACATTTGCTTTATCTGGTTGCGCGTCAACAGGCGCTAACACTAACGCTGGTACTGCAGTTGGTAACGCAACTAATATTGGTATGAATGTTTTTAAAGCAGCTATCAACAACCAATGCCGTGCTGAGATTGAAAAGCAAACGACATGGCGTGTTGCCAGCGTTGTCATGAACGAAGAGCAAAAAGAAGCGGTAAAAAGTAAAGTATGTGGTTGTGTCAGTGAGCAAGCCCCACAGCACGTTACCATTGTTGAGCTAGGCAATGCCGCAATTAATCCAGAGTATCGAGTACAGTTAGCCACCCGTGTCATCGCAAAATCACTGCAAAGTTGTTATGCCAGCTTCACGAAATAAATGACTATTTATTAAATAAATAAAAAGGTGCGTTATAATTTATCAACGCACCTTTTTTGATAATTATTTGCCGCAAACTATTATCAACTAAAAAATAGTGTCAAATAAAGACTAATATCACATAAATACTCATCAAATTTCAATTTCTTACAATTGATTACGGCTCTAAAGGACTGTCTATAGTTAAGACTCTATTACGAAAATACTTAGACTGACCATCGATAATTTTTTCAACCTCATTAACCAAATCCTCGATAATATCATCGTACATTCCGTGCTCAAGTTCCCGCTCAAAAGACGTGAATGCGTGCTTACGCGCTGCCGATCTCACATCTGTAATCCCGTGTTTGGTATAGAAAATATTGACCCGACCATCACTATTAAGCACACAGTTCAACTCACCATTATCGATCACAATCTTTACGCTTTCAGGCATAAAAATATAGTCATCAACATCCAATAATTCCTTTTCAATGCCACGCTTTAATAACGACTTAATATCAAACATATTTGTACCTCTAAAATTGAATTTTTATAATACTAGGACTTAACAAGGCGCTTATAACCTCCCTGTTTTATGTCTCTATCCTATATAAACTGACAATTTTATTTAAGATGTAAAATGTAAAAGGGTGTTTGAGATTGGCAATTATGCTATTTCTAACAAACTCTGCTTTTGCTGATTAAGCTGATAAATATCAGGAGCTGCTTCAAATACTAGCCAGCCTTTCTTCATCCACTCTTGAATAACGTCTTTACCCATAATATGCATGAGGTTAGCAAGTTGTTGTGAGCCATGATACCAAATTCTTATAGTGACTCTATTCAACAGACTCTCACTGTTAAGATTAAACATTTCTCTAATATACTCTCCATCTGAAGAATCTAAAGAGTGTCCCCAGATAATAATCTCATAGTCATTTTGAAGCAGATAATTTATAGGTGGCTTACTTGTTAACTTCACATCACTATTATCTAAAAATATATAATCAGTATTACTGACAAGTTTTTGGAAAGTCTTAACAAATCCGTAAATTTTATATTTTTTTAATTTTCCTTCATCTAAGTCACTTATTCCAAGCACAATATTTTTATGTTCTGCACTGCCATGAATATACTGTACTTCTACTTGATTAAGTTGACTTTCAAGACTATTTGGATACAGTCTCTCGAAGATGTTAGAATAGTTAAACGTATAGACTGCATCAATTTCTTTTGCCAAATCACCAAAGGTATCAAAACTCTTAGTTGGCTCAATATTATTTATAATGGAACTAATATAGTTCTCAAATATATGCTTGAACTCATCTAACTCTATCAAAAGCTGTCTAAATATTTCAGTCTCATTAAATGATAAAAACTTGTCTTCAAAACGTTTTAAATACTTCTTATTTAACACTTCACTAAAAGCTTCTTTCTTATGTGAATAAAGATTTAATCCAATCAAGCCCTTTACATTTTTAGTAACCTCTTGAAAAATATCAAACTCATCTTTTGTTACTTTTTTGAAATAATTTTGGGTCGAATATTTTTCTTGTGACCTAACACCATACATAGTGTTAAATATTTTAAATTCTTTTAATAATGAATTAATTATATTTGACTTTAGACCAGTTCGGTCTAGAAGTATTTTATTAAGTAATACTGTGTCATTATCTATTATATTTTTAGCTATATCTAACCGAGAACTGTTATCCTCGTCAAAATTGATAATTGAGTTCTTTTCAAACTCAATATTGAATAATGTACCTAATAAAATCAAAACTTTTTCTATTTCATTCTCAAAATCAATCCAAGTATCTACATCATTTAAATGATGCTTAAAATGCTGAAACCAGCCGTTATCCTTTAGCTTTATTTGCAAGCCCTTCACAATATCAATCGATAACTTCAAGTTATATGTTTTATACAATTCCTTAGTCTTGCTAAAAAACTCCTTGTCTCTATCGGAACATTCTCCTGATATATATTTCTGAAACAAATCATCAAACCCAAGCTCTTTATTTTCTTCGCAAGATTCAACAACCATCATTGCATCCATGAAATGTACGTACGCAGTTGGCAGATAATGCGCTAAATCAAAGCCATTACCTAGTACAAATATTCTTTTAGTATCCAATTTTTTATTTTCATTTTTATCATCTAAAAATAAGGCGAGTTAACTAGCCGTTAACCCGCCCTCATACTTTAAATTCCAATATTTCTAAATCAAATGCGCCTTTAACTCCAACACTTTATCGCGAGTTTTCGCGGCATCCTCAAACTTCAAATCACGTGAGAATTGCTTCATTAGCTTCTCAAGACGATTGATTTCTTTAGCGAGCAAATCAGGGCTGCGTAAGATACTGATATCAACATCAGGCAGATTACTTTTGACCGGAATCGCTTGATTGTCATTGGCGTCCAAATCTTCACCGGTATCGATTTTATCCGTGACATTTCGGCGCGCGCCTTTTGGTGTGATGTTATGCTCAAGGTTAAATGCCACTTGTTTTTCACGGCGACGATCGGTCTCATCAATCGCCTTTTGCATACTGTTGGTGATACGGTCGGCATAGAGAATCGCCTTACCATGAAGATGGCGCGCAGCACGACCAATTGTCTGAATCAAGGCTCGCTCCGAACGTAAAAATCCCTCTTTATCCGCATCAAATATCGCCACCAATGACACTTCTGGCAAATCTAGACCTTCACGTAGCAAGTTAATACCGACCAGTACATCATATACGCCCGTACGCAGCTCATGAATAATTTGCATACGCTCAAGGGTGTCAATATCTGAATGGAGATAAGCGACTTTGACATCGTATTCTTTGAGATAACTGGTCAAATCCTCTGACATGCGCTTGGTCAAAGTAGTAATCAGCACGCGCTCATCTTTGGCACTGCGTGTGGTAATCTCTGATAATACATCATCGACTTGGGTGAGCACCGGACGAATCTCAATCTCAGGGTCAATCAAACCGGTTGGACGTACGACTTGCTCAACCACTTGCTCGCTATGTTCCAATTCATATAATGCAGGCGTAGCGCTGACATAAATCGTCGTTGGCTTAATACGCTCCCACTCTTCAAACTTCATCGGACGGTTATTCATCGCACTTGGCAAACGGAAACCATAATTGACCAAGTTTTCTTTACGCGACCGATCGCCTTTATACATCGCACCAATTTGCGACACCGTCACATGAGATTCATCAAGGAATAACAAGGCATCTTCTGGAATATAATCAAACAACGTTGGCGGTGCTTCCCCTGATGGGCGACCTGATAAATGCTGCGAGTAGTTCTCGATGCCGTTACAGTAGCCAAGCTGTTGAATCATTTCAAGATCATATTGGGTGCGCTCTTTTAGACGTTGCGCTTCAACCAGTTTATTGTTTTCACGGAAATATTCTAAACGTGGCTCAAGTTCCGCACGAATCGTATGGGTTGCCGCCTCTAACTTATTACGTGGTGTCACATAATGCGACTTTGGATAAATAGTAATACG
The DNA here is from genome assembly GCF_014119005.1 of Psychrobacter sp. GP33. GTDB lineage: Bacteria > Pseudomonadota > Gammaproteobacteria > Pseudomonadales > Moraxellaceae > Psychrobacter. Next base: position 286,167 of record NZ_JACGYX010000001.1, on the reverse strand, counting down.
CGGCACGCTACGCACGGTTTTGCCGGTTAAAGGATCGAACCAAGAGATTTTCTCCACTTCATCATCAAATAAATGCACACGTACCGCAAGCTGCTCCGACTCTGCCGGATAGATATCTAATATCTCACCGCGCAAACGATAGGTACCACGCCCAAAGTCCAGCTCATTGCGCATATATTGCATTTCAACCAAACGCTTAATCACCGCAGTACGGTCAACCTTGTCACCCACTACAATATGTAATAGCATTTTTAGGTAACTTTCAGGGTCGCCCAAACCATAAATACAGGATACCGACGCCACAATAATGGCATCACGACGCTCTAATAATGCCCGCGTGGCGGATAAACGCATTTGGTCAATATGGTCATTAATGGCACTATCTTTTTCAATAAAGGTATCACTAGCGGCAACATAAGCTTCGGGCTGATAATAGTCATAATAACTGACGAAATATTCAACGGCATTATTTGGGAAAAACGCTTTAAACTCGCCATATAACTGCGCGGCAAGGGTTTTATTGTGTGCCATAATGATGGTTGGACGTTGCGTCTCAGAGATGACCTTTGCCATAGTGTAGGTCTTACCAGAGCCCGTCACTCCAAGCAGCAATTGCTCGTCCATGCCAGCATTAATACCTTTAACTAGCTTTGCAATCGCTTGCGGCTGATCGCCTGCTGGCTCAAATTCTGTCACCATCTCAAAGGCGCGACTGGCTATTTGCGTGCCAGACGCATTCACACCACTGATTTCAGCTTCGCCTTGCAGCTGGGTGGCTAATTGATTTAACTGACGCGATGAGCGCGGTTCGGGCATTCGCATAGTGACTTTCTTCCTGATATTTATAAAAAGTTATAAGAGGTAAAGTTTGTAATAATATGGGGTTAAATGACTATTTTTAAAGGTTATTTGTCCGCTTAAAATACTATAAACAGCTCATAGATTTACCCCAGCTAGATGCAAAAACACGCAATAACAAGCGCCCATATCAGGTATAGTTCAGGGACAATTAATCAAGGAATGAGTTATGAAAGGTCATTGTCTGTGCGGTAACGTGACGATTGAATTAGAAGATATCAATACCTTCGAGGCGTGTCATTGTACGATGTGTCGCCGTTGGGGTAGCGGACCATTGATGGCGATACATAGTCACTCAAAACCTGACATTCAAGGTGAAGACTCTATAACCGTCTATCCCTCTTCAGCATGGGCGGAGCGTGCGTTTTGCCATAAATGTGGTACTAATTTGTATTATCATCAGCTGGGTTCTGAGACTTATGTGCTATCGCTTGGCCTGTTCCAAGACAATCCTAACCTGACCTTTGAGAGCCAGATTTTCATTGATAAAAAGCCAGATTATTATGCATTCGCTAATGATACGGTCAACCTAACTCAGCAGCAATTGTTTGATAAATTTGCCGAAAAAGGCATTAAGCCTCAAAATTAATATTGTTTATGCTTATTGATTAGATATTTCAAATACTGGCTACCTTTATTCTTTAAATTAGCCCCTTTTAATTCTCCTTAAAAGGGGCTAACTTGTGCGCCAATTGTTATCGAACAACCTATTTTAATCGTTATATTTACAAAGCTTTTCATGATTAACACACTCATTACACGACCACTGTATAAAGCCTAAATCTTAGGGGTTTTATTGCGCAGACAAGGTGTTATTATCGGCACTGGATAAATAATTCATACCTTAATCAGTGTGTTATATAACGAATATACACTATTAAATCAGCTGTATGAACGTAGCAAAAATTATATTAAAAATAAATTTTCTAAACGTACACCTCTTAATATAGAACAATAAAACCCTTAACAAATAAAAAATGGAGCTTAAAATGAGAGAACGTTACGCTAGTGGAATTGATGATGCAACTGCCCAAAAAATGATTGATTTGTTAAACGCCAATCTAGCAAATCTGATCGATTTGAGTATGGATAGCAAGCAGTGTCATTGGAACCTTCAAGGTACTGGCTTTATTGGTGTTCATCAGTTATTAGATGATACTCATGCGCGCTTAACTGAAGCTTATGATACGGTTGCTGAACGCATTGTTATTCTTGGCGGTAAAGCTAATGGTATTTCTAAACGTGTGGTTGAGGACTCTATCTTAGAGACTTATCCTACTGAAATCACGGAAGTTGACCAACACGTTCGTGAGCTGACTAACCGCTACAAAATCATTGCGGCTTCATTGCGTGAAGGCATTGATACTGCTGGTGATGCTGGTGATGAAGATACCGCTGACTTATTGACTGAAGTAAGCCGTATCGTTGATAAAGATGCATGGTTTATTGGTGCCAACGCCCCGAAGAAGTAAGTTTTAAATTAAGTAAAATTTAAATAGAAATTAAACAAAGGTCACCCTAGTTGGTGACCTTTTTTATGGCTTATTTTTAAGCAATACTATTTAAAAGTAGTTATTTAGCATAGATATCCAAGCAGTTATTTTTAAAACTTCAACGGCTAAGGTTTAAGCTTGAGCACTGGAGCGTTAGGCACTGACAAGGTTAAAATAGCTTCTTGAAAAATTGGATTGGCACGGAATTGATTTTCAATATCTTCAAATTTTTGGGCAATATCGTTTTCTTGTTGATTACCCGTGATATCGACCGCTGCCACCATAAATATCTTCTTAGGTCCTACCCATTCTAAATGCAGGTATGACACGCTTTCAATATCGGCATGTGCCAGCAGCTCGCCCAGCACATAATGGTGCATTTTATCCGTCACTCTATGACCAACCAAAAAATCACGATTACGGCTAATCAGAAATATTGCCACACCACCTAATAACAGCCCGACAACAATAGAACCCAATGCATCCCAAAACGGCTCTCCGGTATATGCATGCATGCCCATGGCAGTGGCAGCAATTACCAAGCCAATGACCGCCGCTAAATCTTCAAAAAATACCCCACGCAATGTCGGGTTAGAAGTATCAATCACATAACCAAGCGCACTAATATTCAGTACCTCGCCATGCTTTTTACTTTCCCGATAAGCTTGCATCAATGACAAGCCTTCAAGCACAAAGGCGACCGCTAAGATGACAAAACCAATCGTATAGTCGGTCTCAGTTTCAGCAGCGTTCCACTCTGTTACACCAGTGTAGATTGAGACAATCGAGCCTGCCATAAAGACGCCAAATGCCGCAATCATCGACCATACGTAGGACTCTTTGCCATAGCCTAATGGGTGACTTCTATCGGCAGGTTTCACCGACTTCTTTTCAGCAACGATTAACAATGTGCCGTTACCCGCATCTGCCCAAGAGTGCGCCGCTTCTGCAATCATAGATGCAGAACCCGTCATCACAGCGCCCACTGTTTTGGCGATGGCAATCAGTAAGTTTGCCCCAACAGCGACTAATACTGTAGTGAGTGAGCTTGAAGGTTTTTTATTATTTATAGGCGCAGGACTACTACTATTAGGAATGTTTACGCTGTCAGCATTATCATTGACATGAGACATAGGAGATATGCCTGCACCGCGCGCACGCGGAATACTTTGAGCATGTGGCGGAGCCGTTAGCTGAGTGGTGGGCTTAGCGATAGATGGTTTTAGGCTCATACTCGACTCACTATCACAGTGCAATTACGATACATACTGCGACAGATAATATCTGCCACAGCGTTACTATAACTGCCCTGCTTCTTGGTTATAGATGTTTTAGCTTAAAATAGCAGTTGCTAATTATCAATAACTATTTCGTGAGTCGTTGTATAACATATTTATAACTTATCAGTTAAAACTTATTGGCTGGTATCTTCACAATCATCGCTGTCAGTTAATAAAGAGATATCGCAGCTGGGACGGTTGGCCCCTTCTTGATGCATACGTTTACGCTCTAGAGCGGCATCAAAGCGACATTTTTGCAATGGATTCTTAATATTTAATGGAGGAATTGGGGTAGGTTTACCCTTATCATCTACCGCTACCATAGTGAAATAACAGCTGTTGGTATGGCGAATGGTACGTGCACGTACGTCTTCAGCCTCAACGCGAATACCAATCTCCATCGAAGTACGACCAACATAATTGACACTGGCAGCAAAAGTGACCAGCTCACCGACGTAAATTGGCTCAAGGAACATCACTTGGTCGACCGATAAGGTAACGACGTAGCTACCACTGTACCGGCTGGCACAAGCATAGGCAACTTGGTCAAGCATTTTGAGCAAGTCACCACCATGAACATTACCGATGAAGTTTGCCATATCAGGCGTCATCAGTATCGACATATATAGTTCGTGATTTAAGGGGGCTTTTTTGGCAGTTGAAGAGGTATTATCTTGAGGCATAGCAATCCTTACTATTATAAACATCCATTGTTGGTGCGCTATTTAAGATAGCACAGATTTAGTGTAGCGCATATTCGGGATGTTCAGATAGTTTTTATTAATGGCAAGCATGTATACGCCATTAATATGGTGTTATGAATAAATTAAATCTATAAGAATGAAGAAAATTTAACCTAACCAATGAAAGCGATATGCCAGCCACGCAACCAGTGCGCTGACTGAACCGGTTAATAAGCCACCCCATGCAAAATCTACCAATGCGGTGTCGAGCGTAAAGCCTTTATACAACGCCAAGTTGGTAAAGTCATACGTTCCATATGCCATGAGACCAATCAGACCACCCAATAAAAAAATATGCCCAATGGATGCCTGTGCTTTAATTTGGGGATATAAAATGAGAATACATAAGGCAAGCAGGTAAAACAGATAAAATACGCCAGCGGCAGCCATATTGGGTTTATCAGCAAGCAAATGACCGATACGCGCTTCATAAAATGCGCCTTTCATGGTGGTCAGCCACACCGAATCAATGCCCAAAAATATGACAACGGCAGTAAGGTAGATAAATACATAGCCCATAATAATATCCTTTTTATGATGGTATGCTTTATAGATGTCGCCAGTTTTTACTTATAGGTTAATATCGCTTTATAACAATTATCTGTTTATTGTTATGCTCTTGTCGTTACTTATACTTAAGTGCCATCACTTGATGTCATTATTTAACAAAGATTATAATTTTAAGCGCATTGAGCGACTTTAACTGGTAAATCAGAAAAATGTAGCGTGTCGATATTATCTGGCTTCACCGCTGTCACTTGTACCACGCCGATGGTACGTTCTAAAAAGCCACCTTCGCAATAACAGAAGTAAAACTCCCATAAACGAATAAATGCCTCATCATAACCTAAGGCTTTAATCTCTTGTCGCTGCGACATAAATGATGCACGCCAATCTCGCAGCGTATAGGCATAATCAAAACCATAATCATGCAACTGCTTGATGACCATATCGGTCTGTTCAGTGAATTGAGTGGTGAGCTCTTGATTAGAGAGCAGACAGCCACCGGGGAAAATATGGGTCTGAATAAAGTCGACTGAGTCAATATAATTACGATAATTCTGATCATTAAAAGTAATGGCTTGTAGCACCATCAAGCCTGTGGGTTTAAGTAAATCATTACACTTAGCAAAGAACGTCGGTAAAAATTCATGACCAACCGCTTCAATCATTTCAATACTGACTAACTTATCATACTGCCCTGTTAGCTCACGATAATCTTGCTTGAGTAACGTAATTTTATCAGCCAAACCTGCCGCTTTGACACGGCGTTGCGCTTCTTGATACTGAGCGTCTGAAATCGTGGTAGTGGTCACATGACAGCCATAATGCTTGGTTGCATAAATGGCAAAACCGCCCCAACCTGTACCAATTTCAAGCACATGATCATCAGCTTTAAGCTGTAAGCGTTGACAAATAAGCGCTAATTTATGCTGCTGCGCTTGTTCTAGCGAAATCTCAGGCGTTGGATAAACCGCTGAGGAATACATCATCGTTGGGTCTAAAAAGCGCTCATACATCGCATTACCCAAATCATAATGCGCTAGAATATTGGACTTCGCGCCCGTCTGATCGTTACTGCGTAATTGGTGCTTGGTTTTCTCAAAGGTTTTGCTAATACGGGCAAAACGACTTTCTAATTTATTAAGTACGGCTAAGTTACGTGCCGCTAGTCGTATAAATCCCGTTAAATCATCGGTATCCCATTCAGCATTAATATAGCTATCCGCAAGTGCGATTGAACCGCCAAATAGTAGCTGACGGTAGACGTTACTATCATGAATGATGAGCGTCACATCGAGCGCATGTCGCCCTACTGCCGAACTACTGGCAGCTGTAGTAGAACTATCATTTAAATTGCCAGTATTTTTTTGCCCAAAGGTTTGACTGTTTGGCATTTCTGCATCGAAGTCTTCAATTAACGTCAAGCTACCAAACTGTAAATGGCTGAGCGCACGAAATACCACCTTTCTGGCTAGATGATTCACACCTTGGCTAATCGGTTTTAACAGAGTGGTATCATTGACCGCTTGATTCATACGGGCCGTGATTTTCTCTAAGGTTGAGGTTGGCGTGCGGTCTGTTGGGCGTGCTGGCATCGTCTTATCATCCTTGTGGCAAATGAGCTTATGCTTTTTAGAGTAGGGTTGTCTTCATCATATTAGATAACGTCATTTTGGATAACATCTGAAGCACATTTGATATTTAATTGTTAAATACCAAACATACTTCACGTTCAAATTATTTACTTCTTACTTCCTTGGCATCAGTTTTTGAGTAGGCATTACTTTTTCAATACCTTTTAGGGCACAGCTTTCATCTTGCATAGCCCCGCCAGCACCACCCGCTGCAATTGCACCAATCACCTCATTACCGAACTTTAATGGCACACCGCCACCGATAAGCAATAAATCGTGTACGGTATTTAAGTTACTAGAATCTGGATTGGCGCGGGCATTGTTCGCCAAGAGGCGCGAAGGCGTTTTGGTAGATAGTGCGGTATATGCTTTACGGATAGCGGCATCAGTATTATGAGGACCTACGCTATCATCACGCTGTAGCGCAATAAGGTTACCAGCACGGTCAACAACTGCAACAACGGCAGATTTACCTTCAGCATGACACGCTGCCATGGTGGCGTCGATGAGCTGATTGGCAAGCGTCAGTGAAACATTAGATTGTTGTAATACCAGACTGGGTTTAACAGCCGATGGGGCTGCCATAACGGACGTACTGCCTGCGATAATTGCAAGGGCAAATGCCGCTTTTGATACTGATTTTGAGATTGATAACATAAAAATCCTTAAAAAATAAACCACTGTTATAAGCAAAGTTGGTATAAATTACTGTTAATTAGCATTTAAATCATATCTTATAATTGTTAAATTTAATTTATCAAAAATGTAAACGTTGTAAGTCCTACTAACAAATTGTTATTGATGTCTTTCTTGCTGCTTACTGTCTGCCAACTTTTCATCATAATTAATATAAGGTACTTTTTTAACGGCATAGAGCTTAAAAGCGTGCCAATAAATACGAGTAAGTGAGGTGATATTCATCAGTGGATTTTTACGTAAACTGTGGCGAACGCTCTCATTAGTCAGTGGTAAGCCTGTCATTTTTATACCTGTTTTTAATACTTCACCGCGCGCGTCACTGATATTAATCGCAATACGAACTTGTAAACAATGGTTTGGCTGTTTTTTTACCGACACTTGCCAGCGATATTGCTGGTCAATGGGATTAAACGGTGACACATGAAAATCCTTATCGTGACAAAATTCAGTATCCGCACCTTCTAGTAAAAATCCATAATAGTGGCGCTTATCCCATGGCGTATTAGAGACTTCTGCTAATAAATGCGTCGGCGTTTGTTCATTATCAAAACCCAAATAAAAATTCACCGGACTGAAATAAAGTCCTGCATTACGGCAAACCATCATTCCAATCATATCGCCTAGTGGGGCGCTACCCGTCTGTTTTATGAATGTCTGTTCTAACCGGTGTTTAAGCGCTTCGAAATCGTCGCCCACCGCTTTCTCTGAACTTTGAGCATCAATTATTAGGTAATCATCTGCACAAAACTGCTGCAAAGCGCGATGTTGTGCTGAAAATAACGGTAGTCCTTTTTTAAGTAACCCTTGTTTAAATAATGTACTTTTACTAAACGATGTTGTCGTAACCTCTGGTAACGTCTGCCCTGCGGCTAAGGCGCTAATATTGACACCCCAATAACGGTACGGATAAGCAAACTTATTCACACTGGGTAGCAAACGACTATGCCATGTCGTCCCATGAAACAGCTGATGCGGTATGGGATGAAGCAATACGTTCGGTAATGTAGAGTCAGACGAGCTAGTAGTTTTAGACATAAGGCTCTCTTTATTTATCACATCATTTATCTATTCATTTAACCACTGATTTAGTAATTTATCGCAGAACTACTTAACTTTAAAATTATTCAACCTTAGAACTATTCAACTTTAGACTTAATACGTTTGCTAAAAAATCCACGCTTTTTCTTATTATTAAATTCAGGCACATTAGGTCGTAGAGTGGCAATATAATCAACCAATTCTTGATTGGTAGTTGCCGTCACAACCTGACGTTTCTGCAATTTACGCGCGTTTTTATCCGATTTTACAGGTAAATCTTTATAGCGAAATGGTGTATGCGCATTCTCGGCATCCGGTAAATGGCTTGGGTCAACTTCATCTTTGATATCAATATTGCTACCCAATGCCTGACAGACACGCAGCCCACTTCTAACGCCGTCTTCATGAAAGCCGTTAAACCAATAGGCCCCGCAAAAATGGGTATGCAAACCACTGCCAGAAATCCGTGACCATTGTGTTTGCGCTTCAATCATCTCGTTGTTATAAACCGGATGGCTATAATCAATTTGCTTAATCACTTGCGCCTCATCAATGCTTTTATTGAGTGTCGCCGGATTCAGCGTCACCAGATAATTATGCTGCTTAGTCAGTCGTTGCAAGATATTCATATGATAAGTGAGCACGGGTTTTGAGGTCGTTTGTTCATTTTTACTGTCTATTTTATTGTCAATCAGATAGTTCCAACTTGCCCATGCCAAAGGCTTTTTCGGTAGCACACTGCTATCGGTATGTAGAACAGCGGTATTATTGGTAAAGTGAAAATGACTTAATATTTCCGTTTCGTCATGACTGGCATCTGCCAATAAACGCAGCGCAGTATCAGCATGACAAGCAAAAATAACCTCATCAAATATGAGCGTTTGCGTATTACCGTCTGTCTTATTCTTAACCATAACTTTATCTGCGCTACGTGACACCGTAGCTACTGGGCTATTTACCTTTATCGTACCGCCCGCTTTCACAAAGCGCGTGACCAATTTATTCACATATTGCTTTGAGCCGCCTTTAATCGTGAACCACTGCGGGCGATTGACCACCTCAAGCAACCCGTGATTATCAAAAAACTGCGCAAAAAATACTAATGGAAAATCTTGTACTTCTTTAAGGCTCGTTGACCAAATGGCAGACACCATTGGCAGTAAATAATTATCAGTAAATAATTTGCCATAATGTTTGCTGTCTAAATAACTACCGAGCGTCTGCTTCGTTAAAACGCTCACATCCTGACCTTGCATTCTCGCAGCGTCGAAATCTTGACGTAACTGGCGAATATGCTTATTAAACTGTAAAATATCTTTAATAAATTGCCAAAATTTTGGGTTTAATACGTTTTTACGTTGCGACAATAAAGTGTTTAGCGTATGTCCATTATATTCAAAATTACGGGCAACGTTTTTTACTGAAAAGCTCATGTCTGTTGCTTGAAACGGAACTTGTAAATCATGTAACAGTCGAAAAAAATTGGGATAAGTACGCTCATTAAAGACAATAAAGCCAGTATCAATTGCACTCGTTTCTACATGCTTACTTTTCGATTTTTTACCACTTTGCAGCGTCACATCAATCGTATTCACATGACCGCCGATATAGTCATTGGCTTCAAATATCGTCACGTCATATTTCTTAGCTAGATAATGGGCGCAAGTCAGCCCTGATACGCCTGAGCCAATAATAGCGACACGCTTTTTATCTGGGACGTTTAGAGAGTCATGTAAATCGCGGCTGCTGTTATTAAATACGTTAGAGCCATTAAAGGTTTTAGAATTAGAGGTATTAGAGACTGCTGTTGTACGCGTAACTTTACGATGGAAAAACGACATAAAGGCGTTCCTTATTATTTTTTTAGATATTCTCAGGTATATCAAGACAAGCTATTTTTTATTCATCTTTTTGCTGACTTGTTGCCACACCATATCTGGCAATGCGCCTAACGTCTTTAGCGGTAAAGTTAGCTTTTTAGGAAACTCAATGACTTCATCACCATTGTCAATACCCTCACGAATGGCATGGCTTGCCTGCTCTGTGGTTTGGATAAAGGGCATAGGAAAGTCGTTTTGCTTAGTCATTGGCGTTTCTACAAATCCGGGTACGACTAAGCTGACCGCTACATCATGCGGTGCAAGGCTGATTTGTAAAGTTTTCATCAAATAATGAATCGCTGCTTTTGAGCTACCGTAAGCTTCGGCACGAGCAAAAGGCACATAAGCAGAGGCTGAACCAATGCCAACTAATCGACCTTTTGATGCAATCAATTGTGGCAATATACCCTCTATCGTATGCGACAATGTGCCTATATTCACGGTCATAACTTTCATAAACACACTACTATCAAAATTGGGCATATCCAAATATTCGCACATGCCAGCACCGCAAATCGCCAAGTCAATCTGGCTAATGTTGGCAAACGCATCAAGCACCTTGTCACGATCCATCAAATCCACGCTGATAGGCATTGCACCTAAACCTTGTAGCTCAGCAAGCGCCTCGTCATCACGCCCAACCGCATACACAGTATGACCCGTCAGTAGATAGTCTTTTGTCAATTGCTTACCGATACCAGACGTCGCACCAGTTATTAAAATATGTAGACTTTTAGGAGGAGTGCTCATTTTAAGTATCCTTTTATCAGTATAAATCGCTTAACTTAGTGAGTATTCTTATCAATACTTTAAACGAATAACCATTGTCTTTTTGAGGTACAACTAATTAAAACTCGTTATTTTTTTACCAAAACTAAATAATAGAATATCAACTGAGTGTAATATAAGCTGTGGTTGCTATTGTTGTAACTTCGCAAACGAATGATTAGCCACTCACGGTTATCATCATTAATAAAACGACTAATTCTATCCAGTCTCTCTATCTTTAAATAGCAACATTATTTTCTATATTTTTTATACTTTCCGTTAATGTGTGCTTAAGACAGTGCTGTATTGTCATGTTACAATGCGATAAACCAAATTTTAGAGCGCTGCATTTAGCGACTTAATACCAATAATAATACTTATACCGCATATTCTAACTGTACATAAACTGATGATAGCCCCTTTATCGCCGGTATCTATGTGCTTAAAACCAAAGCCAAGACTACAAGGATCTCCAATGAGCGAACTGCAATTGTCTGACCGCGTCAACAGTATTAAACCTTCACCGACCCTTGCCATCACCAGTAAAGCCGCAGAGCTTAAAGCAGCTGGTAAAGACATCATAGGTTTAGGTGCAGGTGAGCCTGACTTTGATACCCCAGAACATGTGAAACAAGCAGCGATTAAAGCGATTAATGAAGGGTTTACCAAATATACCGCTGTTGACGGTACACCTTCGCTTAAAAAAGCCATTATTGAGAAGTTCAAACGCGATAACGACATCAGCTATGCGCCAAATGAGATTTTGGTTTCTGTTGGTGGTAAGCAGTCATTTTTTAACCTTGTGCAAGCCTTTATTAACCTAGGTGATGAAGTCATTATTCCAGCGCCGTACTGGGTCAGCTATCCTGACATGGTTATTATGGCTGAAGGCGTACCCGTCATCGTTAAATGTCCTGCTGAACAAGACTTTAAAATCACGCCAGAACAGTTAGAAGCCGCTATCACTGACAAAACCAAACTGTTGGTACTAAACAGTCCTTCTAACCCAACGGGTATGATTTATAGCCTAGATGAGCTAAAAGCCCTTGCTGAAGTGCTCAAAAAGCATCCACAAGTTTATGTCGCATCAGATGACATGTATGAGCACATTCGCTGGACAGATGACAAGTTCTACAACATCTTAAATGCAGCGCCTGAGTTAAGAGAGCGAGCCATCATTCTAAATGGTGTGTCAAAAGCGTATGCCATGACGGGCTGGCGTATTGGTTATGCTGGTGGTCCGGCAAAATTGATTGGCGCGATGAAAAAAGTACAAGGACAATCAACCTCTTGCCCAACTTCAATCAGCCAAGTGGCAGCTGAAGCGGCTATCAGTGGTGATCAAAGCGTCCTAGAGCCAATGATTGCAGCTTTTGAGCAGCGTTGTGACCTCGTTGTTGATGGCTTAAATGCTATTAAAGGCATCACTTGCTTGCGTCCAGATGGCGCATTCTACGTGTATCCGAATATCGTGCCTTTGATTAAAGCCGCTGGTCTAAAATCTTGTACTGAATTCTCAGCATGGTTACTAGAAAAAGTTGGCGTTGCTGTCGTACCTGGCGATGCATTTGGTCTTGGTGGTCATATGCGTATCTCTTACGCTACCGATGAAGCCACGCTAAAAGACGCGCTCGCTCGTATTGAAAAAGCCGTTGCGGAACTGGACGTTGCTGAATAAGCACTAATCACCTAAAATTAAATACCAGCTATAAAGAAAAAGGACGTCCCGATTGTGGGCGTCTTTTTTTATTTTGCTTTTTTATCGTAAAATAATGACTAAATACACACTATTTCGTACTTTTTATTAAATATTTAAAAATAAAGCTTGACGAAAATCTTATCTTTGCTAGAATACGCCCCACTTAGGACGAACTCGAAAGCGTTTATTCTAAGCTCGCAGTAAGATAGTAACCCTTACCGCTTATTCCTCAATAGCTCAGTTGGTAGAGCGTCGGACTGTTAATCCGTGTGTCCCTGGTTCGAGCCCAGGTTGAGGAGCCACATTCTAGTAGTAAATATTTGAATCCCTTTTGATTCGATTATGGCATTTGCCAAAACCCTCATCTCTTTGATGAGGGTTTTTTTATATCTTTTTTTATAACTTGTTTAATACCTTTGACCAAATGAGTTACCGCTAAGTACGGCTAAATATCCGATTTTCTGCTACTTTACTTGAATAATAAAAAATATTTTAGCGTTAGGGTTGACAGACACCAGAACCTTGGCTAGAATACCTCCCACATAACGCAAACACTGTTAGACAGTTTGTAGCATTATTATCATAACGATATGTTATTTCAATTATGCAAGTTATAACAGCCTATTCCTCAATAGCTCAGTTGGTAGAGCGTCGGACTGTTAATCCGTGTGTCCCTGGTTCGAGCCCAGGTTGAGGAGCCATATTCGAAGAGACCTTCACCCGTATACGGTGAAGGTTTTTTTATGGTTGCATATTTTTTGATTTCCCCTTGAACTATATCGCCATTTAGATACGACACTACCCCATTCGCACACTGGCATTTTATTTCACTGCGCTTTGCTGTATGGTGAGTATTAACGATTCTCGTCCAAGTTCTTTATTCCTAGTCACTAAAAATAATGGTCTATTATGATACCTGTACGCATCAAAAATAAGTTTTCAGCGCACCCACAAAAAGTCATGCGTCCGATCAGTATTCGTCTATCTGAGGAGATGATTGAGTTGTTAAACTCAACGGCTGCAGAGCTTGGCTTTAAGCGTATTCAAGGGTTGATACGATTGTATATTCGTCAAGGACTTGACCGTGACCACCAAGACTACACGTTGGCTCATGATGAGGTGTTTATCGAAACCTTGCGCAAGAATGGTGTCAGTCAGCGTATTATTGATGAAGCAATTGTAGTGACCCATAATAAGCACACGACCCAACCGTTATCTGAGCTACAAGATAAATAGCCGGTCGGACTTAATCTGATCTATGGTGTTTAAGTCATTAAATAATTAGTATTCAATATTATATTTCGTTGGGCGGTCTTATAACCTTTGTCTTTAATCGCGACTATTTTATTTAGTTTTACTTTGATTCTTTTAGCCTGACAAACCATTTTTCTTTTTCCATCATTTCCGTCTTTTTCTCTACTTTGATAAGTGATTTTTACATTGTGCAATATTTTCCTATATAAACAGGGTATATTCACTAGAATGATTCATTATCAGTTTGCTCGCAATTTCATTATAAATAATAATTGACAATAAATAATGAGCGTTAAAAAGGAGGTCGGTTATGTTTATCAGGTTAAAAAAATGGTTACTTGCCGATAAAGAAATATACGTACAGCCATTTATATTATCGATATGTGTTAATGGGGCGTGGCATCAGCACAGAGTGCGCCACTCATTGATGCGATTGCCATTACTGGCATTGATAATATCTCTAGCGATAATGATGTCATTAATCGCTGGGTGTTCAGAGAACCAAACAGAACTTAGCCAGCAGACCATACCTACCGACTCCAATCAGTGGCAAAAAAAGCTGGGCGCTACCTTAGAGCAGTTGCCCGAACCCGATCAGCAGTTACTAAGCCGCTATATGTTACGTATGAAACTTAGCGACGCATATGAATCAGGCGCGATACCGCGTACTACTATTAAACAAGCTTTGGTACAACAGCTCGAATATGAGCGCATACACCCAAACAACCCAACTGGTAAAAAAAGTCCTGTGGGTATCAATCATCAAGCTGGTAAGTTGCAAGCGCAAAATTATCCTATCGCGCTCTTGCCGGTCAAAACCAGTACTAGTGACCGTTTAAATAAAGTGAAGTTACAATTTATCTTGTCTAATGAAGGCACCGTTGCAATTGATAGTTTTCAAGGCACATTACTCATGCAAGATGCCAAACTCCCTAAAGGCAGGCTTTTTAACATACCGCTTACACATTTCGAGCCAGCTATTGCCGCTGACCACTCTAGTATGATAGTTATTGAAACCAGTATTGAGGATATTAATGTGATGCGGGCTATTAAAAATGCACAGGATGTTACTATCACTATTGATGAAGGGGTGATCAAGCTAAGCGATGGGCAAGAAGTTGTATTTTCCCCTGAGCCTATTGACGTTGAATAATTGATTTAGTTTGTATAGCAAAAGCCCCGACCAGAGAGTGATTGGGGCTTTTGCTATACGTATCATTTTATGAAGTACTAACGAGATTGACCGTTAAAGTATACCGCTTTACTTCTATTATTATCGGTACCAAGGAATATCAATTCATTATTATTATCTAATAACGCCACGCCGGAATGTGTTTCACCATTCGCAAAACAGCCAGCACTAGTGAACTTGACGCTAGCATTAAAGTAGCGTCCTGAAGCGGACGGGATCAAGCTACCAGTCATAGAGCAGCCTTCTCCGAAACCAGTAAAGCTACCATTTGTGCCAAATGTAATTCTAGTTATTCCCGCAGCACTATCTCCTGTTACATAAGAATCACCGTTAAATATTCTATTATTAATCATAGTGAGCGACTGTTTTTTAGCAGATAGCGTATCATCGTACTGTAAATTATAGGTCACTACATCTGAAGGCACGCCCGTAACTGAACCGGTAATAACTTTTGATGCTTTTAGATCTCCGTCAATAGTAACATTGAACGAGTTTCTAGCTTCGTAAGAATAGTTTTTGCCTTTTTCACTGAATTTGCCATTGCTGCTTTTTACATTATTATTACTATTAATGAAACCTAAAATATCATCATCTTCTGAGTATATAAACCAAAGGCGTTTATTATCATCTACTAAGCCTTCTACATCATTACCATCACTGACTTTACCGGTATAAATGCCAGGTAGCAGCTGAGCATTAGATTGCTCATTGCCTGGTCCTGATGGTGGCGTGTTTGAGTCAGTCGGCGGCTGATTGGGCGTAGAGCCGCCTTGGTTAGGAGTTGTCGGTTGACCTGTACCGCCGGGCGGTAACCCTGGCATAACGCCTGGTCTAGAGTCATCACTACCGCAGCCTAAAAGAGTGGCGCCCACTACCAAGTACAAAGCTAATTTTTTCACTATTCCCGCCTCAAATGATATTACTCAAAGCATAAGAGAATAAACAATATTTTATTTATAGGCAACTGTTAAGCCATATTCGTTTTTTCTAGTTATTTTTTACAGTTATGATCTAATTAGTCATAAAAAAAGTCTCTAAGTATTGCTCACTAGAGACTTTTCTTTAGCATTAAAGTGCTAATAACAATTAATAGTAAAGTTTATGATGGATTCATCGAACCAATAAAAGCGATGCTTTTATTTTTCATACTATCTGTACTAAGGAGCTTAAGCTCATTATCTTTGTTGATTACTGCTACTCCCGTATAAGTCTGTCCAACATCATAGCCAGCACCAGAACAAGCTGAACCGCTGAATGTCATGGTACTGACAAAGTATCGTCCTGAAGCAGCCGGCGTGAATTTTCCCGTTGAAATACAGCTACTGTTATCAGAACCAGTAAATTTGCCATCCGTAGTGAAAGTAATGGTCGTACCAATTGAGCCATTCCTACCTGTTCCATATGAATCAATGTTAAACATTCGATTATTAATCATATCTAATGTTTGTTTTCTATTAGATGATGCTTCGTCATATCCTATATTGTAATTTATCTTATCCGAACCTGACTCGTCAATCGTACCTACGATTGCTTTTGATGTTTGAACATTCCCATTAATCGTTATACTTCGACTAGAACGACTATCAAACGGATAGTTTTTTCCTGATGTTTTGAATTTACTATTATTAAGTACTACAGGCTCATTACTTTTTACAAAACCTATAAAGCCCTCTTGCTCTGCGAAATAAGTGAACCACATTCTATTATCATCATCGACCAACCCTTCTAGATATTCTCCTTCATTTGTTACGCCTGAGTAGATACCCGGTAGCAGCTTGATACCAGGATTTGGGTCAGGACTAGGGTTTGAGCTAAAATCAGAATTATCATCGCCACCGCAACCTACAAGGGTAGCGCCAACTAATAGATACAAAGCAAGTTTCTTCATTAGCTTATCCTCAGGTATGTTTATTGGACAGTAACAATTCTGATAATAAGCATCAATTAGAATACAATCAATAACAACATCCACCTTTTATTTGCTTAATTGTAATTTTCATGTATCTATTGTAATTAGCATACAAATTTACTAAATCGAGGAAAACGTATAACTTCAAGACATATTGAAATAAAATTATGTAAAACTAATATAAAAGCAGATACAAAAAAAATCCCCAATCAAAATATGATTGGGGATTTTTTATTTTTAACTACTGTCTTAAATTTGGCGGAGACGGAGAGATTCGAACTCTCGAAGGGCTATGAACCCTTGTCGGTTTTCAAGACCGGTGCATTCAACCGCTCTGCCACGTCTCCATTGGTGCATCATTATATAGAGAAATGAGAAGAATGCAAGTACTTGAATAAAAAAAATGAAATATTTTTATTTAAGCAGATTCAGCAGCCAATAACTTACGAGAGACAGGTGTATTGGACGCCAGCTGCAAGCACATATCAAGCAGACGATTGGCATAGCCCCACTCGTTATCATACCAAGCAAATACTTTGTATTGATTGCCCACTTGCATGAGTTGCGCGCCATCAATAATGAGTGATTGAGGTTGATGGATAAAATCGCTAGATACAAGCGGCTCGTCAGTATATGCCATGATGTTATGTAAATAACCGTTACTGGCAGTCTTTAATACCTCTCTAATATCTTCAATAGTGATATCGGAGGTAGCAAATACAAAGTTAACATCAATGGCAGCCACGTTAATGGTCGGGACGCGAATAGAGTGCCCATTGATTTTACCAATCATGGCGGGCAAGACGCGCTCGGTGGCAGCAATACTGCTCGAAGTGGTTGGGATAATATTATAGCCCGATGCGCGCGCCCGTCTTGGGTCACGGTGAGCTTGGTCTAGCACGGTTTGGTCAGCGGTCACTGCATGTATTTCAGTCATCATCGCTGACTCGACGCCAAAGGCTTTATCTAGCGCATCAATCAGCGGTACTAATGCTTGTGTGGTACAAGAGACGCTGGAAATAATTGGCAAATCGGTGGTTAACTCATCGCTATTAACACCCATTACAATACAAGCATCGACCGTATCAAAGGGTGCTGCGCCAATAATGACCTGATGTGCACCGGCGTCAATATGCGTATGTGCCTGCTCGTAAGAGCGGAAATAACCTGTACATTCAAGCACCATGTCAATACCAAGCTCTTTCCATGGTAGGTTTTTAGGATCGGCTTCTGAGAGCATACGGATACAGTAGGTATAATCATTTTTGGTCAAACACAGCTGCGTCTCGCTGGTCTCATCAATACCATTAACCATCAGTTCTGCATTCACTCCAAGCCGACTCAGGCGACCATGAGTACTATCAAACTTTAATAAATGCAATAAAATATCAGCAGGCGCTAAGTCGTTAATTGCTACTACGTGAATCGCTCGTCCGAGCACTTCAAAGCGCTCTAGCAGGGCGCGCAGCACATTGCGCCCTATACGCCCAAAGCCATTAATCGCTACTCTAAGCGGCTGAATATGGTCACTATTGGCATGAAAAGCAGTCGCAACTGCAAAATCGGAAGTCAGGCAGTATTTGGCACTAGAAAAATCGGGCATAAAGAAGTATCACTATCCATGTGGAAATTAGGGTATGCGAGTGGCATATGAGAGATAAGAGCAAGAGGTTAAGCATGCTGATCGCAACATGCTTATAAATTTTTAGTCATTGTGTGCGGTTTATAGCATTCGTTATAGCATAGCATGGTATATTTTTATCACCATCTAAGGAGTGATAAAAATCAGTGCCAAACGTATGGCGTTGTAATCCAGCGTTTGTTTCAGATGCTCATAGATGGGCTTGATTTTAATATTGCCATCATCAGCAAAGTCATTGGGATTGTTCGCGACTTTAATCGCTACATAAGCATTGCCAACGGCAGTCATTACCGCCGCATCAGGGCGCAGATGATCACAAGCAAGGCTGGGATCTTGACGTTTCAAATCACTAATATGGCGCATAATGGTCGATTGTGCAAGTCCACGCGATTCGGCAATCTCTGCAATGCTCAAGCTTTCTTCTAATAATAACCGCGTGGCAAGTAAAGTGCTTGCGGATTTATCGGCGATTTGATTGCCCAGTTTCTGTTTTTTATTTTGCTGTGCTAATTGCTGTTCGCGGCGCTTTTTTTGTAAGCTGGCATAGGCGTCAATGACTGATTTACTCAAAGTGCCACCTGATTTTAAGATAAAGTTATCATGTTCTTGCTTCATGCTTTTTTCATCAAGCATCGCATAATTGGCATCAGCTTCATCGGAAAGTACCAAAAAGCGCTTGTCCGCACCGCGTGCCAGAGGGTCTAGCTGTAAGCTCATATCGTTCATACCGAGCAGCTGTAAACCTGCTAGCGATTTAAGCCGTGACAGCGCCACATAACCTTGCCCCAGCTCAAAGGTGCGCGATAAATCAATCTCAGCGGCATCAAGGGTCATGCCCTGTGATTTGTGGATAGTAATCGCCCATGCCAAGCACAGCGGCACTTGCTCGTAACTTGCCAGCACCTCGCCATGCTCATCTTCAATAATCCACTCTTCCGGTTCAGCCACCACTTCACGCCCTGTATTTAATCTGACGACTGGCATTTTTTTAGTGATTGCTACTTTCTTTTTATCTTTTGACTTTTCTTTTTTGTCTGCTTTTGCTTTAGATTTAATGTCCGTGTTTGCGTCATCATCGATTAAAGCATCACTTTTATTACTATCGTCTTCTACTTTTACTGCAGCAAAGCCAACGAGTTCGCCCATTGTGCCGTTAGAGACGCCAAGTTCAGTATTATTTTTAATAAACATTACTTTTGCGCCAACTTTTAAGATAAGTTCGTCTTGGGTACGCACGGTCTTTTTTAGAGTTTCAACCAGTTTAGTATCACCGTTCAAAGTGGCATCAAAACGCATCGTTTCGCCTTTTAAATCGGCAAGCTCTGTATCATTAATTTTATTGACGTTGAGATTATGGGTATATAGGCGCGTGCGTTTGATATCAATATCTTGGTTAAAGGTGTTTTCAAGGGCGGCAATCGATTCAAAACTCACTTCTTGACGGCGAATTTGATTCAAAATATCATCTAAATCAATTCCGCCATTTGCCTCTTCGCTTACCTGACGATGTTGCTCACTCAGATAACAAATATGAAAGCCAGCATCGAGCCATGCTTGCGACATAAATGCAAACTTCTCACGATTGCTCTCACCACGACTACCAATCGGTGGTAACTGAAAAAAGTCTCCTGCGACCACCACTTGAATACCGCCAAACGCTAACGGACTTTTGCGCACGTGTTTGAGCACTTCATTAACGACATTAAGCTGCTTGGCATGCAGCATCGATATCTCATCGATAACCAGCACCGCAGTGTCTTTAAGCCGGTCTGCTAAAAACTGTTTACGAGCAAGATTGGTCAAATCACGCTCGCTCAGCTCATCCTTAATACCGATACCCGACCAGCTATGAATGGTCGTGCCATTCATATGTGTCGCAGCAATACCGGTACTTGCGGTGACGGCAACGGGCACACGGCGCGCGCGCAGATAATTGATATATTGGTTAAGGGTATAGGTCTTACCTGAACCTGCTGAACCCGTCAAAAAGACGTTTTGACCTGTTTTTAGAATATCAAGAGCAGAAGATTGACGCATATATCCAAACCAACCAATAAGATAAGAAGAAAAAATGAGATGAATAACGATAGTCGTTAAAAATACTTAAGAACAATTATAACAGCTCGCTTGCCATTGCAAACGACTTTAACGCCATACCGAGATATAACTTAAAGTTATATAAGCAGTTACAAACTGCTATCAAACTTAACTAGCATTCCCAACAAAATCTCAGTAGGATTAAGTGGGTATCAAGATTAGGAAGATCAGATATTCCCTTAATAAGTAGCATAGCTAAATCACATCACAACAAGGAATCGTTCATGTTATATGCCAACCCAAATACTGAAAACAGTCCGGTACAATTCCGCGAAAAATACGATAACTTTATTAATGGCGAGTGGGTCGCTCCCATTGATGGTGAATATTTTGATAATCCTAGTCCGACCAATGGAAAAATTATCTGTCAGGTGGCACGCTCTAAAGCTGCCGATATCGAAATAGCTCTAGATGCAGCGCATGCGGCAAAAGACGCTTGGGGTAAAACCAGTGTCACTGAACGCTCGAATATATTACTTAAACTTGCCGATAGCATGGAAGCCAATCTTGAAAAAATCGCTATCGCTGAATGCTATGAGAATGGCAAACCAGTACGTGAAACCCTTGCTGCTGATATTCCATTAGCGGTCGATCATCTGCGTTATTTTGCTGGTGTTATTCGCGCTCAAGAAGGCGGTATTAGCCAAATCGATGAAGACACCGTCGCTTATCATTTCCATGAGCCACTAGGCGTTGTCGGACAAATCATTCCTTGGAACTTTCCTATTTTAATGGCGATGTGGAAACTCGCCCCTGCACTTGCTGCTGGTAACTGCGTCATTCTCAAGCCTGCTGAGCAAACCCCTGCTTCTATCTTATATATGTTAGATATCATTGGTGCGGCTGATATTTTGCCTAAAGGCGTACTTAACGTGGTGAATGGTTTTGGCGTTGAAGCAGGTAAACCACTCGCCTCTAATCCACGCATTAATAAAATCGCCTTTACTGGTGAGACTACAACGGGTCGTCTTATCATGCAATACGCCAGTGAAAATATTATTCCGGTGACGTTAGAGCTTGGTGGTAAAAGTCCTAATATCTTCTTCGCTGATATTATGGATGAAGATGATGATTTCTTGGATAAAGCCATCGAAGGCTTGGTGATGTTTGCCTTCAACCAAGGCGAAGTCTGTACCTCTCCTTCACGCGCCTTAGTACACGAAAGCATTTATGAGGAATTTATAAAACGTTGTATCGCCCGTGTAGAAGCCATTAAATTAGGCAATCCACTTGATACTGATACCATGGTGGGCGCACAAGCCAGCTCTGATCAATTAGAGAAAATCCTCTCTTATCTCGATATCGGTAAAAAAGAAGGCGCTAAAGTGCTCGTTGGCGGTGAACAAGCTAAGCACGATGGCGACATCACAGAAGGCTTTTACGTCCAGCCGACTATCTTCGAAGGTACAAACGATATGCGCGTGTTCCAAGAAGAAATCTTTGGTCCCGTACTCGCTGTCACTACTTTTAAAGATGACGAAGAAGCCATGACCATCGCAAACGATACACTATACGGGCTTGGTGCTGGCGTATGGACACGTAATGGCAATCGTGCTTACCGCTTCGGTCGCGGCATTAAAGCCGGTCGAGTTTGGACCAATTGCTATCATCATTATCCAGCGCATGCTGCATTTGGCGGTTATAAGCAGTCGGGTATTGGTCGTGAAAATCATCTGATGATGCTCAATCATTATCAGCAAACCAAAAACATGCTGGTGTCTTATAGCACCAAAGCAATGGGCTTTTTCTAAGATATTTGTTTGCAGGATTTTATTTACAGCGTCATGAAGTTATAGCTTAGAAGTTTCTTAATCATTTAACTTAGTCTCTTAACATAGTCACTTAAACTGAAAGAAAACAACTGGAGTACTATCATGAGTAACAAAATGAAAGCTGCGGTATTACATGAGTTTGGTCAGCCTTTACAAATCGAAGAGGTAGATATTCCTACTCCAGGTGCTGGCGAGATTTTGGTTAAGATGCAAGCTTCAGGTGTTTGTCATACAGACTTACATGCGGTTGAAGGAGACTGGCCAGTAAAACCTAGCCCACCATTTATCCCTGGACACGAAGGCGTAGGCTTGATAACAGCTGTTGGCGAAGGCGTGACCCATGTCAAAGAAGGCGACAGAGTTGGCGTTGCTTGGCTCTATTCTGCCTGTGGTCACTGTACTCATTGTTTAGGCGGTTGGGAAACTTTATGTGAAAGCCAACAAAACTCTGGCTATTCGGTTAACGGTAGTTTTGCAGAATATGTTCTGGCCAATGCCAACTATGTCGGCATTATCCCTGAGAGTGTTGATTCCATTGAAATTGCACCCGTTTTATGTGCAGGCGTTACGGTGTATAAAGGCCTTAAAATGACCGAAGCCCGTCCGGGTGATTGGGTCGTCATCTCAGGTATCGGCGGACTGGGTCATATGGCCGTACAGTATGCGATTGCTATGGGCCTAAACGTTGCCGCTGTAGATATCGATGATGAAAAACTTGCCTTTGCCAAAAAGTTAGGCGCTACCGTCACTGTTAATGCTAAAAACACGGATCCTGGCGAGTATCTAAAAAAAGAGATTGGCGGTGCTCATGGCGTGCTCGTCACAGCCGTGTCCTCTATAGCATTCGATCAAGCGCTGAGTATGGTAAGACGTGGTGGTACGGTGGTCTTTAATGGTCTACCAACAGGCGATTTCCCAGTATCGATTTTTGATACTGTTCTGAACGGTATTACCATCCGTGGCTCAATCGTTGGTACACGACTCGACTTACAAGAGTCATTGAATATGGCAGCAGCAGGCAAAGTAAAAGCGACTGTCACCGCTGAACCGTTAGAGAATATCAATGATATCTTTGAGCGTATGCGTCAAGGCAAAATCGAAGGTCGCATTGTAATCGACTACAGTATGTAGCGATATGATAGCTTGGTGATTCGTACGCTTAATCATCAATGATAGGTCGTATCATCTTCAGCCACATGTTACTACTCATGTGATTGATTAGGATACGACCTTTTTTATTTCTATATAGAATACTTATTTTTAATAAGATAAAAATCTTAATAATAAGGAGTACGAGATGAAACTCACAGCTACGGAATCCTGTAAAGCGCTGATAGAATTACTAAAATCCAAACATGGCGAGTTAATGTTCCATCAATCAGGTGGCTGCTGTGATGGCAGCTCTCCCATGTGTTATCCATTAGGCGAGTTTAAAGTGGGCGGTCAAGATGTACTCATCGGTGATCTGGCAGGTTGTCCGTTTTATATGGGAGTTGCGCAATACAAGCTGTGGCAACATACCGATTTAACCATTGATGTGGTCAACGGGCGCGGTGCTAGCTTCTCTTTAGAAATACCCGAAGGTAAACGCTTTATTGTGCGCTCTGAGATATGCGCGGTTAAAGACTGAATAACAGTATTTAGTCATCACTCATACTACTCATTCGCTAATTAATATTCACGATTCCCCAGCATTTAGGAAATTGCGTGCAGCTAAAAAATACCTGACCTTGCCGTGCGCCTTTTTTAGCAATACGCTCAATCATCTCACCATTGCATTTTGGACAAGCAGGAATACTAGTAGAAATAGTAGGATGGTTCACTGGCTCAGTAACGAAATTTTCATTATTAATAGGCTCTACTTCAGCAAGGGCAAATGGCGTGATAAAAACGCCATTATCCATAAAGTTATCATTGGTAAAATAATCTATCGGTGACTTATCTTGTTCGACTTGTCCAGAACATCGATTAACTTCTTTTGGCTTAAACGCAACTTGTACTTTTGGGATAGCCTTTAAGCCCGCAATTGGCTTAGCATTTAAACCTTTTACCGGTATGTTCTTTAGCTGATTACCTGCATCGCTATGCTTATTTTTCAAATAGGCTTTATGCTGTCTGTTGGTTCGCCAAGATTTAGCAAAGCGATTGGTTTCTATCTGCTCAACAATCGACTGAACGTCTGCTTCGGTTAAGAGTATATTTTGCTTGTCTTTGATATAGGTGACCATACCACTTTTCATCACATTTTTTGGCAGCTTATCGCTGGTTTTTAGCTTACATTCACCGATAAAGACAATCATGGAATGAAAATAATACATATCCAGCGTTAATAATTCGGCTAAGGTTTTAATATGGAGATAATTTTGGCGTAGTGGATTTTGGAATTTATATTTCCGACCCATTATTGATTGCGTCCACTGCGCTTGTCGTTCACTGCCAAATATCCAACCTTTATAGTGCTTGGTTTCAATAACAAAGATGCCATAGATGGAGACGATAACATGGTCAATCTGAGTACTGCCGCCATTGGCTAGCGGCAAGGTAATATTATTTAGGCGATGGTAAGTCTTTTTATCAAGCATCAACCACGTGACAAGATTGATAACGGTCTCGCCTACGAAGCCTTTAAAATTGGACATCAGGGACATGAAACTATCTCAATTAGGAAGATAGCTATTGGATGGAATAAGATTTTGGTATAACAATAAAAACGGATACGCTCATCATTTTTTACTGCCTCTCATCATTTGTAAAATGGTATCATAAACAATTGTTTTAAAAAATGTCATGTGCGATTAGTTATATAACCACTGACACATCTATAGCAACCATTCATATTTATGATGATTCGTTTATCCTATATTCTATTAATAATCGACGATAATCACAGACGCGCCATACCAGCACGTACCCTCCTTTAGTTCTTGGATTAATATTATGATGTTACTTGCCCGCCCTTTACTTGCCATTACTCTAAGTAGCTCTTTGCTGCTCACCGTCCCCGTTATCAGCACCGCCGCTGCGCCGCAAAAATGGAAACTAGATGTACCAAAAACTAATGTGGATTTTAAGGTAGCGTATTTAGGAAGTGGGACCGTAGAAGGTCAGTTTAATAAGGTTGATGGCACTATTAATTATGATATGAAAGACCCAACGAGCACTACTATTAATTTTGTGGTGAGTACCAATAGTGTAGATGCTGGCGGAAAGTTAAGAAACTCGTTTTTGCGCCGAAAAGAGCTGTTAAATACTGCACAGTATCCTACGATGACCTTTGTATCAAAAAAAGTCAGCATGATTAATGATAAAGAAGCAAACGTGACGGGTAATTTTACAGTATTAGGAAAGACGAAACCATTGACAGTGAGAGTCACGCTGGCTAATGTCGAAACTGACCCAGTGACTAAAAAGCCCACGTTAAAATTCCGTGCAACAGGTATTATCGATAGATATACCTATGGTGTGACTGCGTTTCCAAAAGTTGTCGGCAATATGATACCGCTTGATATCACGGGAAATCTGATTGCTGCCAGCTAATTTTACCATTAAAAATACTAATAAAAAATATCAAAGAAGAAGATCAGTTAGAATTCTAGCTGCTCTTTTTTTGTTTTGGGGTTTGGTTATTCTACAGGTTAGGAAAAGGCAAAAGATTAGCCTCTAAATATGAGTGCTTTATAAGTAGGGAAATATGCACGGCATGGGTCGGTTTCTCTTTAATGATTTTACTCACGCCTCATACCTCGGTGGTATCGCAACCTTTTGCTTGTATCAGTAATTTGCTGTTACTTCGCTAACCTTCAGTAAGAAACTTTAAGTTTGTAATAATCATATTTTGACAAAAATATTATATTTAGTATAGGGTAGCGTTAAACTTGCCCAAGTTCTCGTAAAGAATGACAATAAGGCGTAACCTATCATAAACTTGCTATATTTTGTATTTAACAAAAATATCAAACTCATCATCATTCTCAATTTTCATAGTCTCTAATTTCTTGTTAGTTATTTCTCCGATATAATCGTATAACATCTCATTTGGAAAAACACTCTTACTTGCCTTCACATTTAGTTGAGCGATTATTTCACAACTTTTTGTGGCTTCTTCAATTTCAAATGTATGACAAACCCCTCCTATAAAACTCTCTTTAATAGATATTAGATAGCCTAAAGCCTCATCTAAATCATGCCGATTATTTTCTAAAAAAATCTTGAAGGATTTGTCCCTTATTCTGCTCGCTTCTGAAGATAATTTTTCAGAAATCCAATAACTTCCAAATCCCGCTTTTTCAGAATCGTCTATGACTTTTTTAATCTTTGGATGTTTTGCCTTATTCATATAAACCTCATCCACCGATAATCTTGTTTTCCAAACTCCACTTTGAGAATATTTAGCTAAATCAAAACTCGCATACTCAATGTCCTCATGATTATTTGCTAGGAAAATATTAAAGTTTACGTTCGCTTTTTCCTCAGCTTTAGCTTTTTTACTATTTTCATAAGCTTGATATAAAAAAAGTAATAATATGATTACACCAATAGAAACAAGCCAAATCATAATATCTCCGGTAGTATGAATTTTAAATTTATAGAGTAGGCTCCACGCATCAATAAGACTAAAAACTACGCTGAACTTAATCTACCATACAATAGTCGTCCTGTGGCGCATCTTAGCTTTGATTAGAGTAGCTATCCTACGGATTACAATAACGTTATGGATAATAGCGAGACTAAAAAAAGAGTTGCTAGAAATTCTAGCAACTCTTTTTTTAATTTTAAAACTGAGCGAGGTCTAATTACACCAAGCTATTCACCGCTTCAATCACGGCATCAGTAGTAATACCAAACTCTTGATATAGCTGTTCTGCCGGTGCAGACTCACCGTAAGTGGTCATGCCAATCACTTTGCCATCAAGACCTACGAACTTATACCAGTAATCCACATGCGCGGCTTCTACTGCTACGCGGGCACGAATATTGGCAGGCAATACCGACTCGCGATAATCCGCATCTTGCTCTACAAAAATTTCAGCACAAGGCATAGAAACCACACGCACGCCAACGCCATTTGCGCTCAACGTGTCATACGCTTGCATAGCTAGACCAACTTCAGAACCAGTAGCGATGATAATCGCTTGTAGCTCGCTTTGTTCTTTAGCAAGCACATAGCCACCTTTAGTGATATTAGCCACTTGCTCTGCATCACGTGTTTGATGTGGCAAGCTTTGACGACTGAAAATCAATGCCGATGGGTTATTTTCTGATTTGATGGCTTCAACCCAAGCACTTGCTGATTCGGTTGCATCACAAGGACGCCACGTACGTAGATTTGGCGTGGTGCGTAAGCTGGTCAATTGCTCAACCGGCTGATGCGTTGGTCCATCTTCACCCAGACCGATAGAGTCATGCGTGTAGACATGGATCACGCGCTGCTTCATGAGCGCGCCCATACGTACCGCATTACGTGCGTATTCCATAAACATCAGGAACGTCGCAACATAAGGGATAAAGCCACCATGCAGCGCAATACCGTTAGCAATTGCCGTCATACCAAATTCACGGACGCCGTAATAAATATAATTCCCAGCGTCGTCTTCTTGGATGCCTTTTGCACCTTTAAATAGCGTTAAGTTAGAACCAGCTAAATCTGCTGAACCGCCCAAAAGCTCTGGTAATAAAGGCTGCAAGGTATTAATCGCATTTTGGCTGGCTTTACGGCTGGCAACATCACCGCCTTGTTCTTGCGTTTGCTGAATATACGCTTCTGCTTGCTTATCAAAATCAGCTGGCAGTTCACCATTTAGGCGACGTAATAACTCATTCGCCAGTTCTGGATAGGTTTTTTTGTAATTCTCAAAGTCAGCATCCCAGTTCTTTTGTTGCGCTTCACCTTTAGGCTTGCCATCCCATGCCTGATAGATTTCATCATCCAATTCAAACGGTGCATGTTTCCAAGATAACGCATCACGTGTTAAAACGATTTCGTCATCACCCAGTGGCGCACCATGACTTGCCGCCAGACCTTGTTTGTTCGGGCTACCAGCGCCAATAGTGGTTTTACAGATGATTAAGCTTGGCTTGGTATTTTCAGAAATCGCTGCAGCAGTAGCAGCGGTAATGGCTTCGGCATCGTGACCGTCTACTTTAATAACGTGCCAACCATAGGCTTCAAAACGCGCTTGGGTGTCGTCAGTGAACCAACCGTCGACATCCCCGTCGATAGAGATACCGTTGTCATCGTAGAAAAAGACCAGTTTGCCAAGTTTTAGCGTGCCCGCAAGCGAGCATACTTCATGACTGATGCCTTCCATCAAGCAACCATCACCTAAAAATGCATAAGTATGGTGGTCAACGATGTTGTGTCCGTCACGATTAAACTGCGCCGCTAAAGTTTTCTCAGCAATGGCAAAACCAATCGCGTTGGCAATCCCTTGTCCTAATGGGCCAGTCGTTGTCTCAATACCTGGGGTGTAGCCAAGCTCAGGGTGACCGGGAGTTTTTGAATGCAATTGGCGAAAGCTCTTTAAATCATCAACGCTAACGTCATAGCCCGATAAATGTAGCAAGGAGTAAATAAGCATCGAGCCATGACCGTTCGATAATACAAAGCGATCACGATTGTGCCAACTTGGATTAGCTGGATTGTGCTTTAAAAATTTACGCCACAACACTTCAGCAATATCCGCCATGCCCATCGGTGCACCAGGGTGTCCAGAATTGGCTTTTTGAACCGCATCAAATGATAATACACGGATGGCATTGGCTAATTTACGTTCGCTAATTGGAGCTGACATAGAGTGTCCTAGTATTCTGATAAGAAGTATTACTGATAAGAGGAGAGTTTACTCAACAGAGCATAACGATAAGGACGCCACATACGCCCTTAAGTTATAGACTAATTTATAGACTGTAAAATCAGACGCTAATATTAACATATTTGATAGAGACCACGCTAAGAAATGGCGTCACTACGGCATTTCTATTTAACAATGATTATCATCAGTTTTATAAAATAATGCTTTACCCTCTACAATTTTCATTAATACATTTAGGCTGAAATTGTTTCAGCACCGCCCATAAACGGACGCAATACTTCTGGAATAGTAATGCTACCATCAGCATTTTGATGGTTTTCCATTACTGCCAACAAGGTGCGACCAACCGCCAAGCCTGAACCATTTAATGTATGTGCAAGCGCAGTTTGTTTGCCGTCTTTAACGCGTGTGCCCATACGGCGAGCTTGGAAGTCACCACAGTTTGAGCAGCTAGAGATTTCACGATAAGTATCTTGGCTAGGTAACCACACTTCGATATCATAAGTTTTTTGGGCGGCAAAGCCCATATCACCCGTGCACAGTTTGACTAAGCGATACGGCAAATCAAGCTGCTGCAAGATAAATTCTGCCTGTCCGGTCATTGCTTCAAGCAAGTCATCAGACTGCTCAGCGGTACTGATATTAACCATCTCAACTTTTTCAAACTGATGCTGGCGAATCAGACCACGGGTATCACGACCATGCGAGCCCGCTTCACTACGAAAACAAGGCGTATGCGCAGTGAATTTTAACGGCAGCTCTTTAATATCCAAACGCTCACCGCGTACCAAATTGGTCATCGGCACTTCAGCCGTTGGAATGAGATAAAAATCAGTGCCATCATTATTGGTATGATTGGTCAATTTAAATAAATCATCTTCAAATTTAGGCAGCTGACCGGTACCTTTTAAGCTTTCTGAATTAACGATATACGGCACATACATTTCGGTATAGCCGTACTTCATCGTGTGGGTATTAAGCATAAACTGAATCAAGGCACGGTGCATTTGTGCCAATTGCCCTTTTAACACACTAAAGCGACTGCCGGTTAATTTAGCTGCCGCTTCAAAATCAAGCATACCTAACGTTTCACCAATATGGCTATGGTCTTGAATATCAAAATCAAAGCTGCGCGGTGTGCCCCATTTGCGCATCTCGATATTATCGTCTTCTGAAGTACCTACAGGCACATCGGCGGCTGGCAAATTAGGAATTTGTAGCGCTGCTTGATTGATACGCTCTTGCAAGGTACGCAATTCGTCTTCAGCGGTTTTAATCTCGCCGCTCACGCTTTGCATTTCTGCCAATAATTCACTGGCATCTTCACCAGATTTCTTGAGATTACCGACCTGTTTTGCCCCAGCATTACGACGCGATTGCAAATCTTCCGTTTTTACTTGCAATGCTTTGCGCTCAGTTTCGATGGTTTGCCAAAAATCGATATCAAGGGCATAACCACGGGTCGCCAGTTGCTGCTGTAATTCTTGCAAGTCGCCGCGTAAGAGTTTCGGATCAATCATAATATCTGCCTATAGCGCTGATGGTCGGGGAATAAAAAGAATATTAAAAGGATTAATATAAAATATCCGCTATGATAACAAGACCCGATAGATTTGACTACGTTTTCACGAACGCTAACGGCTTTAACACCCGATTAATACGCCCTATCACCACATACAGCGATGCTTATCTGTTTCATTTACAGACGCTTTTCGGTAAGATAAGCACAGAGTTCAATTCCACGTGCAGCCAAGTGATGCGTAATCTTTTACGTTCAACACTTTTTATGTATTGACTGTTATCCAACGCTTTTAATTTGAGTATTTGAGAACCTTTTATGGCCCTTTACCCCTATACGCTCCAACCTGTCGCCTTAAACCTCACTGAGGCAGAGTTTCAGCAAGCGCAATATGAATTATTTGTGAATGCTCAACCCTCTTTTGGTTTAAAAAGCTTAAAAACCAAAGAATGGATTATTATAGCTATCGGTGTTGTATTAGCAGTGACAGGTTTAATGTTTGTGTCGGGCTATTCCACCATTATCTTTTGGATGATGCTGGTCGCCATTGTGATTTACCTATTGGTACGCACGCTTGGATTCAAATGGTATGTGAAAAAAGAATTTGAGAAACAGGTTGCTGCGCAAGACATGCCCGATGAGATGCGCCAGATGAAACTTGGCGTACAAAAGCATGGTCTAGTGATGGCGATGCCTGTTAATCAGCCCGATATGTTTAATAACAATAAAATGCGCGGCATGCAAATGCGTGCAGGCTCGATGCAACAAGCCGTTATCCCATGGAGCGCTGTTAAAAGCTGGGATGAAACCGATGATTATATCTTTGTCATGTTTGAGGTAAAAGGTCAACAAGGCAGCCAAATTGTACCTAAGCGTTTACAGGGACAGAAATTCCCAATTGATACCGTCCGTCAGCATTTGCAAGAAGTCGTGCCTATTCGCGGCTTACAAACCGAACACTTACAGCCACCGGCTTAATACTGTATAAATGCCAGGTAGCTAATTATTAAGAATGCTTACTATTTTTTAAGACGCCTACTGGCATTATGATTATTAGTGCTTATCGTTAAGATTTAACATTATTATATTATTTGATAAAACTTGATGTTATCTTTAATTTGATTCATTTAACTTATTCAAATATGCTTGCTATGATAGTAAACATCAAAGGCATTAGTTGAAAACGTATTACTTAAAAAGGTTTGACTCAAAAAGCTAATAATTAAGCCCCAGTGATATTACAAGATTTGCCACACTAGTTGTTATCTATACTAAGGTTTTAATAACAAGTCTCTCAATAACAAGGATAATATTATGAGTAACGTTACAAGCAGTAGTAACCAAAGTACCAATCAAATTGGTTTAGAAACGGCTGAGATGAGCCAAGTTATTGCAAAATTAAATGGCTTATTGTCTAGCTATCATATGTTCTATATCAACGTGCGTGGCTATCACTGGAATGTAAAAGGCGAGCACTTCTTTACTTTGCACCCTAAATTTGAAGAACTGTATACCGCGCTACAAATCCAAATTGATGAAATTGCAGAGCGTATTTTAACCCTAGGTGGCACGCCGCTACATGCCTATAGCGACTTTTCTCAGCATACCAGCATCAGCGAAGACAAGAACGTAAAAGACGGCACCCGTTGCGTTAATGGTGTAGTAGCTGGTCTACAAGAGCTAATTGAAGAGCAACGTCAAGTGTCTGCACTAGCAATAGAAAGTGAAGATCAAGGCTCAGCAGATTTGGTTGATGCCTATGTGCAAGAACAAGAAAAACTGGTTTGGATGTATACTGCATTTTTAGGCTAATATTGACAGCATAGCCGAATGATAACTAAAAATTCAGATGATAAAAAAGCACCTAATCTAGGTGCTTTTTTTGTGCAAAATTTATTTAAAAAATAACAGATTATTTTTGCATCCATTGACGCATTTTTTCGCGCTCAGTTGGCGTAGCATTTAACCAAAGCTGCATAAATTGATCCAGCGTGCTGGCAGACTGGCTTGCAGGCGTCACCGTATAACGGCTCGATGATACCGCACCAGAGTTTGTAGTACTCTGAGTTGTTACAGCTGGCTGACCCAATGCGGCAATCGCTTGCTGGTTTTGTAATTCCGCATTACCGCCGCCACCGAACACGCCGCCCAGTGCTTTTCCTAATCCTGAGAAGATACTGCCATCATTACCGCCTAGACTTTTTTGGCTTGCAACCACGGTATTATTTTGTTGTATCGCTAAAGTTGGATTTTCAGCATACTTCTTAGCCGCAGCATAGTCTTCTGGCTGATTGGGCATGGTTAGACGATAGGTTTGATTATCAGCTAAATCCGCTGCCACACTGATATTGCCTGAACGCAGATAGTCATGCTCATCACGGCGCAAATTATACAAACGATCATATTTAGCCGTAATAACGTGCTTACCCGGCTGTAAAGTGAACTCTTTGGTTAATGGCTGAAAAAGGCTTTGTTTGAGCTCCTGACCATTAATCGCTGTGACTTTAATATTGTCGTCTACCACTAACGTGACTGCCGCGTGTGACAACATCGATAATGACCCCATGCCAACCAACAACATACTAATAGTCAGTTTTTGTAGTCCATAAGCGCTATTTTTCATAAAAATTCCTATTGGTAATACTGACAGGTTAAAAGTAAGGGTAAGCTCGGAGCCACGCGGATAGTATTAGATTACTGAAATCACTTATTAATAAATATACTAAAAATCTAAAGGTATGGTTTGATTGTCTTGTTCGGCGGCACGTTTATCCACTTCCGCCTCTTGAGTAATATCGGCAAGTTCAGCGACAAGGGTTTGCTCATCAATCGTCCGCAGCGCATCGCTAATAACGGCTTTCGATATATTACTGCGTCCAAGATTAGAGAACATAGGCTGGATATAATTGAGCACTACCATCATGGCACCGATACGATGCGGACCTTCCTTAAGCAAATAATCGGTAATACGCTCATCAAATTGCCAACCACGACGACGCAAAATAGACTGCAGTAATGCCTGCCTATCCGCCAAATCTCGACCATTTGGTACTTTAAAGGTTGGTGCTTGCGACAGTCTGCTTAATAAATCCGTCAGCTGAAACGGCAGCTCGCCTGCGGGCGTATTAGCAGCAAATAAGAGCTGGCGTTGCCCTTCACGACTACGATTAATCAGATGAAATAAGGCTTCCTGCCATTGGCTACTGTGCTCAATCACTTCTAAGTCATCAATAGCAATGACATCGAAATTCTCAAGCGAGGATAAGACATCAACATCAGTATGTATCAGTTCATTAAGCGATAGACAAATGGCGGACTTATCCATCTCAATAAAAGATTCACAAATAGCTGACAGTAAGTGCGACTTACCTGTAGCCGGGCTGCCAAATAAGTACAGCTGACGGATAAGACCGACATGCAACTGGCGCACGGCATCAATAATCGACATCCAGCCAGGCCCGGCAAAGTCGCTGAGACTCGCATCGTGCTTGATATCTAGATTGAGACTTAGCTGTGCTTCTGCCATGAATCATCAACTCGGTTTACGTAGCTCACAAATGGGCAACAAATAACTAGAAGGCTACTCTCTATTTTATTTTTCTTAAACAAATATTATTAAGCTAGCTTAGCGTTTGACTATATAAACATTTAAATACTGTCAAAACGATGTCTAAATTTCTTCAATTAAGACTGTTACGAGTAAAATCTTATCATAATAATGTGATACGACATGGTACGCTATCAGAAGCAGTTTAGTAACCGCTTCTGCCTAAATAATGCGCCTATATATACCATACTTGCAAAATGACTGACAAGTCCTTTAACAACTGCGAAAAGGACCTAGAACCTATCGAATCAATAAATCGTTATTTTTCTTCAAATAAATTCAATTGCTTACGACCACGATAAAAGTCAGTGGTTCGATAATAAGCATAAAGATGAATAAATAAAACGTTAAGCACCGCAGACACCGGTAAGGCAATAAGCATCCCAACAAAGCCCAGTAAACTTGCACCTGCCAGTACTGCAAAGATAACCCACAACGGTGACAGCCCAATCTTATCGCCCAATAATAGGGGTTGCAGAATATAACCTTCAGCCGCCTGCCCAACAAGGAAAGCACCGACAATCAGCGATAAGTGGAACCAGTCCAAGCCGAACTGGAACAAACCTGCGATAATTGAAGCAATAAATCCAAGACCAAATCCCAAATAAGGAACAAAGCTGGCAATACCTGCTGCCATACCGATAATAAGCCCAAGCTCAAGTCCAATTAACTGTAACTGTACTGCATAGATAATACCAAGTAATACCATAACCAAAAGCTGACCTTTAATAAATGCCATTAACGCCCTATCACATTCTTTGGCAATACCGACCACTTTTTTGCTATACGCATTAGGAATCGCCATTTCCCAACCGTGCAGACGTTTGTCCCAATTGAATAAGAAGTAAAAGGTCAGAATAGGCACTAAGACGATTAAACCCGCACTATTAATAAAATTCATACTCGATGCTAATGCTTGGCTCATTAAGCTGCTGGCATCGGCAAATTTATAGTGGGTTTGCATATAATCTACAAAGGTTTCAGAAAAGCCTTTGGCCTCAAGTTCCGGTAAACGTATGCGGGTGTTATTGACAAACCACTCGCGCGCCACATCATTGTACCAGGTTAGAATTTGCGGTAAATACTCCCAAGCGGCTTGTAATTGACGCCACAGCGTTGGTACCAGCCACCATAATAATACGACCATCCCTACTGTAATCGTGGCATAAACCACGATAATTGCCATCCACCGTTTAATATATTTCGATAATTTTCTTACTAACGGATTAAATAAATAAGCGAGCACAAAGGCGCAAACAAACGGAACAATAACAGGCGTCATCAGATGCAGCATAACCAGTGCTATCACAATGGCAACAACAATAAACAAGCGCCGAAAAAAAGGATCTATCGGTTGGTTGATCATTAATGGGAATCCTACAGGTAAGCGGATAGTAATAAAGGGATAATATGATAATAATTAAAAGTTTGATGATGAGATACGCTAAGCGCTCTATTATCGCAGAGTAGATAAAAAAAGCAGTGATTTTTTGTTGCTTAAAAGTCCATTTTCTAGATTATCTTAATGCCTGTTTTTTAGTGACGATATATATTTTTGAAAAGGTATTGATCAAACTTTATCGCTAGTGTTGCGCATACTGAGCGAATATTCCCAAGTTGTTTTGCGAGTGCGAGCTATTTTTGGGTATAATGCACGCACTACAGTCAAATTTTACCTGTTTAGTTCAATTCATTTACTTTACCACCCTTAACTGTGAGATGACCATGAGTGACAAGCCTTCTTTAAGCTACAAAGACGCTGGCGTCGATATCGATGCTGGCGACGCGTTGGTTCAGCGCATCAAGTCGGTGGCAAAAGCCACTTCTCGTCCTGAAGTAGTGGGCGGGCTTGGTGGTTTCGGCGCGCTATGTCGCATCCCAACCGGCTACACTTCCCCACTTTTGGTCTCTGGTACCGATGGTGTTGGTACAAAATTAAAGCTAGCCTTGCAGCTTAATCGCCATGATACCATTGGTATTGACTTGGTTGCGATGTGCGTTAATGATTTATTAGTTTGTGGTGCTGAACCATTATTTTTCTTAGATTATTATGCAACCGGTAAGCTTGATGTTGATGTTGCAGCGACGGTAGTAACCGGTATTGGCGATGGTTGTAAATTGGCAAATTGCGCCTTGATTGGTGGTGAAACGGCTGAGATGCCAGGCATGTACCAAGACGATGATTACGACTTAGCTGGATTTTGTGTAGGCGTGGTTGAAGAAGCAGAAGTCATCACAGGTGAAAATGTCGCAGAAGGCGATGTACTGATTGCTCTTGCCTCAAGTGGCGCGCATTCTAATGGCTACTCTTTAGTTCGTAAAGTCATTGAAGTGAGCGGCATTGACGTGACCAATAGCACTGAACAGCTAGATGGACAGCCGATTCAAGATGCACTAATGGCACCGACCCGTATTTATGTTAAAGCCATTAAAGCATTGCAAGATACCTTAGGCAATCAAAATCTCCATGCCATGTCGCACATTACGGGTGGTGGTTTAACCGATAATTTACCTCGCGTTCTTCCTGACCATTTAGCCGCTAGCATTGATACCAACAGCTGGCAGTTTTCAGAACTATTCACGTGGCTACAAACTCAAGGTAATATTGCACAAAGCGAGATGTATCGTACCTTTAACTGTGGCGTAGGCTTCGTTATTGTCGTGCCAAAAGATAAAGCTGATGAAGCCATTAAAACTCTAAATGATGCGGGCGAAAATGCTTGGGCAATTGGTGAGATGGTCAGCCGCGCTACTGATGGTCAAGCGGATGCAGTGGTATATCGCTAATGTTCGCTCTTCAACAAGCAACGCCTCAAGAAGCAGCTATACACCAACAGCAGCGTAAGCCTTTACGCGTTGTCGTCATGGTGTCAGGCAGTGGCAGTAATTTACAAGTATTAATAGATGCTATGCAAGCTGGGGCGCTACCGATTGAAATCGTTGGCGTTATTAGTAATCGTGAGGACGCTTATGCTATTACCCGCGCGCAGCAGTCAGGTATAGACGTTGCCGTATTGTCTCACACGGCTAGTGGCAAGCGTATGGCTATCAGAACCTTTGAGACCCACGCTAGTGCCCAGTTTGCCACATGGCAGCCTGACCTCATCGTCCTTGCTGGCTTTATGCGTGTATTGAGCGCTGATTTTATTGATAATGCGCCTGCTCCGATGATTAATTTGCATCCCTCGCTACTCCCTGTATATAAAGGGATGCAGACGCATCAACGCGCTATTCAAGCTGGTGAGCGCTATCATGGATGTAGTGTACACTTGGTGACTGCTGAGCTGGATGCTGGACAAGTATTAACCCAAGCCATGTTACCCGTCAGTGCGAAAGACACCGCCGATAGCTTACAGGCACGGGTGCAAAAGCTTGAGCATAAGCTGTTGCCGTGGACGATTTTGTTACTTACCAATGGCGTACTATCGCTGGATGTTGATGAGCAAAACTCTATTAAGACAACTTACTTGCCTGCTTTGCCCTTGCAATTATTTATCAATGCTTAATACATAAGGTATTAAACAGATGAGTCATACCTGCTCATAGACCGTAAGCCAATACTATCAGTTAAAAATTGGCTATCTTTATTAAAAAAGCCCAGTCTTGCTAT
Organism: Psychrobacter sp. GP33; assembly: GCF_014119005.1. Classification (GTDB taxonomy): domain Bacteria; phylum Pseudomonadota; class Gammaproteobacteria; order Pseudomonadales; family Moraxellaceae; genus Psychrobacter. Next base: position 248,157 of record NZ_JACGYX010000001.1, on the reverse strand, counting down.
ACGCGAAACTGGGCTTTTTTATCTTCTGTTGTTGAAGCAATTAAATGAATAAACAAGCTATTAGAAAAACTGATTACTCACTGGAATTTCTTTTTCCTGCTGTTTTTGTTCTTCTTCGTCCGCCACCACTTGCCGCGCCACATGCATAATCAGCTGGCGTAACCAACGGTGCGCTGGATGATGCTGTAACAAGGGTGACCATGCCATTGTCAGCTCAAACTCTGGAATAAAAAACGGCGGCTCTTTCATAATAATACTGTCATTGGTTGCCTGCATGCGCGCCACTCGCGTCGGCAATGTCGCAATCAAATCTTTATTAGCAGCAAGCATCGCAGGCATCTGATAATGACGCGTAAAGACGCTGATTTGCCGCTTTTGTCCCAATCGCTGTAGTGCTTGATCGATCGACCCTAAACCGCCAGATTTCTCAGGATTAACCCCAAAGCCAACGCCCATACCCGTTTTTGATACCCAAACATGTTGACCTTTTAGATAATTTTTGAGATTAAAACGGTTGGCATACGGGCTGTCTGCCGATAGCAAACAGCTAAATGTATCACGCCAGACTAAAACTTGATGAAAACTTTGCGGAATCTCGTTAAAACGATTAATCGCCAAGTCAACGCGTCCTTGTTCCATATCTCGATACGACACATCAGAAGGCGTTAAAAAGTCTAAAATGACATTGGGAGCTTCAGAACGCAATGCCTTAACCAGCTTTGGAACCAACGTCGCTTCAGCATAATCGGAGGTCATAATCCGAAACACACGTGACGTGCTGTAAGGACGGAACTCAGTGCGCGGTTCTAGCACTTGCGTCAGGTCAGCGAGCACTTCACGAATACGTGGCTGCAACTCAAGCGCGCGCTCCGTCGGTGTCATCCCTTCTGATGAACGTACCAATAAAGGGTCGTTAAACAGCTTACGTAAGCGCCGCAAAATATTACTCATGGCAGGCTGAGTAATGCCCAATTGCTCAGCGGCGCGTGTGACATTTTTTTCTCGTAGCAGCACATCTAAATGTACCAATAAATTCAAATCAACCCGCTGCAAATTCATATCTATGTCTCTTTACCTAAAAATAAACGCCACTACAATATTGACGGTTCTATCGACCACCACTGTCTATAAATGCTGACAATCTGGCTATATATATTATTTATTATCATATTTTTTAAGACTTTAATAATTATATGTTTCTCTTTATAGCTTCTAATTTTTCTTGCCATGCCTTGTTTTCATTGGCTTATAATCTACTGAAATACTAAAGATAAACATCATAAATTAGATAAATTCTAACAACACCGATATAGTGCGTATCATAAGTGCAACAAAGTAATGATGTTTTATGGCTAATCATTGGCATGTCATCTAGATATTACATCGATTACATAAAACTTATAGAGTAAATAAGGCTGGTAAGTAGTCCATAACCATCAGTATAACCGTCTAACTATTTGCACCATCTCTATGTTATAATAGTACCGCGATAAACAAGAGCACGGGCTTAATGACCGACTGCTCATAATATTGATTAGGCTTATTATTAGCCTTTCAATACGTTATAGGTTATTGTATCATTATCTACTGATAAGTAGGCACACTGCTCGTGACTATCTTATCAACGCGCATCAAAAATTTATCGTTCGTTATCTTTAGATCCTCTGTAAGCTTGTCAATAGCAATCAAATCTTAAGTAGCGTCAGTATCAATGACACAAAATGTTTCTATTTTTAGCACTCTACTCATTTAAAACCCTTGTAATTTTTATTCGGTTTGTTTAGGGTAAGTACGGCTAAGATTTATGATCAATTGCTACTTGTAGTTTATGGATTGAACTTCAATACAGTCTTAGTGCTACTTGCAACAATTAAGTTTCGATATAACCAATGTAATCGCAATCCCCCGCAATTTCAGTGCAACATAGTTATAATCTCTCTAATACTTGATTTTTTGTGCGTTAATCTTTAATACCCCACCAAGGAGAAGTCTAGATGTCAACTTATACATCTGCAATCGAACGTGTACGTGAATTAAAAGCAAAATACGGTAACTGGGAACACATCAGCGAAACTGATGCTGCACGTATGATGGTACAAAACCGCTTTAAAACTGGTTTAGATATTGCAAAATATACTGCAAAAATCATGCGCCAAGACATGGCAGAATACGATCAAGACACCTCTAAATACACGCAATCATTAGGTGCTTGGCATGGTTTTATCGCTCAGCAAACTATGTATGCGAACAAAAAACACTTCGGTACGACTTCTAAAAAATACATCTACTTATCAGGTTGGATGGTAGCTGCGCTTCGTTCAGAATTTGGTCCATTACCTGACCAATCTATGCATGAAAAAACTGCAGTATCTGATCTTATCGAAGAAATCTACACGTTCTTACGTCAAGCTGATGCTAAAGTATTAAATGACTACTTCCGTGAGCTAAACGCTGCTGAAGAAGCTGGTCAAGACACTAAAGCTATTCAAGATAAAATTGAAAACTTTGAGTCGCATGTTGTGCCAATCATTGCTGATATCGATGCAGGTTTTGGTAACGAAGAAGCGACTTACTTGTTTGCTAAGAAACTTATCGAAGCGGGTGCTTGTGCACTACAAATCGAAAACCAAGTATCTGACGCTAAGCAATGTGGTCACCAAGCGGGTAAAGTTACTGTACCGCATGAAGACTATATCTCAAAGCTTAACGCTATCCGTTATGCATTCTTAGAGCTTGGTGTTGAAGACGGCGTTATCGTTGCTCGTACTGACTCTGAAGGCGCATCACTAACGCAAAAAATCCCAGTATCAAATGAGCCTGGTGATTTAGCTTCTAAATATATCGATTTCATCGAAATGGAAGAAGTTACGCTAGAAACTGCTAACGAAAACGACAGCTTGCTTAAGCATGACGGCAAATTGGTTCGTCCTAAGCGTTTACCAAACGGTCTGTATCAGTTCCGTGAAGAAACGAACATTGACCGCGTTGTGCTTGACTGTGTAACTGCTCTTGAAAACGGTGCTGATCTATTATGGATCGAAACGCCTACTCCTAACGTTGAACACATCAAAATGATGGTTGATCGTATTAAAGAGCAACAACCACAAGCGAAATTGGTCTATAACAATAGCCCATCGTTTAACTGGACGCTAAACTTCCGTAAGCAAGTAATTGCTGCATGGGAAGCTGAAGGTAAAGATATCTCTGCTTATAACAAAGATAACTTAATGAGCGGCGATTACGACGATACAGAATTGAACACTGCTGCTGATGAGCTTGCGAAAAACTTCCAACGCGATGCTGCTCGTGAAGCAGGTGTATTCCATCATCTAATCACACTACCTACTTACCATACTGCAGCTTTAGAGATGAACGAATTGTCTAAAGGCTACTTCGGTGAAGATGGTATGCTTGCTTATGTTGCTGGCGTACAACGTAAAGAAATCCGTGCAGGTGTTGAAGCAGTTAAGCACCAAGCAATGGCTGGTTCTGACATCGGTGATGATCATAAAGAGATCTTCTCAGGTGAAAACGCACTGAAAGCTGGTGGTGGTAAAAACACTATGGATCAGTTCAAATAAGCCATACTCTATAAAGTACATTTTACAGAAAAAGAAAAACCGCCCTACACTATGTAGGGCGGTTTTTTTATGGGTGTTTATTTTATAGCATTTAATTATTTATAGTACATACATATAAGCATTTACATCATTGTCATTTTCTAATTAGCTACATAGGGTGTTAAGATTAAAGATAGTGATCACTTTTTAGAGAGTATCATCACTCTATAGCTGTGAGCCAACATTTACTAATAATAAGGTCACCATCATGCATGAAATTGAATTGAAGTTTCTGGTGCCAGAATCTCGTTTAAAAGGTTTGATGCGCCAAGCAAAAGTAAAATCTTCCCAAGATATTCATATGTCTGCGCACTATTTTGATACCCCAAAGCAGGAACTGGCAGCGGCTGGTATTGGATTACGCATACGCCAAGAGGGCGAAACATGGGTACAGACGATTAAAGCAGGTGGCGATGGTATAGCAGCGCGCTTGGAGCACAATACCGTTCTTGATACCGACCATGTGCAAGCAATGCTGGCTGATAATAACTTGCTACCTGATTTGACACTTTATAAGAACACGGCTATTGCCCCTGCCTTAATGGATTTTAAACTAAAAAAACTGGCGAAAAATTTAACTCGGCAATATGTTACTGACGTGCAGCGTACGACGCGATTACTAGAAGACGATAGTGGTGAGCATATTAGCAGTATAGAGATGGCGTATGATTACGGAGCAATTATTCATGGTAGCGATGATACTCAGCGCCAAGCCATCCAAGAAATCGAGTTTGAGCTAATAGCAGGTGAGCTTGGGTTTTTATTTGCGACAGCTAAAGTATGGTGTAAGCGCTATAAGCTGTGCCTATCTACCGTTACCAAAGCGGAGCGTGGCGGCTTACTAATTAATAAGCAAGCCTATAGTCCAGCGGCTGAGGCAGATTTGACTCTATTACAGGCTAATACAAACAGTAACCTACCTGAATTTATACGCGCTGTTGTGCATAACTGTCTATTGCAAATACTACCGAACAGCAGTGCGATTGCCGATGGCAGTAACGACATCCACCATGCCATACAACTTGCTCATGGTCTTACCCGCTTATCCACTGCACTGCAAACCTTTGGTAAATTCTCGGAGCAGTTAAATAATGAATGGCTAAGTATTGTCAACCTGACGACAACATCAATCTATGAGTACGTCAGCACCTCCTATGTGCTCACAAATATTGAGCCAATATTGCAAAAGCATGGGGCGCCGTCCATTGATTGGAGCACGGAGATTGAACCTATTAAGACCAAACTCAATGACGCAGTGTGTGCAAATGATTTTCAATTGATTTTATTAGAACTTATTGAATTTGTGATGAGTGATCTATCTTCTGAACCGCAAGCCGATAAACTTGCGATAGATAAGTTATCTAAAATTTTAGCAAAAAAACAGGCCAATTTATTGCAAGTTGAGCAGGATAATAATAGCGATATCTATCGGCAACTGACTGAGTTACGCTATATTGCTGAGTTTGCTGCCCCTTTATATCCAAAAAAGGCAAGCAAACGCTGGATAAAGCGTTTAGTTAAAGCACAAAAATCACTTGAAAAATATCAACAGCAATTCAACTACCAACAGCGCTATAAACAAAAATCAGTTACCACTCCGTCAGCATTATATGGCGCTGGGTGGCTTGCTGCAACGCTGCTAGAGCAACAGCAACGCTGGCAAAAGCATTTATATCGTCTGCAAGAATGCCCGATATTTTGGTGATAGTTTTTAATAAAAATCTCTATAAAAAAGACAGCCATTGATATAGGCTGTCTTTTTATCACTTTTAAGTTTCATAACTGTTTTTTGAAGATTAGCTCTCTAGACCAAGGACACGCATACGCTCATTAAGTGGCTGATAGGTTTTCTTACCGGCTGGCTCTAAAATATTACCAAAGGGCATTTGGGCAACCAGCACCCAGTTATCAGGAACTTTGAATACTGTCGCCACATCATTATCAATCAGAGGATTATAGTGTTGCAAACTGGCACCCACTTCTAACGTGCGCAGCTCTGTCCAAAGCGCATACTGGTGCATGGCTGAGGTCTGTTGTGCCCAAGTTGGGAAATGATGGGCATAAAGCGGAAACTTATCTTGCAGCGCTTTAACCACGTCACTATCTTCGAAAAATAATACCGTTCCTGCTGCGGCACGAAAGCTATCTATCTTTTTTTCACTGCTCGAAAAGTCTCCATTGCCTACCTCTTGCCGCAATTTAGCTTCGGTAATATCCCAAAGCTGAGTATGCTGTTTCCCAAACAGTACTATCAATCTTGATGATTGCGAATTGAAAGCAGACGGGGTATGTAGTAATACGCGCTCAGCAATATTAACAATCGCTTGTGGCATAACGGGTAGCTCATTACCTAAAGCGTAAATAGTGCGACGAGTATCAAAGGCTTGTTGTAAACTGACTAAGTTTTCTGTGGTCATTATTATTATCCTTGCTAATTAGGCTGATTTGTCATCAGGGTAAGCTTTTAAGTTAAATATTAGATATAAGGGTTAAATATAGAGCTAAATAAATACTTTTATTAAAAACATCTATCCTAAGCTCAACTCTTATATTAACGTTATTCTTAACTTATATTATATATTATTAAGTATTTTTTATTAATGATATTGTAATATTACCTTTTTTAACTTATTTTTCATGCCCTACAATATCATTATGCTGCGATGATTCCCTTCTAGCTGGCTATAATATGTACAGGTGTGCCCTCTTTAACGTGCTCAAATAACTCAATAATATCTTGATTGCGCATCCGTATACAGCCGTGCGAGCGTGGCACACCCATAGGTTCATTATCGGGTGTACCGTGAATATAGATGTAACGCTGATAGGTATCACAGCTGCCTTGCTCGTTACTGTCTTTATTGCTGCCCTCTTCTAAACCTGCTAGCCATAATATCCGGCTTAATATCCAATCGCGCTCAGGATATTGTGCACCAAGAGCAGCGCTATAAATTTCCCCTGTCGGCACACGTCCCAAAAATACGGCATTGATAGGCTGACTACCCCCAATTTTTTCCGCAATAATATGAGCGCCAAGCGGTGTACAACCACTGTTTTGCTGGCTACCAATACCATTTTTGGCGGTAGAAATATCATAATGACAAACTTCTATCTTTTGCTGATAAACGCTAAGCTTTTGTTTTTCAATGTTAATAATTAGGCGTAAGGCAGCATGTCTCATATTGTTTTTACCGTCATTATTTTTCATTCAGTATTATCCATTTTTAATTATTATTAAGTCTCTTTATAATAATGAGTGTAGCAACAATTTTAGTTATAAAAAATTTCATTTGTGAAAGAAAGTATCATACATTTATAGCAATTTTGACCCAAAAAAAACAGAGACATCACATCTCTGTTCTTTATTTATAACCAACTGTCTAAATCTAATTACCTAAACTAGTTGATAAGAGCTTATTTAGACAAATCACGACCACGGCTTGCTTCAATAGCAAGACGTAGACCATTTAGACGAATGAAACCTTCAGCATCTTTTTGATCATACGCACCAGCATCATCTTCAAAGGTGGCTATTTTTTCATCAAACAATGAATCGTCTGACTTACGACCAACGACGCTAACCGCGCCTTTGTATAATTTTATGCGAACGGTACCATTAACATATTCTTGTGATTTATCGATCAAAGCTTGCAGCATCAGACGCTCAGGACTGAACCAATAGCCGTTATAGATAATCTTAGCATAGCGTGGCATCAACTCATCTTTTAGATGCGCCGCTTCACGGTCAAGGGTTAATGACTCGATACCGCGATGCGCTTTAAGCATGATCGTACCTGCTGGCGTCTCGTAGCAACCACGTGACTTCATACCAACATAACGATTTTCAACGATGTCTAAGCGACCAACGCCATGTTTGCCACCGATGTCATTAAGCTTAATCATTACTTCAAATGGCTTGAGTTTTTCGCCATCAATCGCAACGATATCGCCTTTTTCGTATTCTAATTCTAGATATTGGGCTTCGTCAGGCGCTTCTTCTGGGCTAACCGACCAACGCCACATATCATCTTCTGCTTCAGCATACGGATCTTCTAGGATACCGCCTTCATAAGAGATATGTAAAAGATTAGCATCCATTGAATACGGTGATTTTTTCTTACTACCCGCATAATCAATGGCGATATTATGTTCTTCAGCATATTGCATTAAGCTTTCACGGCTCGATAAATCCCACTCACGCCAAGGGGCAATCGTTACCACATCAGGCGACAAGGCAACAGCGCCAAGCTCAAAACGTACTTGGTCATTACCTTTACCAGTTGCACCATGGCTGATAGCATCAGCACCATGCTCAGCAGCAATTTCAACCAAACGCTTGGCAATTAGAGGACGCGCAATAGAGGTACCTAATAAATATTCGCCTTCATAAATGGCATTGGCACGGAACATTGGGAACACATAATCACGCGCAAACTCTTCACGTAAGTCTTCAATATAGATATCTTTGATACCCATTGCCTGCGCTTTAGCACGTGCTGGCTCAACTTCTTCGCCCTGACCGATATCAGCGGTGAAGGTAATCACTTCAGCGTCGTAGGTATCTTGAAGCCATTTGGCGATAATGGACGTGTCCAAACCACCAGAATATGCCAAGACAATTTTATTAATGTTTTTTGGATCTAGTTTAGCCATGAAAAACTCCTAATAAAGGCTGGTAAGTATAGAAATAATGCAAAAAAATGATACGAGTAAGCCATAATTCGTAAGAATCAGACAAAAAGTAGGGTGTCTACTCAGTGTACATCATATTTAGGATAGGCAAAAGTGCAAGCACGATATGATGTGGGTATTTATTGCCAGTTTATCTTATCTTTACAGCCGACACGATGCGTATATTCAGTCGAGCCGGCAAATCTGTTATTATAACTACTGACTAAATGCTATCATTATAAAACCCTTATAACCCCTTTATCTCGCCTTTTTATCTGACTATTTTACCTATTAGAGCATCGTGATTCCTATGACCCAGCCGATTAAAGAGTTAACCCTTCTCCAGCCAGACGACTGGCATATCCATTTACGTGACGATGCCGCTTTAGCGACCACAGTACCACATGCCGCGACCAGTTTTAACCGCGTTATCTGCATGCCAAATTTAGTACCGCCTGTTAAAAATGCCGATGACGCGCGCGCTTATCGTGAGCGTATCATGCAGCAGCTTGCCACCAGTGATATCAGTGCTGCCCGTAAAGCAACCTTTGATCCGCGCATGACCTTGTATATGACGGACCATACTTCGGTTCAAGATATCGAAATCGCAGCGAAATCAGGTATCGTACAAGCTGTTAAGTTATATCCTGCAGGCGCTACCACCAATTCAGCCGATGGCGTAACCGACATTCTTGCTTGTGCTGACGTTTTTGCAGCGATGGAAAAATATAATTTACCTTTGTTGCTGCATGGTGAAGTAACTCACGCTCATGTTGATATTTTTGATCGTGAAAAGCGCTTTTTAGATGAAGTATTGGGAAAAATTATAGCGAGCTTCCCCACCCTTAAAATTGTTCTTGAACATATCACCACCAGCGATGCCGCCGACTTTGTATTGGCACAAGGCAACCGAATAGGCGCTACTATTACTCCCCAGCACATGATGCTCAACCGCAATGACATGCTATTGGGTGGTATCAAGCCGCATATGTATTGCTTACCCATTTTAAAGCGCGCCACTCATCAGCAAGCGCTATTGGCTGTCGCTACTAGTGGCAGCCCTAAGTTCTTCTTAGGTACGGATTCTGCGCCACATGCCACAGATAAAAAAGAAGCAGCATGCGGGTGTGCTGGCTGCTATAGTTCAGCGACTGCCCTACCGCTATATGCCACAGCTTTTGACAGTGTGGGCAAGCTTGATAAACTAGAAGGCTTCACTAGTCGTTTTGGCGCAGAGTTTTATGGACTGCCAGTCAATACCAATACCGTGACCCTCATTAATACTCCGATGCAAATACCGACACATTATCCTTACTTTAATGGCTCAACCCTTACGCCACTTATGGCAGGTGAAACTTTACCTTGGTCTATTAAAGACTAATAGGTATTTTGCTCTGCGCGATAATATAAGCATATTGTCTATATTATCGCGTTTATTTATGACGTAAGACTTGCCTATTATTTATTCAATATACAGCTCAACCGATATAAGCGATTTAACTTGTTATGACCACCTCAAATAATACTTCCCCAGCTACTGATCATTTGCCAAATAATGCTTATATTCATGAAGAAAAATCAGCGGCAGAAACATTGGCACCAATGGCTTTAAAAGAACGCTTTCGCAAATTTCTGCCTGTCGTTGTTGACGTCGAAACTGCTGGATTTAACGCGCATACTGATGCCCTATTAGAGATTGCCTGTATTCCTATTTTATTAAACGAATACGGTATCTTCTATCCAGGAGAGGCACTCAATGCTCATATTGAACCTTTTGAAGGGGCAAACTTAGAACCAAGTGCCCTAGCTTTTACTGGCATTGACCCCAATAATCCGATGCGTAAAGCCATCGCCGAAGATGAAAAAATAGCACTACGTCGAATTTTTAAAGGGCTAAAAGAAGTACGTAAGGAAGAAGATTGCCGTCAATGCGTATTGATAGGTCACAATGCTCATTTTGACTTAAACTTTTTAAATGCTGCCGTCCTGCGTACCAATAGTAAAAATCATAACCCATTTCATCAATTTTCTGTTTTTGATACCGTGACTTTATCTGCTTTGGCTTTTGGACAAACCGTGCTTGCGCGCGCTTGCAAGGCTGCGGGGCTTGACTTTGATGGGAATGATGCCCACTCAGCACTATATGACACACAAAAAACCGCGGAGCTTTTTTGTCATATTCTCAATCACTATCCGATGTTACCCAACGCTTTACAAGTTGCCACATCTAGCACTGATATCACCGATACAGACAGCTCACAACAATAACTAAACAATAGCTCTATTATTTTAAATTATACTTATTATTAAGTTGCTCTAAAATTTTAAAGAATTCGCTTAGTTCAATGTCATTTATATCATATTTGTTAGTTCTGTTGCGGCAAGACAATTGTCAGGGAGGACGTTATTATGGAACCGCATCATATTTTATGGGGCACTATTTTTGGTTATATGCTATTTGCTTTGACTATTAGCGCTTGTACTTCTTTATGGATTCGCCATCACTTAAAAAGTAATGACTTACATCCGCGTCGTGCTATCAAAAAAAGATATTTAATGGCAAAAAGACGGCAGAAATACCTAACTGCAAAAAATATTCGAAAATAGCTTGACAGTATTTAGCTTTCCTATTATTATGTGCACCACTTCAGCGTAAACAGTGAAAGTAGCTGGAGTATCACTAGTCCCCATCGTCTAGTGGCCTAGGACACTGCCCTTTCACGGCGGTAACCGGGGTTCGAACCCCCGTGGGGACGCCATATATTAAAATATTATTTTTGATGATATTTTTTAAAACTCTCAAAGCCTTTCAGGTTTTGAGAGTTTTTTTATGGTCTATTGTTTTATATAATCGGTTGGTTCTGACTACATATTCTTATTTAGTACGAAAGAAGAGATGCAAAAAGCCAGCAATTTGCTGACTTTTTCTGGCATATATAAGTAATGTCGTTAATCTTAGTTCCGCTTTGCTAAAATTTATCTGCCAACATAAACCATAGTAAGGCGAGCACAATTAACGTACCGAGCACTGTCTGAATTAAGAAGAATGCCTGATGTTGACCGACAACTTTAGATAGTGTAATACCTAGCGCATTATACTTAATAGGTTGCATATCAACCTCCTCTACTTTGACTTGACTGTCATAATAATGTTGCAACGAGTCTAAGAAAACTTTGCTGTCTTCTGCATTCCAACTATAAGGCTTTAATGGCAATAGTGCTTTTAAATTGGGATCTTTAAATAGCCATTGTTCAAGCACAATTGAACGTAACGACCAGTTCTCAAAACGGCGCGTTTTGATTTCTGAAAACTCTAACATCTGCAAATCTTTGTGTCGATCATCCATTAATAGCTGATTTTTTAAATTTGTTAATGCTTGTTCTGTACCTTCAACATATTGAAAAAAATAGCCGTTGCCATAACAAAGTATGCCGGTAATATTGTTGATTGTATTATTCTTAATTGAAGTTTCGGCAATATCATTTAACGTACTAGCGCCTGATAAGCCTGTAGAAGTGATTCGGCTTATATAGATGAACTGGTAAACATCTACCACTTCTGAGTTGGTAATGTCAGTATCAGTAAATGTTGACAACCAGCCTCTCCTTATTCGATGCCAACTTGAGTGAACAAGTCGCTTGCTAACTCTCGGAAAATAACATCATGCTAGCCTCGTTTGTGGACCAGCTATGTATATTATCGCAGTATCAATCAATTATAGTTATTGTATTAACTTAGTTACATCATAGATTAGTTCAGTTAACTTAGCAAATTATTACGATAATACAACAATTATTTTTGTAAACCAACAAATGTATCTTATATCGTTGTATTTATGGTGAGGCACAGGTAAACACATTTGATATAGCGATCTTTTATTAACAGTAGACGAATATTGCTATACATCTATCATTAATATAAGCACTAAGTTTAGAATTGAGATTAGATATTAAGAATGGCGGTTAATATGGTTGCATCCTCAGGGTAAGTGAGTTTGATATTTTGACGGCTACCAGCCACTAGACGAATGGGAAGATTAAGATGTTCAAAAGCGCTGGCTTCATCGGTAATGTGCATATGATGAGTAATAACATAGGACAAGACCTTACGTAATTCATTCACACGAAAGACTTGCGGCGTTTGTGCTTGCCACATATCACTGCGATCAATAGTTCGTTCAACATAGTCAGCTAAATCATTTACGTTATGGTTAGCGCTATGCTGAGAGAGCTTCAATGTATCAGCAACGGGCGTCGCTAAAATCGCGCCATAGGGTTCCAGCATTGCTGCCGCTACCACCGCTTCGATATCCTGATAAGGCACTGCTGGACGTGCAGCATCATGTATCAGCACTAAATCATCAGCTTCTGCTCCTCCAGTAATGACGGCTTCTAAACCTGCCAACACTGACTGCCAACGTTCAGCGCCTCCTGTAGCATAATAAATAGGCATAGCAAAATTTAGCGTCTGCGCCGTATTGTCATCTTCGGCAATTACCAATACACACTTATCAATATAATGACTGCCTGCCAATCTAGCCACACTATGCTGAAGAAGGGTTTGTCCTTGTAGGGTGACGTATTGTTTAGCAATAGACGCCCCAAAGCGGCTACCACGACCTGCAGCAACAATCATGGCATGTACTTTAGGAGAAGTATTTATACGCATAGGTCATTACTCACAGTAAGTATCCGTTATTAGAAAAACAATCATGCGTAAGTGGAGTGAATCGCTTAAATGACCAAGAGAAGAGGGTTAGATGATAATGAAAAAGAAGTTGATAAACACAACGAGTGCTAAATAATGAACATTATGAATACTCAATATAAGTAATTAACACTACTGACTTTGTATACTGGAAGCCGTGGATACTTGCACAAAAGTTTCATTCGGTTTGATAAGCCCTAAATCTAAACGTGCATGTTCTTCTACCGCTTCTAGACCATTTTTTAAATCATTCACGTCTGTACGCAGTAAATCATTTTCAGAAAGCTGACTGCCATTTAATCGTTGCTGCGTATCAATTTCAGCCAGCAACTCATTGTGCGCAAAACGACCGTTCTCACCCCACCAATATTGGTATTGCAATCCTAATAGCACGACTACGGCTAAAGCAAGTAACATAAGCTGGCTAAAATATTTCATATCACAATAACGCCACACACTAAAAAATGAGAATAAAAAAAGGTGACACTACTATAGACTATAGCTCACCCGACTTGTATAAAAATAAGCTTTATAATATTATTCTCTAACGATGAAAATAATATTATAAAGTTGTCTGTTTATCAAAAACTTACCATTAATCGCATCATAAGCCATCGTATAACTATTACACGATGACTAAAGATAATATAAAACCAGATTAATAAAGGCGCCTAACCACGTAAACCGATAAACTCTTCACGTCCGCGATAGCTGGCGCGAACTTGCTGCTCAATACGGAGCAATTGATTATATTTTGCAACGCGATCTGAGCGGCATAGTGAACCTGTTTTAATTTGACCAGCTGCCGTGCCCACTGCTAAATCAGCAATGAACGTATCTTCAGTTTCACCTGAACGATGTGAGATGACCGTTGCATAACCATTCTTCTTCGCTAAATAGATAGCATCTAACGTTTCTGAAAGTGTGCCAATTTGGTTAAATTTAATCAAAATAGCATTGGCAATATGCTTATCTATACCTTGCTGTAAAATAGCCGGATTAGTCACAAACAAATCATCACCAACCAGCTGTACTTTATCGCCAAGCTGCTGGGTTAAGTATGCCCAACCATCCCAATCTGACTCATCAAGACCGTCTTCGATAGAGATAATCGGATATTGACGGGCAAGACCTACTAGGTAGTCTGAAAACCCTTGGCTATCAAACGATTTGTTGCCTTCACCTGCCAATACATACTTGCCATCTTTATAGAATTCACTAGCCGCGCAATCTAGGGCTAAATGAATGTCTTCGCCAGCCTTGTAGCCAACTTGTTCAATGGCTTGCATGATAACGGTAATGGCTTCTTCATTACTGCGTAAGTTAGGGGCAAAGCCACCTTCATCACCGACCGCAGTATTAAGACCTTGTGATTTTAATACTGATTTTAAGCTATGAAAAATCTCAGTTCCAGCACGAAGCGCTTCTGAAAAGCTGCTAAAGCCAACCGGTTCAATCATAAACTCTTGGATATCAACAGTATTATCCGCATGCTCACCACCGTTGATGATGTTCATCATTGGTACAGGCATGGTGAGTGACGTCTGGTTACGCAAGTCTGCGATGTATTGATACAGTGGCAAACCTTGTGATTTTGATGCAGCTTTAGCAGCAGCAAGTGACACTGCTAATATAGCATTAGCACCAAGATTGTCTTTATTTTCGGTACCGTCAAGGGCAATCATGGCATCATCAAGACGCTGCTGTTCAGTAACATCAGTGTTCATCAATGCAGTGCGAATTTCGCTATTCACATTAGCAACTGCTTTTTTGACGCCTTTACCCATATAACGGGCTTGGTCACCGTCACGTAACTCAAGCGCTTCTCGTGAGCCAGTTGACGCGCCACTAGGAGCGACTGCACGCCCAATGGTGCCGTCAGCTAAGATAACATCGGCTTCGATCGTTGGGTTGCCGCGCGAGTCTAGAATTTCACGGGCGCGAATGTCTTTAATTTGAGTGACGTTTGTGGTTTCTTCAGCGTACATGATGTTTGTTAATTCCTTTGGTCATGCCAGGTTTATGGGATAAAAAAGGGTCAATAGCATAAAAAATTAATCAGCAAATCACCACCCAAACTGCCTATTTATTATAATGTTAAACTCAATAATAAATAAACTTTGGGTTATTAGAATACTTGCTGATAATGTTTGGCATCATAGCATAAATTCACTAAAACATCGCCCACCTTCATCTAAGCTATACTGCCTTTAATCAGCTATCAATCGATACTTATTTATGAGCATCAGATTCAGCCATTACTTCGTTCATCACTTCAGTATCATGACCTTCAACCGCAGTAGTAAATTGAGTTAAGCGCAGCGCATTCATTAATACAGAGATGGAGCTTAACGCCATTGCCGCTGCTGCAATCATTGGATTTAAAAAACCAAACGCTGCCAACGGAATACCCAAACAGTTATAAATAAAGGCAAAAAACAGATTTTGTTTAATATTGCGTACCGTAGCTTGAGCAATTTTTTGTGCAGCATCGATATGCATAAGTGACTCGCCCATCAAGCGCGCTGAGGCACTATGCTGAGCGATATCTGTCCCTTCGAACATGGCAAAACTGGCATCCGCGGTTGCCATTGCCGGGGCGTCATTAACGCCGTCGCCTGCCATTGCTACCTTATGTCCTGCGGTTTGTAATTTGGCAATACGAGTCGCTTTATCACGCGGGCTCATGCTGCCATACGCGGCTTGAATACCCAATTGCCCAGCGATATGATCAACTACTGATTGCTTATCACCACTCATCAAAATCACATGCATGCCAGCGTCTTGTAGCGCGGCAATCGCTTGTGGGGTATCGGCTTTTAGGTCATCGGCTAACGCGAATGCGCCTAACGGCTCATCGTTAATGCTCACAGCCACAGTACTGGCAACCTTCCAGACTTTAGGCATTAATTTTGGTAACGTCAAATTAGCAAATTCTGCTGAGCCAACTTTTACGACTCCAAGACCGTCAATAGTTGCTTGAATCCCAGCGCCCTGAATAACGTTGATATCCGTGACGGGTAATAACGATAACTTACGATATCTTGCTGCCTGCACCAATGCGGTCGCTAAAGGATGACTGGCATGTACCTCGACACTCGCAGCCAGCTGTAGCACCTCATTCACCGCTATTGAACTGTCTACCATTACCTGACCAACGATGGTCGGTTTACCAATAGTAAGGGTACCTGTTTTGTCCAATACCACGGTATCGATATCGCCCGCTGCCTCTAAACTTTGCGCATCTTTAAACCAAACGCCGTGCCGAGCTGCCACGCCCATACCTGCCATAATCGCTGCCGGTGTGGCTAAGCCAAGCGCGCATGGGCAAGCAATAACCAATACAGACACCGCATGCATTAACGCAGTATCTACCATGCCTGTGAGCCACCACGTTAATGCAAAAGTTATTAAGGCAATCGTCACAACTACGGGCACAAATATCGCCGTAACTTTATCAGCAAGTCGCGCCAAATTGGCTTTAGATCCTTGGGCGTCACTAAGTGCTTGCACCATATCTCCAAGCTTGGTGTCCCGACCTTTGGCACGAACCCGGTATAACAAGCTGCCATTATCAACCAAGGCACCTGCCAGCAGCTCACTACCCTCTTCTTTTTTTAGCGGTATAGATTCCCCTGTCAGATGACTTTCTATACAGTAGCCCGAACCATCAATGACAATACCATCTGTGGCAACGCGGCTACCCTGCTTAGCGCGCAAAATATCACCCACTTGCACATCGGTCAGCGCCACATTATGAAAGTCACCATTTGGCTGCTGCTGCTCAACCTTATCCGGTGTTAAAGACAATAGTAAATCGATACTGTTCAAGCTGTGTTTTTTGGTGCGTTCTTCTAAATATTTACCGGTACGTACAAAGGCAATGACCATCACCCCAGCTTCAAAATAAACCTCAGGTCCATGATTCGCAGCGTCCTGCAATATATTTCCCATACTACTGTCGCCATGCGTCAGCCAAATATAGGTTGAATATGCCCAAATGGTCACTGTGCCAAGGACGACCAGCACATCCATATTAGCCAAACCACCTTTTACAGATGCCCACGCGCTTTTGTAAAAGGGTAATGCCAAGCCAAACTGAACGATCGTTGCTAAAACAAACTGTATCCACACGGGCGGCATCCACGCCATGCCAAAACCTGTCAGCATACCTGCCATGCCTACTAAAAATGGCAGCAAACATATCCATATGGCAATCAATCGCCAAGGCAAATTTTTACCCGACGCTTCATTATTTTGCGCAAACAACTCGTCCGCTGCCTGCATATTTGCCACAAAGCCAGTTTTATTTACCCACGCGGTAATCTCGTCTGCCGTGGTTTGGGTTGGGTCATAATCAATGTTCGCTGTCTCGCCAGCGAAGTTAACGCTCGCCTCATACACAGCAGGCTTTTTATGCAACACTTTCTCGATTCTCGATGCACACGCCTGACACGTCATACCCTCAATCGCCAATTGTAAATGCGCACGCTGCGGTTGCAATTGCGTCTGCGCTTGAATATCCGTCTCTACGGCATAAGGCTGATCTCTGATTTGGTCACTGTCAGTGCGGCTGGAATCATTCATAAATAAAACTCGTTATAGCAAAGTCAAAAAATAAAAACACATAGAGAGGTGCGGTACACTGCGCGGCGCTATGAAAAAATACATCAATTATCTGTCAAGATTAGGTTAAAGCCTCTTTTTTCAAGTAAACCTAATCTTTTTAAGTCAATCTTATTTAAAACGAGACATCTTATAGTAAAAACCTATCTCATAGCGGATAAACACTTGTGAAGTGACGTGTTATCACGGTAATTTTTTAGCAAAATAAAATATTAAAAAACCAGCTAAAGCAGCTGGTTTTTTAATGTGCATACGAATTACGCTTGAGCGATGGTGACATCAAAGCCAGCATCTTCAATTGCCGCAGCGATGGTTTCAGCATCGGTTTTACTGTCATCATAGCTGATAGTCGCTTGATTATCTGTCAGTTCAATACTCATGGTCAGTAATCCATCAATATCAGCAGTTGCGCTATAAATACTGGCAACACAGCCTCCGCAAGTCATACCATCAATGTTAAGTACTCGCATTTGCTCTGCCATTATAAGCTCCTTATAGTCAGTTAATGATTGGTTATTAATAGTCAGTTGTTATTTAGCCCTGATAATGAGGGTTCTGTGGAGAATCGATTGGAAATGGTTGAGTCACATAATCCACCATGCTAATCGCTGCTGTCAGCGCATGAATGCTAGTATCGGTATCTTCATAGCATACAGTCGCGATATTATTCGCAGGGTCCAACTCAATCGCGCTTACCCCTGTGATGTTTTTGAGCGCCGTCATAATGCTCTCTAGTCCCTCAACATCATCGATATTATCAATACTGACTTGTGCCAATTGAATTGCCATCCTAGTCTCCTTTTATGGGTATTAATGTATAAATTTCTGCTTTAACTTTTATTGCGTATCTAACACATCAAAACCTTTTACCAAGTCATCAATCTGCTTTATCTGTTGCAAAAAGGGTTCTAACTGGCTCATGCGTAGCGCACAAGGTCCATCGCATTTTGCAGTTTCAGGACTGGGATGCGCCTCTAAAAATAGTCCCGCTAAACCTGTTGCCATACCCGCACGTGCAAGAGTGGTAATCTGCTCACGACGACCGCCAGCGCTGTCACTACGTGCGCCAGGTTGCTGCAGACTGTGCGTCACATCAAAGAAGACTGGCACATTCATCTGCTTCATGGTATCAAAGCCCAACATATCAACGACCAGATTATTATAACCAAAGGCACTGCCACGCTCGCATAAGATAAGCTTGTCATTACCGGCTTCAAGGCATTTATTCATGATATGGCGCATCTCATGAGGTGCTAAAAATTGCGCCTTCTTAATATTAATAATCGCGCCCGTCTTCGCCATTGCTTCCACCAAATCTGTCTGTCTAGACAAAAATGCAGGCAGCTGAATAATATCAGCAACTTCGGCAACTGGTGCTGCTTGATACGGTTCATGAACGTCCGTAATAATCGGCACTTGATATTTTTCTTTAATTTGCCCAAGCCAATCAATACCTTGCTCTAAACCAGGACCGCGAAACGAGGTCAAGCTTGAACGATTGGCTTTATCAAAGCTGGCTTTAAATACATAGCCAATACCTAAACGTTGGCAAATATCAATATATTGCTCAGCAATCTCAAACGCCAACTCTTTTGATTCTAAGACATTCATACCGCCAAACAATACAAAAGGTTGGTCATTACCAATATTGATAGCACGCTCATTATTAGGCGTATGTAGTTCAATATGCGACTGCGCGGTAATTAAATTATCCATAAAACACTGCCCTCTTTATTGTTATCAATTGTCTTCCGTATATTGTAACTGATAGCAGCCTAAAAAGAAGTGCAGGAACGTAATTAGCCATAAACAGCAAGTAATCAAAAACGAGTATTTATATAATTAAAACTATCTAGGGTAAATTTTAATTAAAAAAAGACCAATCCGAAGATTGGTCTTTTTATTATGCTTGCTGTATCTAGTTGATAGCAGTCAATAGCTCAATATTATCTGCTGGCACTGTAGTTTTTTGCCGCTTTAACAAAGCTATTAAACAATGGATGACCGCCACGTGGCGAGCTGGTGAATTCCGGATGGAACTGAACCGCAACAAACCAAGGATGGTCAGCCAACTCGACCGCTTCCACTAAATGTTGCTTGGCTGAATAACCTGAGATGGTCATGCCTGCTTGTTCTAATGGTTCAATATAGCGATTATTCATCTCATAACGATGGCGATGACGCTCAGTAATATTGGTCGCGCCATAAATCTGCGCAAGTTTGCTACCGGCAACCAATTCTGCTTGCTGTGCGCCCAGACGCATGGTGCCACCTAAATCTGAATCATCACTACGGATTTGCAATTCACCACGCTCATCTAACCATTCGGTAATCAGACCAATAATCGGCTCAGCGGTTTTACGATCAAATTCAGATGAATTGGCATCAATGTTAAGCACATTACGCGCATACTCAATAACGGCTAACTGCATACCCAGACAGATGCCTAAATACGGAACTTTATTCTCACGCGCATAAGTGATGGCTTTCATTTTACCCATCGTGCCGCGCTCACCGAAACCACCGGGAACTAAGATAGCATCGGCATCATTCAAGCGTGCAAGCAAGCTATCATCATCTTCTAAACGCTCAGCATCGATATAATCAATCTTAACCGCCGCTTTGTGAGTAATACCAGCATGGAGCAGAGCTTCATTAATCGATTTATAAGCATCCGGCAACTCAACGTATTTACCGACCATCGCTACAGTTACCGTAGATTCTGGATTAAGCTGGGCTTCGACCACTTTATCCCAATCACTTAAATCTGCTTCAGGTACATCAAGTCCAAAACGCTCACAAATCAAATCATCCAAATCTTGCTCATACAGTGTGCGTGGAATCTGATAAATACTTTTCGCATCTTCGCACATGATGACCGCACGTTCTTCAACGTTGGTAAATAGCGAGATTTTACGGCGATTATCCAGCGATATTTCATGCTCAGATCGACAAATCAAGATATCTGGTTGCAGACCAATAGAGCGCAACTCTTTCACCGAATGCTGAGTTGGCTTGGTTTTGGTCTCACCCGCACTGGCAATATAAGGAACAAGAGTTAAATGCATCAGCATGGCACGATTGCGGCCCAGCTCTACTTGCATTTGGCGTACTGCTTCCATAAAGGGTAGTGACTCAATATCGCCAACCGTACCGCCAATTTCAATGATAGCAACATCGTAACCCACGCCACTAGCAATAATCTTGCTTTTAATCTCATCAGTAATATGCGGAATAACCTGCACCGTACCGCCCAAATATTCACCGCGGCGCTCTTTATTCAGCACGTTTTGATAAATGCGACCACTGGTGAAGTTATTACTCTTACTCATTTTTGAGTGGCGCAAAAAGCGCTCGTAATAGCCCAAATCTAAATCCGTCTCCGCGCCATCCTCAGTGACGAATACTTCACCGTGCTGAAATGGACTCATCGTACCCGGATCGACGTTGATATACGGATCCATTTTGGTCATGGTCACGCTCACACCACGGGCTTCAAGGATTGCAGCAAGAGAAGCGGCAGTAATACCTTTTCCTAGTGAGGACACTACCCCACCGGTCACAAATATAAACTTGGTCATAGCACTCTATCGGTAATTGGTAAAGAAGGATTTTACTAAAAATACGCCACAAAATATAGGGCAAAAGCACAAACTCTTTCAAACTCTTAGGTTTTAGTATTTACCTAAGCTGTCTTACCAAACATTTAAAAGGTAATCGTAAAAAACTCACCCCGAAGGATGAGTTTTTATCACGATATTCTAACAAATTAACAAGTTTAGTGGCAAATTAGAATTTATATTCTAAACCACCACCGACTGCAAACACATTAATATCGGAGCGAATGATGTCGTAACGTTCAAGTTTCTCGTTACCTTTATCATTGATTTTGTTTACTTTGCCAACTGCTACATAATCCGCTGAATTCTGACCAACATAGGCATGACCAATGATGTTTTTCTTAAACTTGTATTTGCCACCTAAAACAATTTGATCTGAATTCGAATCATTAAAGCCGTTTAGATTATCGGTTTTGTTGTACTGCATATAAACAGACGCTGGCTTCGCAAAATTCGTGAGACCCATTTCACCACTGACTACTAGACCTTTCTCTTTAGTAGAACCAGTAAAGTCATAATCCGCCTGCTGATACATGACACCCATTGTGATCGGTGCAGCAATGTATTTACTCAAATCAGCAGTAGCGGTAGCACGGATAACATCACCACCGTAATCTACTTTATTTTTTTTCTTTGGATCTGTTGTATTTAGCAGGTTAATATCACCATTAATATCCATATCTTTGCTATAAGCAAGACCCGCTGTAAAACCAGTGCCTTGATCAAACATCAATGACGCACCAAAGCCATTGTTAGAGTCTTCAAAATTTTCGTCAGCAGCATACTGTAAGGCCAGCTCTAGTGGTAACTCCTTATACTTAGGCGCAATCCATACAATAGAACTATTTTGACGTGAATCATCCAACATATTGAGCGCGCGAAGTTCTTTCTCACTTTTAAGCTTACCGTCACCTAAATTGTCCCAGTAGCCCTCAGTCAACGTGACGTTATTCACATTATCGAGCACTGTTGAGTTACGACCCACACGGAATTCGCCTAATTTTTTATTGGCAACCCCAATATAGGTGTCTCGACTTTTAAAATCACTTTTATCACCATCAACACTAAAGCCATACTCGAGCTTATAAATAATGTCCGTATTGTCAGTCACTGCTTCAGACCCTTTAAGTCCTAAGCGTGAGGAATGCGAGTTAATCTCTACCGCATTTTCATCATAATCATTCAACGCTTCAACTCGCTCATCGGCAGCAAGTCGGTTTTTCACATCTGCTTCAGAATTAATATAGTCAGCAGTAGCAAAAACTTTACCATAAAACTCTGGCTTAGCGTGCGCAGCTGATATGGTTAAAGCCGCAATGGCTGAGGTCAATATTAGTTTTTTCATGGGTATGTCTCAATTTTACGATTTTAGTAAGGAGCTAACTTCAGGAGCAGACTCTAAAGGTACGCCTATCATGCACGACGTAGTCGCTGATTATAATAAGCGCTTTATCGGTTTGGATAAGTATCAGTGTGACAATTCATTATGACGTCTAGATGAAATGTTGATGTTTTGCTAAAAGATTACCAATGCACCATATTAGTAAACACGAGCACCAAACTAATACTTTAGTAACAAGTATAACAATTTTGGTAATATTTTAAAAACGTTGGCACACAATAAAGATGAATCTTTACTGAGAAGTCATGTTTTTAGACTTTTAAGAAGTCTAGTTTTTACCTATGTTATCTTCATTATCTATCGCATAGGATATGAGTTATTAGAGGTGAATATGAGTAATAAAAAAACTCACCCCGGAGGATGAGCTTTTTTAGTCAAATCTTAATATCTTCTTATATAAATATTAAAATTTGTATTCTAGACCAGTACCAACTACTAATACTTCAGCGTCACCTCGTGGTGAAACTGTAAGTTCGGCTGGATTGTACTGTACATTGTCAGCTTTGTTTAGACCAGCATAGGCATGAGCAATGATGTTGTCTTTATAGAAGTATTTGCCGCCAACAACGATCTGATTTGAATCAGCGTTATTAAGACCATTTAGATTGTCAGTTTTGTTGTATTGTGCATATACAGATGCTGGACGGGCAAAGTTTGCTAGAGCCATCTGAGCACTAACCACCAAACCTTTTTCTTTAGAAGAACCCTGATTATAGTCAGCTACTTGATATAAGGCACCTAAATTTACAGGCGCTGCTATGTATTTGCCTAGATCTACAGTAGCGGTACCACGGATGATATCACCATCGATATTTTGATCTTTATCATAAGCTAGACCAGCTGTGTAGCCAGTACCTTGATCAAACAACATGGCAACACCGAAACCTGAGTCATCAGAGTTATCGCCATCTACATCATTAGAGCTGTACATTGCAGACAATTGTAATGGCAAACCATTGTACTTTGGTGCAGTCCAAATGATTGAGCTTGGAAGACGATTACTATCCGCCATGTTTAACGCTGCAATTGTTTGTTTCTCATTTACAGTTTGACCTAGGTTATCCCAGTAACCTTCGTTCACAACAACGTTGTCGATACGAGCTAGCGTTGATTGGTTTTTACCAGCACGGAACTCACCGAACTGCTTGTTATTTATACCAAGGAATGTATCACGGTTAGTGAAAGTAGCGTTATCACCAGTGATACTTGTACCATACTCTAACTGATAGATGACATCAGTGTTAGCTGTCATAGCTTCAGAGCCTTTAAGGCCTAAGCGTGAAGAATGAGAGTTGATCTCTACTGTACTTTCATCGTACATGTTACCATCAGGGCCATCAAATTCAGCGTTAATATAGTCAGCAGCTACAAAAGCTTTACCATAGAACGTTGGTGCTGCATTGGCTGCAGATACAGATAGAGCAGCAACTGCTGTAGCTAGAAGTAATTTTTTCATGGGATATCTCCACTTTACAATGTTAGTAATAGACGGGCTTTAATTAGCGAATGCCCATAATGGTATCGTCACAAATCCTCAAAGATATAATATGTAACTGGCTACCGAGTTCGGTCAGCAACAAGTGTGGCGAAGTGCTATTACCATCCGATGAAAAAAACTTTAACGTACATAATGCCTACTAAAAATGTAACTATTATGTAAAGGTAAGTCTTTAACGTTCTAGATTGTAACATCCGTTACCAAACTCATACTTCAACTACTAGGATAACAACTTTGACATAATTTGCAACACTTTTTTAGATTTGCAGCGTCATGTCTGTGTTAAAAACTGCACTATTATCTTGTTAAAACCTGCCTGCAAAAGCAGAGAATGCGCAAATAAAAGCTCAAAAAAACACCACTACTCGCCGAAGCGAATAGTGGTTTTACAGTCATTTCAGAATAACGATTTCAATCTTGTAAGATGATAAGATAACCAAAAGACTGAAAACGTTTTTGTCTTAATTAATAATCATTTTAGTCTAGAAAAATCTCAATTTATAAGCTGCCTTTTAACGCACGACGGGCATGATGTAGTAGTGGCTCAGTATAGCCACTCGGCTGTTCGCGACCCTTAAACACCAAATCACAAGACGCTTTAAAAGCAATGGAGTTGTCAAAATCAGTAGCCATTGGCTTATAGTTTGGGTCATTAGCATTTTGCCCATCAACGACTTTTGCCATACGTTTCATCACTTCCATCACCTGTTCTACACTGACGATACCATGAAGCAACCAGTTGGCAATATGTTGACTCGAGATACGCAACGTTGCACGATCCTCCATAAGACCGACGTTATTGACATCAGGTACTTTCGAGCAACCAATGCCTTGGTCTACCCAACGCACCACATAACCTAAGATGCCTTGTGCATTATTTTCAAGCTCGTTTCGTACCTCTTCAGGAGTCCAATAAGTATCTTTAGCCAAGGGAATGGTCAGAATATCATCTATATTGGCGCGTTTACGAGATTTTAGACGGCTTTGTACATCAGCTACATCGACCATGTGGTAGTGTATGCTGTGTAAGGTTGCGCCCGTTGGTGATGGCACCCATGCTGTATTAGCGCCCGCCTGTGGATGGGCAATTTTTTGCTCCATCATCTCTTTCATGTCATCAGGACGCGCCCACATGCCTTTACCAATTTGCCCATGACCTTGCAAGCCGACGTCCAGTCCAATGTCTACGTTCCATTGCTCATAAGCAGGTATCCAAACTTGCTCTTTCATCTTAATTTTACGTACAAAAGGTCCTGCGTTCATACTGGTGTGTATCTCGTCGCCGGTACGATCCAAAAAGCCAGTATTGATAAAAATAACGCGCTCTTTAGCTTGACGAATGGCTTCTTTTAGATTCACCGTCATCCGGCGCTCTTCATCCATAATGCCCATTTTAACCGTATAACGAGGTAACCCTAAAACGTCTTCAGAGGCGTTAAATAAGTCATTAGCGAACTTGACCTCATCAGGGCTGTGCATTTTTGGCTTAACGATATACATAGAGCCAGTACGCGAATTTGGTCGCTCGGTTTTCCCTCTGATATCATTTAATGCCATAAGCGGCGTCATTAGTGCATCCATAATGCCTTCAAAGACTTCTTCTTGACCATTACCTAAATCAACGAGAATAGAAGGATTTTGCATCAAATGACCAACGTTGCGAATCTGCAACAGCGCACGACCGGGTAACACCAGCTTGCCACCCTCTGGTGTGGTGTATTCGCGATCTGGATTTTGTTTACGCGTTTGTATTTTGCCGTCTTTCTTGAAGGTATCTTCCAACGTACCATTCATAAGACCAAGCCAATTACGATACACCTTAACTTTACCATCAGCATCAACAGCAGCAACGGAATCTTCACAATCTTGAATCACGCTGATAGCGGACTCAAGTAAGACATCTTTAATAAATGCTGGGTCGTCTTTACCAATCGGATTATTGGCATCAATCTGAATTTCGACATGCAAGTTATGATTTTTTAATAAGATACCTGTTGGACTACTCGCCTCGCCAACATAACCCACAAATTTGCTGGGGTCTTTCAGCGTGGTATGGCTATTGCCTTGAGTTAAGACAAGCTTACCGTCTATTACATCAAAATCGGTCACATCACTATACGAACCTGAAGCAAGGGTAAAATTTTCATCTAAGAAATTTTTAGCGTAGGCTACTACAGCAGCACCGCGTTTTGGGTTATAAGCGCGAGTAATCTCTTGACCATTATCTTCACTAATAACATCTGTGCCATAAAGCGCATCGTATAGACTGCCCCAACGTGCATTAGTGGCATTTAGCGCATAGCGACCATTCTTCACCGGCACAACAAGCTGCGGTCCTGCAATATCGGTAATTTCTTTATCGACATTTCCGGTACTGACCAAAAAATCATCACCTTCTGGTAGCAAATAGCCGATATCTTTTAAAAATTGCTTATATACAGGATAATCAATTTCACCATTTTTGGCAGGATGGTCGAGATGCCACTGATCAATTTTAGCTTGCAGCTCATCACGAGTTACCAGTAGTGCTTTATTTCGCGGTGTCAATTCTTTGACGACCTTCTCAAAACCCGCCCAATAACTTTCCGAATCGACGCCGACCGTTGGCAGCACTTCATTTTCAATAAAGTCATACATTAAAGGGTCGATGGCAAGAATGCCTTTTTGGATACGATTAGCGTGAGAAGCCTGGCTCATAATGATGTCCTTATCGGTTCTTGAGGAGTCGTGCAGGTATTTTATTGCGTCGGCTGTTTGAAATAATAAACGCTTAGTATTTAGTGCCTAGTATTCAGTGATGACTAATATACTTAGCTATTAATACGTATTGATGTATTACATAATTGTCGAGCGATTTATTATAGTTAATAATAATAACGGTTAGTAATAATGAGGTAACAACCCATAGTAAGACAAAACGTATCATAAACAAAATATATCGTACTATCAAATAAGAAAATTAACAAGCAATTGCCATTCATAAGATAAATAATGGGATTATATAATAATGATAGTTTAGAGTGAGTATAGCTTTGACAGCATTATATTACTGAGCTTATAGGGTGACTAATGAGTAAAGATAAACTGTAAGTAATCATTACGATGACTATTTATAATTAAATATTATTTATTAATACAATTGTTGTTGCTCTATTTCGATTTATCTTTATATAAAATGTTATTTTTTAGCATAAGAAAAATAGTGGTTGAGGTAAACTGACTTAGTTTTTACATGATGATTTTTAATATAAGCGTATAAGATTATGAATACTCAGCACTCCAGTATTGTAGCTACAGATTTGCAGACAGAAGACAGTATAGATATTGCTCAGCTACGAACGCCAATCAAAATCGACCTCTCGCCTATTTATAATTTTTTGGGAAGTCGAACCTCACAAACATGGATAGAAGCGGCACTGGCTAATTTACCGTTAATCATTCAAGACCATGCGAATTGCGAAAAAAAAGCGGCAGGTACAGCGATGAACTTGATGTTCCGCTATGAGTTCTCTTATGAGCTACAGGCTAAGCTGGCACAGTTGATTCGTGAGGAGATGCTGCATTATGAGCAAGTTCTGGGTATCATGAAAGAGCGTGGTCAAGCGTGGGCGTATCTAAGTGCAGGGCGCTATGCTAAAGGTATGCTAAAGCATAAGCGAACCCATGAGCCTGCTGCTATGATAGATGTTTTGATTATCGGTGCGTTTATTGAAGCGCGCTCATGTGATCGATTTTCTGCTTTAGCGGAGGTGATTGACGATGCGCGTCTAGCGAAATACTATCGCTATCTACTGAAATCTGAAAGTCGCCATTTTGAGGATTATCTAACGCTAGCGCAATCCTTATCTACAGATAATATTGATGAGCGTGTGGCTTTTTTTAAAGAGGTAGAATTAGAGCTAATCTCAAGACCTGATAATGAGCTAAGGTTTCATAGTGGCGAACCCGAATAAAATATAAGGGGTTTTTAAATTTTTCTGAAATATCACTGATAAAGTACCGTTAATAAGTAGCATAAAAAAGCACAACAGGACTGAGATTGAATCTATCAGCGCTATTGTGCTTTTTTACACTATTTTTTTTCATATAACTATTTAACTTATTGATTATCAATCTCCACCTTAGTGATTTCTATCTTAAAATTAACCTCTATTTACAATAATGCATTTTGTTACTTTTCATCAGGGTTAAGTACACGAGTTTGCGCGTTATCAATACTGGCATAACGGTTCATATCATTAATATGTTCGCTTTTTGGAACTTCAGTGCCAACACTATGTTCATTAATACCATCATCAAATGCATTGCCCTCTTGGTCACGTCTATCAGGCTGAAGGACAGGTTCATTTCCCTCGTTTATATGCTCTAAATGTACTGCATTTCCTTGCTGAAGGTCATTATCTAAAAATCCACTGTCTACCTTATCTCTACCTAAGTTATCACCAGCCAGTGTATTTTCGTTTCTATAGTTCTCCGTACTGCCTATATCATGCTCAACTATATGGTCATCAGCGATATACCCTGAACCTACTACTGTTTCTTGGAAGGTATCAGTATTTTTAGGATCATTACGTTCGTGTTGGGTGTTACCGATATCCTGATGAACGGGATCATCATGAATTAGAGCTCCATCATGCTGACGATGATGATTCCTATCATGCTCATGAAGAACTTCATCAAAAATATGATCACTAGTGTACAACGTACCTAACACTGTTTCTTGAAGTGTTTCAGTTCCTTTGTGATGGAGATCATCCTGAATGACTTCTACCACTCGGTGATGTTCGCTAACATGAGGATGGGCGATCTTATCTTTATCGCCATCAACGATAAGCGTTTTGGTTAATGCTGGATCTTTAGTTTGCATAATATCATCCTTAAAAGTAATGAAAGTAAAGACACGATATTCTCAACATCATCTTATGGAAATTTTAACATACCGTCGTTAGTGTCTTTTCTGGTTTATATTTATAACCCTGATACCACTATATTCGTCTCTTTGTTTGGTTACATCACCATTTCACTTAGAACATTATTTTTTAAATATCACATACCTATCTTTATTTGTTCACTCTTTTTCTTTCTTAGATTTCATTCCCTTTTTGACTTAAATCATAAGCATTTAAATCACCTACGTTTTTGCCACCATCAGGTAAATTCTCTTCTTTACGAGGGTCAGCATAAATCTCATCAGTTTCTTGCGATTCTTGCTGTGGACCTTTTATGTCAGGCTCATTCTTACGTCCTTCATAGCTATCTTTAGGATTATCCGGTGCGAGAGCAGCAGGATCTTTAATAGGCACTGGCTCTTCGTTATTCACAGTTTTCTCATTTATAACGGAATTTCTGGTTTGCTTTACTTGGGTAGTCATAACATTTCCTTATGAATAATTTTTTATAATGCTTTATTTATAGTTAATTGGATTTTTATAATTTATTTTTCTTTGGATAATTTCTAGAGCATAAAGAATTATTATGAATTATCTGTTCGTGTTTCTTCATCAATGAATGGCGTTTTTTGCTTTTCAGTTAATGACTCTGGTTCCTCAATCAGATTTCTATCTTGTAAGTTCTCTTCTATTTTCTCAACATTCACATTGTTAGCGGCTTGCTTAATATCTGAAATATCATTAGTAGTAGTACTCATTATTTAGTCCTTTATCTATTGTTTTTTTAGCTGCTTTATTAAATATAACTTTTAGCTAATATTGATTATAAAGATATCGTTGTATACTAAACTAGTGTACTGCGGTGTCAATATGTGAGTATGTGTGAGGTTCAAACACAGTTTGTAACCGACATTTACTAATTTTTCTATAGTAAAAAACAATCCTTATCAAATTTTAGACGTAAAAAAGCCAAACTCAGATGGTACTCTGAGCTTGGCTTTTATCATGTTAGCAAGTCATTAAAATTTAGAATGAATTCCTATTTATATGGCGCTAGTTATTCTTCTAACCACTATATATCTGACTGATCACTATTTTATTCGCCAACTCGATTAATGACTTTCAACAGATGGTCTTGGGCAATGTGTACCGGCTCATTGACCGCCGGTTGATTTTGTTGCCAATCACCATTGCCATCAAGTGCCCATGATTGAGTGTTATCTTTTAGATAGTTGAGCAATCCATCATGATAGATTTGTTTGAATAATCCTTTATCTTCAATTGGGAAGGCAACTTCGACCCGGTGAAATAGGTTGCGATCCATCCAATCGGCACTGGCACAGTACATGCGCTCGTCGCCATTATTATAAAAATAATACACGCGAGTATGCTCTAAAAAGCGTCCAATCACTGAGCGCACAGTGATATTTTCTGATAACCCTTTTACTTGCGGGCGCAAACAGCAGATAGAGCGCAGAATCAGCTCAACCGTTACTCCAGCTTGCGAGGCGTCATAAAGTTTGTCGATCAGACGGCGTTCAGTGAGTGCATTGACTTTAATGATAATATGAGCACGCTTGCCGGCTTTAGCATGAGCAATTTCATCATCAATAAAGCTGATAAGCTTGTCATGTAGCGTAAATGGGGCGTGGAGCAACTTTTTAAGGTTAGCAGGTTTGCCCATACCAGTCAGTTCTTGAAAGATTTTATGCACGTCTTCTGAGATATCAGGGTCAGCGGTGAATAAGCCATAGTCGGTATACACTTTTGCATTAGCGGCATGATAGTTACCAGTGCCTAGATGCACATAGCGGCGAATACGATTGTCTTCACGGCGTACAATCAGCATCAATTTGGCATGAGTTTTGTAGCCAACGATACCGTAAACTACGACCGCGCCCGCTTCTTGTAAAAAGTTGGCAACAGCAATGTTAGACGCTTCATCAAAGCGGGCACGCAGCTCAATCACAGCGGTGACTTCTTTGCCATTACGCGCTGCTGCAGCGAGGGCTTTGACAATCTCAGAGTTGGTGCCAGAGCGGTAAAGGGTTTGCTTAATAGCTAAGACTTTGGGGTCATTTGCTGCTTGCCATAATAAGTTGATCACAGGCGTAAAGGAATCAAAAGGATGATGAACCAATACGTCGCCTTTACGCATGGCAGCAAACATGCTGGTGGTCTTATCCAGCTTATCTATATCACGGCGGAAGGCTTTTGGCACAATACGGGTAAAGGGCTGATAACGTAAATCTGGCAAATTAAAGTCAAACAACAGCCGCGTTATGTTAACCGGCCCATTGACACGGTACAATTGATTGTTGTGCAAGCCAAATTCTTCAAGCAAATAATCACTAATCGGCGTTGGGCAATCGGTCGTGACTTCAAGGCGCACTTTGTCACCAAAACGACGGTTTTCAAGCTCTCCTTCAAGGGCTTTAGCAATATCATCAACGTCATCAGCTAAATCTAAATCCGCGTTACGCGTCAGTCTAAATTGATGACAGCCAGTGACGTTCATGCCCGGGAATAATTCACCGATATGCTCATGTATGATTGCTGAGAGCATGACATGGTGCTCTTTACCACCAGTCAGTTCATCTGGTAAGCGAATTACACGCGGCAAACTACGCGGTGCAGGTACAATTGCCAAATTAATATCACGACCAAAAGCATCTTTACCTTCTAGCGTGGCAATAAAGTTCAGACTCTTATTAACCAGTCTTGGGAAAGGATGCGCAGGATCGATACTGATTGGCGTTAGTACTGGTGATACTTGTTCAATGAAATAGCGTTTCATCCACGCTGACTGTTTTGCATTTAACTCATCACGCTTAAGATAGCGAATATCTTGTTTTGCTAACGCTGGCAAAATATCTTCGTTCAGAATACGGTATTGTTCAGCAATTGCCTTATGCGTAATAGCTGAAATCTCATCAAGCACTTCACTTGGGCGCATACCGTGCGGGGTATCAGCAACATTACCTACACTAAGCTTTTGCATGATGCCAGCAACGCGAATCTCAAAGAACTCATCCATATTGGAGGAGAAAATAATCAAGAAAAAGAGGCGCTCTAATAGCGGATGGCGTGGACTCGCCGCTTGAGCTAAAACGCGCAGATGAAAGGCTAACAATGACAAATCACGATGAATATAACTGTTTGGCGAATACGTACCATCTTCTAGGCGCTGCCATGCAATTTTAGTCAATGTATTTGCTGGCGTAGTTTTATTCGTTGTCGTCAATGCTAATGATTTCGAGGTGGCAGATGATTTTGAACTTGCTTTTGACGAAATAGTGGCTAATGCGGTCGTTAATGGTTTCGGTGTGGTAGTCATTGCTGGTTTGCTTGTAATGTTGTTTATAGGATTAGCTGTCGTTTGGGAAGCAGATTTAGTAACGGTACTAAGCGTTTTAGCTGATGATGCAGGTTTTTTCGTGGTTGTTCTGGGCTTTCTCACGGCTTTTGGTTTTGCAGGTGTGCTGGGAGCAGGTTTTTTCGTGGCTAGCGGTTTATCATCAATTTGAAGGGGCTTGGTGGTACTTGGTTCGTCGATGCTAGGATTTTTAACTTCGGGCTTGTCAATAGTGTTTGTCTTATCTTGATGAGGTGCAATGCTACTCACATCTCCACTACTTTTATTCTGACTGTTGTGAATTTTTCCGCTTAAATTGGTTTCTACCTGATTACTTTTTGACACGTTTTCTATTACTGACTGTTTATTGATCATGTTTTCACTGTGGTCATTACTTGCGCTGGTCATGCAACTTCTCCCCTATTTTCTATCGTAACGGTACTACCACCCTTGGCATTAGCAGTTTTTCAAAAAATTACTTTTCTATAGTAGATTTTTTAAAATTTCATCTATTTTAGACCTAACTGCCTGCTTTGTCGTTGATTAAATGAAAATAACTTTCATAAAATTTAGACTGCTTGTGGTAAGACAGCGTTATTCATGCGTCTTTTGATAATACGTTGCTTATTACGCAGGCGTTTATCGCCTTTATTTTTGCCGTAATACTTGGGATTGGGGAGCATGGCAATCAATAACGCTGATTCATCGCGATTAAGCGTGGCAGCCGATTTATTAAAATAATGGTGCGCAGCGGCATCAATGCCATAAATACCCTCACCAAATTCTGCCACATTTAAATAGGCCGTTAAAATACGCTGTTTATTCCATAATGTTTCAATCATAACCGTAATAATAGCTTCTTCAGCTTTACGCGTGTAAGAACGATGCGAGGTTAAAAATAAATTTTTTGCCAGCTGCTGGGTAATGGTCGAGCCACCTGCAGACATACTACCGGACGCCTCATTCTTTTTACGTGCAGCCTCAATGCCATCCAAGTCAAAGCCATTATGTTGGCTAAATTTGGAATCCTCACTGACAATTGCCGCTTGCTTGGCAGATTTGGCTATCGCATCATAATCTGCCCACTGCTGCGTAACGCTACCGCCTTTTAATCTGTGGGACAGCATAAACATACTGTTATCAATCGGCTGCGTCTTCCACATCAACAGCAATCCTGCGACCAACACATGAAAGGCTACTATCAATAATAACGCTACTAATAACAGTCGTTTGAATAATTTGCCAATACTTGTCATGCGTACAATATCCGAGAGGTTGGAGGCTAAATCAGCTAAAAAAAGGGGGCACCGCTATCTATAGTATGGAGCGGCAAAAAATTTATGAGCGTAATAGGCATGTAAACAGAAGGCTATCTTACCTAATCTTACAATCGCTGTCATTAATTGCCCGCTTTCTTTATTATGACAACCTGATGATGTCGATAACATCGATGTTAATAATCATGGACGTTATTGAACTTTGATAACGTTTTCTAACGCCACGCCTTTTAATGTCACGACTTTTAATATAGTCGTTTTTATAAAGACAATAAATATGTATAGCAAAAATTCGAGTACAGATATGAGCCCAAATTTAAATACAGATAATGGTGATAAATGCTATATAGAGTCGTTACGGGCGGATATTATCGATGCCTTACCTGATTTTGATAGCGATAAATATAACTATGATTGGCTATTACTTGGTACATCTGGCTGTCATTTGTGTGACCAAGCTGAAGAAATTTTACGAAATTTACAAGCAGTGTATCCAATCTCCTATCAGCTGGTTGATATTGCGGAGTTTGATGAGTCCTTAATGATGACATTTGCCACGACTATTCCAGTATTAATCACCCAAAATCGTCGCTTAAATTATCCCTTTTCAGTTATGG
The DNA here is from genome assembly GCF_014119005.1 of Psychrobacter sp. GP33. Taxonomy (GTDB): domain Bacteria; phylum Pseudomonadota; class Gammaproteobacteria; order Pseudomonadales; family Moraxellaceae; genus Psychrobacter. Next base: position 213,874 of record NZ_JACGYX010000001.1, on the reverse strand, counting down.
ATTTGCAGCAATTAATATAAGTCCAAATAACGTAAATTTTATCCGTCTTTTCAACCCTATAAGATGGCACAGTTACCTTGCTTAATTATGTTCATCTGACCATTTGTATGAATATGTATGCTCTATCATTATTAACTGGTATATTTTTCCGACTTTTGTTATGTTTAATTTATCGTTGAATTAGCAGATTCCCTGATAAAAAACCGCTTTTTAGGAGTCATATCACCACAAAAATTAATTAAAAATAAACCATCATAAAAACATGTGCTTCAGGCACCCTAACCCTAATAACAATAAATTTTTACGCTCTAACTGTTTCTCTTTAAACGGCATTTATTAACAAGGATTGTAAATAATGTATACCTTTTTGGCCTTAGCGCCTATTTTAGTCGTGCTGGTACTGCTAGTAATCATGCGGCTACCGGCAAAATATTCGATGAGTGCAGCCTACTTAGTTACCGCTCTGCTGGCCTTATTTGTATGGCAAACGAGTGGCGCGCAAGTGGCAGCAGCTACTGTAAACGGCATTATTGTTGCCTTAACTCTATTATTTATTGTTTTTGCAGCCATTTTATTACTCAATACATTAAAAGAAGGTGGCGCAATTGTCGCTATCCGTAAAGGATTTATGGATATCTCGCCCGATAGGCGTATTCAAGCGATTATTGTAGCGTGGTTATTTTGCTCTATGGTTGAGGGTTCGTCAGGATTTGGGACGCCTTCTGCTATCGGTGCACCCTTATTATTGGCATTGGGCTTCCCAGCAATGGCATGCGTCATGGCGGTACTGATTATTCAGTCAACGCCCGTATCATTTGGCGCAGTTGGTACGCCAGTGTTGCTTGGAGTTTGGACCGGTATTAGTGATAAACAAGACATTACCGAAGCTATTGCGCCTCTTACGCCAGAAAACTACTTGCTACAAATTACCGGTGATATCGGTCTGATTCATGCTCTGGTTGGGTTTTTAATTCCATTGATATTGAGTGGTTTCTTAACGCGATTTTTCGGGGCAAAGCGCTCCTTTGTTGAAGGGTTAAAAGTTTGGCCATTTGCTATTTTTGCTGGTCTTAGCTTTACCATTCCATACTTTTTAGTGGCTAAATATTTGGGTCCTGAATTCCCGTCATTGGTTGGTGGCTTTATTGGACTGATGATTGTCTTGCCAGCAGCAAAACGTGGCTTTTTAATGCCAAAAGAAATCTTTCATTTTCCACCGCGTGCGAACTGGGATAAAGATTGGCTCGGCACCCTTACTGAAGAAAAATTTGATGATTCAATCGCACCAAAATTCTCATTAGTTCGAGCATTCTCACCTTATTTGATTGTGATCGGTCTACTAATCTTGACTCGCGTCATTGCACCCCTGAAAGCATTTTTAACTGGGGATTTGACGACGGTAGAATTTAGTAATCTATTTGGTACGACTATTTCTAGTAAAGTGCAGCTTGCCTACTCTCCAGGTACTATTCTTATTATCACCTCTTTAGTGTGTATTTTATTGTTTAAGATGAATGGTCGTGCGGTGAAGCGCAGTTGGACCAATTCTGCTAGAACCATGGTTGCCGCTGCACCTGCACTACTGTTTTCAGTGCCGATGGTGCAAGTATTTATTAACTCCGGTTCAGCTGCTGACGTCGCTAATGCGCTGCCTGCTATGCCTATATTACTAGCCGAAAGTGCAGCCGATGCCTTCCAAAACGCATGGCCATTAGTATCTCCATGGATTGGCGCAATGGGCGCATTTATCGCTGGCTCAAACACAGTTAGTAATATGATGTTCTCCTACTTCCAGTGGTCAACTGCCAATCAAATTGGCTTTGATAGCAACCTTGCCGCTCAAGTGGTCGCCTTACAAGCAGTGGGCGGTGCAGCTGGTAATATGATTGCGGTGCATAACGTGGTTGCAGCCTGTGCCGTAGTTGGAATGATGGACAAAGAAGGCTATGTGATTCGCAAAACCTTGCTAGCAATGACTTATTATGTCATTCAGGCCGGATTAATTGGCATGGGTATTATTTTCGGGCAAATGTGGTGGTGGATTTTGGCAGTTATTTGGCCAATCGCATTTTTCGGAATTATGGCACTCACCAGTAAAAAAACACCGCCTTCACTGGTAAATAAAGCTGATGTTTAAACTAGAAAGTTAAACCAAAAAGAGAAATCATGTAAACGAATCAACCGTAACTCATCAATCGTATTTAAGCTGACGCTATCGTATCCTTGATACTAGCGTCAGCTTTCTAGTTAGTTTGCTAGAAAGTTACTAAGGGAAATTTCATGAAAGATTTGAGCAAAATTACCGAAATTGAAGACCTACGACAAGTGGCTCAACGCAAAATACCGCGTATGTTTTATGATTATGTTGACTCAGGGTCGTGGACACAGACAACGTATCGCAATAATGAAACGGACTTTGATCGCATTAAGCTCCGTCAGCGGGTATTGGTCAATATGGAAGGGCGCTCACTTGCCACCGAAATGCTTGGCTCGCCAGTAAAAATGCCGGTCGCTATTGCACCTACTGGCTTTACGGGCATGATGTGGGCAGATGGCGAGATTCATGCAGCACGAGCAGCAGAAAAATTTGGCGTCCCGTTTTCACTATCAACGATGAGTATTTGCTCCATTGAAGATGTTGCCGAACATACCAGTGCGCCCTTTTGGTTTCAGCTTTATGTGATGCGCGACCAAGAATTTATGGCAAATCTCATCCGCCGCGCCAAAGCCGCCAATTGCTCAGCATTAATCTTAACCGCTGACTTACAAGTGTTAGGGCAACGTCATAAAGACATTAAAAATGGTCTATCCGCGCCACCAAAACCAACACTTGCCAATATTTTAAACTTGATGACCAAACCTGAATGGTGCATGAATATGCTTGGCACCAAGCGCCGCACCTTTGGTAATATCGTCGGTCATGCTAAGAATGTCGAAGACCTTTCATCGTTATCCGCATGGACGGCTGAGCAGTTTGACCCGGCGCTTAGCTGGGATGATGTGGCACGTATTAAGGATATGTGGGGCGGCAAGTTAATCATCAAGGGCATTATGGAGCCAGAAGACGCAGTATTAGCCGCGCGTAGTGGCGCAGATGCCTTAGTCGTCTCTAACCATGGCGGTCGTCAGCTAGACGGTGCGCCCTCCTCCATTGCTGCACTTAGCGATATCGTGCAAGCGGTGCGTGCTGAGAACAGTCAGATTGAGATTTGGCTTGATAGTGGTATTCGCTCTGGTCAAGATGTGCTTAAAGCCATGGCATTGGGTGCCAATGGCACGATGATTGGGCGCGCATTTTTATACGGTCTTGGCGCTTATGGCGAAGATGGCGTGCGCCGCGCTCTTGAGCTGATTTACAATGAATGCGATATTACCATGGCGTTTTGTGGTCATACGGACATTAACCAAGTGCGTGATGATATTTTGGTTAAAGGCACGTATGAACATCTTAAAACAGCGCTGCCTTATGTCGCGCCAATGCGCTGGTAGCTTTCTTTATGGTAGTCATACCCTTTATACTCTACCCATCATTTTTAACTAAAACCCAGCTTTATGACGATTCAACAGCTTTTTAAAACTGCCCCGGTCACGACCCTATTATTGGTCTGCTTTATTGGCTTATATATCTTACAAGTATTGTCTGGTATGGATGCCAATAATCCATCGACAGAAGCGCTGCTCAAATGGGGCGCAAATGCACTGCCCTTTACCATGGGTTTTGAGCCTTGGCGCTTGGTAAGTAGTGCATTTTTGCACATTGGTTTGATGCATTTATTGTTTAATTGCTTTGCCATGTACTTTTTTGGGCAAATTGCTGAGCCGATGTTTGGCTCCAGTAAATTTTTGGCACTGTTTTTATTGACTGCTATTGGTGGCAATCTTCTTAATAATTATATTACGTGGCAAGGTATTGTAGAGGGTAGCGCCCAGCCCGGCATTTCAGCGGGTGCGTCTGGCGGCATTATGGGTATCGGGGCAGCGTTATTGATCGCGGCACTGTTTAAAATATCCGTCAACGGTATGGTACTCAATCTTAAAAGCTTAGTGCTGATAATGGGTATTAATTTAGTTTATGGCTTTGCGGTGCCGGGGATTGATAATGCGGGACATATTGGCGGTGCGATAACGGGTTTGGTCATTGCCTTGGCTATCGGTATTGTCCATCGTCAGCGCATGAGCGCTCAGCAAGCGTCTATACCGCCCTATCAAACGGATTATATTCATTATTCAGCTGATGGCAATATCAATATTCAGCCGTCTTTTGATATGCAAAATAGTAATCATTCTACGTCTAAGCCTGCTATGATTTGGCAACTGCTGCCATGGCTTGTAATGCTGGCTATCTCGATTAGTTTTTTTCTGTGGTGGCAAGATATTCATATTCAAATATTACGAGCATTATCAGCTGGACAATAATTTTCCGTCATTTCTCCCTACTCCTTTATGAGACTTAACTATGTCTAAAGCATCGACTTTAACCAACGCTATCACCTCTATTCTTAGCACTCGTACCTTGTTAGGTGCTTTAACGGCAACAGCATTATTGAGCACTGCTGGCATGGCAAATGCAGCGCCCTTTAAAAACCTACCTGCTGATCCCAATGCAGAATTAAGCGTTGGTGCAAACGTAATCATTAACAACTCAGCTTATGACGTCGATGGCGCAGAAGTGCTGGTGTTACCGGGCGTTTTTTATGATAATAATAAATTCTACGCTCGCGGTGCTCAAGCAGGTGCTTATCTTATCAATGATGGTACCAATCAGTTGTCTGCCTACGCACAACTTGCGGGTAGTAAGTTTGACCCTGATGATGCCAATGGTGCACTAGCGGGTCTTGATGAACGTAAAGCATCAGCGGCTGCTGGTATCACATATCTGCGCCGTACGCCTATTGGTGGCTTCCGCGGACAGTTCGCCACTGATATTTTAGGTCGTAATGATGGTAATTTAGCTCGTTTAACTTACCTTGCCAAATTTACTAAAGATAAATTAACCGTCTATCCAAGCGTGGGCCTTGAATGGCATGACGAAAGCTATAACGACTATTATTATGGCGTAAGCAACAAAGAGTCGGCGCGTACAGGCGTTGCTGCTTACTCACCTAGCCAAAGCTTTAACCCTTACGTTAGCGTCAGCGCCAACTACGATATTAATGAGAAATGGGCAGGCTTTGCCAGTCAAACGTTAGATTATCTCTCAGATGAGCAATACGACAGCCCAATGGTAGACTCGCGTACTGAGTCAACGACTACGCTTGGTTTGCTTTATAAGTTTTAATTTTTTAGATTTTTAAAGCGTAAAAAAATTTTGTATTATTGACAAAAATTTTACTGCTTTATTTTAGGAGATGCAATGGACAAGCTTACTGAAGTCATGCAAATTGATTTTGAAGAATTTCATAACAGCCGTAAAATAGAGCGAGCTAAGAGCTTTGCTAGTGCTACTGGAATGCATGTCAATCATAATGAATATCCATCTTATTTTTTTGGCAATCCTGATGCAAAATTTGTACTGGTGCACCTTAACCCAAAGCAAAAAGACAATTATTCTGATAAGTATGAAGAAGAGTTTAAACATAAAAGCTTCAACGAATATCTTTGTTTTCATCGGAATTATGGAAAATTTAAATATGGCGAATTAGCAACGAAAAAAAGTAAGTCGAGGTTTGATTCAAAACAAGTTAATTTTATAAAGCCCTTTAATGTTATAGATCTAAATGATAACGATGCGTTTGTGAATCTTGAAAAAGTCATAGATGATAAGTTACAGCTTGAACTTATACCTTTTGGTTCAGACTCATTTAAAACTAATTTGATGCAGCTAAGTACTTTAGTACCCTATACTGACTTGCTTTTAGACACAATTACTCAACAAAAACGTGATTATGTTATTTTTTGCGGAAAGGTATTTGATATTTTGCTAAAGGATTACGTTTTAAATAGAAAAGACTATAGTTTTAAGTTACAGAAAAAAGACGGTACAACTGCTAAAAATAATGTTAATTTTTCTAAGATAGTTTTAACTTATAAAGGAAAGAAAATCAATGCAGGTATTGCTCAATCTTTCGCCCAACAAGGACTGACTGGGGCAATTATGAAAGAGTATGGTAGAAAATGTTATGAGTTATATAATTAATAGTTACTAATTTTTGGCAAAGGATTCAGTCAAAAGATAATTGATACTATCAATAAAAAGACCTTGTCACACTACATGACAAGGTCTTTTTCTACTTAAAACAAAAATCTAAATTAAGAAGGATGCACCATATCTTCAGGCGTCACCCACTCATCAAACTGTGCTTCAGTTAATAGCTCTAATTCAACTGCAACTTGCTTCAAAGTTTTGTTTTCTTTATAAGCCGTTTTAGCAATTTTAGCCGCATTTTCATAACCAACATGACGGTTCAATGCAGTCACTAGCATCAACGAGTTATGCAAAAATTCATCGATTTTATCTTTTACTGGCTCGATACCGACCGCACAATTATCATTAAAGCTATTACACGCATCGCCCAATAACTGGATTGATTGTAATAAGTTATAAGCGATAACCGGTTTAAAGACGTTTAGCTCAAAGTTACCTGACGCACCTGCCATATTAATGACGGTATCATTACCCATCACTTGTGCAACCACCATCGTCATCGCTTCTGACTGGGTTGGGTTCACTTTACCCGGCATGATAGACGATCCTGGCTCATTCTCAGGAATCGTCAGCTCGCCCAAGCCGCAACGAGGACCTGATGCCAACCAACGCACATCATTAGCGATTTTATTTAAACTTGCAGCGACTGTTTTTAGCGCACCAGATGCAAAGACTTCGGCATCACGAGCGGCTAATGCTTCAAATTTATTTGGTGACGTTACAAATGGTAGATCCGTTAAGGTCGCCAATTGCTCAGCGGCTTTTACCGCATAATCAGGATGCGCATTAAGACCTGTACCAACTGCTGTGCCGCCAAGTGGTAACTCATACAACCCTTGTAACGCATTATCAATACGCACGAGAGAATGATCAAGTTGACTGACATAACCGCTAAATTCTTGACCTAAAGTTAAAGGCGTGGCATCTTGTAAATGGGTACGACCAATTTTAACGATACTATCAAATTCTTTGGCTTTGCTATCCAAAGTAGCACGTAATGCCTTGATAGCTGGGATAAGTAAGCTGTTAATTTGTCGCGCAGCAGCCACACGAATCGCAGTTGGGAAACTGTCATTCGTGGATTGTGCATGATTGACATGGTCATTTGGGTGGATCGGCTGATAGCTACCACGGGCATTACCAGCGATTTCGTTGGCACGGTTGGCAAGCACTTCGTTCATATTCATGTTCGACTGCGTACCAGAACCAGTTTGCCATACGACTAATGGGAATTGATCAGTCAATCCACCATTAATCACTTCATCAGCGGCTTGCACGATTAAATCGCGCTTATCATCGTCGATACGGTCAAGACTAGCATTGGTAATTGCCGCAGCTTTTTTGACCATTGCCATGGCTTCAATCATTGGACGCGGCAGAGTCTCGCCACCAATCTTAAAGTTCTCACGGCTACGCTGGGTTTGCGCGCCCCAATAGGCATCTGCCGGAACTTCCACGTTGCCCATGGTATCTTTTTCGGTACGAGTTGCCTGATTCTGTGTCGACATAACTGTCCTCTTTGATGATTGATTGCGAGAAAAAAGAGCCTAAATTGTAGCTCATCTGACTAACCGTGCGTGTTATTTACAATATAATAGCATGACTTATCACAAATATCTCACGGACAGCATAAGGTCCTAATGACATTTTTACAAATATAACAATATACGCTGTATCACTAATACCCATTATCTATAGTAAAAAACGAATTTGTTACTCTAAAATTATGGTTTACATTAAAAAGGTAATCAAAATATGATAACCAATCTTAGCGCTCGTGGTATTGCTAATTATGAGGTTGCTCGTCGCGATGACGAGCATCTACCTCTGCCACCCGTTATAAATAATCCGCCTAGACGCCAGTTTACTCGCCAGCGCCGTGAGTTAACCGATAATCAGCGCCAACACTTTGCCCGTGCTGCCAGTTTGCACCTGAATAAGCTACAACAGCGCCTGCCTGCTCATGCGCGTATTGGCTTATATTATGATGGTTTTGGTGAGCTACCAACTCAGCCGCTATTAAACTGGTGTCAGCGTCTGAACTATCAACCCTATTTACCAGTCGTTGGCTCCCTCAGTCAACATGATAAACGTCTGCGCTTCGTGCCAATCTATCAAAAAAAACTGCTCAATATTCCAACCCGAATCCATAATCTTGGCATGAAGCAAAACCATCATAGAAGACTACTGTGGGCAGATGAGCTCGATGTTATTATTTGTCCGCTTACCGCTGCTGATACACAGGGCAACCGTATGGGCATGGGTGGCGGGTTTTATGATAGGACGCTGGGCAAAATCTATCGTTCTGGCGCAAAAAAGCCATTAAAGATAGGCTGGTGTTACGATTTTCAAGTGGTAGAACAGTTGGCAAGGCATCCATGGGATGTGCCGCTTGACGGATTGATTACGCCTAATGGCATAAGGTGGTTTTAATGGACAGTAAAAAGCGGCAAGACATAAAATCTAGCGCCGAGCACGTTGAGCAGCACTTACAAACGCTAGAGAAAATCGATGTCACAGAGATTCTGTATTACAGTCAAGAGCAGTCTTTTAGCGCTGAGGAGATTGGAAAAGTGATTAACGAGCAACGCTTAACTGATCTACTGGAACAAAGCGATGCATTTTTGAGTAGTTTGAATGGTGAACTCAAGGATTTTGATAAATAGGAATAATAGGTAAGAATGATAAATATAGCCATTAGATAAACGATGAGATTAAAAAAGCGAGCATAATTTATAGTTATACTCACCTTTTTATAGCAGTTTGAAAAGCTATGTCACTGTTTAAAGCACTTGTTATTATAGCGTATTTTATTCAACAATTATCTTATTAAAGCACCATTGCCGCAATCCAACCAAATATCAATAACGGAATGTTGTAATGGAGAAAGGTTGGTATCACACTGTCCTTAATATGATCATGCTGCCCATCGACGTTTAGACCAGAAGTCGGTCCCAACGTTGAATCAGATGCAGGCGAACCGGCATCACCAAGCGCGCCAGCCGTACCGACAATTGCAACCGTAGCCAATGGCGAAAATCCTAGCGAAATACACAACGGCACATAAATCGCTGCCAAAATCGGAATGGTCGAGAATGACGAGCCGATGCCCATCGTCACGATTAAACCTAGCAATAGCATAACAAAAGCTGCCATTGCTTTATTGCCACCGAAAACATCCGTGGCACCGTCTACTAAAGGCTGAATTTGCTCGGTCGCTTTCATGACTTCAGCAAAACCTTGCGCGGTAATCATAATAAAACCAATCATCGCCATCAGCTTGATACCGTCATTAAAAACCGTATCGGCGTCACGCCACTTGACCACGCCCGTTGCCATAAAGACGCCAAAGCCAAACATTGAGCCAAGCAATAATGAGTCGGTGTACATCTGCACGACAAAGGCGGTGACAATTGCCGCTATCGCAACCAGTGTTTTCATCTTGGTTTGCGCTTGTGCGTGAGCAGCAGTTTTACTTAACGCATCATTCTCCAACGCCTCATCATGTGCCGCTTTATCCATTGCTAATTGCTTATAGTGACGTGGCTTGCGATAACTAATAAATACGGCGGTTAGTAAACCGACTAACATCCCTAAAGCTGGAATTGCCATCGCTTTAGTGACTGAGATATTACTGACATCAATGCCCGCTTCGCCGACATTTTTTAGCATGATTTGGTTGAGATAAATATCGCCAAACCCATAAGGAATGAACATATATGTCGTCACCAAGCCAAAGGTAATCAGACACGCAATTAAGCGTCTATCAATATGCATCCGGTTAAATGCCAGTAATAAGGGCGGCACGAGTAGAGGAATAAAAGCAATATGAATGGGAATAAGGTTTTGGCTAAAGCAGCTCATCATAACCAGACCGGCAAATAGCATATATTTAATCATACCGCTCGTGCCACCAGCATCAATACGCTTAATTACCGCGCCTGCCAGCGACTGCGGCAAGCCCGAATGTGCAATCGCTACTGCAAACGCCCCAAGTAAAGCATAAGACAGTGCAATCTGTGCGCCATTCTTGATACCATCTTGAAAGGCAGTTAACGTGTCGGTCAATCCCATTCCCGCTATCAACCCACCAGCGATTGCACCAATCAGTAAGCTCAGTACCACATGTACCCGCGCCAGTGACAGCCCTAACATAATAACTACTGCCAGTAGCACCGCATTGATTGTCATATTTTTCCCTTTTTACTCTGTAATTTATTACTTGGCTTTTAACCTGTTTCTTAATGCTATTGGCTTAAATATTGACGCTAATTTTTTACAATAGCGCTGCCTATCATTAAGACGCGCGCCAGTTTACCTGATTTTCATATCAAAACCTACGCGCACAACCTAACAATAGGCAGTCAATCACCACTATTTTTAAGCCTGTTGAATGACGAGCCTTGCAATTTTTATTGGGGTCACCATTTATTTAAACATGAGCTACCAACTTGACTTTGCAAGTCTGGTTAATAAGGAAATAGAAGATATGACTGACTATAATATTGATAAAGACAACGTTGACATTGAGATCGACACTGACATTGATAATAAAATCGACGCTGAAAGCAAGATTGTTACTAAAGGCGAAGAAGAAAACGAGTCTGTAACCACAGACGATACCAAGCCAGACGATACTAAGCCAGAGAGTTACTTACCGCTACTTGCGCTACGAGACGTCGTTGTCTATCCACATATGCAAATTGCGTTATTCGTTGGTCGTGCGCCATCGGTTAAAGCGGTTGAATTGTCGCAAGCCGAATATGGCGATAAAGTGTTGGTCGTTGCACAAAAAGATTCGCTCACCGAAGATATTGACCAAGACAACTTATACCAATATGGCACCGTTTGCCGCATCGTGAGCACCATGCCGCATGACAGCGATGAGAACTGCATTAAAGTCCTTATCGAAGGTCAATACCGTGCGCGCGTCGATGCGCTAGAAGACCATGATGACGTGTTGATGGCGAAGTTTGAGCGTGCTGACCTTGATGTAGCAATGGATGACAGTCAGCAAAAAAACACCATCAAGGCCTTAACAGGTTTATTTGAAAGCTATGCCGATGCGCGGTTGCGTAACGCGCGTGAGCTAACGCGAGTGGCTAAACGTATCGATGATTTGCTAGAGCTGGTGTACTTTATCTCTACTCGCGTATCGATGGATTTAGACGTTAAACAATCGTTTTTGGAAAAAGACGATCTCAAAGCGCATATTAATACTTTGACTGAATATTTGGTCAAACAAAGCGCGGAACAAAATATCGAGCAAGACATTCAAGACGCTGTCCGTCAGCAAATGGAAGACAATCAGCGCGAATACTTCTTAAATGAGAAGATGAAAGCGATTAAAAATGAGCTGTCAGATATGAATGACGGCGCATTTGATAGTGATGATGATATCAGTGAACTTGAACAGCGCCTTGAAGATGCTGACTTACCAGAAGATGTACGTAAAAAAGCCGATCAAGAGATGAAAAAGCTCAAAATGATGCCACCAGCATCATCAGAGTCATCAGTCGTCCGCAACTATATTGAGTGGATTTTAGACACTCCGTGGAACGCGACGACTAAAGTATCCATCAACCTTGATAAAGCCAAAACTATCTTGGATGAAGACCATTATGGCTTGCAAGATGTGAAAGACCGCATCTTGGAATACCTCGCCGTACAATCACGTGTGAAAAAACTGCGTGGTCCAATTCTGTGCTTAGTGGGTCCTCCAGGTGTGGGTAAAACGTCATTGGGTGAATCTATTGCACGCGCGACTGGGCGTAAGTTTATCCGTATGGCGCTGGGCGGCGTCCGTGATGAAGCTGAAATTCGTGGTCATCGCCGTACTTATATCGGTGCGATGCCAGGTAAAATCGTCCAATCACTAGCAAAAGCCGAAGTCAAAAACCCGCTTTTTTTGTTAGATGAAATCGATAAAATGGCGCAAGACTTCCGTGGTGATCCTGCATCAGCATTGCTAGAAGTGCTTGACCCGTCACAGAACCATAGCTTTAACGACCATTATTTAGATATGGATTTGGACTTATCACAAGTCATGTTTATCTGTACCGCCAACAGTATGGACATTCCAGCCGCCTTGCTTGACCGTATGGAAGTTATTCGTCTACCGGGTTATACGGAAGATGAAAAAGTAAGTATTGCAAAAAAATATCTGGTGCCAAAAGCCATTAAAAATAATGGTCTAAAAGAAGGCGAGATTGAGATTGTTGAAGCGGCACTACACAGCATCGTGCGCAGTTACACTCGTGAAGCAGGCGTGCGTAATCTCGAACGTGAAGTAAATAAAATCTGTCGAAAAGTCGTTCGCGGCGCAGTTGAAAATCATGGCGCCCGTGCACCGAAAAAAGATGAGCGTCAGCTAATTGTGGTTGATGATACCAACATTGATGACTATCTCGGTGTGCACCAATATGACTACGGTCTAGCTGAAGAAGAGCCGGAAATTGGTCGCATTACTGGATTGGCTTGGACACAGGTTGGCGGCGAGCTACTTACTATTGAAGCCGTTGCCATGAAAGGTAAAGGTGAACTTATCGTCACCGGCTCACTCGGCGACGTGATGAAAGAGTCTATTCGCGCAGCAATGAGTGTGGTTCGGGCGCGTGGTGACAGCTTAGGTATCGACTATGAAACCTTTAAAAACACTGATGTCCACGTCCATTTGCCAGAAGGTGCCACACCAAAAGATGGTCCGTCCGCTGGTGGCGCGCTAACAACGGCGTTGGTATCTGCTCTAACGGGTATTGCTATTCGTCCCGATATTGCCATGACGGGTGAAATCACCTTACGCGGTAAAATCCTCCGTATTGGTGGTCTAAAAGAGAAATTATTAGCAGCTCATCGTGGTGGTATTAAGCACGTCTTGATTCCAGCCACCAATGAGCGTGACTTAGCCGATATCCCTGATAACGTTAAAGCAGGTCTGACCATTCAGCCTGTAGCGACAATTGATGAGATATTAAAAGTGGCATTGATCAGTATGCCAAAGCCAATCAAACCTGCTAAAGTCACGGTTGATAAAACCAAAGGTCAAGCGCTGCATAATTAATCATAACCGCTATAGTTAATTCATAATCGCTTGATAGTTAATATTAAAAAAGTCGCTTATCACGAAGATAGGCGGCTTTTTTTGGTAATAATAAGCAACAATCTTATTAAAATATCATGCTATATTTTGGACAAATGTTTATTTGGTAATAATAATAATGTTAAACCGTTCAGCTCTATACGTATGTTCAGTTGTGTCGTTTTCAATAGGTCTAATAGGCTGTCAATCCACTTCTGTTGCAAAGGCTCAGCTGACCGCTGCCATCATCAATACAACCCCTATTCAAAATAACTCTAAAATTACAGACGAGACGACAGTAAAAAACGCCTTACCTACTCATACTGACTTATCTATTACTAACGAGCTGTTAGAGCGCTACAACTGGCGTTTGGTTAGCGCTGTTCATAATACTTTTGATGATAATAGAAAGATTATATCTCGACAGCCTATCAGTGATTTTTATTATCCTAACCATCCTATTTCACTCGAATTTAGAAATAGTCCAGACGGTCCATATGTTGCTTTTAATGCAGACTGCAATGGTTCTAGTGCGCCCTATTTTCTGTTAACAGATAATACTTTCAAGGTAAGTAACATCCTTAGTTCCGCGATAAATTGCGGTGAAACAGGCAATCGCATTGAGACCGCATTATTTGATTTCATGCGCAATAGTAGTAGCCAGTTAACTTTGAGCTTGCAACCCAAAAAACTGGAATCAAAAAACCAAACTCAGTTTCCACGTTACAACCTATTGCAAACGATGGAATCAGGCGAAACCTTAGTTTGGCAAAATGAAGAAAAACCACAGCGTTAATCCAAATTTAGAACGCAAAAAAGCCGAGCAATAAATGCTTGGCTTTTTTGTTCATATTGACTGTGTTTTAACCATCCATAAATCTTATGAAAAAACAGCTTATTTAATCGTCACCGTCAGATAATAAGGCTTAGGCGTGTTACCGTCGCGCGCTTGATTGCGCGGTTGTAATACACGAATGGTATGCTTGCCCGTTTTATCAAGGGTTACCGTTTGCGTGCTTAAATCTGGCGAATTGGTGCTGTATAGTACCGGATATAAATCATCGCTACCAATAATGGTCGCACTTACCTTTTGCCCTTTTTTAGCATAAAAATAGTATTCGCAATAATTACTGCCCTTCACCGCACCAGCTCGGTTAATGTCATAGCGACCTTTATCCATACGTAGTTCTTTAACGCCACAATCTGCCGAATAATGTAAATCACCAGTTTGCGTTGCTGCTTGCGCAGTTACAGTCCCTGCGCCTAACATACCCATAACCAATGCAGTAGAGCCTGCTAACTTAAACAAAGCTTTCATAGTCATTCCTAATTATTATTAAACGTTTATTTTGCGGTACTGTTGGCTCAGTTACCATTTCATTTCGTCATCTTTTCTTAAGCGAACGTAAAGTTACTATTTTTATATGTTGTATAAGACTTACATATATTAACGCTTTGTTGCGCTTCTAATGAATATCTAAGCTCAGGGCTTCGCTATACTGATTGCGGGTTTGAAAAACATTATGACCGTTCGTTCTACCTTGAGTGGTACTTGATACAATCAGTATTTGATAAAATTAAATATAAATGGAGATAATAATGAAAAAATTGATGCTTGTGAGTGCTTTATTATGTGGTTCTGCCTTAGCAATTACTGGCTGCCAAAGTACTGAAGGACAACTAAAAACTGGGAATACCTCTGGTCAGCCGACGCTAAAATCAACGATTAAAACCACTGATGCTAATCAGACTGAAGTCGGTCAAATGTTCTTACGTCCCGTTGATGGTGGAGTACAAGTGTATGGTAAGCTGATAAATTTGACGCCAGGGCAGACAGTTGCGCTGCACATCCATGAGACTGGAAGCTGTGCCAATATGGGTAAGGCGGCTGGAGGTCACTTCAACCCTGATAACAAAATGCATTCTCATCCTGACAATATGAATGGTCATGCCGGGGACTTGCCAAACCTAACGGCAAACGCTGACGGTGTTGCTACCATTAACTATGTGAATAAGAAAATATCTGCTGCCGAAGCAGGTAAATATAGTGTCAACCGCTTGGCTTTTATCGTTCATGGCGGTGCAGATGATTACGTCAGTCAACCAGCAGGGGCATCGGGTGACCGTATTGCTTGCGGTATTATCGAAAAAAATTAATAATATTTATAGTTAATGTTTCTTTAGTTAATAAAAAACCTCTTAATTAATAAGAGGTTTTTTATTGGACGGTATTTACAGCTTTAAAGATAAAGGATAAATTAATTATTCCTCTACCCATTCTCCGTTACGCCAGTAAATGCCCCAACGCGTGGCTTTACCGTTTTTCTCAGAGCCAATATATTGCTCTTTTTTCTTGCGTGACCAACGCAGGATTGTGGCATTACCATCAGGGTCTTGGTCGGGTCCAGCGAATAGATATTGGAACTTTTCTTCCATTTTATCTTTAATCTCACGCAGCTCAGCCAATTTTGGTGGACGTGTCTCACGAATTTTTGGAAACTTAGAAGCAGCTAAGAACATTCCAGCTGCGCCTTCACGCAAGATAAAATAATCCTCATGCTTGACCGACTTTAACTCTGGCAAATGAATAGGATCCATACGCGGTGGCGCAGCCTCACCTGTTTTTAGTACTTTACGTGTATTGTCACACTTTTGACAAGCAAAGTAAGGACCAAATCGTCCAGTCTTCAGCTCCATTTGTCCATCACATTTATTACAATCAATCGTAGGAGAATCTGAACCCGGAACTTCAAACTTACCTTCTTCTAAAATATAACCATCACAATCTGGGTTATTACCACACACATGCAGTTTCAGCCCGCCATCAACGATATAACCATCCATTGCTGTTGAACATTTCGGACAACGCTTTTTCTCCATCAAATCTTTAACTTCAGCTGCTTCATCATCGCTTTCTGAATCATCGAGATTGGCAAATGCTTCCACCGGCATCAAGTTCTTGGTGCCTTTACAACGCTCTTTTGGTGGTAAGTTATAGCCGGTACAGCCTAAAAATACACCCGTGGAGCCAGTGCGCAGCTGCATGGGACGATCGCATAAGTCACAATGTACATCGGGCACATCAGTTGGGTCATTCGGGCGCATACCATCTTTATCTTTGGCGTGCTCAAGTTTAACTTTAAAGTCATCATAGAAATTATCTAGAACAGCTTTCCAATCTTGTTCGCCTTCAGCAACATGATCAAGCTTGTCTTCTAACGCAGCAGTAAAGGTATAATCCATTAAATCTGGAAAACTTGCTGTTAATCTATCAGTGACAATATCGCCCATTTTTTCAGCAAACAGACGCTTGTTCTCAAGCTTCACATAACCACGATCTTGAATAGTCGAGATAATGGAGGCATAAGTTGAAGGACGACCAATACCTTTTTTCTCAAGCTCTTTGACCAAGCTTGCTTCTGTAAAGCGCGGTGCAGGCTTAGTAAAGTGTTGACTTGGATCTAATTTATCTAAAATTAGCTCATCGCCTTTTTTAACATCCGGCAATAAGGTATCGTCCGTTTTAGCTGGAGATAGCACTCTGGTATAGCCATCGAACACCATAGTACGACCGCGCGCTTTTAGTTCAACATCGTCAGCCCCTACGAATAAATTGACGGATAGATATTTAGCAGGTGTCATCTGACAAGCCACAAACTGACGCCAGATTAATTCATACAGACGAATAGCATCACGCTCGACCGCTTTCAGCTGGGTTGATTTTACATTGACATCAGAGGGACGAATCGCCTCATGCGCTTCTTGCGCGTTTTGCTTATTACCATAGAAGTTGGGCTTTTCTGGGACATATTTAGTGCCAAAACTTTCTTCGAGATAACTACGAACCGTAGCTAATGCATCGCCTGATAAAAAGGTCGAGTCGGTACGCATATAGGTGATATGACCCGCTTCATAAAGACGCTGCGCCAAAATCATAGTCTTTTTCACTGAAAAGCCCAAACGCGTACTGGCTGCTTGTTGCAATGTTGAGGTAATAAATGGCGCGCTAGGTTTTGACTGAGTCGGTTTTTCTTCACGCTCTTTAACAATATAGCTGGCAGAATTTAATACTTCTAAAACCTTATCGGTCTGTTCTTTATTGACCAGCTTCAGTGTTTTACCGTCTTGTTTCGTTACTTCTAAGCGAATAGCAATGTGCTCAGCGTCTGTGGCTGTTTTGGTTTTGCTGTCTGCGATATGAGTATCTGCAAAAATCTGCCAATATTCTTCTGGGATAAAAGCGCGGATTTCATGTTCACGCTCAACGACTAGACGCATTGCTACCGACTGCACACGACCTGCGGAGAGACCACGAGCAACTTTTTGCCAAAGTAGCGGCGACACCATAAAGCCAACCACTCGATCCAAAAAGCGTCGCGCTTGCTGCGCATTAACACGGTCAATATCGAGTTTTGACGGCTGTTTAAAGGCATTTTGAATGGCGGTTTTGGTAATCTCATTAAAGACCACACGCTCATATTTACTATCAGCACCACCAATCACTTCTTTGAGATGCCACGCAATGGCTTCCCCTTCTCTATCCATATCCGTTGCCAAATAGATTTTATCTGCGTCTTTGGCTAACGCTTTCAGCTCTTTGATGACTTTAGTTTTGTTCGGTAGCACTTCATAGACCGCCGCCCAACCATGCTCAGGGTCAACGCCCATACGGCGCACCAATGCTTGCTGGGTTTTTTCTTCTTTGCTTAAGCTCTCGTCTTTTTTAGTCGTTGGCACCTTTTTGGCACCTTTACTGGCACCCACTGGCAAATCTCGCACATGCCCGATACTAGAGCGTACGATAAAGTCATTGCCCAAATATTTATTAATCGTTTTTGCCTTGGCGGGTGACTCGACAATCACTAACGATTTGCCCTTGGCACTATTGTTAGGCGAGTCAGCCGATTCAGCAGTAGAGGTTGCGGTTTTTGTACTTGTGGTTTTTGCCATGTGTGACGACACCAGAATAAATGAGTTAAAATAAATGAATTAAAAGTGATAGAAGTTAGCAGCGGTGCCTGTTAGTTGTGATTATTAATTTATTATCAGGGGTGCCGCTTATAAAAAATACTTATGAAAATAGGTCATAAAATAAATATAAGCTGTTAAGCATAGACAAACTTATCAAGACGTTACACTGCTAAGAGTTACGATGTCAACCGTAAATAAATACGAAGCACTAAAAACCACCTGGCTTATAAAGGATAAATATCAACCAAATCGTCATTTATTGTTTTTAAAAAATGACCTGTTCAGCTGAAAATGTCACGACCATGATATGACGTGTAACCTTCACTCAAAAGTTTTTGTTGAGCATTTTGCTATTAACACCCTGACTGTTAATGCCACGGCTATAAACATCATTCCCATCCATATCTCTACTATCATAAGGACGACGCGGACTTGCCTGCATTTGCAGCGCCCATTGTTCTAATTGTGCTTTAAGCACCAATAAATCGGGTTCAATCTCAAATGACTTATAGCTTGGATTGGTCGATGGACGCACATAGGCGATATCTTCCCAATAGATAACAATACTATTGGCTTTAATCAATAGCGCTTTGACAAATGGCTCAATTGATGCCGGTAATTTCAACGGTGTTTTATCCAGATAAAAGCTTGAAGGCATGGTTTGATTACTGTCCGTTAAGCTCGTATCAGGACGCCATTGTCCATCAATCGCCTGATAGCGGCTGTGTGGCATTTGTACATTGTCCAGCACTAAGCCATATTGCCCAAGCATACCGCGACCGTATTCATGGTCTTTTCCTTTGACCCAATCTGGACAAGCGACCAGCTTTGGGTTTAGACCCAGCCGCCGTGCGGTCATGCGCAGCCTGTCCAAGCGCTGATCAATACCACTCGGTTTGAGCGCCATCATACTCCCTAATACGAATAGTACAATGGCAACAGCAATCCATATTCCCATGACAATCTAGCCTTTTAGCTGAATTAAATGTTCACTGTTAATACATTACAATAGCCAGTGTTAAGAGGTCATTATAAGTATTTACTATTACAAGTACTTGTAAACCATTACTTAAATAGGTATCAGACGTTAGAAATCAAGCTAATACAATTATCTAGCAGTCGTATTTTCAACCGCAAACTAACTATTTAATCTTAGATATCAAGCATTTGAGAACAATAAAAATAAATTTAACAACAAGATGTCAAACATTGCTGACAGTAAAAAATGCTATGATAAACCATAATTTTAAATGCGCGCAGGTTTATTATGACTAATATTATAAAAACATCGCCCCTGCTTTCGGTTTCGACTATTAACTCTATCTATAAATTTAAATCATGGTCTGCGTTCTCGTTAATGGGGGCAGCGCTATTTGCCTTGTCCGGCTGTGCAACGACTCAGAGTCTAACGCCGCAGCAGTGCCAAGCTAGTAACTGGCAAGAGGTTGGTTATGTAGATGGGCTGCGCGGTCGCTCAGGAGATTACTTCGGTCACTATATTAATAGCTGCGCAAGCGTCGTCGGTGCAATGCCTAATCGTATAATTTGGGAACAAGGTCGCCAGCAAGGAATTAAAAAGTACTGTACGGAGCTAAACGCTTATAAACTTGGTCGTGAAGGTTATGATTGGCAGCCTGTTTGTCCTCTGAACGGCATTGAAAAACTAGAAGAGGCATACTCACAAGGGCGCTACTATTATATTCGCCAGCGCGATTTGGATAACTTACGTGCGCCTTATCCATTTGGTTATGGCTCTGGACGTTTTGGCTATCCTTATCGCCCCTTCGGTTACGGCTGGTAATGGTTTGCTTCGATGATAAAGCTCAGCTTGCTTTAGTACGGCATTTCAATGGATATTTTCGAAGCAGATTAATACCGTATAATAAAGAAAACCTCACAGTGCTATTTCTGCGAGGTTGGAGGTAAGATTTATTATTATCGTTGTTCTTATTATTATTCTGCTTATTTTTTTACTGATTGCTGGCATTATCTACACTGCCAACTTACTTGTGTAACCCAACTTATAACGTTTTTCTTTTTAGCTTATTTTTTATGAACGCTTATTCATTAACAAAGGCAATTTTGCTCAGTCCTGCTTGGCTTGCCGATGCCAAAACTTTAGCGACACTATCATATTTACTGTCTTTATCCGCGCGCAGCTGAATAGCAGGGTCTTTACCTGAGGCACTTTCTTGCTGTAAGCGTATATCTAGCTCTTCCATCGTGATGGGATCGCTGTCCCAAAAAATACCAGCATCTTTATCAATACTGATTTGAATCACTTCTGGTGGCTGCTCATTGACTACGGCGCTGGTCTTTGGCAAGTCAAGCGGCACGGTGGGATTGAGTACTGTAGCGGTCAATAAAAAGATAATCATTAATACCAGCATGACGTCAATGAGCGGAATGAGATTCATCTCATTCATACCTTGTACGTCATCATCACCTAACTGAAATGCCATAGTGCTCTCAATAATGTTCTCAATTGTGTGTCATTTTTTATAACATAATCTGAATAACATGGTCTTAACTGCTTAAAGCTCGTTTTATGTTTGTGAGGTGGCAGGCTTACGATAGTCTGCTGACTGATGCGCAGAATTTTGTGTAGTGTTAGTATTGTTCACAATGGGTGCTGCTTGCGATTTAGATGCAGACTGATTTTGTCTCACAGCCAATTGAGCAGATTGTGCTAATAGTTCATGAGCGCGATCGTTGGCATGGTACATTACGCGGCGATTGATACGCACAGATAAGTTATAAAATATAACGGCTGGAATCGCAACCGCAATCCCAAGACCTGTCATAATGAGCGCTTCCCCAACTGGTCCTGCAACTTGACCAAGCCCTGCTTGACCACTAACGCCAATATTATGTAGCGCGTGAAAAATACCCCATACTGTACCAAATAGCCCAATAAATGGAGCGATAGCCGCAGTCGTACCTAAAATGGGTAAGCCCCGCTCACTGTTGTAGCGATAACGTCCAATATATTGCAGCAATGCTTGCTCTGTGATCAATCGACGCCCCGCAGCATCAAGCTCGGATATTACTGCATGTTTCTCTTGCAACTGTTGGCTTAAATCATCAGCCACTTGTATTGCCATCTTACGGCTTTGAATCACACGAATGATACCTGTCACCCAAGAGAGCACTGATAGCACCAGGAGCATAAAGAACAAGCTCTTGGTTACCATGTCGCTGTATTGCCAGTAGCTCATAAAGTCCATAGCAGATTCCTCAATAGATAATAAAGGGTGCACATACATAAACCTGCTGCGACTGGCGCTATTGACTTTATGATGACACGATAAATAATGATTGTTTATAATTGGTGCTGTGTAAATGCAAGCTCGTTAAGGAACCGCATAGCTGACGGGTAGCGTGACATTGCCCACTACCGGTACTCCATTGTTCATAAAGGGTCTAAACTTGCCCGAACGCACTTGACGCAGTGCTTCTCGATCTAAAATGGTATTCCCAGAAGATTGTGCCAGGCTGACGCTATCAATGCCGCCTTGCTTATTCACCCGTAATAGTAATACTAGATTAAAGGTATCGCCTGAACTTGCACCACGTGAGGCGCGATCAGGAAAGCTAAAGTTCGGCTTTGAAGCCCAATTGGCATTACTGGCACTAAAGTTCATGGGTGTGTTACTAGCAGCTTCTGCCTTTGCTTTCGCCTCTGCTTCCTCTTTTGCCTTTGCTTTTGCCTCTGTCTCTACTCTTGCTTTAGCATCTGCCTTAGCTTTGTCATTCTCTTGAGCTTTTGCCGCCGCTTCTGCTTCTTGAGCGGCTTGTGCCTTTTCTTGCGCTGCTTTTTCTGCTGCTTGCTGCACATCACGCATTGCCGCTTTTTCAGCTGCTAGGTTTGCTTGCTTAACGATTTCTATCTGACGCTGTTTTTCTGCTAATGCTTGTGCTGCACTATTATCAACAATCGGACGGGGTTCTTTTTCGATTACCGTTTCAGTCACAATCTTATCTTCAATAATACGTTTCTCTTGTGGCGTGGTGACTGGCTCAGGTTCAATGTTTTGTATCTTGGTTTGTTCTAGCTTAGTTTCTTCTATCTCTTTAGATGCTTCTGGCGGAATCTCTTTTATTATCGACTTAGTCTTAGGTTTTGTTTCAGGTTTTACCTCAGGCTTTGCTTTAATTTCGTGTGGCACTTGTGATGTATTTTCTGATTTTTCAGGCTCGTTTTTTTCAATCGGTTTACTGTTAGGAGCTGGATTTGTTAACTCGACAGGTTCAGGCTTAAGTGTAGAAATAGGCAGCGTCACCATTTGAATTTCAATAGGCGGTATATCCTGCGCTTTAATAACAGGGGTTGACGGTTTCATCGTCACGAGCGCCATTGCCGCAAGTACGTGTAATCCAACAACGGCACTGAGTGCTATCAGTGTCATGTTGCGTGGCGCTGTATTAAAATCCGTTGAGCCCATAACACCCTAATCATTGACCAAATTCAAAGTGGCTTAATAGTAATACAAACGATAATTATTATCAATAAAATAATTCATTGATTATTGCGTTTATTAACTGCGATGATTTATTGCCGGATGTCTTATTAAGCATAATCTTGACTTCTAAAATGCATCTTTATTATTACTCTTAAAGTGATATTGTTAATATAAATCGTTATCATTATCATTGATAAAACGTTTTCTTTCCTATATGATTATCTAAGTTTATTGCTTCTATACTATTAAATCTTTTATGTAAGTTACTAATAGACGCAATAATCTAATACATGAGCAATGTTTTAGCCTTCTATATAGAGCGCTAAACGGGCTCTTTTTCTTTTTATAGGTCATCAGTGTGTTAAATACGTACTGGTAACCATTTGTCTTATACCGAGTGTTTTATGTTTACCAATAGCTTCGCTACTACCCGTTCTGTATCACCTTCAATGTTCAAACGTCCTTTATTAACTACAATGACGGCCGTATTGCTTGCCAGCACGAGTCTAGTAGGCTGCTCACCTTCTCAGAATTCAGAATTAGATGACACGAAAAAGGAAAATAAAACGGCAGATGTGGCGTCAAATGTGGCTAATAATGATGCAATATCGGTGACAAACATTGATGTTGAGACGGTGAAAGGTAAAGTAAAATTGCCGATTAATCCTGCGCCTATTGTGGTCTATGACATGACCTTGATGCAGGATTTGGCAGCGCTAAATGTCGCCGTCGATGGTATGCCAAGCGGTCTAAAATTAGATAATCTACATTCAAAAACTCAGCCTGAGCCAAAGGAAGTCGGTACCGTATTTGAGCCAGACCTCGAGGCATTAAATGCGATGCAGCCACAAGCTATCTTGGTCGGCTCGCGTATGGCAGAGAAATATAATGCGCTATCAAGCATCGCCCCAACACTCGATATGAGTATTGATACCGCCAATATTTATGAGTCTAGCAAGCAGCGTTTGCATGATTTGGGCGCATTGTTTGGCAAAAGTGATCAAGCGTTAAAGTTGCAACAGGATATCGATGGTCTTATTGATGAGACAAAAACGGTAACCAACAATAAAGGTAATGGTTTGGTGGTCATGGTTAATGGTAATAAGCTGTCAGCCTATGGCGATAAATCACGCTTTGGCTTTATCCATACCGTACTTGGCGTACCGATGGTGGATAATCAAATTAAAGACGCTAGTCATGGTCAGCCAGTGTCATTTGAGTACTTACAAAAAACCAATCCTGACTGGCTGTTTGTGATTGACCGTAGCGCCGCTATCGGTGAAGAAAGTGTCGGTGCAAAAGCCGTCTTGGACAACCCGTTAGTCGCGCAAACGACAGCTTGGAAAAAGAATCAAGTAGTCTATCTTAGCCCAGATTCTTACCTTGCATTTGGCGGTTATTATCAGTGGATGCAGGATTTAACAGCGATTAAAACGGCATTTAATCAGGCAAAGTAAATGCTTTTATCCATTAAAAAATAGACCATAAGTAAATATTTTTGCGTAGACCTTTCACGCCAGCCATAAGTTAGCAACCGTTATGCCCCTATTTTCTAATCACGCTACTAATATTGATAACGTCAATATTGATAAATCTCTACCTTCTGCGCCATCACGATGGCAGCAGCAGGTAAATGGTGATTTAAACGCTAAATCGCCCCATACCAAAATTCCACCTTGGTTAATCAATACAGCAAGCCTTATTATCATGGGAATATTGGTATTACTGAGTTTGTCTATTGGTGTTGCCGACTTTTCATGGTCAGGAATTTTTCACAGTCTTATCACTCACAGCGCCAATTCAGACAGCTCATTGATGCTGGTCAGTCGCTTACCGCGGACGATTGCCATTATTTTGACCGGTATTGCCATGGCAGTTGCTGGGATGATTATCCAAGTCGTGCTTAAAAACCGCTTTGTAGAGCCGTCTATGGTTGGCGCGACTCAAAGCGCTGCTCTTGGCTTATTGGTGGTCAGTCTTTTCTTTCCTGCCAGCGCGCTCATTATCAAAATGAGTGTGGCAACTATCGCTGCGGTATTTGGCATGATGTTATTTATGCTGCTCATTCACAGGATTCCGCCAACTGACTTTTTGATGATTCCGCTGATTGGCATTGTTTTCGGTGGGATTATTGATGCCATAACCACCTTTATTGCTTATCAAACTGAGACCTTACAGATGCTCAGCGTTTGGCAATTCGGTGACTTCTCAAGCGTGTTGGCAGGACGTTACGAGCTGCTTTGGTTTACTGGCGTACTTTGCATTATCGCTTATATTATTGCTGATAAACTTACTATCATTGGCTTAGGTGACAATATTGCCTTGAACTTGGGTATCAGTAAACGTCATGTGACATGGATTGGCGTTGGCATGGTCGCCATGATGAGCGCAGTGGTCGTGGTCACGGTTGGGGTGATTCCATTTATTGGTTTGGTCGTGCCGAATATCGTCAGTCGTATTATGGGTGATAAGCTTAGACGCAGCTTGCCAGCGGTTGCTTTACTGGGTGCTTCAGCGGTATTGCTCTGCGATATTATCGGGCGCTCTATTCGCTATCCGTTTGAAGTACCGGTAGCAACTGTGTTTGGGGTGGTCGGTACGGTAGTGTTTTTATGGCTATTATTACGTGTGCCTGCTGAGTCCTAAGCTATCTAAACTGTATAATTTATCTTTATCGTTTTACTTGCCATTCTCTTTTATAAGATCAGCGTATGTTTTTACCTTCTGCCTCTTCCAGCCCAACGACCGATGCTACTATTGATAGTGCTACTACCAGCCTTAACCTATTAGCAAAATTTTGGGTACGGCTATGGTTAGCCGTCAGTCAACATCCAAAATCAATTGCCACCATCACTTTACTTATCTCCGCCATTTTATTTTTAACCGTTAATGTGCATGGTCATTGGGACTTTGCTTTGCCACTTCGCGGTAAAAAACTATTGGCGCTGATGGTGGTCGGTTATGCAGTTGGCGTCTCTACTCTCCTCTTTCAAACGCTAACGCATAATCCTATTTTGACACCCTCATTATTAGGCTTTGACTCGCTTTATGTGTTATTACAGAGCTTACTAGTGTTCTTTTTGGGTGCGATTAGCTTCACCAGTCTTAACCCCATTGCCAAATTCTCACTTGAGATTGTGTTGATGTTTGGCGCGTCGTTACTGCTATTTAAATTACTGTTTTCCAAAAGCAGTCAGGATTTAACGCGGCTGATATTGGTAGGTGTCATCTT
This sequence comes from Psychrobacter sp. GP33, assembly GCF_014119005.1. Classification (GTDB taxonomy): domain Bacteria; phylum Pseudomonadota; class Gammaproteobacteria; order Pseudomonadales; family Moraxellaceae; genus Psychrobacter. The sequence goes on along the minus strand of NZ_JACGYX010000001.1, from coordinate 187,985 downwards.
TGGTGTATTGTTTCGTAGTTTATCGGCGTTGATTGCACGGCTGATTAATCCAGATGATTTTGTGGTGGTGCAATCAGCAAGTTATGCGCAATTTAATACTGTCAATCCGCAGCTCCTTGGTATCAGTCTCTTTATTTGTGTGGTGAGTGCACTATTTGTTTGGCGTTGGCGTTTTCAATGTGATGTCCTCATGTTAGGTAAGGCGCAGGCTATTAATTTAGGCATTAACTATCAGCGTTTAGCATTTGGGTTATTAACTGTCATTGCGGTATTGGTCGCAACGGCAACTGCATTAGTAGGTCCTGTGACTTTTTTTGGCTTATTAGTTTGTGCATTAACCAATCGACTGGCACGCAATATGTACCATAGCGAACGCTTAATTTTGGTTAGCTTGGTAGCGATGATTTGTTTAGTATTGGGTCAAACGCTATTTGAGCAAGTGCTTGGTATGGCTGGGGTATTGTCCGTCGTCATCGAGCTGGCAGGTGGTTTGGTATTTTTAGCCTTAATATTCATGAGCCAACGCCGTTAAGACTTAGAATTTATTACACATTCAGCGAAGAATAAGAAAGACTATGATTAAAATAAATGGCGTATCGCATCATATTGGTAAACAAAAAATCTTATATGACATTAGCTTGTCATTGCCAAGCTCACAAGTCATTGCTTTAATTGGTCCCAATGGCGCGGGTAAATCTACGCTGTTTTCGGTCATGGCACGCCTGCAAGCATTACAAACTGGACAAATAAGCTTTGCTGAGCACGATATTGTCAGCTGTGATGCGCGCACGCTTGCCACGACAGTAGCGATGCTCAGCCAAGATAATCAAGTGCAAGGGCGACTGCGGGTTCATGAGCTGCTGATGTTCGGGCGCTACCCCTATCATCAAGGACGTCCAACGGCAAAAGATCAGCAAAAAGTAGATGAAATCATCGAACGCTTCGAGCTGCAACCCTTAGCCGATCGCTTTCTATCTGCGCTATCAGGTGGACAGCGCCAGCGAGTGCTGATTGCGATGATTGTCTGCCAAGATACGCCTTATTTATTGCTCGATGAGCCACTAAATAATCTCGATATGTATCATTCAGGGCGCTTGATGCGTGAGCTACGTGAGTTGAGTCATAGCCAGCAAAAAACCGTGGTCATCGTCCTCCATGATATCAATCAAGCAGCACAGTTTGCTGATACCGTGGTGACGATGAAAGACGGTCAAGTACAAGCTATTGGTCGACCAGTGGATGTCATCACCAAAGCTACTATGAAAGACCTCTATAACGTGGACGTTACCGTGCTTAATCATCAAGGTCGCCCAGTGATTATCGATACGGTTTAAAGTCGTACTCGTAAACGGCTTTGTCAGCTTTAGCCAAACTTATCTCAGATTTCGCAAAGATTTTAAGCGTTGTTGCCGTCCTTTCCACCATAAATACACACCAGTGCCAGACAGTACCGCTACCGCTAACCCCATCAATGCTAAGAAGATTTGATATACCAGATGACCTGCGCCATGACTGATATGTCCCATGTGCAAGGTATATAACCACTGATCAACCTTATTACCAAATGAGACGTTTTGATAAGCAAAATTTACGCGCTCGATACTGCCATCTATTGCATTGACGGTAATCGAAGACGCGCCACCTTTTTTACCGATATCTTTATTAGTTTTAAAGCGCATTTGCCATTGCTTGTCTTCCTCAACCCAGCGAATACCTAATAACTGCTGCACGGTTAAGCCGTTTTCTTGCGCGACAATATTCGCTTGCTTACTTAAATAGTCGATACTATTGGCTTTATTAACCAGATTAGCGGTGCCCGTTTCACTTCTTACTAGCTCGCTAGATTTGTCCGCTTTATTTGATTTACCTTCTTTACCATCAAGCCCTACTACTGCTTGCATAACAGGCTTATAAACCTGCTGCAAATTAAAACCCACACTTGACCATGCAATCACAAACAACATCAGCCACAGCCATAAGCCAAACGCATGATGTAAGTCGTAGTTGAGCTTAAAGGTATTGGTTTTAGTACGGATTTTCCATGCCGGTAGCCAGCGCTTGAATAGAGAAGCACGTTTTTTAGCAGTTTCTTGGCGCGATACCTGATTTTTTTTAACGGCGCGTGGAAAAGTTAAATAAAAACCAATAAAGCAATTAATTGTCCAAACCAATGCAATAATACCCAATATCAGCTTGCCAATATCACCTAGTAACAGCTCACGATGTAGCCAAAACACTTTCCACATGGTATTGCGCCATGCCCATTCGTCTTTATCACGCGCCCCCATGATATCCGCAGTATAGGGATTGATATAAACTTCTTGGAACAAGGGTTTAGGCGCTATCTTTACATCACCTTTATTTTTATCAACCGCAAAGACGACGGCTCGGTTAGGCTCAATTGCTACGGGCATGGTTGAAAAACCATATTCTGGATAGCGGCTAATCACCTTGTCATGAAGGGTGGCGATAGACAATGGCGGTGTCTGCATTTTCTCAACAACCGCCAAACGCTGATTAAAGATATCGTCTAATTCATCATGAAATGCTAGTAGCGAGCCTGTAATAGCGGCAATAATTAAAAAACCTGCTATCGCAAGTCCGGTATAACGATGAATCCAAAGACAGATTTGTCGGGAGTTAAATGAGATCATCTTTCCAAATTCTTTATTAATTTTAGTTTTAAGTTTATGATTAACGGTTATTTTTTAATTATTCATAATGTAATTTAAGCGTATTTTTCCACTAAAAAAGCCAGCTGTCTCCAAAGACATCTGGCTTGTTAAATACTAATACTAGCGAAGTTCTACTTAAAACTGATACGTCAATGACGCTTTGATATTACGACCGGGCTCAAAGTCAGTAGTAGTAAAATCAGCAGTATTTAAGCGAGAGGAGTGGCTGGCGTAAGCTTCATCAAAGAGGTTATATACCCCAACCGTTGCTTTTATATTATCAAGTTGACGTGGTGTATAGTTCATATACACATCGTGAACATCATAATTTGGCTTGGTATTTTGCTTATTGTCTGTGATTGATGCGACATAAGTACTGCGCCAGCCTAAACCAACGACATCATTTGGTTCATAGTTCAAGTTCACCATGTAACGATCACCCGAGTTAGAATTACTGCCCGTTACTGATGGAATACTATCGCCTGTTTTCTCACCTTTACTACGCGCGCGGGTATAGCCCAGACCCATACTAAAGTTATTCATTTTGTAATCAGCGGCAAGCTCAACACCTTTAATTTTAAAGTCTTCATCTTTATTTACTGCGCCTTGGCACGCACCACCAGATTGTCCAGTTGCACAGTCTAAGCCAACACGAGTACCGCCCGAACGTACAAATTCAATAAAGTTTTCAATATTGGTTTCAAAGTATTTACCGCTCAGTTGGAGCGCATCGCCCGCTACTGTTAGGTCGCGTAACGTTTTGGCGATACCAATTTCAGCATTAGAGCCTTCTTCTGCTTTCAAGTTGTTATTAACGTAAGTGTTGTCACCGTCCGAATTAAAAATCGCTTGGCTTAAATCAGGACCATTAAATAATTGCGTGTAGCTGGCAAAAACTTGCGTCATTGGCGCAATTTCATAACTCGCCGCCAGTGCACCGACGACATTATCATAAGTTTTGCCACCAGCAACGAACTCTGGTGACTCATAACGATCATAACGCACACCAGGCGTTAATGTTAATTTGCCATTTTTCCACTGATCTTCTAAATATACAGAGGTATTTTTGGCTTCATCCGACCCTTTTTTGACGAAGTCGCGTTCCATCTCAGATTCTTTTTTATAGTGCTCAACACCCGCTATCAGCTTGTGCGTACCGACATTAGTGTCGATATTACTTGTATTTTGTATTTTCGCACCGGTCGTTTTAACCTGTGCGTTAAAATCAAAACCTGGGTTATTAATATAATCAGAATCGCGCAAGATACGGGTTTTGGTCTGATAAACATTGGTATCAACATCAATCAATTTGCTTGCTGGATTAAAGTTGTAATCTAACCCAAAAGTGTCGCGCTTAACTTGTTGCGGTATCGGGGCGTCAGGACGACCAGGAAAGTCTGGACGAAATGGGAAAATACCCTCTTTTTCAGTACGGCTAAAGCTTGCGCCAATATGATGATCATCGGCAACATAAGCGCCCGCCTTTAATAATATGTTTTCGCTTTTACTGTCTTCAAACAGCTCACGACCGTTACCATCCTCACCCGAACTGGTATCACGCTTGCCATAATAAGCCAATAAATCAGTATTATCGGTTGGTGCGCCAAAAACTGTTGCTGACGTTAATAACTCATCATTATTACTGGCGTAGCCTGTATGTAATTTGGCACCAATTTTTTGACTCGGTTTCAGCAGATCCACTGCATCAACGGTCTTAAAAGCAACGGCACCGCCTAATGCATCGTTACCAAGCGTCACTGAATTGTTACCCACCGCCACTTCAGACTGCTTTAATAAATCAGGATCAATCGTGACATCACCCATATGATAAAATAGCGTGCCCTCTTGACGTGCGCCATCAATGGTCACTTTTAGATTGGTATCATCTAGCCCGCGCACGCGTATGCGTTGATTAACTGACGAAGTACCGCCTACGGTAACGCCTGGTATTACATTCAAAAAGTCACTTAAATGATCGGCTTGCTGTGCTGGCGTATAGTCCTCTGTATAGACAGAACCTTCTTGTACCTTTCCTCGTACCGAACTGTTTGCAGTCACGGTAATTGTCTGTAAAGAAGTACTTGGCTCTACTTCTGCACTCGCCATTTGTGACCATAACACTGCGGCTATACCGACTGATAGCACTGTGAACTGACTAGAAAATATTGCTTCACGCATAACCGACTCACTTTATTTGACTGTAAAAACCCGAGAATTTTGTGCCCTATTATCTTTTGTATTTTGAAGCTAGCGCTATATTGGTCGTGCGCTTATGTTTTTTACGTACCACATTATTGTAGACCTCTAGCTTTAACCCTGCATAACCTGTCAATACAAACGGTATTACGAATACAAATGATAATAGTTAACATTAAAAAGAAAAGTATGATAACGAACTGTTAATAATTTAGCAATACTAGAAATAAAAAATATCGTTCGATAGTTGCGACTGATTAATTTATGGAGAGCTAATAACTCATTTATAATAAAAATAATGGTATCAATACTAGATTTATATAGGAACAAAGCAAAAAAAGCTGACCAATTGGTCAGCTTTTAATATATAATAATTAATTAAACGATTTATAATGCATCATAGATAGTATTGATTAATATAAATTACTTGATACAAACGAAAGACGCATACCATTATGTATTAACTAGAAAAACTGCTTGTTTGCGGCCATTATTCAAGTCCACAACCACGTAATATAAAAGGTACTAAGAACTCAGCCGCAAGAGTTTCATCCTCTTTATCATAAGCTGTTTTTCCCATTAAGCCGATGATTTCAGTTTCAAATTCAGCATAACGCTGAGTGGTTGCCCATACTAAAATTAACAGTTGTAATGGATCAGCAACACTAATTTTTCCTTGCTCATGCCATATTTTCATTACTTGCACTTTATCAAGTGCCCATTCTTGCATCGTTGTCGACATAAAGTCATGCAAATGAGGCGCGCCACTAATGACTTCAACAGCAAATAATTTATGGCGATTGGGATGAGCAAAAGCTTGATGCAGCTTAGTGCGAACGAATTTTTCAATGACTGTTTTAGGGTCACTATCTACCGTCATAGTCACTAGACCTTCGTTCCACTCTTGAATAATCGAGCGTAATACTACTTTATATAAATTTTTCTTATTTTTGAAATAATAGTGAATATTGGCTTTTGGTAATCCTGCGCGATCAGCGATACCTTGCATGGTCGCACCGCGGTAGCTTTTTAAGACAAACTCCTCTTCAGCTGCTCGTAATATCCGATCTTGATTGCGCGCTCGAATATCTTGCTGACTACGATGGGATGGTGCTTCCGATGCACCCACATTATTTTTCTGATTATTTTGAGTCATAATGGTCATAATTTAGGCCACACGGCAATTTTGATAAGAAAAACGCTAAATTCCTGTTAGCACTGACGATAAATGCTAGTTTTTAAGGAAAATAACACCAAAAAGCGAAATATTTTTCATAAAATAGTTGACCAAATGGTCAGGTTTTTGCACAATAGACAATATAAACCAATTGCGTTTCAATTAGTATCATTTTAATAAACGATTCTCATCGCTTATTACACTTTTAAAACTTTCTACTTAGGGTGTTTCTTGTTTATAAAGAACATAATCCCGTCGTAATATTGGTTTGCCCTATCGAGTTATGTCACTCAATTTATATAAAGGGATGGTTATATCACCTTTGCCTGTTAGACTATCGGGCTTCACTATTAAAAGAAAAGGATGTCATCATGAGCTTAACCCTGTCAGAATTTAACGACCTTTCTCAAGAAGATGCTACAGCAAAACTGTTAACTTGCTGCACGAGCAGTAATTGGGCACAGCAACTTGCTGGTGCTCGTCCTTTTGCTGATATCGATACTATGCTGGCTGCTAGTGATAGCGCCTGGAACGAAGCTCAAACCAGTGAAGCCAATTTAATTGAAGCCTTTGATGGTCATCCACAAATTGGTAACGTTGACTCGCTAAAAGAAAAATATCGTAATACGCAAGACAGCGCTGCGCATGAGCAGTCAGGCGCTGCTGAAGCTGAAGATCAAGTGCTCGAAGCGCTTGCCCAAGGCAATCAAGATTATATCGATAAATTTGGTTTTATCTTTATTGTCTTTGCAACAGGCAAGAGCGCGCAGCAAATGCTTGATTTATTATTGGCACGTCTGCCAAATGATCGCACAACTGAGCTTGCTAATGCAGCAGCTGAGCAAAACAAAATAACGCGTCTACGTATCCAAAAGCTATTTGGTCTTGCATAGATAGCAATTAGAAATAGAGTGTCACCTATCTATATGTTTTAGTTAGATAATTTAGCTGTATAATATTAAGAAAGTGCTTAGTAATAAGCTATCACCCTAACGGAATTTCACTTATAATAAGGAAGCATTATGTCAGCCACCCTGTCATCACATATTTTAGATACACATTTAGGCAAACCTGCTGCTGATATCGCAGTGACTCTACATCGCGTATCAGACAATGGTGAAGCTACCCTACTTGCTAATGGCACTACCAACAATGATGGTCGTGTAACACCTGATAGCTGGAATTTTGATGCCGCTGTTGATAGCGCTGAGTGCAACTTAAACAACGGTCGTTATACTTTGACCTTTGATACTCAATCTTATTTTGATGCACAAAAACTAACCGCGTTTTATCCACAAGTTGTGATCGATTTTGTGGTAAGTGATGCCAGCCATTATCATGTACCGTTATTGCTAAGTGCACATGGCTATGGTACGTATCGCGGTTCGTAAGTCACTCTTAAGTCACTATGCCTATCTGGTGCATTTACTGGATAGGTACTTTCAATACAAGTATTTAGTGCAAGCATTATTTTTAAATCTGTAAATACATCACAAATCGCTAACTCTAGTAGTTTGATTCATTGTTTTAATCGATTGGTATTAGAACTGAATTGCTTAACGATATAAAGTCGTTTGATTCTCGCTACTCCTATGGATGGTATTGACAGAATCAAACATTAGATATCAAAGCCGGCACCGCCTTTACTTGTCTCATCATCTTGGTATCACTAGTTTGTTATACCAAGATGATGCGCCGCTGCCGTTACCACTTACTAAGACAGAACAATACAAAAAGGACATTTGATACATGGGCGCATATTATCTCGATTGGTTAAACCTATTCTTCCGCTGGTTCCACGTCATTGCTGGCGTAGCATGGATTGGCGCCTCTTTCTACTTCGTATGGCTAGACATGAGCCTTCAGAAGCCGCCAGAATGGAAAGCCAAAAAAGGCATTTCAGGCGATCTTTGGGCTGTTCACGGCGGTGGTTTCTATGAAATTGCCAAATACAAGCTTGAACCTGAAGAAATGCCAAAAACATTGCATTGGTTCAAATGGGAAGCTTATACCACATGGCTTACCGGTATGGCGATGCTATCTATCGTCTATTACGCCAATGCGACTGCTTATTTGGTAGATCCAAGTAAGATTGCGTTTACCAATATTCAAGCAATCGCTGTCAGTTTAGCCTTCTTGTTCGGCAGCTACCTTATTTATGAACTTATTGTTCGTAGCCATATAGGCAAAAATAAACTGGTTTTTAGTGTCACTATCTTTATATTAATAGTTATTGCCACTTGGGGTTCTTACCAACTGTTCAGTGACCGTGCCTCATTTATCCACGTTGGTGCCATCTTAGGTACGATCATGGCAGGTAACGTATTCTTTGGTATTATGCCTGCGCAGCGTGCGTTGGTGGATTGTGTTCGTAAAGGCGAAAAACCAGGTCCAGATGTAGCAGCTTTAGCATTAATGGCCAGAAACCGTTCAGTGATGAATAACTACTTTACCCTACCGTTAATTTTTATCATGATTAGTAATCACTATCCAATGATGTATTCACATGCACAAGGTTGGTTAGTATTGGTATTCGTCGGTATTATTACGGCAACTGCCCGTCATTTCTTCAACGAAAAACATTTGGGTCGCAATAAACCAGGTTATTTAATCGTTCCTGCCATTGCTACACTTGCATTAATCTTCTGGATGCGCCCTGCTCCAATTGAAGCGGCACCTGCACCAGTTGTTAGCGCAACAACGACTACTGACAGTGCTACTGCTGGCGTTGCCTCAGGCGATGAAGCGATGATGGCGGTTGTTCATGAGCGCTGTACTACTTGTCATGCGGCACAACCAACGCAAGCTGGCTTTGCTGCGCCACCAGCGGGTATTATTCTTCAAACTCCTGAAGACATGAAAATTCATAAAGCTAAAATTGTTACTGCAGTACAAAGTGGATATATGCCACTAGGTAACATTACTAAATTGACTGACGAAGAACGTCAGCAGCTAGTAGCTTACACTTCAGGTTTATAATTTTAAAATTATTATACCTCATGTGCTAGCTGGTTCATTACCGGCTAGTAACAACATCTATCCCCCCGAATACACATTAATTATTTTGATGATTATCGTGTATTCGCACTATCCTATATATCTTAATATTCAATTAAAAACTAAAACTATAAATATCTTAGCGGTTATAATGTCTCTTATGTTTTGGCTAACCGAACCTTACACCTCTCTTATTATTTTTTATTCATATTAAGCAAAAATTATCTTGACCAAATCATCATATAGACATACAGTAAAGAAGGCTTAATTGTGGCTGCCATCTGCTAAAAGGAAGAACAGATGTCTAATAAGCGCCAACAAAATCCAACTATATATGATCACAGTCTACTTGATCCTAATATCCAGCACTCAAGATTATATAACAAAGATTTAGCACCATTACCGCCAAGTGAACGAACTTGGGGTTGGTTTTCTATATTCAACGTTTGGTCAAATGATATCCAAAGCTTATTCGGCTATACGCTTGCTGCTTCATTATTCTTAAGTTATGGTTTAAGCGGTTGGTGGGTGATGGCAGCCATCATATGTGCCGGCTTTATTGTGATGCTAATGGTCAATCTAACGGGTAGGCCTAGTGTTAAATACGGTATTCCCTTTCCGGTACTCATACGTGCAAGCCTTGGCGTTAACGGCGCAAATTTACCTGCGGTCCTGCGAGCAATCATTGGAATTTTTTGGTACGGGGTTCAGACCTATTTTGCCTCAACCGCTGTTGCTATTTTATTAACCTTAATCATGGGTGGATCAGATGCCACCTTACTAGGTTTAAACAGTACTGCTTGGGTTGCCTTTGTCATTGTTTGGCTATTTCAGATTATGCTATTTTGGGCAGGTATTGAACCCATTAAGCACTTCTTAAACTGGGCAGGACCTTTGGTATATGTAGTGATGGTCGTTTTGATGGGTATGATATGGTATCAGTCGGGATCAGAATTACTACCAGCCATCAGTTCCATTTTTACCAGTAATAGTGATTATGATGGTAGCCAACTTCAGGCATTTACAGCCATTGTCGGTACAATGGTGGCTTATTTTGCTGCGGTAGTCATTAATTTTGGGGACTTTTCACGCTTTTTACGCAGTGAACGAGATATGAAGCTAGGGAACTTAATCGGTCTACCGGTTAATATGTTTTTCTTTTCATTTATTGCTCTTGTGATTACAGCAGGTACGTTAGTTGTATTTGGCGAAGCCTTAACTAATCCTTCCGATATTGTTGAACGTGTTGATGCTGTACCATTAACTATTGTAGCCGCCCTAACTTTCTTTGCAGCGACAGTTGGTATCAACATGGTCGCAAACTTTATACCGCCTGCCTATGATTTGGCCAACCTTTTTCCTAAGTATATTAGCTTTCGAAAAGGTGGTTTGATTACTGCAGTAATTGCATTTTTTGTTGGTGGTTTATGGCTATCTTTTATCAGTAAAATAGGTATTGTTGGTTTTGTTAATGCCATCGGTGCAGTCATCGCGCCTTTCTTCGGTATTTTGGTGGTTGATTATTACCTTATTAAACGCCAACATATTGATATGAATGATCTATTCTCTGATAAGCCTACCGGCGCATATTATTATTATAAAGGTTGGAATATTCGAGGTTTGATTGCATTTGCCTTTGGTGCTGTATTCTCTATTGCAACCATACTTGTACCTATGCTTTCCAAGCTTGAAGGTTATGGATTTTTAATGGGTGCAGCAATTGGTGGTATTGTTTATTGGCTACTTATGCGCCCTTACGCTGTCTCGCCGAATGAAACAGTACAGTCAAATAATAGTTAACTTTATAAAGTAAATAACTTTTCCTAAATGTTACTTTTTAAAGTAAAGAACGTTCAAAACAAGCAGTTTTCATAAAAATTACATTTAGGGGAGTTGGTGAGTGTGCTAACCATTGCTGTCATTATAATGATTAATTAGCGTACTTCTAGCACCCCCACCAGGTTAACCACCTTTTAGTTTTAATCCATTTTATTGTTAACCTACTTATTTCTAGCCTTTTCGCTAAACCATCATATGATATTCATATGATTATTAAGTCTTGAGTAAATATATTGCTCTATTTTTCATTAAGGATAAAATACAATGACGCAGAAGATTACCAGTGACTTTGATCAGGACGCTTATCCTCGCGACCTCAAAGGCTACGGCGATAATCCACCAAAAGCAAATTGGCCAGGTGGAGCAAAAATCGCGGTTCAGTTCGTACTAAATATTGAAGAAGGCGCAGAGAACAGTGTCCTTCATGGCGATGGTCATTCTGAGCGCTTTTTATCTGACGTATTAGGTACGCCTGAATTTCTCAATCGTCACCAATCTATCGAGTCTGCCTTTGAATACGGTAGTCGCGTTGGAGTTTGGCGTGTGCTTGACGTATTCAAAGAGTATGGCTTGCCAATTACTACTTTCACCTGCGCCACTGCTGCTGAAAAGACGCCACATATTGTCGAGCGTATCTTGGAAGACGGACATGAAGTAGCAAGTCACGGTCTGCGCTGGATTACTTATCAAGACATGTATCGTGAGACAGAACGTGAACATGTACGTGCTGCAACTAAAATATTTGAAAGGATGCTTGGCGGACAGCCATTAGGCTGGTACACTGGACGTGATAGTCCCAACACGCGTGAATTGGTTGCCGAACAAGGCGGTTATATCTATGACTCCGATTCATACGCTGATGAGCTCCCATACTGGCTCAATGTTAAAGTACAAGATGGCAATACTTTAACGCGCAAGCCGCATCTGGTTATTCCTTACACGCTTGAAACTAACGATATGCGTTTTTCTTCAAGTCCTGGATTTACTAACGCTGAACCTTTTTATCAATATCTAAAAGACAGCTTCGATACCTTATATGAAGAAGGTCAAGACACGCCAAAAATGCTAACGATTGGTTTGCATTGCCGCATCATTGGTCGTGCTGGTCGTATTAAAGCGCTCAAACAATTTCTACAATACATCACCAGTAAACCCGATGTTTGGGTATGCCGCCGTGATGAAATCGCCAAGCACTGGTATGAAAATCATCCAGCAACTGCCGATAATACTTCAAACTGGATGTAATCTTAAACAGTCTATACCTCAGTGATTCCATTGCTCAAAAACTACATCTTATGTTCGGTATTTTCTTAGTATAAATAAGCAAATACCGATAACATTCAGTCTGATCGTTTATTAATATGAGCAGAAAACTGCGCATAAACTGCCTAGCTATAACCATCGTACAGCACTAGAAAAATCTTACGAATAAAAACCTGATACCGCTATCGACCACTGACGGTCTATCACTTAATAAGTTGCTAAAACAACTAAATAAATATCATTGTTTATTAACCTAAGGGTGAATTCATGAAAACCACAATAATTGCTCAACCTTTAACTAAAGCTGCTTTTGCTCCTTATGGCTCAGTGATTGAGCCTTATGATGATCAAGAAAAATGTCCTGAAAACAGCTGGGATATCAATCGTGGCTTTGCCTGTCGCCATAACGCTATCTCAAAAGTTAGTCATGACGGCGGAGAAGTAGGTTTTAGTATTTTCCGTACCAAAAGACGTGATTGCCCTATTACTTTATCAGTTATGGAATACCATCCGTTTGGTACGCAAGCCTTCTTTTCTATAAATTCAACAGACTATATAGTTGTTGTGGCCAAAGCTGGTGAGCCACCTAAGTCTGCTGATGATTTGGAAGTGTTTTATGCTCATTCGCATCAAGGCGTACAGTATGATGCCAATGTTTGGCATCACCCGCTACTAGCGCTAAAAGCGGATTGTGATTTCTTAGTTGTCGATCGTATCAATGGCGATGGTAATAACTGCTATGAATTCGAGATTGATGATTGGGAAGTTTGTGTCGATGTGTCTGCTGAGCAAGCTAAATCAGAGAGAGCAAAGGCTAATACTGTTTAGAAATTAAATAAGTAGTCTTTTGGTTATGCTCTAAAAAGCACACTGAAAACACACATAGCAATAATTGTTATAAAAGACCGCCAAATTAAGCAGGCTGAAATAATTACCGAGCTTTTTAGAAAAATAACATGTTTTTCTAATGGCTCGTTTTAACCGATGTCTGAGACGGCAGTTATTGCCCTATATAACTACGGTATGCTATTTTTCTTCCCGTTTATTATCCTGCTTAAAAGCGGTTAAAAAACTGTTTCAGTTATCCATACTAACAGAGCGATACGTTACTTGAAGATGATTGAGACGAGAACGTAGCTTTCTTTGTTTAGTCGCTTTATATTGGCAAGATAGTTCAGGAAAAAATTGCTCATTATCTGTACGATTTGCTATAATATGGGTAAGATTTGCTATAAAAATTGGTCAAAAAATACTAACTTTTAAGCTAGTACTTACCCTTTTTTAGTCATTGTAAACTATTGTTTTTATTATTAATAATAATTATTTTTGTGCATTCTGAAATACTCCCTAACTCGTAAGTGATTATGAGCGGGCACAATCTCATCAAGTCGATGTTCTTGAAGAATTAAGTGTACAAAAAATTGAAAATAGATTAGAAAACAATGCGTAAAGACTGTCAGGTTACGTGGTTCGATGGGTTGATTTAGGCATGGGAGCTTCTAAGATGCCTGATATCTATAACATTGTACTCATGGAAGACAGAGCAACTTTACATATTTATAGTTAGCATATCTGCAACTGATTAAAGCATGGAATCTTAGATAAATCGAAGCTCCATGCGTCATTAGAAAAAACAGCATCAGTTATAGTTGTCGATAAACAAAATTAAACCGATCCAAACTACTGGGCTATGTCTAACGTCTAACGATTTTGACAATAGCTTAGCCTTTCAAGCTGCATTTGATTTAGTTAAAGGGAAATCCCAGCAAAACGGGTATACCTGACTTTTGCTCCATGAGTTCAGACACGAATCTATCGCGGCACAACACCACTAAGGAACATTAACAATGTCAACAAAAAGTACTTATTACGCACCAACTGGCGGATTACCTCCTCAAACACAACTACTATCTGATCGTGCTATCTTCACCGAAAGCTATGCGATTATCCCTAAACGTGTACTAACCGACATTGTAATTAGCTATTTACCTTTTTGGACAGGCATGCGCATGTGGGTACTTGCACGTCCACTTTCAGGTTTCTCTGAGACTTTTTCACAGTATATCGTCGAAGTTGAGCCTAATGGTGGCTCAGAAAAGCCTGAGCTAGATGCAAATGCTGAAGGCGTCGTATTCATCGTTGAAGGCGAAATGGATATCACTATTGAAGGTGAGTCTCATCATCTTGAATCAGGTGGTTATGCATTCTTACCACCTGGCTGCAAATGGACGCTAAAAAACAATAGCGACAAGCATGTTAAATTCCATTGGATTCGTAAAGCTTATCAACATTGTGAAGGTGTTGATGTGCCTGAAGCTTTTGTTACTAGCGACCATGATGTTGAAGCGATTGAAATGCCGGGTACTGGTGGCGTATGGACAACCACTCGATTTACCGAGCAGTCTGATATGCGTCACGACATGCATGTGAATATTGTGACTTTCCAGCCAGGCGGCGTAATTCCATTTGATGAAACTCATGTAATGGAACATGGTTTGTATGTACTAGAAGGTAAAGCCGTCTATCACTTAAACGGTGAATGGGTAGAAGTTGAAGCAGGTGACTTTATGTGGCTACGCGCATTCTGCCCACAATCTTGTTACGCTGGCGGTCCTGGTCCATTTAGATATTTACTGTATAAAGACGTGAATAGACATATGCCGTTTATTCGTCCAGTAAAATAAGTAATATTAAGGCACAATCGTTAATCCGAATATGTCATTGATTACTTTTAAAACTACGCTAGCAATAGAATTGCTAGCGTAGTTTTTTATGAAAAGTAATAATCTTGAGCTAACTTCCAACCTGCATTAAGTATCGTTTCAAACTCCAATAGTGTTCGATTTGATGTTCTTTTATGTCAATTATGGCGATGTCTGATGTCAGCATGATTTTTAGAACACCACCAAAATTTTTAATGGTAGAGCCAGCTAATTATGATTAGCTGGCTTTTTAGTTTTATGCTGAATTAAATATTTTTAAAAGACAGCTTTAATAAAGTAATGCTAAAACGTTCAATCACTTTACTTGTTTTTTATGTACTATTGTACTAGAATACTGAAACAAAATAGCTGTTAATCTCTTTTTTTATTAAGATTAAATATTATGAGTACTGACCCTTATCGCAGTTTATTAAATCATTTAGCCAGTTGTCATGACAGCGCCGATATCGAAATGCTGCTAAATGCACTGCTAACAGATAAAGAGCAATTTGAGATTGCCAATCGTATTCGGATTTTTGATTTACTAGAGCGCGGCGTTACCCAACGTGAAATATCTGAGCAATTAGGTGTCGGTGTTGCAACTGTCTCACGCGGTGCCAAAGCCACGCAGATTCACGATGTTAGTGCGCTGCTGACGACCCACAGACAAGATGCGTAATACATTAATCAACACTACCTAAACTTATTTTAACTACACCTATTTGAATTACTTTGGATCTCGTTATGACCTCTCCTATATCCCAGCACATCCAGCCTGCTGCTATTGATATTCCTAGCAAGCCGCAGCGGATAAAGCTGACGCAAGATATTGATTTTTTCGCGTTATTTAAACGTATTGAGTATGTTTTCAATACCTGTTATTTACTAGAATCCTTAGGCGAAGACAGTCATATGTCACGCCATCATGCCATTGGTTTTGATCCGGTGATGACCATTGCTGCCATTGACCGCACAACTCTTGCCATTACCGATAATAAAACCGCTGAAACCAAACACTATCAGACTGACAACCCCTATCAGCTGCTACGCACAATTACCCCGCAGCATGTCATCGCCCGTGACCAAACGGGTGGCTTAGTCGGTTATTTGGGTTATGACAGTGTAAATTTCTTTGAGCCCAGCATAAATGCTAAGCCTAGTGATGATTTTGAACCGTTTAAATTTGGCGTCTATTTAGATGGCTTGACGCTCGATAAGATGACCGGCGAGATTTTCTATTTTTACTATCCAACCGAGCAACAAAACAACCGTATCGAGCAAATTAAAGCCTTAATTAATATGCCAATTCCAAGCTATGAGCCGCCCACCGTAGAATTTTTGGGTGATGGGATGAGTAAAGATGAACATGCTAAAGTTGTCATGCAAGTCAAAGAAGACATCATCTCTGGGCGTATTTTTCAGTGTGAAGTCGGCTTTAAGTCCAAATATCGTATTGCTGGCGATAAGATGCCGATTTATGAAAAGCTGCGGGCGGTCAACCCATCACCGCACATGTACTTTATGAAATTTGCTCAGCAGTGCATCATCGGTGCCTCACCTGAATTACTATTTCGCCTGCGTCAAGGCGAGATGGAGACTTATCCACTCGCCGGTACGGCAAAGCGTGGCGTTGATGAGGTAGAAGATCGTCAATTGGCGCGTGCTTTATTAAATGATGCTAAAGAGATTGCCGAGCACAATATGCTGGTCGATTTACATCGTAATGATATTGGGCGCGTCGCACGATTTGGTACGGTAAAGGTACGTAATTTGATGGATATCAAACGCTTCTCACACGTACAGCATATTTCTTCTGAAATCGTCGGTATTTTGCATCCTGATGAGGATATGTTTAGCGCGCTTGCTAGTAATTTTCCTGCCGGAACGTTATCAGGCGCACCAAAGATTGAGGCCATCAAAGTTATTAATGAGCTAGAGCCAGATGGTCGCGGTGCTTATGGCGGCGCACTTGGATCGTTTAACTTTAACGGCGATTGTATTTTTGCCATTCCGATTCGGAGCCTATTTATTAATGGGGAATCTGCGTATGCACAAACTTGCGGTGGTAATGTCTACGATTCTAATCCAGCCGATGAATATTTAGAAATTCAGCGCAAGCTATCGGCAATGAAGGTTGTACTAGACAGCTTTATACACCCTTAACACCATTATTGCTATAAACCGTATTCTATAAAAGAGTTGATTGCTGATGAATGTTTTAATTATTGATAACTACGATTCGTTTACCTTTAATCTATATCAGTATGTGGGCGAGATATTGCAGACAATGGATGATAAAGGCACGGGCAGCGTAATTGTAAAGCGTAATAATGAGATAACGCTTGATGATGTGCAGGCGATGAAACCTGATCGGATTATCATCTCGCCAGGTCCGGGTGCACCTGACGATCCAGCATACTTTGGCATTTGCGCAGAGGTGATTGCCGTACTGGGTAAGACGATACCCTTATTGGGCGTTTGCTTAGGGATGCAAGGTATTGCGCAGGTGTTCGGCGGACAAGTGGTTCATGCCAGTATCCCAATGCATGGCAAAGTCTCATCGATACGTCATGATGGCGAAGGCGTGTATCAAGGATTGCCACAAGAGCTTGAAATTATGCGCTATCATTCGTTGATGGTTGCTACAGATAAGCTTCCTGAATGCCTAACAGTCACTGCGGTCGTTGCCAATGACGATCATCGCCATTTAAGCTTAGCAGATGCCGCTCAAGCAGGTGATGAGATTATGGGCTTGCGTCATAATGAATATCCGATTCAAGGCGTGCAGTTTCATCCTGAATCTTTTGCAACCGAAGGTGCTAAGCGCTTATTAACTAATTTTTTATTACAAGTACTGTAAAACTGTTCTAAAAATAATTAAGAATATATAAAGAAGACTGACTTGATAGCAAGCCAGTCTTCTTTATACTAACTGTCAATTCGCTGTAAAAATGCCTGCGTACGCGGATGCGTCGACAGCTCAAATAACTGTTTGGCACTACCCTCTTCGACTATCTTTCCATCTTCAATCAACACTACGTGATCTGCGACATCACGGGCAAAGTTAATCTCATGCGTGACCACCACCATCGTCCAGCCTTCTGATGCCAGCTGTTTCATCGTTGCTAGCACATCTTGCACCAGCTCAGGATCTAGCGCAGACGTTGGCTCATCAAATAATAACAATGAGGGTTCAATGGCAAGTGCACGTGCAATACCGATACGCTGCTGTTGACCACCCGATAACTGAAACGGATATAAATCCGCTTTATCGGATAATCCCACTTTAGCAAGTAATGCCAAGGCTTGCGTGCGACTTTCAGCTTTTGTTTTACCTTGTACCACCGTTGGACCTAATGTTAAGTTTTCGAGTGCAGTCTTATGTGGAAATAAATTGTAAGATTGGAACACCATACCCGATTTACGCTGTAATGCCAGTAAGGTTTTCTTATTCGGTTTCTTGGCAAAATCCACTGTCAAGCTGCCATCATCAAAGGTAATCACCCCTTGATCAGGAATCTCAAGCGCGTTAATACAACGTAAAAAGGTCGTTTTTCCTGAGCCTGATGGTCCCAATATCACCACCACATTGCCTTTAATAATAGTCAAATCGATGCCTTTAAGCACTTGATTGCCACCAAAAGCTTTATGAATATTAGTGATTTGAATCATAAACTTTCCTGTTGTGCGGGTATTATTAATGATATGGCGCCAGTTACTAATCAATTACTTAGCAATATAGCGGTCTAATCGCGTCTCAAGCTTACCTTGAATAAAGGTCAAGAATAAACAAATACCCCAATAAATAATCGCCGCTTCGGTATAGACCAACATGAATTCATAATTACGCGCCGTAATAATTTGCGCCTGTTTAAACAGCTCAGTCACCAATACTAGAGACGCTAAAGAGGTATCTTTTACCAAGCTGATAAAAGTGTTGGACAATGGCGGTACCGATACCCGCAGTGCTTGTGGCAAAATTACATGGCGAAAAGTTTGCAGATAAGTCA
Source organism: Psychrobacter sp. GP33 (assembly GCF_014119005.1). Taxonomy (GTDB): domain Bacteria; phylum Pseudomonadota; class Gammaproteobacteria; order Pseudomonadales; family Moraxellaceae; genus Psychrobacter. The sequence goes on along the minus strand of NZ_JACGYX010000001.1, from coordinate 169,126 downwards.
GACCAACCGTTGCCCCTGCTTCCCACTGCCCTTTAGGAATCGACAAGATTGAAGCTCGTACCGTCTCAGAGGCATAAGCACCAATATTGAGTGAAAAGGCAATAATAGCGGATGGAAAAGGATCTAACTTGACACCAATACTTGGCAGACCATAAAAAATGATGAATAGCTGTACGAGCATTGGTGTTCCGCGAATAGCAGACACATAGATACGTGCTAGGCGATAAACGATTTGGTGCCACAAGCTTGCGCGTGGCACAATACGTATGAGCGCCACACTCAACGCAATCGTCATCCCAATCGCAAAAGAAATCAATGCCAGCGGTATCGAATAGTAGATACCACCTTTTAGCATGGGCCAAAACGAAGTGATAACGATATGCGCCCGTTCAGGCGTCATAAACGGCAATAAGGCTAATAGATCAGCAAACACTGACATTATAGATGCGAGCATTAGTTTTGTTTGCTTATATCTGCGCCAAAGAATTCTTGGCTAATTTTAGTCAACGTACCGTCAGCTTGTAGGGCTGCCATCGCTTCATCTATTTTTGCGACAACGGCATCATCACCTTTGCGTAATATCAAACCTGAACCACGTTGCTCACTCGCAGGCGCTACGAGTTTAATTTCAAGCCCGCTATTCGGAAATTTCTTTAGATAGTCTAATACAGCAAGATTGTCATTCATCGTAAAGTCAGCACGACCTTGCTTGACCAATTCAACCGCTTGCGCCATACCATCGACAGGCACGATTTCTGCTTGGTAGCGTTCTGCTAGCTCACCATAGTTACTGCTAAGCGACTGTGCCGAACGCAAACCTTTTAACGCTTCCCACGAGCTATAACGACTGTCATCTTTTGGCGCTAGGACGACTGCACCAGACCAGCTATAAGCTGTGGCTTTATCATACTTCGCCATACGTTCAGGCGTAGTAAGGCTGACTTGGTTCGCGACCATATCAAAGCGTTTAGAGTCAAGACCTGCTAGCATCGCGTCCCACTGGGTTTCTTTAAAATCCACCTTGACGCCCAGTTTATCAGCAACAGCACGTGTCACCTCAACGTCATAGCCAGTCAGCTTTCCGCTCTCATCATGATAAGTGAATGGTGGATAAGTACCCTCAGTACCCACATTAATTGTGCCGCTACTATTGACACGTTGCAGTAGCTCCGAGCTACCATCTGACGCCTTACCAGTGGTATCAGCATCGTTCGTATTTGACTGGCTACAGGCAGCTAGCAATAGCGTGCTGGCAGCAAGCGTTAATAAAGCGCGACGTTTCATAGGGCATCCTTAAACATATGAAAAAGAGAAGTTACATAAAACCTAGCTTTAAAAGCCAGTATACGACCATAAAATATAATCGTTAATCTCGTTATTATAAATAACATTTGGCTGCTCGATTTGAGGATGCAGCCCCTATTTTTCAATACTGATTTTATACTAAAAGTAAATTAATCTAAAATTTCATAAAAATGAGCCAAACCGCCATTGTTATAGTGTATAGGCTTAAGTTACGTAACATAGTAACGCAATTGCTACCTAAGGTTGGTACAAAAATAGTGAGTAGATTAAGAATACTAATATTTACTAGAGAACGTTCTTATTTTAAAAATGGCGATAAAAACGTGATAAATTGCAGTCAAATGAGAAAAGTAGCGCAGCTCATATCAGAATATTAACCAAGTATTTGAAGCGGTTTCGCAAGATTTAGACATTTTTAGCCCATTTAGATGCCAGCGATTGCATTGAGAATGCGCCCTAGTCCTATGTTCAAGAATACGGTATCCAACAAGAATGCCCCAACCATGAGTGTCATAATTGGGGCTTGATTCATTATCAATTTATTGTATTTATACAACTGTATTTATAACATTACTGGCATATTATCACTATTAGAGGTGAGAGATACGAGAGCTGTTAATGCTATAAACCCTCACCAATGACGTTTTGATAGCTGCCTTCGTTATTTGAAGAACCATTAGTATTGTCTTCAATCTTAAAGCCGTCAAGAAATTTTAACCCTGAACGTGGTATCTCAATATTGATCAAGGCAGCGACCATCGACGAAATTCGAGGCAAGGCAATCATTTATTTTCTATTTTTATCTTTTAATTTTCTTATTAAAAACTTTACCAGTGGTAGCGTCGATATTAAGTTCAATAATCTGATTTTGTTTGAGTATTTCTACTTCATAATAGGAGGTATGATCAGCATAATCCCGGTCGTTTTTAAATTCAATTTCAATAACACGCCCACTGGTATTTTTTTCGGCAATACTCATCGCGTTTGTGATATTGATTTTTGCTTGCTTCATGGTTTTGAAATCGGCAATGTCACCGCTATCTAGACGATCTGTTTCTGTGCTGATGATTTTACCTGTCAGCGCATCGACCTTAATTTCGTGATTATGCGTGTCTGTATTGAACTCTATTTCATAAACGCCACCTTTTGCTTTGTCGTCGTCATCATCGAATTCAGCACTAATCAGCGTGCCTAAAGAGTGTTTACTAGCAATATCAATAGCTTGCTTCAAGGTAATTTTACTCGCTTGCGCTGCTCGCACTTCACTTGAATTTGTGGCTGCATTTACGGCAGTACTGAGTAGGCCTGTGCCTAAGGCTGCTGTTAGGCAGACGCTTAATGTGATTAGATAAAGATGTTTTGATATAATATTCACGAGATTATCTCCCTAATTTTATCATTAATTTTTACTGCTCATATCATAATACGTTGCTCTACAAATGGTGGTGAGACAAAAAAGTAGCGTAATGTATGATCAATGTGTCGTAAAAGATTGCTCTGTTTGCAAGTCATTCACGATAAATACTGCATACTATAGATAGTCATATTATCTCAGCCAACAATGGGTATAATATGCTCCCTTATTTCACATCTACTTATCACTTTACACTCATAAGGTCAGTCATATCCTTTATGCTAGATACTTCACTCAATAATATCTTACTTAACAATGACCTACTAAATATCGCAGACGCGTTACCTGATAATAATAGTAGTGACTACAGCATTGCATCTGACTTTATCATTTATTCTGAAGCAAAAACCGCTTTTGACAGCTTGCCTCCTGTGATACAAACGGCTCTCATGCAAAAAAAGCGTATTGTTTGTATTGCTAATAACCCTTCTATAGATACTTCAAACCTTGATACCTTACTAGAATCAACAGACCTGCTGGTATTGTTTAATCATTTCGTTCACGCTGATTATTTTGCCACGCATCCATTGATAAGCCAGCTGCCTAAACTATTATTTTTTCGCCAAATCGGTGATAGTAATTTGCATTTCGGTCTGCCGCCCAGAAGCAACAATTTAAGTGGTATTTATGAGATGAGCAAACGTGCGCCACTGGGAATATTACTAAGTAATCAGCCCTATCAATTTCCGCATCTAAATGACGATTTAACTGCGCACGATGGGCCCGTAACTGAAAGTCGAGCCTTAACCATTCCAGAGGAATTGGTAGATTTATTACATGATAATAATCAGTGCGGTGTGCTTTCAGAGCATCATCCGGTCGTCGCAGATTACCCTTATTTTTCTGATATTCATTCATCTGCTTCGTCATCAGGTTTTTTATTATACCGCCTGCTTTTGGCAGCGCGCATACATGTGCAGCGTTTGCAAAATTCTGTCTTTCCGTTAGAGATGCTGATGGTTGGCTTTAATGACGAGAATAAGACTGAGCATTTCTGGTCAGGGCACAACTGGGCATTTGAACGTCAAGAGATGGCAAAAGCGCCAGCTGGTGTACAGATTATTCGTCAATATTAGCGATAAGCATCCTAAACAAAAGGCGCATCAGGATAATGAGCTTCTGAAATTTCGGCAACGCTTGGCTGACGAAGAATATTAATTGCATTGGTCTGTTCAGGCTGCCATGCAATCAATCCCATATCGGCAAAGTCAGTAAGCCATCCTGCCATTGGCCAATGCTGCCATTTCTCATAAAACCGATTGGCATTGATAATGATACTGGCTAAGTGATTAAGTGGCGGTCGATAGACGCTGTGCTGTTGATGGTAAATGATATCTGCTGTTAAATAAAAATCGATAGTCAACTCTCGTGCCATAAAAGCAAAATCAGTATCTTCAGCGCCATAGCCTATATATCCCGTATCAAAACCACCTATCTTATTAAACTGAGCTTTGGTAATCGCAAAGCATAAGCTCCAAAATGCCCCATAGTCTTGGGTTTGTTCAATATCGTTTTTGGTGGTTGCGTAACAAGTCGACTCAAAGTTATAACGATACGGATTATAAACCGACAAATTACTCAAATACGATTCAGGTAAGATGCCTTGTTGCAACTCATAACTTTCATTAGTTGCTAAAGGACTCAGCAGATAACGCGGTTGCCCCATAAGTAAAGCGTCAGGATGAGATTGCAACTTAGCGTATAACTGCTCGATAAAAGTGGGCGCTATAATACAATCTACATCTAAAAATATCAGCGCGTCATAGTTTGCTCTCACTGCACCAAGATTGCGATTGCGCCCGATATCAAAAGCAGACTGACCCTTGTCATTATTGATTTGCATGCCAGCCGTAGTAGGAATTTGTATGATATTAAGAGAAAATGCTTTTAGTTGCTCGGAATCAGCATCATCATTAACAATGATAACCTCAGCAGGACGAACGCTCCCATGCATTAAGCTGCCAAGCAAATTATAAAGATGCTGATTGCGCCCGTAACAGGTGGTAATGACACTTACGGGAACAATTACAGGACCTGCTGCTGGCTCGTCTGTTGCTATGGTCATAATCTTCTCTTTTATCAATCTTATCTCTTTAATATTATTAATTTTTCTTTCATTATTTTTATTCTAAATTTCAGGCAATATTTTCATTTTGGGTAATAACCATTCTTGAAACCAAAGTTTAGGTGAGGTATAAGTAGCGAGACTACTCATAAAATCCTGAGCTTGAGAGTGAAGATTGTGACTATTTTCATTATCGTTGTTGCCATTATTTGCGTAATTATTACCACTGTACGCTGATAACCTGCCTTCCTCTTTCCCCTCTGCTATTTGCCTGACAAAATGCTCCCAACTGACCGCGCGCCCTTGGTCGATAAGCGCTTCTGCCATCACCTCTTGCTCTTGATGCGGACGACTATCTGGTAACACTACAAGTGGCGTGTCATAGTTATAGACCTGTGCAATACCGTTAAGTCCACATGCCATGAGTAACCAATCGCTGTATGCAATAAAAGGGGTAACATCTGAAACGTGAGCTGCCATATCGACATAAGCGCGCTTATCTTCATCAATCGGTCCAAGCGATATGATAAATGCCTCAGGCAATGCGCGCCGTAGCGCTGGCAATTTTGCATCAATAGCTTCGTGACCGCCATAGCCTTTAATAACAGTAATAATTTTAAGCTTGGCTCTATTTGCCGATTTTGCTGAGATAGACTCGGTACTCTGATTCATGCCATTAGCCGAGGAGTTTTGCTCAAGCCATGGTAATGCGTTCTGCAAACGTGCCAGCGCCACTTCGTCAGTCGTTTTGGTCTTCAACATTTGAATAAATGCTAGGTAAGTTGATGGTTCGTTATGAGAAAAAGGTAAGAAATCTAGATATAAGGTTTTTTGGCGCACCCAGTCGGGTGTCATAGCTGCGTCTAAAACTTGTGGATAAGGCGCTAATAACCCCAATGCTCCGGCAAAAGCTGCACTATGCGGTATATCATCGCGGATACCGGCAAGCCGAACATAAAGATAAGGCACGCTTGCCACGCGGCACAGCATTGCCACTTCAACACTCACATCAATAATCATCAGATCAATTTGGCGCTGCTGAATAGTATCTAGGATTTGCCAGCTACGGGTCTGAATATCATGATTACCAACGGGTGAATAATGGAGACAGCTTGGCTGCCAATATTGCCCTGCCCGTCCTGCTAATACATCGTCTAACCGCTTATCTTCCGCGCTAAGGCGGACAATTTGAGCATCAGTTATGGTAGTAAAAGTATAAGCATCAGGTGCTAGACTGGTAAATACGGTCAACTGTTGCCGCCATTCAGTCGGTAATAATGCCGCTAATTTATCTGCTTGTCGGCAATGTCCTGAGCCATGATGATGAGCATAATAGCCAATACGCATATAAATACTGTCCTCAATATTCTAAAAAGCAGAAGCGTTGGTAATAGATAAGTCACGCAAAGACTTTTTCTGAGCGATAACAGATTGAGGCGCTTCATACGTATCACACGTATATTGAGAAACTACCTCGTCATTTAAACTACGTTTATACAATTCTAGGTAGCCGTCTACCATAGCTGCTACCGAACAAAAAAGCTCAGCTCGATGACGACATGCTTGACGTGAGATACCCTTAATATCAGCAAATGCTTGCACAAAAGCATCTTTATCCATTTTCGGTACCATAATACCCGTATCTGGCGTGATAATTTCAGCGCTAGCACCGCCATCAAATCCTATCACAGGTGTACCACATGCCAAGCTTTCAGCCAATGTTAGTCCATAAGGCTCATCCCAAGTGCTGGTAAATAACATCGCTGTTGACTGGCACAAATAATCATTAATCTCAGCTTTGCTTAAATGCCCAACATATTCAAATAACTTTGGTTTTCCATTCCCACCACCCTCAGTCAACAGTGGAAAAACTTCTTTATTAAAGTAATCCTCATTACTTTTAGGACCTGCTATCACTAAACGCTTTCCCGCTGCCTGACAATATTGCATGGCTAGATGAGTGCCTTTTTCCGGGCAAATACGTCCGTACCAAAAATAAACTTCATCATTAATAGGCTGGATATTAGCAATAAATGATGACACATCAACACCATTGTAAATCACATGTGACGGTACAAACTCAGCAAATAACTGTTGCTGATGCTGACTAATTGCCGTAAATTGAGTGGTTGTGCCTTGACATAGCGTCAATAACGCCAAACGCAGCTGTGGGAAAATAGGCGTATGAAAAGTGGTAAAAAAACGTGCGCCAAACGCTTGCCCAAGCATCATTGGAATATGATGCAAGCTGTGATTGTGTACCACGTCAATCTCGCCTTGTCCGTCACGAGCAATAATATCGCGCAGCGCCCCTTGATAAACTAAATACTGATACAGCTCTTCACGACTCATTCCTACGGAGTCATGCTCATTGTCATAAACCATCGCATCAAACTGTTCCCGGGTTAAAAAGGGTATTAACGTGGCTTGGGTTTGACTATCCGCATGCGCATAAAGCAGTACTTCATGACCTTGAGCAACCAGCTCGTTACATAGGAGCTGGGTAATCATCTCTAAACCTCCAGCATAAGGCTCAGCAATCGGGTATAAACAATGAGCAATGATTGCAATGCATAATGATTGTGGTTGTAGTTGTGGAAGTGAATGTGACTGCCCACGATTTTTTGATGGTGCATAAGCAATTTTAGAAGGAGGTTTTACTCTAACACCCTCTGACGGTTCAATATCAGTCACATCAGTCGCAGATACACTATTATTCAATACATCCATAAATATAGTCGATGACATAAAAAAATCCAAAATAAATACAGCAATTAGGCAGCAAAAATAGAGGTCGAAAATACTCTAAAGATTAAGTGTTAATGATTTGGTTATCTTGTAATGAAGTTGAAAGTTTACGGCTGGTAACCGAATCATTAAGAACCGAATGTTCTTGACGAGTAGACTTATTATTAATATCAAGATGAATATTATGAACAAAGTCCGCTGTTACAGTATTGCTAGATTCGGTATACCCATAATTTGCCAACATGATCTGGGCTGACCATAGTTTCAACATACAAACCGTTATAGCACAAACAAAAATGAGTGGCGAATAAAGCGGTGAAAAAGGCGCAGCCATTAATGCTGTTATTAGATTAATGATAAAAAATAACTTAGGTAACGCTGCGATATTCGCAGTCCATACCGTACGGCGCGTACGAACATACACTTGTTTTGGCGTACAAATAAAAGGTTTTTCTCGCCCCCAGAGTACGGGCAACCATGACAATGCACCTAGCTCCCAAAAGTTTAAATGCATTAACCAAGCTCGTAGTTTTTGATAGAAATAAGGCATATCAGAACCATTCATCTGCTGATTCAATGGCGCATTGTCATGGCAATATGCCCATAACCGGCGACCCAAAAATAAGGTATAGCCAGCATACACCGTATATAAAGGCGTTAATAATAACGGGAAATTTATATCAAAATTGGCAAGCATAGCGCCACTTATTATCAGTAGCGTACAGATATGGAGAAAAATAAATATACCTGTCATATTTACCCATGCACTAAGCTGAGATAAATGAGCACGCATATACCCTAAACGCTGACTAAAGCTGTTTGGCGCAGATGTCTTTGATAACGGTAGCGAGTGATTAGAAAAGTAAGTATTTAGTACCTGCATATTGCCATATATCCAGCGGCGACGCTGGCTCATCAAGTCCCCAACTGTATTTGGCAGTAGACCTGTGGCAATGACTTTTGGAATAAATGCTGTCTGTAGACCTTGACGATGCATCAGCACACCCATCTGTGCATCTTCTGTAATTGATGCCCCAGACCACCCTCCCAACTCTATTAACGCCATACGTTGAATAACAGCATAAGTTCCCGTAGATAGCGCCCGCTTGCGATTAAAATCACGGTATAAATGATAATTAAAATAATGATTTAACTCACCATGCACCTCTAATCGACCCGCATCACGATAAAATTGCGGAAACTGTAATAACGCATGGTGCGGATACTCCTGAATAGCAGCAGCAATCGACGCTCTAGCATGTTGTAATGCTTGATAATCGCTATCAACCACCACGATGTGCGTACACATCGGATTCATCAGTCCTAATGCCAAATTTAATGCGCCCGCTTTAAAACCTGCTACGGCATCAATATGATAAAAGTGCACATTAAGCTTTGTATCTAATGCTGCACAGAAATCAGCTAGTGGCTGATATAAATCCACATCAGTATGATTATTATCAACAATCAAAATCTCATCGTCAGCCGCTTTAATGGCAATTAAACTTTTAATGGTTTCAATCACCATCTTTGCCGGTTCAGCGCGAGTCATCAGCTGAAAACTTAACCGTATCGCATCATCTGTATAAACCTCATTATTTTTTAAAGCCTGCTTAGAATTCAATAAATAATTAAGCGCTTTCTTATCATAATGAATGTCTTCGAAACTTTCTTTTACCATAATATTTGAATTATCACCGGTGAAACGGAACATAGTGTCTTTATTACCATCGTTTATCTCATCATTAGCATCACTTTTATTGCAACATTCACCATAAATATATTCATTAAAGGCATATCTCACTCTCAGCTGTTTCACCATAAATAGTGCAGAGATTTTGTGACCTATTTCATTTAAACAAATATCCTTACCGATCATTATGTCTTATCCTTAAGCATTGTCGACCGTTTCTATTTAGAGAATGACATCTGGTAATAAAAATAATTGAGCAAACCAGCACTAGTGTTATTAACTAAATTTATTCGTTAATACTTTTTATCACTTTCCAAGATTATTATTTTTTAAGTTATTTAACACGCGAGACATGCATATGATAAACAAAAGATGAATTAATTGTTACCTAACAAGTGTCTATAAAACCTTGTAAATGTAACGCTAAGTAACGCCCGTAAAAAAATGTTAGTTATTAAGGGTTTATACTCCAATAAAATTTAGTTAACGTCTTTTAAACAGCTTGGGGATAATTCATATTACTAAACTTAATTTTAATTATTCTGATAAAACTAAGAGACTTATTGATGAAATTTTGAAAAATATTTAGAAATAATGTTAGAAATTCAGCAAAATAATACAGGGAAATAGTAGGAACTGACTAGAAAAGAGGAATGTATATAACCGTTAAATACAGAAACAATAAATTGATTGTGATAATTATTTATAATAGATGATTATTATAAATTTTCATTTTTAATCCAAAAAAATACCGCATCTGCCTATTGAAGACAAATGCGGTATTTCGTTAACTATTTGCTAAAAATATTACTGTGATTCATTCAGCTACGTACAATGTAGCCAGATACTATTTCTAGTTTAAGATACCGTAAGCCACCAAGGCATCAGCAACTCGTTTAAAGCCAACCATATTGGCACCCGCCATATAGTCAATGTAACCGTTTTCAGTCTGACCATACTTTTCAGAAGCTGCTGCGGCGCTATCATGAATATCTTTCATAATACATTTTAAGCGTTCGTCCACTTCTTCAAAAGTTTGATACTGACGTACAGAGTTCTGTGACATCTCAAGCGCAGAGACGGCAACGCCGCCCGCATTCGCCGCTTTACCTGGCGCATAATGCACATGATGTAGACGGATATGGTCAATCGCTTCTGCAGTAAGTGGCATGTTCGCGCCTTCAACGATATATTTTACGCCATTATCTACCAATAACTTGGCATCTGCCTCATCCACTTCGTTCTGCGTGGCTGATGGAATAGCGATATCTGCTTTCACGCTCCAAGGCTTTTGACCGGCTAACCATTCACCACCAAACACACTAACATATTCAGCAAGCGGTTTACTTTGTTCTTTCTGAGCTTTTAGCCAATCAATTTTTTCTTGATTGAGACCTTTCTCATCATACAAAGTGCCTTGCGAATCGGATACAGTTAAGACAATACCACCAATCATATTTGCTTTTTCAGCGGCATGTAAGGATACGTTACCCGCGCCTGATACCAATACTTTTTTACCTTTGATACTATCGTTTTGAGCCGTGAGCATGCTTTCTAAAAAGTATACTGCACCGTAACCAGTGGCTTCCGTACGCATCAAGCTACCACCGAAACCAACGCCTTTACCCGTAATGACACCTGTCGATTCACGTGTTAAGTTTTTATACATCGCATACATATAGCTGACTTCACGTCCACCAACACCTATATCACCGGCGGGTACGTCAATGTCTTTATTCACATAGTGATGCAGCTCACGCATAAAGGCGTAGCAAAAACGGCGAATTTCAGAGTCTGTCTTGCCTTTAGGATCAAAATCAGAACCACCTTTACCACCACCAATCGGTAGACCAGTTAAGGCATTTTTAAAGATTTGCTCAAAACCTAAGAATTTGAGCACTGATTCCGTTACAGTTGGGTGAAATCGTAAACCGCCTTTGTAAGGACCTAAGGCGTTGTTAAACTGGACACGCCAGCCACGGTTGATTTGAATCTCGCCTTTATCGTTTTCCCAGTTAACTCGGAAGCAAACCATGCGATCTGGTTCTACCAAACGTTCAAATACTTTTAAAGTTTCATATTCAGGATGAGCTTCGTACAACGGCTTGATGGTGATAGCGACTTCTTTTACGGCTTGAATGAATTCGGGCTGATGCGCATATTGGGCTTCAATTTTTTTGATGGCTTCACTGATACTCATATATCTTCCTTAGCGATGGAGCGAGGTGGGTGTACTGAATAGCATCCGGGTCATATTGCACGACAATATACTACAATATGACAAATACCGGTGCAGTATTAAACAGCCAAGTGTTGAGCTTATGCAGAATCTATGGCGGCTGACTTGAATATAAGCGAGCTGACTGACCCATAGACGGACACACAATACTAAAGTCTATAGTTGTGAATAGGTCACTATAGACTGCCATCTAGGCTACAATTTATAGGTAGATGAGAACATTACAATAAATAATGTCATGAATAATATGTGAAAGGTATTTTATGAATGGACGCTTGACTCTGCCTATTTAATTTACAGCTCTGACCAAAAAAGTCAATAGTTTTTTTTAAAAATAGTGAAAATTATAAATCTCGTAAAACACTTCTTGATACAAAAACGCGTATTGTTGATGCAGGTTAATAGTCAGCATCTAAATAATTTAATAAAATAAGTAATGCACCCTATTTTACAGCTAATTACTATATTCAATGTAGTTTTTATAAATTATTAGATAATTTTATATCAATATAAGAAGTAAGGTTTTATACTGTACGTGCATAAGAAAATATAACTTTCTAAATTATCAATAGTTAGTTTGTATCCATTTAACATTCAGCAATAGAGACATATATGCGTACAGATTCATTTCAACAAATCTTAGAAGACTTAAACAATTCATCAGCCGATGTTGAAGCGTCAGCTCTTATCTCAACCGACGGTCTGATGATAGCATCTGCATTACCTACGAATGTTGATGAAGACAGGGTAGGCGCTATGTCAGCCGCCCTATTGTCTTTGGGAGATCGTGCAGGTCAAGAGTTGGCACGTGGAAGTATCGATCGCATTATGATTCAAGGCGAAAAAGGTTCGGTCATCATGACGTCTTCAGGTGATGAAGCGGTACTAACCATTATGACTAAGCCTAATGCTAAGCTGGGGCTGGTCTTTTTGGACATTAAGCGCGCTTCAGAAGCACTTGCTAAGCTGATTTAAAGGCTAATTAAGCTGCTCTATAGTAATAAGCGTATAGTAATAACGATATAAAACTGATTCTAATTGATGAGATAACACATTGATTGTTATGTACATCAACTAATAATGATTATTAAAATAGATAAAGGAGATTATCATGGGTTCTCCACTTTCTGATGCCAATAAGCCTGATATGCCCGCTGAGCAAATCACGTTAACGTATCACGATGGAACCTCGCGTACTGTTTACGACTCAGGGATCGAGCGCCCTTATCCCGATGGTAAACTCATCGTGTCACGAACAGATTTGAACGGTATTCTTACACATGCTAATGATGCTTTTGTAGAAATTAGCGGCTACAGTGTTGACGAGCTCATCGGTCAGCCACAGTCTATTTTGCGCCATCCTGATATGCCAAAAGCCGCCTATAAAGATTTATGGGCAACCGCTGAGTCTGGGCAAAAGTGGCATGGCTATGTCAAAAACTTGTGCAAAGATGGCAGTCATTATTGGGTTTACGCCACTGTCGTGCCCAATGTACGACACGGTAAAACAGTCGGTTACACGTCAGTACGCCGTAAACCATCACGTAGCAAAATTGAAGCCGCTATTGCTCAATATGCCGAAATGAAACAGAACGAGGAAGGTTAAATCATGACGACGCATAATATGTTAATCGCCCCTGATTTTTCGCCTGAGCGTTTTGCAGGCTGGCATATGTTTAATATCTTAATTCAAAAACGTGCCAATCTAAATATGCACCTGAATATACCCGCTTCACATGCTGAGCAAGAAGAACTGATTAGCGCAGGCAACATTCAAGTCATTTATGCCAATCCTTTTGATGCAACAACGCTTATCCGCGAACAAGGCTACCGAGCAGTTGCCCGTCCTATTGGTAAATCTGATGAAATGGTGATTGCGGCGGCTGCCAATAGCGATATCAATTGCTTGGAAGATTTGACCGTCGGCGCGACCATTTCTATGGCAAATAACCGTGACGTTAAGCTCATTGGTTTACGCTTACTAGAAGCGGTTGATTTGGAAGAAAACGATCTTAATTGGACAGTAACCGAAACTTATCAAGCAGCGGCACGCCAAGTTATCAAAGGTGAATCTCAAGCCGCTTTCTTTTTGGCTGAAATTTTCCATAGCTTTTCACGACTTACTAAGGCTCAACTATCCGTTCTTATTGAAAGCGATTTGGCAGATATTAGCCATGTATTACTTATTAAAGATGATTTTCCTGATACCGACATTCTCATGGATGCCATTCTTAATTTGCATAACGATGAAGATGGTAAAGCAGCGTTAACTGAGCTTGGTATGCCTCAAGGCTTTGAGGTAATGAGTGAAGAAGATGGAGAGTTTATGTTAGATTTGATGGAAACTTTGCTGAATTAGTTGATGGCTCATAAAAGATAAAATTAGCCATTTTTAGGTATCTATAGAAGTTTATAAATCGTTTAAAATATTTGATAAATGATATCTTCATGGATACTTATTATGGTTACTAATTGCTTTTTTAATATTTATAAGCTTGCCCAATTTAAATAAATATTCTGAATAGATAGCTCCATTCTTGCCAGCCTCCACTTTATAATAATTTACTTAATAACAGTTTTCTTAATAACAGCTCACTCAGTAATAACTCAATAGATAATCTTTCACTCAATAATAAGGGATAGCGTTATGGTCAATGTACCTGTAACTGAGGAAAGCGAGCTCGCCGCTCGCAAAGCCTTCCGTTACTTTTCCCGTAAAGTATTTGTGGTTCCAAACAATCGTTATTACCATGAACAACGCATTAACGCCGCCTTATTATTAAATGAAAAAGAGCCTTTACAAGGCGCTTTGGCAGACTTTTTTTACGGTTGTTGGTACGATATCCCTTATAATGTTGAAGAAATATTTGCGCGCATTCAAGGGCGCTTGCATCCACAGATAGAACAAGCTTTTCACAATTGTATTAACAAACTTGATTATATTAAGCACAGCAGTATTTTTGCCACTCGTTGGAGTGTCCTTGTGACTCCATCGCTGAATGTCGATACACACCGCTTGCGTATCAGTAGTGATGATGCCAAGGAAGTCGCCAAAAATATCACTACTGAGCTGATGGAAGCACGCGATAATGAAAACTGGCAAACCATTAAGCAAATTGAAAATGAATTCTTTGCCCATTGTTTGGCGTGTAATGATCGCCTTGCCTTCTCCATCGTCTGGTTTCGCTTAGGAAAAAGTGATTGGTTATTTGATGAGCGTTGGAGTGACTGCCAGCAACGCTTAGAACAAACCACGGTTAGCAATGAAGAACGTACTACGCCCATACCTGAAGCTCAATAATGTCAGGATAAGTTACCAACACAGGTCATCACTAACGTTATTTTTCAGATTTTAATAAGGTAGCTTCTATGTCCATTCTCGATAATGCTGATAAAACCTATATTACCCTAACGCCAGCTGGCGTATTTGAAGCATTTTCACAGCAAGCACCGACTGCAATGCAACTGGCATTACAAGCCCTGCTCTCACATCGTGAGACCATGCTAGTGGCAACATGGCTAGAGGAGTATCCCGAACTGTGGCTAGATGGTTTTGTTGAGCAGGGATTTATTGAAAGACTGTCAACCTTTCTACCTGCTCCAAACTTACCACTCGATCAGTTTTTACCTTATGTAGTAGCAAGTCTATCGGGTAAGCGTCGCGCAGCAATTGCCTCAGATGATGGATTCTGTTTGGCGCGGATTGGTTATAGTCAAGAAGAAGCGGACATGCTCAGCGTTGCGGCAGCTGACTTTTCAGGCTTTATGCTGCGTCAAAAGCAGCGCGGCTGGTCAGTCGGTAGCCGAGCCATTTCTTTTTTCCAACAAGTGGATTTATTAATTCCTGAAACCAGCTTTGTATTTTTATGGATTGATAATGATGGTTACGCATTGATTATTGATGGCGAGCCGTTAACCAACAATCGTGCCTTTGTTGAATTAATTTGGGGCATTAAAACATCTGGATTGAAATTTCTGGATTAAATAAAATTGAAGAATCAAAAAATAAAAATTATTAAATGCGCCTTATTATCAATAATAGGCGCATTTTTTTGTCATTATGAAACGTATTAACGGAATTAAGTCCTTATTAAGAGTGTACAAGCCAAAAAAGACTCGATTTTACGGAGTCTTTTTTATTTCTGATAGCTGACAGCTAAAATCTAGATGTTTCTAATCAAAGGTGGCTGTACGCGTGAATACATGATAAGTGATATGCCATTAGAAATCAGCTCGACTGCTAGTAGTACACCAATGATATATGTCGCTGATTGCGGATAACTGGTAAAAATCATGATAGCCAATGCAATTGAGATAAGCCCTGAGATTAATAGTGGTATAAAAGCCACTGTCTTACGCAGTCCAAAAGCGACCACGGCTCTGACAATACCTGTTGCCATAAACAAAATAGCAATGACCATTGTCAACGTTAATATACCTTGTAATGGATTTTGTAATAGCTCAATACCAATCAATATACCAAGCACGCCACCGATAGCAGCGAGCACTTTACCAATGGTACTGTGCGCACGAAATAGAGCGACAAATTGTAAGATACCCACCAGAAGAAATACAAACCCTGCTAACTGTTCAGCGGCGAAACTGGCGCTAAGAGGATTAAAAAATGCAAAGACACCTCCAAGAATACTGATAACGCCAACTACCATCCATAATGTACGATTCATAAGACTTTCTTACTTTATATTTAATAAAAAACAAATTATAACGTACACCGTTTTTTATCTTGTATGACGGTAGTAATGTATTCAAGCAGTCCTGTTAATATGATGGCTAAAGCATTGTATTATGTCCACAAGCCTGCTAACTGTTTATTTAACTTTAAGCCAACTAAGGAAATTAAATCGACGATTGGTCCTCAGTTTAAAAAGTAATTACCCTCAACTTGATATGTGATAACAGTTGACACTTTTCATTAGTAACTTAGCAGCCGTTGTAATCACCTAACCTTTCTCTTAATATCGTTCGATAAGTATATTGATTATAGTCAGCTTTGGGTAAAGGAAGCGTGCCTCAAATAGTACTTTATTAAATAGAAAACAGACAATAAATTAGGTAAAACATATGAAAAATTCAAAAAAACCGCTACGCATCGATATCGTATCAGACGTCGTTTGCCCTTGGTGTGTTGTCGGTTATCGTCAGCTGGCAGCAGCATTAGAGCAAACCAATACTACCCATGAGATACACTGGCATCCGTTTGAGTTAAACCCTAACATGCCAAGCGAGGGGCAAAATATGCGTGAGCATATCACAGAAAAATATGGCTCAAGCAAAGCAGAGTCCGACGCCAGCCGTGCCCACATAACAGACGTGGGTTCTGATTTCGGCTTTGAGTTTAATTTTAATGATGACCTGCGTATGCACAATACCTTTAATCTGCATCAGCTTTTGCATTGGGCTGAGCAGCAAGGGCACATGCATGGATTAAAGCAGGCGTTATTTGCCGCGCACTTTACCGACAATAGAAACCTATCTGATATCGCGGTACTTGCTGATATCGCCGCTGAAATTGGACTGAATCGTGAGGAAGCATTAGCAGTTTTAGAGGACCAGCGCTTTGCTAATGCCGTACGTGAGGTAGAGCAGCATTGGCAGCGGCAAGGTATTAAAAGCGTTCCTGCGATAATTTTTAATGAGCAACACTTGGTTAGTGGCGCGCAAGGCGTCGACAATTATGTCAATATTTTAGAGCAATTAGCCAATATGGAAGAATAAATCAAGATTTTTTAGTAGGACTACTTATATGAATAAAGATAAATTAATAAACCTATCAGATGACGCAGAAAAAGTCGTTTTAGACCAGCTTAGAGATTATATGGAAGCAGAGTTCAACGTTGATATCGGAAACTTACCTGCCAAATTTTTATTAGATTTTATTATTAAAACCATAGGTCCGCATTTATATAACCAAGTGGTTGATGATATGGAACCGTGGCTATACGATAGATTTACGGATATGTTAGAAGATATGCACAGCTTTAAAAAAGATTAGTTATTTAAGCACTCAAAGACGAACCCATTAAAGCGCAAAATGCTGTCCGATAAAGGACAGCATTTTTTATTACTATTTAATGAAGAGCTAGTATTTACTTTTTATTTATCAAAATGGATAACGGTGCGTATACTTTTACCTTCATGCATCAAATCAAAGGCTTCATTAATGTCCTCTAAAGGCATGGTGTGGGTAATAAAGTCTTGTAATGGGATTTCACCAGCAAGATAACGCTCAACGTAACCGGGCAATTCTGAACGACCTTTTACACCGCCAAAAGCAGAGCCGCGCCAGACTCGACCAGTCACTAACTGGAATGGACGAGTTGAGATTTCTTTTCCTGCACCGGCAACACCGATAATAACTGATTCGCCCCACCCTTTATGGCAGCATTCAAGCGCTGAGCGCATGACATCAACGTTACCGATACATTCAAAAGAATAATCCACACCACCATCAGTCAACTCAACAATAACGTCTTGAATGGGTTTGTCATAATCTTTTGGATTGATACAATCAGTTGCGCCAAGTTTTTTCGCCAATTCAAACTTACTTTCATTAATATCAATAGCAATGATACGGCTGGCTTTTGCCATTGCCGCACCGATAACGGCTGACAGACCAATACCGCCTAAACCAAAGATAGCAACGGTTGCGCCTTCTTCAACTTTGGCGGTATTCATGACCGCACCCATACCGGTGGTCACGCCGCAACCCAGCAAACAGACTTCTTCTAATGGCGCTGCTTTGTTGACTTTGGCTAATGAAATCTCTGGCAATACGGTATATTCAGAGAAAGTTGAGCAGCCCATATAATGATAAATCGGCTCGCCATCTTTATAAAAACGGGTGGTGCCATCTGGCATCAAACCTTTACCTTGGGTTTCTCGTACTGCTGAACAGAGGTTTGTTTTTCCCGATAGGCACATTTTACATTCGCCACATTCTGCAGTATATAAGGGAATTACATGGTCGCCAACTTGGACGCTGGTCACGCCCTCGCCAATTTGCTCCACGATACCGCCACCTTCATGACCTAAAATGGTTGGAAACACGCCTTCTGGATCTTCGCCAGATAAGGTAAAGGCGTCCGTGTGGCACACACCACTGGCGACAATTTTTACCAACACTTCGCCTTTGCGCGGTAGCATGACATCCACTTCTTCGATAGTGAGTGGCTGATTAGGACCCCAAGCAATGGCGGCTTTAGATTTGATAAATTTATCTGACATAACAATCCCTATTTTTGAGTAATTTTTAAGTGTTAGAGTTTTGAGAGTTCATGTATGGTGAGGATAGTTGAGCGCCTTTATATGGCAAAACGCGTTTATGTTAAAACGTTTCTACCAAGGCTCTTAAAGTAATGTTAGCATTTTATAGTATGTATAGAATAATGATAATATGCTAACTTTGCAAATGACTCTTACACACGGGTAATAATCATGCAGTGGGAAGGTATTAGCGAGTTCGTCTACGTAACAGAATGTGAAAGCTTCACTCAAGCGTCAAAGCAACTGGGTATCTCGACCGCGCAAGTGAGCCGCCAAGTTGGGGCATTAGAAAAACGGCTAAAGGTGAAACTGCTATATAGAACCACACGCAAGGTATCACTTACTGAAGAGGGGCGCGTCTTTTATCAGCATTGCCGCGCCGTACTTGATGGACTAGAGATTGCTGAACAAGCGGTAACCAATTTACAATCAAAACCGCAAGGCAGAATTAAGCTGACCGCCCCTGTCACTTATGGCGAGCAGCAATTGTTACCGCTGGTCAATGATTTTATGAAGCACTATCCTGATATTGAAGTGACGGCTTTTTTAAGCAATCAAAAGCTAGATTTAATTGATGGCGGCTATGATTTAGCGATTCGTATTGGCAAGCTCCCCGACTCGACCATGATGGCAAAAAAGCTCAGCAGCCGTACTAATTTTGTCTGCGCTGCGCCTGCTTATATCGAACAATATGGCACGCCGCAAACCCTTGCTGATTTAAAGCAGCATAACTGTCTGCTTGGTACGTTAGACTATTGGCAATTTCAAGATTCGGCTAAAGAGAAGAAGGTACGCGTGACAGGTGGTGTGCGGTATAACAGTGGCTATAGCTTAATGGATGCAGCATTAAAAGGATTAGGTATTGTCCAGCTGCCTGATTATTATGTACAAAAGCATTTAAACACGGGCGTATTGGTCAGTATGTTAGAAAATTATAGTGAAATTGAGGAAGGTATTTGGGCAATTTATCCACATAATCGGCAGTTATCACCAAAAATTAGGTTGCTACTGGAGCATTTGCTTACGCACTTGGCTTAGGTAATAGCCCGTCATTTTAGAGATGATGAATTATTTATTTAGATTAATCATTACTGTTAATAGCGATGTTTAATAGTGAAGCGTATTAATTAGATTGAATACTTAATCAAATTAATCCTTTTATCCAGTCATTATACCTAACTATTGGTCTACCTAATCACTGGACTATTAATAGCCTGTGCCCAGCATTTACGATGACAGCGTAGGCAAGACTCGTTAGGCTTTATAATATATGCAGTCTGACCACAGTACATACATGCGTAGCAATCATCCACTTGGACTTCAGTGACCGCTTGATACGACTTAGGGAATAGGGGCAAACCGTACCGCACATTTTCAGGTGCGAATAATAAGATACTGAACTCGCCATCGGTTTCTAATAAGCCTACCCGAACTTGACCTAAATGCTCAATACCTTGCTGGCGCATTTCAGCAAAAAACTCATCGTGCGACATTTTTTCTTCTTCAATTTTTTCAAGCACCAATACTCCATCTTCAACAATATACAGCGATTTACCTTCTAAAAAATTTTCAAATGGCTGGAATTTCATGGTAAGCCATGTACAGAAACGGTACATCCCAATGATTAAACTCATAATCAGCACCGCCTGAATCAGCGGTAAATCTTCAGTAAACATAGGGTCACCAGCAATAGAGCCGAGTGATAAAATAATCGTTAACTCAAAGATAGACAGTTGACGAATACCACGTTTGCCAGTAAAGCGCAAAAACATGATGATCATAAAAAACATCACGGTAACTCGAATGACTATTTCAGCAGCAAAAGACCATGTGGTGTCATGAATAAAAATACTGCTCAAATCCATCAAATTTTTCCTTGTGTACAGTTGAACATTATCGATATCTATTTTAGTAATGATTTCTTGGCACTGGTTTTGGTAATAGTATAATGCTTAGTAAGGCTAGGAACATTTAAACAATATTTGTTAGCGTGATATCGCTCGGCTGAGACTAGCAATCAGGGTGACCATAACCATTCCTAAAACCATTAAAATCGCAGCCATAATATGCGCTGTGTCATAATTCAGTGCTTCTACCTGCTCATAAATGGCAATAGAGATAACCTTTGTCTCACCGGAGATACTACCGCCAATCATTAACACAACGCCAAACTCACCAATGGTATGTGCAAAGCTAATCAAGCTGCCTAAAACAATACCAACACGCGCGTGCGGCAGCGCTACGGTCAAAAAGCGCCGAAAGCCGTTCGGCTCTAGTAAATGGGCTACTTCCAGCACGCTTTTCGGAATACGCAAAAACTGCGCATAGACTGGCTGCACATAAAACGGTAATGAATAAATAATGGAGCCAATAACCAGCCCTTCAAAGGTAAAAATCAAGGAACTGATATGATGTGTCGCCAGCCATTGCCCAAAAGATGACGTTGGACTTAGCAGCAATAGCAGATAAAAACCAATAACGGTCGGTGGCAGCACCAACGGCATGGCAATAATGCCTATTAATAAGATTTTGATACGTGCAATTATAGAGTGGCGACTGGGTTTTGCCAGCCAATATGCTAACGGTGTTGCCAATAGCAGCAGGCATAATGTTGTAATACCAGCGAGCTTAATACTGACCCAAAACGGTGTTAGCATTGTCATGACAAGAGACTGAGTGACCATAGCATTACTGTGTGCTCAGAGTGATTAACCCTAGCCTTTCTCATATGATGTTTAATAAACTCTGTATTTTAACAAACTCTATAAAGAACATATATCACCAACGCTATTATAGCGTTATGGTTCAACCGCTAAATAACCTGCCTTTGCAAAGTATGCTTGACCGGCAGCAGAGCGCAGGTAATCGGTAAAGACTGTCGCGGTAACAGCATTAGACAAGACAATACCGTCTTGCAAAATTGCTGGATACGTATCTGCTGGTAAAATATAAAACTGCTCAGGAGTGGCTTTAATCGCGGTAACTTGAGACTGGGCGACAAAACCGTAATCAACATTGCCTGTATGCGCATACTGAAAGGCTTGTCCGATATTTTCCGCCTGTATGATACGCTTTTGGGAATTTAGAGCATCATAGATATTTTTTGCTTGTAAATAGGCTTTTGCTGACGCGCCATAAGGGGCGAGCTCCGGACTGGCAATGGTAATTTTACTGTCTTTTTGAGTGGTAAGTAGCTCTGTTAGTCGAGTAGGATTCAGTCCAGACATAGATTTAGTAGTACTATAAATTGAAAGTTGACCTTGAGTATAAGTAAAAGGCTGATGGGCGGACACTGTTGCCGGACGCTCCTTCACCCATTTTTCTGGAAACTCTTGATTGGCAGACAAGAAAATATCATAAGGCGCACCCGATTTAATTTGCGCGTACAGCTTGCCAGAAGACGCATAGCTGACTTCGATATTCTGTGCAGGCAAATTGTTATCGGTTTTATAGCCTTCGATAATATCTGGCAGTACATCTGCTAAATTGGCAGCGGCGGCAATACGTATGGTTTCTATTTGCGCAGTATCATCATTAGAGACACTTTGCTCAGCAGCCGTTAACTTATCTTGGTTACAAGCAGAAATGGCAAAGATAGTAAAGACGGACAAAATAGTGGCTAATACCGGCTTTGATAGCATGGTAACCCGTTGCATAAAATTCAAATGGACGTCCCTATTTAATGTATTGTTACTCATAGCTACCTTATTTATGCATTATTTATAAGTGATGACGGATGCTTATTATATTATTATTTAACTATTAGCCATTATTTCTTAGCCATTTAGAAGATTCATCTCCGTAATATTCTTGTTTCCAAACCGGAATATCCGCTTTGATAGTATCTAGTAACCAGCGGCAGGCATCAAAAGCAGGATAACGATGCGCAGAGACAACCCCAATCCACACTGCGATATCACCTATCTCTAACGCTCCAATACGGTGAATGGCGACAGCATGGGTAATGTCGAATTTCTGCTTGGCTTCTTCGATGATCTGCCGACCTTGATTAATGGCTAATGCTTCATAGCCATAATAGCTTAAGCGCTCGACACTAGTGGCATTATTATGATTGCGTACTCGCCCCTCGAAGCTCACAAACGCCCCGCAGCTGTCATTATCGAGCATTTCTCTAAGCTTACGTTCATCAATGGCAACATCTAATAAGGCAAAGCCATCGCGCTCAGCAAGCGCATATGCCTCATCAATACCACGGTTAATGCGCATTGATTGCCTATGTACGTCCGTATCTTGCACTTCTTTGTTTGGACTATTTACGCTGTTTTCCATGATTAACCGCCTGCTACAGGAACGATAAAGACCACTTGATCACCATCATTAATGATTTCTGTCCATTTAACGAAATAATCATTTACTGCCACCCGTAATTCTGACTGTGGACGACTAAAATGGTGGCGTGCATTTAGATGTTCGTATAGTTCATTTAATGACGTTGACTGCGAGATACTGACTTTTTCTTCATGACAATTGGCTTCATCTGCTAAATCTGCAAAATATAAAACCGTAATATCTTTTGTGATGGTCTTTTGTTTATCGTTAACGTTCATGCTTATCTCCTGTCACTGTCCTTTATTATGAAATAACCCTTAATCTAAAGGCGAGTGATAACCTGACTTACCACCTGTTTTGGTAATCAGATGCATATTATCAATAACGATATCATGCGATAAGGCTTTGGTCATATCATAAATGGTCAAACACGCGATGCTTACGGCAGTCAGCGCTTCCATCTCAACGCCGGTTTTATGCGTTACTTTGACAGTAGCATTCACAATAATCGCCTGCGCACCATCATCATAATCAAAGGTTAAACCAATTTTATCCAGTGGCAATGGGTGACATAACGGAATCAAATCATGGGTACGTTTTGCCGCCATAATACCGGCAATGTGTGCCGTTTGGGTAATACTGCCCTTTTTGGTCATGCCATCTGCCGCTTTAATCTGTGCATAAATTGCCGCTGGAAAACGTACTTGACCTGTGGCATGTGCCTCTCTTGTGGTTACTGTTTTGCCACTCACGTCAACCATACTGACATCGCCATTGCTATCTAAATGGGATAAAACAGGTGTTAATCCAGTAGGTATATTTTGGTCAGCATTAGCAGTCATTGGCAAACTCTCATTATTTTATTAACAGCATAATCTATAGTTGATACAACACCGTACAGGCGCGCTTAAATTCGTCAGGCGTATTAAAATTGGCTAAGTGCTGCCACATTTTTGGAATGGGTACCGTGTGCTTAATAGGTTCAATAAATCGCATCACCCTTCGCTCGCCTTGGTCAATATACGCCCGTAATTCTGGCTCAATATCTAATCGATAAAGTCCTAATAACGGATGTAAATGGGCATCGTCTACCAAACAAATCACAGACTTATCAGCTACGTGAGCGATAAAAGGCTGCAAATGTTGCCAAAGCTCGCTAGCAGGAATTAAGCTATCACAGCTTATTACCAGTAGCCATGACTTGGCTTCTAGCTTAGAAGAATCGGTGGACTTAGCCGAGCTTAGCGCTAACGTTTGTAATGCCGACTCGATGGCTACTAAAGCACCGCCAGTATCATGTACCTTATATGCATTTGTAGAGTCACAATCAGCAATATGAAAAATGGGCAACTTAGGATTGCTGCCAAGTAAGTCACCATCAACGATAAAACCGCGACCATTATCGGCAATCATAATCGGCACATTTAACTTAATACTCTGCCGAACATGATAATCTAACAAAGTTTCATCAGTTGGCAATATCAATTGGGCTTTAGATGAGCCCATACGCTTGGACGCGCCACCTGCTAAAATGACGACTCCCGCCAAAACTGCAACTTCAGATAAACGATTTGCGTTATCTTGGCTATTTAGAGTATCAGTCATGACTGGGATTAGCGCGCATAAAATGCGGTACAAAATTGCACGGACGCGTACGGCTATCAAACTGATCTTTTAATATGTCTTCCCAGCCGGTTCGGCACGCTCCCGTCGAACCCGGTAGACAAAATATCCCGGTACTGTTTGCCATGCCAGCAACCGCGCGCGATTGAATCGTTGACATACCGATATCGTCTTTTGAAATCAAACGGAACATTTCGCCAAAACCATCAATGGATTTATCAAATAGCACGCTCACTGCCTCGGGCATACTGTCTCTGATAAAAAACCCCGTGCCACCAGTGGTAATCACGGCATGTACGTTTGGATCAGCAATCCAGCCACTAACCACGGCACGAATCTGATAAATGTCATCGCTAATGATTTTTCGGTCTGCTAAATGGTGTCCCGCTGCCGTCAAACTGTCTGCTAAATACTGCCCTGACGTATCTTGATCTAAGGTTCGGCTATCGGACACGCACAGTACGGCAATATTGAGCGGAATAAATGCTGCAATGGGCTTAGACATGGGTTTTCCTTAACGAAAATAAAATAGTTCAAATTTTTAATAAAAGATAGGACACAAAAGAAACGCTAACCGCCAATAATAGATAAATTGTGCATGATACCGCTATTTTCCTCATGCAAATGATGATGCTCAGGTTTAACCGGCATAAAGCTTTGTAGTGCCGTGACCAGACCATTGACATCATTTTGGCGTAAATGATGGCGAATATCATAATTACCTTGGTCAAATAAGCACAAATGCACCTTACCCAAGCTACTGACTCGCAAGCGATTACAGTTGTCACAAAAGTGCGCGGCATATGGGGCAATCATACCAATTCGTCCCAAATAATCCGGATGGCTATATTCCACTGCTGGACCATCGGCATGACCGCGTGCGTTGGTCTGCCAGCCATGCGCCAATAAATAATCGGTAATGGTATCCGCTTGAGCATGCTGGGCAAAAAACAAATCACTATTATCACTGGTTTGCATAAATTCAATAAAACGATAGGTCACCGGACGCGTCTTAACATAACTCATAGCATCTAAAAGATTCTGAAATGCCGTTTCTGCCATTAAAACGCCGTTTATTTTTAATTTAATATCTGTCGTTTCTAATAATGTATCCATATCCGCCAATAGTTGCGGCAACATATCAAAGCCGGTCATTTTATAAAAAGTAGCCGCATCAAAGCTGTCCATACTGATATTTAGCTGATTAAGCCCTGCATTTTGCCAAGCCGCCAAATGCTTACCTAGCTTATATCCGTTACTGGTCATTGCTACCGTTTTAATACCAGCCGTATTTTTAATGGTCTCAATAATATCAACCACATCACGACGAATAGACGGCTCACCACCGGTAATACGTACCTTTTCAGTACCGACTTGGGCAAAACCGCGTATCAAAGTAGCAATCTCAGCCACACTCAGCTCATCATCAGGACGCTTGCCCTGATAACCATTCGGTAGACAATATTCACAGCGGAAATTACAAAAGTCAGTAATCGATAACCGTAAATACGTCAGCTGACGTGAAAAACCATCTACTAATGGCTGATGATGACCGACAATTTTGGCAGCATTGTCAGCCCTAATATCATTATTAAGTTCGGTCGTGTCAGTGGCCTTATTAGCGTGATGGGTCATAACAGATTACCATTCATAAAAGCTGTTTAATAAAAGCGGTTCAATATAAGGTTGAAAGCTCACTTTTAATTATAACAACTTTACCGTGACGCACACGGCATATTGCCAATCGTCACCATAATGCAACATCGTTATCCTACTATTAGCGCCTAATTCATATTTATAAAAGCATGCTGTCACTCTTGTCTATGGTTGTTACTTTTAGCTATGGTTGTTAGTAACAGTTACGACCAAGGAAATGGCTGTACCATGACTGTCTCGCCAGCAGATATATTACCTGCGTCCTGCGCGAGCACTATCAAGCAATTGGCTTGACTGAGCTGTTTAATGCGATGTGACTGCTGTTTGGATAAGCTGGTTACGGCAAACGACCCATCGGCATTTTGCGTTAATATAGCGCGCTGAAAATCTTTACGACCGGCAGCTTTTTTGATATCGGCACTTAGCGTTGCCTGTACGGTTAGCATCATCGGCATATCATTACTGTTTACGCCAGAGAGTTGCCACAGCGCCGGAGTAACCAGCTGCAAAGCACCCACAACCGTAGACAACGGATTGCCTGGTAAGCCAAAATACAGTACCGGTTTATTAACACTTTTATTTAATTCTCCAAAAACAAACGGCTTACCCGGTTTCATCGCCACTTTATAATGATTGATTTGTCCTAATTGCTCAATGACAGTGGTCAAAAAATCGTAATCTCCAACCGACACGCCAGCGGTAGAAATCAGCACATCGCAGTCATGCATAGCGTCAGTCACAGCGGCAACGGTCGCCTCCAAACTATCCGGAATAATGCCATAGTCGCGTAGGACAATAGGCAAGTCGGACAACATACTTTTAAGCGTGGGCGTATTGGAATTATAAATTTGGGCTAAATGGGTTAATGGCTCGCCTAACGCCACCAATTCATCGCCAGTGGCTAATAAGCCGACGATAAGCGGCTGATAAACATCAACATTAGCAACCCCTAAATTAGCAAGCAAACTGATATCAGCCGGATTCAAGCGTTTGCCTGCGCTTAAAACCACCTCACTCTGTTCAATTTCTTCACCTTTTTTACGAATATGCGTATCAATGGTTGCCGCTTCCGTTAAAGTTATCGCGTACGGCTTAGACTTATCCAACGTCTCTTTGATCGCTAAAAAGTTGGTGTTTTCTTGCATGATGACTGTATCACAAGCATTCGGGACAACCGCACCAGTAAAAATACGTACGCCCTGACCCTCTTGCAAACTTCCGAGAAAAGGCGTACCTGCTTGCGACTCACCGATAATCTCAATCGTATTACCTTTATTTAATGCACTTCCCATTGCTAATGCATAACCATCCATCGCCGATAAATTGTTTCTCGGTACAGCAAATGGCGAGACAATATCTTGCGCTAAAATATGCTGCTGACTGTCTAAAAGTGCAATCGATTGTACAACTCTGTCAGCAACCGGAAAATCAAACTCATTGTAACGCTGGATACGCGTTTTGACTGCATGCTGCAGCTGTTCAAGGGAAATCATAAAGGAATACTCTTTATTAATCTTAGATAAGAAGAATTTATCATAAGATAATGGTTATTTATTTTAAATGCTTATTTTTTCAATAAAAATCTAGCAAAAGTCTAAGACACAATATTTTGCCACACATGCTAAGACAAAACGCATGTCTTGACAATAGTTAATAGAATAGCGATACTCTGCTCGAATCCTACAAGCCAATGCTTTTATTTAACGCCTTATATTTTCAGGTATTTTTACAGTATTTAATGTATAAGGTCTTGTGAATAGGTATAATACGAATCATTCAATAGTCATTAATTAAGACAATAAATCAAACAAAAGACTACTATTTTTATAAAGGAAATCATTATGGAAGGGAATTTAACCGATTTTGATAAAGAGATGATTGAAAAATCTATCGAACTCGCTATTGCTAATGTAGAAAAAGGCGGCGAACCATTTGGCGCAGTATTGACCCAAAATGGCGAGATTATCACCGAAGCCGTCAACGAAGCCTATATTCATAATGACCCGACCGCGCACGCTGAAATGCAAGCCATACGCCAAGCGGGCGAAACCTTAAGCAAGCCACACGATGCCACAATTACCATGTACGCCAGCGGCAAACCGTGCGGTATGTGTATGGCTGCCATGTTACAAGTAAAAATAGACCGTATCGTCTTTGCGGCTGATGATGCGCTAGGTGATGTTTACGGTTGGGGCACCGCACCACTGTACGAAAAACTCAAACAAGACTTTGGACAACAAGGCGCAGAAGTCATCAACTACCCTCACCCAAATAGTAAAGATGCCTTTGATGCCTATGCAAAAAAGCATAACGCAGTATAAATTAATGTTATTAAAGGCTGATTCATATAATAGCGATGCTGCAGCGTAAATAAAAAACCCTTACTGATTTTAATAAGGGTTTTTTCTAAATGAAAAGCGATTGAAGGTTAATAGATAATAGAATGCACTCGTCATCAAAGTTAAATGTGTTTTTCTGCCATTCTAATGGCTAATTGCAACAAGTCATCAGCTACTTTATCAGATAACGGTGTCATTCTAGTTACTGCATCTTGTGCTAACACTGTCTCTATCTGTTCTTGCTCAGATAGCAATAGAGAGTTTTTCTCATTATTAATATACTCTTGCATGAGTTTTCCTAGCATCATTGACGTAGTGTAGCCATGATGCTCAACCACTTGTTTAAACTCGTCTGCCAACGCCTGATCGCAGCGAATATGAATGGATATCTGTTTTAATGAATTCATTATTATTTGACCTCCTCTTTAGTAAAATCAAATTTTTATGATAATAATATCTTTATCATTATCTTTTTTATAGAAAGTTGATTAGGAAATTATTTATTACTAATTTTTTAATTTAAGCGTTATGACTTTAAGTATTTTTATATACCTTTATATATATAAACCTAGCCTCTCTACTCTAGCAGTTGTCGTCCATTTTACAACCGATTGCACTTACTAATATTTTAATAAATTATTATATATATTGTATTTTCATTTCAAAACTATCGTTTAAATTTTTCGTTGATAGTTATCGAAATATAATTATGCTATATATAAAATTATAACAATCTACATCTTACATCTATCATCTATCATCTATCATCTATCACAACACTATATTTAATATAAAATATCTAATTGATAAATTTCAATAAAAATATTTTTAGATAAAATTGTATAAAAAATCCATCACTATTTATTAAGGGAAAGTAATGAAAAAACTAAAGGCCGCTATTATTCTAGACAGTCTAAAAATAGCAGAGTGGCAGAAACTAGCTTTAGAAGAAGCATCTGATTTATTAGATATAAAAATTATTCTAAACTGTAAGAATACAAATATTCCAAAAAAAATAATAAAGAACTCTCTATATTATTCTTTAAATCTACTTACTTTAAGAAATAAGCTATCTAAAAAGTCTAATTATAAATTATCCACTGAAGAAATATTAAATTTTAAATCTAATCTGATATCAAGTCGACAGTGCATTCCTACAGAAATTTCTAATAAAATTGTAGAAAGCAATATTGATGTCATTATAAAATTTGGCATGTCTTTTATTAAAATAGATGATAGCTTAAAAAATATCCCTATCTTATCTTTTCATCATGGAGATCCTTCTAAATATAGAGGTAGACCAGCTGGTTTTTATGAGCTTTTAGGTAACGCTGATAAATCAGGAATAATCGTTCAAAGAATAACAAATCAATTAGATGTAGGTCATGTATTAGCTTTTGCTGAATCTAAATTAACCCATTATTCATATAAGAGAACTTCAGAAAATTTTTACAAGCAATCGCAATTTTTATTAAGAAAAGCATTATTGAATCTTAAAAAAAATAATCTATTAGAAATGAAAACAAATGGTAAAGATTATCATTTGCCGAGTAATAGCACTGTATTAAAGTTCTCAACGCTTCTTTTTAAGAAAAGAGTAGATAATATTATTTATGGTACTTTTTTTGAGAAAAGATGGAAAGTAGGTACGCTTAATTTTAATTTAGATTTGAGAGGGGATAATATTATTAATGCTTCCTCAATTAGTGATATTCCCATCAAAGATAATTATAATTTTTATGCCGATCCTTTTTTCTCTTTGGATGGATCGAAGATAAGGTTAGAGGCTCTTGGGAACAAGAGTGGATTAGGTGATATTATTGAAATTGACGTCGAAGATAATGATAAGCATAAGGTACTATTAACTGGTAAACATTATTCCTACCCCTTCTCTTTCTTATTGAATGGAGAAGAGCAGTTATTACCTGAAGTCGCCTCTCACTCGTCACAAAAATTTTTTAATTTATCTGATAAAAAGAAAAACCTGATTTTCATTAAAAAACTGGAAGACAAACGCATACTTGATGCCACATTATTTTTTCACGATAACGTCTGGTATTTATTTTTTGGTGAACTTGAATCAGCCAGCTCAAAATTAAATCTATGGGTTTCAGACACAGTAAATGGAGAGTTCGAAGAACATCCAAGTAGTCCAATATGTATTTCACCTTCATCAGCAAGGATGGCTGGGCGCATTCTTGTGACTGAAGAGGGAATATTTAGATTCGGGCAAAACAACAATAGAGCTTATGGCGCAGCTATTACCATCTCTGAAATAACTGAATTGAGTAAAGAGTCTTATGATGAGAAAATATGCGGAACTGTAAAGATAGATGACTGTTATGGACCTCACAGTATTGATATAAATAAAGAAAAAGGCTTGGTACTAATCGATTATTATACAGATGAATTTTCTGCATTTGCAGGGGTTAGACGAGCTAAGGCTAAGTTTGCGGAAAAGTAGAGCCTCTATTTTTTCACGATTGTATATAAAAAAGCAGCCTTTAGAATAGACATCTAAAGGCTGCTTTTTAATTATTAAACATGATATATATATATAGTTCTACATTATAAAGTTTATTACTTTTCACCGCACTGACAGCATTTTGAACTTCTATCGCATTTATCGCAGGTTGACGGGCAGCTACAGCCACATTTTGGGCAAGTACAACTAGAGTTATAATGGATTGAGCGTGCTAATAGGTTTGATATAGTCTGAAAAGTCGTTTTCATAAAACTCCTTTTTTATGATAGATAGCTCATCATGTCAGACCAAAATAAATCGTTCAGTTATGTTATTGTCAGTTTAATAGATGATTGGGTTAACCATAGTTAAGGTCATTCACTAAATACTACCATGTTTTTGATCGTATAAACTTAGCTTAAATTCTGTGCATAACTATGTTTTCTTTCTATCACGTGGCTTTTATTGTAGATAACCTTTTATAGGAACGATATCAGGTGGCAGCTCGCTTTCTCCCAAGGCTTCTAATAGATTGATTTCGATGGTACGCGATATTGTCGTCAGTGGTAAATGGTTAGCCGCTACGCCAAAAGGATCGGTTATCTCTTCACTGAGCGCATCAAGACCGAAAAAAGTATAGGCAATGACGCCACAGATTAAAGGCGTAACCCAGCCCAAAGAAGTTGCTAAGCCAAAGGGCAACATAAAGCAATACAGATAAGTGGTGCGATGTACCAATAGGATATATGCAAATGGTAGAGGCGTACCATGAATGCGCTCGCAGGCCGCTAAGACTATCGTCATAGACGTCATGCGTTCATCCATATTTTGTATCATTAGATCTGAGGTCAACTGCTGACGGCGACAGTAACTGAGCTGCTTACCCATCAGTCGCAGTATGTATTCAGGGAGATTTCGCGCTTGGCGCATGCTATCATGATATTGAGCATCCACAAAGCGATCCACGTCCTCCCACGGCGACGACCCCCGAAGGCGATGACGCAATGCATGGGTAAAAGCAATATTAAGGTGAATGATACGCCGCTGTGTATCTCGTCCAGTCTCAGCTTCCTCATCTATAAATGAGAGCACTTGCCGCGTTAAGCTACGCGAATCAAACACTAACTGCCCCCACAAACACCGACCCTCCCACCAGCGTTGATAACTGGCATTATTGCGAAAACCCAGAAACAACGATAACGCGATACCTAATAAGGTAAAAGGCGCAGTACTATAAGAGCTAAAATAGCTTGGAATCCAGTGCTGAACCGCTGATATTAAGGCGCTCAGCAAGGTAATGAGCAAAACTTGGGGATAAATGTGGGGAATTACAGAGCCGCGCAGGGTAAAAAGTATTTTGAATGCATTTGGTGTCTGCCGGATTATCATGAGAGCTTCCTAGCGGGGTTTGATGAGCGCAGTGCTAAAGGTACGAAGTAAGTCGAATATAGGAGTAAAGAAGAGGATGTTAAAAGCTGAATAACCACTGCATAGCGATAGCTTGCAAAGTCAGTAGCCTTTAATGTTAACAGATTTTTGCGTTCTCAGCTTTTAGCGAGATAATATATCATTAACCACTTTTAGAATAAAGATGAGTATGAGCAAGTTAGTCAATAAGTGGCAAATTATTCGCAAGCAAAACGCCACCTCAATACTTTGACGTGACGCTTGTTATAAAAGACACTTGTTATAAAAACAGTATTTGCCCTACCTTGTTATTTCTATTGCGTAACCTCTAAATCATCGGCATAAGCAAATAAAGCGGGTGCACCGCCAGTATGCCAAAATAATACACTGTCCGTTTTCTTGATTTTTCTGGAACGAATCATATCTATTAATCCACCCATCGCTCTGCCCGTATAAACAGGATCGACTAAGATGCCCTCAGTTTGCGCAGTCATGGCAATGGCTTCATTTTCTAATGCGCCAATCACTCCATAGCCTTCGCCAACATAATCCGAGTTAAGAATTAAATCGGACGCTGAAAAGCTATGATTTTCACCGATTAACGTTGCCGTACTATTCGCCAACGCCACGATATATTGATCAAAAGGTACTTTATCCGTTTCCCCTTTATCAATATTGATACCCACGATCTGATAAGCGGTGTTAAAGATTTTATTGCCAAGCATTAACCCCGCGTGTGTGCCTCCAGAACTAGAAGCAAAAATGATATGGGTGAATGATACGTTCATACTTTGACGTTGCGATTCCATTTCGCGAAATGCTTCTACAAAACCTAAAGCACCGTGCTCATTCGAGCCACCATACGGGACAACATAGGGCTTTTTACCTTGTTGTTTTAATTGTTCAACGATTTTGGGAATGTCTTCGCCTTTACGGTTACTGCCTGCCCAGTGAATGTGACAGCCAAAAATTTTATCCAATAATAGATTGCCATTTACATGTTCAGGCTCTTGTCCGCCTAACACCAAATGACATTCTAGTCCTAAACTCGCGGCTGCAGCGGCGGTTTGGCGACAATGATTGGATTGCGCTGCACCTGCCGTAATAATGGTATCAGCACCTTTGGCAATAGCATCGCCAATAATAAACTCCAGCTTTCTGGTTTTATTACCGCCCAATGCAAGTCCAGTATTGTCATCCCGTTTCATAAAAATCTTTGGACCACCAAGCTTTTGACTTAATTTAGTCAGCTCAATTAACGGCGTTGGGAAAAACCCTAATGGCTCTCTTGGCTGGTCTGCATAGTTAATATCTGCATTGTTCATAAGTTATCCATTTCAATATGAGGGTAAGTGACGGAGATATTTGCATTATATCTGACCTTAATAACACTGTATCTGATATTGACAGTATACAATTATAAACCGTAAATGTGAGCGGCATCGACGGTATCGCAGATAGTGTCACTATATTCAGATAGGATAAGATCGAAGATAAATGGCAGATGTCATTGGCTCAAAATTCAATTATAGTAAAGATTAAAATAATTACTCTCAATAATTTTAAGGATAAAGTAATGAAAAAACTAGGATTGTGTGTTGCAGTAGCGCTGAGCTTAAGCGCCTGTACGAGTATGAATGGTGGCACATCTGTTGGTAATGGCAATCAAAACACCGTCATCACTAACTATCCCGTCGAAACTGCCATGCTCAACATTTATACCAAAGCGCGTAGCCAAAATTTGGTTGCGGTGGTCGATGACAAACAACTGTCAGCAGACATCAGAGTGACGCCTAAAGGCAATATGGTCTTTAACAATCAACAGGTTCAAGGTACTGAAGTCAATACGATTAATAAATCGGACAATCAAGTTGTCAGTCAATCCGTCAGTATTAATTACTTTACTCTTTCACCATTAGTGTTCCATGGCTATACCAGCAGTGCAGGTGAGTATTCAGTATCGACACAGACGACTACCCTCCCAAAATTGGCTATGGTCGGTGAGGCAAGTCCATTAATCACAGAAACGGTCTATAGCGATAGCAGTCAACTTAAAAGAATAGGCGTGTATAATCAATCTTGGTCTCTGGTACAAGATAGCAATCAAACCGCGTGGTTTTGTATCAACAGCTCAGCCAATGCTTTATTGGCAGTTGACCCTAATGGTAGTTCTGCCGAATGCTATAAAATTAATGCCAAAGGTGACATCTTGGATAGCAAGTTAACGCTGCAAGTGCCAACAAATAGTGGTACTCAAACCGTAAACTTTACCAGTCAATAATCATTGTCTTAATAAGGCATTCATAAAAAACCCACCTGACTGTTATTAGCAGTACTGCGTGGGCTTTTTATTCACTTTTTTTTGGCAATGGTGCTGTCATCTTTATGCCGCCCCATGTCACCAAGCCAACGCCAAGCGCGATTAAAGATGCACCTAGAATAAGTCCATCCGGTGCGCTTTCACCTTGTAAAAATATAGCGATAGGCACGCCAACCACTGCCCCAACTGATCCCAGTAAACTTAATAGCACCGGACCACCCGTTTTTTGTAACAAAAATAAGAGTAAGAATTGTCCTGCAAAGATACAGGCTTGTATACCGATTAGAGCAAACGGTAGCACTGCTCCACGCGGAACCACCAATGAAAAGCTCGAAAATATACTGACCATTCCTAGCCAAATTGCTGCTGCAATCAGCATACCTGGTGCAAGCGCACTAGGAGATGCCTTATCCGGCCACCGTAATGTGCGATAGATATTGCCAATGGCGAGCAAGACAGGACCACAGAGCGCGATTAAAATCCAAAATATACTGGCATCGGGTGCAGAAAACTTGCGTATTGCTAATACACCAGCACCTGCAAGCGCTGCTGCTACCCCAAAAGCACGGATGGTATTGAAACGCTCTATACGTAACGCGAGTGCACCAAGGTAGGTAAGCAGCGGTGGCAGTGCAATCATCATTGCCACAAAGCCTGCACCGACATGCGGAATAGCTGAGAAAAATATTAAATTAGAACCGGCAACGCTGACCAGTGCAGCCACAAAATAGTATTCAAAACCACGTGCGCTTAAAGGCGGATGCTCATGCCGTAACAGCGCCACTACTGACAGAATAATCGCCGCGCCTGTGATGGACCAAAATAAAAAAGCCAGTGGCGTTAAGCCGATTTCGCCCGCGTATTTCGCTAGATTGGTAGATACCCCAAGTAATAAACCACCCGCTAAAAGACAACTAAAAGGAATCAACCACGCATGATTGCGGTTAGATACCTTTTGTTCTGTAAACTCACTCATGGATTATCCTGTTTGCTTAAAACTTTCATCGACTGTCCATGCTCAATAGCTTTCCACACCCAGTTATTTGTATATATGGAGAATAGATAAATGCTTAATTCTCTCAGGGTGACGTATTGACTCTTAAAACACAAGTGAGCTTATAATATTATTGTGCCACTACAACCATTACAGGGTCTAGCTATCAGATCCAGCCTTCTTCCAAAAGCTGCTCAGTATTACTCACTTTAAAATCATGGTATAAGTTAAAAAATACCGCAGGGTCTTCAACATTATCAAGCAACTCTCGTTTATTGAGCGCCACAAACATCGCTAGCGCATAAGCTGCACAATGGATGGATTTTTTTGGATTAAATTCCATATCAGTAAAGGCTTGATATTGCATAACCTCTTCATGCAGTTGAGTATTTTGCTTGAGGGCATTCACATACAGCCAATCATAAAACGCGGTCAATGGCTCTACGCTCCACTCTATACCAAAATAATTGTAGCTAATTAATTCACCTGAAGTTATTAACCGCTCATCTTTTTTGGCTTGTCTTGGTGGCGCTGTCAGCAAGTCGGTATAGGGACCACCGTATTCAAAAACACCACTGCTTTGAAAGGCATTTTCGACACTATACTGCTTACCATCATACTCATTAGCCAGCTTTAAGCTCAATGGACTCAGTAAAAAACTCAGCTTATTGCCAGATTTACTCGATAGCTCTAAGACACTATTAAACCCATATTTCTTGCGAATCACTTGATGCATATCATTGATGGATTTTTTCTTTTGTCTACTGGCGAATCCCACATGCCGCTCAAACCTAACCATGTCCGTTTTTACCAGATTGTCACTATTAACTCTAGGCATGAATACGGGTCTGTGTTCTACAGCGTTTTGAGTTTGTTCCATAGGGTTCTGTCTTGGTTCCATAGCAATGTGCCTTATATCAATGTTCTTTTGTTAATGTCTTTATATCACTGCCCTTTTACAAATGCTCGGGCAATCAAGCGTAAAGAAGTTTATCTTATTATCAGTTATTTATCCCACTCTATATTGGCACTGTATTACATACGGCGACTAAAAATCAGAGATGATAGTAGTATTAGATATCGTGAGTCGGTCAATTAAGAGGTGGCAATCAAAGAGAAGGTTTAGTTTACATTGTTTATTACGCTTTATTTCCAACTGCACAAACGCTGGAACAATTGCTTATCAACGCTCAAAAGACCACAGATAGAATTATCAATAAAGCGAGCTTTTGGCAGATGCATCAACAACATGCTCTGAATGATAGACAAGTAAAGATACTAAATACTTTATTGACTAATTTTTATGGCAAGCTGACCATCAAGAAATGAGCAGCGACGACCAAATGCTCAATAGATACGGCACTGCTTGATATGAATGACTTGATAGATAATGGTATATCAAAAATCAAACTATTAGTGGCGTTTACTTGTAGGTAAAACTAGGCTGTTCTGAAAAAAAATTTACGCTATATATTGTTGCGCTAATTAGAAGCATAAGTGCAGGCTGAATATCAACACTAAGCCAAAGTGATGAGAACAATATGATTAGTAAGGTAAAAAATTTAAAAGTACTATGGATGACGATAATAGCTACACTTATTTCGCATATCGAACAACACTACTGGTAAGTTATTACACTAGTCCTAACTTTAGTATAGATAAATTATATAAACTCAAAACATATCTAGAGCAAGAATCATGGCAACAATTACCAACCGAGAATCATATTGGCCATGGCCCAAACTCATTAGGTATGGCAGGACAAACAGTAACTAATAGTACTGTAATCCTATGTAAGAAAGAGTCTACAATACTTATCTGGATGGAAAATGTGAAGGGAAAGTATGGAAATACCTTCGATGCGAGAACAATGATTCGACTCTTATTTGATTATCGAACGCCATGTTTTGATTTGAATATCGATTATAATAAGTAACTTACCCAGAAATTCCCGACTATTCCCCTATCAGACGTTATGTTAATCACGACTAAGTTTTCGATACTTAAGTAGATGAGGCAATCGATCATTCCAACAAGCTATCTTGTGGTAGTACCCTCTTTATTTTGACTGAGCAAGCATATCAGCCATACTTTTCCAGCTTTATTAATCCTAGTTGCTTCCTATTATTCAGTAATGTCAGATAGCGCTTTTACTTTTATGATTAATTTAAGTATTTAATCGTTGTGCCTATGCTATCTAGATTCTTTAATCTAAAGTGTGTTTATTACTTAATATCGTGGTCAGCGGTCTTCAATGCTACCGACGATGAAGTAGGAAACAGGCGTTTTTTAGTCAAAATATAATGGGCAACCATACCGATAAGAATACCCCAAAATACTGAACTGAGCCCTAAGAAATGCATACCAGATGCCGTAGCTAAGAAAGTAATCAATGCCGAGTCTCTTTGACCATCGTCTCTCATAGCAGTGGTAATATTGGCAGAGATGGCACCGATCAGTGCCAGACCAGCCAACGCTGCGACCAGCTCTCTAGGTAGCAAGCTAAACACCATCACAATACTGCTAGCGAATAAACCACCGAATAAATAAAAGATACCATTAGCGACACCGGCAATATAGCGCTTTTCTTTAAGTTCGTGAGCATCTTTGCCTGTACACAGTGCCGCAGTGATCGCTGCGAGCACAATAGTAATACCGCCAACGCAAGCAACGGCTAATGAGGCAACACTGGAAACTACGATAATAGGTTTGGCTGGCGTCTCATAACCACTTAATTTCAAGATAGCCATACCGGGTAAGAACTGTCCCGTTAAGCTGACAAGGATAAGCGGTATGGCAAGGTTAAAAGTAGAGTTCCACGACCATTCAGGTGAGATAAATGTTGGTATAGTTATCGCTAAGTTAAAATTGACAGGGTTTATCTTACCAAATAAGGCACTTAAAATGACACCGCACAGTAATACCCAAATCATTGTATAGCGCGGTGATAAGCGTTTGGCGAATAGATAGCAAGCCAGCATACTAAAAACAATAAATGGCATGGTATCGGTAGCTTTGAATAATTCTAAGCCGAATTGAAACAGTATGCCGGCCATCATCCCAGCGGCAATGCCGTTTGGAATCCATTTTAAGATTTTGTCAAAATAGCCCATTGCCCCAATAATAAAAATAACAATAGCTGAGATAATATAAGCTCCAACAGCTTCATTGATACTTATATGTGGAAATAGCGTTACGAGTAAAGCAGTACCTGGTGCAGACCATGCGGTAATAATGGGTGTCTTATATTTAATCGATAGATAAATGCCAGGAACAGCAGCACCTATTGATATGCCCCAAATCCAAGAGGCCATCATTGCATCTGAAACTTGCGCGGCTTGTGCTGCTTGAAAGAAAATAATTAAAGGACCAGCGTAAGAGATGAGTACCGCTAAAAAACCGGCAACGGATGCTGAGACTGACCAGTCTTTTTTCAGAGTTTGTATTAAATTTGCCATATTGCCTCCGTGCAAATCGGCATTACTTCATAGACGAAGTTGGTAGATCAGATGAGTGTCTCAGCTGCGATATGTTCTCCAAACTAAAACAAAGGGTATTAACCTTTATCGCCACCGCCACCAATGGGTATGATGCTACCAGTGATATAGGAGGATGCATGCGAAGCTAAAAAAGAGATAGTATTCACTTGCTACTCTATCGTGCCATATCTTCCTAGCAAGGTACTACAAAGTGTTTGATTAACAATGCATCAATCAATCCTTTTTCTTTTTTAGTTGACGGTTTACCATTACGAAGTATTTTTTTAGCGGTACCTCTTTATCATCAGCC
Source organism: Psychrobacter sp. GP33 (assembly GCF_014119005.1). GTDB lineage: Bacteria > Pseudomonadota > Gammaproteobacteria > Pseudomonadales > Moraxellaceae > Psychrobacter. The sequence goes on along the minus strand of NZ_JACGYX010000001.1, from coordinate 129,496 downwards.
GCAACAGCGGTTACTCTAATACCTTCATTTGCGTATTCAAAGGTCAGTGAAGCTGTCATTGCATCACGCCAACCTTCGATGTTGAGTAGAGAATACGGTTAGGACCGCGTGTTGAAATCAAGGATACGTTGACAATCGTGCTAGACTGTCGGTCTATCATCGTTGGTAGCATACTGAATAATGACTGGCTTCAATATCATAAGTATTGTGTTTTCAACATTTTTTAATATTGATATGAAAGCCACTAATTTTATTAGAAGCAGCATCGACGCGTGTATTTATGAAATCATTTATTCAGCTGCTAAATTCACTGCCAATATGCGCTGTATTATCAATACTATATTTTTTAGTCATTTAAAGAATCACTTTCTATGCGCCCGTCAACTAGGTTAATAGTGCGATCACAAGAGGCTGATAGTCTTGGATCATGGGTGACTAACAATACGGCACAGTCGCGCTCACGATTAATTTTACGGAATAACTCGAACACGTCAGCCGCCGTCACCGTATCAAGATTGCCAGTTGGTTCATCAGCTAATAATAACGCCGGTTCGGTAATAAGCGCTCTGGCAATCGCAACTCGCTGCTGTTGACCGCCGGACAGCTCGTTTGGCTTATTGGCAGAAAACTTAGATAATCCAACAGCGGCAAGTAAATCATGTGCACGCTGCAATGCAAATTTATCTGGTTTGCCACGTGTTAGCATTAATGGCATCAGTATATTATCTAACACGGTAAAAGCTTGAATCAGATGATGAAACTGAAAAACAAAGCCGATACTATGACCACGCAGTGCGGTGCGTCCGGCATCATCCATGCCACTGGTTGCCTGCTCTAATAAATAAAGCTCGCCGCTAGTAGGCTTATCTAGCAATCCCAATATATTTAATAACGTACTTTTGCCAGAGCCAGAAGGACCAATCAGCGCGGCAAAGTCATTACTGCTAATGGTTAAATTAATCCCATGCAGCACCTCAACTTCATTGGGCTGACCAACATTATAAGACTTGTGCAGCGCCTCTAAACGCAGAACTTCGTGCGAGGTAGCAGACTTACTATCAGCCTTATTATTAGACTTACTATTAAACTGGTTAAGCGTATTATTAGACATAGCGAATCGCCACTACAGGATCCAGTGCCGCGGCGCGGCGTGAGGGTATGGCAGCGGCTAACACACCTGTCAGCGTAGCCAGTAACATTGCTACCATCACTAGCTTGACGGAAATTGGAATATAAAATAAACCGGGACCAAAAGTATTAAATACCCACACCAGTACGTAACTTGCTGCACTGCCCAAAATAGAACCCAATAAGCCAAACACAGCGCCCTGAATCAAAAAAATTCGTAAGATTTGCTGACGGGTGGCACCTGTTGCTCGTAAAATTCCAATTTCACGGGTGCGCTGTACGACGCTGACCGACAACACACTAGCAATGCCAAAGGCAACCGATATCGCCACAAAGACGATAATCATATTGGTCGACAAGCTTTGTGCTGAAAGCGCATTCATCAATTGTACATTGGTCTTAATCCAGCTCTCTGCTTGCAATGAGGTCAAACGCCCTACTTGTGCAGCGATATTTTCTGCCTCAAAAATATCGGCAACGGTTAAATCAATCACCGTCACACCACCTGGAAGACTGAGCAATGATTGCGCCTGTTTTAAGTCTAAATAAACATAGCGTGCATCCAGCTCACGCACGCCCAGCTCAAATATTCCTGCAACATTTACCACCGCATTATTCTGCTGACCGGTTTCTAATCGCAGCTTACTACCAACTTGTACGCCAAGATCTTTAGCCAACTGACTGCCAATCAACACTTCATCAGCGCCAACTCGCAGTTGACCACTAATCAGATACTTCTCAAGTGGGATAATCTTCTGATATCGTTCAAGGTCAGTACCCACTAATGCAACCGACGCCAACGCATCACCTCGCCGTACAAATGCAGGTCCTGATACCGTGGGTGATACTGCCGTTAATAGGGGTAATTGATCTAAGGTCGTGGTGATTTGTTGCCAGTTGTTGATAGAGCGTAGCCGCTGTGGGCGTTTATCTTCTTGCAATAATTGTACTGTGCCTGCGATAGGCGCAAGCACCTGATTGACCTCATCGGGTGGTAATAGGCGAATATGCGCCTGCGTGCCTAACGTATTCTCGATAAGATTAGACTGCAGACCCTGTACTAAAGCGGTAATAAAAATAATAACTGCCACACCCACCGCAACGCCGACGGTAATCATCAACGACTGTAAACGTCCCTCACGCAAAAAGCTCATCGCAATGGTTGCTTCAATCCACAGTCGCCCAAAAAATCCGGTCAATTACTTGTCTCCGGTAATACGCTAGCAAGATTTTTATCATGAACACTTTGAATCAGTGAGGCTTTTTGCGACTCAATACGTACCCGAGAGCCATCTGCTAATGAGGTCGCCGCATCAGCCAACACCTCATCACCAATACTTAAGCCTGCAATCACCTCAGACATGGCTAAACCTCGCAAACCCAACGTTACTTTTTGACGTTGTATTTTACCATCACGCAGCAGCACCACGACCGCATCATCGCCTTGTACACTGCCCAAAGCATCATTCGGTAGCACGAGTGCTTGGGCGCGGCGATCCGTTTCGATATTCACCGACACCGTCATATCCTGACGCAAAAATTCAGGCAAAGGATTAACCGTCAAACGCACCTCTACTGTACCGCGCTGCGGATCCACACTCGGCGCAATAAAATTAATATAAGCAGGAAAAGGCTGGTCTGGATAAGCATCAGTAATCGCCATCGCGCTTTGCTGTAAGGCGAGCTTTGATAAATTGCGCTCATCAAGTGGCACTCGAATCTCCGTACTGCCATCAACCGCAATGGTGAACAATGTCTGACCCGGTTGTATCAAATCGCCCGTTTCTACATCGCGTGTTAGTACCGTACCTGCCACTTGGCTACGTACTTCAGTTTTATTAAATTGAGCCTGTAATGCCGCCACACGCTCCTTTAACAGCGTTTCCTCAACACCGCCTTCTTGCAGTGCCGCGGCTTTTAAACGTGCGGCTTCAAGATTATTTTTAGCCTGACTTTCCGCCTGCTCCGCTTGCGCCATCTCTTCAGCGGAAATTGCCGAAATCGCTGCCAACTGGCGGCGACGCTCTACATTCCCACGAGCTTGGGTCAACTGAACTTGCGCATTTGCCAATGCCACTTCAGCTTGAGGACGGGTGCTGGTTGCAAGCTCAGTCAGCGCAGTTTCTGCTTGGCGCACTTGCGCGGCAACGTCATCTGAGCGCAACACCAACAGCAAATCTCCTTGTGCCACGCGGTCGCCTTCTTGTACCAGTCGCTCAAGTACCACGCCAGTCACCTCACTGCCCACTTGGGTGCGCGACACCGTGACTACTTGCCCAGTTGCCACCACCGTTTGTACCAGTGGCATTGACTGTACGGTATAGCTTGGCAACAGCGGTCCCTGCCACCAACGAAATAGCGCAAAACCAACGGCAAGCATTATCAATATGATAATAACCACATATTTATAGTGGACAGCGCGCAATGAGATTCTCCAGTTCAAGGTACAGACCTACTTGAATACAGTTGCTATTAAATTTGATTATCTTAGCAGTGTACATGAAAGACATGACTAAAGTAGTGGTAGCTGATGCCTTAACAATCAGTACGCTGGCTGCTGGTTTCCAAATTATACTAAGCGTTATTATGCGTTATTGTCAGTTTATGCTATTTACTGTCGTTCACATGCCGTCACTAATACTAATAAAGACATATTTACAACGCGCTGTATGCTTTCTTAACGCTTTAATAAGTTATAGAAAATTATGGAATTAACAAACATAAAAAATGGAAATTTAAGGCAGTGACTACTATGTAAACGATGAACTGGGTAAACAATGAACTGGTAACTTGAGCTCAAGCTATGATTACTGGTCAGACTCTACTCTATAGCTTTTAAGCCGGCTTTAGCAACCTGCACATCTTGACTGCCGTGCGCACCGCCCACTCCAATACCACCAACCACAATGCCATCAATATAAATAGGTACACCGCCATCTAAGATAAGTATATTTTCATCTAAATAGCGAATGTCACTAGGAATCGTACCATCCGCAACACCCTTAGCAATGACCGCCGTTTCTCTTTTTTGTGAATTAGCGGTATACGCTTTTTTATAACTGGCACGGATGGTATGCACCCCTGCTCGATGGTCTCTTAACACGGCTAGCGTCTGTCCAGAGGCATCAACGACCGTGACTGACACCATCCACTGGTTCTTTTTAGCTTCTAGGGCGGCTGCAGTCACTATGTTCTGTGCCATCTCACCAGTTAATACAGGAATTGTTGCCATATAAGCTCCAGAATTAGATACGTTCGGTTTAGTTTGATTGCTTTGTGCAGTAGTGCTGGCACAAGCCGTAATTGACAACATTGACGTTGCAAGGGCAGCACAAACAAGTAAGTTTTTCATGTTAAATCCTAACAGTTAGTTTACTGATTATTTAATTTAAGCGCTATTAAGTATTAGGAAGATTGATCGCCTTAGCATAACCTGTAGGAACAAACTTCATCGTGACCACCAGCATGGCTACCAGCGTGCTCAAAAGCAGTAGCCAAACGACCTGAAAGCTACCTAACCATTCACGTAAAAACCCTGCGAAATAAGGAACAATAGCGGTAATAATAAAACCTATTCCTTGTACAAATGCCGTCAGTGCGCCAGCCAATCTAGGTGCGGATAGATGGTCAAGCGCCACGGTAAGCGTTAATGAAAAACAAGCGCCAAGACCACCACCTATCATAGCTGCCCACAGAATCAGCAGTGACTCTGGCATCAGAATTAATCCTGCAAAGCCTACAATCTGAATACCTACAGCAAAAAATAACCAAGGGCGACGATCTAAGCGATGAGCAGACAGCGCAGGCGCACCTAACGCACCCAGCACTTGAAAAATAGTCATAATACCGATTAGCTCGCCACTACCTTGGGCGCTCCATCCTAAATCATGAGCATAAGTCGGTAGAAATGCAATCATACAAGCATAACCAGCGTTCGCTAAGCCAAAGTAGCTGGCTAATAACCATGCGCGCCGATTCTTAAAAAAATTGACTGCCACGCCATTATGCTTTGTTTCCATCACCTCGGACGGTCTTAACCACCACAAAAAAAGTGCTACTACAGGCAACAGCAACCATATCCCAAGACCTGCTTGCCAACTGCCATAATGCTGAGCAACTACTGGGCTCAGTGTTGCCGCAATGCCGCCCCCAGCCATTAGTAATGCTGAATAAATACCCATGGCTAACGGGACACGCTGAGGATACCAGCGTTTTACCACGCCGGGTGCTAACGCCTGTACGATAGCAATACCAGTACCACCTATTAAGGCGCTAGCAATCAACGCCCAACCTGTTCCTAAACCCAAACGCCATAAACCAGATGCAGCAATCGCTAATAGCCCACCCGTTATCCAAGCGTTTTCGCTCAGATGTTTCCCAATTAAAGGTAGCAATAAAGGGAAAACTCCCATACACAGCATCGGTAACACGACCAATAAAGAGGCCGCTTGTAAGCCCATACCAGTACTCAGTCTAATCCCTTCCAGAAGCGGGCCAGTGGACGTCACGGTTGGACGTAGCGTTAATGCCAATCCAGCAATCACGAGCATAGGCCAAAATAACGTCAGCGCCGACTGGTGTCTCGTAGAGGAAATACGTTCAGTAATCATTAGTAAGATGATGTCCTTTATTGCTAAAAGTGTAGCCCAAAAAATCCGACGCTGAGCGCCGACTTTTGCCATATTTTTCTAAAGTTTTAACTTTTAAGCGTTTTAACCTTTTCAAAAAGGTTCGTAAAACTTTATAAACGATTAGAAAGGCTTAAAAGGTAGAAATTTACCATCAAGGGTAATGACAGCACGGTCGCCACCTTCTGGATCGGCAACTTTTTTGATATCCACTTTAAAGTTAATCGCGCTGATGATGCCATCACCAAACTGCTCATGTACCAGTGCTTTAAGAGTTGTGCCATAGACCTGCATCATCTCATAAAACCGATAGATGGTAGGATCTGTAGGCATTTCACTGCCCACACTGCCGCGGTGTGGAATTGCTTGTAGTAAAACGATGGCTTCGTCATCAAGACCTAACGTTTCGCCGACTTTTTGTGCGGCATCCGCAGGCAATGGGTGCTGACCAAGCAGCGCTGCAGTCACATAGACATCGCTAAGATTAGTGCCTGCAGCTATTTGCTCAAACGATAAGTTTTTATCAGCTTTAGCGGCAATGATGGTGTCGGTTAAAGCTTGACGGGCGGTGTTGCTAACTTGAGACTGAATCATGGTAGTACCTTTTATTAATTAGTGGTTATTAGTGAATCGTTATTAGTAAATGATGGCAATTAAGTCAATCGTATTTAGCGTCAATAAAACAGTAAGGATGGTTTAAATCGCGACTGGCAGTGCTATAGGATAAGCGCGAACTTCTGTATTCTCGGCAAGCGCAACAAAGGTGTTGGTAGCGCCATCTAAAGCATCAATGCCACCTGTTTCAATATCGTAAACCCAACCATGTAAAGCCAAGCGTCCTTCTCTTATCGCCAGACGAACAGAGGGATGGGTTTTGATATTTTCAATCTGAGCAATGACATTTTCTCGTACCATAGATTCAATACGGTCGCTGTCATTGAGATGAGTGATAGATTCATTCACCACACGCGCTGAGTCGGCGTATTTTAGCCAGCTACCAACCGCTGGCATATGCTCCATACAGGTACAATTGGCAATGGCAGACATAGCTCCACAGTCTGAGTGCCCACAAATCACCACATCGGTCACTTGTAGTGCGGTGACGGCGTACTCTACCGAGGCAGAGACCCCACCAGGCTCAGGTCCATAAGATGGAACGATGTTACCAGCGTTACGAATCACGAACAGACCACCAGGTTCGCGTTGGGTGACCAACTCAGGGACTAAGCGACTGTCCGAGCAAGAGATAAATAACGTGCGCGGGTTTTGCTGAGTCGCTAAATCCTTGAATAAATCGGCGCGTTTTGGATAAGCCTCGCTATGGAACTTTAAAAAGCCTTCAATAATATCTTTCATAACGGCGGTCTCTGTTGTGTCGATAAAGTGAATACTACGCCGTTATTTCGATAAGGTAAAAGACTGGTATATTATGATTTCGATAACAAATACTTATAGGTAAAGGACGAGATATAAATTATGATGGCTATTGATAAACACCAATAACGTCCGCAATGACAATAAAGTAATGAACATAAAAAAATAACAATCGAGAAACCATGATACTTAGACACATAAAATACTTCCTCGCGGTTGCCAAGCATCAAAGCTTCACCCAAGCAGCAGCGTCTCTTTATGTCTCGCAGCCCGCTTTATCACAACAAATTAAGCAATTAGAAGAAACTTTAGGCGCGCCTTTATTTGATCGGTCGGGACGTCGTGTCAAGCTTACCCACGCCGGTGAGGTGTATGCTCGGTATGCGCATAAAGCGTTACAGGATTTAGAAGAGGGGCAACGAGCCATTCACGATGTGCAAAATCTGAGTCGCGGCGCGTTGCGGATTGCCATTACTCCTACCTTTACCACCTACCTCATTGGCCCGCTGATAAAAGCATTTCATGACCGTTATCCTAACGTCACGCTGAGCGTACAAGAGATGTCGCAGGAGCAGATGGAAAAGCAGTTGCTTAATGATGAATTCGATGTGGGTATTGCTTTTGCGGATGTAAAATCTGCTGATATAGAAGCGCAGACTCTACTCATTGAAACACTGGCGTTGGTCGTGAACAAAAATCATCCGCTTGCAAAGCGCCAAGCGATTGATGTACAAACGCTAAGTGAACAGGAACTGGTATTACTCAGCCATGAATTTGTAACCCGTGGACAAATTGAGCGTTATTGGCGCCAACACGACATCCAGCCAAAGGTATTGATGGAGGCAAACTCATTAAGTGCTGTGATTGAGATAGTACGCAACACGCAATTGAGCACCTTGTTACCGTCCAACATCGTGAGTAATCGCGATGAGCTGATTGCGATTGCCCTGGCACCCTCTTTACTACAGCGCACTGCCGTATTGCTGCAACGAAAAGGTGCTTATCAGAGCGCTGCTAATAAAGCGTTTATTGGCTTAGCGCATCAACACTGTGAGCAAAATTACATAAGTAATGATAAAGATTGATTAGTACGGAAAACTATTTATAAATATTTCTGTACTTTATCTGTACAACACCTATTGAACTGACTGAAGGTAAACTTGACCAAAAGCAACCATTGGTTATCCTATACAGAGAAGCGCTTTATCTTCATGTCTATAGCTTTGACATTAGGACGTTGAAAAGTTACTTTTTAGGTCATAAAAGCTGTTTAAGAGAGCATGATCTATTATAAAATAGCTGAGCTGAAGTGAGAGAAGGCGGCTGAATAAGAGTAGATGTTATGAAGTGCACTGATTAAAAGGATATCTCAATTCTGAGGTATTTGGGTTTTGTAGCCCGTTAGGTATAAAAAACCTGCTTTTCTATACACCTCAGCATGATATGGATAGAAAACCCAAAAATCTATACACATTATCAAATTTTAACACCAATACTATTCAGAAAATCTATTTAGAAAGCGGCTTTGCACTTCGCCGCCTTTTTTATAGCCAATACGCTCATTAGTTGTGGTGAAGTGTACAAAGAAATGTTTTAGCAGGTAGAGAGCTTTAAAACAGCATCGAGTGTCCTAAGAAAATTAGAATAAACACCTTCTTGTTAATCATTAATATTTATCATAAAGAATATTGTGAGCTTACCGTTACAGATTCGTTTTGTAACCTATAACCCTCCTGCTCCCTTACTTGATGCCTCACTGTTTTCTACCAATATCGCCGATGCACTTTTCTTTAGTATCGCCCACTGCTCATCATCGACATAAATACCTTCTTTCCATGCGCGTTTATGAGTTTCAAACAGCTCATCCGTTGATACTTTTTTGTCAAAAATTTGGATTTCTTGTTCAATATCAAAATTAGAGGTCGACAGCTCAATCACCATATCGTTGGTATTATAGTTATCCTGTGCCTCATTAAAATAATATATATCAGGATAAACGAATCTTTTATCTAAAGTAAATATTGTATGCTTCGGTGCTGTGCCATTGTCCCATTTAGCTAAACAAGCGATACCTTTTGCCGCAAGATTTACCAGCTCACTATAAGCCAACCAGCGATTATGGCAGTTGCGCAAATAGATTTTAAAGTGATCACGATTGCCCATTTTTTCAATGGCGTAGTCCATCACAGCAGGCAGATGACAAACCAAACTGCTGCCATGCAAATCCAAACTGACTTCACCGTCAGCTTGATGGACGATATCGATAGGCGCATCACGTTCAGATAAAATAAATGGACTGGCATTATTAAAGTGGGTGATGCCGTTAAGACCTGCCATTTGCAGCTCTGCTACCATCGAGGCAATCAAGTCAGCCTCCCCGACTTCACGTTGCAACCCCAAAAAGGCTTTATTCACCATGGTCACGATTTCATTATGCGATACGATCATGTCTCAATACTCCTTATTGGGCGGCTAATGGTAAGGTCGGTAGCTCATTTATTTTTGGTAAAAGAGGAAATAGCCATTCATCACTGTGGACGTCATCGAATAACGGCGCACCTTGGAACAATGTCACACGCACCCAGCGATCTGAACGCGGATCAAATTTGGTTGCACCAAACATAGACAATTTACAGCGTAATAAATGCATCGGTAATGCGGTCTTTTGCAATACGTTAATCTGAATATCACCCATCTTTTTATGACCCATTGTCCATACGCGACGGGCGATTGTGCGATATTTTGGCTGGGTTAAGATAAATTCTGATAGCAACTGTTGTGGATCTGCTTGTTGTAACGCCAAGTACAGCGTATTGGCTTGTCTACCAATATCAAGTAAGAACTCTTTATCATCGCCCTGCTCTTGTCCACGTACGCCCATTCTCGGCTCTTCTTTATCCTCAGAGCGATACCAAAACCAATAGACATTCTCTTCTGCAGCAAAATCAATGTTAATTGCCCACTGATAACGCGCTTCTAATACTTCAATCAAGTCTTGAACGACTTTGCCACTCGGTAGTGACATGGTTTCATCAGCATTTACTTGCCCTGCAAAATCATCTACAAGCTCAGGATAAAGCTCCATCATGCACGAGATAATGACTTCTTGACTCTCATAACTGAGATGGTCATTACGCTGTAAAAAATCAGCCCACGTATCGCAGTCTTTAAGCTCAGTAGCAAGGTTTTCTTGCAACGTTGTTAACTCTTTAACGACCGTACTATTCAGTAGAATTTGCGGCTCATTGATGGTGACCACTTCCGAGAAGTGTTGAATAGCACGATTCATTAAGGTTGAGAATTGCTGTATTTTGCTATTATCAGATTCAGGCTCAATATCACAGACCAATACCGCTTGTAGTGCCCCTTCGCGAGTACTTAACCATTGATCAACGACACAAGGATGATTAATTAAATAAGGTGCCATCCCAAGACCAGTGGCATTACCGATACCCAAATATTGCTTAATCTCTGGATGTAAGCTGACTGCCTTATCGCCGCCTTTTTTCTTCGCCAAATAATCCACCCAATCTAGGCTAAATTCTCTTAGCAAATAAACGGCACACATCTGCGCGCGAAAAGACTGGTTAAAGTCTTCACTGTGATCGAGTGGCTTAAAGTCGTAAATACCGAATTTCCCATTACCATAAACGGCTGTCGTACGCAAGATATAACCGACTTGCGCCAAGACGTCCAAATCAGGCTGTTGCCCGTCAGCAAGCGCGCTGACAATGTGGTCAAAGACGCGCACGCTTTTATTAGCACGTGCCAATACCATGACCATATTTGAGTTGCGACCTGCTTCTTGTAGCGGCACATTTGCTTTTAGGTTTGCCAATAACTCATCGCCGATTTCGCCATAAACCAATGCAAATGTTACATCCCATTTTTGCGCAATCACGCGGTCGTTACGCTCTTCATCAGCAATTTGATTGCAGAATACCACTAAGTGGTAAATGTGCTCAGGCGTTTGCAAACGATAAATAACTTGTCCGTAGCCATTATCATCTAAATCCCAAAGATGCTTAGTTAACGTCCAATTTTCTTTATCGATTTTACGCAGGAGCGACCGCACAAAGCTGATACGCGTTTGGTGCATCGCGCCCAATCTTTCAGAGTGCATCACCACATCGGGGGTACGGAAGCTGACCGCGTCTAGATTATCGTTGGCTAGCTTTTCGTTGTTTGGCAAAGTATGTTCCATATAACTATCACCTTAAATAATGGGTTAAGCCAATAATTTATTTGCTACGTGTAAACACTGAACTAAATGAGTAAATAAATTATTCGCTATAGTAATGACGCACTTAACTGATTTCTTTAGTGACTGTTTTTTTAGTAATACTCTCTGTAGCAATTTTTTCTTCAGCAAGTCGATGAGCAGTCTCAACTCGGTTAGGACGATAAAGATCTTGGTCGTGAGCCATTTGTTGCGCAATTTTAGGTCCGTTCCATAACGATGGCAGTAGAATAAAAGACACAGGCACTGCGGTAATCACAATAAAGGATTGCAACGCAGTCACACCGCCGTCACCAAGTGAGATTAAAGCAATCGCTGTCACACCCATCATGATGCCCCAAAAGGTACGAATCGTAGCGTTGGGCTCGCGCTCACCACTGATAACGACACTGATGGTATAAGTCATCGAGTCGCCCGTCGTGACGATAAAGATCATGGTCAAAATGATAAACAGTAACGAGGTAATCAAGGGGAACGGAAGCTGTTGAGTGATTGCTAATAACGCACCCGGAAGATTAAAGCCTTCAAAAGCAGTACTGACACTACCTGGATTGGCAATCTCAAACGCCAGACCTGTACCGCCAATAACCGTGAACCAAAAGCAAGTAACCAGCGGGGCAATAATACAAACCGTCGTGATCAACTGACGAATCGTACGACCACGGGAGATACGGGCGATAAAGATAGCCATCATCGGACCATAGCCCAAGAACCAACCCCAAAAGAACACCGTCCAACCACCAAGCCAGACTTCATCACCACGATACGTTGCCATCGGGATAAAGTTATGCACCATCGTGCCAACGCCTTGAATATAACCATTCACAATAAACTTACTAGGACCAAACATTAAAATAAAGACCATCAACCCAAAAGCCAATATCACATTAAAACGGCTCAGTATTTGCATTCCTCGGGTCAGTCCACTAATGGCTGAGAGGGTATAAAGGGCGATAGCAAATATGATAATAATAAGCTGAGTGGTAAAGGTATCAGGAATACCAAATAGCGTGTTGAGGGCATAGCTGGTTTGTAGACCCAAAAAGCCAATAGGACCAATCGTACCTGCAGCAACCGCTACAATACAGCACGCATCAATGATTGCGCCCGTTTGACCATGCAGAACACGTTCACCAAATACTGGATATAACAGCGTACGCGGTTTGAGAGGAAGACCTTTGTCATAATGCAAGTGCATCACCACAATAGCGGTTAAGCTACCAACAATCGACCACGCTAAAAACCCCCAATGCATAAACGATTGTGACAATGCATTAATGGCGCGTTGTTGGATATCAGTCGATTCACCATATAAAGGTGGCGCGGTCACAAAGTGAGCGATAGGCTCAGCCGCTGCCCAAAAAACGCCGCCGCCAGCCAGTAGCGTACAGAATAAAATCGCCATCCATTTGAAATTATCCATTTCAGGCTTGGGTAAATTGCCTAAAATAACCCGACCCGTACGACCAGCACCAACGGCTAACGCAATCACAAACGTCGCCAGCAGCAGAAGTTGCCAAAAAGGACCAAAGACATTTGCCGACCATACAAAACCTACATTAACTATTTTTGCTAAACGCGCTTCTGCAAATATCGCCATTAAAACAAAGATAACGATAAAACCACCACTGTACCAAAAAGCAGGGTTTTTCAGTCCTAGAGTATCCGATGATTCTTCGCTTTGAACCAAATTGTCCAATGAAACATCAGGAATGATTGAGCTTCCTTGCTCACTATGCTTACTATTAATTCCCTTTAAATCAGCCATGGTGTGGCTCCATATAATAAAGTTGTTTCGCTTAGGTCGGTATTACATTGACACGGACATTAACACTGCCTTGCTGGTTTATACGTTCATTTTGTTAGGTTGAAGCGCTAAATATTACTAAACGCTTTATAAAGGTTTTATACCGCTTTCAAGAAAATCAAACCAATTTTGACCGATGATTTTTCCAGCATCTTTATCATTGAAGCCATGTTTTAATAAACCGTTATAAATATTTTCCATACCATCCTTGCCCGCAAACCACGGCAAAGTATCTGGCCAACCTGAGTTATTAGCATTGCCTTCACCATAGTCCATTGCCTTTGACCAACGCCCGTTACGCATCCACTCGAGTACTGCTTGTGGTTGGTTAAGGCATAAGTCACTACCAATCGCTAAATGCTCAACGCCATATTTATCAGCACAATCAGCAATCATGGTACAAAAATCATTTAACGTACAATCACTGCCATTCGGTAAATGAAAAGGATATAAGCTAAATCCTAATAAGCCACCTGCCTTGGTTAAAGCACTAATAACGGTGTCAGATTTATTACGCAACGCTTCATGCGCAGTAGTCGGATTGGCATGACTGATACAGATTGGACGGCTCGATATCTCAATGGCTTCAAGCGTTGATTGCTCTGCGCTGTGCGACATATCAATAATCATACCGACTCGATTCATCTCGGCTATGGCTTGTTGACCGAAACGTGTTACCCCTGAATCATTTTGCTCATAACAACCCGTCGCCAGTAAGCTCTGGTTGTTATAGGTCAATTGCATAATTAATAGACCTAAACGGCGCATGACACTAATAAGACCAATCTCATCATCAATCGGTGAACAGTTCTGTGCGCCAAAAAATATACCCACTTTGCCTTGCTGCTTCGCATTCTCAATATCAAACACTGAATATACCGGTAAGATCAGGTCTGAGTTTTGTTCAAAGCGGCTATTCCACTCGGCAAAGCGAGTCATCGTCTGCCGTGCATCCTCGTGGTATACCAAAGTGGCATGTACCGCATGAATACCACTGGCTTGTAGCATTTTGAAATAATCACGATCCCAATGGCTATACTGTAATCCGTCAATGACGATATGGTCTTGGTACATATCAAATTCCTTTTCTGCTTTGTGTAAGTAGCCGCTAGGTGCATGTCCAATCAGTTGCGCCTCGATTGCGGCTAGCATCCTTTTTTATAAGCCCTTTTAATAAGCCTCTAGTACGCTTTCTGATAAGCCGTTTTAACAATGGTATAAAACTCTTTGGCATACGAACCTTGTTCGCGTGGACCAAAGCTTGACTCTTTACGACCACCAAACGGCACATGATAATCGGTACCAGCGGTTGCTAGATTGACCATGACGCAGCCTGCTTGTACTTGTTCCTTAAACATCGCGCTATTACGCAAGCTTTGAGTGATAATGCCACCTGTCAAACCAAAGCGCGTATCATTGGTCATAGCAATCGCTTCTTCTAAATTCTTCACACGCATCACACAAGCCATTGGCGCGAATACTTCTTCTTGGTTAACGTCCCAGCTATTATCAGTCTCGGTGAACAAAGTTGGTGACATATAGTAACCCTCATGCGGCATGTCTAAACGCTCACCACCAAAGGCTAAATTGGCACCTAATTGCTTGGCTTTTTCGATCCAATCCATGTTAGACGCAAGCTGTTTGTCATCAACAATCGGACCCATAAAAATACCGTCATCAAGCGCGTGACCAACTTTTAAAGTTTTCATTTTTGCGACAACACCGTCGACGAAAGCATCATGAATACCGTCCATCACAATCAAGCGTGAAGATGCAGTACATTTTTGTCCTGAACCACCAAATGCACCAGCAACGGCAGCATCAATGGCAACTTGCAAATCAGCATCATCGGCAATGACCAAGGCGTTTTTACTACCCATCTCAAGTTGGCAACGGACAAAGTTTGGCGCGGTTGCCGCAGCAACTTTGCGGCCTGTTGCGACTGAACCAGTAAAGCTAACTGCATCGATATCTTTTGAATTAATCAGCGCGTCACCAACTGATGAGCCACCACCCAATACTAAGTTAAACGTACCTTCTGGTAACCCTTGACGGTGAATGATTTCAGCTAAAGCAACCGCACTAGCAGGCGTTAGATTCGCAGGCTTCCAGATGACACTGTTGCCATAGGCTAACGCTGGTGCAATTTTCCAGACAGCAGTAGCAGTTGGGAAGTTCCAAGGTGAAATGATAGCGACGACACCGACTGCTTCACGGGTCACTTCGACTTTCACACCAGGACGCACCGAGTCAGCAAGGTCACCCATCTGGCGTAATACTTCAGCGGCATAATAATGAAAGAATTGACCAGCACGATAAATCTCGCCACGACCTTCAGCGAAAGGTTTGCCTTCTTCACGTGATAGCAAAGTACCCAATTCATCACAACGCGCAATCATCTCATCGCCAATCGCTTGCAAGATAGATTGCTTTTTCTCCATGGGCGTTTTTTCCCATTTTGGCTGTGCAAGGCGTGCAGCGGCAATGGCATCTTGTACTTGTTCGCTACTGGCTTGAGCAAACTCGCCAATCGTTTCACTAACATCTGATGGATTAATATTGGCAATGGTATTACTACCCGCTTGCCATTCACCATTGATATAAAGTGATTTTTTTGGGTCTTGTTTGAGGGCTTGATTTGACATTATATTGTCCTTAGTTTATTAAAAATTTGAATGATGAAAGTTTTTGAATACTTAGGTAAATAGAGTCGAAAAGGTTTATAGCACAGCCGCATATACGACCAGCTCAACCAGCATTTCTTCTCTTGCCAATCCTGATATGACTAGCGCAGCACGGTTTGGGTAAGGTGCAGTAAAGTATTCAGCATAAACTTGATTAACCGTTTTTAGATACTCGCGATCTGTAACATAGATGAGTACTTGTAATACTGAATCCATGCTGGCATTGGCACATTCTAAGGTGTGTTTAAGGTTATCTAGCGTTTGTCGAGTTTGGGCTTCGATACCACCCGCAACCACGTCACCATTCTCATCAATAGGAATTTGCGCAGTATATAAAGTTCCATTGTTTGTGACTGCCCATTCAAGTGGCGACTTAGAGGCATAAAGTGAGGTTTTAACCGCTTGTTTGGTTGAGTGAGTGGTCATATCGTCATATCCCTTGATTGAATGGTTTCACAATTTATTTCTTTGTTAGTGCTTATCCTACGCAATAAATAATGATAAATCTAACTAATTAAATATCAAAAACGATAGATTTAATCTATCATTGATAATTAATATGTATTTAATCAATAACAGCAAGCACAAAGGCGCTAATCACTATGAAACTACAGCAGTTACGACATTTTTTATTTGTGGTAGAAGAAGGCGGGTTTCGTGCAGCAGCTAACCGCGCTAACAGGTCACAGGCAGCATTATCCGCATCGATAAAGGAGCTTGAGAAGACACTAGATCAGCGTTTATTTGAAGTTGGAAATAAAGCAACATTGACCCCTTTTGGAGAAAGCTGTGTGCCCAAAATTCAACAGTTTCTCAGTGTCTATCAAGGATTAGAAGACGATTTACAGGCAATAGCATCAGGAGAAAAGGGGAAAATAAGAATTGCCAGTGTGCCATCGCTAGTGACTAAGCTATTGCCTAGCGTGTTAGTTGCTTATTCAAAAAAATATCCCGATATCGAAATCGTATTGATAGATGATAATGCGGTTGGCGTAGCAAATCGATTACTCACGGGTGAAGTAGATTTGGCATTGGGAAACTG
This sequence comes from Psychrobacter sp. GP33, assembly GCF_014119005.1. Classification (GTDB taxonomy): domain Bacteria; phylum Pseudomonadota; class Gammaproteobacteria; order Pseudomonadales; family Moraxellaceae; genus Psychrobacter. The sequence goes on along the minus strand of NZ_JACGYX010000001.1, from coordinate 112,593 downwards.
TACGAGTATTGATGAAAAAGAAATTGATTTTACCCTGCTTATATCAGATCCCATCGGTGTGGTTTGTCTTAAAAGTAATGAGCTGAACCATTTGCAAGAAAGTGATGAATTAACTCAGTCGCACGGATTAAAGTGGCAGCAACTTATGGCAGAGCCGTTTATTTATAACGGCACTTGTAAGTTGCTTGAGAATACACCTGCAGAAGTGCTCAATCGAAAGGCTCGATATACGGTAGAAAATATTACCTCACTGTTCTCCTTATTAAGAAACGATCTTGGCATTACTACCCTGCCGAAACTTGCCTTCCCTTCTAATGAGCCCGAACTGGTCTGGATAAATTTACTTGACCCTTCTTTGAATAGACAAATCGGTATTTTTAAATTAGCCAATAAATCTATATCTCCACCGGCTCAAGCTTTCTATGAGCTATGTGTGGCCTACGTTCAAGAGTATTATTTCTTGTAATGTATTAACAATAAGGCTAACTATTGCCTTCTTTTTTAGATTTATAGATTATAACTATGTTATTAGAATTTTAAGGTATAAGGGAGGAGACGGTTATTGTATCTACTCTTTATATGCAGCAATTTAACTTTGGATAAGCAGTATCAACTGTCTCATTAGCTGGCTGACATTCGCTTATGAAAAGGCTAGCACTGTTACCAGTGTTTCCTATTAGTAATTATTTAGCAGCTATCTAGGAACATGATGCATCACTACCAGCCCATTGCTATGATTTGCTTAAGTAGATCGGTTAGTGCAATAGTTTTACGCCAATCTTATCTTCAAATACCTGGGTAAGTGGATTCCTCTCTCTAGGTTAATTTAACTTAAGGTTCACTATTGCAAGAGAAAAAGGATGCGCCGTAAAACTGAGGACCATTTACATGGTGTCTTTAAAATGTCTCTTTTATTAACTGATGCTGCCAGTCTAATATGAGGCTATAACAAGCAAACCAGCCTACTTAACCGAGGGGCTATTGTCAGTCATTCGATAGTGGTTCCTTATAATCAGCGATATTACTATCTCTCCAAACCATATACTGTATTTGTGGTAAGTAGATGATTTAATATAGGCGTAGAAAGATTATCGAGAGGGTTTCCGTTAAAATTAACCCATTCTAGATTAGTGAGCTGTAAAAAACTCTCAGGTAGCTCTCTAAGTCCACAATCCGTAAAATTAAGCTTGGTTAGGTTATTGAGCTGATGAATACTGTCTGGAAAAGATTCGAGATGACAGTGAATAAGATTAAGCTCCGTAAGGTTACTAAGTTGCCCAATGCTATCAGGTAAGCATTTAAGGTTACAATTAATAAGATCAAGCTTGGTTAGGCTAGTGAGCTGGCCAATACTGTCAGGTAATTCTTCCAGAAGACAGTGACTAATAAAAAGCTCCGTTAAATTATGAAGTTGCCCAATGCTATTAGGAAGGTCTATAAGCTCACAATGATTAATATACAACTTAGTTAGGTTAGCGAGTTGCCCAATATTATCAGGAAGATGTTTAAACGCACAGTGAATCAGGTCTAGCTGAGTCAGGTTACTGAATTGTCCGACATGATTAGGCAAGTGTTTAAGATTACAATGATTAATAAAAAGCTTAGTAAGACTACTAAGTTGACCAATGCTGTCAGGTAATTCTGCCAACTCACAGTCAATCAGATCAAGTTCCGTAAGATTAGAGAGCTGACCAAAACTATCCGGTAAGCATCTAAGCTTACACCGACTAATAAAAAGCTTAGTAAGATTAGCAAGTTGACCCATACTATCAGGTAGCTGTTTGAGCTTACTATCATCAATAAGAAGTTCAGTCAGGTTGCTGAGTTGCCCAATACTATTGGGTAATTCTATAAGGTTAGAATGATAGATAGACAGTTTGGTTAGGTTAGAGAGTAGCCCTATATTTTGCGGTAAATGACTCGAATTAATACCACTAACACTAATTTCTACAAGATTCGTCAGATAAGTGATTTCGTCAGGTATATAGCCCACTCTATAGACATCTCTAGAATGTTGTTCATCCAGTTCAGGCTCTAGAATTTCTAGCTTTTTCATGGCCAGCAAAGCCTCTTTATTACGAGGAACCTCAGAGTTGAGCAATTCAAATTCGTCTGCCCATGCCCATATTTTCTTAACCCAATTATCGTCAGTATCTAACGTTTTGTTAGAAGTATTAGAGATTTCCTGATGATAGTTATTATTATCTTGAAACATAGCCTTGCTCCTTAGCCCGCTTGGTTAATCAGCATGTTACGCAAATTACCAATGGCTTTAGTGGGGTTTAATCCCTTTGGACAATACAACACGCAATTCATTATGCCTCGACAACGGAATAAACTGAACGGATCTTCTAAACGTAGCAAACGTGCCCGAGTATCCGTATCTCGGCTATCTACAGCAAAGCGATTAGCGTTTAATAGCGCTGCTGGGCCTAAAAACTTATCAGGATTCCACCAAAACGATGGGCAAGCAGTTGAACAACACGCGCATAAAATACACTCGTAGAGACCATTTAGCTTTTCACGTTGCTCAGGTGATTGCAGACGCTCGGTTGGCGGTGGGGGCTGATCATTGATTAAGTAAGGATGAATCTTTTCATATTGCTCGTAAAATTGATTCATATCGATAACCAAATCACGAACAACTGGTAGACCTGGTAGCGGACGAACCGTTATTTTTTCAGGTAGACTATTCAAATTTATTAGACATGCCAAGCCGTTTCTACCATTAATATTCATAGCATCAGAGCCGCAAATGCCTTCACGGCAAGAACGACGAAAAGTGATGGTTTCATCTTGTTGTTTGAGACGTATTAATATATCAAGCAACATACGATCTGAGTCCAGCAGTTCAATCGTATAGCTCTGCATGCGTGGCGCTGTGTCCTTATCAGGGTCATAGCGATAGATTTCGATGGTGCGAGTACCTCGGCTCATAATGCTAAACTCCAGATGTATGTGATAGTAGGCTTATAGAGAATAATAGTTCTACTTACGAGCGGCTTTAACTTGATCTGGCGTTACTTCACCACCATTATTTCCCCAAGTATTGAGGATATAAGTCACGACGTTTGCCACTCTTTCGTCATCTAGCGCAACGGCTGGCATAACGCTATCATAAACTTCACCATTAACCATAATCTTGCCATTGAGGCCATGTATGACCGCATTGATAGCGCGATTGGGATCTTTGAGTAAATAGTCAGATTTAGCCAACGGCGGAAAGGCTTTAGGGATACCTAGCCCCGTTGGCTGATGACATGCGGCGCAGTTATTATCATAGACATATTTACCCATCTCAATTCGCTGCTGCTTGTTTGCGGCGACTTTTCGCGGAGCAGGTTTACTATTAGCGATACTTTGCGTGGCTGCGCCTTCCGGTAGATAGACACGGTATTTGGTTTTGCCTGAATAGATGCGCTTGTTCTCTTTACCTTCGACTTGCAAAATCCCTAAAGCTCCTTTATTAAAGGCACGAAAGATTGAGTGGTCGACCAAGATGTACTCACCAGGTACGTCTGTCTTAAATTCGGTAATCGCAGCACCGCCTGACGGTATGAGCGTCGTCTGCACGTTATGATTCTCTGTAGTGCCGCCATCAACATATACTTTATCAAAGATTTCACCAATGACGTGAAAAGACGACACTAGGTTCGGGCCACCGTTTCCAACGAATAAGCGTACTGTTTCGCCCACATTGGCCTTCAGCGCATTATCACCGGTCAGCGCGCCCACTGAGCCATTAAATAAGACATAGTCTGGATTCTCTGAGACTGCCTTATCCATATCAAAGGGCTGAAGACCTTGCTGACCGTAGCTACCCTTGGTGTAGAAGTCTCCTTGCATCACATAATACTCGTGATCAACTTTTGATAAGCCCTCTTTGGGCTCAACCAATATTAGCCCGTACATACCATTGGCAATGTGCATGCCAACGGGCGCCGTTGCACAGTGATAGACATACAGTCCTGGATTTAATGCTTTAAAATTAAACTCCGAGGTATAACCCGGTGCAGTAAACGACGACGACGCGCCACCATGCGGTCCTGTCACTGCATGCAAATCGATATTGTGTGGCATCTTAGAGTCAGGATGATTTGATAAGTGGAACTCGACCTCATCACCTTCACGAATTCGAACAAACTGACCAGGTACTTGGCCGCCAAATGTCCAGAACTCATAATCTACTCCGTCCGCCAAACGCATAACTGTTTCGACAGTTTCCATCTTTACCCTAACCTTTGCAGGATAGTCACGATTAATAGGTGGTGGTACGTTAGGCGCATGAGTCAGCACCGCATCGATAATTGGCAAGTCCCCTTCTCCGCCGTTATCTTTACTCGAGGCTTTATCTGTCATGGGTTCGACCGCGTTAGTGGCTGTCGCTTCTGTATTGGTTTTATCACACCCAGTTATATTTAGAGTGCCCAGCGCTAAAAGGCAGGCTAAGGCTAAATTCGAATAGTTAAATATTTCTTTGTGATGATTAAAAGTAGAATCGAATAAAAGCATAATAAGTTCCTTTTATTATGTGAAGTGGTTCAGGTTCTTTTAATCGTATGTAAAATTAGCAATAAACTCATATCCCTGATAAGAGTAGGCTCTTTAATATTTATCCTAAATGAAAACAGTTACTTATGCGACTTATATATTTTAAATAAACTATATAGATATACTTAATAAACAAATCCTCTATAACTTTAAACAATACCCATTAAATAAAAAGTTCTTGGGTATACGCTATAATTAAGGGATTAGCAGCTCCACACTGACCTGAAAATAATATTCATCTTTGACAGTGATGCTCATTCTGCCATCATGGGCATTCACAATCGCTTGTACGATCGATAACCCTAGACCCGTACCTGAATGCAAAGTATTGTTCTTATGATGACGATAAAAACGCTCAGACAATCTATCGGCCTCTATTTGTGTTAAGGGTTCATTCAGTTGATTAGTGAGTGTTATTTTTAGGTATGGCTTTAAAAATGACTGGTTTGATACCGATCGATTTTCCTTCTCTGTATGACTCATAACGCTATTATCTGTAGTAGAGGCGGCAATAGTAATGACGCTATCGCTTGCCGAATAATAGATAGCGTTTGATATCAGATTGGCAAACAGCCTTTGCAATAAGCTGTCATCTCCCAATACAGCTTTAAAGTCTCCGCTTTTTTCAAATACAATCCCACGATCTTCCGCTATAAATTCGTAATAAGCAATCATCTTAGTAATCAGAGTCTCGGTATCAACAGCAGCGAATTGCGAGTCATAGAGTCCTTTTTGCGTTTTTGCCAATAACAGCATGTTGTTAATCAAGCTGGATAACTGCTCAAGGGTGTCATGCTGATCGTGCAGTTGCTCAACGTATTCATTGCTATCTCTAGGTTTACTTAACATCACTTGAGTTTGGGTACTTAAGATTGCAAGCGGAGTACGAAGCTCATGCGCAATATCATCCGAGAAGCGCGATAATGAAGCAAAGTTATGCTCAAGCTTATCCATCATGGCGTTATAAGCGTCAGCAAGTGGGCGCAGTTCACTGGGCATCTCACTAATGACAATACGATCATCAAGCTTTTCGGCATTAATTCGGGTCATCTTTTGTCTGATGGTCGATAGTGGGGCAAACCCTAAATGGACACTGAAAGCCGCAACGGATACCAATATAAAGGTAATAGCCATTAAGATAAGAATGAGCTGACGGTTAAATTGGGCGAGGTATTGATGGTGAACGTCGATAGGTAAGGCAATAAGGGCTAAGCGCCCAGAATGCTGAATGACAATCGCTCGATAATGACGACTATCAATTTTTAAATCAAACGGCTGCTCATGATGTTGTTGCCACAAGTCTTTTACTGAACGCTTATCACCTGACTGACTCATAAAGCCTGTGGGCCTACTGGCAATAAATTTTCCCTGTTTATCGGTAATAACGGTTTTTACATCGTAGTCCAGTCCAACGTTTTGTAGTTGGATTGACTGGCTAGAAAGTTGTGTTGTACCCTGATTATTGAGCAAGCTATCCGTCATATTCTGACGCACATTAAACGCCGCATGGGTTAGAATCTCTGCGTCCATTTGCTCAAAATGACCATTAACTGAATGCTGAATCCATAAATAAAGACAGATTTGGGTAATTACTACACAAAGCGTTAGTAAAAATAGTGTCCGCCATAACAGTGATAGGCGTCCGTCTGTGACAATGGGCGTCATGTTATTGGTTGTCTATCGGATGTGTTAAATCATGGCTGCTATCCATAACTTCTAAGCGATATCCCATACCACGAACCGTGTGTATCAGCTTTACTTCATAATCATCATCAATTTTAATTCTTAAGCGCCGAATCGCGACATCAATGACGTTGGTGTCGCTATCAAAATTTACATCCCAAACCTGAGAGGCAATAACTGAGCGCGGTAATACCTCGCCTTGGCGCTCAAGTAAAAACTGCAATAGGGAGAACTCTTTTGCAGTTAATTTAATAGGCTGCTCACCTCTATGTACACTACGTTTAGCGATATCCATCTTCAAATCTGCAATTTGCATGAGGTTACTACTGTAATCCGCCTGATTGGCACGGCGTAGCAAGCTCTTTATTCTCACTAACAGCTCAGCGAATGCAAAGGGCTTAGTCAGATAGTCATCCCCACCTATTTCAATCCCCTTTATACGATCACTCAAATCATCTTTAGCCGTTAAAAATAAGATAGGGGTATGCTTACCAGCAGCGCGGTAATTACTTACTAGCTCAAAGCCACTGATATCAGGCAGCATCACATCCATCACCACAACGTTAAAATCCTCGCTCATTAAGGCATGGTAACCATCAAGTCCTGTGGTTTGATGGTCAACGATAAAGCCTGCTTCGCTCAGACCTTTTTTTATATAGTCACCAAGCGATAATTCATCTTCGACTAATAATATCTTCATAGCAGACCCATGCTGGTTCGTTAGTTTAATGGTGTTAATCATAGAGGAATGTCAGCACCATTCCTATGCTATGACCGCAACATGACAGCATTGTCATCTTAGCGTCATGTTGTTGTCAGAGCCGTAATGTTACGCTGTTATTTATCACAACTCGTTAGTAGCAGATAAATATTTATTTGGAAGGCATTCGCATACCATTATTAATGCTAACACGATGAGTTACGGGGAAATATTATGATGAACGGAATGATGCATGGGAGCATGATGAATGGCATGGGCTGGGGAATGATGGTTATCTGGCTGCTGTTTGTAATATTAATTTTTACCATACTGATACTAACAGTTATGGCGCTACTAAAGTATCTGCGTAAACAAGAATAAGCTTAACGATAAACATCTGAATTTGACAGTAGGGAAATAGTGTTCGGGTACTAACTCCGCGTCGTCTAGATGTCTACTTACCGTCTTCAAGGAATGATTTTATGAAACATGATACGCATGAAGAAAAAGAAGTAGACAGTAAGCACAATAAGGTACCAGCGGGCTACAGCGGAACCGTTTATACCTGCCCTATGCACCCAGAAGTCAGAGACGTTGAAGATAGCGGTTGTCCAATATGCAAAATGTCTCTTAAACCTGAAGACACTGTTGTCGAAATGGCAGAGATGACTGACAAAGACACAAAAGATGACCACGCAAGCTGCCATAGTCATAACCACAACACGTCTAATACAGAGTTAAAATCTGTCAAAGGCGGCAAGTACGATTTGGTTCCAGCTGGCTACAGTGGAACCGTTTATACCTGTCCTATGCATCCAGAAGTCAGAGATGTTGAGAATAGTGGCTGTCCGATATGTGGCATGGCACTGGAGTCAGAGACGGTTACTATTGGTGAGGAAGACACCTCAGAGCTCGACGATATGACTCGCCGTTTTTGGATATGCACGGTACTCACAATACCGCTGTTTTTGTATGCAATGAGCCATATGGTAGGTATAAACCTAGACAACCTTATTAAGGGCGATATCTCTGGGCAGATTGCTCAGTGGATTCAACTGGCACTTGCGACACCAGTGGTGTTATGGGGAGGCACACCGTTCTTCGTTCGTGGTTGGCAGTCAATAAAAAGCCGCAACCTGAACATGTTCACTCTGATTGCAGTGGGCGTAGGCGCAGCTTTTGGTTTCAGTCTGATAGCAACCTTCCTTCCGGATATTTTCCCAGACAGCTTCAGGGATGCTTCTGGTCAAGTCGGTGTCTACTATGAAGCGGCAGCTGTCATTGTGACCTTGGTGCTATTGGGGCAGGTGTTAGAACTCAAAGCTAGAAGTCAGACCTCTGGCGCGATTCGCGCGCTACTTGAGCTGGCTCCACCAACAGCAAGACGTGTGGATGAGAATGATGTCGAGACAGAAGTATCACTTGACGAAGTTGTTAGCGGTGACACACTGCGAGTGAAGCCAGGAGAAAAGCTCCCGGTAGACGGCACGGTGCTTGAAGGCAGTAGCAGCATCGATGAATCGATGGTGACTGGCGAACCCATTCCAGTCTTAAAGGCACAAGGGGATACGGTCACCGGCGGCACAGTCAACGGTACTGGAACGCTATTAATTAAAGCGGTCGACGTTGGTGATGACACCGTATTATCCAAGATTGTCAAGATGGTCGCTGAAGCTCAGCGCAGTCGCGCACCAATACAGAAGCTGGTGGATAAGGTAGCTGGGTGGTTCGTGCCGATCGTCCTTATCTGTTCTGTGATAACCTTTATTGTCTGGGCTATGTTCGGACCTGCGCCTGCAATGGCTTTTGCACTGGTCAACGCTATCGCGGTATTAATCATCGCCTGCCCTTGTGCGTTAGGGCTCGCCACACCAATGTCGATTATGGTTGGTACTGGCAAAGGGGCTCAAAACGGCGTACTTATCAAGAATGCTGAAGCGTTAGAGAGCATGGAAAAAGTCGACACCATCGTTGTCGACAAAACAGGAACGCTGACAGCAGGTAAACCAGAGCTTACCGCTATCGAAGCGCTTGGCGGATTAGATGAAGATGAACTTCTTGTGCTAGTCGCAGCGGTAGAGAGTGCCAGCGAACATCCTTTAGCAGAAGCTATCGTTAAGGCTGCAAAGGCAAAATCCCTCAATATGGCTAAAGCCAGTGATTTTAGTTCGACCACTGGTGAAGGCGCGCAGGCGCTGGTTAATGGTAAACAAGTCGCCGTAGGCAATTCTAAATTCATGCATCGTCTTCATAGTTTTGACAGTGCGCTTTCAGACCGTGCCGACAAACGCAGAAAGGACGGTGAAACTGTCATGTTCGTTGCAGTAGATGGGCATGCCGCTGGTCTAATCTCAGTGGCTGATCCTATCAAGCCAAGTACGAGCGAGGCAATATCTCTGCTGCACAAAGCTGGACTACGCGTAGTCATGCTGACGGGTGACAATGAGATAACGGCTAGAGCGGTTGCCAGTAAATTAAATATTGATGAGGTACATGCGGATGTCTCTCCAGAGGACAAAAACCGTATCATCAAGGAGCTGCAAAGCAGCGGCAAAGTCGTAGCAATGGCGGGAGACGGTATCAATGATGCTCCCGCTCTTGCACAGGCTAACGTTGGCATCGCCATGGGCACAGGTACAGATGTGGCCATGGAAAGTGCAGGCATCACGTTAGTGAAGGGCGATCTGATGGGAATTGCTAGAGCCCATAAACTGAGCCATTCTACAATGCGTAATATCAGACAGAACCTATTCTTTGCCTTCTTCTATAACGCGCTTGGCATACCGATTGCGGCAGGTGTGCTGTACCCATTCTTCGGAATTTTACTCAGTCCAATGATAGCGGCCGCTGCGATGAGTCTTTCTTCGGTATCGGTTATTGGTAATGCGCTGCGATTACGCCGTTTGAAGTTGTAAGGTTAATACTGTGCATATATGGTAGCTCTATTTATACGTCAAAATCGCAATATGACAATTTTGTCATCTTAGCGTCATGTTGTTGTCAGAGTCATTCTACTAAGCTGTTCGTAATATTAATCTATTGCTAAATTTATTATTAAACAATATCAGGCGTTGCTGAGTGCGCACTGTGTACTACGCGACCAATACGAGACTCACTATGACAGTCCTCATAAAAAAATCAAACCTTCACCATAAACGACAATCCTATAAGCTAGTGCATAGCGCACTGATATTACTTGGTGCGTCAGCCTTATTTGCTTGTAGTCAACCGGAAAGTAGTGCCTCTACTGCCAGCACTGTAAAGGCTGAGCATCAGGCTGTTACTACGAACGTAGCTGAAACACATAATGCATCCACTTCTGTGCTGAGTACGCCAGTAAGCAATCCAGACTTACTTAAAAATATCTCAGCAACCGTTTATAAAGATGCGAATTGCGGCTGCTGTAAAGACTGGATAAGCCATGCAGAAGATAATGGTCTAGGCGCAACAGCGCAGGATGTTGCTGATGTGGGATTATTTAAAGACCGTTATGGCGTACCCACTGAGATGCGCTCTTGCCACACGGCAATCACCACTGATGGTTACGTTTTTGAAGGTCACGTACCAGCCAAGTATATGGCAGAGTTTTTAGAGAATCCGCCAGCACAAGCCATTGGTCTTGCGGTACCGGGTATGCCAGTTGGTAGCCCAGGTATGGAGTATCAAAATAAATTCATGCCGTATCAAATTATGCAGCTCAACAAAGACGGCACCACCCAAGTGTATGCAGATATTAAGTCTACTACGCAACAACTATAGCTTTGATACTGGTATGCATTTTTATTAACTATCAAAATGGTTTTATGGATAATGCCCATAAAATCAGATGAATCCTTACGTCAAACTCATCTCTGATGACTTTAAAATCTAAAATATTTATAAATTTTTGAATAAACTATTTCACACAGTTAAAGATATTTAACTCATTCAAGCCAAGGATATATCATGAAAACTCATTACAAGTTACGCCTATCTGTTGTTGCTGCTAGTGTCAGTGCCGCTCTTTTATTAAGCGCTTGTCAGCCAGCTAATGAAAAGGTTGAGCTGCCCATAACTGAAGAAGGAGCAACAATTGATGCCACTGAAGCAGATGCACCAGCGATGGATCCCCATGCAGGGCATGATATGAGTGCAGATGCTATGGTAGCAGACGGAACTCCGATGACCCCTATGCTCAAAGAGTACAGCGAATCAATGACTAAAATGCATGAAGAGATGATGATGGGTATGGATTATAACGATCCTGATGCAGCATTTGCTCAAGGTATGCTCGGTCATCATATCGGTGCGGTAGATATGGCAGAGATTGAGCTCAAATACGGTACTGATGCAGAGATGCGTAAGCTGGCGCAAGAAATCATCGACGCTCAGCAGTCTGAAATTGCGCAGATGAAAACATGGCTCGCTAGTAATCCAGATACCAAAACACCAACAGCAGATACTAAAGCGATGCAACAAGCCTATGCCGACGGTATGGACGCAATGCATGAAGAGATGATGGCAGGTATTGCCGACCCAGTGCCTGATTTGGCATTTGCTCGTGGTATGTTACCGCATCATGTTGGCGCAGTAGACATGGCAGAAACTCAGCTTAAATATGGTAAAAACCCTGAAATGCTGAAACTGGCACAAGAAATTATCGATGCCCAAAAGGCTGAAATTGAGCAAATGCAAAGCTGGATTGCAGCCAATAAAGCATAAACGCTGTTTCATCTAAACGATAATTATAACGATAGTGATTAAACCTAAAAAAGCAGCCCCTATAATTTATAAGGGCTGCTTTTTTAATGGTGATTAACTTTTTAATAAGTAGGATTAATAAGAGGATAGAAGCCTATTCAGTTAATCATAAATTTTCAGCGAATTACTTTTCACCGCACTTGCAGCATTTCGAACACATATCGCATTTATCGCAGGTGGATGGACAGGTACAGCCACATTTCGAGCAAGTACAGCTCGTATTATAATGAATAGAAGGTACCCCTGAATTCAACTTATCTTTAGCAGTAAATTTCATAACAAGTCCTTGTTTATAATTGATATCTCAGTGTGGCAGCTGCTAGTGCGCTACTCTGTGCTTTTATTGTCAACTTAATAGCGTGATTGGTTAATGGTTTTTTAATATAACATCTAATAAATATTGAACTATTTTTATAGCTGGCTATATATATCAGGGTATGTATACAGAGCTTAACACTCGATTAAAATCACTTGGTCTCAAGGATGCAGGTTGAAAAAAGGCTCAAGTCTGATATCTTATATAGTACGCTATGAATACAAAAGAGAATAAAAATGAAACTCGCTGAAGCCCTCCTTATCCGTAGCGACATGCAAAAGAAGCTTGCCCAGCTCAAGAGTCGTATTCGTAATAACGCTAAAGTCCAAGAAGGTGACGTACCAAGCGAAGACCCTAACGAGTTAATTATTAATGCCAGCCAAATAATTAGTGAACTGGCTGCCTTGATTGAACGTATCCATCGTACCAATGCCATTGCCAATACGGATAAAGGTCAGTCAATGCTGACCCTATTGGTCGAGCGCGACACTTTAGAGATGCGACATAAACTTTTGATAGAGGCCATTGAAGCGGCGAATAGCGAGTCTGATCGCTATAGTCATCGAGAGATTAAGTGGCATGTAATTATATCGATTGCAAGCTTACAAAAACAGGCTGATGATATTGCAATGAAACTTCGCCAAATTAACATGGTTATTCAATCGAATAATTGGCAAATCGACCTTGTCGAATAATCTAATCAATTAATTAACAAACATTTCTTTAGCAACTGAAAGCTAAGTTGCTGGAATACCGGTTTGGAACCGACTGGGCGAGTGTCAGACCCCAAACCTCCACAGCAGGGGGTTGAAAATATACTGTAGTGGATGACATACGTTGTGGGTAGACGTCTTTTTTACACTTAATGCCCAGCACTTATTACTCGTTAAAAATCACCACTTAGACCTTACTACCAGACACTGACAGTCGGTTTCAATTTTATTTTCGCGTATTAAAGTCTAACTACTCATCATAGAGGTGGTCTGACAATCAGCGGCTAAAACAACCGTAATCGTTAGCTTAATAAAGTTATTAATATGAGCTTCTATAGAATTTTGGAGAAGTTGCCAATATAAAAGACCCGTGATAAATCATCTGATGCCGCCAACCTAGGCGCTGGAGTGGTTTCAAAATCTGCAAAGATCTTATCTTCAATAATATAGAAGCCTGCGGCTTGTGCCAATTTTAGTATGCGGTATACCGTAGCGGATGACAAAGTAGCACCAGTGAGGTTATGTATTGCAGCGTTGGTAATATAAATGCGTGGCTTATGCTCCTTCAATATCGCTGCAAAGGCATCTACATCTGGGCCATATAGCGTATGCCCTATATTATTTTTTCAGTGACTTCATTGTCAAAACATTCCTCAAAAGTGGTTACTAATGATAGATTAAATAAGTCGTTCATGAGCTTATTTTTGATAAGTGACTTTGAGTTGTCCGAAAAGTCACTTATCAAAAATAAACTATCGGCTCGGTGGTTTTTTATATCTGTAATACGTGCTCTGTAACCTACCCAAATCCACCTAAGGCTTAAACGACTATTCAGACAATAATTATTAAAGTAGGAGCTAATTTTATAAGTATTTTTCACCTGTTTTTCTAGTACGTAATATTTTTGCAGGAACACCATAAGCAACAACAAATGAGCCTACGTCTTTCATTACAACAGAGCCTGCACCGATTATAGTCTCTTCACCAATATTAATAGCATGAGTTAAGGTAGCACCTATACCCAATGCTGTTAGATCACCTATATTACAGAAACCACCAGTTCTTACTCCAGGAGCAAAGCTTGAAAAACTACCAACAACTGAATCATGATCAAGGGATGATGATGTGTTTAAAATACAAGACTCTCCAACGATAGAGTGTGGGCTAATTATTACACCATTCGTTATTACAGAGCCTTTGCCAATAGTTACGCTTTTAGCAATTGAAGCATTAGGATGGATTGCAGATATAAATTTAAGACTAGGGCAGGTCTCTTTTATTAGCGAAGTTACTTTTGAGCGAGTAAAATTATCACCTATACCAACTATCACACAATCAATAGAGTATTTTTTTATTAATTCAGGCAAGTCATTTTGTTTACCTAATATTTTATATCCCGCTACTTTTTCACCAGCTCCTATCTCATCACAAAGACCCACTATTTTAAATTTTTTTACACTTTCAATTATATCTATAACAACCTTTGCATGACCACCAGTACCAATAACTACTAATTTTTTCTTCATCATATCTCTACTGGTAGTTAATTGTTTGATTAATGACTAATAATATATACCCATGCTTTTAACTATACTGTTCTTATAGATACAGACGGTTGTTTTGGAAAGTTAAGCGGAAACCTCTTTACGACATATACTGGCTTATTAATAAATAACTAGTATTCTCTATAGAAAATATTTAGTAGAAATACATTTGTTACGACTAGAGCCTGTGATCCAATATAATTTATTTAATAAAATCATGCCTAAGCTTGAATTGATGTACTAGATCGAGGTGAATTTAACGCTATTATTCTTGGCTGTTGCAAAGCTTTTTTGAACCATATTGTTATAGAGCGTGTAATTATGCTTATTGAAAATAACGACATTATCCCAACTGTCAAAAAGTTTAGCCGTCAAATTTAGCCGTGATTGCTGGTCTGTTTTGGCAGCCGTTTTTAGGGTATGTCGTCTAAAATGTACAAACACGAAAGCAAAAATAATGCCTACTGCATAACCAAGCAGTAAGGTACCATCCAAAAACTAAGCAATGACCAACACGTTAAATAAGACATTGAGTACCAACGCTGAAATATCAAAAATACTATCAATGACTGTCTAAAGGGTGTAGTTGCTTTCTTGAGCGAGCGTCGCTGTGGCTGTGGCTGTGCTCTGTAACTCGGCGCTGGATAACAAAGAGGTTTTTCCTAAAAAGACAGTATTAAAGTTATCGCTGTACAGCTTATGAGCGTCGTACTTAGTGCGTTCTGTATTGGTGACACAAAAATATGCAGGCACATAGACTGCTACTAAAGACACGGCAAATAGCACCATATATAAAATTGAAATAGTGTCTTGAGTCAGACTTTGGGCAAGGCGAGCAATAAAGTACGTTGATGAAGCAACAAATTATTGTTGCTTCATCAAAAACAGCAGGGCAAACTGCAAATGCTTATTTAATATGAGCTTATAAATCAAAATTTATTATTACTTTTTAAAACCGAAGTACAATAATCCAGCAAGTAACGGCTTGTGGCTGGGGTTAACTCTACTGACCTATAACATTTTTACTACTTTTCAGAAATTTTTTAATTATATTCTCCTTGAAAATAATCAGAAGTTTTAAGAAAGAGTACACGATGGAAAAAAAAGGACACGGGTATGGCGTTCAAAATGCATACAACAGGTCACATGTAAGCAAATACGTATACGCCTTTGCTACAGTAGTTTCTTGGTTACTCATTTACGATTTATTAAAAATATTCGAAGAGCTTCCTTCTCATTGGAATACGATCATTTCCACGCTTACGACAGGCATACTGTTTTTGGTGGTTCATTTTTTATGTGAAAAATGGCTCTGGAAAATGAATTTATATTTTAAAAGATTAAAACATACAAACATATCCGGGCAATGGTCTTGCGATGGAGTATCAAGCTTTCAAAATGATGATATGATCAAACAAGATATTAAATGGAAAGGTACAGTCCTCATCCTTCAAAGTTGGGCAAACGTTAAAATTAGGCTAGAAACAGAACACTCAGTCTCAAATAGTATTTCTGCTACTATTGTATATGATGAGAGTAATGAGTATAAATTACTCTATAGTTATGAAAACCGTCCTAAAAACTTAAATCATGCTGGATTACGCATTCACAGAGGATTTGGAGAGCTCACCGTTAATAAAGACGATGAAAGTGCCATCTTTAAGTATTATAACGTCGAAGGTAGGGAAACCATCGCGACTATGTCTTTGAAACTATTAGCTAGCTAAAGCTATTCCTCAAGCGAACCACTCTGAACGTACCTTTCTCGCTCTAAAATCATTTGTCATAATCACCGTTATGGGAATATGCTGAGTGCGCTATACAAGCTTTGAAATATCGGCTGATTGTCCTGCTTACTAAGGTTTATAAATAGGTACTATTTCCTATTCAATCCTTATGCCACTTTTCCATATAATTAATAGCCATTGTATTAATTGATTGCCAATCAGCTAGGTTTTTTCCTGAGAATTCAAGCAAGATGTTGTTATTATAAATAGGATGTAAATATTCCATTTGGCAAACGCTGTTTTGCTCATCGTTGGTTGCCATCAAACAGCCAATGGTAGTTGGCGAATTTGGATAGACATTACCTGTATAAGATATTATTGAGTCATCATTGTTGTCAATATAAGCCTTTAATCTAAATTTATCTTGTTCCGTATTTTTACGATTCGTTTTTTTTTACGATATCTACTCTTGTAGACATATCATTGCCTACAATCCCTGAATTTTCCGCTGTCCAATAGAACTTGATAATATTATCATCATATTCTAAAACGCTCGGATTTTTATCTTCTTTAGTAAGTCCTCGTCCACTAGGCCAAAAGAAGTAAGCTCCTCCCATATCCGTCTCGAAACTTGCATAACTGCCAGTATCTGGTCTAGTGATATGATTTAGAGGAATAATATACTTGTCATCATCTATACTGACTTTAATTCGAGCATTAGGGTCATATATATTTGGCTTAGCACAACTAACTAATATCAATAAACTTCCCAATAATAAAAACAGCCTCTTCATTATGTTGTCCTTAAGGGAAGTAGAAATTTCATCCGTTGATATTATGGTTTTTTCAAATAAGGTTCGGTGCCCTATACAGGCATCTAACCGTAGGCTTTGTAACTACGCAAGAAATAAGTACTTCTTCTTTTTATTTATTTATAAAGTCAATCAGCCTATTATCGTTTTTGTTCTGAGATGAGTATTAAATATCATGAATATAGGCACAGTCATATTTTATATTTTCGTCTTATACATAGTCACATTAGGCATCTGTACATTTAAGATTATGAAGCGTGCAAAAATTATTAATTCCATATGGGATATAGTCTACAATCGAGAAGATTTTCATAAAAAAATGAAAACTATTAAGTGGAATGTTTCAGATTTCCTGACCATAGACCCTAATGATCTTATGTTAAGGTTTGTCACCTTTTCCCAAAAAAAAATATTACATTTTTTTTGCTTGGGTAGCACTCATAAATACTTACAAGTAAAATTCGGTGATGTTTTATTTTTGGTATTTCTTACCAAGACTAGCACTAACCTCCTATAAACTTATTTATATACCATCTTAAGAAGACTAATATAGTAGAACCACTTATACTGAACTTCTTAAGATATAATATTAAGTACTACAGCCCCTAAATTTTTATCGTTGTATTTGTTGTGCAGTTTTAATTAACTATTGGTCATTCAATTCCACTGCAAAAATTTTATGAAAGTAATATATAGGATTAGTAGCACAATTTAGAGTCACGATATTTTTATCAGGACAATCTATAAATCTTTGTACAAATACTTATGTATACAAACTGCTATCAAGATAGTCTGTTAATTTAATCTGAAAGTGTAAACCGCCATCTGCATTATAAACAGCCGCATTATTAGGATAAGAAGCGCCCAAAAGCTTCTAAAACCCTATTTACTGGACAGTGCCTTAAGTGAGCTCTCACTCATAACTGATACTACGTCCTAAAGAATCCGATTTTTTAAGCATACCCTTCTCTATTAAATCATTGATATCGCGTAGAGCGGTATCGATAGAGCACTTAGTCATCGTTGCCCATTTTTTCGTGGTCAGCTTGCCATAAAAATTGGTGAGTAAAATATTGAGCATGTTGACTTGCATGGCATTCAGTGCATGCAGTCGATGTCTCTGCCAAAAATTGGCTTTATTGACGATGGTATTGGGGGTGGTTTGAGCCGCAATCAGGGCTTGTTCTAGCGTTTGTAAAAACCAGACCAACCAATCCGTGATATCCGTATCACCTTTTTGGGTTCTCTCCAGTATTTTATAATAATCGTTACGCTGCTTTAAAATTTGCGCTGACATACTGTAAAAGCGTTGGGCACTGTCATCGCTTTGAGCCAGCACTCTTTCGGTAATGACACGAGTCAATCGCCCATTACCATCATCAAAGGGATGAATGGTCACAAACCATAAGTGCGCAATACCTGCTTTAATCACCAAATCTATATGGTCCTGCTGATGTGGTAACGTATTAAACCAAGATAGAAACTTGTCTAACTCATCTGATAGCTTATCGGCGCTAGGCGCAACAAAGTGAACCTGCTCACGACCATAACCACCAAAGACCACTTGCATAGGTACTTGGCTATCATCACGGATACTGCCCGCTTTAATACGGTAAAGCCCACTATATCCATCTGGGAATAACGCCCTATGCCTCCCTAATAAATTATCTAATAATAAGGGTTACTGATAGTGATATGTGGCGCTCAGCATCATCTCTACCACCGCATCAATTTCACGGGTTACGGTTAGCATATACTCATTATCTATTCCTAAATGCCGGGCGACAGAGGATCTTACTTGCTCATTATTTAATGCCTCACCCTTAATCTCGGAGGTTTTAATGACCTCTAAGGTCACGGCATCTAGTTGTGCCTCGACATTCAGATCAAATCCTAGCGTTTGCAGCTTACCCAGCAAACGGCCTTGTAAGAGGCGCACACGACTGACGAGTGGCAAAAGTTTTATCTAACCACTGCCACTGGGTCCAATTTTTATTTTCATAGATATAGGTCACGTATTTCATATTTTTCTCAATAATATGCAGAGAATAAAGCTTTAATCTCCTTATATTATGCAGAGACTAATTACATAAGACAATAAAATGCCATTTCAATAGCAATAAATCAGCTTAAATAATGAGATTGCGCCTATAGCAGGTCAGTTATCATCTCATTGAATTTAATATAACTTCACTACTTTTATTTCCACAATTTAGGCACATAGACTTTTTGATACAATTTATCCGCTGTTAGAAGTATAAATTTTTTGACTAAAATCCACCTTACATTTCTGCTACAGCCCATATTTTACAGACAAAAAAAGCTCCAATCTTAAGATTGGAGCTTTCTAAATTTGGTAGGCATAAGCAGACTCGAACTGCTGACCTCTACCATGTCAAGGTAGCGCTCTAACCAACTGAGCTATACGCCTATTTAGGTTGAGTATTCTATCAAGTTTCGACTACTTTGCAAGCATTTTTTCTAAAAAGTGCTCTTTATTATTTACTAGCAAATAATAAAGAGCACTTTACCGCATTTTTATATCATTTATTACGCAGTTTTATGCTAATTTACTATTTTTAATTATTATCATATTATGTTCAATGGCGACGCACCAACTGTCGTTAATACTAACTCTTATTCCCTATATGCTAGGACACCACCGCATGAAATCTTTGTTATTATCATTAACCGCCTTATCATTGCTATCGACCAGTGCTGCGTATGCGTGCGATGCCCATCATAATACAAAACATCAAGCACCACAGCAAACCATTACTACCAAACACAAAGCTAAAATCCATACTACTGTAAACAAAAAATTAGATGTCAGCAAAGCCCATCCGCAGGCTTCAAACCAAAGCAATAAAACGATCAGAAAGGTAACGATTTAAGCGCATCAATATTATAAATAATGGGCAGCGTACGCAGCTTACTTGAGCAGGCGTACTGTTTTCTTTATCTGTTGCAAGGTTTGCTGATACTCTACATGATGAGTATCGAATGTGCTTAATCGACCATAACGCAGCTGACGATAACTTTGTTTGATATCATTAATATTATGGACATACTGGTCAATCAATACGCTTTTTTTAGCCATTTTTCTATTATTTAAAATAAAAGCATTGGAAGTACAGAAGGTGGCTACCCTATCTAACCATGCCAGCGGATCTTCATTATCATGGCGAGCAAGCGCTTTATCCTGCTTGCTTAATAATTTGGACAGCCGTGCTAATGGCAAATCAACCGGATGCCAGCGCTTACGTCTGCGCAGCCAAATAGTCAGTGCCAAAATTGAGAGTACGGCAATGGCGCTGCTTGCTAACCACATAATCTGCTGCGTCACTGAGCTAATATTCAGCCACTTTAGCAGCGAGTCTGCTTGCTTATCTTGGTCATAGCCGACGATATCCTTTTGCCAATAATAGCTGGCTTGATCCGATAGCCGGCGTAAGCTTTGTAGCATTTGATATTGCTGATAGTTAATTTGCGCGCCAGCTCCATTGCCAAACAGCGCCGCACCTTGCGCTTGAGTCATTGCATTCATGCCACGCTCGACACGTTCAGGCGCGACAAAACTGGTTGGATCGACCCGTACCCAGCCTTGCCCATCCAGCCAAACCTCAGTCCACGCATGCGCGTCCATTTGTCGTACTTCCCATATCTTACCGTTGCGACTTAGCGCGCCACCCTGATAGCCCGCCACTACCCGCGCCGGAATACCAGCAGCACGCAGCATAAAGGTAAAGCTTGAGGAATAATGCTCACAAAATCCAGCTTTGGTGTTAAATAGAAACTCATCAATGCGGTTATTATTAAGGCGCGGCGGCGATAAGGTGTAGCGGAATTCAGTCTGATGAATCCAATTTTCAAGCGCCTGTATATAGCGGATAGGATCAGAGCCTGATTGGGCAAACAACTGCTTGGCAAGGGCGCGTGCTTGTGGATTGCCTTGAATGGGCAATGCCAAATTAAGCTGCCGCGCTGATGCATCAAGCGTGATATCGATAGCCATTGGTGTAAAACGCAGAACATCATAGCGTAGCTGCTGGGTGACCGGCTGAGGTTGTAATAAGGTAAAATCTGAAGTCAGGCTAATATCACGACTTTGCGTCAAAGGGTAATCCAAGCCAAATAACCAGCGCTGCTGAGTAGGTTCTAGTATCACCTCATAGCTGACAGGTGTGCTGTTATTCTCATCAGGAATGGTCGCAAAAGCCGACTCCGCCCAAGGCGGTGCTGGTAATGTCGTTTGCCACAACTGCTGCGTAGAACTCGGACGCCATGTCACCCCATCAAAGTCACTAAATACCAATCCGCGCCAATATAACTGCTCTTGTGGCGGACGGTTATCTGCAAACTGCACCCGAAATGCCAATGCCGTTGACTGACCTAATTTGGCAAAATCACCCGGCGACATACTGTCTGATACCCCAGTAGTAGCTTGTTCCCCGGATAGTTGCACCGACCATAAAGGCGGCAAACGTGGGAAAAATAAGAACAATATCACTAACAAAGGAATAGCACCAATCCCTAAAACCCCTAACGTACGCAAGCGCCCTTCACCATCAATATTGCCATCATCATTGAGCGCAATAAAGGCTAATAAAACAATCGCTGTACCTAAGATAACCTCTAAGGTAGTCACCAGCCCTTGGTCCATTAAGAACAGCGCGGCAAGCACAAACAACGATAAATTCAGTACCACGTAGGCATCACGACGTTTATAGAGCTCCCATAATTTGCTAATTAAGCATAAGACTAAAAACGCCACGCCCATATCTAGCCCAAAAGAGCCGTTATAGGTCAACCACAGACCTGCCAGACCTAATAAGAAGCCCAGCATTTGCATACCTTGATAAATACGTTTTAGCTGCTTGATGCGGCGGAATCTAGCCTTAATAATTGGCAGCTGGGCGCTAATACTGATAATGCCAAACCCCATTAACCATAATGGCAAATGAACAGCATGCGGCAAAATCACGATAACCTGAGCAATAAGTACCCAGTAATATGCCGGTAGCGCTAATACCTTGCGATACCATTTCCGGTTTGGAGAGGAGTTATTGCTCGTCTGAACGCTTTGACCTAACGCCAATGTCTCAAAAGATTGCACACTAGAGCAATGAGATATAGAGAGTGTTTCTGTTGAAAAAGAAGGTTTAGAGAGCTGAGAAGGCGTTATGTTCATGGTGATTTTGCCAATCTTAATAAGCACGCTTGGGCAAATATATTGCCTTGTCCAACCACCGCCGAGGATGGTTCATTGGGCAAACACATGGCAAAGGGTATACCAAGTTGACTAAAACTAAGCACACCATAGGCTAATTGCGCTAGTTTTTGCTCATGATGTGCCGCTGGCATATCTGCATAATCCAAGATCTGCTCGTGACCGATAGGATCAGTAAAGTGCTTGGTCAGCATCCCTTGACCACGTGCCACATGCGCCCAAGAAACGCGCGCTAATGACTCACCCGCTATATAATTATCTAGACGCTCAAAGTCATCTTGACCTTGCTGATACTGAGTATATTGACCATCTATTGGCATATCCTCGTTGCTAAGCGCTAAATACTGTACCTGCTCTTCGAAGGCTTCAGGTTTCGGGTATACCCAAGCCGTACGCGAAAAATACACGTAAGACCAAGCACGCATAATGCCAAGCGGATAAACCGTCTTAATCTGTAATCGTGGTAGCACAAGCTCACCGCGCTGCGTGGTTATAATAGGCAACCGAACAATCTGCTCACCGTGCAAATACGGTAGCAACACCTGTTCATTATCTGTATTTTTTTGAGCGGAGTCTTGATAAGCGCTGTGCTCAAAACTTAATAACAACTGTCGTCGCGGTTGTCGGCTGTCACTTCGTAGCTGCAACGTCACCCACACAGGCGTTCCTGCTTCTGCCATAGTGACTTCTAGCAATTGGATTTGCAGACCGGAGATATGAGCAAAGGTGACATGAAAACTGACCAGCCATACACTCACCAAATAAAAGCACAACCCTAATACCAAATTATTGCCATAATTAATACCAGCAATAAAGGTAATAACTAATAGCAAGGCAAAAAGAAGCCCTTCACGACTGAAGAAAATGTAAACATTGCGCAGATTTAAGGTCGCACGGTCACTTCTTGGCGCACGTTTGACGAACCAATGCGCAAGTGCTGTCGATATAGGAAGGGTTAACTTGCGTGGTAAGATACTCATGACAACCTTGTCTATACTATCCGTATTCCGTTATATCAGATTCAGTGTTTTATGTGCTATTTATACCCACAAATAATACCAACAAAGTATAGCGCCTAAACCAACACGGACACTTCTGCTATTATACGCTGAGCAATCGTCTGCTGTGATTGTCCACTGATAACGTGTGCTGGTACAAACCGCTGACCTAAACGATGGTCAGTCACCGCTGCAAACACCGCTTGAATATCCTCAGGAGTCACCTCAGTATGTCCCGAAACATAGCTATAAGCCTGTGCAGCTCGTTGCAATGACAGCACTCCACGCGGCGATAAACCATGATATTCTTGACTGGCGCGCGTTTTAGCAACCAAGCGTTGTAAATAATCTAATACTACGTCAGCAACATAAACTTGCTGCACGCCTTT
This sequence comes from Psychrobacter sp. GP33, assembly GCF_014119005.1. Taxonomy (GTDB): domain Bacteria; phylum Pseudomonadota; class Gammaproteobacteria; order Pseudomonadales; family Moraxellaceae; genus Psychrobacter. Next base: position 89,190 of record NZ_JACGYX010000001.1, on the reverse strand, counting down.
TTGAGCCAGTAATACTGATTCTGTATCGAGCACCGCCGCTAAGCTTGCCAACAGCTCACGGCGATCTTGACCCTGCAATAGCGCACGCTCTGCCGCTGGGGATGGATAGCCAAGAGACAAACACATCAAAAACCGATCCAGTTGAGATTCAGGCAAAGGATACACGCCCGCTTGCTGTAATGGGTTTTGGGTGGCTATCACAAAAAAAGGTTGCGGTAAGCGGTACGACTGACCGTCTTGAGTGACTTGTCGCTCTTCCATCGCCTCAAGTAACGCGCTTTGGGTTTTGGGGCTGGAGCGATTAATCTCGTCGGCAAGTAGCAATTGGGTAAATATAGGACCAGAACGGAACTCAAACCCGAGCTTGGCCGGATCGTAAATACTCATACCCAAAATATCGGCTGGCAACATATCATTGGTAAACTGCACCCGGCTAAATGACAGCCCTAATAGCTGTGCCAACCCCTGCGCCAATGTCGTCTTCCCCATGCCCGGCAAGTCTTGTAGCAATAAGTGTCCCCCTGCCAGCACACAGCTAAGTGCCAACTTCACTACCTGAGGTTTATCAAGGACAATAGTATTTAAATGGGTTAATAACTGCGCTATTTGTCGTTGATTACTCTCATAGTCACCTGGACAAGAGTCAGAAAGAAAAGAAGTAGAAAAAGGTATGTCAGACATAATGAGTTACCGACTTATTTTTATTACTGAAATCATGTCTAAATTACTATCAAAAAATGAAAGTAGAAAAATTAAATGGCTTAGAAAATAGAAATCACCCTTATACTATCAATTATCAACAGTCAATTTATCGAAAATCTGCGGCTGGTTTTTGCGCTGGGTCAGAGGATATCTCAACCGGCTCATTACTCATTTGCGTGGGCTGACCCTTTATTTTCTGAGTGTTATCACTATTGGTATCACCAGACACGTCTTTTAAAGGGAAACCTTTATCGTCGAGCGGTGGGATTGGTGCACGTAAGGTAGACAAATAAGCAATCACATCAGCGCGCTCGCGAGCATCCGGCATTGGATCAGCAAGCATTTTTGACCCTGGCATGGCTTTTTCAGCATCTGCAATATAAGGGTCTAAAGTTTTAGCATCCCATATCCATCCAGAAGCAACCAACTCGTCACTATAATTATAATCTGCCAAATCTGCCGCACGCGAAGCATAAATATTCATCAGCTGTGGACCCTTTTTGTTACTTCCTGGGTTTAACCTATGACATTGCTCGCAAGCCTCCTCATAAATCAGTGCGCCATTATCAGCATCGCCTCCGGTATATAAAGGTGCGCTGACAGTCTCGCGAAAGTCTGGTGGCGTACGTTTACAACCGCTCAGCGTTAGTACAGACACAACGATAGAAATCGCAATTACTTCGCTACGATATGACATCTGACGAAAAATAAACATAAATAAGGGGCTTATAATTTGGACATATCATGAAAAAGAATTTGATACTTTAATTGAATGTCAGTATGAAATAATTAAGTGCAACTTTCACTAGCGTACACTTTATTGTTCTTGAGTGATAGTCATGATTTTACTTGGCTCTTCTAGATAATAGCCTTGTAAATATCGGGCTCCCACGCCCCAAGATACAGACATCGTCGCTGCCTCTTCTATATAGGGAATCAACACGTCACTATGCAGTGCTTTAACACGAGAGACAAGCGATTTAACCGTTTCCAGCTCATCAGCATTGCCCATACTTTCAACGTAAGTTCGCGCCAATCTAATCATATCAGGGCGTACAAAATCAGTAATTTCGATAGATTTGGCAGAGGTTCCAAAACTACGAATACCTACCTGACAGCCAGCTTGTTTAAGGGCCGCAAACTGTAGCTTAGCAACGGTCAAATGATCAACCACATCTTGCTCGTTAAATTGTAGCGTGAGCGCACCTGCAACGCCGCCCACCGCATTAATCAATTGGCTGGCAATATTTGGCAATTTTTTATCAATCATAGACGCACTGGTTAATTGTACGAGGATATGGGCTTGTGGATGCGTTTTTCGTACTTCATTCAGCTGTCTGCAAGCATTGATCAATACCCAACGATCTATTTTTTCACGTAATTGGTGAGTAACTGCTACTGCCATAAAATCATCTGCAGTTAATACCGTATTGTCAGCATCAGATAGTGGAAGACGTAAGTAAACTTCAAAAAAATCGCTGCGGTCAGTATTAATATCATAAATAGGCTGGAATAATAATTCGAAGTGATTCTGAGCAATGGCATTATTTAGCACTTCTGCCATGGCATTATTGTCACTACCAGCGTATTGGCTAGGGTCATAAATATGATAGACATTACCCTGATTTTTGGTATCTGTCTTTGTATGATTAGTAGCATCAATGGCGCGCTCAAGCAGTATTTTTGATTCAGCAGGATTGGACTCAATTTTTACGATACCGATACTAGCAGTGGTACTAGTGGTTCGCTTGTCGACCTCAATATGTAGATTAGCAACCATAGCGAGAATCTGTTCCGCCAACACCGTTAATTTCTGTGTGCTGATGTCTTCAATCAAGACTGTAAATGTGGTGTCACTAAAACGGCTGATGTAACCGTCCGTTATTAGCTCATCAAGCGCATAACCGACTTGTTTGATGGTCGCATCAATGCCTTGTAAACCCAAGCTACTACTAATTTTACCAATGTTGTCTAGCTGAATATATAATAATGCAGCGCTTAATTTGTTTTGAGCTGCCAGCTGGCATAGCTGCTCTAAGCGCTCTTCAAACCCGCGCCGATTGAATAAACCCGTTAGACTGTCTTGACGTTCTACCGCAGCCAATCGCTCAGCGACTTCTGCACTATTGTTATTATTCTGTTGAATAATAACTTGAGTAACCGGCGCCCCTTCTAACGTTGCACTTGCCAGCTGTAGTTTCGCCGCAAAAGTGGTGCCATCTGTGCGTAAGCTTTCAAAAGTAAACTCTACTTGTGCGCGACCGCCCTTATCAAAATCACTTAAAAACTTTTTAAACGCTTTTACATTGTCACCGCCAGCAATCAAATCAATTATTGGAACCCCAATAATGTCATTGTTACTCTCAAAACCAAATAATTTAAGATAAGGATCATTTGCAAAAATGTGAATACCTTGATCAAGATAAGCCACAGCGCTTTTGGAATTTTCAATCAAAATATTAGCGCGTTGCTCTGCTTCTAGCAACACATGGCGTAAGCTTTTTGAATATTGTCTGCTAGCTAAATTGGCATGCAGTAAGCAGACAGCCATGACTACCTGAGATTCTTTTTCTGCCCGTATAGCTTTGACCATAGTACCGTTAATAACGGCAGGCAGCCCGTCTTCAGTTAGCCCCTGTTTTGCCATCTGATCATTCATCAGTCCAATAATGGGCAAATCTATCTCATGCTCTTGCACAATAGCGACGACTTCCGTAAAGTTCATGTCATACGCTCGACCAAAGACCAATACGTCCCACTGATGCCGTAATGCTCTGTTCAACTCCTCTTTATCATCTAAAAATCCCAAGTTCACCTCATCATAATAGGAAGATAATAGATGAACCAGACGTTCAGCATAGAGCTGGTCGTCGTCGATTACCAATATATTCAATAAAGGATTGTTTTGCATAGCAGACCTTTTTGTATTAGATCATAATAAAAAATTTGGCTTAATCATGCTATCAATTATAAAGGCACAAATTTTTTATGCTACTGATTATTCTCATAATATATTTATCAATGGAGAGTAATTAGAGTATAAGTCTGCTAAAACGGGGATACTAGGACGCCTGAACGTAAGATCATACAAGATTTTATAGAGTTAAGATTAGAGAACCAACACTTCATATTGGGTAAATTCATCCGTCGTTAACAATACACTTTTTAGGCGTAATGATTTCTGTTTGTCATTCAGGCGAATAACAACCTTATCATTGACTTTAAAATGGGAGGTAGGCACTAATAAGCTAGAAGGGGTTTTTAACTCATCCTGTTCCGCCAACAATAACGTGGGAACAAAACTTTGGCTACGATTGTCTCGATTACCAAGGCGCAGCGCACAGGCGGTTGGATAATAACCGAGTGTCTGACTTTCTACCTCAACGTATTCTTCCTTTATTGTTAACCAACGTATGACAACCAGCGCCTGAGCTCTCTTTTTTTCTGTAATTTTTTCAGACGCTCGTTCAGATAGAAATAAGTTTTTCTGGTGATATTTTTCCTGTTCTAGCGGTTCCTCATTCTCAGTCAATAAGCATAAATTCATCATACGCAGTCGCGGGGGTGCAGTTGCTAGTATTTGTTCTTTAACACCCTTATTTATCTTTTTTGTCTCTTCTAGCGTTATGGGTCGGAATATCTCATTTAATGGCGGACTCATTAAATTCTGGCGTTTATCGCTATTTTCTTGATGGCTGGATATGTCATCATTTATTGCTATTCTCTGAGTCAAAATATCTTGAGCGGTCAATAGGCGTAAGGTTCTAAAGTGCGATACAGACTCTGTATCGTCATTTATTTCGATTTCAAATAGCGGCGGTGTATCCTCTTTTCTCGGTACCGTATCATAACGCGGTAGATAATCAGTAGATAAATCTTGAGCTGCCACCATGCTCTTCAAACCACGATTTCCAGCAACATGATAGTGAACATCACTAAATCCTGCGATGAGCGTAGCGCACTTTTTACGACTATATTTCGATATCATAGTGGGCTCACGAGCAATATAACGATAAGTCATGATCATTAAAATCTGAGTAATCAATCGGTATTCATTTAAAGCATTATCTTGTGCCAATAACTCATGCTGTCGCAGTTTTAAGTAAGCCGCTAACGGTTCCAGCTCAATAAATAAGCAATCTTGATTTTCTTTATAAGGATTAATGGAGGTGGTTGCAGTGAGATACTGCGGCGGTGCATCACTATTCAAATCGATAAAAACGCGCGTCTGCGTTTGTGGATCAATAGTAGCAACAAGATGTGATGCCCATTCTGGCAACAAGCGCTGTATTAATAGCATACTGGTACGGCGCATTGCCAATACATTGAACAGACTGTATAGGCAAATTTGGCAGTATAATTGATGAATATTACCAGCTTGACGCGTTGCCACATGGGGAGTCAAATCTAGCTCAGTAATATTATGCTCGCAAGCTAAAAAATACAGCTGATTCAGTGACAGCCACATATTTCGTAGTGGTTTTTGATAATAAATGGCTTTTTCGAATAATAAGTTTTGATAGATCGTTAAGGCTTGATAAATAGCCACTGCCAAAGTGACGGGCGGCACAGATTCTGGCGTTATCATCCGTTGCCAAAAGCTAGGCGGCACCACTTGTTGCTGCTGATATTGCAGTCTCAAACTTTCACGCTGAACAACAGCATCAAATACCATGACGGCTAAATAATATAGTGATTCTACTTGATTGACTATCTCAAGCTGCCGATTGCTCAATGCTCCTATTGCATAGATATACTGCTTGCGTAAAGCTGCAATGCTACTTTCCATAGCCATCATGACAATCGCCAATAAACGCAGACGTAGGGCATCGTCTATATCTGTCACGCTAATTTCAGTGAGCATGCCCTGTAGCTGAGTTACTTGAACCTCCTCTGACTGTACCGGCAAACTGGCAATTTGCTTCAGCAGTAGTTGCTCGCGCTCATTGATATAGTTACCTGCTGGTGACATCAGAGATGGTTTAGAGGTGAGATATCCTTGGAAATTTAATAGCTTCATGGTATGCGCCCTTTAATAATCGCTCATTAATACAGAGTGCGATTGATAAATAGCGTTTTTTCATGCCGCTTATGCTGCAGTTTTTACGAAGTCGCCTAATGAATAATAGGTCGCTAGGCAGTGCAATTACCATCAACATTCTGTTGGCATTATAGTGACTTCTCTACGATGACTTGTAAATGTCAACCGGCACCTTAAACGGTCTGTTCGGCAACTCTCTGACCAATTTTGGTACCAAGTAACCCGGCAGTGCCGCTAGTAACGACCAATATAGGGTACAAGCTGAATGCTCGTCACTATCAAAGTGGGCGGCGCCTGCCACTTTATCCAAGACATGTAAATAATAAGGCAATACACCAGCGCTAAATAAGCGCTGGCTGAGAGCGACTTGTACAGCGGTACTATCATTGATCCCAGATAGCAATACGGTTTGATTGAGTAATGTAATTCCTGCCAAGCGAGTTTTATTTAACGCGCGCGCTGTTGTCTCGTCAATCTCATTAGCATGATTGCAATGAACAACCATGACAATTTGGCAGCGACTCTTTGCCAAGCGCATAATCAGCTCATCGTCTAAGCGTTCGGGTATGACGATAGGCAAGCGAGTATGCAGGCGAATGATGGTCAGTTGCGGAATCGCTTCTAAAATCTCAAGCCAGGCAAACAAGCGGCGATTGGTAACATTTAAAGGGTCACCACCACTTAAAATTACCTCATTAATTTCGGGATTCGCGGTAATATAGTCAATAATATCGGCTTGCGCAGTTGCCGTTGGCATATTAGCGCTATAGTCAAAATGCTGGCGAAAACAGTAACGACAATGGATGGCACAAGCGCTGGTTAAGGTTAGTAACACACGCGACTCGTATTTATGTAGCATACCCTTAACAGGATTGTGCGAATTTTCTGCTAAGGGATCAGCGACATAGCCGGTGACCTTGATTTGCTCTTGCTCATCAGGCAGCACTTGTCTTAATAATGGATCATTGCCATCGCCCACTGTCATTTTTGCCACAAACGCACGCGGTACACGCAGTACAAAATGTTTAGGGAAATAAGTAGTCGACTTTAAATCTTCTAGCTCAAGGATAGACAACAGCTCATCAACAGAAGTAATGGCTTCGGATAATTGCGTTTGCCAGTTTTTTTGTGTGATTAAATGGTTTATCATGACAGCCTATGACGTATGCTTAAAAGGCGACATTATACGCTGTTCATCCATCCTCTATCAAAACATGCCAAACATCATCATTCAACCCTATTCATTCCTGATATGATGTTCGCATGATGTGCACGAGATCTGTTTGGTAGCACAACGATAATCAATGATGAACTCGCTCTAATAATAGTGGGCTCATACCATTACCAGCAACCCTTAGGAGTCTTTTTGTGGCAAGTTTTTCTACTAACGAATTTAAAGCCGGTCTAAAAGTGATGCTTGACGGCAACCCTTATTCCATCGTTGAAAACGAATTTGTAAAGCCGGGTAAAGGTCAAGCCTTTAACCGCGTTAAAATGCGCAATCTGCGCAGCGGTCGTGTGCTTGAGCAAACGTTTAAATCAGGCGAAAGCTTAGAAGCTGCAGATGTGATGGATACTGAAATGAACTATCTGTATAACGATGGTGATTTTTGGCATTTTATGCATCCTGAAAGCTTTGAGCAAATGCAAGCAGATAAAACAGCCGTTGCTGATGCGATAAAATGGCTCAAAGACGATGGTAATGCTTTGTGTACCATCACCTTATTTAATGGCGTGCCACTGTCGATTACCCCGCCTAACTTTGTTGAACTACAAATCACTGAAACGGATCCTGGTCTGCGCGGTGACACGTCAGGTGGCGGCGGCAAACCTGCAACATTAGAGACGGGTGCTGTGGTACGCGTACCATTATTCGTCCAGCAAGGCGAAGTGGTACGGGTAGATACACGTACCGGCGATTACCAGACGCGCGTTAGCCAATAGTTTACTATTTATTTTAATGGCAGGAAAAAAAGCTCAATCTGGTTTCAGATTGAGCTTTTTTCTTTAATGTAATAAAAAAATGTAATGAAAAAAATTTATTATAACCAGCTAACCATCATGTTTGCATAGATTGTTTATACATAAGCCAATATTGCACTAATGAATTGAGCTGCTCTTTTTTGAAGGGCTTGGTGCAGTAGTCTTGCATACCTGCTTGCAGATATTTTTCACGCTCGCCATTCATAGCATTGGCAGTCAAAGCAATAATCGGCGGCAATCGACTGGCACCATAAAGTTCATGGAGCTTCATCGTTGCCTGCATCCCATTCATAATAGGCATATGATGATCCATTAAGATCAAATCATAGCTGTGCGGATTGGCTACAAATTTATCTATCGCCTGTTGCCCATTCGTTACGTGCGTCACTTGATGACCACTACTCTCTAACGCTTTTTGCGCAATAATAGCGTTAACCTTGTCATCTTCTACCAATAACACATGACCAATATGCTGTGCCGTCACTTCCGGCTCTATACGTTCAGAGTATTGCCAAACATCGTACTGCGTTTTATCTAGTGTGGCAAGTGGTAGTACCACATGAAAATTAGTACCTTCATCCACCACACTGTCAGCCCAAATATGGCCACCCATCAGTTCAACCAATGATTTACAAACCGACAAACCCAGCCCAGTACCGCCGTACAGCCGATGCGTTGACTTATCGGCTTGATTATACGCATCAAATATCGCCTCTAAAGACTCAGACTTGATACCAACACCAGTATCCGATACCGTGATACATAATGTCATATCTCTACAATTATGGGAATCATACGTGGGATCATTCTTTAGTTTGTTTCTAGTAGGGACAGAAGAAACGCATTCGCACTTTAGAGCATGATTAACCTTTATACTGACTAGCCCGCCCTCACGCGTAAACTTAATCGCATTATTCACTAAATTGGCTAATACTTGTTTGATGCGCACTGAATCACCTTGAACATAAGGCGATAGGGCTTCAGTATAGTGATACTCTAGTATGACACCGCGCTGAAGGGCTTTTGCAGCAAATAAACTGATAACTTCATTGCACAGTACCGATAAATTCATGGGTACAGCATCTATAACCATCTGTCCAGATTCCACTCTAGATAAATCTAAGATACCATTAAGAACCGTTAATAAATGCTCGCTCGACAGCTTTATATTGTCTACATATTCTTGTTGTTCATGACTAAGAGTAGTGTCATTCAACATATCGAGCGTACCCACAATACCATTCATTGGTGTACGTATCTCATGACTCATATTAGCTAAGAACTCAGATTTCATCTCATTAGCATATTTTGCCACGCGCTGACTTTTTTGTAACTGCAAGGCATCCGCTGCCATGACAGCAAATTTCTTTAATAACTCGGCCTGTTCAGCGTTGAAATTATGATTTGGCTTGATATCAATTAAACATAATGACCCTAAGCGATAGGTTTTATCTTTATCATATAAAACAATCGGGACGCCAGCATAAAAGCGTAAATGTGGATCTTGAGTGACAAAAGGATGGTAAATAAAGCGCTCATCAAGCAATAAATCCGGAACTAAAAATATATCGTCCGACAAAATTGTGTAATTACAAATAGATACTTCACGCGTGGTCGTGCAGATATCGCCAAGTCCGAGCGGCGACTTAAGGTATTGAGTGTCTTCATCCAAAAAGGCAATCGTCACTATAGGGACACCAAAAAACATTTTAACCAATTCGGTCAAACGGGCAAATGCAGGCTCTTCATTGGTATTCAGTACTTTATATTCTTTTAACATAGCAACGCGAGCAAAGTCGTCATCCGCTACAGGGTAGGTATAAGTAGACAAAACTGTCTCCATTAATCAATGCGAAATAGACGGCTTTGCAGCATGCTGCATAAGTATCTGTAGCGCCTCACTCACCATAATCATCGCCACAACGGACGTCACTGTGACTGCCGACCCGTAACCACCGCAGTGCAAACCGCCAGTTTGGCAACTTTTATCTACTTTTGGTGGCTCGGTTGAATACACACATTTAATGCCAAATTTTTCTTTAAGCTCGCTATTGATACCCTTTTCAACCCGCAGCTTGGTGCGCAGTCTTGCCAATAGCGGATCTTGATAGCTGTCTTTTAAATCGCTAACGGTGATATGACGCGGATCAAGCTTGCCCCCTGCCCCGCCTGCGCAAATCAACTTAAGTTTATTAAATCGACAATGCAGCGCAATTGCAAGCTTTGCCTGCATATCATCCACACAATCTAAAATAATAATGGGTCGGTTCGCCGCAGCAGCCGCTTTCGCGGTAGCGCGATTCGGTAGTAAGGTTGCAACATTTTCAGGAGTTAAAAAATCATCAACTAAATGTAAGGTAACGTTTGGATTAATCTCCGTCACACGCTGACCCATTGCTGCGATTTTACTTTGGCCAAAGGTACTATCAAGTGCAGGCAGTTGGCGATTCACATTGGATGCTACTAACACGTCCAAATCGATTAACGTTATCGTACCAACTGCCGTTCTTGCTAGCCCTTCAGCCACCCAAGAACCGACTCCACCAATGCCAATCACGATTACATGCGCTGCTGCAAAAATATCAAATGCTGCACTGCCGTATAATGTTTGCGTGCCTTGAAAGCGTCGCTGGTATTGCTGATCATCTGTGGCTACAGCTTTCGCCATCGTATCGATAGAATCTTTATTAGCTACTGTATTCGTCAGGTTATTATCGGTAGCATCAGCACTACTCTCAAAGAGGGCAGCAGATATATTTGTCGTCACAGTGGTCGGTGAATAACTCATAGGCAAGATAACACTCTGATAGAAATGAAAAGACACAAGGTAAAGAAAAGTGCATAAGATAGTCGGTTATTAATAATAAGTTATTAATAACTTTTCTAGGACAGTTAATGACAGAAAAAGTAGCTAATAACTAGAATGGCTTTAACCAAAACAGCTTTTATCCTTTTACGTTTGTATATTTAAATCAATTGAGCCCAGGATAACTCCAATCAACTTGTAATGCGTGGGTGCTATTTTGCCACAATTGTCGAGCAATATCAGCTGGCGCAACATTTAGTAACTCACTTAAGGTCAGCAGCACCCAAGGTAAATTGCTCGGTACATTACGATTTTGACCCTCAGCTCCATGCCACTCATTATCTGCATGCTGTCCAAGTGCTGATTGAGTATAGTTTGATGTCTGACACATAACAGGAGTCATATCGGGACAATCTGTCTCAATAACTAAGCAGTTTACACCATATTTTGCTACTGCTGCACAAATAGAACGTCTTAATTTTTTGGCATTAGGATTAGTAATTTGTCCGGTAACGCCAAGTTTAAAGCCCAATTTCACAAAAGCTTTTGCTTCTTGCTCACCACCACTGAAGCTATGAGCAATGCCACCCAATAAATGCGCATCATAATCATGTGTCTTTAATATCGCTAACACTTCAGCATGCGCTTTACGAATATGCAGCATAACGGGCAGTTGATGCTGTACCGCCATATCCAATTGTGCCTTAAAAAAATACTGCTGTTTGGCAAGCATTTCAGGCTGTTTCATGGCAGGGGTAAATGTATCTAAGCCAATTTCGCCAATGGCTAACGGACGGCACTGCTCTATTAGCTGCGCCATCTGTGATAAATGGTTTTCAGTATGCTGGTCAATATAAAAAGGATGTAGCCCTACAGCGATATGCGCGTGCGGTAATAATGAGTGTTGGGTTGTTAATTCTGGTAATGTTAGTTGCGGTACTGAAGATTGCGGTACTGAAGGTTGCGTTAAGGCTTGCTGAGTCACATATAAGCGTTTGAAATGGCGAGCAACATAGCCTAATAATACCAAATGCCGTATTCCACACTCATAGGCCTGCTGCGCTTGTATCATTCTATCCCCATCGAAAACAGGGGCATCAAAATGAGTGTGAGTATCAATCAAAGGCAGTACAGGAGGCAATAACAGTGATTTGGCATCACCTATTATTGGGTGGTTAATAGCAGTCATAAATAGCCTTTACCATTTAACATTTTTAATCAATAAAATGCTAAATAATTACCAATACTTAGCATTATGAACCGCATCTTCGATGTTATAAATAATAGGGTGTAGTTACGTCGATATTGCACCTACCATCATATAATGAACGTACTCTATAATTAGGACAAATTTGTATGGTAATCGCGCCTGAAACGTTTTCCAAAGAAAGTGTGTTAAAAAATACAAATTCAAATCCAATCACCACTAACTCATTATAATAATAATGCGCCAATCATTAGGGAAGGCTAGGATTATTATTGTTATCTGGCTTATTATATTTTTTATCGATAGGCGCACTATCCTGCCGACTACTGCGCCTTGGAATCAAAAGTAACGCTACGCCCATCAAACTCAGCGTTAACCATTTTTTCTTATTACTTTTATCGCTTAGCTTTTTATCATCTTGTTTGGTCATGATGTCACGCCTAGAATGTCTTTAAAATGTAAATTTAACGGCTTAAGGGATAGGTAGTAATACCTGAGTCGCCAGTATCTACTCTAGTGATTGGTTTTGCTTTAGTAGAGGGTTTTGGCGTTTGATCGCGTTTGGGCACCAGTGGATTGAGCGGCATTAATTCATAATCGGTGCTGACATTACCATCCCAGCCTTCGGTGCCACTTAATGGTAATTGCTTAATCGTGCCATTTTTATCAATGACCAACTGTAACACGCGCATTTGATTAAATTTACGTTCAGTGACGCTTGCCACTGCTCCGCCATCACGTAAAATGGTTGGCTGTAAAAATATGATTAAATTACTTTTTTGCGTGTTGTCATTATCGGAGCGAAATAAACGTCCAATGAGCGGTACATTACCTAAACCGGGGACTTTTTGTTGGCTGGTGGTGGAATTGTCACGCATTAAGCCACCCAACGCAATAGTCTGCTGGTCATCGGCTAAAATAGTGGTATTAATTAGGCTTTTATTGGTAATTAGACCACTGGCGTTGCCAATACTACCCGGTACGACTGAGGAAACCTCTTGAGACACCTCTAGTCGTACCGTGCCGTTATCACCAATATGAGGAATAACATTGAGGTTGATACCGATATCTTTGCGGTCAATGGTCTGGAATGGATTGGTTGAAGAATCACTACCAGTGGTGTAGGAACCAGTCACAAAAGGTACGTTTTGACCCACTAAAATACTGGCTTTTTCGTTGTCCAAGGTCAAAATTGATGGCATAGATAATAAATTGGCACTGGTTGAGGAGTCTAATGCTTGTAAGATAGCCCCATAAAATTGAGCATTGCCTTTACTGTCTTTGCTGCTGCTACCAATACCAAGTAACGCACCTGCAATGGAACCAGCGGCAGCACTAATATTAGCGCCGCCTGATAATGCAGCGGCGGCAAGGGTCGTGGCACTTGCACCAACATTATTAAAATTTACCACGCCATAGCCACTATTGGCATTACCCAGCGCCCATTGCACACCCAGTTGGGTCGCATCATCGCCGGATACTTCGACGATTGCCGCTTGGATGAGAACTTGGGCGCGGCGATTGTCCAGCTGATTGACCGCCTCTTCAATCTCAAACATGAGCTCGGGGGAGGCATTAACGATAACCGAGTTTTGAGTTTCATCAGCGATGATGCTAAAAGGACGCGCGCTACTGCCGCTTGCTGAGCCACCCGTACCTGTAGTAGGCGCACTTACTGCTGGCTGATTACCCAGCTGATTGTTCAATAGCGCAGACGTGTCCTCATTTTTTAACGACGCCCCTACAGTGCTAGAATTGGCTAAGGACGCAGATTCTAAAGTCGATGCCGCACTGGCACTGTTGATAGATTGATTGGCAAGCAGACCACGCAGCATTTGAGCAATATGGTTGGCACTGGCGTATTTTAACCGGAACACGCGTAGACCGCTCAGGCGACGCGTGGGTGTGGTATCCAACTGATTGACCATATCTTGAACTTTAGCAATCATCTCAGGGCTGCCTTTTACCAGCAGCCTATCGCTTGAGGCGTCAGCGATGACTTTGAGCTGATCCCCGCCCTGACCTTGTGCGCCGCTACCGGCACTCGCAACAAGGGCACTGATTAAGTCCATCATGCGCTCCGCATCAACATGACGCAACGGAATCACGCGCAAGCTGTCATTCACATTGCTGTCTAAGTCACGAATTAATGTAGTTAATTGATTCAGACTATCAGCACGATCCGACAATACCAATGCATTAATACCAGGTACAGCTGCAGCATGTGCTGACTGTGGCATCAGCGGACGAATGACCCCTAAGACTTCTGCAGCTTGAGTATTAGTTAAATAAATTACCCGTGTGGTTAGCGCTTCACCGACCATCTCACCGCGCAAATCCACCGCGATACCCGATTGCTTAGCCACATTATCCGGTACTAGCTTTGTAGTCGTACCCGATTTAATCGCGGCAATACCGTTTACTTGCATTACACTTAAAAACAGCTCATAAATCTGATCGCGAGACAAGGCACGGTTTGAGATAACCGTCACGTTGCCATTAATACGCGGGTCAAGCACAAAATTTTGATCAGTGATGGTCGCCACTTCATTAATAAACGCCTTAATATCCGCATCTTGCAGATTGACTTTCCAGCTCTCCGCACTGGCAAGCTCGCACGATGCCGCCCAAAGTGGCAACGCCAAACATAGTGGACGGCAAATATAAAGCAAGCGCTGCACAACATGAGATAAAGGCGTCAATGAAAACTTATGCGAACGTACCATGGTGATAATTACCCACTGTGATGTCGCTAATAGTACGCAACATGAAATAAAATAAGAGAAAATAATGCTACAAAGGATGCCGATAACCATCCGACTGTTATTAATTCAAACTCAAATAGTTATACCCAAGCGTTTATAAGCAATAGCTGCTAAATAGTATTTCGTTAGTATTGTAAAGAGAAAATATGAATAAATAAAATGACTTGTTCAATAGAATATAGAGCTTAATAAAAATAAAACAGTGAAATAACACTTAAATAAAACGCCTAAAATATAGCTAGGCAAACGGTCTTATTAAAACTGCTGACGTATCGTAATTACCTGATTACCGCGCTTCACCTCTATTTTGGCTTCACCTGATTGCTGCACTTGCTGTAAGAGCCCAGCATCTTGGCTAGGATTATTACCGACCGATTGCCCATTAACCGATAGCACTTTGTCCCCCGGCTCCAACCCTAAGCGGCTGCGTACGCCTGCTGGCATTGCTGCGGTTACCTGATAGCCTTCTCCCGATGCCATGACGCCCATACGGCTTAAATAGCTTGCCGGATTTTCTTGTAAGGCAGTGACTGCTTCGTCAATAGGCGATTCAGGATTGTTATTGTCGGTCGTTGCGCCAGCGCCATTATTATCGACTGACCCATCTTCCATAGGCACATTTTGCATAGGCGCACCCATATTTTGAATGCCGTCCGGCAGCCGCTGATTGCTCATGGCACCCTCTGCCAATCCGCGTTGGTCAAGCGATATCGCATCTGCCATACGAATAACAGTCTGCTGGTCATTGGCATCGGCAATAATCACTGCATTCCAATCAACCGCTATAAGGGTATATCCACTGCCTTGCAAGGTGTCTCCAATCCGATAATTTTTTACCTCACCATTGACGTCTAACATCGCAGAGGACAAACTTTCCGGACTTGCAAGCAGCACCCCTTTTAACAACACATTGGGCGGCTGGACAGCAGCGGTAGCAGGTGCTGGGTCAGAAAATATCGCATACAGTCCACTATAGTCCGTCGTTGCTTTATTGTTTTGTAACGGTACAAGTGGCAACGTCGGTGCAACAGGCGCTGCTACCAGCAGCCACAATAAGCGCGCTGCCGTCCAGCACAACCAGCCAATCGCCAATAACAGTAGCCATACTGAGAAGCGATTAAGCAGCTCGAGGATTGGCTTTAAGCGCGGTGTCATACTTAGCATCTACTGCGCCCCTGCCCCAGATAGCCCTGACAACAGCGACTGACGCACGCTGACCACCGGCGTGTCTTGGGGCGCTTGACCTTTATATTCAGGCATACTTTCTAGTAAGCGCTGGGTTAAGCTCACATCCAGCATACTGTCCCCATCGATATATAAGTCGCCCAAACGCTTATCTTGATTGTTTAATAAATTAATATGTAGCACGTTTTTATTATTTTTTTGTTCAGTACTTAATTGCGCTCGCAGCGGCGGCAAGGTCAAATAAAAGGTTTTGCCGCCACTTGGATAGCCCATCTCACCGCCCACCCAAGTCAACTGACCATCAGCACGGGTAAACTCAGCGGCGCTATTCTCTTTGCCCGTACCTGCATCGGTATTGCCACCGGAATTGGATTGACGCTGCAATGACACTTTATTAACTTGAATTGGGGTATTGGGCAGATGCCATTTAACAACACTGGTCAGCGTTTCAGGGGCAATCTTACCGCTCATATCATTAATCTGCCATGAATCACGCCCAACTTTGACTTGACCATCAAGACGCGTCTGTCCCGTACCTACCTCAACCTCTGCTCCGAGTTTGCCGAGAAACAAATGCCATGGCTGCCATGTCCAGCTTGCCGCACCGGTTAGTGGCGTATCCGTTAACGGTAATTGCCAAATCATTGAGCCATGCCATAAGTTACCGGATACATGCTGGATATAGGTTGAGTCTGCAGCCACCTTTTTTACCACCCATGCTGCCGGAAGTTGCAGAAATGCAAATAGCACAAATAACATACCTCCGACTAGCCACCACCGCTTGCGAGGGTATTTATTAGACGACGCAGATACTTGGGGCACAGGTACAGTACTCTTGTAACAGTTAAAAATGCCATCATCATAACAAACTACTCCCTACAGATGACAGAAAAAAAGCCAGTATCCTATAACTAAGATACTGGCTTCTATTCTTGTACAATGTCATGCATTTTTATTTCAAGGATTTAAAAAATCTGGAAATTATACGTATTTTTTATTACACATATTACTTATATAGCAAAATCTTCTAGCTTACTTTCGGCTGCTAATGCCTCTACCAACCACGTTGGCTTACGACCGCGACCTGTCCACGTCTCTTCAGCATTGGCAGTATTACGGTATTTAATACTGCGTTTTTTCTCTAAGCTTTCACCAGCTTTCAAGATATCTTCAATCGTACTGCCAGTGTCTTTGGCAATCTGCTCGAATTTAATATAAGCTTCAAACAAACTTTGATGCTGTTTTTGATGAATCAATTGCTGAGCACTTTCAGTAATAGCTCTTAGTTCTTCTACATTTAAATTATCTAAGTTAATAGAGGTACTGTTAGTCATAATTGTCTCTTTTTGATTTGGTACATATAAAATGGTCTATTCAATAACTATTGATTTTATATTTAATCTAATCTTAGAATATTAATAATAGAGGCAATAGTCATAAAGATAGTAGACTAACATAATTTATTACGATAAAAAATAACTATATCGTATTTCTAATCTTTAAAATTATTAAGAACAATCATTGCTTTAATAAATTAAACAACTTTTATTTACTTTTTTACTGACGGACTTATTACTTTAAGGAAAGAGATATAATCAACAATTATGCCTTTAAGTATAATTCTATTTTTACTATTATTTTTCACATTCTAAAAAATTTCAATAAAAAAGAGCCTATATTTATAGGCTCTCATAACTTTAATCTTTATAAATACAATATTGTATTATTATATATCCTAAAATGGAATATCATCATCTACCGGACCGTCTGGCATAGCGGTTGGTTTTGGCTGAGATGGTGATTGAGCGGGTTTATTAAATTGATTGGGCTGATTATACGTGTTGGCGTTATTACTAAAATCGTTGCCTTGACTTGGCGCATTACCTTGATTCCCAAAACCTTGATTACCGTAGTTTTGATTGTTAGAGCCTTGATTGTTAGAGCCTTGGTTGTTAGAACCCTGATTGCTAAAGCCTTGATTATTAGAGCCCTGGTTATTTGGATTATAACCGCCTTGTTGAGCGCCGAAACCTGCAGAACCACCGTCTTGCGCACCGCCAGGACCATCTAACATTTGCATTTGCTCAGCGCGGATTTCAGTAATATAACGATCTTGACCGCTTTGGTCTTGGTATTTACGCGTGCGCAAGCTGCCTTCAATATAGACTTTGCTACCTTTACGCAGATATTGAGCGGCAATTTCGCCCAAACGATTGAACAGCGCGATACGGTGCCATTCAGTCGCTTCTCTTTTCTCACCGCTTTGCTTGTCTGTCCACTGCTCGGAGGTGGCAACTGAGATATTGGTCACGCTACCGCCATTGTTAAATTGACGGGCTTCAGGGTCTGCACCCAGGTTACCGATAATGATTACTTTATTAACACCGCGCATCAGCTTGTCCTTTTTTAATGAATCACTTTATAAGTTTAATTATGAATAATTTTAACAAAAAATTTAATGAATGATAGACATAAAATCAATTCTATAACTCATTATTCTTATTTTACTGTAACCAATTTTATCTCAAATATCTAGTGGGCTTTGCGCTAGATGCGACAGCTCTTGTCGCGAATTATCGGTCAATTGCGTTTTGTCTAATTTTAAATAAGCGACTTGCTCTTTTGCCATAACCACCAATTCATCAACCCCATGAATCGCCAGCATCTGCCGTGACCAGTCTTGAATATCAATATTTTTTGGAATAGTAACAGTAGTACTTGATAAATAAGGTGGATCAGCAATGGGGATAATCAGTAGTAAGGATGCCGCCATGATAACGGCAAGAATGCCCCATGCTAATAGGTTTGGCTGATTAAGCAGCAAGCCACCCATTGCCCCACCCACAAACGCACCAAAGAATTGACTGGAAGAGTTTAAGCCCATCGCAGTTGCTTTATTCGCAACTGGCGCGCGTTTGGATATCCAAGATGGGATGGTCGCCTCTAATAAGTTAAAGCCCATAAAATACAGCAATAAACCTAAAATAATACCGATACCCCAACTACTACCCAACGCTAATATCACAAGTGATCCGGTCATTAACCCAATTGCGGCTAAGAATACTTGGCGCATTTTACGCTTCTTTTCAGCAATAATGATAAATGGAATGGCGATGGCAAAACCAATAAACAATAATGGCAAATAGACCATGCCTTGCTGACGTACGCTTAAACCCATCACTTCTGACAACTGGTGTGGCAGAATAACAAATATCGCAGTCATGGTTAAATGCAGAGCAAAAATACCAATATGCAAACGGTTTAAATCACCGATTTTAAGGACAGCGGATAACTGCTGACCAATCGACTTACTATCAAGATTGTGCTTAAGAACTCGCATAGGAGATGGCACAACCCACAACAATACCATTGCTAAAACCGCAAAGCCTGCGGTCAGCCAAAATAAGCCAGAGATACCCAGCGAGCCTACCAATAAAGGTCCAAAAGCAAACGCCAGCATAATAGACGTGGCAATGGTAAGTCCCATCGTCGCCATCGCTTTGGTACGCATCTCTTCACGAGTGACGTCAGCTAATAGCGCCATTAACACCGCTGATACCGCGCCACTACCTGCAAGCGCGCGCCCAATAATCACTTCATAAATATCGGTAGCATTGGCAGCGATGATACCGCCTATCGCAAACAATACCAGACCGAGCATAATAATAGGTTTTCTTGGAAATTTATCGGCGGCAAGGCTCATTGGAATCTGAAATACAGCTTGCCCAAGACCATACACACCGACGGCTAAACCAATCAAAAATGGGGTCGCATGGGCGTAATCATTTCCATAAACAGAAAACACCGGCACAATCATAAATAGACCAATCATTCGTAAGGCAAAAATACCGCCGACACCCAAGATTGCCCGTTTTTCTACGCTATTCATACTTGCCTCACTGGTTCATCATTTGACGTCTGACGTTTTACACATTTATAGATTGTAAAACTGCGCTATCTTCATGCGTCTATCGTTCAAGATTATCAAGGCTATTCTTCAGATTATTCTTAGGATATAACGTGATCATTATTCTGGCTGGTAACCGCTGAGCGCTTAAATTAGCTCCACAGTATAAAACATTAGCCACTCTATTGCCGATACTTTTATATCTGCATCCACACCGACGCCAATCTTCACCAGCTACTTAAAATTTTTGTTACTAAGTGCGTCGTATTCGTGTATATACCTTGAATAATACGCTTGCCATAACAATAAAGTAGTCCAACACAATGAATATAAAGCGACTGGTTTTGGTAAAAACAAAAGTTGATTCAAACTGATAATAACAACCTATATCTTTTTACTATCATCGCAATTGCATTCAAAAATAACTATTTTAACCATTCCTATTAATAACTATTCATTTAATGATATTGATTAACGATATTATTAAATTATTCTGTTCAAGCCGATTAATGACTTCATTTAAAAGTTACTTAAAACTAAAGTTATTTTTATTTTAAATCTTATTTAATAAACCTTTGTTTGTATTTTTAATCAGCGTTTAATATCTACTATATTGGTTTTAATCATTCTTTTAGCAAATAGGATACCTATCATCGATGGCACATGACCATATTTCAGTACGCGGAGCACGCACGCATAATTTAAAAAATATTGATATAGACATTCCACGTGATAAATTCGTGGTGATTACTGGTTTATCGGGTTCTGGTAAATCGTCATTGGCGTTTGACACCCTGTATGCCGAAGGACAGCGCCGTTATGTCGAAAGTCTGTCGGCTTATGCACGTCAGTTTTTATCGCAAATGGAAAAGCCAGAAGTCGATAGCATCGAAGGTTTATCGCCTGCAATCGCTATTGAGCAAAAATCAACCAATCACAATCCACGCTCAACGGTGGGGACAATCACCGAAATTTATGACTATTTGCGTTTGCTTTATGCGCGTATCGGTACGCCTTTTTGTCCAGAACATAATGAGCCGATGGTTGCGCAAACGGTGACCGAAATGGTTGATCACGTTATGGCGCTGCCCGAAGACAGTAAGCTGATGATTCTAGCGCCTGTGATTCGTGAGCGTAAAGGCGAACATACCGTATTGCTTGAGCAACTGGTTGGGCAAGGTTTTGTACGCGTGCGCGTTGACGGTCAAGTCTATGATATGGACGAGCTGCCAGAGCTTGAGAAAAATAAAAAGCATACGATTGAAGTGGTCGTTGATCGCTTTAAAGTGCGTGATGATTTGGGCAACCGCGTTGCCGAAAGTTTAGAAACGGCACTGCGTCTGGGTCAAGGCTTGGTTATCTTGCATCACATGGATGGCAATCCAAAAGAAGGCGGTAGCGACGACCAATTGCTATCCGCCAAACACAGCTGTCCGGTTTGTGACCGCGCGGTGTCTGAGCTTGAACCGCGTATGTTTAGTTTTAACAATCCCTATGGCGCGTGTCCGGCTTGCGATGGTTTGGGAAAACGTCAGTATTTTTCAGCAGAAAAACTAATTACCCATCATGAAAAATCACTGAACCAAGGTGCGATTAATGGTTGGGATAAGCGTCATGCCTATTACTTTGGTCTGCTAGCAACCGTTTGCAATCATTTTAAAATTGACATGGATGCACCATGGCAAGCGCTGTCAAAAGAGCAGCAAGATTTAATCATGCAAGGCTCAGGCAAAGAAAAGCTAACTTTTAACTTTACCGATGAGCGCGGTCGCAAAACCAATAAAACCATTCCGTTTGAAGGAGTGTTACCTTACCTTGAACGCCGTTATGCCAAAACACAAAGCAACCTTGTGCGTGATGAATTGGCAAAGTATCTGGCGGATACCACTTGTAATGTCTGTGATGGCGCACGTCTTAATGAGATTTCGCGCAATGTGCGCGTTGATGACCAAACCATCGCTCAGATTGTAAAACTGTCTATCGGTGATGCCGCAGACTATTATAAAACCATAAAAATTGACGGTCATAAAGGTGAAGTTGCGGAGAAAATATTTAAAGAGATTAACGAGCGCTTAAACTTCCTAGTCAGTGTCGGGCTTGATTATCTGTCACTCGCCCGCTCTGCTGAAACCTTATCCGGCGGTGAAGCGCAGCGTATTCGTTTGGCAAGCCAAATCGGTGCTGGTCTGATGGGCGTTATGTATGTGCTCGATGAGCCGTCTATTGGTTTGCATCAACGCGATAATGATCGCCTGTTAAATACCCTGACTCGCCTGCGCGACTTGGGTAATACCGTATTGGTGGTTGAGCATGACGAAGACGCTATCCGGCAGGCAGATTTTGTCGTTGATATTGGCGTGGGTGCAGGCGTACATGGCGGTCATATTATCGCTCAGGGCACAGTCGATGACATCATGGCATCAAAAGAATCGCTGACTGGACAATATCTATCGGGCAAATTAAAAATAGCAGTGCCTAAAATCCGCCATCAACCCAAAATGATTGATGTTGCAGTGGAAGGAAAGGCGAAACCAAAAAGAGCACCAATGACCATTGAGCTAAAAGGTGCCATAGGTAATAACTTGCAAGATGTGAATTTGACTATACCGGTTGGCATCATGACTTGCGTGACGGGCGTATCCGGCTCTGGTAAATCAACCTTGATTAACCGCACCTTAATGCCACTTGCCGCCACACAGCTGAATAATGCCTCAACGTTAATCGCCGATAAACATGACAGCATTACTGGACTTGAGCATTTGGATAAAATGGTCGATATTGACCAAAGCCCGATTGGTCGTACACCGCGTTCTAATCCGGCAACCTATACCGGCGTCTTTACCCCAGTGCGTGAAATGTTCGCCCAAACTTTAGAAGCGCGCGCGCGTGGTTATAAACCCGGTCGCTTTAGCTTTAACGTCAAAGGGGGTCGCTGCGAGACTTGCCAAGGCGATGGTCTTATCAAAGTTGAGATGCATTTCTTGCCAGATATGTATGTGCCCTGTGACAGCTGTGAAGGCAAACGCTATAACCGCGAGACCTTAGAGATTCTTTATAAAGGCAAAAGTATCGCCGATGTGCTCGATATGACCGTGGAAGATGCGACAGAATTCTTCTCTGCGATTCCTGCGATTCATCGTCGCCTTGAAGCACTCATGGAAGTTGGTCTGAGCTATATTCGCCTTGGTCAATCTGCGCCCACACTATCGGGCGGTGAAGCGCAACGGGTGAAACTGGCACGTGAGCTAGCGAAGCGTGATACCGGACAGACGCTGTATATCTTGGATGAACCGACCACTGGTCTACATTTTCATGATATCGCCAAGCTGCTCAATATCCTGCATGCGCTGCGTGATAAAGGCAATACTATCATCGTGATTGAGCATAACTTGGATGTGATCAAAACCGCAGACTGGGTGATTGACTTGGGTCCTGAAGGTGGTAAAGGTGGTGGGCTGATTATCGCGGAAGGCACACCCGAAGAAGTGGCTGAGGCTAAAGGCTCATATACGGGTGAATTTTTGAAGCCGATGCTTAAACAAGCGATGAAAGAAGTGAGTTAATACAAACTAGTAAATTTTTAATAAAAGGCTACTCTTTAGGGAGTGGCTTTTTTTATTAATGAGAAAAACAAAAAAGTGTTTAAATAAAACATATTGACATTTGTTGTTCAATTGTTGCTGGTAAGTTATAATACTTATCTTATGGATCACTTATCCAATAAATTTTGTAGTGCTTATGCTTTTAAAAATCTTCTAGAGATACGACACATCAAGATAAAGAAGAAAATATGGCTCTAATCAACTGCCCTGAATGCTCCAAGAGCATCAGCGATCAAAGTACTGCTTGCCCCAGTTGCGGTTTCCCTACTGCTAGAGTTGTTCCTCCTCCTTTACCACAAGCATATTCTGATAACAATGATTCACTAGCAGGTAATCGTCAAAGACAGAAAAATAGCGGCTGCTCTGGTGCAACTATTTTCCTACTTATTATTATAGTTGCTATCGGCTATTGGCTTGTGAATGCTTATGACAGCTATACAGAAAAAGCAAGACAATACAGTGAAGAGCAGTCAGAACCTGATGACGAACCACCACAAGTCGAGGACTCATTACTTGATTCTGAATTAACACAGATACCAATGTTGCTTTCTGGTTCAGGTGAAGATGGCCGCTATTTCCTCATCTCCCATTTTACATCTTATGATCTTGAACATATTGAGTATGTACGTAGAGGGAACACAAGTAATTCTTATGGGCAAATGCAAATTAACTGCACAGACCATGAGATAAGAAAAAAATCATCAGAGAGTTTTAAAGACTTACCATCAGCAGAACTGGGGGATTGGTATACGCCAACACCAGATTGGACAGATCAAGATATTGTTAATTTCATATGTCCAATCAAAAGAGTAGTGTCAAAAAACATAGAACATCATGAAGCAGTTGAGAAAGTAGTAACGCTAGAAGCTCCAAAGAACGAAGTAGTTGAAAAAGTAACATTGGAGCAATTCAAGCCAGAGCCAGTGATATCAGTAGAAGCAAGACCGAGGGAAGTTTTATTATCGAATGTCCCTTCGGGTAGTGAGAAAGAACATAAAGTACGGGAAACACCAATAAAAACGAAAGAACCTTACAACGAAAAAGTAGTTAATAATGCAGCGGACGATAAAAAAGAGAGGGACATAGCACGCAGAAAAAGTGATGATAGAGCAATATGTGAACAAGCTATAAAAGTAAACAATGCTTACCTAGGGAAGGACGAACCGGAATATAGTCAGTGGAAGGCAATTGAGCGTGCCAATTGTATGAAAGATAAACTATATGAGTGAAATTAGTAAATACAAATCGGTGTTATTCGTAAGTAATGTATCAAAATGAGCCCAGAAGCGAATGAGACAGAACAGATATAGTCAATTTTGACTATGGGAATAAGCCATCTATTAGCTAAATACAGGGACAAATATGGCAATTATTAATTGTCCTGAATGCACACATAAGATTAGCGACCAAAGCGTAGCTTGTACTAACTGTGGATTCCCAACTTCTAAAATGAAGTTTTTGATTAAATGTCCTGAATGCTCTAAGTCGATTAGTAATCAAAGCGTGTCTTGTACTACTTGTGGCTTTCCTCTTGTGAAACCTGCAGTATTTAATAATACCCCATTTTCGTCTAGTGAACTTAAAGAGCTTGAAGAAGTTGATGAACATGAAGAATATGGGTTTTTCAACAATACAAATATGTTCATCATTGGCTGCATTATTATTTACTTTATATCTAAGGAAGAAATTCACTATATTTTACAACATGTAATAGACCAATTTTCAAGGTAAAGCAATTAGCTCTCTATTTCTTAGAGATAGCATATTCATTTGATAAAAACGTTATAGATAACAACTAAAAAATGTAAGAAACGGAAAATATATGGCCATTATTGATTGTCCTGAATGCACACATAAAATTAGCGACCAAAGCGCGTCTTGTACTAACTGTGGATTCCCAACTTCTAAAATGAATTTTTTAATTAAATGTCCTGAATGCTCTGAGTCCACTAGTAATCAAAGCAACTCTTGTACTAGTTGTGGTTTTCCTATTGCTAAACCCTCACCGTTCAAAGCCGCCCCACCTCCTTTGCCTACTAATAACTACACTACCATCGTACATGTAAATCGCAAAAGTAAAGGTGTTGCAGCATTGTTAGCCTTGTTCTTAGGAGGCTTTGGAATACATAAGTTTTATTTAGGTCAAACTCTCTGGGGTATTTTGTATCTATTATTCTGTTGGACATTTATTCCAGCGATAATCTCTCTTTTCGAAGTAATAATATTGTTATTTATGAATGAATCTGAATTCAATAAAAGATTTGGTTAGCAAACTATAGCCCGTAGGTTGAGTAGGGCTTGAGATACCCAACCTACAGATTATGTATTTTTTGAAATATATAAAAACTTCCCCACCTAAATAAACTCCCTCACCACATTCATCACTCGACCATCTACTGTACGCTCTATTTTATCTTCGATTTGACTACACTGCGACTCGATTTCACGTCTCGACAGCCCGACTATTACGAAAGTCCATTCACTGGCATCATGGCGATCACGCTCTCCACTTTCGCATACCGCGACACTTGGCGTATTACCAAAGCGCGCATGCAAGCCGCCCATGCGTTGGCGTTTTTCTTTTAATGAGCCACATCCGGGTAAAGAAAATGTCAACGTGAGGATGCCGATATGCATGTGATTTTCCTTATACAGAAGGTGGGAATGATTCAGTTTTCAAGCGCATTACAGACAGCGCAATCCACATACTGTTATGATGCGATTAATAATGAGCAACGACCGCTGAGAGATGACTATGTGGCAGATATATCTGTTTATTCTACCGATTGGCTTGGGCATTATGACCTTGGTTGCTAGCCTGATGTGTCTGTTTGCCTATTTGACTTCTAATGAAAATGCCACGCGCCTGCCTGCATTTAAATGGTTTAAACGCTTACTCATTGTGGCATTCATTTTGCTGAGTATCGGTATTTTTTTGACATTCAATAACTTTTGGGTCAGCCATCGCTAAGAGATTGATTTTGCTAATTCTAAAAAGAATAAGCCGTCCTTTTTGGGTTCACCATTATTGCCATCTTCTGGAAATGGCTCGGTATTGCCGGTGCTGAGATAGCCACGGCGCTGATAATAAGCGAGCAGCTTTGGGCGACCGTTTAATACTAGCATTTTGATAACAGTAGGGTTTTCCGCACCAGTAGATGAATTGTCAGTTGTTGAATTATTGGTCGATAAATGACGCTGTGCAAAGGTTTCAGCTGCCTGCAACAATGTATTCCCAACGCCGCATCCTTGCAATTCTGGATGCACTGCAAACATGCCAATGTGAGCGCTGCCATCATGTATGCCGACATTGATACAGCCTAATATCTCGCCACTTTCTTCACCGTCACGCTGAGCATTGTCTGTTTTTGGATAAACAAACAGATATTGCGTAGGGTCAGCAATGACACTTTTTAGCTCGTCTTGATTGGTACGGATGCCGCCGACCAGCTCAAACTCATTCGTCCAGCCTTCATCAAAGCGATAGCAACGATTGAGAAAGCTCTCAAGCGCCAAAATGTCATTAGGTACTGCTAGGCGTAAAAATACGGAGCTGTCTGTATGGTTATCGGTCATATGCGTCTCCTTATTTAACTTTGAAAATTTAATCTTGAAAAAAGGCTACCAAGATAAAATAAATGATAGCCTTTTTCGTGGTTATTTCTTTAAAGGTTGTTTTTGATTATTATTTATCACTATGGATATATTTCTAGCCGTTTTAGCTGCTTTTTATTAAAGCGATAAAGCGTGAGCTTGGGCAATAATATCAAATCTAGCGTTAATCTGCGCGCGGGTTGGCGCATGACCAAGGCGCAAGAGTTCACCAAAGGCAATCAGCTCCTTATCATGACCAAGCGTACTTGCGGCAGTGGCGCGGCTATTATCTTCCTCATCATCAAAATAGTATTCAATATAATTAAGCGTGTCAGGGGTTCCGATTAAAATATTATGATCGGGTGTTTTGGCATGTCCGCTGTAGCGCAAGCTTTTGCCATACTGCATCGTCCAGAAAAACGGTACACGTTCATCAAGCGAATGAACGCTATCATCTTTTAAAATTGCTGCTGCCGTGACCAGACCATGTTGCAATGCCACACGCCAATGCTCGATTCGCAATCGTCCCATTTGACCGTCTGCCTTAGCAATATCACCCAGCGCATAGACGCCATCGCGCAATTGTAGATGACTGTCAACCTCAACGCCTTCACGGGGGTTGATTTCTTCGCCCAGTAATTCTGTACGTGGTAACACGCCTGTGCCCAAAATCACAATATCGGCATCGAGTTGCTCTCCATTGGCAAGAGTAATGCTACCTACCGTTGTCGCACTATCGCTATGTTCAGTGCCATTAATAGCGTTGACAGTGGCATCGAGTACAAACTTAATGCCGTTATCTTCATGCAATTTAATCAATGCATTACTGACGGTTTCTGAGATGATATTACCCATAACCCGCTGATTTTGCCCAATGACAGTAATAGATTTACTCGTGCCTGCCTGTGCTAATGCTGACGCGACTTCCATACCGATAAAGCCCGTACCAACGATGACGACATTTTTATTTTCACTGGCAGCTTTAATAACTTTGGCATCGTCCATGCTGCGCAAGGTGTAAACACCATTAAGGTCAGCACCTTTTATGGGTGGTACAATAGGAGATGCACCCGTTGCGACGACTAAAAAGTCTGCGGTTAATTTTTCGCTATTATTTGAGCCATTACCTTTTTTATCATTGCCTTTAACATTATTATTATTAATAATTAAGGTGCGCTCACTTGGCAAAACTTCGCTAACGGTTTGGTTCAGGCGTAACTCAATATTCTGTTTTTCTGCCCAATCCGTACCACCAAGTAACAGTTTGTCTTCAGACATATTGCCCGCTAAAAATGCTTTAGATAGCAGCGTACGATTATAAGGTGCTTTATCATCAGCACTGATTATCGTAATTTTACCGCCATAGCCCGTATTGCGCAGATGATGCGCGGTCATAAAGCCAGCCGCTCCACCTCCGACGATAACGGTATGCGTTGCCTCAAGTTTATTAGTATCAATAGTATTATCTACTTTCGCTGCGGTATTGACAGTCAGACTATCGCCATTATCAGTGAATTCATATTGCGTGAGACCTTCCGTTGCCACTGGCTCCAATAATGACCCATCACGGCTATCAAAGGTGCCATGATGCCACGGACAAATGACGCGATTGCCACAACGTAATCCCGTGCCTAAATCTGCACCGGCATGAGGACATTTACCGTCGAACGCATGAAACTCATCATCGTCACGAGTGATTAAAATGATACTATTATCTTCTTGTTTATACGACTTCATACCACCACTGGGAACGTCAGCTTTATTGATGGTTACGGTATTAATCTTTGAGTCAGTCATAAGTCATCCTTAACGGTAGCGATTGCTGCCTTATTAATTATAATAATGAGTAAAATTTATTATCGTGAGCGAAATAGCGTCATGAATACACAGACATTCTTGATAGTAGCAAGCCTACTCAAGTTCAGCTGTATACTTGTATGGCTGGCGCGTAGCAAAACGTAAACTGAAAGCATTTCCACTTTCTTATACCTGTTCTTATAACCATCATTGAAGCCTATTTTATGACTAATCATGCTTGTACTGTACTCATAGCGCCGACCGCCATCCTGCCAGCAGATAATGCAACATCTGACCTCATATCAATGCCTGATATAGCCACACTTGATATAGCAGCAATAGCCGATACCGCCAAGTTACCACAACCGATGACACCGCCTATTTTGCAAGCCCAATATAAGGCAGTCGCAACTGACTTTGTGGTTAATGAAGTTCTGCCGAATACCTTTACTGATGAAGGCGAACATTTATGGCTACATATCCAAAAAATGGGTATGAATACCGCGTATCTGGCTAAATTACTAGCAGAGTGGGCAGATATTCCATTGCGCGATATCGGCTATTCGGGGTTAAAAGATAGGCACGCCTTAACAACGCAATGGGTTAGTTTGCGCATTCCTAAAAAGCAATTACCCCCAACCCCTTTTGCGCCTGTTGATCTTGGCGACGATGAAACCGTACAGATACTGGCACAGCACTGGCATCATAAAAAATTGGGTCGCGGTGCGCATCAAGCCAATCAATTTATCATTACCTTACGTGATGTTCAGTTGGCAACCGATAACTTAGATGCAGAACAGCAGCTCATGGCAAAACAAAAGATAGCACAGCATTTAGAGCACATCAGCCAAATGGGCGTACCCAATTATTTCGGTTCGCAGCGCTTTGGTCATGGTGGTAATAATATTAAAGAGGCGCTAA
Source organism: Psychrobacter sp. GP33 (assembly GCF_014119005.1). Classification (GTDB taxonomy): domain Bacteria; phylum Pseudomonadota; class Gammaproteobacteria; order Pseudomonadales; family Moraxellaceae; genus Psychrobacter. The sequence continues at coordinate 59,680 of NZ_JACGYX010000001.1, read as the reverse complement.
GATTGTTTGCTGAACCTGCACGAAAAAATAATGTTAAAAATAAGCGCAAACGTGCACCAAAAGAGCACCATACCATGGCATTGTCTGCCGCACGCAGCTTGGTATTTAATGAGATTTTAGCAGTGCGAGTACGTGACGGCAGCTGGAATACAGGCATGGCAGGAGAAGTATTTAACCTTAACGGCTCAGGCTCGATATTTTCAAGTGAAGAAATGGACGATGCCTTACGCGCACGACTTGTTGAAGGCGATATCCATCCGACTGCCCCATTGTGGGGCGTGGACAATGATAAGGTAAGTGGCGCAGCGGCAGCTTTAGAGAATGATGTAGTACAGCAAAATCCAGTGTTAACTCAACTGGCAACAGGTCTAATACAACGAGATATTAAAGCGCAACGGCGAGCATTACGCTTGCCCATTGAAGGTTTAAAGTGGGAATGGCAGGACGCACAAACGCTGGTATTATCCTTTAACTTGCCTACAGGTAGTTTTGCAACCAGCGTGCTTGCCGCTTTGGTGCAACAGCTGCATTTATAATCAGCTTGGTAATTAACATAATTTTAAACTGTTGTTTAAGCTATTTTAAGAACAGTTTTTCTTAAGAGCTATTTTCCATTTATTAGCTGAATCAAGTGCCATAACCATAACGCGGCTCCGAAATACTACCCTCTGCAAGTAACTCATTGGCGCTAAGGACGCAATTACGTCCACGTTCTTTGGCTTTATACAGCGCTTTATCCGCCGTACTGATAATACAATTGCATATGTCACTGGCGAACAGCTCTTGATGTTGTTGACTGAGCTTCAATACCGCGCGCTTATCAAGGCGTGGCTTTGTCCGATAGTGACCATTTATTTCAAGGCTCCTAACACTAGCATGTGCCTTTAGATTGACAAACGGGCCGCCATCTCTGATACTCCAGGTGTCTTTAGCAAGATTGGTGTCGGCAGGTTTCCATTCTTGTTTGATGCTAAATAACCTATCATAAACTAAGGTATATAACCCCATACTAGCGGTTATCTGAAGTACAGCGCCGCCCTCAAGCTGTACCGCATGTTCAGCGATATTTTCACGTAATTGCTCAGCAAGTGCCATCGCATGCTCATGCCCAGTATCGGGCAGCACCACCAAAAATTCTTCACCACCATAACGACTCACAATGCCTATATCGCTAAAGGTATGGGTGAGTATTTGTGCTATCTCGCAAAGCACCTGATCGCCCACCTCATGACCATAGTCATCATTAATGCTTTTAAACCAATCCAAATCCATCAAGATAACACTGGTGTTTTGCCCAGCGTTAGTGGCGATGATGGTCTGCTGCATTTGGTTCAAACCAAAGCGGCGATTATTTAAGCTGGTTAGCCCATCTTGATTGGCATGCTGTAGGATTTCTGCTTTACTATTATCAACTATTAATAATAAAAGACGGAAGACATACACCATAAAAATGGCTTTAGGCAAAGCTAAATATAAATGGGTTGAGCGCCAAAAAAACGAAGACGATAAGCGCAGCTTGTGCACCATCTCCCAACTGATAGTACCATTTTTGAAGATAGAAGCAGTTATCGCGTTTTCTAGGGTGGTGGTTTCGCTGTAAGTGAGATAGCTGTACGTATCGAGGGGAATAGAAGTAATGGTAAGCTGGCGTAAATTGGGCAACTTAACACCCAAATAGGGAATGAGAGTCACGACGATAATTAATGCAATGTGCCATAAAAAGGCATACCAAATATATCGCCTTCGTAGTAGCATCATCCCAAGCATTGCACCGCCCATCAGCGATACGCCAGAGACCAAACTGCTATGCCCCATGACCAACACCATAACCGCAATGTAGATACTATAAATAATAATTAAAACGACTTGCCAGTAATGCAGGCGCTGATAGTCATTTTTTACACGAGCAAAATGCCCAACCATAAACCAGAAGTACAGTCCCAGTATAGTAACGCCTGCCCATAGTGGATATAGCAGCGCCATATCGACGTATTTGCCATACATGTCTCTTCGTAACCACACATATAAGCACCATAACCAATGTAATGAGACTTCCATGACAATGAACAGCGCCAATAGCGAGGCCTTATCAGCCGCTTGCCACTCAAAGATGATTCGAGTAAGCTTTTTATAGGCCAGTTGGTAAATCGATACCGCCATAAATTTGCCACCACATGCGTTTCTGTGTCGTTATATTGCAGCTTTGTTACATCCAGTGTGGCAATTTTCACGGAAATTAGCAATCGCTTTCTATCTGTTTACGCCCATAAACTGAGGATATATGTAACGATGAAACAGAATAAATTTTGGCAGGGATACGTTTATTATTGACTTAAATTGAGACGATTGAAATAGCAAATTAATGATTATTAATATACCGAATAGGACTATTTACGGGCTTATTATATTTGGTATGAGTCAGAACTGTTCCCAAACTCCCTGCTGTTCAGGATTGACTGTTGGAACATCACCAATACGCCGCCATGGCATGTTGCTACCATGAAAGTCACTGCCAATAGAAACGGCTAATTCATGTTCAGCAATTGTCCGATCGACCATGCGGCGTGTACTTAGCGGTTCACTATTTGCTGGCAACTCACAACCATCACCACCCAGCTCGGCAAATTCGGCAATCAGTTTGCGCACCCGTGTGGCTGACAGCTGATAGCGGGTCGGATGTGCCAATACTGCCTTGCCACCGCAAGCCTGAATCAGCTCAATGCCATGCGCCATACTAAGCGCCTCAATAGGGACGTAAGCGGCTTTATTGTCAGCAAGATATTTATCAAAGGCTTTTTGTACCGTTTTGACCAAACCGCGCTCAAACAAGACTTGCCCAATATGCGCACGCCCCACTGCTTGTGGATTATTACCGGCTTTGGCACAAATCTCTTGCCATAGCTCATCATAATCAACCTTTAACAATGCGCTCAATTTTTCAGTGATGCGTTGCCCACGTGTGGCGCGACTGTCTTGCAACTGCTGCAAGGTGGCGTGCATTTGCTCACGGTCTGTAAAATTTAGCCCAAGCACGTGCACAATTTTATTGGTGGATTTATTTTTGCCATAACCGCCATCTAGAGTATGCTCACAGCTAATCTCAACGCCATTAATCAATTGCATGCCGCAGTCAGTAGCTGCCAGTCGTGCTTCATCAATACCCTTTAACGTATCGTGATCGGTCAATGCCAACACGGTAACCCCAGCACTGTGCGCGCGCTGTATCACCTCGGCTGGCGCAAACGTACCATCGGAGTAGGTACTGTGACAATGTAAGTCGATTTTCATGGGAGAACCTTAGCAATTTTATGAATGGGGGTAAATCGTGTTCGTGAGATGGGCGCGCTTTAATGATTGTGACTTAAATAGGTATGGCTTAAATAGGTGTGGCTTTAATGATTGTGACTTGTCGGCTTTTTTTTAGCACAGGACACGTGTAAACTAGCCTCTACGTTTTTGATGGACATCCTACCTGATATGAAAGCCTTATTAGACTTCATTCCCCTGATTGCCTTTTTTATTGCCGCACGCACCCATGGTATTTTGGCAGCAGCAGGGGCGTTATTAGTTACTACCCTCATTGTCTACGCGATTCATTTTGTGCGGCAAAAGGGTAAGTTTGATAAACAGCAATGGGTCGTCTTGCTATTAACCGTAGTCTTCTGTGGCGGTACCTTATTGCTACGCGATGATATCTATCTGCGCTGGAAATCGCCCATTATCAACGGTATTTTTGCCCTAACCTTATTGGTTAGTGTGGCAATTAATAAGCCACTGATGCAATTAGCAATGAAAGATGTCTTTAACCTATCTATGAGTGGCTGGAAAAAGCTGACCGTGGCATGGGCATTTTTCTTTATGCTCATGGGTGTCCTTCATTATATCACGGCATTTACCATGAGTGATGAGGCGTGGATTAACTTTAAAACCTATGGTTGGATTCCAATTATGTTGGTATTCGTGGTCGCTCAATTCTTGATGTTAAAAAAGCATTTAAATCCAGCTTTGACGGATAAAACCGTAAAATAAAAGACTACTGTTTATTTATTAAAAAATTTAAACATTAGCTAAAAACTATTATTAATTAAGGATATGACATGCCTTTATTTGCCATTATTGGTCATGATATTGCCAATAGCGACGCTCAGCGTAAATTGACTCGCACTGAGCACCTTGCCCGCCTGCAAGTGTTGGATGCGAAACAGCGCTTGCTAGTTGCTGGACCAACGCCCATTGAACATGGTCAAAGTGCCATGTCGGGCAGTATTGTCATTGCTAAATTTAATTCGCTAGATGCGGCGAAAGAGTGGGCAAGCGCTGAACCGTATCTGCGTGATGGGGTATATAGTCATGTCGATATCAAGCCCTTTATTCATGTGTTACCAAAACCTGAAGAAAGCCTGTCAGCAAATAAAAAAGAGACGGGAATAGAGGCGAAGACATCGTGAGAGCATCGACGATACCGTTAAAACCCGGCAAGCAATCATTACATCGCCGCTATAGTCTAGCTACGGTTTTGCTCATGTTAACACTCATGACAGCAGTGGGCGCGCAGGCAGCACCAGCAGATGCTGTAGCGAGCCAACCAGATACTAGCGTCGCTACAGATGGTCAAATAGATACGACCTTAAGCTCAACTGCGCTTACGCCTACGCTCGCCATGCAGCGCCAACCCGCGCCTTCTGCCCTCAGCACTGCCAATCAGAGATTAGTCACCGAAAATGTCAGCCTGCAACGGCAAGTAGATGACTTACAAACGCAAGTGAATGTACTGATATACGAGAGCAAAGGGCAGCTCTTTGTGTATGGCGCAATGACCGCCCTGATTAGTCTAGCGCTTGGCGTGTTCATTTCATGGCTGATATTTAGACGCCGGTCGCGTTGGTAGCTTTGCAATTAAATCAGCCGCAACTGACTTAGTAGCGGTTAAATTAATAGCAACGGGCATTACTGTCAGCCTTATCACTCGCCTAACAATGGGTAATATTCTAATACCTGTACGCCTTGCTTGTTCCCTTATCTGATGTGAGCTTTTATGTCTCAACCTATCGATTCTACCTTTAGTAATGTTCCACGTCGGTTCAGAAAACAAGCGGAGCAACTGGCTCTAAAGCCATCTGAGCACCCCAACGTCATCACCCCAGCTAAGATCGATTGGCAGACCGATGATATGGGCAATCAAGTGCCTATTTCGGGTGAATTTGGCGATGTGTATTTCTCCCATGCAGATGGCTTGGCAGAATCGCGCCATGTGTTTCTTAATGGCAATCAGTTGCCGGAGCGTTTGGCAATATTAGCACCATATCAGTGCTTTACCATTGCTGAACTGGGCTTTGGTACTGGGCTAAATTTCCTTGCCTCATGGCAGCTATGGCAGAAACTACGCGCTTCACATCCTCATTTGCGTACGGCACGCCTGCATTTTATTAGCACTGAATTACACCCGATACCGCTACCCGACTTAACTCAGATACTGAGCTTATGGGCACAACGCGCGCCTGAATTAGCCGAACTGATTGAGCCATTATTAGCCGATTATCCACCTTTGATTGCTGGCTGCCATCGCCTAAACTTTATCAGTGATAACCTTACGCTTGATATTTGGCTAGGTGACGCCGCTCATAGTTTGGCAAAATTACATAAGAATCCTGATGACCAGTCTACGTCCCATATTGATGCGTGGTTCTTAGACGGTTTTGCACCATCTTGCAATGAATCATTGTGGGCGGATAGTATATTTACCCAAATACAGCGTTTATCACAAAGAGGCACGACTGCTGCTACTTATAGCTGCGCAGGTATCGTAAAACGAGACTTGCAGGGCAGTGGTTTTAAGATTGAAAAAGTCGCAGGATTTGGGCGAAAACGCGAGATGTTAACGGCAGTTATGGTGAATGCGGCGATAGCAGAGGATAATCCGTCAATAGAACCACAAAAAATCATCTACCGACCGACCCATAGTGTGGTTATCGGCGCAGGCGTTGCCGGCTTGATGACGGCTTGGTCGCTGGCAAATCGCGGTATTAAAGTGACTTTACTAGACAAAGACGCGCCGCTTTCAGGCGCATCCGGCAACCCACGTGCCCTACTCGCGCCTAAGATGACTCCGATTCATCATGTTGATGAGCATCTGCATACCATCAGTTATCTGTATACCAGCCGATTTTATCGTTACTTAAATGAGCAAGCAGCTATTTATAATACGCCACCTATACTTGAGACTACTGGAGCGCTTGAATTGTTAGTCAAGTCTAATGTCACTATCAAGGAGATTTGCGATTACCCCAATGCGATGGCTACCACTTTACCTAACAACCAAGCTAAAACAATAACGGGGCTTAGCGCGCTCGATTTATTCGAAAACTTATATTTACCTAAATCCGGTCTGGTCAATCCACAAGCCTTAAAGAACGAGATACTCCGTCATCCGTTAATTACTTTTAAATCGTTAGTCGTGACTCAAATAGATGAAACTGCTGATAATGTTCGCATTAGTGGTTACATTGATAAGACTAACAATGTTCAAGATAATAACCTGAACAACGATAGCAATAATAAGAAAAGTGACATTATTATTAAAACTATCGAAGCCGATAATGTGGTTATTTGTGCCGCTTACGAAGGTCGTAAATTAGATAGTCGAATTGCTAATTGTCGTACCATTCGCGGGCAGCTATCTTGGTTTACCCCCACTATTGAGCAGCGCGCTGACTTACCAAAACTGCCCCTAAAATATAGCGGCTACTGTGCACCCTTTGTTGCACAAAGTGGCGATGCCACACTAAACAATATGACGGAAGGACAAGCGCAGTTTTTACTGGGTGCAAGCTTTATAGATACCGATAAAGACACACGTATTCGCTCGGAGGAAAATCAGCAAAACCGTGATAAATTGATTGCCGATATTCCAGAGCTTGATAGTATCTTGCCAAACGATACCGGTAATTGGCAGGCGCGCGCAGGCATTCGTACCCAAACCATTGATTATCATCCTTTAGTTGGATTATTGGTAGGCAGTCAGCGCATATGGACGCTATCGGCAATGGGTGCAAAAGGATATGCCATCGCGCCGCTATGTGCGGAAACATTAGGGGATATGATGTTAGGAACATTTCCCCCTTTATCAGCGAATATGTTGACAAAAATATCACCAAATCGGGCACGCATACACAAGAACCCCATATAGCCAAACTCATATAACCTATTACGCACTTTTTCTATATGACGCGACTCTGTTCATTTTTGCTTTTCAGCTAAGGAGCTGACCTTATGTCTTATCCTTTATCGTCCATATTTACTTCACAATCATCATATAAAAAGCCGCAGCGTGTTGCTCAATACTGCCTTGCTCAATACTATGGTAACGCAGCAATAATAGCGATGATGGGTTTAACTCTAATGCTAAGCGCCTGTCAAAAATCCCCTGATATCCAAGCAGAACCCACGGCGGAGTCCAATGCGATTACTATTGATAATAATACGCAAAATGCAGCCGTTGTTAATGAGCCGAATCTTGAGCCGAGTAATAATATATCAGCTAATGAAGCTCAAAACAGCACATCAACCCCATTAGAAAATGCGCCTACTAATGGCACCGATATTACGCCTAATCCTGAAACTATGCCGCTTAGTAATCAACAACCTCGAGGCACTCAAGTCACTGACGTCCATTACCGCAGTGCAGCAGGCGAGACCCTAACCGTAGTCTTTCAAACGTCAGCGACTGGCATTTTGAATGCGGTCATCACCTTATCCAATGACACCAAAATGACCCTAAGTGCGCCTGAAGGACAAGGCAACAATCCCACTTATCGTTCAGTCGATGGCAAAATAGAGCTGGTCAGCCATCAAGGAGGTACGGTCATAGATCTGATTCGTAATGATACTGTGACCAGCTTTACTGCTGTTAGCGCTGAAGCGGAAGTTATCACTCAAACCTAATATGAATAAAAAGCTAATCTTAAGATGTCTTGACGTTAGGTTTTTTTACTAAGGGCATTTGACACGCGCCAGCCCCTTGAGTGGTCACCGTCACCACTGCACCCGTTAAAGAAAATAAATGCTGTAGCTGCGTTTGGGCATTTTTTAGTGCCATATCCATCACATCACCGCGACAAGCGCGCTCAAGCACTTCTTTTTTTGCCATACTTTGGGCTTGTTGCAATATTTTCGGATCGACTTTCATAAGTCCAAAAGCACCTGTTTGCCAATCATAAATTTCGATATTATCGAGATAAACGGAAAATATCTCTGATGGTGGCAAGGTAATATTAATTTGCGGCATGGTAGCAATAGGGCTTGCGCCTTCAGCAATGGGCATATCATTATCTACATTTTTAGGGTTCTTAGCCTTTTCAATATCTGCTGGCTGCACCACTTGCACCATATCAGGCGTCAATGCGCTTAAATCAATGCCCGCTTCTACCCGACCATGAGCAATAAATAAGCCCTTTTGCTCATCTTGCCACAGCTTCATCCAGCTCCCTTGTTTTTGACTGGTAATCACGGTATCTACACTAAAAGCCACCGTTTGCAAACGATTAAGTTGCTGAATTTGTGTCACCACGCCTTCACGGGTAATAGTCTCAATCGGTTCTTCTACCGCCCGATTTTGCATATTATAAAAGGTATAAGCAAGCGCTAAAAAACTGAGCAATAAGACTACCCATGTCGATTTTGAAACCGATTGTGTACTTTTTAGCTGTTTAGTCAACGGGCTACTAACGTCTATTGAGTCACCTTTATTATGAATATTTGCGTTATTGCTGTTATTGGTTTTCTTGGCGACATTTTTCTTATCATTGGTTTTCATGGCGATAATTTCACTGTGTTGTTAGCTTTTACAATAAGCGATTAATGCGTCTACTCGGTATTCACTTCAAGGTATCGCTACCTATTGTCTACACTTAATGTGGCTTTAGATCATGGGTTTGAGTAATGGGTTTGGGCGCTGTATACGTCTAAATCGCAAAAAGGGATTGCGTCTTAAGCGAAGTTTACCTAACATAGTCCGATTGTATCGATAAAATTTCGACATAAATTTATTTTTAGGCTTGCAGACCGTAAATAGGTCAATTATTCATACGTCCATTACGGTTTATCCCATTGTTGTTGCAGCTATAAACAGTAGCTATAAAGGTGCGCTTACGGCAAACAGATATCTCCAGCCAAATGCTCACCGTTCTACTGTTTATTTTTATTTGCTCGTTGATAAGGTTATGCTTTATTTATGAAAGCCAGTCAATTTTTATTTGCCACGCTCAAAGAAACCCCTAGTGATGCCGATATCGCCTCAAGCCAATTGATGGTGCGTGCCGGTTTGATTCGTAAAATCGCATCTGGATTGTATATCTGGTTGCCTATGGGATTGCGCGTGTTGCAAAAAGTCGAGCGTATCGTTCGCGAAGAGATGCAAAATATTGGCGCACAAGAAGTGCTCATGCCGATGACTCAGCCTGCTGAGCTTTGGCAAATGACCGGACGTTTTAACGATTATGGTCCTGAGCTGTTGCGTTTTAAAGACCGTCACGACCGTGATTTTGTATTAGGTCCAACCCATGAAGAAGTGATTACCAATCTGGCACAAGGTGAATTACGCAGTTATAAGCAGTTGCCAATTACTTTTTTTCAGATTCAAAACAAATTCCGTGATGAGATTCGTCCACGTTTTGGGGTGATGCGCGCGCGTGAATTTACCATGAAAGATGCGTATTCCTTTCATGTTGACCAAGCATCATTAGCCAAAACCTATCACGAAATGTATGACGCTTATACACGCATCTTTACCCGTTTGGGTCTTGATTTCCGTGCGGTACAAGCGGATACCGGTTCGATTGGTGGTTTTGCCTCACATGAGTTTCACGTTCTAGCGGATAGCGGTGAAGACGATATCGCCTTTTCAGATTCGTCTGATTATGCTGCGAACGTTGAGCTTGCCGAGTCTATCAGCACCGCTGAGCGTCAGCCGGCGACCAAGCCACGTGAAGATGTGCTCACTGAAAATATGCCAACCTGTGAAGCGGTGGCTGATTATCTTAATGTTCCACTGGCGACCACGGCTAAGACCTTGATTGTGCAAGGGCATACCGCTGAAGGTGAGCCACAGCTTATCGCCGTCGTCTTGCGCGGTGACCATACGCTTAATACCATTAAAGCTGAAAAAATCGAAGAAGCCAATGTACCACTCACCATGGCAACTGAAGAAGAACTCAAAGCAGCTGGTTTGCATAAAGGCTACATTGGCGTTGAGCTAGACATGCCCGTATTTGTCGATCGTGCTGCCGCTACCTTATCTGATTTCGTCTCTGGTGCCAATGTAGTCAATAAACATACTATCGGCATGAATTGGGAACGTGATGCGCGTATCACCCGTGTGGTTGATATTCGCAACGTCAATGAAGGCGACCCGTCACCTGACGGCAGAGGCACGCTACAAATCAAACGCGGTATCGAAGTCGGTCATATTTTCCAATTGGGTGATAAATACTCACAAGCCATGAACTGCAATGTGTCTGGTGAAAATGGCAAACCGGTAACGCTTATGATGGGCTGTTATGGTATCGGTGTGAGCCGTATTATTGCTGCGGCTATCGAGCAGAACAATGATGAAAACGGCATTATGTGGCCACCAACGCCAAACGTTAGCGATTCACTGGCGCCATTTGAAGTTGCAATCGTGCCGATGAAGTCGAAAGAAGACACCGTCATGGAAACGGCAACGGCACTATATGAAGAGCTTAAAGCGCAAGGCATTAATGTGTTGCTTGATGACCGTAACGAGCGTCCGGGCGTGAAGTTTGCCGATCTTGAATTGATTGGTATTCCGCATCGTATCGTAGTGTCTGACCGTAACTTAGCAGAAGATAAGTACGAATACGTCAATCGCCGTGATAGCGAAAAACAACTACTTAGCCGTGACGAGTTATTGGCAAAACTGACTGCTAAATAGTCTGAAGATTAAATAGTTTAAAGATAAAAAATGTCCAATAAAAAGTGCCTATTGTATTGAATACGATAGGCGCTTTTTTTATACTTAAAAATTTATTTAAAAACTATTCACAGTGCTTTCATTACTGACGAATTAAGCGACTAGGTGCTGGCAATAATGCGATATCACTCACACGACAAGGATTGATATCAATACCGCCGCGACGTGTATACCAAGCACGTACTATCAATGAGCTGGGCTGATAATGCTCACTTAAATCGGCAAATATCTGCTCCACACACTGCTCATGAAAGCCATTGTGCTGACGAAAGCTTAAAATATAACGCAACATATTGGCTTGATTGACTGCTTTTTTAGACGTCATCGACACCGCCAAAGTGCCCCAATCTGGCTGATTGGTCACCGGACAATTACTACGGAGTAGATTAGAATAAAAACGATATGTCTGGCTATTACATTCTTCAACATCTGTATGGCTGCCCACATTATTACTCAGTAATGAAGCATCATGATGCGCGCTTAATACAACTTTATCGCTACAATCTGCTAGCGCATTATCAATACAAATACCCTCAGGCTGGGTAATTAGTAAGTCAGACTGCTCATCTTCTAGCGCCAATAAATCAACGCTCACCTCTGCTTGTAAGCACGCAGATAAGTCCCGAGCAATCAACGCTTGGACATCTTGCCAGCTGGCAAATTCTGTAAAATTTAAGCTATTAAAATACAGCTTTAGTGATTTAGACTCAATAATAAACGGTGCGCTGGCAGGAACGGTCAAGCGCGCCATCGCCACTTGCGAGATACCTTGAGGATTGAGCCATGACATCTCAAAGGCATGCCACCAATCAACGCCAACTGTGAGCTTATCTGCCTGCCAGCCAATCGCATCACGCCCGATGCTACGAGCAATAGGATATAAAGTCTCTGGACTATATTGGGTCGGATAATCCGTTGTCTGCTCGCCTAAAATACCATGAATACTCATTTATTTTCCCTATGTTATAGCGGTCATTATTTTTAATCGTATCATTACTAATATTAACCGTTTACCTACAAGCGGATACGCGAGCCATTACTTAATAAGCGATAGGAAATCACATAAAAAATAACGCAAAAGGCAAAAATAGCGCTCATCGAATACCAGACATTGACATCAGAATGACCAAGAATGCCGTAACGGAACGAGTTCACCATATAGACAATCGGATTTAGCAGTGAGATATTGTGCCAAAATGGCGATAAATTCTCCATTGAATAAAATACACCGCCAAGAAAGGTCAGCGGTGTCAGCACAAAGCTTGGAATAATAGAAATATCGTCAAATGAGCGCGCATAGACCGCATTAATAAAGCCGCCTAAGGAAAACAAAATAGACGTGCCAAGTACGGTAAATATCGTCACAAATAAATGCTCAATGCCAAGCTTAGTAAAGAATAGCGCCACAATAGAGACAATAAGCGCAATAATTAAGCCGCGAAAGATACCACCACTGATATAGCCCATCAAGATGGCATGCTTAGAGACCGGAGACACTAAGAGCTCTTCAATACTGGCGGTAAATTTGGCACTAAAAAAGCTTGAGACCACGTTAGAATAACTATTGGTAATCACCGCCATCATAATCAAACCGGGTACGATAAACTGCATATAGGGCACACCGCCCATATCCCCAACACGCCCGCCAATCATCTTACCAAAGATGACAAAGTACAACGCCATAGTAATCACTGGTGGTAACAATGTCTGTGGCCAAATACGTAAAATGCGGCGGATTTCTTTGAGTAAAATCGTACGAAACGCAATCCACTTTTTAGCAAATGACATGGTTTCATTTGGATTGACCTTAATAACTTGTCTCATAATCCCGCCTCTTTCATGCTGTCCTCGCTCTGAATATTTTTATCCACCAGCCGCATAAACAGCTCTTCTAGGCGATTGGATTTATTACGCATACTACCGACCTCAATACCAAGCTTAGTGAGCTGCTCAAACACACAGTTTAGCGACTCACCTTCACTTAATGTCACCTCTAGCGTCAAAGAATCAGGCTGCTCAATGGCAGTCACATTATCAATCACTAAAGGCTGGGATAGCGGCTTGGTTAAATCTAATACAAATGTCTCAACCGACAATTGGGCAAGCAAGTCTTTCATTTCTGTATCAATGCGGATTTCCCCATGATCTAAAATTGCTATACGCTTACACAGCTGCTCCGCCTCTTCCAAATAATGGGTGGTTAGGATAATTGTGGTGTTTTCTTCGATATTAATTTGCTGCATAAATTCCCACATTGAGCGGCGCAGCTCAATATCAACCCCAGCGGTCGGCTCATCAAGGATAAGAAGTTTGGGCTTATGAATCAATGCCCGTGCAATCATCAAACGGCGTTTCATACCACCTGACAGCTCGCGCGACATATTATTGCGCTTATCCCACAGCCCCAACGCTTTGAGCAAACGCTCAGCACGTGGCTTGGATTCTTTAGCAGAAATACCAAAATAACCTGCTTGAGTAATCAAAATATCTTGAACTTTCTCGAACTGATTAAAATTAAACTCTTGCGGCACTACGCCCAAATATTGCTTGGCAACAGATGGATTTGCCAACAAATCAGTGCCAAAAATATGCACGCTGCCGTTGGACGGCTTAAATAAGGAGCTGATAATGCCAATCATCGTCGATTTGCCCGCACCATTTGGTCCCAATAGCGCAAAAAATCCGCCTTGCGGTACGGTTAAGCTGACATTTTTCAATGCCGAAAAGCCATTATCGTAAGTTTTGGATAAATTTTGAATCGAAAGTGCGGGTACCTCAGACATGCAGACCTCTATGCTTATTGATAACACGATATGATATTAGGATATCTCGTATCAAATAATATATAAATGGATTATGTAGTGCTTTAATGTGAGGCTAATTGTCAAGAATTTCAACGCTAAGACATGATTAATCGGCAGATAAACCTTACTGCCATAAAAAAGCGCCCATCTCATTAGCTGAAATAGGCGCTCTCACCACTTAATCATTAAACTAAATATTTACCGTCACTATTCAAAACAGCCATTTCAATCTAATGATAACTCTAACATAGTAACTTAGCTCAATAACAAGCGGTATGCTGATACTAGCTATGTAATAAACTAGCTGGCTTTAGTAATCATATAATCAACAGCGTTTTGTACTTCTTCATCAACGATATCCGCGCCACCTTTGGCAGGCATCGCATTAAAGCCGTTGATAGCGTGGGTATATAAAGTCTCTTTACCCTTAGAAATACGTGCACCCCAAGCACCAGCATCACCTAGCATAGGCGAGCCAAGCAAGCCTGTTGCGTGACAGGTATGACATACGGCATTATATACCGCTTCACCGTCACGAGGTCCGTCACCGGCTGCAGGACCAGAAGAGCGCGCTGTCACATCACACGGATCACCGCCCTCAAAACAGACAGTCGCAACCGGCTGAATACGCGCAATCAGATTAGGGTATAGGGCAATCAGTTTTTGTACTTGAGGCGTATCTTCAGGGACAGGCTCTTCGGCAGCAGCAGGTGCAGCTTTTGCCATTTCTTCAGCAGGAGCGGCGCCGTCTGTGGTATCAGCTGCAGCCTGTGTGTCGTCACCCAGCTTTTGAGGAGCGTCAGCGACGACATCCTTTGCTTCTGCCACATCAGAAATAGTCACAGGAGTATCTGCAATATCTTCAGCTTGGCTCACCGCGATACTAGCGATTCCTAGAATGGCAGCTGCCGATAACATCACTACTTTTCTCATTCGTCACGTTCTCTTATTACGTATACAAGAGGCTGGCATGGTTTGTGTCGTCTACTTGTCATTATTAAAATACTGTTAATAAACACATTTATAACGACAAATAGACCTCAAATTAGCGCACACCCTTGGCATCGGTGATTATCATTGGTAATTTTCCCTATCATTATAAGGGAAAAGACGGGCAAATTGCCATGCTTGTTTGCCCACTCGCTTGTTTTTTATTAAACAAACTCAATAGCGGGCTTCACGCATTGGCTTTTACACTTTTTTTTGTTAGACTAGGCGGTCTTTATTTATCGGCAGCTTTTGAGATAAATGAGAATTTGTTACTTTTTTTAGAATATTGTCTTTTCAGAATAAAGCCATTTTGAATAGACACAATATGCGCTCGTAGCTCAGTTGGATAGAGTATCGGTCTCCGAAGCCGAGGGTCGTGGGTTCGATTCCCGCCGAGCGCACCAATCATTGTATTTCGCCATTTCCTCACACTACCTCATACCGCTATATCCCTTTAATATCATCATTCTACGTCTTTACCTATCACTTACTATTACATAATAGCACCATTACAACGTTGTTAAATTTGTTGTACATATACAACATTTATAATAGTCAGCTTTTAAGGCCTGAGGTTAACTAAACGGAAACGCTTATAACAAAGATGAGCTTACCTCTGCCTCTGTTTTAGCTAAATATTTATAAAGTGTGGTTATTTTTCTGGCCAATAGTAACTGTCAGGTAGCGTTCTTGCACCAAATAAGGCTTGACCAATACGGACGATAGTTGCACCTTCTTCAATAGCAATCTCAAAATCCCCTGACATCCCCATAGACAATTCATCCATACTCATATGAGAAGGTAGGTTTTCTTTTAATCCATCTCTTAACTGTCGCAGTAAAATAAAGCAATCTCTAACTTTTTCGGTATTATTTGACAGTAATGCTAGCGTCATAAGCCATTTAACTTGCAATCTATCAAAACTCTTAATCCGCTCAATAAATTCAGAAACCTCTGTGGGATGCAGACCGTACTTACTATCCTCATTCGACGTATTAACTTGAATTAATACATTCATGCTTCGATCTTCAACTTCCAACCTTTCCTGTAGTTTTTCTGCGACTTTCAAGCTATCTAGCGCCTGAAACTCAGTTGCAAATCGAGCGATATATTTGACTTTATTGGTTTGCAGATGACCGATAACAGACCACTCAATAGGCAAATCAACCATTGAGTCAGACTTCTCAAGCGCTTCTTGTACTTTATTTTCACCAAAGTAATTGAAACCAAGCTCAAAAGCCATTCGCATCACTTGTTCATCAACGGTCTTCGTCACTGGCAGTAGACGAACGGAATCGACATTTCTATTCGCACGGTGGCATGCCAACTGAATTCTCTGTTCTATGTCTGCAAAGTTGGCAGATAGCTCTTCAATGGTTTCAGCTCTTTTGTACGGAGGTCTAGGTATCACTGTAATTTACTCCATTATTAACTAATAAAGGTAGCTCATATATAGTAGGCCTACATTATCTTTATTACCATATTTTAATGACTATACGGCACTTTACTATTTTGTAGTAAATACTGGCTCATCAGAAAGATCGACATCTTTGAAATTTTTAATACCTTTGTTCTTTTTGTTGTTCCATACGACGGCTAAACCTAAATAAGTCATGAGCACGGATAATATAGGGCTTAAAAAGCTCATAAAGGCATACGGCGCAAACTCAAAGCCGCTAATACCCAATGTTGCGACTACAAATGCGCCAAATGTGGTCCATGGCATGACCGGTGCCATCATCAATCCACCTTCGCTCACGATACGCGCCAGCATCGCTCGACTTAGCCCAACCTTATCAAACTGCTCTTTAAAAAGCTCACCATTTAAAATAAAGGACATATACGCCTCACCGAACGCAGCCGTTGAGGTCATTGAGGACATCATAGTCAGTAAGGTCAGTGAACCCACCGTTTTGGCTCTACCTACCAGCCCAGCAACCAAGACCTCCATATAGCCCACTTTACTTAAAACACCTCCCAATGACAACGCCATAAATGCCACAGAGAATGTCCACATCATACTTTGGATGCCGCCACGATTTAATATGGGATCCACATAAGCCGAACCTGTAGAGATCTCAAACCCTGAGTTTAAAAACTCTAACGTGTCAGGCACACTGGCACCCTGAAAGACGACCGCGACTACCAAACCGCTAATTACTGCTATGGTCATAGATGGTAGAGAGGGAAACTTAATCACATTTAAGGTCAAAAGAATGACTATCGGTAGCATAACGATGGGGTTCAAATTGAAATTGTCTGCTAATACCTTCCGCGTTTCATTAATAATACTCAGATTCGCGTCATCTGACCCATACTGGAAACCTAAGTATACGAACAACGCTAAAGTAATAAAAAAAGCAGGCGCTATCGTTTGCAGCATAGCTTTGAGCGTTTCATACAGATCAGCACCTGCCGACATAGAGGTAAGATTTGGCGTATCAGAAACAGGAGACATTTTATCTCCGGTAATCGCACCAGATATAATCATACCTGCGGTAATGGGAAGCGGAATGCCCAAACCCTGACCGATACCTATAAGGGCAATACCTACCGTGCCTACTGTCCCCCACGATGTCCCAGTACACAGCGCTGTTATCGTACATAATATAAACCCCGCTGGCAGAAAAACAGTGGGTGAGATAAACCCTAGGCCATAATAAATAATAGCCGGAACGGTCCCCGCTGCCATCCATGCAGCAATGATTGCGCCGATAGCAATAAAAAACCATAAGCCAAAAGTTGATTCTCCAATGCTTTTTTGAATCAGCACCATTAAATCATTAAATCTATAGCCCAAGGTTCTTGAGATTAAGGTGACAAAGACCATACCGAGCAGTAAACCTACTTGTATTGATACGGTTTTAAAGATCATGATACATAGAACTAGGCTGAAAATGACTGACAATAACGCCAGCGCTGCCAACTTAAAAGATGGCTTTTTAAATCCCTGAGTTTTCCCGTAGCCTTTCATTTGCAATTGCTCTTTGTTTTAGTTATATACAAATTATGAATTTATCATATTTTAGCCATACTGAATAAACCGTAGAGACAAACTCGGTCACTTAATCACTCGAAAATAAGTTTAACGTGACTAAAAAAGCGGTGACTACATCCAACCATCAATCAAACCTAAATTTAAAATGAACAGAAAGTTATCTATTTTTTTCTGTCAAAGCTGATCCTATGGATGATTATGAGGATTGTATGTTAGACAGTAATTAGGTGCATTATATTTTGAATTTAAATATAGGGAGTGGCTATGATTACGCCTGTTTTAGCGTGGCAACTAACTGAGCGCGACTGGGCGCACGATGATAATTAATGACCGGAATATCTCCTAAACGGCGCTGACCGACGGCTATTTTTTTATCAACCGTTATCATGGCAACTTT
Source organism: Psychrobacter sp. GP33 (assembly GCF_014119005.1). Lineage (GTDB taxonomy): Bacteria > Pseudomonadota > Gammaproteobacteria > Pseudomonadales > Moraxellaceae > Psychrobacter. Next base: position 41,504 of record NZ_JACGYX010000001.1, on the reverse strand, counting down.
TTTTCCTTGCTTACTAATCAGCAAATGCTTACTTTTACGCGCCACTTGGTACTCAGGAAAGTATTGCTTAAGAAGTGCAGCTGTTTTTTGCAAGGCATCACTAGGGAACAATTTTGCCCATAACGATGTTGTATTTTTGGTGGCAGGTTCTTTGGATGTTGTCTGCTTAGACATCCGTTTCTTAGAAAATGATGGCTTATTTACTGATGGCTTAGTGACTGACTTATTAACAGCAAAGCCTTGATTTGCACTATCGTCTTTACCACCGCGCGCCTTTGCTAATAACCATAGCGCAACCACCACTGCCAACAGTATGACAAGCCACCAAATTCCGTCTATCATGAAAGTATACGTCCATTATCAATAAGGGTTAAGCCATGTTAGCAGAATTGCCGCCAGAGTTAATCGTTCATGTGCAGCACGCGACAACATTATTACGTACGGCTCAGCGAGTTTGTATTTTAACTGGCGCTGGAGTGTCGGCGGAAAGTGGTATTCCTACGTTTCGAGATAAACAAACAGGCTTATGGTCACAATATCGTGCCGAAGATCTAGCCAGTCCTGACGCTTTTACCCAAAATCCACAATTGGTATGGTCATGGTACCAGTGGCGTAGGCAATTAGTACAAGATAAAAAGCCCAATCCAGCGCATTATGCGTTAGCGCAATGGCAAGAATACATTACGTTATCTCAATCCGCACAACAACTAACGTTAATTACCCAAAATGTAGATGATTTACATGAGCAAGCAGGCAGTACCGTAACACATTTACATGGACATTTAGGGCGTAACCGTTGTAGCCAATGTGACACGCCTTATATTGTGCCTACCTTATCTGCTGCTGACCAAGTAAATTTCAGTATTGATTTGCTAAATTGCGACCAGTGCGGCGGTTATATCCGTCCCGACATTGTTTGGTTTGGCGAATCACTCCCAGTTAACGCTTGGCAAACCGCAGAAGATGCCGCAGCAAACTGCGACATCTTTATAAGCATTGGTACGTCAAGCCTTGTTTACCCGGCAGCAGGATTGGCACATCTGGCGCAAAAAAACGGTGCGACGCTTATTGAAGTCAACCCTAATCCAACTCCGAATACGATTGTCAATATCACTTTAGCGGCGGCTGCGGGCGTGGTCATGCCAGCCCTTCTCCAAGGTATTATCGATTCCTGTCCAACACCCAAAGATTAGTCTTCAAAGTAGGCGATTAAATACGACATCAGGGCTACCATTGCATATTTAGCTTGTTACTTAGCTTATTAGACGGCTTGGCGCGCTTGCTCCACTCTTGCTAAATAGTCTTGTTTTAAGCTCTCATCTATAAACGCTGAGCGGAACGAGTTTTTCACCAAGGTAACAATATCGTCTTCAGATAAAGATAAATTCTCGTATAAATTAATAAAATTCTGATTGATGTAGCCCTTAAAATAAGCAGGGTCATCAGAGTTGACACTGACATTTAAACCATAATCTAATAAGTCTTTGATATTATGCTCTTGATAACTGTCGAATACTTTTAACTCAATGTTTGAGTTGGGGCAAACGGTAAGTGGCATTTGCTCGTCTTTAAGCCGCTGCATCAGTTCTGGACTTTGAATCGACTGCACACCATGGTCAATTCTACTGATACTTAACATATCAAGCGCTTCATAAATATAGGTAAAATCTGCTTCTTCGCCCGCATGAGCGACCAATTTAAAGCCTGCCTCTTTAGCTTTTTGAAAGACCTCTTTAAACTTCGACGGTGGGTTGCCGATTTCTGAGGAATCAAGTCCGACACCAATGATATCGTCTTGAAAGGGCATGGCTTCCTCTAACATTGCAAAGGCGTCGTCTTGAGATAAATGCCGTAAAAAACACATGATAATGCAAGAAGTAATGCCATATTTTGTTTTCGCATCAGCCAGCGCTTCTTTAATACCTGTTATCACTGTCTCAAAAGCAACGCCTCGTGCCGTATGCGTTTGCGGATCAAAAAATATCTCGGTATGGATAACATTATCTTCCACACATTTAAGAATATACGCCCACGTTAAATCATAAAAATCGTCTTTGGTAATCAGGACATTGGCACCGGCATAATAAATATCTAAAAAGGTTTGCAGGTTGGTAAAATTATAAGCCTTGCGCACATCTTCAATATCTTTATAAGGAATGGTAATGTTATTTTTTTGCGCCAGTCGAAACATCAGCTCAGGCTCAAGCGAGCCTTCAATATGTAGATGCAGCTCAGCTTTTGGCAGTTTTTGTATCAGATCAATCATGTGGCTCTCGTTAGACGGCTATTAAAATAACAGCGCTATATTAATACTTCAGGCGATTGCTTAATGCTATTTTAAAAATACAACTGTATCTGACAGCTCATTACCTGCAGGATCATGCTCTAAATGATAATATTGACTTAACAGTTGCCCTATCTCGTCTAACAAATCAGTAAGACTTTCTTCAACTTTGCGATTGGCGATACCTGCCACTGCTTTATCGCACATTGCTCGCCACACGGTTGGGCTAACATGAGCACTGATACCGCGATCCGCAACAATCTCTAAGCTTTGCTCGCAAATATTAACGTATACCAACACGCCTGTATTTTCTTCAGTATCCCAAACCCGATAACTGCTGAACAACTCAACCGCGCGCTCACGGCAGTTCAGACTATATGCTGATTGAATGGGCAAATGGTTCTCGATGACTAAAAACACCTCACCACGATGACCGCGCTCGACTGATGTCACTTTGGCAGTTAAGCGCGCTTTAACCTCAGCGGTGAGCCAATTGCTATGCAGCATGGGGACGAATAAAACTTGACGCCACCAGCGCGCAAAGCTCGGCTGTGATGAAGGTAAGCTGTCTTGTGCCATTATCTTATTTCCTCAAGTACGCGATTGCTATCGGACCACTTACAAGTACTAATTATTAGTACTAAAACCAGTTCGGGGTTTTTTATGTCAATAGCTTATATTTTAGTGAGCAGATTGATTTATTGAGCAGATATTTTATTCATTAACGCTTTACGGATAGATATATCATCTACCATGAGCCGCCTGCGCCGCCACCACCAAAGCCGCCACCGCCACCGCCGAAACCTCCTCCACCAAAGCCACCGCCGCCGAATCCGCCACCACTGCTACCGCCACCAAAGCCCGGTAAAAATACCATACCGCCGCCACCGCCGCCGCGACCTCCTCGTCCACCGCCACCACCACGGGCAATCAAAAACAGCCAAATAAATATCGCCATGATGATGGTCATAAAGAAGCCACCGCCTAATGCCAGTGAGCCTGCAACAAAACCACCTGCGGTCAATACAGAACCAAATACACGCCCAAAGATACTGGTGATAAATTGCCCAAATACCATGGCAATAATAAACAATACGATCGATGACGGGCTATCATCAGAACCCTGTTGGACAGTGCGTTCAGCCGCTTGAGCATCTGCGCGCGCCAGCACTTCAGGATCTGCTTTTAGGCGTCCCTCAAGGCTACTGATACCCGCTGATAGACCGGCAGCATAGTCATTTTGTTTAAAATAAGGGGTGATATCATCACGAATAATGCGATTCAAAGCGGCATCTGGCATGACGCCTTCAAGACCGTAGCCAGTCAAGATATAAATCGTACGGTCATTCACTGCCATAACAATGAGCAAGCCATCATCGGTATCGGCTTCGCCCAATTTCCATTTGTCCGCAACTTGTAGTGCATAGTCAAAGATAGGTATGCCATTCGTTGTTGGCACAATCACCAACGCCGCTTGTGCTAAGCCTTGACGATATATACTGTGCAACTGTTCGGTCAACGCTTGTTTTTGCTGAGGATTTAATAGATTTGCCTGATCTACCACAGGTGAATTTAAGATAAGTTTATCCGCGTCGACACTGGCTGCACTAGAATTAATAGGCGGTAGATTTTTATTGGTTGACGCAGTGCCGTTATTAGTACTGTTGGCGCTGTTAGCACTGTTGCTAGCATTGGGGTTAAGCGCATCATTGCCAAAGATGGCACCGTTGATGGCTTCATTGCCTAGCACAGCATCATTAATTGCCTCATTGCCCTCACCTGCTTTGGCAATAGCAACCAAATCATCAACGCTACGGTTTTGTTTGATAGCACTATTAGAGGCTGTGCCAGTAGTCGCAGCACTATCAGCAGCAACTGCGCCTTCATTTGGCGCCGCATTCAGCGCTGTGACCGCGAATGAGCTGAGCGTCAACAATAAGGCTGATACGATTGCTTTAGAATTTTTCATCTGACTATTACTACCTCAAGTGCTGTCCATACTGATAGGCAAAAACACCTTCTTTATAGGAAGATATTTTTGCCTATCCTATCTTTAAATATCAATTACTAAATATAAGTCACTACTTAAATGATGATTCAGTAATTGCTATCCTATTTTTTGTCACCAAAATCAACAGTTGGCGCAGTAGAAATCTCTTTTTCGTTTGCAACGTTAAAGTTTGGTTTGGCTTGCATGCCAAAAACCTTTGCAGTGATATTGGTTGGGAACTGGCGTACCGTCGTATTGTAACTTTGCACTTCTTGAATATAGCGATTACGGGCAACAGTGATACGGTTTTCCGTACCTTCTAATTGCGCTTGCAAATCTTGAAATAACGCGTCAGATTTTAGCTCAGGATAACGCTCAGATACTGCCATTAATCGTGATAATGCACTGCCCATTTGCGCTTGCGCTTCAGCATAACGCTCCATGGCTTGGGGGTCATTGAGCACTTCTGGCGTTATCGTAATACCTCCCGCTCGTGAGCGCGCTTCTGCAACTTGAGTAAAGACATCTTTTTCTTGGTCGGCATACTGCTGCACAACTTTTACCAAGTTTGGCACCAAATCGCTACGACGTTGGTATTGGTTGACTACCTCTGACCACGACGCAGTTACTTGTTCATCTTGCGCTTGTAGGTTGTTATAACCACAGCCAGATAAGCCAACGGTCGACGTTGCTAATACGGCGGCTAATATCATAGGTTTTACAATAGAGTGACGCACCATAGTGATGTCTCCTGAAAATCATTAAAATAAAAATAGTTTGGGTTACGAATCATAAATATGACAGTCATTAAAAGACTTATCGCATGATTCATTACAACTCAGTTATCTATAACTGTAAGTATGGTCATTGTCTGTGTTGCCAATAATGGCGTTATATTACTAATATTACAATTGACCGTTACCAAAACACAACCGCAAAACCATACTTAATCGTAGCTTACGACCACTAATCATTAATCGCTTTAGCTTGCTCTGCTATACAGATATTCTATCTATTTATCTATTGATTGTTCTATACAAGTTAATTAGTGAATCCTACCATCTATTTTAACGCGTCTAGCAATAGCATAGAAACAGTGAGCATTTTGAGAAACTCCTAGTAATTCGCCTAAAACTGTGGCAAATTGCAGTTACGTAGCCGTATGGTTTGAATACATTTGGTAGTGGAATTATTCTTCACTCGTGTTAACTGATTGTATTTAATAAAGAATTTGATGCAACTTTGCTGTCAAATAAAAAATCCATAACGGTTGTTTATAAATAGGTTAATATTTAGTTATATCATCGCCGGTTTTATCCGCTGGATTATTCGTTATTTATTTTACTCTGACTGTGTGACGCCATCATACTGCAGCAACCAATAAGGCAAAAGGATTTGCGACCGCCACGAATTTTTTATCAACACTGACCGTATTGTGGAGGTGTTGATGATACGTCAAGCGGATAAATACAGACAACTACAATCCATACTCAGTGTTCGACTTAGCGCTTATGAACTTTAGCTTATTGCAGTTAATGTTCAACCAATAGCTCTTAACCGTAACACTTTGAGAAAGTTCGAGGAATATAGATATGGAAGGTTTAGTCAATTTAGTAAACGGAATTATTTGGAGCCCAGCGTTAATCTATTTATGCTTGGGCGCAGGTCTTTTTTACTCCATCATGACACGCTTTGTGCAAGTGCGTCTCTTTGGAGAAATGATAAAGCTATTGTTCTCAGGTAAATCAAGTGACCAAGGTATTTCGTCGTTTCAGGCACTTGCCGTCTCACTTGCTGGTCGAGTGGGTATGGGTAACATCGCAGGGGTAGCAGCAGCTATCGGCTTCGGTGGACCCGGTGCGGTATTTTGGATGTGGATTGTAGCATTCTTAGGTGCATCAACCGCTTATGTCGAATCGACACTGGCGCAGATTTATAAAGAAAAAGACGTGGTGACTGGCGAATATCGTGGTGGTCCTGCGTACTACTTTGAGCGCGCGCTTGGACAACGTTGGTACGGTATTGTCTTTGCGGTTGCCTCTATTTTCGCTTGTGGTATGTTCTTACCGGGTGTTCAGGCAAATGGTGTTATCAGTGCCTTTGCACAGGTCATGGGCGAAGGCTCGATGATGAATGTCGCAGGCTTAGAAGTCGGCTCTATGCGTTTATTGGCGCTAGCTATCATCCTAGTGGTATTAGGTATCATCATTTTCGGTGGTATTAAGCGTATTGCAACCTTCACTGAGTTCGCTGTACCCTTTATGGCTATTGGCTATATTGGTTTAGCTTTAGTTATCATGTTTACGAACTACGAGATGATTCCACAAGTCTTTGGTACTATCGTTGGCGACGCATTTACGGCACAAGCAGGCTTTGGTGCTGCAATCGGTTGGGGTGTTAAACGTGGTATTTACTCTAACGAAGCGGGTCAAGGTACAGGTCCTCACGCTGCTGCTGCCGCTGAAGTTGAGCATCCTGCACAGCAAGGTTTGGTACAAGCATTCTCAGTGTATGTTGATACCTTATTAGTCTGTTCTGCTACCGCGTTTATGATTATCACGATGGGTACTTATAACATTCAAGGTACACTACCTGACGGTCAGTTTATCGTCCAAAATGTTGCCGCTACTACTGAAATCAACTCGCCAGCATTTACCCAAATGGCGATGGAATCAGTCTACGGTGTTTATGGTAATACCTTTATTGCCGTTGCTGTATTCTTCTTTGCCTTTACGACTATTCTAGCTTATTACTATATCGCTGAAGTTAACGTAGCTTATCTCACGCGCTTTATCAGCCGCGGTGCTCATAAGAAAGGCGTATTCTTAGTTAAAATCTTAATCATGGCCATGGTTGCCTACGGTGGACTTAACTCAGCAGGTTATATTTGGGCGATTGGTGATATTGGTGTTGGTCTGATGGCTTGGCTCAATATCGTTGGTATCTTAGTCATCTTCTTTGTAGCAAAACCAACTTTAACGATACTCAAAGACTACGAAGCACAGCGTAAAGCTGGCGTGAAAAAATATACCTTCGACCCTGCCAAATTCGGTATCAAAAACGCACCATATTGGGAAGAGCGTCATTTAAGAGAGCAAGCAGCACTTAAGCGCGATTCTCTGAATAAAGAACCTAAGCTTTAGGGCTTCAAGCTCAGACAATCAATAAAAATAAGTTAATTCAGAAAAGCCCGTGGCATGTGTCACGGGCTTTTTAGCATCTGAACCGTTTTAATGACCCTGCTTTTATTCACTACTCTTTGGATTGCAAGTCATATTTATATCTGCATTTTTTTATCTACCTTATTTTCACCCACAAAAAAGCCCAGCGCCAATGGCTGAGCTTCTAGGTATTGCTAATGATTAAATCTTATTAAAGTAAGATTGTTCTTTTGGTAGCTTATTCTTTTGGTAATAATACAGTATCGATGACGTGGACAACGCCATTGGTTGCCATAACATCTGTTCCAACGATATTAGCAGTGTTACCGCTAGCATCAGTGATCACATTAGCATCACTAATAGTGAATGACTGACCATTTACAGTCTTAATTTCTTGACCGTAAGGGATATCAGCTGCTTTCACAGTCATAGGAACGACGTGATATGGAAGAACAGTTTTTAGCAAATCTGTATTTGCCAATAATTCTTCTTTAGTAACGTTCAGTTTGGTCAGTAAAGCAGCAAATGCTTCGTCAGTAGGTGCAAATACAGTGTATGTGCCTGCATCCATCATCATCGTATCAAGACCAGCTGCTTTTAGTGCTGCTGTCAATATTGTCAAATCAGGATTTGCAGCTGCAATTTCACCGATACTTTGTGTAGCAGCAGTTTCAGCCATAGGATCAACGGCAGGGGTTGCTTCAGCCATAGGGTCAACAGCTGGTTCAGTCGTGGCTTCTGGTTCAACAACAGTCACAGTTTCATCAACTGGTTCTACTGCTTTTTTATCGTTACAAGCGACTAATGAGAATGCTGTGCTAAGAATTGCTACTGATAGTAATGACTTTTTTAACATAATACAGTTCCTGTTGGTTATAAAAATAGAAGTTGGTAAAATTAATTGATAAAGATAAAACAAAGGAAAACATACAAATAAGGAATTAATACTGAATGGCTAAAAAAAGCTCGTTAAATGACCATTGAGGTAATACCTTACTAGTTATTAGAGAGAAGTTTTGATATGAGTTGTCAAAATTTGTACTATTTATATATAAATTAGGTGGATCAGTCAGCCTATATAACTAGAATAAATGAACAAACTAGAACTAAGTAATAATAAATAAATTTAGCAATCCATATATAGGGAAGGCTTAGACACGATTGACGCACCTAAGCTATACTGTGGTTAAAATAAAACGTACTTTAATTTATTTGATTTACCCTACTTCGGTAATAACACTCTGTCGATTACATGAACGACACCATTAGTGGCGGCAAGATCCGTTTTTAATAACGTAATTTCGCGTCCACTTTCATCCATAAGTTTGCCTTGTGTGGTGACCATTAAGGTATCATTACTCAACATAATAATATTACCAGGCTTTACATCTTTGGCATAAATTGGCATGGCACCATTAATAACGTGGTAGCCTAAAATTTTAGTTAAAAGCGCTTTATTGGCAAACAGTTGCGCTTTGGTCATTCCGGTCTCTGTTAGCACCTGCATAAAGGCATCATTAGTTGGCGCAAATATAGTAAAGTGAGCATTTGGGTTAGATAAGGTATTTACCAGCCCAGCCGCTTGCACTGCTTCTACCAATATTGAAAATTCAGGATTGCTTTGAGCAATTTGCACCACATTCATGGCTGTAATAGGCTGAGTATGAGTGGGTGTAGGCATCGATGTATGCTTTTGTGGCATCATATTATTACATGCACTTAGACCTGCTAGTGAGACAGCAAGCACACTAATAGCCGCAATTTTAGTCATTTCCATAGTAACATCCTTGATAATAAAGTCATGCTAAATTATTGTTTGAAATACTAAGTGATATTTATCAATTCATACTTCGATTGAGCGATTTTAAAAGCCAACAACTACAATCTAAATAACTACAAGCTGATAGCTTGTCTTTAACCTTGATACTTATTAAAACATCTCTCTTCTAAATAGTGTTTTATTTAAAAAGAGTTACGGATAATAAACAGATAGAGAAAAACCACGACTGTTAAATATTCATTAGGTGAGCTTATAAAGTCTCACAACTTATAAATTCAAATTAACATATATTGTTCTAATAGCCATTTATTATTGCGCTACTTTTTGTAATCGACTTTTGTTCCTCTAATTTACATACCAAAATCAGACATTGTCGATGACATCATAAAGTGCTCATAGTTGCCGTTCAGTGTCTAAGCGCATAGGCTAGAATAAAGCGTTTTTCGTGCTAAAATATTAAAAACTATTTGCTTACCTCTTTGATTAAATAATTCCTAATACTTATTTTATAACCTTATATTTTGAAACCTTGTTTTACGCCCTTTTTTATCTTGATTCTATACATTAACGATATAAGTAGCTTCCTATGACTTCAACTACCCCTTCTCAAGCAACCAATATTTCAAATAACAGTAATCCAAATGCCAATTCTAATGATTTTATATTGACACCACCTCAGGTGTTCCCGTATAAGGCGCAGCAACTGACGGCGCGTGCACGTATCACTGAACAAATGGCATCACGAATTTTGATGTTAGATGGTGCAATGGGTACGCACATTCAGAACTATAAGTTAGAGGAAGCGGACTATCGCGGTGAGCGCTTTGCTGATATTAAACAGGATGTACGTGGCAATAACGATTTATTGGTACTGTCGCAACCGCATATGATTAAAGAGATTCATCTGGCGCATTTGGAATCTGGTGCCGATATCATTGAGACCAATAGCTTTAACGGTACGCGTCTATCAATGGCAGACTATGATATGCAGTATCTAGTGCCAGAGTTGAATAAAACCGCTGCTAAGATTGCCCGTGAAGCCGCTGACGAATACACTACGAAAAATCCAGATAAGCCGCGCTTCGTCGCTGGGGTGATTGGTCCAACATCACGTACTTGCTCATTATCGCCTGATGTGAATGACCCCGCATTTCGTAATATTACCTTTGATGAATTGGTACTCAATTACCGTGAAGCAACGCTAGCGCTAATGGAAGGCGGCGTTGATATTATCTTGATTGAGACGATTTTTGATACGCTAAATGCTAAAGCGGCGATATTTGCGGTCACAGGTGTATTTGATGATATCGGCTTTGAGTTACCGATTATGATTTCGGGTACGATTACCGATGCGTCAGGTCGGACATTATCTGGGCAAACGGCTGAAGCCTTTTATAACTCGATTCGTCATGCCAAGCCGTTATCGGTTGGCTTTAACTGTGCCTTGGGTGCTGACGCGCTACGTCCACATATCCAAACGCTATCAAATATCGCTAATACTTATGTGTCCGCGCATCCAAACGCTGGTCTACCTAATGAGTTTGGCGAATACGATGAATCTGCCAAGGAAACCACAGCACTGCTTGAAGGCTTTGCCAAAGCCGGTATCTTAAATATCGTCGGCGGCTGTTGTGGTACCACACCCGAGCACATTCGCCAAATCGCCAATATGGTGGCCAATTATCCACCGCGTGTGATTCCTGAGATTGCACCTGCTTGCCGTTTATCGGGACTTGAGCCATTTACTATCAACAAAGACAGTCTATTCGTCAACGTCGGTGAACGTACCAACGTTACCGGCTCTAAGAAATTCTTACGTTTGATTAAAACTGAGGCTTATACCGAAGCGCTCGATGTCGCCCGTGACCAAGTTGAAGGCGGCGCGCAAATCGTCGACATCAACATGGACGAAGGGATGCTTGACTCCAAGCAAGCGATGATTCACTTCGTTAATCTCGTGTCTGGTGAGCCTGATATCAGCCGTGTGCCATTGATGCTAGATTCATCAAAATGGGACATTATCGAAGAAGGGCTTAAACGTACCCAAGGTAAATGTGTCGTCAATTCTATCTCACTAAAAGAAGGTCACGCTGAGTTTGTTGAACGCGCCAAACTCTGTATGCGTTACGGTGCTGCTATTATCGTCATGGCATTTGATGAAGATGGACAGGCGGATACTTTTGAGCGTAAAACTCAGATTTGTAAACGCAGCTATGACGTTTTAGTTAATGAAGTAGGCTTCCCGTCTGAAGATATTATTTTTGACCCTAATATCTTTGCGGTCGCCACTGGTATCACCGAGCACAACAATTATGGTGCGGACTTTATCAACGCGACTAAATGGATTACGGAAAACCTACCAAATGCAATGGTATCGGGTGGCGTCTCCAACGTCTCATTTAGTTTCCGTGGTAACCCGATTCGTGAAGCCATTAACTCTGTATTCCTTTATCATGCGATTCAAAATGGCTTAACGATGGGTATTGTTAACCCTGCCATGCTTGAGTTATATGATGATATTCCAAAGGAAGCACGCGACGCCATCGAAGATGTCATGCTTAATCGCAATCAAGGCGAATCTGGTCAAGATGCCACCGAACGTCTAATGACCATCGCTGAAAGCTACCAAGACGGTGGTAAGAAAAAAGACAGCACCGTCGATATGACATGGCGTGAAGGCACCGTTGAAGAACGTATTGCTCATGCTTTAGTGAAAGGTATCACCACATTTATCGAAGCGGATACCAAAGAAGCGTGGGAGAAATATCCGCGTCCACTAGAGGTCATCGAGGGTCCACTCATGGACGGTATGAATATCGTCGGTGATTTATTTGGTGCGGGTAAAATGTTTTTACCACAGGTGGTGAAATCTGCGCGCGTGATGAAGCAGTCAGTCGCTTGGCTAAACCCATATATCGAAGCGGAAAAAGTGGAAGGCGAAAAGAAAGGTAAAATCCTGATGGCGACGGTCAAAGGTGACGTCCACGATATCGGTAAAAATATCGTCGGCGTGGTACTTGGCTGTAACGGCTATGATATTGTAGATTTGGGCGTCATGGTACCGTGTGAAAAAATCCTCGATACCGCGATTGCTGAAGAAGTCGATATTATCGGGCTATCAGGTTTGATTACCCCAAGTCTTGATGAGATGGTCTATGTCGCCAAGCAAATGCAAGAGCGCGGCATAACGCTACCCTTGATGATTGGTGGCGCAACGACATCGAAAGCACATACTGCTGTCAAAGTTGAACCGCAATACCAAAACAATGGCGTCATCTATGTGGCGGACGCTTCACGCTCAGTCGGCGTAGTAACTAAGCTACTATCAAAAGAACATCGCCAAGGTTTGATTGATGAGACGCGCGAAGAGTACATCAAAGTACGTGAACGCTTGGCTAAACGTCAACCAAAAGCTGCTAAGATATCTTATGCTGAATCAATCGAGATCGGCTTTAAAGATGACTGGGATAACTACGTCCCACCCACTCCTAATAAACTAGGACAAGTAATACTTGACGATTATCCTATTACCAACCTGCTCCCTTACATCGACTGGACACCCTTCTTTATCTCTTGGGGTCTAGCCGGTAAATATCCAAAAATCTTACAAGATGATGTGGTTGGTGAAGCAGCACGTGATTTGTTCGATAATGCCAATGACTTGATGCAAAAGATGATTGATGAAAAATTAATCGTCGCCAAAGGTGTCTTTAAACTGATGCCGGCTCGTCGTACTGGCGCAGATACCGTCACTGTCTATGACAAAGCGCCGAATGATGGCGGCACAGCAGAATATCAATTTGAGCATCTACGCCAACAAAGTGACAAAGCCAGCGGCAAGCCTAACTTTAGCTTGGCGGACTTTATCTCGCCATCGGACACGCATACTGATTATCTGGGTGGTTTTACCGTTTCAATCGTTGGTACAGAAGCGCTTGCTGAGAAGTATAAAGCGGCTGGCGACGACTATAACGCAATTATGGTCCAAGCATTATCTGATCGATTAGCCGAAGCCTTTGCCGAGCATCTACATGAGCTGATTCGTAAAGAATATTGGGGCTATCAGCCAGAAGAAAAACTTAGCAATGATGAGATGATTAAAGAAAAATATGTTGGTATCCGCCCAGCACCTGGCTACCCTGCCTGCCCTGAGCATACCGAAAAAGGCAAACTGTTTGAATGGATTGGTACGGGCGACGCTATCGGTACGATATTGACGGAAAGCTATGCGATGTGGCCTGCGTCTTCAGTCAGCGGTTTCTACTACTCGCACCCTGATAGTGAGTACTTTAACGTTGGTAAAATCAGCACCGATCAGTTAGAAAGCTATGCTGAGCGTAAAGGCTGGGATATGAAGACTGCTGAAAAATGGTTGAATCCGAATTTGTAAACGCATCAAACCTGATTAATTCATCGATAATTTAAAAATATTACGGCGTGCTCAATTAAATGAGTACGCCGTTTTTTATAAAATAATAACTTACCGTACATAAGCAAACTTATCGCTACCTTGATAGCAAAATACTTTTATCATTTTCTAACGGTATACGTGATAAATTATCATCTACTTTATTATGTTGAGAAAGGTTATGAATCAGCTTGCATTAATTTCCAGTTGGATTGGCAAAACTTTTGCAATTTGGGCATTAGTCAGTGCTGTTCTAGGATTTATTTTCCCTGAATTCTTTGCATCTTTAGCTTTTTTAATCGTACCTATACTGGGTATTATCATGTTTGGCATGGGTATGACTTTGAAGGCTGAAGACTTCGTAGAAATCGTCAAGCGACCCAAACCTGTACTGGTAGGACTGTTAGCGCAATTCACCCTAATGCCATTGATTGCCTACTGTTTGACGATAGTTTTCAACCTTGATCCTTTAATCGCTGTCGGAGTTATTTTGGTTGGTTGTTGCCCCGGTGGCACGTCTAGTAATGTGATTACTTTTTTATCCAAGGGTGATGTAGCTTTAAGTGTGGCGATTACTTCTATATCGACTCTGCTTGCGCCATTTCTGACCCCAATTTTATTAAATGTGTTTGCAGGTCAGCTCATTGATATTGATTTAGCTAGTATGATGCTAACTATTACTAAAATCGTTATTTTACCGATATTGTTAGGGGTTATTTTCCACAAGTTTTTGGGTAAAAAAATCGAATTTGCAGTTGAGATATTGCCGATGATTTCGGTGTTGGGTATCTCAATTATTATAGCTGCTGTTGTCGCGGTTTCTAAGGCAACTATTTTAGAGAGTGGCGCTATCGTATTCATCGTAGTGGCATTACATAATATGCTGGGTTATACCTTAGGATATTTAATCGCTCGCTTGTCCGGCTTTACTGAAAAGCAACGCCGCGCCATTATGATAGAAGTGGGGATGCAAAACTCTGGTCTTGGCGCTGCCCTTGCTGCGACTTATTTCAATCCTGTCGCTGCTCTGCCGAGTGCAATATTTAGTGTGTGGCATAACTTTAGCGGCGCATTAGTTGCAAATATTTTTGCTAAAAGGGATGCTAGTTAAATAGTAATTTCTATTGTTCGCATCCTGACAGTGTCTATTTTAACGTTGGTAAAATCAGTACCGATCAGTTAGAGAGTTATGTTGAGCGTAAAGATTGGGATATGAAAACTGCTGAAAAGTGGTTGAATCCGAATTTGTATGTTAATAATTTGGTTGTGTTCTTCTTAAAATCAATAAGCTACTATTTTTAAAAGTCTATAGAATTTTCGATTCAGACTAAGGTTTGAATCGAACTACCTCCTATTCTGCGGAAAAAACAAAACGTTATATAAAGTCTCAATATCATCGTATCGAGTAAACTGTCCTTTATTAATCGTGCGTATATTAGGTCGTTCCGCTTTCAAACCATCAGCATTAGCTTTAGTATGCTTTGTAACTTTAGCGTTTTCCATTCCAGTTAATGGCTTGCCTGCTTCTGCGCCAAAAAAATAAAATGAGCATAGTTCTAATGTATCTTCATTAAATACTATCCAGACGATACATCCTGAAGGCTTACTCGCTAAGCGAATATTGACTTTTTGACCTGATACTTTAGCACCTAATTTCGAAGTTTTTAGTTGAATATGACGAATAATATTATTGTCTTCAAGGACAACATCACAACCTACATTATCAACTTCGGGTTTCATGACCTCCAATTGACAGTTATCCTTTAACCACGATAACTTTAGCATTTCACCAATAAATAAGTGCTCAATGAGTTTTTCTCGAAAGCTTGAATATTCAAAATGTTTACTCATAATTTTCCTTAATATTTGGAGTAATTGAGTTTACTATCTTCCCTCGCCGACACTTCTCAGAACAATAAATCACCTGCTCCCAATCCTTTTCCCATTTCTTGCGCCAGCTAAACGGACGCTGGCACACGGGGCAGATTTTTTGCGGTAAGTTTACTTTTTTATGCGCCATCATCTGCTCCCTTTTGCCATATATCTAATATTGTAGTTAATTATTAACGCTTATTTATCTTCTTTTTGATGTTCCAACCCTTCATACTTTTTCACGCGGCGACACTGGTCTGAGCAATAGACCATGCTCTCCCAGTTTTTATCCAATTTTTTACTCCAGCTAAACTCGCGTTGGCAGATAGGACATTCTTTTTTGCGGACGTTCTTTTTTTTGTGCGCCATATTACTTAGCCTATTTATTGATGATTTGAAGGTTTACTACTAACTGCTTAACGTCCCCATACAGGCGAGCGCGCTAGTCCGCCTGATTTACTGCTGATGGTGTAGCTTGCGCCACCTGAAAGCGCGCGAATCACAAGGCTACTGCCCTTTTGCCCGCTATGTTGTGTGTTTTGCATCGGGTATACGGCATAGCTGCCACTTGGTGATAAGCGTGCGGGTTCATCCAGTCCCGTCTCCGCTAAATTAATCACTTGCCCAGTTGCCAAGGTCATCACTGCAGCTTGGCGTCCATTCAGATAAGCCATGCGCTGACCGTCTAAACTGAGCTGCGGACTTGTGGCATAACCACTGGTTGCGATTAGCTGAGATTTCTTGGTAGCAAAATTATAACGATAAATGCGCGGACGACCAGCGCGACTTTTATCACTGACGTAAACGAAGCTCTGTCCATCAGGCGCGTAGCTTGGCTGTACTTCAGTACTGGGAACCGTGGTCAGTTGGCTGCTGCTACCATCACTTAAACGCAGCTCATAGATATCAGCATTGCCGCTCGCTGTCGAGCTATAAAGCAGCTTTTGTCCATCTGGCGAAAATGTTGCTGACAAGTGACTGCCTTTTCCACCAATCACCAACGTCTGGGCATGGGTGAGCGTGTCATAGACATATATTTTGGGTGGCTGGCGTTGCGCTTGCTTGCTATATGTTAACTGCTTGCCATCGGCTGACCACGCGGGCGCATAGATATAGCCATTGAGCTGGTCTATCAACTGGCGCTCACTGCCATCAGGACGAATAATATACAGCGATGATATTTTTGCTGCACCTAATCCTTGTTCTTCAACATAGGCAATACGACCTTGACGATCAATCTCTGACATGGTTGCCGTTAGCGGATTTACTATCATATTGCTGGTATTATTGGAGTTTTGAGTGGGTAAAGTACTACAAGCATTTAATACACTTAACGTACCCATTAGCGCTGTAATAATAGCGCCTTTATAGACAGTGGTAATCATCATAAAATAAAACTCAATTAAAGAAAGGCAACACGCCAATCAATAGCTTATAAACGATATATTTAAGGCTGACAGTGTAGCGTAATTAGCGATGCGCTTTTTAATAAAGTAGCATTACTTACCGTTGTTTGCCGCCTATTACTACCACTTATTAAACCTCATCTATAAAAAGCATCATCCACAAAAAAGCCCCACTAAGTTGTGAGGCTTTTTTATCGTGACCGTTATAAACGGTACTTTTTGAAAAGATACTGATTAATTAATTGGATAATGAATTACTTACTTAATCATTTGCTTAGATACGGCTTTAAAGTTTGCGACTTGGTTAGCGTTGGTAATCGTTAGCATAGGCACGTTATTAGCGCCTTTGCTTAAGCTGTATTTACCTTGAACGGTTGCCATAGTGGCAGTGTCAAAGCTAGCTTGTGGCTCAGGGCATGCCATCATGGTGCTAAGTACGTTATTCAACTGCACATTGCCATTCGCGATTTGGTATTGTGCACCCATATTATTACAAGTATTCATAAAGGTAACGCGGTGTTCACCGTTTACATTCATAAAGTTTAGGGTTAAAGGCTTCGCTGGATTAAAGAATAATTGCGATACTTTTTGACCGTTGCTGCGCGTGGCATCAACCAATTGCCAGTTGAAAGCTTCTAGCGTGCTAGTAGTAATAGCTTGTGTAGGTGTGGTAGGCGCTTCCGGGGTCGTTGTGGTCTGACAACCGGCAGCCAATGTACCTACTGCTAGTACACTTGCCATCATTACTTTAGTCATGTTTTTCATAGTTGCTCCTAAAAGGGTAATATTAAATTTCAATTATTATGGTCATTCGGTAAAACGGTTGTAAGCTGTTTTCTGCATTTGCAGTCACTATAATAAAAAATTGTGGCTATAATCAGTATTTCTAAATCACTGAGATCGCCACATATTATAGAAATATCTGTGCATATCTTATTATAACGGGCTTATGTTGCTATGATAATGAGGGTCTTTAGTATTTTTATTTATTATAAGCCTTTATTCTTATTTTGTTGTTACTTATTCCATTATCGCCTACTTTATCGTTATTAGCAATTAACGCTAATAAGCTTGAAACCTTTTGAAAAAGCTTTTAACACCTTCAACTAAACAAACAATGGTAAAACAAGTAACGTTTATCATCATGTTAACCACAGCTTTAGTAATATGAGTTAAGCATTTTATCACTATTGATTTTTAATTAGCGGTAAAGCTGTCGAAACAGTGACGCTATTATGAACATTCATGCAGCTGATATCATGCTGTGTTATGTATGCCCTTTTCATTTTTTTTGTATAGTCGTATACGTGTTTTGCTACTGAACCTTGATAGTTCTAAGGTGACCTGCTAACAGTTCATGTTTATAAGATAATCTCGTCTTTGTAACAAGAGGAAAGCAAGCGCACAAAAACGACTGGCGCGCATTTATGATATAATTTGCTTACTTTAATGCTATAACCAAATTTCATAACGATAAGTACAATCATCATGACTAAAAAATCCTTAATTCAGTCTCCTGAAGCCATAGAAAAAATGCGTGTTGCCGGTAAGCTTGCCAGCGAATTGTTGGTAATGCTTGATGAGCATGTTAAAGTGGGCATCAGTACCGAAGCATTAAACCAAATCGCCCATGACTATATCGTTAATGTGCAAGACGCGATTCCAGCACCGCTGAACTATAATGGCTTTCCAAAATCTATCTGTACATCAGTGAACCATGTGGTCTGCCACGGTATTCCGAGTGAAAGTAAAATCCTTAAAGATGGTGACATTATTAACATCGATGTGACGGTGATTAAGGACGGTTATTACGGCGATACGTCTAAGATGTGGATTGTCGGTAATGGCTCCATCATGGCGCAGCGTATTTGTAAAGTGGCACAAGAAGCACTATATGCGGGTTTGAGTGTGGTCAAAAATGGCGCGCGCTTGGGTGATGTGGGTGCGGCAATTCAAGCGGTGGTTGAGCCTGAGCGTTTTAGTATCGTGCGTGAGTTCTGTGGTCACGGTATCAGTAATGAGTTTCACCATGAGCCGCAAGTGATGCATTATGGTAAAAAAGGCACGGGCTTTGAGCTAAAAACAGGCATGACGTTGACCATTGAACCGATGATTAATGAAGGTAAATGGCAAACCAAAATCTTGCCGGATGAGTGGACGGCAATCACCAAAGACCGTAAGCTGTCAGCGCAGTGGGAGCACACCTTGGTGGTGACTGACAATGGTTGTGAGGTATTTACTGCCCGTCCAGAAGAAGATTTAAGCTTTTTGACTCAGTAAAATTATAAAGATCGCTTCGGCGGTCTTTTTTTTGCGTTATATTTATGATAATGGTTGTATGTTCGTGAGTGGATACCTATTTTGAATCACTTAGGTTGAATCTTTGGGATTGTTGATACATAGCTTAAATTGAATTTGCTATTTAGTCACCGCTATACTTAGTACCGTTATAACTTAGTACCGTTATATTTTGCATTTGCATTTTTATTCTCATTCTTTAATCGGATAACGCTCATGTTCACTTGTGATGTCGCAGCCATTCATCTGATGCCTTTGCCACTGTTACCGGCAGAGCACGGCACGTTAACCCCAGATGCTAAAGAGCATTTATTGCTGGTTATTAGAGGCTGGCTATCACAAATTAATGAAGATATCAGCCGAGCACTTGAGCGTGGGCTGGCGATTCGCCAATTAGTGACGGCACGTGCGTGTGCGATTGATGAGCTGCTGGTTGCTTTATTTACCTGCTTTGAGCTCGATAAAACTGATTTGGCGCTATTTGCTACGGGTGGCTATGGTCGTGGTGAGCTGTCGTTGTATTCCGATGTGGATATATTATTACTCGCACCTGATACGATTTCGCCTGTGATGCGTGCCAAGATTGACAGTTTAGTGGCGCTACTGTGGGATACCGGACTTGAGCCTGCATTGGCAGTGCGCACTGTGCCTGAATGTCTGGAGGCAGCGCAAGATCATACCGTTGCCAGTACCTTATTAGAAGCGCGCTTATTGGTCGGTAATGAGACTTTGCAAAATGTACCTACTGATATCGTGAATCAACTCTGGTCGCAGCGAGATTTTTTTGAGGTAAAAATTGCTGAAGCCAAATCGCGCTATCTGCGCCACAATGCGACCGAATACAATCTTGAACCGAATATCAAATCTGCACCCGGTGGTCTACGCGATATTCATATTATTGGTTGGGTGACCAAGCGTTATTTTCGCGTGGATAAGCTCTATGATTTGGTGCAACAAGGATTTTTGACCGAAAAAGAGTTCGATGAGCTGACCTTTGCCGAAAACTTTTTATGGCAAATTCGTCACTATTTGCACGAATTAACCGGACGTAATGAGAATCGGCTACTTTTTGATTATCAGCGTGATATTGGTGAGCGCATGGGCTATGAGATTCAGCCAGATGATGCACCCAATGCAGCAGTAGAGCGTTTTATGCGCGATTATTATCGCTGTGCCATGCAGATATCGACATTGTCTGAGATGCTAACCAATCATTATTATGAGACGATTATAGAACCAAGTCTGCCTGATGATGAGCGCCCAATTAAACGCCCCTTAAATGCGCATTTTAGTCAGGTGGGTGAGCATATTGCTATTGCGCATCATAGGGTTTTTGCTCAGCATCCTGAAGCCATTTTAGAGATGTTTTTGCTAATGGGGCAATATGGCATTAAAAATGTGCGGACGCGAACGTTGCGGGCGTTAAAGATTGCCGCGCGCGGTATTGACCAAAATTATCGCGATAATCCCGAACATCAAGCGTTATTTTTAGCCAATATTAAAGAGCAAAATTACTTATTTCACCGTCTGCGTACCATGAATCGTTATGGGGTTTTGGGAAATTATATTCCCTCGTTCGCGCATGTAACGGGGCTGATGCAATACGATTTATTCCATCGTTATACGGTCGATGCGCATACTTTATTTTTAATACGGATTTTACATCGCTTTACTGACCCAAGTTTGCAGCAGGAGTTTCCGCTAGTCAGTGCCATTTATCAGCGTATTGAACGTAAAGAGATTTTGGTACTGGCGGCAATGTTCCATGATATTGCCAAAGGTCGTGGCGGCAATCACAGTCAGCTTGGGGAGACAGAAGCAATTGAGTTTTGTCTTACTCATGGGATGAGCGATGCAGATGCGCAACTTGTAGGTTGGCTTACCCGTCATCATTTATTAATGTCGACGACTGCACAGAAAAAGGATATCTCCGACCCAGAAGTAGTAACGATTTTTGCCAATTTAATGGGCAACGTTACCCATTTAAATCACTTATACGTGTTGACGGTTGCGGATATGAATGCCACTAATCCACAGCTTTGGAACAGCTGGCGCGCCACCTTACTCAAACAGCTATACTCGCAAACGCGGCGCATTTTGCGTGCCGATATTGATGCGCCGACCAATCGGCAAGACATGATTAGCGCCACACGCAAGCAAGCTTTGGCGCTGCTCGACAGTGTTGATAAAGGAATTGATAAATCGAGTGTCGAAGAAAGCAATATAGATGGCACGCAGATGAATCGTGACGAGGTGCTGAGATTATGGGATGACTTGGGCGATGAGTATTTTTTGCGGGAGATTGCAACCGATATCTTATGGCATACCCGCGCTATATTAAACCATCCCCCGATTGGGCGCGCCTCTGATGCTGACAGTGCGCCGTTAATAGTCCTGCGTGAACATCGCGAGCTGGCGCTTGATGCGGTACAAGTGTTTGTTTACACTCAAGACCAAGCCAATTTATTTGCCGTCACGATGGCAGTTTTTGACCAGATGAATTTGGACGTTTTAGATGCACGTATTATTACTGCCACGCGTAATTTTGCTTTGGATTCTTATGTATTATTGGATCGTAGCGGCACGTTACTGGTTGATAAAGACAGTCAGCAAGAGCTGATTCAGCGCTTGATTGATGCCTTTAAGAATCCAACCGTGCCTAAGCTGACTACCAAACGTATACCACGGCATCTAAGACACTTTCATGTGCCAACCGTCATTCATTTTGAATTTAATGAGGCATCAAATCAGCATATTATGAGCTTACAAACCCTTGACCAACCGGGGTTATTGGCGCGCGTTGGGCAAGTATTTTTGCAGCAAGAGATTGAGGTACACGCAGCGCGCATCACCACATTAGGTGAGCGCGCAGAAGACATGTTTTATATCAGCGATCAGCAGGATAAACCCTTGTCAGAGACGAAGCTTGCCACCCTGAAAAAGACATTAATAGATGTCCTAATCATACCTCCAGATAATATGGCAAAGTAATATTGAATCATCAAGTATAAGTGAAGGCTAGAATTACTGCATTTGTAACAGGCTTTTATATATCATACCACTGGCATGCGGCGATAACTCAGCGTCCGCAAGCTCAGGCGGTAATATTCGCGCTTCTATCTCGTGCTGCGATAGAAGCAACCGTCCGGCATCAATTTCTTTTTGTAGCAGACATTGCAGGCTTGCCAACCGCAATTGCGCATCATACCGCTCATGAATATGCTGAAGTGAAATAGGCGATTGCGCGTGAATGTCTGGGAAAATACTATCGGATGCCAAAATGACCATCTCATTAAGCATCTGTTCACGAACCAAATCCGCCTTATGAATATTGTCTTGCATCAGATTGGCAAGTCGCCCTTTCATTACAAACATCAGAATAAAAAATGCCGTTTGTACCCCAAATACTGTTATATATTGCCAGAGGTATAAATGTACCTCGAACAGCTTACTCAGCAGCATGAGCGCCAGCGCGACCCCCACATAACTGACCAGTTGCCACATTAGCCACATAATCAGACTGTTTTCCCCAAACCAAAACATCTCGCGCTCTTGCAGGGTAATCAAGCGATGGCGCGCTTGCCACCACTGCTGCTCGCGTCGTTGTAACTCTTGATAAAATGAAGTACGCCGCTCACCATTATTAGAAAAAATGGGCATGTTCGTTATCCTTGAAATAACTTGTGAAATAACCCGCTGGCTAAAAGGGCAGTTATTATATTGATATGCTGTAGCGTTGCACAGTATCTCTGCTCTACATCTATAAGAAATGACGACGAGTTTATAATTACAAGCTCATAACTATAGATAAAGCCATAGCAGTCGAAATCATTGACTGATCGTAACTGATTTATAAAGGTTATAACATGAAGACTATAAAAGGCATGGTGCTCATAACAGCGCTGTCGCTACCAATATAGAGAAGAAGAAAAAGACAAAAAATATGAGAAGTGCTACACTGCTTAAATGTAATTTTTCGTTATAATTTTATTATCATTCGTTCATTATAGTTAGCCACCCTATGAATCACAACTTATCTTATCTGCATCCCTATCCTTTTGCCAAGATGGCGACCTTACTAGAAAATAGCACCCCAGCCCATGCCTATCATGAGATCAAGCTTGGTATCGGCGAGCCAAAACACGCGCCGCCTGAATTTGCTCTGGACGTACTACGAGAAAACTTGGACAAATTATGCCAATATCCAACTACCAACGGTCTGTTTGAGCTGCGCCAAACCATAGCCCATTGGCTAGAGCGTCGATTTTTCCTGCATCATGTCAATGCTAATACCGAAGTACTGCCAGTTATGGGCACTCGCGAGGCGATTTTTAGCTTTGTACAAGCAGTAGTCAATCATGACGATACGGTGGAGCAAAGCACATCTATAAATACCTTAAAAGATAAGCAGCCACCATTTGTTGTCATGCCCAATCCGTTTTATCAAATCTATGAAGGCGCGGCAATATTGGCACAAGCCATGCCTTACTTTGTACCCTGTACTGCAACTAATGGATTTAAAGGTGATTACCGCGCTGTACCCAACGAGATTTGGGCACAAACGCAGCTGTTATTTATCTGTAGCCCAAATAATCCAACGGGCGCAGTCATGACTATGGACGATTGGGAAATGCTCATTCGCCTGTCTGATAAATACAATTTTATTATCGCCAGTGACGAATGTTATAGCGAGCTGTATTTTAAAGAACCACCGATTGGCTTGTTACAAGCATGTGCCAACCTAGGTCGTCATGACTTTAAAAATTGTGTGGTCTTTCATTCATTATCAAAACGCTCAAACCTACCGGGGCTACGCTCAGGATTCGTTGCTGGTGATGCGTCTATTTTAAAATCTTATCTGCAATATCGTACCTATCAAGGCTGTGCGATGCCCGTCCCACACCAACTTGCCTCTATTGCTGCATGGCAAGATGAAAAGCATGTGGCGCAAAATCGTACGCTGTATCAAGAAAAGTTTGCCTTATGGATGACCGAGCTTGGCGACCTACTAGACTTACGGATGCCGGAAGCAGGATTTTATTTTTGGATAAAAGTGCCAGAGCAGTTTGATGGCGATGATGAGGTTTTTGTCAAAGCTTTATATGAGCAAGCCAATATTCATGCCTTGGCCGGTCGCTATTTATCTCGTGAAGTGAATGGTGATAATCCGGGTAAAGGCTACATACGTGTTGCTCTTGTCGCTAGTGTTGAGGAGAGCCGCGAGGCAATTAGCCGCATACGTAAGATGCTAAATGCCCAAAACATCTAATTAACTTAAGAAATGCCATCAATCCAATCGACAAAGTAACTTTATCTACAAAAAACCATAACTAAAGCAATAACCTTTCTTTGATTAGGGATAAAGGCCTAAGCAAGGCGCAGATAGTGCTATAGTGAGATATTGCTATATTAATAGTCGCCATTTACGTCTTATACAGTTATCAAGGATGATGCCATGCCCCATCTTGATTTTGCTCAGCCACCTTTTGATATCTTAACCCCTGCTGAGCGCCTAAGCCTTAAAAAACATACCCAGGTGCGCTATCTTGCCACCAATGAAACGTTGCCTATCGAAGATTTTCAATATTTTTTTGTGGTATTAAAAGGTCATATTCAGCAAACCCTTAATGGTGAATTTGTTGCTTCTTATTTGGGTGGCAATCATTCTGAACAACTCAATAATAATGATTGGTTCGACAGTCGGCGGTTGCCTAAAACTTCTGATATTCAGTTAAGCACTACTAGTGCAGTAGATGCTGATTTGTCACACTCCCCTATAAGTAACGCTGATGAGCTAAATGGAGCAACGTATCACTATCACGCGATAGAAGACACGTTGTTATTACAAGTCGATGGCAGCGCGCTGAATAAAGTCAGCGCCCAAAACCATTTGCTCCGTCAATTATTATCCGATAATTTATCAGAGCGTCTAAAAGCGTTAGAGCAGCGACGCCATTCTCCAAATCCCTCTTTAGGACTTACTCAGTATACGGCTCAGCAAGAAGTGCAGCAAATTATGCTGCAACCGGTGACCGATGTTGCCTTGTTACCCGTTCGGATGATTGATGCTGATAGCAGTTTACAGCAAGCCGCGCGCCTCATGACCGATGCTGGGCTAAAACATGTCTTGGTACGCCCAACTGCCATTGCAGAGCAAGATACGGTAGCAAGTACACTTGGCATTTTAACGGATAATGACATTTGCCGCGCAGTGAGTGAAGCGCAAAACTCTGCTACTACACCATGCCAGCATTATGCTAGCTTTAATTTGCACACCATTGATAGTAAGGATGACATTGGCGAGGCGCTACTAACCATGACTCGCTACCGCATTCATCGGCTGCCTGTCATCGATGATACGGGGAAAGTGACTGGTATATTGGCACAAAGCGATTTGCTTGCTCATATTGGGCATCATTCCCAGCTGATTAGTCTCCAAATTGAGCAAGCAGACGACTTGATTAGCCTACATAAGGCAGTCGATTTAATAGGACGTTATATCCGCGCACAGCATCAAAATGGTGTAAAAATCAGTATTATTAGCCGTATGGTACAAATGCTAAATGCGCAAGTTTTTACTAAACTTTGGCAACTGATCGTGCCAGATGAGGTAATGAAAAATACCTGCGTCATTGTGATGGGGTCAGAGGGTCGCGGTGAGCAAATCATGCGTACCGATCAAGACAATGCGCTTATTATTAAAGATGGTTTTTCGCATCCAGATTTAGCACAGTTCGCAGAAACCTTTAATCAACATCTGGCAACGCTCGGTTATCCATTGTGCGATGGCAATATGATGATGACCAATCCGATGTGGCGACAACCACTCCAGCAGTTCAACGCGCAAATTAGTCTATGGTTTAAAAATACTGACCCCATGCATAGCATATACATCTCTGCAATATTAGATGGCGACTATGTGTGTGGTGATAAGCAATTACTCTCTCAGTTACGCGCGCATCTTATCATTTCCCATCAGCTGGCAGAGCCTATGTTCGTGCGTCACTTTGTTCGTGCCGCTTTACAATTTGGTGATATAAATCAATGGTGGCAAAAATTTGTCCCACTATTAGGTAAGACCAGCTCGTCTGATATCGACCTTAAAAAAGCCGGTATATTTCCCATCGTTCATGGAATTCGAGCGCTAGCATTGGAGCATAATATTTTGCAAGTGCCCAGTACTAAAAATCGGCTAAAAGGATTGGTACAAGCGCATGCCTTAAGCCAAGAGCGCGCCGATACCTTAGGTGAAGCGTTAGAATTTTTTATGGCTCAGCGCTTAACTGTGGCGCTGGTGACAGAAGATAAACACGCACGGCAAGTGAACCCCACGACTTTATCTGCTCTTGAACGCGATGCATTAAAAGAGTGTCTGTCCGTAGTAAAAAGCTTTAAAAACCAGTTGCTTCACCATTATCGGCTTGAGGTAATTTAAAAGCTATATTCTAAAGGCTCTATTTTAAAGACTGTGCTTTAAAGGCTCTCTTTTAAAAATAATATTTTAAAATGTATGGTTAAAAGTCAATAAACATAAGGGGAGATTACTTATGAGCTGGCTAAAACAGTTATCGTCTTCATGGCAAAAGACGCAATTGCAGCGTCCAGAGCTGGCATCAATGTTTGCACTGCCACTGCCTGGGCAATGGGTTGCAATCGACTGTGAAATGACCGGCTTAAATCCGCGTAAACATCACCTACTGTCTGTTGCCGCCATTCATGTAAATGGCGATACGATTGACACAGGTAATGGTCTGCATTTGGTCTGCCGACCACCCGTTATGCCGAATCGCGATACCATTGTCATTCATGGTCTGCGAACCGCTGACGTTGAGCATGGTATGAGTTACGATGAGATGCTTGCGATACTACTGCCTTTTATCAATAATCGACCTATCGTTGGATTTTGTCCGCAGATAGATACCGCTTTTTTAAACCCTTTAGTTAAGCGCTATATGGGCACGTCGCTACCTAATGACGTGATTGATGTACGCGAATTATATAGTCGGCGTATGGGCAATCCTGACCAAAGCGCACCCAATCCATCGCAGCATTTGACCAATATTTTAGCGCATTATGACATCCCTGAGCTGGGCACACATGATGCTTATAATGATGCGGTAATGACTGCTATGGCGTTTTTGCATTTGCGCTAATGTCTAGGAAGGTTTGGTCTATCCACTACGCCAACTATGTCTCTCATGGTACTATAGATGCTTTTTGCCAGCTGACGACAGATATTCTATGCGTATCCTTTCTACGACCCTTTATTCGCGTTCACTAAACCTTGTATCATCTTTGCAGGCTCAGCACGGGCAGTTATTCAAGCTCAGCTTATTAGGCGCTGTGACGACTCTCGCCTCTGTGAGTGCGCATGCAGTTTTGCCCGATACCATTCAAGCGGCATTAACCCGCGCGGCTTTGAAACCTACGGATATCAGTATTATTGTCACTCCAGTGGGTGAAAAAACTGCCAGTCGTTTACCGCCCATTATTAAAGTAATTGATACTAAAAATGATGGCGCAACTCAAATCAGTAGTACTGATTTGCAAGCAGATACAACTATTACCCCAGCTACCAATGCAACTCATAAAAACGCAGTGCCTAAAAGTAATGCATCGAGTAATGACAAGCAAAATAATAACAAAATCACTCAGCCAACAGCCATCGTTATTGATAAAAAAGACATCGTCAAGCAAGAGCGCAAACTTCATAGTTATACCGATGATACTTATACTTATCAAAGTATTGAAAACCCACCGCCTGTTTTACCAACACTTGTTATCCCCCATCAAACCAGTCCAAATGATACCAAGCCTGCCCCTAAAGCCAATCTAAAATCGCTTATTAAATATCAGCCTGATGTTTCCCGAACACCTGCCAGCACTATGAAACTTATTCCCAGTTTCATTGCACTTGATACGCTAGGTGCTGATTTTGTCTGGCAAACGCGGGTATATCATTCAGGTATGATTATTGGTAACAAGTTGCTTGGTGACCTGATTATTCAAGGCAGTGGTGACCCAAAAATGACCCATGAGCGCGTGCAGCAACTGCTTTACCGTGTACAAAAAGCCGGTATTCAACATATTGAGGGTAATATTATTGTCGATAGCGCTATTTTCCATAGTGTCAGCAAAAATCCTGCTGCTTTTGACAACGCGCCGCTACGACCCTATAACGCCAGTCCTGACGGCTTTTTAGTCAATTTTAGCAGTATGGGTATTCACAGTTATCCACTGGATAGCGGGCAAGCACAGCTGACTTATACCCCAAAACTGGCAAATTATCAGATGCCTAGCGTGATTGATACTCGAACGGCTGCCTGTTCACAAGCCAGCTACAGCTTAGCACCGCAATGGCAGACCGATAAATTAACTTTTAATGCCAATTTGCCTGAAAGCTGCGGTGAGCATATCTTTTATGTTGCCTATCCTGACGCCAAAGACTTCGCCGTCCGTGTTATTGCTGAAAAATGGCAAGCAATTGGCAATACGTTAAGCGGCAATGTGATTGCTCAAGAGAAACCCTATCAGGCACGCAATACTCTAAAAACTGCCAATAATGCACAAGC
This sequence comes from Psychrobacter sp. GP33, assembly GCF_014119005.1. Classification (GTDB taxonomy): domain Bacteria; phylum Pseudomonadota; class Gammaproteobacteria; order Pseudomonadales; family Moraxellaceae; genus Psychrobacter. Next base: position 12,733 of record NZ_JACGYX010000001.1, on the reverse strand, counting down.
GAAGCGTGGCTTAGCCGCCTTGCCCGTATCACCATTACCGATTGTCAGCTACCCATCATTAACGCTGACTGAACAAATTTATGATATCAACCATTTTTCCAATAATGTTATGACCGAGCAAGTAGCCCTATCAATAGATGCGTATCGTAAAGCCGCAACCATCAAAGCTGATACGCCAAAATCAACCAATACGCCAAATAATGTCGCTGATAAATCTACCAGCTTATATCAATTTGGTATGCCAAAATCTACGGATTATTCTCAAGCACTAGCCACCCTAAATGACTGGTGGCAAACCCATTTAACCACTGCGCCACCGATAATGACCAATGGCTCAGGGCTGTGCCGCGAGTGCACCGTTACCGCTGCTAACCTTAACGAGTTATTAACCTACGCTTACGATCATCCAAGCTTTGGCGCTTACGTCAGCTCGCTAGGTCTCGCTGGGGTTAGCGGAACCATTGCAGCTCATAGCGAGCGCTTGCCTGAGTCAGCAGCGATTGGACGCGCGTGGATAAAAACAGGTACATTAGATAACGTTACTTCAATGGCAGGGTATGTCAAAGGTCAATCGGGGCAAGATTATGCGGTAGTTGGTATTATTAATACTGAACAGTCTTTAAATGCCTATACCGCCAGACCGGTATTAGACGCGCTCCTTGATTGGACGGCGCAGCAGTGATGCATTGTTTATACACCACTTAACGGTCAAACTGCTTCATTAGTAAATGTCTACATTAGTAAAACGCGCTTTCATTGCCTTAACATTTATTATATTTAATCCCAACACAGGTTAGCTTATGTCACGCACACCACTTAATATTAATAAATCTAGTACAACCTCAGAGTCTCATACAGCGTCAAAAATGCCTACATTAACGCCTTCTGTGCGTTTTTTTGCCATTGGTTATATTCTTGCTACCTCTATATTTATGTTAATACAGAGCAAAATTGCTCTTAGCGCCCAACTGGTCACCGTGCTGTCTATTTTGGTCGGAGCATATATCGCCGTTCTTAAGTTTACGAAGCATCAGCACCGCGCTTTAAATCGTAGTGAAATCAACCGACTGACCGTGGCGAGTGTCGGCGTTGTCTGGTTACTGACTGGGATTTATTTATTGATACTGTGGTTTTGGCTCTTTGATGCGGTTAGCCGTGAGGTACTTTTGGAGATGACTCAACAGCAGCCTTTACCATTACTGGGTGCGCTAATGATGATCGTGGTGCTGACTCTGGTAAGCGCGCGTTTGGGCATTTGGATATTTAATCGCGTATTAGCGCCCAGTACTGCTTCATAGATAAAAGCTCAGCGACTCATTATGCTTTTTTCGCCAGACACGCTACAAATTTGTTGCACCATTGTTTCCAAAAATCCGTTACGCTGTTGTTATAGTCTAAAACTCGCAGTATAAAAATTGACCGTATAAAAACTAGCAACATAAGAACAGACTGTATTCATAGCGCGACATGATTATGAGGAGACAGTATTATGGATATGTTATTTTTTGACAATATCGACAACCTTGGACGCATCATCATTACTGCGGTGATGGTCTATATTCTTATCGTCCTTATCACCAAGATTTCTGGCAAGCGCTCGACCTCACAGCTCAATAATTTTGATTGGATTGTGACCGTCATGATTGGCTCATTGGGTGCCAGCACTATTTTGCTCGAGGATATTCCTTTTGTCGAAGGCGGTTCAGCCATTGTGGTGCTGTATGTCTTACAGTTTTTAGTGACTAAATATGCCTCTATCTCAGCGCCATTTAGCAGTGTGATTTTATCTGAACCGCGTATTGTGTTTTATCAAGGGCAATACTTGTCTGATGCCATGCGTGCAGAACGCTTGACCCAACAAGAGCTTGAAAGCGCTATGCGAGCAGAAGGTATCCGCAATTTAAACGAGATTGAAGCCATTGTTTTTGAGTCAGATGCAACTTTGACCATTATTACCAAAAATGCAAAAGCCGCTTATAACGATACGGTTTCCGAAACGCTATTGCCATTAACGGATTCATAACTAATGCTTTTGCAAGACAAGAAAAAAGTGAGACGTATTGACTTTATTTACGTAGAATAAGTGCCATTTTCATCATAATATTGATGATAAGTAAAAGCTTCTAAGAATAAATAGCAAGGATAATTGGTCATGAAAGTACGTCTCTTAACCGTTGGTAATAAGATGCCAAGCTGGGTGCAAACTGGCTTTAATGAATATTATAAACGTATCCAGCCGATGCTTAGTACTGAGATTGTGGAGCTTACCGCAGCCAAACGCGCCAAGAATCCATCGGATGCAAATTTAGCCCAATACCGCGAACAGGAAGGTCAAGTAATACTTGCCGCTCATGCGACCGCTGGACGGGAGCAGCTGTGGGTATTGGATGTTAAAGGTAAAATGCTATCGACTGAAGGCTTGGCAGAAAAGCTTGCCGATGCGATGCAGCAAGGCGATGATATTGCCTTGGTAATTGGCGGTGCCGATGGCGTGTCGCCCGAAGTGTTGGCAGCGGCAGATGTAAAATGGTCGTTGTCTGCGCTGACGTTACCGCATCCGTTAGTGCGCGTGGTATTAATGGAACAATTATATCGAGCCATGAGTATCAATCACAACCACCCTTATCACCGTGGCAATTGATAAATAGCACTATTAGATAAAATATGTGGCAAGTAAACATTCATAAAATATCGCGCGTAAAAGAGATTGAAAAACCAGCCTATGCCCTAATACAGGGCATATGAGCCATTCAAAACCAATAAAATCTATTCTTTCCCAGTATCGTGATTCTTATCATGACAACCATCATGATACGGCAAAAACTGATGCACCTATTACTGGCGCAGTTGCATGGGCAGATATGCCCATTGGGCTGACCAATGCTGCGCGGCTACCCGCGATTTTTATCTCGCATGGCGCGCCAACGCTGGCTATAGAAGACTCCGCAACCACTCATGCCCTTACCCGAATCGGATATAATTTGCCCAAACCAAAGGCAATCGTCATCATGTCCGCACATTGGTTATCTGCCAAGCTTGAAGTCAGTAGTAACCCTAAACCGAAGACTTGGCATGATTTTTCAGGCTTTGATAGCGAGCTGTATCAATTACAATATCCTGTATCAGGGCAACCAGCCCTTGCCGAATCCTTGGCGCAGCAGCTAAGCGCGCGCGGTATTCGTTGCAGTATCAATCCGGTACGGGTCTGTGATCATGGAGTGTGGGCACCCCTTCGGCATGTCTATCCAGACGCTGACATTCCTATCGTGCAGATATCCTTGCCACAGCATTATGACAGTGTTGCCTGTTATCAGTTGGGGGCGCAACTTGCACAGCTTCGTGAACAGCAGATTTTGATTATTGGCTCAGGGAATATCACTCATAATTTACAAGCATTACGTTGGCAAGCAGAGAGCATTGATGAAGCAGCAAAAGAGTTTAAAGTATGGCTACTACGACAGCTCAAAACTGATATTCCAACGGCTTTAGATTGGCAGCAATATCCCAATTATCAACATATCCATCCAAGTGATGAACACTTATTACCGCTATTTTTTGCATTAGGTGCTGGTCAGCGCGTATCTGTCATTCATGAAAGCATGGCACATCATAGCTTGGGTATGGATATTTATCGTTTTGATTAGGAATGCTTAATTAAGCATCCCATTATTTTTAATTGTTATCTTGTTGTTTTTTACTTTGTTATCAACTAAAAGCTGGTTTGGTAAACATTCCGGCGCGCTCCATCTCTCCTGCTACGCTAAATAATGTGGTCTCATCATTCATTCTTCCAATCAGCTGCATCCCAATGGGCAAGCCTTTTTTACTCATACCGACTGGCACAGACATGGCTGGCAATCCAGTAACATTGCCTAATAAGGTAAATGCCATTTTACTAAAAACGGGATGACTTAACTGTTCAATCAATCCTGAACTAAAAGCGTATTTGCCAATACTAAATCCTTTATTAACCACGCCAGCACTACGCATTAATAACTCGTCCAAATAGCTGGGTGGCAAGACACCATGTTTAACCGCAGGCGTTGGTATAGTCGGGCACAAAATCATATCGTATTGCTCAAGCAATTTGCCCGTTTGATACTGACTATCATGCCAGCCTTGCTTAGCATGCACCAAGTCAACGGCTGATAATGAGCGTCCAAGCAACGCCATATTATAAGTTTGCGGTTCGAGATTACTGATATGTGCAGTGCCAAAACAGCGTTCAATATTATCAATGGTAAAGGCAGTATGGGCACAGATAACCACCATAAAATCATGCCAAAATTTGTCAATATTAATAGCCGGTTCAGCAGGAATTACACGATGACCCATGGCTTCGAGTTGCGCAGCGGTTCGCTCAAGCACAGCAAGCACTTCTTTATCTACGAGCGTATCGGCAACCAATGGCTGTTGATGTAAGGCAATAGTCAACCGCCGTGGTGCGCGCATGGCTGCCTGTAAAAAGGTGCCTTCAGGCGGAGCTATTACATAAGGCGCACCCACTTCAGAACCGCTTGTGGCATCCAGCATGGCAGCGCTGTCACGCACACTGCGACTAATCACATGGTCGGCAATCGCGCCATCCCAGCCTTCACCAAATGATGGTCCTATAGGATTGCGCCCACGACTGGGCTTAAATCCAAATTCCCCGCACCACGCCGCAGGAAAGCGAATTGAGCCGCCACCATCACCCGCACCTGCCATCGGTACAATACCACTTGCCACAGCAGCAGCACTACCACCAGATGACCCGCCAGAGCTATAGCCCTTTTTAAACGGGTTTTGCGTTGCGCCATGCGCTTTGGGTTCCGTGGTAATGATTAACCCAAATTCCGGCGTATTGGTTTTGCCAAAGGTGTTCAATCCTGTGGCTTTCATACGTTTGACAATTTCGCTGTCTTGACTTGGGACAATATGAATACTGCGGCTGCCCATGGTTAACGGCTCGTCTGCAAAATAGAACGACAAGTCTTTGAGTAAATAAGGGACGCCAGTAAATGCTCCTTGTGGCAATCCTTGTTGCGCTGCCAGATAAGCGCGCTCATCGAAACGGTGGATAATAGCGTTTAATGTTGGATTAATTTTATTGGCTTGATGAATGGCAGCGTCCAACAACTCTTTAGCGCTGACTTGTTTTGACTTGACTAATTCTGCTAATCCTAGCGCATCATAATGCGTATATTCTTTAAACATAGCCATAATTTCCTTTTATATTTAGCGATATTCATAGTTTAGCGTTTAGCATTATCATAACTCTTTAAATATTTATAAATAGCTTTTTAAACTCTCATAAAAAAGCGAACCACTCTCATGATTCGCTTTTACAACAATAAGCAATCGCTCTTTACATCACATCAGCAACTCACGCTTGCCACTTTTTCCCATCGGACTGACGATTCCTGCTTCTTCCATTGAGTCAACAATACGCGCTGCACGGTTGTAACCAATGCTAAATTTGCGCTGAATGCTTGATGCGGAGACTTTACGGGTTTCCATAATAAAGCCAACCGCTTCGTTATAAAGATCATCGTCTTCACCAGACGGACTGCCCGTACTGCCGCTGCCGATACTGGACAGCTCAAAATTACCTGCCATATTGTCAATATAATCGGGCGCGCCACGCTCTCGCCACGCATCACACACGCTATTCACTTCTTCATCGCTAACATACGCGCCATGCACACGGTCCGGTTCAATTTGTCCCGGTCCTAAGAACAGCATATCGCCATTGCCCAGCATATCTTCGGCACCGCCACTGTCCAAAATCGTGCGCGAGTCAACTTTTGAGTTCACGCGTAGCGCGGCACGGACAGGGATATTGGCTTTAATTAATCCGGTAATCACATCAACTGAGGGACGCTGAGTGGCTAATATTAAATGAATCCCTGCCGCTCGTGATTTTTGTGCAAGGCGGGTGATTAACTCCTCTGCCTGCTTACCGACTTGCATAATCATATCGGCAAATTCGTCAGCGACAATCACAATCATCGGTAAGGTTTTCATCTTGGGCGCTTGGCTGATACTAACGCTGTCATTGGGTTTCCATAATGGGTCGAGTATTGGATTACCGGATTTTTCAGCGGCGCGTACTTTTCTATTAAAGTCGCTCAATTTACGCACTTTGAGCACACTCATCAGAAAATAACGACGCTCCATCTCTGCCACACACCACGACAAACTACTTGCAGCCTCGGTCATATCGGTGACCACAGGCGTGAGCAAATGCGGAATGTCGTTATAATTCGCCAACTCAAGCTGCTTAGGGTCAATCAAAATAAGACGCAGTTGTTCAGGCGTGTATTTTAGTAACATGGATAACAACATGGAATTGACCAGTACCGACTTACCAGAACCGGTCGTTCCGGCAACCAACATATGTGGCGCGCGGGCAAGGTCACTAATGATGGGCTTGCCACCGATATCTTTACCCATGGCGATACTAATTTGCGATTTAGTATCTTTGAATTTCTCGGTATCCAGCAGCTCAATTAAGCGCACCATTTCACGCTGTTTGTTCGGCACTTCAATACCAATATACGGCTTACCGGGAATGACCTCAACCACGCGCAAAGACGCCATCGACAAGGAGCGCGCCAAATCACGTGAGATACCAGTAACCTTACTGGCTTTTACCCCAGGCGCAAGCTCAACTTCAAATCTTGTAACCACTGGCCCAGGAATCGCATTGACCACGTTTGCTTTAACGTTAAATTCTTGTAGTTTAATTTCCAGTAATTCTGATAACTGCTCAAGTTCAACGGTAGTATAGCTTGGCTGATGATTGGGGTCAGGCTTATCTAAGATAGATAAGGCAGGAATCGGCGTTAACTGCGCGCGGTACGCTGCCGTTTGCATGGAACGGGAGCGCTGAGAAAATGCGGTATCATCATGGATCTCCGGCATGACTGGGGCATCTAACTCATCATCTGTCTCGTCAGGCATCATATCGGTAATATGATTGCTACTGTTGCCCTCTGGCACGGCAAAGCTGATGCTAGGTTTTGAAGTTACCAATGAATTATCTTTGTTCTCATTAATAAGAGCGTCATTAACAAGCGCATCCGTTGCCGTTAGTGTTGCTTTTGGATTGGCAGGTGGCGTATTGGTCGGTGTCATATCTTGTGGAATAGAGGTTTGCGATACCATAGCCGCAAAGACATCTGGTGTATCCGCTTCGGTATCTGCTGGCTCATGCGTTAAACGTTCATTAACTACTGGCGCTGTTGGTTCAGCAGCTTTGACCCTAGAGCGCGGTGTATCAGCTGTAAACGACGTTTCTAATGTAGTTGGTGCTGAAACTGACTCATGCTCTGTAAGCCCTGTTGCTGCTAAACCATCAACATTTTTGCTCGGCGGCTTTGTGTTATCTGTCGTCGTATTTGTAAACTCAGTACGGCTTTCAACAACGGGCGTTTCTATAGCCGCTGATAAGTCATTTGATGGTTTAGGCGCTACCACTGTACTATTAATAGGCGCGGTAGCTTTAGGTTCTGTGGCTCTAGGCTCAGTCGTTGCAGGCTTATCAGTTATGGATTGAGCAAGTTTTTCCTCATCGCTAGAGGCAGGAAGCGGATGGGAGTGACCATGGGCAACAACAGCTTCTTGGGCTAATAAGTCCTCAACAGTACTGGCATCATTCCACGCAAAGCTGGGCTCAACCTTACGGGCGACGCTGGTGCTAGAGACAGTATTGTGGCTAGTGTTAGGATTAGTTTTAACACCAGCATTCACCGTATAGTTGTCCGCGTTATGCGCGTTCTGGTTATTAGCAGCGCGATTACTATTGTAACTAGGCTTGAGGGCTTCTGCCGATTCCTGATTTATCGCGGCTTTTGCTCGGTCTGAGGCCTGTTGTACAGACGCCTTTACACTCTCACCCAGTCCAGACTGGGTTAAAAAGTCAGTAAGCACACCACTAAATCGCGCTTGACTGTCCGCTGATTGACCATTATTGCTGTCATGAAGTAAGCTACCTTGGGATGAACCATTTGCATCAGGCTGTAGCTCTAACGGCAACTGTCCATAGTCAGGGCGTTTTTGAGTTATTTTACTAATGATTAAATCTTTACCATCTTGCACCCGTGAGCGTCTGCTTTTAGCACTTGGCTGACGGCTAGATTTTGCACCAGTACTGAGCACATCTTGTGCATCATTTTTAATCCCAGAACCCAGCCATGACAAGGTGGTGAGTTTTTGATAAAAAATTGTCCAATGGATGTTAAAGGCAAAAGTTGCCGTAATCACCACAAATAGCGTTAAAAACAACAAGCTTCCCCACGCAGTCAAGAGTTGAGCCAAGCGCACTTGTAACTCAGTGCCAATCACGCCACCCGTCAAACCCTTAATTCCTGTGCTGACGGTCTCTGCACTCGGTTGCAAGACGGTCATAAACTGAGCAATAAGCGCGCTGGCACTTAATAATAAAAATACATAAGCCACCAAACGTAACACCCAAAATGCCGGTTTATTATCCCACCATATTAAGATAGACTCATAAATCAAAAACGCCAGCAACCACCATGCGCCAAAGCCAAAAAAGCTATAGAGTAAATCCGACAGCCACGCGCCCATTGCCCCACCGGTATTATTAACTGTGGTCATATCGCTGCTGATATGCGACCAACTGGGATCATTACTGGTATAGGTCAGCAAAATCACAAACAAATAGACGGCCAGCATTAACCCTAAGATGGTAAATACGCCCTTTTTTAAATACTCAATAAGCGGTGCTGATATCACGTAAGATCTGCCTCATTATTTAACACTAAATTATCAATACTTAATGGTCATCAGGGCATGATTAAGCCCAATCATGCCAACATAACATGCTTGTTTTACAAGGGTGGGAATGTGCCTATTATGACATAGCTATCCAGCTCTTATTAAGCGAACATCAAGGTATATCGCCAGCGGATTATAGCGTAAAATATAGCAACCGCACGGCACAGATTGTCGTTTTAAAATCATCGGCAGCACACTACAGTTTACGAACATTAATTCCTAACGATACTTTGCTAATATCGCTGTCATACTACATCACTATTATCATCATTAACCTGTTATATGACAGCGGATAATAGATATTGACACTGCCTAGCGCTTGCGCGACTTATGATAACAAATACCCAGCGAAAGTGGCGACTGTGTTTTGAATAAACACGTTAACAAGTCAGTTAATGGTATGGGCGTATATAGACCGCTTTAAATTGACCAAAACAGCACTCAAACACTGATACATTGAAGCGATAAAACGTTGAAACCATCATATTGAAACCCTCACGTTATTGCCTAATACCACCATATGGACGCTCGTACTTTAGTTCTAGTGATACCCATGTTTATTTTAGCAAACTTGTACTTTTTGCCCCAAGCCCTTATGTTAGTATCACTTAGCATGAGCAACTGCCCTATTTATCGCTGTATTACAATAATATTCGCATTTATAACAGCGATGTCATTAATAGCAAATATTAATTTATTTTAGCGCAGATTGTTTTAGCACTAATTATTCTAGCACTGATCTTTTTCCCTTTACCTTTTGCTTGTTAATAAGGAAGCTCCATGAGCACTGTAACTACAAATGCTACTCCACGTCACGAAAAACTTATTATCTTAGGCTCAGGACCTGCTGGGTATTCAGCAGCTGTCTATGCGGCGCGCGCCAACCTCAAACCTGTTATGGTCACCGGTATGGAAGTAGGCGGACAGCTCACCACCACCACTGAAGTGGACAACTGGCCGGGCGATGCGCATGATTTAACGGGTCCAGCATTAATGGATCGCATGAAAGCCCATGCTGAGCGCTTTGGTACAGAACTCGTTTATGATCATATCAATGCGGTTAATTTAAATGTGCGTCCTTTTGAATTAACGGGTAATAATGGCAGCTATACTTGTGATGCCCTAATTATCTCAACAGGCGCATCAGCCCAGTATTTAGGATTAGAGTCAGAGACCAAATTTAGAGGTTTGGGCGTTTCTGCTTGTGCAACTTGTGATGGCTTCTTTTATAAAGACCAAAAAGTGGCGGTTATCGGCGGCGGCAATACCGCTGTTGAAGAAGCACTTTACTTGTCTAATATCGCAGCCGAAGTCACCTTAGTCCATCGCCGCGACAGCTTACGCTCTGAAAAAATCCTGCAAGACAAACTGTTTGAAAAAGCCAAAAATGGTAATGTTAAAATTGAGTGGAACCACAGCGTGAAAGAAGTGGTTGGCGACGACATGGGCGTTAATGGCGTTGTTATCGAATCTATGATTGATGGCAGCACTAAGCAATTAGACGTATTTGGTATGTTTGTCGCGATCGGTCATAAACCCAATACTGCGTTGTTTGATGGTCAACTAGAAATGAAAGATGGTTATCTCGTCGTCAATAGTGGTCTTAACGGTAACGCTACCCAGACCAGTATCGAAGGCGTATTTGCTGCAGGTGACGTCGCCGACCACGTATACCGCCAAGCCATTACTTCTGCCGGTACGGGCTGTATGGCAGCGCTCGACGCTGAAAAATATTTGGATGCTATCGGCGAAACCATTGCTCAAGATCATACTTACGCTTCAACATTGACTGCTGATAAAGAAGCATAGGTGCACAACTTATCTGACATTCTAACTACTGATATGGCGCCTGAGACAGCTCGCAATACGTTGAGAAGTCTTGGGCACTATCAATTCCCGAACCCTGATACCGTCGATCCCGATGGTATCGGTGTGGTGGCTGTCGGTGGTGATTTATCGCCTGAAACTTTGATTTCAGCCTATGCGCAAGGGCTCTTCCCATGGTTTAATGAAGATGAGCCTATCGCATGGTGGTGCCCTGAACCACGGTGTGTCATAGTCCCAGCTGACTATCTGCCAAGCAAATCGCTCCGTCGTCAAGCCAAACGCGAACGCTGGCAATTGACACTTGACCAAGCGTTCAATGAAGTCATCCATGCCTGTAGCTTGCCACGTAGCAATGAGCTACCTGAAGGCGAACATACATGGATTCATGATGAGATGATCGATGCTTATACTCAACTGCATGCTTACGGGTTTGCTCATAGCATTGAAGTCTGGGATGAGAACAAGCAGCTCATAGGCGGTTTATATGGGCTTAAAATAGGTCAAATTTATTTTGGCGAGTCGATGTTTCATCGTGCTTCCAATGCGTCAAAATTAGCATTTTGGGGTCTGATGCATTTATGCGAACAAAGTAAGGTTGCGTTAGTGGATTGTCAATTGCCTAACGAGCATTTAATGAGCTTAGGCGCGACTACCTTACTGCGTGCGGACTTTCTAGCGCAACTAAACCTTTTGATTGGTAGCAGTTCAGAAAAGTGGCGGGCTAATTCTCATCAGTCACTGGCAGTTGCCCTTTTAGACACACTAGCGCCTTGGAAGCTAAAGAACGATAAGCTTTAAAATAAACTACCACCAACCTCAATTTTTATCGAATTTAAATTTTTTTTGCAATTATGAGGTTATTGTATGATACCAGATACATCATTTTTGCTCATCGGTGCACTTGCAAACCAAGCCAATACTACTAAAGATACAGTGCGCCATTATGATCAGCTTGGGCTGCTAAAATCTCGTAAACGCCAAGCGGGTTCGCGTCTATATACTGAATTTCATCCAGAATGTATCGAACGCATTGAGTTGATTAAGAGTGCTCAGGCGATCGGCTTTACGTTAACTGAAATTAAAGACAGCTTGAATGATTATTACGATGGGCAGCTCGATATTAGTGAGCAGCTTTATGTCACTGAGCAAAAACTAGAACAAGTTAAAAAACAGCAAGCCAATATCAACCTTATGGTTGAGTTATTAACTCAGCGTATTGATATTCTTAAACGTATGAAAACAGACAGCTCTTATATCCATAACGTTGAGGATTGCAAACCTTCTTCCTCTTCCATGCCCCCCCTTTAATCGCCCTTTTTCATATATCCTGTCATTCACAGTCATCACAGTCATCACAGTCATCACAGTCATCACAGTCATCACAGTCATCACAGTCATCACAGTCATCACAGTCATCACAGTCATCACAGTCATCACAGTCATCACAGTCATCACAGTCATCACAATAAACACAATAAACACTCTAATCTTAATAACTTAATATTTATAATATTATGAGCCTATTATTGCTAAATTATTCTCATTAAACAAATGCTATTAAACATAACTAAGCTGCATAATAAGTGCATCCATTGCTGGTTTATGTGAATGTTGATAATAGTCTTTGCGACGGTGAATCTCATCAAATCCTTGCTGCTGATAAAGTGCTATTGCTGGCGCATTATCAGCACGTACTTCTAACAACAAACTCTCAATCTTATCAGCTTGCAACTCATTATTAAGCGTTGCGAATAACTGCGAGGCGATACCTTGACGCTGATAGTTAGGGTGCGTACCGATACGCAATATCTCTGCTTGCTCAAATACTACTTGATATAAACAGTAGCCAACAACTGCGCCTGGATTCTCACTAGTCTTATGAATAGCAACGAGCAGTTTTACACTGTCTTGCGTTAACAAACCAGTAAGCGACTCATAAGTCCATATATCTTGCTGGTGAATAATAGCTTCAATATCAGCCACCGACTGAATATCTTGTTGACGTTCAGCTACATCATTCGATAAGTGTTTTACACTTAACATAAGCTTGCCTCTATTTTTAAAATTACTTAACCGTATTTTTATAATGGGAGCTATCTTTGCTTTATTATTTATATAAACT